>NZ_CP086068.1:2405127-4810254 GCF_020783335.1 Mucilaginibacter daejeonensis
GCCATTTATACGTTCCCAGCTCTCCTTCTTCCTTCCCATATGGTCGTACCAATAGCGCTTATAAACAGTGGTCGTCAGGCCGTTCGTGATATGGATACGGTTCGAGGTGAGTAGCTCATCAGTAAAGCTGTAAGTGTTGTCCGTGACGTCGGTACCTCCCAGATGGTTCTGTGCCTTGCTTTGTATCAGTCGCCCCTCGTCGTCATAATAGTTAGTGGTCAATAGCATCGTGTTCGTCCCCAGCACATTGACCATTGTACCCGTAAGTAGGCTCTTTACGCTATTGGTCTGATCACCTGCCACTCCGCCGAAGATGTTGCCTGGAAAAGTGTAATCATCGTAATAGTTGACCGTCAACAACTGCCCAAAGCTTCCTTGGGGTATGGCATTGTTACTATAACCACTATTTTGTCCATCAACATCGTTAGGTACGCGTTGCTCCCATTGCCCTACTGAATTTGCGATATTCTGAAGGTCTTGCCTGATATTGATATTTGGTTGACCTCCATGTAGATCATCGATCCAGACCCCGGTCATCACCACCCTACCCAAACCATCGTACTTCGTGTAGATCATTTGCTGCGGACTTTTGCTCCGTTGATTGGCATTTTGGGTCATGACCACTTGGTCAAGCATGTTGTAAACCATAAACTCCCAGCCCTTGCCTGGAACCTTTTTCTCGACCAGCCGCTTCCGCCCATCATAAAGATACTGCTAACAGAAGGTTTCCTGAGTCTCCTGGTTCGGTACACTGTTGTCTGCGTTCGCTCCAGGCGGTAGCACAAAGCTCAGATTGCCCAGGTCATCGTACACATAATAAGTGCTTAAGGTCTCGATACTGCTATCCGGCTTGCGGTTGAAGTTGCGCTTAAGTACCACATGCCCCTCTTTATCTGTGTATTCATACACCTGTCCGGCCAGACCATCCGATGGTTGCCAGTTCTCATCCTTGATCACGGTCAGATACAACTCATTCGCGCTATAATTACCGGTGCTGCTTAAGTCGCGCTTGTACTCCTCCCCTGTCGTTTGCACCATTGTGGCCTCATAAAGCCTTACCGTGTGTGCGGCATCAGCATTATTGTTACTGCTATACTCTGTTCTTACCGTATGTTGCCCCGGTTGCCATGGGCCTCCGGGTGCACCTTGTTCTACCTGTCGGTTCAGCGGTGAGGGTTCGAACACGGTCGTTGCGTAAGGCGTTGGTATTCTTACCAGGCCATTGCCTAATTGGTCCCCGCTGTTCCCTGTACCACCAGGGTGATAGAAGCTTTGCTGCGCGCCCGTTAAGGCATCAGCTCTATAGCTACCTACTGCACCTGCCGCTGTCGTGTAAGGCAAGTACTTTACCGCCTCCCTACCGAACTGATCATACGCTACCGGTTGGATCACGTCCTTCGTCCCGTCGGGGTTACCTTTGACCTGTACCGTTTGTAGTGGCCTGCCCAACCCATCAAAGCTATAATATGGTGCATGGTAGGTCCGCGCTGGCTGAGGTTCTGTTGCAGGATGGCTCATCGGTATATTACAGTACGTACAACATGTTCGTGCTCAGCAAAAAGGTCAATGTCTTCCTCAACTTCTTTCAAACCCTTCCTTTCACTCAAGGGAACGTTTATAGTAAGAGCATCTATGATCTTTCAGCAGGCATCAAATTGGGGCTTATGAACAACAAAATGCAGCTGAACGCTTAGCTGAACGCTTCTGTTGATGATATCCTTAAAAGTTATGTCAGCCGTGGTGACCTATATTTTAAAGATCTTACTCAGACCTATAACAATTATTACGATCAAAGGAGATCGACCATAAGCCTGACCTATACGTTCGGAAGATCAAAGGTCACCGGAAATAAAAAGCAGGTGAACTTCAGGGAGACCCAACGAGCTAACTAGCTATTTTCACATACATGAATAGATCGTCAAGCCGATAAGTGTTTTGAATAGTTATTTCGATAGAAGCTGTGCAAGACCACGCCAAACGTTCTAAAGAATGGCGTGACCTTAAAGTCGGTGATCATTATAATGAGAACGAGGAAAGCTACCCTGATATGTTACTCTACACCTGGCGAGACCATATAAACCTCGTTGGAGCGATGTTCCTGCTTGCCCGCGATCGCACGAGCAGATTCATCCATCGTATCTTGATCACTGAGGTGCAATTGGCAAGAAAAAGCTACATGGAACTATTACTGCGTCAATTCGGAAGATAAAGAAATAAGCGACCCGGCTATTGAACGATACCTGGACGCGCTTGGCTTCAAAGCGCTCAAAACTAGGCTGAGCGGGAGATGAACGGTTTGGTGCGCAAGATCAGTGACCTTAAGGGCAGCAAAATGCGTATGCCGGAAATGGAGGCTATACTGGAAGAACTCTTTCGCACTTTCATTGGTGATGCTACCTGTTTCTGTTTCAGGAGCTTGGGAGCATTCTAACCCGGCGAGTAGATGCCTATAAACATAGCAGCCTTCTTTGTTAAAGCGGGCCAACGTTAACGGGATACTTCAGGCGTCAGGTATCTGCATTTGGTGACCCACCAGTAACATTTGTGTCTTACCGTACTAACGAGTATGTTATAAGCTAACGCATCAACGTTCAAGCACTCACAGTAAAAGATGGAAAAGGTATCTGACTTTCGCTTTGACCTTGTTCATTCTTCAAAAGATACCCCGCCAAACCGTGTTCGATAGGCGTTATACTTTTTTCCGAACTTCTCCAGGATGATCACTGAATACTGGTTCATGCCGTTCCCCTCCTTTTTTACTAGTTCAATGAGTGACTTAAATGTCATGACCGGCATTTTCTGATCTCTTTATCTTGATAGCTTCTTTCCGCAAGTTCGTCCTCCCTTCTAAAGAACATGGGATATTGACCGCGATACAAGCAAGGACACAATAATTTATAGGTCACCAATTTTTCCCCTGACACTATCTCGTAAGAGCGCGCGTCCTTTTGGATATTGCCGGTTTTAACAATAAAATACAGGGTTCCTTTTGTTAGCACTGCTTGGTCCTGTCCATAGGCCCTTCCGACGGATAGCAATAACCCAAGTAAAATAATCTTAATGGCAGTCATAAATCATGTAGCTTTTTATCACGTTCTTGCGGTCTATGCAAGTTTGATCACTCTCGTCAGCCAGGCACTTTTGAACGGTTGTGCTTTTCGAAGGCCGACCCTAGCTACGCCCCTGTAATCTTCATAGTGATGCCTGGGGCGGTCTGACGGCAGGTTGCTGGGTTACTACGAACTTTTGATACCCATGACGATACGGTTCAAACAACAGAATAACTACCTGAGCCCGTCGGCTATAAATTACTAACTACTTGATCTCCGATACTGACCTATGAGATAAATCCTGTTCTTTGCGTTTAAAGAGTTGAGGTTGATCAAATATAGCCAGATCAAAAAAAATTTACAAGACCCGGTTGACGATATATATCTAATCTTGATCGTGAGTGGTTCTTAATAGGTATGACATATCTAACTTACTCAAAACACTTAATCATAAAACAACTTGCACTGCCACCATGATAAGTTACCCCCTGATAAATTTCGACTATTTCAATCGTTGGAAGTGCACCGCACCGTATTATTACACCCCTCTAGGTGCCCGACACATTTTTTCGTGCTGCCACCAGCATATGCTAGGTGGTGCCATCAAGAACACGTAAGGGTTCATAAAATTGTCTTTTTCGTCAAACCTCTCCCCTGTTAGTACCGGGATGTCCGCGAATGATGTATTCTTTGGTAAACGCTGACGTTAGACTGATAGATGAGGTGATTTTGTAGATGTTGTGATTGGCTTGTCCTGCGTACAAGCCAATGCAGCCGTACAATATTTAGCTGTTGCTATGGCAGCCGGATTAGCTTGGGCATCTTGAGCTTCCGAAATGGCCTGTTCGTGCTTACAGGCGCAAAATATAAGCCATAGCAAGGCCGCTACGCTCGCTTTTACATGGGTTAGACCCATTATATTGGCTGTAGGTGTTAGCCTGTAGTTACCTTAAGGTTGACCTGATACCTGTAATGCTGACTTGATGCAGCTTAAGGGTGCGGTCTGACGTTATGAATAGTTGATCAAAAGGCGTTCGTGGAAAAACGATATCGGTTTGTGTGGTCAAACCCTCGTCCACGAATAGTTCAGCAGATGCGACATCTACCAGCAACTTAAGCGTTAACTGGTTATGATGGCTTATGCGAGGTGCCAGCACTTTGCGGGCAAAATTTTGATCAAAGCTTACGTTCCCGGACCTACGCCTGTCTACATAGATCTGGTTGGCTGCTTTATCAAAGCCAATTAACAACTCGTCGCCTTTGGTGTTAGCAAGCTTGATCTCAAAGCTTGCTGTGATCGTCGTATTTATGTCGAGCAGGTACTGCGAGTGCAGAGACTTTACATAAGCTGATAGATCCAGCCGTTTACGCACGAACTGTTTGTTAAGTACTTTAGTAGCCTGTGTGATCTGGCTGATCTCTTTAACAGGCGCAGAAGCCAGTGAAAGCGTTCCGTTAGCCTTCACCAATTTTAACTCCCTTGGAAATGTGTTGGCACCGCGCCAGCCATCAGTAGGTACCTTGTTGGCATAATCCCAGTTGCTCATCCACCCCATAAATATTTTGCGTTTACCGGTGTTTGAAAAGGTTACACCGGCATAGTTATCTACGCCGTAATCTATCCAGCGAGTGGCTGTGTTATCCGGGGTAAATGTTTTGCCATCAAAATTGCCGATGAAGTACTGGGTTGCCGATCCGCCATTGGGTCCGCCCGGATTGATGCTCACCAGCAATACCCATTTCTTTTGTCCGTTGTAGTCCAAGCTGAAAAGGTCCGGGCATTCCCAAACTCCGCCGTGTGCCCCTAAACCGTCACCAAACTCACTCAATCGGGTCCAATTTTTAAGATTTTTTGATCCGTAAAAAGTAACCGTTTGCTTTGTAGCCAAAGTCATCACCCATTGCTTTGAGGCCTCGTTCCAACTCACCTTGGGGTCGCGAAAGTCCCAGATACCGGGGTTTGGCAATACCGGATTACGGTCATACTTTTTCCAGTGCTTACCTTCGTCGGTACTGTAGGCAATGCCCTGGTATTGGTGCCTGCCGGTTTTAGCTTCCTCAATTTTTTGATTGTGATAAGTATAAATGGCCACCAGCGCATTTTTGCCAAAGCCCGCTGTGTTATTCACATCAACCACTGCACTACCTGAAAATATGGCACCTAAAGAATCCGGGTACAAAGCAATGGGTTGCTCCTCCCAATGCATTAAGTCTTTACTGGTAGCATGCCCCCAATGCATAGGCCCCCAAGTGGTACCACCCGGATTATACTGAAAAAAAAGGTGATAAGTGCCATTGAGATAGACCATACCATTGGGATCATTCATCCAGTGGGCCTTGGGCGAAAAATGATACTGCAGCCGGAAAGGCTCATTCACTCGTTTAGCTTGCCCAAACACCGACTCACAAAAAACCATTGAACTCATAAGTGTAATTACGCCAAACCAACGCAACCTCCTTAAACCCTTAACTGTTGACATGAATATATATATCTGTTAAAATACGTTATACGACAGGCCGCCAACCAGAACTGTAGAGAGGTACTCAGTTTCCTTTATAAGTACCTTTAAACATTACTTTAAACTGGTTTTAGCCGCCTGCCTAATTAATGTCTGATGATCTTTAGATCACTCAGGCCAACCTGCATACCGTCGGCTGTGATATTCCAGGTATTGTTTACACTGTAAATACGATTCGTCAGCGCTACTTCATCGTTAACGTACAGCACTGCTATCGATCCATCTATAACAACGCTGAACTGATAAGTTTTGCCGGCCTCAAAGGTGAAGGGCACGCGTGTAATTTCGACTCCGTTGTTATATGCCGCAATACGTTTAGCCGCTGGCTCAAATTTGACATGATAAGTACTGGTTTGATCAGCTTTGGCGTTAAAGCCCATTGTAACTGTTCCAGTCAAATTATTTAAAGTGAGGGTACCTTTTATTTTCAATGTACCATCAATAGCGGCAAAACGGGCGGCTGCCATAGTAGTAGTCCCGTTCAAGATAAGCTGTGTTCCGATCGAACTCACGGTTCCGGATTGACCTTTCAATTCGGCAGCGCCTTCTTTAGTAAAATATCCATTAACAGATGCCGGGCTTCGCACGCCCAGTTTATTATCAGTGCGTTGTACAACTTCGTGAGTGATGAGGTTACCTCCCCAAGTACGGTTTCCATTATCATTTTCCGGGTTACGACGATGCGCCCAGGCAAACAGGTAGGTGGTCGTTCCGTCAGATGCAGGCCGGCCGGCATAGAATTGATGGCCATCGAACATATCGTTGCCACCGGCGGGTTTAAGCCATGGGCCGGCTGTAGAAGTCGCTACCCGATAATGCGTGCCGGGCATATCGCTCCAGTCCTCTCCAAAAAACAAGTAGTAGCGGTTGCCTATTTTCCGAATGTCGGCACATTCAAGCATCAAATAGTCGCCTTCAACCGTTAGCGGCCCTCTGATCTGCCAGTTATCCGTTGCCGGGTCCTGCGTTCTATAGACGAGAATAACGCCTTTGCCTCCCTGCTGTGTGCTCACTAACATCCAATATTCTTTAAATTCGTCATTATAGAATACGTCAGGATCACGAAAATCGCTGGCCGAATAATCAGAGGGTGCTTTCAATACGAACGATGACCTTTTGGTCCAGGTTTTCAGATCTTTGCTGGTGGCATACATCACCGCTTCGCGGGTGTTCGCGCTCGTCCAGGCCGGATTACTGTTTTGCAGCCATCCTGAAGTACCGTTATGTCCGGTATAATAAAAGTAATAGGTGTCTCCAGCCTTTACCAAAGACCCCGTACCTACCAGTTGGTCTTGGGTGGATGCGTTGCCGTAAGGGATCACCTGGCCGTCATAGCTATAATCGACCAGGTTCTTCGTGCTAAATTTATGAATGTCATGCTGCCCTGTACTGCTTTGTTTAACTGCGTCCGGGGCATCATGCAAGAAAAACAGCTCGAACTGCCCGTTCATGTAGTAAGGCATTACATCCCCAACCCAACCAGTGCGGTTAGTACTTGCATTGCCGGAGGCAACCGTAGGTTTAGGGTAAAGCGTGAACTTTTGTTCCTCGTATGGTTGGGCGGCAACCGTGCCCGACTCCTTTTTACAGGATGTCATGGCCATGACCAGCGTTGCAGCCAGCATTAATTTTTTATAGATCATCGTTGGATGTTTTTATGGTGAGTACCGGCCGGCGTTAGCACGCCGGCCGGATGCTTATTTGGTTTTTAAATAATTAACGGCGTTTTGAGTGACCCGTTTAATGTTAGGCAAGTAGCGATTGGTGGTGCTGCCGCCATTCAGTGGCTCAGAATACCAGTCATAAGCACCGAAAGCTATGATAATAACCTTACCACTTCCGTTGACCGCAGGCCATTCGGCAATGCCGGCACGACCGTTCAACTGGTCATCCCATGCTTCTGACGCCAGATTGGTTCCGCCAGTTTGGGTACTCCAGTTAGTAGCGTTACCGTAACCGCCCCAATCATTTATGTACCACCACGCCGTATGGTTAAGCCGGAAAGTACCTTTTTCGAGTAAGTAGGCTTTACCAGGTGCGAACGTCTCTAATCCCTGAAACACCGGATGACTCTCTTTACCTTTGAAAGATATGCCCCAGTCGCTGCCGGTCTCTACAAATCCGGCCGGAGGGAAATCCCCAAATACGTTATTAGGGCCGCGACCAGCAGGTACGATACCCAATGCTTCTACATACCGGGTGGCGAAGGTAGTTAGCAACAAGCTGCCGCCGCTAGCACGATAAGTTTTTAACGCATTAATTACAGCAGCACTGGTTGCGGCCGACGGCAGATCCTGAGCCGAATCGTAAGCCCACCACATTATTTTGTAGTTGGATATCTTTTTACCTGTTTCAATGCTTTGGAAAGAAACATAATCGGCTGTCGGGTAAGTGGCAAAAAACCAATCGGCTGCAGCTTTTTCGTCGGGGTTCGTAATGGCGGCCCGCGACGAGGCTACGCCTAAAAATGCATATTCACTGACAGAATTACTGATCACATTAACGCTATACACCACCGAAGATGCACCTGCGGTCACCGTGTAGTTGACGGGCTGAGTGAAGTTTTGAGCCAACCCTGATGCGGGCGCTATCGTTACCCCACTCTGCAAAGCGATCTCCGGTGTAAGTCTAGACAGATCGGCACCATCAGGTAAGATCAGCGTAATGCTTTTACTTTCATGGTTAATGGTGCCGCTTACACCTGCTATTTTGAAACTGTTGAGTGGCGGCACTATATTAACGGTCACCTGATAATCTTTGTACACATTTCCATTCATTACCCGGAATTTGACCATGCCGGTAAAGTTCATAGGCTGGCCAGATGCAGGTGATGAAACCGCACCTGGCGGCATCTGTATCACAGGCGTTAGCGCGGCAACATTGGCACCGTAAGGTAGGTTAATCACCACCTTACCACTATTTTGGTCGATCAAGCCTTTCACGTTGTTGATACTAAAATCAGAAAGCTCAACGGCCGAATCGGTTTTAAAGTTGTCGTTGCGATCTTTTTTGCAGCTGAGGTGTAACGTCAGCATGATGCCCAGCATCAGTAGCCGGCATAGTATATTCTTCTCCATAGTTATTATTATAATTGGTTAATAGCCGGGATTTTGTACATAAAGCCCCTCGCTCCAGAATATCTGGTTTTGTGGTATAGGCAAGTACTCGTCGCGCCCTTTGGTAAAACGAGCTGTCTGGAAAATGCTTCTGGCCGGGCGCTCCACAGCAAAAAAACCATTCATCACCTGTTCTGCTATACCCCATCTTACCAGGTCAAAAAAGCGTTCGCCCTCCAGCGCCATTTCCAGCCTGCGTTCAAAACGAAGCGCTTTACGTGCGTTGTCCTGCGTCCAGTCAATATTGGTTCCTTGTATATAAGGCTGCACATTGTAACGGGAGGTAGGCTGCCCATTGGCCAGTACCAGTTTAGCCGTGCTTTTTGCAGCGCGTGCCCGAATTTCGTTGATGATCGGTAGTGCCTCCTGGTGGCGTCCTAACTCGATCAAAGCCTCGGCCTTAAACAGCATCACATCGGCCAGCCTAATGAGGATGCGGGCTTTGGTATTCCCGAAAAACGGTGCAACGTTGATGAATTCCTCCGGGGAAACGTTCTCTTTTATAGAGTTATAAGTTCCATAGATAGGAATGTTGCGACTCCAGGCTTCGGTAACTACCCGGGTCGGGTCATATTTCCACGGCACACCAGGACGCGAAACGGTGTGGTCCAACCGCGGATCTACCGTATTGTTACTAAAATCAACATTTTGGCTGCTGTAAGTATCTAAAAGCGGTACGCCTGTGGCACTGGTACGGAAGGCGTTAACCAAATTTTGCGACGGTTTTTTAAAATCACAGCATCCTATGCCTTGTGGAACGGTAAGCATGTCACCGTAGTTCACCCGGCCTCGACCTGCACCATCGTTGGTCGAGAACTGGACTGAAAGAATGGCCTCCTGTCCGTTCTCAAATGAGCCCGTTGTAAAGTTATTAGCAAAATCAGGCTGCAATTTGTAGCCCGAAGCCAGTACGGCATTGCTGGCGTCCAACACCTGTTGCAGGCGTTGCTGATCGATGCTGGTCACGCCGTGCTTATCATCCTGCTTGTAGGCCTGGAACAAACGTGTTTTTGCCAAAAATGCATAGGCTGCATATTTGTTGGCCCGCCCGATCTGCGGTTGGCTGGCCGGCAGATTCTGCGCAGCGAACTCAAAATCTGCTGCGATCTTATCCAGGATCTGATCGCGGGTGTAGCGATCGTTCGGCTCCAGCTTATATCGATCAGCAGGTAGATCTTCGTCGATATAAGGGATATTTTTAAAAAGGTTTTCCACCATCAGGTACCAGTACCCCCTTAACAGCCTCAATTCTGCCTTACGGGTGTTCAGCAGCGGAAAATCGACCGTAGTAAATTTGTTGAGCACGCGCAGTCCTTCGTTAGCACGGCGAATGCCCACATAAATATTAAACCATATACCATCGTAATTCCACTGGTCAGGACGCGAATTGGTAAAGGTTTCCATAAAATGGAAAACGTCACCATCGCTGATACCGCCGCCGCCTTTGTAGGCATCGTCGGCCCGAACGTCGCCATACTGATACATACTAAAGGCGCGATTGATCTCGTCGTTTCCTAATTGCGAGTAGGCGGCGATCACAAAGCCTTCCACCTGCTCAGGTGTTGACACCTGGTCTTCGTTCAGGGTAGCTTTAGGGTTCACATCCAGTTGCTTTTGGCAGGATGTGAGGCCAAGTATCATCAAAGCCACCTGATATACATATTTTCTCATAACGTGTTATAATGGTTGCTATTAAAATTTAAGGTTTATCCCGGCGGTCACTACTAATGGATTCGGGTATCCGTAAGCCGGAGTTTCTGGATCAAGGCCGGTAAATGATCTGGATCTATACAGAATGGCCAGGTTGTCGCCACCTATGTATGCCCTGAGCGTTTTTACCTTTATCTTAGACAGTAAGGTGTTACCAAATGTGTATCCCAACTGTGCATTACGCAGTTTTAGATAAGCGCCGTTCTCTATAAAATAAGTGGAAGGGCGCGATTCGAAATTGACATCCGTCAATGAAAGGGCGGGGATCGTAGAATTCGGATTAGTTGGCGACCAGGCATCCAGCAAGCGGGATCCTTTGTTAGAGTTGGTTTCCGTAGCGCTCCAAAAATCCGTGAACAATTTGGTTTCGTTACGTACATCAACTTTGCCAACGCCCTGCAGTAAAAAAGACAGATCAAAACCTTTGTAGTTGATCACGGCATTAAATCCATAGGTAAATTTGGGCAATGGGTTACCTATCCAGGTGCGGTCAAACTCATTGATCACTCCATCATTGTTTAGATCACGATAGCGGATGCGGCCCAAACCTTTACCATTTTGTGCCGGAGCGTTATTGACCTCGTCTGTCGTGCGGAATAGACCATCAGCCACATAGCCAAAAAACGAGCCCACCGTACGACCCAGTATATTTTGGCCACGGCCGTCGCCGCCATAAGCATTAACCACTTCAGTAGGCAAAGCTGTAATTTTACTGCGAACGATGTCCATGTTACCGGTCAGGTCGATAGACAGATCTTTGCCTATCTTGCTGCGGTGCCCTAGTGTCAACTCAAACCCGTTGTTTTGCATCGATGCACCGTTGACCCAAGTATTGCCCCCTTCGCCAAGCACACCGATATAAGGCGGCAGCAATAAAATGTCGGACGTTTTTTTGATATAATACTCCACGCTGCCGTAAAGCTTTTGATTTAGTATCGAGAAATCCAGACCGAAGTTAGACATGACGGTGGCTTCCCATTTTAGGTTAGGATTGGCATTCTGCGACAGGTAGAAGCCAGAAGGTAGTACTCCTGTCTTTTTGCCCTCGATATCGTAAGCGGTGATGTTATAGTTAGGCGAGTAGATATTGAAAATAGCATTGTTCGGGATCTCCTGGTTACCGGTCTTACCCCAGTCATAGCGTAATTTCAATTCATCAACATGAGTGGCCAGCTGTTTGAAAAAAGGCTCCTCGCTGATGCGCCATCCGGCTGAAAACGCCGGGAATATGCCGAAACGGTTGTTCTGCCCAAATCTTGAGGAACCATCATAGCGCAATACGCCCGAAAGCAGATAACGGTCTTTAAATGAGTAATTGGCTTTACCAAAGTACGAGAAGAGCGTGTTTTTGGCTCCGTAGCCGCTGTTATCCTTAGCTCCTGTTCCGGCATCTAGGTACATGTAGTCCGGATCTTCCAGGATATAACCCAGGCGCGAGGCCGAAAATGAGTTTACCTTTTCGCTGTAAAATTCGGTCCCAGCTACGGCGTTAACGCGATGATCACCTTTTACCAGGTCATAATTCAGCGTATTTGTCCAGGTCAGTTTTACGTTATGCGTTTGTACGTTCACGACCTGATTCACATCATTGATCAAGTAACCGCTCTGGTACTTTTTCTGCCAGTTTCTGGAAGTATAGTCACCATAGTCAAATCCAATGTTCGATCTGAACTGCAGGCCCTTCCATAATTTGGCCTCGGCAAAAAAGTTACCAAATACCCGAAAAAAGTCATAACTGTTTTGCCGATTATCTTCCAGCACCCTCACCGGATTTTGGCGGTCGTTCATGCCCGAAACCGGGCCACCCCACCCTTTGCCATCCACTGTATGTACCGGAATAATGGGTAGTGCTTGTATAGTAGCGTTGATAATATCAGCACTTACCTCGCGGGTTTTGTTCAGGCTCAAATTCTGGCCGAGAGTAATTACGCCATTAAATAATTTGTAATCGGAGTTTAACCGGGCCGAGATACGGTTAAAATCAGTGGTTTTGATGATGCCTTGGTTATCAAAATAGCCTAAAGACCATAAGTAATTACCATTAGCCGTACCGTTAGAAACCTGTACATCATAATTTTGCGTCACGCCCAAACGTGATACTTCGTCAAACCAATTGGTGTTGGCCGATTTTAAAGTGTGTGCGTCGTCCAGGTATTCGGCTACCGTTACGCGGTTAAGCACGGGCTGATTGGTGGTCGGGTCAACGTTCCAGTCAAACTGATAACGCAAACCATTCGTGTTCGGGTCTGCACCGCTGTTTACGTTGGCTTGCCACAACGCGCGGCCAAAGCCTTCTGCATCCAGCATTTTGATACGCCGCGCATAAGTGGACAGGGCGGTGTAAGCATTCACATTAGCCTGCATCACCCCATTTTTGCCATGTTTGGTAGTTACTATAATAACCCCGTTGGCTGCCCGCGATCCATAGATGCTTGCGGCGGCGGCACTCTTAAGCACCTGTATAGATTCGATGTCAGCCGAATTAAGTTCGCTCAGGCTCGCTTTGGTAGGTACCCCGTCAATGACATACAGCGGGTTGTTGTCGTTAAGCGTACCAATACCCCGTATACGTACTGTAACGGGCGAGCTTGGGGCACCATTACCGGTGATATACATACCTGGTACCTGACCTTGCAAAGCTTTGATAGGATTGGCAACGACCTGCTTTTTCATCTCGCTCACGTTGGCAATAGCCACTGAGCCGGTCAGATCTTTCTTGCGCTCGGTCTGGTAACCGGTAACTACCACCTCATTCAACGATCTGGCATTGGCCTCGAGTACCACGTCCATTTGCGAACGTCCCCCTAGGTTGATCTCCTGGATATTGTAGCCGATATAACTGAATACCAGTACCACGTTGTTACTGCTTGTGGTGAGCTTGTACATACCGTTCACATCAGTACTGGTGCCGCCTGTTGTGCCTTTTACAGCAATATTAACGCCCACGAGTGCTTCGCTCTTAGTATCAGTAACCTTACCGGTCACCCTTGCAACGTTTTGCGCATTAGTAGTAAGCCAAAAAAATGGCAATAGAAAGATCAGTAGAAAATTTCTCAATTTCATCTCATCATTAAATGGTTTATAAATATGGTTATTGGTTCGTTGGTTAGTGGGTGCGGAATGCTATCCTGAACCCGGTTTGCGTGGTAGCATACTTTTTCGGATCATACAATAATAAATGCGGTTTATCAAATTTTATCCGGCAGCCAGCACCCGCTGTGATGCCTGCGGCACCAGATCAACATACTTTTTTTGCCAGATGAAGCGTTCCAGATCGTGCTTAGAATAGTCGGGACAGGCCCCAGGCTGCGCAGTGATGAAAGCACCCATTGCAACTGCATAATCCAGCACTACATCAAGCGGCTCCTGAGTCAGCTTATTTGCTAGGAAAGAAGCTAGAAAAGCATCACCCGAACCAATGGTGTCGGCCACCTCGATAGCGTAGGTTGGATGATCATAGCGCAGTTCGCGGGTATAATAGGTTACCCCTTTGCTTCCTTTGGTGATCAGCACCTCGTTTATTTCGAAGAGATCAAATAGCAGATCAATGGCCTTCTGCTCGCTGTTACTTGGTGGGCACATCCACCGGGCGATCAGCATCAGTTCGGCTACGTTCAGTTTAACCATGTCGGCCTTCTCCAGCAAGGAGATGATCAGATCGTGCGAATAAAACGGCGCCCGCAGATTTACATCAAACACCCTGTATTTAGCCCGTTCAATTAAAGCGAACAGTGTTTCGCGGCTCTGCAATTCGCGAGCACTTAAGCTGCCGAAAACCAAGGCATCTGCCTTTGCTGCAACCTCAATGATCTCTGGCGTGCAAATAATATGGTCCCAAGCCACTCCATTTAATATATCATAGGTCACCTCGTGATCTTCTCCAATTCTGGCCTGTACTTCACTGGTAGGAAAATTGATGTTTTGCTGGATATGACCGGTAGAGATCTCGCGCGACCGTAAAAAATCGATCAGCATATCACCAGCCTGATCATTTCCTACACTGCTGATCAGTTCGGCCCGTATACCCATTTTATGCAAGTGATAAGCCACATTCATGGGCGCGCCGCCAGGCTTACGCTGCCCCGGCAATACATCCCATAATATTTCACCGTAACAAACTACTAAAGGGATTTTATCTTTTTTCATAAATTTTAAAGATCTAATGCATGATCAAATTATTACCGATCTGCTCTAACGATCTCCCTTTGGTTTCCGGCATCATGCGCCATACGAAAAGCAGTTGCAGCACCATCATTGTCCCGAAAAAGAAAAATGTGGTTGCACCGCCCAGCTTTTCGGCCAGATAAGGAAAGGTAAAGGCGATCAAGGCGGCCATCACCCAGTGTGTAGAACTGCCCAGCGTTTGTCCCTTAGCGCGTATCTCGTTAGGAAAGATCTCAGAAATAAATACCCAGATCACCGCCCCCTGTGAAAAAGCAAAAAATGCGATAAAAACCATTACATAAACCGGAATGGCAAACCCACTGAACTGGCCGGAGTAAAAAGTATAGCCGACCAAGAACAACGAACCGATCAAGCCTATTGAGCCGATCAGCATTAACAAACGACGACCCACCCTGTCGATCACATTAATGGCGATCAGCGTGAACACAAAGTTGATTAAACCGATACCCACCGTAGATAACAGCGATGAATGTGCACCCAAGCCAGCCATTTCGAATATGCGCGGGGCGTAATATATAATGGCATTGATACCCGACACTTGGTTAAAAAAAGCGAACAATATGGCCAGCACCACTGGGGCCTTGTATTGGCCCGAGAACAGGCTTGGGCTACGCTCATCTTTATTGCCTAGATCGGTTCGCTGAATCGAGGCCAGCTCTTGCTCACAGTTAAGTGGGTTGATAACCCGTAAAATGTCCAGTGCTAAAGCGTGGTTCCCTTTCTTGAGGATGAGCCAGCGAGGGCTTTCGGGGATAAATTTGATCAGGATGATAAATAACATTGATGGGAAGGCCTGCACACCCAACATCCAGCGCCATGCAGTTTCGCCTCCCTGCCCTATTAAGTAGTTGGAAAGGTAAGAGATCAGGATACCCAGCACTACATTAAACTGGAATAAGCCTACCAAGCGTCCACGACGGTCGGCAGGCGAAACTTCAGATATGTAAATGGGTGCTGTTACCGAGGATGTTCCAACCCCCAAACCTCCTAAAAATCTGAACGTTAGGAACACATACCAGTTGTCGGCTAGGGCAGTGCCTATAGAAGATAGCAAATAAGCCAGGGCTACAAAATATAAGGTGTTCTTACGCCCGAATTTGTCTGACGGACGCGAACCGAATAACGAACCGATAACCGTGCCTACTAACGCGATAGAAATAGTAAGGCCATGTTGAAATACTGACAGCCCCCAAAATTGTTGGATAGATCTTTCGGCCCCTGAGATCACAGCGGTATCAAAGCCAAATAAAAAGCCGCCAAGAGCCACCACCATGGACCAGGCCAAAACGGAATGTTTCCTCATAAATAAAAAGTATAATTGGTTAACTGTCCGAATGTCGGCAGGCCTGCCGTATCTGGGTGATAGTTTTCGTATCAATTTTCTTCGATATCATATTTATTCGCAAACATCTAAAATTCAATCATTTAATCACGTTTCAACCGATTTAAATTTATATTCTTCTTCAAAATCGTTCCGTCAATCTACGGATACGTACCAAAAACAGCAGCTACTTTACAGGTACTCATGGGCAGAGCTTTGTATTTAATATCTGTTTGCTTAGTTTTGAGTAACAGGACTCTGCTGCCTGCTTATAAACCAACTATATTTAAACCACCAATTATGTATTCAGGCACTTTCAGAGGGCTGAGCTTTTGCTCCGCTTTATGTTCGCTTTTATTGCTATTGCTCACAGGATGCGGCCACGGGAAAAAGGATCATGAATATAGGATCGGTTTTTCGCAATGCATCGGTTCTGATATGTGGAGACAAACCATGCTGCAGGAAATGAAGATGGAGTTGTCTCTGCATCCCGGAGCAAAGTTTATTTATAAGGATGCCGATGGCGACAACAACAGACAGATCGAGCAAGTGAACGAGATGTTGAAGGAAGGGGTAGATATTTTGATCATCTCTCCTAACGAAGCTGAGCCGCTTACGCCTGTCGTTGAAAAGGTATACAATAGTGGTATACCGGTTGTTGTGCTCGACCGTAAAACATCGACGCAACAATACACAGCCTACGTTGGAGCCGATAATTACCAAGTAGGCAAAATAGCGGGTGAATACATAGCTTCCTTATCTGACAGCCCTATTGATCTTGCAGAGATCACAGGCTTGGCAGGCTCATCTCCGGCAATGGAACGCGAGCGTGGGTTTATGGATGGTATTGCCGGGAAAGCGAACGTCAAACTGAAAGTGAAGGTACACGGCAACTGGCTGCGCAGTGTTGCCATCAGCCAGTTGGACAAAGTAAAAGATCAGCTTAAGGACGTTAATTACATTTTTGCGCACAATGATGTAATGGCAGCAGGTGCACGAGCATTTTTAAACCAGCTTGCCCCGCACAGGCCTATCAAGATCGTTGGTGTGGATGCCTTGCCCGGCCAGGGTGGCGGATTGCAAATGGTATCGGATGGTGTATTGAATGCGAGTTTGCTTTACCCTACAGGCGGCAAAGAGGCTATCGAAACTGCTTTTCATATACTTAACAATGAGCCGTTCAACAAGCTAAATATCATGCAATCCTTGGCGATCGACTCGGCCAATGTACAACTAATGAAACTGCAATGGAACCGTATCAACAGCCAGCAGCATGATATTGAGAGCCAGCGCAGCTTGCTACAGGAACAAAGAATCGTTTACAACAACCAGAAGATCATAATGAATATTATAGTGATCACGCTGGTGCTGGCCATCGTTTTTGGAGGGCTAGCCTTTTTCTCGCTTATTGAAAACCGTAAGGCCAATCGCAGCCTTGAGGCTAAAAATCAAGAGATACTGGCCCAACGTAACCAGTTGGTAGAAATGTCGGCCAAAGCCGATGCAGCGAACGAGGCTAAGTTCAATTTTTTCACCAACATTTCTCATGAGTTCCGTACGCCTTTAACTTTGATCCTTTCGCCGCTCGACGAAATGTTAAAAGATGATGGAAAACATGGATCAGAAAACAGATCGCTGAAGGTCATACAGCAAAATGCCTTCAGGCTACTTGGCCTGGTAAATCAGTTACTTGATTACCGTAAATTGGAATACGATAACCAAAAGGTTAAGGTCTCCGAAAACGACATAGTAGGCTTTGCACGGAAAATTACCGACAGTTTCAGGCATCATGCACAAAAACTTAACGTCAATATGATCGTGACCAACGAAGCTAAAGTGATCAAAAGCTGGTTTGATCCACTGATGCTGGATAAGGTATTTTTTAACCTCATTGCCAATGCACTCAAATTCAGTAACCAAAAGGGGACCGTAAGAATCAATATACGCAAGGATCAGGACAAAGCCGTTCTGATAGAAGTGCAGGATAATGGCTTAGGCATGAGCAGGGAAGATGCCGAGCAGGTGTTTGACCAGTTTTACCAGGCCGACCATGCGCCTATTTTAGGTTCAGGTATAGGATTAACCCTAACCAAACAGATCGTTACCCTTCATCATGGAACGATCGAGGTAAAAAGTGAGAAGTGGAGGGGCAGCACCTTCACAGTATCGCTACCGTTGGGTCATGCCCATTTTTCGGATAGCCAATTGCTACACCAAACCCCTGTTTTACCGGATGTAGCAGAAAGATCAAGAACATATACGGCAGATCTGGATCAGCTTCCCGACGTTGCTAAAGGGGATGTACTAAGCAAGCCCAAGGAATACTCTGTACTCATTGTCGAAGATAACCCCGATCTGTTACACTATCTGGAAGAGAAACTGAGTGAACATTTTGAAATTTATAAAGCGGCGAACGGCATATCGGCTCTGCAATCGGCTATCGAGCGGGTACCCGACCTGATCATTTCTGACGTGGTTTTACCGGAATTATCAGGCAAGGGGCTTTGTGAAAGATTAAAATCAGACTTCCGCACGTCACATATTCCTGTCATTTTGCTTACCGCACAGAACAGCTTAGAACAACAAATTTCGGGCATACATGCGATGGCAGATGCATATCTTACCAAGCCATTTGATATCGGTTATTTGCTGGCCACCATGCAAGGTTTAATTAAGAACCGGATGAAACTGAAAGAGCGTTTTACAAGTGATAATGAATCAAGCGAAAAGGCACCTATTGCCAAAACGCTTGACCATAAATTTGTTAACGATTTTTTAGGCATTGTTGAACAAAATCTAGGCAACGAAAACTTTGACGTCGAAGAGATATGTAGCTTGCTCAGCATTTCGCGGGTGCAACTTTACCGAAAGGTTAAAGCGCTTCTAGGCTGTAGCGTGGCGGATTATATCCTTAACCGTAGACTCAAACGAGCTAAATACTTACTGACCAATAGCAACAAATCAATAGCCGAGATCACTTACGAGATCGGCTTTTCTAATCCTAATTATTTTTCTACAGTGTTTAAATCTAAATATAACAGCACTCCATCAGAGTTTAGGAGGCAGCATCTGATCTCGTCGTAAGTATTAGACTGGCTATGAAATGCTTAAGCAGTTGCCAAATAGTACATGGATCTTTGCTTTTTTTACACCTTGACCGGCAGATGTTAGCATTAATAACTAGTTATCAGTTGCATCTATTCAAGATATCTTTCTTTTCAAGATGAAGTTATTCAACAACCGATAGTCTATACATTGGTACCTCAACAAAGCTAGCCTGTAGGATTTGGCGTGGCATCTGACCTTCAATAAAGGATCAACGGCACTACTGGTCAAGCCAGAATATTTATAGCAAATTAGTTTCAACTGGACGCCCATTATCATCGGCTAACATTCAGGTTCAACTTAAATAGCCCATCAGATATGGTCACATCTAAATTTTGCATGTGAGTTATCGCCACGTCTCGAGTGGTGTACTTCTCATCGATCTTGTTGCCCATTATTTCCACCTCGCGGCAACCATCCAATAGCAATGCTGATCGTTGCCAAGTGTACGGTCGATATTTATCGGTCTTGCTGATGCGGTTGTTATCAAAACGCAGTCCTCGTACAGAGACCGCTCTCACTAATGGCGCATCAAATACTTTGAATTGATTGTTAACGATGTGGATGTTTTGATGATAGGGTTCGCTCTTATCATTTTGCGGTTGGTGCGATGGGGTGATACTGATCACAGCCTCCCCCCACTCGCCACGGTTCCCATGCTTATTGCCCGAGGTAAGGCAGTTGTCAAATAGGTTATTCCTGATCTGGACGTTAGTTGTCGCTCCTGATTCGAACCAAAAGCTAAGATCTCCCTCAATAAGTATGGCCGTGCCAGCGGTACGGAAATAATTGTTCTCGATCACTACACGTTTTGGGGTGGTCACCAATATCCCCCGGGCGCGGTTCCTTTTCAAGATCTTACAATTTCGAAGTTCCAGCCCAGCGGTCCAGGTCTTATTTTCCATAAAATCGCCGCCGCTGATGTTGGTGGGTACAGAAGTCGTGAACGTGAGCACACTGCCATCTTTGTCCTTTTTGATCGAACCGACCACATGAGGCACACTCCGCTGTGCAGTAGCCTTATTGATGAACCAGACGCTGTCGCCCGCGGTGGTCAAACGGGAATCTTTAAGCAACATGGTATTCTGATCAATGACCTTAAGGATAGCCATATTGCGCCCGTGAAGGTTGATAAAATCATCACCTTGGCCGGTATGCGCACAGTTATCGACCTTGATCACGCCTTTACAATTCACAAAGTTGGTGGCATCGGCAGTACAACTGAACACCCTGCCCTTCTGATCGTTCACACATATGGAGGCGTTCTTCATGGTCAAGTTCTCAGTACGCTCGGCCCTGATGCCGAAACCCAGCGCATAATAGATCTTCATATCCTGTAAGAGTACGTTCTTGCTGTTTTTGATGTATATGCCTACCGTACCATAACGAATATGGTATAAGGCCACATAAGTGCCCACTTCCGGCTTAAAGTTGGTTTTGCCATGGAACCTCACCATTCCTCCCGGCAATTGCTCAGCCTTGCTTTGAAAGA
The DNA here is from genome assembly GCF_020783335.1 of Mucilaginibacter daejeonensis. NCBI lineage: Bacteria > Pseudomonadati > Bacteroidota > Sphingobacteriia > Sphingobacteriales > Sphingobacteriaceae > Mucilaginibacter > Mucilaginibacter daejeonensis. Next base: position 2,425,626 of record NZ_CP086068.1, read on the forward strand.
TATCGCCCAGCGGAGCATCCCAAGTGTTATATACCACTTCTTTGGTCACTTTGTCATACAGCGTTCCGTACATTTTCGATACCGGGTATTTCCAGCCTTCGCCCGTAAATTTGATCGTATCGCTTTCTATTTGGTAGGGATAGGCGCTCCGGTCTATCTTAACATCGATACAAGTATCAGTAACGGCGGCTATCTGGCCCTGCGACGTGAACGGGCGATCCCAATCCACCGAAAAATTGCGCAACGTGACGTTATTACTCGAATCAACATTGGCGATCTGCATGTTACCATGGAAGATGAATTCTGAGTCACCGCCATCTATCGTGGTACCGTTTTGCTTGAACAGGTTCATGCCAATGGTGGAAGAACTGCCCTGTCCCTCACGAGGATAAAGATCATAACGTCCTTTAGGGAACTGGATGGTCACGTTGGTCTTCCCACGGCAATAACTTAATGCACGGCTCAGTGCGGGTGTAGCATCCGTGTACGTATTAGGGTTAGCGCCAAAGGCCGTGATACTGATCGTCTCCTGCGCGAAAACGCTATTCAACAGGCATAGCAGCAGCATGACCATGCCCATTATTTTAAGTGTATAGTTCGCCATGTGATGAATGTTTAAATAAATCTATTTGCTATGCCCCGATACTGAGCGAACCGACCAGCACCACCTGGAGTGGTCTTAAGGGTGTCCAAAAGAACATCGAGACCCCTCACAAATAAGCCGACCGTTCTTATCCAGAAATTTGCTACAATAACCTGCATTTTTATGGATTTATGGAACAATTGACCGCGTTGGCCTTGTACACTGATCTGTCGGTAATGTAATTACCATCAACCTTGATATTGGTCGCCTTGAGTTGCTTTACATCATCGAGATATAAGGCTGGGCGAACGTCCGGGTTAGCCAACCTGACCTGGAAATTATCGATATGGATGTTGCTGGCATGGCGTATAAATAGCCCTGATGCGGGCAAGGTCCAGCCGAACATGCGGTTCTCCGGGTATTCCTGGTCCTTCTCAGGCACTTTGCGGTCAGCGTCCTGGCGGGTACCGCCACCAACACTGTTGACCATAATATCCCGTAAGGTCACGTTCTGCACATCGAAACCTTCCACCCCAGCGATCATGCTCGACATGCGGCTATGGCAGGTGGCAGTAATGTTAGAGATGATGACGTTCCTGAAGCTGCCGGTAGGATTTTTACGACTACCCAACCGCATCAGTATAGGCGTTTGCACACCTGTCATGGTGATGTTGGATATGGTCACCTGGTCCAAAGCGCCGCCATCTACGACCTCAAGGGCGATGCCGGATATTCCGGTAATTTCCTGGTCAATGAAGTGATCAGCTTTTTCGGCCCATTTATGAAATGGTGATTCTGTTGCTCGGCGTAAAGTGCAATTACTGATCGAGATATTTTTGAAGCCACCGATCGAACCGGTGCCCATTTTGATCAGGTTACAATTAGATGCAGCGATACAGTTAGTGATGGATATATTCTCGGTGACTCGTTTGCTGGGGTCCTCGTTTTTCAGGCAAATGGCATCATCACCCGAGTCGATGTTACAACCTGTGATAATGATGTCCTTACCATCTATATCGATACCATCGTTGTTAAAGTTAGCATGCGAGTAGATGGACACGCCTCTCACCATCACATGCTCGCTACCGAACAGGCGCAACGTCCAAGCGGCTGAATGCAACAGATGAACATCCTCTACCAATACATTTTTGCAATTCTTGAAATACAGGATGTACGGGCGACCAGCGGCTTCCTCCCCGATGGGGAACTTGCCACCGTTACCGAAAAGCGTCCCCTGACCGGTCACCGATACGTTCTGTACCTCGTCCGCAAATACCAAACTCGGGTATTTGGCCCCATTGGCAATAGCGCTGATCTTGGCTCCGGCATAAAGGTGGAGGTTCACGTTATTGCGCAGTGAGAGTCCTCTTGATAAGAACTCGCCGCCGGGCACTATTACTTTGCCGCCACCTTTAGTGCTGCATTCATCGATCGCTTTTTGTATGGACGCAGTATTATCTGTCCGGCCATCGGCCTTGGCGCCATAGTCGGTGATCAAAAGATCTTTAGCTGACGCGGTAAATGCTGCCACCGTAAGCGCTACCATAGCCGCCAAGCGTTTTACATTTATTTTCATGTGAGATGTTTAAAATACCTATGGACAAATGTTATTTAAGATACTCCCTGATCTTTAGCCCGCTATTATTCCTAATGTAGTCGATCACGACCGATGCTCCTGCCATTGCTCCTTCGGTAGTGGGATGTACACGATCGGCGATGAAATATTTGTTGGAGGCGTCCTGGCCTTCTTTCTCATACCTGTCGGCTAGTATATTATTCAGGTCCAGGAACAATGCCTTTTTGCTATCAGCTATTTCCTTGCTCCATTTGCCGTAAGTGTCGCTAACCCTGCCCATCTTGCCATCTTTCCAAACGTTCTTGGGCACAGGCGAACACACCACTTCTGTAGCACCTTTACTTTTGGCTTCATCCACCATGCGGCTCAGGTACCAACCATACGTGTGCACCACTTCAGGTGATCGGGTAAAGTGGTTATGCACCGTGATCGAATCATTGCCTATCCCTCTCAAGCTGCCTCTTGCCCGCAGCGTATCATTTACAGGGCTATCATCGTTATGGCCGAACTGAATAAACACCACATCGCCACGTTTTAGTTGCGCTACCAAAGGTTTCCACATGCCTTTTTTGGCTACAATAGGGTCGTGAAATACACCTGTATAAAAAGTACGGCTACTGGTACCTGATACGGCCCTGTTTTGAATGCTTACCTTGGTGGTATCAAAATATTGGGCAATGAACTTGCCCCATCCGCCTGCCACGGTAGAATCGCCTACCAGGTAAACGGTGGGCTTATCGGCCTTGATGAACGAAAAAAGGATAAAACACAGGCCTGCCAACAGCAAGCTTAGAGATAATTGGTTCTTTTTCATATTATGGAATAAAATGATCATTTAACTATAGCATTTAAACGCGCGGCCCAACCGCCGCCCGGTGCCAGGCTTACCTTGATCTTGCTGCCTGGGTTTATAGTGATGGTCTGTTTTTTATAGTCGGTAGCGTCACGGTCGGCATTGATACCGTCTTGCATGATCACTGCGGTGAAAGCTGATCTGCCTAACGGCGAGAGGTCCACCTCGATATCACGTGCCGTCCAATTATTGAGCGCCGCAACGAACCAGGTGCTACCCTTACGGCGTGCCACCACAGTGTACTCGCCTACCTTGCCGCCAAGCGGTATGGTCTCATCAAAAACCGTTGGAACGGCGGCGATAAAGTCGGTCGACTCCTGTTCTTTCATGTAAACCGTCGGATTGTCAGACATCATATTAAGCGGGGCCTCGTAAGTGATGTATAGCGCGATCTGGTGGCAGCGGGTACCTTGGCTCATCGGCATGCTGTACGACGTAAAGTATTGCTTTTTGGTAGCGTTACGCATGGCGCCAGGTGTATGATCCAGCGGACCTGCCAGCATCCTGATATATGGCACCAAGGTCTCGTAGCCCGGAAAGTCCACTTCCTTACGTAGTGCTTTAAAGCTTTCGATTCCGAACACACCTTCGAAATTAAGCACATTGGGATAAGTACGGTTCAAGCCGGTGGGTTTATACGCTCCATGAAAATCGACCAGTAATTGATGCTCAGCGGCCTTTTTGGCGGCACGATAATAGAAGCCCACCATCTTTTGATCATCCCTGTTGATAAAGTCTATCTTAAAACCTTTGATACCCATTTTGGCATAGTGACCATAAGCCTCATCCATTTTCTCGTTCACGGTGTACATGCCCGTCCATAGCCAAACGCCTACATTCTTGCTTCGTCCGTAGTCAATGATCTCTTGCAGGTTCAGGTCGGGGATCACTTTCATAATGTCCGCTTTCTCTGACCATCCCTCATCAAGCATAATGTATTCTAATTTATTAGCAGCGGCAAAATCAATGTAGTACTTATAAGTAGTGGTATTGATACCGGCCCTGAAATCCACCTTCGAGATATTCCAATCGTTCCACCAATCCCAGGCCACCTTGCCGGGTTTTATCCAGCCTATGTTGGATACACGTGACGGTGAGGCCAACTCATACACCAGATCATTGTTCAACAGGTCCTTGTCTTGCGCGCTTACGGCGATGACACGCCACGGCAAGTTTCGCTTGCCGCTGATCTTGGCGATAAATCGCTCCCGGCTTGTGATCACCGACTGTACATTGTTATATCCGCCGCGCTTCTCTGTTTGAGGGTATGGAGCCATTTCAGAGGTAAGCGAGTTAGGTGTTTCGCTTCTTTTAAGGTACATGCCCGGATATTCCTCCAGATCGGCTTCAGTGATCACCGCTTTTTTGCCATCAGCCAGTTCGACCAATAAGGGTAAAAAGGCCAGCGAATCCTTCTTCATTGAACTTAATGCCACGCGGGTATAGGTATTTTCGAACGAGGTTTGGTACTTATCACCAGCACTACGTTTAGGATCGATGAAAGGGATGATTGCCTGGGGATCATCCGCGAATACGTACGATGACCGTTCAGACAACACCGTCACCAGGCCTTTTTGATCAAGCACGAAGCGGTAGGCAACACCCTGATCATAAGCCCTGAATTGCACCTGGTAGCCGCCTTTGCAGTCGAGTACCAATTCCTGATGGTGATCGTTCACAATTCTTTTTTTGTAGAGCTTGGTATCGATCACCTTGTTCACATCGGTCTTTGTAGCGCGTGACACTTTTACCCGGCTACCCAAAAGCTGACCTTGCAGTTGCAGATCAATGGCCGAAGGTTCAATGACCGTGGTGCCATCATGTTTGACCGACCAAAGCAATCGCTCACCGGCATCGATCTTGACAGATAGCTTGTGATCAGGTGAAGTTATTTCATAATGCTTGTCGCCTTGTGCCTGTGCACGGTAGCTCAACGTAAGCAATGCGATAATGGTGAAAAGCTTGATCTGATGCATCACACGCTTGCGGTCGGTAGGTGCCGAAAGCTGTAGTATACGCCTGGATATTGTATGATAAGTAGTTCGTTTCATGGTATTATTTAATAGCGGGTTCAACCTTTTGCTTCCATAGTTCAATAGAGCCGGCTATATAGGCAGCCTGTAGTTTGCGGATAGCTGGTGTGTAGTGGGCGTGGTCAACAAAACGGTCGTTTCCCTGGGCCTCGGTGAAGGTGTAAAGGTCTATCTCGGGTACTTTACGTGCCGTGAACACCTCATCGGCGATCTCATTGTATCGCTTAATGTCTTTATTAAATCGGTTAAACCCTTTGTTCCGGCGGTGGATGGAATCAATGATGCCGGTGGTCCTGATCCAGATCATCGGGATCTTCTTTTGATTGATCAGGGTGTAAATTTGCTCAAGGTTACTCCGATAATCTTTTTCTTCTACAGCAGGTCTACCGGTCTTCGGATCTTTTTTCACGTCGTGCAAACCACAATTGAGTACAAAAAGGTCTGGGTCAAACGAGGGATCATTTACCCTGGTACGCAGGTATTTGAGCACCATACGGGAGTCGCCCCCGTTAGAACCTACCGGAAGATCAAGGTTAACGAATGCCAAGGAATCGCCCGTCTTGCGTTCGATCACATAGTCGTTCCCTAAAAACTTTTGCAGATCAGTGCCATATTGAAGCGAAATGCTATCGCCCAAAAGGAATAGCCGCTTAGGCTTCATCATTATAAATGAGCAGAGCACTATTGAACACGCGACAACAACTGTTATTTTAAAAATATTCTTCATGCGTTTGATGGACGATGTTATTGATCGGTTAGTTAAGAGTAGGGCGATCGGTCATTTCAAAGGTGAGTTGTCCGCCTTCCATGATATCGGCATGGCTGATGTAAGGAAGTGTGTAGCGTTTACCGTTAAGCTTGATACTTTCTATATACCGGTTACGCTCGCTCAGGTTATTGGCTACTACGGTAAATGACCTATCCCCTACCCTCAGGGTGGCTTTTTTAAAGGCCGGCACACCGAACACATATTGCCCTGAAGCCGGGTTTACCGGGTAAAAGCCCAATGTGCTGAAAATGTACCAGGCACTCATTTGCCCGCAGTCGTCGTTGCCGCTCAGGCCATCGGCCTTGTTACTGTAAAGCGTGTTCACAATGGTATTGATCTTCTCCTGCGCCTTATGCGGAGCACCAGCCAGTGTGTATAGATAGGCAACGTGGTGACTTGGCTCGTTCCCCTGAACGTATTGACCGATCAGCCCGCTGACATCCACAGTGGCGCCATCGCCATATACTTTTGATTCGAGCGTGAACAGGCTGTCCAGCTTAGCAATGAACCTCGCCTTGCCACCCATCAATTTTATCAGGCCGTCGACATCCTGCATCACGTGCCAGGTGTAGTGCCAGGCATTGCCTTCGGTGTAATCGCCCCCTGAGGTGGAGGCATGCGAGATCTTGAATGGGTCGAAAGGTGTGACCCACGTTCCGTCACTCTTTTTACCTCGCATCAGATCGGTGGATCGGTCAAAAAGGTTGTGATAGAAACCGGACCGTTTAGCGAACATTTGCTGGTCTGCTGTTTTGCCCATGGCCTTGGCCATCTGAGCAGCGCTCCAATCATCCACGCCGTTCTCGAGCGTGGTCGACACAGCTTCTACCTTGTACAGATCCGATGGCAGATAACCGTATCTGTTGTAATGGTCCCAGTTCGAATTGCGGTGATTGACCGTTAAACTGGTCCGTATAGCCTCATAAGCCTTTGCTGTGTCATAATTGCGGATGCCTTTCAGATAGGCATCGGCGATCACAGGCACGGCATGGTTACCGATCATGCAAAAATTCTCATGCCCCCACAAGGTCCAGATGGGCAGGTAACCAACTACTCTATAATGGTCGATCATGCTGGCCACGATACCGTTGGTCTTTTGCGGATACAGGATGGTATACAGCGGATCCAGCGCCCTAAAGGTATCCCACAATGAAAGGGTGGAATAATAGGCCTTTGCCTTTGATGTATAAACTTTATTGTCGGCGCCGCGATATTGACCGTTCACATCGGCCATGTTATTAGGCGCTATCAAGGCATGATACAAGGCTGTGTAGAATATCTGCTGCTGCGTTCTCGAACCCTCAATGTTGACCCGCGAAAGCTCCTGCTCCCATTGCCGCTGCGCATGCTGATGCACCTGGTCAAAGCCCAGACCTTTAGCCTCTGCGTTCAGGTTTTGGCGTGCATTCTCAATGCTCACGCTGGATATGCCTACCTTGACCTGCAACTGCGAGCCAGCAAGCTTATTGAAGTGTAATACTACCCGCTGATTACGTTTGGCTGCCGGATCAGACACCCAGGTATAGTTGCGGAAAGGCTGATCAAGCTGCATCACAAAGTACACGTGCTTGCGCCCGGCCCAGCCATCGGTAATGGTGTAACCCGACAGCGTATTGCGGCTTTCCATCTTGAAGTTGCTCTCTGCCACGTGAGCGTCCAGCCTACCCGGTGATCCACCTACGAGCCCGTGACGCAGATCGAGCAATACATTGGCCTGCTGACCAGCTGGGAACGTATAACGATGCACACCCACATGGGCCGCCGCTGTAAGTTCGGCCTTAACACCAAAGGTTTTGAGTTGTACCGAGTAATAGCCTGGGCTTGCTTTTTCTTCCTGGTGTGTGAAAGTACTTTTATAATACTCCTGAGGCTTCACTTGACCAATAAATGGCATGAGCAGGATATCGCCCAGATCTAAAGCACCCGTGCCGCTCAGGTGGGTGTGCGAAAAGCCGAGAATGGTGCTATCCTCATGCCGGTAACCGGCGCAATATTCCCAGCCTGCATAGCCCGTTTCGGGGCTTAACTGCACCATTCCATTGGGCACCGTGGCTCCCGGAAAGGTATGCCCGGTTCCGCCCGTTCCAATAAAAGGGTTCACATAGCTAACCAGTGTTGGCCTTTGAGCATAAGCTATCGTACCTATACACAAACAGTAGATAATAAAAACTGATCTTTTCATAAGAGTATCGCTTGCTGTAGATCTTACAGCTTTAAAAGGAGCATCATTAAAAAAGGCCGGGCAATAAGCACCCCTCGACCGCGCAATAAGCGCCCGTCGCCCGGCCTGATCAATATATAGGTTTATGTATGGTTGAGCTTAGTAACCTGGATTTTGTATCAGGTTGGTGTTGGTAGACAGGTCCCTGCTTGGGATCGGGTACCAGATCTTGTAAGGTTGAAAGTTCTGTTTGATCGACACAGGATCCTGGCCGGTGAACATAATGCTGGTGCTTAAGCTGTTCACCACAGAGGCGATCCTACCTGTTCTGATCAGGTCAAATCTTCTCCAACCTTCCGCGGATAGTTCGCGTTCACGCTCGTCGAGCAACTCATCCATGAAATTCGCCTTCAAATATGCTGTGGTGATCGCACTTACTTTAGTCACATCATCCCCGCATGCCCTAAGCCTCACCTCGCGAAGCAATGCCCTTGCACCAACTTCATCACCGGTTTGAAAACGGGCTTCTGCATAGGTCAAAACGATGTCGGCAAAGCGAAGGATGGCGAAATCAGCTTCACCGCCGTAGATCGCGATACCTCTGGCGGTCTTGGCGGTGGGGTCATCTTCGCGCCACTTGTTATTACATAAGTTACTCAGGTTGGCCAGAACAGGATCGGGTGTGTAATATTTATAATTCTCGATGATCACAAAGTTGGTCGTGGTATTGAGATAACCGCTGTAAGAATTGATGCGACCATCATTGGCGTTCAGTTTAGTATAGGCTTCCCTTACCGGGCGCAAAAAGCCATTGGTACCCGAGTTGGTACGGTAATTACCCCTCGGGCCGGACAGTTGCGAAAAAAGGATATACTCCTGATTACCATTAGGCCCGGCTTGTACGATCATCATATTCTCATCGCGAGCTGCCTTTTCGGTAGATGATAGGAACAAATAGTTGAATGGCCTGATCATTCTGTAGCCACTATTATCGTAGATATCCTTACAATAGTTCAACGCCTGGGCATAAGCATCGTTCACGTTCACCCAATCAAAACTGTTCAATGGAAAATTGGGCGACTGCCCTACGTTGTTCTGTTTGCATGAAGCTTCGTATATAAAAAGTTTGGCTAAAAAACCCGCTGCAGTATACTTATTGACGCGTCCGGCAAGGGTGGCGCGGGCAGGTAACACCGCATAAGCAGCTTTCAGATCTGCTTCTACCTGCTGTAGCACTTGCTGTAAGGAAGCCCTTGGAGATGAGATGTCAGGAACGGTGCCGGTGATCAATGGTACACCACCCCAAAGCCAGCCTAAGTAGGCATAGAACATTCCCCTTAGGTATTGTGCCTCGCCCACGATCTGCGCACGCCTGGTGGTGTTCATAGATATAGAGGGTACCTTTTCAATAATGAAGTTGGCACGGTTTATACCTGCGTATAAGCTAAAGTACGAGTACCATATCAATGGGTTCTCCGCAGTATAAGTGTAGTTATTGAAAGGCAGCAACTCCGGCACACCAGCGGTATTACGGATATCCTGGGTCAGATCATCCACACCAAGGTTGGTCATATAATGCATACCCCTGCCCCAAAGTGCCTGGTTACCCAAACCTTGTACGCTGGGCGTATTTAACACGTCGTACACACCGGTAATGGCCAGTTCGGCATCGCTGGCGGTCTTGTAGAAGTTTCCGGTAGATACAACGGAATATGGCGTTTCATCCAGCATCTTTTTACAGGACCCGCTAAGTATAGCGATCCCGGCTATTAAGAGAACAAGAATTCGTTTCATGATTTAAAATTTGATATTAAGTCCAAAAATGACCGAGCGTTCGCGCGGGTACGAGATATTATCAACGCCGGGTAGTAAAGCTGAGTAAGATGTGATCTCGGGATCGAACCCGCTGTATTTGGTCCAGGTATGCAGGTTAACACCGGTAACATACAGGCGCAAACCATTGATCCCGATCTTTTTGAGCGAGCGCAGGTTATTGATATTATAACCAAGCGTGACGTTCCTTAAGCGTAGGTAAGAGCCATCTTCTGTATAATAAGACGACACGTCCAACTTACCCTGACCGTTAAGCCTTGGATACTCGTTCGATGGGTTCTCCACCGTCCAGCGGTTGAACCAGTAACTTTCAGTAACGTTGGCGAACTGAGACTGACCAGCCTCCAACCGTGAACGGCCAAGGTTCAAGATGTCATTCCCGTATGACCAATTAAATAAGACATTCAGATCAAAGTTCTTGTAAGTAAAACCGTTACTGATACCTCCGTAATGTTTAGGGTTACTATTGCTGATCACGGTTTTATCGGCATCGTTGATCACGCCGTCATTGTTCAGGTCCTTATACTTCAGATCGCCTGGCCGTGCCGACCTTGAAGAGATAGTTGGCACACCCGACCCAACAGTATAGGTGAACGTATTTAAATTGTTGTTGGTAACAGCAGACGGCGAAACGGTGGCCCCTGCCGAGTTCTTGATGATCGAAAAATCGCTCAACTGGTAAATACCATCTGACACGTAACCATAAGCGGTACCGATCGGCTGGCCAACGATCACACGCCCAACAGTAGATATGGCACCACCATACACCGTAACTGGTATGTAGCTGACGCTACCTAACGATACCACCTTGTTACGGTTCATGGATATGTTGATATTACTGGTCCACGAAAAACTACCCTTTCGGATATTGATCGTGTTAAGGGCCAGTTCGATACCCTTGTTATCTATCTGCCCCAAATTTTGATACTGGCGCATAAAGCCACTTTGCGATGGGATATCAGCCTGTATCAACAGGTCTTTGGTCTGTTTGAGATATACGTCGGCGGTCAGGCTTATACGGTCTTTCCAAAGGCTCAGATCCAATCCGGCATCATAGGCATAAGTAGTTTCCCAGGTCAGGTTAGGATTGGCGATCGTGTTTGGCGCATAACCAAGCGATGCCGTGTTGGACGCATTGGAATAATACACCGGCGACAGGGTGGCCAGTGACTGGTACGGAGGGATACGTTCGTTACCCGTCAAACCATAGCTACCCCTGAATTTCAGATCCGATACCACGCTTTGTTTCTTCATGAAACCCTCTTCGGATACACGCCAGGCAAGTCCCAGGCTGGGGAACAGTGCCGACTTATGATCAGCCGACAATTTAGAGGAGGCATCATTACGCAAGGTGGCGGTAAGTAAATATTTGCTCTTGTAAGCGTAATTGATCCTTGCGAACTCTGATAAACGGATATAGCGTTGCTTATCCGTACTTGCGGGCATGGGCAAAACATTTGCCGTGGCAATGTTATCGAGTGGATTGATATTTTGAATATCAAAGCCTTGACCTTGCCAACGGTAGGTCTCCTGTTGATAGGAGTTGATCTCGAAACCAAGCAATGCTGTTAACGAGTGGTTCTTAGCAAAGCGTTTATTGTAGTTAAGCGTACTGGATTGATACCAATTGATCGTATTGCTGGTATTCAACAACGCCAATCCGTTGGTCGGGAACCCCCACGAAACGGTAGAAGGATAGAACTCTCCGTTCTTAGAGAAGGTCATCACCGCACCTGCGCGCGTATCAAAATTAAGTCCATTGATGATCCTGTAATTGGCATTGATATCGGTCAGTATCCTTGTTAATGGGCTTCGTTTATAAGAAAGGTTAGCAAAGTCTACCGGGTTAGAGAAAGCGCCACCATCGGGATCAAGAGCCAGTTGTGTAGGATCTGGTGCGTTAACAGGCCTGGTAAGCAGCAGGTTCTGGATCAGGCCGTTATAGTTCCTGACATCGTTGCCGCCATTTGAGGCCACACCTGAACCCAAGGCATGTGATAGATTGATGTTGGTCCCCAGCTTAAGCCTGTCCGTTGCGCTATGGTTTATTTTCATGAGCAAGCCATAACGCTCGTACTTGTTGTTCACGATCAGGCCCTGCTGGTTCAGGTAAGATGCAGAGGTCAAAAAGTTGGTCTTGGCGTTACCTCCGCTATAGCTAACATTATAGCTTTGAACGGCAGCCGTGCGCAGCGCCTCTTTTTGCCAGTCTTGCGACTTAACTCCGCTCAGATCCTTCACCCGGTCATTCACCACATCAAATAACTGGTCGTTATTGAGGTCATCGGCATAGTTACCATCGGCAGTTCCATTGGCTAACCGGTAACTGGCATAGTCCTGCGCGCCCAGCATTTGTATGTGTTTAGGATTCCATGCCAATCCGCCATATGTGTTCACCTCCAGTGATGAGGTATTGCTTTTGCCGGTCTTGGTGGTGATCAGGATCACGCCATTAGCACCTCTTGAGCCGAAGATGGCCGTAGCCGAAGCATCTTTAAGTACTTCGATAGAGGCGATATCGTTAGGGTTTATACCCGATAGTGGGTTGGTCAAAGCGGTACTGCCTATGCCCGATGAGGCAGCTTCAGCGTTATTCACGTCGATCTGCACCCCATCGATCACGTAGAGTGGTTGAGTGCCCGAGTTGAACGAATTGGTACCGCGGATGGTCACGTTCACGGCGCTGCCTGGTTCACCCGATGATGATGTCACCTGCACACCAGCTAAACGACCCTGCATGGCTTCCATGAATGATACTGACTTGGCCTGCTGTATCTCTTTCTCTTTAATGCCCGCAACCGAACCGGTAAGGTCTGATTTGCGCTGCGTACCGTAACCTATCACCACGATATCATCGAGACGACTGCTGATCTGTTTCATTACAAGCGACAACGGCGTGTTGCCGGTAATTTGCACTTCGCGGGTCTCAAAACCCACCATGCTGAACACCAGCACCGCACGGTCGTCAGGCACGTTGATGGTGTACTGTCCGTTGGCCGCGGTCACTGCGGCAACGCCCCCGCCTTTAACACGGATGTTCACCCCTGGTAATGGTTGTTTGGATTCATCGGTAACTACACCTTTGACCTGAATAGGTGGTGCATGCGCCTTAGGAGTACTTTTGATGACCACGATGGAACGGTCATCATCATTAATGGTAAAGCTTAGTCCGTAAGGCTGTAATATTTGTTTGAGTGCTTCAGGTAACGACACGTTCTTAAGCTCGACAGAGACCTTTGAAGCGCTGCTGATCATCTCAACATTATAAATGAAATTGTATCCTGTAGAACGGTGTATCTTGTTGAATACCTCCTTCATCGTTGCATTATCTGTCCTCAACGTTAAAGTTTGAGCCAGTCCTCTGGCACTCACGTTGAATACAAAGGCGATCAAGAGTATGTAGGTGATCCTCATGACACGAATAAGCTTATGGCATGGGCGTAAAGGGACAGCCCACGTATCCGCAAGTAAAATTTTGTACATTTGAAAATAGGTTTGATCAAAAATTGGTCTTTTAGGGAGATCTTGACCGCCTGTAGGAGTTCACAGCTCTTTGACCGGAAAGCGTTGGCGCGCTTTTCGGTCTTTTCTAAACAATGGCGATCAGCGTTTTAAAACTGTTAAGGCATTACGCTGACCCTCCTTCCATTGATCTTAAAGTGTACAACTTCAGTTTGTTCAAGATTGCGTAACAGATTATGAAGTCCGTTCCTGACCAGGTAGCTGCCGCCAAAATGGCGGCCTTTTACACGTGGGTCTACCTCCACATCCACATCAAAGGCGCGCGATACGGTCTGCATCAATTCTTCTATCGTGGCATCTTTAAATAACAATACGCCATCCTTCCAGCCAAGCACCTCGTTAAGATCTGCTGTTGACACATCGAACCCGCCTGATGCATCAGCCTTTTGCGCCTGCTGACCCGGTTTCAGTAAGCAGGAACTGTTAGCATCGAATACCTTGACCGAGCCGCTTGTCAAAGTGGTTACCACACGGTCATCATCAGGATAAGCACTGATATTGAAATGCGTACCTAAAACCTGTACCGTTTGCGATCTTGAACGTACCTTGAACGGTTTGTTGTCCATATGCTGAACCTCGAAATAAGCTTCGCCTGAGAGTTCGACCACACGTTCTGACGGCCCAAAATCGGTCGGGAACGTAAGTACCGTTTGGGAGTTGAGCCATACCTTGCTACCATCTGGCAGCACCAGCTCATATCGCTTTCCACGCGGTATATCGATCTTATTGACAGTAAAGCCGCTTATGTTATCGTTACTCCTGTTATTTGAGCTATAAGTAAGTGTACCGTTAGCATCTTTTGATATTACTGCCGAGCCCAACGAGGTGATCACTCCTTGCTTTTGCTGTTCAAGGTCAACTTGCTTACCATTGGATAAGGTGAGCACAATAGATGAGGTATGCTTGACCGAATTAGTAGATGCGACAGGCATAGCCTTGTTCGCAGTATCATATTTCAAGATCAACAGGCCAGCCGTTAAGACGATCACGATGATCGCTGCTGCTGCGGCAACCTTATAGTAAGATCTTATTGACCTTACTTTGGCCTCTGGCTGAGCTTTAGCATGCTTGATATTGGTCATCAACCGTTGAAAAGCCTCATCAGTGTCGAACTGCCCGGTCATCCGCGCATCTTCCTGAGCCAGTTTTTCATCAAAAATCCTTTTTAACAGCGCTTTGTTACGGCCGTCACTATTCAACCATGTCGCGAGCTCAACGCGTTCATCGGCCGTAAGTTTATCTCTCAAAAACCTGATGATCAGATCACTGGTCCTTAAACTGTTCTTTATTTGTTTTGGCCGCATAGCTCCGTTCGATTTCACATAGAAACGGAACTCGTGCCGCTCATCTTCAAAGGTTTTCAAAATTTATTTAAAAATTATTACCGGTGACCAGTTCACAGTGGTGTTAAGCATCATTTGCCTATTTTTTAAAATATATTCACTTATCGCACTTAGTGTTAAAAATTTATGTTCATAATTGTAAACCGATTTATACCTGCGACTTACTGACCGCTTTTAGTCCTCATTGCCCTCTCATGGTGTGCGTGGCTATATAGGTTGGTGCAGCACCTAATTATGGAGAACGTCATGAGTGAACTGCTTTACTGCGATAGCGATGATGAACTTTTGAGTAAGTTCAGGATAGGTGATGAGAAAGCATTGAACCAGATCTTCAGTAAATTGTACGGTGGGTTGTGCTTTTTTGCGTCTAGATTCACTACAGATATCGGCATTGCCGAGGAACTGACCATTGATGTCTTCCAAAAAGCTTGGGACCGTCGGGAAACCTTCCATGAGCTCACGTCTTTAAAGGCTTTCTTATATATCAGCATTAAGAACGCTTCGCTCGACCATATCGACAAGGAAAAAAGGCGAGCGCTTCGTATGTCCAATTTCTTTAGTGCCTATAACGAAATGGAAGCGGCTGTGATCGACAATATCATCCACACAGAAGTGATCAACGAGTTGCGGCAAGAGATAGATGCCCTTCCCGAACAATGCGCAAAGATCATGAAGATGTTGTATCTACTGGAGATGACGCCTGATGAGATCGCAGTAGAACTTAACATTTCCCGAAATACCGTTTACAGCCAGAAGCTGCGAGGGATATCGCTACTCAAAAAGCGATCGGCGACTTTTCAATTGGTCCTACTGGCCCTCCTGTTCACGAACTGATCGCCACTTTTGCCATCAGAACCTTATAAGAGGCAAGCGGGCTCGGATCACACTTAGGCCACCTGTCATTTTTTTGCCTGCTAAAGAGGAAGCCCTTTAAACTTTGCAAGAACATGGTCTGCTCCCATTGAAAAGTCCTTCCAAAGTTACCGCTAGACCGCACGTTGCTCTTTGTTACTGCTCGTTAATAAGATCTGTTGTTTACTAGGCAAACCACTGTAAATGTTAGGACTGGCTAATGGAGTAACAGCCTTCTCAAATTGAGTTGCTGATAGACCAAGCGGCATATGGAGGAAATGCCAAGGTGCTGTGTGCTTATACTCAGGCGAGTTGCGTAGCTCATCAGCCCACTTACTTACGTCTGCCATGCTCTTACCATCTAAAAGGTCAGCTACTGCTGCTTTAGCTTGTGGTGTTAGATGGCGTTCTGCCATGAGAGCTACAATGCGGTGACCGGTGAAACCCATGATATGATGAACAGACTCGTGATGAATATCAATGATAAAGCGATAGGTCGTTTCATGCTACTAAGTTAGCGATGCTCTCCGCATCATCAGAAGCTCTGAAACATTCCTGAAAGGAGTTTTCAACACACCTGTTGAGAAAAGGCATTGACGGGATCGTTTAAAGTCTATAGATTTGCTAATATTATTAGCAACTCAAGATGCGTAAGACACTCGTTAGTCCAAAGGAATTTATACAGTCAGGATTCACTTCACCAGCTGATGAGTATGCGGTACCCGATCTCAATCTTGATCAAAAGCTTAAACGCGATCCCGAAGCGACCTATCCTGCACGGATGGGTGGTACCGCAATGGAGAAGGCAGGGATACCTGATAACTCTTACTTGCTATTCGACAGAGGTGTTACCCCTAAGAACGGTGACATCGTGTACGTCTGGTACAGGCAGGATAAGCTCATACGCTTCTTTAAAAAGGTCGGTCAACAGGTCATATTGTACGCTGCTGACGTTAAAGTGCCGGAAATTATCGTTGAGGATGAACTAATACTCATAGGCGTGATCACCTGGTCGCTCAAGTGTCACTTACCGCGTGAGTTCCCAAATGTGAAGACATGGTAGCGATAGCAGATTGTGTGGGGTTCTATGCGGCCTATCACCAAAGTACAGAGCCGCACCTAAAGGGTGCACCAGTGGTCGCATTGAGTAACAACGACGGCTGTATCATTGCGCTTAGCCCCGAAGCAAAAGCCTTAGGGGCGGTAAGATGTTCCGCATGGTATATGGTGCAGGAGGAATACGAAGCCAAAGGATTTAGAGCCTTCAGTAGTAATTACCGAGAGTACCAAGCCATGAACAAACGGTTGATGAAGATCATGGCACGCTATGTACCCCGTTTGGAAACCTACAGTATCGATGAGTGCTGGATGGACCTTGCGGGCATAAACGACATTGAGGCCATCGTACCTAAGCTGATCAAGGATGTAAAGCAGCTTACAGGGATACAGATACGCATTGGAGTGGCACCGACCAAGACCTTAGCAAAGGTAGCGATCAACTTAGCCAAGACGACACCTGATAACTTCTGCATACTGGATAATAGTGACCGCATCCAGTCAGCGCTACGTTGTATCGCTATCGAAGACCTATGGAACGTTGGTGCGCAATATGCTGCGCTATTACATCGAAATGGTATCCGTACAGCTGCTCGTCTATCGGTCACACCAGAGTATTGGGTAAGAAAGAAAATGACCGTGTTAGGCTGGCGTACCTTGCAGGAACTGAACGGTATCCCTTGTTTGGACCTCGTTGAGGTGATGAACCCCAAAAAGAACATTGGTGTAGGTCGTTCCTTCAAAAAGACCACCTCTGATGAGCAAACGTTGGTCGATGCAGCTACTTACTATAGCTTTCGGTTATCAGAGAAGCTGAGGGAAGAGAAATTGGTTGCGACCGTCTTACAAATTAAACTGCGCACCAACAAATGGCGGGTCGACACCGCACAGCATCAGCCATGCATGGTCTTTCATTTGGACAAAGGCATAAGCAATGGCTTAGATATCACCAAGCATGCTCAACAGGCTGTGCGTTCGATCGTTGCAGCTAACCGTAAAAGCAGAGCACAGTACAAGTACATGAAATTTGAGATCAATGCGAGTGGACTTGTGCCGGAGGATGAGAACCAGATCCTCATTGGCGACCAGTTCGATGCTGGTGCCAAGAACCGATTGAGCCGGGCTATTGATATGATCAACCTGCAATTAGGTAAGGGTAAGGTATGCTTTGCTAACAACCTGAGTGCATGGAAGCAGGACACGAAGGACAAGTACATCATGAGGCAGGAGTACAAGACGCCCAATTATTTCACGGACTGGAATGAGGCACCGATACTACACTGATGCTATTTGAGAGTTTCAATATCACTATCTCTTACAGGAATATGGCCTGTGAGTTCGAGATCAGGGAGCGGTACGGTGACCCGATGGTTCGCGCATTCGAGATCGTGCAGGGTGGTATCGCTATCCTGCTTTTGACTTTTAAAGAATACAAATGGTGCATGTCTATCATCAGCGGGCTACACCCAGTAGTGAAACAGGATGTTAAAGACCTTGTTAGTGAAGAGTTGAAGGAAACGTTAGGAACAGCTATAACACTTCATTACCAGTTGTTCACTAACAATAAGATCAAAAAGACAGCTTAACGATATCGGTATGTGCGGAAGAGTAGAGTTCAGCAATAGTGCAGTGGTCGCAGAGCGATTAGGTGTCAAGGACAGCGATGTAGCTCGTGAAGGGGATAATAATGCTTTTCCTTATAAGGGAACGTTTCTATTTGGTCTGGTAGACAAGGCACCTGATGTGTTAAGGCATTTGCACTGGCCGTTAATACCGTCTTGGTGTACGACCTATCCCGAGTACCAGACCTCGAACGCCCGAAGTGAGGATATGCACAACAAGGCATCCTTCAAGCACCTATTAGGGCAACGTCATTGTGTGATCGCGGTCGATGGCTTCTATGAATGGAAAGGCAAGGGCAAGGACAAAGTGCCATATCACTTCAGCATGGCCGATGGTAGTATGATGATGTATGCAGGGCTATGGGATTACAATACCAAACTGGAAGCACCTGTGTTAAGCTGCACCATTATCACACGTGAACCGAACGAGATCATTGGAGAGATACATGACCGTATGCCGGTGATCTTGACGCTTGAACAGGTGAAGATATGGCTGGACAGAGAGTTGCCATACAGCGAACGTGCCAAGGTGTTACAGCCGATCGAGAATAGCGCCCTCATCAGGCGTGTGGTCGGTAAGAGCGTCAATGGTGCCGGTAACAAGTCAGGTGACTGGTTCGATGCCAAAGACGAAGATGGTACTTGTTTATTTTAATATTGAACGGCCGTCAAGGTAATAAGGAAAAAGCGATGCTGATCTTAGAAGATATTTTATATGGAAGGTTCGCTGTTGAAGGCGTACTGGAAGAGCTGATCTTATCAGCGCCTATGCAACGCTTGAAAGGTGTACATCAGGGCGGTGCAATATTTTTGGTTGATCCAACGCAGCAGCATACGCGCTTTGAGCACTCATTAGGCGTGTTTTGGTTAGTTCGCAACTTTGGCGGTAGTGTCGATGAACAGATCGCAGCCTTGCTGCATGATGTGTCACACACGGCGTTCTCTCATGTTGGCGATCAGGTATTCGAACGCCCAGGCGAGGATTACCACGAGCAGATCTTTGAGGAGGTGATCGCAAGGTCGGAGATACCTATGGTATTAGAGAAGTACGGCTATGATCAGGCGTTGAAGCACTTTGAGGACCACAGCCTTTTAGAACGACCATTACCCGAGTTATGTGCAGATCGTATCGATTATACGTTACGGGATCTGTATCATGCCGGCATGGTCGGTCTTGGTGACGTGAAGCATTTTCTCACAAGCCTCACTGTAGAGGGTAGGCAATTTACATTATCAACTGACATAGCTGCACGCTGGATAGCCACACAGTTCAAGAAGCTGAATGAGCAGTACTTTAAAAAACCGCAATACCTGTTCGCAAACCACCGTATGGCAGGACTACTGAAGGATGCTTTGTCGAACGGCACTTTAAAAACATCAGACCTTCAACTGGACGATAAGGCAGTGCTTCATAAACTACGTTCAGCAGGATACGCTGACCAGATCTCATCGATAAGCGCCTTGGAGGGCTTTGAGACCTTCGGTGTCAAGGGTGCTGCCGAGCTTGTCAAAAGAAGGGAACTGCATCCAGCAGTATCTATATAAAAGCTATATTGCATGTTGATCACACATTATGATTTCCTGAGTATGACGGAGACCGAGCAGTACGACGCTGTTTGGGGTGGTACGTTCCTAGGGGACCGTAAGCATGATAATATCTGGGTTCAATGCTATAGCTTAGGCAACTTCTATGTGGAGGTGTTCTATGACAGCACAGGTAATGAGATAAAGCGTATTAGGTCATTCTCAAAGGTTGAGCAGTTAGCTCCATACCTGTAGTCTGCGAATTTTCTGAATATATGGTATTATTTGAGTGATTTTGAACAAGAAATGCGCAGCTACTTAATGCTGACCTCCTTAGTTTACTTTTAAAAAAGTGTCCTTGAACATTCCAATATGAGGCTAGCCTCTCAAGGGCACAACGATGAGGTAAGCTGATCATCTCACTATCATTAAACAGTTCGACCTACATTAGCTGATGTGTTGTGTACTGCGCAAAAGGGTGCAACGATATGCACATGGGTGATGCCGCTCGCGAACCTATAATCCCCAAAAATTATAAAGTTTATAATTTTCTGTATAGACCGAGATCCATGAAGATCTTAAAAAGGCAATATCGCAATGCTCTAATTGAAATCACAAAATCGGTTTAACCGAGTACTCGCTAAGCCAGTAGATCAGTTGTCTGCCATAAATTTAAACTTCTATCAGGCAATAAGCAATGCAAACTGATGCTTCGTTTAAGAAAGCTTTAAATTGATCTCAAATATTTTAAAGTCACCAAACTACGGTTCGAATCCCAATGGCTTCCCGGCGACCGGCAGCAGAGCAAGACTCGAATCGTTTTGATAGTCTAGATTATTGCCAATGTAGAAGGTCAAGGTATCATAGTGAATGAACCCATTATTCTTCGATCAGCTTCACTTAGATTTTTAACGGCATTCATTTACTCAAGATCATAACTGATCCAAGCTTCGTCACAAACCACCCTTAATAGTAACGGAACCGGTCGTTTTAATTACCCCTATTAGACGCCAGGTCATAGATGTTGATCTGAGTATAGTTGATCATCGCTTACCATGTTGCAATGTCAACAGCTACAAAAATTTATATATTAGCCCTAAAGTGAATGATCTAAAAATACATTTGGCCGCGAACTGGAAGCTGAAAGAGGAAGAGATAGACATTTTCCTTTCTGCATCTGACTTGATCACTTTACAGAAAGGTGAAGATTTTTTCTTACCGGGTGCAGTATGCGACAAGATCGGTTTAATAAAAAACGGATTAATGAAATGCGTTTTGGTTGAAAATGAGAAAGAAGTCATTTTTGAGTTCGCATATGAAAATAGCTTCATTGCAGATTATTACAGCTTTGTAACAGGTACGCCGTCAACTAAAGTCATCACTTGCTTGGAACCAACGATCGCTTACGTGATCACCAGACAAAAGTTGAGAGAGCTAAGCAGCAGATATCCGTTCATGGAGCGTATGAGCATGATAACGAATGAGCAGTTGTTTGTCAGAATGCATGAAAAGCTTACCTCGCTTCTGCTGGACTCGGCAACGGTTCGTTATCAAAAGTTGATCACGGCAAGGCAGGACCTGGCTCAGCGCATTCCGCAATATTTATTGGCTTCTTATTTAAATATCAAGCCTGAAACTATAAGCAGGATCCGCAAGCGAATGGTAAAAGTGCTTTCTTGACTTAGGTCAACTCCTTTTTTAGACGCTCCGTCTTAGCTTTACCGTATCTGAGTAGCCATAAAAAGGGCCAAGCCATGCTCAGCGAAGAAATGAGAACTGAACTCCTTTTACAACAAACCACAGATGCCTACACATGGACGAACAGGTTATTAGAATCTTTGCCGATCGAAAAGTGGGAGATCTCACCACCAGTTATAGGATCAAACGCTTTATGGCAAGCCGGTCATTTGCTGGTAAGTTTTTATTATCATTCTATACTAGTGATAAGAGGTCATCAACAAACCATTTTACAAAGCATACCGCTTAAGTTATATGGCCAGTTGTTCACACAGGATGCTCCGGCTACGGCAGTGGGCCAGGTGAACCCTTATCAACTTGCTGAAGATCTAAAAAAGATGCAGGAGCATTCGCTTACCATCATCAAAACGATCAATGAAGAGGAACTATTGACAGAGCTGGAGCCGACCGGCTTTGTTCACCCTGTTGCAAATAACAAACTAGGTGCACTAGATTGGAACATCAAACATACACTTTGGCATTGCGGACAATTAGCACTTATTAAACGGGTGATCGATGCGCGGTATCAATTTGATCTACAGCTGAAATAGCTATAGGCATAATTCTACATTCTCCTAAATCTAGTACAAGAAAACCAACATCCCCTTTAAAGAGATACAAAACTATGTAAGTGACATCACTTATACCTATTTAGATCATCTGGCAAGGTCTCTTTAGGCGTGTTGGTCACCTTCTGTCCTCTGTTCAACTTGTAGACGAGCGTAAGCCTGATCCGGCTGGTATTGGGCTTGTTAGTGTAAGAAGCGGAATAACCTTCATAAAAGAGGCCATTATGGTACCGGTAAGTATTGAACAGGTCATACCATTTTAGCGCTACGAAGCACTTGGAGGGCACCATTGTATAGTCTAGACCCACGTCCGCTTGCCAGCGTTTGGCTTGCCTCGTTTGGTAAAGCTCCATTGCGGACCGGTAAAATACTGAGGTCTCCAGGTTGAACTTTTTTGAGATCTTATAATCGTTACTGAATGATACGCTACAATATTTGTTCATCTTATGTTGATCTAATCGATCAGAAGAGGCTGATCCGTGTTCATACTTGTACATCTCGCCATAAAGATTCAATTGCCCCTGTAGCCTGATGCTCAGCATTGAATAGTTCAACGATACACTCGAATAGTAGTCATTCAGATTAACGGCATTCTCAGGGCGTTCGAGCGAGTTAAGTGTGTTCTCTACCTGACGGTTCACCAGGAATACCTGACCATTAACACGATTATAGCCCAGCGAAGCACTCAAAAAGTCCCAAAAGGAGTTATCTACTGAAAGGGTGTATCTTTTAGATGGCTGCAAATGAGGATTCCCGGTCCGGTTCTTAAATTCGTTGATATAAAGTACGTAAGGGTTAAGATATTTATAATCTGGCCGTGACAATCCGGACGTTAGTTTTAAGGTGCTGGAGATATTTTCTTTATGCCAGCTTATAGCCAGGTTAGGCAAATAGTTCAAGTAGGTTTGTTTCACGCTACTCTTTTTACCCAAGAACGCGCTTTCCGTCCAGGTACGCTCCATGCGTACGCCCGCACTAAATGACCATGGTGCCATCTTAAGAATATAACGGAGGTAGCCAGCTTGGATGCGCTCCGTATATCGCAGATCATCTGAGCGGCCCATATCACGCCTGGTTATGCTGGTTGTTATCAGGCTGTCATAGCTCACTTTATTCGTAACGTCTCCATTTGTAAATTTCAGGCCTGCTTCCAATGCCGCGTGATGGTACGGAACCTCGTAATCCGCGCTCAGTATTTGCTGATGGCCTTGCAGGGGAATGCTGGCCCTTATCGTAGGCGGCGTAATGCTGTTACCCTGTACATCCGTCAGTCTGTTGTTATAGAATTGCATTTGGTCGCTGTACCCCGTCCGGTAACCATAACTAACATCAAGTACCGTTCCATTGGTATCGGCTTTGTACCGGTAATTTAAGGTCAGTGATGTTATATTCTCCCGGTTCTTTGCAGCACTGTTGTAGAGCAGATCAAAGTTGTTAGCCCCATGATAGCGGCCGCTGTCGTTAAGATTTCCCTTGGAATTATTCCAGTTAGAGATCATACTGAAACTCAACGCATTTTTGCGGTTAAGATCATAAGCTAAGGTCGTGTAAATGCTTGGCGTGTGAACTCTGGATCGATTGTCCCGCTGATAGTTGACCAGCGTCAAAGGCAACTGTGCAGGTCCATACAATTTCTGGCCGCTTTCACTAAAGTAACTGCTGTTGTTAGTGTAGTTCAAAGATACATTACCATTGAACCCACTTTCAACCCAGCCTCCAAATAAGCTGTGCTGATGGCTTACATACCTGTCTAGGGTGATGCCGTTGGTCAGCGTTACCTGGTAACCGTCGGTCAACCTTTTCTTTAACACCACATTCAATACGCTGCCCCCCGCAGCATCATACTTTGCAGAACCTCCATTGGTCAGCTCCACTTTGTCCAGTGCGCTTGCCGGCATTGACTTCAGCAGGTTCAATACCTGTGCTAATTGCATCGTCTGCTGTTTACCATCGAGCAAGATGGTAATGGCATCCGACCCGTTCACCCGAATAATCTGATCATTTTCTACCCAAACGCCGGGTAACTTTCTAAGTATTTCCAATGCATTATCGCTGTTGATACCGGGCAGCGTGGTAACATCATAAATGATCTTATCACCTTTCACCGTGACCAGCTTTTTACGCTCCTTGATAGAGACTTCAGCCAGTTGAACAGGTGATGGCTCCAGCGTCATTATCAACCTTTCACTTTTTGTGGTTAATGCTAATAAGCGAAGGACCGGGCGGTAGCCTAACAGTGATGCTTGGATGGTATAGTTTCCTGAATGAATGCCGGTAAATGTAAATGAACCTGCCGTGTCCGTAACTATTTGTTTTTTAACAGCCTGATCTGCTTTCTGAGTTAAACTCACCGTAACATGTGACAATGGCCGCCCGTCGGGACCAATGATAATACCGGAACAGGAAAAGAGGGCTTGACAGTAACCAAGCATGTTTATTGAGCCAAGTAGTAGCGTAAGTAGTAATTTTTTCATTTGATGATAAGAGTTCGTTTGGGATCGATCGGCCGAAAGTGCGAAGCGTGACCGTACGTTCAAAAATTATTATCCCAGTCCTGTGATTATCTATCCAAACCGGTAACAGGCGTTATAATTGTATCAGATCAAGTACGAATCCCTGTTGGAATAGCCAATGACTTGGTTGGGATAATATATTTATCCCGCTTAGTTATTCTGTTTACCTTTAAAGCATGAGGAAAAAAGAGCGCTGGTACTTATTAGCCGGATGGCTATTATACTTAGTCTTTCTGACCATAGCGGAGTTATTGAACCTTACCCACAACAAAGCTTCATTGCTCAGCTTCTCTTTTTATCTGTCCTGCTTAGCCTGCTTCAGTTTATCTTATACGATCGCTTTTCCTTTAGCTGCGGGCAAGCACAGGATGATCAAATTGGTGACCGGGTTATTGCTCAGTGTTGCGATCTTTGTGATCTGCCGGTACCTGTTAGAGGAAGTACTCTTCAATTACCTATTTGGCATCCGTAATTACAACGTTAGAACATCCTGGTTGCGTTACTTCGTTGATAATGTATTTTACGCTTCGCTGGTCACCACGGTCAGCGCTGCTATGTACAGCGGATTCCATACGCTCCATCAGGAACAGGAGAACAAAACACTGCGGGAAGAAAAGATGAAAGCGGAACTGTCCTTTCTAAAAAGCCAGATCAATCCGCATTTTTTGTATAATACGCTTAACTATTTCTACTCGCTGGCTTACCCTGTATCTGAGCAACTGGGTCACGCGGTCATTCAGCTTTCTCATTTGATGCGTTATATGCTGACCGATGCTTCAGGCAGCGATGTGCCTTTACAGAAAGAGATCGAATACATTGAAAACTACATCACTTTATACCGAATGCTGTTTGAAGAACGCTTCTTTGTAAAGCTTCAAGTAGAAGGCAAGGTTGACCTGGGACAGATCGTGCCCTTGATACTGATCGGATTTGTGGAGAACGCGTTTAAACATGGCGTTGTAAACGATCCTAACCACCCTGTGATTATCACTCTTAAGATTAAGGACGGCCAGCTACTATTTCGAGTCATTAATCAGATCAGTACCGCTCAAAAAGACCATTCTACCGGAATTGGACTTAGTAATATCAAGCGACGGTTAGACCTGATCTACCCTAATGCACGCCATCAGCTTGACATCAAAACCAGTCAGCAGTTCTTCGAGGTCAACCTGAGTATTTTACTTTGATCTCCCTTTAACTTACTAAAATCAATAATATATAAATATGATCCGCTGCCTTGCCGTCGATGACCAGTCCTATGCTACAAAGATCATTATGGACCATATCGCCAAAGTGCCCTTCCTTGAGGCGGCAGGTCATACGACCAATGCCATAGAAGCTCTAAGCCGGGTACAGCAGGGAGATATTGACCTGGTATTTTTGGATATACAGATGCCTGACCTTACCGGCATACAATTTTTGAAATTGTGTACTGGCAAATGCAAAGTGATACTTACAACGGCCTATCCGGAATATGCATTGGAAGGTTTTGAACAAGACGTGGTGGATTATTTGCTAAAACCTATTCCATTCGAACGTTTTCTGAAAGCTGCCCATAAAGCGCAATTCCTGATCAATGCCGCAAAAGCAAAGGGTAGTGACAACACCATGAGTTCAATACCCGGCCCAACGCAGCAAGGATATTGTTTTGTTAAAAGTGATAGTAAAAGTAAATTCATCAGGATCGATCATAACGATATCTTATATCTGGAAGGTATGAGAAACTACGTATCTTTGATGACACATGACCGGCGTATCATGATCTACCGCACTTTGAGGGACTTTGAGTCTGAACTTCCGCAGCCGCCATTTTACCGGATCCACAGATCCTATATTATCTCATTAGACAAAGTTAGACTTGTCAACGGGAACACCGTCTACATTGGTGATCAGACGATTCCCATTGGAGAAACTTATCTTACTTCTTTTCTAAATATCATTCAGCCCAAGTTGTAGAGATTCGACTGGAATTAAGCATCGTCAGCTAAATCAATACGACCTTACCTTACTCATCAATTCCAGAATGAATCACATCATTTCATAGACATGATTTCGCAAAGACGCTGACGGTCTCGTGATATCTCTCGATTGTTGTGTGTATTCCATTCGAGTTCTGTTAGGCCTCAGACCATTACTAAGAAGTCTTTGTTTTAGTCACCCTTTTCAATCAATCTTCATTGTAGGCGGAAGTTTCTATAATATTATCTAAGCTTTTCCTCTGATCGTCTAAAAAACTGAGTTCTCAATAACTCTCATCTACACTTTGCCTTCTCATGATATTCAACATGCGTTTCAATACCCGAAGATATGGATATTGCCGGTTTGCACGAAGCTTACGGGATGTTCGAAAAGATCGATCAGGTTCCAGTCCGCTACTCCTTTGTAATCGCCAAGACTATAACCGGCTAAAGCGCCGATCGATAAGGCCGTACTGGCTTGATGGTCCGCTGCCAATGAGATCACGCCGCCTTTGAACTTTGCAGCATAGGTACTTGCTAAGATGATCAGCCGGTCGCTTAGCAAATAATACCGGCTTGACCTGCAATGGTAATGTAAGCCTCCGGCAAGCTGAATTTTGGAGGTCTTCCGGAACGCATATTGTCCAAGGAGTTGGAACAATCGCAGGGTCCCCTGATCACTGCGGAAGGCCTAGTTGGATGTCGGTTCTGATCTATTATCCGCAGCATAGTCCGCATCCGTTCCCGTACCGCCCGTAACCTGGTTTCGCTGGTATGATGCATCGATCCTGAATGCCCTGGTAGCTTCCCTTGATATATGATCGATAGGAAACGACCCTGTGAAATTTTAATTCCGACAAAGCAACCATGCCGCAGGTCGTTACGGCTCCGCCATACATAGTGGACTTGAGCATACCTGACAGCACTTCACCGCCAACGCAATCAATACCGCCCGCGTATTTTGCTGCAGCTAAAGGCTCGGCAGCGAAGGTAGACGTGAAGTCATTCCTGTTCATCAGTTCCGCAGCGCCTAAAATTATCATTAAATGGTCCGGGTCCGGTCTCCCGGTTATTGCTGTCACCCGGTACCCCATCTTATCAAGAATAGCCACTGCAATGCTGCCAACGCCAACGCTCGCACCGCTAACCAATACCTTTCCGGCATCTGGCTGTACACCTGAAAGAAGCAGTTGTTGTACGGAAAGTCCAGCGGCTAAACCTGCGGTACCAAAGATCATCGCTTCTTTCTCCGTCATGTTCGCCGGTAATGGCAATGCCCAGTCCGCGGGTATGGAGATGTAACCACCGAAACCACCCCATGTGTTCATACCCAGATCGAATCCTGTGACCAAGACCTTTTCTCCAGGCTTAAATGAATCTGTTTTTGAACGAATGACCTCACCCGCTGCGTCTATACCCGGCACATGCGGGAACCGGGGGGGCCACACCACGCTTACATGACGCAGATAGCGCATCGTTATAATTTAGTGAAGAATAGCTGACCTTAATCAATAGGGCCTGTGGAGGTAGATCCTTTGTATTAACGGACCCGATCTTTCTTTCAATACTATCGTTGATCTCAGTGACCTGGAAAGCGTTATAGTCGTAGTCCATAGCGATCTTTTGATAACTAAATTGGCTACCTTTAGTTCATCAAACAATAACTTACAATTTATACCGTGACAGCACGTAGTATAGTATTGTTGACCATCAACGTAAGCATCTATGGAAAATTTGGGTGATCAAGAAGTTAAATGGTAAGCATCTGTCCTTAGCACCTTTC
Organism: Mucilaginibacter daejeonensis; assembly: GCF_020783335.1. Lineage (NCBI taxonomy): Bacteria > Pseudomonadati > Bacteroidota > Sphingobacteriia > Sphingobacteriales > Sphingobacteriaceae > Mucilaginibacter > Mucilaginibacter daejeonensis. The sequence continues at coordinate 2,453,913 of NZ_CP086068.1, forward strand.
GTAGTGCAGTATCTCACTCTGTTTAATAGATGGGATCTTTATAAACTTTGCCCTTCTTTGATCTCATCACTGGCGCGTAACAAAATTTTTTCTCCCGCTTTAATGTTACCGAACACTTCGGTATGATCGTCTCCAATCACACCCTCTTTAACATCGGCAAACACGGCTTTACCTTCTTTGATCTTAATAACGTACTCACGTTCGGTTGAACGTACTATGGCATTATTAGGTACAGTCAAAGTTTTTGCGCCTAGCACAAGCGGTATTTTAACTTCCCCATACATACCTGGTTTTAAACGCTGATCGGCGTTGGGAACGTCAACTTCAATTGCCTCTGAACGCTGGTTACCCAAAGCATTTGCCGAGCGGCTGATAAATGCCTTATTATCTTTATCGGGCAGGGCATTAAACACAAAAGATACTTTTTGTTTTAGGTCCACCTTATCTACATAGGCTTCGGGTATCATTACCTCCAACCTTAGCTTACGCGTATCCTGTAACACCAGCATAGGCTGGTCAGTTGATTTGCCCGGCCCCACCAAGGCTCCTGATGATACGTTACGCTGTACGATCATACCATCGAACGGCGCACGAATATTTAAGTACGCCTGTATATCACGCATGGATGCCGCATTTGACCGCTCTGACAATACCACAGCCTCATCGGCCTTCATTTTCGAAAGTGCGTTATCCAAATCTAGCGGTGATACCGCTCCTTCTTCTTTGGCCGCTTCCTTTAAACGGCGGTATTTTTCGCGGCTTGCATTGGCCGATTCCTGCGCCTGCAAAAAACGGGCATTAGCCGATTGCACTTGCGACAGCATCTCAGGAGCTTCAAGTACAGCCATTAGTTGACCTTTTTTCACCAAAGAGCCGCGATCGACCTTCATTTGCTTAACAAAGCTGTTTATTTTGGCAAATATATTTACTTCGTTAAATGGTTTTAATTGCCCCGGTAAGCGCACATAACTCGATAGCGCCTTTTCAGAAACTGTACCGGTTTCAAACTTATCGGCAGCAGCCTTTTTCTCGGTCATATCTACCGGTTTATCAGCGTGGGAGCAGCTGCTTAAAGCAATGGCTGAAAACAACACTGCGAATATTTTAGATCTCATTTTTGTTATTGATTTAATTGCAAGGTTTCGTCAGTTGGAACTAATGATTCATTATCGGGCATTAATGATGGTGACTGGTAGGTTGATCTATTTTGTACCCACGCAAACACCAGCGGCAGTATGAACAGGGCAGCAATGGTTGATGCAAATAAACCACCGATAACCGCACGGCCAAGCGGTGCACTTTGTTCGCCGGCCTCGCCCATGCCCGATGCCATCGGTATCATACCGGCTATCATGGCCAAACTGGTCATTAAAATAGGGCGTAAACGTACCGAAGCACTGGTAACGCTGGCTTTGATCGCATCGCGGTGATCAAGGCGAAGCTTTTCGGCATTGGTCACAATAAGAATGGCGTTAGCTACCGAGACCCCTACCGACATAATCATACCCATATAGCTTTGCAAATTGAGGGTTGAGCCGGTAAGCAACAATGCCGCTATAGACCCGAGCACTACTGCAGGCACGGTTGACAATACCGTTAGCGATAATTTAATAGATTGGTAGTTGGCAGCAAGTAAAAGGAAGATCACCAGAATGGCGAACAACAACCCGTTTTGCAAGCTGGAGAGTGTTTCCGTTAACAACCCCGACATGCCCTGAACCTGGGTTACAATACCTTTAGGTGGCGTACCCAACTCATCAACTGCCTGTTGAACGGCAGCGGTAGCCGTGCCCAGATCTTTGTGGTGAATGTTCGCACTTACCGTTAAATACCGGCGTGGCCCCATTCGGTCATATTCGCCCGGTACATACACGGTCTTAAATTGAGCAACATCGCCCAATACCGGCGTGCTTTGCCCTTTTACTAGGGGTATTTCACGTATTTCGTCCATGTTATTCATTACGTATTCAGGTATCTGCACCTGCACCTGGTACGTATTGGAAGCCTTTTCATCCAACCACTGGTTTTTTTCGGAGAAACGGCTTGATGATGTACTTGCCGTGACCGAGCGTGCTATTTCGCTAACGCTCAAACCCATCTGTGCTAACTTTAGCCTGTCAAGCGTAATTTTCACTACCGGAAACTTTAGAGGCTGGGCAATCTGCACGTCTCGCAGGTAATCAATTTTTTTGAGCTTGTTTACCAACTTATTGCTGAACGCCTCAATTTGAGCCATGTCTTTACCTGCAACGGTGACCTCAATAGGAGTTGCGGCGCCTTGGCTCATGATCTTTTCGGTCATGTCAATAGGTTCAAAGGATATCCTCAGCTCCGGCATGGCGTAGGCAATGTTTTTGCGCAGCGCTTCCTTAAAATCGTCCATGTTTACTTTGTACTCCGCATCCAGGTTAACTTGCAGTATGGCTTCATGCGTACCTGTGTTAAACACATACAAGTTACTCACACCATAACTGCTGGGAATAAGACCAACATAGCCTGAGCTTATCGCCACATGATGATTTGATGTACTGTCAATAATCTGCAGCACTTGCTTAAGCTTGACCTCTGTTCGCTCCAAACGGGTACCATCGGGCTCTTTGATACGAATTTGAAACTGCCCGTTATTGAGTTTGGGCATCATATCTTTACCAATAATAAAAAAGCCGCCTAAAGCAAGCGCCAGCACTCCAATAAGGTAAGCAATCACAATAGGTTTTCTGGCAGGTATCCAGCGCTGTAGAAAATTCATGAAGCGCAGTTTTATGCGCTCAAACAGGTCATTTTGCTCAGGGTGACTCTTCTCTTCATGCAGGTGTCGCTTAACCTGCTGCCTTTCTTCATTGTCAAGCGCTTCGCCAGCATGGGCATGTACTTCTTCATGTTGATAATGCTGGTATTGTTCGGCCTTGATCATCCAGTTACTTAAAATTGGCACCAGCGTTTGTGCAATAATGTACGACACGATCATGGTTAAACCTATGGATAACGATAGCGGCAGGAACATAGCACGGGGCACGCCCTGCATCATAAATGACGGTGCAAATACAGCCAGTATACAGAGCAAAATAAGCAGCAACGGAAAGGCAATTTCCTCACAGGCATCATAAATAGCAAGCTTTTTTGATTTGCCCATTTCAAGGTGCTGGTGTATGTTCTCAATAGTTACCGTAGCCTGATCTACAAGAATACCAATTGCCAGCGCCAATCCGCTCAGGGTCATAATGTTGATGGTTTGTCCAAAAAAGCCAAGCACCATCACACCAATAATGATAGATACCGGAATGGTGATCACTACAATTAAACTGCTGCGCCAATCGCGCAAAAAGAGCAATACCATTAAGCCGGTAAGTATGGCTCCCAGGCCGCCCTCAGTAAGCAAACTCTCAACTGCGTTTATAACAAATACTGATTGGTCAAATTCATATGATACCTTAACATCATCAGGCAGTAAACTTTGCATGTCGGGTATTTTAGCTTTCAAGGCTTGTACTACTGCCCAGGTAGACGCGTCGGCCGTTTTAACAGCAGGAATATATACTGAGCGTTTTCCGTTGATCAGTGCATAACTTACCGTAACATCGGCACCATCGCTTACCCGCGCCACGTCTTTAATAAACACGGGCGACCCGTTCTTACTGATCACCGGTATGTTACCAAAATCTTCCACCTGTTCAATGAGCGAATTCATGGTAGTAACGTACATGGTATTGTTCATACGCAGGTTACCCGAAGGCGACATTACGTTGTACTTGGCCAACGAGGCAACCACTTCATCGGGTGTAAGACTGTAGCTGCGCATTTTTGTAGGATCAACGTTGATAATTACCGAACGTGAATTTGCCCCGAACGGCGGCGGTGCCGAGAGCCCAGGAACAGACGAGAAGGTCGGCCTCACACGGGTGGTCGCCAGATCATAAATATCTTTAAGGCTGCGTGTTTTTGACGACATAACCAGCTGCCCCACCGGCAATGATGATGCATCAAAACGCAATACCTGTGGTGGCAACGCACCGGGCGGGAAGAACTTCATGGAGCGGTTTACCTGCAAGGCTACCTGTGCCGAGGCTTCGCCCATGTCGGTGCCTTCGTAAAACATGAGCTTGAGCAGAGTTAAGCCCTGTATGTTTTTTGCGGTGATGCTTTTAATTCCGTTTACGTACAAAAACTGATCTTGTAAACGAGTTGAAAAAAAGCCCTCCATTTGCTGCGGCGACATGCCCCCGTACGATTCGATCACGTACATGGTAGGCATGTTTAATTGCGGAAAAATATCTATCGGTATTTTAATAGCGCTGAGTACCGAAAACAGTAAAAGGCTTATGGTGATAATTACTGTTGTAACCGGCCTTTTTAGCGCTGATGTAACCATTGACATAGCTCTTATTAATTAAGTAGATTGATAACTGTATTGACCTGGTTTTCGGTAACTGCCTTTTGAAATAGCGCCTGCACGTAACTGTACCTGGCTGATATTAGATCGATTTCGGCCCGGTAAAGCAAGTTAAGTGCGGCGTTAAGCTCAATAATGTCGGTAAGTCCGTTTTTATAAAGCGAGAACTTTTGACGGTAGGCTGCATTAGCTGCCTTTAGCTGATTGGGTATTTCATTCAATCGTTCTAAAGCGGTGCTCACGTTAGCATCGGCCTGCATAGCGCTTGCGTTAAGCAGGGTTCGCTGTTCGTTCAGTTTGTTAAGCGCATACAGCGATGTTATCTTTTGTGTATTCACCTTAATTTGCTTGCGCTTTATATCAAACAAATTATAAGTGATGCCCACACCGATCAAATAATTTTCGCGTTGAAAACCCCAGCCTGTATGCAACGGCTTAAAGTTCTGCTCGGCATCTAAACTTGCACCACGGCCCCAAACTGCTGCTTGTAATACTACTTTGGGGTTATAGCTTTTCTTTACCGCCTCCTCGCGCTGTAAGCTGCTGTTGTATAATGACGAATAATAGCTTACGAGCGGGTGGTTAAGGGTATCGGCATTAAACAACTTCATTTCGGCCGATTGTCCGTATAGCTTGCTTTCGGCCGTAGTATCAGGAATAATGGTTTGATACGGCAGCCCACTGATCGCTGAAAGTTTAAGCTGTATTTGCTTTGATTGATTAGTAAGCTCAATATAATTCAGTCTCGATTTTGACAGTTCGGCTTCAGCGATACTGGTATCAACACCTGCGCGTATGCCGCTCCGGGCCAATGCTCTGATCGATCTGCGTATTTCTTTATTACGCTCAATGTTGCGAAGCTGTATAGCCTCATACTCCTGCAGGCGTAAAAGCTGCAGATAGTTTTCAATAGTATAAGCCTCCAGGTTATACTTTGATGTAGCAAACTGAGTTTTTTGCACTTCAATATCAGCTTGGGCTGCGTTATTTTGCGCCCTATATGATCCAAAATTGTACAGCTCCCAATCAAAAGCTGCGATACCCAGGTTGGTTAAAACGGTAGTGGTATTGCTTTCATCGCGCACTCCACGGTTGTTTGATGGTACGATGCCATAACCAAAATATGGTCCGCCCACGTTATTGTTGGTACCGATATTGGCCTGGTAGTTTAGCTTTAAATTAGGAAGCCAGTTTAAGCCGGTTTCGCGGGCTTGTGCCTCTTTAACTAATATTGCCGACGAATCTGTTAACAGCGTAGGAGCCGATTGACTGACCTTTTGCAGTAGGTACTTTAAGCTCATACTCGGTGGAGCTTGTGCATGTAATAGCCAGGGTGCCAAAAGCAAAAAGCCAAGGCACCAGCTAAATTTAAAACGTAGCATTTTAAAGTTTAATGATTTGGGAACGATGCTGAATAAAAACAGCGCATTGCAGGTCAACACGCTAATAGTCATCCCGCCTCAAAAGGCTGAATAACCAGGTAGCACCGGCATCATTAAATAGTAAGGTTTCGGTTAAGCAGGTAAATAGGCGTAGCATGCCGTAAAAATGCCTTACTAAAAGAGTTTGACAAGTTAAGGGCAAGCTTTGATTGCCTTGTAAGAAATGAGAGTAAGGTAAGCAAAAATGCATTCGTCGTGAGATCGAATGCACGCGCATTACAGCGTAGTAATTGTCGTATGATGATCGATCGGGCGGCGGCCTCATCCAAAAACTCGGGTTTGCGTTTGGCGAATATTTTTACAAGTAAATTGGTTTCGTCCTTATCACGTAGCTGCTCATAAACACTAAAGCCCATAAATGGCTTGGCAATAAATATTATTGCTGCAAGGAATAGTATAAGTTTAATGCTATTAAGCTGGTTCATCTACGAAGCTTTGCGAATTATAGTAAACTAACGCATAAAGTTGGGGTTTTGTAGCTTAGGCACAGGTTGTAACGAAAAAGTTGCAGTCCAAGGCATTTTACGACCGTAATTCCGCTTGCCTTTAAATATCGTTGTGGAAGACACGCTATCTTACAACTGCTGGCCCCTCAAACTACGTGTGACAATCGAGCATTTAAACCGATATCAACTGATTCGGTCGAGTGCAGTTATTGATGTGTTCGCTGTCTGCCCTGTTCCTCATTCTCAATTATCCTTTATTTTGTGGGCGATTTGATATATTTTTATCGTCAATAGGGCGTGTTACCTATGTAGCTACTTTAAACGAGAAGGTCTTTGCAATCCGACGCGGCGAGCTAAATATACCGGATTTTACGCTGATCGGGCGAATCCGACCTACCAGATCATCCGCGTGCTGGTGCTCGCTTTCATGCTCATCGTCATTTTCCTTACCTGCCTGGTTCGGATCCTCCGATCTTCAAGGGAGTTTCGGTCTTCATGGGGGTATTGCTCACGTTTGGTTCAGCAGGCGCATTGAGTAATGTGGTAGCGGGGCTGGTATTGACCTATATGCGGGCATTCAAGATCGGCGACCGGGCAAAGATAGGCGACGTCACAGGGGATGTGATCGAAAAAACGGTGCTGGTCACCCGTGTCAAGACCACAAAGAACGAACTGATCCCGATCCCCAATTCGACGGTAATGTCCAGCCATACCACCAACTACAGCAGTGAGGCACCGACGAACGGCCTGATCAACAACACGACCGTTACTATAGGATATGACGTACCCTGGCGGCAGGTCCACCGTTTGTTGATCACTGTGGCGGGTCAAACAATTCACATTGAGCAAGAACTTGCAACCTTTGTGTGGCAAACCAGCCTCGACGATCACTATGTAAGCTACAACGTCAACGCCTACACCAAGCAGGCTAACAAGCAGGCCATGATCTATTCCAGCCTTTATGCCAATATCCAGGACCGTTTCAACAAAGAGGGTGTAGAGATCATGTCACCGCATTATCGGGCACTGCGTGATGGAAATACGATCACGGTCCCGGCCAAATATCTAACTGAGGACCATGAAGCGCCAGTATTCAGATTGCCGCGTCGTGAAGACCCAGTACCCAACCCGCCTGAGGATGGCAGATAGCGTTACTGTTGCATTTCGTCAACTACGGCTAAACAATTTTCTCTTTGAGCCATTAACAATGGATAAAGATAGGAGATCACTATTGGGATGTGATGATCGTAGACGTGGCCCTGTTCTTATGGACAGGATTCACTTACACCAGAAAAGAGAAAGCGATAGATACGGATTCGCTCCAAGTATCTGACGATAAGTCAAAAGCCAGAACTGTTCGCATTTGCCGGGAAAGAATTTGCTTTAGGCGCATGATATTGGCGGCCATGAACGGAAAAAGCAGCGGAAAAGCTAGCCCATCAATATTCTCTAATTATGGCGGCACACATATGCCGCGTTTTATTATTGTGTTATCATAGGAGCCGTATTATATTGTAGTTTCAACCCGTCCCGTCATGAATATCAACGAAATATTGACCATCACCATTGTACTGGCTGCCATCTTTGCCTACCTCAATCATAAATACATCAAGTGGCCACCAACCATTGGGATCATGATCCTGTCTTTGGCGGCCTCTCTATTACTGGCCACTTTTGGACCATCACATTCGTTGTTATCTGAAAAAGCGATGCAATTGGTATCGTCTATCGACTTTCAGGAAGTGCTGATGAACTTCATGCTGAGCTTTCTACTATTTGCGGGAGCGATACATATTGATGTCGAAAAGCTGAAAGCGCAAGGTTTACCAGTGATCGTGCTGGCCACGGTCGGCATCTTGATATCCACATTCGTGATCGGTGGCTCGATGTGGATCTTACTTAGTTGGTTCGAGCTAAACATTCCATTTATTTATTGCCTGCTTTTCGGCTCGCTGATCTCCCCCACAGACCCGATCGCGGTGCTGGGATTATTAAAAGCCGCCAGAATACCGGAAACGCTTGAATTGAAAATTTCCGGTGAATCGCTGTTCAATGACGGGGTTGCGGTGGTGATCTTCATTACCATCGCTGAAATCGCGCGCTCCGGTGGCGCGAATGTCTCTTTCCTGGACGTTTCTAAGTTATTCCTGCAAGAAGCTGTTGGCGGGCTCGTATTCGGTGCCGTGGTAGGCTATATCGGCTTTTTGGCACTGCGATCTATTGACGATTACAAGGTTGAAGTAATGATCACACTGGCCATTGTGATGGGCGGCTATTTCGTAGCCGGACACTTGCATTTATCGGGGCCATTGGCCATGGTGGTTGCGGGCATTATAACCGGGAATAAATCGAGGTCTGAAGGGATGTCAGATATTACGCGCGATTATTTGGGTAAGTTTTGGGAACTCATCGATGAGATACTGAACGCGGTGCTCTTCCTGCTGATCGGCTTTGAAGTATTGGTGATCAAGGTCAACGGGACCTTACTGCTTATTGGCGGGATCGCGATCCTGCTGGTTCTGCTTGCCAGGTGGCTGGCGGTGGTCATTCCGGTCACTTTTATGCGTAAATGGGTAAAGTTCGAGCCTAACGCGGTCACTATCCTGACTTGGGGTGGGCTTCGGGGCGGCATTTCCGTAGCCTTGGCATTATCGCTAAGCAGTCAAATGTACCGAGATGAGTTCGTGCTGATCACCTATGTCATTGTTGTCTTCTCTATTCTGGTACAGGGATTGACCATTGGAAAACTTGCCGGGCGTTTGCAGCGCAGCTAAGCATCATTACTATGGGAGAAATATCCAAAGCTATAGAAAACTTCATCGCTCATCGTTTCAGTCTACAAGAAGACCGGGCGGAGGAACTGGTGATCGTCGAGTCCATTCGTAAAAATGTCGACTTTAAGGGCGCTAATCTTTGGGCGCTAATATTCGCCATCTTCATCGCCTCTATTGGCCTGAACGTAAACTCGACGGCGGTCATCATCGGTGCGATGCTGGTATCGCCGATCATGGGACCGGTTATGGGTATTGGCCTGGGTATCGGCATCAATGACCTAGAATTGGTTAAAAAAGGCGGCAAAAACCTACTGGTCGCTACGCTCTTCAGCGTCCTTACGTCCACCATCTATTTTTACATCACCCCGCTGCATGAAGCACAATCAGAGCTTTTAGCGCGAACTTCGCCGTCGATCTGGGATGTATTTATAGCCTTTTTTGGCGGCATGGCGGGCATGGTCGCGGCTTCCCGCAATGAACGCAGTAATGTTATTCCGGGTGTGGCCATTGCTACCGCACTGATGCCCCCGTTATGTACGGCGGGGTTTGGCCTGGCCACGGGGAGCTGGCTCTATTGTTTAGGTGCTTTATACCTGTACTTTATCAATAGTGTCTTTATCGCCATCGCGACATTTTTGATGTCAAGGTATCTAAAGTTATCGCGTAAGCATTTCGACGATCCCGGTATCGAGAAGAAGGTGACGCGCTACATGGTGATCGTAGTGCTGATCACGATCATCCCGAGCATATTCATGGCGTACCGGATCGTTGACCGAAGTATTTTTGAGACCAACGCACGAAAGTTTGTCGATGAGCGATTCCGTTTCACCAATACTCAGGTCGTATCCAGGTCTTATCACTACGGTACAAAGGACAAGGAGATCGATCTTTTGCTCATCGGTGCTGAACTGACCAAACCCGAACTGGATTCTTTGCGACTTCACCTTAATGATTACAAGTTACAGGGCGTAAAACTGAATATCCGGCAGGGCCTTAATGCCAAACAGGAGATCGACTTTTCACAGATCAAGGCCAGTATCATGGAAGACGTCTTCAGCAGACAACAGCAAAATGATACCGTTAAGCAAAGAACACAGGTGGCAAGAACCGCTGTCGCGGACACGAATGTATTGCGGGAGCTTAAGATCCTTTATCCCGCTATTCGCTCATTTGGTATCAGTGATATGGTCATTTGGCCGGCCAGTTCCGGCAAGCCAGATACCACAAGGGTTGCTGTGGCTGAGTTTCCGGTCAGCCTGAAGCAGACTGACCGGATCAAACTACAACAGTGGCTTCAGGTAAGGTACCGAAATAAGAAAGTAAGACTTTTGACCCGGTAATTAAGTTCAAGACCGCTTTGAATATCGAAGCCCTTCAAGATCATCAGGTGTTTCAATTGCCGGTGTATTGAACCTCGGGAAAAATAGCGAGCTGAAATATTGCTGTATCTTCTTACACCCGATCAATTTGCCTTAAACCTTGTCATAAACAAGTCTGGCAGGCTGCTGTTGTCTTTTGATCAACTCATATTCAATGGCTAAATTGGAGAATTCGCTGATATTGACCACCTGATTCCGACGGAAACTGACCACCGATTCCGCGGGAAAGTGACCACCTGATTCCGGAGGAAACTGACCACCCCGAACGAGCCACTTATGCTGTAGAAGCAGCCATATTTTTGGAGGTTTTAACACCTACCAATTATGGCTAATACTACGATAAGCATGAGTAAGATAAGACAGATCCTAAGGATGTACAGCCAGGGCCGCAGCAAGCTATCGATAGCGGCCCAGACCGGCGTGTCACGCAATACCGCAAAGGAGTATCTTGTTGCGTTCGATGCCAGCGGCTTTACGTTCGAAGGGATCAATACCCTTAATGATAAAGAGCTGGAGGACTTCTTTGGAAAAGCAATGAACGCCCCCCGGACAAGCGTATGGTGGCCCTGCAGCGCTGTTTCCCGCAGATAGATAAAGAGTTAAAGCGAGTCGGTATGAACCGCCGCATTTTGTGGGAAGCTTATATCAAAGAGTTCCCTGACGGGTTCAAGTACACCCAATTCTGCTTTTATTACAACCAGTGAAAAGCCCGCGTGAACCCCACGATGCACCTGGATCATAAAGCCGGTGATAAGCTGTATGTGGACTTTGCCGGTGAAAAGCTAAGCATAACGGACAAGGATACCGGTGAGGTCATTGAGGTCGAGGTGTTCGTTGCTATCCTTGGTGCCAGCCAGTTAACTTACGTAGAATCTGTGCTGAGCCAGCAGAAAGAAGACTTTATAGCAGCCTGCGAGAATGCCCTGCACTTTTATGGTGGCGTACCTGCCGCCATCGTTCCCGACAACCTGAAGGCTGCCGTTACCAAGAGCAACCGCTATGAGCCAACGCTGAACGATACCTTTGCTGACTTTGCCGACCATTACGGAACGACCATCTTACCAGCGAGGGTGTACCGCCCTCGCGACAAAGCGCTGGTAGAAGGAGCTGTTAAGATCGTTTACAGCCGTATCTACGCACCTGTTCGCAAAGAGGCCTATCATACCCTTGCCGAGCTGAGCACAGCGGTCAAAGTCGCTTTAGAAGCACATAACAGCCAGCCGCTCAAAGGCCGCAATTACAGCAGAAAGCTCCAGTCCTGGGGAAGATAGAACGCCAGGCGCTCTCGCCATTACCTGCATTACGTTATGAGTTCAAACGCCAGCACCAGGCTACCGTAATGAAGAACGGTCACGTATGTCTGGGTATCGACAAACACTATTACAGCGTTCCGTACCGCTTCATCGGCAGGAAGGTCAAACTACTTTATTCCCGCACCAACGTCGAGGTCTATTACCACTATGAGCGTATCGCTATGCACAGGCGTATCAAAAGCCCTTACAGCTATACTACTGACAAAGATCACCTGGCTTCTACACACCGCTTTATGACCGAATGGACACCCGATAAGTTCCTGGAATGGGCGGCATCCATTCACGAGGATGTGAGGCTTTATATCCTGAAGATACTGGACCGGAAGCAACATCCCGAGCAAGCCTACCGCTCCTGTATTGGTATCCTAAGCCTGGCACGCAAGGCAGGTAACGAAAGGCTGGCCAGTGCCTGTAGGCGTGCCCTCGGTTATGGCGTGTACAACTACAAGAGCATACAGCAGATACTGGAGAATAAAATGGACAACTACGAGGATAGCTTATTTGCTGATGAGTTGCCTATGCCCAGTCATGACAATATCCGGGGAGAGAACTACTATAAATAACCATTAATGAACAGATCGATATGAATACGAACACCTTGGACAAACTTCGCAAGCTGAAGTTCTTTGGCATGTACCATGCCTTTAAAAGCTGCCTGGAAACGGGCCAAACCGCTGAATACACTACTGATGAACTGCTGGCCCACCTGGTAGAGGCCAAATGGGACGACCGGCAGAACAGGCGCATAGAGCGTACGATCATGTACGCCAAGTTCCGCCATAAAGCATCGGTAGAGAACATTCATTATCATGCAGAGCGCAGCATCGACCGCAACCAGGTGATGCGTTTGGCAGACTGCCACTTTATTGACCGTAATGAGAACCTGCTGATCACAGGCAGCACCGGTATCGGTAAAAGCTATATTGCTTCTGCTATCGGACACCAGGCCTGCATACTGGGTTACCGCGTGTTCTATGCCAGCACGCCTAAGCTCTTTGCTAAGCTGAAGATGGCCAAGGCGGATGGTTCCTACATGAAGGATGTCGCCAAACTGGAACGCCAGCAACTACTGATCCTCGACGACTTCAATATACAGCCTTTTGATGCACAGAGCCGGGCCGCACTGATGGAGATCATTGAGGACAGGCACGGTAAGACATCGCTGATCATCGCCTCTCAGTTGCCGGTCAGTAAATGGTATGAGGTCATTGGTGAAAAGACGATCGCTGATGCTATCCTCGACCGCATCGTGCATGATGCGCACCGCATGGAACTAAAGGGTGAATCCATGAGAAGAAGACGACCCGCTGAAGCTGAAAAAAGCTATCTGGAAAATCATCTTTAAATAACTACTTTTAACAACGCTTCTACAGCGTTCGCTGCGCTCGTACGCCAGCACTTTAGGTGGTCAATTTGCCACGGAATCACCTGGTCAACTTCTCCGTATTATACATGTATGTGACCCTAACACCCAAAGAATATATGCAGGATCATCTTATCAGATCACAAATAGATGGTTTGTTATGCTGCGATTACGGAATTAATGATAGCAGCCAGATTATCCACATCAAATGGCTTCTCAATAAATCTGTCAGCTCCAGCTTCTTTGGCAATGATCCTACCGTCAATAGCAGCGGAGAACAGAATAACCGGGATATGTGCCAGTTGCGGGGTCAGTTTGATCTCTTTGGTCAGTTGGTCACCCGGCAGCGGCATCCAAATATCGATCAGCATCACATCGGGTCTTTCCGCGATAGCCTGATCGATCATTTTACGGCTATTGATCTGGGTAATGACCCGGAAACCTGCAAACTCTAACAACATGCCCGTCATGTCCAGTATATCCACATCATCATCACAAACCAAAACTTTACAGGGCGGCATTTTCATAAGTTTACGTGTGCAATTATAGTGCCCTTAATTGTAGTGAGTTACCGGGATCTCGAACCAGAAGTTGCTGCCTTCGCCTAAAGTACTTTCCACGCCGATCTTTCCGCCATGCCGTTCAATGATCTCGCGGCATAGATACAGGCCGATACCAAAACCCTTGGTGGTCTTCATATGTTCTCCTTCTACACGGTAAAAGCGGTCGAATACGAACGGAAGATCTTTTTCAGGAATCCCCATGCCTTCATCTTTCACGCATACACGCACTTGTCTATTTTGCGTTACTGCAGACACATTGATCGTTGTTCCCTGTGGGGAATATTTGACCGCATTGTTAATGAAGTTGATCAGTACCTGTTCTATTTTGTCCTCATCGGCCAGGACAGGTGTATGTTCCACCGGATGATAGACGATCGTATGCGAGGTGATCGTGGCAAGTGACTCGGATTCGGCTGCCTTGACCAGATCGGCCATATCGAAAGGTTTGTGATCGATCTGTATCTTACCCTCGCCGATGCGGGCTACGTCCAGAAAGCCGGTGATCATACTGGCCATTTTATCTGTCTGCCGGTTGGCCTTGGCCGCAATATTGCCGGAAAAATTATCATTGTTCTTTTTGGCGTTCAACTCAAGCATTTGCAGATATCCACGTAAAGAGGTCAAAGGTGAACGCAGCTCATGGCTGACGATCCCGATAAAGTCACTTTTTCGCTGCTCGTCCTGCTTTTGCTGAGTGATATCGATGATAACGCCGGTAAATGCCGTCAGTTCTCCCGTAATATCTACTTTGAGATTACCCACCGCATGTACCCACCTGATCAACCCATCATGTTTGCCTTTGACCGTGTAAGACATATCATAGTTACCGCCATCCACGATAGCCACCTCGATAGCCTTGGCTACCTGTTCACGATGATCTTCGGTGATCTGCGCGATACAATCCGCAACGGTAACTTCTTCCTCAGGTAAAAAGCCGAACAATTGCCGCAGACGGGTATTCGCGATCAGTTTACGGGTTTGCGCATTGATGTGCCAGGTACCAAAGTTTGCGGCCTCGATGGCGAACTGCAGGTTGTTTTTGGCAGCTTTTACTTCCTGTTGTAACAGGTAGCTTTGGGTGATATCCTGCGCGATGCCAGAAAAACGATAGGCTTTGCCATCCGCATCAAAGAAGGCCTTACCGCAGCAATGCAGCCAGCGTAACCTTTCATCTTCTGCACCGACCGTTCTGAACTCGATATCATATGAGCCCCCGGAGGCAGGATCGAGTGCATACCGGACAGCCTCGTTGACCCTAAGCCTATCTTCGGGGTGCATGTACCTCAACACCTGTTCGTAAGGCACCACGTCATCCTTGGAGAACCCATACAGTTCCTTACAGCGTTCGTCCCAGATGACCATGTTGTTTATGATATCCAGGTCCCAGGTACCTACGTCTGCCGCTTTCATGGCAAAGCGCAGCCGCTCTTCCTTGATACTTACTTCCCGGTATAGCTTATCACGCTCTTCCTGTACGGCCTGTAACGCCTCATTGGTCGAGATCAGTTCCTCATTGGTGACCTGATACTCTTCATTAACGGCATTCAGTTCTTCATTGATGGCCGTGAGTTCTTCATTGAATTCCTGTAGCTGCCTTTCGCTTTCTTCCAGTTTTTGCCGGGCTTCCACAGTCGCCGTGATATCCACCACGGTTCCAATGAAACGCCGGGGTTCGGCTTGTTCGCCAAAATACACCTGGCCAACTGCTCTCACCCAGGAAATATGTCTGTCTGCAGCATCTATGACACGGTATTCGATATCATATGACCCGCCGGTCAGTGACCGGTCATAGGCATCAGCGACCGCCTGCAGTGTTCTTTCCCGGTCTTCGGGATGCAAGCCGTCTGCAAAATCACTGCTGTAGCCAATTTCTTGATGCGCACTTACGCCAAAGATCTGACGGCAGCGGTCGTCCCAGTATAGCTGGTCATTGACCACATCCAGATCAAAGACGCCTAAGTTTGTCGCTTTTTTTGCCAGCTCAAGCTGGGTCAGGGCCGCATCCACCTCCAATTTTGCATTACGCTGATCGGTCACGTCATTCGCCACGATCTGCACGCTGATCACCTCGCCATTTAAATTTTTGATCGGCTGATAGACGAAATTGAAGTAGGCGGTCGCCCATTGCTCATCACGCGCTACCATTGTCTTGACATCATCACCGTAAAGCGTATGACCTGCCTCTTTGATCTGTTTGATAAGATCGGTCAAAAAACGGCTCTCGGCTTCAGGCAAAACATCTGGCAGGGACCTGCCGACAGCCTGACCGTTCAGGTTCCATAGTTCCAGGAGCCTGCGATTGGCGGTATCTATATTAAAACTAACCGCATCGATGACGCCTACGGCAACAGGTGCGCCTTCCAGAAGTAGTTTAGCCTTCTGGTCAGTGATCGTTAGGGTATCATGCGCTTTGTTCAATTGCTCGTAAGCGCTTTTGATTTCTTCACTAGACGCCTGCAGCTCTTCATTCAGGTTTTGCAGTTGACGGGCGTACAAACTGCGTTCGGTGGTATCTATAGCCGTGTTGATCACGCCGTAAATAGCACCGTCAGCATCGATGAGCGGTTTGAAAGAAAAATCGAAGTACTTGGTTCGCAGCTCTCCATCTACCAGCAGCTGGGCTTGTCCATCCGGGTTATGGTACGCTTTTCCTGTGGTATAAATATCCGTCAACAGTTCGAAAAAGCCTTGTTCCCGTATCTCGGGTAAAGCATCCAACAGGTTCATTCCGATGACCGTGGACTCTTTGGACCAGATCGCCAGCATCTGCGGGTTGACCGCACCGATCAGATGTTCAGGACCTGTGAATATAGCGGCTCCTATCGGAAGTGCATTAACCAAAGTTTGTTGAGCGTAAGGGGAAAGCATGCGGGCAAAATATTATCAAAAGTAATTAATTTAATTAACAGGACATCAATTTTCAGTTTTGGCGCATTTTCGGATCAATATCAGCATCAGTGTGATAAGTGTTAATAGCTAACAGATCGATCTGGCGTCAAAGCGCGGGCCTTGTATCAAAGGATGATCTAACTATTTGCTAAGTTAGCACCCAGGTCGACAGTGATGGAAGTCTCTGAGGAGCCTTCCGTCAAAATGGGGATGCTGAAGTAAAAGGTAGAGCCTTTTCCAAGTTCGCTTTCTATCCAAACCTTGCCCTGGTGGCGCTTCAATATCTCTGAAGAGATGAACAGACCCAAACCCAATCCTTCGAACCGCATGGCCGTGTTATCGACGCGGTAATAACGGTCAAATAATTTATTGACATGGGTGGGATCGATCCCGATACCAAAATCCTGTACAGAAACTATCAAGCGGTCGGATTCCAATTCACTGTTGACAATGACCTTCTCACCCTGTGGGGAATACTTGACCGCATTGGAAAGAAAGTTGTTCATGACCTGCTCCAAACGAAAATGATCTCCGGTAAAACTGATATCTACAGCATTTGTCAGAATAATTTCATGCTTGGCCGCCATGTGCCGGATGTTCTCCACACTTTCGGTCAGTAACTGTCTAAAGCTGAAAGGCTGCATATCATACTCCAGCTTACCGGAATTCATCCGGGTCACATCCAGCAGGTCAGCTATCAGCTTTTCCAGGCGCTTGATATGATCTGCGGATTTCTGTGCAAAGCCTGCTATACGGTTGATATCCCCGCCCCGGAGCAGAAGCTGATTAAAAGCTTTGATACTGGTAAGCGGCGTTTTAAGTTCATGGCTGGCGATCGATATAAATTCATCTTTCTTCTGCTCGTTGATCTTTTGCAGATCGATATTCGTATTAGTACCTAGCCAAAGTTGGATCCTGCCATTCTCGATCAACGGTACGGCACGACCCAAGTGCCATTGGTAATTACCATCGGCGAACAACAACCTGAATTCAACGACATACTCATTACCGTTCTCGATCGCGTGTAGCCACAGATCCATCGCCTGGGGCAGATCTTCCGGATGGATAAATCGCTGCCACCCTTCACCAACGATAGCATCCATGCTTGCCCCGAAATCTTTGATGACCACCTGGTTCACGTAATCTATCGCGCCTGATGCGTCCGCGGTCCAAACCTGCTGCGGTATCGTATTCAACAGAAAGCTAAAGCGTTCCTTGCTTTCCTGTAACTGCCCGATCATCTCGTGTAAGTGTTCCTGCGTGCTGACCAGTTCCTCATTCGTGGAGGCCAACTCTTCATTAGAGGCGACCATCTCCTCGTTGATCGCGCTCAACTCTTCATTGGAAGCCGCCAGTTCCTCGGTTGTTTCCTGCAGATCTGCCTGGCTTTGCTCTAATTGCTGACGCGACCGGACCGACTCGGTCACATCGACCACAGATGCCAGGATTGATTCTACCTTCTGGTCCTCGTTAATGATCGGATCATATGAGAAGTTCACGTAAATATTCTTCTCAGATCCATCCGGATGCTTGATCAGTACCGGTAATTCCGGAAAGGCGATACTTTCAGCGGTATCGAATACACGGGCGAGAAGTTCCGGAAAAGGCTGTCCAACCAGTTCCGGGAACACATCGATCAATCTTTTCCCCAGCGTTTGGACGGCATTACGCTGCCAGATCTCGTACATAGCGGCATTCGCCTGTTCTATGACCAGTTCCCGTCCGCTCAATATCGTCATCGCGACCGGTGTGGTCTGCACCATCGCTTCCAGTCGGTATTTAGCCGCCCCGATAGCTTTATTGGCCAGCACCTGTTCGGTAACTTCTGTAGCTACGATCATAACACTATGCGTATCTCCGTTCTCATCCTTGATCGGCTTGAAAACAGAATTGGTAAAGATCTGTCGCAGCTCGCCATCGTATTCCATCAATCCCGGTGCTTCGCTGCCATAATAAGCTTCACCGCTGGCATACACATTTTCAAGGATCTGGAAAAATGCCTGTCCCTGGATCTCCGGCAGTGCGTCATAAATGGTCTGCCCGATCACAGCAGAAGACTTGCCCCATATCTTAAGTATATATTGGTTCGCTTGTTCTATGATAAAATTGGACCCGATCAACACGGCGATCGCAACCGGTGCATCATCAATCAGATAGCGCATCTTGGCCTCGCTGGAGGTCAGCAAAGCAGTTCGTTGCGTTACACGGTCTTCTAATTCGGCATTTAACTGGTTGAGGTGTTCCTGCGTCTGTTGCAACTCTTCGTTAATGGAACTCAGCTCTTCATTCGCTGCCGCCAGTTCCTCATTGAGGGCTTGCTCGTTCTCCAGATTATGCAAGTGTAACTTTTCCTGTTCTACCGCCTTGCGTCCTAATACCACGTCAGTAACATCTGATGCGGTATGCAACATACAATAAACAAGACCGTTGGCATCTTTAATAGGCCGGTATTCATAATCGTAATAACTTGTTTGCAACCTGCCATTGTTTTCGAGAACTGCGGGTACACTTTTCCCAGAAAAGATCTGCCCGGTTCGGAATGTGCCTCGCATTTGTTCGATAAACGGTTGTCCGACCAGTTCTGGAACAGCGATCTCTAAAGGAAGGCCAACGATGTCTCGAGACTTACCCCAGAACCGCAACATCGCTTCCGTCACTGCTTCAATGATCAGATCCTCAGTAGTGTAAATGGCCGTAGCGATGTGTGAGCCGGAAAAAATGTTTAGCAATTGATCACTACTAAGCAGCCTGGTATTATTCATATAATAAAAACAAAATGATAAAGGTAATCAAATTTATTCCAGACTTGATCTCAATTAAAATGCCATTTTACGGTACGAAAACTTTATATTTGGCTAGTAGATAGGGCGTGTTACCTATGTAACTACCTTATAGAACAATAAATACAGCTCATCATTGAAAACAATGATGTAAGGAAATAGGTTCGAGCCCAGGTGGGCGCACAAAGTGGAACACATCCACACCCCGAAACCCTCTAAATAGCTTATTTAGGGGGTTTTTTGATTAATTATCCCCTTCCTAACCCCAAAGAAAGCCAAACTTCTGAACACCTAACTGACTACCTGAGATTAGTTTCTACCTTAGGTGTTCAAAAGTAACGTAACACGCTGATAAGTAATTTTTTAAATGGATTAAAAGCTAAAGAAAAGAAAACGCCGTGGGTACTTTTGAACACCTGAAAGCGAAGCTGAAACAGGATGTAACTAATTCATTAATCATTAAAAATGTTATTGTATGAAAACATCGCAGTCATTCCGCATTTACTTTACGATCAAGAGTGATAAGGAGAAGGATGGCAAAGCACCACTATATGTAGTGGTTACTATCAACAAGGAAAAATGCTTTATTGCCTTAAAGCAAAAAATGGTTGACATCAGTATTTGGGATTTTGGAAAGGGAGCCGCCAAAGGCACTAAGAATGAAATTAAAGAGCTGAATGCCTATCTAGAAGAGGTAAGGCTTAAATTAGGTAACTGTTATAAGGAGTTACAATTAAAAGGGAAGCTGATCAATACGAGATCGATCAAAAGTCTTTTCCTTGGTGAAAAAGAAGAAGCATTTACGTTGAGCAGCCTAATAAGCTACCATAATGAAACGGCTACCACGGATTTAAAGTGGAGTACGCTTAAGCATTATTATGTTACCCAGCGCTACTTAAAGAAGTTTTTGGAACAACACTATAATGCTACTGATATATACCTCCGTGAACTGAATTATAAGTTCGTGAAAGACTTTGAAGTCTACTTGCGTAACCACAAACCGAAAGATCATCAGAAGCCGCTTAATAACAACGGGGTGATGAAACACATTATAAGGTTAAAAAAAATGACTAACCTGGCATTGAATCTCCACTGGATAGATGCAGACCCGTTCGCCACTTATAAACTCAAAATTCAAAAAGTAAATAGGGAGCAACTTTCTGATCTTGAGTTAAAGGCCATTGAAGAAAAGATATTTGGTGTTGAACGTTTGGAAATGGTGAGGGACATGTTTGTCTTTTGTTGTTATACAGGTCTTTCGTATGTAGATGTAAGCAACCTTGAGGCCGAGCATATAGTAACGGGCGCTGACGGCGACAAATGGATCAGGACATGCAGGGAAAAGACCCTTATCCCTGTTATTGTACCGCTGCTACCTAAAGCATTAGCCATTTTAGATAAATACAAAGACAATGAACGCGCTTTGTATGATGGGCGAGTATTTCCTAAAATTTCAAATCAAAAAGTAAACAGTTATTTAAAAGAGATAGCTGACCGTTGCGATGTAACTAAAAACGTTACCTTCCATATTGCCAGACACACATTCGCGACTACTATAACATTATCCAATGGTGTACCTATTGAAACTGTGAGCAAGATTTTAGGTCATACCAAAATTACAACCACTCAGATTTATGCGAAAGTTGTAGAACGGAAGCTCAAGGAAGATATAAATGCCTTGAAACAACGGCTAACTAAATAAACGCACATGTAAGTAAAGTAAAAAGAAAGCTTGATCATTTTTCAAGCTTTCTTTTTTACTGCCGGTGCTTTTACTGAATTAACCGGGATAAAGTTGATAAGTGTTGCGGTGTCTTTACCATTATCGTTCCAAACACACTCTTCCGAACCCCAATATAAAGCCAGGTATTTATCATCACTGTTATTATATTTTTTGAAACCGTTAGTTCCTTTTGTAGTGTAAATAACCACAGCCTGATCTTTTGCTAACTGATATTCTGGAAATACATAGATGTGTCGGAACTCATTAGAAATCATTTCGTTTTCATCAAAGGTGCGGTCAACTAATGCAAATCCTTTGGTACTAATAGGCGCTGTCGCTTTTAACCAAACTTTTTCTTCTTCAACTGAACTACCGTTCAGGACTCTTGTAATTTCTAAAGTAAATTTCTGTGCCATAAAATTATAATTGGTTATACAAATTTTAAAAATTGCTAAATCAATTGCGGGTTTACTGCTTAAAGTTTTACTATCAACTTACGACAACTACCGCTTACCGGGATGCTCTCCACCACCTAGCCAATCACCAGTTATATGCCAAACCTCATAATGATACAGCCAAAGTGCGGTCCAGGGAATAATAGTTTCGCTAATGAGGTCGCTTGATTTAAATTCTCCATATATAGGCCGGTAAAGGCATAAACGCTCTTTTGAATATAAATGCTCCGGCATTTCACCTTTAGAATTCTTTTCAATTTTAGGGTTAAGCAACGTGATATCTGGTAAATGTCCCAGTTTATAGGCAATCCGAACCATGTAAGAAATGCTTCGGGCGGTAGGTTGTAAATCTCCCACAGCTTTGAGCGTGTTCCCTATTACATTTGTAGCAAATCCAGGCCATTTGATTTTAATTGCCTGAGCTTGCTGTAAAATTGGCTTCGCCGTTAATAAACTATTATTAAAATACATTAGTCTCCAAAAAAAGTGTTTGACTTAACTACTGCGCTAGCTACTGTACCAGCCTTGACCATGTTACCGGTCTCCCTGCTTATTCCCAAATTCTGAGCCTTACGATAACTTTCAAGTAAAGTGGTTTGCTCACGTTGCGCCTTGGTAAATAGGTCATCACCAAATAAGCCCTTTAATATGCGGCTTTCGGTGAGCACTCCGTGCTGTTTCTTTAACTCCTGCCACTCGCTATACAGATGTACAACAAATGCTTTAAAGGCTGTGTAATACTGTGGCTCGGAATCCCACTTATCTGTAAAATCCTCCTGGGGATTTACAGGATTGAGAATCTTTAGCCGGGATGGCAGATAGTTTACATTATGGCGTATTTGGTTTACGATATTTTCAACCGTATCAAAAATACTTTCTTCTCCATTGTAATATAACCCAGCGATAGTTGTTAAAATAATGCTTGAAGTTTTATAGCTATCATCACCTTGAAAGTAAATATCTCGGTAACGCTTAATGAGCTGCACCGCACGTTGCAGTGGTTTTTTATACTTAAAGTTATCAGCAGGAATATTTTCTGCTCTCAGCGCCTTTTCCAATAAGCTAACCTTTACGGTATTTGCCCGGTCAATAAACCACTTCGCATATCCGCGCGGGTTGCTGCTTACCCATCTTCCTAATTCATGGTCAGGAACACAAAGCCTGTTGTCATCCCAATCAAATTCCTGTATACCAGGTAGAATGTCCATATGAAAATCACCGGAATAATTCAGACGTATACAGCGTTTCTTTAATTCCATCATTCCCTTATACGTCTCGTGTTCACTCAGCCTGCGTTTCAGTTCCTGATATATGCGTTGAGGGGTATGCGAGGTGTGATTTGTTTTGATGTGCAAGGCAATATCCAGGTCGAACTCGTCTTTACCGATGGGTTTTACCGTGGTAAGGATACGTACTGAACCATGTGGATATAGTTCGTAAGAATAAGGCTTAAAGAACTTTTCATCTTTTTCTATCCAGGATTTGATAGCCTCGTAATGCCCTTTCATCCTGTCGTAACGGCTATCGCCGAGTTGTAATGATTCAGCCATCCTATCCAGAATGTCGTCTATCTGCGCTTGTCTATTGTTTAAATATATCATAGGGGTAAAATTTTGAATGTATGAGGTAATATGGTGCGCCCATTATTGGTAGCGCCTTTTCTAATTTCGTCAGGGGTTGCAAAAACGATTTGTTCGTTATGGTTGATCAAATCGGCGATAGCTTTTTTTTGAGCATCAGTTTCCGGACGTAATTCATAAATCTCTGCATAACGAAATTCGTCTATCGGATAGACTGGTGATTTTAAAACGCCTTCAGTATGCTTACAGATAAATACGTACTTCACATGTTTGAAAATATCTTCCTGTAATAAGCCGGGCTGCACTAACTCCTCGTAAAACTCACGCCAAGGGTCCATTTCCCGATTTTTGCGGCTTTCAAACCATTTAATAAAATCAATCAGGTCTTTACGCTTCTTCAGGCGTATTCGCAGATCGTGATCTGTTTTTTCATCACGCGGCACATGGTCACACGGTTCAACCCCAAGTTTATCAAATAACTCGCGGTTCTCTTCTTTGAAATATTTGAATGCGCCGCCAATTGGTTGATATCCCACTCGGTCATTTTTATGCCGCTTTATCAAGACATACCTACCATTCACTTCTATCCGGAACAAATAGGCCACAGTAACGCGTACCGGCTGACTGGCTTTAAATATCTTTGTCTTTAGCAGATTCCAATGCTTTTTATTCTCTATTAAAAACACAATCAGATCAATAGCCCCGCTTAAAACAAAACCCAAAGCGATCTTGAAAATGGTAGATTTAACATCGGTTGCTGTAATAAAAATGCAGGCTATAAAACCCGCGATACCTATTAAAAAATTGATCTTACCTTTTAAATTCATATACTCCTTTCTTTTTTTTAACTTCCCTTGTTTTTTAAGCTCCGGATTATTTGCCCCTCTAATAAGTATATAACCGGATGTTTAAAAAAGTCCCCCACTTGGGGGAAAACCTAACTAAGCCGGTTATTATCACTATGATTTTAGGACCTCACTATAGCAATAATCAAAGACGGTTTTCAACGTTAAAAGAAAACGATTGGAAAGTTGTCCTCAGAAAAAGCGCCAAACACATACGTATAAGATTAAGACAAAGGACCTTGAGTGGCGCCCATAGCGCTGGAAATCTAGGTACTAATCCGGTTGAACATTACTTGGAAATTGCCTATACCAAATTGCTGGGCGGTGAATGGGAATGGAAAGAAAAGTTTACATTACTAGAGCAGATGATCCGTTTGATCGATCATGAAATAAGTGCTGAAGTTGAAAAATATAAAACACCTAAATCAAAAGCGTTGAGAATCGAATATACCGATATCACAGATGAATTTTATATACCAGACGACACGCAGGTAACAGTAGATGAAGAAAAGACGTTTAAGGAGCAATGTGAGGCTTTGAAACATGCGGCCGCTGGCGATACCGAATTAGAAATGATATATGAAGCTATCTGTGAAGGGATGAAAAGAGCTGAGATTGCCGAACTGTTGGGTAAAACCCCAAAGCAGTTTGATAAGCTGAAAGAGAAATTGGTTAATAAGGTAAAAAAATCACAACAATCCTGAAGCTATGCCGACCAATAAGCAAATTTTAAATAACCTATATGGGTTAATGTTGGAGATCAACTACCAGCAAGACGATAAGGATGTGTTGGCGGAATTAGAGGCTAAACCAGACTCGGTGGTTAATAACCACCTGCTAAAGATCAAACAATTAACAGCTAAGTTAAAAGCTGAAGCAAACCGTCAGCGGTATGCAGACGCCGTGAGCCAACTTCAACTTTTAAAACAAAAAGGCATTGAAGAATTTAAAAAACTGTTTAGTCCAAGCGATCAGACCAAATTAGTGCCGATGTTCAATCGGTTTACCGAACTTTCCCAAAAAGACGAGCAGGAGATTTTAGAAGATCAGGAAATGCTACATTTTATGGAAATACTTAAAGATAGGGCAAACGAGACTGATAGCAATAATGGTTAACCCTGGTACCAAAGCACTTCAGCTTCTTCATGAAATCGGTTGGTCAAAACCTGGCGATCTTTCTATGGAGGATATCGTTTTCTCCCTAAATGGTATTTTAAAATTCCAACCCCTATCCGGTTCAGAGGGGCGTATATTGATCAAAGGTGACAACGCCATCATTACGGTAAACTCTGCTATCAGTTATGAACCAAGAAAAAATTGGGTGATCGCCCATGAGATCGGACATTTCTGTCTTCATAAAAATGTGGTGCCCCTATTTTCGGATACCGACAAAACACTATCTGATTGGTTTCAAAAAGGTCCGCAGGAACAACAGGCAAATGACTTCGCATCGGAGTTATTGATGCCATCGCCATTGTTTAAACACAAAGTTTCAGGTAAGAAACTTAATATTTCTCTCATACAGGATACTGCCAATTATTTTAATGTTTCGTTGATTGCCACATTCCTTAAGTACCGTTTTTTGGGAGACTTCCCAGTGATGATTATTTTTATTGAAAATGGGCTAATCAAATGGAAGCAGTATACGCAAGGCTTCCCATTTGAGTACATCGAGTATGAAAGCAAAGTGCCCGTTTATACAGTTGCCGGTGATTTATTTTACAATAACACAAAAGAAGAAAGCCCCGAAAAAGTGGATGCCATAGAATGGTTTCCGGATGACTTCAATATCAAAACTAGAAAGACATGGCAACTTTGGGAGCAGTGTTATAGGGTTTCTGATACTGGTATTGTTTCATGCTTGTGGACGTTTTAATTTCAAATACTATCGTTTTTATAAGTGTTAATTAATCCTGAACAAGGCGTTTAAGACTTTACGTATGGCACACGTGCATCATTTTCCAATTAAGCCTCTCATCGAATTGGACGTTCATAATTAATGAAGTTTTTTCCACGTTGAAATAAACATAATGAATTGGCAAGAATATCAAGCAGCGGTGTCTGCTTTTTTTAAATCAATTGGCGGGACGGCGACAGTAGACGCACCTTTAAAAGGTGTTCGCGGGCATCACAAAATTGACGTTCTAGTCCGACTAAAGGTTTTTGGTATCGAAGCGCTTTGGATTGTGGAATGTAAACTTTGGAAAACGTCAGTTCCAAAAGAAAAGGTGTTAACGCTTCAGCAAATCGTTCAGGACGTGGGCGCTGACCGAGGATTTTTGATGTCCGAGTCTGGTTTTCAATCCGGTACGATCAAAAGTGCCAATTCCTCTAATATTACGCTCAGTTCGCTGAGCGAATTGCAAGATATGGCCGTCGAGGAACTGATCAAACTGCGCTTTAAATCAGTGTCCGTCAGCCTGAATGATTTGACTCATCGTCATTATGCCTTTATGCCCCAGGATAAGTTTAGTAAAATTCAATCCATGGATATTGTTTTAGAATCATTGGCAGACATGTTGTTGATTCGTACAGAATTATTTAAAGTACATGGCAAACGCTTTCCGGTTTTCCTCGCAGCAGAAACGGTTCATAATGTTAAAGAGTTTGTTGAAGCTGCTGAGCGTATTTTAACAAAAGCTGAGGGCGTCATTCATCAAATTGAGGAACAATACAACCACAATTTAATCACCGGCCGCAAAGTATTAGCGGACACCAAAGACTTAACTGATCAACTCGTTGCACGTGCTAAGGAAATCGCCCAAGCACATATCGCTCCTGAAAAGAAAGATGAACTGAGATTGGGTGGGGTGACGATTATGAAAAAGATTGGCGATGCGATGATTGAACTTCGCGGTTATACAACGAATACCTCTTTTCGCTATTTGCATAATGTCCATCGTGTGTTGATTGATGAACTTTACCTGGATTTATTGAATGAAAACCTGACTGATGCCGACGTAGCCAAAACCGGTAATAATCTGAAAAAAGCTTTTACCGAGTTTGAAAGTTTTTTTCAGCCAATTATTATCCCGCCCGCTCCAAATACATCTGGATCAGCAAAAAATGATGAGATATAGGGCTCACCTAAACTGCCGATAGGGCAACTGGACAAATTTAAAGCGGTGCAAGTGAGCTGAATACTATTGATCAGCGCACCCGCGTCTCTCCAAATCAGAGAGTCAGCATTTTCGTATTTACTATTCGTTCTCTGCGAATGGGCCACAAACCATAACAAAGTACCCCGTCCAATATTGACAATCTTATTGATATGGATAATAAAGGGCGCAATAACCACTTCGTTCATGATGAGATTTAGGGAATGATCAAATGGATTGTAGTAGTAAAAATGCTCTCTATGAAACATGGTGGAATTGTACACGATGATGTCAATAGGATGTCTTGCACCCGCAGAGGGAGCGCCGCGGTGCGTAAGGATGTAACCATTCTCCTGTAGGTGAAGGTTTTTGACCTTTGCGGTATACCATAATAATTGGCTCAGTTGAGTAAGCATCACCGCGTTGAATTTCCGGGTAGACCTTCTATTAGTGATGACCTTGCCAAATGGTATCATAAGTAATGTTTCAGGACAGGATAGCTTGATCCGGTCACCCAGCTGATATTCGTAACCGGTGACTGGTTCTTCCGTAAGTTTGACGTGTGGATTTTTCACCGCTCAGCATTTAAGGTCCTAAAAGTATATTGGTATTTTTGGCAGCCACGGCATTTGCCGCAGGCCACGTCACCGGTATGGCAAGAATGTGCCCAATGCAGTAATGAATTAGGAATGCCGGAAATCTGAATAAGCTCGACCGAGGACAACTCGATAGCGGGCGCTACTATCTGAATATGTCCTTCCTGGTATTGCATCAAATCATTGATCCGCTCGTAAAACCCTGCGGTGCCATCTTTGTGAAAACCGTCCGACTTTACGGAACCGACCATCAGTTCATCCAGGCCCAAACTAATTCCCTTCATACACGCTAGGGTCACTAGTAACTGGTTGCGATAAGGCCACCATTCAGGAGAAGGTGAACCCACTACGGCGCTGCCATTGATTAGATCGCCGCTACCCAGGCTGCTACAGTCAATGGTTATGACTTCATGAGTCATACCCAGTTCATGGGCAATGATTCCGCTAACTTCCAATTCTTTTTTAGCAGCGGCCTGTCCATAATCAAGTGAAATAGCGATATTAGGTCTTTTCCAGTAGGCCAGCGATACGGAATCTAAACCACCCGATAATAAAATGGCTTTACGCATCAATTTTAGCGAGCGCCCAAAGGCTTTTGTAAAGTGCCGTGGTTAAGTCTTTTTCTATCGTGCAAGCAGTGCCCTCCAGCATCTTGATACTTTCCGAGGTTTCGTTCTCTACATAGCCAATGACCGTACATTCTTTAGCAACAGCGAAACCGATTTCAAATAAAGTTCCCGAATCAAGGCCATCGAGGACAGCAAGCACCACTTTCGACTCGTTTAGACCCTTGATATCCAGTGGCACCACGGTGGAAGCCTCGCCGAGGCCGACGTGATGCCAGGGCGAAAATACTTTGATGTTCATTGAACGTAAACACTGGTAGATTTCATTAATAAGCCAGCGTTCGGAAAACGTAAAAAATGGACCCGCTAAATACAACTGCGCATCAGGATACGCTTCAATTAAAAACGGCTTGATCTCTGGGTCACTTTCGAATGACAAGAAATTAAAATTGCGCGTATTGCAATAAACCGCAGTATCCCAGGAGGCATTTCTTGCTGCCATAATCGGGTCGTCTGACAGTTCCCAGTGATGGGCAAAAGACGCTGCGAAAACATCTCCAGACCCAATTGGCCAAATATTTTTTGTTTCATAAACGGGAATGACTTGCTCTTGGCCATTGATCGTCTTTACCAAAGCACCCTTCGCACCCATTTTGAGCACCACGACTTCTGCTCCCTCTTTTTCAAAGAAGAAATCCTGTATTGCTTGAATGTCGCCGTTATGAGCCCCGGTCATCCTTCTGGCTTCCGCGATGTTCACGACGATAGCCAATCGTTTAGCGGTGGAACCGGTAACCGAAAACAAAATCGGATGTACAGGCGATTGTGGATCGTAAATGACTTTATTACCGCAAACCACGCCGTTCCCTTCAATCATGCCATAATATAGAATCACCTCGCCGTTGATCGTCATTACATTTCCTTGGCTATTGAGGGTGTCAGGTCGAGGGACAATCAAAGGGTCGGCCATCGGGTAGTCGTAACGGAATTGGACCAGATGCGGAGTTGGGTATACCGTATATTGAAAGTTAATTTCCTCGGCTAATTGAGTAAGGTATTCTCCTGTACGACTATTGCCAAAGGTGTGATATTGGATTTTTTGATCGGGACGCAGCCGTGACAATGCCCAACAGGCCCTTAAGCCTGATCCAAATGTCTTGTCCCATCTTGGTTCAAAACAGTATTCGTCGTAAGTGCCGCCAACAACAATCATTACGCAAAAATTAACAATTCACACGATCCGCCCACCAAAGAGGTGATACGACCCTGATAATCATATCCGGCATTGATACAGTAAAGGAGGTCTGCTGTCGTCGCGCTGGATGAAAGTACACTTCCAACTAATTGTCCGGTTGCCGTAAATGCCTGAACCGGGCCTGTGGCACTTCGTAAATTTATCGTTAGAATATCTCCGACCTTCAAGGTTACTAAAACAGCCGCGCTGGGAGACATGATGGTCCCCCTTCCGGTTAGCGTAGTACAGTTAGGCGGGGTATTGACACTGTTATCATCTGACGAAGTATCGAAATCGTTGTTGTTTCCTGACATGATAATTGGCTTAGTTGATGTGCTTTAACGCATTCAATGCTAATCTATTAGTTTTTTTCATGAAATCCCAAATAATTGCATCCATAATAGCAGATGATACTTCCAAAGCATCACAAAATGAGAGGTATTGCTGCTCTAAATCCAAATAATATTTAGTCAAATCATATTCTTTCTGATAGAAACCGGCTAACAACCCAGCTCTTAAAATATGAATGTCCAGTATCGCTACCCGCTCACTGTCCAGCCAGTTCCGCGTGATCCATGATGCTGTTTTCAGGCCAATACCATCAACTGTTAATAGCCAGTTTCGTAATTCCAGGTCACTGTGTTGTGGAATGTTATCCAGGTCATTTCGATTCAGTAGTTTGAAAATGTATTTGCTCTTTTGATTATAAAACCGGTAGGTAATCGTTCTGCCATCCGTTAATTCAAATGGTCGAACTAGAGCCTGGTATAATTCCAATTGAGTAACTTTAGGCTTGATCAATTTTTTAGTTCTGAGTCGTTCAAATGCCGCCAAGCCGACCTCGGATGGCATCCCAAAACCTCCGAGCAAGCACACGACGATCTCTTCCAAAATGTTATTTCCCAGTTTGTATAACTTCCTTGGTTCGCGACGCTGCATATATGTCATATATTGAATCTTCCAAAAGGCCGGAGTATAAAACTGTGCACAGTCACCCCATTTAACACCGGGCATCAATTCATGATCCTCATGCGGAAGCTGTCGAGCGGCATCACATAATAGCTGCCATGCCTGATCTTGCTGATTTCTTATAGTTTTCATATTGTTTGTTCTTTATAGAGCTTATGTAATAAATTATATATCCAGCCTGCAGCTAGTTGCAAGTCTTTTGACCATATGTCCTGATCAACCGATTTGATTTTTTCGACGATGTGTGTTATAATACTTGCATTAACCTTTTCCTTGCCGAGTTCATCCAAGGCGAGTATCAAAAGCCCGCTGGTAGAGTCTGAAAGAGCGAGTTTCTTAGCCGTTGTAGACTTAAAAATCAACCGCTGGCTGCCAAGTTGTATACTACGTGGCTCACCATCTGTTAAATAGATCAACTCATTAGGCTCAACCGACGTCATTCCCAATTTATAAAGGGCAAAGTGGCCAGCCGGCCTGATCCTGACCCGCTCTTTCTTTGCAATCGCCTTCGCTATTATTTCAGGAGCAGGCACGGCGAAATTTTTGCCTCCTTTTAAATAAATTCCATGACCCAATCGCTCCAGTTGTTTCTCCTTAGCATGGCGGCTTAAACTCATTTTAATCGCATCCTCACTGCCTAAGCCACGGAAATCTATGGGAAACACCAATTCACCCGCTTTCAGCCGGCTGATTCTTCGAGCAATTTGTTGATGAGTCGAGTTCAAATTGTTACAAATATATCTAAAAAGGTAACATATAATTAACCTAAACAATGTGATTTTACACCACTGTTTATCTCGTAACCGCAAACTTATCGAAGGTTCAGTTTCTACAGATTACTGTAGCTTTAACTGGAAATACAACTTTAATATCTGAATACAAAATACCCTACCTCGTACATGAGGTGTGATAAATTTATTTTGACATTCATCACATTTGCTGTCGCTAAATTTTAAGCTATGGCAAATCATAATGAAATCCAACATGACTTTCCTAAAGTAAACCGTGATCAGTTGATCACGGTTCAGGACTTGCTCGACTTTAAGCAACAGCTTATCCTTGACATCAAGAAGCTACTCAAAGAACAATCCGGCCAGCCGGGCCACCAGTGGCTGAAAGCTTTTGAGATCAAAAAAATGCTTCGGCTATCTGAGAGCAAATTGCAATATCTTCGGGATAAGGGCCTGATACCTTTTAAAAAATTAGGTGGTATCACTTACTATAATTCCGAGGAAATTGAAAAGCTGATGGCTTCCGGCAAGTTGAACGATCAGATGAAGATGGCATGAAACGGAAGGCCAAACGCACTGTGCCGAATCTGCCGAATGAGGTCAGGAAAAGCAGCAAACATACCCTGCAAATTCACGACGGCATGGGGACGACCATGCCACCTGACAAGGACGTTTTGCTGATCTATTTTGATCAAAAAGGCGAAGGTGAATTGGCTGACCAGTTCTTCAACGAGCAGAATGCTCGCGGGTGGACGACTCCCACCGGTGGCATCATTTACAACTGGAAAGTATGTGCAGCTGAGTGGATTTACAACCATCGGCAAGAACTGAAACGTAGGTTGAGGCAGTCACCATTTTACAGTGAATCTTTTTAAGTAATGATGTTAACCAAATCCGAATCGAGGACATTGCAAAAGGATGAGATTGCATTTTTGAGCAATCAGCAAGATAAACCGTTGTCGGACAACGGAATCTTGCCCCCCTTCCAAAGTCAGTCCGGGGACATTCCAAAAATCCTCCGAAGTCGGATTTTTAGATGATGTGAGTTATGGAAATTGAAGAAGAAAACAGGTTACGAAAGATTACCACGAGGTTTAAACCCGGTGAATATTTACTGATCGACAGGCGGTTTAAAAAAACACGCCTCCGCAAGATGAGCGAGTACATCAGATGCGTTTTGCTGGAGAAACCGATCACCGTGAACTACCGTGATAAGTCTATGGATGAGATGCTCGAAGAGCTGGCTTTACTGCGCCGGGAGCTCAATGCCATCGGTAATAATCTGAACCAGGCAGTCCGTCAGATCAACGCTGCACATGGTTCCGCAGATAACCGTTTATGGCTGTCGCTTATGTCTATAATCGGGTCCAAAGTTGATCCTGCCATCGCCCAGATCAAAGACCGCATGCAAAACTTTTCAGAACTATGGTCGCAAAAATTAAAACCGGACGAAGCATCCTCGGGGCAATAAATTACAATGAGCATAAGGTGCGTTTAGGCAAGGCTGAATTGATCCTGGCACAGGGTTATTTGAAGGAGCCGCTTGACCTGTCTTTCAGTGACAAGGTGAACCGGTTGACTGACCTGACAAAACGGAATGAGCGCACACAGGTCAATGCCTTACACGTGTCATTGAATTTTGCTGTTAGCGAAAGATTAGACAAATGGACACTTCAGCAAATTGCCGATGAATACATGGAAGGCTTAGGATTTGGCATGCAACCGTACCTTGTGTATCAGCATTACGATGCCGGGCATCCTCACCTGCATTTGGTATCTACCAACATTAAACCGGATGGTGAAAGGATCAGCTTTCATTTGCTGGCTAATAAAGCCTCTGAGCAGTCGCGAAAGCAGGTAGAGCTAAATTATGGATTAGTCAAGGCAGAAGATCAAGGCAAAGCACAACATAACATAAAATCTCTATCCCTGGAACAAGTAGCTTACGGGAAATCAGAAACTAAGCAGGCCATCACTAATGTCGTAAGTGAGGTATTGCGAACATACAAGTTTACCAGTATCCCGGAATTCAACGCGGTTCTAAACGCCTTTAACGTGACGGCTGACCGGGGTTCAAAAGAATCCAGGATGTATGAGAAAAACGGGTTGGTATACTGGGCACTGGATGGTAAAGGCAGCAAGATCGGCGTTCCCATCAAGGCTAGCAGTATCTACGGTAAACCAACGTTAAAAACCTTGGAAGGACGTTTTGCTTTAAATGAGGTGCTACGCAAATCATTTAAAGAGCAGATAAAGCATACGATTGATAATCTGCTAAGTAAACCGTTTGGTAAAACCGAGTTTCAGTTAAAGCTTAAGGAACAGAATATTGAAGCCATTTTCCGGCACAGTGAGGATGGCCGGTTGTATGGGGTAACCTTTGTCGATCACAGCGCAAAAGCTGTCTTTAATGGCAGTGACTTAGGTAAAAGCTACAGTGCCAACAGCCTTTCCCAAATTTTCGCACAATCAACGGAAAGCACTAAACCAGGCCAAAGCGCAGATCCATCCGGCATTTATCATTTTCCTGATAATACTGGAATAACGGGTAATAACAACTTCAACAGTGGCGGTGCATTCCTAGAAGCCTTATACCAGGACGAAAAACAAGATATGGCAGCCATCAGCAGGCTACAGCAAAGAAAGCGCAAGAAAAAACGCAGAGGGCATTCACTTTAAATTTTACAGTCATGCAAACAGGTGAAAACGAACAAGCATTAAGAAGGATCATTGATTTTACCCGGTTTATCAGCCTGGCAATTCTTATCCTTCATTTTTATATTTCCTGCTATGCTGCATTTAAGCATTGGGGGTTGACCAAGCCGGTCGTTAACAGTATCCTACTGTCTGTCTCGAAATTGACAGTCTTCAAAAGTGTGCTTTATGCAAAACTTTCAGCACTATTCGCTTTGATGATTTCCTTGTTAGGCAGCAAGGGGAAAAAAGATGAGAAGATCAATCTTAAAACAATCACTACCTATGCATTGATTGGCTTGCTGTTATACTTTATCAGTGCAGTATTCCTCAACGTCAACTATTCGGTATCAATCAGAGCATCACTATATATCGGCATAACCTCGTTAGGGTATCTACTGATTTTGTCAGGACTAAGTGCCCTGTTCAGAATGCTCAAATTGAAGCTGGCTGATGACATTTTTAACAAAGCCAACGAATCATTCCCGCAGGAAGAGCGGTATCTCGACAATGAGTATTCGATTAACTTGCCTGCTTGTATAATACGGAGAAGTTGACCAGGTGATTCCGTGGCAAATTGACCACCCAAAGTGCTGGCGAACGAGCGCAGCAAACGCTGTAGAAGCGTTGTCAAAAGTAGTTATTTAAAGATGATTTTCCAGGTAGCCTTTTTCCGGTTCTGCGGGTCGCCGCTTTCTCATGGATTCCCCCTTTAGTTCTATCCGGTGCGCATCATGCACGATCCGGTCAAGAATAGCATCCGCAATCGTCTTTTCACCAATGACCTCATACCATTTACTGACCGGCAGCTGAGAGGTAATGATCAGTGAGGTCTTACCGTGCCTGTCCTCAATGACCTCCATCAGGGCAGCCCTGCTCTGTGCATCAAAGGGCTGAATGCCGAAGTCATCCAGGATCAGGAGTTGTTGCCGTTCCAGTTTGGCAGTTTCCTTCATATAGGAGCCGTCCGCCTTGGCCATCTTCAGCTTGGCAAAGAGCTTGGGCGTACTGGCATAGAATACACGGTAGCCCTGTATGCAGGCCTGGTGGCCGATAGCAGAAGCAATGTAGCTTTTACCAATGCCGGTGCTACCGGTAATCAGCAGGTTCTCATTACGGTCCACAAAGGTGCAGTCCGCAAGGCGCATCACCTGGTTGCGGTCAATGCTGCGGTCAGCATGGTAATGGATATTCTCCACCGATGCTTTATAGCGGAACTTGGCGTACATGATAGTGCGTTCGATACGCCTGTTCTGACGGTCGTCCCACTCGGCTTCCACCAGGTGGGCCAATAGCTCATCGGTAGTGTATTCGGCGGTCTGCCCGGTCTCCAGGCAGCTTTTAAAGGCATGATACATGCCAAAGAACTTCAGCTTTCGAAGCTTGTCTAAAGTGCTTGTGTTCATTATTGATGTTGTTTAATGGCTATTTGTAGTAGTTCTCTCCCCGGATATTATCATGGCTGGGCATGGGCAGCTCGTCAGCAAATAAGCTGTCCTCGTAGCTGTCCATCTTGTTTTCCAGTATCTGCTGAATGGTCTTATAGTTGTAAATGCCATACCCGAGCGCCCGCCTGCAGGCACTGGCCAGCCGTTCGTTACCGGCTTTGCGCGCCAAACTCAGCACACCAATGCAGGAGCGGTAGGCCTGCTCGGGATGCTGCTTGCGGTCGAGTATCTTCAGGATATAAAGCCGCACATCCTCATCAATGGTGCCCGCCCAGTCCAGGAACTTGTCGGGTGTCCATTCCGTCATAAAGCGGTGCGTGGAAGCCAGGTGATCCTTATCGGTGGTATAGCTGTAAGGGCTTTTGATGCGCCGGTGCATGGCAATGCGTTCATAATGGTAATACACCTCGACATTGGTTCGGGAGTACAGCAGCTTGACCTTTTTGCCAATGAAGCGGTACGGTACGCTGTAATAGTGTTTGTCGGTGCCCAGGCAGACATGCCCATTCTTCATTACGGTGGCCTGATGCTGCCGTTTGAACTCATAACGCAATGCCGGTAAGGGCGAGAGTGCCTGGCGCTCGACCTCTTCGAACTGAAGCCTTCTGCTGTAATTGCGGCCTTTGAGCGGCTGGCTGTTGTGTGCTTCCAGCGCTGTTTTGATGGCTGCGTTCAGTTCAGCCAGCGTGTGGTAAATCTCCTTACGTACCGGTGCGTAAATGCGGCTGTAGATGATCTTAACGGCACCTTCCACCAAGGCCTTGTCGCGGGGACGGTACGCCCGGGCGGGTAAGATGGTGGTCCCATAGTGATCTGCAAAGTCAGCAAACGTTTCGTTCAAGGTTGGCTCATAGCGGTTGCTTTTAATGACAGCAGCTTTCAGGTTATCCGGAACGATGGCCGAAGGTATGCCGCCATAAAAGTGCAGGGCATTCTCACAGGCCGCTATAAAGTCCTCTTTTTGCTGGCTCAGAACAGCTTCAGCATAGGTCAGCTGGCTGGCACCAAGAATAGCTACAAATACCTCTACCGTAATGACCTCGCCGGTTTCTTTGTCCGTAATGCTCATCTTTTCACCCGCATAGTCCACATACATCTTGTCTCCGGCCTTGTGGTCCAGATGCATGGTCGGGTTGACGCGCGCTTTCCACTGGTTGAAAAGAAAGCAGAACTGGGTGTATCCATACCCGTCAGGGAACTCTTTGATATAGGCTTCCCAGAGGATGCGGCGGTTCATGCCGACGCGCTTGAGTTCTTTGTCTATCTGGGGAAAGCAGCGCTGCAGGGCGAGCATACGCTTATCCGGAGGCCGCTCGTTGCTTTTGCCAAAGAAGTCCTCCAGTTCTTTATCATTAAGCGTGTTAATCTCCTCGAACGTAAAGCCACTGGCATCGAAGGCGGCAAAGTACTTCTTTGCCGTATTGCGGGACACGCCGATCTGGGCAGCGATGGAGAGCTTGCTGCGGCCTTGGGTGTACATCCTTAAAATCTGTCTGATCTTGCTCATGCTGATTGTAGTGTTGGCCATAGCTGAAGGGTTTATCCTTCAAAAATATGGCTGCTTCTACAGCATGTGCGGCTCGTTCGGGGTGGTCACTTTCCGCCGGAATCAGGTGGTCAGTTTCCCGCGGAATCGGTGGTCAGCTTGCGCCGGAATCAGGTGGTCAATATCAGCGTATTCTCCACCTTTGCAGCAGATCGCAAAGATAATATCCCTGTTGAGGCAAGGGATCACATCAAAATGTTTCATCATTACTTTTTCACGCTTGACCCTGATGAAAAAGTGATCAACGCGAACATTGGAAAAGCACTATATCTGGCCGATGAAAGCGCCAAAAATCAATACAACGATTTTAAGGAAAAGAGCTACTATAACAACCTTATCTCGGGTAATATCAGCCAACAAGTTGTGGTGGACAGTGTTCAACTCGACATTGATCAGTATCCTTATTACTTCAAATGCTTTGCTACGCAAAAGCTTATCCGCGCTACATCGACGATCAATCGCAGTCTGGTTACCCAGGGTTATCTCAGAAATGTGGCACGTTCAGATAATAACCCTCACGGATTTCTGATACAGCATTGGGAAACATTAGCCAACAGGGATACCACGCTTCAACACCAATAGCCATGAAAACACGCAGTAATGATAACAGCTCATCCACCGCGATGAATGACAAAATAGCGAAAGTGGTCTCAGCTTACATTGTAAGCGTTCAGGCTAAAATAGCAACAGCAATCGCTGAGCGGTTTAATGCCTACAGCGCTCGTAAACAAAAGCTCGTGCTGTTGAGTATCGCAGCCATCACAATTGCCATCCTGTTAGCCGGGCTGTTTACCAATTCTTATACGATACCTGCCATTAATCAGTCCTATAAACCTGCAACACATATCGGCATAGCATCCGACGTCAACCTTTCCGGCGGAACGGACGCACAATTAACAGATTCATTAACTAAAAAAATGATTAAATCATGGAAGCAACACTCAAACAAGGCAGACTGCCTGCACACGCTCCCGAATTTTTGAAAGAGCGTAAATTCTTAATGATGATACCGGTACTGATCTTTCCTTTTCTAACGATGGCCTTTTGGGCGTTGGGTGGCGGACGGAACAGTAACCATTTAACTGGCGAACAGACGGCGGTGAAAGGGCTGAACACCACTTTACCGCAAGCTCAATTTAAAAATAGCAGCGATCAGGACAAAATGGGAATTTATCAAACCACGCTTAAGGATTCGGGTAGTTTTGCTACAGGCGGTGTCAGTCAAAGTTTTGATAGCTCGATGGGGTTTACAGATCAACAAGCAATTCAAAGCAAGGCACAAAGTACATTTTCTTTATCGGGTGATCTGACATCGAGCGATGCCAATGAAGCCAAGATTCAGGCAAAGCTGGCGCAAATCAACAAACAGATTAATCAGCCTTCCTCACAGGTACAAACGGGCGGTTATGAGCCGCAGCTAAATTCCGGTACGGAGGTTAAGCGACTGCAAATGATGATGGCTTCCATGAATAGCGGCAGTGGTGAAGACCCGGAAATGAAGCAGCTTAGTCGCATGCTTCAGCAGATCAATGATATTCAAAATCCTGACAACTCCAATAACGTCCTTCGCACCCGCTCACTGAAAAATCGTAACCATGTCTATGCAGTAACTGCGGCAAATGACGACGGTGATGACGACGGCGATGGTTCAACCGTAAGTTATGCCAGTAACCGGTCAGCTGACCGGCCGGGTACGGAAGGCAACACGATTCAGGCAGTTATTCACGAAGATCAAACGTTGGTCAGCGGTGCGGTGGTTAAACTGCGGCTGGTGGACGGAATTTATGTTAAAGGCAAAATGATTCCTAAAGGCAGCTTCGTTTACGGCACGTGTGCCCTGAACAACGAACGCTTGGAAATCAAGATTGCCAGTATACGCTACCTGAATAACATCTTGCCAGTCGCACTGACTGTGTATGACCTGGATGGTCTGGAAGGTTTATATGTGCCTGGGTCCATCAGCCGCGACGCTGCTAAGAACGGAATGGGTAACGCCGTTAGCTCCATGCAACTGATGACCATGGATCAGTCGTTAGGCGCACAAGCAGCCGGGGCCGGTATCGAAGCCGCTAAAGGGCTGTTCGGCAAAAAGGTTAAACAGATTAAGATCAAAGTCAAAGCCGGGTATGAAGTTCTGCTTAAGGACAACAATGACCGCGATAA
This sequence comes from Mucilaginibacter daejeonensis, assembly GCF_020783335.1. NCBI lineage: Bacteria > Pseudomonadati > Bacteroidota > Sphingobacteriia > Sphingobacteriales > Sphingobacteriaceae > Mucilaginibacter > Mucilaginibacter daejeonensis. Next base: position 2,492,900 of record NZ_CP086068.1, read on the forward strand.
TTAAGTAGGTAATATGAAAAGATTAACAGTTATATTTTTCCTTGCGTTGATAGGGAAAATAGCGTTTGCACAGGACACTGCCTATGTAAGCCACGACAAGGCAACAGCATTATTTTTTCAAGGGCCAGTAAAAGTGCTCGGCAGCCAAAGCAGCAAGTACGTGATTACGGACAAAGGCAATGGGGTGTTAACGATTAAAGCAGTCGCGTCGAATTTTAAAAATGTTACGCTCAGTGTTCAGGATCAAAGCACCAAAAAAGTCTACAGCATTCCGGTAGCTTATTCTTATGGACGAGCAGGACGACGGATTGGTTACGGTAAAACGCTTGTGAGTAATCTTGTAAATGACAGGCCGGAACTTGCTGAAGAGACAATTGCACAACAGATAGCATCAGGAAAACGTGCAGATGTAGCTACTCATGAAAAAACGGGAGGTATAAAAGCCTGGATCAATAAAGTTTCGCTTGCAGGTAACCGGATCTATTTGCGGCTGGATCTGCGAAATCGCTCGAACCTGCCTTACGGAATTGATTTTGTCCGATTCTATATTCGTGACCGCAAAACCGTGGACCGGATGGCAACCCACGAACAGGAGATTGTGCCGCTTTACAGCACTTTACGTAGTCGTACAGCCGTGGTCAAAGACCATGAAGTTGCGAAAGTATTTGCCTTTAAAAGGTTTTCACTATCGGAAGACGAGGCGCTATTCATCGAGGTTTACGAGCGTTCGGGTAACCGGCACCTTTATTTACAGATCAGGCAGGACAATCTAGATAATATCAAGGTCATCCCGGTACCATCAAGGACTCCGCTGACGCTGGCCGCTAATTAACAATCATCTAATTACCATTTAATTCATAAAGTCATGAACACACAAAATGCAGAATTCTTAAAAAAGAGCCTTTTGAACTTAGGCTTTGGGGAAAAACTGAATGCCGAACTTGACCGGGAGATCGAAGCAAAAACGCCGGAGTTCAAGTTAGGCTTAAGCCACGAGTTCAATCAGAAAACAGTCGATTACATGCTGCACTTTAAGGCAGGTGATAACCAGGATATGTATTTTTTTAACAAATATGATGCGAACATCCGCCATGAAAACGATTCTGAAAAAGATGTCAGCCAAACCTTTTACATCAACAAAGGTAACGGTGTGACCGCTAAAGAGGCTTTCAACTTAATGGAGGGACGTTCTGTACATAAGCAGCTCACCAATCTTGAAAATCAGAAATACCAGGCCTGGCTTACGCTGGATGACCAGAATTTAACAGACAGCGGCAACAAAAAGATCAAGCACTACCACGAAAATTATGGGTATGACTTAGAAAAAGTGATCGCAGGCAAAGGTATTAAGGAGTTGGAAGACCCTAAAGCAAAAGACGATGTGTTTCGTTCTTTGAAAAAAGGCAATGCTCAGCAGATCACTGTAGCACATGCGGACGGTAATAAAAAATATTTTATCTCAGCGAACCCACAGTTTAAAACTGTGGACCTGTTTGACCATCAGATGAAAAAGATCAAACGTGAAGAATTGTTAGGAACCAGTACGAAAACAACCAAAAGCTTAAAAACGCCTTCTCAGTCGCAGGAGAAATCGCAAAAAAAAAAGCAGTCGCGCAAGAGCAAAATGAGTGTTTAACATTTCATGCAACAGGCCAACGAGGCCTGTTGCTATTTACTTTAGATACTTTATTATGAAAACATTAGATGAGGCACAAAATGTATTATTGAGCGTATCTGACGAGCAGTGGCTGAAACTCGTGGGAATGCTTACCTATGGTGTGTTAGAGCTCAATGCCCGCAAGTTGTCAAAAGTAGAGGTCATGTATAGTGTAGGTCATTACCCGGCCATGCATTTTCGTTTAACGACTATTCTAGATGATCCGACTGATGGAAACCCTTTACCACAAGTATCCGGATTCCGGTTTGCCTTCGACCAGGATATTGATGATGACGTATATATTGAATCCCTTAGTTCAGACGGGTTTTGGGACGATTACTTAGAGAAAATGAGAATTACGCACGTTTTTACGACAAACGAGGTTGGAGTCAAAAAGCTTTATCGATTCATAAACGATGAGTTGCACCTTTGGGATGCCAATTCAGTTGCTCAAATTACAAAGCCAGAGCAAGACGTATGGAGAGATTTAAAAACTTATGATGAGCCGTAATATAACTCGCTTAATCAACATTAAGCATTCTCTAACAGAAATTCGCGTCAATATTAAGCTGAGCATGAACTGTTTTTAGGAAAAAAACATCTGGCTTTTGGAGTCCAAACAAGTTATAGTGTATAGTACAAATTTCTGATTATATATAGCTTGTAAGATATTTTCATCAATTGACGAACTTATATCTAATTAAGCGAGCACCGGCCGTTATATATTTAATGAGCGCAAAAGGCCTCATTCTACGGTTGTATAAGCAACCTCAAATTAAACTTTGTTGGTCAAATTTCATCCGTTACTCATATTTTGATATGATAATAACTTTAGACAATGAACTTGCCAACCTATAATTTTTTTCGCTGAAGCAACCCTGTCTAAATTTCAATTGCTTAGCTATATAAGCGAGGCCCACGCACTGCATAGATCACCTTCGATGAGCGTGTAGCACCTCATCCTACGGCTTTGCAGGAAGCCTCAAATATCTTTGGATTACAGCAGAAACCTTGTATATACTATCGCCGCAACCAAAACAGAATTTAAAAAAAGTGATCAATTGATTCAAACTAGTGAGTTGCAAAATTTGAACTTTGATTTGTCTTTAGGAATTACAGCAGACCGTTGCGTAAAATATTTAGTGAGCGCTTGCGCCTCACCCTACGGCTTCACAAAATGCCTCAAATGTTTAGTGTTTACATAAAGAAAACTACCCGTTGCAAATCTCACCTTTTAAGTATTCAAAGGCTGTTGCAAAGAACTCTAAAATGCTTTAATTAATCTATATAGTTTTGTCAGTTGGTAATAAGCCAGTTACTTCACGATAGAGCCCGTACTTTGAATTCCTCTAATCGAGAATTACTGAGTGATATAAAATCCTCATTCTATGGTTGTTCAAACAGCCTCAATTTTGATTATTCAACAATCAAATTTATTCCAGCCATATCGGCTTTGTATGCGATCTTTTCCTTCAAACTGAAGTAACTCCAATTTTGTAATAAAAAGGGTTCTTCCTTGGCTATTTGCTCTTTTGCTCCTTGATTGACTAATATTAAGTTTCCTGCTTTATATTTTATGCATAAATCAATAAGCCGCCGACTATATACATGTAATTTATATTCAACATACTTTTTTTCCATGTCTTTATAGTGCTCAACACTTTTTAATTTTCGCTTTCGCCCTTTCCCGCCTCTATTGAATGATGCTCCCTTCTGCACTCGATTTCTGGCTGCCTGAATAGCCAGTCGCCGGTAAAGAAACTCCTCTTTATTTCCTATCACATGCTCATAATCATTTATTTTAGCTATAATAGGATGCTCAAGAGAAAGTGATGCTTCTGCAATAATTTTACTGTCAAGTTCAGCATGTTTTTTTTGATATTCAAATGTCGCCAACCAAAAGACCTTACCTTTGTCTAATTGGATTGAACTCATCCTTAATTTTGTTTTGCCTTGAAGCACACCTTCAAGCAAACCTTTTTTATCCTGTGTATCTTTGCCCAAAAACGTTCTAAATGGAATTTGAAATAGTCTAAACGAAAAATTTCTACTATCATTCGTCCTTGTCAATTTTGAAATCACTTCAGGCCCAAATGGAAGAGGAAGATTTTTTTTATAATTTCTTAAAGATCTTTCACCTGTTTGATACTCCTTTTTCTCGTTATTAAAAGTTGAAATGAGTAATTGGTTCAAATTGCTTAGGATATTGGTAGGTATTTCTCCTTTGAAATGATTCGACAAAACCCTGTATGTAGTATTTGTTTTCGAGGAAATTAACATACCTACGTCTTCTTTTTTATTGTCAGTTAATTTTAATCTGACGTCCTCAGTAAAGTAGAAGAAGTCCTTCACTTGATCCTGAACAAACTGGTGCGTCATAATTTGGTTTGCTGCTCTAAAGCATACTCGTTGCCAGGCATATAGTTTTTCTTTGGCTTCTTTAATCATTAATTCATCTTCCGTATCAATCAATAATTGAATACGGCGTGTCAGTACAACATTTTCTGAACCCATATTACATTGCCTTTCTTAATTCAAGATTGTATGTTTGAAGTTGTCGGGTAGAGGATTGCCTTACCTTATGATTGATCTTGGTTTTCGACTTTTTTATGGATGCAAAAGCATTGAGAAATTGTTGTTGTACATGTGCTTGTGAAAGGTTAAGAGCAGCGGCGATTTGTTCAAAACTATATTGTAATTCATATCTCAGGTTCAAAATTTCAAGCTGCTCCGCGTCTAAATTTCCCTCAAATACAATGGGTGTCTTTAGCGATACAGGCCTTTCAATCTTCTTCGTACTAACTAGAATGGATTTAATTGCTACAATAGACTTTTCAACCATTTTGGCTATTTCGTAGTCTGATATTCCTCCTAAATGATAAGATATTCTATCGTAGCTAAATGAATATTTTAGACATAGTTTAATAAATAACTGCTGCTCATATTTTAGATTCGGTAAGACATCGAAAACTTGTTTAAGTCTTTGCTGATGTTGAATTTCAAATTTTTCAAAATCAACTTCGTTAAATATATCTTCATCCTCCGACTCACGATTATGCCCTAACAAAAAATCTTGATAATTGGGATATTCATCAAGCATTAGCAAACTTCTATGAAATTGAGTAGAGGATTTCTTGTAATATGAGCGACTATTACTTTTGGTTTGATCAGAAAGGAACGATGTTACTGAATTCAAGTCAGAAATATTATCTCGCATTAACCACAACTTAAGAAATGCTTCCTGTGTTATGCTATCCGCTACAACATTATTTTTAACCATACGCATACTTTGCCAGAAGTAAATTTTATAATATGTATTATATAAGTAGGCAAATCCTGCCTCGTCGCCAATCTTGTATAGCCGAAAATTCAGATTAATTAGTTTAGCTCTCATTCCTAAAGGTTTGGTAATATTTCACCAAATTAAGATCCGAACAATTGATTAGCAATTAATTGAAGGTTGTATTAAACAGATGGCTGGTTGTAAATTACAACCTAACTGATTGTATTTTACAACTTGCGTGGTTGTAACCTGACGCAAGAATTTTTAATTATATTTGATTTATGGCAGAAACAATTCATATTGGCAGAAAAATCAGTCGCTTAAGAGAGCTTAGAGGTTTAAAACAGGATGCACTTGCGGCCGAATTAGGAATATCTCAACAGGCCATATCTAAAATCGAGCAAAGTGAAAGTCTGGAAGACGAAACCTTAGAAAGGATTGCGAAAGCTTTAGGCACTACCCCAGATGCCGTGAAACATTTCAATGAAGATTCGATATTCAATAACATGAATAATACCTTTCATGACAACAGCATTCTAAATAATAGTAATTATCAATGCACCTTTAACCCTTTAGATAAGGTTGTCGAATTATATGAGCGCCTTTTAAAAAGTGAGCAAGAGAAGGTTGAATTAATGAAAAAGAAGGAATAAAAGGTAAGCTCGTCGAGCGACAATTCCTGGTCATCTGAATATTAAACAATTTTCAAAATGGCGTCACTAAAAAAACATGCAATAATGTTGAAATTGCTATTTAGGGGCTACAGTGAAGCAAATAGTAAGGACGAATTATATCTTCTTAATGAACTAAGGAAGTCGGAATCCATAGACGATTTTAATAACATCTGCCTTGTACTCGGAAAATCTGGAGGACTATTTTGTGTACCTACGTTAATGGCTTTCGGAAAAGATACCAACAAAGACAAAGCCGCTACCGCTATAAACACGATTACTCAAATAAAGAAAAGAGTGAGCGATGTAGCCAGTCTTGAATTGCAAGATTTTTTCTCTCAATCTTTTTGGGAAATTCGCTGGGTTGCAAGTAATGAACGATTTATTAGTTATGCTGCATGTATTGCAGGATTTTTTGGTAACGGAAGCCTTTTTATCGAAAAATTAATAGATGATATTGGGGAAAAGCTAATGCGAGAAATTTATGTTGACATTTTTCCGCACGAAAGCTTTAGGGAGTTGCGCTTATGTACGTCGGGCTGGGAAGCAAAAGAAGATTTTATACAGGTTTTGTCGGAGGTACAAACTGATTCATTAATGCAAAGTGTAATGCTAGACGGGACAATTGTTAAAGGCCCGGAAGCTTTATACAAAGAAAACATGGTAAATATGCGTTGCGATTTTCTTCTTACAAGGTTAAAGTTCAACGTAGATTACTCAAGCTTTCACTATTTATTGAAGGTAGCAGGTCGCTTAAATGAACCGGATTGAATTTATGTTACCATTTATCATACTTGATAATCTCAAGCCTCTCTGGATTAGCTTGTTAGCTTCATAATGCATACCGAAATCCCATCTTTCTCTACCATTAAAGTACCAAAACGAGGCAAAGCCTTGAGCGAATACCGTGAATCGCCGCAAATGTGGTCTATTGGAGATTGATCTTTTTCAAAAGAAAGCTGTCGTAGAAGCTAACGATAGTGGTTATCTCAGCCTATAGAAATGCTAAATCTTTGTATGTTCATCCAACCAAGCAAAAAAGGCGTTACCTTTTACAGGATAACGCCTTTTACGTTTAGCTGGTTAATATTAGCTATTGCTGTTATTTCTTTTTGACCACGGTATGCGGCTGTGGAACAACCGGCCTGGATACATTGGGATTAACGCCTTCCCTGATCATTTGCGTGGGTGGAGGTGTCGGTTTTTTTATTTCTTGCGCCATTGTCGTATGGTTTTATATTTAAACGTATGGTGGTGTCCTTATATTTCAAGTTAAGATCAACCGGTATGACCGAATCGATCTTCACCTTCTGCACTTTGTCCTTTCCTTTATTGATCCCAAAATCAATGCCAAAGGGAATGATTAACAAACTTAATGCAATTAAGGCATAAATCATGTATTGATGACACTGAAATCTTTGAAAAATTTTTGACTTATTGTTCTTCTGGTTGATACCCGCACTTTTAATAAGTTCTTTAAGTATGTACTCATCAAACTCTTTCTTAGCCTCCGCAATACTTCCCGCAGGGGTTGCACCTGGCTGTGAATGGTAGAAGCTGACCAACCCCTGATAATAGTTGTCCAATACATCAGTATCATTCAGGTAGGCATAATCATAACCATTGTGCAAATCAGAAAACGCCAGTATCAAATGATAAATGGATTTGCCTAAGAGGAATAAAGAAAGTCCACCGATCACCGCGAAAATGATCGTCAAAATGATGTTATCGCTAAAATCAAAATTGGTGGACGCAAAGTACAATCCTGCGATCAACGCCGTAAGTATTCCTATGGGTGTAGACAGCGACGCATTGATCTCGTTCTTCCTGTCAAGTGACCTGTCATACTGATCTTTATAAAAGGCTTCGTGCTCCATAAAACTTGCACTGCAAATATAAAGCGTTTGTAACGCAAATGGATACAAAGCATGAGGTATCGTTTAGGAATAAGTTATCCTCGGAGACTTCGACGGCTGTCATCGTCATAAAACGATATTGGTACCATTACCGTGAGTAATGATACAGGGCCTATATCATTCTTGTAAAGTTGCTAAATCCGAACTGAAAGACGGAACACCCTTTTGTTATCTTGAGAACTAATGATGTTTGATGCTGTCCCTGCGGCCAGGCTTTCCGCTCTATCTTTTCTCCAAAAAGGATGCCGCTGCAATCCTTGACAGGTGACCGGGTCTAGTCATCATACTGCCGGAATTTCAGCTCCTGCATTTTTGCTGCCGCGCAAAAGCATCCGCTTAAAGCCGTTGACAGGAAATGTCCTGCAATCCCATCATTCCGGCTTCACTCGTTTACCCGCTTCGTTCCACTTGCCGGGAAAAGCTTCGCTTACCTGCATTCCTGGCCTTGCCGACGTGATTCAGATGAGACTTTTTTAGCTGCTATTTTCCAACGAAAACGGACAAAAGCGGCGTCAATCTCGGTCAGCCTTCACGTACGAACGCATAATGTCCTTCGCTTCGCTGCGGCCACCCTTCGGGACTTATAGTTCTCCCGCTCTGGCTCACGACCGCTTTTTTGACTTTCTTTTTTACCGTTTTTTCTTTTGAAAAATAGCTTTTAAGGGAAGTCTTCGGGAAAAGAGGGAAACAAAAAACAAATTTTTTAACCCTTTAAATCTTTTAAGATGAAAACAGCAGAAAAAAATGCGATCAGTGTACAAGGTGCAGCAGCAAAAGCGAATGAAACTAACAAAACACAAAACCGCCCAAGCTTAACAGGCAAAGAAGCTAAACAAGATGGAAACACAACTGATGAAAAACCCGCCCAAACCCCGCAGACTGCGGAAGCTGCGCCTGCCGAGGTTAAGACCGATAGCCCAGTTGCAGTGGATAACCAACCCGTTAACCCTGCAAACACACTTGCCACCGAAGAAGTGAAAGCCGAAGCACAGGCCGAACCCGCCAAAACAGAAGAGGTCAAATTTGAGCCAAAAAAGTTTGCGCTCAATTTAGAACAAACCCTAAAATCGGTGAATGACCTGCACCGCCTATCTATCCAGCGTTTAGCGCTTATTGCCCGTATCAAGACCTTAGAAGATTTTGAGGTACAACTACAGGAAGAGAACGACGAACTGGAAAGCAACCCGTACCAAGGCTGCCGGCTTATAATTCAGGATGATAAACGCCGTGAATTCGTCACCAATACACCCAACCTTATCCGCATGGTCGCACAGTTCATTTTTGACGCCTGCCATGAAAAATTAGCAGACATCGAAGCGAACATCGTTTTTCCGAATGCCTGAACAGTCATCGCTCCCGGCTTTACGGTCGGGAGCATTTTCAAAATTTTACTAAAAAGCATATCCCATGTACGAGCAATTTGTAGAACTGACCGACCAAATTTTTTGGGAAGGTTACGCCGAACAGTTGGCGCAGGAGAACCCCGCACAGTTTCAAATGGAATTCAGCGATTTTTTGAACACCTATCAATTTTAGGGCAATGGAAGACAAGATTTTTTTATTGGTGAAAGTGACCATCCAAACCACACACCCTAGCATACACGATGCTATCACGGAATTGCAAACCAGCACCGTTGTTGTTGGCAGCACGGCAAATGTAGAAGTGTTGCAAACCGAGATCATCCCATTAAATACCAAAAACTCTAAAAATTAAGATCATGGCACATCAACTCAATTTTAATCAGAAAACAGACAAGCACAATTTTATGAGTGTCAAGGATAAGGCCTGGCATGGCTTAGGACAAATTATTGACCGCTACCCGACCAGCAGTGAAGCCATTCAGCATGCCGGTTTGGACTATATTGTAGAGAAACGACCCTTATTCACCTATGATACTGCGAACCATTTAGGCGAAGGCAGCGACGATATTATCATACCTGAAATAACAGTACCTAATTTCTTTGCGACCGTCAGGGCAGACACCGAGCAGGTTTTAGGCGTTGTCGGCAATGATTACGAAGTTGTGCAGAACCGGGATGCTTTTTCATTCTTTGACGCCATTGTCGGCGGTGGTAACGGCATACTATATGAAACGGCTGGTGCATTGGGCAATGGCGAGCGGGTTTTTATTACCGCGAAACTGCCTGATTATATCCGTGTTGGCGTTAAAGACTGGATAGAACAGTATCTGTTTTTAACAACCTCGCACGATGGATTAGGCAGTATCACGGCAGCGTTTACGCCCATTCGCATCGTATGCAACAACACGCTTAACGCAGCCATGCGTAATCATTCGGGGGCTATTAAAATTCGGCATACGGCCTCGGCAGCCGAACGTTTGAAACATGCGCATACTTTGATGGGTATCAGCAGGGAGTTGAGCCACGAAATGGAAGGCTTGTTTAACCAGTGGGCGAAGGTGCGAATTACCGATGCAGAGGTGAAAAAGTTGATACAGATTGCTATGGCATCGAATAAACAAGTACTGGAGAACTTAGCCGAGGGTAAGTTGGATCAGCTTTCTACACATTACACGAACATCGTCGACAGCGTTTATGAGTATGCTTTAGGCAGCCCGACCCAGCAGATCGAGACGAACGCAGGAACAGTATTTGGCGCGTACAATGCCGTGACTGGTTACTTTCAAAATGTACGCAGCTTCAAAAGCGAGGAAGCCAAATTTAAATCCATTATGGACGGCACAGCCAAGCAACGGGCGCAGGTTGCATTTAACTTGTGCAAGGATTTTGCAACTCACGGCGGTGAAGCATTAATTTACAACTAAATAATGGATAAGGGGGAGCAATCCCAATGTCATTAAGTTAAGTATATATTGTTGTTTTATAATAGGTTAGAGCATAGTGCTCCCTCTTGTTTTGATTTTTAGAAGGCTACGAGCGTATTGAGATAGCCAAGTATGACAAAGAAATCGCAATAAATAAGCAGAATAAACGACCCACATAATAAATTTAAGTGATGATAAAGAACAATATAGCATTGGTAATATTTTTTGTTCAACTTATCAGCTTTTTATAGTGCTCATTTATTTCATTACTTTCAACATATTTTATTCGATATTCAAAATATGACTTTTAAAAAAAACATTTATTTATTTTATTCGATAGTGATCTTACTATCAGTGCAATTCATCTCGGCTTTTGGCCAGCCGATAGACAAGAAAACTCCTGCTGAAAAAGTGTTTTATGAATGGTTAACCGCTATTAATTCGGGTAGTGCACAGCAAATAGAAGCGTATAAAACCACTTATCATAAAAAATGGTCGGTACAAAGCATGCTCGATACCTGGGAACGAACAGGAGGCTATCAGGTAGTGCGGGTAGAAAAAAACTCCCCCTTAAATCTTACTGTATTAATTCAGGAAAAAGAGTCGGACGCTTTGCATCGGGAAAGTATAACGGTAGATACGGGCGGTAATACAACCAATGTTAAAATGATGATTGAAGATATAAGCCGCCCTTCGGATTTGGCTATCTATAGGTTGTCACAAAGTGAAGCAATCAAAGCGTTGATAAAACGCGCGGATACGCTTACAATGGCCGGTAAGTTTTCTGGAGCAATATTGGTTACTTCAGGTAAAAAAATATTATTAAAGCGTGCCTGGGGAGAAATGGATAAGGATAAGCATATATTGAATACAAGCCAAACAAAGTTTCGCAACGGGTCTATGAATAAGATGTTTACCGCAATTGCCATACTGCAGTTGGTTGAAAAGGGAAAGGTATCAATGGATGGCACGGTTGGAGATTATGTTAAAGATTATCCAAATAAAGATATTGCCGGGGTAACTGTCCGCAGATTGCTAAACCATACCGGTGGCACGGGTGATATCTTCGGTCCCGAGTTTGATGCTAATCGGGCCAATCTCAAAGATAATGCTGATTACGTCAAATTATATGGATCAAGAGGCAGTGATCAGACCAAAGGATTTTCCTATTCCAATTACGGCTTTGTTCTGCTTGGAGAAATCATCAGCAGGGTAAGCCATATGTCTTATTATAATTATGTAGACAAATATATCTTTAAGCCTGCCCAAATGAACAGCACAGGTGAGTTACCTGAAAACGTTCACGTTCCCATGCGCTCAACTGGATATATGCGAGTGAAAGGGGCTTGGGTAAAGAATGATGAAACTTTACCTTATAGGGGTATGGCTGCGGGTGGCGGTTATTCTACAATAGATGACATGTTAAGATTTGTTAACGCGCTCAAAACCGGGAAGCTTATACCGAAACCGATGCTGCGCTTGGCAACGAAGCCTTACTATCACGACGCTCCATCAGGCTACGGATATGGGCTGGGTTTTGAACTATATGGTAACAAACAATTAACCAGCTTCGGCCATGAGGGTGGCGCAGATGGCATGAATGGTGAATTGCGTGTTTTTCCAATGCTTGATCGCGTGATCGTTGTGCTAAGCAATTTAGATCCACCTTCCGCGCATCGCCTTGTTGATTACTATTCCCTCCGCATGCCAACAGAATAATGTGATTTTGCTCATAATCAACTAATTTATTATAAAATTTTTCACCAAAAAATCTAACAATAAGAAAATAGACGGCTTAAAACGAGCGAAGGTATGACTGGAGTATCGCTAAAGTCTCATCAAATCAACTTTAAATTGCTCTTTTGTAATTAGTTAATGCCTGATATTTGCTTCTTGCTTTAACCGTTATTCGTTGATGAGCATATTTTCGGTTGGGTCTAACAGGTTCAATATGCTGCATAAATAATGCTTCTAATCTTTTTAGTATTTTTTCAGGATTGTAGATCATAAACACATCTACAATCCTGTTTTTCATTATTCCAAAAGCGATATTACGATTGATTTTATAATTATGCTTTCTATTCTCATTGATTCTAATTAGGAGACTTTCGCATGGCTTGGCTATGATTTCCTGTAGGTTAGACAGAAAGAATGTAATATAGAAATCCTGCATAATGGTAGCAACCTTTTGCCCGCTAAAAGCTTCCAGTTGCAACTGGTTTTTAATCGTGTCGTATTTAGTTTCTATTCCCCAGCGTGCAAAATATAATTCCTTAAATACATCGTAAGGGTAATCTGTTTTGTTTAACAAGTTTGTGGCTAAAACCTCTATGGTGCCATCATCCAGTATAACTTTAATCAATCGCACATTAATAGCTGATCCTACAGGGACGATAAATCCATGTTTATACAGTTCTTCCGAGGAATATTTATTGGCCTTGAATAAGGCGAGGGTATCATTTTCCACGCTATCAACAAATGCTTTTACTTCTTTACAGAACCCTAAAGGGCACCGCATCAAAAATGGCTGTGGTTCCTCCCTGTTCTGATGAAGAAAGAAATTGGCGAAGCCAGGATAACCACGATCATAAATCAACAACATGTCAGATGAATAAAACGATACCCAATGTTGAGCCAGTTTTTGTTCAGCCACCTTAATCGGAAACATGTCCGCCCGGATCGTGATACCGTTAAGAATGTCAAAAGCAGATAACACCTGCCCCATAGCCATTTCTTTAATATGGTTTCCCTGTGTGCCAAAATGTGCGGTTACATCATCTGTATTGATTAAACAGGCTATAGAGCCGTCTATCGCGATTAGCCTGAAGCCATTCCAGCGCTTAACCTGTGCGGCGTAATGCCTATAAAAACTTTCTACCAGTATCTCGTTTAAGCAACCAAAAAACAGGTCTTTGATCTTCATTCGTTGCTGGCAAAAAGCTGATTTGGTCACTTTGGTTTCCTCACTATTTATCAACCGATAAAAGTCGGCAATCTCAATGCTGTAACTTTTTCGGAAAAAATTGATCAGCATTAATACCAAACGTTCAAAACCGAGTTTGCGGTTTCGTGAAAAGTCGTTTTTCGATACGGTAAAGAGTTCTTTTAAATCTCGCTCTGTAGCCGACAACGTAATAAAGGTCTTTAAATCTGAAATGACTTCTAAGTTTGCATTCATACCACAGTTTTAGTTTTCAAATGCTTAAAGAACTGGAATTCTCCCGGTTTTTTAACTGTGGTTGCCTTCGAAATCCCTTAACTTAATGACATTGGGAGCAATCCCTCTTGTTTTTAAAAATTGCCGGACGGCGGGCTATCGCCCGCCCGTTTGAGGACGCCCCCTGTTTTCCTGATTGTTGATGATTATGGTGAAAACAGGGGGCGGAATATTTATGATGATTTGTTGATCTCCGATGCAGGAATCTCCACGGCATACCGCATTGACTCCGCATAAAATTTTTCTGTTCGCTCCCTGGGCTCACCTTTGACCAAGAATCTTCCATCTTTTAACATGAAGTGAAATTCAGCACCGTCGAAAATGAAGATCTTAGTTTGCAGGAAGTTTTCTGCTTCTTCAAGATTATCAAAGTCCGTACGGCATACAAAAAAGCCGTCTGGAGAATGATAAAAGACTGAGTAGGTTGTTGCAGCCATAGGTAAAGGTTTTTACGCTAAGATCGGATTTTTTGTTAGCTTGCCGCATTCTTAGCCGAACTTACGGCTAATTGTGATAAGGTTTAGGTTGAAAGCCCCTTGCAGCGAGTGCTAAGGGGCTTTTCTTATTTTGTGCTTTCCATTTATACCGCGATCATCAGGATTTGAAGATATTACCTACCTTTGCCTTGTGAAAGTAGTCTGCTTGATCCTTGCTTTTTTTGTCCTGATCTTGTCGGGCAGGCCTTGTTGTGCAGATCGGGAATGTGAAACAAAAAGCAAAGTAACCAAGTCAGTAAACGATCACCAAACGCGTAAAGAAAGAGAGTGTGAGGGTTGTTCACCTTTCTTTTCTTGCGGTTCATGTGTCGGCTTTATTATATCAAAACCGGTTATCCATCAGTTAGAATTCATTGCCGAACAGCCTCAGCAAAATTACGCGCCCTACTGTCAGCCTGACCCAAAGACTGTTTCCCTTGCCATTTGGCAACCCCCACAATTGAGTTAATTCGCTTGTATAGCCCTACGTGTGGCTAATTCTTATTGAAATTAACTTAAATATATCTTAATGAAACGACTTCTTGTGCTCATTGCAGCACTACTATATACTGCATTAGCTTATTCCCAAAACACCTTCAAAGCCGTGATCAAAGACGGTAAAACCAACGAACCTTTAATAGGTGTTACAGTACTTTTGCAGGGTACGACCAAAGGTGCAACAACTGATACAGCAGGAAAAGTATTGATTACAGATATACCCAATGGCATGCAGGTTTTCCAGTTCCGTTACGTGGGCTATGAAACCAGGCTAGATACCTTGATCTTTCCACTGACAAGTTCCGAACCCTTAGTCATGCAGTTGACCCCTTCAGGTGAGGGCGAAGGAGAAAAGCTCACCGAAGTAACCGTGTCGGCCACGCGAAGCAGCCGCACCATTGCCAATACCCCTACACGGGTGGAAGTGATATCAGGCGAGGAACTGGAAGAAAAAGGCAATATGAAACCAGGCGATATCCGTATGCTGCTTGCCGAAAGCACGGGTATTCAAACGCAGCAAACTTCGGCCACCAGTGGCAATGCGGCTATCCGCATACAGGGACTGGATGGCAAATACACACAGATCATCCGTGACGGATTCCCACTGTATGCAGGGTTTTCAGGTGGCTTAGGGCTGTTACAAGTAGCGCCTCTTGATCTTAAACAGGTAGAGGTTATCAAAGGTTCTTCTTCAACATTATATGGTGGCGGAGCTATAGCCGGTCTGGTAAACTTGGTTTCCAAAACACCAACAAATGAACGGCAACTTAACTTTTTACTTAATGGTACATCAGCTGCCGGTTTAGACGCAAGCATGTTCTATGCCCAGAAATTTAACAAAGTGGGCGCTACCATTTATGCGGCGTATAACCACGGCTCACCATATGATCCTTCAAGTTTTGGTTTGACTGCTATACCTAGATTTGACCGCTATACTTTCAATCCAAAGTTATGGCTATATTTCAATGACCGGACATCACTTAATGTTGGTATTAACGCTACAACTGAAAACCGGATCGGTGGGGACTTCGAGTATATTAAAGGCCGGGGAAGCGCCAACCATTCTTATTTTGAACGTAATAAGACCGGCCGGTATAGCAGCCAGTTACAACTGGACCACAAATTGAATGAAAAGGAAAAGCTGACATTTAAGAACAGTGTAAGTTATTTTGATCGTACCATCACTTTGCCAGACTACCGATTTTCAGGAATACAGGTGTCAACTTTTACCGAGGCAAATTATTCGAGAAAGGGTGAAAAGTCGGATTGGGTCGCAGGTTTGAATATACTGACTGATCATTTTCATGAAGAAAGGCAAAGCAGTATACCTCTACGTAATTACAGCTATAACACCATAGGTGGTTTTGTCCAAAACACACTAAACGTAACACCTAAAGTAACATTAGAAAGCGGTATAAGAGGTGATTATCACAATGATTACGGTTTTTTCTTTCTGCCAAGAATATCTGGGTTGTGGAAAATTAATGAACACTTCTCGACCCGTTTAGGTGGTGGTTTAGGATATAAAGCGCCTACAGTATTCACCGAGGATGCCGAGCGGATACAATTTCGGAACGTATTGCCATTAGCTATATCGTCAACAAAAGCGGAGCGCTCATACGGTGCTAATTATGATATTAACTACCGGACTTCCCTGTTTGGTGATGAAGTTGGATTTAGCGTTAATCAACTTTTTTTCTACACACGTATTAACGATCCTATCTTGCTGACCGCCCTTTCCAACGGCAATCTGCAATATCAGCAGCCCCCCGGCGATCTCAACACAAAAGGCATGGAGACAAATGTGAAACTTACCTATGGTGATCTTAAACTCTTCATCGGCTACACACTGGCTGATGTAACCCAACACACGAATCAAACAATTACCGATTATCCGCTCGTTTCACGTCACCGGCTCAACAATGTACTCATGTATGAGTTAGAAGATAATTGGAAAATTGGCGCTGAAGCATATTATTTCAGTCCGCAACGCTTAAATGACGGCCTTATGGGCAAAAGCTACTGGACAGCAGGGTTTATGGCAGAAAAAATATGGGAACATTTTTCACTGTTCATCAATTTTGAAAACATCACTGATACGCGCCAAACCAAATTTGATACGATCTATACCGGCAGCATTACCAATCCAACATTCAGAGACATCTATGCTCCGTTAGATGGCTTTGTGATCAATGGAGGTTTGAAAATCAAGCTATAAATGGCTGTTTAATTATTAATTATGGAACAAATACCTAATCATAAATTTGACCAAGATATTAAGACAGATCGTCCCCTGATCAAAGATGAGCTACCTAAAGCAGGAATTTCAGACCCTCAAGATGCTAAAGAGGAAGAAGAGGGTTGGCGCGGCCACTGGCCGCTGCTCACCGCTCTTTTGATCCTTTTCGTGATGCTGACGCTGGAATATGGATTCAAGTGGCAACCGCCGTTTCCGGTGAATCTGATCGTTTTTTTAATTGCCTTTGGACTGTCTGGCTATAACGTACTGGGCATGGCCTGGCGTAAGGCGAAGCACTTCGATTTCTTTAACGAATTTTTCCTGATGAGCGTGGCTACCGTTGGTGCTTTCAGCATTGGGTCTTACAACGAGGGCGTAGCCGTAATGGTCTTTTACTCAATCGGTGAGTGGTTTCAGGATGCAGCGGTGAACCGCGCGAAAAAAAGCATCAAGGCATTGTTGGATATCCGGCCGGATAAGGTGACGGTGATGCGTGACGGCAAGCCATCGGAGGTTGACCCGAAAAGCGTCCAAGTGGATGAGATCATCCAGGTGAAGGCAGGTGAAAAGGTAGCATTGGATGGCGAGCTTTCTTCGGATTCGGCCAGCTTCAATACCGCAGCGCTGACGGGTGAAAGTAAGTCGGACACGAAGCGCAAGGGCGAAAACGTATTGGCAGGTATGATCAACCTGGATAAAGTGAGCGAGGTTCAGGTCAAAGCCTTATTTAAAGACAGCAAACTGAGCCAGATACTGGAAATGGTGCAGGATGCCACCGCACGCAAATCGCAGACGCAATTGTTTATCAGCCGCTTTGCCAAGATTTATACGCCTATCGTCTTTGCCTTGGCCTTACTGGTATGTTTTGCACCTTATTTCTTTACGGACACCTATAACTTTCATCAATGGTTCTATAGGGCCTTGGTGTTTCTGGTGATCAGCTGTCCGTGCGCGCTGGTAGTATCTATACCGCTGGGCTACTTTGGGGGTATCGGGTTAGCTTCACGCAATGGAATATTGTTTAAAGGTTCCAACTTCTTGGACGTGATGACGAAGATCAATACGGTCATCATGGATAAAACGGGAACCCTTACCAAAGGCGTGTTTAAGGTGCAGGAAGTGAAAGCCGACGGACTCAGCAATGATGAATTGGTGGGGATGGCAGCGGCTATCGAAGTCAATTCGACTCATCCTATCGCCAAAGCGGTGGTAGCTTATGCTGGCAATAAGGCGAAAGCTATCAAGGCAGAAAATGTCGAAGAGATCTCCGGCCATGGCTTGAAAGGCACGATAAACGGTAAAGTGGTGCTGGCTGGCAACGCGAAGCTTTTAAAGAAATTCAATATTGCCTATCCTGGTGAAGTGGATGGTTTGGTTGATACCGTTGTCGTCCTGGCTGTCGATAACCGATTTGCAGGATACATCACGATTGCAGACGAAATTAAAGAAGACGCGAAAGATGCTATTGTGCGGATGCACGATCTTAAGCTGCAAACCGTCATGTTATCCGGGGACAAGCAAGCCGTCGTGGATAAAGTAGCGAAGTCCTTGGGTATAGATAAAGCCTTTGGTGATCTACTGCCGGACGGTAAAGTTGAAAAGGTACAGGGCTTTAAGGATGCTGGCAGCCGCATCGCTTTCGTAGGTGATGGCGTGAATGATGCGCCGGTGGTTGCTTTGGCAGATGCTGGTATCGCAATGGGCGGCTTGGGTAGTGATGCCACCATTGAAACGGCAGATATTGTTATTCAGAACGATCAGCCTTCTAAAATTACGACAGCTATCCAGGCAGGTGAGATCACCAGCCGTGTGGTTTGGCAAAATATCACCATTGCTATGGTCGTGAAAGTGATCGTATTGGTTTTAGGTGCAGGCGGGGTAGCGAACCTTTGGGAGGCAGTGATTGCAGATGTGGGAGTTGCATTACTCGCTATCTTGAATGCCGTGCGAATACAACGGATGAAACTTTAACAGCTAAAATATTTCAACAAATATTACGTTACTTAATTCAATGAAAGTCTTATCGGTTTTTCTGATCATGTGTCTGTTTTTCCTTTCTGCGTCGAGCGGGCTGGTTCAGGCGGGTTCGAAAACTGATCGGCATTCCTGTTGTAAAAAGTCGGCTGATACAATGAGCTGCCACTCGGAACATCAAAAGCAAAGTGGTGATTGTGGTCAGCCAGGTTGTGCTCAGATGTTTTCCTGTAGTTCGTGCGGATTTATTCCCGTACCAGCCGTTAAACTTCAGCGCACGTTTGCATTTTACCTGCCGAAACCAGTTGCACCCTTTATCATTGGTGATTTATCTGTTTACCATCCATTAAGCTGGAAGCCGCCTAAAGCTTGTTAAATAATCCGACACAACCTGACCTTGAGTGTAACGAATTATTTAAAAGAAAAAAATACAACGATGAAAAAAGTAATGTTTAGTGTGCTGGCAATTGCTTTTGCGGCAACCTCAGTAATGGCTAATGGTAATGCACCTGTTAAAGGAGGAAAAGCAAAACAGGCTACTTGCACCAGCTGTCCTAAAGGACAAAAATGTGCCAAGACAACCTGTACCAAAGCAGATTGCTGCAAATAAACTGTAATGCAATAATGAGGAAGCCCCGTACTTGTATACGGGGCTTCACTTTTAAAAAGCTTTTCTTAACCGCTCGGCCAGTTCATCCGACAACGGACTGTCAATAATTGCATTCGCCGCTTTTTTGATATCATAATCAAAGCGGATAAACTCTGCTTTGATGTTACCGCCGATGGTTAGTATTACATAACCGCCACGTGGGTCGCCATCTTTGGGCTTACCGACAGACCCGGTGTTGATCACCTGCTTATCGCTGATGTTGCGGTGATAAGGCAAATGTGAGTGAGCCACGCAAAGGATATCGGCTTTAACAGCATCCATCATTTGGATGACTTCATCTTCGGGCATGTCTTCCAATACGTATTCGTCGATCTTGCGCGGGCTGCCGTGTACCAGCAGGATCTGAAAATCGGCATATTCCAAGCGGATGTGCGCAGGTAAGGTATTGAGATAAGCCCGGTTGTCGGCCGTCACCAGTTCGTAAGCATAGCCTTTGGTCTTTTCATCATGGTTGCCTTTCAGCGTGGCGATACCGCGTTTTCGAACCTCGGCAATTACCTCATTCGGCCAAATATTATAGCCGATCAGGTCGCCCAGGCAATACACCGCGTCAGGTTTTCGTTCGTCAACGCTGGCCAGCAACGCCTCAAAGGCAGGCAGGTTGGCGTGTACATCGGAAAAAAGTGCTATTCTCATTAGCCGTTCCTTAACATGTCTGCGTATTCATTAGGCAGCGGACTGTCTTCAACGGCTTTAGCTGCCTTTTCAATGTCATAATCAAAACGGATAAACTCGGCTTTAATACTGTCTTTATCTGTTTTTGTGCTGTTTTCTGCAATGTGTAACAACACATAGCCGCCTCTTGGGTCTTTATCTTTAGGTTTACCCACTGAGCCGATATTGATCGCATGATAGAACTGCTCATTAGCAGAAAGTACGCGGTGATATGGCTGGTGGGTATGGCCGAAGCACAATACATCGGCATCCGCCTGCTCCATAATGCGTAGCATACTTTTTTCGTCGCGATCCTCAAACAGGTATTCGTTCACCTTCCGCGAGCTGCCATGTACCAACAGCACGTTTAACTTATCGTTGTTGAGTTGATACTCTAAACGAATGTGTGCCGGTAAGGTGCGCAAATACGCCCGCTGCTCATCTTTTACGATCTCGTTCGTATAGCTGATGGATATTTTACCCATCGCTTTTTCTTCATCGGTTTTATAAGCGCAGCCGCAATCATCGCTGTGACGGCCAATACCAAAGTCATAGTTGCCGGTAATGCAGGGAATCCCGCGTTTGCGGATCTCGTCGATCACTTCATTGGGCCAGATGTTATAACCTACCAGGTCACCCAGGCAGTAGATCGCATCAGGTTTACGGGTTTCCACATCGGCAAAGAAAGCTTCCAATGCAGGCATGTTGGCGTGGATATCAGAGAATAAGGCGATTTTCATATTCAGGTAGTAGGTATAATAGTTTTATTAGCGTAATATTTTTTGCGGAACCAGAAAGCGAGATTGACCAGTGCGATCAGCGCAGGCACTTCCACCAGCGGGCCGATCACCCCGGCAAAGGCTTCACCGGAGTTGATTCCGAATACCCCGATAGCGACCGCAATGGCCAGTTCAAAGTTATTACCGGTAGCGGTAAAGGCGATTGAGGTGCTGCGTGAATAGTCCGCACCAAATGACTTACCGATAAAGAAGCTGGCAATAAACATGATGGTAAAATAGATCACCAGCGGGATGGCGACGCGTACCACATCAAAAGGTATCTGTACGATCAGGTTGCCTTTTAAGCTGAACATCACAATGATCGTAAATAGCAACGAGATCAGCGTAATGGGCGAAATGAAAGGCACATATTTGGTATTGAACCATATTTCGCCCTTCAGTTTAATGAGCGCATAGCGGCTGATGACACCAGCAGCGAATGGGATGCCTAAATAGATACCCACTGATTTGGCGATCTCCCCAATGGTAATATTCACTGCCAATCCTTTCAGGCCGAACAATGGTGGCAAAAACGTGATGAACACGTAAGCATAAACACTGTAGAGCAATACCTGGAAGATGCTGTTCAGGGCGATCAGTCCGGCTGCATATTCGCGGTTGCCTTCAGCGAGTTCATTCCAAACCACCACCATCGCGATACAGCGGGCAAGGCCGATCAGAATCAATCCGACCATATAATCCGGGTGGTCACGCAGCAAGGTAATTGCCAGGATGAACATTAGTATAGGCCCGATGATCCAGTTCAGCACCAGCGAGGCGCTCAATACCCTGGTATTACGAAACACTTCGCCCATGTTCTCATATTTCACTTTGGCCAGCGGCGGGTACATCATTAATATCAAGCCGATAGCTAACGGGATATTTGTCGTACCGCTTGAAAAAGAGTTAATAAAGGTCGCAGTCGAAGGAATAAAATAACCCAGGGCCACGCCGATAGCCATCGCCAGGAAGATCCATAACGTCAGGTAACGATCGATAAAACCTAATCTCTTTCTTTCAGCCGCCGGGGCACAGTCATTTGCGCTCATATGTTCTGTTAATTGTTGGTGTTTAATTCAAAATGTTGTTGGGCGAAGTTCTTTGCATAGACCTTGATCAGGTCGCGCACCCTGCGAAACTCGTCCAAGACTGCTTCCGGCGTGCCCGTGGCTTTGGCCGGGTCAGGGAAGTTTTCATGATATCGCTCTACCTTACCGGGAAAGAACGGGCAGGCTTCATTGGCATTATCGCAAACGGTGATTACGATATCGAACGGGATGCTTGCATATTCATCCACATGGTTAGAGGTGTGTTTGCTAATATCGATATGGTCTTCTGCCATCACACCAATGGCTTTAGGGTTCACGCCATGTGTTTCAATACCCGCGCTGTAGATCGTCGCTCGGTCGCCTGCGAAGTGACGCAGGTAGCCTTCAGCAATCTGGCTACGGCAACTGTTTCCCGTACATAGGACTAATATATTTTTCATTTTACAAATTGAATTGTCTTTTCTTGCGCTCTTTAATCAATTCCAACTGAATTACTCCTTTTTTCAAGGAGATATACGTCCCGCCACACGCCATACTGCTTTGCGACCTTTTCACGGTAGCCGATAATACGAAATCCCAGTTTCTCATGAAGCTTAACGCTCGCCTCATTCTCAGGAAATATACCGGCTTGCAGCGTCCACAGGTTCGCCTTCTCACTTTTTATGATCAGGTGTTGTAAAAGTGCCTGGCCTACCTTATGCCCGCGAAAACTTTCGCTCACGTAAACGCTGACTTCTGCAACTCCGGCATAAACGCAACGATTCGATACCGGCGCTAATGCAACCCACCCCGCTACTTTACCCGTGCCGGTTATGGCTATAAAACGCAGGTCAGCTAAATGGCTTTTATTCCAGTCTTCCCACTCAGGAGCTTCAGTTTGAAAGGTCGCCTGACCGGTAGCAATGCCCTCCAAATAAATTCTTCTAACATCCAGCCAATGCTCAGGTTGTAAGACAATAATGTTCATCGTTACATCCTGATTATTTAGCAGCAACCAGAACCTGGAGCGCAACTTGGTGCTTCAGCAACTAAATTTTTTAGCTGAATATTAGGTTTCACTTCCACGGCAGGCGTGCAGCACTCTTCTCCTTTTTCGTTGGTGCCACAACTACCGCCACGAGTGATCGCCTTACATTGGACGGCATCCGGACGGAGATCCACGATCAAATTTTCACCATCTATTTTTAATTCTTTTGGCAACATCTGACGAGTATCAAACTGCGCGTTTCCAAATTCAATCTTTACTATGGCATTAGGGTTAAGCGGAAGCGCTTTCTCTACGAGGTCTACTATAGACAACGCCTTGCGCACTTTCATTGACCGTAATTGCTGTTCTTCCTCAGGAACCCATAATTGAACGATCACTTCAGTCCAGGCATTCATGACACCGCCACAATCGACAGAGGTAATCGGAGCTTGTTTGATTTCAGTGATATGGTAAGAGGCTTCTACCCATGTATTTTCTGCATATTGAAATTGCAGGTCTAATGTTGGATTAGCCTGTAATTGTTCTTTAAAAGATTGCCATTTTAAGGTTTCCATATTTAAGACATTAAGTTGTTTATTGCAATATTGCGATGATTACGTATAAATTTTTTTAACAACAGGATGTTGGAACTTTATAAAGGTTAAAAAAGTTGTTAAGCTGATCTTGTAGCAACGTCCATGCTTTAGGCTCAATACAGTAGCAAACACTTACACCTTCTATAGTGCCTTGAATCAGCCCGGCATTTTTCAATTCCTTCAAATGCTGTGAGATTGTTGGTTGAGCTAATCCCAACTCATCTACCAAGTCACCGCAGATACAAGCATTTGCACTAATGATATGTTGAAGAATGGCGATGCGTGCAGGGTGCGCAATTGCTTTCAACATAACAGCTAATCTGTTCTGCTCTTCTGTGAATATTTCCGTCTTTGTAAGTCCCATAAACTATATTGCAATATTACGATATAGCGATTAATTTTCCAAATTTATTCTCTTTTGTTATATTTGAATAGTCAATAAAGTGGGCACCTAACTAAGCACCTGAAGATTGACTTTCTTTGTAACTAGCTGATAATAAGCACATTTTAGAAATAGGTTCGAGCCCAGGTGGGAATCACCAACTGGAGATTTCCTTAAACACCTGACGGCAATTTAGATCATCGCTGATCGAGTGATCCTCTCCCCAATTTGGGGGATTTTAAGATGCGCGCTTGTTGCAGGGGATCAAATAGTTACCTTAGTTCGGATATGCAATTCGAACAGATCGTGTCTTATTTCCTTCCTATTATTTTATGTATTTATAAAGTTCTTTGCTCGATCTGAACATCGATCACTAACCTGATCACCAAAAGTGACCAACGGTCACTTTTGATTAAAAAAATCATGTACTCATCCCGCTTACGATAATTTCCGAATACGTTTCCAGCAGACCCGTTCTTTTAAGTTTGACGATATCTTTAATGAAGACCTTCTTGGCCTCGATAAAATTCATCAGCCCCATACAGCTTCCCCAAATGATATATGTACAATAAGTTGGATCCAACTCCCTCTTGATAAGGCCATCAGCCTGGCAACGGACAAGGTATGTCGTAAAATAACTTTTGATCTCTGAACTTACGCTTAGATAGCTTTTGATATCGCTTTGAAATCCGGCCTTTCCATGTAAATAAATAGCTCAAAATAAACCAGATGCTCCAAATAGAACCGATTAAAGGCCATGATCATTTTACGTAAAGCCATTAAGGGATCCTGCTCTTTTACCTCAGCTTGTGTAAAGTACTTAAGCAACACATGCAAGGCTTTAACACTCACCTCTGCAAGCACGTCATCTTTGCTTTTATAGTACTTGTAAATGGTACCCTTAGCAACGTCTAAATAAGTGACCATTTTATCTATCGTAAAATCATGAACTCCAACATTCAATAGAACGCGGTCCGCAGCATCCACGATATGTTGCTCTCTTGTTGCTTTAGGTAGATGTTTATGTTTAGCGATCATTAAAGTGACTGTTGGTCACTTTAATACATTAAAAGACCATATTGTTCTAAGTATGTAAAAAAGATCTTAATTCCTATCTTGGTGCTTAAGCTTTTCATGCAAGACTTAAAAAAATTCTTGATCTCAAGGGTCAACATGACCGAAGAGGATCTTACAACCGTCATCAGTTATTTTAGACCCAAGGTATTGGACAAGGGAGATCTGCTGCTCAAACGCGGGCAGATAGCGACCTCATATTATTTTTTGAGAAGCGGTGGTCTGCGTTTTTACTATGATGAGGACCATGAACTAACCGCCTGGATCGTGCAGCCTGGCGAATTTTTTACGGAGATCTCCAGTTTGAGCCCGGAAAGACCCACCAGATTCAATATCGAGGCGGTGGAGCATGCGGAATTATACTATATCAGTAAGAAAGATATGGAACTGCTTTACAAGCAATTACCCGCCTGGCAGGAATTCGGCCGCAGAACGTGGGAAGGAATGGCCATCCGTATGATCGACGAGATCATCCGGTTCCAAACCATGACCGTCGAAGAACGCTATCTCGAATTTTTAAAAAAGCCGGGCTTCATGCAGCTGATATCCGTGAAACAAATGGCCTCTTACCTCGGCATAACCCCCAATGCCTTGAGTCGCATCCGGAAAAATCTGCGCTAACTGCGTATTCTACCAAATGGTAGTTCGGCTGGGCAGAGATCCCCATAGTTTTGCAGGACAAATACTTTAAAACTATGGAGGATCTTATTTTAGTTGCTGGAGCTACCGGTGATCTGGGTGGCAAATTATGCAGATCATTACTTGATAAAGGCGCACGCGTACGTGCCCTTATCAGGGAAGAAAGCGATCGGAAAAAGGTCGAAGAATTACGGCGATCCGGAGTGGAGGTGGTCGCGATCCGCTTTAAGGAGGAAGATGGATTGATCACAGCATGCAAAGGCGTTTCCTGCGTTATCTCTGCACTTGCAGGTTTGCGCGACGTGATCATAACTGCGCAAAGCCAATTGCTGAATGCCGCCATCAAGGCTGGCGTTCCACGCTTTGTTCCCTCGGACTTTTGTACCGACTTTACTCAAATAGAACCGGGGGAAAACAGGAACTTCGACCTGCGCAGGGAGTTTAAGGACATCCTTGACGCCAGTGACATCCAAGCGACCTCCATTCTCAATGGAGCATTTGCATACGTTCTACGATATGATATCCCACTACTGGATACCAGGTCAAAATCCATAACTTATTATTCCGGCAAAGCTGATTGGCAGATCGACTTCACCACTGTAGAAGATGCGGCCGCCTTCACAGCATGCGCGGCATTGGATGCTGATGCGCCAAGATCCTTACGTATCGCAAGCTTTCGAACGGATCCTGATGAACTGGCAGCACTCACCCAAAAAGTCTTTGGTGAACGTTTCGATCTTAATGAAAAAGGTACACTGGAACAGTTCTCAGCTTATATTAAAAAGACACGCGCAGAAGATCCTGAAGGAGAGAGCCAATTGTATCCGCAGTGGCAGCAAATGCAATATCTCCACAGCATGTTCGCCGCGCATCACCACACTTTGGATAACGACCGGTATGCCGGGTTAACATGGCATACTGCAGAAATGACACTCAAAGAAATCAACAACAAAAAAGCTTAAAATGGAAAAGAAATATACTGATGAAGAACTCGTTAAGCATTGGCCGAACTTTACAAGCCACATGATCGAAGTGAACGGTACGCAACTGCATTTTGTAGATAGTTTAGGCGAGGGCCCTATTTTGATATGTCTGCCTGGCTGGCCGCAAACCTGGTATTCTTACCGTTCCGTAGCGGTGCCTTTGTCTGAACATTGCAGGGTGATCGTCGTAGATATCCGAGGCATGGGCAGTTCGGCAACACCACCTTCTGGCTATGACAAGAAAACAATGGCGACCGATGTTTACGAGCTGATGAGATCATTGAATGTTGACAAAGCTTATGTTTTAGGTCATGATATAGGTGGTATGGTGGCAGCCAGCTTAGCGCACAACTACCCAAATATCGTTGATCGGTTGATCCTAGCTGACGGGCTTCATCCCAACGAGGGAATGATGCAGATGAAACTCCTGCCCTCTCCGGGAACGTTCGGCGAAAAGATAGATCATCAGCAACCTTACACCTGGTGGATGAGTTTTAACCAAGTTAAAGGACTGCCAGAACAATTACTGGAGGGGCGTTACCGGTACCTGCTCGATTGGCTTTTTGATCATGTAATGGTGGATAGTTCTAGGATCTCTGATCTTGAAAGGAATGTGTATGCATCCGTTTACGATCAGCCGGAACGTATACGTGCTTCTAACGGCTGGTACCAATCTTTCAATCAGGATATTGAGGACGCCAAAAATTATTTAAAGCTACAGATGCCGGTCTTAGGCATAGCCAGCAATGTTTCTTCCGGCTTTTATCAGTACGCTTTACCAGCCATAGCGGAAAATTACGAACTGGTGAATTTGGAAAATACCGGCCATTATATGTTTGAAGAGGATCCTTTGGGTGTATATGAAGCGATCATGGCGTTCTTGAAAAGCGGAAGATCTGGTGATGACTAGGATCGCTGTATACGGATCATTATTAATAATTTTGCAAAGCCCTTTATTTGATCTAGTAGGTAATTCCTAAACTAACTGAACTGATCGATATTACGAAACCTTACAAGGGAAGATGAGTTCTTTTATTCAGCTCTTAGCGGTCATTAACTGCTCTTGCGCATTGTACGGCTAAATGATCGTGTGATGATCAAGTTATGAATATCCTTGATTTGGTTAAAGGTGTGCAAGCGTAAGGTTCCACTTTTGTGTCCATAAAACATTATTCATATGGAACATCAAGATCAAATTCAACCCATAGCACTGGTGACCGGTGCGAATCAGGGTGTAGGTAATGAGATCGCTAAAGCACTTTCTGCTCATGGCTATATCGTTTACCTGGGCTCGCGAAAATTGGAGAATGGAGAAACGGCCGCAGGCGAGATCGGCGGAAATGCTAAAGCGGTACGATTGGACGTGACAAATAACGATAGTATCCAGGCAGCCATGGCAAAGATCAGCAGTGATCACGGCCGGCTCGACCTGTTGGTAAATAATGCAGGTATATCGCACGGTGGAACCGCACCCAAGGGTCCTGATGAATTAATGGCTACCGGCCGCGCCGTGAACGTCTCGCTGGACGAGGTACGCACCGTTTGGGAGACCAATGTTTTTGGTGTGATCGCTGTTACGCAAGCTGCTTTACCACTATTGCGGAGATCATCAGCAGCACGTATCGTGAATGTATCCAGCGGGCTGGGGTCCCTCACCTGGATCTCTGATCCTAAATGCTGGGCACGCGAAAATTTCGGTATCGTGTATGCAGCATCTAAAACTGCTTTGAACGCGGTAACGCTCGCTTTCGCATTAGAGCTGGAAAAAGAAGGCATCAAAGTAAATGCGACTAGCCCGGGTTACACGGCCACGGCCCTGAACAACTTTCAGGGAACAGACAGCCTGGAAGTGGGATCACGCGAACCGATCCGCGTCGCCCTAGAGATGGACGGCCCTACCGGCGGCTTTACCGGCCCGGATGGTGAACTTCCGTGGTAAGGTCGTATCTTATAACAGTATATCATATGACCGGCGGCTGAAACAGGTACCGGTCATATTCATTATTATTGATCATCGAAATGGACAAGCCAAAGATCCCGAAAATAGGATCGATCAGAGAAGTACACCGCATGTTGGATCTGCCGGGTCCCAGGCATCCCTTGATCACGCTTTTTGACACACGCGATGAACGGATCGACCTGAGCCGCTTACCGGTCAGTTATGTGACCACTCTGTATAAGATCTCCTTCATCGAAAATTTAGGCGGTAAGTTCAGATACGGGCAGGGCTATTATGATTTTGATGAAGGAAGTATGGTCTTCACCGCACCCAATCAGGTAGTTGGCAGCACCGCTATCTATAGAGGTAACGAGGGATATTCGCTGATCTTTCACCAAGATCTGTTACAGGGTTATCCACTGGCTGCTAAGATCAGGCAGTATGGCTTTTTTTCTTATTCCTCGAACGAAGCCCTTCACCTCTCTGAGCAGGAAAGAAAGACAGTTACGACCATTTTTGGGATCATTGAAGAGGAATTGAACAGTCGTATCGACGATCTCAGTCAGGAAGTGGTCATCGCTCAGATAGAACTACTGTTAACGTATGCAAAGCGCTTTTATAAGCGTCAATTCCTCACCAGGCAAGCGGCGACGAGTGACCTGCTTCAGCAATTCGAAACGGCCTTGAATACCTACTTTCAGAATGAAAGGCCGGTCGTTGAGGGTTTGCCTACCGTGCAGCAACTGGCGGATCGACTGAATTACACGCCTAACTATTTAAGTGATATGTTACGCTCGCTCACCGGCCTAAACGCACAGCAGCACATTCATCAACAGCTGATCGAACGATCTAAAGATCTACTTGCGACAACGACCTTGACCATTAGCGAGGTGGCCTATCAGATGGGTTTTGAGCATCCACAATCGTTCAGCCGCCTATTCAAGATCAAAACGCAATTATCACCGGCCCAATTCAAAGCGTCTTTGAACTGATGTATTGGGGATGGGTTCGCAAGAACGAACTTCCAGACAGTTTTAAATTGATCTGAATAGTGACCCGATCAAGCCAACAAAAGGCAACGCCCACTTCTCAGCACAACTAAGGCCTATCGCTACGCTTCCTGATCAATCGGCAGATCGCATAAATGCCTGGTATCATCGGCAGGATGGCGGTATACATCCCGGCGAAATAATACTCACCTGTCGTCTTGTAATAGTAATTAGGCATCGCGTCGATGTGCACACCCTTGATCTCTCGACTGATCGAGCTGATATTGCCCGGCTCCAGTTGAGGACTAATTAGCGGAAAAATAAAATGGGTGAATTCTGCGACGCCGGGACCAATAAAGATAAAACAGGCAACGAATCCGGCAAGTGGTATCTTTTTATACAAGCCCCAAGTGGTCAGTGTATAGATGGTGGGCCCAACCAAAGCAAAGACCATCAAAAAGCTTCTCTCACTCCAAGGGATATTGAACAGCCGGCTCATGGCTGGCCCAAAACCGCTCAGGTATTCTTCGATAATGTGAATTTGCAGACCAGCGACCGTGAAAACAAATAGCGGCAGCATGACCTTTGGTTCTACCGGACGTTTTAGATAGATGAAATACCATAGGAACAATGCGAGGATCGCAGAACCGCCGACAATAATTACCGGCGGTAAGCCGATCTTGATATAGCCGATCAAGGGTAAGATCATGCAGCAAATGGCTGCGATGATCAAGCTGTATCGTTGAACTTTTGATGTTCGCATCGGCAAAGCTGCCCATAACCCTCCGGGTATTATTTATCATATGATAAAAACTAACGTATGGCCCTGATCCGGCTCAACGATACCTGCGTGATACCGAGGTATGACGCGAGGTCTGCCAGGCTGATCCGCTTTAAAAGCTGACCCTGTTCAACGAGGAAACGATCATAACGTTGTTTGGCATCCTCTTCCAGCATTTCACTGATCCGTTTCATCATGTTGATCGATGCGGCTGTTACAAGGGAACGGAAAAATCGCTCCAGGCTATGATGCCTGTCACACAACTCGTCCATATCTGCCTTGCTAATATAACTGATGGTTGCCGGCTCCAATGCTATGATATCATATGTCGACGGCGTATGCTGAAAATAACTGTCCAGCACAGTGAATATTGAGTGCTCGGCAAAGAACCGCATAATGAACTCTTTGTCCCCATTATCGAAACAGGTTTTGGTCAATCCCGCCTCAATGAAATAAATATATCTACAAACCCGGCCCGAAGCTAATACATGGTCGCCTTTATCAAAATGTACCGTTCGGATCGTTGTTTCAAGCGCTTCTCTGGCCCTATCATCCAGCGGTGACAGCAGATCAGCAAATTCGGGTAACCGGCTTGTCATGCTGACCACCACTTCAACGGTAATTCGATTTGGTCGGCACTATCCACCACCAGGTTTGGCTTATAGGCATAGCGATCGACCTCTTCCCGATCCGCAATACCCGACAACACCAGGATGGTTTTAAAGCCCATATAAAGTCCGCCGATGATATCCGTTTCCATGGTATCACCGATCACGGTCGTTTGTTCCGGACGCAGGCCCATGTAAGCAGCAGCAGAGCGCATCATGACAGGGCTGGGTTTACCGATGACAAAGGCCTCGCGACCGCAGCCTTCCTCGATCATGGCAGCGGTAGCGGCAATGCCCAGATTGTTCCAGCCGGCCTTCCTCGGAGAAGGGTCCCTGTTGGTCGCAATGAAGCGGGCGCCGTTCAGGATCATATCAACAGCCGTTCGTACCATCTTCAGATTGAATTCAACGCCTTCGCCGAGGATCACAAAATCCGGATCCTGATCTACCAGTTGAATACCATGATTTTCCAGGCTTTTCAAGAGTCCGCCTTCGCCTAATACATAAGCAGTGCAGTTTGGAAATTCTTCTTTCAGGAAAGTTGCAGTCGCCATTGCGCTGGTGTAAATATGTTCTTCAGTAACACCGCTGATGCCCAGCTTTTCCAGCTTCTCCAATGCTTCCCGACGGCTGCGGGAACTGTTATTGGATAAAAAGGTAAAATTGATCCTGTCCTTGAGCAAACGCTGAACAAAAACGTCACCGCCCTTGATCAAGTCCTCACCGGCGTAGATCACACCATCCATATCGATCATTAGTCCG
Organism: Mucilaginibacter daejeonensis; assembly: GCF_020783335.1. Classification (NCBI taxonomy): domain Bacteria; kingdom Pseudomonadati; phylum Bacteroidota; class Sphingobacteriia; order Sphingobacteriales; family Sphingobacteriaceae; genus Mucilaginibacter; species Mucilaginibacter daejeonensis. Next base: position 2,524,489 of record NZ_CP086068.1, read on the forward strand.
TGTTTCCCCATGCTAATAAGGCACTTTATGCTTTTTGGATCGTTTTATTAAGGTCACTATCCCCGCCCTGTACGTTCGTTAACACCATGATCACTTTTACAACGACCATGGGTATCATCATGGTTCATTACCCATCATCACTAACATTAATTGATGAGTCATTTTACGCCATGTTTCTATTTAACCGTAGGCTTCTAATAAGATCTTTAGACACATCAATGTTCATTTTACACAGAAAGATCGATCACTAGAGTTGCCCAAATGTCAATGTGTAGAGCTGATGATTCTGACGAGCTTCAATTCTCTTATCTCAGGTGTGTTTTGATTTCCAAACCCGAAAGCCGGTATCCTCCATTCCATTTCTTCTGATGGTGATCATAATGTCTTCATCACGATCCGGGAATTGACTTTCGATCAATTCCTTGATCTCTGTTTGCAACTCTTCCAATTCACCTACATTTTTGGGTTCGACGGTTATGACGGGTTGTCCCATAAAAGAGCTCAGCTGACCTGAATGACTACACTTTTCTTTCAATAGGGCTGTTACCTTAGCTGCGAATGTTTCCATTAACACCTAACGGTTCCACAACCTATATGTTTGAAAATCAAACTTAATTTGTCGTTATATTAAAATTTGTTAATTGACAGATCATTATTAAATCACTATAGCTTTGAATCATGAGTTATAAATTCGGCAGCAAATAATACAGCAGTAGCAAACTACCGGCGATCACACCGATGGTCAGTGTTAATAGCAAGGTGGAATGCGGCCTGAAATCGGCATTGAGCAGATGCTTTTCCACCTGCCTGTATCTCAGGTAACCGATCAAAGCTGCAATAGCACCAACACCAACTAAACAGAACCCGATCACTCCCGAAAAGCCTGTGACCGGCGTGGATGGATGCCCGGTGACCGCTATGGACAATTGCCGGACGAAAAGCGAGAATTTCACGACAACGAAACCGAATCCCATGAGGGCGATACTGGTTCTGATCCAGGCCAGAAATGTACGTTCATTAGCTAAATGGTCGCTGACACTGTCCTTAAGGCCATTGTTATTCATTCTGATCTTCTCCTTTCTCAATCTGCCTGGCCATGTCGCGATGGACGCTGATCATGAGCAATACCCCGCAGAAGACCAACGAAAAACCGGCGAGGTGTATCCATTGAAAATCCTCGTGCAGGAGCACATATGACAAGACCAGTGCGCTGACAGGCATCACGCCCATAAAGGAGGCGGCGATGCTTCCCTCTACCTTGCTGATACCTTTATACCACAGTACTGAACCAAGGCCCATGGTGACCAGGCCGTAGGCAACGAGGTAAAGCCAGTCCTGCGGCTCCACCCCTGAGACCTCGAATCTTGGATATTGCCATACCCCCATTGGAATGAACAGGACGAACGCCAAAAGTGCAGAGATCCCTGCGACCTCTTCTGGAGGATAGTTTTTTGTAAGCGCTTTGCCCATCAGTGTATAACTCACCTCGCAGCAGACCGCCGCAAAGATCAGTATCATACCTAACCATGGGTGCTGACCTGCCGAATTTGCCTCATCTGCCCTGAACACTTGTAGGACCAGTACGCCGCCAATGGCCAGGGCCAGTGCGAGTGATCGTTTCCAGGTGACGGGATCTTTAAAGAAAAGAATAGAAGCGATAGCCGTGACGGCTGGTGTCGTGCTCATCACCACACTGCCGGTGACCCCGCTCACCAACTTCATTCCGTACAACATCAGTGCTGTGAAACCCAATGTTCCGAATAGCGCAATGCCGAACAACAGCCACCGGTCTCTGCCTTTATATTTCCGAATATTTCTGAGATCGATGAAAGGCCAAAGGACCAAAAAAGCCAGTAACACCCGTAAGCCACCGGCGATGAAAACTGGAAAGACCTTCGTGACCAGGCCACTGAGCGGTGTGGCACTCCCAAATAGGACCATTCCCATGAAGAGCTGAGCATAGACGATAGGACCGGTACGCTTACTTGTCATAACAGTTCAACCCATCATCAAATAAATGGTTTGCGTCTGTTTAACAGACATGCAGGCAGTATCAAGGCTTGACCAGGACCTTTATATCTACGTTGAACACGTCAGACAGACAGATCAGCTGTTCTACACGTAATTTACTATATCCCAATTCCAATTTGCTATAGGCGTTCTGTGATATCCCCAATGTCGATGCGACTTGATCTTGCGAGAGCCCCTGTTGGATACGAATAGTTCGGATATTATCAACGATCACAGATGCTTTGCGGGTATACTTTCTATCCATGGCTACCAATTCTTACAAATCCAGCTTAAGATCAACGATGAAAGAAACCGCGGAGATCATTTCAGCTCTTTGCTTTTAACAATAAGAGTGCCACTGTGGTCATCCTTGTTGTATGAAATAAAACCATTGTGAACAGTAACGGGACTCATTGATGTTGATCAATAGTTCTTGATTCGGGGTAGCGAAGTATTCGTTATTTGCCGATCAGGAACAATCCGCCTATACTCAGCAGGTAAACGAGCAGAACGGCCAACGAGTCTATCCCCATGCGCATGTACTGTTTTGGGGACCGAAAGATCAAGCCCACGCTATAGATCAGTGTTAGCAAAAGCGCAACGCCGGTCAGGTATATATCAGACGGATGTGCCTGAGGAAGTGATGGTTTTGCAGCGATAGCGGAGGCCAGTAGAAAAAGGACGGGCAGAAATGCATTCCCACCCAGGATATCGCTCACAGCAAGCTCATGGTCACCCTGCTTTATAGCGGCCAGCCCGGTAGAGATCTCAGGAAGGGAAGTTGCCAGGGCTAATATGGTCGCTCCGAACACAAGACCATCCAAATGTATCTCTTTGGCGAGAGCCTCCCCGCTCATTTCAAGCAATAAGCCCGCAACCAAGGTCAAGATCGCACAAAAGAGAAAAAGGCTTACCACTTTAGCTATTGATCGACCACGATCATGCTGTTCTTGGAGCTTTTCAGGATCCCCAGCCCCCGACACCCGATCATCATGACCCATGGCTTGCTTTTTCCAAGGCAACCCCTTCCCTGCTTCTTTGACCAGCAACAAACTTACCAGCCATACCAAAGCGATCATGACATTTGCCGGGGAGATACCGAACAGGGAGACCTTGGAAGGCAGCTGATGCCCGATCACCACCAACGTCAGGACAGCTGCTACGGCAAGCGTTTCCAGCAATAAGGTCATAGACGCGGCCACATGGGTAAGTGCCCCCTTTTTCCCTAAGCCAAATACATCTAACACTACCAGGACCAATGTTTGCAGCGCGATACCACCCAGAATGTTCCCGGTGGCCAGGTCTAAACTACCTTTCAATGCAGCACTGATCGTAATGGCGATCTCGGGTAAGTTGGTCACTATAGCCAATATGATCGTACCCCCTAAGGCCTGACCTAAATGGAACCGGTCGGACAACGCATCTGTGGTCTTAGATAAACGTATGCCTGCCCACCAAATGGCGGCCGCGGCAGCAATAAAGATCAACAGTAATATGGGCAAGGACAAAGATGGAAGCTGCATGGGACCAGTTCAGAAGTGTAACGGCAATGTTCGGTAAAGCGGCCTATCGCCAGTTTTGTTTTGGGATAGTTAAAGATCTTGAATGCGTGTTCCGTCAGATCGGAACAGCCGCGTTGATGTAGCGTACGAGTGGGTACCGGGTCTTAGACCATCGTCCAACCATAGATCAACTGTAACGAGAATGACTATTGGAAGGTATGGGTAAATGCACCATTTATAAATGATCATTGATGAAAAAGTTATCGTTCCCCCTCCTCGCCTTTGTATTCTTCCTCACTATATCATGCACCAAAAACAACAGCGAACGAACGGCCTGTACAGGACAGTATGTTTATCCGACCTTGAAGTTCAAGGTGATCGACAAGACCACCAGAGCGGATCTTTTCTTTTCTTCAACACCTACCTATCTTCTTTCAGATATTAAGATCATCTTTAAGAATGGCTCGAATAGATCAGATCCGATACGGCCAACTGTGGTCAGTAGAGAGACTTCAAAATATTTCTCTTTCACAGCTCCAAGGGTCCTTCCGACCGACACCTGTATCATTAAGATAAAAGCTCTAAAAAGTGATACTTTAGTATATACCATTGCCAGATCTTCAGGCACTTGCCCCCTCTGGTTCGTTAATGGTGTCATCATCAACAGATCATCTCCCCCGGTGACGTTGATGATCAACGAGACCCTATCCATTCCAAAGGACCTATGAACAATTATCACGAAAATATTTATTGCTTCCAGGTGATGACGAACGTCAGCACTTTTACTAGTACGATCTTAACAGGAGCGATCCTGATCTTTTAGAAAACGGATCACTGTAAGGCCTGAAGGTAGACCTAGTGAGAGCGGACCGTCCCCGAGCCATAGATAGACTATTTTCTTCTCCGATCTTTGATCAGGCATGAACATCGTCTAAGATGTAGATACAGCGTCACAAAAATTGTTGTGGTTCATTTATCGGAAGACAATAAGGTCAATATATACTTAATGACTTGGGGCGCCTCCTCTCGGTCGTTCACTTTTACGGCATCCGTATTGATCTTATCAATGCCGTTGACCTTGCATCCCGCAGGGCCAGGCCGATATATATCACTGAAGATCCTTGCGAGAAATTCACCTATGGGCTAGATCACTCACAGGTGTCTACGTGAATTTTCACGTATGATCCTCGCATTTACGCGCCATAAAAATACCGCCCAGATCCCGATAGCAATACTATAGGAGATCCAAGGATCGTCCTTCATGATCATAGTATTCCAAAGCGCTATGGTCGAAATAATGCAAGTTAAGATGAATCGAATGAGTGTTCTCATATAAAATATAGTTATCGATCACCTGACAGACCATCTATTGAATGACTTTCTAAAAGCTCGTTCAGAAAGTAGGTGTGGCGTTTCGATTTTCTTGTTCTAACGGACGTCCGCAAGCCAAAGGCCTTTTGAAATGCCGATAGGCTCAGCCGATCGAGTGAAAATTGACGGGTTCCTTGGTTACAGGAGATGGCCACTTGATCTTTGACCAGCGTGAAGGTCACCCACTGTTGCTTCAAGGCAAGGGCGATCTTGATATCGATCAAAGGGGCGAGCAGGTCGTTGCCAAAGATGAGCTCAAATCGCCTATTTTTATAACGAGCGCAAAGGTATCGTATCTGCTTTGGTAGAGGAACATTACCCAAGGCGATCAGGCTCACCGCGTTGAGATCAGGGTAAAAAGATGAATGGAGGGAAAGGTAGGCGACCAAAGTCCAGCTTTTCATTTTCCTGGTTATCTGCAATGATTATTTCAATATGGACGCCTTCTGCTAATTTTTGCATCAGGATATCATACAGGTCCTCGTCCGTGAACCAGCCGGTAGCAATCAGTATTTCAAATTCTGCCTTTTGAAGTTCACTTTGAATCTTGGTGTATATATCCTTATTGTCATTGATCACTTGCTGATCCATCAATTCCATATTATTTTGCTATTTAGATATAGTTGATTAGAAGTTGCATGGCTATATTAGAAGCTTCATAATTTGATGGTAGCTCAAAAGATAATCAATTGAGCTAATGAGCCTTCAGTGATGAAATTTTAGGTTAGGTAAAGTTTAACCGTTTCAAGAAATTGCGCTCGTAATCCATATATCCCTTCCAGAGCTGAGATGTCATGACGCGTAAAATTCTTATCAGCTCCGGCAATGCCTATACTTAGCTTCTTGGTGTTAAAGTAGAAGCGGCAGATCGGCTTGCGGTTGTTATCATCCAGGAGGATGGCGCAGTAGGACTGGGCATCTCGCATCACGACCCTTTTAGTATCAATGACCTCGGCAAGAATAGACTTCACGATCATATGCCCCATGATCTCTTCGGGTGTGGTGATGATCTTATCATCAGCTTCCGGTGCTACAGCCGCCGTCTGGGTGGGCTTTTCCTGAATCGTTTCCGGTAGCGTGTCCACTTGTAGTACGGTTTTCAGCTTTTCATTGATGATCTCGCTCACGTACAATGCACAAGCTGTTTTTGTAATGGATTTGAATTGCTCTAATACCTTTTGAGTCATGGCACTTGGGTATACTTTCTTGGCGAAATACCGTACGAAATCATCCGTGGGTTCGGAAAAGTCCTGGTGCAAGTGATGCTTGATCTGGTTCAAGAATTTTAGCTCACTGGCCGTATTGGTGATATTGTCGACGTTGAAATAGGATTTATGAAATTTTTTCAGTTCCCCGATCTCGTTCTCTTTAATATCCGTGATCTTGAATTCAAAGAAGGGTTTGTCATCCATTTTATTAGGCGTGACCAGGTCAGTGTAAAAACGATACTCCACGCCGTTGGTAAGCAGGCTGAATTTGGCCTCCGTGGTATGAAAATAGCGGAACAGCTGGGAATTATGCGGATTGAGGTCCTGTGTATAATGCTTGCATTCGATGAGCAGTATAGGTTTGCCTTCACTTAAAATGGCATAATCTACCTTCTCTCCCTTCTTGATACCGATGTCCGCTATAAATTCCGGGCTGACCTCAAAGGGGTTGAATACGTCATAGCCCAGCAGTTGAATGAACGGCATGATCAAAGCATTTTTCGTCGCTTCTTCGGTTTGTATTTGCGGACAGAGTTTATCAACCCGCGCAGCAAATTGTAAAATTGAATCTTTAAAATCCATAGTTATGTAATTCGGTTAAGGTTTAGTTGCGTTTTTATTACAGATCGATCAGGTGCTTAAAATTATGAGTCGGATACCACCGGGCATTCAGGCAAACTCAGCAAATTATCAGGCGTGTCCCGGTCAGCTTCGGTTCTCAAATACTTATTCCCGTGACGTAATGCCAGAATAATTTTGCGCACAGGCCCGTTCACGCTGATGTAAAAGTTATACTGACCCTGCTCTATACACAGAATCGCTTTGGGCAAGGATAACATCCACCTGGAGCCTCTAAGCAGGCCTCCCACACGTTGTATGCGCTAATGGCCGCTGGACCTGTACGTATTACGGATACAGGATATTTGTACGGGCTCTGCCATATTGATTTAGGATCAATTCGTGTACTGCACTTCCACGCGCCTGTTTTTCCTTCGGCCAGCTTCTGTACGGTTGGTGGCGATCGGATCATTGATACCTTTACCCTCCGCAACGATTTGCGAAGCGGAGACACCTTTACTGATGAGATAGGCTTTATAGGCATCAGCTCTGGCTTGCGAAATCACCTGATTATAAGCAGCGTCCCCTTCGCTGCTCGCATAACCCCAAACATAAACCCTTAACGCCGGATCTGCTTGTAGCTGGCGCTTGAACTGCGATATGACAGTTTTGGCAGGGGATCGAGGAACAGAAGATCCTGCCGAGAAGACGGCCGCAATGCGTGGCGCAATAGTATTGGGGCCTTTGACTTGATCAGCTGACTGAACCGCCTTCTGATCACTTTTTGCTATTGCCGGCTCGGATGGAGCGGAAGGCGCTTCGGCTACAGGGTCAGTTTTACTGCTTGAAGCATCAACTGCTGCCGTCGCAGGTGATCCATCAGTTGCTGAATTTCTAAGCGTTTTATCCGCCATCAGGGTAGTGTTCTTGCTCAAAGCAGAACTTGTGCCGGGTCTCTGAAGAAAATACCAGGCGACCCCGCCGGCGATCAGCAGCGTCAGTGCTGCATAAATCCAGTAAGGCTGCTTTTTGCTTAGTTCCGTCATGGGCTGATCATCGTTCTTGGACAGATCAAAACCGGGACGTTTAGGAGAGTCGGTCGACTCTTCATTTTTTTGTAGATCAAATGCCATGGGTCTTTAATTTAGGTATACATATCAACTAAGGTCTGCAAACTGCCGGTATGGGCCCTGCCCATGGCTTCGAACTCCCAGGCTGTACCTGCACGGTATAGCCGACCGAATTCGACAGCGTCCTCGTTCGTGTAGTGTTCTTTGAGTTCATAGCGGGTGATTTCTTCGCCGGTGTTTTCATTGACGATGCGGATATAGCAATCGTCGACCTGTCCGAAATTTAGGTTCATTGTTCTGCGGTCTTTTTTGTTGTCATTCGGATACTTGCAGATGGAACAACAAATAATGATCTGTTCGATCCTTTGATCGACCTTGGACAGGTCGATGAACATATCCTCATCATCTTCTCCGTCACTGCGTTTGCCGTCCGGATCATCAATGGCACCAAGGATAGCGCCGTCCTCAGTGACCGGGCGGTCTAAGCTCGTTTCAACAGCATCTTTCACGCAGTTGCCCATGCGTACCTGACCATAGAAAACGAAGTAAGAATCTGACGGGATCTTAAAATTCGCGCCGATGGCGAAAGCGGAGACATCCAGATCGAACTCCGGGCCACCAGGCTGGTCGTTCGGATGCCAGCCCATACCGATCTTTACCCGGGATAAGCCCGGGGCTGCTTTGGATAAGGAGAAGCGTTCCCCTTTACTTAAATTGAAAGCCATACATATATAAATTAAGTTTACTGATAAAGGTCGACGAGCGTGGCTAGTCCTCCGTTAAAGGCCTGTCCCAATGCTTCTACTTCCCAAAATCCGCCGCTCCGTGAAATAGAGGCGACGACCAATGAATCCTCCTTGCTGAAATGTTCATTTAAGGCGTACTCGCACAGCACAGTGTCGTCATCCGTATTGCGGATATAAATGGACGCATTCTTCACATGACCAAAATGATGCTGCCGTTCTTCTGATGCGTCGATAGTGACCGCTAGGTATAGGAACTCCACGTTCGTGTCTATTTTACTCAACTCGACATGAATTGCTTCATCGTCCCCTTCGCCTGCCCCGTCCCGGCTGTCACCCGGGTAGATCACGGCACCATCGGGACTGGCAGGATTGTTATAAAATACAAAATTTTCATCCCTGCCCAGTTTGCCGTCAGCACCCAGGAGAAATATGGAAAGGTCTAGATCTACTGGAAAGCCGTTGACTTTAGCCGTATCCCAGGCAAGGCCCGCGGTGATGCGGTGAAGCCCTGGTCTTTGCTTTTCCAGGGATAGCGGAGATTTCTTTTTTAATTGAATAGCCATAGGTCTATGTTTTTTTTTTAGGCGCCGGTAATGGCGGCGGCGGTATGGATCTAGGTGTATTTGATTTTGTTGGTAATGGCGGTGGGGCGGTGATCATTGGCTTCTTCGGCACGGGAAGGGACGGCTTCACCGCCGATGGCGGTAATGGAGGCAGCCTAGGCGGCACTATGGGTTTATGGATCTTCTTGACCTGATCTATTTGGTCAAAAATCTGTTGCATGGTCACCTCTTTATCCTGAGAAGTGATACTGATCAAATGCGGGTAAGCTTTAAGCAAACGCTCCGAAAAATAAGGCGTCTGTATCTGTTCATTAACCAGCACCACGCTCACCTGTTCCGGTTCAAGGGCCGCCTGTAGCAACAGCTCAGTGATCGCCGTAGTGACCATGAGGTCTCCCGTGTGGTATTGCAGGCGCTCTTCGACGCTTTTGAGCGGAACCCTGAACCAGTAACGATCACCGTTGTTCAATTCAGCATCGCCGCTCATGATCATTTGATCCGCTGACAGCAAACCAGAGCTAAAAGGCAATAATGCGCTGATCTCTTTGGATAAATTCAGTTGCAGATAAGGATTTTGTTCTACAATATAATCTACTATCATTTCAGATAGTATCCTGATACGGGGATCAGCACCCTGTCCCTGGATCGCCTGCACTTTTGGGGCGGCATCCGCACCTTTAGAATACACTTCAAGATAAAGCGTGTCATTTAGTCCTGTCAACAGTAATATCGCACGGTTTGGATTTGCATGTTGAAGGTACTCGACCAAGGCCTGATTGTATTGCAGTATAGCTATATTGCCGTAGCCAGCCTCTGTGAACATCTCAGCGATCAGCGTTTGTTCTGGAATGTCCAGATCAGGCTCAAATACAAAGGCCAGCGGCAGATTGGCCCGGTACGATTCGATGGAATCGCTTTTATACAACACAGAATTTAAAAAGTACGCCAGCAGCTGCTCTATACCGTAGTACAGCAGTTGCTTAACCCTTTTGGAACTACCGTGGAGGGTAAAGTGCCTGCTAGGATCTTTGATCAGTTCAAAATAGTTGCCAAAAGCATCTGGGTCATTTTGGAAAAATCGTTCTTTCGCAGCTGCACCGAGATCAAATTGGTTATCCCTGACGTAAAAGTAAAGGGGCACATCATGAATGCCTTTTAGCAACAGGGGTGCATGTTGCTTACCCTCGGTCCGGTACCAGGTGGTAACAGCGCGTTTGGAGATCCGTATGACGATACCGTACTGCATTCTCAATTCGCTTTGATGCCGGCTAACAAATGTTTTTCAAAAAACTTCATGCCTTCCAGGATAATGACAGGTGCGACATAATCAAATTTTTTCTGTTCCTGCCGAGTCCGGTTTTGTGCCGAAATAAATTCAGGGATAGACTTGATATAATTTTCAATGTTCATATCTTGAAAACCCTTTATGAAATCCGCTGGTGTCATCTTTAGACCGAACATCGATGAGCTTACTTTGTAAAATAGATCGGCGAAATCCATAAAGCGTGGGCAAGGGTCTTTGCCTGGTTCTACTTGGTAGAGGAAGTGGGAGCCGATATGTTCGATCATCTCCGGTAGAATGGAGTTAGTTGATAAAAGCCGTTCAACCTGCCCGCCCGGTTTGACTATACAAAAATTCTCCTCCCCTAAAATCTCGATAGCCTGCTTATTTTTGGGTACCAGGATACGGGTCTGGCCGGTAGGAATAGCAAGTCCTTTGGACACTTCATATTTAACATCAGCATTATTATGTTTTCTTTGCGAATTGATGTCAATGATCTGGAAAGGATTCAGAGACACGGGGACGATCGTTTGTCTGGCCACCGCTTCCCCGCCAATACCACGCAGGAACATCTGGGTGTAATAATCGCTGGCTGCTCTTTCGTCCACGGCGCTGAACCAGTCGAACATGCGTGCTCCCTTTCCTGCGAATGCTATCCTGACTTTTGGTGGGGTGGCCTTGACCAGCGGACTAGTACCATTCGCTTCGACGATAACCGTACGCAGCTTGTGGACCAACTGTCCGGCATAGAACATGATAAGCCCGGTAATGTATAGATTGATGCTCATCATTTCCTTACATTCGGCAGCAATAAGCCGGTAGAATACATCAAAATCTGTGTCCTCCAATCGATCGACCACTTGCTCGAAATAATAGGGAGCGGTATTGGTCGAAAACTTGTCCTCGCCAGTATTGAGTCCCTGGATGCTGATCTTTTTCTGCTCGCACATAATAAGCAGTACGCGCTTGAAATTAGCCGAGTGCTTGGTGGCCTGAGCTAAGCGCTCGGCAGCGAACCGGATCGAATTTTGTTTGATCATTGCCTTGCCATTCCCTAGATCGGATAGTACGGTGATATCCGTAGTACTGCCACCAATGTCAAAACAAAGCAGTAACTCCCCCTGGCTGACCGCATAACCATCGTTGGGGCGCAACATGTAATTGGCGACCGCACACGCTTCTGAAAGCGATTCGTCATCATTTAGCGTTTCAAAATCAAAGTTGAAGGGACCGTTATCAGTACGGATATTTACTTCGGCCGGTATGGTGGTTTTGGGTGTTCCCCAGCCGTTCTCCTGAGGAGGAACCAATGCTGGTATCGACCAGGAATTGGCCGATCGTTCCCCCCAAGCGGATGTCTGACCGCTAGTTTCGCTTGCTGACCAGCCGCTGGTTTGGCCGGTCGTCCAGCTCGGCGTATCCGTCTGCCCGATATCACCCAGATCAGACGGCCTACGGGTTTTCAGCTTAACCGGGCTGTTCAAAGGATTGATACTGATCAATGAATCCCATATTGCCCGGTATTCGCTTAGCAGGTCCTTACCCATGGAAGAGGGATAGGACCATTTCAGCGTATAAGGTTCGTGATTATCGACGAACAGCTGCGCGTAGATATGCAATAGCAGGGAACTCAGATATGCCGTTTTATAGCTTTTATCCAGGCTGCGTGCCGACCATTTCATATTATACACCAGTTCGGCGCTGCCGACACGGTTGTAACTCAAAAAGTAGCGGTGGTCCTCAGCCGTGTTGATCGGTAAATTTTTTTCAAAACATGGGAATCCTCCTTTGACCGCTTGTGCCAACAACGATTCTTGTAGCAGGCCGCTATCATTGACCACGCGTCTGGTGTCATGTATGGTCAGCACAGATTTTATCGAGTTGGTTAGGATCTCGTCGTTCTGAAAGAAAAAGATCTCGTCTTCGACCGCCGGGCGTTCGTCATTATTTTTGTTATCGTTACCTAGTAGCGAGATCCGCTTGTTACTCAGCCGTAATTCTTCACAGACCTTTCCGGTACTGGCTGACCAATAGGCCACCGAAGTATTGGTACTGCCGAAATCTACACCTAAATATGCCGGGGCAAGATTACGCATGCTATTGAGCATATTTACCGGAATAGTTTGGCTGTTGACCGTACCGGTGTATCGGATGATGCCAAAACCACATTCTGATCCTGCATGAGAGAAACGAATGCCTTTAAAGGGTTGATTGCTTTCGTAGATTTCGTATTTATACTTGTTGTCTGCAACCGCGTTATTGGAAGCAACATGGAGCTTAATATCCAAGCCTTTAGTGGCATCTGTCGTCAGCACCCTGCCTTTGTTCGCCAGATAAAGAGGTTGATCCTGATCGTCCAGCAAGATCCGGAAGAAGTCGTCCCGGACGTTTCCGATAAACGGACTTGCCTGAAATTTTGAATCGTTATGTGGCAATTCGGAGTACAGGAAGTAGCGCCCCCATTGTTTGGAAATAAAGTTAGGCCATAGCAGGATATCCCGTCCCCTGATCGTATCCCTGATGACGGGATAAACTACCTGTTTGGTGATCTCATTACCAGCATCCGTGATCAGTTTCATCTGTACGATCAGCTTCTCTCCATCCAGCTGGCCCGGATCATAAATAGCACTGATCCTGGAGCGCACATGGGTGGCATCGGTCAATCCGATCAAGGATTCTAGGTTTGCGCCAAATACGTTCAGTGCCAGTGGCGTTAGCGGTAGCGAGAAATAAGCGTAAGCGTTCGGTTGTCCTTTAGTTTCCGCGCTGAGCAGAAGAATAGGCTTGTCATGCAGGTAATGCCTGGACGTAACGCCGCTCTTGCCAAAGTCGAACTGTACGATTTCTGTAGCATCCGGTAAAAGCAGATCTTTGGGATCAAATGCAATACTCGCATCAGAGGTCGCATCGGTAGAGATCACGCCTTCTGACCCGTATAGAACAGTAGAGTAATTAAATAACCTGGCAAAAGGCTGCAAAAAGAGACTGCCAACTTCAGGCGGGGTTTGATGTTCCAGTCTGCCAAAGTTTCTTCGTTGTTGATACGCCACCATGTCGTTCATCCAACTGCGGATCGCAGCGGCGATATTGCTGTAATCAGGGCGTAGATCTTCTGGCAATGAACTGAACTGGGTCCGGAATGATTCGATCTGGTTGTGGATATGCGCAGCATAACCGTAGATCTTATAAAGTTCCTCAGGTTTGAGATCTGAACTTAGCGGATCGGTCAGCCGGCCAGTACCCACCTGGATAAATGGAAGCCGGTCTTTCAACTGATAGGCAACCGATGTAAAGAGGAAACAATCCGGCGAGGTTCCACCTATCACCTGTCCTTTATATGAAATGACATCTAAAAAAGGAATTTTCGGGGTGTTGTCGGCCAGTTGCTGGTCGCACCATAGCGGCTTACGTTCAAATAGAGCATTACCGAAAGCTCCTTTGGGTTCGTAGAGATTTATGGTCTCTGCAATGGATAAGCCGTCAGAATAAGCTAGATCTACGCGCTGGATGGCAATATCCTTGTAGTTGAGCGCGAGACAACTGATGAGTCCTTTCCACTCTTCCAACAGGGTCTTGTAAAAAGCTAAAAGGCCAAAGGCTTCGGCGTCTTTGTCCTGAATAGCATTGAAAGCATGCTCGAACATGCCTGCACGAGCGAAAACAGTAGGCATGCCCGATACGACCGACCCAATATTGGCTGAAGAGGTACCCGATTGATCAGTTTTGATCTCTGGTATGATAATGTGCTTAGTGAAGGTTTCCAGCTGGGGTATTTTATCCCATGCATGGGCGACGCCTTGCGGCTCTGTCGCCGATCTTACTTTAATGACAAGCGCCTTAAGGGTATTACTCATGATTTGGTCGGATTAGGTTGAAAGCCCTGAGAAATGGTGATCGCATTGTAGAGGTGCGCAAGAAATCTTTCCTTCGTCGTATGCACCTGTTGCTCAGCCGAAGGCGCAGATTCGATCAGCTTTTTTACAAACGTATCATAACGGCTGCTAAGCAGACTCTTAGGCCAGTGATATCTGGCATCAGTGAACAATGTCCCAACATCCAGCTTATGAAGCTCGCTGTGGTTATCAGAGAATGCTTTGCTGTTAAACAAAAAATTACCGGGAGCAATACTATTCCTGATCTGGTAAAGCCACCCGGGTATAAATTTATCGCGGTCGAACGTGTACGCAAAATATTTCAGGTAATCATTAATTGCAGTACAGGCAGAATCGTCAATGCTGCTGTACTGATCAATTTTATTTCTATGCAGAAGATCAATGAAAGCCTTGATCCCGGCATCACCCATTGCCCCTCCATTGGCCGAGAGAGAAATATGTGCCAGAGAGAAGAAGGCGCCCATTTTGTTGGCCAACACTTCGCCGGCGCGATCACTGCTGCCTACCAGATCTTCCGCAGTAAAGGTGAATGCCTGATTGGCGAATGGAACGGCTTTGTACAGGTACTCAGCCTTAGTTCCGTCTAGCAGAGAACTTCGATTAAAGAAATCGTATGCCGCACAGGCAGCCACTAATTCGGTAATGTGGCAGGCATTCTTTTGGTCCGCGCCACCTGTGATCGTTTTGTTGGAACTTTGGCCCTCATCTGCTTTTTTGCTTTCAACCGGCCACCCAATATGGTACAATAACTTATATGAGCGCTGAACGGTGGTATCACTGTGATAGAATTGGAGGGCAGCCTGGCTGTTAAGCGGAAAGTACGATGCATCAGCGATCACGCTGTCTTCCCGATTAATTCGTTGCTTATCATCAGGCTTCCTGAAAGTGAAATATTCTGTCAGAAGTGTGGCCCCGAATTTTGTCTTCGTCAGGTCTATACTTGATGCGCCTCTGGAACGGATCTCCACAAAGTCTTTCAACGCTCGCGGAAGCACGGGAATAGATGACGCGCCGGTGCCGCCAAATACAGATCCGAAAATGAATACCCGCGCTGCCTCTCCAGCCTGCTCCAGTTTTGACATAAACTGTTCAAGTTCTCTTTCCTGGGGTTGTACTTGCATACCTGCAGCAACATTTCTAGCTGCCTCCATGATACCATGGTACATGAGTAAAGAGCCCAAATGTGTTTGGGCCCGATAGCCATGGGCCAGGTTAAATCCCTGCACGGTGTGTTCATCCAGGAAAAGATCCGACAGCAATTTGTTATCCCGCTGCTGTTCCTGCTGTCCGGTGGTCAGTTTTGCGATGTTACGGTAGTTCTCCCGCCCTTTAATAGAATAGTTGGTAAAGAACCGATAGAGGTTCAGTTTAGCTGAAAAGAACGTATCTACATTGGGTGTGCCCCCCGCTGCAGTATCTGAGGTCTTGATGCGGTTATATAGCCTAATAAGCTCTTCTACTCTGCCTTTGTTGCCGTTGGTTTGATCGGTATCCAGCGTTAGTACTTCAACTTCGCGGTTATTGAACATACCGATGGCACAGAGGTGTACAAAAGATTCCAGGCAGCGCATTCCGGTGCCGCCGATGGCGATCACAAATAATTTATCCATAGTAAGGAATGATTAAAACCAATGACCTATCTTGCCGTTTCTGAAGATCCTGCTAAGTAGAAAGCCCAAGCCTATGTAGGTGACAAAAGCTATCGCGGTGCTTAGACTCAAGGCATTGATGTACCGTTTGATCACCATGATATTTGCTTCAGGTTTGAAGATAAAGTAACCCAGCAAAAAAGTTACTGTCGGATTTAGCACGGCCAGTATCCAGAACCAAGCTTTTCTTCTTGCCGGGTCTTTGGGCCGGCTTCCCTGTTCAAAATTGATCGCATTAGCGATGAGTGAGGCTGTGAGTAAAAGTACCAGTGTGGTCATCCCTCCGAGTACGTAGGCTGTTGTATTTTGCATGATCTTATTGTTCAGTAGTTTTGATATAGTAGGTGTAAATCGTTCTGTTGTGGGGTCTGGCATCTTCAAGGGCACTTTTGACCGACTCGAACAGGGCACTGTTGATCACGCCTTCGGCATTGACCCATTTGAATTTGCTGAGTACAGGATTGCCAGTATTTGGAGTGACTTCGCGAACGACCAGATCGATCCGAATAAGCCCTTTGGGGTCAGGTATATGAGCGGCCTTAAAAGCCGGGGCAAAGGCAACACCGATCTCCGTATTTTTAATATCGGTAGCTTGAGTGTTTTTTAAAAGGGCCGTATTCAATATGAACATACCGCCTAGTGCAGGACGATCATCAGGATGGTAACGAAATGAGGCTTTTACCGTGCCATCCGGTTCGTAACAGGTTAAAGCTACTGGATCTTGTTCTCCTTCAGCGATCTTATTCTCCCCGTCATTGCCCTTTATGATATGCGGACGGTGCTTCGTCACTTCAATAGATCTAGCGTAGCGTTCAAAATCTTCCCTCACAGCATATGTTTTTACATCTAAAACCGGCTTGGTGTAGCTATCTGCTTCACTCAGATCTATGTACAACTTTCGGAAAAGTTCATGGAAGGTGTCACCATAATCAGCTTTGACTTGTTCGATCGTTTGCCAATCCACGCCCAGTGGGTAGTATTCAAAAGCTTGATCGTTCAAACTCCCGTTAATATAATCTGACTGCACATCCAGTACATTCTTTTGTTTCTCGCTTTGAGCCATTTTGTCCTGAAAGATGCCCCCTATACTGGCGTTTGGATAATCCGTTCGGATCGCGTAGGGGTTTGCGGACAGCGTAAAACGGTTGGGTAACACGGTCATAGCAGATGAAAGCCGGTCGATAAGGCTTTCTCCACTTGCTCTACCTTTGGTAAAAACGGTGAAGTAGATATGCTTATCGACATTACCTTCTCTATAGTCGGCAATATAAAAGGTGATAGAATTACCGGCATTGATCCATTTGGAAAAAGCGATCTTCAGGTAAGCCGTCGCGGTTACCTCTTTATCATCCTGCCATTCTTCAAAATCAGTGACCAGCAATGCGTCATTGCCACTGTTTACGATTTTTTCGACAGCGGCTTGTATAGGTGCGCGTCTGTCCAAATATTGTTTAGGATCGTTGACCAGCTGGCCGAGTTGCGTGCTGTTCGATACGGCTATAGGGGTTACCATACCCTGAACCAGCTTATAAACTTCCAGTTTACTATCGAGCAGAGTGTTGAAGCAATGGGCCATCAGTTCGCGGATGGCCGGTGTACCAAAGGCCGTGTACATGCCGGCCGAAAAGTCGACATACATGGCGGGTGCTCCTTTTGGCAATTGAATACTGCCTGTTTTTAAGTCGTTGTAAGCTTTAAGTGTACCTACAAATCCTGAAGTTTTATAAAGATCAGGAAAGAGATCATTATCTCCGTATCTGCAGGAGGTCAGACATAAGACGGCCAGGACCAGGCATTTATTCAGGGTCTTCATATTAATTATCGTTAAATACAGGTTAGTTTTTTTTCAATGCGTTTTGCACCTCTTCCGGTATTACAACAGCAGTTGTTTTCCGGGTCGGCATGTTGAACAGCAGAGAGGTTAGTACCGGAATGATGAATACTGCAACAGTAAAGACGGATATATAGATATCCATTTCGCGGCCTTCTAGGGACTGCGCCAACGCTGTTTCCGGATAATAGTGTGCATAAAGCGCAAGTACCAATTTTAGGCCAAGAATACCGATAACTAAGAAAGCTACGTTTTCCAGAAAAGGAAACTTCTCGATGAGTTTGACAAAAGCCTGTGCAACAAATCGCATGGCTAGTATGCCAATAAAAACACCGATATAGATGAGGTTGATATTATCTGTAAATGCTACGGCAGCAAATACATTATCAACGGAAAATGCAAGGTCCATCAGTTCGATCAGTGCTACTGTTGCCCAGAAAGTTCCGATGCTACCGACCGTCACTCTATAAATCCAGCCTTTTTCTTTGGTCAGTTCCAGCTTCTCTTCCGCCTCCTTGCCTTTACTGCGGAAATAATCCACCGCTAGGTAAATTAGATAAAGGCCCCCCAAGGGTTTTAGCCACCAGATCTTGACCAGCCAGGCAGCCAGGAATAAACACAGACCACGCATTAGATATGCACCTACAATACCATACTTAAGCGCTCGGCTACGCTTAGCTTTTGGTAGATCGATGACCATCGTTGCGAGTACAGCGGCGTTATCGACCGACAATAAGCTTTCAATGACGATGAGGTTTAGAATGATCAGTAAGCCTGCTTGTATATCGTCGCCTAAAAGCGTGTGTAAAAAATCCATAAGTCTGATTAATTTGTGATAAGGTTTAGGTGTAAGTATTTTAGGCGTTTATCGGTTCTAGCTATATAGCACGTACGATCTACAATTAAAGAGCTTTAATAGAGCTATCTGGTGTAAACCGTCCGCTTTCATTTTTCAAAAGTTTACCTCTTAGATCTGCTTGTTTGCTAATTTATGTTTCTAGAAGGCAGACCGTTTTGTTGCTTTTCTTGGCTTCTCGTAACGATATTCTCTTAGTTCGATAATTGCAGTTGCTTAATCCCCTACAAGTAGATGTCAAGTGATATTTTTTTGCGTATTGACTATCACACACATAGACCTTCGCAGTATCCATGGCAGAAGGCTTTAAGCTGACCAGAAAAAACAGAAAGAGTGTTTTCATATCTTATTGAACTGGACCAATTATTTGTTGTAGATCACTGATTGCCGATCTCGAGGAATAACCATGTAAAATAGTTGCTATACAATGTGCTACATTTCATCTTGGGTTTGCACTAGCTCTTGTGGCAGGCCGGGGAACAATAAACGCAGCCGTCTGCCTTGGAATAATGCTTGTTAGCAGCGGTTACTGCAGTACTGCACGTATCGTGGTATCCCAGGTCGATCTTGCTGATCACCAGAGGCAAATAAAAACAGCCTTCCTTGTGAACTTCATGGTCACCTGTAATGGGCTGTGGATTGGTATTGACGTAATATTTGGGCATAACAGCATTTGTTTGAATATCCAAAAGTAAAACAGCTGTCGCAGTATGAATTACGGGTTCCCGTAAACCTATAAATTATTAATAATGCTGAGGGTTAGTTTGGAAAACGAATAAGACAATCATAGGCAGCCATAACTAAAATAGCCCTATGTAAATGATCGCAGTTCTCCACGGGTGGGCTTCAATGCTCTATGAGATTTTTATAGGAGGCCCGCATCTTTACAACATGCGACCAACTGCTCGTTGTTAGTAAAGCCTAAAGCTTCTCTCATGACATTCAATTTTTTTTCTACGCTGCTTAGGCTTGACGGGCGTACGCTCATCCCTTCTAGGTAGGTAGGGATCTCTTTTTGGCGGACACCTTTTGAAAGCAAAGTAATAAGGATTAGATCGTATGCAGTAAATTGATATACCGGTCCCTTTTTTAGAGAGCCACTTAGCTGCGATGGCATATAAATACGTCCCTCTTCAACCTTCTTGAGGGCGTCGGTCAGTTCCTGTGAATCTTGCCTACCTTTGCATACATAGCCGTTTATCTGTAATTCATTAAATAACGGACGGATCATCTCAGGCTTATGCTCTCCTGAAAATATCAATACTTTGATCACAGGCTGCAACGCACGAGTCTTTTGGATGAGTTCTCTGCCATCTTTGATGGTAGATGAATTTCCTTCATCCACAAAAGACAGGTCAGTGACAAGCAGGTCGTAAGGGTTTTCGTTGCGTAGGCCTATCTGAATACGGGCATAAGCATCATCACAATCATATACGTAGTCCGCATCGGTCTCTGAAAAATCTTTAATGATCTTTCTTAAGGAAATACTGGTCATCTGGTGATCTTCGGCGATCAGAACGCGCTTGAACATAAGGTCTAAGTGTTAGGCAAGGGGTATAAACATTTGAATGAGTAAGCCCGCCCCATTGTTGCTGCCAAAAGTAATGGAACCATTCATGGTCCTGATACGGTTTCCCGTATTAGTCAAGCCATTCCCAAATTTCGTAGGTTGTGGTAGACCTACGCCGTTATCTTGATACCAGATATGTAAGCGATCAGTGTCCCGCTGGAATCTAAGGACCACACGGTCAGCCCGGCTATGTTTTTTCATGTTGATCATAAGTTCCAGCAACACGTTTTTGATCTCATTGAACATGTGAACTCTTACGGAGTTCCAAGTGTTAGCCTCATTTCCGGCAGTGATGATCGTCATTCTAGGGCTGCTGAACGAGGTTAGCATATCAGTTATTTCTCGATCGAGATCCTGATAGTTAAATTCCAAGGAGCGGTTGTAAGAGATCGCGCGTGATTGCTTGTACAAGATATCGATCCTGGTGGCAAGTATCTCTTTGTCCAACTCTGGCTGATGTTCGATCTCAGCCATTACTTGATAGAGCCCGTTAGCCACGACATCGTGAATCTTCTTCGAGGTACTAAGTTGATATTCCTGCAGATCCTGTTTGGCCTTCGCTTCGGTCTCCACTTGTTTTCTACGGGAACGTTGCGAGAAAATGATGACTCCCGCAATTGCCATGGTCAGTATAATGAATATTGCCGCCCATTGCTTCGCTATTTGATAATTCTTTTCAGAATTTTCTTTTTGTAGCCTGAGTTTATCCGCTTTGTGCCTTTCTGTGTTGTAACGAATCAACGCGAATTGATTCTTTGCAGCGTTCCTTACGGTCTGTAAGCTATCATTCAGCTGATCATAGCGGGTAAAATATATTTTAGTTAGTTGAGGCGGACTAACCTTGATCAACTTTTGCAGCGCTTCGAGCTGATCGTCGGCGCTGTGCAACCGCTGCGCTATGCTATACATACGACCTGCATAATCAAGCGCAGAGTCAGGCATTGAATTCATATAGTAATCAGCTAAATGAGCATAACTGGAATTCTGTCCCCAAAGATCGTTTTCATGTTGCCGGATGGCCAAAGCCCGGCGCAGCTCCGGGGCAGCAGGATAGGTTGGGTCGCAGAGCCATTGGGTGGTCGCCATATTGGTCAGTATCCGGGCTTGAACTTTAGCGGTAGTCCCTTTGGATCTGATAGCCATTTGGTACAACTTTAGTGCTTGGGCATATTTCCTTTTGTGCCGGTAAGCATTGCCCTGGTTGTTCAGAATGGTAGGGACGAAGGCGGGGTCTTTGTTCGTCGAAAGCGCTTGATCATAATAGCTGATAGCATCCGTGTAGTTCCGTAACTTGGTGGATGACATACCCAGCTCATTGTAATTATTCGCTAAATCGTTCCGACCCTTGGCATCCCGGGCATTTAAATACCTCAAAGAAGAGGTAAGGCTTTCCTGGCAACCGAAATGGTCCCCGGCGTCACTTTGCAACATCGCCATCGTAGTGTAAGCGAGCGCGACCTGTTGGCTGTCGGGCGATTCGGTGACCACCTTGTTGAAATAATAAAATGCTGAATCCTGATCGGTACTTAGAAAAGCATAAGCTTTATCGTAATTTCTATAATCGGAAGCAGGTAACGGTGTCGCTTTCTTCTGGCAGGAGAACATCGTTAGTAGTAAGCTGCTTATAATTAGGAACAATAATCTCAAGAGGGGGAACTTTGTTCCTAAGATAATAAATACTAAGCGGAGAAACAGAACTGTGGAAAATAAAGTAAGGCAAGTTTAAGCTTGCCTTACGAAGGGACCACATAGGGATTATGGTTTTGGATGCGGAGGTGGCGGCGGCGGAAGATGGCCATCATCGCCGCCTGTATCTTCGTCACCTTGAGTGGTGATCACTGTTCCTGGACCATGAGGTAAATTTGGAGGCACAGGGCATCCTATAGCCAATAAAATGGCAACTAACATTTCAAACATTTTTCTACTTTTTAAAGGGTTGATCACTATCGCAGGCTACCACGGCTCTCCCCGTGCGCAGCGTTGCAAACCGGGCAAGCATCACTGCCTGCATGTTTTTGGGAAGTAGTGAAGCATTGATCGCAGAAGTGGTCTCCCGCTTCCCAAGCCAGGTTTCCGCTGCTGCGCTCCCTACTCACTGTTGTTACCGGTTGAGTGCACAAACCCCGCTAGCTATCGAGGTGTCATCCGATGACGAAAGCAAAAGTATAGCGTTTAAAATGCTTTATATCAGGCCCTTCCGAGGTTTCCAATCATTCCGGCCGGAATCCTACGGAAATCCGTAAACTCCGATGTGAATCCGGAATTACCTTTAAAGATTATTTGAATTTCTTGATGAGCTTTGACAAATACCGATCACAAGTGCTGGAGTATTACAAGAAAGAACTGGCGGCAGGCCGGCTTTTTTTTGCTGTTCCTTATCCAACACCAGCTAAGATCAAGACCGGATGTTTAGAAGTATTGGAAACCAGATATGATACTAAAGACGAATTATTTTTGCGTTCCTATTTTCGGATGGGAAACAGCCTAGAATTTGGTCCTGCTGTCCGAAGATTTGATACCGACAAGTTCCGGCCGTTAAATTCTTACTTGAGAGATCATTCAAGAAATCCGAGTCCTGAACATATCGAGTTACTGGCTTGGCTGATCGATTATCCGGGCAGACCCTACCGGCCAAGTTATGAGCTAACTTATCAAACATCAGCTGAGGCCAGACCAACAAATACGGGCACGACGGCAACGGTCGATCAGGCAGATGATTTGCATGGCAGCACCGAAGTTGAAATCCCGTCGCCCGTTGATCGGGAACAAGAAAAAATGGCCGATCAAGCTTCCGAACCGTCGTTGTTCGATTCAAACGGAGAATTGAGTGACCGAACCAATTACGGCCGTCCGATAAGATCATTTTGGAAGCAAAAAGCGCTGTATGCATTATGCGCCATGTTATTGTTTTCTGTAGGTATAGTCTTTTGGTATGTAAATACTACTAAAAGGACTCCGAAAACTGGGATGGTTGTCCCTGTGATAGGACAAAAGGGGTGTGTTATGTGGAAAGATGACCATTACGAGCCGATATCCTGCCAGCACTCGGTTAATGGTCTTGGCTCATTTGGTATAAATGAAAGCACGGTGCGAAATTTAAAAAGGATCACGCACCCTGACACAATAACCCCAGAAAGTATTAAAAAAGTTTGGTATGTTAAGGTTGATGGCTATTTGGAATATTACACCGCCAGCGGTTTTCACCCTATTTATACGGAACGGCGCTTAAAACCACTAACAGCCTATATGTATAATAAATACTTATTTCACTACGCCGATAAGACGAAAAAGTAAGCTGGCTCTTTGAACTAGCTTATAAAATGATCGTTTCTAAGATATTCGATATAGTAGATGCAATTACTTAAAACTTTTTAACGTATAATCTTGGATTGTTTGTGGTATCGATAAAATTCATTACGCGTTCGGAAAGATTAACTTTGCAAATCTCATAGCCCTATAGGTTTTGCTTATTACCGGTCATTCGGCTGCTATAATTAAGGTAATGTTATCGAATTATCTTTAGAATGGACATGCTCATAAACGACAAAGCCTTTAGTTTAAAATAGATCTTTTGGATAAGGAAAAGACTATTAATACTTCGATGGAAAGATAATATTAAGCGAATAGATACACCTTCGTCGCGATCTATTTTAAAGTTTTATCTCAGGAATAGATCAAAAGGTTGGCCTTGTAGAAGAAGGTCAGCCTTGAGGTGTTGCCCTGTATTAGTTCTGAAGTAAAGATCTCATATTCTTTGATAAGCAAAAGCAAGCCATGTTTTGGGCAGCCCAAAACGGCTTGCCGGGAACTTGTACCCTATCCTGTTTCACTCTGTTCAACATGATCTGATCTAAATAAAGATGAGATCCTTTTGAAGGCAGGACCACTTTAAATCACCGCTGGTCTGAATTGAACCATCACCTTGCTTGCTGGTATTGACGGCTTTGTCAACGTAAAAGGAAGGTCGTCTGCTTGATGGCTGATATTCTTAAACGTGGGCATTCTGACAGAGAAGTGGCCGAAATGGCGGTCGAAGCTTGTGGTGAGCGAAAACCATCGCATCCGTTGAACTAATACATTTCCTGCATTGTTATATAGAAAGTTCAGACAGTCATCCGAGCTTGCAGGACTACCATTAAATATCAGCAGGCGCTTACTCACCGTATACATTTTTATCTTTACAAGTTGAAACCTATCTGATATGATCAAACTCTTCGTAAGCGGCTTCCCTTTAGGAATAGATGAAATGGCTTTGGCCAAACTGATCGCACCGCATGGTGACATCGCCACCATTAAGCTCGTGCGTGACCGGCAGACCAGGATCTGTAAAGGTTATGCATTTGTGGAGATGGCTAGCCTCACCGATGCTGAGAATGCGATCATCGCACTGGATGGCGTAGTGATGCAGGACAGAGAACTGACCGTTAAGATCAATGAGGATAAGTCTGAATCGGTAAGACCACGCTTCAACAAGCCGTCCGGCCAATATTCAAAGACCTCATATAATAGGTCCAACGAAAGTAGAGATACACTCACAGATGACACTCGAGCAAAACGCCCGCGCAGGCCGAGGGTGTAATAGTAATAAACTCTAATAACAATAAAGCCAGTGAAACTATCACTGGCTTTATTGTTAGACGGCTCTCGTTGATCCGAACGTTACGACCGACCAACATGGAGTTATGAGCAATTGAGAACTTTAGATCTCTTCTCGATCACTGATGACCAACACCTAATGCAACGGTCTATATATCAAATTGATCACTGGTGGTAATGCATAAACAAGACCATTATACGGTATGGACCGATAGGTCGAGTACGTATCGATCCCCAACTTTGAGCTCGATAATGAGTTAGGACAGTACTCGGTCTCAAATAGATAAAATACCGGAACAAGGAATGCCTGGCCTTTCAACTTTCGGTTGTAGGCTATACGCTTTAATGCAGCAGAATCCAATTGATGCTTCATCCGAGTGAATTCGACCCTAAAAAGAGGATCGGCACTGTCGGATAACATCATATCACCGATCGTACCGTCTTTATTGACCTGGACGATCAAATTGGTCATCGTCGGTATACAAGAAGATCGAAGTTCTTCAGGATAATGAAAATTTTTCAGGAAACTCCCAATAAAACGCTTTTCATCCTCCTGCGCAAAGCAAACTGTGCAACAGAATAGTGATACGATAAAAAGACATGATCGAAGATCAACGACACCTTTGACCTTTATTTCCATTTGCTTTTTTGTGATCTTAGTCAATACTAACGATCCTATTCCCGGAATGACATTTGGCGGTTGCTTTTGAGAAACTTAGTTGATGCTACTAACTATCTTCCTGCGATAGCACGGTGGAATTACCATAAAGTACCTGATCATGCCTTACCCTTGTAAGCAACCAAAAGAGGGAAGGCATTATCTCGTTCTGACTTTGCCAGCACTAGCTTAGTTCGTTAGCCAGGCCATAGCTTCGTCAAGTGCTTTATCTTTCTCTTTATCCTTTTCCGTAGCAACCTTTAAGTCAGGCTTTATGTCAGTTAAATAGCTTTTCTTGTTACGATCAGCTGCGTAGCCAGTTGCCAAATAAAGGTAAGCACCCGTTGAAAGCTTAATACTCTGGTTGGTGGTCATGTAGCCTGCTGTTGGTTCACCGAATAGTTTAGTATCGGGTCTGCCTACAAAACTTAGGGTGGCCATTTCACCGCTGCTACCTGTGTTGGGCCCTATCAATACTGCGATCTTACTATCCTGTTTTCGTAAAGTGTATGGCCTTTTAACAGAGACCTGTTTGCGTCCGTCAACATCGAAACTTCCCTTATTATATGTCCAAACATTTCTTGTGCGGTCTTTGCTGTCAGGATATACAAAATAACCTACTGTGCCCTCGCCTATCAGTGGCCCTAAACCTGCGATCATTGGGGCCATATTGCCACCACCGTTCTGCCGCATGTCGACCACCCAGCCTTTGATCTCCTGTTGGGTATCAGTGTCCATGATCAGATCTTGTATACGTTTGGCGAAGTTCACACTAGCTGTATCACTGACAGACCCAAAGCCAGGAACAGCAATGTAACCAATATCTCCTTTAAGCAACTTACCTTCGGGCTGCAGTATAACGTTATTGCGTATGGCATAACTTTGTGCACTGGTTTTGGTTTTGTAGTTGGAATGCTTGTCACCTGCTAAGCGGAGCCTTGAAATGATAAAGTCCAGAATAAGCGGGCTTTCTTCCATTGTAAGACCACTTGCTGCGAGTGTTTTAATACCCATATCGACAGCCTGCCAGTTCACTGAATCGGCATAAATTGATCGTTTTCTCACGAGGCTAGTGATCTCTCCAGCAAATTTGATCAGATCTTTGGATGCCTCACCACTTGCATTGGGCAGTTCTTGTAAGGCAAAATCGTCCAGCCAAACCGTACCATTTCCCATCAAATAAGCGCCCAATTTTACTCTTCTGGCGTTAGTATCGGCAAGAAATTTAAGGGTCAGTTGCTTCCAATCATTGGTCCCGCTCAAGCCGGAATCCTGCATCTGTGAGGTTCTGGTACTGATTATCCTATTTCTACTATCCCAAACTTGGCAAAAAAGCTGAACACTGCTACTTACGTCTTTAGTCTTAACGTAACAGGTCAGCAAGATCTGCTTCAAAGTGTCCATCTTAATAGTGGTGGCTTGATAAATGGACTGCCTGCCTTGCAAGCTTTCGGTTCCTTGAATTTGCAAAGATCTGTTGCCTGTTCTATGTTCGTCAGTGGCGACCTTCATGGTGTACCCCTTTTCGGCAGTACCTTCCCAGAATAGAGGCTGAGTACTTAGCGTATCCGAAACTGCTTCAAAGCCAGGATCAGAGATTTGAGCATAGGCTGCGGTAACAACGAAGCATAGAAATATAAAGGTATAGAGTCGCTTCATTTGGCAAATGTAGTAAGTCTTTAAGGGTTCCATATAGCGGTTTCGCATAAGCTTGCCTGGCTGTATGAACTGCAGGGTGATACCTTTTGCTTTCACACCGATCCCTACTCCTTGTTACTAAATTTCGGTCCGTTATCTATCCTGATACAAACGGGTTTGCCCTGCTCTGAATATTTCGTTCTATGATCTTATTTACCCGAATGGCTGGGATGGTATAGGCGGGTTCTAAAGCAATAGCTTCCCGGTCACCGTCATCAATAATATTGAGCGCACGAAACCTTCTCTTGTCCACAAGCACATCCCACATAAAGTCCAACCTACCAAGTATGTCCAGCATATTCCGGCACGACTAAGGGTATCTCGACGTGTGCAGGCACACGTGTGCGGACCTTTGCGGCGATCCATCGTTTGACTGATTAAGTTTAGGCCTTTTCGTCCTTCAAGCAGTCCGACTTTTAGGAGGGGTTATTGCTTAAGGTTGATGGACATTTAGATACTGTTATAATCCACTTTCGGTCATCGGCTTACCTAAATAGAAATCGATCACCTGCCTTTTGAAAAGCAGGTTGTATTTTGCGTCGATCAAATCGAATTCCGATCGATTATAAGTCGTGATCGCGATGTTAAAATCAAGTGCATTAAGCAGCCCAGCCTGATAGCGTTTTTCACTTAGGGCATTTAGTTTTTTAGCCGCTTCAAAACCTTTCTGAGCCACTTCTAATCGCTTCTGAGCTGTATGCAGGTCGGAGAGTGCGAGCCTTAGAACCCGGGTCATGTTGTCGACGGCGACCTGCTGATTAATAAGTGCTGAATTATACATGATTTTTGCTTTACGTATATTCACCCGGGCGGTCGAATGATTAAAAATGGGTATTTGAAGACTGAAACCTGCGGATTGATAGATGTTATCAGCTAATTGATCAAAAAAAGCATATTTTTTTGATGTTGAACGTAAAGCAGGCGATAGCACAGGCTGATTTGTGCCTCCGACAACACCTACCGTATCAAATCCAACTTGCTGAGGTGGCGTAATCAAGGTTCTCGCGTTGGAGTAGCTTGTTCCTATAGAACCAAAAATCGAAATTGTTGGGTATAACGCCCCTTTAGCAATGGTTATCGCGTGGTAAGCCGCCTTCGTCTGTAGACTGGCAAGTCGAATATCAGGATTTGTCAATCGAGCCATCTCAATTAATCCCACGGTATCAACATACCCGTCACTGATCGATACTTTGTTAAGATCTGGCCTATGTAGCTCGATAGCCATATCGGGCATTTGTACCAATTGTTTCAATGTAGACCAATCTATTTCTAACTGATTCTGTATCGTAGCTGCACTATATTCTGCGCCAGCCTGTTGTGCTTGAGCTTGAGATACATCGACTACGGATTTATTACCAGCAGTTAGTCCCAACTGAACCTTCGCAACGTTTTCCTTAGCGATTTTTATCTGTTGCTGAGCTGCATCAAGTAAATCTTGATCGGTTAATATCTGTACATAGGCCATCACCGTAGATATCGTTAGGTCATACCTTAGTTTGGCTATATTACTTTGATCTATCTGAAATAGTAGCTTGTTTTGGATAATTTGATTCCTTAATATCCCACCTTGAAACAATATAAGTTGTGTACTTAAATTTCCGTTCATCAACAACACCCTTTGAGTCAGATAGTTGTATGTAGAAACATCAAGCGTGCGTCCCCAATTAGCTGATGCTTGAGGACTGGCTGTTAGAATTGGCAGAAGGTTGTTTTTGGACTGTTTAATGTTCTCTATTGATAAAGTGGCATCAAGTTGTGCCTTCTTGATCTGTAAATTCCTTGTTAATGTAGAATCTATCGCCTGGGCCAATGTAAGTTTTACTTGTCCGGAGCAGATCGGGTGGCAACCCAATATAAATACAGCAAAATAGATGAAAGTTCGACGAAACATTTTATTATCGTTATCCGGCTAAACTTAGGCGATATTTCAAAGTTTCAAACACAAAAACGGTTAAAATAGAATGGATAAGAGTGTTAAAACCCAATTGTGCATTGATCTTCGTTAATGCTGTTTGAAATAATTGACCTACGACCTCTTCTCGACCTTTTTTTCTTAGAATGGGTCCGTCAGACAGATCACGTACATGGTTGACCCAACGGCCTATACCGCTTTCAATACTTTGATCTATTCCCATTATCTGATCGTATAGGTCAGTAACTGCCTCTTTGTTTTCAATAAATTGATCACTGAAAAAATCGTAAATAATTGCTCCTGAATTATCTTTAGGCGGCGCGAAACGTTGAGTTTGAATGATGAATTTTAGTACGTCTTTTTCTGAAAGTTCTTTAGTTAAAGCTTTTACTAATCCAAACATTAAGCTAAGGCCAAACGACAAAATAGCATTATCATTTATACGCCGTTCTGCAAGCATTTCTACTATTAGAATAGATATGATATCAGTAAATTCAGGGAAGTTCTCTTCGACGACTTTATAGCGTCCGTAATGTATAGAATTATTGGGAATTTCCATAAAGAGACCATTTGAACTATTTCCAACTTGGCCGCTTGAAAAATCATGTTCTGGAAAAATGCGCTTGAAATGAATATCCAAAGCTTCAGCGGTCACAGCTGCCAAGTCCATGTCGACCTGAATGGAAAACTGAATATTAGCTCTTTCGTGATAGCTGAATGCTAATTTAAATGATGGTCGTTGCGAAAATTGGTGAGACAAAAAGTAGTTGATCTCGGTTTTGATTATACGGCTCCAGGCTTGCTTCGGGGCAAAGATCGATAAACACAACCATTTTTTTTTAGTATTCATATTGAGATGCACTTATATCCAAAGTCCATGTAAATGGTACCTTTCCCAAACCCAGTTTCGTTAACCTTCATTTTCCGACCTTTTAGATTTTTTTCCATGATATTTCGAGTATCATAGAAGTGAAGAAAATCCCATAGCATCAACAAAGCTTTTTTATTTCTCAACTCCTGGTAAATTTGAGTCTGGGTATCTGTACTTCGGTAGTACGCGGTTCTTTGACCCTCCATTTGCTGCAAGTATCGTTTCGATCCATCATTATAACAAAGCGCAATACGATCGGCAGTACTGGTCCAATTACCTACGGCCCAATCTATTTCCTTAAGTGAATTCTTAAAATGAAAAACTCTTTCCTCGTAGGCATATTTATATAAATTAGCCATAAAA
Source organism: Mucilaginibacter daejeonensis (assembly GCF_020783335.1). NCBI lineage: Bacteria > Pseudomonadati > Bacteroidota > Sphingobacteriia > Sphingobacteriales > Sphingobacteriaceae > Mucilaginibacter > Mucilaginibacter daejeonensis. The sequence continues at coordinate 2,554,696 of NZ_CP086068.1, forward strand.
AGTGAATTTTCAATAAGAGTTCCTTCCTTGAACACACCATTTTTGTACAAAATAATGATAGAGGACTCCCACGGATTTATATAACTAACTAAAACATTATTAATGGACTTGGTGGGCAGCATGTACCTCTCGTGATCGCTATGCGGAATATATTTCAGAAATTTCGGATCGTCGAGTATCACGCGTTTTAGCCCTGCCATCTCTAAACGATTGACAAAGTCGTAATCTTCAAACCCATGTTTATTTATACGCTCATCAAACCCTCCAACTTGTAAAAAGTGATTTTTTTTGACGCAAACCTTTCCCAATACATCTCCAGGAGGACGAAACCCCTTTTTAGTCTTATAAAAATCTATTGGTGTTAAAACGATCGATACCTTGTCTTTAAATAACGAATTGGTGTAAGAGGCGAAGCACGGGCCGGTAAAATAATCGGCCCACATGTTACAAAGTATTTCACCAGTAGCAAGTTTAAAAGCCAAGTTTTTTGAATGGCTAGGATTCCATGTTTGTGGTTCCGATGTTCTGTAATAACGGATCACCCCCACCTCAATTAGATCATTGAACTCTGTAATTAGCCATTCGCTTAGACCGTCTTTTGAATTGTAATCTAAAATAACAAATTCTAAGTTGGGATAATCCTTGTTATCCGCAATGTTTTGCGCAAGCGTCTGCTTAAGATGATGCAAGCGATTCATGCAAACTATACAAATCGATATTCTAAGGTGCTCTTCAATCATATCGTAAAGTCGACTTAGATTACTTTGTTTTCCGGCGACCCAGGCGAGTGAATGCGGTGGTCGGAGGTTCATTGGTCAGGTCAAAGATATAAAAACGATGAAAGTCTTTTATGCTAGCTTGAGCACTGTTACATGTCTCAGCACGAACAATAATTCTTATAAATGGGAAAGCTCTAAGGTTCATACTTAATAATCTTACGCTACTTGTACGCTTTTGATTATCCTCTGGGTTAAAATTAAATTTATTTGTCAAAAATTTGGAATTATAGTTAAAAGTTACAACCTTGACTTCGAATAAATTATGACCTTATCATCCTTCAGGATGACTCAACCACCAATACCTCATTTACCTAAAGTTAAATCACCATGAAGAGAATTGCACTTCAGACCTAAATGCTTAGACATCAGTAATTCGTTTTTTAGATAGGAGTTATCATATATCGATACAATTATATTAACCTTATGGCCCATACCTTCACAACAGATCTTAAATCAATTGCTCAAAACTATCTTGAATTAATCAACACCAAGGTCACCAGATCAACTATTGGCCAAGCAATCGAAGAAAATCCCTTTTTTCCTAGCTTATATTCTTTGAGTCATACTTTTAGTAAGTTCAATATCCCGAATACAGCCTTTCAGATCCCAACCACCGAATTCGACGATTACGAGATACATCTTCCATTTGTAGCGTTTGTTAAATTCATTGACTACGGTGAAGATTTTATTTTGATCACTGATGTCAGTGATGACACAATTACATATCTTGATAGTAATAAAAAGAAAGCAACCACAGAAAAAGATAAGTTTTTAAATCGGTATAAAGGACCTTTAAAGAGTGGTGAGTTTTTTTTCCGAGACATTCTCTGGTACGCAGAGCCAAACGTTCTAAGTGGTGACCCTGAATACAATACCGCTAAAGACAAGGAAAGGGGCTCAACTTATCAAAAGTACCTTTTGGGTTTAAGTGGGGTGGTCATATTCTTATCATTCATATTTCTTAATTTGTCAAATGGACACGTTATTTCGTTCCTAACATTATTAATACTGAAAACCATTGGTGTAGCCGCTGCAGGACTACTGTTATTATATGAGATCAATAAAAATCATGCTTTCGTTAGGAATATATGCTCTGTGAACCGCAAAACTGACTGTGACGCCGTTCTTAGCAGTCAAGCCTCAAAAATATTTGGGATCAGTTGGGGGGAGATCGGCTTTTTTTATTTCGCCGCTTCTACTCTCGGATTATTATTTCCAACCGTGTCGTGGCAAACAAAACTCATATGGCTTTCAATAGCTAATGGCTGTGCATCTCCATATATTATTTTCAGCATATATTATCAATGGAGAGTTCTGAAACAGTGGTGTGTTCTTTGTCTCACTGTGCAGTGCGTTCTGGCTGCTGAGCTAATTTGGTGTATTTTCCATGTTTGGAGTACTCCTCTTTCAATTTTTCCACAGGACCAATCAGCTCTAATCCCAGCTGTAGCCTGTATTTTGCTACCGATCGCGGGCTGGTTTACCTTAAAACCTTATCTAATAAAAGCAAATGATTACCACTTTTATAAAAATGCATATAAAAGATTGCAGTATAATCCAGACATCTTTGATAGTATGCTCAAGCAGCAAATCGAGGCACCCGACGGCTGGCAATCTTTGGGGATCGATATCGGAGATCCAACCGCGGAGAATACAATAATAAAAATTTGCAATCCTTATTGTAATCCTTGTGATCAAGCACATCCGGTCCTAGAAGAAATCATTGCTCACAATGATAATGTAAAACTCAAGGTTATCTTCATCACTAGGAATAGTGAGTTCGATAAAGGGCTTCCTGTAGTAAAACATTTATTATCGATAGCGTCGGAAAGCAGCAAAGAATTTGTTCAAGGTGCGTTGGATGATTGGTATCTTAATGTAAATAAGGATTATAACAAGTTCAAAGTAAAATATTCCCAATACAACAATTTTGAAGAACAAGGTTACAAAGTGGATGCTATGAGGAAATGGTGTGATGATGCAAATGTCACCCATACGCCCACCATATATTTTAATGGGTATCTTCTTCCTGAAAATTATAGCATTCATGAATTAAAGAATATTTTATAAGAAATTCTATGGCCGTAGACTAAGGGAATGCTGAAAACCTTTAAAAGAGTAGGCGACAAATCAATTTATTTACAATGAAAATTAAACAGAAGTTAAGCTTAAAAAACATTCAGAATGTTTTAAGCAATCAAGAGATGAAAAAAATTATGGCGGGAAGCGGTGGCGGTATAAGCTGTGGTTCTTGTAATAGCCATCCAGGTTACACTTGTGCTGACCAAAATAATGGATTCTCCGATCACGTTTGTATGTGCGGAGCCGTATCAAATTACTTATATTGTTAAGGAACTTATCGTTCCTTCTTTAAGGGAGTTTTGTCTTTTGAAAAAGACGATTAATCACTTTGAGGCGTCTGGTATCAAGATCTGATTTTGATGCTAGACGCTTTTATATTATGGTTCTTATTCCTAAGCTTGCTCAAGGCGCTTGATCAATACATTTGAAGAATAATTGACGCTAAAAAATGTTTATAAGTGATTATCAACTTACCATTATTGACCTGTCATGATCTTCAAACATAGAACAATAGCCTTCATCATATGCTATTACGGACCTTTTCCTTGGTACTTTAAGTACTTTATCAAATCCTGTACCTTCAATCCTTCTGTTGATTTTTTTATTGTCACAGACAACATACAGACACATGAGGTCACGCCTAATGTAAAATTTATAAACCTTAGTCTTGACGATGTTAAAAATTTAATTGAGCAGAAGCTTGGGTATAGTGTTAGTCTGTCTTATCCATATAAGCTGTGTGATTTTAAGCCGACCTACGGACTCGTATTTTGGGACTGGATCAAAGAGTATGATTTTTGGGGGCACTGTGATATCGATATCATTTTCGGTAATATAAGAAACTTTATCACAGATGGTCATCTTGATCAATACGACCTGATCAGCGTGCGGCATGACTTTATCACCGGATATTTTCTTCTTTTTCGAAATAATACAAATTTAAGAACCTTGTTTAAAAAAAGTAAGGACCATAAAAAAGTTCATCAAAGTTCGATTTATTTCAATTTTGATGAGACCAATTATGCTCATAATAAAATGATCGACGAGGACAAGTCTTTTGAAGAAGTGACAACGGAGATCGAGAGTATGATGCATGTGATCAAGAAGAAAGACAACGCTATCAACGCCTATTTTGATACTCATATATTGGAGGGTACGCCAGGTAAGTTAAAATGGGAGGCGGGCGAACTTGTCTTTGCTAACAGGTATGAGATACTTCTATATCATTTGATACACTTTAAAAGATCTTCCAAAGAAAAAGATAACCTTGGTAAGCCTTCCGATACCTTCAAAGTGAGTAGCACCCGTATATATCGTTAACTAGTAATTGCTTGCATGATCAAAAAGAATTACAGATTTCCATTTCAACCTTGCTATGAATATCTTATTGGTAAATCATAAGAATCCTTCGTCGATAAGCTCATTCTCCGGAACTTCTTTCTTCATGTCCCGTCACATCAACCAGTTATTTGAAAATGTCACTGAATTAGATATTATTGAATATAGCGATATCACACGTAGTTCGCCTATGGGTAGTCTAAAAAAGTCGCTTTTATCTTATAATAGGCAATTGACAGCGTATTTACAGCGTAATACTGTTAATCATGATTGGATAATTTGCCAAGGTGGCAATGCGGTCGTTCCCTACTATACTCACGAGGTGCCGATCGTTTATTGGCACGATAGTACATGGCATACTTATCTTCAAGCATATCTGACCCGACAAAAATTCCAAGATTTTAAACATAATTATCCAAGGTTTTACTTGTGGGATAAACGAGCTCTTGAACGTTCAGATGTGATCGTCTTTTCTTCAGAATTCATTGCTGATGCTTGCATAAAAAACTATAAGATACCGGCAAGTAAAATTGAGATCGTGCCTTTCGGCGCAAATTTACTTTCAGCACCAGATTTTGAACAAGTATTACGAGCTATTGAGTCTAAACTTCAATCGGAACAACTTAATTTGACCTTTTTAGGGAAGGACTGGGAGCGTAAAGGCTTGCGAACGGCCGTCTTACTGACGGAAAAGCTGAATCGAATAGGCATTAAAGCATCCCTTAATATCCTTGGCTGTGATCCGAGGTCCAGTTTTATCAGGAGATGTCCATATGTTAAGATGCTTGGGATCATTGATAAAAACAGAGAAGAGGATGTATATTTTTTGAGTCAAACACTTTTGAATTCACATTTTTTGATCCATCCTGCAGTAGCGGAGCCATTTGGCATTGCATTATGTGAAGCTAATGCGCATGGGGTCCCAATTCTAAGCATTGCCAGAGAGGGTCCGCAGACTATAGTAAGAGAAGGTCAAAATGGACATCTATTTGCTGCGAATTCGTTTTTAAAAAAGGCGATGGACACTATATGCATGTATAAAAGGGATAATGACATTTATAGCAAACTTTGTTCATCATCTTGGAATGAGTATACACAAAGATTGAACTGGATGACCAATACATTAAAATTAAAGGAAATCCTTTTAAACAGATCTTAATATCTGCTCATTATCTCATTTATGATGACCATGTCGACAAACTGCTGAAATATTGCCGACACTTTTTCTCTTACACAAGATCAACAAGGCGAAGTATTCGCTTACCACATTTTGTATCAGTATAATCGTGAACTATGCCGTGTGCCCCCAAAAGGTCTTACAAGTTGAATAAAATTTCATCTACAGTGAGCGATTAGATAAGGTGTCTATTTTGTCTTCTTTCATTCACTTCATTGATCTTGAGTGACCCGGAGTATGTTGCGATAGATTCGTTGAAAGACGGAGGCTTTCTCAGTGATGATCTGAGCGTCAGCAAGCATTCCTTGCTTTAAAGATATCGGCTTATGGGAATCACTAACGTTGGAATTGATCAGTTGGACCTTGGACAGGAATATACTATCCTTGTAAGGAACATCACTAATAGTGCTAATTTTCCCCACTAGTTGCCCGTATTCTTCGAATGGATAACCTTTCAATCTTATTAAGACGGTTTGCTCTACTTTGATCTTCCCTATGTTGTCATGCGGTACATACATTTCTCCGAAATAATCAGCATTTCCTGGATTTATGTAGAACACTTCTTGGCTCGCATGCAATACTTGATTCTGTTGTATGATCCCAGCGAATGACACTTTTCCTGATTGTGATGCTGTCAACAGATACTTGCTTTTCCAATCTTCAGCAGCACTGATAAGACTATTTAAAGCTTGTAGAAATTTTTGCTTTTCGTCCCTTGCCTCATTTTCCAATTCGAGCATTTCTTTTTCTTTACCTGCATAATCATTTTCCAGAGTGAGGATCGTTGCATTGGTTTGGATCAAAGGGTTTTGTTTTAATATATAACGGCTTTCGGCCGCTCTTAGCTCCGCCTTCGTTTCTGCCCCATCATCATTCAACTTTTGATTCATCTGATATTCATCGTGAGCAAGTTTAAGATCACGTTCCGCCAAATGTTTCTGCAACGTCAACTCCTGACGTCGCTGGCTGATGTTTGATAAGCTCATTTGAATGTACGCTTTTCTTTTTTGATAGATCCCGCTATGAAGCATAGATTCATAATCTATTAAACTTTGTGTAAAAGTTTGATAAGCGTTTTGTATTTCGCCAACGGAAAAATTCCTATCTCGAGTACCACCAAGAAAAACTGCTAAGTCCACCTCAGATAAGGTCGAACTTTTCAATTTGTACAGACGCGCAAGCAACGATAAGACATCGTTATGATTGGCCGTACTTTCTAGGTAACCTAAAGGTTGACCTGACATGACCATTTGATTTTCGTGGACAAGTAGCGTATTTAATTTCGCTGTTAATTTAGTCACCACCGCCTTTGGTGCATCAGCAGAAATAATCTTAAGTTGCGTTTTGACCACTTCTGGGAATTGAATCCTGGTCGCTAAGACCAGAAGCATTATAAGTACACCGGCATATATCATTATACCCCACCGTAACAACCATGGTGATTCAGCACCTATGATATCCTGTACTTCTTCTGAATGACGATCTTGTCGATCAGAACTATTATTCCATATCGGCATTGTTTTACTCTCCTAATTCCAATTGATTCTTTACAAGCTGGTAATACTCCCCTTTTGCAGCAGATAATGTCTGATGAGTTCCTTGTTCGACGACAACTCCACTTTTCATTAGAATGATGTTATCAGCATGGCTAACGGTGCTTAATCGATGTGCGACAACGACGACCGTACGGCCCTCGAAGAACCTTTGAAGATTTTGAATGATCACTTTTTCGTTATTGGCGTCTAAGGAATTGGTCGCTTCATCGAAGAATATATATTGAGGATTCTTATAAACAGCACGGGCGATCAAAATGCGCTGCTTTTGCCCCTGACTTATGCCATTACCTTCTGAGCCGATCTTGGTGTTTAGCCCTAGTGGTAAACCATCGATCAAGTCTTGAACATTTGCTATCTTAATAGCATGTTGTAACTGCTCTTTATCTGGATATTCATCACCAACAGTGATATTACGTGCGATCGTGTCCGAAAAGATAAAGCCATCCTGCATGACCACTCCACACTCTTGACGCCAGGTCTTAAAGCTGATCTTGTTTAAGGGCATTCCTCCAACGGTTATGTTTCCTTTTTCAAACTCATAAAAGCGAAGAAGGAGTTTTAAAAGCGATGTTTTGCCACTGCCGCTCATTCCTACTATTGCAGTGGTCTTACCTTGAGGAATATCAAGTGTGATATTTCTAATGACAGGGTCATTACCTATGCCAGGATATCGAAAGATCAAATTAGATATTTTGATACTTTTATCTTCAGGCAATGTATGTTCATAATCCACTTCGGCAGGTTCTTCATCTTTGATCTGGTGTATTTCGTTCAAACGCTCTAAACTTATTTTCGAATCTTGGAAACCCTGCATAAAAGAAAGAAGCTGTTGAATGGGACTGTTTAATTGTCCTAAAATATATTGCAGTGCTACGAGGCCACCTAGTGTCAAACTGCCATGTATCACAGCTTTGGCGCCTAAGTAGGTTATTATCAAATTGGCGCCCTCATTGATAAGGGTAGACCCTCCTTGTTGGAATTGGCTAAGGGCTAATACTTTGATCTTATACTTAAAAATCCGGGCTTGTATGTGTTCCCAATCCCATCTCTTTTGACGCTCGCAATTGTTCAATTTGATTTCTTGCATGCCACTTACTAGCTGTACAATCATGCTCTGACTGGAGGATTCAATCCCAAAGCTTTTATAGTCAAGAACTCTTCTCTGCCTAAGAAAAATAGTTATCCACAATAGATATAAACCACTACTTATCAAATAAACAAAAAATATAGTTCCATTTAATCGCGCAAGCACGATCGAGAAGACTGCTAAATTAAATACAGAAAATATTGCGTTTAATGCAATACCTGTTAAGAAGGTCTCGATACGCTTTTGATCATTCATTCTCTGCATGATATCTCCCGTCATCTTGACATCGAAAAAACTTATTGGTAGCTTCATAAGCTTTATCAGAAAGTCGGTCAGGATAGATATATTGATCCTTGTACTAATATGCAATAGAATCCATGATCTGATGAATTCAATACTCACTCTCCCTACAATCAATGCTGTCTGCGCGATCAGCACGACACTAATAAAGCTGATATCCTTTGTGTTAATGCCTACGTCAACGACCGACTGTGTTAAAAAGGGAACAGCCAGTTGCAGTAAGCTTCCAATCGCCAAGCCTAGGAATATTTGCGTAATCAGTTTACGATAACTCTTTAAATAATAGAAGAGAAATGACCACTTTATTTTCTCATTAACCTCCTCATCGCCAGCATAGAACATCGGAGTTGGTGTCAAAATCAATGCTACTCCCGTTTCGTCTTCGGTAAGCCAGTTAGACTTGAATTCTGACTCATTCAAGGTTAGAATTGTATCTGCTGGATCTGCTATTCTATACCGTTTATTGTTGGATCTTAATAGGACAACGAAATGGGATTGTCGCCAATGTAAGATGATAGGCCCTTTTATCTCCGACAGTTGATGCAATTTTAATTTAACCCCCAAAGATTTAAATCCTATTTTCTCAGCTCCGTCGCTCAACCCAAGCATTGATACGCCGTTTTTTGAAATCCCGCATTTTAACCTTAAGGTTTGTAGGGTGTAGTTCATGCCATAGAACTTTGCGATCATGCGCAGACAGGTAGGACCACAATCCATTTGGTCTGGTTGTCTGTAATATTTGAAACGAGCCATTTTAAACTACTTAACTAAAGGATATTGAGGTTATAAGGCAATCAGTTGATCTTGCCAGTAGAACGATAGATTTTGGTAGGAGTAATTCGAAATCTATCAGGGACGCTGACCCACTTACGCTTTGGAAGGTAAATTTTTTTGAGACGGATCAAATGGTATAACAACACGTCATACTTCCCTCTATAAAGTAATTTGCCTTCTTCCCAGATCAGTCTCCCTGGATTGCCTTCAATAATGTGTAGGTCGAAGTACGCTCTTATTTGACCGCTTGCTTCCATTTTCTTGACAACATGCATCATACTTTCGATCTCTGTAGCAACTTCGAAGTAAGGCATTCCATCAGTGAATTTCTCATGGGCAAAGTTAGTCTCATCAAAACAATAGTGTTTATCGCTAGTGAATACTAACTCGTAATCTTTGCTATTTTCAAAAAGACGGTTTATTGATGATATATTTTTGAATATAAGGAAACAACCAGGAATCCAATCCGGACGGACACTAATAACATCATATGTAGACAGGACCTCAGGAGTGATAAAATCACGTATAGAGCCATAAATTAGATCAATGTCACTGTGTGCCCAGTAATCATATCCGTTTATCAGGTCGGAAAATATAATTCCGTAAGCTGGTTTAAAATCACACATTTTGTAAGCCTGCTTGATGCTGATCGGCAGCCGCAACTTTTCTGAAGCAAGCTCGCTTACATCAGCTAATGTTTTGTAAATGAGCTTAACATTTTCAGGAACAGTATCAGAAAAAGAATGATCGTCGGTGACAATGAAAAAGGTCACAGTTGGGTTAAATCCGCAAGAGTGTACATAATACCGAAAATACCATGGAAGTGGTCCAAAATAACAAGAAATGACGGCAAGGCTTTTCATTAAAATCAGTTTACTATTGGCATCTTATAAAGCATAAACAAAATAGCTATTTTCTGAACCATTACAACCATTTACATGGAAAAAGCTTTGTTGCTTGATAGCGAAGGTCAAGTCAGCTGCATGAGGTCATCGAATAATAGAGAATTAAGTGAAGAGCTTTGTAATTCCGCTGTTGATAACGTCCAGAAATTGAAGTGGCCTAACTTACTTTAAAGTATGACGTAAGGCCACTTTAATTCCACTTTTTTCGATTAGTTTAGCTTATCAGTATTGATGGGATCTTTAATCAAAGCTGAATCAGTAATTAGAGCGCAAACCAATTCAAAACTTTCCTATGGCGACTCAGGATGACATAGATGCAACCCTAAACATTTTCCCAAGAAAGTTGATCGGAAATAAGCGGTTCAACAATTCATTAAAGGCACGGAATGCTCATTTGCTCGGAAAGCGTTTACTTGGCAATACAGCTGTTAGGGACGATGACATCAATGCAAATATACTTATCAGCATGCAGAACGACTTAAACAAGGAGTCTTCGGTACATTTCTATATTGATCATTTACAAGCGTTGTACTCTTTGCAAGCCGTTTCCCTATCGGAGATACTGATTTTCCGCCTTAATTTAGAACATGAATTTAAGTCATCGAGAAGCCCGGTAAAACTTTACATAAATACACTTATATACGCCGTTCGGCGTATGAAGAAAAATTCAGGTAGCAAAGAGAAAAATTCAGATCAGAAGCTAACTCAAACGTTATTTCTTACGTATGCGAACCTGTGTCTATACGATGTAACCACACAAATTCAATATCTGTCCGAACTCAACATTTGGATATCACTTTTACTGAATTGCCTAAGCTCTTTCGAAGGGGCGCACACAAGTAGAGCGCTTAAAAAAAGTTCGTCAGTTTTAAAGCTCTTGTCTTTCACACATTACCTATTTGTTGAGATCTCTAATTATTTCAAAAATCCAACTTTTTTGATGGTAAGTGACTATATCGATTCATTTGGTCAGAATGATCTAGAAAGAGCCGGGGTAGTACATGACCGGAAAGGCACAACAAATTTTGACGAAATATTCGACCAATGTCAACTGTTTCTCTTTAGTCAAGTAAATCAATTTCGCAAGATTCTCCGGCAAACCACAAGCGATAAAACCCGTCAAATATTAAGATTGATCAACGAATGGTACTTGTTTGAGGCAAGTGCACAAGCAAAGGAAAGTAGTGACCATAAGATATTTTGGTTGATGATGTACGAACTGTTTTTTAACCACGTGTTGTCATCCATAGTTCATCTTGAAAGTATCAACGTGCGGTTGATCCAAAGAAAGCTTAAAATTGTTCTCGTCCGTTTGAAAGCGGATTTTACTCAAATTAGTGTGCAAACGACCAGCGTTTTAGATCCTTCCTTGTACAATCATCGGATCCCCACTTTCAATGATCCAAATACAGAATCACTTGACCTGGAAAAATTTCCAATTATTAATATGACATCACAACTACTTGTCATTCGTATCTTAACGATACCTTTTGGCAGGTCAATTACCGTATTGAACGAGGTGAGGCAAGAATTATTAAAAACTTGGCTGTCAACGATGAAAGGGCGATCAATTAAGGCCGCCATAACGGATTTTGTGAAATTTTTTAACATTGAATTGCGGGCATCATCTATAGAGGAAGCACAACTGCGATCCGTATTTAAATTAGAACTCGCGAAATACAAACTAGGTTCAAAATTGAATATATGTGAAATCAGCGAAGTAAGTTGTGGCGAATATGTAGAAAAGGTCAATTACCTCTTAGACGACCTGGAGCGCCTTAGTGATTGTAAACTTTGCCTATCAAAGAATATAAAGGTGTTAAAGGTGTTCTGGTGTGATTCTGCCAAAGTATGGACCTTTACATTCGCAGCCAAATGGGTCAGGCACAACAGAACTCATGTCGTGATTAACTACCAAGCTATGACAAATGAAGTTCAAGAATTTGAGATCGACGAGTTTAAGTACATATTGTTAAGATTTTTTAGAAGTACTCGTAAAGGTGCAGACGCGCTTATTCATATGCTTGAAAGGATTCACTTTGACGAATCAGAGTTGGTGTCAGCTCAGAAAGCTATTTTGACCAATATTGCGCACATGATCGCCATGAAAATAATTGTAATTGTCGAATGATCATATGAAACGAATCTCCTTCTGCATAACCTGTTTAAATAGGTTTCATCAAGTTTCGAAAACGTTACCTAAAAACTTATTAGACAATATCGATAAGCGTGACATTGTGGAATTTATTTTGATTGACTTCAATAGTACCGACGGCCTTAAAAGCTGGATCGAAGAAGATTTTAGTGAGTTTATGAAAGATGGTTATTTGAAGTTTTATCACACAGATCTGTTAAAAAGCTGGGACTGTTCTATAGCCAAAAACACTGCACACTTGCACGCTACCGGAGATATCGTCGTCAATTTGGATTGTGACAATTACACAGGACCTTCTGGAGGCTTGTTTGTATTAGACCAGTTTGAACGATATGGAGAAAATATAATTCTGCATCAATCAAGTAGTGAACCACTGGATGGATCATTCGGCAGGATTGGATTGGCTAAAAGATATTTTGAGGCAGTTGGCGGATATGATCAATCATTTGATCCTATGGGCTATCAAGACATTGACCTTATCCATAGACTTCAAATTTTTGGATTGAACTATATCTCGCAGCCGGCTAATTTATATAACCAAGCGATACCGAACACTAAAGAAGACAGTGTAAAAAACGCAAAATCATCCAAAAATTATTATAAAATGACGTTAGCGAATATGCGGATATCTAAAAGGAAAATAGACCGCGGAGAAATCATTGCTAACAAAGGACAATATGGTATCCTGATCAAATAAGATCAGTATGAATATGATCCTTTATTCTTAAACAAATTATCAAAGCCTAAAACATCATCATTGAAACTGCTGAAATAATCTCTAATATTGCTAAAATCGCCTTCTATCATTGAATAAAACATTAGATCTTTAAATTGACCTATATCTCCGGCCGTAAATTCATCTAGAAATGCATAATATCGTGACCACACGTATTGATAGGTATTGTTTATCGTACCGATATATTCCTTCTCCAAATCATCGCAATCTGCCGGTGGCACCTGAGGGGGAACGTATGATGTCGAAGTGATCTCATCAAGAATTATTTTCTCAAACGCAGTAGCACATTCTATCTTGATTTTTGTCTCATCAATCACCTCTTTGATAACCGTTTTACAAAAATCATCTGTAACCCCTTCCATGACCAAACCTAAATTTCTGGTTGTTTTACTTTCTGAACCATCTAAATTAGCAAATGAATCCCCATTCTCATGTTTCAGATTGAAGCCAAATTGTACTCGGTGAATACTGTCCTTAATGCTTTTGGCTTGATGACGATCAAAACGAAATTTATAACTTGAAAACGTGTTAAAATGAATTGAATCGTGAAAATAGGACCTCAACAGTTCAAGTGTGGTGATGTTTATGTTATACTTTTTCTTAACATAAGACCCAAGTAATGAACCAACGGAGACCTGCTCAATGTTATAATATGTCTGATATTTTGAATAAAAGCCACCAAAGTTAGTCACTGAATCTTCAGGTGTAACGCTTAGTTTATCGAGTCCAATGAATGCTCGGTCTATTGGAAAAAATTCGTAGTTTTCAACACTATCATCTAGTTTAGCATAAAATGCTTCCACGCCTTTGTGAAACAGCGCGACATTTATCCTTTCCCTTAAGACTGGGTCTGAAAAAAATTTAGATAGTGGAACATATCTTATATCACTAAACTTTTCCTCAATTATATTAAAATGAAAGAGCCTTAAAACGTTTATATAATACTTAAGTTCCCTTTTTTGAACCGGATTTCCTAAAAAAATTTCCATATAGTAGTATATTAATTGAATGATTAAAAACGTTTGGAATTCGGAATGAACTATCAAACATGAATTGTTCAGAACGAGTTGATGGGGCAATATGCTTCACTATCAAGCTTAACGAATTCAACTCAATGAGCAGATTTGTTAAGCTATAGAATAGAAAGCAGTTGATCAAAATCTGACAATCATTCGCCTTATTGTTGTTACACTATACATCATCAAATGTAATGTGTTGCACTTACCGATTCTTTGCTAACTCGACCATGGTGGTCAAATCCTCGGCCATTTGATCGGTGGAACCAGAATAACCATTCTCCGTGAAACAAATTTTGCCGTGTTTGTCAATGATGATCCGAGTGGGTATACTTTCTACTCGAAAAGCATTGGCCACCAAATTTTGCTTGTTCGTCTTAGGATCTTGTTTGTCGAAATATACATCGAAATTGAATTTTGAATCAGAAATATACTTCATCGCTAGTTCTTTGTAGTTATTAGCATTCTCCCAAGTATCAATAAACATAAACTGAACCGTACTGTCGTCCTTATAACGATCGACCACACGCTGCGACGCCGGGAAGGATTCTTTACAAGGAGTGCACCAAGTGGCCCAGAAATCTATGATTATGGTCTTACCTTTCAAACTTGTCAACGATACGACATTACCATTACTGTCCTTCAATGTGAACGATGGGGCTTGCTTGTTCGTCATTTCAGCTCGCAAGCGTTCCCTGATTTTTACTTGGATCAATTTATTTATGTCATTCAAGTATATCTCATAGCCATTTTCACTACCATGGATTTTAACGTAATTGTCTTTCATGGTCTGCATCAAGTCCTCAGTCCGGTACCCTGCGTCAAAAACCTTATTGATAACGGACATTGATTGTTTCGCGTCACCTAATGCAGATAAGATTTTTGCATAAAGTTCATAAACGTCAGGATTAAAAGACGGTCGCTCAATGTAAAGTGGTTTTAACAATTTCTCTGCCTCCTCATATTTATCTTGTCTGTATAATATCAAGGCTAATCTTGTCTTGTAGCGCACCACTTTTTCATTGATCTGTTTATTCCACTGGCCATCAGTTAAGGTCACTGGCTTGTAACTGGATGGATTTTTAGCTATCTCACCAATAAGTTGAACCATTGATGTAGCTGGCTTTTCTGCAAATGCTGCCATACGCTTATTTGCCGTAAAATGACTTGTCATCTTGTCAAATTCTTCAGCCAACGCCAATTTATTCCGAATGGTTTCAACATAGTGTTGATATCTTTCTAAACTATCCTTTTGCAGATAGTTGATCGCAAGAATTCGCCTCATGTCATCATAATTGACTTCTTTAGCTGCAGAAGAGCCTTCAGGTGCTACCTTTAGTAAGCTGTTGAAGATATTTACCTTATCATCTAAATTTTTTGATTCATAAAAACTTTTAACAAGATTCGCCGGAGGCAAGCTAGTCTCAATTATTTGACTATAACCCTGTAACGTGCTAAAAAAGATGAGAAAAAAAACTGTGAACTTTTTCATAGAAGGAAATGGTTATTTAAAACTGGCTATTAATGTATTCGAGAGATGATCAAATAGATAAGAACATTTCTCACCTAAGACGTTATAATTCTCTAACCAATTCATCAGGGCTGAAACAGTGGTCTCCGAATCATCTAAACCAAATATAATTGGATTATACTATAATTCCTATCGTTGGGGTTAATAGAATCTTGACAAGTTAGTCGACTAACCTAAAGTTCACAAGATCTTTATGGCCTTATTTACAACGCTCCAGACTCATTGATCCTTTAAAGTTATAAGTAATTTTGATCAGTCCGGACTATTTATTTAAGTCATTTATGACCGCTTAGTTATGATATCTTTAACTGGAAAATTAATTTAGCTCTCCAAATTAAGCATTTTGATATTTGTTAATGAAAGAAAGCGATTTGAACTGTATTGACAAATTATCACGTTAAGCAGCACGTCCTATATGTTATCGCCGCCAAATACAAGAACTTTACTGGGAGCATTCGGTCATTAGGTGTAACATCTATTTAAATTTCTACAATTGACTGTTTGTGCGCTATAGGATATTAGGCCTGTATTATAAATTTTTGTGAGTTACGTTAACTGCGTGACTTGTTATGGGTCAAGGTAGTAGGCATAAGTCTCGGCATATTAGATAACGGCTTTCTGAATTAGTAACCCCTATTTATACACCTTGACTTCAACATTTTCTATCAGACAATGAACTTTGTAAGGCTAATCATTATCAGGTAAACTTCGCCATTCAACCTTGTTACCTTCTATTGACTCAAGTATCGACTGTGGGACGTAACTTTGTCACTTCTAAATCTACATGCGCCTAGTATCTATCACTGATTGACAAAATCGAAAGGTCAAATCGTGAAATTAAGCTCAACTGTAAGTGTTTAAGCTTTAAACATGACTTTGTTATACAGATAAAAATTTTTAAATATCCCAATAGGTGTCCATCATTAAGAATTGATCATGCAGATCAGTTCACACTTTTTTTTGCCGTTTCACGTTATTGGGTGACACTAAAAATGTTAACCAATTTTGATATGACATAATTTGATGAGCAGACCTTTTCGATTTCAATAACCTATTTATTTTTTGAGAATAAAATAAACAAGTATTCTGCCGAACGTTAAGCCTTCGTGATAGCTCATATGAGCTAATTTTACCTTTAGTTACATAAAGCAACATTACTAACTGGAACGCAACAGGAAGCGATATTTTACAGTTTTCAAACACTGTTCCACGTTGAGCTGACTCGATATATCCACATTTTGTACAGCGCCGGCTGTAGGGTGAATTTCCGCCACAATATAAAGTGTATTCACAGCGTCTGCAACTGTATCCTGTTTGTGCCCATTTAAGTCCTGCCAATAATTCCATGCAGGCTGAATCATCAGAGAGTATCTTTCCAATCTCATCAAATTCATTGGCTATTTGCAATGACGTATCGTTCATTTTCATATCAGTTGCCTAATATCGTACCATTTGAATGCTTTAACTTTATCTATACTTTCTTTTATTTAAGCACCAGCTTGAAAGCATTGTCCTAATGTCAGTGCTTAATTAACAATTTGCCAAGTTAATACTGGTTTACCTTTTTCCAAGCGGTCCTGACGCAGCAGTGCTTCGAGGTAGTAATAGTCGGCGTAGCTGATGGGCACATCGATCTCGCTGTTGGCCGGTTTGTGGCCGGTGCTGTGCAGCAATATAAAGCCCTGGCTTTCGCCTGGTTTGGCCTGATAGTTCTTGCTCAGGCTATTGGTCATCTCGTCGGCCATTTTGCGGTATTGTTTGCCGTTCTTGCTGTAAGTGCTCAACTCATAAAAGGCCGAGGCCATGATCGCTGCTGCCGAAGCATCACGTGGTGCGTTCGGGATATCGGGCGCGTTAAAGTCCCAGTATGGCACCTTGTCGGCCGGCATGTTGGGGTTGGTCATGATGAATTTAGCTATCGCTTCAGCCTGCTTCAGGTACCTGAGATCTTTGGTCTCGCGGTAGCATAAGGTGTAACCGTACAATCCCCAGCCTTGTCCCCTTGCCCAGGCCGATGCATCGGCGTAACCCTGGTGGGTCTGTTTGTGTACCGCAGCGCCTGTTTCCGGATCATAATCGATCACGTGGTACGAGCTAAAGTCAGGGCGGAAGTGGTTCTTCATGGTGGTGTTGGCATGCTTGATGGCAATGTTACGGAACGAGGTATCGCCCGACAGCTTGCTGGCCTCGAACAGCAGTTCCAGGTTCATCATGTTATCGATGATCACCGGGTAAGGCCATTCTTTGCGCCCGTCCCATGATTTGATCGCGCCTACTTTAGGGTTGAAACGGGTGCTCAAGGTTTTAGCCGCCTGGATGATCACATCCTTGTAGTGGGCATCCTTGGTCAAACGGTAACCGTTGCCTACGCTGCAATAGATCTTGAAACCTACGTCGTGGGTTCCCTTGTCAAATTGTTCCGGCTCGATGAAAGCGGTGTAGGTCTTGGCAGCATCCTTCCATTTTTGATCATGGGTATACTCGAAAAGGTACCACAACTCGCCGGGGAAGAAGCCGCTCACCCAATCACGTGAGGGGATCATGACCAGTTCGCCGGCCGCGTTCAGTGTACGTGGCGATACCACGTTCGGTTTGGTAGCTTTTTCTTTGGCCTGCGGAATCGCTTTGAGCATCACGTCCGTTTGCTTTTCTGCAAATGGGATAGCTTTCTTGGCGTTGTGTTGCGCGCTGGCTGCCGTGACCAGCATGCCGAGCGCTAAGGTTAAATGTATCTTCTTCATCATTTGGTTTGAGTGTCATTATTCTTAAGAGAGCTACTATTTAGCTTTTTGAACGCGGTTGAGCACCAGTTGCCAGTCGAGGTATTGATCGCCCATCACCTGTTTAACGACCTTCACCATCAGCGGATCAAAGTGATCGGCCAGCGATAGTACGATGATACCGTTCTTAGGCTCGAATGGATGACCGGCCACGTAGCCTTTCTCACCGTTTGCGGCACGGTCGCGGTCGAACTTGACCTTACTGTTGGCAAATTCGCCGTGCTTTTTCTCGCCGGTAACGAACGGCAATAGGAACTGCACCGACCGCTGTACCGATGAGCCTGTTGGCGATACAAAAGCATAATAATTCTTACCGCTACCCCGCTGTACGGCGATCATGGCTTTTAGCAATGGCTCGAGGGTGTAAATGTGGTAATGCAAAGCATCGCGCTCGGCAAAGTCATAGCTGGAACCGTCCTCGTACAGGTTCTGTACCAGTTGCTGTTCGACCAGCTTGTTCACCGTATCACGATAGCGGTCGGCGTGAATGGCGTACACCACCTGCGCGATCACCTTGATCCGATGCGAGTTCCAGTTGTTCTTGGCGGTCGACTTATCGGGTCTGGCGAAGGGGCTGTTGATCTCGGCCACGGCTATGCTTTCCATCCAGGTATCGATCAGCTTGCGGTCGGCCTTACTTATCTGATCACGGATAAGGTCATAGCCGGTAAAGAATTCTTCCAGCTTGGTCTCATCGATCGGGTCGCCGTTGGGCTTGTTCACTTTGGCCCAGGCCAGCAGGTAATCAATGGCCTTTTTGAGATAGTCGCGGTTATCATAAAGCCTTGAGCAAAGCGCCAGGGCATATACCTTTGGTCCGTCCTCCACTGCCTTAAGGCTCGCCGTTTTGACAGGATCGCCCATGAGTAGTCCTTGTGAGTGTACCAAGGCCACCGGACCGGGTGTTTCGGCCAATGCTTTACGGGCTGTCTTTTCAAATACCTCGAATTGGCCTTTCACCTGCTGATCGGTATCGATCGCCTGTTTTAACTTTTTAAGCTCACCGGCGGTCAGGCTTACAAATTGTGCCTGGGCCGCAATGGCCATACCTATCAATAGCAGTAGTGGAGCGATAGCTTTTCTCATAAGGTAATTATCATTGGTTGGCGGACCGGTCGGTCAATTCAAAGTTAGTACGTAAGGTGATATGGTCCGAAGAATTTCCGATCATTAATTTGAACTCGCCCGGTTCGGCGGTCCACTTCATTTGCTGATCATAGAACGACAGCATCTCCTTGTTGATCACAAATTTGATCGACTTGCTTTCGCCCGGCTTTAATGATACCTTTTCAAAGCCTTTTAGCTCCTGTACAGGTCGCGTCACGCTGGCCACTATATCCTGCAGGTAAAGCTGTACCACCTCTTCGCCGGCATATTTACCGATATTTTTGAGGTTACAGGTCACGGTGATGGAATCGGTATCTACAAAAGCTTTTTTATCCAGCTTAAGATCACTCAGCTCAAAGGTGGTGTAACTCAAACCATACCCGAACGCATAACGTGGACTGTTGGGCATGTCGAGATAACCTGAACGGTAACTGCCCGCCAGATCGGTCGGAGATGGACGCCCTGTACTTTTGTGGTTATAATACACCGGGATCTGTCCTTCGCTGCGCGGGAAGCTCATGGTCAGTTTACCGGCGGGATCATAATCGCCGAACAATACATCGGCAATGGCATTACCCGCCTCGCTGCCCAACCACCAGGTGTGCAGTATGGCTTTAGCATTATCGGCGATCCAGTTGAAGATCATTGGCCTGCCCGACATGGTCAACACTACCACCGGCTTGCCCGTGGCTTGTACGGCCTTCACCAGTTCTTCCTGCACGCCCGGTATGTGGATATTAGCCTTGCTTTTGGCTTCGCCGCTCATATCGTAAGCCTCGCCAACGGCCATGATCACCACATCGGCTTGTTTGGCAGTAGCAACTGCCTCGGCAAAACCCGATTTTGAGGTATCGGTGATCCCGCAGCCTTTGGCGTATAATAACCTGGTATTTTTACCCAGTTTGTTCTCCAAACCTTCGTAAACCGATACCAATTTGTCATTATCCCACTTGACCGACCAAAAGCCCATCATATCGATATTCGACTTACCCAACGGGCCGATCACGGCTATGGTCTTGGTGTTCTTGGATAAAGGCAGCAGTTGACCGTCGTTCTTCAACAGCACGATGCTACGCTTGGCCACATCACGTGCTTTGGCGCGGTTGGCATAACTGTTCAACTCTTTTTTCTCACGCGCCTCATTGCTGAAACGGTAAGGATCATCAAAAAGCCCAAGCTCAAATTTTTTACGCAGGATGCGGCGTACGGCATCATCGATGATGGCCACGTCCACCTTTTTATCATTAACCAGTTTGACCAAGCTGGTGATGTATGCACGGCCTTCCATGTCCATATCGCTGCCGGCCTTAATGGCTATCTCGGCGGCCTGGGCAGGGTCTTTGGCGAACCCATGTGGGATCATCTCTTTGATAGAGCCCCAATCGCTCACCACGAAACCGGTGAAGCCCCATTTGCCTTTTAAGATGTCGCGCTGCAAGTAGCTGTTGCCGGTGGCGGGTATGCCATTCAGATCATTGAACGAGTTCATGAAGGTGGCGGCACCTGCATCCAGTGCGGCCTTGAACGGTGGCAGGTAGGTCTCCCACAACGTTCGGTCGCCCATTTCGACGGAGTTATAATCGCGGCCGCCAATGGCAGCGCCGTATGCGGCAAAGTGTTTCACGCAAGCCATTACGGCATCCAGGTCACCCAGTTGTTTGCCCTGGAAGCCTTTCACCCGCGCCTTGGCGATCATTGAGCCGAGGTAAGTGTCCTCACCTGCTCCTTCCATCACCCTGCCCCAGCGTGGGTCGCGGGCAATATCAACCATTGGGGCGAATGTCCAGTGTATACCTGCCGCGGCCGATTCTGCAGCGGCCACCCGGGCCGATGTCTCGATTGCCTTCATATCCCATGACGAAGCTTCGGCCAATGGTATGGGGAAAGTGACGCGGTAACCGTGTATCACATCCAGCCCGAAAAGCAGCGGTATCTTTAACCTCGAACGCATGGCCAGTTCCTGTACCATGCGGGTATCCTTTGCGCCACGCACATTCAGCATCGAGCCAACTTTGCCGGTCTTTATATCTTCATACTTGCTCGAATTCTCGGTGAGCGGACCGGTAGCCAAACGGTCGCTGGTATACTGATTCAATTGGCCTACCTTTTCTTCAAGGGTCATTTGAGCCAGCAACTGGTTCAACCGCTCGTCCACCGAGCGTGTGTTGGCCGGCCTGGCCTTCTGCGCTATGGCGCCGTAATTTATTCCCGAAAAAACAAGGGCAAGCAATATTTTTTTATGCATATATCTCATTAATAAGTATTGCCGTGCGGTTTTACCCACACGGCAACACAAGGTTCAGGTCGGGCATCATTCAGATAACCAAAGGTCACACATCAATTCTATGTTGGTCCGTTATTGCACGATCTTATCTAATGGTGCCACGTTAAGCTCAGCACCTGCATAACCTTTGTTCTGGTTGATGCGGCCGGTGATATTAAGATCGATCTCGCGTTGCGGTATCGGCCATAGCACGTGATATGGCGATATCGTATAACGATTGCCTGAGTTGGTCACCACATTTGGGTTTTTATAGAAATCATTTTTCTCCATCACCCTATCGTACATAAAGTTATTGGTCGAGAAAGTTGCGATGTTGTAGGTTTTACCGTTATAGGCAGGTATACCTGTTTGTGCGAATATGTAGGCCATACGGGTAAGCTCTGTTTTACGAGGCTCTTCCCAGTATAACTCACGCTGACGCTCATCCAGTATGGTACCGATGTTCACCGAACCTGCGTCAGTTAACAACTGCGCTTGGGCACGTACTCTGACCTGATTAAGGTCAGCCATGGCCAGTGATGTTTGTCCTTTCCAAACGTAGGCTTCAGCACGTAGCAGGTAGGTCTCGGCCAAACGGAACACATACCAGTCGGTATTAGTACCACGCGGCGGGGACCAGTTCTTGTCAGATGCGAATTGGCTTGAACCAATGAATACCTTATAGTGCGGCCAACTGAACCATGCACGGATGGTATCACGTGGACCGTTAACGAATCGAGAGGCAACATTGTCAGCGGTATATTGCTCCAGCTTTTTACCGTACCAGTTAGGATCAGCGTTGGTACCGCTTTTAAGGCCTGGATTGTTATACACTAGGTCGGTCATATTGATCCAGTTACCCGGTGCATGGCGCAGGTCAGTATTATCGGTCCAGATGTACTTGGTAGCATATGGCGTACCACGTAGACGGCCGATACCACGACCATACAGCAAGGTCAACGGGGTCTCGGCGGTGATCGCATCCGACATGCCCGGCTTTCTTAGACCCGGAGTAAGAATAGTACCGTTATGCCACATCGGGCAGCAGTTACGCATTACTTGTGATCCGTTAGGGGTAGCACCTTCCAGGTTCTCTCGATCAAGCACGACGTACAAGGCTTCGGTATTTGCACCGGCAGCTTTATTCTCTGGGCGATGAAGATCCCAGATCACATTCTTGGTAGCATCTGCACCATTCACGCCAAAGCGGCCGGTCATTAACTTGTATGGGCCGTTGATAGCCACGTTGCAAGCTGCGATGGCTTCATCGAATAAGCCCAGGGCCAGATCCACTTTAGCCAGTAAGTGAGCGGCAGCACCTTTGGAAACGGTCCCTTTAGGGTTGGAATCATTCAGGTTGGCCACAGCAAAATCAAGATCTTCTTTCATCTTACGCAAGATGACAATGCGCTGGGTCGAGAAATAGCCGTTGTTGATCTGCTTCTCTTCTTTCAATACCAGCGGCACATCACCGAACTCGTGTACCAAACGGTAGTAACGGTAGGCACGGTGGAAATATGCTGTTGCAAGCGTTTGGTTACGGGCCGCAGGTGTCGGCCAGGTCGCGTTATCGATACGGCTAATGATCACGTTCGCATCTTTGATACCGTTATACCAGGCGTACCAGTAACGAGCGATCTTATTGAAATCATCGCTATCCAGATTAGCCGTTGGTGTGATACTGGCATTCAAATTTTGGGCGGGCGTTGTCTTATCGGTGGTACCCTCGACCGCAGCATCGGTGAATAACGACTCTGTCAATAGCGGGGCGGAATCACCAAAGAACTCAAAACGTACGCTCGCGTTGAGCGCGTTAAGTGCGTTCGCAAATGCCACTGGTGATGTCAAGGTAACATCAGGCGTAAATTTAGAAGGTGCCTCGGGCACCAATTCACTGCGTTTGGTACAACCTGCGGCCACAAATACCGCGGCAATGGCAATACCTGCTACTATATTTTTGTTAAGATTTTTCATATTTCACAAATCTTCTGATCCGGTTAAAAATTCAAGTTAAAGCCAGCTGCAAAAAATCTTGGAGTTGGACCATCGTTCTGCGGGTCCCAGAATTGCCATCCGGTCATCACATACGGGTTGGTGGCATTAATGAACACTTTAGCGTTCTGAACGCCCAGGCGTTTACAGATGTCCTGAGGAATGGTATAACCTAATGATACGTTCTGGATACGCACGAACGATGCTTTGCGCCATACGTTCACGGTAGTACCAGACTGCCCAGAGCTTAAGCGGGCATAATCATTGATCGGGTTATCAGGCGTCCAGTATGGTTGTACATATGAGTTCATACGCAGGAAACCAACGCTACCCGGGTTGTTACGCGCTTGATTATATTGTCTTAATTGTCCGATGTTCGAGATCAACATTAAAGAGAAGTCGAAATTCTGAAGGAAGTTGATGTCGTTACGGAATGACCAAGTGAATTTAGGACTCTCAGAACCCAGGAACTGTTTGTCGTTGTTGTCCCAGCGCTGGTCGCCGTTCACGTCCTCCAATTTGAAGTCACCAGGGCGCAATCCGATACCGGTTTTGGCGTTGATCGCCGCGATCTCAGTTGCATCACTTTGTTGCCATACGCCGAGTATTTTGTAATCCCAAACGGCATTGATATCATGGCCTATGAACCATCCGTTACCGATGTCATCATTCTCACGGGTGATGGCGTTGCCGTTAGCATCAGTGGTCTGATACTCGCCATAGAGGTGTTTGATCTTATTACGGTTAAGGAAGAACGTTCCGGTAGCGCTCCAATTAAAGTTACGGCTCTTGATGATCTTGCCATCCAAGGAGACCTCGATACCTTTATTATTCACTTCACCGATATTCGTAGACACTCTAGAGTTGGCATTACTTCCACCGATCTGAATGTTGTTGGCATTGTTGTAGCCTTGTACCCAAGGCAACTCTTGTCTTACCAGCAGGTCAGTGGTGTTCCGGTTATAAACATCGATACTACCACTTAAACGGTTGTTCAACACCGTGAAGTCCAAACCGACGTTCGTACCTACGGTACGCTCCCATTTCAGTTGCTGGTTTTGCAAGGTAGCAACATAGATAGCTGTATTATTGGTGACCGTACCGCTTCCGTCCTGCGTCGGATACCGGTTAATGTTCATGGTCGCTAAGGCCAGCGACGGATCAGCCGTTCCAGATGGAAAACGGTTACCGTTAGCGCCATAGGTCACACGCAGTTTACCATAATTTAGCCATTTGAGGCCATCCTTTTTCATAAAGCCCTCATCACTAAATACCCAGGCAACAGCGCCAGATGGATAATAGCCATAAGGATTATTCAAGCCGAAGACGGAGAAGCCGTCTCGACGAAAAGTACCGGTCAAGATGTAACGACCTTTGAAGGTGTAGTTCAGACGTCCCATCAGGCCGCTCGCATTGTAAACACGATCATCGCTGCTTTCGACCGGTAAGGTACCGGCACCGATATTGTGATAGCCCAGAACATCAGTTGGGCTGAACTGGCTGTTGTTGGTACGTGTATACCAGGTATTATATTTCTCCTTGTTCAAAAGTGCGGTGACATCGAAATTGTGTTGACCGAAGGTTTTGTTCCAGGTCAGAATGTTGTCCAGGTTATAGCGGTAACGGTTCTCCATGGAGCGGTAAGCGGTACCACTCAGGTTGTTAACGGCGATCTCGTTAGGGTTACGACCAGGACGGAAAAAAAAGTCACGGTACGATTCGATCTGAGGAGAAAAGTTAAGATTATATTTGATACCAAAAGGCAGATCCACACGAGCGAAAAGGTTCGAGAACAACACGTTCTGAATGTTCACGTTATCGTTATATACCATACCCAGGAAAGGGTTACGTTGGTTGAGACCACTATCATCAGTAGCGATACGGCGTAACGAACCATCGGCATTGTACAGGTCACCATAAGGCGATGAATTGATGATCTGCGTCCAATCGGCCTCATGGCGGTCAATAGCACCAAGGTTGAACGGATTATTGTCGGTGGTCAGACCGCTTTCGTCGCGGCTTGAGAACTGGCTATTAGCACCGATCGTCAGGAACTTGGCCACTTTGCCTTCAAGGTTGACCCTGATACGTCCGTCCCTGAAATAACCACCATTGATGAGGTTTTGGTTCTTGGTATAGTTGCCTGAGAAATAGTACTTGACGGTTTCGCTGGCCCCTGACAAACTCGCTGTGTAATCCTGGCGGATACCGTTACGGAAGATCAGCTTCGACCAATCGGTCACTTTGCCATTTTTATAGTTATTGATCTCATTATTAAACAAGCCCAGGCGAGTCAACCAAACTGTGGTAGGGTCACCTGTCGAGGAACCCATGAACTGAGCCAGGGAAACACCGTCAGGAAGGGCATTAGGGTTGCTATAGAAATAATAAGGGTTATTGGTATTAGCACTCCTTGCAGCGTCAGCACGCCAGTTCAGGAAGTCCTCGCCTTGGTAGAACTTCTGGTTCTTAGCTAATTGAGCGATACCAAAGTTGGCGTTCAGGGTGATACGAGGTGCGCCGTTGCGCCCTTTTTTGGTAGTGATCGCCACTACACCTCCAGCAGACTGAGCACCATAGACCGCTAATGCACTTGGATCGCGTAATACGTCTATACGATCGATATCATTGGGGTTGATGTCGGCCAATTGACCGAAGTAGATCACACCATCCAACACGATCAGCGGCTGCACGTTGCCTGACAAACTCGCTTTACCACGTACCTGCAGATCGCCGGTACCACCGCCTTTAGCCGACGTATTGAAGGCAACTGATACACCAGGTATGTTCCCCCTGATAATATCGGTAACACTGGTCGGGTTCTCGTTCTCTAGCCTGTCGGCTTTGATACTTGAAATAGCACCTGTAACGTCCTTTACGGCACGGGTACCGTAACCGACCACCACCACGTCGTTCAGGTTATTGGCAGTGGGCATAAGTTTGATATCAATGTTCCTATCGGCACCAACGGTGATGATTTGATTCACAAAACCCACGTAGGTGTATGTGATGCTTGCGCCTTGGGGAGCGTTGATAGAGTAATTGCCGTTAACATCGGTCTGTGTAGCGGTGTTACCACCGGAGACCTTGATGGTCACGCCTGCTAGTGGAAGACCGGTATTGTCAAAGACCTTTCCCTTTATAGGGGTCTGAGCAAATACCGAAGTAATGCTGGTCAGTACAAATAATATGAGATAAGTAATAAGTCTTTTCATATAGTTTTTTTGGTTTAATCATTGGACAATTTTCGAGAGACATGGACCTCGTCCATGACCATCGGTTCATTCAAAAACTCTCTGTTTCATTGATGATCCACGGCAACCTATGCTACTTAGGGCGGTATAAAATCCGTCCAATAGCGGCGTTGTCATGGCTTTAAGATCGGGATGTTGTGTTCGTAAAACTGGTTAGTTGTTACAGAATTTAGGTCTGTTTAGCAAATGTAGGATGAAAAAGACCAGATGCGCAAGTAAAAAATCACGTAACAACTTAATAAACAATTAATTACCAATCCACATGATACGCTTAAGCAACAGGTGAACGATCTGCAGATGTCTGTTTATGAGCTATTAACGATATTCCACTGTTATTTGGTAATACGCTAAAACAACAATAAACTTTTTTTACTTTTTGTGTCAACTAAGGCTTAGAGTGTGATAAAAGAAGCGTTATAGAGAGGTCAGTGAATGGATCTTTACTTACAAATAGACAAGGCCTCACTTTACGATTAAGTGATCAGCGCGATAACTTCACAAATAAGATTGGAAATGAAAGGTAAGACAAGAATCATAGGCAGGCCAAATATCTTGCTGAAGAGACTGTTGAAACCATTTGCACTTGTGGTCCGTGCTCAACTGATTAATGCTTTGTTTAATAGAAGTTGGTCGACCCGAGATACGAACATTCAGCAGGTCTGTAAAGAACGATAATCATTCGTAGCCTCCCTCGGCTCAGCAGGCGTAGATTTGCATCAGGAATCTAGCATCAGTATCCAACATCTATAAGTGAGCCGCTCGATGCATAGCCAGGCGATCGGATACCCCCCCATGACATCGCTCAATGATCAGTTACTCGTCCTACTCGATAATTGCGGTCAAGTATCAAATGAGCATGCACAAAGGTATGGCCAACAAACCCGAACGCTCCAACGAAAACATTTTGCCCATCATCTGCACCGATCATCGCATCCACCAAAGGCGACCGAAGAGCCTTGAGCAGCCCGACCCGGCCTAATGCAATGATGCGAGGTCGGGCGAAGCAGTGGGACGAAGGTCGCTTTTGGAAAACCATTCGCAGCCGCTCTTGGCGCAGCAAAAGTGCGGCCGGTGTAGGTTCCAATCAGGAATAGCAGCGGCATCCTTTCCCTGGAGGGAAAGATACAGCGAATAGCTCGGTCCGCCGGAGATGCCTGGATAAAAACCCTTAAAATGGTGTGGAGAAATTGATGGACCATGATCCGGTGAACGTATCTATAAGACAACAAATAGGTTGCTTACCTTATTCACTGATATTATGAACATTGGATGCAAGATGAGCGCGTGCAGCGAGGGTTTAGGAAAAGACGCGATCACATTTGAACAAACGCGCCTATTTTCCGTATAACGTCGTCAACTTAAATAGACAATGATCAAGATCTTCATCGTCGGTTTTCCCCGGACCATGGACGAACCCGCTATAAAAAGAATATTTGATGAATACGGTGATGTAAATACCGTTACCGTGATCACTGACGAGGAGAGTGGTCAAAGCAAGGGATATGCCTTTGTGGATATGCAGGATGAGGTGGGTGCACTGCTCGCCATCAAGCAACTCCATGGTAGTGAGCTCGAGGGCCGTACCCTGAATGTCCGCCTTGCCGACCGTCCCGCACGCACACGCAGGGAGGAAACACCAGCCTACCAGAAACGTTATGAAAAGGTGGCGCCACCGAGACAACGTCGCCGGCGCAGGAACGCGTCATGATCTTCCCCAGCTATCACTAAAATTCGTTATTGACGGAGGAGATCATCTAAGATCTCAACACGGACATTTTGTATCCTTAAAAAAAGCTTTATATCTTCCATACAAGTTTTTTGAGGGTCTAAGTTCTTGCTTGGTCGAACCAGAAGTGGTCAATGAAAAAATAAAGATACCGGAACGAGCTATATAGAAAAAAGGGTAACGATATGGCAGATGGCACAGGTCCTAGGTAAACGATATTCGACAAAAGATCAAAGTTTAGAGAAAATGAGAATACCGTTCCGCGCATACTAATATTTTTAGTAAATTAGATTTGGTAAGTAATTTATCTTACCTCCTAATTGATCAAACTATGTCTGATAATTTCAGTCATGAACAAACCGTTCGGATCAACTTGGTCTTAAGCAAAACTCAATGCCCCCAACATGGCATAATCCCTCATTTTAAAGATGGCCAGTTAATTGGCTGTGAGAAATGTGAAGATTTTAGTAGAAGATCGATTGATACCGTCTTAAATGCACTGGCTGATGATCTTGGCAATTCAGTTTCAGGATCACTCGCCTAAAGAAGGTTCTCCTGTAATTCCATTACGAATTTGCTTGGGGAAAATTTATTGTAAAGCAGGTAGTTCTGATGCCTTGCTCTGGTGATCGCTACATAGAATACCCTTCGTTCTTCTGCGTTGTCGAACTTATCTCCTTCGTGCAGCAGATAGCTCAACATCGGGTCATCGGCGATCTCAGAAGGGAAACCGTAAGGTCCGGAATCAACATCCAGTAATATCGCATGGTCACAGGTCATCCCTTTTACCTTATGCGCGGTGTGATACTCGATCGCGAGTCCGGGGAAACGTCTTTTGATCGTAATGTAGTTGGTCGGTATATTACGCTGGTAACGACCGATCAGGAATACGGTCGCCTTAGGATCCTGATCGGTTATTGCCGTAAGGATGTTGTTTATATGTTCTTCCTTAATCCTGTTGCGGGCGACCTTATCGCTCCCGTTCAAAGATGAACCATAGAAGCTGAATGATGGCGCTTTGGCCACGTGGTCAGCCTTCAATCGCTTCTTAAGCTGTGATGGGTTCCTTTGGATGAAACGGCTGGAAACATCCAGGATCTGGTCATTAAAGCGGTAGGTCTTTAAGATGGCCGTTTTACTCGTATAGCCGAAATGTTTCTCGAATTCGGTGATGATGGATATGTCGCTGCCCGTGAAGCGGAATATCGATTGCCAATCATCACCGACCGCATAGATCTTCACGCCGGGGTTTTGCTTTCTGACAGCCTTTAATAATTCATATCTTCCTAGCGACATATCCTGGAACTCATCGACCAATATGTACTTATACGATTCAGTGAATCTGCCATTAGCCAAATGCTTCGTGGCATAGATGATCATATCATTAAAGTCGATCGTTCTGGTTCGTTGCAGTTCGCTTTGGTACGCCTTGTACAGATGGCTGAACACCCCAAGGAACACTTTTAGCCGCCGGTCACCTTTTATAGCGGAGAGTTCTTCCGGGGTCTTGCCATTGGACTTCATTAAACCGAGGAATGTGTAGACCAGGTTCATGAATTCTTCATAGTACACATACTTTTTGACCATCTCCAGAAGCTGTTCAGGGCTTCGATGTTTTAACTCCACCCCGGCTTGGGACAGCCGCTTCTTCAGGTTGCTGATCAGAACCCCTTCCTTATTTTCAAAGGAGTAGGTCTTGATGAACTTCGTCTCATACTTTTGATGTATCTCTTCCTTCCAATTGATACCTGCATGATAATACTCGCGCGCAGTGTGGTAAGGCGGTTTGGTATTGAACCATTTGGGCACATCACCGTTACGGTCGATGCCATAATGTTCATGCCATATCTGATGATCGGTCAGGTAAAAGTCGGGCTGGTAGGGGCCACGTGTCGGATCGCGGTCCTCTTCATTCAACGGGAAGTGTTTTTGGTACTCATAGTTCAGACCGAACAGGCAAAAGAAGTTGGCGATCTCCATCTCTTCCTTGCTCTTGACCCTAACCCCGTCAAGGGTAGTATTATCAAAGTTCTTTTCATGTCTGAGGTACTCGTCCTTGCTCTCATAGCCGAACTCATCCCGTTCCGGCCGGGCAAAGAGCGTGATGAAGTTCACAGCCTTTTTTTGAAAGTCGCGGTCGTTCAGAAAGAGGGCATCGAAGCTGGCTTGCAGGAAGGTCTTGGCATACTCAGGCACTCCATCAAAAGCCAGCCTGATCTCGTCCGTTGAACAATGTCGGGTGACCATGTTCCCATACCCATTAAAGGTCTTGACCTGCAACTGGTCAGCACCGGGTATACCTTCACAAAAACGCATCGACCTTTGATACATTTCGGTCACCGCATTATTCGTAAATGAGATGACCAGCAACTCTTGCGGTGTCGCTAGTTTCTTCTCGAGCAGGTAAGCGACCTTCCCTGATATGGTCGTCGTTTTCCCGGTGCCTGCACCGGCGATCACCAGGTTATTGTCCTCGTCCCGGATGATCGCGTCGATCTGCTCATCTGACAATGGATATGGCTCCAGCCGGTCAAAAAGATAAGCGAACTTTTCTCGCTCTTTAATGACAAATTCGTCATTATAGGTCCTACGGATCGAGGCGGCATGATCGTATAAATATATAAAACTCCTGATGACCAGCATCTGCTCTTCTTCCAGTCCGACCTTTTCGAATTCTGGATGAATGGCGTTACGCAGATTTAGGTATCTGTTGAGGTATCTTTGCTCGTCATAATAGGCAAAGTAGCGGTCAAAGTTCACCAGTGAATTGAAAACGATATCAGCCTGCCCGAGGTCACCTATCAGTGCTAAAAGCTTTGGCCGGATCTTCTTTTCGAACAGCCATCTTTTGTAAAGGAACCAGATACCTACGACCGATAAGACCAGGAGCATGGTCTTGATGATCCGGGTGGTATCATAGCGTCTGACTGACATAGCGAATAGCGGCTTGTGGGTTAAGGTTTTAAATGCGCAATAAAGTGAACTTTTGTCGTTTTCGCAAACAGATAGCATTGAGCAGGCACATTGCATAGCCTCGCACCGCCGTAAACAGACCAAAGGGTCATCATCCGCATCCTATCCCCCCTTTAATGATCAACAGCTAACACGTCTCCCAAACTTACCCAGCACCTGCTTGTTATACACCAGTACGATTCGCATGTTCATAATAGCGAACTGGCTCTCAAATATGGAAACTGCATTACCTGGTCTGTTCATTTATCCGGACCTTATCGACGAGGAAAAAGAACAACAATTGCTTAACGAGATCGATAGCCAGACCTGGATCGTGGACTACCTGAGGCGATTACAGTATTATGGTTTCCGAAATGAACTGGAAAAACCGTATCCATTGATACCCTTCCCTATCCCTATGCCGCCGGTCATCCATCAATTGGCCATGGAACTTGTCGAACAAAAGATCATTGATCTGCAGCCCGACCAGGTGATCATCAACGAATATGTACCGGGTGAAGGCATCAAGCCGCATAAGGACAGGGCCTATTATGAGAATCAGATCTGCGGCGTTAATCTGGGAAGCAGTTGTGTGATGCGCTTCATCAAGGGCGATGGCGTGGAGGTATTTGATATAGAGATACCAAGGCGGTCGGTCTATGTGATGCAGGACGATGCCCGTAAAAAGTGGAAGCATGCCATACCGCCACGCAAAAAAGATAAGGTGGATGGCGAAGTACATCATCGGGATAGACGAGTGTCCATTACCTATCGCAAAGTTAAGCCCAAGCAGGTGCACCCGATCGATCCGCAAGGTAAAGTAGCCAAGATCTTACAGGAAACATTTCATATCCGCCCGGAGCAGATCACACTGCTTAGTAAAAGGTGAATATAGTTCGATCAAAGTAGGCTATTCAGCCGCTCGTTCAGCCCCCACTTCGGAGGGAAAAAGTAGTTGATGTCATGATCGATGCGGCAATAGACCTGCTTGATCTTTGTACGGCCGGATATCCCGCTGATCTCGGGATGGGCGACACGTGCGTACTTATCAGTTTCACAAAAGAGATTTTGGCAATCGATCAGCTGCAAGGGCCTTCCCCATAAGGTCTTAAATTCGATGTCTAAGCGCTCGAATTCTTGTTCCTGCCTGTCGGTCACATACCGTATGATGTCCGCTTCGGTATAGCCGCCCAGCTCACTAAAGCATTTGCGGATACCGTCCCTGGCACCAGGACCAGGCATCACAAAGTCCATCTCACTGAAATCGGTCAGGGTACTGTAGTTGATATCTATCGCATACTGGTAAGCCAGGAACTTGCCTATCGTGGGATAGCTTAGCAAAAGTTGATACACTGCTTCCAGCGATACGGCATGCTGGACCTGTTCCGCTAAGCGTGACCGCATCATGTGTTCGATCAGTTCAAGATGATTCTCATGTTTGCGGGTATGACCATAAGCACTGGTACCTGAGGTCATCAGATAAGCGCCGGAATAGATCGGTCCGCCTGCCCTGATCGCTTCATCCAATACCTGAGCATATCTTTCTAACGAAAAGTCACGCCAGGTCACCTGACCGAACTCCTGCTCAAAGAGTTGCCAGGTCTCGATCTTGTTGAATAACTTGAAAAGGATAATGCGGAACAAGAGCTCTTCAGGCCTTTGATCGCCAGTATAAATAACTTCTTTGATGAGGTATTGACTTACCCGGTCTGCCGCACGATAGGCATTCGTGAACTTATGCTTAAGCAATATCGGGTCGGTGGTCAGTTGAGCTTTTCCTGCAAGCCGAGCAAAAAAGATGTCCTGCCGCGCTGCCGCGAACTTCCAGTAAGTATCCAATACTTTAGAAGCAACAGGAGGCCGTTGGTTGATATGGATGTTCATGGACGAGCTAATGACCACTGACCATTCACGGAATTGATGCTACTTAAAAGCGCCCGGTTGATCTGGTCATACAAATAGAATGACAGGTCCTCATATCGTTGTGCATCTTCTTCTTTCTCAAATCCGAGATCGTTCCAGGAACCCATTCCGCCAAACACATGGGCGGACATCGCAGCATATAATAGCTGCAAAGCCGGTCGGTCATAACCATTTTCGTTGATCTGCTCACTGTACCAGTTGTTGGAGGGTGCAGCACCGTTCAATACGTTAAGGGCACCTTTGAAGATATCTGCCCAATTGTTGAGCTCATGTTCGCGTGCGAACGCTTCAATGTCTATCAATATGTCCTTGAAGGTCTCTCTGATCTGCATCGTATCAGGACAAAAGTCAATGGTATCGGTCTGACCGACCGTTCGGCCATAACTTACTGACCATATTTTGCGTTCAGGATCGTCCTGCCGGGCAACTACCCACCGCGGTGCCCAAAAATCGGAGTAGGACGGATATATCGCCTCCATAAGCCACGTTCCACCACCGCCCACAAAGCCGGCCATTTTATGGTCGGGGGTACGGTCAGGCCCTTCTTCCGAAGGATGGTAATAGGCTTTTAATTGATAGCAGCCATCACCTTTAAGTACATTGAACCATGCGATAGGATCCGCAGCGATCATTTGTTCTCTGGCTGTACCATCAGGGTCAGTTGCCAGGTGGAGAAATTCTATCGTGTTGCAAAACTGGAAGGTGATATTGTTGGGATAATATCCCGGTGCTACTTCCCCCTTTGATAAAAAGTAGTTACCATGGGTGATCAGTGATAAAAGCTGGCTGGTCGTTCCGTTCATAAATGATCGTATGTTCTCATTGATAAGAACGTGACCTGCCAATATGTTTACGTTTTTACCCTTTATTTACAAAAGATCGTTGATCGGCCAGCAATGGCAGAAACAAAGCAAAAGGTGTCTCGTGTATCGGCGTCTGCTCAAAAATCCAAATTGCCTTCGACATTCTCGCTCACAATTCATCGATCAGATCTTAAGATCGTATTGACCATATTACAGATATCCTTATTTTTGAAATTATGGCAGAAAGGATCCCCAAAAAAGGAATATTGGAATACATTGAGGGCTTGCAATCCTATTTTGGGATCCTTTATGTAACATTCGTTGCGATAGGGATGCTTTTCGAATATCAACGTTACCAGGTTTATGGCATCAACATTTTCCTGTTCGCTGACATTTTTGATTTTTTACTCGCCCCGTTAAGAGATATAAGCGTACTACTTTATATCCTTCTGTCTATGACCATCATTTATATACTCTTGAAGGCTGACGAGTACTTGAGGCAACAAAGACCGGCGTGGTATCGCAAGACGACATTTGGCCTGGACGGTAAAAGCTGGTTCCCGATACTACATCGTCTCTCATATGGCGCATTGTTCATATTTTATCTGTATATCTCGTCATTAAGCATAGCGAAGAAAAGTAAGCAGATGATGTTGACCTCAAACAATCACTACCTTATACGAACCAATGATGATAAGCTGGTGAAAGCTTACATCTTGGGAAGAGCAAAAGACGATCTAATACTTTTTGACGTAAGCAACAAGGTAACGATCATGCCCTTAGGCTCTATCAGATCAATGACCAAGTGACCGTCATTATCTTGAACCTGCTGACCAAGCGAAAGCCATGAGTTCAGCATTCCTATCTTTATTTATGCAGTTAAAGGTCTGCGATCGATCCTAATCTCTTTATAATTTGATCATTATACCTAATAGTTTTACTTCACTAAAGGATCATATTAGAAGGGACTATTGTGAAAATCTATTTTTTAGTCTTAACTGTTTTTAGCCAACTTTGGTAGATCGGAAACCAGACCCGATCACCATTGGATCCGTTACATAGAACGATGATGCCGCTTTTCGTTGGCAGGTCCGAAAATAGAGCGGCACTCCAGCCTACATTTTCTCCGGTGTGTCCTATGGTTCTGAAACCTTCATAATTCATAAAACGATATCCCAGCCCGCTCTCACCTTCATTGGAACTTGGAAGAACAGGAGTTTCCATTAACTTGATGGTGCTCGGTTTCAAGACTGTATTCAATTGTTTTGGATTACAGTTAATTGACAATTCTGCAAAATGTGCTGGATGTTTGATAGTGGTCTGAAGTCCAGCCGCTGCTTTTTCAGTGAAGATCCGGTTTTTTATAGGATTACCATTCTCGTCATATGCCGTTGCTGAAGTAGCCATCATTTCTGCTGTCCATTCATAATTGGTATTCTTCATTCCAAGTGGCAGGAGGATATTATTTTTTAATATAGGTGGCAAAACTCTGGTTCGTTCTCTCTTCAAGGAGCAGTTGTGCAAGAGTGTAGCCTCCCCCGGAATAGTCCCATTTAGTTCCCGGCTCGCTGATAAGATGTACGGTTTCACCATTGCGTTTGGTTTTTCCGTTCAGCGATTCTTCCAGACTTAACAGTGGTAATCCTTGGTCTGATCCTCCGTAACCGTGTACTGAAAGTCCTGCAGTATGGCTCAAGATCCGTCTTAGTGTTACTCTTGATCTGTCAAATTCAGATTCCGGCAGATGCCATCGGGTTAGATACTGATCAACGGGATCGTCCAGTTTGATAAACCCCTTTTCAGTAAGCTGCATAAAGCCCCAGGCAGATACCAGCTTGGAGATAGAACCAATATTAAAGATCGTTTCAGAAGCTACTGGTTTTTGCTTGCAAGATCCGCATAACCAATCGATTGTATCCAAGCAATCTTTCCATCCCTTATCACGGATACTGCTACTCCGGGAACATTATTCTTCACGGTAAGTTCATTACCTACTGTTTCAATTTCTTTATACAGCGGATCTATTGTCTGAAGAATTGCATTCTGGGAATGTCTAGTTGCCGAACAAGAGAAAATCATTCCAAAATAGACGATCAATAAGGTAAATGAAAAGAAGCTTTTTAGGTGAATGTTATTTTTCATAAATTTTAATGAGCCAATATTTTAATATTCAAAATAATGATCAGATGCAATAAAATATTGATATGAAAGAACTAAGCTAATGAAATAATTAACACCTATTCTCAACAATAAGTGGTTGGGGAACTATAGGATTTGTTTGAGACGATCACCGCTTATGGCGATACCCAAATACGCAGTATTCACTGCATCTGCTTTTTCCGATTTCTGTTGAGTTATGCATCGATTCCTTACAGTTTAGCTGAACCGATTGAGATGCCTGCCTAATAGGATTGGCCTGCGGGATGTGAGGAAAGTAAAGGTAGCCAGATCACAGCTTCAATCACTCTAGCGATTAACGTTATTATAAAGAATAACTTTCAATTCAACATTGCTCATAATTTTTTCACTGCGGCTCTCAATAGAACAAATTTAATAACGATATACTAAAGGGATAATTACAAGGCTGCGCTGATCGGTATTTTTACTGGAAGCGGTCTGCACACTGGGGAAGAGTACCAGTGTCAACCATCACAATTTTCCAGTGAGGTGTCTTTTTTTGACCTAAATCAAATAATTGTTAATTATTGGTTATTATTTTAGAGCTTGAACGAGAGCCTATGAAAAAGATATTACTTGTATCGGCCTTAGTTTACCTCTTATTATCCGCTTGTAAGAAAGATGCTTCACTCGAAGTTAAACAAGTGGAAACGACCGCCACTGAAAGAATCACCAAAGAAGAAGTTAAAGATTGGTATGATACGGTCAAGAGCTCCAATTCATACAAAAAAGAAAGTGCCGGTAGTACCAATGAACATTTCTCCATTAGCCAATTAAAGTTTGATTTAGACAGCTTGAGCTCCGTCAAAAGTCAGGGCGGGAATATCCTGATGACAAATACCAATGGTAGGGTCAAAAAAGAGAGCTTGAGTTACGGGTATCGAAGGATAAGCTTCTACAAGAATGAAGCTGGTGAGATCAAATTTCGGATCTATGAGATCGTCCCTGACATCAAATATTATCTTTCGAAAAGAGGTAAGATAGAAAATGACTTCACCGGGAACATTTTGATATTTGACGAGAACTATAAACTGATCGGCGGCAACAGGCTAGTGAATAATAAAGTAGTGGCAGGGATAAGACCGATGGGCCAGCCGGAGTCAGGTGCTGCTAAAAAAGTGACCATGTCCTCCATCACCGCCTGTTCATCCGGATCAGATGTCTCGGTATCATATGGCGAGAATGGCATGTATGAAGTTCATTATTATTACTATTCGACCTGTTCAACGGTAGCGATACAAGATGAGATGCCAAGTACCTTTCCGAGCGACATGGGCGGTGGTGGCGGTGGTGGTGCGATCGGCACCCCTCCAGCGGCTGACATTCCACCGGTGGTCATCCCGCCAACACCATCACCCAAGATCGACCCAAAAAAATTCATGGATTGCTTCGGTACCATCTCTGATGATGGTGCTAAATTTGAGGTCAAAGTGCTGGTACAGCAAGCTGAACCCGGTTCTACTTATGGCTATGGACAGAATTCTGTCGGTCATACCGCTTTACAACTGACCAAAACGGGAGCCGATGGACAAAGTATCACGCAAGTGGTTGGGTTCTATCCTTCCGATCATAGCAGCTTCCAAAGCCCAGGGGAAGTGCACGACAATGGCGATCTAATGGACTATAATATCAGCGGCACTTATCAATTAGACGCCCAATCTTTCCGGAATGTAAAAAATTACATTTCTGAGCCGACACCGATGTACAACCTCTTTGATTTTAACTGTACTTCGTTCGCTTATAATGCGATGCTTACTGGTGGTGTTACGCTGCCAAGCGCAACAGGTTATCTAAAACTACCATTGGTCCCGAACACTGCAGGAGCATTGATGACGTATGCTTTTGACGGCCCGTCGATAATGGTACCGGCAGATATGCCGGGTGTATTAGGTGAGGGAATGCGCCAACAAAATAGTCCTAATGTAAGTACTGCCGATGGTGCCGCACCTGCGAGCCACGGCCCATGCAACTAACTATGAAAAAAATATATTGGATACCGCTAGCTACATTGGTTGCGATCATACTAATCAATTTTTTCCCATTTCGCATGGTCACTTATCTTTTTAAAGAAGATTATACTTACGCGAACTATAATGGTGAATATATTTGCAGCGAATATTTTGGCAAAGGAAGTTCATACGCTGGTTGCCAACGTAAATTTAAAACTTTCTCAGAACGACATCCTGATGAAAAAGACAAGACCATGTACCGAATTTTCACCATCAAACCGTGGCGATTTTGGCAGTGGTACGAATATTTTGGAAAGGATAAAAAACGTTTTTCTCTTCCCTATCGCTCACCTGAGAAAATCAATGAGACCCGGCTAGAAGAAGGACTTCCTGCATGGAAGTGATACATTAATCAGCCCGAATGAACGAGGCAATGAAGGCCCGGCACAAAGATTGTCGGGTATTTTGCGGAGCATTAACGACCGCCTGTGTCGGCTGAGGCAGAGTGGCGGTAGCTTCCCAGCTCAGCCGACTTAGGCAACCGCTTCGGCCAAAGGATCGGCCGCGGAAACATGGAGCGACGGATCGCCAGGCCGCACGACGATACGCTTGATCGAGTTCACTAATACCTAAAGGCTCTGCCTGTAGGAACAGATCTCCTGAAGTAGCTTCGCTAAAGCTTCATGCGCTGTCTCAGATATAGGCAAATGCCATGAATGCTTTGACCATGATCTCCACTATCGTCCAATGGAACAAACACACCTCGGTATTTCTGTAGTTAGACCGTGTCGGTATGGGGCAACGAGAGCGGTGTGCTTCAGTAAGTATAACCATCTGTCGGTAAGCTCCATGATATGAATTTCATCATCGTTCAGACGGTATACCCCATTTGACTCACGCGCTAACTTCAATTTTTGAAACGACAGGTGAGGAAATTATGACCAAAGGGTAACCTGATGTCATACACCATACCTTGTCGCCCGACAAAAGGCATGCTATAAACCCAGAGATACGACTATGCGGGATGCAATGATGTAATATGACCGGCCATGCAAAGTGGCCGTGTGGATGCCGGGATAGGTAATGAGTTTAAAAAGAATTTCTATGCACGCTCCTTTAGCCTCGAAGGTGCAGGCAACCCTGATGAAATGCATCAGGGGCCCCAGCGGCATCCTTTTCTAAGGAAAACATATGGCTGATGCCCGTAAGTAAGAGATGTTCAAATCGATCAAAGGAATAGTTTTAAGCTGTGTCCCCCAAAAAATGTATTTTCTGGAAGGAGTAGCATTTTGCGACACCATGAAATAAGCTTCTTCATCTGTCAATTGGAACGTAAAGTGAGGAGAAAATCTTTCCACATTTCGCTTTACCTGTTCTCTTGATCGTTTGGGAATCGTTCGATACATTTCTTTTGGATCTATATCTAACATATTTATAACGCGTCTAATAAAATCAATTTTTCAGCGATTGCTTACTTACTTTTGGTACGTTCGTTGATTTTTTCAATTTTGAAAGTGATCACATAATGAGTAGCGTTTATCTAGATAACAAACTATTTCGCAAGTTTTAAAACTTACTTGATATTCCAAATTGGAACATCAAGTAAGTTCATTTCAATCGAGCCTAGTCATTCTGACTGAAGTTTCTTCCTTAGCATACCCATATCTTCACCAACTTTTAGATCCAAGATTCTTGCATAGTGTTGAGTTGTTTTGATGTTCGTATGTCCAAGCATTTTCGAGACACTTTCTATTGGCACGCCATTTAATAAGGTAACAGTGGTCGCAAACGTATGCCTGGCGATATGAAAGGTAAGATCTTTCTCTATACCGCATAGATCTGCTATTTCCTTTAAGTAAGCATTCATTTTCTGATTGCTTAGTATCGGCAAAAGCCGGTCCTCGTTTTCGCATTGAGGATGATCCCGATATTTCTCGATGACGGATAGTGCATAGGGTAACAAAGGAATGCGCGATGGCGTGTCAGTTTTTTGACGGCTGGTGAATATCCATTGCTCGCCATCAAAACCGCGAACGATTTCCGAACGCTTCAGCTTTTGGACGTCCACATATGCCAAGCCGGTATAGCAGCTGAATAAGAAGATGTCCCTAACCTGATCCAGCCTGCTACCTAAAAGTTTTTTGGTAGCCATGATATCAAGTTCTTCTTTTGAAAGAAATGGTCTATCAACCTTTTTGATCTTTATCTTATAATTCAAAAATGGGTTGACTGTTATCCACCCATTGGCAAGGCAGATACGCACAATCTTTCCGAAGTTCTTAATATACTTAAACGCCGAGTTGTTATTGCACTTTCTTACAGAACGGAGGTAAAACTCGAACTCAGTAATAAATTGGTGATCTATCTGTTTAACCCGGATGTCCTTTTTATTGTATTTCCATTGCATGAAGTCAATGGTATGCTTTAAGGTGGTTTCATACCGGGTAGCAGTTGCAGGAGCGAACTCACGATTGACCAAGGCCATCACTTTTCGGTTATGTTCTTGAAAAACCTCCACTAACATCATCGGTTTTTCGACTTTACCTAAATACCTGTTTTTTATCTTCTCAGCAGTAATTTCTTCATCGTAATCCTTGAGATATCGCGCTGTATCATTGATCTTCATCTCAAGTATGACCAGAGTCGAATTAACTTCCTCGATCTCGGGCGTCCTTCCTTTGGCTCGCCCTTCACTTGGGTCCCATAACCTGGGCTCAATTCTTTCACCGGTTGCGATCTCAACACGTTGTCCGTCCACAGTAATTCTCATGTAAACCGGAACTTTCTGCTCTTTGGCATTTGCTCTCTTTTTTAGGTAAAAGAGAATGGCGACATTTTTAGTCATAAAAAAGCTGTTAAAAGTTAAACAAAAATAACTTCGCAGCATAATTCAAACAAGATGTTCACTCGCTGAACATCTTGATAATCAATTAGTTTGATCCCTTCTGGTGAGCAGCTTAGTGTAAAGTGATCTGCTCACCAAAATAGTCACCAAAATGGCCGTTCAACGGTGAGCAAATCAAACCAAAATGCAACAAAAAAACCCTCAAACATAGCGTTTGAAGGGTTTTAGTGGTTTTTGATACCTACTTAGTGGAGCCGGAGGGATTCGAACCCTCGTCCAAACATGGTATAAGGTAAGCTTTCTACATGCTTAGTTCTGTTAAATTGTCGGGAAGGGGAAGGTCAGTAACTCACCTATACCTTCTTCCGTAGGTGCTTGTTCTCGCCTGCTTAGCGCACCTTAAGCAAGCCAGTTCCGTCTGTCGATGCCCCGGATGCCGGCCCGATGGAACGGGAGACCGGCGGGACAAAAGCTATGCTAATTCTAAATTAGGCAGCTAAGGCGTAGTTATTTTCGCCATTTAAAAGTTTGAGCGTTCAGATTAGAGCGCTAATTCACCCAACGCGCTGCATGCTTACTTACTTATCTCCATCCTGTCAATTCCGGTCGACCCCATTTTTATTGATGAGTACTGGCTCTGTCATAGCAACAGATAAGTATTGGCAAATGTACAAATTTTGAGCCAGATCGTTACTTCTGCCACGTATTCTTATTCTACACTTTCTGCTGACCCATCATTGTTCCCCCTGTCACAAAGTATTTTCGCCTGATCGTAACTAATTAATTAACTGGTGGTCAAACACTAAACCTGCCGAACAATGACACGATCTTTATCATTTCAAAAATCATTGCTGTTACTGATGCTGCTTCCAATTTGCAGCCGGGCGCAAACCATTTTGACTGACAGTGCTGCAAAGCAGCTTGACGCAGCGGTAGAAGGCTTCAGACAGCGGTACCATTCGCCAAGCTTAGTGTTGGTTATTGTGAATGACCAGCAAGTGGTGTATAAAAAGGCCAGCGGCTATATCGACGTTGATCAGGAAGTACCCGCCACCGTGGATAGCAAGTATCCGGTCATGTCTGTATCTAAGCTTTTTACAGCCACTATGCTGATGCAATTGAGGCATAACAAAATGTTAACGCTGGAAGACGACGTTAGGAAATATGTTCCCGAATATCCCTTGCAGGGAACCACTTTGCTCCAATTGGCCACGCATACCGCCGGACTACCGCGTAATACTCACGCCGACCTAAACTTTACTCAACAGATAGACCGCTGGATGCTGGGTAAAGAAAACATTAACGTGTTGTATCCATCGACCAAGCAAGAGTTACTACGATCACTTAGTAAGATCGAGCGCGAATACCCGGTCTACCATTTCCTGGGGTATAGTGATCGGCATTACTCCAACTTGGGCTACAGTATTTTAGGTATCGCTATTGAACGTGCCGCGCACACTACGCATGCTGAATACGTCACGTCGAAGATCTTCCGCCCCTTGCAAATGAACAGTAGCGGCTTTCTGACCGGCCCTAAACAGCAGGATGTGGTCGCAAAGGGTTATGTTTATCAGGATAGTATCGATACTTACAAACGCACACCATTTTTTCAGCCTAATTCGGCCTCGTATGCGGGCGGCATCTATTCTACTGGTAATGATATGGCCAAATTCGTAAGTGCTCAGTTCAAACACAACAGTTCGATATTGCCCGATGCTGATAAGGCCATGATGATGGCACTTAACATCGGATGGAAACCCTCCTACCCTTACACTTTTCACGAGGGTTCTATTTTGGGTTACCGCTCAGAAGTGATGATCAGTCCTGGCAAAAAGATCGGCTGGGTGATCCTGACCAACAGTAATAACTTTGAGTTCGACCGGGTGAACGACGTGATCGGTAAGATCATGGATGGTGTGGTCACTACTGCGCCTGCTATTGCCTTGACCGATTACGCAGGTACCTATCAATTAGTGGGTACTCAAAATACATTGAAGATCTATTTAAAGGACGGTTCGCTATACTCCACTTACCTGGAAAACGATATTCCTGCCAAACCGCTAACGGTGTCGGGGCGGCGCGCCTTTAAAGGTGCCGGCAAGAACGGCTACAATATCATATATGAGTTCCTGACCGACCCGAACGGCCGGGTAACCACTTTGAACATGGGTCAGCTCATGTGGCGCAAACAGGACAGCCATACCACAAAATGACAAAAAAAGAGCGCTGCCCATTCAAATGGACAGCGCTCTTTTTTATTTAAGATCATTCTGCACTAT
Organism: Mucilaginibacter daejeonensis; assembly: GCF_020783335.1. NCBI lineage: Bacteria > Pseudomonadati > Bacteroidota > Sphingobacteriia > Sphingobacteriales > Sphingobacteriaceae > Mucilaginibacter > Mucilaginibacter daejeonensis. Next base: position 2,598,183 of record NZ_CP086068.1, read on the forward strand.
GCGGATATCGCGTTAATGATATCAAATTGAGTAATGATCTCGATCTTGCCTTTCTCATCTTCAACCAATACCGCAATGTTATCCTTATTGATCATGCCCGATATCTTATCGATAGACGTATTCAGATCAACGAATGGGAACGGCGCGGTAGTGATGGTTTGCACCGGTTGCGACCTCAAAGAAGGGTTCTCCAATAAAGCGTCCAGTATATCACTTTCAGTGATCTTGCCGATCACCATACCGTGTTGAGTAACTGGTATTTGTGATATGCTGAGCGTTTTGATGGTGTTGATCGCTTCCAGTACGCTCTTCTCTACATCGATGGTAATGATCTCAGAGCTTTCTTTTTTGCTGATGATATCACGTGCGGTAAGTTTATCATCCTTCAAGAAACCGCGCTCACGCAGCCAGTCCTCATTATACATCTTACCTAAATAGCGGGTGCCATGGTCAGGAAAGATCACCACCACCACATCACCTTCTTTAAAACGGTCTTTCATCTGCAACACACCCGCTATGGCCGATCCACTGGAGTTACCGGCAAATATGCCTTCCTGCATCGCGATCTGGCGGGTCATCAGCGCAGCATCCTTATCGGTCACTTTCTCAAAATGGTCGATCAGGCTAAAGTCCACGTTCTGAGGTAAAAAGTCTTCGCCAATACCTTCGGTGATGTATGGATAGATCTCGTTCTTATCAAAGATGCCGGTCTCTTTATACTTTTTAAACACCGAGCCGTAAGTATCGATACCTAAAACTTGCAGATCAGGGTTCTTTTGTTTCAGATAACGGGCAGTGCCAGAAATAGTACCACCTGTACCCACACCTACCACCAGGTGAGTGATCTTCCCTTCGGTCTGCTCCCAGATCTCCGGTCCCGTTTGCTCATAGTGTGCCTGTGAGTTCGACAGGTTGTCATATTGATTAGGCTTCCACGAGTTAGGCACCTCGCGCTCCAAACGTGATGATACCGAATAATAAGAACGCGGGTCCTCAGGATCGACGTTGGTAGGGCAAACGATCACCTCGGCACCAAAGGCACGTAAGGCATCAAACTTTTCCTTTGATTGTTTATCGGTACTGGTGAATATACATTTGTAGCCCTTGATCACGGCAGCGATCGCCAGGCCCATACCGGTATTGCCCGATGTACCTTCTATAATGGTGCCCCCTGGTTTTAAACGGCCATCCTTTTCAGCATCCTCGATCATCTTCAAAGCCATGCGGTCTTTGATCGAGTTGCCCGGATTAGTGGTCTCTACCTTAGCCAATACAGTGGCCTTAATATCTTTGGTCAGCTTATTAAGCTTTACCAATGGCGTATTGCCAATGGTCTCTAATATGTTATTACTCCACATAATTAGTGGACAAAATTGAGAATATTAATCGGAAATACAGCCTTTGTGGACCGATATTATTTTTATTTGACGTCTTGATGGCTTCGCATCCCAATAGTCCTTTGATCGCTATCTGGTCTTCGTCCCATCGGCTCACATCAATGTGCCGGCACTCATAGTACGGTAGCGTTTCCAAAGACCCAATATCTTATCCAATGATATCAATATCGCTAACACGAATACAGACCTGACCACCGAGCCCACCATCCTTGAAGACGAACTGCTCAACAAGGGCCACCACACGTTAATGGTCGAGATAATGATCACACCCGATATGGCAAAGCCCATCAGGCAGGCTATGGCGTAGATCAGATACTTGCGATCTTGCCTGCGTTCTACCTCCAACTCCACGCCCATCATCACTTTTTCTTCGAATGACATATCGGGCATTGTAAGGCGGCTTTTCTTGATAGCCTCGCTATATTTATATTGATCGTTCGATCCGTTGTCCATACTCATTTGCTTACCTTTATTTGTTGTATGATATTGCTCATGCGTTTGCGGGCGCGATGCAAGATCACCTTGACATTAGCTTCTGTAAAGCCGGTGATGGCGCTTACTTCCTTGATACTTTCCTCTTCTAAATAGAACAGTCGCAAGATCAGTGCCTCATTAGGTGGCATGAACTTGAACGCCTCATTCACCAACTCCATTTGTTCTTGAAAGTGCTCCTCTCCTCCTGCATCATCAGGTATCTCGGTATCATATTCTTCAAATTTTACCGACCGGTCGCGTTTCATACGCTTCAAGGCCAAAAAAGCCGCGTTGACCACGATGCGGTAGAACCAGGTCTTGAACGCCGACCGCCTGTTGAACGTACGTATGCTTTTGAACGCGCTCATGAAAGCATCCTGCGCCACCTCTTGCGCTATCGACTCGTCCTTAACAATGGACACCGCCAGCGTAAAGGCCATATCCTGATAGGCACGTATAAAATACCTGAAAGCCGATGTATCACCGGCGATCAGTTTGTCTACATGAACAAGGTCCTCGTGAGGTTCGTTGTTCATCAGGCCTTGTTAAGTTTGCTGGCAATGATGAGTGCTATGCCGCTGCAGCCGCCCACTATCCCTACAAATATGCCATCGCCAGCAAAGTAGCCCATACGGTTAATGGCAGTTACCAGTGCCATTCCGACACTCACCCCTATCACCAGGATGCCCAATGTTAAAAGTGCGTTCCGTCCACTACCTGTAGTGGCGGGTATTGGCTCCAGTCCTTTCTCCAGACGGAGAAGCTTTTCGCGGTGACGGGCCTTGTGTAAGAACAACCAGGTCAAAAAAAAGCAGATGATCAGTACGATGGTCACCGGCATAACGAACATGATGATAATATCCATAATTTTGATTTTTGCCTTTTTGATTACCTGCTCGTTGCGAAGGTTACAAATGCCGATAATAAGTTCAGAAAAACATATAAATATCCAGAAAAACCTGCATTTATCTGCTTCTTATCCGCGCGTTCAATGATTGTGCAAGTTAAAAGCGATCGATCTGCCCGGTTTTGTGAGTTATTATTATTTTCGCCGTATGTCTTCCATCCTGATCAAACAGGCCAACGTAGTGAACGAGGGCCGTCAATTTGTAGCTGATGTTTTGGTGAACAACGGCCTCATCGAGCGAGTAGATAGCCATATCGATGTCAAAGCCGACACCGAGATCGATGCCGAAGGGCTCCACTTGTTACCGGGCTGTATAGACGACCAGGTGCATTTCCGCGAGCCGGGACTGACCCACAAGGCCAATATATTCACCGAATCGCGTGCGGCGGTGGCCGGTGGCATCACTTCATTCATGGAGATGCCGAACACCGTACCCAACACCTTAACACAGCAACTACTTCAAGATAAGTATGATATAGGCGCAAAAACCTCACTCGCCAACTATTCGTTTTATATGGGCGCCTCTAATGACAATATTGAAGAGGTGCTGCGTACGGATGCTAAGCAAGTGTGTGGGGTAAAAGTATTTATGGGTTCCTCTACCGGTAACATGCTGGTCGATAACCCTGGAACATTAGAGAATCTCTTTTCTCGTTCGCCTATGCTCATCGCTACGCATTGCGAAGACGAGGAGACCATCAAACGCAATATGGCCCATTATAAGGAATTGCTGGACGATAACATCACAATTGAATACCACCCGATCATACGTAGCGCCGAGGCCTGTTACCTGTCGTCATCAATGGCGGTAGAACTTGCTAAAAAGCATGGCGCCAGGCTCCATATCCTTCACATCTCCACAGCTAAAGAATTGGAGCTATTCAGTAATGAGATCCCATTAAAAGACAAGAAGATAACCGCCGAGGCCTGCGTACATCACCTATGGTTCAGCGATGCGGATTACGCCACAAAGGGTAACCTGATCAAATGGAACCCGGCCGTTAAATCGGCAACAGACCGTGACGCGATCCTCCAGGCTGTGTTGGATGGGCGTATCGACGTGATCGCCACTGACCATGCGCCGCACACCATCGAAGAAAAGGCTCAACCGTATCTGCAGGCACCATCAGGCGGACCGCTTGTACAACATGCGCTTCCGGCTATGCTGGCTCTGCATCAGCAAGGTAAGATCAGCCTTGAACAGGTGGTCGAAAAAATGGCTCACAATGTGGCCACTTGTTTTCAGATCGAACGCCGTGGATTTATACGTGAGGGCTATTGGGCCGACCTGGTACTTACCGACCTGAACCGCCCGTGGGAAGTGATCAAGGCGAACACGCTTTACAAATGTGGCTGGAGCCCGTTCGAAGGCACCGTGATGCCGGCAAGCATTACCCATACGATAGTTTCAGGGCATCTGGCTTATGCCAACGGCTCATTCAATGATACGGTGTTGGGTCAAAGGATGACGTTCGAACGCTAATTAGCGTGGCTTTTGAGTGGCCGGCAGGATGACTGGTATAATATTGAATCTCAGGTATTCGTGTAGGTTGTTAGCAGTGAAGAAAGTTTTTATTAATAAATAGTATAATTACTGCGTTCGTAGGCTATCTTGGTAGGGATATATTACCTAGAAGTTAACCCTTACTCACTCAACCTACTTTACCATGAAAATATCGCTCGAGGTTTGCGCCAACTCCGTTGGATCTGCCATAGCTGCTCAAAAGGGAGGCGCCAGCCGTATCGAACTGTGTGATAACATACATGACGGGGGCACCACACCCTCTTATGGGCAGATACGGTCGACGCTACAACACGTGCAAATACCCATACATGTACTGATCAGGCCTAGGGCGGGCGATTTCCTGTACTCTGATCGGGAGTTCGAGGTGATGAAGGCGGATATCGAGATGTGCACCATGCTGGGTTGCCATGCCATTGTGGTGGGCATCCTTAACGCGGATGGGTCGGTGGATAAACCGCGTTGCACCGAGCTTGTCAACATCGTCAAAAAAGCGGGAATGAGCATCATATTCCATAGAGCTTTCGATCTTTGCGCCGACCTGTTCCGGTCAATGGAGGACATCATTTCCTTGGGTTTTGACGGCATACTCACCTCAGGCGGAAAGACCACGGCCATTGAAGGGGCCAGCAAGATCGCGCAACTGATACAACGTGCCAACGGACGCATCGGGATCATACCGGGTGGCGGCATCAGCGAGTACAACGTGACCGACCTCATCAACTTTACCTCAGCAAATTGCATCCATTCATCGGCACGCACCAAACGCCGAAGCGCCATGACCTATCACAACAGCCACATCATGATGGGCGACGGTTATATGCACGAGTATGACCTGGATGAGACGAATGCCGAACGGGTAGCCAACATCTTGGCCAAAGCTAATGAAGCCATATCGGTATCTTAAAAGATACTCAGCGGTAAGATCAGCGTAAAGCGATCAGGACCAGAACCGCCAAAAATGTCGCGATCGAGCAAACGGGTGTAACGCAGCCCAAAGGTTATCGAGGTTTCGTTGAACCATTGCGTATCAAAGTATAACTCTGCCCCTGCCGAACGAAAGTTTGCCTTGAATTGGGCACCGCTCCGGTACTGATCAATGCCGTGGGTGTGATCATAAAAAACGTTCCCTCTCAACCTTAGTAGATAAACCAGGTCGCCGAATCCCGCATCGGGATAAGCGATAGGAAAATGATAATTCACTCCGAATTTATATAGTCGGTACAGGTTATCGGCCGTGTAACCCCTTGAGAACGATAGCTGATTAGAGAAGATGCTGTAGTTGCGGTCGCGGCGCTGGTGTGCGGCACTGATCACCAAACTGTGTGTGTCGAACAATCCCGGGAAGTAAAAGCTGCCTGATACCAAAAATTGCCTGGCGCTAAGATCATTGATCGTGTTCCGGAAGCTAAGCGTGATATTTTGAGCAAAATGCGGATAGATCAGCTGTTGAGGTTTTGATACTTGATTGCTGAACGTGATGGAGTTGCTTAAATAAGTGTTATCAGGATATAAGCTGCGAAATGCCGCCTGCTTAACGTCGGTGATACTGTAATTGATACTGCTGCTCAAATTCAGGCGCGATATGTTACGGCCATTAACGAATGATAGCGGCAGTTGCAGGCCGGCTTGCAGTCGCGTCTCGTTCCAATTCACCTCCACCGGGTTACGGTTCTGATCTAACCGCAGGTCGCGCCGGTCAATGGTGTACTGTACACCACCAAACAGGTATGGGAACATGGCCCCATAGATCATGGTGGCACCGATCTGCTTATAACCCTCATTGCGGTTGTAGCCGAACGATAGTTCTGACTGCAAGGTGTTCAATATGTTCTGACCCATCAATGACACCAAATAATCAGGATCCTCGATGTAAGGGATCAGGCTATGGAAGTTAAAAGGATGTGTGAACTTTGGATATTTGCTGGTAGGCAAGGGCTGATCTGTGATCTTGTTCAATGCATTCACCCCCTCACCATGCTGCAAGGAAGCTACCTGCATATCAGGCAAGCCCAATGGAGCTTTCACCTCACGAGGTTGTAGAGTCGCTTTAGATGCCTCATGCAAGCGGAAACCAAAGGCGCTAAAGCTTACCCAACTGATCTTATTATCGCTTACGGCAGGCTGGTAGTTACCGATGAAATTTCGTAGCGAGTCACCTTCCAACTCATACAATTTACGGTCAGCCACACTCACGGCGAAAAGCTTATCGTCAATGCCAGAGGTGCCCGTAAAATAAATAGTATCCTTTTGCACCACCGGGAACGCCTTAGGCGCTATGGTAGCCGGTGTTAGCGGTTCTATATTACCAGTGGCAATATCTATCAGCGCCAACAGCATTTCCCCCGTTGGCTTACGCACAGCCGACACGATCTGCTGCTCGTTGTAGAATTTGGGATAGGTATAATATAGATGCTCAGAATTAGGGACCTTGCTGATCAGTTTACCATCGGCATCGAGGATGTGCAAAGCATACTGCCCATCGGTGGGCACATCAACAGCAACGATCCGGCTGTTGTCGGCATTGAACGCTGGCGCAAAATAGCGGGTCCGGTTCGTGATCTTCTTTTGCGCGCCACTTTTTACGTCGATCACCTTCAGCTCGTTAAACTCCCTGTAACCCCAACGTGCATCGGGCCGGCGCGACGCATATACGATCTGCCCATTCCGGCAAGTGAAATAACTATCGATGGAAAAGTCGGCTAATCGTATCCTTTCCTCCTTTGTGCCTGTGCGCATCACGAAAGCCGACCGCTGCTTATATGACGATGTACGATAAATGAGTGTGCTATCGTTCACATAAACAGGGAACTCCTGATTACCGATGAAGTGCTGATTCTTTTTGTATTTGGCTGCACCTTGCTTAAGTCCATCGTCGACCAACTGCGTTTTAAATTTTTCAAGCGCCGCGTTGCGAAAACTCGTGAAATTTCGACCGGTATTGCGCTTCACCGCACTTTGAAACGGATAGATCAACGACCGGTAACTTGCAGCATCATGCCCTACCTTTCGCCATATATCACTTCCATATTGATCACGGCCATAGGCGACCATCATATAGCCTAAAGGATACCAGTCGGGGGTGTAATCACGGTAAGATCCATTACGGATCTTCATCCAGCTGTAATCTTTATTGGCTGCCCACAGGCTGCGGAAGCCGTTAAAAAAATACGGCAGCCGCCCCCTGCCCTGCTCGGTGACATAAGTTTCGTTAAAAACTGCGTCTCCTTCAAAGAACCAGTTGGGCAGCGAAAGACCGGATGCCAATTGTTGTCCGCCCTCGCCAAAAAGAATATGCAATAACCGGGTAAGGCCAACGTCGGTACTATTGTATTGCTGTACGTGCCTGAACTCGTGTATGGCCAACTGATCGGTCACGTTGAGGCTACCTAATGAAAAGCTATTCTGCGCAGGCACCAAATAGAACTCACTCCTGAACGGCGCCAATCCCACATAACCATTGGTGGTCACCAACTGGTTCTGTAGCACTACGTTCACCTGTTTTTGCCTGAAGCCTATGGTAGGTTTAATGGCGTTATTGATCTGCCCGATCACGTTGGCCACCCGCCTGCCAGCACTATCCATACCGCGCGGATAGATGACGCGGGCCGCAGGGGTATTCACCTGGTCCCACTTGATAGATGGCGGGTTGCCACCGAACTGCTGAGCCTTAACGCCAAGGGTAACTAACAAGAGGCCGACAGTAAGTACGCGGGTAAAACAGTGATCGCTCATCAGGTGTGAAAATAAGTAGAAATTATCAAAGTTCAATTCACATCCATATGACATGCCTTAGCTTAAAACTACCTACATTTGCCGCTTGTTAAGTAAATGTTATGGCTAAAGTTTCCATCAACCTGGCAACGGGTTCGCTACAAAAGGAAGACATCATTGTCGGCATCGATCTGGGCACCACTAATTCACTGGTAGCATTCATTGATCCTGATAAGAACCCAAAGGTGATCAATGATGCCGGCAAGGGCGTTTTGGTGCCATCAGTAGTACATTTTGATGGTGCCGGTAGCATCACAGTGGGTAACGAGGCCAAACAATACTTGGTGACCGACCCACAAAACACGATCTTTTCAGTAAAACGTTTGCTGGGCCGCTCATACAGCGATATCGAGAACTACAAAGACCTTTTCTCCTACCGTGTGATCGATGATAACACTGAGAGCCTCGTTAAGGTAAAAGTGGGCGACCGCTTTTACACCCCTATCGAGCTGTCGGGACTTATCCTGAAAGAACTGAAGGACCGTGCAGAACATGCGCTAAAAACTCCGGTGAACCGTGCAGTGATCACCGTTCCGGCATACTTCAACGATGCACAACGTCAGGCCACCCGCGATGCTGGTAAATTAGCAGGATTGGATGTATTACGTATAGTGAACGAGCCAACCGCGGCAAGCCTGGCCTATGGCATCGGTTTAGACCCTGAAGAGACCAAGACCATTGCCGTATATGACCTTGGTGGCGGCACTTTCGACGTTTCAATACTGCAAATACAGAACGGCATATTTGAAGTTTTGTCCACCAATGGCGATACCTTTTTAGGCGGCGATGACCTTGACCGCGCCATATTCGAGTATTGGATCGAAAAGAACCAATTAGATAAAGTGGCGCTTGCAAACGACCGCGAGCTGACCCAACAACTACGCCTGAAAGCTGAAGAGGCTAAAAAAGCGTTCGCTCATCAAAGCCTGTTCAACGAAAAAATAGGCGAGATCTGGTGCACCCTTAATCGCGATACCTTTGAGGAACTGATCTTGCCAAAGGTTGAGCAGACGATCAACGCTTGCAGGAACGCCCTGGCCGATGCCAAGCTGTCCGTTGGCGATATCGATGAAGTGATCATGGTAGGCGGTTCTACCCGTACTGATCTGGTGAAACGCAAAGTGGCTGAGTTCTTCGGTCGCCCTGTGCATGATGACCTTAATCCTGACGAAGTGGTAGCTCTAGGTGCTGCCATACAGGCCGATATATTAGCGGGTAACCGTAAGGACATACTGTTGCTTGATGTTACTCCGCTCTCATTAGGCATCGAGACCATGGGTGGTTTGATGGATGTGATCATTCCGCGTAACTCCAAAGTACCCACCAAGGCCGGCCGCCAGTATACCACCTCGGTGGATGGACAGGTGAACATGAAGATATCGGTTTACCAAGGCGAACGCGACCTGGTAAAAGAGAACCGCAAGCTGGCCGAATTCGACCTAAAAGGTATCCCGGCTATGCCAGCAGGTTTCCCGAAAGTTGATATCAACTTCTTACTTAATGCTGATGGCATATTGAAAGTACAAGCCATTGAGCTTAGGTCGGGCACCAAGCAGGAGGTTGATGTGAAGCCGGCTTACGGTATAACTGACGAGCAGGTAGAACAAATGCTGATGGATAGCATCACTCACGCTAAAGACGACGTGAGCCAGCGCATGGTGATCGAGGCTCGCACCGAAGGTGAGCAAATGGTGTATACAGCTGAACGCTTCATCCAAAAACATGGCGAATTGCTTACTGTAGCCGAAGTTGCCGAGACCCATACTTACATTCAGGCCTTGAAAGAGGTACTGACCAGCGGCGATAAAGACCTTATCCTGAAAAAGGTAGACGAGCTGAACAACCTGACACGCCCCTACGCTGAACGTGTGATGGACCAGGCCATCAGCACCGCCATGAAAGGCAAAAGCATTGACGAGTAATACTGAGACGCCAGGTAACGAAAGACCACCGCGTTTGCTTGTTAGTCAATGTGGATATGGCGGCTTGGAAAAGGACCCGTTGATACAAAAATTGCTTGATGCGCATATCCAGCTAAATCAACACGCCGTAACACTGCTCACCACCCACTTGACCGCCTCTATTGATACAGCATTTGCGGATGTTTTGTAGCGTCACTAAAGGACCTGGGTTTCGCTCATGGTGCTACGCTATCACAAGTGAGCGAACGGATACTTGATATGGGATACCGCCCATGCACACTGGAGTTAGCCATATACATCAGACTAATGTATACAGTACAGCCCGCTGTGAACGACACCATCAACATATCGGCTGCTCCGGCGGGTTCGCTTACAGTCTTATCTTATCCGCTCCATGCTGACGATGAACACCCTAAAGGCTTCTACCTCCGAAATATAGATGGCCAGCTTTGGCTGCGCGGCTATCGCTGCTCTGATGATCATTTATGGTCGCCAGATGATATGTTCTTGTTCAGAAGCTGATCAAGATCGAACAAGCTTATTTATCAGCTATCTCGATCCAAACCGGACCGTGATCACTGGTCTTCTCCCAGCCACGCACTTGCCTATCCACCCCACCCGCTTTCAAACGGCCGGCCGCCTTTGGTCCCAGCAAAAAATGATCGATACGTAAACCTGCGTTGCGGCCGTAAGCGTTCCTGAAATAATCCCAAAACGTATAGATAACCTCGTCTGGATAGAGTTTACGTATCGCATCCACCCAACCCTGATCTAATAGCTTTTGAAAAGCTGCCCTCGTCTCTGGTCTGAACAATGCATCGTCTACCCATCGTTCAGGCTTGTAAACGTCCAGTTCGGTAGGCATCACATTAAAATCGCCTGTGATCACCACAGGCATATCCAGCTCGATCAGCCGTGCCGCATGAGCGATCAACCTGTCGAACCACTTCAACTTGTAATCGAACTTGGGTCCGGGTGCCGGGTTTCCGTTTGGCAGGTAAAGCCCGCAGATCAATACGCCGTTCACCACGCCTTCAATGTACCGGCTATGCAGGTCCTCCTCATCGCCAGGCAGGTCTCGCCTTACCTCCTCTATCTTGGCACCGCGTGTAAGTATAGCCACTCCATTCCAGCTCTTTTGGCCGTGCCATATGGCGTTGTAACCGGCCTCCTGTATGGCGGCTAATGGAAACTTGTCTTGCGGCGCTTTGAGTTCCTGCAGGCAGGCTACATCGGGTTGGGTCTCCTGCAGCCAACGCAGTAATACCGGTAAGCGTCCGTTAACGCCGTTCACATTATAAGTTGCGATCTTCATATCTGTTGTTAAGCAGTTGGTCTATATCATACATTCACTCTAATAAAGAGTTTAAAATACTAAACAAAATACCTACTATGTTGCTTTTTAGGTGTAGTTTACCAAGGTTTTAAATCAATATCTTATGAAGTTCTTATATCGTTTTTTGTTTATGAGCGGTATGGTAGCCTTTGCCTCTATCACCGTGAAAGCCCAAAGTAGCTGGGCTAACCGTAACTTTGCGGGAGCTGCACAGATCCAGGTAGGTTACCGCAATACCGACCTGGGCGAATTGAACACTATCCTGAATCGTAACAACATCCCTTCTTTAAAAGGTAACGACATTTGGTTAGGCCTATCAATGAGCCACATTAAAAACAACTGGGTATTTGAAGATGGTATTGCCATTACGCCTACCTCAAGCGCTGAAGGTAATAACCGCGTTAAGGCCCGTGTTGGCCAGGCCCAATTGTTCCTCCGTGCAGGTTACAACGTGTTAAAGAATGAGAATATGCGTTTCTATCCATTTGCCGGCGTGAACTTAACAGGTTCGATGCTGCGCTTACAGGACAAGAACCGCCAAGACCTGACCAGCGATTTTTCACAGACCATCCTGAACAGCACCGCAAGCAAAACGCTTTACCAGGGCAACTTCGGTATCGATCTGGGCGCTGGCTATGACTACCTGATCAAGATCAAATCAAAGACCACCGACTGCTTTACCGTTGATCGCTACATCCCGATCGGTCTGCGTGCAGGTTACTACATCAATGCGGCCCGCAGCGATTGGAAAGTTGACGACCACGAGTTGAATAACAGTCCGAAGATCACCAAAGGAAGTGCCTTTGTAACATTAGTAGTAGGCTTGGGCTACAACATCAAGAAAACACAATGATCTTATAAAGCTTGATCGCTGTATCGATATATTTGTAGCATACCGCTACGTATGAGATACAAGATCGCTATATTATTGAACGCCGCAATGCTGATCAGCATTGCGGCGTTCTCGCAATCGTTCAAATTTGCTTTTGTTACCGATACGCATATCGGTAACCCCACCGCACCTGACGACCTTCGCCGAACGGTCAAAGATATCAACGCCAACAAAGATCTCAAATTTGTGGTGATCACGGGCGATATCACCGAATTCGGTTCTGACAATGAGCTCAAGCTTGCTAAACAGGTATTGGATAGCTTGGACGTCAAGTACTACATCATTCCAGGCAATCATGATTCTAACTGGTCTGAAAGTGGCAGCAATACCTTTAAGCGTGTTTTTGGTGCCGAGACGTTCGCTTTTGACCACAATGGCTATCGTTTTTGCGCCACCAGCTCAGGCCCTAACATGCGTATGGGGCCCGGCCAGATTCCGCGTGAGAACGTGGTTTGGCTTGATTCGGTGGTAAAGGCAACTCCGCAAAAATTGCCACTGATCTTCCTGAACCACTACCCTCAGGACTCAGCTTTGAATAACTGGTATAACATCATTGACCGCCTCAAGACCCGCAATATCCAACTCATTCTTTGCGGCCATGGGCATGCTAACCACAAGCTTAATTTTGAAGGTATACCTGCCATCATGGGCCGCTCAAACCTCCGTGCAAAAGATAGTATCGGCGGTTATAACATCGTTACCATCGCCGATGGCAAAGCTTCGTTTGAAGAGCGCACTCCTGTGATCGGCAAGAACCGTCCATGGGCAGAGGTGACGCTTGCTGACCACCACTTTGACCAAATGCCCGGCAATTATCCACGGCCGTCCTATGCACGCAACAACCAATTGACGGCGGTAAAACCGGTTTGGACCTACCAGGACCAAAGTGACATTGGTTCGGGCATGGCACTTTTTACAGGCAAAGTGATCTTAACAGATACTAAAGGACTTATCTACGCGCTCGACCGAAATACCGGCAAACGTGCATGGAGCTACGCCACCGGCGGTAAGTTATATTCTACTCCGGCGGTAAAAGGTCGTTATGTCGTGGCAGGATCAAGTGATGATCATATCTATTGCGTTGATGCTAATACCGGCAAGCTGATCTGGCGCGCAGCGACCGATAAGGCTGTAGTGGCATCGCCGGTTATAGCTGTTAACAAGGTGCTGATCGGTAGTTCTGATGGTAAATTTAGAGCACTGGATCTGACCACCGGCAAACCGGTATGGACGTTTGATCAGGTCATCGGCTTTGTGGTGACCAAGCCGCTACTTTATCAAGGCAACGTTTACTTCGGTTGCTGGAACAACGACTTTTATTGCCTCAACGTCAACACTGGCGCACTGGTATGGAAATGGAACAATGGTGCTACAAGCCGTATGTTATCGCCTGCGGCATGTTACCCGGTAGCAGCCTATGGCCGTGTATTTATTGTGGCTCCTGACCAGTACATGACCGCCTTTGATGCCAGTAACGGCAAGGTCATCTGGCGAAAAAAGACGCCAAAATATCGCGTGCGCGAATCGATCGGCTTATCGGGCGACAGCGCTTTCGTTTACGCAAAGACCATGGATGGCCAGGTGATCGGTGTATCTACCCGTGCCGACAGCATGCAGGTGGATTGGCAAGCCAAACTTCAGTTGCCCTACGAGTTGGCACCATCAGCGTTGATCGAGGATAACGGCATCGTTTATGTACCTACTCACTCAGGCATCGTGTACGCGGTTGAACGCAAAAGTGGCAACACGCTGTGGAGCTACAAAGTGTCTAATTCACTGGTGAACCCGGTAACGGCCAATGGAAAAGATGTTTTTGTGAGCACGATGGATGGCAAGGTGGTGCGTTTGAGCTACAAGAAGTGACCGAACGCTGATGGGTGTCTTTAGAACACTTAGGTAAATTTTGATACCTTTGCATCGCTGATCAATAACCGACCAATGACCCTTTTTGAGCAAATAAAACAACGTCCATTTTTTATCTTAGGTCCGTGCGTAATGGAGAGCCAAGACCTCCTTTATACGGTGGCCGAGCAGGTGGCACGTGTACGGCAAAAGTATAACGTACCGGTAGTGTTCAAGTCCTCTTTTGATAAGGCCAACCGTACGTCGGCCAGTTCATCACGCGGACCGGGTTTGGAAAAGGGTTTAGAGATGATGCAAAAGGTAAAAGAACGCTTTGACCTGCCGCTCACTACAGATATACACGAAAGCTACCAGGCTGCTATTGCTGCGGAGGTAGTAGATATATTACAGATACCTGCCTTTTTGTGCCGGCAAACCGACCTGTTGGTGGCCGCAGCTGAAACAGGGAAGATCGTGAATGTGAAAAAGGCACAGTTCCTATCGGGGCAGGACATGTATTACCCTGCTCAAAAAGTAGTGGAAGCTGGTAATGACCAGGTGATCCTCACCGAACGCGGTAACATGTACGGCTACAACAACCTTGCTGTTGACTTCCGGAATATCTATGACATGAAGAAATTCGGTTTTCCGGTTTGTATGGATTGCACGCACTCGGTACAACGCCCGGGTGGCGCCGGTGGCAAGACCGGTGGCGACCGCACCTTTGTGCCGATGATGGCCCTTGCGGCTAAAGCATTTGGAGCCGACGGCTATTTTATGGAAATACACCCTGACCCTGATAACGCGCTGAGCGACGGACCAAATATGGTTCGTTTGCATGAGCTTGATCAGGTAATGGAACCTTTGCTTGACCTACGTTGATCATTTAAGCGCCGCCACTCCTATGAAAGACATCGCTGCACGAGTATTTGCCGACGAGATAGCCTCCTTACAAGAGGCCGCCGAATTGATAGATGACCGTTTTACACAGGCGGTACAAGCGGTGCTGAACAGCAATGGCAAGCTGATCATCACCGGTGCAGGCAAATCAGGACTGATCGGTAAAAAGATAGCGGCCACACTGGCCAGTACAGGTACGTCAAGTTTTTTCATGCACCCTACCGAAGCCTTTCATGGCGATCTGGGTATGGTGGGCAAGAACGACCTGGTGCTGCTCATCTCCTACTCCGGCGAAACCGACGAAGTGATCAAGATCATTCCATTTCTCAAATGGAACGGTAATATCACGATAAGCATGACCGGAGAACCAAATTCTACAATAGCCAAGAACACCGATATCCACTTGAATGTGCACATCAGCCATGAGGCGTGCCCACTTAAACTCGCTCCTACATCATCTACCACAGCTACGCTGGTAATGGGCGATGCCCTGGCCGTAGCGCTTATGGAGGCACGTCAGTTCCAGCCGGAAGATTTTGCCCGCTTCCACCCCGGTGGTAGCTTGGGTCGCAAATTGTTGGTAAGGGTAAAGGATATGATGCGTACCGAAGCATTGCCATTTGTTAGAGACGATATATCGTTCACGGAATTGCTTTTACGCATGTCAGAAGGACGGTTAGGCATGGTGATAGTAGGTGATCCTGACCACGTACAAGGCGTGGTGACGGATGGTGACCTGCGCAGGGCATTGATACGCGACGCCGATACCAGTAAGCAGACCGTTCATACCATGATGAGCACCGCCCCTGCGATCATTGATGAAAATGAACTTATTCATGAAGCTGATGAGCTGATGATGACCCGCAAGATCACCACTATATTAGTGGGGTCACCTGAACAGCGCACCGTTAAAGGAATATACCAGATCTACACTCGTTGACCTTATAGCGAACAAAAGCTTTTTTGAACGGTTCTGGTATTATTAAAACAGGATTTATGGAAAAGCATTTGAGTGACGATGATAAAAAAGAGGTATACACCGAGTTCAAGGACATGGTCAACATGTCGGCATCGGTACTAAAAAAATGGTTGGATACCGATGAATCAAAAAAAGTTGGCTACGACAGCGGTGACGGAGAATCAGTTGGCCACAAGTCGGGCGAAAAGATCATCAAGATATTAGAGAAGAAGAAAAGCGAGCTTACAGAGGGCGACTATAAACACATGCAAAAGGTAGTAGGCTATATAAAAAGACACACCGCCCAAAAGCCTTCAGGCGATGTGTCTGATACTAATTGGAACTATTCCCTCAAAAACTGGGGATATGATGATTCCAAAAAATAATTAGTTGTAGATAATTTATGTTCGGTTATACTACGTAATTAATAAATGCTGCAAAGCCAATAGCTAACAAGATAAAGCCTTGCATTTTTTGCTCAAGAGTTAAATTTGCTACTTTCATATTCATTAGGGGTCGTATTTCAAATATAGCGCGAAAGGCGTTTTCTGCAACCCTGAGCATGATTTTTATGAAAATTTCATTGATCTGAGCGTCTTAATATTTTTTCATCAGAATATTTTTGATCTGATCAGCTGAATTAATAAAGATACCGCCTGTCCTTAACATAAAACCCACGTTGTACAAGGGTTTAAACACCCGAATATATGACCTAAAACGACGTTTAAAGCACCTCAGCCAGGTTTTGACTATTTATATTATATCAATACCGGTCAAGGCCAACAATTAAATTTTTCAATTATGTCAATTACATCTGTCGATCCATCTAATGGATCAACTATCAAAACATATGAAGCTCATACTCCTGAGCAGGTGACCCAGATCATTGAAGAAACACATCAGGCATGGACCTCCTGGAGAACGACCGATCATGGTCACCGTTCAGCGTTGCTTCATAATCTATCCAAGGTGCTTGATCAACGAAAGGCTGAATTGGCCAAACTGATGGCCAGCGAAATGGGCAAGCCTATAACGCAAGGTGTTGCCGAGGTGGAAAAGTGCGCTGCGGTATGCAGTTATTACGCTGACCACGCTGCCGACCACCTGAAAGACCAACTCATTGAAACGGAAGCGACCAAGAGCTATGCCACCTTCCAGCCCATCGGCGTGGTACTGGCCATCATGCCATGGAACTTTCCATTTTGGCAGGTGTTCCGTTTTCTGGCCCCCGCATTGGCGGCCGGCAACTGTGGCGTGCTCAAACATGCCTCTAATGTGCCGGGCTGTGCACTGGTTATCGAGGAAATGGTACAGCAGGCCGGTTTCCCTGATAACGTGTTCCGTACACTGATGGTTGGCAGTGCTGCTGTGGACGCCGTTATAGAGCATCCACTGGTCAAAGCCGTCACGCTCACAGGCAGCACGGGTGCAGGTCAAAAGGTGGCACAAAAGGCTGGTTCGGTCATTAAAAAAACGGTGTTGGAACTCGGTGGCAGTGATGCTTACATCGTATTAGAGGATGCTGATCTAGAATCAGCGGCCACCACTTGTACGGATAGCCGGCTGATCAATGGCGGCCAAAGCTGCATAGCGGCTAAGCGATTCATTGTGATGGAGACTATTGCCGAGCGTTTCACCCAGTTGATGCTGGAAAAAATGCGAGCTAAAAAAATGGGCGCTCCTGACCAGGAGGACACCGACATCGGCCCTCAAGCAAGGCAGGAATTGCGAGATGAGCTTCATGATCAAGTGCAACGTTCCATAGATGCCGGGGCGAAATGTATCTTAGGCGGCTCCATTCCTGAAGGTCCCGGCGCTTACTATCCTCCTACGATACTTGCCAACGTCAAAAAAGGAATGGCTGCTTTTGACGAGGAGCTATTCGGCCCCGTGGCAGCCATCATTACCGCTAAGGACGAAGCGGAAGCTATCGCTTTAGCCAATGACAGTGTATTTGGCTTAGGCGGCGCCGTATTCACCCAAGACCTTGAACGTGGCGAACGTATAGCGGCCACTCAATTGGAGGCTGGCTCTTGCTTCGTGAATTCGCTGGTCAAGTCGGACCCTCGGCTACCATTTGGTGGCATTAAACAATCGGGTTACGGCCGCGAGTTGGGCATCTTCGGCATCCACGAATTCGTGAACATCAAAACTGTTTACGTTAAATAGAACTAAAGCTATGGCGGCCCATACCGCCATAGCTTTTACTATTACCTGACCAAGCACGTTTTAGGTGTAACGGCATAAAGCGTATCTTTGTGACTGTTATGAGTAAGCACGGTAGAATATTGGTGGCCATGAGTGGCGGTGTAGACAGTTCTGTAGCCTCGATCATGCTACATGAACAGGGCTATGAGGTCATTGGCCTTACCATGAAGACCTGGGACTACGCCTCCTCAGGCGGTAGCTCTAAGGAGACCGGTTGCTGCAGCCTGGACAGCATCAATGACGCCCGTGCACTGGCTGTTGGTTACGGCTTCCCACATTATATACTGGATATCCGTAACGAATTCGGCAATTACGTCATCGATAACTTTGTTGATGAATATCTGGCCGGCCGTACGCCTAATCCTTGCGTATTGTGTAACACCCACATCAAATGGGACGCGTTACTTAAACGTGCCGATAAGCTTGACTGCGAATTCATTGCTACTGGCCACTACGCCAACATCCGCTTGCAGGATAATGGTCGTTATGTGGTATCTAAAGGCCGCGATGAGAACAAAGACCAATCCTACGTGCTGTGGGGCGTATCGCAACAGAATCTTGCACGTACCAAATTTCCGTTAGGTAGCTTTACCAAGGCCGAGATACGCCAAATGGCGTTGGACATGGGTCAGGTAGAACTGGCTGGCAAGAGCGAGAGTTACGAGATATGCTTTGTGCCCGATAACGACTATCGTGCCTTTTTGCGCCATAAAGTAGAAGACCTTGACCAACGTGTAGGCCCTGGTAATTTTGTGCTGACCGATGGCAAAGTAGTAGGTAAGCATCAAGGTTATCCTTTTTACACGATTGGTCAACGTAAGGGTTTGGGTATAGCGTTAGGTCAGCCCATGTTCGTAACGCAGATCAACCCACATAACAATACAGTGGTTTTAGGCACGGCCGAAGAATTGCAACGCAAAGAAGCTTGGGTACGTGACCTCAACCTGATCAAATACGAGACCATCACAGAGCCTTTGGAAGCAGTGACCAAGATCCGTTATAAAGATGCCGGTGCCGAAAGCAGCATCGTACAAATGGGCGAGCATATGAAGGTGGATTTTCATCACCATGTATCGGGCATCGCGCCTGGTCAGTCGGCTGTATTTTACGAAGGCAGCGACCTGTTAGGTGGCGGCTTTTTGATCTGACGCGCTGATCCGCAAGGCCATTTTATGTGCCGAACAATTCCTGGTCAATACTGTTGAACTTTTGAAAATATGCAGATGTGAAGTTGTCTTTCACATACTTTGTGTTTATTTGCAGAAAATTCAGACCCATTAATGGCTAAAAATCTACTCATCGTCGAATCACCCGCTAAGGCCAAGACCATCGAAGGTTACCTCGGCAAAGACTTTACTGTAAAGTCGAGCTACGGTCACATCCGTGATCTTGTCAAATCAGAGGATGCTATCGACATTCCTAACAACTTCAAACAAAGATACGAGGTACCCGCCGATAAGAAGCAGGTGGTTAGCGAGTTAAAGAAATTAGCTAAGGAGGCCGAAATGGTTTGGCTTGCATCCGATGAGGACCGCGAGGGAGAGGCCATATCATGGCACTTGTTCGAGACTTTGGGTTTGAAGAATGACAAGACCAAGCGTATCGTATTTCACGAGATCACTAAGCCGGCTATATTAAAGGCGATCGACAACCCGCGAACGATCGACTATAATCTGGTGAACGCCCAACAGGCGCGCCGCGTACTGGACCGATTGGTCGGTTTCGAATTATCACCTGTTCTTTGGAAAAAAGTAAAGCCATCATTATCGGCGGGTCGTGTACAATCGGTAGCGGTAAGGCTGATCGTTGAGCGCGAGCGTGAGATCAATAAATTTACTGCGGAAGCCGCATTCAGAGTGGTGGCCATTTTTGGCAAAGGAAGAGATGCCTTTAAGGCTGAACTGCCGGAACGCTTCAGCAAAGAAGAAGACGCTCAGAAATTTTTACAAGATTGTGTAGACGCTGCCTTTACGGTCAAATCGTTAGACACGCGCCCTACTAAACGTTCTCCTGCTGCGCCATTCACTACATCAACCCTGCAGCAAGAAGCCAGTCGTAAGCTGGGTTTTTCGGTTTCGCGTACCATGTCGGTAGCGCAGCGCTTGTACGAGTCGGGTAAGATCACTTACATGCGTACCGATAGTGTGAACCTGTCTGACATGGCCTTGAACGCCGCTCAGCAGCAGATCACATCGGCCTATGGCGAAAAGTATCATCAGCTTAGAAAATACAAGACCAAGTCGGCCAGTGCGCAGGAAGCACACGAGGCGATCCGCCCTACTTACTTTAACGAACATACCATTGACGGTGAGAGTGCAGAGAAACGCCTTTACGAACTGATATGGAAGCGTGCGATCGCCTCGCAAATGAGCGAAGCGCAGTTCGAAAAAACCACCGCCAAGATCGACATCTCCACTCGTAAAGAGGACCTGGTCGCCAACGGTGAAGTAATGAAATTCGATGGCTTCCTAAAAGTGTACTTAGAATCGAACGACGACGAGGAAGATAACACCCAGGATGGCGACAACGCCATACTTCCACCGTTAACACAAGGTCAAGTGTTGTCCTTACAGGAAATGACCGCTACGGAACGTTATTCTCGCCCTCCTGCAAGATATACGGAAGCAAGCCTGGTGAAGAAGTTAGAAGAACTCGGCATAGGTCGTCCTTCTACCTACGCACCTACCATCTCAACGGTGCAGAACCGTGGTTACGTGGTAAAAGAGGACCGCGAAGGAAAGCAACGTAATTTCCGCGTGCTGACCTTAAAGGACAAAGCCATCAGGCAGGAGCAAAAGACCGAGAACACCGGCGCCGAGCGTGGCAAGCTGTTCCCGACCGATATAGGTGCGGTGGTGAACGACTTTTTAGTTCAACATTTTAACGGCATCGTTGATTTCCACTTTACCGCCAAGGTAGAAAAGCAATTTGACGAGATAGCCCAGGGCCTCACCGAATGGACCCAAATGTTGAATAGCTTTTACCACCCGTTCCATGAAGGTGTTGAGAGTACTATTCAAACCGCTGAAAAAGCCCGCGGCGAACGCGAGCTGGGCGTGCATCCGGAGAGTGGTAAAAAGATATCGGTACGTATAGGCCGTTTCGGTCCGTTCGTGCAGATCGGTGATACGGATACCGAGTCGGAAGAGAAGCCTCAGTATGCCAGTTTGCGTACCGGTCAAATGATCGAGACCATTACCCTCGAAGAAGCACTGGAATTGTTCAAGCTGCCTAAAAAGGTAGGTATTTTTGAAGAGAAAGATATGACCGTGGCCATTGGTAAATTCGGCCCGTACATTCGCCATAACAGCGCTTTTTACTCGTTACCCAAAGGTGTCGACCCCATGAGCGTGACCGAACAACAGGCCATCGAGATCATCGAGGAAAAGAGAAAGAAGGATGCCGAAAAGCTGATCAAGACCTTTGATGAGAACCCGGACGTGAAGATCTTGAACGGACGCTGGGGGCCATACATTGAATTCGGTAAGTTGAACGTTAAGATACCAAAAGGTAAAGAGCCGCTCCAACTCACTTATGAGGAGTGCAAGGCCTTGGCAGATGAGGCCGAAAAAGCACCAAAGAAACCCGCGGGTAAAAAATTTGCTAAAAAGAAATAACACGACACGCCCGGCAACGGGCGTTCATTCATTATGATCAAAGACCTTCCTCTTAACGAAGTAAAAGACATAGCTGTTGCCGTAGCACTCGAAAAAGAGAATCCGGAAAGCAAGACCTGGTACGTATACATCATCAACTTGAAGGACCATCCTATCGAGAACGTGCTGATCACCTCAAAAGGTTATGGTGAAAAGGACGGCGAACAGGTAAAGACCTCTACCCTGCGCCACATGATCCCGCTCATTGAGCCGCAAAGGTCGGCGCTGATCGAACCGATAGACGAGCAGACCTTTGGTTTAAATAACGAGTATTGGGTGAGCTATTATGTAGGTAGGGATATTTATGATAAAAAGTTCATCTTTTTGCCAGAGAGCGTTGTGGAATCCAACTTCATCAAACTGCCGGTGCTGAACATGCCGGGTGTGATGATCAAGTAAGCGGCATCTGCTGCTCAACCAAAAGGCAGGTAAGGTAGGTACGCTAAAATAACTATCTTTGCCTTTTAATATAATTGCGCATATGCCCGAATTATCGGTTGTAATAACTGTGATGAACGAGGAGGAGAATATCGGTCCTCTTATACAAGAGATCAGGAAGTCTCTCCCCGGCCTGGATTATGAAGTGATATTTGTTGATGATGGTTCAGAGGACCAGACCCGCCAACAGATCGTAGCACACGCCGATGAACGCATCAAACTGGTAGAACTACGTAAAAATTACGGCCAAAGTACCGCCATGACCGCTGGTATCGATCATGCCACCGGCGATTACATAGCCTTGCTGGACGGCGACCTTCAGAACGACCCTGCCGACATTCCATCTATGCTTCAGAAATTGAAAGATGAAGACTGGGATGTAGTGGCCGGTAATCGGGCTAACCGCCAGGACGGCATGTTCCTTCGTAAAATACCCAGCAAGATCGCCAATGCCCTGATCAGGCGCATGACAGGCGTTTACATTAAAGATTATGGTTGTACGCTAAAGATCTTCAGACGCGAGATAGCCGAGGACCTTGGCCTTTATGGCGAACTACATCGTTTCATCCCTGTTCTGGCTAAATTGCAGGGCGCCCGTATCACTCAGGTAGATGTAAGGCATCATGCCCGCATGTTCGGTAAGTCCAAATATGGTTTGAATCGTACATTCAAGGTGATCAGCGACCTGATCCTGATGGTGTTCTTCCGTAAGTACATCCAAAAGCCTATGCACCTTTTCGGTAGCATCGGTTTTGTTTCGCTTTTCCTGGGTGTGCTGATCAACCTGTACCTATTGGTGTTAAAGCTGATGGGACACGACATATGGGGTAAGCCACTACTGATATTAGGCTTGATCTTGTTATTAGGTGGCGTACAACTCATCACGCTTGGTATACTGGCCGAGGTGAACGTACGTACTTACTTTGAATCGCAGAACAAGAAGACCTACCAGGTGCGCAAGATATTTAACGGAAGAGAGTATGTAAAACCTGTAACGGTCGGCAACTGATCGTTGGTTTATACAATAATAAAAAAGGCCCTGTTGATCAGGGCCTTTTTTATTAGTTATTTGGTGGCGTTGTTTTGGTGGTGTCGGTCTTCATAGTGTCACGTGCGGTAGTGTCACTTGCTGGTGTCGACATCATGCCGGTCGAATCTACTTTAGTGCTATCTGTGCCGCTCGCCGCTTTCTCTGAGCTGCAGCCCGCTGCTACTGCAGCTACTATTGCCGTTGCAAAGGCAAATTTCAAAAATTGCTTTTTCATAGGTTACTTAATTATTTGTTCTGTTCAATTCAACAACTATTGCGTTGTTATTGTTTACGTTAGGTCAAATATTTATCTCAGCCTCTCATAAAAGCGATCGTTGAACACGTGTAAAAACCCTGTAATGTGCGGCTTATTTTTCATAATTAGCACTATATTGGTCACAGTTACTACACATGGCCATTACCGCTACACAACCGGTCGGTAGCACTCCGAAACAACAAGGCTACCGCATATCGACCGACAAATGCCTGCTTGATATTAACGCGATATACGCGTTCTTGACCGAGCGTTCATACTGGGCAAAAGGCTTGCCTCTGGAGCGTTTGCGCAGGTCCATCGAGCATTCAATATGCTTTGGCGTTTATCATCACGACACCTTATGCGGCTTTGCACGGGTGATCAGCGACCACGCTACTTTTGCTTACATCTGTGATGTATTTGTAATGGAAGAGCACCGCGGGAATGGCCTTTCTAAGTGGCTGATGCAAACTATTCGCGCTCATGATGAGTTACAAGGACTAAGGCGTTGGTCATTGGCCACGGCCGATGCACACGACCTTTACAAGCAATATGGCTTTGTACCGGTGAGCAAGCCGGAGCTGTGGATGGAGATCTATACACCTTATGAGATACCGGGAGGAACGCATGAACAAAATGAACATCAAGAGACTCATCCTTGAGGGAGAGGGCGTTTCGCAGGATTTCAAGAAGACCATCACCAGCTGCGAAAAGATCGCGAAAACGATGGTATCGTTTGCCAACAATAAAGGCGGAAGGTTGCTCATAGGTGTGGCAGATGACGGCTCTATCAAGGGTGTCCGGTCAGAAGATGAAGAACGGTACATGATCACCCGAGCGGCTCACTTTTTCTGCAGGCCTGCGCTGGAGCCCGTGTTTGAGGAAGTTTATGTGGATGATAAAGTGGTGGTGGTGGTGGACATCCCATCGAGCGATACTAAACCGCATTATGCCTTAGGAGATGATGGAAAATGGTGGGTATACATCAGGGTAAAAGATAAAAGCGTACTGGCCAGCAAGATAGTGGTTGATGTGCTTAAACGATCCGACGATAACAGCGGTGTGCTGATCGAATATTCGAGCAAAGAAAAAGCGCTGCTGGAATACCTCGACCAGAACGATCGCATTACCGTGCCCGAATACTGCAAATTACTGAATATGAGCCGCCGACGGGCACAGCGTATATTGGTGAACCTGGTGCTGTCTGGCGTGATCAGAGTGCACACGTCTGAAAAAGAAGAGTTTTATACGGCAGCCTGAGCCAAAAGCATTATCTTATCTTTGCAGCATCTACCCCATTCAAGTTTATGCTGTCCTCGTTCACTCAATACCGCTCCCATTATCGCCATAACCTCAAGTTAGCCATCCCGGTGGTGATCTCACAACTGGGGCACACTTTGGTACAGTTAAGTGATAGCGTTATCGTAGGTCACTTTGTGGGCACCATTTCATTGGCAGCTGTGTCATTGGTCAACAGCGTGTTCGTCGTAGGCATGGTGATGGGTCTGGGTATCAGCTATGGTATCACGCCGCTCATCGCACAAAATAACGGGCAGCAAAATCATGCCGAATGTGGGAGGCTCTTGTCCAACAGCCTTTTCATTAACTTGATATCTGGCATCCTCTTATTCGTAGCCATGTATTTTGGTGCGGGCAACCTGCTCGGCCATCTCAAGCAATCACCTGAAGTGCTTAAGCAGGCCCGACCATTCATGTTATTACTTTCAGTATCCATCATCCCCATGCTCATCTTCGGTACCTTCAAGCAATTTGCCGAAGGATTGGGGTTCACTAAGCAAGCCATGAGCATCTCCATATGGGGCAATCTGCTCAACATCTGCCTCGGTGTTATCTTCGTGAAAGGGTTGTTCGGGATCAGACCTATGGGTATAAGCGGTGTAGGCTATGCCACACTGATCGACCGGACCATTATGGCGATCGTGATGGGCATCTACGTATTCCGCTCAAAGCATTTCAAAGCTTATCTTCAAACGTTCAAGTTCACATTGATCGACCGCACACGTTGTTTGAACCTGATCAAGATCGGTGCTCCGGTAGCTATGCAATATACTTTCGAGGTAAGTGCATTTAGCGCCGCAGCCGTTTTGGTGGGTCAGATCGGTGCAGTGGAACAGGCCGCACACCAGGTGGCTATCAATTTGGCTTCGCTCACGTATATGATGGCCAGCGGTGTTTCGGCAGCGGCGGCTATCAGGTCAGGTAATTACTTCGGCGCCAAAAGTTATGCTGATCTCCGTGCATCGGCTATAGCCAGTTATCACATTGTATTGGTGTTTATGACCATTACAGCCCTGATATTTGTCGCCGGTAATGAATGGCTCCCGTGGATCGTTACCTCAGACGTGAGGGTGATCAGCGTAGCATCGGGTCTCTTGATCATTGCCGCTTTGTTCCAGGTGTTTGACGGCACACAAGTGATCGGCTTGGGTATACTGCGAGGTATGGGCGATGTCAATGTGCCTACCCTGATCACCTTCTTGGCCTATTGGGTGGTGGGATTGCCATTGGGTTATGTGCTAGGCCTGAAACTGGGATTAGGAGCAGAAGGGGTTTGGTACGGGTTGGTAGCCGGTTTGGCGGTGGCTTCGGTGTTGCTCTATCTGCGATTTATCAAAACGACCAAAAAGCACCTGGAGAACTACATCTTTGATGATGCCATGAAAATATCCTGACCCCTTAAAAATATAGATCAAGCGCTACCTTGTAGGTATTGCAATGAGCATCAACGATGTCTTTGATGTTGGGCGAATACCCACCACCCATGCTTACTTGAACTGGTATACCGGCATCCTTGCAATTCTTTAATACGATACGATCGCGCTCCTGGCACCCTTCGCGGCTCAGCGTTAGTTTGCCAAGTTTGTCACTGGCGAGCACGTCAACTCCTGACAGATAGAAGGTCATTTGCGGTCGAACCTGCTCGATAAGCCGCGGTACGTTATCGTTAACGATATTCAAAAACTCTTCATCGCCAACGCCGTCGGGCAACGATATGTCCAGATCTGACCGTTCTTTACGGGCAGGAAAATTATTGGCCCCATGCATTGAGAATGTGAACACCCTTGGCTCCTGCTCAAATATCTGCGCGGTGCCATTACCCTGATGCACATCCAGATCAATGATGAGGATGCGTTCTACTTCACCTTTGTTTAATAGATGGTTAGCGGCTATAGCCTGATCATTCAACATACAAAACCCTTCTCCCCAGTTGGTACCAGCGTGGTGCGTTCCTCCGGCTACATTGAACGCTACTCCGTTCTGCATGGCAAAATAACAACCGTCAATAGTTCCCTTAGCGATCCTGATCTCGCGCTGCACTAATTGTGCGTTCAAAGGGAAGCCGATGCGGCGCTGTTCCTTTGGCGACAAGGTGAGGTCGCGCAGTTGCTTCCAGTATTCGGCATCATGAGTGAGCAGGATCGTCTCCTCATCCAAGGGCTCAGGCGAAAAAAGATTCTCTTTGGTGATCGCTCCTTCATGTAACAATTGCGCCGGGATCAACTCATATTTAAGCATCGGGAACCGGTGACCTTCAGGTAAAGGATGTGCGTAGATCGGGTCAAAAGCTATCTTGAGCATGGATATTCAAGAAAAACTATTTGACCAACCTGGCCGCTTCGGCCAGGTGTTTAGCGGCCTCATAAACATCTGTAAAGCTGTTGTAGAAAGGTACTGCACTTAACCTGATCACATCTGGTTCACGCCAATCACCGAGCACGCCATTAGCTAACAGATGATCAAATATAGCCTTACCGTTCCTTTTGCAAATGATCGACAACTGAGCCCCCCGGGCACTGGACTCTTTTGGTGTGATGATCTTAAAGATCTGCTCACCCTGTTCAGCGTTGATCCCGTTTATCAGATATTCCAGATACCCTGTCAGGGCGATGCTTTTTTTGCGCAATGCAGCAACACTACCGGCTTCCTCAAATAATTCGAGTGAAGCTTTGTGAGCGGCCATTAGCAATATTGGGCTGGTGCTTACCTGCCACCCTTCAGCGCCGTTCTCCGGCACAAAACCCGGCGTCATTTTGAAACGGGTATCGTTACGATAGCCCCACCAACCTGCAAAACGATTCAGCTCACGGTTCTGGTGATGTTTCTCATGCACAAAGATTCCACTGATCCCACCCGGACCAGAATTCATGTATTTGTATGAACACCAGCAGGCAAAGTCGGCCCCGATGTCATGAAGCTTCAACGGAACGTTACCAGCTGCATGAGCCAAGTCGAAGCCTACCATCGCGCCAGCCGCATGGCCAGCTTTAGTAATGGCCTCCATATCGAAGAATTGACCAGTATAGTAGTTGATGCCGCTGAACATCACCAGGGCCAATTTGTCGGCATTTTGTTCAATGGCAGTAAGGATGTCTTCGGTTCTAAGCGTAACTTCACCCTCACGCGGAAAAAGCTCGATCACTGCCTCCTCAAGATCGAACCCATGAAAGCGTACCTGGCTTTCCATGGCATATTGATCTGACGGGAAAGCGCCCCCTTCCATAATGATCTTATACCGTTGCTGAGTGGGCTTGTAAAAGCTGACCATCATCAGGTGTAGGTTTATCGTTAAAGAGTTCATGACCGCTATCTCGACGGGTAAGGCTCCCATGATATTGGCCAACGGCCCAAGCAACTGTTTGTGGTAACCTAGCCAAGGCTCTTCACCATCGAACCAACCTTCAACAGCAAGCTGATGCCAATTGTCCAACTGGTCGGTGATGGCCTGCTTGGCTGCTTTAGGTTGCAGGCCTAACGAATTGCCGCACAAGTAGATGATATCTTTTCCATTGTGCTGTGGGATAAGGAAGCGCTCACGAAAGCTATTGAGTTCATCCTTTGCATCAAGCTCGAGTGCGAAATGAGCACTGTTTTGGTATTCCATTAGCCAATATTACAAAAAAGGCCGATGTGTATCGGCCTATAATTTATAACTCAACTTTTTCATGTTCACCCGGCTCAAATTTATCGCCTGTGATCACCGACTTTAACCATTTAAAGGCGAGACCGATAGTGCCCGCGCTGTTATCCCAGTATTCAGCATCGGTTATGTTCACTTTCAAAAGCGTCAATGCAGGGTCATCTATGCCATCTTTGAAAAATACTTCGACCGCAGGCGACCACAGCTCTTTCATGCGGGTACGATCATCAACAATAGCTGCCGAACCGTTCACACTGATGAAAGTGTTGTTGGTGCTGTTCGAATAAGTGATGTTGACCTTGTTTTCATGCGAGATCTCGGCCACTTTTGAAGAGAACTCATTGGTAAAGAACCACAGGTTACCATCAACATCCAACTGAGCGGTGGCCATTGGTCTGCTATGGAAGCCGCCATCCAGAGTGAAAGTCGTTAGCATGGCGGTATTGGCCTTGTCGATCAGGCCGCGCAAATGGTCGGTATCTTGGAGCTTTTTCAGATCTTTTTCAAAATTCATAACCTTGTTAATTAAAGTGATAAATGATGAACACATTAAACACAGTTTTGATTTGAAGTTTATCTATTCGGCTTGCTTACATATATATTGCCTTTCACGTAAAAGCGATAAGGCAGCAATGCGTCTTCTTCGGCATATGCCACACCTATACGAGGCGCCGCAGCTACCTCGTCATCTGTAAAATGTAGTCCCTTATCTTCGATCCAAAGCTTGTCGCTTTGTAAGCTAATACCGTTCAATTTACGGTCGATCCCAAACGCCTTGCCCACCGACCCTGGTCCGCGGGTAATGTTCGGCTTTACCAAGGCCATGTTACGCCGGTATAGCATGGCATCGATACCGACCGTCGGGTCTACCGCTCTGATCAGCACAGCGTGCGGTTGGCCCTCTACCGAGGTGACCACGTTCAACATTTCATGTATGCCATAACATAAATAAACATAAGCTACTCCTCCCCGCTCATACATGGTCTGCGTCCGATTGGTTCGGCGGTCACCGTATGCGTGTGATGCCCGGTCAATGATCCCATTATAGGCTTCAGTTTCCACAATGTAGCCGCCGCTCACTACGCCGTCTATGTTGGTGAACAGATATTTGCCTAACAGGTCACGAGCCACCTCCACCACGTTGCTGTTTAAATAATAGGACTCCGGGAGCTTCATTCGTTTAGGATATCTAAAATAATGCCGCTGATCTCGGCCGCCCGGGTATAGACCATATCATGGCTGCCACGTTCCACGATATGTGTTGAAGAATTGATGTATCGGTGTGGAAATATCAGGTCGTTATTCCCGATGATGTGATAGGTCTTTTGAGTAACGGGCTTCGGTTTCCACCTCAACACTGCGTGCATGGCCCACCGCATAAAAACGGGCGAGCTATGTTTGATCATGTCCACGAACAAAAAGCCGGTCTTACCCTTGGTATCGCCAAATAACGGCTTGATCAGGTTACCCATGGATACATAGAACCGGTGCGGCAATATCTTATAAATGGGCACCCTTCTGAAGAATCTAAAGTAAGGCGGTATCTCGCTCGATTCCTTAATGCTGGAAACGATGATCGCTTTGCCCAGCCGATTCATGTTGCTGATCTCGACCGTCATGATACCACCCAAGGACACGCCCAAAAGATTGGCGCCTTCCGGTATCTGATAATGTTCGATAAGCTTTTTAGCATAAGTGCTAATGGTATCATGCTTTTCGGGCTCTATCCAATCTACATGCACCAGTTCATGACCTGGAAGCGATAATTTATCAAATAAGCGCCTATCGGCACCCAAACCGGCTATTAGGAACAGTTTAGCCATTAAAAGCGGAGCAGTTTCACCAATTGTTCAAGGTTCTGCTTATCGGTATCATCGAACTGGTCCAATAGTTCGCTGTCCACATCCAGGACGGCAACCACTTCGCCATCACTGAACAATGGCACCACGATCTCAGACCGCGACAATGAACTGCAAGCGATATGCCCCGGGAACGCTTCTACATCAGGCACGATCAGGGTTTGTTTTTGCTGCCAAGAGGCTCCGCAAACACCTTTGCCCGGGCCGATGCGGGTACAAGCTACCGGCCCCTGGAACGGGCCTAATACTAGTTCATTATCCTTGACCAGGTAAAATCCCACCCAGAACCATTTGAATTGCTCTTTCAATGCGGCCACCATATTCGCCATATTGGCAACAAGGTCGGTCTCGCCATAGAGCAATGCCTCTATTTGAGGGATGAGCGAGCGATATTGGTCAGCTTTATTTTCGGTATGTAGTATAGTCAGATCTTCGGCCATGGTACAAATGTAATTATGACGTACAAAAAGTAAATAACCGAATATCATATTTAAGCATTTAATTAGCTTTGGCGGTCATGATAGTTAGTATAACCATGGTCAGGTACCGCAAAGCGCTGATACCTTTTGCTCTGCTGGCCATGGCCGTGCACCGTTTGCCATTGGCCCTGCAGAAAGGCTGCTGCTTTTGGAAACTAATGGGCAGTGGCAAAGGTGGCACCTTTTCATTAAATCCTGATTGGCAGCAATGGTCGCTGCTCACGGTATGGGATGATCAACAAGAACTCGAACGCTTCTATGAGCGATCATTCATCCTTTCCTGGTGGAAAAAGCTATCGACCGAGCAATGGACCATCTGGCTGTCGCCGCTACAGGCACATGGTAAATGGGATGGTAAAGAGCCATTTAAAGCATCAGAGCAACAACACACCGGCCCCGTAGCCGTGCTGACCAGGGCCACCATACGTTTCAACCGGTTAAAGAACTTTTGGGCACATGTGGACGAGGCCGCTAAGTCAATGCTGGAAGCTGAGGGCTATATCAACTCTTTTGGTGTGGGTGAAGCCCCCGCTTATCGTCAGGCTACGTTCTCGGTATGGGAGAGCTTGGATGATGTCAAAAATTATGCGTACCGCTCTCGTACTCACGCCGATATCATCAAAAAGACACGGGCCGAAGGCTGGTATAGTGAAGAGCTGTTCGCGCGGTTCAAGCCGTTGAAGGCATGGGGAACGCTAAATGGCGTGGACCCGCTGCATGGTAAATTAAACTTAATTAATCTAAATGAGGATCATAGCTGAGATACCCCACCCCGACTTCAAAGTGTCGATACTGAACATGAACCGCAAGTTCATCATCAAGATCGAGCAGGGCGCGCTGGAGCAAACCTACAAGGTGTCCGAAATGGACCTGATGGACGGTGTGAACAGTGTTTTCGAACTGCTGGACGAAGCATTTTACCAGACCGTGGCCACCCGTTTCACCGAAATGCGAAAAGATTGGAAAGAGACCTACCAGCGTTATAATTAGTGTTACAAAAGCTAGTCCAGAGGACCTGCTGATCACTATTTCTGGAAATTTCTTGGTTTTTCTGGATTTTTCTTCAGTTGTCCATGTCATGGATGCCGCTTGAACGCTCCAAAGTGTTACATCTATGAAACACTTTTGACGGCAATGTAACACCGTTCATCCCACCTGAGGAAGGATGATAATATGTTATAGTTCCTTGCTTAAATCATATAATAAAATCTACCCCGGCGCCGATAGATTTGCTATTTCACCATTTAAGCCGACCTGCATTTCCTGAGCCATGTAAAAACGTTGTCCGTCATGTCTGCGCATGACCGGCCAGCACCAGAGATAGCAAGGGCGTGCGGTGAAATGACCTGATATGCCCGAAACAATAATATTAAAAGGTATCACCTGGAATCACAGCCGCGGCTTTGTGCCCATGACGGCCACCGCCCAGCGCTTTACCGAGCTGAACCCCAATGTCGAGATCATTTGGGAGAAACGCTCGTTACAACAATTCGCCGACCTTTCTATCGAACAGCTTGCCGAGCGGTATGACCTGCTAGTGATCGATCACCCGTGGGCTGGTTTTGCTGCCCGCACCCGTGCTATTTTGCCGTTCGATGAATATCTAAGCTCCGAGTTCCTGAAAGACCAGGCCGACCATACCGTAGGCCACTCGCATGAGAGCTATAACTTTCACGGCCAGCAATGGGCTTTGGCCATTGATGCCGCCACACCGGTGGCCTCGAGCCGTCCCGACCTGCTGCAACAGCATGGCCTGCAGCTGCCTACCAACTTTGAAGAATTGATGGATATGGCCAAGGCTGGCCTGGTGGCTTGTCCGCTGATACCGATCGATTCGTTAATGACCTTCTACACCTTTTGCTGTTCACTTGGCGAAGACCCTTGCCAGCAGGACGACGTGGTGGTAAGTGAAGAGATCGGTGTAAAGGCCCTACAGATGTACCGTCAGCTGGCGCAAAGCGTTGACCCGGTATGCTTCGACCTCAACCCCATCCGCATTTACGAGTTAATGACCCGTAACGATCAAGTGGCTTACTGCCCATTCGCGTACGGTTATTCCAACTACTCGCGCGCTGGTTATGCCCGTAAGGTGCTGCATTTTCATGATATGATCAGCCTGAACGGGAACACTAATTTACGGTCTACCTTAGGTGGCACCGGTTTGGCCGTATCGTCTAAATGTGCCCATATCGATGTGGCCATGCAGTACGCTGAGATGGTGGCTTCGCCCGCTTGCCAGGAATATCTGTATACCGACAACGGCGGTCAGCCAGGTCACTTAACTGCCTGGACCAGTGACCACACGAATGGTTATACTAATAACTACTTTACAAATACTTTACCTGCTTTACAGCGAGCCTTCTTACGCCCCCGCTATTACGGTTCCATGTATTTTCAGGACCATGCCGGCGATGTGGTTCGGGATCACCTGATGAAAGGTGGCAGTGAGGTAGAAGCGTTACACGCCATGAATGACCTTTTCAAACGATCAAAGGAGATAGCTTAAAATGACACGACCGTTAGAAGGGCTGCTGGTATTGGAGTTCAGCCAGTTCATGGCCGGGCCAACTGCCGGGCTGCGTTTGGCCGATCTGGGTGCCCGCGTGATCAAGATCGAGCGGCCTGTAAAAGGTGAAGCCGGCCGGCAGATCGCTATCCGTAACATTTTTGTCAATGGTGATAGTCTGGTGTTCCATACGATCAATCGTAATAAAGAATCATACGCTGCCGACCTGAAAGATCCTGAGGACCTGGAACGCGTCAAAAAACTGATCGCACAGGCCGACGTCATGACCCATAACTTTCGCCCCGGCGTAATGGAAAAGATAGGGTTAGATTATGAGGCCGTGCAGCAGGTCAATCCTAAGATCATTTACGGTATGGTGACCGGCTATGGCAGCAAAGGTCCATGGGCCTCGCGCCCTGGTCAGGACCTGCTAATACAATCTTTATCGGGCCTTACTTACTTATCTGATACTAATGATGCCGGCCCGGTGCCTTTTGGTTTGGCCGTGGCCGATATCATGTGCGGCGCTCATTTTGTGCAAGGCATACTGGCTGCGCTGATCAAGCGTGGCAAAACACAAAAAAGCGTGTTGGTAGAGGTCAGCCTGCTTGAGTCGGTGCTTGACCTGCAATTCGAGTTCTTGACCACACATTTGAATGATGGTGGCCTGCTTCCGCAGCGCAGTAGCGTAAAAGGCAGCGGCCACGCCTACCTGAGCGCTCCATACGGCATCTACCGTACCGCTAACGACTACCTGGCACTGGCCATGGGCGACCTATATAAGATCGGTACCGCCATCGGTGTAGACCTGTCAATGTTTGATACACCGGCCTTATGGTTCGAGCGCCGGGACGAGATACTGGAGCTGCTATCGGCACAACTGCTTACCAAGACCACTCAGGATTGGCTGGACCTGTTAGAGCCTAAAGGCATTTGGTGCAGTGAAGTACTTAGCTATGCACAAAGCCTTCATCATGAAGCTTTTGAAGCATTAGGTATCAAGCAACATGTTACCCTTCCTGATGGCAAAAGCTTACACACCACCCGCTGCCCGATCCGTATAGACCATCAACGTTTATACAGCGATGTGCCAGCCCCGCGCCCTGGTGCGCACACCCAACAGATCGATCAACAATTTAACCTGACCCAAGCATGAGACCGTTACAAGGATATTTAGTGGTCGACTTTAGCCAATTCCTTTCGGGACCATCGGCAGGTTTGCGCCTGGCCGATCTAGGTGCAAGGGTGATCAAGATAGAACGACCCGATACCGGCGATATTTGCCGCCATTTGTACACCTCCAATGTGATCATGAACAGCGAATCGTCGGTGTTCCATGCCATCAACCGTAATAAGGAAAGCTTTGTGGCCGACCTCAAGAACGAGGCGGATAAGCAACAACTTTGGGAGTTGATAAAAAAGGCCGACGTAGTGATGCACAACTACCGCCCCGGCGTAATGGAGCGTTTAGGGTTCGACTTTGAAAGCGTGAAAGCGGTTAACCCGACGGTCATATATGGCGAGATATCAGGCTACGGCAACGAGGGGCCTTATAAAGATAAACCTGGTCAAGACCTTTTGTTACAATCACTTACCGGCCTTACCTGGCTTACAGGTAACGCAGGTGGGCCGGTGCCTATGGGCTTGTCCATCATTGATATGCTGGCCGGCACGCACCTGGCTCAAGGCCTGTTGGCTTGCCTGGTACGCCGTTCGATCAAGAACGAAGGTGCATTGGTGCAGGTGAGTATGATGGAGTCGGCGTATGACCTGCAATTCGAGGCCGTGACCACCTACTATTATGACGGCAAATTGCCCGAACGGTCAGCCAAAAATAACGCTCATGCTTACTTAGGCGCACCTTACGGGATATATAAAACAGCCAACGGACACATGGCGTTGGCCATGGGTTCTATACCGCAACTGGGTCAGCTCCTGCAATGCGATGCCTTGTTGCTTTACACTGACATCGGTTCGGCGTTCCACCAGCGTGATGAGATCAAAGCTATATTGGCCGATCACCTGCTTACCGGCACTACCGAAAGCTGGCTTTCAGTACTGCAACCTGCCGATATTTGGTGTGCCGAAGTATTAAGCTGGGATGTACTGATGCAACAAGAAGGCTTCAAAGCACTGGATATGATCCAGGAAGTGACCATGAAAGATGGCTACAGTTACCGTACCACCCGCTGCCCCATCCGCATCGATGGTGAACTGCTCACCTCAGCTAAAGGATCACCGGCACTTGGACAAGATACTGACCATATTTTGAAGGAATTAAACCAAGAGCAGCTATGAACGGCACGGACACCATCAGGATAGCCGTACGTAAGTTCGGCCCGTTCGAGAGCGCTATGCAAAAGCTCTGGGATAACTTTTGCGCCGACACCGGCTGTTCGCTCAAGGCCGAGATGGTGCCTATGGACCTGGAAGTGCTTCACAAAGCCATACTGGAAGATGAAGGCCTGCTCAACGGCGACTGGGACATTGCTCACGTGAATACCGATTGGCTTTACGAGGCCTGGAGCAGTGGAGCACTGGAAGACGTTAGCCCATATATAAACAAGATCGCTCCTGATGATTTCCCTAACGGCTGGAGCCCTTCGTTGCTGGGCATGCAACAGTTAGGTAACGGCATTTATGGGCTACCGTTTCATGATGGTCCCGAATGCCTGATCTACCGCAAGGACCTTTTTGAGGACAGCGCAGAACAACGTCGTTTCCATGAGCTGCATGGCAAGATTCTCGAGTTACCGAAGACATGGGACGAGTTCCAGACCGTGGCCCGCTTTTTCCATCGCCCCGAGCAGAACTTTTACGGTACGGTGTTCGCCGGGTATCCGGATGGGCACAATACCGTTTTTGACCTCGTGCTTCAGCTTTGGACACGCGGTGGGGATCTGACCGATGCCTGCGGCGCTATCAACATCGATACGCAGGCGGCGCTGGACGGGCTCACCTATTACCGCAACATTTTGCGCGACAACCAGGCGGTGCATCCACAAAGCATGGCGTACGAATCGGTTCAAATGGGGATGGCCTTTGCCCGTGGCGAAGCGGCCATGATGGTGAACTGGTTCGGCTTTGCATCCATGTGCGAGGTGTTGCCCGAGTCGATGGTCAAAGGCAAGGTCGACATCGCCCCTATCCCACATGCGCCGGGTTCGGCATCTGCTTCCCTTAATGTTTATTGGTTGTACACCATAGGCTCCGGAAGCAGGCACAAACAGATCGCTTACGATCTTATTCGTTACGCCACCAGCAAGGCGAGCGATAAACTCCTGACCTTGGAAGGCGGTATTGGTTGCCGCATCTCTACCTGGAAAGATGAAGGCATCAACACCATCGTACCCTATTACCATAAACTGGAACAGCTACATCAGGTAGCGCGATCGCTGCCACAAAAAAGCAACTGGGCACAGATAGCCAAAGTAATCGATGAAGTGGTGCTGGCAGCCATTGACACCGACCGACCGATCAGCTTGATTCTGCAAGCAGGACAGCAACGGATCGAACAACTAACCAACAGAAAATAAATAGAATGCATATACCCTATCAACCCACTTTACCCGAGTCCCCAGCCCCCATTATTATTATTGGTGCCGGCGGCATTGTGGGTGATGCGCACTTGCCGGCCTACCGCAAGGCGGGCTTCGA
The DNA here is from genome assembly GCF_020783335.1 of Mucilaginibacter daejeonensis. Taxonomy (NCBI): domain Bacteria; kingdom Pseudomonadati; phylum Bacteroidota; class Sphingobacteriia; order Sphingobacteriales; family Sphingobacteriaceae; genus Mucilaginibacter; species Mucilaginibacter daejeonensis. The sequence goes on from NZ_CP086068.1 coordinate 2,635,135, forward strand.
GGTGATCGGTATCACGAACCGTACACGCGCGCGGGCCGAAAAGCTGGCCGCCGAGTGGAATATCCCTAATGTGTATGATACGGTAGAAGATGCTGTGGCGAACGCACCCGCGAACGCGGTATACGACATCACCATCATGCCCGAAATGTTCGTGGCCACGTTGGAGAAACTGCCAAATGGCAGCGCCGTACTGATCCAAAAGCCCATGGGCGACTATTTTTGGCAAACCAAAGAGATACTGGAGGTGTGCCGTCGCAAGAATTTGGTAGCGGCCATCAACTGCCAGCTTCGTTTTGCGCCCTATGTGAGCGCCGCACGATACATGATCGAGCAGGGCATGATCGGTCAGCTTTACGATATGGAAGTAAGGGTGACGCTGGAGACCCCATGGGAACTGTTTCCCTTTGTGATGGTGCATCCGCGTTTGGAGATACAATATCATAGCATCCATTACATTGACCTGATGCGTTCCTTTTTGGGCGACCCAACATCGGTAATGGCCAAAACGCTCAAACATCCGGCTAAGACCTTATCCTCATCACGATCAACGATCCTATTCGATTATGGGGATACCATGCACGCGGTGATCAACACCAATCACGACCATTCATTTGGTGCGCATAATCAGGAAAGCTTCATTAAATGGGAAGGCACCAAGGGCGCGATCAAGGCCCGAATGGGACTTTTGATGGATTACCCGCACGGAGTTCCCGATAAATTTGAATATTGCATCGTGGAAGAAGGTCAGGCACCCGAGTGGAAAGAGATCCAATTGGAAGGCTCCTGGTTCCCGGATGCGTTCATTGGCACCATGTCGAGCCTGATGCGTTACAAGAACGGCGAGACCGACGTACTGCCTACCAGCGTTGACGACGTGGTGAAGACCATGGCCGTAGTAGAAAGCGCCTACCAAAGCAGCGACCAAGGCGGCGTTGTGGTATCAGATAAGTTTATCTGAACTTTAGGATCAAACAGAACCGTCATCGCGAGGAACGAAGCGTCTCTACGTAGGCATAATCGCCAAGCACAGTTCAGAGATTGCTTCGTACCTCGCAATGACGACAATACGAAATAAAAGAACCATGTATTTTAAGTCGACCTTTTTTGAAGATTATACCGTAGGCGATAAACGCACTACACTGGGCCGTACCATCACCGAGACCGACTTTGTGGTACACGCCGGCCACACCGGCGATTTTTTCCCGCATCACCTGGATGCCGAGTGGTGCGCCACCCAACCCTTTAAACAACGCATCGCCCACGGCACCATGATCTTCAGCATTGGCATAGGCCTTACCGCATCCGAGATCAATCCCGAGGCGTTCTCGAAGGGATACGATAAGTTGCGCTTCGTGAAGCCGGTGTTCATTGGCGATACCATTCACTCGGAGGTGACCATATCTGAAAAGACGGACGCCAAAAAGCCAGAGTTCGGTACAGTGACCGAGCATGTGGAAGTGATCAACCAGCACGGCGAAGTGGTGCTGGCCTGCGACCACCTACTGCTGGCCAAACGCAAACAATAACTCCTACCTTATTTCCTGATAACTATTGATACAACATTTATTTTAGAAGAGACCCATGGCCCTTGTAACCGACAATGACTCAGGCTTAGTAGCCGAGACCAACACCACAGGCAAAAGCTACGTACTGCCTTTTATCCTGATCACCTGCCTTTTCTTTTTATGGGGAATGGCTCATAATCTGGATTCGGTACTTATCCCCCACTTAAAAAAGGCTTGTCAGTTGAACAACCGCCAGTCGACCCTGATCGATACGGCCGTTTACCTCGCCTACTTTTTGATGGCCATACCTGCGGGGATGATGCTAAAAAAGTTCGGGTATAAGAACAGTATCATCTGTGGCCTGCTGCTATTCGCTTTCGGTGCGGTATTGTTCGTTCCTGCTGCTGATACCCGCGCTTATGCCATGTTCCTGGGAGCGTTATTTATCATCGGTTGCGGCCTTACCATCTTAGAGACCGCTGCCAACCCTTATGCCGCGATCCTTGGCGACCCTGCCGGAGCGACGACCCGCCTTAATCTTGCCGCATCATTCAATGGACTGGCAGCTATGGTGGCACCTCTCATCGGCGCCAACTTCATCTTATCGGGAAAAGAGTACACCCCGGCTCAAATGGCCGCCATGACCGAGACCGCAAGACAAACCTACCTGCAAGGTGAAGCTTCGTCCGTAAAATTGCCTTACATCATCTTAGCCAGCGTACTCGTGCTGGTAGCAGTGTTGTTCTACTTCGTCAACCTCCCCGAGATCAGGAACGTATCTAAAGAACCGACCAGTGGTGGAAGCTTCTTCGGCGTTTTAAAACACCGCCACCTATTGATGGGGGTATTGGCACAATTCTTTTATGTGGGCGCACAGGTATGTGTGACCAGCTTCTTTATCCGTATGGCCAAACAAGGCGGTGGCTTTGACGAGAAGACCGCGAGTTACTACTTGGGTCTGTACGGCTTCCTGTTCATGGCAGGGCGTTTTGTGGGTACCGGATTGCTGCGTTTCGTATCGTCAGCACGACTACTGGCAATTTACGCGGTGATCGCTGCTGCATTATGCGGCGTGGCGGTATTGGGTAGCGGTTCATATGTGATCTATGCCTTAGGCGCACTGGGTTTCTTCATGTCGATCATGTTCCCTACCATATTCGCCTTGGGCATCGATGGCCTGGGCGACGACACCAAACCTGCGTCATCATGGTTGGTGATGTCGATAATTGGTGGTGCAATCTTGCCATACGTGATGGCTACCGTTATCGACTACAATCATGACCAAATACAGCCGGGGTACATCATCCCATTACTTTGCTTCTTATTTATTCTATACTATGGCCTGATTGGCTATAAGATCAAGAGACAACCCATCACCGCCTGATACTTATGGAAAGGATAACAGGTAAATATTACATCGAGACCCCCTACCCGCTGGAAAAGGCTGCACAGGTACTGGCCGGCGAGCAATCGAGCGGTACGTTCGTGGCAGTTCCAGGTGAAACGGAAGAATTGAAGGCCCGCTTTGCAGCACGAGTGGAAAAGATCGAGCACCTTGAGTCGGTGAATGAACCGGCCATGCCGGGCGCTGTGGCTAAAGAAGGCGGTTATCATCGGGCCAACATCGAAGTGTCATGGTCGGTAGAGAACTTTGGTTACAACCTGCCGGTGCTGGTATCTACTTTACAGGGAAACCTGTACGAATTGACCCAATTTACCGGCTTAAAGTTGATGGATATCGAAATTCCTGACAGCTATACTCAGCACTACAAAGGCCCTGAGTTCGGCATTGAAGGTTGCCGTAAACTGACCGGCGTGGAAGGTCGTCCGCTGATCGGGACCATTATCAAACCGAGCATCGGCATGTCGCCGGAGACCACGGCCGAATTGGTGAAGACCTTAGCTGAAGCCGGTATCGACTTTGTGAAGGATGATGAGCTGATGTCGGCAGCCGCAAATTCCAGCTTTGAGGATCGTGTGGACGCCATCATGCGCGTGATCAATGACCACGCCGACCGTACGGGCAAGAAGGTAATGTACGCCTTTAACCTGAGCGACGAGGTGGACAGCATGCTGCGCCGCTACGAATACATCGTGAAGGCAGGTGGTACCTGTGCCATGGTGAGCTTGAACAGCGTGGGCCTGTCGGGGGCTAAAAAGATATGTGATCAGGGCGCGCTCGCCATACATGGTCACCGCAATGGCTGGGGTATGATGAACCGTCACCCGCTGCTGGGGATCGAGTTCCCGGCTTATCAAAAGCTATGGCGTTTAGCCGGTGTGGACCAGATCCACGTGAACGGCATCAAAAATAAGTTCTGGGAAAGCGACGATTCGGTCGTTCGCTCGATCGAGGCTTGCCTTAAACCTTTGGCCAATGGCACCACCGTGTTACCGGTTGTTTCCTCAGGCCAGTGGGGTGGCCAGGCGTTCGAGACCTATCGCCGCACGCAGACCATCGACCTGTTATACATGGCAGGCGGTGGCATCATGGCGCACCCCGATGGGCCTACCGGAGGCGTTGTAGCGCTGCACCAGGCCTGGCAAGGCGCGGTGGACGGGCTATTGCTTGAACAAGCAGCGGAAAAGTATCCTGAATTCGCTAATTCGGTGAAAAAGTTCGGTAATTCATGAGCATAACCCCTGACCTGCTGCTGGCCTATTACGGCGACGACCTCACCGGCTCCACCGACGCGCTCGAATTTTTGAGTCGTGCCGGTATCCGAACGGTGTTGTTCATTGAGCCACCCACACCTCAGCAATTGAGTAAATACACCGGGCTGCAAGCCATCGGCGTAGCAGGCCTCACCCGGTCGATGCCACCTGATGAAATGGAAGCTACCCTGCGTCCTGCTTTTGAAGCTTTGAAGGCGCTGGGCGCACCGCAAGTGCATTACAAGGTCTGCTCCACGTTCGATTCATCGCCTGCCATAGGCAGTATCGGTCGTGCCATAGATGTCGGTGCCGAGGTCTTTCAAGGGCCTTTCGTGCCCGTGCTGGTGGCTGCACCAGCCTTAGGTAGGTTCAGCTTTTTTGGGAATCTGTTCGCTCGTATGGGCATAGGCAGCCAGGGACAGGTGTATCGCCTTGACAGGCATCCTTCTATGAGCAAACATCCAACTACTCCGGCTCACGAAAGTGACCTGCGCCTGCACCTAAGCGAACAAACGGACAAGAAGATCGGCCTTCTGGACATCCTGCAACTGCACCAGCCCGATACTGAAGCCGCAGCCACTTTACAGCAGCTGATCGGTGAAGGTAATGAGGTCATATTTTTTGACGGTGTGGACGATAACGATCTGCAACGTGTAGGCGAACTGATCGACGCGCATGCAAGTTCGTCAAAGCCTCTTTTTTCAGTGGGCTCATCAGGTGTGGACATGGCACTTGGCGGTCATTGGAGGACCTCAGGCAAGCTGTCTCAAGCTCCGACCTGGCCTGATGTACAAAGCACTGATAAACTACTCGTCGTATCGGGCAGTTGCTCACCAGTCACCTCCCGGCAGATCGAAAAGGCTTTACATAACGGCTTCATCGGTATCGCTGTTGATACCACAGCCTTAGCCGAGGGTGCTAATATGGATGAAGTTTTGGCATCCTATATCGCTGAGGCTGCCGATCACATCAGTAATGGCCAAAGCGTGCTCGTTCACACCAGTGTAGGTAATGATGACACGCGCGTAGCGCTTTCACACCGGGCCTTTGTGGCGCAAGGCATGACCGAGCAACAGATCCGCAGCAGTACAGCAGCGGTATTTGGCACTGCATTGGGCCTTCTAGCCCAAGGTGTGATCGAACGAACCGACCTGAAACGCTTGGTGATAGCGGGTGGCGACACATCAAGTTTTGCTGCACGTGCGCTCGGTATCGAGGCGGTGGAAATGATCGCGGCCGTATCGCCGGGTGCGCCTTTATGCAAGGCGCACGCGCCGGGCAAGCCCATCAACGGTCTGGAAGTGAACATCAAAGGCGGCCAAGTGGGCGACGAGAATTATTTTTTAACAGTATTGAACGGTAAATAATATAACCATGGAACAAAAGACATTAGGATTGATACATACCTCGCATACGCTGATACCAGTGTTTCAACAGCTTTGCCAGGAATATTTGCCCGGCGTGGCCACCTTTAACATCGTGGATGACAGCCTGGTGAAGAATATCCGCTCTCGCGGCTCGCTCACCCCTTCGATCGCCAAACGAGTGGCCGATTATGTGGCCTCGGCCGAAGACTCAGGTGCCAACTACATTTTGGTCACCTGCTCATCGTTAGGTCCTGCCGTGGAAGCTGCGGCCGCCAAAGTCGGTGTACCGGTATTGCGTGTTGATCAACCTATGGCCGATCTGGCCGTGCAAGAAGGTCAGCGTATCGGCGTGATCGCTACCCTATCCACCACGTTGGAGCCCACCAGTGACCTGGTAAAACGTCGTGCCGAAGCGGCCGGTAAACCGATCGAGCTGGTATCTAAATTGTGCGACGGTGCCTTTGAGGCCCTGATGAGCGGCGATGCGGCTACTCATGATAGGATCGTGACCGAGGCCTTGCGCGAGTTAGCCACCCAGGTAGATGTGATCCTGCTTGCCCAAGCCTCTATGGCGCGTGTGGTGGCCGGTTTAGATGAAAGCGACCGTACGGTACCTATCGTGGCCAGCCCGCCAAATGCGATCAAGTACCTGGCCGATACTTACTTTAACCAGTAAACCGTCATGCAGTTGCGCAAGGTCTTCCTCGTGATAAGCGGCATAGCATTGCTGGTATTGGTATGGGGCCTGCTTACCACGCAGTCCGCCTTTTGGCAGCCTGCCGGTGTGGTATTGGCAGTAGCCGGTGCCATTGGTATCGGTTCCGTACCATCTCTGCAAAATTACCAGTATACCGCCTGGATCATCGCTGCCGTGGTGGCCGCTATGATCTTTCCGGGTGCGTTCCTTAAATGGGGAAGCTTTGACCTGCGGAACAAATGGCTGATCCTCATCGTGGTGCAAATTGTAATGTTCGGTATGGGCATCCAAATGAGCATCAAGGACTTCACCGGGCTGGGCAGTACCGGCAAGGGAGTGCTGATCGGCCTGGCGTGTCACTTCAGCGTGATGCCGCTTATGGGCTTCCTGCTCACCCGCATCTTCCATTTCGAGCCAGAGATAGCTGCCGGTATCATTTTGATCGGGTCATGCTCCAGCGGGCTGGCCTCCAACGTGATGGTATATTTAGCACGGGCTAACCTGGTACTGTCGGTAACCGTTACGGCCATGGCCACGCTGGCAGCTCCTTTCCTTACACCTGTGTTGATGAAGCTATTGGCCGGCACGCTGATCCAGATCAAATTCGTCAACATGATGATGGAGATCATCAAGATCGTGCTGGTACCCATTGGAGCCGCGCTGTTGCACGACTTTCTGAAGCATGCTACCGGCGCACAAAAAAGATCGGTTTACATGGCGGCGGGTGTTTGTTTGGTTTACCTGCTTGCCCTACCTTTCGGCTTGTATCGTTTTTATGAATTTCACTTTTCAGAAGCTGGTCTGCTATCGGCCGAGGTGTTCGCGTTCCTGGTAGCTGCTTTTGTAGTGGGGACCGCATATCATCAGTTGTATAGCACTAAACCTCAGATAGACCGTTACATTCCCTACCTATCTATGTTCGGTATTGTGTACTTCACGGCGGTGACCACCGCCGCAGGCCGCGATAACTTGTTGAATGTAGGGATACTGCTGTTCATGGCCTCAGTGATCCATAACGGCGCCGGTTACTTTTTTGGCTACTGGTTGAGCCGCATCTTCGGGCTCGATAAGGATTCGGCCCGTACGGTGGCGTTTGAAGTGGGCTTGCAAAACGGTGGCATGGCCTCGGGGCTCGCCGGTACCATGGGCAAACTGGCTACTGTAGGTTTAGCCGCGGCAGTGTTCAGTCCCTGGATGAATATCTCGGGTTCTATACTGGCCAACTACTGGCGCAAACGTCCCTCGGGCCAACCTAAAACCGAGCAGCCGCAGCACTAAGCGTTCACCTGCTTTTCTCCCTTGACCACTGCCAAAGCCTCTTCGATCTGGATGAAGTGCCGTTGCTGATGAACGACCAGTACACGTAATATGTCGCCCAATTTTAGCCGTATCAAGCTGCTTATGCTGGTGCTGATACGAACTTGGTTCAGGTCATACTGATCGGCCTTCCTAAGCAATTGTAAAAAGTGCTCTTGCCCTGCCATAAATCGCTGCCAAACATCATTCGCATTCAACTCTACAGGCGGTATGTGTTTTTTAAGCGCCTTGGCCTTTTTGGTGATCGTACCTTTGGCATCTGGCTGCATCATATGTGTCAAGTATCCACCCAAGATACCTGTGGTAAAGGTTAGTGACACGAGTGTATTGGTACACTCAGCCATGCGTTTCTCCATCTCAGGTAGGTAATGATCATGATAGGTATTAAGGTGTTCAAGCACCTGCGCTATGGTCCACTTACTTGGCGCGGGCACCTTGTTGAATAAATGCATTTGGCCGTGCAGTGCTTGCGCCTCAGCTATTATATTGGCGAGGTCATGTTGCAGGGTATCGAGTAGTTGTTTGGAATTAAAAGTGGCCATCTGGTTCAGGTTTTGTTCAGGGCAAAGATGAGGCAACGCTGATCAAAAATTGTTGATCCAGATCATCATTTTTGGGTCGACCGCAGTTTGGCGTAGAGTTTACTGAAGGTAGCCGGCTCTACTCCGATGTATGACGCCAGGTATTTGTGCGGGATCAGGTTGAAGATATGCGCACTGCGCTGGAACAAAGCGGCAAGCTTATCGGCGGCCGAGTACACGGTCAGCTCCTTTTGCCGTTCGAGCGCACCTGCCAACGCATGGCTCAACATCACCCGCAACCATTTCTCCACCGATGGGTACTTAGCGGCCACGGCCATCAGATCATGGTAGGTGATCCGCAGCAAACGACTGTCGGTAAGCGTCTCAATGTCCATTCCCGACGGGCGTTGCAGCAAGAAACTATCGGCCACACCGGCAAACGATACCGGATAAAAAAAGACCATAGTGGCTTCCTTATCACCATAGATACAAAAACCACGTTGAACACCTTGCACGGTGATATACAAGTAGCGCTCCGTTTCACCGGTTCGGGTCAACGTCACCTTACGCTTGTAACTAACTGTCGTCCAATGATTAAGTATCTCATTGAACGCAGTTTCATCGAACTGACAGATGCTGTTAAAAGTGCGGCGAAGAAGGGGTATGTCTGCATCAGAAACTTGCATGTTCAAAACTGAGCGAATATTTACAAAATGATAACTTTTTTTACTTGCATAAGTAAATTTTATTTGAATAATTTGCACAAAATTTAAAAACGATAATATCACACTGGTCAATGAACATCCAAAGCATATACAGGCATATACCCGCAGTTAACACTGCCCGGTTCGCCACTGCTTTGACCGCTGCTGTTATAGTGATCATGCCGTCACGACGACGATTATTTATTCCCAGGGTTTGAACCGGCTTTGCGCCACAACTACGACCCGAACTGAAGTTTATTTAAACTTCTTTTACTCAATATCCTTTAATACATAGGCCCTTAGGCCGATCTTTTAACAATAAGTGCTGGTTTTTTGATCCATGACCTTAGAAGATTTTAACATAATAGTAGCCAACGAACAACACGTTGACTATGCCCCACAGATCTGTGATGAGATGGCATCGTCGGCCAAAGCTCGGGGCACCGGTATAGCTCAACGCTCTCCTGAATACGTAGCCAATAAAATGCTTGAAGGCAAAGCGATCATCGCTTTACATAAAGACGGCACCTGGGCCGGTTTCGTATACATCGAGACGTGGAGCCATGGTGACTTTGTGGCCAACTCGGGCCTGATCGTTAACCCTAATTTCCGTAAAGTGGGCCTGGCCAAAGCGATCAAGCAGGCAGTATTCGCTTTGTCGCGCAAAAAATATCCCAATGCCAAGATATTTGGTCTTACAACCGGCCTGGCCGTGATGAAGATCAACTCGGAGCTGGGTTATGAACCGGTTACTTACTCAGAGCTGACCCAGGACGAGGACTTTTGGAAGGGATGCCGCAGCTGCGTCAATTACGATATCCTTACCGCCAAAGAACGCAAGAACTGTATGTGTACAGCCATGCTTTGGGATCCTGAGGATAAGATGCGCCAGCAGGAGGAGAAGATGAAGAAGATCACTCACAAGGCCACCTTGCTGGAGCGTATCGAGAACGCGATCCGGAAAAGCGTCAAGACCATTAATTTTTAATACCACACCATATATCATCATATAATGAAGAAAAAAGTAGTTTTAGCCTACAGCGGCGGTTTGGATACCTCATTCTGCTGCATCTACTTGACACAGGACCTTGGCCTGGAAGTGCATTCAGTGATCGTGAACACCGGCGGCTTTAGCGATGAAGAGCTGGCACAGGTGGAAGAGCGCGCTTACAAAATGGGCGTTACCTCGCACCACGTTGTTGACGAGACCGAGAACTTCTACAACACCTGCGTGAGGTACCTGATATATGGTAACGTGTTAAAGAACAATACTTACCCGCTATCGGTAAGTGCTGAGCGCGTTAGCCAGGCCACTGCTATAGCCAATTACGCTAATGAGATCGGTGCCGAGTACGTTGCCCACGGCAGCACAGGTGCCGGTAACGATCAGGTGCGTTTCGATATGATCTTCAATATCCTGATCCCGAACGTGCAGATCCTGACCCCTATCCGCGACCTTAAATTAAGCCGCGAGGAAGAGATCAAATACCTGAAGGACCATGGCGTGGAGATGAACTTCGAGAAGGCCAAATACTCGATCAACAAAGGCATCTGGGGCACATCGGTAGGTGGTAAAGAGACCTTGACCTCGCACCAGGGCCTGCCTGAGGATGCATGGCCTACCCCAGTAACTTCTACCGATACCAAGCATGTTGAATTGGTATTCGATAAAGGTGAGCTGGTGGCGGTTGACGGAACCTCATACGATCACCCGGCAAAGGCTATACAAGCTTTACAAGCTATTGCACAGCCATACGGCATTGGGCGCGACATTCACGTAGGTGATACCATTATCGGTATCAAAGGCCGTGTGGGTTTTGAAGCCGCTGCCCCTATCGTGATCATCAAGGCACACCATACTTTAGAAAAACACGTATTGACCAAATGGCAACTTTCATGGAAAGACCAATTGTCGTCGTTCTATGGCAACTGGTTACATGAAGGTCAGTTCCATGACCCGATCATGCGCAACATCGAAGCGTTCTTGGATGACACGCAAAAGAACGTGAGCGGTAAAGTGTTCGTGGAGCTGAACCCATATCGTTTCCAGGTGACCGGTATCGAGTCAGATCATGACCTGATGTCGAACAAGTTCGGTAGCTACGGCGAGATGAATAACGCCTGGAGTGGCGAGGACGTTAAAGGTTTCTCGAAGATATTTGGTAACCAGGTGATGATCTACCACAAAGTGAACGGATAATACCGAGCATTTGACCACCAAGATGACGATCAAAAGGATAAACGTTGACGAGATAGACCTGGTAGCTGACCTATTCGATCAGTACCGGGTCTTCTATGAGCAACGTTCGGATGTGGAAGCGTCCACCTCATTCCTTAAAGATCGTTTGAACCATAACGAGTCGGTCATTTTTATGGCGTCGAATGAGAACGATACACCAGTAGGTTTCACCCAGTTGTATCCCAAATACTCTTCGGCACGGCTCACCAAGAATTGGATCCTGAACGACCTCTTTGTGCAGGAAGATCACCGCCAAAAAGGTATCGGCGAAGAGCTGATCCGCACGGCGATGGCCTACGGCAAGGAGACAGGCGCGACGTTCGTTCAATTGGAGACCCAGAAGCATAATCACACCGCTCAGCGTTTGTACAGGGCTATCGGCTTTGAGCAACAGATATCGACGGACGATTTTTTACTTTTTAAAATAAGCATTTGATATGGCCAATATAAAAGCAGGCATCATTGGCGGAGCCGGTTACACCGGTGGCGAGCTACTACGCATCCTGGTTAACCACTCGCAGGTGGACATCGCTTTTGTACACAGCAACAGCAACGCCGGCAATTTTTTGTATGAGGTACATACCGACCTGTTCGGTGATACTGAGCTGAAGTTCACCGGCGAGCTATCACATCATGTGGATGTGTTATTCCTGTGCGTGGGACATGGCGATGCACGCAAGTTCCTGGAGGCTAACCCCTTCCCCGCTACGGTCAAAATCATTGACCTAAGCCAGGACTTTAGGTTAAAGGACCGCGCGACCATCGATGGCCGCAGCTTTGTATATGGCCTGCCCGAATTGAACCGCGATGCGATCAAGCAAGCTGACAATATCGCCAATCCGGGTTGTTTTGCTACCTGTTTGCAGTTAGGTCTTTTGCCATTAGCGGCAAGTAATAACCTGACTAGTGAGGTGCATATCACCGCCACCACAGGTTCTACAGGTGCCGGGCAAAGCTTATCGGCCACCTCGCACTTTACCTGGCGCAATGATAACTTGTCGGTGTACAAGGCTTTTGACCACCAGCATTTGAACGAGATCGGCCAGTCGTTAAAGCAATTGCAGACTGGTTTTGACCAAACCGTTAACTTCATCCCGTACCGAGGCGACTTTACCCGAGGCATCATCGCCTCGATGTACCTTGACAGCGACCTAACCGCCGAGGATGCGGTGAAGTTATACACCGAATATTATGCCGGCCACCCGTTCACCCATGTTACCACCCGTAACATTGACCTGAAGCAGATTGTGAACACGAACAAATGCTTCATCCAAGTTCAAAAGAAAGGCAATAAGTTATTTATTATCAGCATCATGGATAACTTACTTAAAGGTGCATCGGGGCAAGCCGTACAAAACATGAACCTGCTGTTTGGCCTAGACGAGACCACTGGTCTTAAATTGAAAGCCGCAGCTTTTTAATAGAAGAACTCCGCAGGAGCATCTTTGATATTATCACACTTTAAAACATCTCCTCCCCGTTGGGGAGGCTTGGAGGGGTTTAAAATGAATCTATTCGACGTTTATCCTATCAACCCGATCAACATCACCAAAGGCGTAGGAAGTTTGGTTTATGATGACAACGGAACTGAATATTTGGATCTGTATGGCGGTCATGCCGTTATATCGATCGGTCACACCAATCCGCATTACGTGAAGCGTTTGGAGGACCAATTACACCAGATCGGTTTCTACTCGAACTCGATCGAGATACCATTACAGAAGGAGCTGGCCGAGAAGTTAGGTAAGGTATCAGGCAAGACCGATTATCAACTGTTCCTGTGTAACTCAGGTGCTGAGGCCAATGAGAACGCGCTGAAACTGGCATCGTTCCATAATGGTAAAAAGAAGGTGATCGCTTTCCGTAAGGCGTTCCATGGTCGTACGTCGCTGGCAGTATCGGCTACCGACAATCCAAAGATCATTGCACCGGTGAACGAGACCGACAATGTGATCTTTCTACCATGGTGCGATGAAGCTGCTTTGGAGCAGGCCTTTGCCGAGAACGAGGTATCATCAGTGATCATTGAAGGTATACAAGGCGTAGGCGGTATTCAGGTTGCCACTGCAAGCTTCCTGAAAAAGATCCGCGAGCTGTGCGATCAGTACAATGCCGTATACATTGCCGATTCGGTTCAGTGCGGTTATGGCCGTACGGGCGAATTCTTTTCTCATGACTTTGCCGGCGTAGATGCCGATATCTACAGCATGGCCAAAGGCATGGGTAACGGTTTCCCGATCGGTGGCATTATCATTTCCCCTAAGATCAAACCATCATACGGTATGCTGGGAACCACCTTTGGCGGGAACCATTTAGCGTGTGCTGCTGCTTTGGCCGTGCTGGAAGAGATCGAGAATAATGACCTAATGCAGAATGCTGCTGAGGTAGGCCAATACCTGATCGATGAACTGAAGAAGTTCAAACAGGTAAAGGAGGTACGTGGCCGCGGACTGATGATCGGTATCGAACTCCCCGAAGAATTAGCGCACGTGCGTAAGGACCTGCTGTATAAACACCGCATCTTCACCGGCGAAGCCAAGCCTAATGTAGTAAGGTTGCTACCTGCCCTGAATCTGACCAAGGCACATGCCGACAGATTTTTGCAGGCATTTACCGAGGTATTGAAACCTGCCCAGGTAGAAGCATAGTTAACAGAACCATCACCATTACCCTGCACCCTTTTTGGTGCAGGGCTGCTATAACACACTCATGAAACAGTTCACCTCTGTACACGACGTTACCGATATCAACGCTTTAGTGGCCGAAGCCCTGCAATTGAAGCAGGCACCCTACGCTCACCAGGAATTAGGTAAAAACAAGACCATCGGTCTGGTTTTCTTGAACCCGAGCTTGCGTACACGCATGAGCACACAAAAAGCCGCATTGAACTTAGGCATGAACGTAATGGTGCTCAACATTGATAAAGAAGGTTGGGCATTGGAACTGCAAGACGGTGCGGTGATGAACGGCACCACTGTTGAACACGTGCGCGAAGCTGCGGCCGTGCTGGGTCAGTATGTCGATATCATTGGCGTACGCTCGTTCCCGGGCCTGAAAGACCGTGATGAGGATTACAGCGAGAAGGTGTTCAACAAATTTGTTGAGTATTGCGGTGTGCCTATCGTGAGTTTAGAATCAGCTACGCGCCATCCGTTGCAAAGCTTGGCCGATCTTATCACCATCACCGAACTGAAGACCAAAGAACGCCCTAAAGTAGTACTTACCTGGGCGCCTCATATCAAGCCGCTGCCACAAGCGGTACCAAATTCATTTGCCGAGTGGATGTGCAAATCTGATGTTGATTTTGTGATCACGCACCCGGAAGGTTACGCATTGAGCGAAGACTTTACCCAAGGCGCTACGATCACCCACGACCAGGATGAGGCCTTGGCCGGAGCTGATTTCGTATATGTGAAGAACTGGTCGGCCTATGAGCCTTACGGTGCTTTGCCTGCTCAACACCCCGATTGGATGCTGACCAACAATAAGCTAAAGATCAGCAACGATGCCAAAGTGATGCACTGCCTTCCGGTGCGCCGCAACCTTGAACTAAGTGACGAGATACTGGACGGGCCTAACTCAGTAGTGATACACGAGGCTGGTAACCGTGTGTGGGCCGCTCAGGCGGTGTTGAAACAGTTGCTGGAAAGCCTGTAATGTACACACCCAAAAATTTCGAACTGACCGATGTGAGCGAAGCCGTGGCCTTTATGCAACGCTATAGCTTCGCCACATTGATCAATAGTGCTAACGGTATACCGGAAGCTACTCACCTGCCCTTTGTGATCAAACAAGATGGTGATGAAGTGATACTGTCATCACATTTGGCCAAGCCCAACCCACAATCCGGCAGCTTATTGGAAGGAACATCGTTGGTGATCTTTAGCGAGCCGCATGCCTACATCGCACCCAAGCATTACGAAAAGGAGCTGAACGTTCCAACGTGGAACTATATCGCTATACATGCTTACGGCACCGCAACCATTGTTACGGATGAGGAGCTGCAATTGGCTTCGCTGGAGGAAATGATCACCTCGTATGATGCTGATTATGTGAATCAATGGGCTAGCCTGCCCATGGACTACAAGCTTAAGTTAGTGAAAGGCATCACCGTGTTCGACATTACGGTCACCGATCTGCAAGGCAAAAAGAAGTTAAGCCAGAATCGTACTGATGTTGACCGCCAAAACGTGATCAACGCATTGAGCAACAGCCATGATGCTAACGAACAAGAGATAGCCCGTTACATGCAGGCCGAGTTTAAGAAATGATCACTTGGCCATGGGCTCAGTGGTCATGGTCTCGGTGTTAAAGTAATGAACGATGAGCCTGTTATCCGTATTCTTCGTAAAATAGTTGATCAGCCAGTTACTAAATACCACTAACTTATTGCTGAACCCTGCCAACGACAGGATGTGAACGAACAGCCAAACGAACCAGGCAAAGGTACCCTGAAAACGTATCTTGCCAAGGTCGGCAACGGCGCGGTTACGGCCAATGGTAGCCATCGAACCCTTATCATGATATTTGAAGGGCTCTGTGGGTTCATTACGTATCAACCTGACGATGTTCTTGGCCAAATGAGCGCCTTGCTGTATGGCCACTGGCGCCACCCCCGGATGACCTTGCGGAGAATCAGCCGTGATCATGGCCGCCACATCACCTATTGCAAATATATTGGTGAAGCCTTTCACCTGGCTGATCTCGTTGGTCTCGATGCGGGCGCCGCGTAAGATCACTTCTTGAGGTATGCCCTCCGGTACTTCGCCCTTTACCCCTGCTGCCCAAAATACATTGCGCGTTTTGATCTCCACTCCGTTGTCGATCTTCAAGATATCGCCATTGTAGCTGGTCACATGTACATCATTGTAAATGGTCACCCCCATATCGATCAGGAACTCCTTAGCCTTTGTCGAGGCTTGTTCAGACATGGATGCGATCAGCTTCGGCTTTCCCTCGGCCAGGTAAACCTTCATGTGCTCGGGGTGCAGATCCGGGTAATCCTTACATAGCATGTTGCGCTGTACCTCCGCCAAAGCACCCGATAACTCCACGCCTGTCGGTCCGCCGCCTACCACCACAAAAGTAAGTAAGGCATCACGTTCGGCCAGGTCAGTGGTCACGGCGGCCTTTTCCAAATTTTGCAGGATCAGGCTACGGATGTTCAGCGCCTCAGGCAAATTCTTCATGGGCAAGGTGTAATGCTCTATTTCCTTGTTCCCAAAAAAGTTACTGTTAGCCCCCGTGGCGATCACCAGATAGTCGTAATGCACAGCGCCTAAGGTGGTGGTCACCGTGTTGCTAACGGGGTCGATCTTTTGCACCTCGGCCATATGGAAGCTGAAGTTCTTTTGGTGGGTAAAGATGCGACGGATAGGAAAGCCTACGGCATCGCTCTCAATGGCTCCAATGGCTACCTGGTACAATAAAGGCTGAAAAGTATGGTAGTTGTGCTTGTCCAGCATCACCACATCAACGTCCGCGTTCTTGAGTTTTCGTCCTAAGTTAACACCACCAAAGCCACCGCCAATGATCACCACGCGGGGTTTCGCGGCGTTTTTGCCTAAATACATTTCAGCCATTTATCGGGTCAATTTTACAACTGTTACAACCTACCTTGCCAACTTATGTTTGAAAGACGATAAAAACAGTAGATATTTCTGGTCAAAAGTGCTATTTTTAGCACCCACACATGAAACCTCTGCACGTTATAAAGATCGGTGGTAATGTCATCGATAATTCTGAGAATCTCTACCATTTTTTAAAAGACTTCGAGGCTTTGGATGGTCATAAGATCCTGATACACGGTGGCGGCAAGATCGCCACCCAAATATCAGAGCAATTAGGCATCGAGGCTAAACTGGTGGACGGCCGCCGCATTACCGACATCGAAACGCTGCGGG
Source organism: Mucilaginibacter daejeonensis (assembly GCF_020783335.1). Lineage (NCBI taxonomy): Bacteria > Pseudomonadati > Bacteroidota > Sphingobacteriia > Sphingobacteriales > Sphingobacteriaceae > Mucilaginibacter > Mucilaginibacter daejeonensis. The sequence goes on from NZ_CP086068.1 coordinate 2,652,043, forward strand.
TGGTCACCATGGTGTATGCCGGGCTCATCAATAAGAACATCGTTGCGCAGTTGCAACGCTTTGGCACCAATGCCATTGGCCTCACCGGTGCCGACGGTAACTTCATTAAAGCAGTAAAACGGCCGGTAAAAACGATCGATTATGGCTTTGTGGGCGACCTTACCGACGATTCAGTGAATGCCCAGAACATCAGTGATCTGATGGAGGCCGGCTTCACCCCTGTTTTTTGCGCCTTAACGCATGATGGTGATGGTCAGATGCTCAATACCAATGCAGATACCATTGCTTCGGCAGTGGCAGTGGCCCTTAGCGAACTTTATGATACCACCCTTATCTATTGCTTTGAGAAAAAGGGTGTATTGAAAGATATCAACGACGAGGACTCGCTGATCCAAGACATTGACCCTGTGCGCTATGAGGAGCTAAAGAAAGAACAGATCATCCATAGCGGTATGCTGCCTAAGCTTGATAATGCCTTTACGGCCATAGCATGCGGTGTAAAGGCCGTAGTGATAGGCAAGTCTGACGAGCTGGGCAAACTTCAAAGTAATGAACCTTTTGGAACACGATTAAGTAACTGATCATGAGTAACAAGATAGCCATTTTAGGCAGCGGCAACATTGGCCTTTCGCTCGCCAAAGGACTGATCAAGGCCGGCAAATTTAAGCCAGACCATATCATCCTGACGCGCCGCAACATCAGTGCCCTGGCCGAACAGGCGAACGCCGGTCTGGTGACCACTACCGATAATGCGAAAGCGGTAAGCGAAGCCGACATCATTGTGCTGGCCATACTTCCGCAACAACTAAACAAGTTACTGAACGAGATCAAACCCGCGGTCGACCCGGATAAGCACCTATTCATCTCGGTGGTATCGGGCGTGAGCTGCGAGGACATCCGTAAACAACTGGAACTGGATGTACAGGTGGTACGAGCCATGCCTAACACAGCCATCGCTATTGGTCAGAGCATGACCTGCATTGGCACCGATAAAGCGTCGGGTGAAAGTATAGAGTTGGTAAAGTCACTGTTCGATACGGTAGGGATCACTGTACAGATCAACGAAGAATTGATGACCTCCGCCACTGCGCTTTGCGCTTGCGGTATCGCCTTCTTTTTAAGGTCGATACGTGCGGCATCTCAAGGAGGAACGGAGATCGGGTTCCATGCTCATGATGCGCTAAAGATGGCCGCTCAGACCGCCAAGGGTGCTGCCGACCTGCTGTTACAGCTATCGTCGCACCCTGAGCACGAGATCGATAAGGTGACCTCGCCAAAGGGCTGTACCATAGCCGGATTGAACGAGATGGAGCATCACGGATTTAGCTCGGCCATGATCAAAGGCATCAGTTTATCGGCACAAAAAGCCGGCGAACTTTACAACAAAGAATAACATTAACACCCGCCCTCTCTACAGGAGAGGTAGCGGGACCGAATAAAATAATAGCTTACCCAACCCATGTTAACTGTAGAAAAGATAGGTGGCACATCCATGAGTGCTTTGGGCGATGTGATCAAGAACATCATCCAGTATAACCGTACAGGTCAGGAACTGTACAACCGTATATTTGTGGTGTCGGCCTTTTCGGGCGTTACCAACCTACTGCTTGAAAATAAAAAGACCGGCGAACCGGGCGTATATCACCTTATTGCCAAGCACCAGGACTTTCAGGAAGCGCTGGAAGAACTGATTATCAAACTCAAGCAGCTTAACAAGCACTATGAGCCACTTGGCCTTGATCTGGCCGTTGCCGACCACTTTATCGAAAAACACGTTCGCCATGCTGAAGGCTTCTTAAATAACCTGGTAGGCATACTGGCCTCGGGCTATGTAAGTACCGAAGGCATCCTTCAGGCAGCACGTGAGATCCTGGCCTCGATCGGCGAGACCCATTCGGCCTTTGTGTTCACCAACATTTTGCAGAACATGGGCATCAATGCTACGCTGGTAGATCTGAGCGGTTTTCATGACCATGAGCCTTATACGATCGATCAGCGAATCAAGCATGCGTTCAAAGACATTGACTTTGCCGACACTATTTGCATAGCCACCGGTTACACCAAAGGCACCGAGGGTATCATGCGCGAATTTGACCGCGGGTACTCTGAGGTAACCTTCAGTAAGATCGCAGTGGCAGTAAAGCCTGAAGAAGCCATCATTCATAAGGAATATCACTTGTGTTCGGCGGATCCGGTATTGGTGGGCATCAACAACTGCTCGCCGGTAGGTTTCACCAATTATGATGTGGCCGATCAGCTGGCCGACGTGGGTATGGAGGCCATCCACCCTAAGGCTTCAAAACCGCTCGAGATCAACAGCATCAACCTGCGTATCAAGAACACCTTTGAGCCCGAACACCCCGGCACGCTAATCACCCGCGAATATGTGTCGCCTGAAAAGAAGGTAGAGGTGATCACTGGCACCGATAAGCTGACCATGATCGACATCTATGACCCGCTGATGGTAGGTAACGTAGGTACCGACCTGCATATCATGCAGATCTTTGCCAAACATGGCGTGAGTTATAACTTCAAGGCCACCAGCGCCAACAGCATATCCATCGTGATCTGGGAGAAGGACCACTCTCAGCCATTGGTAGAAGAGCTGAGCGCACATTTTGAAAAAGTGACAGTAGAGAAAGCAGCCATGGTGTGCCTGATCAGTACCAACATGGACCAGCCGGGCCTGTTGGCACGTGCCGCTAACGCATTAGCAGGCGCAGGGATCAACATCAAGAGTGCGGGGTTCGCTTTGAGGCAGGTGAACATCCAGTTCCTGGTTGATCGTGCTGATTTTGACAACGCCGTGATAGCCTTAAACAAGGAGATGGCTTAACTAAAGATCCAATTTATTTCGCCTGTGTTTTGGTGCGGTACAAAGTAAATATCGCGCCAAAACATCTGTTATAAAAAGCTGTTGTGGGGTTAACATGAAAATACCCTTACTCAGCTTTTTCTTTTTAGCTTTAACTGTAAATTTCGCATCAGCTCAAACCCCGTTCGATGCACAGCGTGCACTTGCTGATACCAACATCAATAAGCCAAAACCTTCGATACTGAAGGTGAACGCACCGCCGCCGCCTAAACGATTTGGCCGGGCGGCTCTCGAGTTCGGTATAGCCGAAATGGCACCGTGGATATTTGACCGCTACATCGTGCAGGTCGATTGGGCCAAGATCACCTGGAAGACCACCAAGCATAACATCAACCCGGGCAACTGGCGTTTCGATAATGACCCTTTTCAAACTAATCAGTTCGGCCACCCCTTTCATGGAAGTTTGTTCTACAATTCTTTCCGTTCTAATGGATTTACCTTTTGGGAATCGGCACCGGCAGCTGTTGTAGGTAGTTACCTGTGGGAGACCTTCGCCGAAACGCAAGCGCCCGCACCTAACGACTTTATCAACACCAGTTTTGGGGGCATCGTACTGGGTGAGATGACGCACCGGTTGTCGAACAAGATCGTTAATCCGCGCAGTCGGGGATTTAAAAGACAGGTTGCCGAGGTGTTCGGGTTCCTTATCAACCCCATGAACGGACTGACACGCATCACCGATGGCAAATGGGGTAAAGTGAGCTACAACCCTGCCGACCGCGACTCCTCACGCGTACGGGCCGAGTTCGACCTCGGTGTACGCCGCATAGAAGACCCCGGACAGGTGTTGTTAAAGAACGGTAAATTCGGATGGTATGGTCGTGTAAAATTACTTTACGGTACACCGTTCGAGAATTATCGCACCCCATTCAGTAACATGTATATCAACGTGGAGATGGGCCGTGATGACAGCTCGGCTGTAAATGCTGTGAACGTTTATGGTTCACTGGCCGGTTGGGAGATCCCGTCTAAAATAGGCGCTAAACATTTGGCGGTGCTATCGGCCAACTATGACTATCTGCGTAACCAATCCTTCTTTTACGGTGGCCAAAGCGTTAAGATCAACCTGATATCAAATTATGATGTAAGCAAAAAGGTTAAGCTGAACACCTTATTGGCCGCTGGCCCGGTATTACTTGGCGCCGTGCCTGACCCTTATGGCTATGACGGGCGAACCTATGATTATACTACCGGCGCTACGTTCGTGGCCGGTGGTGGCATAGCCCTCGCTGAGCGGTTGTTCGCCAGTGTGGAGTACCGTGGTGGCTGGCTATCCACCATCAACGGTAATCAGGGTAGTCACATCCTTCACACCTTCAGCGGCGAGTTCAGGTTCGCATTCAACAAAAGCTTTTCGGCAGTGGTGGAGCCAGGGTATCTAAGGCTCGAGAACAACTATAAGAACTTCAACGATGTTGACCGCAAATATCCCTTCCTGAGAGCTACGGTAAGGTATGGCCTGAATCTGTAAATGGTGGCAGATGTGTGTCTTTGCGTCAAACAGTACCTCCGTTTTTAGGTTGTTAACCTTTAGGTAATGATCACCGAAAGCCCTTTCGCTTCCGGTCCAGACCCTTTAGCTGTTAACCTACTTATGAGAATAAACGAAGACGAGGATGCTATCGCTTTTTACCAGGAAGCGCTTGACCATTTAGCCGACAGCGGCATCGAATATCTATTGGGTGGCGCGTTCGCCATCTTTCATTACAGTGGCATCTATCGCGATACTAAAGATTTGGACGTATACTGCCGCTCGACGGATTGTCCGCGGATACTCAAATACTTTTCGGAGCGCGGCTATGAGACACAATTTACTGATGCGCGGTGGCTGGCCAAGGTATTTAAAGGCAAGTATTTCATCGACATCATTTTTGATACGGTGAACAACATTTGCAAGGTTGACGATACATGGTTCGACCGGGCGGTGGATGCCAGCTTTTTTGACCGCGACGTTAAACTACTATCGGCCGAGGAAATGGTTTGGACCAAGATCTACGTACAGAACCGTGAACGCTTCGATGGTGCCGACATCAATCACCTGTTGGTTCAGGTAGGCGCCGACCTTGACTGGAAACATCTCCTTTTCCGTTTAGACCAGCATTGGCAATTGCTACTGGCTCAGCTGGTCATCTTCCAATTTGTTTACCCGGCCGATTATCAGCAGATCATTCCGCGCTGGCTGTACGATGAATTGCTCAGGCGCGCCCAGGAACAATTCGACCTGCCTTCTCCTTCCGAAAAGGTTTGCCGCGGACCGATGATCGATCAAACTCAATATAGCGTTGACATCAAAGACTGGGATTACAAATCGTACACTATAAAGACCGTTTAAATATCATGGACGAGAGAAAAGTGACACGCATAGCCGCTGTGGGCGATATACATGTTAAAGAGAATGATCAAGGCAAGTGGGTCGACTATTTTCGTGAGGTCTCGGGCAAGGCCGATGTGCTGCTCATTTGCGGTGACCTGACCGATACCGGCGATGAGGACGAAGCCCGCGTGCTGGCAGCTGAATTGCGTGCTTGTACCATACCCGTGATCTGTGTACTGGGCAACCACGACCACGAAAAAGGCCGGCACAAACTGATACGCCAGGCCTTACAAAATCACAATGTGCATATATTAGATGGAGAGTCCATCGTAATAGGCGATGTTGGCTTTGCAGGAGTGAAAGGATTTGGCGGAGGTTTTGATCGCTACTTGTTGACCATGTTCGGCGAGGATGCCAATAAAGCGTACGTGCAGGAAGCGGTCGATGAAGCCCTACACCTAGAACGGGCTCTGAACAAACTTCATGGCGAATTTGCGGTAGATAAAAAGATAGCGATATTACACTACTCGCCTATCAAAGCGACCGTGGTTGGCGAGCCGGAAGAAATATTTCCTTTTCTCGGCTCATCTCGATTGGCCGAACCATTGATCCGCAACAACGTGATCGCTGCCTTTCATGGACACGCCCATGCGGGCACCTTGCAGGGAATGATCCCTAATAGTAATGTCAAGGTATTCAATGTTGCCAAACAAGTATTGACCAAAGCCGGATATGAGTGCCCGTATTATTTGCTCGAGGTTTGATAAGGGGCTGAACTTCTGATCATCTGATCGCGTATACGTAGTTGACAAAAATATTTTTTGTCATCATATTGTAATATCGGCATCCGTTTTGTTAATTACAGATATTAACTACGTGCCAAGCCAAAGTATACCAAATCAAGGATGATTAAAGTTCGGGAGCTATTTATTGCCCTTATCGGTGCCGCATCAAACGCGGCCATTTTGATCTGCACTATTGCAATATGCACGCCGAACTTTGCCTCAGCTCAAGACTCCGTCATGGTATCGAGTTTTAAGGCGCCATCGGATTCGGTTCCTCAAAAAGATCTGATAGATGTCTTTAAAAGTGTGTTCAAACCGAACTCGAAGAATGTTCCCACAGATAGGCAGCCACGAACGGGCAAAGTATATTTTTCGTTCCTGCCCACGGCCTCTACCCTGCCCGACGGTGGCGGCAAAATGTTCATCACCTCGACCACTGCAGGCTTCTATGCTGGCGACCACTCGACCACCAACCTATCCAGTATAACCTTCACTCCTTACTTCAACTTTAACGGCCGCTACGGATTACCTTTACGCAGTAACATTTGGCTAAGCGACAATAGATGGTTCATAGCCGGCGACACGCGTTTGATGGTGTATCCGCAAGACACTTGGGGGCTGGGAGGTGACCAGCCCGAAAGCAATCGTACACGAGTGGATTATAGATACATTCGTTTTTATCAAAGTCTATTACGCCAGATCAGGCCATACTTTTTTGCAGGTGTGGGCTACAACATGGATTACCACATGCGTATCGTGACGCCTGATGATGCACCTCACCTTGGCGAACTGTCAGGTTATACCTTCGGTACATCATGGGGGCAAAACTCGTTCTCGTCAGGTATGACGCTCAACTTACTTTATGATACCCGCAACAACTCGATCAATCCCTTACCCGGTTGCTATGCCAACCTTATCTACCGGGTAAACTCATCCTTGATCGGTAGCACGCGCCCGTGGCAATCGGTGTATCTGGACCTGCGTCATTATGTGGCCCTTAACAAGGCCAACAAACAACAGCAGAACACGCTTGCCTTGTGGACCTACTTCTGGGCAGCACTTGACCGCGGCGTGCCCTACCTAAGCTTACCCAGTATTGGCTGGGATCTTTACAATCGTTCGGGCCGCGGCGTTGAGCAGAATCGCTATCGAGGTCAGCGCTTGTGGTATACTGAGGCGGAGTATCGCCGCAGCATCACCCGCAACGGTCTGTTGGGTTTTGTCCTCTTTGCTAACATGACCACCGTTAATGAACCCGACACCAAACGCTTTACCTACTTTCACCCTGCCGGGGGCGGTGGTTTACGTATCAAGTTCAATAAGACCTCTAATACGAACATCGCGATCGACTATGGTTTTAGCAAAGGCTATTCTTCCGTCAGATTGAACCTTGGAGAGGCGTTTTGACATCGAGGTCCTACGCTGCTCTCGAACCTACGCAACTGTCAAACGAAGTCGGAAAACCTTTTTGCAATCGATTGTAAAATTTATTTAGGTTAGCTCTAAAATTTGTTGCATTTTTACGACGCTATAAGTAAGTTAGCAATGACAACAATAATTGTTAAATTGACATTTAATTTATTACAATCCATAACAGCATGAAATTTTTCATTGACACGGCTAACCTGTCGCAAATTCGTGAAGCCCATGACATGGGTATCTTAGATGGTGTGACCACCAACCCTTCGCTAATGGCTAAAGAAGGTATCACCGGCCACGATAACGTGATAGCTCATTATAAAGCTATTTGCGAGATCACCGACGGTGACGTTAGCGCCGAGGTTATTGCCACCACCTATGACGAAATGGTTGAAGAAGGTTTGGCCCTTGCCAAATTACACGAGCGTATCGTTGTAAAGGTACCAATGATCAAAGATGGTGTTAAAGCGATCAAATATTTCACCAGCCAGGGCATCAAAACCAACTGTACGCTGGTATTCTCTGCCGGTCAGGCTTTACTGGCCGCTAAGGCAGGCGCAACTTATGTGTCTCCGTTCATCGGTCGTTTGGATGATGTATCTACCGACGGTTTGACGCTGATCGAAGATATCCGCCTGATCTATGATAACTACGGTTACGAGACCGAGATACTGGCCGCCTCGGTTCGCCATGCGATGCACATCATCAACTGCGCTAAGATCGGCGCTGATGTGATCACTGGTCCGCTATCGGCTATCACTGCCCTGTTAAAGCACCCATTGACCGATAACGGCCTGGCTCAGTTCCTGGCTGATCATGCTAAAGCTGCCGCAGCTGGTGTAAAGTAAGGGATGGTGAGTGGTGAGTAGTCTAATGTGAAGTTACTTCAACGCCCCCCTACTAACCACTAGCTTAATAATTAATAACTCAACGTTAAATGACGACCGACATACAAGAATTACAAGGTATTGCCTCACAAGTGCGCCGCGATGTGGTGCGCATGGTGCATGGCTGCCAAAGCGGCCACCCGGGTGGTTCGCTGGGCTGTACCGATTATTTGGTAGCCCTTTATTTTTCGATCATGAAGCACGACCCATCTTTTAATATGGATGGCGAAGGCGAAGATCTTTTCTTTTTATCTAACGGACACATCTCACCGGTGTTCTACTCGGTGCTATCACGCTCTGGATATTTTGACAAAGCCGAGTTAGGCGAGTTCCGTAAGATCAACTCACGCGTACAAGGCCACCCTACCACTCACGAAGGTTTACCGGGCGTACGCATCGCCTCTGGTTCATTAGGTCAGGGTCTTTCGGTAGGTATTGGTGCTGCTTTGAGCAAAAAGTTAAATGGAGACGACCGTTTGGTGTTCACCCTGCATGGCGATGGCGAGTTGCAGGAAGGCCAGATCTGGGAAGCGGCCATGTTCGCGCCGCATAACCGTGTTGATAACCTGATCGCTACTGTGGACGTAAATGGTCAGCAGATCGATGGCCCTACCAAGGTGGTTTTATCCTTAGGCGACCTTCGCGCTAAATTCGAAGCCTTTGGCTGGGAAGTGACCGAGATGCGTGGTAACGATATGGCGCAAGTGATCGACGGCTTGAAAAAAGCGATCGAGCTGAGCGGTAAAGGCAAACCAGTGATGATCCTGATGCAGACCGAAATGGGTGCCGGCGTGGATTTCATGATGGGTAGCCACAAATGGCATGGTGTTGCACCTAACGATGCTCAACTGGAGCAGGCTTTAGCTCAACTACCTGAGACCTTAGGCGATTATTAACTTGTAGCGGGTTCCGAGTTATCTGTTGCGAGGATGTGCTTCCCGCAACTGGCGACCCGAAACACGCGACCTAACAAAACTCAACAATGACCAAGTATACATATACAGAGAAAAAAGACACCCGTTCGGGTTTTGGCGCAGGCCTGCTCGAGGCCGGCAAACGCAACCCTAAAGTGGTAGCCCTTTGCGCCGACCTGGTGGGTTCGTTAAAGATGCAGGACTTCATCAATGCCTTTCCTGAGCGTTTTGTACAGGTAGGTATAGCTGAAGCCAACATGATGGGTATAGCTGCAGGTTTGACCATTGGTGGCCACGTGCCTTTCACCGGCACCTTCGCTAACTTTTCTACCGGCCGTGTTTATGATCAGATCCGTCAATCTATCGCTTATTCTGACAAGAACGTTAAGATCTGCGCCTCACATGCTGGCCTGACCTTAGGTGAGGACGGTGCTACCCACCAGATCCTGGAAGACCTGGGCATGATGAAAATGCTGCCGGGCATGATCGTGATCAATCCTTGCGATTATAACCAGACCAAGGCTGCTACCATCGCTATCGCCGAGCATCATGGCCCGGTTTACCTGCGCTTTGGCCGCCCGGTAGTGCCTATCTTCACCCCTGCTGACCAGGTCTTCGAGATCGGTAAGGCATGGATGGTAAGCGAAGGTACCGACGTGACCATCGTGGCTACCGGTCACCTGGTATGGGAAGCCATACAAGCCGGTGAGCAACTGGAAGCGATGGGTATCTCGGCCGAGATCATCAACATACACACCATCAAACCTTTGGACGAGGAAGCTATCCTTAAGTCGGTAAGCAAGACCCGCTGTGTGGTAACTGCCGAAGAGCACAACCGTTTAGGCGGCCTGGGCGATTCAGTAGCTCAGGTTTTAGTGAAGAACATGCCTGTACCGCAAGAGTATGTGGCCGTGAATGATTCCTTCGGTGAGTCGGGTACTCCTGAGCAACTGATGGAAAAATATAAGCTTAACGCACCTGCCATTGTTGAAGCGGCTCAAAAAGCTATTCAACGCAAAGGCTAACCAATTATACGCTTCTAAAAAGCCACCTATATGGTGGCTTTTTTGTTGGGTCGACTTTGTTATCAGCTTGGCAGGTACTTACATTTAGGTAATTATATTAACTTTATCTTTCAGATATTTCTATCCCCGCTATGGACGAACCGGAAAAAGAGATCACCATATACGACATTGCCAAAAAGCTCAACATCTCGGCTGCTACCGTAAGCCGGGCCTTGATGGACCATACCTCTGTCAACGTGAATACCAAGCAGCGGGTGGTAGAGGCGGCAAAGGAAATGGGCTACCGGTCTAACCAAATGGCCAGCAACCTGCGCAAGCGCAAAAGCAACATTATTGGGATCATTGTAGGCAACCTTAATAGTAGCTTTATGTCTAATGTGATCGCCGGTGTGGAGAAGGTGTTGAGCGATGCCGGGTATAACCTCATCATTAGCCAGTCATTGGACAGTATTCAGAAAGAGGTCAATATCGCTCAGGCTATGTACAATAACCGGGTAGATGGTTTGCTGGTCTCCCTAGCCTATGATACCGAGAACGCCGACCACTTTGAGACCTTTGTAAAGCGCAACATCCCACTGGTATACTTCGACCGCGTTTGGCCGCACCCCAAATGCCCGGGTGTGGAAATAGATAATGTACAGGCCGCTTATAACGTGACCCAGCACCTGATCGAGCAGGGTTGTAAGCGCATAGCACATATCACCGCCTATAAGATCAGCAGTGTGGCCGCCGATCGCTTTAAGGGCTACAAAGAAGCGTTGGAGGATAACAACATGAGCCTGGATGACAGCCTTGTGCTGAAGACCCAGCTCACCATCGAGGCCGGCCGTAAAGCCGCTCATGACATACTGGCAATGGAACCACGTCCGGATGGCGTGTTCGCGATCAATGATGCATGTGCAGTGAGTTGTATGCAGGAACTCAAACAACACGGCATCCGCATACCGCAGGATATCGCTTTTGCCGGGTTCAATAACGATACGGAGGCCAGTATCATCGAGCCTAACCTCACCACGGTAGATTACAAAGGCTACGAGATGGGCCAAACAGCCGCCAAGCTCCTGATCGATAGGTTGAACAATCCGGGAGAAGCTACTGTTGCAGACAACAAGCTTATACAACCTTCAGAGCTGGTGATCCGAGACTCCTCTATCAAGAAAAAATAGCTCGACTTACCAATTACGAATCTCGCAAAGATCTATAGGTTTTTGCAGTTGGGACCCTGCAAGTCATGTCTCGAAACACGATAATGATGTTACATTACATGCAAAAAGTGTTACATCTGGTGTTACATTTCGGTTTTTTGTATGCTTTTTCTTGAAAAAGTTGGGTTTTTACGAATTTCGCAATGCTAAAAAGTGGGGAAAGTTGGGAAATTTTGTTACAGCGATGTAACACTTTTCAGTACACTAAGCCTAACAGCAGGTCACATTTTTTTCAAGGTCATAGCAGACCGTTGCGGTCTATACAGCTTTCATGAGCAAACCGGATCGCCTCCTGCTGAACGACCTTTTACGGCATTATTGTAAAAAAGAAAAGGCTGCCCATTTGCATGGGCAGCCTTAGTTCTCTCAATTATAAAAGGGGCTAGTAAAAGTGCTTAGTATTCGTAGGCGTTCACGGCATCCTTGCTCTCTAACAGGGAGTGCCCCATCAGGAACTGGTCTACCTTGCGGGCGGCCTCACGGCCTTCGCTAATGGCCCATACCACCAGTGATTGTCCGCGACGCATATCGCCACAGGCAAATACCTTGCTTACATTAGTACGGTAAACGCCTTCCTGAGCTTTTACGTTCTTGCGTTCGTCCAGCTCTACACCGGCTTGTTCGATCATGCCTGCATGTTGCGGATGCACAAAGCCCATGGCCAGGAAAACCATTTGACAAGGTATCTCCCTTTCCGAACCTTCTACCTCTGTGAATTTCACCGGCCGACCTAAAAAGTCGGTCTCCCAGGTCACGTCGGTCACGCGCAGGGCACGCAGGTTGCCGTTCTCGTCGCCTAAAAATTCTTTGGTGTTCACACCCCAGTGGCGCTCTACCCCTTCCTCATGCGAGCTGGTGGTCTTAAGCACCATTGGGTAGCTTGGCCAAGGCATGCTGGCCGTGCGCGCTTGCGGCGGCTGCATCATCACCTCAAATTGGCGTACCGAACGTGCACCATGACGGTTAGAGGTACCCACACAGTCAGATCCGGTGTCTCCACCGCCGATCACCACCACATCTTTACCGGTGGCCAGTATATCCTCATCGCTGATCGGACTGTTGCCCACGCGTTTGTTCTGTTGTTTCAAGAACTCCATGGCGTAGTATACGCCCTTGGACTCGCGGCCAGGTATCGGCAGGTTACGCGGAATGGTAGATCCGCCGGCCAGCACTACCGCATCGTTATTGCGGGTAAGCTCGTCCATACTCAGATCTTTGCCCACCTCGGTGTTGCAAACGAACTCGATACCTTCCTGCTTCATCACGTCAACACGACGATCGATCACCCATTTCTCTAATTTAAAGTCAGGGATGCCATAACGCAGCAAACCTCCGGGTTTATCGTCGCGCTCGTAAACGGTCACGTTGTGGCCTGCTTTGCTCAGTTGAGCTGCGGCGGCCAAGCCGGCTGGGCCTGAGCCCACTACGGCTACCTTTTTTCCTGTTTTCAGGAAAGGTGCGCCCGGTTTTACCAGGTTGCGCTCGTAAGCGATCTCGATGATGTGCTTCTCGATCTCCTCGATAGCCACCGGTGGCTTGTTGATGCCTAACACACAGGCCGACTCGCAAGGTGCCGGGCAAATGCGTCCTGTAAACTCCGGGAAGTTGTTGGTGGTCGATAATATCTCATATGCCTCTTCCCAGCTCTTGCGGTACACCGCATCATTGAACTCGGGGATCACATTGCCCAGCGGACAACCTGAATGGCAGAACGGGATGCCGCAATTCATGCAGCGGGCCGATTGCTGGTTCAGTTTCTCGTCACTGAAACGGCCAACGAACTCATTATAATTCTTTACCCTTTCTTCGGGCTTTATCTTTGATGGGAGCTCTCTGTTATACTCCTGAAATCCTGTAGGTTTTCCCATTTTAGTGATCAGCTAACGGTTTCAAACTCTTTCTTTGACAATACTCTCTTGTACTCCTTAGGGAATACTTTGACGAAGCTGCTTGACGCTGATGCCCAGTTGTTGAGCAATTGCTGAGCTACCTTGCTTTGGGTAAGGTTCACGTGCTTTTTAAGCAGCGCCGTGATCTGTTCCTCATCCTCGCTGCTCAGCGGGTCAAGATCCACCATCTCGGTATTGCAGTTAGCGGCAAATCTTTGTTCAGGGTCATAGATCCAGGCGATACCACCGCTCATACCGGCAGCAAAGTTGCGGCCTGTACGGCCCAGGATCAGTGCACGGCCACCGGTCATGTACTCACAACCGTGATCGCCCACACCCTCTACCACTACCGTGGCACCCGAGTTACGCACGGCAAAACGCTCGCCTGCCATACCCCTCACGAACAACTCACCTGAGGTTGCGCCATAAACGGCCACGTTACCGATAATGATATTGTCCTCAGGAACGAAAGGTGCATCGGCCTTTGGATAGATGGCCAGTTGAGCACCCGAAAGGCCCTTGCCCACATAATCATTAGCCTCGCCTTCCAGCTCAAAGGCTATACCTTTGGCCGCAAAAGCGCCAAAGCTTTGACCTGCCGAACCAGTGAACTTGTAATTGATCGTATTTTCGGGTAAACCTGCCGAGCCGTAACGTTTCGATATCTCGTTGCTGAGCAATGTACCCACGGTACGGTCAGTATTCTTCAATTCGAAGGATGCGAACACCGGTGTTTTGTCCTCCAAGGCAGGTTGTGCAGTTTCCAGCAGTTTCCAGTCAATGATGGAATCCATGCCGTGATCCTGCTTTTCGCTGTTGTAAAGCGTGTTGCCTTTGGCGTTGGTCACCGGGTGCAATATGCCTGAAAGGTCTACCTTTTTAGCTTTCCAGCTCTGAATATTATCCTTAACACGCAGGAACTGCACGCGGCCCACCATCTCGTTAATGGTGCGGAAGCCTAACTCGGCCATGATCTCGCGCATGTCCTCTGCCAAAAAGCGGAACAGGTTTACCACATGCTCAGGTTTACCGCTAAACAAGCGGCGCAGATCTGGATCTTGCGTAGCCACACCCACCGGGCAGGTGTTCAAGTGGCATTTACGCATCATGATACATCCGCTGGCAACCAAAGCAGCGGTGGCTACACCCCATTCCTCGGCGCCCAAAAGGGCTGCAATAACCAGGTCACGACCGGTCTTCATTTGTCCGTCGGCCTGTACCACCACGCGGCTGCGCAGTTTGCTGCGTACCAGTGTTTGGTGAGCCTCGGCCAAACCTAACTCCCATGGCAAACCGGCATGTTTGATCGAGCTGATCGGCGATGCACCTGTACCGCCATCATAACCGGCGATCAGTACCACATCGGCATGGGCCTTGGCCACACCGGCGGCAATGGTACCTACACCAGCTTTTGATACCAGCTTTACGTTGATGCGGGCAGCGCGGTTAGCGTTCTTAAGGTCGAATATCAATTGTGCCAGATCCTCTATCGAGTAAATATCGTGGTGGGGAGGAGGCGAGATCAGGCCTACGCCTGGTGTAGAGTGACGGGTCTTGGCGATCCAGGCATCAACCTTATGTCCGGGCAATTGACCGCCCTCGCCTGGTTTAGCGCCTTGCGCCATTTTGATCTGCAACTCATCGGCGTTGGTCAGGTAATTGGATGTTACCCCAAAACGTGCCGAAGCGATCTGTTTGATGGCCGAGCGCATCGAATCGCCGTTGGGCAAACGCTCGTAACGCATCTCGTCCTCACCACCCTCGCCGGTGTTGCTTTTACCGCCAATGCGGTTCATGGCAATGGCCAGCGTGCTGTGTGCCTCGTGCGATATGGAACCGAACGACATAGCACCGGTAGCGAAACGCTTCATGATGCTTTCGGCCGATTCTACCTCATCGATAGAGATCGCCTCACGGTGATGGGTAAAGTCAAGCAAACCACGGATCGTGTAGTGTTTCTCGGTTTGCTCGTTCACTAAACGGGCATAGTTCTTATAAACCTCAAAGTTATTGGTACTGGTAGCATGTTGCAGCAGGTGCACCGTTTGTGGGTTAAACAAGTGTGCTTCGCCACGACGTTTCCATTGGTAGATACCGCCTTCAGGCAATAGCTTTACCTCTCCTTTCGAAGTGCTGAAACCGAACTTATGCTTGGTAAGCGCCTCGCGGGCGATCTCGTCCAAACCTAAGCCGCCAATGCGGGTAACGGCGCCGCTAAAGTAGCGGTCAACCACCTCTTTGTTGAGACCCAGTATCTCGAACTGTTGCGATCCATGGTATGACTGCAAGGTTGAGATACCCATTTTAGAGAATATCTTAAGCAGGCCATAGTTAATGGCCTTCACATAATTCTTTTGTAAGGTCTTGATATCGGCATCCTTATCGATAGCGCCACCGTTCTTTAACGTCTCGATAGTTGAGAGCGCCAAGTAAGGGTTAACGGCCGTAGCACCGAATGCCAGCAAGCAGGCAAAGTGATGTACTTCCCACGCATCGCCTACCTCGGCCACCAAACCTACCGATCCACGACGACCGATCTTCACCAAGTGATGGTGAACAGCCGATACCGCCAGCAATGATGGGATAGCAGCGTGCTCTGAATCCAGCGCACGGTCACTCAGGATCAATACCTCGAAGCCATCATCAACAGCATCTTCGGCATAACGGCACAAGCGCTCGATACCCTTTTGCAACGAACCTGGCTGGCCATCGGCCTTAAAGTAGGTTTGCAGCGTTTTGGCATGGAACAGGCCGGTATCGATACTGCGCAGTTTTTCCAATTGGTGGTTACGCAATATCGGGTGCTTCAGCGCTACGCAATGGCAGTGCATCTTATCCTCATCCAACAAGTTACCGTTGTTGCCGATAAAGGTGGCTAAACTCATTACCAAACGCTCACGGATCGGATCGATCGGCGGGTTGGTCACCTGGGCAAAGAACTGCTTGAAGTAGCTCGACAGATGCTGAGGCTTGTCGCTCAACACGGCCAAAGGCACATCGGTACCCATAGAGCCGATCGGCTCCTGCGCATCGGTAGCCATAGGTTTGATGATGCCGTCCACATCCTCGCGGGTGTAGCCAAACACCTGCTGGTAACGGTATACCGACTCAGGCGACAAGCTTGAGAAGGTGACACGAGGTTCAGACAGATCCTCTAACTTGATCTTATAGTTCTCGAGCCAACGGTCATACGGCTGGCGGGTCGACATTTCGCGTTTGATCTCGTCGTCAGTGATGATCTTGTGTTTCTCTGTATCGATCAGCAGCATTTTGCCGGGCTGTAAACGACCCTTGCTTTCCACGTTGCTGTCGTCAATGGCTAATACGCCGGTCTCTGATGCGGCGATCACTCGGCCATCCTTGGTCACGGTGTAACGCAGCGGGCGGAGTCCGTTACGGTCAAGCAAGGCACCTACCAGCTTACCATCGGTAAAGCTGATGGCGGCCGGGCCATCCCATGGCTGCATAATGGTGGCATGATACTCGTAGAACGCTTTTTTAAGCGGATCCATTTGTTCGTTGCCATCCCATGCCTCAGGGATCAGCATCATCATTACGTGTGGTAATGAGCGGCCCGAGTGCTGTAATATCTCGATGATATTATCCAAACATGCCGAGTCAGACTGGTTGTTATCGATCACTGGCAACAACATCTCCATCTCCTCGCGGCTGAAGTAGTTGGATGCTAATGATTTTACGCTGGAGTAGAACCAGTTAAGGTTACTGGTGAGCGTGTTGATCTCGCCGTTGTGTGCGATCAGGCGGAATGGTTGCGCCAATTTCCATGATGGGAACGTATTGGTAGAGAAACGGGAGTGAATGAGCGCAAAGCCCGATGCCACCCGCGGATCTACCAGGTCAGGGTAATACTGACGCACCTGGTAGGTGGTCACCTGACCTTTATATACGATCGTTTTGCACGAGAACGAGGTAAAGTAAAAGTTATCGCCAACGGCCGGCAGCGTTTCATTAACGGTTTTGTTGATGTAGCGGCGCAGCACGTATAGTTTGCGTTCAAAATCTTCGGCGTTAAGGATGTGGTGCGGTTTAAGCACGAACAGCTGTTCAACATCCGGCTCAGCCGAACGGGCGGTCTCGCCGATCACATCTGAATTTACGGGCACCTTGCGGAAACCCAAAACGGTGATACCCAACTTTTCGGCAGCGGCGTAAATGGCATTACGGCATGCTTTCTTTAACGTTGAGTCCTTTGGAAAAAAGATCATTCCGACCCCATAATCACCAAGCTGTGGCAGGCTCACTTCAATGTCAGAACACTCCTCCATCAGGAACTCATGCGGCAACTGTATCAGTATACCGGCGCCATCACCCGAAAGCGGGTCACAACCGCAGGCTCCTCTATGCTCCATATTCTCGAGCATGGTAAGGGCGTCATGAATGGTCTGGTGCGACTTGTTACCGTTGATATTTACGATAAAGCCGGTGCCGCAGGAGTCGTGCTCAAACTCTGGCCTGTACAAGCCTTTTTGTTCACTTTCTGTTTGATCCATTTGTTAAATTAATATAAGTATAGTTGGGCTATATCTACGAATATACTGATTTTGAATTTTAAACAGAATAAAAATTGCTTTTTTATCAATTTTCAAAATTTTATACCTTTTACGGTAACGATATTTCATTTCTCATAACCCGCTTGGGCGGTTAGGACGCATGCGAGGGGCG
Source organism: Mucilaginibacter daejeonensis (assembly GCF_020783335.1). Lineage (NCBI taxonomy): Bacteria > Pseudomonadati > Bacteroidota > Sphingobacteriia > Sphingobacteriales > Sphingobacteriaceae > Mucilaginibacter > Mucilaginibacter daejeonensis. Next base: position 2,670,039 of record NZ_CP086068.1, read on the forward strand.
TGATCAGGGCTTAGCGGTCCTGCGGCAGGTGCTGGGAAAGGATATCGTCTACCAGGCCTGAAGGATCGGCGAAGAAGTGCTGATAGGTGCGAAATAGTTGTGTTCTGTTGTAGGTCGTCACGTGGATCCCCTCTGCATCCATCTCGAACACCCGCGCATGTGGATAGGATACGATAATAGGCGAATGCGTGGCGATGATGAACTGCGCGCCCTTTAATACCAGCGCGTGCATCAGACCAAGCATCTCCAATTGGCGGGCAGGCGACAAAGCCGCTTCCGGCTCATCTAATATATACAGCCCTTTACCGCTGAACCGGTTGGTGAACAGTGCCCAGAACGATTCGCCATGCGACCGCTCATGTAATGACTTGCCGCCGTAGGACGCGATGACCTTAGGACCAGCCGCCGCGCCGGGTTCATCAATATCCAAATAGTCGATTTTAGAGGCTACATTGAAAAAGCTTTCGGCACGCAAAAAGTAGCCATCGTTGAGTTGTTCTGTATCACGAGTGATCCGTAGTTTTTCATGCAACGGCGAATGTGAAGCGCGGGTAGTAAAATTGAAGTTACGGGTGCCACCTTCAGGGTTAAAGCCGCAGGCCACGGCAATGGCCTCTAATAAGGTGGACTTTCCCGAGCCATTATCACCCACCATGAAGTTAACATGAGGATGAATGCGCAGGGTGTCCGTGTTCTTGAAGAAGGGCAGATCATACGGATACTGATCAGCACGGGCGTTGTCCTTTATAAAGGTGATGTTAGTGATCGTGCCCTTTGCGCTCATGATAAATTAAAGATAGTGTATTGCCGGCATAAGTTTAACTTTGCACCAATGGATACCAAGAAAAAGGCTGTATTTTTAGACCGCGACGGCGTTTTAAATAAAGAATTGGGCGACTATGTTTGCCGACTTGAGGACTTCAAGGTACTTGAGCATAACTTTGCCCCCCTTAAAGAACTGCAAGACCGCGGCTACCTGCTCATCGTGGCCACCAACCAGGGCGGCCTGGCAAAAGGCTGGTATACCGAAGAGCAACTGGCCGAGATGCACCAGCACTTGAAAGATGCGTATGCCCAGCACGGCGTAACCTTCACCGATATCTACTACTGTCCGCATCATCCTAACTTTACCGGCGCTTGCGACTGCCGCAAACCGCAGCCGGGGATGCTACTGAGAGGTATCGCTCAATATAACATCGACCCTGCCCTATCCTATTTTATAGGCGACCGCGAACGCGACGTGGAAGCAGGTACCGCAGCAGGTGTGACCGGCATCCTGATCAACAGCGATCAGCCGATCAGCGAGGTTTTGCATTTGATCAGATAAAGACCGAATCATTCTTTTGAGGTCGCAAGGTCCGACTCTTCGTTCACGCGGTCAGTGATCACGTGAACGATCTTATCCAATTCCTCGGCACATACGTTGATCATACCCATGATCTCTTCCTTCTCTTGTACCGAGTTGGCGTCTTTGGCCAGGTGGATCAATCCCAAAATAGAAGCTACCGGGCGCCTCACCTCGTGCGAGCTTAGCCAGGCGATCTCTTGCAGGGTCTTGTTCTGGTGGATCACGTGTTCCTCTTTCTCCTTACGCTCGGTGATGTTTTGGTATACGGCGATGTATCCCGCATGCGTACCATCGTTCTTGAACAGCGGCGTGTACTCGATCTCGAGCCATTGCTGGCGTTGATCAGGAAGCCGGTGCTGCACCTGTATCATAAAGCTCTCGAAACGACTCTTGCGCTCGGCGATAACGTTGAGCGCCTCTTCCGACACCTGCATGCTGCGTAAGATGTCTATCGTTTTGAAACCGGCCAGATCATCCAGTTTGCGTTGTATGTGGTCTTCAAAGGCTTTGTTCACCCAGGTAATGCGATTATCAGTGTCCATCACCACCACCATGTTATTGACCTTGGTAATGATCTCAGCCAAACGCTTATTCTCCTCGTCCGATCGCTTCAGGTCATCTATATCTTTGATGGCACCGATCAGCCTTATCGGCTCCTGGTGTTCATCATAAATAAAGTATCCCTGATCGTATACATATTTATAGGTGCCATCACCCCGATGGATCCTGTATTCGCACCACCAGTTGGTCTCTTTGTTAGCCAACACTTTTTCCTGACTTTTCACAACCCGCCCAACGTCATCAGGATGAATAAGCGATCGCCACCATTTCAGATCATGCGCAATGCTGTTCTTGTCATAATTGACCAGTTGCGATAAGCTTGTGTTGTAGATAATATGGTCGTTCCGGATATCGTGATCGTAGATGACATCATTAGTGGCCTTTGACACGATGTCGTAGCGCTCCAGTGCCTCTTTCAACCTTATATCCTTCTGCTTTTCTTCGGTGATATCTTCAAAGTACGCTAAAACACCTTCTTGTGTAGGATAGGCAGAAACGCAGAGCCATTTACCCAGCGCTACGGACTTGACCTCGAACTTGGTAGATCTACGTTCATCCAGCACCTTCTTGAATCGGCCAAGCGTACCGCTTTCTATCGAACCATTGATCACCTCAGCGAATCGTTTGCCTACGATGTCAGCCTTTTTCATACCGGTCTCTTCCTCAAAACGTGGGTTCACCTTGGTGATCACCAGGTCATGGTCGAGCGTAAAAAAGGCATCGTTAAGGGTGTTCAACGTATCTTCTAGGGTATATTTGATACGGTTATGTTCCAGCTCGAGTTCCGTGAGATCGGTGATATCCTGCATGGTACCCGTCATCTTGATCGATACATCCACCATCTGCTCTGACCTTGCCATCTGGCGCACATAGCGCACGCGGCCTACCCCATCTATGATCCTGTGCGTGATATCCAGTTCACCTGCGTTGGCAATGGCCTGATCAAGTGCGTGCTCAACATCGGCCCTGTCGTCAGGATGCACCATTTGCAGGTAGAACTTGAACACATCGGCCTTATCAACGGGCTGATGACCGGTCAATGTATATAATTCTTCCGACCATACCATTTCCATTTCGGCCGGGTAAAATTCCCATCCAGCCACCTTGGCTATCTTTTGGGTCTCGCTCAGTTTGATCTGTTTTTCGCGCAGGTCAAGGTTTAGTTTTTTAAGGCGTTGCTCAAAAGTGACATGTGCATCGATATCCTGTGCTATCACCATCACATGCATCTCGTTATTGTAGTTGACCTTTTGCGAACTCACGTTAACATAGGTAAGAGTGCCATTTGCCTTCCGGTGCACCCATGCGCCCGAGCGCCTTACCTCTGTCGACACACTGGCTACCCTTGCTTTCACCACCTCCCTGAATTCCTCGGGCCTGATATCCAGTATGGTCATGCTCAGGAACTGCTCTTCGGTGTATCCATAATTCTCTATCGCACTGCGGTTAACCGACACGATCCTGAGCGTTTTGATATCATAGATCCACATAGGCAATGGATTGCCTTGGTACATATCGCGGTACTGTTTTTCGCGCTCGCTGAGCCTTAGTGTGTGATCATGAACGAGTTTCCAGATGAGCAGGCCGGTGAGCAATACAAATATGATCCCTTTACTGCTACTGATCAGAAACATGGTACGGGCACTCATCTCCTTACCCAAAAAGGCCAGCAATTCATCGCTCAATGCGATCCATATCACGCCTAAAAAGGTATATATCAATGCTATGCGTAATGCCCCGGACCTCATTCTTTTTTCTCAATCTTGGTAGATACATATCGCTGCGTAAAAGCTTGCAGCACGTGCATCAAATATAACATCCTAACTCATATAAATGACGCGTTAGATGCCCTCAGTTCACATTGGTCAAATTATGAACATTGAATGTTAAATTTTGTATTTATAAATACTTGATTATATTTGCCGCAGCTCATCAAACAATGTTAGCTATAAAATGAAAGGTTTGACATTACATCATTTGCATATGCACCATCGCCCCCTGTGGCGATAATAATGATGTATGTTTCTACGTGAAATAACGAACTCCGACCTATTTTATAGTTTAATACCACCCTATTTTGAAAACACTTAAAATAGCCATCCAGAAATCTGGCAGGCTTAATGAAAGATCTGTAGAGCTGCTGAAGAACTGCGGCCTCAATTTCGAGAATTACAAAAGTTCATTGATCTCCCCCGTATCTAACTTCCCGTTAGAGATACTCTTTCTTCGTGACGATGATATACCTGAGTACGTGCAGGATGGCATTGCCGACCTGGGCATCGTGGGTGAGAATGTGATACAGGAAACTCAGGTAGAGGTAAGTTACCTCCAGCGCCTGGGCTTTGGTAAATGCTCGCTCAAGATCGCTGTGCCTAATAACAGCAACATAAACGAGATAGCCGACCTTAACGGCCGTTCCATCGCCACCACCTACCCTAACATCTTAGCCAAACATCTTCAGGATCTTAATATCACGGCCGACATTCGTACCATTTCTGGTTCGGTGGAGATATCGCCCGGTTTGGGGTTGGCCGATGCTATATGCGACCTGGTATCAACTGGTGGCACGCTCAAAAGCAATGGCTTAAAACCATTTGCTGATGTAATGAACAGCGAGGCGATACTGATCGGTGGTAAAGGCTCTGAGAATGACATACTGATACAGGAATTGATCCAACGCATACAGTCGGTGTTGCGTGCCAAAGAGACCAAATATGTGGTGTTGAACGTGGAGCGTGCTAACCTTGACCGTGTATTGGCTTTATTGCCGGGCGTAAAAAGCCCATCAGTAGTTCCATTGGCCGAGTCAGAATGGGTAGCCGTGCATACCGTAATACCGGAGCGCGACTTTTGGGACCGTATCAGCCAGTTAAAACAGGCCGGCGCCCAGGGCATCGTGGTGATGCCGATCGAGAAGATCATATTGTAAACCCCTTCCCTCAAAAAAGGGAATAAAGGGATATTTGTTCATTAACATAAAACCCTCTCCTGCCGAGAGGGTTGAGAGAGTGATATGTTAAAGACCTATAATTATGCCGACCTTGGCGCAGCCGATATAGCCGCACTGGTGCAACGCAATGTTGACCCGGCCAATGAGATACGCACTGTAGTGGAGACCATTATTGCCAACGTACAGCAAAATGGTGATAACGCCCTCCTGGCCTACGCGCAACAATTTGATAAGGTAAAACTAGATAAACTTTACCTGGACAAGGCCGAGCTGGCCGAGATAGCCACTGCCCTGTTGCCTGAGCAACGTACTGCCCTTGAGGTGGCCTACCAAAATATTTGGAAGTTTCATGAAAGCCAGCTGAAGACCGAGGACAAGGTAGAGACCACACCCGGCGTTACCTGCTGGCGCGAGCTACGCCCGATCGAAAAGGTTGGCTTGTATATACCCGGTGGAACCGCCGTGTTGCCCAGCACCTTCTTGATGTTAGGCATACCGGCACGCATTGCAGGTTGCAAGCAGATCGTGGTTTGTTCGCCTCCGGGACAGAACGGTAAGGTGAACGCCTTTATAGCTTACGTGGCGCAGTTGCTCGATATCGACCGCATTTATCTGGCAGGTGGTGCTCAGGCCATTGCTGCTATGGCTTATGGAACCCTAAGCATTACCAAAGTTGACAAGATATTTGGACCTGGAAACCAATTTGTTACTAAGGCAAAGACCATCATCCAAAGCACCACGGTGACCGCCATTGATATGCCTGCTGGTCCATCAGAAGTATTGGTGATCGCTGATGAAACATCTACGCCGGCTTACATCGCTGCTGATCTTTTGGCTCAGGCCGAACACGGCATCGACAGCCAGAGCGTATTGGTAGCCACTAACGCAGAGGTAGTGGAGCAGACCATTGCCGAGCTGGAAAAACAACTGCCGGTATTGCCCCGCGCTGAGATAGCTGCTCAGGCGATAGCTAACTCGTACGCGTTGATCGTGAATGACCTCAAAAAGGCAGTAGCCTTTAGCGACCTATACGCTCCTGAGCATTTGATACTCGCCACTGACAATTGGCAACAGATCACCGGCGACATCGTGAACGCAGGTTCGGTATTTTTGGGTAACCAAACCCCTGAAAGTGTAGGGGACTATGCTTCAGGCACCAATCATACATTGCCTACCAGCGGTTACGCCAGGGCTTACTCTGGTGTCTCGGTCGATTCGTTCGTTAAAAAGATCACTTTCCAGCATCTGACACCCGAGGGACTGCAAAATATAGGTCCGCATGTAGAGATACTGGCTGATCTGGAAGGTTTGCACGCGCACAGGAATGCTGTAGCGGTGAGGACACAACAATAACTATCAACTCCGCCATCGCCAAGAATGAAGCGTTCTCTGGCCTATGAATATCCGATTTTCTGGCCCTCTTCAGAGGTTGCTTCATTTCTCGCAATGACGCTAAAGCTTTAAATACTAATGTTCGACATTAATAAAATACTTCGACCAAACATCAAAACACTCAAGCCATACTCATCCGCACGTGATGAGTTTCAGGGCGAGGCCAGTGTTTATTTGGATGCCAACGAGAATGCCTTTGGCTCTCCCTTGGCAACCAATTATAATCGCTACCCAGATCCATTGCAATACGCTGTTAAAAGGCGCTTGATGGAGATCAAGGGTGTGCCTATCCGCAATATATTTTTGGGCAATGGCAGTGATGAGGCTATAGATATCCTATTCCGCAGCTTTTGTACGCCCGGGGTAGACAATGTGATCCTAGTGCCGCCAACTTACGGTATGTACGAGGTATCGGCCAATATCAATGATGTGGCTACCCGCAAGGTGAACCTTACAACTGAGTATCAGCTTGACCTGGATGGCATAGCTGAAGCGATAGATGACCATACGAAGCTGATTTTCATTTGCTCACCTAATAACCCTACCGGTAACTCGATAGAGCGCGCCGACATCGAAACGCTGCTAGCCAACTTTAAAGGTATCGTGGTGGTGGATGAAGCCTACATCAATTTTAGCCGCCAAAAGAGCTTTATACAAGAGCTTACCGAATACGCTAACTTAGTGGTATTGCAAACGCTCTCTAAAGCGTGGGGACTGGCAGGTTTACGTGTGGGTATGGCCTTTGCCAGCGAAGAGATCATTGAGGTGATGAATCGGGTGAAGCCACCTTACAACATCAACGAGGCCTCACAGCAACTGGCGTTAGAAGCTTTGCAGAACATAGAACAGATAAATGCCTGGATTAAAGAGACCTTGACTGAACGGGATAAACTCGTACTTCAATTGAAAGACCTCAGTTTTGTGACCGAGATCTATCCTTCGGATGCGAACTTTATCCTGGTGAAAACCACTGATGCCAGAGGTATATATGACTATTTGGTGAGCAACGGCATCATCGTGCGCGACCGTTCTAAAGTGGAACTTTGCGAAGGTTCGATACGCATAACGATAGGCACCCCGCAGGAGAACGACACGCTGATCCAGACCTTAAAGAATTTTAAATGAGCAGGAAAATATTATTCATTGACCGCGACGGCACCATGATCAGCGAATGTGCCGATGAACAGATCGACTCGTTCAATAAATTGGAGTTCTACCCCGGCGCACTCACTTACCTGCCACGCATTGCTAAAGAGCTGGACTACGAGCTGGTGATGGTGACCAACCAGGACGGGCTGGGTACTATCTCACACCCTGAGGAAAATTTTTTCCCGGTGCATGACCTCATCATGAAGACCTTTGCCAACGAAGGTGTCACCTTTGCGGCCACCTTCATTGACCGCACCTTTGCGGCCGACAATTTACCGACCCGCAAGCCGGGCACCGCCATGCTGACCGGGTACTTTGACACGGAGAAATATGACCTTGCCAATTCATTCGTTATCGGCGATCGCTTGAACGATGTATTACTGGCTAAAAATTTAGGCGCCAAAGCCATTTGGCTGAATAGCGGCATGGGTATGGGCGCCCAGGAATTCACCGAAGAACAACTACAGGCGATCAGCACCACCGTGGCGATCAAGACCACTGATTGGCAAAAGATATATGAGTTCCTGAAAGTGGGTAAGCGTGTAGTAGAACATCGTCGTACCACCAAAGAGACCGATATCTTCATCCGCATTGACCTTGACGGTACCGGCGAGGCCAAAGTTAAGACCGGTCTGCATTTTTTTGACCACATGCTTGACCAAATAGCCCGTCACGGCAGTATCGACCTGGAAATAGAAGCCAATGGCGACCTGCATATCGATGAACATCACACCATTGAAGATACCGGCATTGCCCTTGGCGAAGCCATGGCCGTGGCCTTAGGCAACAAGCGAGGTATAGAGCGGTACGGATTTTGCCTTCCTATGGACGATTGCCTAGCGCAGGCGGCCATCGATTTTGGCGGCCGCAACTGGCTGATGTGGGAGGCTGACTTCAAACGCGAAAAGGTGGGCGATATGCCAACAGAGATGTTCTATCACTTTTTCAAGTCGTTCACCGATGCAGCTAAGGCTAACCTGAATATCAAGGCCGAAGGCTATAACGAGCACCATAAGATCGAGGCTATATTTAAGGCCTTTGCCAAAGCCATTAAAATGGCCGTAAGGCGTGATGTTAACAATATGGTTTTACCAAGCACCAAGGGAGTGCTTTAACCCCCCAGCCCCCTGAAGGGGGAGTTTCTATACAACATGGAAGAACTTATTAACGATCAAGATCCGGAATCGAACGCTCGACAAGACATTCAGCTCCCCCTTCAGGGGGCCGGGGGGATAGGAATAGTACGTTACGGCGCGGGCAATATCTTCTCGCTTACTTCGGCGCTTGATCGGTTGAGCATCGCTTACGGTATGGTACATACTGAGGATGACCTGAAACAGTTCGACCGTTACATTATACCGGGTGTTGGTCATGCCGGCGCGGCCATGCAAAAATTGGATAGTACCGGATTGGTACCTGCTATTAAGGCACTTAACAAACCTACCTTAGGTATATGTGTAGGTATGCAGCTCATGACGGCCTACTCCGAAGAAGGCGACGCCGACCTGCTGAACATCTTCCCTAACCGCACGCTTAAGTTCAAAGAAGCTGCCGGTTATAAGGTTCCTCACACCGGTTGGAACCGCGTTCATCAGGAAAAAGAAGGTCCTTTATTTGATGGTATCCCTGATAATACGCACTTTTACTATGTGCATTCGTATTATATCGAGTTCGATCCCACATACACATTGGCATCCACCGATCATAGCCTTAAATATTCGGCATCGATCTGGCGTGACAATTTTTACGGCGTACAGTTCCATCCCGAAAAGTCGGGGGTTCATGGCGAACGCCTGCTAACTAATTTTTCAAAACTATAGAAAGAAATGTACATTATTCCTGCTGTTGATATACTTGACAAAAAGGTGGTACGCCTGCGCGAAGGCAACTACGATGATGTTACCCGCTACGACGTAAGCCTCGAGGAAATGATCGAGCGCTACCGCTCCATCGGTACAGAGCTGATCCACATCATCGACCTAAACGGCGCCAAAGGTGATTTCAGCAACCAGCAATACCTGTTCGATGTGATCAAACGTACCGACATGAAAATCCAGTATGGTGGCGGCATCCGCAGCATTGATAAGGTTAAGGAACTGACCGATGCCGGTGTGGCCCGTGTGATCGTGGGTACGCAAGCGATCACCAACCCTACCTTTTTGGATGAGCTGGCCAAAGCCATGTGTGGCGGCACCAAATGCTCAGACCAAGTGGTAATAGCCATCGACGTGCTGGATGAGGTGATCAAATACTCCGGCTGGATGGAAAGCTCGCCCATTAAACTGATCGATTATATTGACCGTTGCCTGCACTTAGGCTTTTACCGCTTCCTGTGTACCGACATTAACAAGGACGGCAAGCTGGGCGGCGCAGGCGTCGAGCTATACAAAAAACTATTGGACCACTCTCCTTTCATCAAACTGATCGCCTCAGGCGGTGTAAGTTCAATGAAAGATATTGACGAGTTGTGCAAGATCAAGGTAGAAAGCTGTGTAGTAGGTAAAGCCATTTACGAAGAGCGCATCACCATCGAGGATGTAAAGAACTGGAATTTGAAGTCGCTGATCAGCATATAACCCCCCAGCCCCCTGAAGGGGGAGTTTTGGATGATACCCACAAATTTCGAGCGGATGAAAAAGCGCTTGTTTCTTGGTGCGGCACCTGAAATATTTGCTAATGCAAAAGCATTGCGATATAATATGACGCCTGCTGAAACTGCATTATGGTTCCATCTCAAAGCTGGGTTATTAGGAGCACGGTTCAGGAGGCAACATCCATTGGGGCAATATATTGCCGACTTTTATTGTCACAGGTTCAAGTTAGTTATTGAAGTGGATGGCAGTATACATCATTTACCCGAGGTAGCGGCTAACGACATAGAAAAAGAACTTTATTTGAAAGAACGCGGTTTAAAAGTATTGCGATTTACTAATAAACAGGTCTTTAACAATATCAATTCTGTTTTGGAAGAAATAAAGCGACATAGCGGCTCCCCCTTTAGGGGGCGGGGGGGGTTGGCAAAAAGGATCATCCCCTGCCTCGACGTGAAGGACGGACGCACCGTAAAAGGCATCAACTTTGTTGACCTGCGCGATGCGGGCGACCCGGTAGAACTGGCCTGGAACTATTCGCAGCAAGGCGCTGACGAATTGGTATTCCTGGACATCACTGCTACCCACGAGCGCCGCAAGACCACCGTAGAGATGGTGAAAGCCGTGGCCCGGCAGATCAATATCCCGTTCACTATTGGCGGTGGCATCAATGAAATAGCTGATGCTGATGCACTGCTCAATGCCGGTGCCGATAAGATCAGTATCAATTCGGCGGCGGTACGTAACCCGGGACTGATAGAGGAACTGGCCAAAGCATTTGGTGTGCAGTTCGTGGTGGTGGCGGTAGATACCAAACATATTGGTAATACCAATCTGGTGCATTTAAGTGGTGGCCGTATAGCTACTGAACTGGAAACACTGGACTGGATCAAAGAGGCCGAAAGCCGTGGAGCCGGCGAGATATTGCTGACATCGATGGACCACGACGGAACCAAGGCCGGATTTGACAACACTTTGCTCAAAGTAGTGAACGATGCCGTGAACATCCCGGTGATCGCCTCGGGTGGTGCCGGTAATAAACAGCATTTTGTCGACGTGTTCGAGCGCACCAATGTGGATGCTGCTTTGGCCGCCTCGGTGTTCCACTACGGCGAGATACTGATACCCGACCTTAAAGACGTGCTACGTGGAAATAAAATTGAGGTTAGATAAGATAACAAAAAACATCATGTCATCGCGAACGCTCGAACGGTTTTGATGACATAGCATATAGATCAAATGAATATCGATTTTACCAAATCACCTGATGGGCTTGTCCCGGTGATCATACAGGACAACCAGACCCTCGAGGTATTAATGCTGGGGTACATGGACCAAGCGGCCTATGACAAGACCGTACAGGACAATATTGTCACCTTTTATTCACGCTCTAAGCAGCGCTTATGGACCAAGGGCGAGACCAGTAACAACTTCCTGCATGTAAAAAGTATTCATATTGACTGCGATAACGATACCATACTGATCAAGGCCAAACCCGATGGCCCTACCTGCCATACCGGCGAACGCAGCTGCTTTAAGACTGAACATGGTCAAAACTTCATCTTTGAGTTGGAAAATATCATTGCTGATCGCTATGCCAACCCGGTAGAGGGGTCGTATGTCAATAAGCTCCGCAAAAAAGGACTGAACAAGATCGCGCAAAAGGTCGGCGAAGAAGGTGTTGAGACCGTGATCGCTGCTTTAGCCGAAACTGAAACCGACCTGATCAACGAATCATCTGATCTGGTATTCCACCTACTGGTATTATTGCGCGAAAAAGGCTTAAGCTTAGAGACCATCGCCAAAAACCTGGAGAAAAGACATGCCCCCCAGCCCTCTGAAGGGGGAGCTGAATAGTCGGCGGTATGTATTTGATACAATAAAAGATCGGTCACAAAGAAAACGCCCCTTTAAGGGAGCTGGAGGGTATGGAAGCAAAAAAAGCATTTGAACTGACTGGCCACAGCAATCCAATATTTGCGTTGGAGCTGTCGCAAAAGCCGGGAATATTGTTCAGCGCCGGTAACGATAAGGGCGTGGTAGAATGGAGCCTTGAAAAGCAAGCCTTTATCAAGGTAATGTTTCCGGTACCCGCCTCTGTGTATGCAGTGCACTGCCCTGAAGGCTACCCTTTAATGTTCGTGGGTATGCGCAGCGGCCAGGTGCTGGCGTTCAACTTCATCGAGCAAAAGATCACCCATAAACTCAACAAGCACCTTAAACCAATATTTGACATCAAGGCAGTGACCAGCAAAGGTGAGCTGCTGGTGGCCAGTGAAGATGGCACGGTAAGCGTGTGGAGCTTGACCTCAATGGAGCTTTTACACACGATCACCGTATCGCACGATACGGTGCGTTCTATCGCCATCTCGCCCGTCGATACACAAGTGGCCTTCGGCTGCCGTGATAATGCCGTGTACGTTTATCAATTGACCGATTACGCACCTGTTAGTACACTGCGCGAGCACACTATGGCGGTGTTCACTGTTCAATATTCGCCTGACGGTCAGTATCTACTCTCCGGTGCACGTGACGCCCAGATCAAGGTTTGGGATACTGCCGCGCTTGCCTTAAAGCATAGCATACCTGCGCACATGTTCGCGGTTAACCACATACTATTTCACCCATCCCGCCCCTACTTCGCCTCAGCCAGTATGGATAAAAGCATCAAGATCTGGGGTGCTGATGATATGAAGCTATACAAGGTCATCAGCCGTGAAAAAGGCATGCCTTCGCATGTGCTTTCAGTGAATAAATTGGCCTGGAACGGTGACCAGTTGCTATCCACCAGCGACGATAAACGCATTATTGCGTGGGATATCGAATTTTAAAGATCACAGGGGCACCAATTGACCTGTCATGCCGAACTTGTTCCGGCATCTTTCTGGACAGGTAGACGCATGAAGGACAACGACGAACGTTTATTTCATCTTGTCCATGAGATGCTGAAACAAGTTCAGCATGACCGTCCGGGATTGTGCATAGCTATCGAAACTTCAGACCACAAACACCCGAGTCATCGCGTCCATTTAATCAAAACTTAAAATACCGCTAACTTTTCGTTCATAAACCTGTTTTACTTTTATGGAAAAAGAGGAATTTATGAACTCAACACTCGAAATAACTGACCGCGAATTTTTGATCAAGTTGGATCGGTCGAAGTTCAACGTATCGTTCGTACGCTCTATACTTAAACTGGTAGAGTTCTCGAACCCGTCTGATGAGGACTTTTTAGTGCCCGACCGTCACATCCAGCCGAGCCAAAACCATAACTCAGAGCCTGACTACTTTGGCAACATCGACGAAAAATAAAAAGGCCTGAATGGTATCATCCATTCAAGCCTTTTTTGTGTCTTTATTTTTGGCAGCTTATCACCGAAGCGTGCTTTGGATCATCAGGTCCCTCACTCACTCCGATCGCATTCGCTTAAAAATTACGGTATCCGCCGCGCTGTACTTGTTGTTTGTCCATTTGCGCCATTTGGCTCTTCATCATTTTGATTTGATCGGCCAATAGCTTATTCTTATCGTCTTTAGCGGCTTCGCTCAGGTATTGTTGCGCCTCGCGCTTGTTGCGTTTAGCCATAGCTATACCGGCAAGGCTCAATTTGGCAAGGGCCGTATTGTGCGACATGGTCATACCTAATGATAACGCCTTTTTAAAGTACTTTTCAGACTTCATGGGCGCCTTGCGCGACTCGATCAAACCGATCAGCATATTATAATAACCCCACTGACCTTTGGCCAGTTGTTTCTCGTAATCGGTGATCTTTAACAACCATTTTTCGGCCTCGTCGCTGTTCTCTTTACGCAGGTGATATTGAGCCACCAGCATGTTCTCGTTAAAGAAGTAAGTAACTAACACCAAGCCGCCTAATAGGAAAACCAGCACACCCCATCCCCAAAAACCGAAGGCACACAGGGTAACACCCGCTCCCATCACCACACAGGCTATAACTAACCGAACAATATTTAACATCGTTTGTACTTTTGTATGAAAGCGCAAATATCCGTTTATTTATGCGCTTAAGCAATTTACCGCTCAAATATTTATATGGCGATCGATCTGGAGCCTTCATGGCTCAATGTACTGCACGAGGAGTTCGATAAGGACTACATGCACCAGCTAAAACAGGAATTAAAAAAAGAAAAGGAAAGCGGCCATACCGTTTACCCCAAGAACAGCGATATCTTTAACGCCTTCAGGCACACCCCACTGACCAATGTAAAGGTAGTGATATTGGGTCAGGACCCTTACCATGGTGCCAACCAAGCCATGGGCCTTTCATTCGCTGTACACCGAGGCATACCGGTACCGCGATCGCTCATGAACATTTATAAAGAATTGAAGACCGACATTCCCGGCTTTGAGATACCGAACCATGGCGATCTTACCAAATGGGCCGATCAGGGCGTACTGTTACTGAACGCCACATTGACCGTTAGAGCATCAGAGGCCGGTTCACATCAAAGATTTGGCTGGGAAAAGTTCACCGATACGGTCATCCGTAAGATATCTGAAGAAAAAGAAGGCGTGGTATTCCTGTTATGGGGCCGCTTTGCACAGGCCAAAGCCGACCTGATCGATCAGCGTAAGCACCACATCCTGAAAGCTGCGCACCCGTCGCCATTTTCGGCCGATAACGGTTTCTTCGGATGCCACCACTTTTCAACGACCAACGAGATACTGAGAAAGGAAGGAAAACAGGAGATCGATTGGCAGGTGTGATGTGGAGAATGTGCAAATGCGGAGATGAGCGTATGTGCAGATCATGTTTAGATGTAGGGTAAATTTATTATTCACACATCCGCACATCTATTTATTTGCACATCCTACAACCCCACCAAGGCCGAATCACCTAAGTTCACCTCTTTGTTGATAAGGTCTTCGATGCTGGTCTCGGATAGTATTTTAAGCGTGGCGTCGCGAATATCGAGGAACATGGAGCGTATACCACAGGTTGACTCGTTGTGACATTCCTCGCAACGGTGGTAAAAGTTAAGGCTCACGCAGGGCACCATCGCGATGGGGCCGTCGGTGATCCGCAGGATGTTGACCAGGTAAATATCCTTGGGGTCCTTATTAAGTGCGTAACCACCGCCTGCACCTTTTTTGCTATATAAAAAGCCAGCCTTACGCAGCTCGAGCAAGATCACCTCTAAAAATTTTTTAGGTATCTTTTCCAGCTCAGCGATCTGTGCGATCTGCATAGGCGGCTGATCTTTGTTCTTGCCTAATACGATCAGCGCCTTGATGGCATATTTGGTCTTTTTAGATAGCATAGATCTTTTGAATAGGTGCAAAAATAATAAAAAAGCGAACACCCTATGCCAAACAATATTTGGCGCCGCAAGGTGTAATGTATTTTGAATGTCACGATGATAACAGGCGGTCTATTATTTGTAACATCTACGGCGCGCCGCGGTCAAAAAGTTAAATTTAATAAATAATTAGTGGAAACCATACTCGACGTAACTGACCTGGGTAAACAATATCAAAGTGCCGGCAAGACCCTTTCGGTGCTGGAGGATGTTAACTTTAGCATCGCCACCGGTTCAAGCAATGCCATCGTTGGACCTTCGGGCAGCGGCAAGACCACGCTGCTTGGGCTTTGTGCCGGACTGGACCGGTCTACCTCAGGCAGTGTGAAGCTTAACGGCATCGACCTTAACCTTTTAAATGAAGATAAGCGTGCGCAGGTACGCAACCAATATGTAGGCTTCATCTTCCAGAACTTCCAGCTCTTGGCTACCCTTACCGCACTTGAGAACGTGATGGTGCCGCTGGAATTAAGAGGAGAACGCAACATTAAAGCACGCGCCATGGACCTGTTAGATAAGGTAGGCCTGGCGGGCCGCAGTCACCACTACCCTACTCAATTGTCAGGCGGCGAGCAGCAGCGTGTTTCGATAGCACGGGCCTTTTCTAATCAGCCTAAAATTTTATTTGCCGACGAGCCAACCGGTAACCTTGATGCAGAGACCGGCGACCGGGTAGAGAAGCTGTTGTTCGACCTAAACCGTGACGCCGGTACCACACTTGTATTGGTAACACACGACCTGGAGCTGGCCGGCAAAACACAGCGTATCCTCCGCATTAAAGGCGGCAAACTGGTTTCAGACGAAAAGATCGACCGCAATGAACAATAACGCAGCGAACATGGCTGACCTCAAACGGGGAACCGACATTGGCTGGCTGTTCAGGATGGCCTGGCGCGATAGCCGACGCAACCGGTCAAGGTTGTTCCTTTTCATATCATCTATCATTTTGGGCATAGCTGCCCTGGTTGCCATTTATTCTTTTGGCTATAACCTCCGTCAGGACATCAACGACCAGGCCGCAACACTAGTAGGCGCCGACCTGGTGATCACTGCCAACCACGAAGCCGCTAAGGACATTAAGCCAGTTTTAGACACCCTTGGCACCGAGCGATCAGAGGAAAGAAACTTTGCATCGATGGTGTACTTCCCTAAAGGAGCAAGTACACGTTTAGTACAGATCCGTGCATTGCAGGGAGGGTTTCCTTATTATGGGGATATAGAGACCAATCCGGCAGCGGCTTCACAGTCGTTCAAAAAAGGAAAGTATGCCTTGGTAGATGGTGCGGTGATGCAGCAGTTCAAGGTAAAAGTAGGCGATACCATTAAGGTGGGTAAGGTCGACTTTGTGATCGCCGGCGCATTGAACAGTGCCCCTGGTCAGACCGGTCTTTCGGCAGGGATTGCACCCGTGGTGTATATCCCGATGCAGTACCTTAACGCCACCGGGCTGGTGGACCGTGGCAGCCGTATCAACTACAGCTACTACTACAAATTTGACCACCGAACTGATGTGGACAAGTTAGCTGAAAAGCTTGATGACCGCCTGGACAAGGCCGGCATGCACTATGAGACCATCGAGACGCGTAAACAAAACACCGGCCGTGCGTTCAGTGATCTGAATAAGTTCCTTTCGCAAGTAGGCTTTGTTGCCTTGCTGTTGGGTTGTATAGGTGTGGCCAGCGCCACGCAGATCTACATCCGCGAAAAGGTACAATCCATCGCTGTATTGCGTTGCCTTGGCGTAAAGGCATCAGAAGCGTTCCTCATCTTTTTGATACAGATCGCTGGCATAGGACTGATCGGCTCTATCGTTGGCTCGATATTGGGTGCGGCCATACAACTTATTCTGCCTGCTGTGTTCAAAGACCTGTTGCCTTTCGAGGTGTCATCATCTATCTCATGGCTGGCTATTGGTCAAGGCATTATATTGGGCGTGATCATCTCTGTGCTGTTCGCATTAATGCCACTGATCAGTATACGCAATATATCTCCGTTAAATACGCTACGCTCGGCTTACGAAAATGTGAGCTCCGTGCGCGATCCTTTGCGTTGGCTGGTATACCTATTGGTGATCGCCTTTTTGATGTTGTTCAGCTATCTCCAATTAAATAGTTGGATGGCAAGTATGATCTTCACGATAGCTATACTCGTGGCATTCCTGATACTAACACTCACGGCCTTGTTGCTCATGTGGTTGATCCGCCTGTTGATGAAGGGCTCATGGAGTTACCTCGTGCGCCAGGGTTTTGCCAACTTGTATCGACCAAATAACCAAACGGTGATCCTGATGGTGTCTATTGGATTGAGTACCGCTTTCATTTGCCTGCTGATCTTCATGCAATCGTTGCTGATCCAACAGGTAAGTCTATCTGCCAGTGGCAATCAGCCCAATATGATCTTGTTCGACATACAGACCGCGCAAGAAAAGGGCGTAGTTGAACTGGCCTGGCAAAACAAGTTGCCGATCATACAACAGGTACCCATCGTGACCATCCACATCGACAAGATCAATGGCAAGACCGCTACAGCTTTACCAAAGGACAGCACTGCCAACGACATGCGAAAAGCTTTCAGCTACGAATACCGGGTGACCTACCGTAATTTCCTGACCGCTTCGGAAAAAGTAAGCGAGGGCAAATGGATCGGCGAGGCTAAAGAAGGTGAAGCTGTGCCTGTATCACTAGATGAGCGCCTGGCACGCCGGATCAAGGTGAAGGTGAATGACAAGATCACCTTTAACGTGCAAGGCATGCCGGTCGATGCCTATGTGGCCAACCTGCGCAAAGTGAACTGGAACAAGGTGCAAACCAATTTCCAGGTGGTGTTCCCTATCGGTGTGTTGGAGCAGGCACCGCAGTTTCATGTGTTGTTAACGCATGTGCCGTCGCCAGCAGTGTCGGCCAAATTTCAGGGTGCGGTGGTAAAAGCTTATCCGAACGTGTCCATCGTAGACCTTGGCCTGGTGCTAACCGTGCTGGACCAGATACTGGACAAGATCGGTTATGTGATCAAGTTCATGAGCGGTTTCAGCATCGCTACAGGCATCATCGTGCTCATTGCATCGGTACGGATCAGCAAATATCAACGCATCAAGGAGAGCGTATTACTGCGCACCATAGGTGGCAGTCGCCGCCAGATCCTGACCATCAATGCGCTGGAATATCTTTTCCTTGGTGCGCTATCAGCCCTCACCGGAATCCTGATCGCTATCGTCGGTGCCTGGCTGCTGGCTAAATACAGTTTCGAGATACCGTTCAACATCAGTTTTGTTCCGGCCATAGCACTATTCGGCATAAGCATTGCGCTTACCATAGCGATCGGCTTGCTCAACAGCCGCGGCGTATTGAACCGTCCGCCACTGGAGGTGCTCCGGTCAGATACATAACGTTACTTACATGATCAACATTAAAAAGATAAACGCATTCCTGTTAGGTGCCACCATACTATTGAGCGCTTGCAATAACGCAGGTGACCAGAACGCCGAACAGCGTGACACGACTACCAGTGCTGCGCAGGCTTCAAATAGTAAGCCGGTCAAGACCGTCCTCATCTTTGGTGACAGCCTTACCGCAGGTTACGGCCTGGACGACCCGGCTACAGAGGCCTACCCAAGTGTACTACAGGATAAGATCAAAGCGGCCAAGCTGCCGTACAAAGTGATCAACGCCGGCAACAGCGGCGAGACCACCGCCGGAGGTCTGGGCCGGATCGACTGGGTGCTACGACAAAAGGTGGATATTTTTGTGTTAGAGCTGGGTGCAAACGATGGTTTACGTGGTGTCCCCGTAAGCGAAACTGCCGCCAACCTGCAAAAGATAATCGATAGAGTAAAAGCCAAATACCCGGACGCTAAACTGGTGATGGCAGGTATGCAGGTACCACCAAGCATGGGAGCCGATTACGCGAACGATTTTAAAGCCGTGTTCCCTACCCTGGCCACTAAAAATAATATGGTGTTAGTACCATTCCTGTTGGATCATGTTGGCGGAGTGGCCAAGTTGAACCAGGCAGATGGTATTCATCCAACTAAAAAAGGCGCCAAGATCGTGGCTGAAAATGTTTGGAGAGTATTGAAGGGAATACTGTAAACTAAGATGCCATCGCTAAATGTGATAAGCGATGGCGTGATATATCTATAAAGGTATCACATAAATGCTGATGCCTTTTTTTATTGAACTTTTATAAGCTACGGTAAAAGGTCAAGCTTTCGCAAAGCTCTTCTTCGGTGCAAATGTTGTCGATGCTGCACTGGCCAATCTTTTGCAGCAGGGTGCAATTGATCTTTCCGTGTTGATTCTTTTTATCGGCACGCATCAGCGTACTCAATACTGGGTAGCACGATTCCTCGAACTCGTATTTAGGATACATGCCAGTAAGCACTTGAATGATCTCCAGCAATTCAGTTTCGCTTAGGCCGATCTTTTTGTGTGATAGCCAAGCCTCACAGATCATACCGATCGCCACCGCTTCGCCGTGGGTGATGTGCTTCTCTCCGTCGTTCTGTAAAGAGTACGTTTCTACCGCATGACCAACCGTATGGCCAAAGTTCAGACACTTCCGATAGCCTTTTTCCAAAGGATCACCTACCACTACCCGGTTCTTGATCGCTACCGAACGGTAAACCAATTCAGGTGCAGGCGCGCCGCTTTGCATACCGGCAGCTTTCAGGTCGTTCCAGTAAGCTGCATCCTCGATCAGGCCATGCTTCAACATCTCGGCGTAGCCCGACAGGATCTGGCGTGGTGGTAAGGTCTGTAAGAATGCTGGTTCAATGAATACAGCTTTAGGCTGGGTAAAGGTGCCGATGATGTTCTTCAGGTTATCGAAGTCGATACCCGTTTTACCGCCTACCGAGGCATCCACTTGTGATAACAAGGTGGTGGGCACCTGTACAAAGTCGATACCGCGCTTGTAGGTGCTGGCCGCAAAGCCGCCCATATCACCGATCACGCCGCCGCCCAGATTGATCATCAACGCGTGACGATCGGCTCCAAAGTCGATCAGCATTTTCCAGATGCCTGCGCAAAAGTCGATGTTCTTGCTTTCCTCACCGGCATTAACCTCTATCACATCATACTGATCGTTCAAATGTTCAAAGCGGCTTTGCAGCAGTGGTAAACAATGTTCGCCAGTGTGCTCATCAGTGAGGATGAAAAAGCGGGAATAATTACCTTGTTCAACTAAATTGACCAGCTGATCAAGGGTGTCGTTAAAATATACGGGATAGCTAATACTTTCGAGAGTCTCCATTATGTTAAACGACCATGATCTTTTTGGATCTGAATTCGACCACATCGCCGCGCTTTACTTTCAAACGCTTACGCAGATCGACCTGGCCGTTATATTTCACCTCACCTTCGGCAACAACGATCTGTGCCTCGCCGCCGGTATACACTAAACCGGTAGCCTTAAGGAGTTGGATCATAGGGATAAAATCTCCCTCGAGTTTAAATTCGATCATGGTGGCCGCAAAAATAAACTATTAAGACATAAGATCGTTATAAAGATCCATTTTTCTAACTTTGCACATGATGCGAGATAAAGAGATACCGACTGCTGCAAAACACAGACCTTCATTCGATAATACCCAAATAGCTTTCAAACACGCTTCTGATGCCGACCTTAAAAGGGCTTATTGGCTGTTCACTGCTATCAATAATAACTTTTTAGTAAAGGTAGGTCCGGGCCTTACCAACTTTGCCATGAACATCGGTTTACCGATCAAAGGCCTGATCAAAGCCACTATATTTAAGCAATTTTGCGGCGGCGAGACCATTGCCGAATGCGATGCCACGATAAAGAAACTTTACAGCGGTGGCGTAGGTACTATTTTAGATTACTCGGTAGAGGGCGAAGAAGAAGAGCGCGTTTTTGACGCCACCCGCGATGAGATCATTCGCACGATCGAGCGTGCCACCACCGATCCTGCCGCCATACCCATCACGGTATTTAAAGTAACAGGCGTAGGCCGTTTTGCCCTGCTTGAAAAATTGGATGCCGGTACGCCCCTGACTCCTGCCGAAGAAACAGAATGGCAAAAGGTACAGGCGCGTGTACAGGCTATTTGTCAAAAAGCCCATCAGTCGGGCATACCGGTCATGATCGATGCCGAGGAGACGTGGATACAAGATACTATAGATAAGCTGGCCATCAGTATGATGCGCCGCTTTAATAAAAACAAGGCCATTGTTTACAATACTTACCAGATATACCGCCATGACAAGCTGGCCTCGTTAAAGTTGGACCATGATGTGGCCCGTACCGGGGAGTTTTACCTGGGCGTTAAGGTGGTACGTGGCGCCTACATGGAGAAAGAACGTAAACGTGCCCAGGAAATGGGTTATCCATCGCCTATACAACCTAATAAAGCTGCTGCCGACCGCGATTATGATGCGGCCCTGCGCTTTTGCGTAGAGAATATTGATCGCATCGCTTTAGTGGCCGGCACGCACAATGAGGCAAGTTGCCTGCTATTGGCAGACCTGCTTGATGAGTTGAATATACCGCACAACCACCCTCATGTGTATTTTTCGCAATTGTTGGGCATGAGCGATAATTTGAGCTTCAACCTTTCGGACTCGAGCTACAACGTGGCCAAATATGTGCCGTATGGCCCGGTGAAAGCCGTGATGCCTTACCTGTTCCGCAGGGCTCAGGAGAACACTTCCATTGCCGGACAGACCAGCCGCGAACTTACGCTCATCTCGAAAGAAAAAGCACGCCGCGGTATCTGATCCACTATGTGACCTAAAAAAAAGGCGCTTACCATCGACTGGTAAGCGCCTTTTTTGTTCATCTGTGATCTATCACGGCTCTATGAAACTGCCATCGCCCCGGCGGCGTAATGCACGCCCACCACGCGATGGTGAGCCTGTCCATTTTTGCAGGTTAGCGCGTACACTGAACATGAAGTAGCGGCTCAGCGCATTGGTGAGCGTGTTGGTCACCGAGTTATCGGTGGTCACTTGATTTACAAAGTTATTCTGCTTCAAAATATCGAATACCTGGAAGCGCACCGTTAGTGACCGGCGAGCGAAAAATTGATTCTCGATATATGCATTGATCACCAATGGGTTGCGGCTCAAGTAATTGGGAATGCCGCTCACAAAGTTCTTGCTGCCATTGTAACCGAACTCTAGCGTGCGGTTCTTGAGCAAGTACAACTTGCCATCGATCGCTATGGCCGTGGTGCGGATATCGGTATTAGACGCCGGGTTAGATGCAAAGAACGTACGCGTAATATCATATACCACATACGGGTTCAGCTCAATGGTCTCATTCGGGTTCATACGGGGGCCTAATCTTTCATTTAGGCGCCACACTACCCTATCGTTGGTCACATTGTTCAACATCGATATGTTTTTGGCATAACCTACGCTACCATTGAGCGAGAGGTTATACTTGCGGTCGGCCAATTGCTTTTGAATGTTGTAGTTACCGTTCACGCTGTAATTTCCATTCAGGTTCACAAAACGGGTCTCATTTTTAAAAGCGCCGTAAGCATCAGGGATACGCACGTTATTGGTCACGATCTGGTTGGCTACAATGGAGGTATTAACATTGGCCGACAGGTTAAGCTTTGAATTAGCGATGTAGTTATTATACTGGGTCAGAATGGTGTGCCTGAACGCCGGTTTAAGATCTGGGTTACCCACAACGGGGTTTTGAGGGTTGGATACATCGCGCACAGGCTGTATCTGGTTAAAGGTAGGCTCTTGCGGGTTACCGGTATAGTTGACCGAAAAGCGTTGCTGACGCGACCATACATATTGAAAACGGGCGATCGGTATCAGATTAAAGTAACTGCGGTCACTGGTGACGTTCCCTTGCGATACTCGCGTTCCGCTCAAATTGGTAGGTACAGCAGTCACACCCAACGAAAGGTTATACTTGGTTTGATTGACCCGGTAGTTCAAAGCGATGCGCGACTCGGTGAACGAATAGTTGTACACGTTGCTCAAGCTATCGATGTTAACGCGCTGGCCGTTGTTCAGTATGTTACTTGTAAAGGCCGTATTATCATATCCACGGTAATTCACCTGCGCATTGAATTCCACTTGCGAGGTAGTGGTCAAAGGTTCCACATAGGTGAAACTCGTGCGGATGTTGCGGGTCAGGTTATCGCGCTCGATATAACGATGCACAACCGAGTCTTTAAGTACGCGATCGCTAGCATCAGCGTAGTAAATAATATTGTTGTTCTGCTCATTGTCCTGCTCCACCTTGGCCGTGTTATAGTTGACCTGGAAGCTCAGGTTACGGCGTGGTTTTTTGAATAGGTGCTGATAGAATACCAACCCACCGAAAGAAGGCGAACGGTTGAAACTATTGTTAAGCCCCAAACGGTCCTGGTGGCGTAGGCCGGTCTCGAACCTTGACGACTGGCTCAGGTTATCGGCATTAGCTATGTTCACAGTAGGTGTGATCTGTAAAAAGTTGGCACTGTCGATCTGGTAATCCATCTTGAACTCGAACCTGTGCGTTTTGCGGTTATTTTGTGCCTGGCTGTTGGCAACGAAGAAGATGGTACTATCGCCCCTGTTCTGCGTCAGCGTATTAAAGAACTGTTGGCCGTTGCTATTGTTCAAGCTATTCACGTTGCTAAAGTTGAAGCCGTAGCTACCGGTCACCTGTATCTTTTTACCCCACTGATCGCTGTAGCTGATGGTCGGCCCTCCCGTTCTGGTGGTACCACCAGAACCACTACTGCTGCTGTTGCCTCCCTGACCTCCGCCGGGGCCACCCGGCCCGCCTGCCGACCCGCCATTAGACCCCGTTGACGCGACACCGTTCACGGTATTGCGCAGATCACCAATAACACCCACTTGCTGGTTCCCGTTGAGGCGTTGGAGGAAAAGTCGTCCTTCATAACGTTTGTCATTACCTACCCCGGCGTTGGCCCTAATGATGTTGCCTACCGATCGGTCTGCTCGTGTGGTGATGTTCAATACCTTTTCGGGGTCACCATCCTTGATGCCGGTACGTGCAGCGGCGTCACCATAATCGTCAACCACCTGTATCTTATCTACGATGTCGGCAGGTAAGTTCTGTATGGCTTGGGCCACGTTGCCGCCCGAGTACACCTTGCCATTAAGTTTTACCTTGGTCACACTTTGCCCCTGGTGGGTCACTGACCCATCGGATCCGACCTCCATACCTTCCATCTTTTTGAGCACCTCATCAACAGTTGCATTCGGCCGCACTTTATAGTCTGAGGCACGGTATTCAACGGTATCGGTCTTGTAAGTGATGCTGGGTGCCTGTACGGTCACGGCGTCAAGCACACGCGAATCGGTATTAAGAACAAATGGGTCGAGCACGAGGCGTGGTATGGCATCGTTGTTCAGCATGCGCTTTACCATGGGCCGGTAACCTATATTGGTAATGGTGATCACGAACGTGGCCGACCTCACATTTTTGAAGATGAAGATACCGTCGGCGTTGGTGGTGGTAACGGCGCTGTCTGTAGCGGTCTTTAATTTAACGGTAGCACCGATCACTGCCTCATCGGTCGAATCCTTCACGATACCGCTTACTTCACGGGTGAGCAAAGGCGGCCTTGTAGTACCACCTGGCCGGCCGGGCACCTGCGCATACAGCACTGACGATAAAAAGAGTATGGTGATAAAGGTAAAAAGTATTTTCATAAAGTGTGTTAAAGTAGGTTCAGGGTTTAGCCAGTGTGTATTTACCCCAAACATCGGTAGGCGTCGTCATGTCGCCCATTTGCCCGCCAAAGCCACCGCTCAAGCCAAAGCCTCCGCCATTTCCGTCCCCGCCACCCTGTCGTGCGTCGCCGCCCTGACGCCCGCCTTCACCACGGTTACGGCGACCGAACTGGATGCCATTGAGTTTGATATTGTAAGCGATCTCGGTAGCTTTATCTGCGTTTAGTTCGAGCAGATCAAGCGGCAATGCTAATTCATAAGAGAGCGTGCCATGAGCGTCGAAGCCGATCGATACTTTGATGCCATACGTATTATAAATGGATACCAGTGTGTCGGTCACTTCTTTAACACCTAAAACACTCAATTCCTTAGCGCCAGCCACAGTTTGCTTGTAGCCGGCCACCATTGCAGCAGTATCGGTAGCCCCGTTGCGTCCTCTGAAGCCACGCATGCCTCCCCGTCCACCCAATGGGTATTCGATCATGGCAGCATCCTTCTCTTTCTTTTTGCCGTCGCGATTGATGGTGAAGGTAAGTCCACCGTTCAAAAGCTTGCTAATAGTGGGCTGATCATCACAGCTGATGGCCAAATAAAGCTTGGTGGCATCATTGGCTAAGGTATAATGTAAGTTGGTGGCCCGGCTATGCACGGGTAGTGTTCCCCATTCGGTCAGCTTTCCATCTACCTTCACCCCGGCCGGTGCTTTTACACCTGCGTCCATGTCTTTACGCTGGGCCGTTGCCGACAGCGAGATGAAACAAAAGGCTGTGATGGATAATATAGCTCGGGTAAAAGCAGATCCGGTTGCGGGGCAGTTCATATGGCGGGATGTTGGTAAAGTGCTTGCGGTTATTGGTCGTGATAAGGTGATCAGGTCAATTATCCAAAAATACTTATCGCGTGGTCAACTGCTGAGTTGGGTGAGTAATAAATTGAATACAATACTCTATTTAAGTGATCTTGTTACACGATAAAAGCTGCAGAAAAGCCGGTCTATAAAAAAGGTTAAAAAAACGCCGGTTGAGTTTAAACCAAATGTGCTATTTTCCGTCCATTATAGGTTAAACACATCTATCAACCTTGAAAAAGCATCTACTACTCTTTTTTTCATTATTTATATTTTGTTCAGGCTTTGCCCAGGAAACGGTGGAGCGAACTCGAAAATTCACGGCAGACGTGGTCGAGAAGTACTCGGTATTGAAGACCAACGACACGGTAATGCATGGCACCTATGCGGCTTATATACGCAAAACGCTGGTGGCTGCGGGCCGTTACGATAATAATAAGAAGGTAGGCACCTGGACGTTCTTTGATGCGCAGGGCAAGTTATGCCAGCGCTTCAACTACGATCGGTCAGCTTTAATATATGAAGCACCGATCGACAGCCTGAGCGGCATTAGATACCTGGTAGATGATTCCCTAAAGAATGACCCTAAGTTCACCCGCCCGGTAAGGATCGGTGGGCGCTTTTACGGTTTTTTGAGCTACATCAATTTGGTACGTTTACCCAAGGCATACGCAGGTTTAAGCAATGAGACCGACCGCGTTTCAATGGAACTACTGATCAGTCCGGGTGGACGGCTGGCTGAGTTCAAGTTGCGGATCGGTTACGCCAATGTGCCCATGTCTGACGGTGACGAGATGCTAACCCTTAACACCAAGTTGCTGACCGACGAAGACAAAGTATTTTTACCGGCCACACTGAACGATCAACCTATCGGCATACGAATGATCATCCCCTGTTACTTTTACAAGTATGACGAGATAAGAATGAGATAACAAAAAAGGCCACCTAGATCAGGTGGCCCTTTTTGTGAATGTTGTGTGATCTTAGTGACCGTGATGGCCATCAGGGCCATGTGCATGACCGTGAGCCAGTTCTTCAGGATTAGCTGGACGAACGTTAATGATCTCGCCCTTGAAATGCAGTTCCTGACCAGCCATAGGGTGATTCAGATCAACGATCACCGAATCCTCTACTACTGATACCACCTGGCCCTGAAAACGGTTGCCCTGGTTATCCTGCAAAGGCAATATCGAACCTACCTCAGGCATATCCTGCCCCTGGAACATCTCTTTAGGCAAGTTGGCCACGGCTTCATCATTGTATTCGCCATAAGCATCTTCAGCGCTCAGTTTGAAGTCGAATTTATCGCCTGTGCTCAGTGTGCTCAGGTTATCTTCAAAACGTGGCAGCATCTGGCCGGCACCGTATAAAAAGGTAAGTGGTTGTTCTAACGTGGTGCTTTCAACTAAAGCTTCTGTGCCGTCTTCCTGGTTAACATACAGGTCGTAAGTTAACGAAACGACGTGTTGCGGTTCAATTTTCATCAGTTATCGATTTTAATTAAAAAGCTATTAAAGCTTTATTTGTTTGATTGCTTCCTCTACCGAGTGTACTGGCAGGCCACAGGTACGGTCCTTGCAAATGAAGAAACGCGTGTCATCAGCTACCCGATCTTGCAGTAAAGGTAAATTTTCTTGATCACCGCCCAATACTATTTTATTAGGAATATAGTGTCGTTCTATCTCCGCGCGTTGTTGCAAAGCCTCGTTGCCGGTTATGGCCACCTCATAAATACCGCTGATCTCTTCGAGCAAAAGCAGGCACCAGTTGGCGTACGACGAGCCGAACTTGACCATATGCGGCATCACATTACGCAGCAACTGTGCCGATATATCTTGGTAGCGCTGTTGTTCGAAGAACAGGCCCAGCTTTTTCAGTCCGCGAGCCATGACCGAGTTGGACGATGAGATCACCCCGTCCATGATCTCGGTCTTACGTGCTATCAGTTGCTCATCATCTACAGCCGTATAATAGAACATGCCTTCATTCTCATCATAATAATATTTGATCGCATTGTCGGCGAGTTTGCCGGCCACATCGAGCCACTGCTTGTCAAAGGTCACCTCATACAAAGCGATGAAAGCATCGATCAGATTGGCATAGTCGTCCAGAAAGGCGATCGGTCGCTCGGCCGAGGTCGCGATACCTTCTTTATAAATGCGATGGATACGATGATCAGCATTGATCAGTTGAGTGGTAATGAACTGAGCGCTCTTCAAGGCTAACTTTAAATAAGCGTCATCGGCAAATGCACGGTAGGCTTCGCAGATGCCTTTCAGCATCAAGCCGTTCCAAGAAGCCAATATTTTATTATCTAACCCCGGACGTATGCGCTGACTGCGGGCACCAAAAACATTCATTTTAGCCGATAATACGATGGTCTGCAATTCATCGGTGCGGAGGCCTAATTTTTCGGCTAATTCCTCGTCGGTATTGTTTCTGAACAGCACGTTGGTGTGCTCCTCTTCCCAGTTGCCATCGTCGGTAACGTTATAATAGATATTGAACAGCTCTGCATCATCCTCTAATATCTCTTCAATATCTTCTTTGGTAAAGGTGTAGAACTTCCCTTCTACCCCTTCGCTGTCCGCATCCAATGCAGAATAAAACCCAAATTCCGGCGAGGTTAGCTCCCGCTCCACAAAAGCCAGTGTTTCTTTGACCACCTGCTTATACAACGGGTCCTGGTCCCATACGTAAGCTTCAGCATAAAGGGCCGCCAGCTGACCATTATCATAAAGCATCTTCTCAAAGTGAGGTACGTGCCAACGTCCGTCTACCGAGTATCGGGCAAAGCCGCCACCTGTGTGATCGTAGATACCACCATAAGCCATCTTTTTTAATGTCAATTTGGCCAAACCGGCAATGGTTTCATCATTTCGTTCATGCGCATAGCGCATCAGAAACTGCCAGTTGTTTGGCATCGGGAATTTGGGAGCCCGGCCTAAGCCACCTTCTGTGCTGTCAAGGTACTTCTTCCACTTTTCTACTATGGCGTCAAGTTCTTCCATTTGATAGGCTTCACGGTGAGGCACCAGGTCTACCGTTTCGAATTGTTGCACACCTTCGGTAAGGCGCACGGCATACTCTATAGCTTCGTCGGGGCGGTTAGAGTAAAAGTCGGCCAGACTCATCAGGATATTCATCCAGTCGTGCTTTTGGTAATACGTACCGCCATAAATAGGCCGCTGGTCCGGTAAACAAACGCAGTTAAGCGGCCAGCCGCCGCGGTTGGTCATGAGTTGTACCGCGCTCATGTAGATCTGGTCAACGTCGGGGCGTTCCTCCCGATCTACCTTGATGCAAACAAAGTGCTCGTTCATCAGGGCAGCCACCTGATCATCCTCAAAGCTCTCGTGTTCCATCACATGGCACCAATGGCAAGCCGAATAGCCAATACTTACGATGATGAGCTTATTTTCATCTCGTGCCTTCTGCAAGGCCTCTGCCCCCCAAGGGTACCAATCGACCGGGTTGTTAGCATGTTGTAATAGGTATGGAGACGCTGAATTAGCCAAACGATTCATAGGATAGTATTTATTATACAAGCTTTCAAAGCTATCAATAACTACCTGAAAACAGCACAATGGTTTTGCTTACCAGGCTAAGCAACATCGGTATCTGTGTAAAACCTTTGGGCTTTATACTTTCTCATTCGGGCATAAACCTGTAATTTCGCATCTAAATAGAAAAGAGGAAAAGACTTGGATTACTTAAAGGGATTGAATCCGCAGCAGCGGGCAGCGGCCGAACAAACAGAAGGTCCGGTGATGATCATTGCCGGTGCCGGATCAGGCAAAACGCGCGTGATCACTTACCGCGTGGCGCACTTGATACACAAGGGTGTTGATCCCTTCAACATATTGGTACTTACTTTTACCAACAAGGCCGCAAAGGAGATGCGCGAGCGTATTAGTAACGTAGTGGGTACAGAGGCCAAGAATATATGGATGGGAACCTTCCACTCCGTATTTGCCAAGATATTGCGCGTAGAGGCCAGCAAGCTGGGCTACCCAAGCAACTTCACCATATACGATACCGACGATAGTAAGAGCGTTTTGCGTGCGGTGCTCAAGGAAATGAACCTTGATGACAAGCTTTATGCGCCAAATTATGTTTACAACCGTATATCGGCCGCCAAGAACAACCTTGTATCGTGGAACGAGTATCAGCAAAATGAGCAGATCCAGGCCGACGACCATTCCAATGGCCGCGGGCATTTAGGCAAAGTGTATGAAAATTATGCTAACCGCTGCTTCAGGGCCGGAGCCATGGACTTCGATGATCTTTTGTTCCAGACCAACCGCCTGCTAAAAGAACATACGGACGTACTGTACAAGTACCAGAACAAATTCAAATACTTGATGGTGGATGAGTATCAGGATACCAACTTTTCGCAGTACCTGATAGTGAAGAAACTGGCCGCTATCAATGAGAACTTATGCGTGGTGGGCGATGATGCGCAGAGTATCTACGCGTTCCGTGGGGCCAACATACAGAACATCCTCAACTTTGAAAAGGATTACCCTGATCTGAAGGTGTATAAGTTAGAGCAGAACTATCGTTCGACGCAGAACATCGTTAACGTGGCTAACAGCATCATCGCTAATAATAAGGAACAGCTCAAAAAGAACGTCTTTTCAGAAAAGGACCACGGCGATAAGATCAAAGTGACCCGCGCCTACAGTGATAACGAAGAAGGAAAGACGGTGGCTGAGGCCATTATGCAGGAGCGTGCGACCAAAGGTTTAAAATGGCACGACTTCGCTATTTTGTATCGGACCAATGCTCAGTCAAGGTCTATGGAGGAAGGTTTGCGTAAGCTGAACATTCCTTATAAGATCTATGGCGGCCTATCCTTTTATCAACGTAAAGAGATCAAAGACCTGATCGCCTATTTCAGGCTTACCTTCAACCCTAATGATGAAGAGGCATTGAAGCGTGTGATCAACTATCCTAAACGCGGCATAGGTGACACTTCGGTGGACCGGATCATTTTAACTGCCGGACAGAACGGGATCACGCCTTGGGAGGTGATCGTTGAGCCATCAAAATATCTCGACGGACGTACATCGGCCAACATCGGTGTATTCTCGACCATGATACAAAGCTTTCAGGTGGTTACCCAAACTATGTCGGCCTATGACGCCGCCTTGCACATCGCTCAGCACTCGGGTGTATTGAAAGATCTTTATGAAGATAAATCGGTAGAGGGATTGAACCGCTATGAGAACATCCAGGAGCTACTGAACGGTATCAAGGAATTCTCGGAACGAGAGGACATCGAGCAGCGTACACTGGACGTTTTCATGCAAGACGTGGCCTTGCTCACCAATGATGACAACGACAAGAACCCTAACGCGGATACCGTTTCGCTCATGACCATCCACTCCTCTAAAGGACTGGAGTTCGGCAATGTATTCGTGGTGGGCTTAGAGGAGAACCTATTTCCGTCACAAATGTCGCTCAACTCGCGCAGCGACCTGGAAGAAGAACGCCGTTTGTTCTACGTAGCTGTCACACGGGCCGAGAACAAATTGACCATCAGTTATGCTACGTCGCGTTTCAAATTTGGTACGCTGATCAATTGCGAGCCGAGCCGCTTTTTAGATGAGATAGACCCTCAGTACCTCGAGCTCGACTTCAAAGCTAAGCCGCAGAATGATAACCCGTTCTTTGAAGAGCGCAAATCTGCCTGGAGCCGCAATGCTAATCCCAACTCCGATACCTTTGCTAAACCCAAGCCGGCCCCTACCGTTAAGACCACATCATTATTGGCCAAAGCCCACGTACCCTCAGCAGGCTTTGCCCCTACTGATACCTCGAACCTGCAGGTGGGTATGGAAGTAGAGCATGAGCGTTTTGGCTATGGCAAAGTGATCAATCTGGAAGGGAACAAGCCAGATGTTAAGGCGACGATATTTTTTAAAGAGATCGGGCAAAAACAACTATTGTTAAAATTTGCCAAGTTAAGGGTGATACAATAACCTTTAGTACATATTATTAAGGCATCGCTTACACAAAGCGGTGCCTTTTTGTTTTTAGATAAGCGGATTAAGGGTGTTGGGATCTTAGCGATATAAATATGTCGACATATCATAATACGATAATAGTTTTCTATAATACCCCAATGTGTGTAAATTATTAACACATTGTTACCCATTTTCCGGGGAATAATTTCAACACCTTAACCACGATTATAGTAAGAATTAACTATACGGCACAGCAAATGCACTTTTTAAGTTATGGCATATGCTTTGAATCATGGAGTTACACCCTTTGCCCTAATTGGTGATAAACAACTTTTTATGAGCCCTATAATTAACAACAAAGCAGTAAATTCAGTTGGCAACAACATTCGTACTCTTCGCCATCAACGTGGTTGGAGCCAGGAGGATGTAGCTAACAGATTGGGGATATCTATCCCTGCATTTTCAAAGATCGAGACCGGCATCACCGATGTTAACTTGTCTCGATTAGAACAGATCGCCAATATCTATGATATCACGGTCGTACAATTACTTGGTTTAGGTTTGACCGAGACCGAGAAACAATACTCGAGCATGAACGCCGCTCAAAAGAAACTGACTGACCGTGAGGCCGAGATCGCCGAACTGCAACGTAAGGTCATCGAGCTTTACGAAGAACTGCACAACAAGAAAGCCGTTGCCATGTAAGTAAGCCGGAGGGTGTACTAACCCTGTCGACTTTTACTTACACCTTTAATTTCAGATCCCTCACATTTACCGCTTTATAACCTTTACCGCAAAACTGATCAAACCACGAGTTAATATCGTTTACCATTGATCAATTTTGCGGTAAATTTCAATTTTATCATCCCTACACGCTGTTTTGGAGTAATAATTGTACCCTTCGTATCAACTATATAATTGATATGACAAATTACCTGTTATCCATATCTGCGAACAGTACGGTCAAAAAAGGAACGATACATGATCCTGATACCAAACTTAAGGTAGCGGTAGTTGACCTGTTAAGATCAAAGTTCAAGCCCAGTAAAGGCGAATTAAGTTTTTACGTCACTGCAGGCAAAGAGACACTTGCCTTCGAGACCCAAGGCTATAGCAAACACCGCAAATTGCTGGTTTTGCAAATGGTAGCCTGGTATTGCGTTTATTTAGGCCTGTTGGAAGCACAGATACATTCCTCGTTGCCAATGCTTAAATTAGCTTAAGCGATAATTTGCTGATCAAAGCCCTGCGCGATCCGGGTTATGCAGCATATCGCTCATGTCTATGATATTGTCATCTATCTCCGACACACATTTGATCATCATCTGTATACATTCTTCCTGACTCACTAATCCTTCCCTTTCCAAATTCATGAGGCCTTTCAAGGTCGCTATTGGTCCCCTGATTTGGTGCGACAAGTGCGATGAATATTCGGCCAGCTTTTTATTCTTTAATTGAAGATCTAGCGTACGCTCATCAATGATCTCTTCCAAGTGATGGTTAATGCGGTCAAGGTTATCTTTCTGCGTTGAGATCTCGGCGTTAAGCAATTTTAGCTTCCGGTTGGTGGCAATGTTCCGTTTAACGTTATTAGTGAGCAATACTACCACCACAATAAGCAATGCCGCCAAAATGATACTGCCCACTGCAATGCTGATCTGATAACGGCGCTGCTCCTTCATTTGCTTGTTCTGCTGTTCCAGCATTTCCTGTTTATACCGAGCCTGGAACAAGCTTAGGGCTGCAGAGCTACGAGAACTATATTGTATGCTGTCTTGTCGATGAATAGCTTGCAAGTAAGTAAGCGCCTTCTCAAAGTTCTTACGCTTCAATTCCAGCATGTATGATTTAACATCAAATAAGCGAAGCAGCTTATCATTCTTCGACAATACAGCGTAAGCCTTGCCTTCCTGCAGGCACTTCTCGGCATTGACGTGGTCGTTAAGTGCGATATAAAGTTCGGCAAGTGAAACATCTATCTGAGCGATCGGAAGGTTAAGATCAAGGCTTTTTGCCGATTCTAGAGCTTCAAATAAGTACTGCCTCGATCGGTCATAATTACCGATAGTAAAATTGATAACACCCAGATTCTGTAGCAAGGTGACCTTGAGTTCCTGGTTACCTTGTTTGCTGATAATATCATAAGCCTTCTGGTAATGAGCCATCGACTTATTGAAGTTCGAATGCAACTGGTAAACGTTCCCGTAATTAAGATAGATAGATGCCAGGATATCGTCATTGTTAAGCCCCTTACTATTATAGAGGTCCATGGCATCATGTAAATATTCAAGACACTTATCGTGGTCGATCTCTAAATATAAACTGCTAATATTTAAGTATATTCTTACTTCACCTATACTATTTTTGGCTAGTTGGTAATTACTTAAAGCATTAAAGTAGTTCTCGATGGCCTTTTCGTTACGTCCGAGATAACGCTCACCTAAACCTTTGATGCGATAAGCATCAGCTATAAGCTTATGCTGTTGTAATTTTTTGGCAAGGGTAATAGCTTTATCTGCGTAACGTATGGTCTGGCTGGCATCTGAAAGCCTGACATCAAAGCCTTTCGCAATGTAATTGAGTACGGAAGTTGAATCCTGCTTTTCCTCAAAAGCCCTGTAGTACGCTGAAAGGCGAATAACAGAAAGCATTAAACACACGAAAACGAGGATCTTCTTCATTAGGGGTTTTACGATCACAGACGTCTAATGTTATAAAGATAGCAGATCGGCTGCCATAAGAGATTATTTTTTATTTTTTTTTGACGGGATAAAAACTTCTTTTACATTTGTATTGTTACTTTATATAAAACACATAAACACTTATATAAGATTTAATTATGAAAAAGATATTATACATAGCCGCCTTCATTTTATCTACAGGCGTTTTAAGCTCTTGCAGCAAGGAGAACGCCGTTGCGCCAACAAGCGTTACCAAAACATTAGCTACTACTGAAGAAGAAGATACCTTGGAGCCTGACGGCGGCCAATTAGGCACAGGTGATGGTGGTGTTGATCGTCCGCCGGTTAAAAAGCCTAAATAAATAATTGATCACTGGAGACGCATTCAGGTCGGTCAAATGATCCGACATCAAGGTCCGTGTATATCACATACACGGACCTTTTCAATTGTAAGCAAATAAGCGATGATCAATATTTATTGATCTATATTTGCTGCCTTGACCAAGTACTATGGAAACTATTAAGCAATACATTGATGCGAATAAGCAACGCCTGCTCGACGAGTTGTTCGAGTTGCTGCGTTTTCCGTCGGTCAGTGCCGACCCTAAATACAAAGGCGACGTATTGAACGCTGCCGACTATGTGGCCAGTAAACTGCGCGACGCAGGCGCCGATAATGTTGAAGTTTGCCAAACCGTAGGCTACCCGATCGTGTACGGCGAAAAGATCGTTGATCCATCTAAGCCTACCGTTCTGGTGTATGGCCATTATGACGTTCAGCCACCTGACCCCCTTGAGCTATGGGAAACCCCTCCGTTCGAGCCGACGGTAAGAGACGGTAAGATATACGCACGCGGCGCTTGTGATGATAAGGGTCAGTTCTATATGCATGTGAAGGCTTTTGAGTTGATGATGAACACTGATACGTTACCTTGCAACATAAAGTTCATGATCGAGGGCGAAGAAGAGGTAGGTTCGAACAATCTCGGGATCT
Organism: Mucilaginibacter daejeonensis; assembly: GCF_020783335.1. Taxonomy (NCBI): domain Bacteria; kingdom Pseudomonadati; phylum Bacteroidota; class Sphingobacteriia; order Sphingobacteriales; family Sphingobacteriaceae; genus Mucilaginibacter; species Mucilaginibacter daejeonensis. The sequence goes on from NZ_CP086068.1 coordinate 2,705,514, forward strand.
TTGTTAAAGCCAATAAAGAACGTCTTAAAGCTGATGTAGTACTCATTTCTGACACTTCGATGCTGAGCATGGAGACGCCATCATTAGAGACCGGCCTGCGTGGGCTATCTTATCTGGAAGTGGAAGTAGTAGGACCTAATCGTGACCTGCACTCAGGCGTTTACGGTGGAGCGGTGGCTAACCCGGCTACTATACTGGCCAAAATGATCGCTTCGTTGCATGACGAGAACAACCATATTTCCATACCTGGCTTTTATGACGACGTGATCGAACTGACCGATGCAGAAAAAGATGCTTTGAACGCCGCACCTTATAGCGAGGATGAATACAAAAAAGACCTGGGTATAGAAGAAGTTTGGGGCGAGAAAGGCTATTCGACCTTTGAGCGTACTGGAACCCGTCCTACTTTAGAGGTGAACGGAATATGGAGCGGCTACATCGGCGAAGGCGCCAAGACCGTATTACCATCAAAAGCCAATGCCAAAATTTCGATGCGTTTGGTACCTAATCAGGGCTCTGACAAGATCACCCGACTGTTCACCGAGCATTTTGAGCGCATAGCTCCGCCTTATGTTAAGGTGAAAGTGACGCCTCACCACGGTGGTGAGCCGGTGGTAACCCCTACCGATAGCGTGGCTTACCGTGCAGCACAGCAAGCGATAACCGAATCGTTCGGTGTAGAGCCTATCCCAACACGTGGCGGTGGCAGTATCCCTATCGTGGCCTTGTTCGAGGCTGAGTTGGGCATCAAGACCGTGTTAATGGGATTTGGTTTGGATAGCGATGCGCTGCACTCACCGAACGAGAAATACGATATATTCAACTACTATAAAGGCATCGAGACCATTCCGTTATTCTACAAGCACTTTGCTGCTTTGAGTTAAGAGTTATGTTGATAAGGAGAACGCCGGTAGCAAAACTACCGGCGTTTCTTATTTTGAGGATATTCCTTGTAAATTGCCCCGCATATGATGCAGTGGGAAAAACTCATTTCGGCCAAACGTTGGGGTATCGATAACCAGGATGATAAGGATACTGACAAAGCGCGTTCCCAATTCCAAAAGGACTATGACCGGCTGATCTTCTCCTCACCCTTCAGGCGATTGCAGAACAAGACGCAGGTATTCCCGCTGCCAGGCAGTGTGTTCGTTCACAACCGGCTGACCCATAGCTTAGAAGTGGCAAGTGTAGGCCGCTCTTTAGGCACCATGTTCTACAACGAACTTAAAAAACAAGACCCTGAATTAGATAAACGCCTACCGCTGATCAGCGAGGTTGGCAATATGGTAGCAGCAGCCTGCTTGGCTCACGACATGGGTAACCCCGCTTTCGGTCATTCGGGTGAATCTGCCCTATCCCGCTATTTTACCGATGGCGACGGAAAAGCGTACCGCTCGCTCCTGACCGATGATCAGTGGCAGGACCTCACTCATTTTGAAGGTAATGCCAATGCCTTCCGTCTACTCACGCATCCCTTTGCTGGCAAAGGTAATGGCGCTTTTGCGCTTACCTATACCACGCTGGCCTCCATTGTCAAATACCCATGCGCTTCTGTAGCAGGGCATGTAAAAGGTAACATCCACCAAAAGAAGTACGGCTTTTTTCAGTCGGAACAAGACACCTTTCAAGCGATAGCCAATGAGTTGCAACTGATCCGGGCCAATGATGAGCCATTGATCCACAAGCGCCACCCACTGGTTTACCTTGTGGAAGCGGCTGATGACATTTGCTACAACATCATTGACTTAGAAGACGCCCACCGGTTAAAGATCCTGTCGTATGAAAAGATAAAAGAACTCCTCATGCCGATATGCAACAGCACCCGCATGGAAGCCTGGCTGGAGAGCGAGTTTGAAGATGAGGACGCCAAAGTAAGTATCCTTCGTGCCAAAGCGATCAATAACCTGATCGCCGCCTGTTCCACGATCTTCATGGATAATCAGGAAGACATATTGAAAGGCAATTTTAATTATGGCCTTACTGATGTTTTACCTGAGCCTTATGGTGAGGCCTGGAAGAGGATTGGTAAGATATCAGTAGAAAAAATATATAATTACGGCTCGGTGGTGCAGATCGAAGTGGCTGGTTACAAGGTGATGGCTGGTCTGCTGGAGGAGTTCATTCCTGCCGTGCTGGAGAACAATACACAGTATCACCAAAAATTGGTAAAGCTTATTCCTAAACAATTCATCAGCAACAGTACCGACCTTTATACTAAGATCCAAAGCGTGTTGGATTTTGTTTCGGGCATGACGGACCTGTACGCCGTGGAGATGTATCGTAATATTAAAGGGATATCATTCCCAGCCATACATTGATCAAGGAGGATCATTTACCGAAAAGACGTTCTGTCAGAGACCTTACCTCTACGTACACTCCATCACTCCTTACCTCAGTAGCATAAGTGCGTACATAGTCGTTTTGGCCTGTTGCACCACGGCCGGTCGAAAGGTCATAACGATATCGATGGAAGGGACAGACCACATGACTATTCTCGCACCAGCCCTGGCTCAGATCAGCGCCTGCATGCGGACAATCAGCCGCTAATGCGAACCATTGGCCATCGTGATACACCAGGCATATACTTTTACCGCCTGCGCTCACTCGCCACAAGCCAGATCCTTTTGTCGTAGTGTCGGCTACCTTGTACCACGCCATGATCAGTTATAGGTCCACTTGAAGGTTCATGATCGATGGGTCTTTTATCAGTTCGTCTATACTCGTTTGTAGGATCACCTGTTTACGATCTGCCGAGAGGATGGCCTTTTTATTGTCTACCTTCTTCACCGGTTTAGCAAAGTTGAGCACTACCTTGTAAGGCGTCTCTATTAGCATGGCCTTGGCCATAGCAAAAGTTGAACGGGTGCGTTTCAAAAAATTGTTAAACTTTTCTTTATCAATGATGCGGCAAAAGCGGTTAGAGGTCACCTGGTAGGTATAACAATCGTTACCCGCCATTAGCTGCTGAGCATTGAACATATTGTTCTTGACACCCTTTTCATTCAAGTAACCGTAATTGGCCATCTTCGACATTTGTTGCAGATAGAATTCTAATCCGGATGGGCTGTCTGCCTCATGCCGTATGCTCACCTTCATCAGGTCTTGCTTTAAATTCATATTCACGGCCAGATCACTGCTTTTAGCCAAACGCATCTCCTGAACGCTCATTTTTTGCTGCGTACTGTCGGGCAGTGCACCGTATAGGTTCATGACCGTATCTTTAGCCATGGCAAATTGAGGAGTTGCCGTAAGCGAATCAGACAACAAATTATGGAGAATAGCTACCGCCCGGCTCATGTCAAAATCATAAACCACCTCGCAGGTACCGTTCGGTCTGAAGTTATATCGCTCCACTATATCCACGCACGAATTGAGCGTAAAGGCGAGCGCAACTATAATGAAAATGTAAAGTTTTTTCATATAACTCATTCATAGGTAATTATACAAATATATAATGAAGGCTTGAAGTTTTTAAAAATATTGATCCGCCCCTTATTTTGTATATTTGCCAATTCATCATGGCACATCATATACCAGAGAATGGCACAATGCTTCCTTTAATGGAAGATTTTTACACCATACAAGGCGAGGGTTACAATAGCGGGAAAGCGGCCTATTTTATCAGGCTCGGCGGCTGCGATGTGGGTTGCCATTGGTGTGATGTGAAGGAAAGCTGGGATGCCGAATTACACCCCCTTACCGCTACCGACGCCATCGTTCAGAACGCGCTAAAATACCCTTCAAAAAATGTCGTGGTCACCGGTGGTGAGCCACTTATCTATAACCTTGACTACCTGACCGATCAACTGCATACGAACGGAATCAAGACGTTCATAGAGACCTCAGGAGCTTATCCGCTATCAGGTCAATGGGACTGGATCTGCCTTTCGCCAAAAAAGTTCAAAGCGCCTACGCCGGATGTGAGCGCTTTTGCACATGAACTTAAGGTGATCGTGTTCAATAAGTCCGACTTTGCCTGGGCCGAAGAGCATGCTAAGCGCGTATCGCCCAACTGCAAGCTATTCCTTCAACCCGAATGGTCAAAGCATGCCGAAATGACCCCGCTGATCGTTGATTATGTGATGGCCAATCCGCAATGGGAGGTTTCGCTGCAAACGCATAAATACATGAACATTCCGTAACAAAGCCGGCTAACTTTACGTAAAAGTCTTGTTATGCGGTGTCGTTTCTTTTACCTATTGCTGTTAACAGGCTTCTCTGCCATCGCCCAGAACCGGGAGTATACCTCGCATAATAGCGCGGCGGTCTCCTATTACCAAAAAGCGAATGGTTTTTTGGACAGACAAGATCGTGCTAACGCGATAGTACAATTAAAGAATGCGCTGTCTGTCGACAGCAACTTTATTGAGGCCAACATTCAGCTGGCCGATATGTATCGTAGTTTGCAGCAGCCTAAAGCTGCAGTTCCGCATTACCGCAAGGCACTTGACCTGAACCCAAACTTTGACCGGGGCGTCTATTTAAAACTCGGCGAAAGTGAGGTGAATATCGGGCAGTATAAACAAGCCCTCATTCATCTGGAGAAATTCATCACCTACCCTGACCTTACCGCCCAGAACCGTTTTTATGCACGCAAGCTCATTGCCGACTGCAATTTCAGCATCAACGCATTAGAACACCCGGTGCCTTTCAAGCCGGTGAACTTAGGACCCGAGATCAACTCGGCTAATGACGAATATCTTCCGGTCTCTACCGCCGACGAGCGCACGCTCATCTTCACCCGTAAGATCGCCAATAACGAGGACTTTTATAGAAGCATTAAACAAGCTGATAATAAGTGGAGCCGTGCAGCCTACTTAAGTAAACAGATCAATACTGCGGAGTACAATGAAGGCGCACAAGCGATATCACAGGACGGTAAATATCTTTTCTTTACAGGCTGTAACCGTCCCGACGGACAAGGACGCTGCGACATATATGTATCGCAACGCAAAGGCGATGATTGGAGTAAGCCCTTCAACCTGAGCGCGCCGATCAATAGCCCTGGCTGGGAGTCACAACCGTCCATCAGTGCCGATGGCCGCACCATTTACTTTGTGAGCAACCGAAAAGGTGGCTATGGAGGGTATGATATTTGGAAGTGTAGATTGGGTAACAAGGGCTGGTCTGACCCTGAGAATTTAGGCCCTAACGTGAACACGCCTTATGATGAGCAATCGCCTTTCATTCATCCCGATGACAGCACTTTATACTTTTGCTCCAACGGCTGGCCTGGATTAGGCAACAAGGACCTATTTGTGAGCAGGCTCAGTCATGCTGGGAAATGGCAAAAGCCTGATAACCTTGGGTATCCCATCAACTCCTACGGCGATGAGAACGGCATGAGCATTAGCACCAGTGGTAGCTACGCCTACTTTGCCTCCAATAGTTTGGGTGGTTACGGCGGGTTCGATATCTACATGTTCGAGTTACCTCCGGGTGCTCGTCCGCATGCCGTGACCTATGTGCAAGGTATGATCGTGGATGCTGTGACCAAACGCCCCTTGGAAGCCAATGTAGAGATCGTGGATCTGGCCACTAATATGCCGGTGTACCAAAACGCCACCACACATAACCAAGGCGACTTTTTAGCGACCTTGGTAACTGGGCGCAACTACGGGCTGACCATCTCAAAAAATGGTTACCTTTTCGCGTCCGAAAACTTTTCGCTCATAGGTCAGGAGGCTCATAAGCCTTTCAATATCGAAGTACCTTTGAACACTATCGAGGTCGGTCGGTCGGCTGTGTTAAAGAACATCTTTTTTGATATCAACCGGTATGACCTCAAACCCGAATCAAGGTCGGCGTTGCGCTACCTGATCGATTTTATGGCTATAAATCCAACTGTTAGCATCGAGATATCGGGCCATACCGATAACGTTGGTAATGACAAGATCAATCAGACACTATCAGAGAACCGCGCAAAGGCTGTTTACGACTACTTGGTGAACAACGGTGTGAATGCTGCCAAATTGAAATATAAAGGCTATGGCAAGCTACAACCAGTGGCAGCTAACAACAATGATGAGAATCGAGCTCGCAATCGCCGCACGGAGTTCAAGATCATTGCAAAATAGCCAGATCACTTGGCCTTTTCCACGTTGAACACTTGCTCTTGATATACCACTCCCCTGTTAGTGATACCTTGTACTATGACCTTGAAAGCATCTGTGATATCGCTGGTATAAAAGTTAACATGAGTAAGTTCATTCGCTTTTACCTTAAGCAGATATTTCCAATAAATGGTTGACACGTACTCGGGCGCTGAGGGATTGGCCACTGCGTAATCAGAACCATAGAACTCTTTGGCTATATATATGCCGGGTATGGTTTTGTTAGCCTCTTCCTTGCGCTTATCGGTCAAAATGCAACCTTGGTATAGGCGCCCCTGATAAACATGACCTAGTATTGGTGCCGAGCCCATGCCAGGGTGATTACGGCAATTCAAGATACCATACATGCAAACGTAATCACCGCACTCATTAGGGCCTGAATTTGGTCCATAAAGCGAGTTGTCTTTACGCGCGGATACGCCGACCGCTTTTAACTGTATGGTGCGCCCCAAGGTAGGCAGAACGAAATTATCGGTCTCAATAGTTGATAGTGGCCTTTCATAGCTTTGAGGGCGCCATTGATGAGCAAGTGTTTTGTTCAGCGCGACATAAGGGTCGTTGATAGTAAGCTGGTAAGACCTATCAGAGGTGGACAGAAATCTGATGGGCTTGTCCTGGGTGTTGATCAGCGACCGGTGATCAAGGTCGAAGTATCCCCGGCTATCCGTACTGAGCAACGAAGTAGATGAATCACGAAAGAGAATGATATTGCCCGGCTTTTTCAACGCCCTGCCATTGATGGTCAAGGTACCGTTGTAGGCAAGGGAGACGTTCTTTGATGCCGTATCAGCTGCCCTGGCATATAGAAGGTCGGGCCAGGTATACCGCCTCCAACCTTTGACCAGTAGTATTCGCTCCAGCACTTGCCTGTCTTGAGGAGCGTTACCAAGATAATGTTGCTTTAACGGCAGGTCGCCTATATCACTTTTCAAGTAAAAGTAGTTCTCGATATCGTTCTGCTTTTTGATCTCGATCCGGTTACTTTGCACGCAAGCCACTGATACCAGTGCCAGATCGGTACTATCACTCTTCATACCTAAGGCAAGGTCCACTTTTTCGCGTGTGTGGTATAGCTGCTTGTTGGTTTGGATAGTAAGATGCTGCTGATCACCATAATGTGCAAAGAACAGGCGTTCGGCAAAAGGGCGCCCGGTACTGTCGGTAAGCGTGACCTCGGCTATGCCGCGCGGCAGGTCATTCAGCGCGACCTGCACTTTGCGTGGTTTTAGCGCATCCACCCTCACGGGTACACAAAAAAATTCCTGCTGGTAATTGTGCACGTTCAGGTAAACCATTCCGTTGACACTGCTGCGCACATAAAGACCAAGCGTGTCATTCACGATGGAATTGACCAAGCTGATACCCATACCATTTGGCAAGGCATCAGGAAGCCGGTACACGGTATCCTTTTGCGAAATAGCCACCAGTTTCATGGTGTAACGATGTCCAGGGTTGGGTATCAATTTAAAGCTACCCAAGCCATAAGCATCAGTACTTAGGGTGTCGATCGGTTTACGGTCATCGAACAAGATACCTGAAACACGGAGAGGCTGGTTATTGTCGCCCAACGCCTCCCATCCTATCCTTGTTGGTATGTGCTCGATCAACTGGCCTCCTTCGGGATAGAACCGTACCTTGGCCATACCCCTGGGCCTTGGTAAGGGCATATACAGGTACTGACTGCTCTTCTTGGACCTGATCGTTGTCTTGACCATATTCTTGCCCGGCGGTACCGTTATGGTAGTTAGGCCTGCCTTGTCTGTAACGGTGCGCGCTTGTATCACCGCAGCATCATTGCCGGTAAGTAAATAGCTCACTTGTGCATTGGCCAACGGCAATAGGTCGTTCCCGTTGACCACCAGCTGAACATTGCGCGGCTTATTCGACGCACTTAAAGCGGTATCTTGTAATGAAAGTATGGCTTTGAAAGTAGGCGCGGTGGTGGTCCTAATGGTAATTGGCTGGGTGAACAACGCATCGGGTTTACCGTTCACCTGCCTATTGGTGTAAACCATGAACGTGTAATTACCAGGCGGAATGGTATCGCTCAGCAAGATGTTCCCAAAACCAACGCTGTTGTTCATCACGAACCGCTCTTGTACCGGTATCTCGTGGTCCACATCGTTCACCAAGCTAACCGACAGTGTGTGGTGGTCATCAGGCCTATCGCTGCTAAGCAGGTAGGCCGTGAACCAAACGTTCTCATTGTTGGTGTAAATGGTCTTATCAAAATGAACAAATAGTTTGGCGGAAGGTACCGTTCGCCGGTAAATGTCCATCTTGCGCTGAAGAGTATCCCACAGCCGTGTTGGATGTTGGCCCATGGCGTTGATACAGCACATCAGCATCATCAGTATACAGGCACCGGTGTACCAGTTTCGTTCACGCCATATCATAAAATTCAGGTAGAGGCAGAATGCCCGTGGCAATGATACAAAAAAAGGGAACCAAACGGCTCCCTTTCAATAATTTATGGTTCGAGCATTAGTTGCCCAGTTCCGACATGAATTTGATGCGCATCAATTGTATCTCTTCGCGGGTGTAATCGTTAACGCCCAGATCAACTAGTGCATCATCTATCGAATCTACCTCTGCGGTGCGGAAGTAGTCGTACACCTCTTCCTGCTTGTCCTCATCGATCACCTCATCAATGTAGTAGTTGAGGTTTAACTTAGTTCCCGAGTTAACGATAGATTCCACCTCACGCAGGATCTCCTCATAACTCAACCCTTTTGATGATGCGATATCTTCGAGGTCTAAATGACGGTCGATGTTCTGAATGATGTAAACCTTCAGTGCAGAGCGGTTGGCAGCACTCTTGATCACCATATCCACCGGACGGTCGATATCATTATCCTCAACATATTTTTTGATCAGCTCTGTGAACGGGCCGCCAAATTTTGCGGCCTTACCTGCACCCACACCCGATATCTGTTTCAACTCATCGGTGTTGATCGGGTAATGCGTGCACATCTCCTCTAACGATGGGTCTTGGAAGATGACGAACGGCGGCAAATTCTTTTGCTTGGCGATCTTCTTCCGCAGATCTTTCAGCATTTGAAGCAATTGCGTATCCAAAGCGCCGGTGCCGGTCTTTGGTCCGTCATCGTGGTCGTCATCGTCGGCTGCCTCCATTGGTTTGTTGAGCACAAAACGCAGGCTGAAAGGATTGTCCAAAAAGTTGTGGCCCTTATCGGTCAGCTTCAGCAAGCCATAGTTATCAATGTCTTTGGAAAGGAAATTATCCAGCAGCGCCTGACGTAACAATGAGTTCCAAAGGTTCTTACCTTCTTCTTTACCCGAGCCGAACACATCAAGCAAATGATGCTCATAGTGATGCACGTTAGGGCTATCGTCTCCCATCAGCACATCAGTGATATGATGGTCGTCGAACTTTTCGCCCAGTTGTTTGATCAGGCTCAGTGCACGATGTAATTGAGCTTCAGCATCAAATGTACTGCGCTCGCTGCTACAGTTATCGCACATGCCGCTGCATTTTGACGCGTCAAAGTCCTCACCAAAGTAGTGCAGGATCTGCTTACGGCGGCACACGGCCGACTCAGCATAATCGATCACTTCCTTCAATATCTGCGTACCTATCTCACGTTCCGAAACAGGCTTGTCCTTCATGAATTTTTGCAGCTTATCTACATCCTTTTCGGAGTAGAAGGCCACACAGATGCCCTCGCCACCATCGCGGCCCGCACGACCGGTCTCTTGGTAGTAGCCTTCCATGCTCTTAGGCACATCATGGTGGATCACGTAGCGCACATCAGGTTTATCGATGCCCATACCGAAGGCAATGGTAGCAACGATCACTTCTACATCTTCCATCAGGAACTTGTCCTGCGTTTCGGCACGCACTTTGGCATCAAGACCAGCATGGTAAGGCAAAGCTTTAACACCGTTCAGGTTAAGGGCCTCGGCCACTTCTTCTACCTTTTTACGGCTCAGGCAGTAAACGATGCCTGACTTACCCTGATGTTGTTTAATAAATTTAACGATCTCTTTAAGCACATTGCGTTTGGCACGTACTTCATAGAACAGGTTAGAACGGTTGAACGATGATTTGTACACCGTAGCGTTGTTCATTTGCAGGTTCTTCTGTATATCGTGCTGAACCTTAGGCGTGGCCGTTGCCGTGAGGGCGATGATAGGTATGTTCTCGCCAAGGTTAGCGATCACCTGGCGTATCTTACGGTACTCGGGGCGGAAATCATGCCCCCACTCCGATATACAATGCGCCTCATCCACCGCCACGAACGACAGTTTGTTCAAACGCAAAAAATCGATATTATCTTGCTTGGTAAGCGATTCGGGAGCTACGTATAGAAGTTTGGTCTTGCCCGCAAGTACATCCTCTTTTACTTTAGCGGTCTCGGTCTTGGTAAGTGATGAATTAAGGAAGTGGGCCACACTATCAGAATTACAGAAGGCCCTTAGCTGATCCACCTGATTTTTCATCAGCGCGATCAGCGGTGATATCACGATGGCGGTGCCCTCGGTCATTAAAGCGGGCAACTGATAACACATTGATTTTCCACCGCCGGTGGGCATGATCACAAAGGTGTCATTACCGGCCATGATGTTAGTTATGATCGCTTCCTGCTCACCTTTGAAGTTATCAAATCCAAAAAAGTTCTGCAGGTTATCAAAGAGCGATTTTTTTGTCTCGATCATTATAGGTCAAAAAAAAGAAAATAAAGTTCACACTTTCAAGGCTAAAAACAGTTTATTAATGCCGGAGCGGCAGCACAGAGAGTAAACTTAAATTTGAACTCAGATGATGTTTTAGCCGTTTTTGCGCCTTGACAAATATTAACTAAATATAAAGGTAATTTATTATTAAAACCGAATATTTTTTACATTTTTGACGGCGTTGTTACACAACACAATACCCTGCATCGACATGAACAAAAACTATTATGCCATCATTATGGCAGGTGGTATCGGCAGCCGCTTTTGGCCTATCAGCCGCACCTCACATCCTAAACAATTCATTGATATTTTAGGCACCGGAAAAACGCTGATCCAAAACACTTACGACCGCTTTTTGAAGATCTGCCCTAAAGAGAATATCTATGTAGTGACCAACGAGATCTATACCGACCTCATTAAGACGCAACTGCCCGACATGACCGATGCGCAGATCCTGACCGAGCCGGTAATGCGTAACACCGCCCCTTGCGTGGCGTACGGTTGTTACAAGATCGAGAGCATGAACCCTGATGCAGTGATCGTGGTTGCCCCTTCAGATCACCTGATCCTGAACGAGGCCGGCTTTGTAAGCTCTATCGAGGATTCGCTAAAGACCGCCGAGGAGCACAAGTGCCTGGTAACGCTGGGTATTATGCCATCTCGCCCTGATACTGGTTACGGTTACATTCAATTCAACGAGGAAGTGATCGATGGCAAATTCCACAAAGTGAAGACCTTTACCGAGAAACCTACGCTGGACATTGCCAAAACCTTCATTCAAAGCGGCGACTTTTTGTGGAACGCAGGTATCTTCATCTGGTCGGCCAAAGCCATCGTTGATGCATTTGACAAGCACCTGCCTGACATGCACGAGATATTTGCCGATGCACGTTCAGTATACAACAGCGATAACGAGCGTACACACGTGCATGCTGCCTACCAGCGTTGCACCAACATATCGATCGATTATGGCATCATGGAGAAGGCCGACAACGTGTACGTATTGCCATCTGAGTTCGGTTGGAGCGACCTGGGCACCTGGGCTTCGGTATACCAACTGGCCGATAAGGACTACGTAGGTAACGCGGTCATCCCTGCCGAGAAAGTCATCATGTACGATTCATCGAACTGTATGGTGAACATGCCTGATGAAAAACTGGTGATCATTAAAGGTCTGCATGATTACATCGTAGTAGAATCGAACAATACCCTGCTGATCTGCCCTAAAGATGACGAGCAGAATGTGAAGCAGGTAGTTGCTGATGTGAAGCAAAAATTTGGCACCAAATACATTTAAGCATTTGATCTGAAGATCAAATGTCTGATAATAACGACCGCCTCGTACTTGATTTATGAGGCGGTTTTTCGTTTAGGACATTTCCGTATGATGTTCATACTTTGATATGCCGATCACAAATCGTTATTTGGTTGTAATAAACTAACCTTACAAAACATGAAAGCGATCCACCCATGGATCAACTTCAACGGCAACGCCGAAGAAGCGTTCACTTTTTACCGGTCAGTATTCGGTGGCGAATTTATCAAGATCACCAGATTTAAGGACCTTTCGGGTCCTGACATCAACATCCCAGAGGATGAAGCAGAAAAGATCATGTACATAGGCCTGCCGTTGGGCAAGAATAATGTATTGGTAGCCAATGATATCCCATCGGCGCTGGGCAAGGTAAGTGAAACAGAGAATCGATCGAAGATATATGTGAACGCAGAAAGCCGCGAGGAAGCTGATCACATCTTCAGCGGCTTATCGGCCGGTGGCGAAGTGGAAGGACCGATCGGCGATAGCCCGTGGGGTACCTACGCCGGAATGTTCAGAGATAAATACGGCATTGAATGGATCATCGAATTCGACCCAAGTCAAGGATAGACCAGTGTTTATCTTCTTTTGGGCGGATCCCCATTATTGGGTCCGCTGTCTTATCGCTTCGTAGAGGATCACCCCTGCCGATACCGACACGTTGAGTGAGCCTATCTCGCCGAACATGGGGATCCTGGCCAGATGGTCGGCTATGCGGATAATGTCGTTCCGGATACCATCTTCTTCAGATCCCATAATGATGGCCGTTGGAGCAGTGTAGTCAGGTTTGTAAATATAGTCGTTGGTCTTTTCCGTACAGCAAACCAATTGAAGGCCTGATTCCTGTAGAAAGCGCACCGTTTGCATAAAATTGTCATGGCGGCAAACCGGGATCTTGTATAATGCGCCGGCCGAGGTCTTCACCGCATCGGCATTGATCTGGGCCGAACCTTTTGCCGGTATCACGATTGCATGCACGCCCGAACATTCAGCGGTACGCGCTATGGCGCCCATATTACGTACGTCGGTTATGCTGTCTAACACTAATATCAGCGGCACCTCCCCTTTCTCGAATACCTGCGGAATGATATCTTCCACTTTTTGATAAATGATCGGTGATATCACCGCCACAGCGCCTTGGTGATTCTTGGGCGTCATGCGGTGCAGCTTCTCGATCGGCACGTATTGCACCGGTAACTGGTACTCGTTAATGATCTGCTTCAGCTCCTGGAACAAGCCGCCGGTAAGACCGCGCTGCAGGTACAGCGCCTCTATCTCCTTACCCGATACCACCGCTTCAATAATGGCGCGGATGCCAAAAATAAGGTTGTCGTTCTTTTTGTGAGCTGTATAGTTACCTGCCATATAAGCGCTAAATAATGAGGCAACAAAAGTACGCATAATTATGCTCAAAAGCCGTTATTATTATAGTCCTTGTAAGCCCTAAACATAACTAATACGAATAACATTTTATGTTTTTGAACACTAAGCAGTTAAAAATCTTTCCACACTTAAAGTGAATAAATTAAATATATCCGTGAAGAATGGGCATCTGTAAATTTCTATTTTTGCTCCCCCCGGTATTTTGGGGAACGATTACACACCATGATATTTGAGAACAGTAACAAGACCAACAATGGCGACCGCCGCACCCGAAACTTTACCCAGAACAATATGGTGTCGGGCAAGTTGCCACCTCAGGCCCGCGACCTGGAGGAAGCAGTGCTGGGTGCTTTGATGCTGGAAAAGGATGCCTTATCATCGGTGATCGACGTGTTGAAGCCTGAGGTATTTTACGTGGAGAGCCATCAAAAGATCTTTGCCGCTATACGTACCTTATTTGAAAAGACATCTCCTGTTGATATCCTTACCGTGACCGCGCAACTGCGTATGCAGGGCGAACTGGAAATGGTGGGTGGCGCGTTCTACATCACCGAGCTGACCAACCGTGTAGCATCGGCCGCTAACATCGAATACCACGCGCGGATCATTATTCAGAAATACATTCAGCGCGAACTGATCCGTATCAGTACGGATATCATCAATATCGCTTACGAAGATACTACCGATATATTAGAGCTATTGGACAGGGCCGAAAAGAACCTGTTCGACATTGCCCAGAACAACCTCCGCCGTGACTCTCGCAAAATGGACGACCTGATGCAGGAGACCCTGAAAGAGATCGAGGAGTTAAAGAATAAAACGGATGGTCTTACCGGTATAGGTACCGGCTTTACCGATCTTGACCGGATCACTTCGGGCTGGCAAAAGTCTGACCTGGTGATCATAGCGGCTCGTCCGGCGATGGGTAAAACGGCCTTCGTGCTAAGCTGCGCACGTAACGCCGCAGTGGATTTTAACAAGCCGGTGGTCGTGTTCTCGTTGGAGATGTCGTCAGTACAGCTGGTAAATCGTTTGATATCAGGTGAGGCCGAGATCGAGCAGGAAAAGATCCGTAAGGGTAAGATGGAAGAATGGGAATGGCAGCAGATCCACTCCAAGATCGGCCGTTTGGAAGCTGCCCCATTGATCATTGACGACACCCCGGGTCTGAATATCTTCGAGTTCAGGGCCAAATGCCGTAGGCTCAAATCACAGCACGATATCCAGCTCATCATTATTGACTACTTGCAACTGATGACCGGTAAAGTTGACGGTAAAGGCGGCGGTAACCGTGAGCAAGAGATCGGTAGTATATCGCGTGCGCTTAAGATGGTGGCCAAGGAATTACAAGTACCGGTGATCGCCCTTTCGCAGTTGAGCCGTGCCGTTGAGAGTCGCCCTGGAGGATCTAAACGCCCTATGCTGTCCGACTTACGTGAATCGGGTTCGATCGAGCAGGATGCGGATATGGTATTGTTCCTTTATCGTCCTGAATATTACGGCCTGGAGTACGACGAAGATAACAACCCGACCAAAGGCGTGGGCGAAGTGATCATTGCCAAGCACCGTAACGGTGAGACCGGTACCGTGCGTTTGAAATTCGTGGGCAAGTACGTAAAATTCACCGACCTCGAGACCAGTATGGACAGCTACTTACCGCCATCAGGCGCATCATTAGGCATAGCACCGTCACAAGGCTTCGACAGCAACCCCGGCAATATCATCATTCGCCCATCGAGAATGGACGATATGGATGATGATGCTCCATTTTAAAATATCAACCCCAACAGGACGCCTATCAAGATCACGATGGGCGTTTTCATTTTAGTGAAGTATAGCAGGCAAAAGGCCCCTGCCATTACCAGGTAAGCCGTCCAGTTGAGGCCAAATGGCGCGACCAGCAAGATCAGTGCAGTGCCCATGAAACCTACCGCCACCGCATTGATCCCGCTCAGCGAATTCTTGATCCGGGTGATCTTTTTAAGATCTTCCCAAAAGGGCACGATGAACAGGATGAGGATCAACCCTGGCAGGTTGATGCCGATAACGGCCACAATGCTGCCAATGACCTCCCCTGCTATTCCGTAACCTTTGTTGCCTAATGTGATCGCCCCGACGAACGAGGTGAATGCGAACGTAGGCCCCGGCAAGGCTTGTTGAAGGGCATACCCTGATAAAAACTCAATGTTGGACAAGTAGTGCTTCAATTCAACAAATTCGGTATACATAAGGGGGACCAACACCTGCCCTCCGCCAAAGATCAGTATCCCGTTGCGGTAAAAGTTCTCGAACAAACGTACCGGCAAACTGAAAGGCGACGTACGGTTGATGAGTGCACCCAGTGCCGCAAAGAACAATAAGATGCCGATGAAATACCCCACTTTACGCGGGTTGACATTGGAGAAAAGCTTAACCCGAATGGCATCTTCCACTGGTTGTGTTTCTAATGCAGAGGAAATGATCCCGCCCAGCAAGATCAGTATCGGAAACGCATATGGATTTTGCAAGATGAGCGTAGCAATGAGTGAGCCGATGGCCAGGTACATGCTCACCTTGGTCTTGATGATCTTTTGCGCAAAGGTGACCGCTGCATAAGCCACTATACCCACGGCCGCAGGTCGCACATATTGCAATACGGCATCCGACCGTCCGCTTGCCGCAAAGGCCTTGTACTGGATCGCGGCAATGCACATAATGGCCGCTGAAGGTAACACCCATATCAAAAAGGTGATCAGCGCCATGCCCAGCCCTCCTACCTTCCAGGCTATACCAATAAGTGTTTGTGTTGATGATGGTCCCGGCAGCACCTGCGATAAGGCGCTCAGTTCCATCAATTCATCCTCGGTGATGTACCGACGCTTCTCTACAAAATCGCGCAGTAAAATGGCCACATGCGCTTGCGGTCCGCCGAAAGTGCTCAGGGTATACACCAATGCGTCGCGCAGGAAAAGTAGTTTGCGGGAGGTCATCAAATGTGCCATTTATTGATGTTTAGATGCGCGCCTTTACTTGTACATCTGCACATCCTTTCATCAATAGTCATCGTCGTCATACAAGCCCGATGCTTGGTTATATGCCGACCGCAGTTCGGCCAAGGCATGGTTATCGCGCTTTTGTTGAGTGATCATGATACCTTGCTGATAGATGCGCAAAGCATCTTCCTTACGGCCAAGGGTCTCATAAAGCTTACCCAAATGGTAATAAGTACCTGTGTAATTCGGGTGATTGGTCACCAGGCCTTCGTAAAACTGAAGCGCCTTTTCGGTATCGTTCAGTCTGAGGTACTCGGTGGCCAGGGCGTACTGCAAGAACTCGTCGTTGGGTTCGGCCTCAAAAAATTCAAGAAGCTTTTGTAAGCGGGTCTCCTGCATTTTAAACTCTGTGTTTTTTACCGTATTTTTGCTTACAAGCCGGTCATCGATACCAGCTATTGCTACAAATGTAACGTTTGGCAGCAATTACATCAACCTTATTAATGCATTGCGTTGTGCCCTTGTTATTTACAATTAAATGTCACCGGCTGATCAACAAACCCGCCCCGATCAGGTTAATGATGTAATTTACTTTATTTAAATGGTTAGCGGCATCGTTTATGCTATGCTATCTGCAAAGGCTATATAGTTGTGATGGGTAATAACACTAAAAAGATCGAACTGGATATCGTTGGTTTATCATACAGCCAAACCCAATCAGGTGCTTATGCACTGGTTTTGGGCGAGGTAAATGGCCGCCGCCGCTTACCGATCATTATTGGGAGTTTTGAAGCGCAGGCCATCGCTATCGAGATCGAGAAGATGACACCTAGCCGTCCGCTTACCCATGACCTGTTCAAGAACTTTGCGCAGGCTTATAACATCAAGGTGCAGGAGATCATCATCTATAACCTGGTCGATGGTATCTTTTATGCCAAGCTCATGTGCACCGATGGAAAGAAGAACGTGGAGATAGACGCCCGCACATCTGACGCTATTGCCATGGCCGTACGTTTCGAGTGCCCGATATACACCTATGAGTTTATCCTTTCTACCGCTGGTATCGTGATAGAGGGTAACGACTTTGTTTACCTCGAGAACATCAGCGAGGCCACTGAGGACAAGACCGAGACCACCGGCAATACAACTAATTACCGCTCCCTGAGCGTGGATGAGCTAAAAAGCCTTCTATCTGAAGCTATCAACGAGGAGGCTTACGAGAAGGCCGCCAAGATCCGCGACGAGCTGAACAAGCGTAAAGCATCGTAGTACTACATCCCTCTTATCTCATTCATCTGTAAGTTTTCAAGTGCCTTAAACAGACGGCAACGGCGGCATTACCGTATTGTGTATTTTGGATTTTAGCATTTGGTAATATTTGGTTAATTTTCGGCTCTAATTAACTAACTATTATTCTTTTTAACTGCGCCATACTATATGAATATTAGGTTCCGCTTGATACTGATGAATTTTATGCAATTCTTTATCTGGGGGGCCTGGCTGCTCACCATTGGTGCATATTGGTTCCAGAACAAGCATTGGTCAGGAGCGCAGTTCGGCGCTATCTTCTCTACCATGGGTATTTCGGCCATCTTTATGCCGGCCCTTACCGGTATCATTTCCGACCGATTCATCAATGCCGAAAAGCTTTACGGCATTATGCATATACTGGGCTCGGCAGCTTTGTTCTGCCTGCCTATGGTCACAGACCCATCAACGTTCTTTTGGGTGATGCTGATCAATATGTTCTTTTACATGCCTACGCTTTCATTATCCATCACGGTAGCTTATTCGGCTTTAAAGGGTGAGGGTTTGGACGTGGTGAAAGACTATCCACCTATTCGTATATGGGGTACTATCGGCTTTATCGTGGCCTTGTGGACCGTAAGCCTTACCCACAACGAGACCTCGGCCAATCAATTCTATATCGCGTCGGCGATAGCGCTGGCTTTGGGTCTGTATGCCTTTACACTTCCACCGTGTCCTCCTTTGCTGAAAAGGACAAGCAACAAGTCGTTGGTGGATGCTTTGGGTTTAAATGCTTTTGCCCTGTTCAAAACGCCTAAATTCGCGATCTTCTTTGCATTTTCGTTATTATTGGGTGCGGCCCTCCAGCTTACCAATGCCTATGGAGATACCTACATTCATGATTTTGCTTCGGTGGATGCTTACAAGGACACCATCGCGGTGAAATATCCGGCGATCATCATGTCCATCTCGCAGATATCGGAGACCTTGTTCATCCTGGCTATTCCCTTCTTTTTGAGGAAGTTCGGTATCAAGTATGTGATGTTGTTCAGTATGCTGGCCTGGGTGCTGCGTTTCGGATTGTTCGCGTTCGGCGACCCTGCTCAGGGCTTGTGGATGATCATCGCTTCATGCATCGTTTATGGTATGGCTTTCGATTTTTTCAACATATCGGGCTCATTGTTCGTGGAGACGCAGGCCTCACCTGAGATACGCGGCAGTGCACAAGGCCTGTTCATGATGATGGTGAACGGTTTCGGTGCCTTTTTTGGCAGCATAGCCAGCGGCAAACTGATCGATGCGTACTTCACCCTACCCAACAACGGTAAGGATTGGCATGGCATCTGGCTCAGCTTTGCGGCCTACGCCCTGGTGATCTCGATCATCTTCCCATTCGTATTCAGGTACAAGCATAATGCGGCTTTGGAGGCTGCAATTAAGCACGCTTAACACCGATCACCAATTTCATAATTTCAACCGATGATCAGCACTTTTGGTGTTGATCATCGGTTGAACCCTTACTTTCAAGTGTTACATTTCACTGTTACAGCGTTACATTTGGTGTTACATTTCCTTAAAAATGTCGCTTTTTCTAGAAAAAGTTGGGTTTTTACGAAATTCGCAACGCCAAAAAGTGGGGAAATTTGGGGAATTCTGTTACATGGATGTAACAGCTAAAACGCCGTTTTGGATTGAGATCAGCCGACCTCCTACCTCACGCACTCCGCCCTCAAAAAATCGTCGCAACTTATTGCTGACCGTTCAGTTTGCGGATCACCCTGGCTGGGTTGCCTACGGCTAAGGAATTGTCCGGAATATCTTTGGTCACCACGGCTCCGGCACCGATCACGCAGCCATTGCCTATGGTCACGCCCGGGCAAATGATCGCGTTGCCACCTATCCAGCAGTCGTTGCCTATGGTCACCGGTTCGCCGTTCTCTTTACTGCGGCGCAGCTCGGCATCCAGTGGGTGGCTTGCGGTGTAGATCTGTACGCCGGGCGCGCAAAACACGTTATCACCGATATTTACAGGCGCCACATCCAGCACCACACAATTCACATTAAAGTACACGTTGTCGCCACAAGTGATGTTGTAGCCGTAATCACAATGAAACGGCGGCTCTATATAAAGGTTGCCCGGTTGGTTCGGGATCAATTCCTGAAGAATGGCCCTGGTGTTGTCACTTACCACATATTCGGTCACATTGAGGCGATGAAGTAATCGCTTACAATCGGTACGGTCCTTTACCAGTTCGGGGTCATTAGCGATGTAATACTCGCCGCTGATCATTTTTTGTTTTTCGGTAAGCATGGAGGATATGTGTATACAGCGTTGAACTTGGATTCCTGATCTGTAATTATAAACTTGTCATGTTGAACGCAGTGAAACATCTTATACCACTCACAGATCGCGAGCTTCTTTAACGTTTAAGTTCCTTCGCTTTGCTCAGGATGACAGATGGGATGACGATGGTCTGTGACAAAACACGCTACGGCCTTCATGGCGTGTAGGTTCCTTCGCTTTGCTCAGCATGACAGAGTGGATGCGGTGACCTTACTTTTTGTCGATCACTTTAGCCACCAGGAAGTGTTTGCCGTCCTGCTCGGGTGCGTTCAGCAGGGCCTCTTCATGGGTGATCTCTTGTTTCACTACGTCAGGGCGCAGTACGTTCACTTCATCGGTCATGTAAACCAGTGGTTCCACGTTGCTAGTGTCCACCTCGTTCAGCTTGGCCATAAAGTCCAGTATCTTGTTCATGTCGCCAACAAGTTCCTGCGTTTCCTGCTCGCTCACTTCCAAACGGGCCAGGTGGGCTATCTTGGCAACGGTATCTTTATCTATTTGCATAACTTTCAAATGTATGATTTATCAGGCTATATAC
This sequence comes from Mucilaginibacter daejeonensis, assembly GCF_020783335.1. Lineage (NCBI taxonomy): Bacteria > Pseudomonadati > Bacteroidota > Sphingobacteriia > Sphingobacteriales > Sphingobacteriaceae > Mucilaginibacter > Mucilaginibacter daejeonensis. The sequence goes on from NZ_CP086068.1 coordinate 2,726,125, forward strand.
CTCGTCGCGCAGGCGGTCAGCGTCCTCCACGGTCAGGTTAGCGGTCTCGATCGGTTTATGTACTTTGATATGGCATATCCCCGGCCTGCTGCCCCGCTCCAGACCAGTGTCCCAAAGCACGTCCCAGGTATTTAGCGAGGTGACCGGTATAATAGGTATCTGGTGCTCAATGGCCAGGCGGAAAGGCCCGTTCTTAAATTCGTGCAGTTTAGGTGGAAAATCGTCCGGGATCTTACCTTCAGGAAAGATCACCATGCTCATACCCTGCTGTAAACGCTCGGCCGCGCTTTTGAACGCCCTGAACGATGACATCTTACTCTCGCGGTTCACCGGAATGTCTATGGTTTGAAAGAACAGCTTGGTCACCATGTTCTTGAGCAGTTCCTGTTTACCAATAAAGCAAAAGTTGTTCTTCACCATCAGGCTCATGGCCGTAATATCAAGGTTGGAGGTATGGTTCGGGCAAATGATGTACGGGCGGCTCCAATCTATCGGCTGCTCATACTCGAATTTGTAGAAGATGCCGGCAATGGTAGAGCTACAGAACCCGCATACCTTGCGGAAAAAGTTCATGGCCGGATAGCGCTGGGGCTTGCGCGAAAAGAAGTACAAAAAAGGCCAGAAAATGATGAAGAAAGCGGCCACACTGTAGCGGTAAAAACGGGCGTGGAGTTTCTTCAATGGAATTTTCATGACCGTCAAAAATATAAAAATTCCTTACTTTCGCGCCATTATGGAAACTGTTGTTAGTGGTATTCGGTCTACAGGTAACCTGCATTTAGGTAACTATTATGGTGCTATCCAGAACTTTATCAAAATGCAGCACGAGTACGATTGCTATTTTTTTATAGCCGATCTGCACTCGCTCACCACACACCCTACCCCTGCCAACCTGCACGGCAACGTGAAACAGGTACTGATCGAGTACCTGGCGGCCGGCATCGACCCCGAAAGATCGACCATATACGTACAAAGCGATGTGCCTGAGGTGGCCGAGCTGTATCTGTACCTCAATATGAACGCGTACCTGGGCGAATTGGAACGCTCAACCTCGTTCAAAGATAAGGTACGGGCTAACCCCGACAACGTGAACGCCGGATTACTCACCTACCCGGTGCTAATGGCGGCCGACATCCTCATCCATAAAGCTACTAAGGTGCCGGTGGGTAAAGACCAGGAGCAACACCTGGAAATGGCCCGTACCTTTGGCAACCGCTTTAACCGTTTATACAACAACGAGTACTTCCCTGAGCCCTATGCGTTCAGCTATAGCGATAAGCTGGTGAAGATACCGGGTTTGGATGGCAAAGGTAAAATGGGCAAATCTGAAGGCGAAGGCAATGCCGTTTACCTGAGCGACAGCCCCGAAGTGATCCGCAAAAAGGTAATGAAAGCCGTTACCGACAGCGGCCCCACCGTTGAGAACCAGCAAAAGCCCGACGAGATACAGAACCTTTTCGACCTGATGAAGGTAGTATCGACCGCAGACACTTACACGCACTTTGATAACCTGTACAATACCTGCCAGGTACGTTACGGCGACCTGAAAAAGCAACTGGCCGAGGACATGGTGAATGCCACCGCGCCGATCCGCGATCGCATCAACGACATTGCCAACGATGCCGAATACCTGAGCCGCGTAGCCCGCTTAGGCGCCGACAAGGCCCGCGAAAGCGCATCACGCACCATCAAAGAGGTGCGCGAGATCATTGGGTTCAGGAAGTTTTAACACCCCACCCAAACCCTCCCCAAAGGGAGGGCTTCAATTAAAAAACTTATATTAGCACAAATAAAATCAAGGTACTCCCCTGTGGGGAGGATACAGGAGGGGTCACATGCACATAGCGATCGTTGGAAATATTGGCGCCGGTAAAACTACTTTAACGGGTTTGCTGGCCAAGAATTACGGATGGGAACCACAGTATGAGGCGGTGGATGATAATCCTTATCTGGAAGACTTTTATGCCGACATGAAGCGCTGGAGCTTTAACCTGCAGATCTACTTCTTGAACAGCCGTTTCAGGCAGATCACCGATATACAGCAAAGCGACAAGAACATTATTCAGGATCGTACCATTTATGAGGATGCCTACATATTTGCAGAGAACCTGCATGATATGGACCTGATGGACACCCGCGACTTTGAGAACTACCAATCCATTTTCGAGAACATCACTTCGTTCATCAGGCCACCTGACCTGTTGGTTTACCTGAAAGCCTCTATACCAAAGCTGGTGAATAACATACACCGCCGTGGCCGCGAGTACGAGATCGGTATCCGATTGGATTATCTATCCAAACTGAACGAGAAATATAACAAGTGGATAGACGGTTACAACTTAGGCAAGCTGCTGGTGATCGATATGGATAACCTCGACTTTGCCAATAACACCGAAGACCTGGCCACCATCATCGAACGCATAGAAGGACAGATCAACGGGTTGTTTTAGACCCGGTCAGTGAGTGGTTGAATGGTGAATAGTTAAGTTGTTCAGGGCTCAACCAACTTCGCTAACCATTCAACTCAATAAACCTCATAACCACTAACTATTAGCCATGAAGATCTTAGGCATTATCCCTGCACGTTACGCCAGTACCCGTTTTCCGGGTAAGCCATTGGTTGATATCACCGGTAAGGTGATGATCCAGCGCGTTTATGAGCAGTGCGTAAAATGCCCGAGCTTGGACGAGGTGATCGTGGCTACGGATGATACCCGCATTTTAGATCACATTCACTCTTTTGGAGGCAAAGCGGTAATGACCTCGCCCGACCACCAAAGCGGCACCGACCGTTGCGCCGAAGTGGCGGCCAACCATCCAGAGTACCAGATCGTGATCAACATACAGGGCGATGAACCTTACATCGACCCGGTGCAGATCAGTAAGGTGGCCGCGTGCTTTACCTCGACAGATACGCAGATCGCCACGCTGATCAAAAAGATCACTGATGCTGCTGACCTACATAATAGTAATTCGCCCAAAGTGATCGTCAACAAACTGTCGGAAGCTATTTACTTTTCGCGGTCGGCTATACCGCATTTGCGCGGGCACGACGCCGGGAACTGGTTCGGCCATTTCGACTACTTTAAACACATCGGCATCTATGGTTTCCGGTCGGAGGTATTACAGGCCGTGACCAAGCTTCCTATCTCATCTTTAGAGAAAGCCGAGAGCCTCGAGCAATTACGCTGGATCGAGAACGGTTACCGGATCAAAGTGGCCGAGACCGAATTGGAAACGCAAGCGGTAGATACGCCCGAGGATCTGCAAAAGATCTTGAATAAGTGATCGGCGAGTATTAGCTTTGAGCACTAATTGATCACTATGCTTAAACCTTTCACCATCCTGGCAACAGCAATGTTGCTTGTGTGCGGTATAGCCGCCCATGCCCAGGACACTGCGACGGTCCACGTTGATACTTCCTCTACCCCCAAATTTCAAGACATTATCGTCACGTCAGCGGGCGACACGATACCCTGCGAGACCAGGCATCCTTTTATGGGCGTTATGCGTTACCGTACGGCCGATATGCCCGAGTTCAAGAAGATCGACATCAAAGGGATCAAATACTACACTTTCCAAAATAAGGAGATACGGTTCAAGGCCGCTTTGCTGCCCAAAAAGTCAAAGCCTACTTTTTTACGACTTGTAGAGGAAGGGAAGATCACCTTGTATCTGCACGAGGTATATCATTACATTTACATGGGGGCATCATACACCACTACCACCTGGTATGCCACCAAGGGCGATGATGTATTGAAAGAGATCAAGACCACAGGCATATCCGGAAAGTCAAGGAAAGAGCGCCAGGCCGTATTTGCTGATATGCTAGCCGACCAACCCATCGTACTGAAATTATATGAGGATGCCGATAGCTTCACCTTCAGCACACTGAGAGGTATCGTTAATTTGTACAACTCGGGGCGTGCTATAGCCCGGCAGTAACCAGCTTACTTAACGCTTCAAACATTCATTGGCTTGGCAGGTTTCTATGTTTACATGACACCAGCTAAGCTTTTTATTTTCAGCCTTTTCATCATCACGTGCGCTTCGTGCAGCAGAACTAAAGGTCCGTTGGCCATTTTTAAAAAGCTTTCGCCACATGACACCTATGCACAACGCTTAAAGGATGCCGGGCTGGATAAGAGCGCCATGGGCTCCGCCTGGTTGCAAAAGAGCACCGAGGTATCTGCCAAAGCGCTTAACATCAGTGTTCCGTATAAAGAGACCGGCTACTTTGCCGCTGAAAATATTCCATCGGCGTCCTTACGTTTTGATGCGCGACGGGGGCAAAAGATAAGGGTATCGCTCAGCAAAAAGCCTCAGCAGAACTTTGCCATCTATCTGGACCTGTACCACGAGGTGAATACGGCCGAGACCGAACTGGTAGCCTCGGCCGACACTAACTGTACGGGTTTCGACCACGAGATCGAGCGTAATGGTAAGTACATCTTGCGCCTGCAGCCCGAACTGCTTAAAAGCGGAGAATACACGTTGATCATCACGTCTGGGCCGTCGCTTAGTTTCCCCGTATCGCAAACTGGCAAGCCTAACATCGGCAGCTTTTGGGGCGATGGCCGCGACAATGGTGGACGCAAGCATGAAGGGGTCGACATATTTGCGCCTAAACACACGCCTGCCATTGCCGCATCTGATGGTACGGTATCGAACGTTGGCGAGAACAGGTTGGGCGGCCTGGTGGTTTTCATGCACCCCACCGATCGCGATTACACGCTTTATTATGCCCACTTGGATAAGCAATTAGTGCAAAGCGGCCAGCAGGTACGCATTGGCGATACCATTGGCCTGATAGGTAATACCGGTAATGCCCGCACCACGCCGCCACACCTTCACTTTGGCGTCTACACCAACGGTGGTGCCATTGATCCGCTACCTTTTGTTGACCGAAAGATCAGGGAACCAAAACCCATAACAGCAGCTACTGATGTGCTTAATGCAACGGTTCGTACCTCTAACAGGAACAGCAACTTATACATCGAACCTAACACCACCGCTTACATCCGGCAAAGCATACCGGTGAGCACCGTGATGCAGGTGGAGGCCGCTACTGACGGTTGGTACAAGATCAGCTTGCCTGATGGCACCAACGGCTACATACAAAGCCGTGAGGTGGCTGCCACCACTACCCTGCGCAAGCTCAGCTTAAAGCAACAACAGCCATTGTTGGATGCGCCCGACAGCGCAAACGCCGCCCAGAGGTCGTTACTCCGAACTGGCGACCAAGTGAACATCAAAGGCTCGTTTCGTAACTATTATTTGGTGACCGACAGCCGCGATAATACCGGTTGGATAGAAGCCGTACGGTAACCATTTTACAGCAAGCCAGTTATGTTTTAAAGGCCATGTTCCTGACCTTTTGGTGACCACATATTTTTACACACACCCGTCCTACCCCAAAAAAATTCTTACTTTTGCATCCCGTACACATACCATTGGTTCGGGAAGAGCTGTCCCGCGCCATGACCCATCATTATCATGACGAAATATATATTTGTTACGGGCGGCGTTACCTCGTCGTTAGGAAAAGGGATCATTTCGGCCTCTTTGGCTAAACTCCTTCAGTCGCGCGGTTACCGCGTTACCATCCAAAAATTTGACCCTTACATCAACATCGACCCGGGAACACTGAACCCTTATGAGCATGGTGAGTGTTATGTGACCGAGGATGGCGCCGAGACCGACCTTGACCTTGGCCATTACGAGCGTTTCCTCAATACCCCTACTTCGCAATCCAACAATATCACTACCGGCCGCATTTACCAAAATGTGATCAACCGTGAGCGCGAAGGTGCTTTTTTGGGTAAAACTGTACAGGTGGTACCCCACATTACCGACGAGATCAAACGCAACTTCAAGATCCTGGGCGAGAATGGCGAGTACGACATCGTGATCACCGAGATCGGTGGCACCGTGGGTGATATCGAATCCTTACCATTTGTGGAGGCAGTGCGCCAGTTCCGTTGGGAAGTAGGGTCGAGCAATTCATTGGTGATCCACCTTACCCTGGTACCTTTCCTGGCCGCAGCCGGCGAATTAAAGACCAAGCCCACCCAGCACTCGGTAAAAATGTTACTGGAGTACGGTATCCAACCTGATATTCTGGTTTGTCGTACGGAGCACCATCTGACCGCCGATCTGCGTAAAAAGATAGCCCTGTTCTGTAACGTGAACATCAACGCGGTGATCGAGTCTATCGATGCACCGTCGATATATGACGTGCCGTTGCTGATGCTGAAAGAGCAATTGGACAAAACGGTATTAACCAAACTGAAACTTCCTAACAAGAACGAGCCTGACCTGGAAAGCTGGAAAGACTTCCTGGGCCGTTTGAAGAACCCTACTGCCGAGGTACGTGTGGGCTTGGTTGGCAAATATGTGGAGCTGCCTGATGCTTACAAATCCATCGTGGAAGCTTTCGTACACGCCGGTGCCAAGAACGAATGCAAGGTGAAGGTGAGCTACATCCACTCCGAGCAACTGACCCCTGAAAATGCGGTTGAAAAGCTGCGTGGTCTGCATGGTGTGTTAGTGGCCCCTGGCTTTGGTCAGCGTGGTTTTGAAGGTAAGATCGAGGCGATCCGTTATGTACGCGAGAACAATATCCCGTTCTTTGGTATATGCCTGGGCATGCAGTGCGCCGTGGTCGAATTCGGTCGCCATGTGCTGCATTTAGAGGCTGCCAACAGCGTGGAGATGGACGGCCATACCACCTACCCGGTGATCAGCATGATGGAAGACCAAAAGAACGTGACCAACAAAGGTGGCACCATGCGCTTAGGTGCTTACCCTTGCGACCTTAAAAAAGGCAGCAAGGCGGCAGCCATCTACGGTAAGCTTCACATCAGCGAGCGTCACCGCCACCGTTACGAATTCAATAACGATTATTTGAAAGATTACGAGGCAGCCGGCATGATCCCTTCAGGTATCAACCCGCAAAATGGTTTGGTAGAGATAGTTGAGCTCAAGAATCACCCGTTCTTTGTAGGGTCGCAATTTCACCCTGAATTAAAGTCGACAGTTGCTGATCCTCACCCACTTTTTGTTAACTTTGTCGCCGCTTCGCTGGCTTATGCCCGCAAGAACTAATTAATTGTACGATAAATAGATAATGGATAGAAATACGTTAACAGGGCTGGTACTGATCGCGGCGATACTGATAGGTTCGTTCTTTTTGATGAAGCCTTCTGAGGAGGAGACCAAAAAAGCACGTCAGATCGAGCACCTGGATTCCCTGAAAAAAGCCGGCGCATTAAAGAAGGCCCCTGCCGTGGCCAAGAACGACACCGCTAATAAAGTGGTGGATAGCGCAGCTTTGAAAGCACCTTTTGGCGCCAGCACCGTAGGCAGCGAGCAACTGATCACTTTAGAGAACAAGGACGTTCGCGTAAAGTTGAGCACCCGCGGCGGCCGCGTCTACAGCGTTGAGCTGAAGGAATTCAAGACCTACGATAAAAAACCGTTGATCTTGTTCGACGGCACCAATAACGAGTTCGGCCTGAAATTCACTGCCGGTAGTACCGTGGTGAACACCAACGAGCGTTACTTTACCCCTACCGGTACCGATGTTAAGGTGGCCGGTACCGACAGCAGCTCAGTGACCCTGCGTTTGAGCTACAGCCCAACGCAATATGTTGATTACGTATACTCACTGGCACCTACCGGTTACAAACTGGGTTATACCATCAAGCTTACAGGTCTGGATAATGTGGTCGCCAACAGCAAAGCGCTTAACCTGAACTGGAGCGCCAGCCTGCGCAAGCAAGAAAAGGACATTAAGCAGGAACGTCAGTATTCTACCGTTTACTTCAAGAACACCGAAGATAACCCTGACTACCTGAGCCTGACCAAGGACGAGACCAAGCAGATCGCCGATCAAAAGATCGAGTGGGTATCCTTCAAACAACACTTCTTCTCGAACGTGCTGATCGCTCAGCAAGGTTTCGATAAGGTGAACCTGGCTGTTAGCACCGATATCAATTCGCCCGACGTAAGGCAAATGAAAGCTGGCCTCACGCTGATCAGCAATAACACCGGTACTTATCCAATGGAGTTCTACTTCGGTCCTAACCGTTTCAGCACCCTGCAAAAGCAAGGTCATGAGCTGGAGAAACAGATCGATCTAGGTTGGGGTCCGTTAAAATTCATCAACCGTTGGGCCGTTATCCCGGTATTTAACTTTTTGCAGAATTTCCACTGGAACATGGGCTTTGTGATCCTGGCCCTTACCGTATTGCTTAAATTGGTATTGTCGCCACTCACCTACAAATCATACCTCAGCATGGCTAAAATGCGTGTGCTGAAGCCTGAGATGGACGAGATCAAAGCTAAAGTTGGTGAGGACAACCCTACCCTGTTACAGCAGGAATACATGAAGCTGTACAAGAAGGCTGGGGTTAATCCGCTGGGTGGCTGCTTGCCATTGGTACTGCAAATGCCGATCATCTTTGCGTTCCTGCGCTTCTTCCCGAGCTTGTTCGAGCTGCGCGGCCAAAGCTTTTTATGGATGCATGACCTGTCTACCTACGATGCTTTCATCAACTTCGGTTTCACTGTACCGTTCTTAGGTGACCACCTGAGCTTGATGTGTGTGCTCATGACCATATCAACGTTGATCTACACCTACTTCAACAACCAGATATCAGGTGCTACCGGCCAAATGAAATACATTGGCTACATCAGCCCGATCATGTTCCTGGGCTTCCTGAACAGCTACCCTGCCGGTTTGAACTATTACTACTTTCTGGCCAACATGTTCACCTTTGCCCAGCAGTATATCATCCGCCTGTTCGTTGATGACAAAAAGATCCATGCACAGATCCAGGAGAACAAGAAAAAACCTGAGGATCCTAAAAAGAAGAAATCAGGTTTTCAGGCCAAGCTTGAAGAGATGATGCGCCAGCAACAACAAGCGCAGCAACAGCAAGGAAAAAAAAAGTAATTAAGTGAGTAGAGAGTAGTGAGTGGTGAGTAGTTGCCGCTCTTACAGATAAATAAGAGGCCGGAGCTGATGCTCCGGCCTTTTTTGTCTGAACCGGAATTTGAAGAATTTATACAATTTACAGAATTGCCTCCAAAGGCCTTCTAATGATAAAGAGATAGTTTATTATGAAGATTCTTAAATTCCGAAAATTCTGGTTCAGACAAGTTCTTAAAATTCCGGTCACTTTTTCGAACTAATAATATTAGCATCGCTATCTTTTTGTATTTTTGAATTGAGATGTATGCGATAGTTGATATTGAGACCACGGGGGGGCATGCCAGTGCGAATGGCATCACGGAAATTGCCATTTGTATACACGACGGCCGCGAGGTGGTGAAGCGTTACCAAACGCTGGTGAATCCGGGAAAACATATCCCGGTGTACATCCAGGCGCTTACGGGTATCAGCGAGGATATGGTGCAGGATGCCCCTACTTTTAAGGAAGTGGCTTACGATATCTTTAACCTGCTACAAGGCCACATCTTTGTTGCCCACAACGTCAATTTTGACCATTCTTTTGTTAAATATCATTTGGCCGCTGCCGGTTACGACCTGCAATGCAATAAGCTTTGCACCGTAAGGTTGAGCCGTAAGATCATCCCCGGCATGACATCATACAGCCTGGGCAAGCTTTGTCATCAGTTAGGTATCGGTAACGATGCACGCCACCGTGCCGCAGGTGATGCCAATGCAACGGCCGAGTTGTTCACCTTACTACTCAATAGCGATACGCATGGCCATATCCCTGATGCCTTAAAACAGCGTTCAAAGGAACAGACGTTGCCACCCAACCTGCACCGTAAGTTCATCGAGAAGCTGCCGGCCACACCGGGCGTTTATTATTTTCATGATAGTAAAGGCAAAGTGGTTTACGTAGGTAAGGCCATCAACATCAAAAAGCGGGTGAATAGCCACTTTGCGGGCAATAACTCCGGCCAGCAACGGCAGGATTTTATGCGCCACATACACCAGGTGAGCTACCAGGAATGCGGCACCGAATTAATGGCTCTGCTCACCGAGGCGGTGGAGATCAAACGCCTTTGGCCAAAGTTCAACCGCTCGCAAAAAAATCTTGATTTCAATTTTGGAATTTATACCTACGAGGATCAGCGTGGCTACCTGCGTATGGCGGTCGATAAGCGCCGTAAATACTCTACCCCTTCGCACACGTGCAGTTCATTATTGGAGGGCCGCAACCTGCTTACCCGACTGATCGAGCAGTATGAACTATGTCCGAAATTATGCTTCATTCAAAATAATAATGACACCTGCGTAAGCACTGCCGGTGAGCGATGCGCCTGTACCGGGCACGAAAGCGTTGAAGTTTACAATGAAAAGGTAGAGCGTGCGATCAGCGGATTGGAACAAACCCTACCCACCTTTGCCCTACGCGATGAAGGTCGTAAAGACGATGAGCACAGCTGTATTTTGATCGAGAAAGGGCGTTTATATGGCATGGGCTACATATCACATTACTTTGAAGCGAATACCCTGTCGCAGCTCAAGAACTACCTTACACCCTACGCCGGTAACGATTACATGCACAACATGATCATCAGCCATGCGGAACGCTATCCCTGGAAACGTCTTTCCTTCGATGCCGTGATGGCCGAACAATAATGAGCGTATTTGTGGTATCATTGACATCGGCCCACCATCAACCATAATTACATGAGACCAGTTCTGCTATTGTCCTTATTGCTTTGGCTGTTCAATAGCCCTCCGCACACTGGATCGCGTCAAGCATTCTATACCGACAAGTCTAACGTTAGCGTTGGTAAGCATAGTAATGATCAGCCCAAGCTCATGGAGCGTTTTGCCGATAGCCTGCACATCGGTCGGAAAGGAAAAGCGAAAGTAGAGATCAATAAGTACCGGTTGGCAGACAGCACCTATGTGACCGTCAAATTCTTTATTAGAAAAGGCTCGGCGTGGTCATTACGCAATGATCTGTCTTACCCGTGCGATGCTCCGGGCGGATTGGAAACACAGCTCAGCGACTTTAATAACGATCGGCTCAATGATCTTACCTTCGTCTCTGCAGCGTCGGCAAAGGGCGCTAACGAGGTGAGGCGGCTCTTCATATACAACGACAAGCGACAGCAATTGATCCCAATAATCAACTCGCAAGACTATCCCAACATGCTTTATAATAAACAGCTCAATTGCATAGATGCCTATTTGGTGTACGGCGGTAGCAGCACGGTGTTCGCACGCCTGCAGGGCAACCGGTTGAGTACCTTTGCTCGTGTAGACAATATGGACAACTACAGCAAGGTATACGTGATCAGCCCTTCCGGCAGGGAACGATTGATCCGTAAAGACAAGCTTAATGACCCCGATGATGCGAACATCAGGTACGTCAACTACAAGCCGTTACAAGCAAATGAATGATCAGCCTGCCATGGCGATGTAGTAATCGAGCGCGTCGGTAGGGATCTTTCTTTTTTGATACGCGTTTCCCATCAACCTCACTTTTAATGGCTCGGTGATCCCTTTCAAGTACACCATCCGGCTTTCGGCCTCTTCCTTTCGGTCGTTCAGGAGGCGATACATATCTTCCGACACCAGCAGGTCATTATTCAGTTCCTTGGTCTCGCTTTGCAGGCGGGCCGCAATGTTCACGGGCAAGCCCATCACGGTGAGGCGCTCGCTTTGGTCCATATCGTATTCGCCTACCAACACCTGGCCTTGATGCAAGCCTACGCCTATCTCGAAGTCAAGGTCAAAGTAAGGTTTAGCATAAGTGGTATTGAACACCTCCAGGTCATGGAAGATCGCCATCGAAGCGTTCATAGCGGCCTTAACGGCATCCTCTATCGGCCTGTCCATCCCGAACACGGCATAAATGCTATCGCCCACGGTCTCGATGATGCGACCACCGGCCTCACGTATCGAATCATTAAAGAGCACGAACAGTTTACGGATCACGTAGATCACATCATAAGGTGAGCGCTGCTCCATAAAGGCCGTAAAGTTGCGAATATCAAGGAACATCAGCGCCAGCTGCTTCTCCTCGCCCAGTACGGTGCATTGCGGTATCTGCTCGGCAGCACTCAAAGCGGTAGTTGTAGCATGGTGGTCTGCACGATATACGATACTGCTACCGGCCAGGCGCGACCAACCTACGTTAGGGTTATTTTCAATAGGTGGAAGCGTGGTCACGGGTGCTGTTTCTAAAACAGCGGTACGTCTTTTGGAGCAGGGTACGTTGAATCTCATAGGTAGTATTATCTTTTTGATACCTTACAAAAGTAGGCCGACGGTGAATGTTGCGATCGCAATATTCAAACAATAACTTACACAATTCACACATCCGGCCTTAAATGTAATTGCCATGACCGAACGGAGAAAACTGTGACAATTGGGCGGTACGACGGAGCTATGGTACACGCCGAAGCTCGCCCTCAACATTTATTTTACAATACCTGAACCATTGCGATTTGGGGATGCCGACGCACATCGTTATCATTGTGATCACAACCTTAAGGCTATGTTTTCCGAACCATCCTACCTGGCAGCGCGCATGGCGGCCGAGACCATTGAGACACACTTTGCCGAACATTTGGCAGCTGCGCGCAAAAGCGGCGAGACCTACGTGGCCACGGCCTTGGATGCCCGCATCATTGAATCGGTGATCGATACGGCCTTTTGGGCCAGCCTGCGCCGTGAGGAAGGCCATTCGCCCGCCATATCACTGGCTCTCTTGATGCCTGAAGAGGCCGGTAAGCCCCTCATATTTGGCCAGCGGTTAAGGTTAACTCCCAACAACCTCGTGAAGCTGGCGCCAGCCGTAGAGCAGCCCGGCATCCACTTAGGGGTATGGCACGAGAACGATGAACTTTATATATGGGGTACCACGCATACCGTGCCGGGCATTTGCTTTGTGCTGGAGGTGGTGGAACCCGGGCTGCTGGTGGTTAAGCATAAACGTTTGGCCGGCTTTGGCAAATTCGTGAACGTGGCGGTGTTACAAGGCGACCAGATCAAGGTACTGGATGAACGCTCGATGGGTATAGGTGAATGCCCTGCGCTCATGGCCTCGCTCATGAACATGTCGCTGCCATCATTAATGGGCGAATCCTTTAATATTTTGATCCAATTGGCTGCTGCCGTGCGTATCCATCGCCGGGGCGGGTTGGTATTGATCGTGCCGCGCAACAGCGAGACGTGGCAACACTCGATCGTGCACCCGATCAAATATGCGGTAACGCCGCCCTACACCGTGCTGGCCGATCTGATGGAGCAGGACGACGACCTGAAAGAGACCTTTGAGTGGCAGGAACAGTTGCTGCAAGCGATAGATATCATTGGCGGTTTCACGGCGGTAGATGGCGCCACGGTGATCACCCAGCAGTACGACCTTTTAGCCTTTGGTGCAAAGGTGGCCCGCTCGGCGGCAAGTGTACCGGTGGAACAGATCATTATGACCGAACCGGTGGCAGGCGTTCAGGCCACTCGAATACATCCGGCGCAGAACGGCGGCACACGGCACTTAGCGGCCGCTCAATTCGTGCATGATCAGCATGATGCCTTGGCTTTGGTGGCCTCGCAGGATGGGCAGTTCACCGTATTTGCCTGGTCAGAAAAATTGCAGATGGTGCATGCGCATCGTATCGATGTACTGCTACTTTAGTTACTTTCGGTTATTTTCTCATCCAGGATGCACCTTTCAATGTAAAAGGTGCCAAAAGGTATCATACACGCTATCAACACCTTCCAAGTGGTTCGGCTGAATTGCCATTTTTGCTCTACCCCTACGCTTAGTGTATTGAACACGTATAGCAGAAACAGTGCGCCATGTATGGGGCCGATGGCCTTGACCATGGCCGGATCATGTGCCATGTATTTAAGCGGAACAGCCACGAACACCAATACTATAAGCGATATCCCTTCAATATAACCGATCAATTTGAGGCGACCTATATTGCTTTTAAACAATTGTAGCATTATATTCTAAATTATAGTGAACGAAACAGAGGACGTTGCGCAAGTGGCGAGAACGGCCACGGTATGGCAATAAAGATGATCATGAGTGCGATCCCATAGCCGATCAATATGGTCTTGAATTTTTGGCGATCGGTATTTTTACGCTTGGCTAATGCTGAGGCGATGGTGATCACTATAATAGCAAGCAGCATGAGTGATATGTGTATGATACTGAAGAACACAGGCTCGGTGATCCGGTCGCTACCTACCAACCCGGCGAAAAAGGCACTTACTGCAGGGCTCTTTGAATATAATATCATCCCCGCCACTAATTGAATGTGTGCCAGCGTGGCTGTCCAATGTCGCCATGCATTATCTGTTGCGTTATGATCGCGGTGCTCGGTATACCCCCGATAAGCTCTAACGATGCTATAGATCAACGCGCCTAACACTAACCATCTTAGTGCAGAATGTAAGAAGAGAAAAAGAGTATACATATTTCAAGTTCGCAATAACGACCAAAAACATACCATTTAGTATGTTATTACCTAAATTTTTTATCTGAGTTTTTCCAGGTAGTTTTTAAACTCTTTAAGATATATCTTATAGGATGGCCTCCCTAATAATTTGCCCATGTTACGCACGCCACTGTAACCGGCCAGCACAAATGCAGCTACCTGCCGCTCATCAACGTCGGCCCTTATGCGCTGTGCCTCACGCCCTGATCTGATACATTGCTGAATGGCACTTTGCCATTGTTCAAATAATCTCAGTAAAGCCTTTTGAAACGATATATTCACGGCCGACATCTCATCCACTAAATTTACGGCGGGGCATCCATACCTGGCGTCGGAAGCTTTTGAACGGAGCAACAGACCGTCCATCATTCGGTATATCTCTTTGACCGGATCTTTGGCATTAAGCAGTGGGGTTACCATGCTGCTTAACATACCAGGGTACATTACCTCGTTGATCATCGCCAGCCCCATTTCATCCTTGTTTTTAAAGTGATAAAAGAAAGCTCCTTTGGTGACCTGCGTGGTGGCAATAATGTCGTCAATACTGGTGTTTTGATACCCATTGCGGTACACCAGCGCAAAAGCTTGCTGCAGAATATTTAAACGGGTATTTTCAGCCTTTGATAACATACTAATTAGTATGTTACAAACATAAACATTTTGATCGGTCGAGCAAAGTTTATCAGTAAACAATTGATATTGATCGAAAGACCTTCAAAAGGTCGGTTCTTTATCGAACAAAAAAGGGATGTCCCCGAACAAGTCGCTTTCCCCCAAAAGCGCCGTAAGTTCGTCGGAACATCCCTAATATTTTATATCTGCTGCCGGCCTCTTATGCCGCAGCTTTTTAACTATCTACCAGACGTAAGTGGCTACCGAGCCTGCTTTTAACATGGTGGTAGCTACAGAACCGTTGTAGTTGATGTTGAACGTTTTGTCGGCATCAGTTTTATTGATCGCGATCAGCACTGTTTTACCTTCAGGTGTACGGAATGCCACGTTGGGCACGTCATCACTGCTGTTGGTAGCGATCCTTACCGAGCCCGGCCTTACGAACTTAGCAGCATGTGCCACTACGTAATACGCTGGGTTACGGGTCACGCTATCTTGATATAGCGTGATACCACCGAGGCAAGAGGTACAACCACCCCTATCGGTATGCGGGTCGTTATTTGGGTCGGCGGCTAAGTTCCACTCGATAACCGTACGGCTCCAGTTGCGTGTGGCACCTATGGTGAGCTTGGTGATATGGTCGCGCACGTCACGGGCAAAGTTGCCCGGCGCGCCCATCCATTGCTCGGTGAAATACAGGTTCTTGTCAGGATGTGCATCATGCACCTTGCTCAGCGCATCGATCTTACCGCCGTACAGGTGAAAGGCCGAGCCATCGATGTACTTCTTGGCTTCAGGGTCGTCAAGGATAGAAATAGGGTATTCAGGCTTATCGCAATTGTGATCGTAGATGATGATTTTGGTCTTGATACCTGCCTTACGGAACACTGGCCCTAATGCCGTCTTCACAAATTTGGCCTGATCAGGCGCCAGCATCAACATGCTCGGGTTATTACCCGGGTGCAGCGGCTCGTTCTGTACGGTCATTGCATCCACGGTGATGCCGTTGGCTTTCATGACCTGTACATATTTGGCCAGGTACCTGGCGTAAACCTCAAAACACTCAGGCTTCAGGCTGCCGCCGCGGGTATCTCCGTTATCCTTCATCCAAACCGGGGCCGACCATGGCGACGCCAGTATACCGATCTTAGGGTTAACGGCCAATATCTCTTTAAGCACAGGCACCACGTTCTCTTTATCCGGCCCAAGGTCGAATTTCTCAAGCTTGAGGTCGGTCTGCCCTGCCGGAATATCGTCGTACGAGAACACATGATCGTTCAGGTCCGACGCACCCACACTCAATCTCAAATAGCTGATCCCAATGTTATTACCATCGGTAGCGAACAGTTCTTTGATCAGCGCTTTCCGGCTTTGCGGACTCATCTTCATCATCAACTGAGCACTGCCTCCGGTCAGCGTGAAACCAAATCCATCGATCGACTGATATTTTTCTTTATCGTTCACAGTGACCGTGGTCTCACCTTTATCAACGGCCTTGCTAAATATGAGTGGCTGCGCTTGCTTTTGGAACATAGCCGAGCGGTCGGCATTGGTGAGCCAAACCTCGGCCTTTTTTTGTGCATAGGAGCCGGCAGTAGCGCACAGGATCAGGCCGGCAGTAATCAGGTATCTGGTATTCATATTATTGTATCACTAAGGTAGCTATGGAATGAGGCAGCGCTTTGGTATTCACCCCTTTGCCTTTAACCCATAAGGTGTAGTTCATTTCAGTATCTATCGGGTTCATCACCACCACTGCGATCTTGCCATCGGTGTTCAGGTAGGCAGTGGTCAGTAACTTTTCGCGGCTGGCCGAACTCACGATACGCTTGGCACCCGGACGAATGTATTTACTGATGTGGCCGATATAATAGTATTCGCTGGTGTAGTGCAGGCTACCATCGCGGGTGTCGGCGTGTATGGGTGCAAAGCAAAAGTTACCTACGTGGTTAGGGCCGCCTTTTTCGTCGAGCAATACGTTCCAGTCGGTCCAGGCCACGGTGCCTGCGTTCAGGTCGTTGATCATCGAGTATCCGTATCGTTCGCCTAAGCTCCAATCATCTAAGCGGTTAAAGTCAAATTTCTCTACGCACCCCTCGGTGAACACCAGGTTCGTGTTCGGGAAAGCCTCATGTACACGGCGAGTGCTTTCAAAGTTCATTCCGGCGCCGGTCCAGGTCTCGTACCAGTGGTAGCCCACGCCCCAAACGTATTTGGCGGCCTGAGGGTCCTCTAACACGGTGCTTGCACGCTGGTACAGCAGGTCGCGGTTATGATCCCAAATGATCAGCTTTTTATCGGCCAAACCTTCTTTTTTAAGCGTCGGGCCTAAATAATTCTTGACAAAATCGCGCTCTTCTTCCGCTGTGAATACGCACGATTCCCATTTTTGAACAGCCATCGGTTCGTTCTGTACGCTGAGAGCCCAGATCGGGATGCCTTCCTTTTCATAGCTTCTGATGAACTTGGTGTACATCAATGCCCATGTCTGGCGATACTCAGGTTTCAGCTTACCACCGCGGAGCATGTTGTTGTTATCTTTCATCCAGGCTGGAGGACTCCATGGGCTCACGAACATTTTAAAGCCGCCAGCCACTTTCTGCGCATCCTTGATGAATGGGATACGATATTTTTTATCATGGCTGATGTCGAAGCTCTTTAACGACGCATCGTTATCTTTCACGTAGCTGTAAGTATCACTTGAAAAATCGCAGCTTTGGATGTGGGTACGCGCCCAACTATAGCCAATCCCCTTTTCCTTATCATAGTAAGCGGTCAGGAACTCTCTTTTCTTTTCAGGCGATAGCTTCGCGTAGGTCTCCGCTGCCGCATCGGTAAGGGCGCCACCAACGCCGATCATGGTCTGGAAGGTCTTAGATGGGTCGACAAAGATCGAGATCTGTGTCTCTACCGGTTGCTTTACCGGTGCCATGTTCAAGGTCTCGGTCAGTTTAAAGCGATCATCAGTGCCTTTGGCGGTCACGTACACTTTCACCTGATCACCGATCTTGGCCGGGGTCTTTTTAGCTGCCGTTCGGGTCTGTGCACCGGCAGTAACGGCCGAGGCCATCAGCAGGGGCATCAAAATACTGTTCTTCATATTAAGTGTTACCATATAAATGTGGCTACGGCGTTATTGCCTAATGTAGCCGTGGTTGTCTTTCCGTTGAATTTGATGTTGAAGCTCTGTTGGGCATTGGAGCTATTGAGCACGATGAGCACCTTTTTACCGTCGGCTGTTTTAAAAGCCACGTTAGGCAGGTTGGCCACCATATTGGAGCCGATACGCCTCGCCCCCGGCCTCACGAATTTGGATGCATGCGCAATGATATAGTAAGGCACATTACGCGTCACTGTGCTACCGCCAATGGTCAATGCTCCTAAACAGGTACTGCAACCGCCGTTGGTGTATGGACGGTAGTTAGGGTCGGCGGCTAAGTTCCACTCCAGTACGTTTCGGCTCCAGTTGCGGGTGGCACCAATGATCAGGTTGTTGATATGCCAGTTTAGATCACCTGTGAAGTTGCCAGGGCCACCAACCCATTGCTCGGTGAAATAGATATTCTTGTTGGGGTATGCATCATGCACTGTCGATAGCGCACTGATACTGCCTGCATAAAGGTGGAACGCTGACCCATCTACATACTGGTTAGCAGCAGGGTCGTTAAGTATAGTTATCGGATACTCAGGCACGTCGGCATTATGATCGTAAACAATGATCTTGGTGTTGATACCGGCAGCTTTAAATTGCGGACCTAAATATCCCTTGATGAACGCCGACTGATCAACGGCCTGCATCACCAGGCTCGGGTTATTGTACGGATTAAGCGGCTCGTTCTGCGGAGTAACAGCATCTATCGTGATGCCCTCTGCCTTCATGGCCTGTATATATTTGATAAAATACCTGGCGTATACATCATAGTACTCCGGCTTTAGGTTGCCGTTCTTGAAGCTGTTGTTGGTCTTCATCCAGGTAGGCGCGCTCCATGGGCAGGCCAGTATCTTGATGGCCGGGTTAATGGCAAGGATCTTTTTCAGGATCGGGATCAGGTCCACCCGCTCACGGTCGATACTGAATTTTTGCAGGTCCATATCTGTGGCCTGCCCTGCCGGAAGGTCATCATAGGTGAACGGCTCGGCACTCAGGTCAGATGCACCCAGGCTGATACGGATGTAACTCACGCCGATGTTGGAGGCATCCGTAGCAAATAGTTCTTTGATCAAGGTGTCTTTTTGTGCGGAAGGCAAGCTGTTGATCAGCGTGGCGCTACCACCGGTTAGCGTATAGCCAAACCCATCGATGGTTTGGTAAGCCTGCGTGGTATCAACCTCTATAGTGGCGTTGGTGTTGCTGTTGGTATTGAACAGCAAGGCAACGTTCTGTTTCTTAAAATAATAGGCCCCGTCAGGGTGTGTGAGCCACATGGCCACATCTGTTTTAACGGGCGTAACAACAGGTTGTGGCGTGGGTGTTACCTCACCGCCGCTGCTGCCATTACCGCTTTTTGAACACCCCCAAACCATTATCCCTAACGCAGAGGTCAGGACAACGGCAGTAATATTTTTATTTATTTTCATGATGATGAAAGTTTTGTTTACCTGGGGGAGTAAAAAATGGATAATGTATCTGCTTGTTGATCAGTGTTGGTTGATGAATGCGATGATCTGCTTTGTTTGGTCAGGATACACCGCGATCTTGTGTGTATGTAAATAATAGGCTGATACCTGTTTTGCCGCTGTGGCCTGGTAGGTGATCAGTTTTGATGGCATTGCCGGCATATGGCAGTCGATACATTTCGTATCAATAGCCGCCCCCAGCTTGGGCGCCATCTTGCAATAGTTATGGGTCTCGGTCTTGTGGCAGGTGATGCATTTTTGGGCAAAACTCAACTTACCTGTAACCTCTTTTTTGTGCGGGTCATGACAAGTGGTACAGGTCATTACCGCGCTGTTGGCGTAGCACTTACTCAAGGCTAAAAGGTTGGCCTGGTTGCCGTGTACATCAGGTGTGTTACTGCTGTTACCAAATGGCAAGGTGTATCTCGACAAGGTATCGCCCGGCTTGAAACCGAACGTGCTTTTTTGCATTTCCCTGTCGTTACCCGAATGGCAAACGGCACAAACATCTACCTTTTGCTGCCGGGTCAGGGTATCATACCTCACCATAAATTTGGCTTGCTTATCATTCGGGTTCTCCTGGTGATAGGTCACATGCTGTGCTGCCGGGCCATGGCAACGCTGGCAATCAATGCCGTATATCAAGGTCTTTTGATCAAATTCCTGTGTTACGGCAAGGCTTCCAGCCTTAACGAATCGCTTTTCAGCATAGCTGGAATGACACTCCAAACAACGGCTCACGATGGCTCTGTCAAAATTGGCCTGCTGTAACGGGAAGCCCGGGCTATTGGCCCAATTGTGTATCTCGTTGAAGTACGACAAAGGCAACTGCTTCAACACATCTCCGTCCCAGCAAGCAAAGGTGAACGCCTTGGCTCCTGCCCCGAACACCACATCGGTCCTTGCTGATCGTTGTTGTTTTCCGTTCCAATAAGCGGTTTGGTATTGTCCATCAGCCTGTTTCTCTACCCGTATTTTCAGGCTTTCATTAAATACGAACACGCTGCTATCGGCCTTTAGACCGTTGGGCAGTTGGTGATCGGTCAATGATTTGGAGGTATTGAAGTGGCTGGTATGCGCGTAGCTTTTGGACAGGTCTTTATGACACTGCATGCAACTTTTAGGGTCGGCGTATGCTGCTCCTCGACTATCGGTCTTAGTACTGGCCTTACCGGCACACTGAATTAGCGCAACGGATAAGGTAACCAGCAACAGGACACCCAAAACCACACCCAACCTCAAATTTGCCCTCATGTAGTGATCAAAAGATCAAAGCCAGGGCAGTCACAAGGCTGCCCCGGCTTTGGTCAGGTATTATTTGGTTCCTCCCCATTCTTTGTTCTGCTCGATCTTAGTATTGTTCAGCTCGCTTTGAGGTATAGGGAACACCTCGTGACGGCCGGCCACAAAACCTTTAGATTGCAATACACTGGCCGCTTTGCCCCATCGTACCAGATCCAGCCAACGATGACCTTCACCAGCCAGTTCCAGGCGGCGCTCTTTCTCAATGTTATCTTGAGTAACAGCTACCGGGTTCAGGCCTACACGGGCACGCACGGCGTTTAATAGTTGGTAAGCACGGCTACCCACGCCTACGCCTGCACCGGCGTTCATCAAACATTCGGCCTCTAACAGGTAAGTATCAGCTAAGCGGATCTCATAAATATCCTGAGGGAAATTAAGATCGTAGTTGGTACCCACGGTGGTCTTGTTCGATACACGGGCGGCGAACTTTTCCAGGAAGAAGCCTGTGTTGTTGTAACCCGGAGTGTAATTAGCCAGGTTATTATTCTTCAAGCTATCGAGGTTAGCTACGGTAGCCATGTTACGCGGATCGTAGTGAATGAAGTCAAAGAATGCTTTAGTGAACACCAGGAAGCTGTAACCTGAGTAATAGTCAGGCGCGGTGCTTACCTTTTGGCTGTAGCCACGCGGACCGCTGATAATACACAACAGGTTACCTTCGCTTTGACCGGCATCGTTCCAGTTACCTTGTGAATTAGCGCTGTGCACGATCTCAAGTACCGATTCGGTATTGAACTTATTCAACGGTTTGAACAGGTCGCCGTAGTTGCTCAATAGCTTGTAACCGTAAGTAGTATTGGTTTGGCCAGGTGCTGTACCATTCACCAATGCTAACTGGTCAGCAGCTGGCTGCCATTTCTTTTGCCACAGCAACACTTTGCCCAATACAGCTTGTGCGGCGCCTTTGGTGATACGGCCACCTTCGGTAGCGGCAGGCACAGTGTTAGGTAACGCTGGGATCGCATCGTTCAAATCCTTTTCAATGTAAGCATAGATCGCTGTTGGAGTGGTCTGCGTTACATTGTACAAGTTGGCTGGGTCTACCGTTCCCTCGATCAGCGGAATATTCTTGAAGAAACGAACCAGGTCGAAGTAGAATATCGCACGCAAAGCCTTGGTCTCGGCAATGTAGCGAGCCTTCAGGCTGGCATCCATCTGAATGCCGTTGATCTTGTCTAACAATACGTTAGCGCGGTAGATACCTGAGTAACCTCTGTTCCACAGGTAGCCTTGTGGGCCAACCTGAGCAGTTAGGGTATAGTTCGACATTACCTGAAGGTCATTAATGTCTGATGGGCCACCACCACCGGCAAGCTGGTCATCACCAGCTACGTCCATAATGGCGATCTTGTCATACAATCCACCTGATTGGAAACCGAAACGATCATATACTGACACCAGCGCAGCAAATGCATCGGCCTGTGTTTTATAGTAATTATCAAGTGTGATACGTTCCTGTGAATTTACCTCAAGCTCTTTTTTACATGAGCTGAACAACTGTGCGCTAACGGCAAGTGCAGCTATATATAAATATCTCTTTTTCATTGTTTGTCTTTTAATTAGAATCCAACATTTAAACCGAACAGAAATGAACGAGCCTGTGGATAGGCACTACGGTCGATACTGAATTGTGCACCGCCACCAGCATCGCCGGTAACACCCAGCTCAGGATCATAACCGCTGTACTTGGTAATAGTGAACAAGTTCTCGCTCAGTACATACACACGCAGTTTGCTCATGTGGATCTTGCTGGTAATGCTTTTCGGGAAAGTGTAACCCAATTGAATGGTGCGCAGGCGGAAATAAGCGCCGCTCTCCAAATAAAGGCTGGTAAACTTAGAATAGTTGCCGTTAGGGTCGCCATCAACTATACGAGGCAAAGTAGCGCCGGTGTTGCTTGGGGTCCATGCGTTCAAATATTTGGTTTGGTAGTTGGCTGCCGAGATATCCAAACGGCGCAGGCCCTGGAATATCTTGTTGCCACCCACACCGCTACCAAAGGCGGTAAAGTCAAAGTTCTTGTAACCCAGGTTCAAGGTCAAGCCGTAGCTCATGGTCGGGTTAGGGTTACCCAGGTAAGTACGGTCATCACCGTTAATGATATTATCGTTGCTCAGGTTAGCGAATTTCACGTCACCTGGTTTAGCGTTAGGTTGCAGTTTGGTCACGCCATCGGCACCTACATAGCTATCAACTTCGGCCTGGCTTTGGAAGATACCCGCCATTTGATAACCAAAGAATTGTTGGTAAGGCAAGCCCAGACCGGTACGGGTGATGTTACCTAAGTTTTGGAAGGTCGCGCTGTTATCTTCCAAGAACTGGTTGCCCGGGATCAGTTTAGAAACTTTGTTCTTGTAGAACGACATGTTGCCATTGAAACCGAAACGGAAGTCACCAAAATTCTTCCTGTAGCCCAGCTCGAACTCGATACCGGTGTTCTCCACATCGGCGATGTTCTGCGCAAAGCTGCCGTAACCGGCATAGCCAGGGATCGGTGGATTTTGCAGGATACCTGTTGTCTTTTTCTTGTAAGCATCAACGGTAAGGGTCAGGTTCTGGAACAGGGTAGCATCAAAGCCGATATCGGTCTGTGAGGTTTGCTCCCATTTCAGGTCAGGGTTGGCCGGAGCGCCTGGGCTATAACCGATGTAGATCACCTCGCTTTGAGTGGTACCGAAAGTATAGTTACGGCCACCACCAGCACCTACCAGCGGTACGTAAGAGAAATCGCCGATGCCATCGTTACCGGTAACACCGTAGCTACCACGGATCTTCAGGAAGGTTAACACATCGTTCTTAGGGAAGAAAGACTCAAGTGTTGGTACCCATCCCACTGAAGCCGAAGGGAAGTAACCGAACTTATTATTAGAACCGAAGCGTGACGAACCGTCGCGGCGGATAAGAGCCGAGAACAGGTAACGCTCATCGTAGTTGTACTGCAAACGCGAGAACAACGAGTTGATGCGGTGGTCGGTACCGTCAGAACCGCTTGCGGTACGGTTAGCAGCCAACGCATTGAAACGGAACGAAGCCTCATCAAAGGTAGTTGCAGGGATGTTGGTGTAAGTAACGGTCACGCCACGAGCGTTGTTGTCTTTGTACTCGCCCATACCCACCAATAAGGTCACATCATGCTTATTGAACTTGCGATTGTACGACAAGGTGTTCTCGATGTTCCAGTTGATGGTGTAAGTGTTGGAACGTGATAGTGATGATACACTGATCGGTGTTGAGGTATTGTAGAAAGCTACCGGGGTGAAGGTGTCGCCACCGTAGAAGGCCAGCTTGGTACCTAAGCTTGAGTGGAAACGCAGACCCGGGATAGGCTCCAGATCAAGGAAAGCGTTACCTACGATGTTATGATCCCAACCGTAGCTGCCACGACGATTTTTGATATACGCCAATGGGTTCTTCATTTCCTGCAATACGTATGGTGATATACCGTACAAACGGCCCATATCGTCACGGGTAGAAGCTGCAAGGTTAGCAGGGCTTGAAGCGATGTAAGCTGCTTGTGAAGTTGGGTCGGTGATCACTGCGGGAGTGGTCGGGTCAAGGTTAACGGCAGAGCTTAATACACCGCCGTACTCACGGTTACTTTCGCCAAAGTTACTGTTCACCGCATGGCTGTAACCCAAGTTCTCACCAAAGCTGATCCATTTTGCCGGACGATAAGTTGAGTTGATACGGATGTTGGCACGATTCCACTTAGAGATGTCCTTGGCTACGATACCACGGATGTCGTTATATGAGAACGAAGTGAAGAAAGTAGCCTTCTCGCTGCCGCCGCTCACGCTGAACTCGTGGATCTGTTTTGGTGCGCTGCTAAAGATCAGATCTTGCCAGTTGGTGCCCACACCTAATGAATTAGGATTAGCGAATGCTGGTGCCTTACCGGCAGCGATCAGCGCCTGATTACGCAGGGTAGCATATTGAGTAGCGTTCAGCAGATCCAGTTTTTTGGCTGGCGATTGAGTACCATAGTAACCGCTGTAGTTGATGTTCAATGTACCGGCTTTACCTTTTTTGGTAGTTACCAGGATAACACCTGCTGCGGCACGTGTACCGTAGATCGCGGCCGAAGCAGCATCTTTAAGTACCTCGATCGATTCGATATCGTCCTGATTCAGGTAGCCGATACCACCATTGTCGATCACCACACCGTCGATCACCCATAAAGGTTCGTTCTTACCGTTACCGAACGAAGTAAAACCACGTAAACGTACGGTAGAGGCCGAACCCGGCTGACCAGAGTTAGAAGCGATGGTCAAGCCTGATGCCCTACCTTGTAATGATTGCTCTACGCGGATCACGGGTTGGTTGGCAAGGTCTGACGCTTTAACGCCTGATATAGCGCCGGTAACAACGCTTTTCTTTTGAGTACCGTAGCCCACAACTACCACATCATTCAGGTTGTTATTGCTTTCGGTAAGGGTAACGTTAACCACGGTCTGGCTACCAATGGTAACGGTTTGCGGGGCAAAACCCACATAAGTAAAGGTCAGGGTTCCGTTAACGGCCGGAGTGATGGTGTATCTACCATTCACATCAGTAACAGAGTTATTGCTGGTGCCGTTAGCCTTAACGGTCACGCCAACAAGCGCCTCACCGTTCTTGTCGCTTACTTTACCGGTAACTACCGACTGGGCCATCGCGGCCATCGAGCATACCAGTAAGCAGATGATGAGTGTAAAAAGTTTTCTCATAAATTGTTCGGTTAAAAATTTAGGGTCCAAATTGAATTCAGGTCATGACCTGGAAAATTAAAGGATGGCGATAGCATTAGCCGTAAGCCCCCTGGCAGCGGATCGATCGGTACATGTGTTGTCGTGTTGTTTAAATTGGTTCGTACTTAAATGAGCCTGATCGGAGGGATCAATGTCATTCAACGGATCAAAAGTATTGAAATGCGATCCAAAAAAACAAGAGAAAATATTTATAAACTACTGATAATAAGTTATTTATAAAGTTTTTAATACGCTTGATGCACATCGTTCCAAACGCAATGTGCATTGATATACAGCAGAATGTGATGTTTTGGCACCACTTGCCTCTAAACCATAATACGTTTCAGTACCCTGCAAAAAAATTATTCACATTTTAACTTTTTTCACCATTTGGATGGGCACTTGATGATTATATGTCGCAAGGTTATATCTTTACGAAAAAATGGCCCTACGATCATTTTTAAGCGTATTTTTTACACTTAACCGTTTTTGTAGCGCTATTGACATGACCAATTATTAAGGCCTCAAGTAGCCCGATATTTTAACAAAATTTACTTATGATCAGAGTTTTTACCTGTCTGTTCGTATACTTTATCACGTCATTAGGTTCGGTTAGCGCGCAGGTGCCCGTTACCATTGATCAGGGCACTGATCAGCATATATTTATGCGCACAGAAGTAGAGGTGTTAAAGGAAGACGGCCATGAATTGACACTGGCCGAAGTTCAGCAGATCGACCGTGCACACGGCTTTACGCTTAATCATGAGTACTATCCCCAAAACCTTCCCAAGATCAACTATTGGTATAAGGTAAAAATTCATGTTACACAGGATATAGCTGAGAATGCCTCACTGATCGAATTCTTTGACCAAACGGTCAATGATATCACTGCCTACCTTCCACTTGCGAACGGTGGCTACTCCAAGTACCGAGCTGGGGCCGATATGCCTTTTGACACCCGGCTGTACAAGCATAAGAATCTCGAATTCAAGCTTGAGCGTTTAGCCAAAGGTGACCATATCCTGTATTTCCGTGTGCGATCACAAGACGGTGCCAACATGCTGATCGTATATCGCAGGCTTGACTATTTTGTACGCTATGCCACCACCGAATACCTTACTTACGGGCTCTTTTACGGCATCATCCTCATCTTCAGCTTCCACAACCTGCTCATGTTCATGGCCGTCAGGAAGCGGCAATACCTATATTATATATTGTATATACTCAGCGTGGGCCTTTACGAGATGACCACCGATGGTATAGCCTTTCAATATATATGGCCTAATGCCCCGCACTGGAATCAATATGCGTTCGGTGTAGCACTGTTCAGCTTGAGCATATTTGCATTGGAGTTCACCAAAGCACTGTTGCACGTTAAACGGCGCGCGCGCAGGCTGTATAAGATCATCAACACGGTGATCGTGCTACGTACCTTATTCTTCTTATACTGCCTGTTCTTCAATAAAAGTCTCTTCTATTTAAAGGTGGTCGAATTTGTTCCACTGATCATTGCATTTGCTGCGGGTGTGCGGATATGGTATACAGGTTTCAAGCCTGCACGTTTCTTCGTGCTGGGCTACACTTTTTTGACCATTGGTTTTGTGATCAAAGGTATCACCGTGTTAGGCTATGCCCGAGTGATCCCTGGGTTGATATCTAACTATAGCCTCGGCTTCAGCTTTATACTTGAGATGCTGTTCCTATCATTTGCGATAGGTGATCAGGTGCGTATCATGCGTAAGGATAAGGAAACAGCTCAAGATGAGACCATCCGCCAGATGGAGATCAACAACGAATTAAAGGATTCGATCAACAAAGAACTGGAGGTCAAGGTAGCAGAGCGAACCAAAGAGGTGATCGAAAAATCGGAAGAGATATTTAAGCAAGCGCATACGATCGAGGAACAGAACAAGGAACTCCTGGACATCAATACCCAATTGGAACAACAGGCGGCCGAGATCACGCGGATGAACGTTTTGCTTGAGAACGACAACATCCAGCTCAAGACCAACATCGAGAAAGTGACCGATGCTCGGGCGATGTCCACAGAACTGTCGTTCGAGGAGTTCAGCGCTAAATATCCCGATCAGGAAACGTGCAATAAATTCCTGGCCGATATCAAGTGGTCAAAAAGCTTCAATTGTATCAAGTGTGGTAACGAGTATTATAAGCATGGCCGCGCACCTTACAGCCGCCGTTGCACCAAATGCAATTATGAGGAATCGGTATTGTACAACACCATCTTTCAGAACAACCGTATACCTATCAATAAGGCGTTCTACATCGTTTACCTGATCTACACTACCAAAGGCGCTATATCATCCTACCAATTGTCTGAAAAACTGCAGATACGCCAAAGCACTTGCTGGCATTATGCCCTGCGCATCAAAAAAGTGTTGGAAGACCACAAAAGCCGTGGCAAAAAGAACACCAATCAAGGCTGGAGCAAATTGATACTGGAGATACCGCCAGCCAAGACGAAAGCGAACGTTGCACCCGTGATCGAGAAATAGAAAAGCCCGCCGGGCGATGTCCGGCAGGCTGTCTCAATGATAAGTGAAGGTATGTTTAGTTCATTTTAAGGTTAACGCCGCCGCCTGATGAACGTACGGATACCATGGCTCCGCCGCCATTGTACTCGCCTTCCAAACGGTTCTTTTGTTTGATGCCATTAAAGGTACCCGCCAGGTCGGCGTTCACCCTGGAGCCACGCAGATCAAGGTTCAAGCCTTTATCAGCAGGCACCAGCAGGTCGATATGACCGGCACTGGTATTCAGTTTTACGAATTTGCCCACCTGCTCAAATTGTGCGTGGATGCTGCCGCCCGAAGTCGAAGCGTCGACGCTGCAGTTCAAACGTGACAGGTTAATGCTTCCGCCTGAGGTGCTGGTGCGTAGTTCGCCGCCAATATCTTCAGCATTGATACTTCCGCCACTGGTAGATGCCTCTATCATGCCCTTTAACCCTGATAGCTTCAGGGCTCCACCACTGGTGGTAAGCTCCATCTTGCCTTCGCAATCATTGGCTCTGATACTACCTCCGCTGGTCACCAGCTCTATATCCTGTTTACAGTTCGACACATCGATACTACCACCGCTGGTTGAGCCCTTGATATGGCCATTCAACCCCATGAGATGCAGGCGACCGCCACTGGTGCTGAACTCCTGATCACCGTCAAGATCGGTCAAGGTGATCGCGCCGCCGCTGGTGTTCAGCATGGTAGCTACTGCCTTAGGCACATAAACCTTGAATGATATACTTAGCGCCTTACGCCAGTTCAGGATGCCTGAGCGGCGTTTGGCTGTGGCGTGTAACTCATGATCAGTATCAGTGATCTTCAGGTCATAGTTGTCGGCCAGGCGCTGTAAAAGCTCTTCTTTGCTGATATCTTCGTTGTAGTTGCTCGGCGCTACGTAAACTTCCAAACGTGCTTGCGAGGCATCTGTTCCGGTGACCGTGATACTACCTCCGGATGTATTGACGAACACTTGCTTGATGTTTGCTGCCGACAGCGACCGTGTTTGGTACGGCTGGGCGTTCCATTTTTCCTGTGCTTTAAGACCTAGGCTTGCTAATAAGATAAAGGCGATGGTAGTGATCTTTTTCATGTTCGGTTCACGTTAAAGGCAAGGTGATGACCAATGCTGTGATACGTTATGCCAAGCGCATACCAAACCTATAAAGCATTGATATTCAAGATATTATATTTATCCGAAGGCAAATACCGTACGAACATGAACAAAAGGTGTGCGGGAACGATACGATCGAAGGTCGGCGAGATCACGTGCTGACATGATGAATTATAGACACAACAACGAAAAAGCCCCGCTAAGCTTTTGCTTAGCGGGGCTGCTATGGTTAACGGCTTCTCGTTTGGTCTATCAGAACGGATAACGCACAAATGCCTCGATGGCCTCGTATTCGGCCAGGCCTAAGTGGTTATAGTTGGCTGCCGTTTCACGGTTGCGGTCCTCGGCACGTACCCAAAACTCACGCTTGTCATCACCAGGGAATACCGGGTGATCTTTTTGCGACTGGTGTTTGAAGATCGCGTTACGCTTGCGCAACACTTCCTGAGGCGATAACGGCACGGCCATCTCGATCTCGTAGGTCTCAAATTCATGCCACGCGCCACGGTATAACCATAACCAGCAATCTTTTACCCACTCTTCAGTTTGCTTTAGGCGTTGCAAAGCGGTAAGGATGATATTGAAGCAAACCACGTGCGTACCATGTGGATCGGCAAAATCGCCTGCGGCAAATACCTGGTGAGGTTTTACCTTTTGCAACAGGTCAACGGTCAGTTGTATATCTTCTTCACTTACCGAGTTCTTTTGCGTTTTACCGGTCTCATAGAACGGAAGCGCCATAAAATGGATATGGTCGTCTTGCAGGCCTGCGTAGCGAGCACCAGCGATAGCCTCTGTTTTACGGATAAAACCTTTAACGTTACGTATCTCCTGGGTGTCTAACTGGTTCGGGCGCTTTTGCTCAATGAACTGACGCATGTTCTCATACACCGAGCGCAGCTGGCTGTTATCGGCACCCATACTGTGTTGGAAGTCGATAGCGAATTCTACATAACGCAGCACATCGTCATCCCAAACGGCAGTGTTACCCGAGGTTTGGTAGGCCACATGTACGTCATGCCCCTGATCTACCAAACGGATGAAAGTACCACCCATCGAGATCACATCATCGTCAGGGTGCGGTGAGAAAACGATCGAGCGTTTTTTGGCAGGCTCAGCACGTTCAGGGCGTTGTGAGTCATCAGCATTAGGCTTGCCACCTGGCCAGCCTGTAATGGTATGCTGTATCTTATTAAAAATATCAATGTTGATGTTGTATACAGGCCCCTGCTCTACTGCAAGTTGCGCCATACCGTTATTATTGTAATCCTCTTCGGTAAGTTTTAAGATCGGTTTGTCAAGCGTTTTGGCCAGCCAGATCACCGCTTTCTTTTTAAGCTGATCGGCCCACACGCAATCCTTAACTAACCAAGGTGTATCAAAACGGGTAAGCTCCGAAGCGGCTGCCTCATCCAACACGAACTCAACGTTGTCAGACAATTGCAGGTAGGTAGCTGGTACATCGCCTGATATCTCGCCTTCTACCGCCTTCTTAATGATCGGTGCTTTTTTGGCGCTCCATGCCATCAGGATGATTTCGCGAGCTTTGAAGATGGTACCGATACCCATCGTGATGGCTTTGGTAGGTACGTTCTCTTTGCCACCAAAATCACGGGCGGCATCACTACGGGTCAGATCGTCAAGTGTTACCAAACGGGTACCCGAGTTAGGTGCCGAACCCGGCTCGTTGAAACCGATGTGACCAGTACGACCGATACCTAATATTTGCAGATCAAGTCCACCTAAGGCTTCGATCTGCTCCTCGTAGTCCATGCAAAATGCTTGAATAGCATCTATATCCAGGGTGCCATCAGGAATATGCACGTTGGCCTTTTCGATATCGATGTGATCAAAAAGATTTTCGTTCATGAAGGTCACGTAGCTTTGTACAGCATCCGGCTTCATAGGATAATACTCATCAAGGTTGAAGGTGATCACATTTTTAAAGCTCAAACCTTCTTCCTTATGCATTCGTACCAATTCCTGGTAAACCTTGATCGGCGTTACACCGGTGGCCAAACCTAACACGGCCGGTTTGTTAGCTTCTTGCTTGTTACGTATCAGATCGGCTATTCTTTTGGCCACTTGTTTGGCCGCTTCCTGCTGGTTGGGGTATACCGTGACGGGGAGCTTCTCGTACCTTGTTTCTTCTAATAAATTTAACCTTGCCATATGTGGTGATATAATTCTTGTGATGTGCTATGTATCATGGTCGCCGTTCGGTCAGTGCCGGTCGGTAAGGGCGTGTTCTTTGTAATTCATATTGGTAAATAATGTCGCCAAGCTCTTTGAAGAAGGGGTAACCGATCTTCTCGTAACGGTCGCCGGCAGTGGCATCAAGGTTTAGATCGATCACTGCGGCAAGCATCAGGTCTACATTATTTTTGACGTCGACAATATAAGCGTTATCCGTAAGGAAATTATATGCCCATCCCGCTTTGTTGTAATAATGGATGTATGACGGAATGCTACCTTTTCCAGCGCGGTAGCTAAAGAACTTTCCATAGCTGTCGAAGTAAGCACGGGCATCGTAAGCAGGCGATACACTTTGTGATGGCAGCATGCTCATGTAACGGTACAGAAAAGCGCGATCATCATCAGTGAGCTTGAAGCGCTGCGCTTTTTTGACCGAGGCCGGGAACAGTATAGCCTGCAACACTTGCTGCTGATCGCGCAAAGGGAAAGTGTTGTGCGTGGCCAAATTCAACGTATCGGCTTTTACCGCACCGTTAGCTTCTACTAATTTGCGCGGGATGCGATGGTCTTTGGTAAAGTCGAACTTAAAGGTACTGTATAGCATGGGCTGCTTGTACAGTGTATCATTACCTTTTACAAAGCTGATCGGGTTGGTGTAACGGTGGTCCTCGTCGGGCATCACGAAAAAGCGCCGTGGGATGTGCGTATCCGTATAGCCCATCTGTTGTAAGCGCTCATTGATGGTCTGCTGCCCAACGAACTCGAACAACCGGCTGTAAGCGTCATTGTCGCTTACCAGGAAAACTTTTTTAATATACTGACCGATGCTGGGAAGCTTATTAGTGGCCGAAGTGTCAACACGCGTCGCCGACTGTCCTTTGTGAGCGCTATCGGTGAGCATGGGGGTCTCTTTATCAACACCCTTGCTGTGCAGCCGGTCCAGCTTTTCAAGGGCCAGTGCTGCGGTAGGCAGCTTAACGGTAGAGGCCGGATAAAAATACCGGCCGGGATCTACGTTATATTCATACCTGGTGAAAGCGGGCTTGCCCTTCCTGTCTCGGTCTATCCGATTATAGATGATCTGTACGTGATAGACCTCCGGATGATCCAATATGTGACGAAATGCAGGAGAAGCCTTGGCATACAATAACTGCTGGAGCCACGCATCGGTGTGGGGCTGTGCCTGCGCTTTGGTGATGCAGGCGGCGATCAGCAATATCAGGTATGCAGGCTTCGACCAACTCATTTCACCGACCGCCTTTTTTTAACGGTTTTGCTTTTGATCATCGGCTTAGCTGCAATGACCGGTTTGGGGGCCACTTTGGCTTGTTCTTTTAAGATCGAGCGATAGACGGCTTCCTGTATGTTGCCTCTTACGTTCATGTTGAGCAGCTTCGTGTTCTCGCCGCCGTCGGGGTTCACCCTGTTGGACATGAAGATGTAGAGCAGGTCATATTTAGGGTCGGCCCAAACGCCTATGCCCGTGTATCCGGTGTGGCCGTATGCCAATGGTGAGGCGCTTAACGCCGGGTAAGGCGACTTGCTCGTGACGTTATCTTTCTCAGGCTTATCGAAGCCTAACCCTCTCCTGCTGATGTTGCTATGGTAAGCGGTGAAGTAGTCGATGGTCTCTTTTTTGAAAAGACGTACACCGTTCAATTCGCCACCATTGAGTAGCATGATGTAAAGTTTGGCCAGATCATACGCATTGCTGAACAAACCCGCATGGCCGGCCACTCCACCGAACATCGCTGCCCCCGGATCGTGTACATCACCTAATAAATGCTGCAACCTGAACATCTTTTCGTTCTCAGTAGGCGCGATCGTATTTAAGGCAACATGCTCACGCGGTTTGAAGGCGGTGGTGGTCATTCCCAAAGGAAGATAGAACGTTTGACGTACATATTCATCCAATGTTAAGCCAGTGATCTGCTCCACTACCTTACCCAAGAAGATAAAGTCGTTATCGCTGTAGACATATTTGTTCGGCGCACCCAGCTTGCTGGTGAGTATTCGTTGTTTAAGCGTATCGATCCAGTTGCTGCGCATGTACATGTGATCAGCTACCCTTACACTATACAATGCATCTGGCTGAGTGCGATAGAAACCCGGTTTAGGTTTTCCGGTCTTGATGTCGATCGTTTCGCGATAAAAAGGGATGAAGGCCACCAAACCAGCCTGGTG
Source organism: Mucilaginibacter daejeonensis (assembly GCF_020783335.1). NCBI lineage: Bacteria > Pseudomonadati > Bacteroidota > Sphingobacteriia > Sphingobacteriales > Sphingobacteriaceae > Mucilaginibacter > Mucilaginibacter daejeonensis. The sequence goes on from NZ_CP086068.1 coordinate 2,759,844, forward strand.
GAGCAGCACGTCGTTAAGCTTAAGCGCTGCCTTATCGGTGCCACGCACCCATGGCAAGTAATCACCCAGAGTACGGTTCAGGTCCAGTTTACCTTCCTCATACAATTTCATTACCGATATATTGGTGGCGCTGATCTTGGTCACCGAGGCCAGGTCAAACACCGTTTGCGGCGTCATAGCTTGTAAGCCATCATAATTCATGTGGCCATAACCTTTCAGCATACCAATTTTGCCTTTACGGGCCACCAATACTACGCAACCTGGTGTGGCGCCCTTGGCGATCGCATTGTTTGCAATGCTGTCTATGCGGGTCAGGGCCTCGTTGTCTAAACCTATGGTCGAAGCGTTCACCAATGGCAAGTACGAGCTGTTGGTCACTCCTGTGCCGTATGCAAATTTACCAACGGTCACAGGAAGTTTGCCCTTGGCTACCAAGCGGCCGGCCAGTAATTCAGAAGCTACATCGTGCATCAAGCTATCATCCTCATAACAGGCGATCAGGTTGCGGGCGTCCTGTAGGTTTTTGATCGCGTATGGATTACCGAATGCAAGGCTTACTACGTTGTTCTTTTGTTGTAACGAACGCATCAGGTCAACAGCAGGTTCGCTGATTCCAAAGTTACGGGCAGGGTATTTGGTGTATTTGTGAAGGCCAACGACAACAGTTGAATAGTTATCCCCTATCTTGCTCAGGATGTCGGCTGCTTTGGCCGCATCATCTTTGTAACTCAAATAGTAAGTGTCGGCATTGTAGCTGCGCTTCAAATTGTCGGCAAAATGGTTAGGTGCATCAATGCCGATGCCTACATAAGCGATCTTTTTGGTATTGTCTAAAACCGGCAAGGTACTGTCGCCTTGCGCCACGATGGTGATCGCGTTGGCGTACACTTCTTTTTTGATCGGTACGATGTCTTTATTCAGGTCGGCTGCGATGTTTACTGTGTCGATCGCCGTAAACACATCGAGGCCTAAGTTGTATTTGGCCATGAGGACCTTTTTCACCTTGGCATCAATATCATCCCAGGTCAGTTGATCATGCCTGATGGCCTTGCGTACCTTTTTGATGCTTCCTTTTACATCACCCGGCAAGCAAAGCATATCGTTACCGGCGATCAGCGACTGTACGGCCGCCTCGCCCTGCGGATAAAACTTCGCCACACCCTTCATCTCCAATGCATCGGTAAAGGTCAGGCCATTGAACCTGAGCTGGTCGCGAAGCAAAGTGGTCACGTTATTTTTGGAGAGCGATGTTGCCTTGTTGCGTGTAGTATCAATAGCGGGAATGTATAGGTGTGCCACCATCATACTACCCACGTGCTGATCGATCAGGGTTTTGAACGGGTACAATTCAAGCGAATCCAATTGGACCAGGCTCTTCTGGATGACCGGAAGATCCAAGTGCGAATCGACAGCCACATCGCCATGGCCCGGGAAGTGCTTGGCACAGGCCATCACGCCATTATCCTGCATACCAGCCATAATACGGCTGCCATACAAAGCCACTTTATATTTATCCTCACCGAACGACCTGAAATTGATCACCGGGTTATCGGGATTGTTATTGATGTCTACCACCGGCGCATAGTTGACCTGTATACCGGCACGCTTACATTGCAGGGCAATGGCACGGCCAACATGATAGGCGATCGCCCCATCACCTGTAGCACCAATGGTCAATTGATCAGGGAACGGCTTCACATCGCCAAAGCGCATGCCTACACCTGTCTCTCCATCTATACACACCAGTAATGGGATCTGGCTTGAGGCCTGTAGCTTATTCAAAACCTTGGCCTGATCTACCGCATTGCCCTGAAACAGGCACACCGAACCGATCTTGTATTTCTTGATCAGCTTTTCTATATCCTCCGTAAAGAATACGACATCCTTGCCCCTCTTTTCTGACAGGCGCATCACCATCAACTGGGCGATCTTTTGCCTGCGCGAAAGCTTTTTGAATTGCTGATCCACCCATTTTTGGGCGGCAATGGTATCGGGGCGTGGTTGCTGCGCGAATGATTGCAGGCTCAGTGGCAATAGTATGCTCAGTAAGGCAGCGCGGGTGACCTTTGTCATAGTAAAATTAGATGGATGAGGCATTACAAATATGCAAAAAAACGCAACACATAAAGTGTTTGAGTTGAACTTTATTGCATTTAAGCTCCTTCAAAACGGCAAACATGCAACATAATGCGATCGTGAAATATCAATGATGCATAAAAAAACCCGGTAATGAACCGGGTCTTTATTAGGTAAGGAAATTATCTGTTAGTGCTGAAGTCTAACTGCGGACGACTTGCAGATGTTGTGGAGGTAACGTTGATATCGCCCCTTGCGGTGATGGTATAGATCTTACCACCGTTCAAGGCTACCACCGAGGTCCCGTTACGTGTGATCACGTTAGTAGCAGGCGCAGATGGATATCTGGCATATAACTCATACGAACCGATCGGCACGGCCACAAAATCGCTACCCGATTTGTAGGCAATGCTATTAGCAGCTTGCGCTTCGGGCGAGGTGGTGGTAGCGTTAGACCTGATGTACAAACTCATGGGCTGAGCCGCGTTCGAGATCGCGTTCACAAAACGAATGTAAGCAACAGTGCTGTTAAATGCAGGAAGCTTATCCTCCACTATAAAAGCATCAGACTGTTTTTGCGAAGTACTATAGATGCCGCTCATGTACAGCGTGTAATTTTTACCGTTGCTCAAAGTGGTAGAAGGCACGGTCGCAATGGCAAGATTTGCATCAGCAGTGGCAGTTGATGGAATTTGTCCTTTAATGGTGTAAGTACCACCTGCGATCACCGAGTAGCCCGACTGCGGATATACTGAACCTGTTGCCGTACCGGTGGTGGTCTCGGCTCCTGCAGTACTTAACGCTCCGGTCACCTTCACATCGTTGGCAAAAAAGTTCACACCCGGTGCACCTACGCCAAAATTGAAATATTTGATCTGTGCTGTTTGACTTGCATCTACCGGTGCATCTATCTTTTGTATACTGTCCTTTTTACAAGATATCACCGTTGCCGAGATCAGCAACGCCGTTAAACCTATATAAATCTTCTTCATTTGATTAGTTTTTTTGAGTGATCCACATTTCCTTGGTGTGATAATCTCTGGCTAAAGCGCCAATGGCGTTCAGTGCTGCACTGTTGTTCACGTACTCTGAGTTGTACCTTGGACGTACGCGATATGCAGGTTTACCACCGTTATCGGCGTATAACGTCGTTGGGAACACATAGTTCTCATAAACGGCACGACCAGTAGCTGGATCAGTGTCAACATTGTAATGGTAGCGGCGCATATCCATCCAGGTCTCCACAAAACCCCATCCCCACAAAGCGATGTACTTTTGGTTCATGATCTGCGCCAGGGTTAGGTTAGCAGCAGTTGGGATCACTGTTGGTGAAGCCAGGAAAGTAGCTTTCTCTGTGGCGCTGATCGCTGGCGGAGTAGCACCAACATCTGCCTGAGATATGTTCACGTAATCGATATGTGCCGATACGCCCTTAGTGTAGGCATCTAAAGCAGTTGCCCTGTCACCTTTTTTGAACGCAGCTTCAGCTTTTATGAACTGCAATTCAGAGTAGGTCATGATCGGGTAACGGCTCTTGTCGTCAAAAATGTAACGGGTTGGCGTACCAACAGTAGGTAGTGAGGTGTAACCCCAAATATTGTTGGGAGCTGTGCCGGTAGCAAATGAAGCAATACCCGAACCGGTCACCACGCCACGATAGTTACCATCTTGGGATGGTGACAACATACGTGTCAATCGTGGATCCTGAACACCGCCGGTAACGGTACCGTTCATCATATTGAGGATGTAAACGGTTTGGCGATAGGAGGTGTAGTTGTTACGTGTTGGGCCTATAAAGTTACGGTCATCGTTAGATACACCGGTGTATTTAACCCCTGCATTATCACTGTTGCTGGCGAACGATTTATCAACAGCAGCAATAACGTCATCAGGTTTGTAAGAAGATTTGTTGCTAAAGTGATTTAAGGTCATGGCGTACAAACCGTAAGCGAACTTTAACCATTTGGTACGGTCGCCCCCGTAAACGATATCGGTCTTGCCTAAAAAGCTGGCATCTACGGCACCGTCGGTACGCTGAAGATCGGCTATAGCCATGTTCAGATTACGGATCACCTCACTGTAGGCGAACTCCTGTGAGTCATAGTCAAAATTGGTACGGGTTTGATCAAAAGCTTGTTTGATGATGATCTCGCCATGCATATCGGTCAGTTGCAACCAGCCCCATGCTTTTAAAGCGTAACCAACACCTGCAAGATCCCAGCGCTGCTCGGCCTCACTTTTATTAATCATGTTGATTAGGTTAACACCTAAGCTCCAATACACGTCGCGCCATAACTGGCCACCGTTGTCAGATGAAGGATCATAACCTTGCAGATCCCAACTTGAACCGGCACCTGTGGAGGTGATGTTCTGGGTGTAACGGCCGATCAAACGTCCGTCATAAACCGGTGACGTAGCCACCCAGTGCAGCATCGGCGATAGTAACAGGTTGGCTGTTACATCCTGCGGCGCATTGGGGTTGGTGTTAACGTCGAGATATTTTTTACAGCTGCTTGCCGATACAAGACCTGCAGCCATTAGTACGATAAATATTTTTTTCATTGTTGAGGTCTCCTAAGTTTACAGTGATACTTTCACACCGAAGTTGATACCGATAGGTATCGGGAAGTTACCAAAATCGATACCCTGGCCGCCTGAGCCACCTACTGCTGCTGTATTACCACTCACAATTGGATCAAGTCCTTTGTAATTGGTTAGGATGAACAGGTCGGTACCGGTCAGGAACACGCTTGCGTTCTTCACAAAATTCTGTCTTTTGATCAGTTTATCAGGTAAACGGTAGCTCAAAGTTACGTCCTTCAGCCTGATCCAGTTGATGCGTTTTTGTATGAACAACTCCTCGCTCATGCTGGTGTAATAAGTGTTCTGCGTGTTCGGTGTGATCACGATGTTGTTCGGTGTAGGATTAGCTGAGTTCTCACGACCATCCTGTAACACACCTTGTATCACACGTGGAGTGGTACGATCAAGTGTTTGAGTGCTCAAACCCAAAGTGGTCAGGTAGTGCTCGGTAGCGTTGAACACGTCGCCACCCTTACGCATATCCAACAGGAATGACAGCGAGAAGGTCTTGTAAGTAAAGTTGTTGGTTAAACCGATGCTAAAGTTAGGGTTACGGTCATAACCACCTGCAATGTTCACGGTAGAACGTACCGGCAAACCAGTGGTCGGGTTGATCAGGATCTGGCCGGCGTTGTTACGAATGTAAAAAGTACCGGTAAGGTTACGGGTAGATGAACCCAGGATCACACCATTACGGATACTGTTGTACAGGTAAGTATCAGAGCTGTATGATTCGGTCACACCAGCAGGTAAAGCGGTCACGATACCTTTATCGGCAAAGAAGTTAGCCAAAACGTTCCAGCTGAACTGCCTGCCCACGAAAGGTGTACCACGCAGGGTAAGCTCGATACCCTTATTTAAGGTCTTGGCACCGTTACGGTTGAACAGAATGAAACCAGTGGCGTAGCTAAAGCGCAGGTCGTTGGTGATCTGATCGCTGGTGGTCTTGCGGTACAAGGTCAGGTCTAAACCTAATCTGTCATTCAGGAACGATAACTCGGTACCCACCTCGAACGATTTAGCGAACTCTGGTTTAAGGGTTGGGTTATCACCAGTAAAGCCGTAACCATAACCACCGCCAACAGTAGATTTACTTTCGTAGGTCGATTTGTAAGCGTATGGTTTAGTGTCCTTACCTACTGCTGCAAAGGCCGCACGGATCTTACCCGAAGTAAAGATGCTGCGTAATCCTTTAAAGGCATCGGTGAACACAAAGCTGGTAGATACCGATGGATAGTAGAACGAGTAACGACCGCCTTCGAATGGAATGGTAGAGGTACGGTCATTACGTAAAGTACCGGTCACATATAAGTAATCGTTGTAGTTGAAGGTCACTTTACCGAAGAAGCTGGCTAACCTGCGTTGAGTGATGGTGGTACGGGCGTTCTTGCTGCCTGGTGCACCGTTGTTCAACGACACGAAGTTAGGGTCAAGGAAGTTCTCCATGTAGCCTGCGTCAGCGGTCGATTTCCAGTCAAGCAACGAGTTACCTAAAGTTGCATCAACTTTCAAACCTTTGGCAATAGTTTGCGGAGTAAGGTTCAACAAGTTCTGCATGGTAAAGTTGCGGTTCATATCATCAAGCACATCCAATATACCATTGCGAGAGTATCCTGACGCACTTTCAGGGTGCCTCATCACCATGTAACGGGTGGTGTAAGCATCTATACCCATGTTGGTCTTGAAGTTCAACCACTTGAATGGAGTGATCGTTAAGCCAACGTTGGTCGTGATCCTGTCGTTCTTGGTATTATTGATGTTCTTGTTGATGCTGAAGTATGGGTTATCCAACTCGGTCAAACCTAATGTACCGATCAGCCCCAGCGTACGGCGGGTGCCTGATGGATTCAGATAGTTTTGAGCATCGTCGGTGCGTGGCCATGAAAGTAAAGCCAATAACGGACCGTTAGAACCTTTTAAAGGCTGGTCGTTACTTGAGTTGCTATAGGTCATGGTCAAGTCGGTCTTCAACCACTTGTTCACGATAGCTTGTGAAGCACCTGTGATGTTCAACCTTTTGTATTGTGAATTTGGCACCACACCGTTCTGATCAACGTAAGAAGCTGACAAACGGTAGTTGATATTGTTGGTACCACCCGAAGCCGATAAGTTATGGTGCTGAGTGAAACCGGTCTTGAAGAAATTACCTACGTTATCATAGAACTTAGTACCAGCTGCCCATTCCGGACCAAAGTACTCGTAACCACCGGCCAACGAGGCCAGCACGTTGCCCGAGCCGTTAACACCTAACCCATAAACGTTTTGGATCTCTGGTGCTTTACGCAGCATCTCGACCCTAAAGCTGTTGCTGTAGTCGATCTGGCTGGTACCGGCTTTACCTCTTTTGGTAGTGATCACGATCGCACCGTTACCGGCATCGATACCGTACAAAGCCGCAGCTTCCGGACCTTTCAGTACCACTACGCTTTCGATATCTTCAGGGTTGATATCGGCGCCACGGTTACTAAAGTCAAGACCTCTGTTGCTGAAAGCAGTGGTAGAACCAGGAGCATCAGAAGCAAAAGCAGCGGTGCTGATGGTCTTGTTATCAATTGGTAAACCATCCACCACGAACAATGGCTGGTTGCTACCGCTGATAGAGCTTACACCACGGATAGTGATCGAGCTTGACGCACCCGGTACGCCTGATGAACTGGTCACCTCCACACCGGCCACACGGCCTTGTAAAGAGTTGATAAAGTTCTCACGCTGGGTGTTAGCGATGTCGGCACCTTTAACGGTCTGTTGCGAGGTACCCAATGTACGTTTTTGAGTGGTTTGACCTAAGGCCGTTACTACCACCTCGTTCAGGTTCTTGGAGTCAGGACCCATTTGCACATTAATGGTAGCACCATCAGCGGTCACAGGTTTTTCCTGGGTGAAGTAACCCACGAACGAGAACACCAGGGTTTGCCCCGCCTTGGCGTTAATAGAATAATCGCCGGCCAGACCTGATTGCGTGGCCTGATTACTGCCTTTGACCTTGATGGTAACACCCGGCAACGGTTGCCCATCGTCTCCCGAGGTCACCTTACCTGTAATGCGCGATTGAGCCAGCACGACGGTGGAGCTCAGGCATAGCAGGAAGAAAAGGATAGATAAAAGTTTCTTCATACACGGTTAGTTTAATTTGTTTCAGAAAGCATAGTTTATATATATACAATTAAAAAGAGAACGCTGGACCGGCTTACTGCCCATTTCTGTACTGGCCTCACCCCTTCCTAAAGTGATCCCCGTACATGGCACAGTACTGATCTTAATTAATAAATAATTGGCTATTGAACGTTAAGCAAATAACGAGATATCGACACCTATTTAAGCTTTTTCTAAGCTTTCAGAACCGCAAAGACCTGCAAACACCTCCGACATCTTGCTCAAATATAAACAATTTACCACACTGGCATAAAATAATTCGCACATTTTAGTTCAAACATGCAAAAAGATGCACAGTTCGACACCACAACGCAAAATATTTGAACAAAATCGATACTTTTAACAATGAATGACGATAAAATTTAAGAAAATCAAGGAATATTGCTCTAAAAGATGATGAATTATCAACAAAGTGTGTAAAATTAACACTTTTCACATCAGTTCTACAGCGTCTGCGTAGCGGGTGAGTGACGCATCTTTCGGATCAAGTTCGGTGATCAAATGTTCGATCGAATTCATGGGGCAAACGGTCATTTTTTCGGTCGAATCCAGCTTACCTGAAATGCTTAGCACCACCGATCGGTTGGCTGATTTCAACATCGCTTTTTTAACCTGCACCACCTCAAGGTCCGAGTCGGTGATCCCTTTGTCAATGTCGATAGCGTTAGCCCCTAAAAAGCACAGATCCACCTGTATCTCTGATAGCTGGTTGACCACCATTGATCCGGTGTTGATGTAAGAATCTGATAGTAGCCTCCCACCCAACAGGATCACCTCGGCGGTCGAGTACTCGATCAGCTCAAGCGCAACCAGCGGACTGATCGTAATGAAGGTGCATTGCAGTGTTTTGGGTACCAACCTGGCTAACTCCAGTATGGTGGTCCCTCCTCCTAAAAGCACATACATACCTTCTTTGATCAGGGTGAGCGCCTTCTTGGCGATCTGCATCTTGGCCTCTTTGGCGTAAGTGGTGTTTTGGGTAGAAGTATGCAAAAAGGATTTAGACACCGCGCCGCCATACACTTTCTTGATCTTAGCACTTTTAGCCAGCTCATTTAGGTCACGGCGTATGGTATCTTCTGACACATCGAGCTTAACACTAAGATCGGCAGATAATACTTTATTATGCAGGTTGATCTGCTTGATGATAAAGTTATGGCGTTCTTCTTTCAGCATATAGGTTTACAAGGTTAGCGGGAACCAAATATAGTATTTTTTACTATTTGCATGTTGTTGCGTTTTTTAAGATACGCCTGTGCTCATATTATGCTCAGTACCACTATATTTGAAGCTCATGCACGTTTATGCAGCGTAAACAATTCATCTCTTTGCTCGCGCCCCTTACTGTAGCCATGTCGACCGTCAAGGCCTCTGCATCGTTAAGTGAGCGTTCGAGAAAGTTCAAGGTACCGCCTTATCTTCAACCCGGCGACCTGATCGGGGTGACCTGCCCTGCCGGCCAGATCAGTACAGAGGACGTCATGCCTGCGGTGCGTGAAATGGAGAAATGGGGTCTCAGGGTGCGTATCGGTGCAACGGTTGGCCAGCGCGACCATGCCCTTGGCGGTACTGATGATGAACGCGCTACCGACCTGCAATACATGCTTGACGACCCTGGCATCAAAGCCATCATGTGCGCCCGGGGTGGTTACGGTGTGGTACGCATCATTGACCGTTTGAATTTCGATGGCTTCAAGGCGTCACCAAAATGGGTGATAGGCTTTAGCGACATTACCGTACTTCATGAGCACATCCATCAAAACCTGCGTTATGCAACGCTGCATAGTAAGATGTGCAATAGCTTCCCCTCAGATATGGCCAAAGCCGATGCCATCCAGATAGATACCATCGCATCCATCCAGCAAGCACTTGTGGGCAAACCCATGAGCTATACCGCTCCTGCCGCTGCTGGCAACCGCTTTGGCAAAGCTACCGGAGCGCTGATCGGTGGTAACCTCACCATCGTGGCCAGCATGACGGGAACCCATTCTGACATCGACACCAAAGGCAAGATCCTGTTTTTGGAAGATACGGGCGAGTACCTCTATAATATAGACCGCATGATGTACAACCTGCTGCGGAGCGGCAAGCTTGATCATTTAGCCGGACTGATCATTGGCGGCTTCAAACTCAAGCCTGAAGAGGGCGACGAGTTTGGGAAAGACCTGGTGACGATCGTTACCGAAAAAACAGAAAAATTCGATTATCCTGTGTGTTTTGACTTCCCGGTCGGACACCAGCGAAACAACTTTGCTTTGAAGTGTGGCGTTCTGCATCAGTTCGAAGTATCCGCTTCGGGTACCACATTACGTTCACTGTCCTGATCTTTTTTTTCAGGTGTCGACATAACATTTTGCCCCTTCCCTCTTCGAACAACTTTAATAGGAATGGCGTAGCAACCGCTATACACCTTCCTGAACTTCAATAACTACCACTTTACTGTGCTGATCTTTGCGATCATTGATCACTCCGATCAGGAATATCGCAGCAAGCATCATGCTTTGAATATAAATACGCTAAAACAAAACGTGTGCAAACATATTGAGTATGCCTATGTATTAATGTTAAGTTGATTTTATTGCCTCACACAATATTAAAGACCCATTAAAATAGGCCACACTATCGTGTATGCCGCATCCTGTTAACTAAATATTTATAAGCATGAAAAGAACATTTACAAGGGCCTTTTTCCTTGTTTTGCTATGTATCTCATCCGTTGCTGCAATGGCTCAAGACATTACAGTGAAGGGTAAGGTGACCGATGGCAGAGACAAACAACCGCTTCCCGGTGTTACCGTAAAGGTACAAGGCGGTACCGCCGGCACTCAAACCGATGCCGAAGGTAATTACACCATCACCGCTCCTGGTGGCGGCACACTAACTTTCTCATACATTGGCTACGCCTCACAAGATGTAGCTATCACAAACCGTACCATTATTAATATAGAGATGGGTTCATCGGCACGCTCACTCGAACAAGTGGTAGTAGTAGGCTACGGTACACAGCGCCGCCGCGATGTTACAGGAGCTGTGGCCAACATATCGGGCGAACAACTTGCCCGCCAGCCGGTGCAAACACCAACACAGGCCTTGCAGGGTAAGGTGAGCGGTGTGCAGGTGATCGGCTCAGGTCAGCCTAACTCGCAACCGCAACTGCGCATACGTGGTACAGGTTCGGTTCTGGGTGGCGCCAACCCGCTATATGTAGTAGATGGTGTGCTCACCGATGATATCCGTAACATCAACAACAATGATATATTGAGCATGGATGTGCTCAAGGATGCCTCGGCCGCTATATATGGTGTGCGTGGTGCCAACGGTGTGGTGATCATCACTACCCGTAAAGGCAAAAAAGGTCCGCCGGTGGTGCGCTATGACGCAAATGCCGGTTTCCGCGAATTATCTAATAAGATACAGATGGCCAACCGTGAGCAATACATTAACTACTTGCGCGATGCCAATCCAAGCATACTCACGCAGGACGCTGCACCGCTTACCATACCTGGCACTACCGACTGGTATGATGCTGTGTTGAAAAAAGGACTGCAAATGAGCCATAACCTCTCTGTAAGTGGCGGTAGCGATAATTCCACCTACTTTGTAAGTGCCAATACGTTCACTGATGATGGCTTGATCAAGACCAATGCTTTTGACCGCTACAGCTTCCGCACCAATCTGGACATCAAGATCACCGACAAGATCAACTTTGGTACTAACATGGCACTGACACGGAGCAAAGAGCGCCCAACGGCTTTAGAGGGCGTTTACAGTAGCGTGTATCGCGCCGCGCCCGTGATCCCGGCCATTAATGATGCAGGCCGCTACGGCAACACCAGTTTGTGGAACAACATGGGTAACCCTTTGCTGAGCCTCAACAACGCCAACAGCCAAACCATCAACAACCGCGTGCAGGGTAACGTTTACCTGGAGTACAAGCCGATCAAATCCTTAACGTTGCGTACCGCGTTCAATACCGATGCTTACTGGAACAAGCAACGCAATTATGTGGGCAAATTCTCGAACGATGCCAATACCTTTACCGTTGCAGGTGGATCACAGTTGGTGAACAACAGTACCTTGTTCATCCAAAATGATCAATCGTTCTGGACGGTGTGGGACAACACCGCTACCTGGAAACAGACATTTGGCAAACATGACATCACCGTGTTAGGTGGTTATACCCAGGAGTACATCAAGACAGACCTTTTCAGCGGCACCCGTCGTGACGTACCCGCCGACCAGGACCTTTGGTACCTGGACGTGGGCAACCCGGAGGTTGGCGCCACTTATGCCAACAGCGGTACCCTATTCCGTCGTTTGTCATACCTCGGTCGTGTGAACTATTCATATGCCGGTAAATATTTATTGACCGCCTCATATAGGGCCGATGGTAGCTCGCGCTTCAGCAAAAAATTCGGCTACTTCCCTACCGTGGGACTGGGCTGGGTGATCAGCGAAGAAGGTTTCATGAAGGACAGCAAACTGATCAACAACTTGAAATTGCGTGCCAGCTGGGGCCAGTTGGGTAACGACAACATCAGCCAGGGCTTGTTCGTGACCACCGCTACGCCTAACCTACCCTACTTTTACGGTAACAGCTTGAACCTGGGTACGGCCATTCAGGACATTAAGGATACGAACCTGAAATGGGAACGTACCAACCAATTGGATATCGGTTTGGAATACGGCCTATTCAACAACCGCCTGACCGGTGAAATGGATTACTACAAAAAGAAGGTGAACGATGCCTTGACCAACGTGACCATCCCAGGCATATTGGGTGATCCGGACGCCATCTATGTTACCAATGCTGCATCATACCAGAACGAAGGTGCCGAATTCTCGATCCGCTGGAATGACAAGATCGGCAAACTGGGTTACAACATTGGCGGTAACATCAACTACAACAAAAATACGGTGGTCGGCCTTAACGGTGGCCAGGCCCTGTTGGGTGGTGGTATAGGCAACCAGGGCAGCATAACCCGCACCGATAATGGCCAGCCTATCGCCAGCTACTACGTGCTACAGCAAACCGGCATATTTCAGAACCAGGCACAGATCAACGCTGCGCCAGCATATAACCTGAACGGTTACTCCAAAACGATCGGCGGCATGATGTTCGCCGACACCAACGGCGATGGTACCGTTGATGCGAACGACCGCATTTACGCCGGTTCATACCAGCCAAAATGGTATGGTGGCTTCAACCTGGGCTTAAATTATAGCAATTGGGACCTTGCTGCCGACTTTTACGGCAACTGGGGCAACAAGATCTACAATGGTCGCAAAGCATTCCGCGCCAACGGTGCCGATAACGTAGAAGCGAATTACGTGACCAACCGCTGGACACCAAGCAATCCTTCTAACGTGAACCCTCAGGTGATCACACAGAACATCCCAGCCTCTACCTATTTCGTTGAGTCGGGCGCCTTTTTACGCTTGAACAACCTGACCTTGGGTTACACCATCCCGGCCGATGCCTTAAAAAAGATGAAGATCAACCGTATCCGCATGTACCTCACCTCGCAGAACTTGTTCACCGCGAAACGCTACAGCGGCTTCACACCTGAATTGTTGAATACCGACATCCTGGCTTCGGGTGTCGACCTTAACGGGTACCCGACCACCCGCACCTTTGCATTTGGGCTTAATGTTGAATTTTAATTTGACCACCATCCATGAGAACTCTATATAGAAATACGGCCGCCTGCTTCATTGGTGCGGCACTGATATGCACCAGTTATTCGTGCACCAAATCTTTAGATATCGACCCTCAGGGTCAGATCACCCAGTCGCAGATAATAAGCGACCCTAACGTGGCCGCCAACCTGGTTACGGGCATATACAATATCTTTTTCGCAGGCGATGCCTTTGGGAACGATGTTCGCGGCTTTCAATACGTCATTTTAGGCGACATCGCGTCTGACGATGCCGACAAAGGCAGTACCCCTGCCGATTATGGCGATGCGGCGACCGTTGACGCACTGACCACCGGCGCCAGCAACGGCGTAGTGAACAACATTTGGAAAGGTTACTACCAGGCCATTGCCCGCGCTAACCAGGCACTGGCGCAACTGCAGAATGCTCAATTTGATACCACCACCAAGAACAAGCTGATCGGTGAGGCGCGTTTCCTGCGGGCTTACTTCTACTTTAACTTGGTACGCATATTTGGTGGTGTCCCATTGCTTGACCGTGTACCGGCCGCCAGTGAGGCTAACAGTCCGCAGTTCCAAACCCGCGCCACGGCTCAGGACATTTACAAATTCGTGATCGATGATCTGACCTTCGCGGCGGCTAACCTGCCTGTGATCGCGAACACCAGCGCCGATGTGGGCCGTGCCAGCAAAGGCGCAGCACAATCACTGCTTGCCAAAGTTTACCTGTACAACAAAGATTATCAGAACGCTTACCTGCAATCACAAGCGGTGATAACCAGCGGCACTTATCGTTTACAAAGCGATTTTACCACCCTGTTCCGTGCGGCCAGCAACAATAGCGCTGAGTCGATATTTGAGATACAAGCAGGCCAGAACCTGGCATGTAACGCGTCGATCGATCGTTTCTCTACTGCGCAAGGTCCACGGGCCGGAGGTAAGAACGGCTGGCAGGATCGTGGCTACGGCTTCAACAACCCATCGGTAAGCCTGGTGAACGAGTTCGAGTCAGGTGATGTAAGGAAGAACGCTACCATTATCACCATCAATCCGTCTAACGGGGCCAACTCTGTCGGTACCGTGCTTTTTGATGGTTTGCGCATCCCAACACAAGATTCGGTACAGAACTCACGTTACAACTACAAGGCATATTACAGCCGCGAGGCTGAACCTAACTGCGGCAACTTTGATCGTTTACCTAAACATGTAATGGTGATCCGTTATGCCGAGGTACTCCTGATCAATGCCGAAGCAGCTTTGCAAACCGGACAATCAGGCGTAGCCCTTACCGATGTGAACCTGGTACGTGCCCGAGCTAAAGTACCTGCACTGACCGGCGCACCTACCCTGCAACAGATCTGGCACGAACGCCGTGTGGAGCTGGCCATGGAGCAAGATCGCTTCTTTGACCTCGTTCGTCAGGAATCGGTGCAACCGGGCCGTGCGGCGGCAGCTTTTGCAGCAGATGGCGGCAAGACCTGGTCATCGACCAAGGCGCTGTTCCCGATACCACAGCAACAGATCGACCTGAGCGGTGGTAACCTGAAACAAAACCCGGGTTATTAATAACATTTAAACTCATGCCGGGTCAGAGAGATGCTCTGCCCGGCATGAGCCTTTTTATTGAAGCGTGTGGCAATGCCGCACTTACATCAGAAACATCTTTTATGCAAGCAGCTTCCTCCCTTATATGCTTTTACCTCCTATTGCTGATAAGCATCGCGCCAGCCCATGCACAGTCCCGCGTTAAAAAGAGACTTACCGATACCCAGCTACTCGACCTGATCGAACGGCAGACCTTTCAATATTTTTGGGATGGCGCCGAACCTACCTCGGGCCTGGCCCGTGAACGCTACCATGTCGATGGCGAATACCCACAGAACGATAAGGACGTGGTGGCCACCGGTGCCGCCGGTTTCGGGGTGATGAGTATCGTGGCGTCTATAGACCGTCATTACATTACCCGCAAGGCGGGTTTTGAGCGGTTGAAGAAAGCGGTCAGCTTTTTGGAAAGAACGGAGCGCCTCCACGGTGCATGGTCGCACTGGATATTGCCCGATGGCAAGGCCAAGCCCTTTGGGAAGGAAGACGATGGCGGCGACCTGGTAGAGACCGCTTACCTGGCGCAAGGCCTGTTGACCGTTCGCCAATATTTCAGGAACGGCAATGCGGCTGAGAAACAACTGGCCGCCCGTATAGATAAGCTTTACCAAGGCATTGAATGGGACTGGTACCGTAATGGCGGCAAGAACGTGCTGTACTGGCACTGGAGCCCTACCGTTGGCTGGAAAAAGAATTTCCCGCTCGAAGGTTACAACGAGTGTTTGATCACCTACATCATGGCGGCCGCTTCGCCTACGCATACCATACCGGCCGAAGTTTACCACCAGGGCTGGGCACGCAGCGGTAAGATCGACACCAACCGATCGGTATATGGCTACAAGATCCGCCTTAAACATAACGGCGCACCTTTCGGAGTGGGACCATTATTTTGGGCGCAATACTCGTACCTCGGCCTGAACCCTAAGGGGCTGACCGACCGCTACGCCGACTACTGGACCGAGAACAAGAACCATGCACTGATCCACCGCGCTTACTGCATCGAGAATCCGAAAAATTTTAAAGGTTACGGTGCCGATTGCTGGGGCCTGACGGCCAGCTATTCGGTAAATGGTTACGCGGCTCATAACCCGTCTGAAGACCTTGGTGTGATCGCGCCGACGGCTGCACTGGCCTCCTACCCTTACACGCCGGCTTATTCGCTCAAGGTGATGCGTCATTTGTATGAGGACCTTGGCGATAAGGTTTGGGGGAAGTACGGTTTTTATGATGCGTTCAGCGAAACGGCCAACTGGTATCCTAAGCGTTACCTGGGCATTGATCAGGGACCGATCGTAGTGATGATCGAGAATGGCCGTTCGGGTTTATTGTGGAAACTATTCATGAGCTGCCCTGAAGTAAAGGCTGGGCTTAAAAAATTGGGATTCAATTCGCCGTACATCAAATGAAGACGTACTATTTTTTCTTATTCTCTTTGCTGATGGCGACGGGCGTGATGGCGCAACCCACGCAGAACCGCACCTATTGCAACCCACTCAACCTTGATTATACCTACATGATCTACAACGCCGATCAGGGCCTGTCGTACCGCTCGGGTGCAGACCCGGCGGTAGTAAAATTCAGAGGTGAGTATTACATGTTCGTGACCCGCTCGCTGGGGTACTGGCACTCGGTCGACATGACCAACTGGAACTTCATCGTTCCGGAAAAATGGTACTTCCAGGGCAGCAATGCACCTGCCGCTCATAACTACAAGGATTCGGTATTGTACGTCACCGGCGACCCATCAGGCTCCATGAGTGTTTTGTATACTGATAACCCTAAAAAGGGCGACTGGAAAGCCTGCCCTTTTATCCTGAACGACCTGCAAGATCCTGACCTTTTTATCGATGATGATGGCCGCGCCTACATGTTCTGGGGGTCGTCCAACACCTACCCTATCCGCGGGCGAGAGCTGGACCGTAAGAACAACTTTAAACCCATCGGTCCGACCACGGAGCTATTCAAATTGGATGGCGACAAGCATGGTTGGGAACGCTTCGGCGAGAACCACTCCGACACTAAGCTTAAAGGCTACATGGAAGGCGCCTGGCTCACCAAGCACAACGGCAAATACTATATGCAGTACGCCGCACCTGGCACAGAGTTCAATGTTTATGGCGATGGCGTTTACGTGGCCGACAAACCATTAGGTCCGTACACCTATGCCCCTAACAACCCGGTATCATACAAGCCGGGCGGTTTCATCAACGGTGCCGGGCATGGCAGTACGGTGTTAGGTCCGGGCAATAAGTATTGGCACTACGCCTCCATGGCCGTATCGGTCAACGTGAATTGGGAAAGGCGTTTGTGTGCCTTCCCGGCTGGCTTTGATGCCGATGGGCTTATGTATACGAACACCAACTACGGCGATTATCCGCATTACGCACCCGCCATGCCATCGCGCAACGGTGAGTTCACGGGCTGGATGCTGCTATCCTACAAAAAGCCCGTCACTGCGTCAACTTCGAAAGATGCAGATCATGCGCCCGAAAAAGCTTTGGATGAAAATGTAAAGACCTTTTGGCTGGCCTCGGCTAATGATGATAAGCAATGGTTGCAGGTAGACATGCAGAATGTTGCCACTGTAAATGCATTGCAGATCAACTACAGCGACCACAAGGCAGATCTGTACGGACGTGTACCTGGTCTGCGCCATCGTTATTGGGTGGAAAGCAGTACTGATGGAAAAAATTGGAACACCATCATCGATAAAAAAGAGAGTTTTACCGATAATCCTAACGACTATGTAGAGTTGGAAGCGCCGGTGAAGGCACGGTACGTTCGCTATCACAATGTCAAGGTACCTACCGGCAGTTTGGCTATTTCTGGCTTCCGTGTATTTGGCAAGGGAACCGGTAAAGTGCCGGGTACGCCTGCGTCCTTTAAAGTGGCACGCAAAGCCGATCGTCGGGATGCCCTCCTCACCTGGAATGCTGTGAAAGGCGCTCAGGGTTATAACATCAAATGGGGCATCGCTCCCAATAGATTGTATGATTCGTGGCTGGTGTATGGGGTCGATCAATTAGACCTCAAAAGCCTGGGCACCGATCAAATGTATTATTTCACTGTTGAAGCGTTCAACGAGAATGGCATCAGTAAGCCTACCTCCGCTCAGCGCGTAAATTGATATCTAACTATGATGAACTTTAAAAAAGCATTATCCCTGATCTGTATAGGCACTGCGGGTGCTACGCTTGCCTTTGCGCAAACCAAACGCCCGGCTGTTAACACCGATGAGGCCAAAATGAATGCCTTTGTAAGCCAGCTAATGGCTAAAATGACCGTTGACGAAAAGATCGGCCAACTCAATCTGGTGACCGGCGGCGAGGCCACCACCGGATCGGTGGTAAGTACCGACGTAGAAAGCAAGATCGCCAAAGGGCAGATCGGCGGCATATTCAGCCTTACCACCCCGCAGCGCATCCGCAAAGCGCAGGAGATCGCGGTGACCAAAAGCCGTTTGAAGATACCGATGATCTTTGGCCAGGACGTGATCCACGGTTACAAGACCAGTTTCCCGATCCCTTTAGCGCTGGCCGCCAGTTGGGACCTTGACCTGATCCAGCGCACGGCCCGCGTAGCCGCCACCGAAGCGACGGCCGATGGATTGAACTGGGCCTATTCGCCCATGGTCGACATCGTTCGTGATGCGCGCTGGGGCCGTGTAGCCGAAAGCTCGGGCGAGGACGAATACCTGGGCTCACAGATCGCCAGGGTAATGGTAAAAGGCTTACAGGGTGACCTTAAAGGCAATAATACCATGATGGCTTGCGTAAAGCACTTTGCCTTATATGGTGCTGCCGAATCAGGTCGTGATTATAACACAACCGACATGAGCCTCGACCGCATGTACAACGTTTACCTCAAACCTTACAAAGCGGCTATTGACGCGGGTGCAGGCAGCGCCATGGTATCGTTCAATGATATCAACGGCACACCGGCCACGGCGAATAAATGGTTGCTGACCGATGTATTGCGCAAGCAATGGGGCTTTAAAGGGTTTGTGGTATCTGACTATACCGGCGTGAGCGAACTGATCGAGCATGGCCTGGGCGACCTGCAACAAGTATCGGCCCTGGCCTTGAAGGCCGGCACCGATATGGACATGGTGAGCGAAGGATATTTGAAGACCCTCAAAACTTCCCTGCAGCAAGGAAAGGTGACCATTGCCGACATCAATAACGCCTGCCGCTTGGTGCTGGAAGCCAAATACAAACTCGGCCTGTTCCAGGATCCGTACAAGTATTGCAGCGAGGAACGCGCCAAGACGGAGATCATGACACCGGCCAACATGAAATTCAGCCGCGATGCCGCCAGCCAAACCTTCGTATTGCTCAAGAATGCTAATAAGACCTTACCGCTTAAAAAAGCGGGGAATATAGCCGTGATCGGTCCGCTGGGTAATACCGGCGCCAACATGCCGGGCACCTGGGCAGTTAACGCCGACCTGGCCACTACCCCGTCATTGTTGGAAGGCTTAAAAGCAGTGGCCGGCAATAAGGCCAACATCACCTACAGCATGGGATCTAATTTAACGGCCGACGCTACCTTGCAAAAGAATGGCACCATGTTCGGCCGCGAGATACCACGTGATGACCGCCCTGAGGCTGAAGTGATCGAGGATGCCGTAAAGGCCGCTAAAAAAGCCGACGTGGTGATCGCAGCACTGGGCGAAGGTTCCGAAATGAGCGGTGAAAGCTCGAGCCGTACCGACATTGGCATCCCTGATGTGCAAAAACGTTTACTGGAAGCTTTACTGAAGACCGGCAAGCCGGTGGTACTGGTGTTATTCACCGGGCGCCCGCTCACCATCAAATGGGAAAGCGAGAACGTGCCGGCCATCCTGAATGTGTGGTTCGGGGGCAGCCAGGCCGCATATGCTATTGCCGATGTATTGTTCGGCGATGTAAATCCTTCAGGTAAACTGCCGATCACCTTCCCGCAAAATGTGGGTCAGGTGCCGATCTATTACAGCCACAAAAATACCGGTCGTCCGCTGGCCAAAAATGGCTGGTTCACCAAGTTCCGTTCGGACTATTTGGATGTAAGCAACGATCCGCAATACCCATTCGGTTTCGGGTTGAGTTACACCACCTTTAGCTACAGCGATGTGAAGTTAAGCAGTGCCACCCTGCGCCCGGGCAGCACCATTACCGCTACGGTGACGGTCACCAACACCGGCAGCATGGAAGGTAAAGAGACCGTGCAGTTGTACACCCGCGACTTGGTGGGTAGTACCACAAGGCCGGTAATGGAGCTAAAAGGCTTTAAAAAAGTGAGCCTTAAACCGGGCGAAAGCAAGCAGGTGAGCTTCAACATCAGCGAGGAGGACCTGAAATTTTATAATGCACAGCTTAAGTACGTGGCCGAACCGGGCGACTTTAAAGTGTTCGTTGGACCAAATTCGGCCGATGTTAAAGAGTCGAAGTTCACACTGTTGAGCAAGTGATCGCCACTATAGCGATACCCTAATGCCGAACACATCCTTCAAGGCCTGTTTGGCCGCATGATAACCACACATCCCATGAACCCCACCTCCCGGTGGGGTTGATGAGGAACAGATATATAAACCCTTGGCCGACGTGCGGTAAGGAGACCACCTGAGGGCCGGGCGGGTGAACAACTGCCCGATGTCCAGTCTGCCGCCGTTAATATCTCCCCCTATGTAATTGGGGTTATGCTCCTGCATTTGCACACTATTGAACGTATGCCTGGCCAGTATACGTTCTTTAAAACCCGGTGCAAAACGTTCCACCTGAGTTTCAATAATGTCGGTCATATTCCGTGTAGAGCCGTTGGGTACATGGCAGTAGGCCCAAGCGGTATGCTTGCCTTGTGGGGCACGAGTATGATCATACAAGCTTTGCTGTGCAAGCAACACGTAAGGCTTATCAGTATGACGGCCTTGCTTTGAGGATGCCTCCGCTGCTACGATCTCTTCTAATGTTCCGCCTAAATGTACCGTACCTGCCTTGCGGCAGTCATCAGCAGTAAAAGGTATCGGGGCATCCAACGCCCAATCTATTTTGTAAACGCCATCACCATAGCGGTAACGCTCTAATTGCCATTTATAAACGGAGGATAGCTGATGACCGGCTATCTGCAGTAACTGCCTCGGAGTAACATCAAAAAGCACCGCATGTGCCGATGGCAATTGCGCCATGGAGGTGATGTAAGTGTCGGTCTGTATACGCCCCCCAATAGACGTATAATAGGCAGCCATGGCCGAGGTTATAGATGCCGAACCACCTTCAGGAATGACCCAGCCACCTGTATGCCCGTTGGTGAGCAGCACTAAAGCGATGGCAGCGGTGGTCAGGTTGGTCAGCGGTTGGATAGCATGCGCGGCCATACCAGCGATCAGTCCACGCGCTTGGATGGTCTTAAATTTGTGAGCGAGCGTCGTAGCAGGCAGCAACGCCTTGAGGCCGAACCGCGCCAGTGCCAGCGGATGCTGAGGCAATTTGAGCGGACCCAGTATATCGGGAGCCAGTAAAGGCCAATCCTTCACGAGGGGTTTGATCAGATCAGTATATGTGTGGGCGTCGGCACCCAACCTACGGGCGGTATCCTCAACAGAGCGGGCCAGTATAGCGGCCGAACCATCATCAAAAGGATGTGCCGCATCGATACCGGGATACAAAAAACGCAGACCATGCTGATGAAGCGGCAGCGTGCTTAAGAACGGCGACCCTAAAGCTAACGGATGAATGGCCGAACAAACATCGTGTTTGAAGCCGGGCAGCGTAAGCTCTTCGGTACGCATTCCTCCCCCAATGGTGCTTTTGCCTTCGATCACCAGGGTGCTCAGTCCCTGCTGTTGCATCAAGATGGCAGCCGCCAAACCATTAGGTCCGGAACCAATGATCACCGCATCAAGGTCGCGTTTTGGAAGTTGCATCAGATATTTTTACAGGCCATGTAAAGGTACAAAGCCCTGTCAACTGAACAACTAAATGGATAAAATGCTTGAACGCATAACGTTATCTCACCTTTAATAGAGGCGTGAGGACGGATTCGAACCGTCGTACAAGGTTTTGCAGACCCCTACCTAACCACTCGGCCACTCCGCCATGGTCACCTTTAGGCCGTGCGTTTGGCTGCCAGGTAATTATTTGACCGGTACACTGAACTCAGGATCTGCTGCGTAGGCACAGCAGTGTCGATCTCGGTGTTATGGTGATGGTAAGTGACATTGAAAAAGTGATCCACCACAAAGAGAGATGGTAGCGGCACATTGCTGTTCAACCCCGCGTAAAGATCCCAGGCCGGGCTGTCTTCTGAGTACACCCCAAAAGCCTTGGCGATCTGCGCATCAACGTCGGTATGTACCGGCAACAACAGGTTATGGTTCCACAGTAACTGCTGCAATGTGCTATCATCGCCATCAGCATCGACCACTACGATGCTGCCGTCCTGGTATCTCACCTCGTTACGGATGGCATTCAACTGCTTCAGGTGCTCCAAGCCTACCGCACCCCATTGTGCCGAATAAAAGTAGACCACCAGGATCTTGCTAAGCGCCGGTGTTTTGGTGTAGCTGTTATTTCCTAAGTACGTTGGTGCTCCGGCACCGATGGCAACGTTATCGCCGGTAACGGCGGGAGTGAGTTTTTTATATTCGGTACGACCGAACTCTGTTTCTATATTGACCTCTAAATGATCGAATGCTGGGTATTGGGTGTTGGTAGCTGACATGATGAAAATGATAATAAAATAAGACAATGTTGAGGACAGACATCAGGTGGCGGAGCAAGTTCCACAACGCTTAAGTGCTCCCACTTTTCCTCGGTGCTCGGCCGATCTAGCGACAACAACACATGACCCAGCTTGAGCGGCTGTTCATGTACAATGGGCGTTGTGTGGCTAATACTCTCATGGTTCTATCTTTTATTTTCGTGTCTTGATGATACAAATATATATAATATCTACAGATTTAGTAGATTTAATTAAAGAGATGATGTAATTGTTTGATGTTCAGTAAGAAATTTTTATACGGAATCTCATTCTTTTATGCCATTACATCTTCTAAAAAGTGTTTCACCGATGTAACGATCCGGGCTTTTTTGGCATGATACGAAGGCCAGAATATTTGAGAAAAACCTGTAAAAATCTGTAAAGTGTTCTGTCTGCCTTGTTCATGAGGCTTAGTTTCGATGAACAACACGAGATGTAACAGTAACGATGACAAGCGTGCGATCGGGTAGTTCAGGGGCGATGTTGTTTAGGGTTTGTTGGCACTATATCTCTAATTTTCGTTATGTTTGGCAGTTAATTAGCTATAAGCATCACAGCCGCACATGAACAAATTCTGGACGTACTTAAAGACCAAAGATTTCAGGAATCACTTTTTAGGCGCTATAGGATCGTTACTGGCCGTTATACTTATCGCTTACCTGAGTTTGGGTTATTATACTCATCATGGTGCAGGCATACCTGTACCTAAACTAAAAGGCCTTGCCGCCGAGAATGCCTTGGCGATTTTGGAAGATCAAGGGTTTAAATATCAGATCGATTCGGTATACATACAAGATCAGCCACCAGGCACCATCATTGAGCAGGACCCGGATGCCGGTACTAATGTAAAAGAAGGCCGTACCATATACCTGACAATGGTGACCACCCAAGCCCCTCCCGTTGGCCTCCCCGACCTCGAAGAAAAGAACTATCGTGAAGCACTGGCCGTACTGGCCAATGCCGGGCTGAAGGTTGGCGATACCACCTACCGTTCAGACATAGCCCGTGATAAGGTATTGGAAGTGCATTTTGGCGGCCAAACCATTAAGACCGGCCAAAAAATACCTAAAGGCTCGATAGTTGACCTTGTATTAGGCGATGGCGCCGGTGCCACCGAGGTGGACATCCCCGACCTGACGAACCAAGACCTTGATGCAGCACGTTTTGCCCTGCGAGGCGCAGGTTTGACCGTGGGTGTGATCACCTATACAGGCAGCATAACCGATTCTACCAACTTAGTTGTGGTATCGCAATATCCTATGCGTACTGATTCGACCAGCAAGACCAGCATCGGTACCCGAGTTAATCTTACGGTTACCCAGGCTAAAGGAACACCCAATGAGCAACCAGCCACCCAGCAACAACCTCAACAACAAGAACCACCAGTACAACCCTGATGAGGAGATAGATGCTCAGGAGCTATCGACTCGTCTTGAAAATAAGGATGAGTCCTTGCTGATACTGGATGTGCGAGAGCCTATCGAGTTTCATACCTACAATATTGGTGGTACCAATATCCCGGTAGCACAATTAGAGCAGGCGCTTGAGCGTTCGAACTGGAACAAGAGCCTTGAGATCATTGTTATATGCCAGGCCGGAATCAGAAGTGAGGCCGCCTGCAACATTTTACAACAACACGGCTTTGAACATGCACGCAACTTAAAGGGCGGATTGTTAGCTTTGCAGCGGCTAAGGTCAAAAGCCTGACTGAAGCACATATGCTATAAAAGCATAACCATAAAATTTACATCTGCAATCAAGAACATATATTCATCCATATGGCTACTAAGGAACCGCGTACGGGCGGAACATTTAAAAAATTCATTATAGCACTTGTCGTGATCGTAATATTGGCCCTGGGCGTTACCGGGTTAGTATACTACCTGCGTTGGTTCGGCCCTAACGTTACCGATAAGCAAGAATACCTTTACATCCATACCGAGGCCACCTTTCCCGACGTATACCGCACCATCCGCGAAGAAGGCATCGTGAAGGATACCACCACCTTTTTATGGTCGGCACATAACATGCATTACGTTGACCGCGTAAAGCCAGGTAAATACAAGCTTACACCCGGCATGAGTAACCGCAAACTCATCAACATGCTGGCGTCGGGAAACCAGGAGCCGGTCGATCTGAAGTTCAAAGGACTCCGACTTAAGACCCAGTTCGCAGCGGCCATCTCTAAGCAATTAGAGCCTGATTCGATCGCGATCATCAGCTTGTTGGATTCAGCTCGCTTTGTAGAGAAATATGGTTTTAATACCGAAAATGTTTACACCATGTTCTTGCCCAATACTTATCAAATGTATTGGAACACCTCTGCGCAACAGTTCTTCGAGCGCATGAATAAGGAGTATGAAAAATTCTGGACGCCTGAACGTAAGCAAAAGGCCGCAGCTATTGACCTTACCCCTATTCAGGTGTCTATACTAGCCTCGATCGTTGATTGGGAAGCACTGCATGACGACGAAATGCCGACCATAGCCGGCCTCTATCTCAATCGCCTGAAAAAAGGCATGTTACTCCAGGCCGACCCTACCGTGATATTTGCAACCGGCGATTTTACGATCAAACGGGTATTGAACCGTTATCTGAGCACGCCATCGCCTTACAATACTTACCGGGTAAAGGGATTGCCTCCGGGCCCTATCATGATGCCATCTGTGAACGCTGTTAATGCGGTGTTGGACCACAAAACTCATGACTACTTGTATATGTGTGCCAAGGAAGACTTTTCGGGCTACCACAACTTTGCCAGCAATGAGGCCGAGCACAAAGCCAATGCGCGCCGTTTCCAACAGGCACTGAACGAAAGGGGCATCAAACACTAATGTTCACCCACACCACCAAATTGCGGGTCAGGTACGGCGAAACCGACCAGATGGGCTACATGTACTATGGCAACTACGCCGAGTTCTTCGAAGTAGGTCGTGTGGAAATGCTGCGCAGCCTCGGCTTGACCTATAGCGGCATGGAGGCCGACGGTATCATGATGCCTGTATTAGAGATGAAGTGCAAATACTTACGGCCCGCACGCTATGATGAAGAGATCAGCATTAAAGTGACCATGGATAAGATGCCCGGTGTGAAGATCCATTTCCGGTACGACCTTTACAACGAGCAGGAGGAACACATCCATACGGGTGAGACCTTACTGGCATTCATCAAGATGAGCACCAACCGGCCAAGCTTACCACCGCAACAATTCTTAGACAAACTTAAACCGTTTTTTGAGTAATTTTGGTCAAATGACCTGGCTGCATCGTTTCTTACTCAAAACCAGTTTATATCGCGCTTTTTTGGAGTGGACCAAGTCGGTGATCTTACCGGGGTTCAGGCCACTGCCGTTATATACCATAGCTGTGTTCTTCATAGGTGAGCTCCGCAAAAGCGCACTGATCAACCGTGCATCATCACTGGCGTTCAACTTTATGCTGGCCTTTTTTCCGGCCACCATCTTTTTATTCACGCTCATCCCTTTCGTGCCTATATCCCACTTTCAGGATACCTTGTTGCACCTGATCGAAGTGATCCTCCCGCACAATGCGTATCTGGCGTTCGAAAGTACCATGAAGGACATCATTAAGAACCAGAATGGTAAATTGCTATCGATAGGTTTCCTGTCGGCCCTTTACTTTGCATCCAACGGGGTATATAACCTCATGCAGGCCTTCAATAAATCATCACTGGTATTGGAGGATCGTACCTGGGTCAAACGCCGGTTGATATCTGTTGCCTTAACTATAGTGATCAGTTTTTCATTACTGTTCGCCATTGCGATCCTGATAGCCGGACAAGCCTTACTTAAGTTCCTGCAATCACACATGTTCCAAAGCTGGCACTTCTGGTTGCTGCTTATATCCCTGAGCCGATGGATCATTGTGATCCTGATATTTTTTGTGGTGGTATCGACCTTGTACCGTTACGGACCGGCCCACAAGCGTCGCTGGAAATTCTCGAGCCCAGGATCCATATTAGCCACTGCATTGGCCGTGACCACGTCACTTGGCTTCTCTTACTACATCAATAATTTCTCATCATACAATAAAGTGTACGGATCGATCGGTACGCTGCTGGTCATGATGATCTATATGCAACTAAATTCGCTCATTATCCTCATCGGTTTTGAATTAAATGCCAGTGTAGACCTATCAAAAAGGAGCATTAAGATCATTAAACCGCGTTTTAACACCTTTAGGACACCACGACAGCGGTCGTCACAATAAATTAATGATCTGATAATAAAAGTGTTATCTGAAACGTTAGCAAAAATTCAAAAATATTGAACATTGAGTTTGGCAATTCGGTCCAGATTTGTACTTTTGTCCCCGGAGAGATGGCAGAGTGGTCGATTGCGGCGGTCTTGAAAACCGTTGACTGTTAAAGGTCCGGGGGTTCGAATCCCTCTCTCTCCGCTGAAAGAATAAAAACGAAAAAAGCCTTAAATCAATTGATTTGAGGCTTTTTTTTCATGCCCTACCAGTTCAGGAATGACTCCCTGTTCTCTTGCGCGAACTCGGTGAACGAGCGAGGCTGATGGCCGGTTAGGCGAAGCACCTCCTCGCCAAGGTCGTGATCATGATTCTTGGCCACCACCTCTGCGTATTGTTGGATAAGCCCATTGGCTAACCAACGGGATGCTCCGGTCGCCCTTAATAACACACGGAACGCAAATGAAGGCAGGTGAACATAACGCACTTTTTTGCCTATCGCTTTAGCGATTGTCGAAGCGGCATCTTTCATATTCAATACCTCCGGACCATTCAAATAGTAGGTAGCCCTTTTGTGGTCACCTTCGGTCAACACGTGGTAGGCTACCCTGCCTATATCCTGCGCATCAATGTACCCTACCAGTCCCTTACCCCCTACCTGCGGCAGGTATCCTTTAGAGATGGGTTTGGTCATGGTCAAAAAGTTCTGCATAAAAGCGGTCGGCTTCAGTATCGTCCAGGGCATTCCCGATGCACGCATGTAATGGTCAATGTGTGCATGGGCCTGTGCCCAGGGTACGGACGACCGTAAATTTGCGTCGGAGGCTGATACCCTTACAATGTACGTTATCTGCTCTTGCCTGGCCACATCGATCGCTCGCTTTTCACTTTCAAGCTGATCTTCATTGGGCGGACTGACCAGGAACAAGGTGGTGCAGCCTTTCATGGCCGATCTAAGACCCTCTGCGTCTTTGAAGTCGCCAAGCACTGCATCCATGCCTTGAGCACGTAATTTTTGCAATTGATCCTCTTTCCGGCACATTGCCCTGAAAGCTTTCTTATTCTCACTAAGCAGTTGACAAAGCTTTTGTCCGATCACGCTTGTTGCTCCTGTTACTAAGATCATAACTTATTTATTTATAAATCAATTAAATATTAATACTGAGTTCTTTAGACACCTCTAACTATTCTGCAAACCGCAACCCAAAAGTGAACACCGGTCACTTTTGGTATAAAAATTTTTATGCCTTCATTCCATTCACCACAATGTCAGCATAGATCTCCAGCAGATCCTGTCGTTTCAGTTTGACGATCTCTTCTATAAATACCTTCTTCGCTTCTATAAAATTCATCAACCCCATACAACTCCCCCATATGATGTATGTGCAGTAAGAAGGATCCAATTCTTTTTTGATGATGCCCACTGATCGGCAACGCTCTAAATACTCGGTAAAATAGTTCTTGATCTCAGAACTGATACTGAGGTAGCTCTGTATATTGCTTTTAAAGTCGGGGCGTTCCATGTACACGAACAATTCAAAATACTTCGGATACTTAAGATAGTACCTGTAGAACGCCATCACCAGATCCTTTAAATTCTTTAAAGGATCACCTTCCTGCTCTGCGCAAGCCTTAAAATGCTCGAGCAACACACTTAATGCTTTTACGCTAAGCTCGGCAAGCACATCGTCCTTACTTTTATAGTACTTGTATATGGTCCCTTTAGCAACATCAAGGTGTGCG
This sequence comes from Mucilaginibacter daejeonensis, assembly GCF_020783335.1. Lineage (NCBI taxonomy): Bacteria > Pseudomonadati > Bacteroidota > Sphingobacteriia > Sphingobacteriales > Sphingobacteriaceae > Mucilaginibacter > Mucilaginibacter daejeonensis. The sequence continues at coordinate 2,788,609 of NZ_CP086068.1, forward strand.
ACCATCTTATCGATCGTGAGATCCTGAGCGCCCACCTCTAATAATACGCGGTCGGCAGCATCAATGATCTGTTGCTCTCTTTGCGACTTGGGAAGATGTTTTGTTCTCTTGACCATAAAATGACCGTCAGTCACTTTTCAACCATTAACAATTTGCTTTGTTTGAAATTTTCTTTCAGCAGCGATCTTTAGCTGTAAATTATCTTCCAAAATGATGATCGGCAAAGCGCACAAAGTTCTCCCAATCGTAAAGATTTAGGTCGTGGATGCCGGTGCGGAAGTGATAGCCGATAAATGAGTTGATGATCGGTGTATTGACCGGTGGTGGTTCGGTGGGAATGTTGACCAACCTTTGATAGAGCTTATACACCGGTAAGGCATTCACCAACGAAAGATATGAGCCTGGAGGGTCGGCCCACCGGTCTTCGGTGGCGTTGGTGGTATAAACCGGACGCGGTGCCAACAAGGCGATCAACATATGCTGATCTACCGGCAGGTCATCTACACGGTCGCTATATTGTTTATAGGTATTGGCGAACCAATAGCCGAACTGCTTGTTGATCAGGCTAACGGTCTCACCGTATCTCCGACGCGCCAAGGAGGCACCGGTACTGCCTGAACAACTGCTGAATATAAGTGCAAAACGTTGATCGAGTGCTCCAGCCCATAGTGAGGTCTTCCCTCCTCTGGAGTGCCCTACTAAAGCCACCTTATGAGCATCCACATCCTTATCGGTCTCAAAATAGTCCATTACCCGGCTGGCGGTCCAAGCCCATGCACCGATAGCTTTCATACCGTCTTCTTGGGTTAATAGTTCGGGGAAGAGCTGATCAAGCACCCCATGCTGGTAGGCGTCCTTTTTGTCGGGAGCAGCATCACCTACCTGAAAGGCCGCTATGGCATAACCTTTTTCGATCAGTAACTCGGCCGGCCAAAAGGTGCTTTTCACCGCTCGCGTGGGGTCGGTGTTCCTTTTACTGCGGTTATTGATGAGCAAGAACACGGGCGCAGGCTTTCTCATATTGTTAGGAACGAACAGCACCAGCGGTACGGTCACCTGCTTACCCTTATTCCAGATGTGAATGGCCACCTCTTTCAGGCAGGCCTTACCGCCCATGGCATCGGCCACTTTGTTGGTCAGCACGTACGTGGCACTATCAAGATCTATGGGGGTTTGCCCATACACGTTGGCCTTGAACAGGTTCACGATCTCAGGCCTCCGCTCCTTTTCCCAGTCCTTTTTGTTCTTTACCAACTGCCCATTAGCCTTCAAAAGCACGTTGGGCAACGTATACGACGGAACAGCGGCCTCATCATAGTTCACGGTCTCGCCCATAAATCTATCTGTTTTTTGGGCAAAGGTTGGGGTAATGGTCAGTATATGAAGTAACGGTGTGATCGCTATCCAACGGAATCTTTTCATTTGAATATCAGGTTGTGTATCTACATTCCTCATATCACCAATAGCGCTTTCATTCGAACAAGGCGAATAAAAGCGCTACCAGGTAGTGGGCATATTTTTATTTGATCTGCACGTTCATCAACTTCAGCCATCCTTCGGCCGTCATGTCACCGTTAACGGCGAGTTTGATGCCGGGCTTGTTGTCTTTTTGAGTATCGACGATAGCCACCGCCCAGGTGTAAGTACCTGCCGGCAGCGTCACGCCGGCCTTTAGTTCATACCTTGAGGGTGCATTCTTGAGCCAGGTAGAAGGCTCGGCCTTGTCATCTACCAATATCTTTTTGACAGCACCTGAGGCATCAAGCAAGGCAAAGGCGACTTTATATTTGTAGTTCCACTGCGGGATATTGTTAGGGAAATATCCCCAGCCCATGTTTCGCCAGCGGTGCGTAATGGTCGCCTCTTCCCCACTTATCAAATTGTCGGGTAGGTATACCTGATCGGGGTACAAGCGGTAGCCCCCCTCGGAGGTAAAGCGCTGCACCAATGAGAACGACTTGGTGAACCAGCTATCGATCTCGCCTACCCGGAAATCCATCATATTCACTGCAGCTTCTAACGACGTATCGAACTCACCCTGGCGCACATCCTCAGGATGGTCCTGACGATACTTTTTGCTGGGGTCGGTCCAGTAGCTGTGTGTGCCGGTGGTGATCCAGCCACCTTCCATAATGATCGGGCGTTTGAAGTTCCATGTCTTGGCAAAAGCTCGCTCCCAGCTCTGGTAGTAGTCGGTCATACCAAAAGCGTCCTGACGAAGACTGTAACCCTTGTTAATGGCTTTTACCAGTAATCTGTCGCTGTTCACATTGGCCGCACCCCAACTGGCTGGGTGCCCCACCAAACGGTGGTAGTTGATCACTAACGGCACCTTGGTAAAGTTCTGGCTGTACAGATCGGTCACCCAATCAAAGGCTTCCTCTTTGAGCTTTTCGGTATTGGCGCTAACGGCAGCACCTATCTCCTCGTAGATCACGTTGTGTGCCTCGCCCCATTTACCTAAGCCATACGCATCAATGAACGCCGTTTTTTGCGGGTCGTTGAAGTCTTTGGCCAGCTCTGTGATGAATTTAGCATAGTACTTTCTAAATATTGCGTCCTGCGGGTAAGGCGTTCTCCGCTGTGGGAACGATGAGTTCTCGAGGTAATACTTAGCACCGGCATCGAACACGAACTGTGGGGTATTAAGGCCCTGATCACGCCCATCTACCACGATTCGGAAAGCGATCGGCACCCCGCGAGACGCTGCCCCCCTGATCAGTTTGCCCAAACCCGAATTGGGCTCGCGCCAGGCATAAACTCCATCGCTGGGGTTCAGCTTGGCCCAGCTGGTGCGCACGTAGCATGCCGATGCGTAGTCTATAGCCTTGACCGTTTTGCCCAGGTCGGGTACATAATAGGTGTTGTCCCAATACTTCTCATCATCGGCTCCTGCGTACATCACCCACCCATTCAACGGGTTCCTGAACACGGTGCTGCGGTTGTAATTGGGTTTTACTAAAGTACCAGATATAGCGCTAGTGTCGGTCTCTGCATCTTTTTTGCAGGATATGGAAAGCACGCATAGCAATGCGGCTAACACATTAAGCAGCATTGGTCTTTTTTGGGATCTTCTCATTTTAGGTTTATATGGTGTGATGGTGTAGCCTATCTCCTGTCGGCTAGTATGGTCATGTTGCGCAGGTCAATGATTAAAACATTGGTTCCTGTAGGTATGGTGTAGTAGGAATTTCGCTGTGCACTTGTTGATCCGCCTGACAGAGGGGCGGACGTTCCCAGCGTTAATGATAACTCCTGTGCAGCACCCGCCGCAGTGAGCGGAGCACTGAACGCATAAGCCAGGTTCTTGTTATTATCGTTGCCGCCATACACGATGAATTTGGTTTTGCCAACGCGGCCACCGGTGTACACCAGCACCTGCGGATCGGCAAGGCTTACGTTACAGTCCATTTTTATAGGTGTACCAAAGCTATTGATGGCACCGTGCATCCAAAGTTCGGATACGGTGGTAGTGAAGGTGCTCCACTGCACCACCTTGGGGCTAAGCGCTTTTGCCGGCGAATAAATAGTAGCGGTTCCTTTTTGCATATTGATCACTATACGGTACTCACCCGCGGTCTCGATCTTCCAGGCGAATGGTGTTTCGCTCAGTTTAACGCCGGTAGCAGTGCCATCCTTCAATGCTGTGCTCCCATCATTGGCAGTGGCATAAAAGGTCTTGCCGCTGTTCTCCATCACGATGTTCAGGTCGCCAGGCTGCAGTTTGAGCAGGTAAGCATACTGGTTTGGATCTTCCAGCGTTTTTTGCATCTCGATCCTTTCAGCGCCTACCGCGCCGCCGCCTAAAGCCACCCTGGCCGGCACCACGTTCACGGTGATGGTACGTACTTCGGGCGCTTCAAAGGTCGGGCCGCCTTCCCATTGCGCGGTAACCCTGAACTCCAGCGTGAACGGTTTATTGGTAGCTACCTTCCACTTTTGAGCAGCCCAGTTCAGGAGCTGCTCAGACGTGAAACTTTTGCTAAATACGCCATCATCCTCATAAGTGGTGATCGCGGTAGCCGAGCCAAAATTATTGCCCACCACATCCAGCTTGGTGATGTAGGTCACCATGTGATCGTCTGACTGTGGTCGTGCTTTTTCCCACGAGAAGGTGATGATGTCTTTCGCGCGGTCATTTTCATCCAACGATATCTTCTCGGCCGAAGGACGCACCGTCAATGTTTCCTTTACCCTTTCAATGTCATTGATCTCGTGCTTGCAAGCCGCCAGCAGGGCCAGCACCAATACCATACACCCTGTTTTGAACAGGTATTTAGCTTTTTTCATGCGATTACTTCTTTGTGATATATAAGTGGTTCGGTATAAATTCTATCGCTATCTGCCGTAGCCTGGGTTCTGTGGGAACGGTGCGTCACGGTTGGCATCAATAATAGACTGTGGTATAGGCCATAGAATGTTGTTGGCCGTGATCTTACTGCTTATAGCCGTATTGTAAGTACGCACCCTTTCCACCAACTTATTCGTACGCACCAGGGTGAACCTACGGCTCTCCTCTCCTATCAATTCGCGTATGCGCTCATCCAATAGCATATCCATGGTCATTTGGCTTGCGTTGATCACTGATGCGCCGGCACGTTTGCGTACCTCGTTCACAGCTTCGGCGGCTTTACCTGGATTGTTCTGCCCCAGATAGGCTTCGGCCAGCAAAAGGTAGGTCTCGGCCAAACGGAACTTCATACGGTCCTTGTAGCTGCCGGTCAGGCTCAGGTTCTCGGCACGGCCGTAAAAGAACTTGGTAATGGCTGGGAACAAGCTTTTGGTCGAGAACCAGGTCTGTTCGGTGATATTGGCTTTTTTGCCCACCAAAGAGGTCTCGTTAGGATTGTTGTAGTACCAGTTGCGTTTGATGTTGTAGTTGGAGTTGCGGATATCGGTAGACTCGAAAATGCCGGGAACGTTGCCGGTAGCGCTGGTACCTGCTGTACCTACCCACCATTTCATGGGCGTTAATTGTGCTAAGCCACGTCCGCCTAAGGTGTCGGCCAGTACAAAACCGGTGATATCGGGGTACTTAGGATTCCAGGCACGGCGGGTCCAATCGTCAGAGTTGGTGCCGCCGCCAATGGTGTTGAATTCAAATTGCAGCACCCAGATGCTTTCCCGGTTACCGTTCTTCAAACGGTTCTGGTTGTTCTCCACGAACAGATCGCTAAAAACATCGCCTGGCTTGTCCTTGGCTGTGCCAAAACGGTTCTTCATGAGGCTATAGTTACCGCTGTTGATCACCGCTAATGCCGCTTGCTCCGCAAGTGGATACTGACCTTGCATGAGGTACATCTCGCTCAGTAAATGCAAGGCGGCCCATTTGGTCAGTTTGCCATCCCTTACCTGGTCAGGGTTAGTAGGCAGGTTATCCGATGCGAACTTCAGGTCATCAACGATGTGGCCCAGCACTTCAGCCTTAGGCGTGCGGGTGAAGTTGAGTTTGAAATCATAAAGAATGGTTTCTACGTAAGGTACATCGCCGTACAGGTACACCAATGTACGGTAAGCATAAGCCCGGAAAAAACGTGCTTCGGCCTGGAAACGTGCCTTGTCATTGGGCGAATCCCAATTGGTATTCTTATCTGCATATACCAGCATCAGGTTGGCCGACGAGATCAGGCTGTAGGCCCAGTTCCAATAGGTACCCACAAAGCGCTCGGCCGGAGTAAGCGTGAGGTTGGCGAAAGCCGTGAGCGAGGCATCGCTGTTGATCACGTCGGCAATGTCGGTACCGGCCTGTAGCGCCTCATATGGGCACGCGCCGTTGTGCAAATAAGCGCCACCCTCACCAAAAGTGTTATACTCTGAGCGGGTCAGTGCATACAGGCCCGCACTGCCCACTTCAAAGCCATAGGTGCTGGTAAAGGTATTGGTAGGCGCCAGTTCGGTCTTGAGTTCCTCGTTCAAAAATTTTTTACACCCGCCTAATGACACGAGTACGATAAGCGATAAGCTTGCTTTGATGATCTTTTTCATGTGTTACGATCGCTTTGATTAAAAATTCACGTTTAAGCCAAATACTAAAAGGCGGGCAGTTGGGTACGATGCCATCCACGTATTATCATAATTGAGTACCTGCCTGATGTTAGAGAAAGTGTACAGGTTATTGACGCTTAGGTTCATGTCAACACCGCTCAGACCTAACTTGCGTGCTACGCCGGTGTTGAGCCTGTAACCGAAGGTGATGTTCTTGATCTGCACGTAATTCACCTTTTTGTAAAAGCCATGCCCAAAGGTGTTGTTATAGCCAGGTGATACAATAGTAGCGCCTGGGTTCTCTGGTGTCCAGTAGTTAGCATTGTGTACATAGTTGGTGATGCCGAAGGTCCATGAGCCAAGATTGGCCACGTTATCATCGCGCCAAACACCGAAGGTTCCGGTGGCCAATGCCGACATATAGAAGTTCTTGTAGCTTAAACGGTTAGCTAATGACGCCGTGTAACGTGGCATTTTTGAACCAATGATCACCCTGTCGCGCGTATTGATGAAGCCATTGCCATCAACATCCTGCAATTTGGCCGAGCCGGGCGCTGCACCGGTCTGTACCTCGCGCTGGGCACCACTGGCGTCAGTATAAAAGAACTGATCCCCGCGTTGCCATATGCCCACCATGTTGTAGTCGTAAAAAACACGCAGTGGCTTACCAATGAACCAGTTGTTGTTGATATCGTCCAATCCGTCGCCACGCAATTCAATGATCTTGTCGCGGTCAAAAGAGAACACCACGGTAGAGTTCCATTTGAAATTCTTATGATCGATGTTGGTGGTGTTCAGTGTTAACTCTAAGCCTTGGTTCTGCGTCTCGCCCACGTTGTCCCAAATGCGGCTGTAGCCATTCATGATAGGCACGGTGCGGGTCATGAGTAGGTCTTTGGTCCGCGAACGGTACGCATCGATACTACCGCTGACCCGGTTGTTGAATATCTGAAAATCGATACCGATGTTACCGGTATAGGTGGTCTCCCATTTCAGGTTAGGGTTGCCTACGCCATCGCCCGCCAAATACGCGGTGTTAACAGCGGTGCCACCATCGCCCCAAATGTATTTTACACTCGAGTACAAACGATCGAGCGTACGGTAAGGTGTGATGGCCTGGTTACCGTTAGCACCGTACGAAAGGCGCAGCTTTAGCATGCCCAACCAGTTCACCTTGTTCTTCAGGAAGCTTTCCTCGCCAATATGCCAGGCCACTGCTGCCGAAGGAAAGAAAGCATACTTGTTATTGATACCGAAAACCGAGGCACCGTCAGACCGGCCCGTTAAGGTGGCGATGTAGCGGCCTTTGTAGCCATAATTCAAACGCCCCATGTATGAGATCAAGGCCGTTTCAGAAAGGCTTGAGGTATTGGTGACGTTACGTGCAGCGGTATTCATCATGAAATAGCTGGTATCATCGGTCACGAAGCCTTCGGCACTTTGCGACGCGCTCACGCTTTTGGTTTGCTGCATACTGAACAGGCCTGTTGCGTCAAAGCGGTGATCGCCCACCTGGCGCTCGTATTTCAAAATGTTCTCCCAGGTGTAGTCATTATAATGGCTGTTGCTGATACTGGCCCTGCCGCCCACCAAACCTGCCTGCTCACGACCGTCGAAGGTATCGCGGCCATAATACGTGCCTGTAAATACGCTGCGGTAATTGTAACCAAAGTTGGTGCGGGCCGATAGCCCCTTAAGCGGCAACTGGATATTGGCATAGGTAGACAAGAAAAAGTTACGGTTGATGCGGTCCTGATCAGCATTGACATTACGCATCGGATTCACGATCAGTGAGTACTCCATAGGTTCGGGCACGTAATAACCGGCGGCGTCCTTGTAGCTGCCGTAAGGGCTCTGCTTAATGGCATGCTCAATATTGGGTTGCACGCCGCCATCGCTCCGTTGAGTGAATTGCGTACCCACTCCTATGGTGAGCCATTTGTTGAATGTTTGATCAATATTGGCCGTCATGTTCAACCGGGTAAGCGTGGAGTTATACACCACACCATCCTGTTTTAAAGCGGCAACGGCAGCCATATATTTGGTAGCCTCCGTACCGCCCGATATACTGATCTGATGATCAGTGGTGATGGCCTTACGGAAGATGTACTTTTGCCAGTCGTTGGTGATGCCTTTGGTGTAATTGCCCCGCTCGGTAACGCTGATGATGTTACCGGCCACCGGGTCAAGCTGATCGCCCGTGTAGCCTTCGCGCAAGCGGCCTATATCCTGCTGGAAGCGAATGTATTCATTAGGTCCCATTACATCGATGCGTTGCATGGGTTCAGCCACTCCGATCTGGCCACGGTAACTCACCGTTGGCTTACCGGCCATCCCCCGTTTAGTTTGGATAAGGATCACCCCATTAGAGCCCCGCGAACCATAAATAGCCACCGCCGACGCATCCTTTAGTACAGTAAGGTTCTCCACGTTATTAGGATCAATATCCACCAGCGAACCGCTATAAGGTATACCATCCAGAACGATAAGCGGCGAGTTGTTGGCCGAAAGCGAGTTCTCGCCACGGATAAGCAGCGACTGATCTTGCCCCGGTGCGGCGTTGGATGTGGTGATATTAAAACCCGCTACCTGACCGACCAGACGGTCCATCAGGTTGGGGGTAGATACCATGCCCAACTGCTCCTTGCCTACCACGGCCAGGCCGCCGGTGAGGTCTTTCTTTTTGGCGGTACCGTAACCTACCACCACCAACTGGTCAAGCATCCTGTCGCCGCTCATGACCACGTTCAGCACACCTGACGTTGGCACCTTGAGTTCTTGTGCATCAAAACCTACATAGGTGAATACAAGGGTTGCCGTGGGCGATACCTGTAAGGTAAAGTTACCCTGGGTATCGGTCTGGGTGCCGGTAGAACCACCTTTGACCACCACCGAAACACCGATGAGCGGGGCCTTGCCTGAGTCGGTCACCTTTCCGGTAACTTTTATCGTATTTTGTTGGGAATAACCAGAATTTGCTGCAAATATCAGCATCACCAGCATTAGCCAGCGTTCGAATTTGATGTATACTTCTTTTCTCATTTACAATTTTTATAGGTGTGTATTTACTTCGCAATTGCCCTTAAAGGCCGGATAGGTGTTCGTTCATTCTTGGGTTCGTCTTCAAGATTGGTTCGATAGATAACAGGATCACAGGGCGCTTTGGAAGCCGCTCAGCCCCTTACGACAAGTGATCCCTCACGGTCAATTAAATTTTAGATGAATGCTTAATTGGCTATCGGTTAACCGATAGCTTCGGCTACATGGTAATTCATGCGCCCTGAGCGGGAATGGATAGAAACGGATAAATAAAAGCAGTGTAGATCATTTGCCATAATTTGGGGTCGTTTGGTTCTTGTTGTTGATGTAACTGGTGAAGCAAATTTGTTAAGTAATCGCGCCACCGTAGCCCCACATATCCGTCATTTAGGGGGTACTTTTTCGCCAAATGATGAATAATCACCCTATTCGAATGACAACCTTGACCAACTTTCAAAATCACAAACACCTGTCCAATAAACGTTTATATTAAATAGCCTTGTCATCAACCGGGTAATACTTCTTGATAGCGATCTCCCGGAAACATGAGCCATATTAATTGGAAATTAAACCAGCATAAAATAAAAAAGCAGGCACCTATGTGATGCCTGCTTTTTTATTCGAGACAGCGATATTTACTGCGCCGTTATCTCAATGATGGAACTGGTGAGCGCTTTTAAATGCCAGCTATTGAGATCGAGGCCTACTTTCATCAGGAAGTCGCCGGTGTAAACGCGGCCATTATCAGGCAGGATCGGTTTGGCGCCGGTCATCATGTTGATCTCTTCCACCTTGTATCGCTTTGCGGCATCAAGTCCCTGAAGTTTTACCCGGTTAACGGTCTCCCGTTCGCGAATATTCAAATTATAGTTGAACAGTACTCCCTTTGACCTGGCGCTGTCCACATACATGAGCACTGCACGGTTCTCCTGATAAGGCGAGATCAAACGATACAGGTCACCGTACCAGATCACGTCACTTAAACGCTTGTAGTTCTTGATCGCCTGCTTGCTGAAGGTCAGTTCTTCTGCGGTCATTTTCTTCACGTCGATATCGTAACCCAGCTTGCCCATCATGGCCACATCGGTACGGAACTTTAACGATTGTTTACCCCATGAGGTAACGTGAGATGCGATCACATTAGCTGGGTAAAAATTGCTGTAACCCCATTGTATATAAACGCGTTCCAATGGGTCGGTATCATCACTCGCCCAAAACTCAGTGAAGTATTTCAGTGCTTCATAATCGATGCGGGCACCACCGCCCGAACACAACATGATCGGCAGGTGTGGATGCTTGGCACGCAACCGCTTGAACACCTGATACAAATTAAGCACGTAGTCCGCATACAGGTTCGACTGCTTGTCCTTCAAATAAGGCGACCAGGTGTTGGTCATGATGCGGTTACAATCCCATTTAATGAACGCCAGACCCGGGTTCTTGGTGATCAGGTCGTCCATGGTCTGGTACACAAAGTCGGCCACCTTGGGGTTGGCCAGATCGAGCACCATTTGGTTGCGCTGCTCGTCCTCTTTACGGTTAGGCAGGCGCAAGATCCAGTCGGGGTGCTTTTCGTAAAGCTCACTTTTGGGGTTCACCATCTCAGGCTCGATCCATATGCCGAACTTGGTTCCCTTTGCTTCGGCCTGTTTAATCAGATTCCCTATGCCGTTGGGCAATTTGGTCTTGGTCGGTTGCCAGTCTCCCAGACCGGCCTTGTCATTACTACGAGGGTATTTGTTTCCGAACCAGCCATCGTCCAATAAAAAAAGGTCGACACCGAGGTTCACCGCATCATCGAACAGGCCGCTCAGCTTCTGTTCATCAAAGTTAAAAAAGGTGGTTTCCCAATTGTTCAATAGTACCAGGCGTGGCTTGTGCCCGTCCATAACATCATGATCACGTGCCCAGGCGTGCAGGTTACGGCTGGCCTGTCCTCTTCCATTGGCCGAATAAGTAAAGATGAAAGCTGGCGTGGTAAAGATTTTGCCAGCAGCCAAACGGTAGGCCGACGCATAGGGATTGATCCCCGATATGACACGTAAGCCGTTGTTTTGATCCGTCTCGAAGTGGAAGCGAAAGTTGCCTGTCCACGCTAAGGTGCCGACTATGACCTCGCCCGTGGTCTCGTCCGAAAGCTTGCCTAACGACAATAGGAACAGCGGACTTTGGTACATGGCTGCCCGTGTGCCCAACTTAGAGTCGATCTGTTTGATGCCGCTTGTCAGCTTCGATTCTTGCATCTTCATTTCGGCGGCCCAATCGCCGTGGTACTGGGTCAGCCAGTATTCGCGCGCATCAAAGTTGAGCATTGACGATGCATAGTCATTAAGCACGATCTCGCCCTTTTCCCCATTGATGATCTCGGTCCAGCTTTTGATCACATCCTCTTTTATGAAGGCCTGATAATGAAGTTTTACGGTGATGGGATGCTTAGGATCTTTAAGCGTAACGATGGTCTCCGTGCAACCTGCGGTCGGCCTTTCAATACTTTGTTTTGCGAACAACAGTTCGATCGACGGGTCACCATCAGCGTGGGTCACTCTGATCGCAGGTTGGAAAGAGTCTTCCATACCTCCACCTACGTAAACTTCTCTGCCTTGCGGCAAGGTCATGTTGTCGGCACTATTAAGGAGCCTGGCCCCCAGATAATTCTGATACACACGACCGTTTTTGCCTACGCTCATGATCAGCGACGTATGATCGGTCTCAACAATGATGCGCTGACCCAGCTGGGCCTGTGCAGTACCACATGCCAGCAGCAGCGCAATAAAAAGGTTGTACTTATTCATCAGGTATAATTCTATTAATGTTAATTGGCGGTTAGGGTCAATGTCTGGCTCTTGAGGCCGGTGGCCGACGCCTTGATCCGCACCTTGCCGCTCTTGCGGGTGCTACGCAAAACTAACAAACAGCGTCCATCGTTCACACGGCGGTGATCAGCAACAAAATGCTCATCGCTCATGCGGTCATTATTGGCCACGCCGGCTATTGTAGCTTCGCCACTCACCTTAAATTTAATATCGTTCGTGGCGTCCTTAACCACTGTTCCTTTACTATCCACCACGGTAACGGTCACATAGGCCAGGTCAAGGCCATTGGCCTTAAAGTGCGCAGAGTCCGTTGTCAAAATGATCTTCTCAGCCTTTCCTGCTGTTGTGGCAACATCGGTGGCGATGGTTTTGCCATCCTTGCGTGCTACCGCCTTGATGGTCCCTGGCTCATAGTTGAGCTCCCAGCTGATCTTACGCTTAGGGAAGTCTTTCAAATACTTGACTCCTACCGACCGATCGTTAACGAACAGTTCTATCTCGTCACTGGTAGTAAAAGTATACAGTGTGAGCTTCTGTCCGGCCTTCCAGTTCCAGCTGTCACTCATTTTGATCGTGTTCATAAACACATCGTTCCACACACGCGATTCACTTGCCGAGGCATCGAATACCGCGATCTTCACCATTGGCTCCTGAGTGTACAGACTTTTGATATAGTACGTGATAGGCTTCCAGTGATCACACCAGTCGATCAAACCGTTCCAGCCTTTCGACGGCCATTTGAACGATTCGCCAATGTAATCGGTACCGCCCCAATAGAACTGTCCGCAGGCGTAGCTATGGTCATAGTTAAAAAAGTTCTCGCCACCGTTATCAGTGGTCATTTCGCTGGCCAAGTAAATGAGCTGTGGGAACCTAGCACGATCGCGTTTGTAAAAGCGGGTCATGTAGTTATCGCTCATCACATCCATGTGGAAGGCCATGGGCGCAGGGCTATCCTCATCGCGTGAGGGGTACAAACCGCTGGTCACCTTGCGTGACGGGTCGAGCCGATGTACGATATCAACCATTTTATTGAGCTGGACCACAAAGGCCGTGTCCTTATATTCCTGCTTAACGGCCACCTCGTTACCAACGCTCCAGATGATCACGCTTGGATGAGATCGGTCACGCTTAACGAACCAGGCCAGATCAGGCTGCCAGTGCTGCTTAAAATCCTCGCCAGGGCCATAATACTCGCTACTCCACTTATCAAAAGCTTCATTGAACACCAAGATGCCCAGTTCATCGCACATATCCAGCACTGCTTTGGTATATGGATTATGCGCGAGTCTGACCGCATTAACGCCCATTTTTTGCAAGCCGAGCAAGCGTCGCTTAAAACCTTTATCGAACGCTGCCGCACCGAGCGGACCAAGATCATGGTGAATGTTCACGCCATTGAGGAAAACCTTGCGGCCGTTCAGGAGAAAGCCTTGCTCAGGGGTAAATTCGATCGTGCGGATACCGAAACGGCTATCATGCACATCACGTAGCTGGTCGCCCGCGCTTACATAAGTTTTAAGGTGATAAAGTTTAGGTGAGGTGATGTCCCAAATGACCGGGTTACTAATAGTGGTGTTTTGTTGGTAGTTGTAGGTTTGATGTGCCCCTAAAGGTACGACGCTCACCATCGAGGTCACCTCTTTGCCTTCGGGCGAGATGATCACTGTTCTCAGTGTGGCCAACACGTTGGTATCGGCTTGGTTGACAACCTCGGTCTGTACCGAGATCTTGGCCTTGTCATTACCTATAAACGGCGTGGTAACATAAGTACCATTCTCTGCAACGTGCAGGGCATTGTTGATGTGAATCCATACGTTACGATATATGCCTTCGCCCGTATACCAGCGCGAACTTTGCTTGTAAGTATTGTCATACCTCACAGCAATAGTGTTACTACCGCCTGCCATCACGTGCTGGGTCACATCGTAAGTAAAGCCGGTATAACCGTTGAGGTGTTTACCCAGGTATTTGCCATTCACCCAAACCTCCGCTGCACGATAAACGCCCTCGAACTCCAGGGTGATCACCTTGCCTTTGGCACTGGCCGGTACGAACAAGTTTTTGCGGTACCAGCCTATATGTCGTGGACGGAAACCGTTCTGCCTTGTGCCGCTAACCGTATCAAAACCGCCCGCAATGCTGCCATCATGCGGAAGGTTCACCTGCTGCCATTTACTATCCGCAAAGGTCTTCTCCTTAGCTGCCGGTACATCCCCTATCATGAACTTCCAATCGAAATTAATGAGGCTGTCGGTACGGGTAGCCGCCTTGGCAAAGGTCGAGATGAAACCCAATAGAACGATCAAAGCATACCTTACCAATGACCTGTTGAAATTATGCATAGTACTGGCTTTGAGTTTATTGAAGTTCGATATCGGCCTGAAGCTTGATGTCATCAGACGCAGAACCGATCATCACTTTGAACTTTCCTGGTTCAGCATCCCACTTCAGTTGCTGGTTGTAAAAAGAGAGCGTTTCCGCGTTAATGATAAAAACAATGGTCGTTGATGCGCCAGGTTCAAGTGCCACTTTGCCATAGCCCTTGAGTTTTTTGGTAGGCTGTACCACTGAGGCTACCGGGTCATGGATGTACATCTGCACCACTTCTTCACCCGCGCGGGTGCCGGTATTCGTCAGTGTTAGGCTTGCGGTGATCTTACCATTCTTTCGCATGGTCGATCGGTCAAGTTTCAGGTCTGAATATTTGAAGGTCGTATAGCTTAAGCCGTGACCAAAGGCATAACGCGGCGCGTTGGGCACATCGATGTAGCCGGTCTGGTACTGGAATACGTTAGAGTTGTATGGGTGGCCCGTTTTGTAATCGTTATACGTTAAAGGGATCTGGCCGACCGAGCGCGGGAAGGTCACCGGTAATTTTCCTGATGGGTTTACCGCACCGGTCAGTACATCGGCTATCGCATTTCCGGCTTGATCACCCAGGAACCACGCATACAGTATGGCGTTGGCCTTGGCAGCTATGTTCGAGAATATGAGCGGGCGACCGGCCATCAGCACTGCCACTACCGGCTTACCGGTGGCCTGCACTGCCGAGAAAAGCTGATCCTGGCTACCCGGTAGGCCTATATCAGCCCGTGAGCGCGATTCGCCGCTTTGGTCGTAAGCCTCGCCCAAGGCCATGATCACCAGATCAGCGTCTTTAGCTACTTTGACCGCCTCGGCAAAGCCGGTGGTATCATTGGTCTTGATGGTGGAACCTTTTGTATAAGTGATCTGCACTCCATTTCCTATTTTTTGCTTCAGTCCGCTAAGTAAGGTAACAACCCTATCAGCATCATTAGCACCGGCCCATGCGCCCTGCATATCCCGTTTTGAATCGGCCAGCGGACCGATCACAGCTATCTTTTTGAACGAGTTTTGTATAGGCAAAATGGAGGCTTCGTTCTTTAACAAAACGATAGAACGTTGGGCTACCTTAAGCGTTGCCTTAACGTGTTCAGGGTTATTTAATTCTGCCTTCTCACGTTCTTCATTACAAAAGCGATAAGGATCATCGAAAAGGCCCAACTCAAATTTTTTAGCCAGGATCCGCTTTACTGCATCGTCGATCAGTTTTATACTTACTTGTTTGGTATTAACGAGCTCTTTCAAATGTTCGATGTAGCTATAGCTCATCATGTCCATATCGCAGCCGGAAATTATCGCTTTTAGAGCGGCCTGCTTTTTGTCAGGAACGTAACCCCATTTGATCATCTGGTCTATCGAGCCCCAATCACTTACTACAAAACCGCTATATTTCCATTGCCCTTTCAAAATGTCGCGCTGTAAGTAGTTGCTGGCCGCGGTGGGTACGCCGTTAAGGGTATTAAAGGAGCTCATGAAAGTGGCAGCGCCTGCGTCAACGGCAGCTTTGAATGGCGGCAGGTAGGTTTCCCAAAGCTGGTGCTCACTCATTTCCACGTCGTTGTAATCACGACCTGATGATACGGCTCCGTAGGCGGCAAAGTGTTTGGCGCAGGCCATCACGGCGTCCAACCCACCCAGTTTATCGCCTTGAAAGCCGAGCACACGCGCCCTTGCTATGTCGTTGCCTAAATAGGTATCTTCACCAGCGCCTTCCATAATGCGACCCCAGCGCGGATCACGAGCCACATCCACCATAGGTGCAAAGGTCCAGTGCAAACCAACGGCAGCGGCCTCTTTTGCCGCGATGTGCGCCGATAGACGGATAAGGTCCATATCCCAGGTGGCCGATTCGGCCAGTGGTACCGGGAAAATGGTCTTATAGCCGTGTATCACGTCCATCCCAAAAAGCAACGGTATCTTCAAACGCGACCTCATGGCCTCCTCCTGTACATGGCGCGTGTTCTGCACGCCCTGCACGTTCAGCATGGAGCCTACTTTGCCCTGCCGTATGTCGTTCAGCATATTGGCGTTCTGCTTCACCAAGGGACCGGTCACCTCACGGCCTGAGTATTGGTTAAGCTGACCGATCTTTTCGTCAAGGGTCATGAGGCGCATCACCGAATCTACCCGCTGGTTAACGGTTTTGCGTTGTGCCTCGGCATTCAATTGGATTCCGGCGATGGCCAGAGCTATAAGGCTGATCTTTACTTTATACATTAAGATGTTATTATTCGATAGATAAGGGAAGTTTTAAGGCTTGATGACATTGACAGGTGCCTGCGGGTGCAAGATCGAGTTGACCTTTTGGGTGATCACTGTTTTAGGCAGCGTTACGCTGATGGTCTGTTTGATCTGCCTTGACGAGCTTCCGGCTTTCAGCTGGTAAGTGCCCGCTTCGGCTACCCAGGCGTTTTGCGCATTATCGAACGAGGCAAGGTATGATACCGGTATATCGAACGTAATGGTCTGTGTCGCACCGGGCTCTAACAGCCTCGTCTTGGCGAAGGCCTTAAGTTCCTGCATGGGCTTGTCCATGGTTTTGGCAGGGGCCGAAATATATAACTGCACCACCTCTTTACCCGCCACCTTGCCGGTATTGGTCACGGTTAGCGATGCGGTCACCTTATCTTTAATGGTTGATGAATTGACCTTGATCGGCCCGAAACCGAATGTGGTGTACGACAGACCATAGCCGAACTCATATGCCGGCTCTTTTTTAAAGGTATCAAAGTAGCGATAGCCCACATATATGCCTTCCTTATAATATACGTCGGTCGGTTCATCAACAGGTGTGCCCGGAAAGCTGCTGGCCGATGAAAGGTCATTATAGTTTTGTGCAAAGGTATCAGGCAATTTTCCTGATGGGTTCACTTTGCCGCTCAGCACATCGGCAATGGCATCGCCACCTTCCATACCCGGCTGCCAGGCCAGTAGTATCGCGTCAGCCTTGTCTTTCAAGCCTTTGGTATCGATAGGTGCGCAAATATTAAGCACGATGATCAGCTTTTTATGCTGGCGATGAAACGCTTCGGCGGTGCGCTCGATGAGTGAAAGTTCACTTGGTTTGAGGTAGTAATCATGATCAAGGTCACGGTCCTTGGTCTCGCCGCTGTTGCGGCCAATGGTCAGCACCGCTACCGCACATTCAGCTGCCTTTTTATTGATCAGCTCGTCAGTTACCGGGAACTCTTTGCTCCAGTTACGCCAATTGGAATTATACTGTGCATAGGGTCCTGATAGCTCTTTGTCCAGTTCAAAACCAGCATTGGTCAAACCTTTGGCCACCGATACAGTGTAAGCCTTATTCACATCGCCACTACCCATACCACCGGCTATAAGCGCATAGCTGATGTTACCGAACAGTGCCACCTTACCCTGCTTTGATGACAACGGTAAGGTCTGTGCATCATTCTTAAGCAATACCTGACCTTCGCTGGCGGCCTCTCGGGATACCAAGGCATGCGCTTTCAGATCAGGCGCATTACTGAATTTATAGTTGGCAAAGCTTGGCGTACGCACAATGATGTTCAAAATGCGTTCGACATTGGTGTTCAACACCTTTACCTCAAGCGAGTCATTTTTAACGGCAGATATGATGCGCTGGATCTGTTTATTATTGCCGGGCATGATCATGTCATTGCCGGCTTTCATTTGCTCGGTCCAATTCTTGGCCTTGCCACCCCAATCGGTCATCACATAACCCTTAAAACTCCATTCATTGCGCAGCAAGGTGGTAAGCAGGTCATGCCTTTCTGAAGTATGGGTCCCGTTCACTAAGTTGTAGGATGACATGACCGTCCACGGCGATGATCGCTTGATCGCGATCTCGAAACCTTTAAGGTATATCTCGCGCAGGGTGCGCTCGTCAATATGCACATCTACACCGGCACGGTCAGATTCCTGGTTATTAGCCACAAAATGCTTGATGGAGGTGCCTACCCCATTCGATTGTATCCCGTTGATGATACCGCCCGCTATCTCACCGGTGAGCACGGGATCTTCAGAGTAATACTCAAAGTTACGTCCGCCCAGCGGGTTGCGGTGGATATTGACTCCAGGAGCAAGTATAATATCGGCCCCGAACTCTTTGACCTCGTTGCCAAATGCCCTTCCAACACGTTCTACCAACTCGGGGTTCCAGGTGGAGGCCAGCGTGGTGCCCGACGGGAACGCGGTAGCAAAGTACCGGTGCTCATCATTCTTACGTTTCACATCCATGCGCACCCCTGCAGGCCCATCGGCCAACACTATAGCGGGGATGCCCAGACGCGGTATGGCATTGGTCACACCGGCAGCTCCGGGTATCCTGAAATTGGTGCTGCCCACCATTGAGCCATCGGCAAAGGCAGAGGGAGCTGCATCGCGCCCTCCCCCTATCACCATTAACACCTTTTCTTCAAGGGTCATGGCGGCAACTACTTCTTTAACGGTATTCTTTCCCAGCTTAGGGGCTTTGTCTTGTGCGTAGGCGGTCAAACTGGCCAAACCAACGGTAATAAGCGCGCCCACAAGCTTCAGGGGCATGGATCTTTTATTGAACATTATAGACTATTAATTATATCCTGGATTTTGGGTCAGTTTATCGGCTTTATCTATCTCCGCCTGTGGGATCGGGTACAGATAATTCTTTGCCGTGAACACCCGGTTCTCGATCACAAATGGTGAATACGAGAGCGCGGTACCCGACTTAGTGATCTTCATGCCGCGTATAGGGCCGTTAAAATAGGTCTCGCCCAGTTTCCAGCGGCGCACGTCAAAGAATCGCTGCTCTTCAAAACAAAATTCCACACGGCGCTCATTACGGATGCGTTCACGCATGGTGATCTGGCTCAAGCCAGCAGGCAGCACAGGCATCCCCGCACGAACACGTACCGCGTTCACGGCATCGTACACCGGTTGAGTAGGTCCTGATACTTCGTTAAGCGCCTCGGCGTACATCAGCAATATCTCGGCATACCTAAATAATACCCAAGGGCGGCGCACGTTGGTGATCGTGTTCACGTTGTAGGTGGCATTACTGCTCAGGAACTTGCGCATGTAATAACCTGACTTGGTGTTATTCACGTTAGTAGGCACGTTGTCCAAACCACCTTCAAAGGTCTCGACCGGGCGGCTCAGGCTGCCTGTTTTAAAGGTCGACCCATTCACGATGATGAACTGGTTCAAGCGTGGGTCACGGCCAGTGTATGGCGCCTGCGGGTTGTAACCTGAAGTAGGGTCTGTGATAGGCTTGCCGTTGGTCATCTCAAAAGCATCCACCAGATCCTGGGTAGGGTTGGTACGGCCCAAACCACCTGTAAAACCGATCGGGGCATTGTTCGACTCGATGGTGTTCACCGAGCCTGCCGGGGTAGCAAATATCACCTCCTTATTGTAAGAAGTGGCCGTGTTGGTGTAATCCCAAAGGTTAGGATAATCGGCAGCGCTTAACAACCCATGCTTGTTAAGGTCCATCAACGCTTTAGCTGCACTGGCAGCGTTTTGCCAACGGTTAACGTCGTTACTGGTGTTGTATAGCGGGCTGGCATAGATCAGCAGTGTCTTTGCTTTAAGTGCCATACCTGCTGCCTTGGTAGCGCGGCCATAGTTGGCAGCATCCCAATCACGAGTGGAGGCGGCCGCGATCTGGTTAATAGCCGAATCACAATCGGTAGTGATCGAGCGCACCACCTCCTCTACCGTGTTGCGCGGTAAATTCAGGTCCTCACCTACCACGAACGGGCGGGTGGCCAGTACGATCTGTCCGTACCTTTTGAACAGTTCATAATGGTACATGGCCCTTAGAAAGAATGCTTCTCCACGCAACCCGGTCAGATCACTTACCGGGTAAATGGTACTGGTAGGTGACCTTTGTAAGAACACGTTCGCTACCCGCAATCCGGTATATAAGTTAGTGTACTGATCGTCGAATGTGCGCAATGGCCCCCAGGTGCCGTTATTAAATATATTGATAACACTGCTTAAGTTGGAGTTCACTGCCTCATCGCTTGCGCTAGCCAGTATAGCACCGCCATCCAAATTGTAACGACCCAGCAAATAATTGTAGCCTTGATTGAGGTACTCGCGCACCCGGCGGTCAGTTATCCAAATGGATTCTTCGGTGATCGGGCCTTCGGTGTATGATGGCTCGAAAAAGTCCTTGCTGCAACCCGAAACCGCCATAAGCAGCAGGATAGCGCCGTATATATGATGTAAATGCTTCTTCATGATGTATGAGCTTGATGGATCAAAATTTTACGTTAAGGCCCAGTGTATACGTTTTGACATAAGGGTAATTGGATGCCCTCCCAGCTGTAGGAGTTTCCGGGTCGATACCGAATTCCTTCAATTTGGAGAAAGTAAGCAGGTTATATCCGCCTACAAAGAATCTGGCACGTTGCATGTGCAACTTATAGGTGAAGCTTTTAGGCAACGTTAAACCGAGCTCCACGGTACGGAGTTTCAAGTAATTGCCCGAGCGCAGCCAAAGATCAGAAGCGGCATTGTTGTTACCATTATCACTAAGTGCGAGGCGAGGAAATTTAGCAGTGGCAGCGGTAGCCGGGGTCCAGGCATCAAGCGATAACTGGTTGAGCGTGTTAGGACCCGCATAAACCGCCGACTTAATATCTACCGTACGGCCTGATACGCCCTGGAACTGGGTGCTGATATCAAATAGCTTATAGCTGATATTGAAGCCAAAACCGTAATACACATTAGGGATATCAGTGTAGTTAGTTGCGATGGCATCGCGGCTGTCAATGATGTTATCGCCATTGATATCCTTATACTTGATATCGCCCGGAACTACTAAACCGGAAAGCGATTGCTTAGGGCTTGCGTTGATCTGACCCTGCGACTGGAACAATCCATCAGAAACGTAAAAGCGTTTGTTGCTATATGAAGCCACGTTGCCAATGTTATAACCGACAGGCGACTGGTAAGAGATGGTTCCTCCCGGTAATGACTGCTCTAACAATTTATTGGCAGCGTAGGTCAGGTTACCATTGATGCTCACCTTGACCTCATGGAACGACCTTTGATAGATACCGTTCAAATCAACACCCTTACTGTTCACTTTGCCCGAGTTAACGGCACTTACCGCTACACCTAATATGCCTGGCAGGTTGGCACTGCCCAATATGTCGGTACGGGTCTCGTTGAAATAGTCGGCCGATAAGTTCAGTGAGTTATTGAAGAGACCAAGATCGGCACCAACGTTCAGGCGGTCAATCTTTTCCCAGGTGGTCAATGGGTTACCGGTAGGGCTTACCTCGTAAGCAGTGGTAGTGCTCGAGAACGACGAACCTAAGATTGGACCGGCACCACGTGTGAACAATGCGCGGTAAGGTAGGCGCACCACGTTCCCATTTGAATCATAAGTTGGACCGATGTTGCCACTGCGACCGTATGAGGCACGCAGCTTCAAATAGCTAAGTGGCGACTTGTTCTTGAAAAAGTCCTCATCAGACACCAGCCAGCCGATCGTTCCGGCCGGGAAGAAACCGAACCTGCGGCCGGGCGCGTAGTTCTCAGAACCCGAGTAGCTGCCGGTAAAGCCCAGGAAATAGCGGTTCTTGTAACCGTAATCGGCACGGGCAACGAACAAGCGCTCGTTGTAATCTATACGGTCTACCGCGGCGCTGGTGGCTTGCTGAGCCCTAACAGAAGCGTTGACCTTGTGATCACCTACTCGGCGGTCATAATCAAAACCAGCCCATATCTCGTTGTTCTTGGTACTGGTACCAAAACCCGCGAATTGGTAAGCCAGTATGGCCGGGGTACGGTATGTTTGAGCCGGGGTAACAGTTTGGTTAACTACCGAATAGTTCTGCGTAAAACCGTTGGTATAGTTACCATAGTTATCATACGAGAAGAACACATTTGCTGACAGACCCGGTGTCAGGAAGTCGAGCTTTTGTTTAGCAGATATGGTGGCCTGCAGCACGTTGGTGATCGCCTTATACACACCACTATTTTGCAATTGGCCGAGCGGGTTCACCTGGTATACCGAGGTGCCGCCGTAAGTTCCGTCCTGGTTCTGTATCGGGAAGGCATTTGGCGGCAATGTGAACAGGCTATTAAGCACTGCCGCTGTGCCGCCGCCGCCACCACCGATCGGGTCATTCCGGCGCTCACTGCGTACACCCGCCAGTAAGGAAAAGCTCAAGGTCTTGGTCACTTCATAATCCAGGTTCACCCTGAAGTTGTAGCGCTTGTAATTGGTGTTGGAGTTGTAATCATCGGTGTTGGTCTCTTTGAACAGACCGTTCTGATCATAATAGCTCACGTTAGTAAAATACCTGATCTTATCACTTCCGCCTCCTAATGATACCGCATAACGTTGTACAGGTGCCGTCCTGTTCAGGAACCGGTCGATGTAGTTATTGTTCGGGTACAGATACTGATCAGTACCATTACGGTAGGCGTTAAGCGCCGTTTGGTCATAAGCCGGTGCCTGACCGGCGTTGGTCAACGCTTGGTTGTAAAGCGTTGCGTAATCAAAAGAATTTAACGGTCTCACCAGGTTCTCCGTTCTCAGGAATCCGCCCTGAATATCAAAGTTGACATAGTTTTGATTGGCTTTACCATGGCGGGTGTTCACCAAGATCACGCCGTTGCCGCCAATAAGGCCGTACCAGTTCAACGCGGCGGCATCTTTCAATACGGTCACACTTTCTATCTCATTAAGGTCCATGTCGCTAAAATCACGCTCCACACCATCAACCAGTAAAACAGGGTTAGCGCCTTGTGCATAAGATGACTTGCCACGTACCTGGAAGCTAAAATTCTCCGTACCGGGTTGATTCCCGGTTTGCTGAACCAGAAGACCACTGAAACGGCCGGCCAGCATACTCGATAAGTTACTTACCGGGATCTTTGGAAGATCATCGGTCTTTAAAGCGCTAATCGCGTAATTAAGCTCCCGGCGGGTGCGCTTGCCGAAAGGTATATCAATGATCTCATCATAGTAAGCGGTATTGTTAACAGCGGTAAGCACGATGTTGAGCGGCGTTCGATCTTTTGCCGCCACGTGCAGTTCTTTATAACCATCGCGTTTGAACACAAGCGAGTCGTCGGCCATGCATTTGATCATGAATGTGCCACTCCTATCAGAGCTTGTGCGCAACGTTGTGCCCATCACCGCTACTTCCACAGCGTTGAGTGCAGCACCATTTGAGTCATTGACCTTACCACTGTAGGTCTTGCTGCTCAGTGTTTGGCCATGTGCCCCTACGCTGATCAGCACTGCCGAAAAGGTCAGGAACGAACCGAAACACTTTATATATTTTGTCATGTTGTTTCTTTGTTTAATGTCACCAATTAGTTCCAGCCTGGGTTTTGCTTCAATGCACCAGAGGTCTTGTTCATTTCAGCACGAGGGATAGGGTACAGATGCATATAGTCCTCAAATACCTTTTGAAAAGCAGGAAGCTCCACGACGTTGTAAGTAAAAGAATTGTCAGGGTTCTTGATCACTTTCATGCCTTTCATCGGTTGAGCCACTATAGCGGGGCCTTTTTTCCAGCGCAGGATGTCCCACCAACGCATGTCTTCAAAGGCAAATTCAACGGCACGCTCGTTCCGGATGCGGTCACGCATTTGCGCTTGAGTTAAGCCGGCCGGTAGCTTAGGCATACCCGCACGCTGCCTGATGGCATCTACCGAATTGTATACCGCCTGTACGGGGCCTTCGGCCTCGTTCAGTGCCTCCGCGTAGTTGATCAGCACCTCGGCATAGCGGTAGTAAACAAAGTTGAGCAGCGCACTGGCCGTTGAACCTGAGCGTGATGTTTCGGGCCATAGGCGTTTCAGGTAATAGCTGGTCTTGGTGATCGAGATAGCGGTGCTTATATCGGTACCGTAGGTGATCACACCTGCGGAGTTAGGATTAGTTTGCCAGGTTTGCACTGCTCTACCCTGCCATGTGGCGCCATTGTAAAGGATGTTGACATAAAAGCGGGGATCACGGTTGGTGTAAGGTGCCTGCGGATTGTACCCCGATGTAGGGTCGGTGATCGGCTTACCGTTGCTCATCTCATAAAGGTCAACGTGGTTCTGTGTAGGTGACAGATTGGATTGCTGACCGCCGTAGCTGATCGGCACTAAAAAGTCGCTGATGTAAGTACCGATGTACGAACGTCCACCGCGTGGCCATATGCGGATGTACTCTTTTGATGATGACACTTGTAGCACGTTAGCGTAGCTGGTCTCCAGCGCGAATTTGTTCAGGTTGATGATAGCCAGGGCAGCATCTGCCGCTTTTTTCCACTTGCCCAGGTCGTTGCTCGAGTTATTGAGCGGACTGGCCGCGAACAACAATACGCGAGCTTTAAGCGCCATGGCTGCAGCACCTGTTGCACGGTTGGCCTGTGCAGCTGGGTTAGGCCAGTCGGCGTTGGTTTGTGGCAACAAGGCTATGGCCTGGTCAAGATCATTCAGGATCTGGTCAAGTGTGGCCTCAAAGGATGCACGTGGCAGATCATCGGCCGCTTCGGTAAAGTCTTGCGCTTTGGTGAGCAATACTACGCCGCCAAAACGTTTGATCAGTTCTGAGTAGAAATAGGCACGCAGGTATAGCTGCTCACCTTTGATGAAGCTGGCGTTGTACTCGGCCGTCCATGGTGTTTTCTCCATGTTTTCCAGGGTAACGTTCACGTTGCGTATGCCACGGTACATTTGTGTGTAGATGGTATTCACGTCAGAGGCGCCGCCATCTAAGAATAGTCCACGATTCATCACCGCTACCTCGGTTTGAGCATTGTTAGCGATGGACTCGTCGGTGAACTGCGAGGTCATGCCTTTGTAGCCGCTT
The DNA here is from genome assembly GCF_020783335.1 of Mucilaginibacter daejeonensis. Taxonomy (NCBI): domain Bacteria; kingdom Pseudomonadati; phylum Bacteroidota; class Sphingobacteriia; order Sphingobacteriales; family Sphingobacteriaceae; genus Mucilaginibacter; species Mucilaginibacter daejeonensis. Next base: position 2,813,608 of record NZ_CP086068.1, read on the forward strand.
AAACGGCCGTAATCATTTATACTAAAGGTGTAGCTGTTATCGGCATAGCGTGATGCCAGCAGCGGATCTTGGAATACCTTTTCAATATCGGTTTGGATACCTACGTCGCGTTGTAAAAAGTCTTTTTTACATGCGGTGACAGATATGATGGTTATCGCGATCAGTGATAGCTTTAAGATTTTCATGTTCAGTGATTTAAGAACTTAGAAAGATAGGTTCAGTCCAAAATTGACGATCTTGGTGGTCGGGATCACGGTGGTGGCATAGTTGTAAGTACCCCCTACGATGTTGTTCTCAGGATCAACTCCGTAGAACTTGGTCCAGGTCACCAGGTTCTGACCACTCAGGATCAACGTCAAATTGCTTAGCTTCAGCTTATTCACGATCTTTTTGGGTAAGCTGTAAGCCAGCTGTACGTTACGCAACTTGATGTAAGAAGCATCCTGCAAAAAGTAATCGTTCAAGGTTTCGTTAGGATTGGGTGCCAATCCCGGACGCATGGCAGGCCACGTTGGATTCGGGTTGGTCGGTGTCCAGCGGCCCAGCATTGGCTTGTAGTACTGGTTCAATCCGCCACCATAAAAGATCACGTTCGAACTCACGTTATCAACCGCGTTAAATTGCACCGATAACTGGAAGCCTTTGTAACCTGCCTGCAAATTCAAGCCTGCATTGTACTCAGGTACGTTGGGATGGCCGATAGGCATTCTGTCCAAACTGGTGATCTGGCCATCGCCGTTAAGGTCGGCATACTTAAGATCGCCAGGGATCGACTTAACGCTCGTCACGTTGTTCACCGGGCTGTTGTCAATATCGGCCTGGTTTGCATAGTAACCTAATACATGGTACCCAAAGTAGGTACCGATAGGTGAACCGGTGCTGCGCAGGTTGGCAAGTTGTCCAGGTGCTTCGTCCAATACCTTTTGGGTGTTGCGGGCGAACATGAAGTTTCCGGTAATTGAATAGGTAAGTTTATGGTCGCGGTTCTGGTAAGTGGCCGATAGCTCATAACCACGGTTCTTATTCACACCGTAATTAGTGTTCGGAACAGTGGCGCCATATGTACCAAAGCTCGTATTGCCACGGCTGATCAATATGTCAGAGCGGCGATCGTCGAACACATCGGCAGTGAAGTTCACCTTATCATTGAACAGGGAAACATCTAAACCTAAGTTACGCTTAAGCGATATCTCGAAGCTGACCATCGGGTTACCATACTGCGTTTGGGTGTAGGTAGGTGCGCTGTATACACTGCTCGGGTTACCGAACGGCACTGAGCTACCAGCGCCAAAGTTGTCCTGGTAATAGAAACGGCCGGTACCCGGACTCGGGATACCTACTCTACCAATAGTGGCGCGCACCTTAAGCAAGGTCAACCACTCGAATTTCCTCATGAAATCTTCGTTGGCGATGTTGTAACCTAAAGTCGCCGCGGGGAAAAAGCCATAACGGTAGCCTGCTGCGTAGTTCTCCGATCCGTTGTAGGTGGCATTGGCAGTGAAGTAGTATTTGTTGGCGTAATTGTAGGTGACCTGCGATATGATACCCTGGTTAGCGAATGGAGCACTAGCGTTTACCGAGCTTTGTAACTCGCGCTGCCCGATCACGTTGGCACTAACGATATGCTCGCCAAATGAACGGTTATAGTTAAGGAATAACTGCAGGTTGGTTTTGGTGAAACCGGTACGGGTATAGGCCGGCGCTCCTAAAAAGTCGTTGTAGGAGGTTGAATACGGCGTTAAGGCCAGCGTGTTACGGTTCAATTCATAGTAGCCAGTGCTACCGCGCTGAAGTTTACCTGTGTTAAAGGTAGCATCATAACCGAACTGCGCTTTAAAGGCCAGCCCCTTGGTCACGAAGTCTAACTTTTGGTTAAAGGTGAATATACTTTCAGACACGTTAACGTCAGTGAACGCATAACCACCGTAAGTTAAATATGCGTACGGGTTAACGCTGTTGGTACCCAGCAAATTCATGTTCACGATGTGGTTGTAGGTATTGTCGAGCCCTATGATACGTGGGTCGCTTGAGTTAGTATACTCTGGGAAGAAGGGTAATCCCCATGAGGCGATCTTTAACGATCGGCCTACCAAACCCTCGATACCATTGGCTACCACGCCGCTTGGCTCGTTTGATTCGCTCATACCGGCCGGGCTGTAGCGGTGCTCATTACGGCCGGCAAGGTTCACCTCAAAGTTGGTGGAACTGGTGATGTCGAAACTTACCCTTGCCCTGAAGTTGTAGCGGTTGTAACTTGGTGTGGTGCTGTAGTTCAACGGCGTTTTGAACTTTTTGAAGTTACCATCCTCAAATTGGTGGCCGAACGAGGTGAAGTACTTTACTTTCTGAGTACCACCTGAAACGGTCAGGTTCTGTTGGTTCTGGGTCCAGCTATCGCGGATCAGTTCAGAGTACCAATCCACATCAGGGTACAACAATGGGTTGCCACTGCGGTCCTTGAACTTTTGCAGATCGGCATCACTAAAAGTGCGCGCTTCGCCTACGTTGATCTGGCCTTCAGTATACACCAACGCACTCTCATAAGCACGTAAGATCTCAGGACGAGCGGTCGGGCTCACGATACCTACGTTGGTGGTAAAAGTTACCCGGGCAGGTCCTTCTTTACCGCGCTTGGTGGTCACTACCACTACGCCGTTGGCACCTTTTAAACCGTATAGAGCTGTCGACGCAGCATCTTTAAGGATGTTGATGTTCTCGATCTCGTTCGGGTCAATGTCGCCAAAAGTGGTACGCTCTACGCCATCTACAATGATAAGGGCAGTTGCCGTTGGCGATACCCTGCCCCTGATATACAAGTTGGCAGTATTAAAGCCCGGGCGACCCTGTGATTGCTGAACGATCAGACCCGGTACGGCGCCAGCCAGCGCCTGGGTCACGTTGGTCACCGGAGCTTTTAATATCTCTTTGCCAGATATGGTACTAATGGCAGCAGTAACATCGCTACGGCGCTGCGAGGTGTAACCGTTCACCACTACCTCGGTCAGTGAGTTCTGCTTGGAGGCAAGGGTGATGCTGAGCTGTTGGTTGTTACCCACGGCCACTTCTTTATCACCAAAGCCAAGGCTCGTGATCACCAGTACGGTGCCTTTAGTTGCGTTGATGGTGAATTGTCCGGTACCATCTGTCTGCGTGCCGCTGGTGGTACCTTTTATCTTGACGCTTGCCCCAACAATGGGTTGCCCGCTTTCATCTTTCACAGTACCTTTTATCGGGGTGCCCGCCTGAAAGAATACCGCATGCGCTGATGCAGCATTACTCAGCGCCGGGCTGCTGGCCACGGCCTGACCGTGGGCACAGATCAGCAGCGCGACAGCCGATGTGATGGCCGTTGCATGCCGGGTCAATAAGTGGCGCGTGCTCTTGAATTGATGTGAGTACATTTTTTTATCATAAGTTTAAATTAGTTAATAGAGTAGCTGCTGCGCAAGCGCAGGTCAGCATTGCGCCACAGTGTATCCACTGAGCGATCAGCCTACGCATAGGCTAATACTGGCCGCAAAAAAGGGATCAACGTGTAGGTGTCAACAACGAAGTATTGTGCACTTGTTGTCAATTGGCCCATTCATGCAGGTGACATGAACATGAAGCCAGCAGGCCTGATCTGAACGTGAGGTTAAGGCCGCAGAAGGTTGTTGTAGATCTTCTACCATAATTAGTATCTGTTTGGTTTTGAATAATTGGTTGGTGAAGCAAATTTGTCGAGTAAATGCATAACCGTAGCCCCACAGATCGATCAATTAGGGGGTACATTTTCGTCAAATGATCAAAACCATCACGTTATATGCCTCTGTATATCCCTAGCTCGCCATCATGAACGAAAAGTTCGGTGCTTTACCTCAACGTCTACCGTAAAGGCCGCTAACTTAAGGCAGGCCTACTTTAAAAGCCAAACATTGGGAGTAGCTAAAATTTAATCTACTGGTTTGGAGCGAGATCTTTTTGCCTCTTGCTTAAAATTTAGCACTTATCTGATGGATCTGCCCCCCATGCGTTCGGGCGAATGGTCACAAATTCGGGTTCTCAAATATTTCTGTTTTATGAACCTAACAAGAAGGAAAAGATCAGTCCTGTTCTCGGTATTTATCTCAGCCGGCCTTACGCTCGGAGGCATGATGAATGCTCATGCGCAGGTCTCAAAATTTAAACCAGGAGCCGTGTGGCCCGACAATAACGGCGTACACATCAATGCGCACGGCGGCGGCGTTCTTTATCAGAACGGCACCTACTACTGGTTCGGCGAGCATAAGATCGGTGGTGAGGCTGGCAATGTGGCTCATGTGGGCGTGCATGCCTATTCCTCAAAAGACCTATATAATTGGAAAGACGAGGGCATTGCCCTTAAAGTATCTGATGACAAGACCAGCGACATTGCTAAAGGCTGTATCCTCGAGCGTCCTAAAGTGGTGTACAACGCCAGGACCAAAAAATATGTGATGTGGTTCCACCTGGAGCTTTTAGGTAAAGGCTATGATGCCGCCCGCACTGGCGTTGCCGTTGCCGATCGGGTGACCGGCCCGTTCAAATTTATACGTAGCTACCGCCCTAACCCGGGCCATATGCCCTACTATCCAGCCGGCACGCCTGTTGCCGAACAGATCAATGCTCAACATCCGGCCAATAAAAGTGATAGCATTTTTATGCGCGACTTCCCGGGCGGTCAAATGGCCCGTGATATGACCGTTTTTGTGGATGATGATGCCAAGGCCTATCACGTATTTTCATCAGAAGAGAACAACACCTTGCACCTTGCCGAGCTTAGCGACGATTACACCAGCCATACCGGCAAATTCGTGCGTGTCTATATCGGTCAGTCGACCGAGGCCCCGGCCATATTTAAAAGCAACGGTAAATATTATATGATCGGGTCGGGCTGCACAGGCTGGGCACCTAACCCTGCACGCTGGTTCACAGCAACTTCCATATGGGGGCCATGGACCTATAAGGGCAATCCATGTGTAGGGTCGGGCGCACAAAAGACCTTCGGTGGTCAAAGTACCCATGTGTTACCCGTTGCAGGTAAGAAAAATGCTTTTATCTTCATGGCCGACAAGTGGGAGCCAAAGAATGCGATAGACGGTCGTCATTTATGGTTACCCATTGTGTTTAAAGGCGATGACATTGAGATCAGCTGGCGCGACGAATGGAGCCTCAACTATTTTGATGAGCAGCCTGATCAAAAGCAAGCCACTCAAAAAACCAAATGACCCTGAAACAACAGCTTTTTACGACACTGATAGCGCTTATTGCGCCGATATATCTGTCAGCGCAAACGGTGAAGCCCGATACCGCCGGCGGTTACCGCTTAGTGTGGGCCGACGAATTTGATCGTAATGGGATGCCCGACAGTACCAACTGGGGCTACGAGCGCGGATTTGAGCGCAATGAGGAACTGCAATGGTACCAACCCGATAATGCCTGGTGCGAGAATGGCCGGCTGATCATAGAGGCCCGCCGCGAGACCAAAGCGAACCCAAGGTATGAGGCTAACAACACCGAGTGGCGTAAGAACCGAAAGGAGGCCAATTACACTTCATCGAGCTTAAGGACGCGCGGAAAACGATCATGGCAGTACGGACGCTTTGTGATGCGCGGTAAGATCGATATCAGCAACGGCATGTGGCCGGCCTGGTGGACCTTGGGCGTTAAAGGGCACTGGCCGGCCACCGGCGAGATCGATATCATGGAATACTATCGTAAAAAGGTGTTGGCCAATATGGTATGCCTCGGACCCGAATATAAGGACGAATGGTATAGCCGAACACGCAATATCGACTCGTTAGGCGGCGAGAGATGGGCCTCACAGTTCCACATCTGGCGTATGGACTGGAGTGAAAAGGCCGTGGCTCTGTATGTGGACGATATGCTGATGATAAGCGTGGAGACCGACAAATTGGTGAACAAAGATGGCACCGGCATTAATCCATTCAAACAGCCGCACTATATGTTGCTGAACCTCGCCATTGGCGGCCAACAGGGCGGCGACCCATCGAAAACTAAATTTCCTAAACGCTTCGAGATAGATTATGTACGCGTTTATCAGAAAAAAGGCGAATAGCCGCAAATTAATACTTATAAACTACTAAACATGAGATCTTTTAACACGATACTGGTCATATCCATGTTCACCATCACGAGCGTGAACGCGCTCGCGCAAGGCACCAAGAAAGCCAGGGCGGCCCAGGTGGTGAAAGACATGCAGCAGGTCGCCGACTGGCAGATCAACAAGTGGAACACCGACGGTTTCAAATACCCCAAGGCCGATTGGACGCTGGGTGCATGTTACACCGGCATATTCGCATTAGGCGACCTCCCGGGTAACGAAAGATACCTTAAAACATTGACCAAGATCGTAGAGGACATTAACTGGAACACCGGGCGTAAACGCTTTTATGCTGATGATTATTGCGTAGCGCAGATCTACTCGCAGTTATACATGCGCTATAAACAGCCCAAAATGATCGCTCCTTTCAGGGCCCTGGCCGATAGCATAGTTGCTCAGCCTCACACTGAACCCCTTAATTGGAAGAACAATATCGCCATGCGCGAATGGGCCTGGTGCGATGCCTTATTCATGGGCCCGCCCGCCTTGAGCTACCTCAGCCTGGCCACCGGTGATCAAAAGTACACTGATACGGCCATCAAATTATGGTGGAAGACCACTGAATTCTTGTACGACCCTGCCGAGAGGTTGTATTTCCGCGACGAGACCTACTTGAATAAAAAGGAAAAGAACGGTCAGAAGGTATTTTGGTCGAGAGGTAACGGCTGGGTAATGGCCGGGCTGGTTCGCCTGCTTGAAGGTACCCCTGCCCGTCACCCCGATCGCAAAAAACTGGAAGTTCTGTATAAGGACATGGCCTCCCGTATAGTATCACTACAGCAACCCGATGGCAGCTGGCACGCATCACTACTCGACCCAGAAAGCTATCCCATCAAAGAAATGAGCGGTACCGGCTTTTACTGCTATGCACTGGCCTGGGGTGTTAACCATGGCCTGCTGAACAAAAGGACCTACTGGCCTGCAGTTGAAAAGGCATGGGCGGCGCTCAGGTCATCGGTACAGCCTGATGGCATGTTAGGGTACGTACAACCGATCGGCGCAAGCCCTGACAAGGTAGATGCCACAAGCACCGAAGTATACGGCGTTGGCGCTTTCCTGCTCAGCGGAAGCGAGATCTATAAGAATATCTTGAAATAAACCCAACCTATAACTTACACAGTGAGGCTCCTTGTCCGGAATGGACAAGGGGCTTTTTTATTGGCTACACAACAAGGCGGATAAGTGGTTGACATCGATGCTGCCTGCCATTGTCCATTACAAGTTCACTTTGATCTTCTTCTTGAATACCTTGCGGTGGCGTTTGGCAAAATCTGACGGGGTCATGTTGAACAACTTGACGAACTGCATCCTGAAATACTTGGCATTGTTGAAGCCGGTCTCAATGGCCACCTCGTTGATGTTATATTCTGTGTCGATCAATAGCTCGGCAGCTTTACGCAGCCTGATCAGTCGTATAAAGCCATTGACCGTGTACCCCGACATCGACTTTACCTTGCGATAAAGGTTGGAGTGGCTCATGCCGATCTCAGATGCGAGCACCTTGATACTGAAGTTAGCGTCGGTAATGTGTTTTTCTACAATTGATATACATTTTTGCAGAAATTCCCGGTATTCTTCAGAAATAGCGACATCGTTAGACCGCAGGGTAACTTCATTATAAAAATAGCTGCGCAGGTTATTACGGGTATTGAGCAAATTAGCAACACGCGCCAGAAGTAGCTCTTTTTCGAACGGTTTGCTGATGTAATCGTCGGCACCACAATCAAGCCCCTTGAGCCGGTTCTCTGACGATGAGCTTGCGGTAAGCAGGATAACTGGTATATAGCTCAATGACACGTCCTGGCGCAGCCAATCGCACCATTCGATACCCGTCATGCCCGACATCATCACATCACACAGCACCAGGTCAGGAAGCTTATCTTTGACCATGGTCATGGCCTCTTCCCCGCTTGCGGCCTCATAGACCACGTATTGAGGGCTGAAAACGGAGCGGATATAGCTCCTGATCTCGGCATCATCATCAATGGTCAGTATCGCCTTACGGTCAGTGAAGATATTCTCAGCCTTGAACTCCTCCTCAGGCTGCATTTCGGCGATCAGGGCATGGTCTTCCGTTACCAACTCATTGATAAAAACAGCTTCAGCATGAGGTGCTGATATGACCACATCCTCGCCAAAGTGCTCCTTCCCTTTCACCAAAGAGAGCGTGAACGTAGTGCCTTTGTCCAGTTCGCTCTGGTAGGTCAAACCGCCCTGATGCTGATCGGTCAGCTGGCGCGCCAAGTACAAGCCGATACCAAAACCCGCTTTGATAGGCCTGCCGTCGGTCCTTAATTGGTAATACTTTTCAAACAAACGATCACCCTCATGCTGCGGTATGCCACGTCCGGTGTCCGTAACGGCTATCTCTACGCCTTCATCGGTCTCCTGTATGCTGATGGTCACGCTTCCAGCCGGCGGTGTGAATTTGATGGCGTTCGAAATAAGGTTGAATAAGATGATCTCCAGCTTTTCGCTATCTGCGTAGATCATCAGCTCACCATCCTCTGGTGCCTGAAACTCATATTGTAAACCTGCCGACCGTGCCTGTTGCTTAAAACATAAGTATACCTCGTTACACAGGCGGTAAATATTGACCGGAGATACGGTCAACTGAACGGTCCCTGAATCGGCTTTACGGAACAGTAATAGCTGATCTACCAAGCTTAACAGCCGCCTTGCATTACGGTAGACCGTGTTCAAGGACTTATCATCGGTATTCAGCCTCAGCATATCACGTATAGGATTGATGATAAGTGATATAGGCGTACGGAACTCATGCGATATGCTGGTAAAGAACTCCAGCCGTTTCTCGTTGATCTCGCGTTCCTTTTCCTGAATGATCTTTTGCTTTTTGGCATCGGCCACAGCTAATTTCACTTCATACCTTAAACGGGTCTGCTTGATGCGATACGAAATAAAGATGTACACCAACGATGCAAAGATCAGCACATAGGCCACGTACGCCCACCAGGTAAGATACCACGGTGGCATGACCTCCAGGCGGATAGACACTTCCTTCTTGAGCCACCGTCCGTCGCGATCGGTACAATTTACCCTAAAGGTGTAGCTACCCGGCGCCAAATTGGTATAGGTCGCACTTCGCACGTTGCCCGAGTTGATCCAGCCTCTGTCCCACCCTTCCATTTTATACCGATAGTTTATTCGTTCGGCATAAGGGTAGTCAATGGCCGTAAAATCAAAGGTGAATATCGCCTGATCATAAGGTACTTTGAGTTCGGTGACCTCATTTTTGTCCCGTTTGGCAATGTACTGCGGCGAGCGTGAGATGGGCTGGTTATTGACCTTCAATTCCGACATCACGATATTGGGATCTGAGCGAGTTTGCGAGATACTTTCTGGGTGGAAGATGCATAACCCTTTGATACTGCCGAACGCTAACTCTCCTGACCGCAGTGCCAAAGAAGCATTAAAATTGAACTCGTTAGTGGGTAAACCATCAGCCTGCGAGTAAGTGTTGAAGCGTTTGGTATTAGGGTTAAAGCATGAAAGCCCATTGTATGTACTGATCCACAGGTTGCCTAAACGGTCCTCCTGTATGTTCAGTACGTGATTATTACCCAATCCATCATCGGTGGTATAACGTTTTACTATCCGCTCGCTCTTGCGGTCAAATTGTACCAGACCAGCCTCGGTACCTACCCATAAGTTACCTGAGCGGTCCTCAAATATGGAACGTACTGGCTTGCCGATATCATAACGTTGGTATTTCTTATTATCCAGGTCGAGCCTTATCAGGTCAGACCAATCGCCTCCCCAATACTGGCCGCTACGGTCGGCTTTCAGCGCTAACAGATTGGTCAGATTTTCATCATAAAGCTCAAAACGGTCGGTTTTGGGATCGAACAGGTACATACCGTTCTGTATGGATCCGGCCCAGATGCGCCCTGCCTTATCTATCTCAAGCAGCCAAAACGTGGATGATGAACGCTTGTTCACCGTATTGATACCATAGTATTTCTTAAACCGACCACTTCCGCTAATGTACCGGCCGATCCCGCCGTCATACGAGGCAAGCCATATATTACCTTGAAGATCTTTTTTAATGCTGGTAATGAAATTTCCTGGCAGCGAGCTTTCGTCTCCCTGGCGATGTGTGAAGTTGTTGAAGTGGTTAGATGACCGGTCCCAAATGCTCAATCCGCCTCCGTCGGTACCGATCCACATCTTTTGCGGCGACTCTTCCAGTAACGATAGTACAAAGTTGTTGACCAGGCTGTTAGGTACCGTGGGATCGTAAGCGATATTCTTGAAGTTGGCGATGTGCGGATCAATGATATTGATCCCTCCACGCAACGTACCTATCCATTTCCGGGATTCCTTATCGCAGTATAAGGCCGCAATAGCGTTACTGGTAAGGCAATGCGAGCTTTTACCACTGGTCAGATAACTGAACTTGCCCGTACGGGTATTAAGGATGTTCACTCCACCTCCATCGGTAGATACCCATACCTCATCCTGACCGCCCTTGATGATGCTGGTAAAGCGCTGAGAGGTGAGCTGCCCAACCGTGGCCGTGTAGGTCCTTTCGATCTTTTTAGAAACTGTATTATAACTGCTCAGGCCTATTGAATTGGCTATCCAAAGCGTAGGGCCATCGAACAACATGCTGTACGCCGAATGGATATTGGTATCAACAAGTGTTAGCTTTTGTGTGGTGTTATTGAACTTGTAAAGACCGCGATTTTCAATGATTAGCCATAGCTCGTTAGAAGGGCTCATGGCCAACGACGAGATATTGTAGTGAGCACCTGCGGGTAGCTGGATCAGTTGGCCAACATTAGCAGCGTTTTTGTTAAACAAGACCAGCCCTTTGTATTCGGCCGATACGAACACGTTGCCGGTGTGATCGGTCTTGATGTCTTTGATGTTACCAGTAACCGGCGCTGTGCCGGTGCCGCTTTTATATCTAATGGTATTGAATCTTCCTGAAGCCGGATTGTAAAGGCTAAGTCCTTGTTGGGTACCGATCCATAAACGATAGTTTTTATCCTCACTTATGCAGTTCACCCAGTTATGTACAAGGGTGTTGGTGTCGGTGCTCCTGCTTCTGAAAACTTTAAATTCGTAGCCGTCATAACGGTTCAGGCCATCGTAAGTGCCGAACCACATGAATCCACTATGATCTTGATATATGCTTCGTACCGCACTGTTAGACAGGCCATTCTCGATACCCAGATAACTGATCACCGGCTTTTGCTGCGCACTGGCTGTGCCCACCATTGATACCGCAAAAAAGCCGAGCCACCACACACATCTTAAAACATCAAATAGCCTCATACGCAAACCCCAAAAGAATATAATTGGTAGGTGCAGCATTATACAACATGCCGTTACTGTGAGAGCAACGGTATGGCATCAGGAAAACATCTTTACTTAGGTCTATAATACTGAACGCAATGCCAAGATATGAAATATTTGGCTATTGCAGGTCACAGACCATCAACGATCATTTGTAGCCGTCCAGTTTTACCGGTAATAAGGTAGGGAATGTCCACGCGTAATCGTGGCGGGCATATACGATCGGGCGATGGGGGGCCACGTAGGCATCATACCTACTGTCGGGGTATATGAAGTGCATGGCCTCAAGTAAATTGGCCGGCCAAAAATCAACAGCAGGATTGGTCGACTTGCCAATATTAGGATCTTTGAACCACGGCCACTCTTCAGGGTGCTGATTGTAGTAGAACAGGTAATCCATCGCTTTTTTTATGGAGGCCCCATCCTTTTCAAGGTTGAATAGATCCTCGCCGGTAATATTGTGGATCACCCACATGGATGCTGTCAATGGCGCCAGTGAAAAATAAGCGTACCATATACCGTTCGCTCCGCGCTTCACCTCTTCAACCATGTGCCCGTCAGGAGCGATCTTGTTGAAAAGGTCAGCCTTGATCATTTCTGTCGTCTTCTTAATATCGTCAATATCATTGATAAAGGTATCGCCCAGTACTGTGGCAAAACGTGCCCAGTCGCCCGAGTTATTATTACGGTAACGAATGCTGTGTGCGGCGTTGATGAAAACATTTTTGACCCAGGTGGTGAACGTGGCTTTATCAGCAGCTTTCCAACCTTTGTAAGGCTTCATCAACTCAGCTGCTATAAGCATGGCCGATCCTGAATAGCTCATCACCAACGAGCCATCCAGTTCTGAATACGCCTTGTTGATGTTGCCCCAATTGTTAAAAAAGTAAATGGCCTTATCGGCATATACTTTTTTTCCGGTGAACTGCCAGGCCAGGGCACAGCTGTAAGCGCTGAAGGCATCGGTTTGTAACGCGAGCGATCGCGACTGGTGCTCAGCTTTTTTTTGGTAGAAACCAGGCACATTGAAATCTGCTATGGCATGATGCTCTACCAATAAAGCGCTATCAGCCTTACGGAGCAGTTCCTTGTAGGCCGACACATAAGGTTCGCGTTTAGCTTTGATCTGCTGCTTTACATAGTCGAGCTGCGCTTTTGGGTGCATGCCCGATGGCTCATCAGCAGCAAAACCATGGATCGTGATAACGGATAAAAGGCAAACAAAGACCCATTTGAGTGGGCGGCAAAGCAAAGAATCTCTCATAATTGAAGTTGGGTTGATAGGTAAGCGCTGAACTTTGGGTCAGCAGCCTCTACTGGTTCTCAAAAGTAATTACCTTAGCTTTACTAATAAAATCGCCGGTCGTGTTTGCTCAATTTGCTTACCTCAATTGACGATTTTATGCCCCTCACATTTACATATCAGCTTATTTTACACCTTTGACAGCTCGCATGGCTGCAGCCTTCAATTTTGCTGCGAATGCTTCGCTCACACTTTGCGGCTTAAATTTAAGCTTGTTCACCGGCTCCTTGAACAAGACGGCATACCACGCCAAACCTCCCAGATATTTGCCGGCATCATTTGAATGATGCGAGTCAAAGTTCAGCTTGTTGTTGCTCCAGCTGTACCCTGCGTTAAGTGAGTTGTGTTCGTTAGGCAGTGCTGGATAAGCGGCCGTCTTGGGATCAAAAGTATCGTCTTTTTTAAAGGCAGTAGATGGGTCACTGCTGATCAGCCAGAACGCATCGCCGTTTGGAATGATACCAATACCAAGTTCTTTGGCTATCTCGTGATATGCAGCACGTGATCGGTCATACATCTCTTTCTCGGTTTGAGCCAGCTTACCGTTCGCTACCTCACCGAATGACCCCGAGTCGGAGCGGTAAGCCCATGTTTGATGCATCAGTACACGCGCCTTGGGTTGATACTGCCTGATCAGGTCATACAGCTGACGGGCGTAAGGCCGGTAAGTATCTATATTGCCCGACAACATCGAATATTGCTGCATGGTGATCACATCCCATTTGCCGTCGGCTAAAAGCTCACGCAATGACCTGTTCCCTAGATAAGGCTTGCCTTTAGGGTTATCGGGCTCCGTACGGTTCAATTCCGCCAGTTGCCAGTGCCTTTGTAGCGGACAACCTGGAAGCTCGGCATGGCCGAACTCTATGGCATGTCCCCCATCTTTTGCCAGCTGTGGTAGATAAGTGGACGCATTTTGCGAAAAACTATTACCGATAAGCAGTACCCGCAGTACCTTTTGGGTGGTATCGCCATGTGCATATACATTGGCCCCGAAAGCTATGGTCATCAATACTATGGCTAATGACCATTTTAAAAACCTCTTCATATTCTCTGTTATGTTTATTTTTATGGTTGACCTCATTTTTTGCGTAACTCTTGCTCTTGTTTTTCCTGGTAAAAGCTACGCATCACATACCAAGCTTTCTTTTTAAAACCTTTATCTGATAGCAGCCCTTTCCGGTTCCAGCCTTCCTGATATTGCGCATGCATACGGAAAGGCGTCCTAAAATCGGCCAGTATCCACGGACAAGTACCTCTTAGGAATGGTATCTTCCTGAACATTTCGATATTGTAACGATACAGTTGTTCCTGATGTTCTTCCGTCCATAAGCTGGCGGTATCTTTAGAGCCATGTTGGCCGTACATCGCCTCGCTGCCAAATTCCGAAAATATAAGCGGTTTATTATAATTACTTTTCCATAACACGTTACCCGGCTCCGCAGGCCAGCTCTGGTACCAACCCATATATTTATTCACCGCAAGCACATCCAGGTACTCGCTCAGCGGATCATCTATCAGTATCTCATTCCCGGTGGTCTTGAAGTGGTCATATGCCGACGAGATCAACCTGGTCGGGTCGGCCCTCCGTGCATCGGCCGCCATTTGTTTGAGCGTGGCATTACGCTCAGGTGAGGGGGCGGTCTCATTCGATAGACTCCAGATGATAACGCCGCAGCGATTCTTGTCCCTGCTGATCATTTCCTGAAGCATGGCATTAGCCTTTCCCAAGATCTTGGGATCACTGAACTGGATGCCTTGCCAAACAGGTATCTCCTCCCACAACATAAAGCCCATTTCTTCGGCTAATCGTACGGTCTCTTCACTTTGCGGATAATGAGCCAGCCTGATAAAATTACAACCCAGTTCCTTGGCCCAGGTCAGCAACATGCGCGAATCGGTTGGCGATGATGCCCTCCCCTGCCGCTGCGGAACCTCTTCATGAAAGCTGATACCGCGTAAAAAAACAGGTTGTCCATTCAACATGATCTCGGTTCCTTTCACTTCAATGCTACGGAAACCGATCCTGTCTTCTGCGGTGTCGGTACCGCAGGTTATCTTGACCGGATAGAGCTTTGGTCGTTGCGGCGACCAAAGCATCAATTTGACCGTGAGATCGATGAACGCACGGCCTTTGTCATCAGTATCGAACACCCTATTGATCCCAGCTTCGGGTATGGATAGGGTGACATGTTGCTTTTTCGGCTCACTAAACTGCACCCAACCTTCAATGTGGTCTTTGGAGCCCTTTTTGAGCTGAACAAAGTAGTCGGCGATATATTCATCGGGTGTTTCGGCAATGATCACACTTCGGGTAATGCCACCGTAGTTCCACCAATCAAATTTGCGTGCAGGAATGGCATCCACCCGGCGCTCGTTATTCACTTTGACCACCAATAAGTTAGTTCCATTCTTTATCTGACCGGTCACCTCAAGATCAAAGGAAGTGAACCCTCCTTCGTGAGCGCCCACCTTGTGCCCGTTCAGGTAAACCTCGCTCCGGTAACTTACGGCGCCAAAGTGGAGGAACACATGCTTGCCAGCCTTTTTTGTGTAAGTAAAGTCGCGCTTATACCAAACGGTGCCCTCATAATATTTAAGTTCGCTCCTTTGCGAATTCCAATCGCCCGGCACGTTGAGCGTTTGACTGTTATCGAACGAGAACTCTACGAAGTCGTTGGCTCCGGCAGGCTTTTTATCCGTACTTATGGCGCTTGCGTTACCGCTGTCATACCAGTCAATGATCACGTTCCACTTTCCATCGAGGTTCTGAACATCGCGGCCGGTTAAATTGAGCTTGTTGTTTTGCGCATTGCTGATCAGAGCCGCTATCAGCAGGCAGAAAAGAAGTTGGTGCTTTAGTAGAGTTACTTTCATTATCATTTTTGTGGTCCGACCAAATAGAGAGATGCTATCAGCATCACTTGAACAAGCGATACCTGATAGCATCTGTCCGCCAACGGTCCACCTTTAGCTATTACTTAATTCAAGGCGAAGGTCTCCCAACCACTGACCGTGGCCCGGTTACACTTCATCACCGATTGACCATCTTCTGATGAAATATATTTTCCGTTATTCCCTTTGAGTGATATCCTGCCGTTGGCATTCACGACCCAGTCGAATTTCTCCTGATCACTGATCGTTGTTTTCTTGCAGGTGATGCCAGTAGTGGCACCATCTTCTGACGACACGTATTTGTCCATACTTTTCAGTGCTACCTTTCCGGAGCCCGCATCGATCACCGTGAAAGTTTCCCATGTAGACGCCGTTGGGCGGTTGCACATCATAGATGATTGGCCATTTTCGCCCGAGGCAAAAAGGTTGTTAGACCCACGCAACCTTATCGCCTGGCCGATAGGTGGCGTGCTGACCGCTGCCTGAACCTGCAGGTTTCCCAATTTGAGCCAACCGTTAGCGATACTGCCGGTAACGGCCAATGCTATGCCCGGTTTGTTAGCGTCGGTCTTGTCAATGATCGCCACGGCCCAGGTATAGGTGCCAGGCTCAAGGTCTACCGATGTGGTTGTGAGGTCGTATGTGGTAGGTGTGCCCTTGATCCATTTAGACGGATCACTATTGTTATCAATGAACAGTTTTTTCACCACGTTAGAGCCATCAAGAAGTGCGAACGCCACTTTGTACTTGTAGTTCCACTGCGGGATGTTGTTAGGGCAATAACCCCATCCCATATTCACCCAACGATGGCTTAGCTTAGCGGTAGAGCCGGCTGCGATGGTAGCTGGCAATGATATCTCATCAGGATATAAACGATAGCCGCCCTCGGTCACGAACCGCTTTACAAGCGGAAAGCTGGTTTGGAACCAAGTAGCCACTTCTCCAACCCTAAAGTCCATCATATTCACCGCTGCTACGGCCGACGCGTCGAACTCGCCCTGGCGAACGTCCTCCGGGTGACCTTCTCGATACTTACCGCTTGGGTCTATCCAATAACGATGAGTACCGGTAGTGATCCAACCACCCTCCATAATGATCGGTCGTTTATGCTTCCAGCTTGTCGCAAATGAGCGTTCCCAGCTCTGGTAGTAATCGGTCATACCAAATGCATCATGCCTCAGGCTGTAACCTTTGTTAATGGCTTGTTGAAGCAAGGTGATCGAGTTGGCATTAGGCGCTCCCCAACTTGCCGGATGACCCACCAAACGATGATAATTGATCGCCAACGGAACTTTGGTAAATTGTTGGGTATACAGGTTGGTGATCCAATCGAGCACCTGTGCTTTCAAGGTTTCGGTATTGGCGCCGGTAGAGGTGGTCGGGTTCTCGTAAATTGTATTATGCGCTTCGCCCCATTTACCTAAGCCATAAGCATCTATGAATGCGGTCTTTTTCGGGTCATTGAAATCACTGGCCAGCGCGGTCACAAATTTGGTGTAGTACTGTTTGAATACTGGATCTTGCGGATAAGGCGTACGCCGCAACGGGAATGAAGCGTTCTCCAGGTAATATTGCGCACCTGCATCAAATACGAATTGCGGAGTGTTCAGTCCCTGATCTCTGCCATCCACCACGATGCGGAAAGCTATAGGAACGCCGCGGGCAGCTGCCCCCCTGATCATCTCCCCTAACGCTGAGTTAGGATCACGCCAGGCATACACCCCATCGGCCGGGTTGAGTTTTGCCCAGCTCGTACGCACGTAACAAGCTGAGGCATAATCCAGCGCTTTGACAGGAGCCGGTTCGCCCGGCACCACATAGGTCTTGTCCCAGTACACGGGATCAGTACCACTGGCATACAACACCCAACCATTTAATGGATTGCGAAGTACCGCCGTACTATTATAAGTAGGCGTTACGATCACGTTGCCATCAATGGCTGTCACGCTTTTCTTTACAGCATCATTGCCCACGTCGGGATCATTGGGGTCTAACCTTTTAGAGCACGCCACTGATTGCAGACACAGGTAAGCCATCAACGCGACCTTGCCAGCCTTTTTGAAATTTGATCTTCTCATGATCTATTTAATTATTGGTTTGTAATTGGCAAAAAGAGGTCGACGGCTCTTTAAGCAACGAGCCATTCGTCGTTAGTGTAAGTTCAGCACATCTTCTGCATCAGAAGGCTCGGCTCAAACGATCAGTGATCAGGAAATCATCAGGTAGATGTTGTTGAACACCACAAACGTAACGACCTCAAAGAGCTTCGTACATCCACAAATTCACCAATTAGAGGTCAAATTTTCACCAGGATGAGTGTTGATGAGATAGAATGGTCCGGTACTACTGGTGCCTATTAAAGTTTAAAGACCATCAGCAACCGTGAATATCTTACAACTATTATGTCCCGCAAGATGACCCGCGTATACTACCGTTGTAGATCCCGCATCATCAGTAGACTCCGCTGACCAAGGGTTGATAAAAACAAAACGCCCACTGATCAGCGGGCGTTTTTGGCCGTGGAGCTTAAAACCCCTGATTCTGCGGATAAGGTGTTCCGGTGATCACCCGGTCGATCTGGCTTTGGGGGATTGGCCTTAGGATGTGTTTTTCTTGAATGTTGGGAGCAGCGTCAGGGTTGTACAATTTTACTCGCTCTACCAGTTTATTGGTCCGTACAAGGTCAAGCCAGCGGGTCTGCTCGCCGCAAAGTTCACGGGCACGTTCATCAAGTATATAGTCAAGGGTCATGGCGGCAGGCTGCACGGTCATGGCGCTTACCGTACCCGTTGGGTATGCGGCTCGTTCACGTACCACGTTAACATACTTGGCCGCACTTACGTTATCGCCTAAGGCAACGGCAGCTTCAGCGGCAAGTAGATAGGTCTCCGCTAAACGATAGACGATCACCGGCCTTACGGACGGATCATTGATACCGGCCCGTTTAGTATCCTGGTATTTAAGCATGGTCGGGAATAACTGCAAGGTGTAGTTGCGCGGTGGAACCAGCAGGTAACGCGAGGCGTTGATCTTGGCGTTAGTAACGTCTACTCCTGGCATATAAATGGCCGTATCGCCTAATGCATATTTAGGCACGCCGTTCACTTTCGGGATCTTGTCGGCCGAGTTGGACAGCCATACTGATTGAAAGGTCTTATAGTAGCGGGTGTCATTGGTCTTGTCGGCAAAGCAAACGTTGCCCAGCCAACTGGTTAGTTGTACCCGAGCATAAGGTCGACCGTATGCCATCGACCGCACCAAGCCCGGGAAATTCTCATATCCCATCACGTAGTGAAAGTTCAGTTCACTGCTGGTACCGTTATAGGTCAGGTTGGGGGTGTGCTGAACGCTCCACAACACCTCACGGCTGGCCTCGTTGCCTTCGGCATAAACGGAGCCGAAATCAGGCAACAAGCCAAGATTCAGCGTGTTAAGGTTGTCGATCAAACCTTTAGCGGTATTGTAGGCATTCTGAAAATCGTCAGGTTGTTTAGCTGTTGAGTAAGCCCTTGTAAGGTACACCTTTGCCAATAGATGTGAGGCTGCTGCAGCGGTCGCTTTGCCCGGTAGCACTCCGTTCTGTGTTGGGCTGGGCGGCAAGGCTGCTATGGCGTCCTTCAGATCCTGAATAATGAAGTTATAAACGTCGGCTATAGGTGCTCGGGTGGCGCTGGTGCTTGGTTCGCTGATGAAGTTCTTGGTAAGTGTTACCGGACCAAAGAAACGGACCAGTAAAAAGTAATAGTTGGCTCTCAAGAATTTGGCCTCGGCTATCTTCTGAGCCACTAAAGCTGCACTGATACCTGTTACCTTGGCGCCATTGTCGATCACCCCATTACAGGTATTGATAAAGGTGTAACAAGGGTTCCATACGCCTGACAAGAATCCACTGCTGGCATCGTAACTGCTGGCATACACGTTAAAATTGGAGTTACCGCCACCGCCCGATTTGAATTCATCGGTACCGGGAACGGTCATGGTCATAAAATTTTCAGACCCCCACAAGTTACGGTTGCCCGCATAGGCGGCATCCAACCCCGACTGAAAGCCTTGAGCAGTACTGAAATATTGAGGGGTAAGCCCAGATCTTGGCTCTTCGATCAGCTGTTTCTTGCAGCCAAAAGCTATGCTTGCTAAAAGTAGGGTAGCTATGATATGGTGTTTATACGATCTCATGTTGCATTAGAATTAAAAGGAAACGTTCAAACCAAAAAGTAGAGACTTGACCGGCGGTGTGTCAACATTAAGTGTACCGGCCGACTCCGGGTCAGCACCGCTGAATTGGTTATGCAGCGGCGAGAAAAGGATGATCGCATCGTTAAGCGAGGCATTTATCCTTAACGACTTGGCCCTGATCTTTGATGCTATGCCTGGTGGCAAGGTGTATCCCAAGCTGATCGTCCTGAGTTTCAAGTACGAGGCGTTATAATATCCCAGTAGGTCGCCATAGGCAGGCGAACCCACATTGAAATTTGGTTTAGGATACTTGTTAGCGCCATTGGTCGGCGTCCAATATTCAACGTTGAGGTTATTAGCCTTTCCGTTCAACGCGTTCACGTTGCTCGACGGCTGCAAAAAGGTAGCGATCTGTGTACCACCTACGCGGTAAGAGGCTACCACGGCCAGGTCTACGCCGCGATAGCTGAAACGGTTGGTAAAACCGCCATAAAATTTAGGCTGACGGGTACCCACTACGGTACGGTCGTTAGAGTTGATCACCCCATCACCATTCAGGTCGGCCACGCGAATGGTACCGATCACTGATCCTGCTCCGGTCATGGTCAGGTTCAAACGACGGGCCTCAGCCGAGTCAGCTGGGGTATTTTGCCATATGCCCACACGCTGATAATTGTACAATGATTCAATGGGTGAACCCACAAAACGGTTGCTACCCACGTCCCTGGTCACTCCGTTCTGTAACGCAACGATCTTGTTGCGGTTGAATGAAATGTTAAAATTGGTGGTCCAGCCAAAGTCGTTTCGTGAATTGGGTTTGATGTTGACAGAATTGATGGTCACCTCCAGACCTTTGTTCTCTGTTTTACCTACGTTGGCAAGAAATTGAGCCGTATAGCCCGTAGTGATCGGCAGATTTTGCGGCAGGATCAGGTCGTTGGTACGCTGATGATATACATCTACGCTACCGTTAATGCGGTCCTTCAACAGGCCGAAGTCTAAGCCGAGGTTCAGCGAGGTGGTATATTCCCAGCCGAGAGCAGGGTTAGGCACATTGTTAGGGTAAGTACCGGTAACGTTGGTTGTGCCATAGTTATAATTAAAGATAGCCAAGCCTCCTAAAGTTTGGTACGGACTAACCGCCGCATTGCCCACCATACCATAACCGGCACGCAGCTTCAGGCTGGTAATGGCATTAATGCTCTTCATAAAGTTCTCCTCCGAAATATTCCAACCTGCTGCGGCCGATGGGAACAGGTGATATTTGTTACCGGGTGCCAGCGTCGATGAACCGTCGGAACGCATGGTCAGGGTAAGCAGGTACTTACTCTTGAAATCGTAATTGATGCGGCCCATGAACGATACGATGGCGAACTTGCTGTAAGCACCCGTAGCTTTATAATTGGAACCTAACTCTGGGTTAAAGTACTGCACCTGATCGGCCAGGATATTGTTGTAGGTCAGGTTGATGGATGATTTATTGTCCTGCTGATAGCTGAACAAGCCTGTACCGGTAAAGTGGTGGTACTTGGCAAAAGTGTTCTCATACACCAAGAGATTTTCCAGCGTAAAGTTGCGGTAATCATAGCTGGTGTTGCGTGCGGTAGAAGGGCCGCTTAGGTTTTGGAACGTAGCACTGCCATAAAAATCACCGTAGTTCTCGGGGGTCAGTTCAACGCCGCCATTGAACCTGTACTTAAAGTGCTTGGTGAATTGAGCCTCACCATAAACGGTGGTAAAGGTATTATAACGGGTACGATTTTGTACCACTGCGCCGGGTACAAGGTTAGCCAACGGGTTATAGATCAGTGAACCACCACCCGGGAACGGGATCAAATTGCCTGCGGCATCATACGGTACCGTAAGCGGGCTGGACTGTAAAGCCTGTGATATAGGATTGATGCTCTCGCCATTGGTACGGCTTACCGAATTTAGCGAGCTCACTCCTACCTTGAATATTTTGCCTAACTGCTGATCAACACTCATCTTAAAGCTGTAACGCTGGAATGACAAGCCCGGAAATATACCGGTCTCATTAAAATATCCTGCAGAGATAGCGTACTTGGTTTGTTCGGTACCGCCCGACACGCCAACCTGGTGGTTGGTACGAAAGCCGTTCTTAAAGATAAGTTTTTGCCAGTTGGTATTGGTGCCATTCTGCCTGCCGGCAAGTTCGGCCGGAAGGAAGGTGATCCCGTCAGTATAAAACTTAGGGTCGTTGATGCCGCTGTAAGGGTTAGGCGCATTCACAACGTTCGGATTGTTGGCGTTGTAGGTCCCCCACTTTTTGTAGGACTCATACTCCTGCGGTTGCATCACATCGTAGTATCCCAATGTTTTCATCACCCCTGCATAACCACTGTAGGTGACCGTCGGCGTGCCTGTTTTGCCGCGGCGGGTAGATATCAGGATCACACCATTAGCACCCCTCGAACCGTAGATGGCGGTCGCGGAGGCATCCTTCAAGATCTGCACTGATGTTACATCGTCTTGATTCAGGTCGTTGATGTAGGTACCATTGTAAGGTATCCCATCCACCACGTACAGCACATCATTGCTGGCGCCACCTAAGGAACGCTGCCCACGAATGGAGATCGATGGCGTTGCCCCCGGATGGCTGTTGCCATTCCCTTTTTGGATATCCAGGCCAGGAGCCTGTCCTTGTAAGGCACTAACGAGGTTGCTCACCGGTACGCTTTTCAAAGCCTCTTCATTCACAGAAGCGATCGAGCCCGTCACATCAGCCTTTTTTTGCGTACCATATCCCACTACCACTACCTGGTTCATTTCTGATATCTTCTCTTTCAAGATGATATCCAGCTTGGTCCGGCCACCTACCTGAACTTCCTGCATCTCAAAGCCAATGGCAGTGAAGACAAGTATTTGGTCACCATTTGGCAGTTTCAACGAAAAGGTGCCATCAGGACTGGTCATGGTGCCGCCTGTTGACCCTTTGACGGTCACCGAAACGCCGGCCACGGGCTGTGAACGGCTATCTTTTACAGTACCGGTCACCGTGATCACAGCTGGAGCAGCTACAGGAGCAGCACCCCTCTTTTGGATGACCACCGTTTTGAGATAGATCACGTAAGTGAAAGGCTCGTTCACAAAGATCTGATCAAGCACGTCCTGCAGCGGTGCCTTTTTTACCGACAGGTTCACCGGTTTGGCCTCGTTCATGACGCCTGAGTTGTAGATGAAATTGTAGCCCGTTTGCTTATTCAAGTGTTCAAATACCTTACTCAATGGAGCGTTCTTTACCGATAAGCTAACCACCTGAGCATAGGTGGCAGCACTTACCTGCAAAAAACCAACGGCTAATAAAATGATAACGAGCTTCACTATACGACTGATCTTATAAAGCATACGGGAGCGGCTCCCGCACATGAATGCGTGATAAAATTTATACATTTGGTCAAGTAGGTTTATTTATAATTGATTGTTCGCACGATCGATAGATCACCTATGGCTTAACGGCAAGATCACCGGGGGCGCGCCAACGCTCCTGGTTTTCATTCATCCGGCGATCATCTCTTTATATCACTATGGAGTAAATGTTCAGGGCATCACCGTTATCCTCCTTCCATCGATTTTGAAATGAATGGTTCCTGTTAATTCGAGGGTCTTCAATAGGGAGGAGATATCTTTGAACCGGGAAACAGATCCGCCAAAATTCTGGCTGGTCAACTGCCCCTTATAATCCACATCAACATCATACCATCTGGATATTTTACGCATAATGGTGTGGATGTCCTCGTTGTTGAAGGTGAATACGCCATCTTTCCACGATACGATATCATTCACATTCACCTGCTTTACACTGAATCTTTTGGCACCATGTGATAGTAAGCCCTGCTGCCCAGGATCCAATAGGGTGGTCGCGTCGTTGGTCTCGAGGCGTACCGCGCCTTCGATCAATGTGGTCTGGATGGAGGTCTCGTCAGGATAAGCCATCACATTAAAATGCGTCCCCAACACATTCACGTTCACTCCGCCTGATATCACCTTGAATGGATGTTCCCTATTTTTAGCCACCTCAAAGTAAGCCTCGCCAGTGAGCTCCACTACCCGATCCTTACCGTTGAACACGGTTGGAAATTTGATGGACGATGCCGCATTGAGCCATACTAACGTACCATCTGAAAGGGTGATCTGGTATTGGCCGCCACGAGGCGTGGCAATGGTGTTGTAGGCAGTAAGGTCATTCTCTTTTACGGTATGATCAGATTGGTAAATCACTTGGCCTTTATCCATCTTGGTGACCTTGGCCCCACCCTGATCAGATAACGGGCCTTTGTTCGAACCGTCAAGATCGACCATGTTACCGTTAGCCAGGATCAGGATAGCTTTGTTGCTGCCAGGTTTGATGATACTCTTGACAGGCTGCTGCGTGGTCAGCTGAGCCCTTTGTTCGGTATTGCCACGCATCGCTTTGAATAAAAGTAGTGCCCCTACCGAGATCAGCACCAGTATTGATGCGGCAACGGCCAACCTGCCCACTGGAACGCTTTTTTCACGGTCATCCATTTTAACCTGCGCCATGAGCCCTTCTGTCAGCTTTTGTTTTACCTCGTGCTTATCTCCCATTTGAGCCGTCCACGGGTGTACCTTTAACTCGAAGTCATCTTTATGCTCCTCAAGTTTTCGCAGTTCCTCAGCGGTGCATTCACCGGCCAGGAACTTTTCATAAAGCACTAAGAATTCTTCGCTGGTCATTGGTATGTTATAGTAAAAAGGCGCCTGATAGGCGCTGGCTTAATTGGTACCACTATATAAGAGCCTATTTTATGGCACCGACTCATACACGTGGCTTGACTTTTTTATAAGCATACATCCAAAAAGCAAGTCAAGTCATACAATACACTGATTATAAGCCATTTAAACTTAAAAAAAACTCCATGAGTA
This sequence comes from Mucilaginibacter daejeonensis, assembly GCF_020783335.1. Lineage (NCBI taxonomy): Bacteria > Pseudomonadati > Bacteroidota > Sphingobacteriia > Sphingobacteriales > Sphingobacteriaceae > Mucilaginibacter > Mucilaginibacter daejeonensis. The sequence continues at coordinate 2,838,330 of NZ_CP086068.1, forward strand.
TTTTAAACACCACGGGCAGTTGTTTTTAAGAAATAAAATTCCATAGCTTTATAAAACCAATTATATGTCCGGAAAGAACCTTTCTGATGAAGCCCTATGGAGCTCCATCAGGTCAGATAACGTAGCTGCATTTGAACTGCTGGTAGAGCGGTATTGGGAGGCGGTGTATACCACAGCCTATTCGTACCTGGAAGACCGCGACCTGGCCATGGAGATAGCCAACGATACGTTCATGAGCATCTGGCAAAAGAAAGGACACCTGAACATCTCATCGTTCAAAGCTTACCTGACCACCAGCGCACGCTATCACGTTTACAAGATATTAAGAGAACGTAAAACGCTTAGGCTGGCGTACGTGGCCGACTATGATGGTCTCTCCTACCTCAATGCCCAACATAACGAGGGCGAGGAAAAGATCCGCTACCTGAACTTAAAAAGCGAGATAGAGGAAGCCTTACAGGCGCTACCTGCACGATGCCGGGAGATATTTCTGTTAAGCCGATTAGGCGAACTGACCAACACCGAGATCGCCGAAAAACTTTCTATATCCAAAAGAACGGTAGAGAACCAGATATCCATCGCACACCGTTACCTGCAACAAAACTCAAAGGATATCGCCCTTGGTCTGCTCCTTGCCTTCATGATACAGTAAGGTGTTAGCCCCCTCCGCTTATATTTTTCAAACGCATTTGTGTGAGCTACCTGGGTAAGCCGGGCTCTATATGATCGATAACCGATCATAACACCTCATGCGCAAGCGCCCTTTTTGTATCTCTTTTACGGTTTTAGCCGGAGCTGTGAGTCAGCGAGACCGAGCGTGGCGAAGGCTTTGGTGTTATGTTATCCCAACCATATCTTATGAACAAGATCTACATTGCGGCACTTGCCGTTACCACATCTTTTTGCGTGCATTTAAGTGCTCATGCGCAGGTCAGTAACCCGCTACCCGAGTGGGCTATTGGCGGCTTCGTTAGGCCGTTAAAAGCCAACCCCATCATCGCGCCCGATAGCAGCTCGACCTTTAAGGACCCAATGACCGGCGCCACCCTACGATGGGAAGATAACGATACGTTTAACCCTGCCGCAGCTATCAAAGATGGCAAGATCGTGGTGCTTTACCGATCTGAAGATAAGACCGGCGTAAGGATCAGTACCCGTACCTCGCGCCTGGGTTATGCCATAAGCGCAGATGGTTCACATTTTAAACGGAACAGCGAGCCGGTATTCTACCCCGACAATGATGACCAAAAGGAGTTTGAATGGCCGGGAGGCTGTGAGGACCCACGCATAGCCGTGACCGAGGACGGCACTTACGTAATGCTGTACACCCAATGGAATCGCAAGGTGCCTCGCCTGGGATCAGCTACTTCTAAAGACCTTGTGCATTGGAAAAAAAATGGTCCCATATTTCAGGATGCTTGGGAAGGTAGGTTCATGAACATTCCTACCAAATCGGCCTCTATACTGACAGAGATCAAAAAGGGCAAGCAAGTGATCACCAAGATCAACGGGCAATACTTTATGTATTGGGGTGAACGAAATGTGTACGCAGCCACCTCGACCAACCTGGTGGACTGGACACCTTTAGTTGATTCGGAAGGTAAATTGAAGATACTTGCCGCTCCTCGAAAAGGCTTTTTTGATAGCGATTTTACAGAATGCGGCCCACCGGCCATACTGACGCCCAAAGGCATCGTATTGATCTACAATGGCCGTAATCACAACGGCGAGCGAGGTGACAAGCGATTTAACGGCGGCACTTATTCCGCCGGCCAAATGCTGTTCGACGCCGCTGAGCCGACCAAGCTGATAGGGCGCTTAGATGTACCTTTCTTCAGGCCAATGGAGGCCTTTGAAAAGAAAGGTCAATATGCAAGTGGGACCGTGTTTGTGGAAGGTATGGCGTGGTTCAAGAACAAATGGTACTTGTACTATGGCTGCGCCGACTCGAGGGTGGGCGTTGCTATACAAGACCCTAAAAGGTCAAAGGAAGGCGACCCGCTCTAATGGTCCTTATACCAGCTTAAAAAGGACACAACAGCCACATCGAAAATATATTTATACATTGTGTTTATTGTCAGTTATTTATAAATAATAAATAAACTAACAGTTGATATTATTGAACAATAATGACCTGCTTTGAACTGTCGAAGTCACCGACAAATACGATCGCTGGACAGAGCAGATATACCTTTTCGCTATCAGACGCTACCCTGTATGGCAGATCCACCTTCACCCGGGTGTCATCAGTGAAATAGACATTGTTTTTAAGTTTAAAGGTCGCATCTACCTTTCTCGCTATGTCGACCGGTAAATTGTAGGTGACCACAACATCACCCGTGTTGCCGTTCAACAGCACGTAACCTTTTTGAGGTGTTCCTGGGCTATAGTCTTGCGAGCACGGGTCAATACCGATCACGCTGGTGGCCACCAATGACCTAGAGCGCTCTGAGCTTTTTTTGCAGCCTGTAATGGCTACAATGCTTAAAACCAACAGAAGTAAAGGTTTAATAAAGGTCCTCATGGTCAATGCTTTACAACCTATACGTTGGATCCATTGTTAATGTAACACCTGCGCAAAAATTCCATTAAAAAAGGTCATAAGCTTAGCTCACTATGCAACTGCCGTGTAACTGTAGTGTTGGTTAGCTATTTTACTTACATTGCATTTATAGCCGATACAGTTCACCAATGGATATCAAAGACAACACCCCTACCCAGGAACAAAAAGAAACGATCAAAAAACTTCATAACGAAGATATCAAGCGGACCAAGATCAGTTTTTATATCGTAGCCGGTGTGCTCTGCATTGCCGCCACTTTTTTGATCCGCTTCAAAGCTTTTGATTTTATTGGCGGGTATCACAAATTACTTGGCAACCTGCTGATGGCAGGCGCGTGCAGCTTCGGTATACTGATCATCTCCCGGTTCGTGCAAAGCCAGATCGCCAAAGGCACCTTGGAAAAAGGACTGATCTATAACCTTATTCAGTTCACGCGGCTGGTCACCTTCATCGTGATCGTCTTCATCTTTATCTCGTTCCTCAATGCTAACTGGTATACGGCAGCAGTGTCACTGGGTTTGATCTCGTTATTACTGGGTTTCGCGTTACAAACGCCTATCGCATCGCTCATCGGCTGGTTCTATATCGTAATGCGAGGACCATTTAAGGTGGGCGATCGTATACAGGTGGGCAGTTTCAATGGCGACGTGGTCGAGATCAATTTCCTCGATACCACGCTATGGGAATTTGCCGGAAACCTGATGACCAGCGACCTGCCTAGCGGTAGGCTCATACGCTTCCCTAATAGCCTGATCTTTCAAAACCAGGTATATAATTACTCCTGGCAAAAATATCCACTGGTCTGGAACGAGATATCCTTTTACATCACCTTTAACAGCGACCTCGACTGGGTGGAGAAAAAGCTGCGCGAGGTGACCTTGCAACAGTTGGATGCCAATACCAAAGACCACGTACAGGACATGCGCGACGAGATATCAGACACCCCGGTAGATGATATCGATTTCGAGGAATTCCCTTTCGTGAACTATCGCATACATGAAAATAACTGGGTAGAAGTGGTGCTGATCTACATCGTTAACCCTAAGCATTCTTCGCACATGCGCAGCAAGATCGTTAAAGCCGTTATTGCCGAGATGCTAAGGTCTCCTGAAAAGGTCTCGTTCGTGGCCGAAGGCAGTTGACCGGACCAGTTGTAACGGCCCGGTCGACAGCTTCAGTAACGTTTAAATGGTCGGTGTACCACCGGTCACCTGTATGGTAGCGCCGGTCATGTAGCTCGAATCATTGCCCGCAAGCAATACGTAAGTAGCGGCCAGTTCGGCGGGCTGGCCGGCCCGCTTTAACGGTACGTTCTCACCGAACTTACTCACCTCCTCAGGCGGAAATGTGGACGGTATCAACGGTGTCCAGATCGGGCCCGGAGCCACGCAGTTGACCCTGATGCCCTTTTCGGCCCATAGCTGTGCCATGCTTACCGTAAAGTTCTGTATAGCGCCCTTAGTAGCGGCGTAGGCTACCAGTACCGACTTTGGCTGGTACGCGTTCACCGAGGTAGTGTTGATCACTGTACTACCGGGCTCCATATGTTTTTCGGCAAATTTGCACAGGTAGAACATCGGGTAAATGTTGGTCTTGAACGTTCGGTCCCATTCCTCGCTGCTAACCTCCTGCAACGACTTGCGCGACATTTGGAACGCTGCGTTATTCACCAGGATATCGATCTTGCCAAAGGCGGCTACCGCTTCATCAATGATCTTTTGGCAGTGCGACTCTTCTCTGATATCGCCGCTTACCAGCACTGCTTTGCGGCCGGCATCCTCAATCAACTTTGCGGTGTCTCGCGCGTCGTCGTCCTCGTTCAGGTACGAGATCAGCACATCGGCACCTTCACGGGCAAAGGCAATAGCCACTGCACGGCCAATGCCTGAATCGCCGCCGGTGATGATGGCCTTTTTACCCGCGAGTTTGCCTGAACCTTTGTAGGTGGTCTCCCCGTGATCGGGCTGCGGGTCCATTTGTTTGGTGGTGCCGGGTACGTCCTGTACTTGTTCAGGGTAAGGTGGCTGTTCAAATTTTTCGGTAGGATGTTGGTCTGTCATGAGGATAGATACTTTAGTTGTTGGATGTTTCGAATGGTGATCACTGATCTTGTTTTCGCTTCTCTTCTTTTCCCTTGCTTTTGCGGATGATCAGCCAGAGGGCCAAACCGAAGAAAATGAAAGCGAACGCTATTAAAAAAGGTACATACATGATCTTGACTATTTATGGTTGATACTAATTCTTCTTCACTTCTTTGTGATGGGGCTTGATAATGCTTTTCAGCCCGCGGGTGAGAAAACTTTCGTCGGGCTTGTCTTTGTGTTGCTCCAGGCCCGACATGGCCGAGGTCATACCATCAAGCGTACTTTTCCACAGCAGCCCGAAAAATGAGCCCCTCGGCTCTCTGATCACATTAATGGGCCCCTCTCTGAACTTACCGTTCTTTTTAGGATTGTCGTTAGGCGTGAATGTATTGGCCAAAAAGCTCAAAAATCCTCTCTTCTTAAGCGTGTCTGCTTCCTTGTCCCGTTTAAGCAGATCAAGCTTCATCCCCTTGTAGTACAGGTCGAGGTGGCCTTGTGCATGGCTGTTGTCGGCCTTCAGTTCCATCAACATCTTGTTGATCACCCCTTCCCTAACTGAGATCTGAGCCAACGGCCTGGCCAGTGGGTTCAATGCAGCAGCGGTCATGCGGCCCATTTGTGAGGTCATAATGAACGCTCCGTCAGTACTGCCAAGATCAAATTTGAAGGTAGTGCTGGTGAGCCCGGCTCCCATTATTTTAGAGCGTGTATAACTGGTGAGGTAATGCTTTTTCCTGATCCGCTCTTGGTCGTTGGTGATGTTGTATATCCTGCTTTCGATACCTGTCATAAATAGCTTCGAATTCTCGCCTGAACGGCGGGCAGCTATCATATACTGAAAGTAGCCGTTATGCATGAGCATGGTATCGATCGTAATATTAAAGGCCAGCTGCTTTAGCTTTTGATGCGGATGCGGCCTTCCCCGCACAGGCGGCCGGCGCTTGGGCCAGTGATAATCGTTAAGTACTTCGCCCCAAAAGCTGCCCACAGTGGCTTTGCCTATGTGGAACCGCTGATATTGCCAAATCTGATCAATGTCAATGTTGCGCAGTGCAAGGTGCTTGTAGATCAGATGTATCCTATCTTTATCATACTTAGCTGCACGGTAAAAAGCGGTCCGTCCCAACCTTGGTGACACCTCTACCAGTTCGGTGGTCATCAGCCGGGCATCAGGCATCAGATCACTACCTGAAAAAATGATGTGATACAAACTATCGGGCGTAGCGATGCGGATCTTATCGGTATGATAACTAACAGTTTTATGTTCATTTTCTCCGTTGAGTGTCGACCGTTCATAGGCACGGGATCCATCGGCTTTGATATTCCAATGTTCAAATGTGGTCTCTTTCTCGTTGGGTCCGTTCCGGTCTACCCAGGTAAAAAGCAAGTTCTGTACATTCATGGTGCTCACCGCACTGACCTTGAGTACACTCTTGGCCGCTTTTAACAAAGCTGAGGACTCGTGCGTTCGATCTTTTTCGTTCCATATTCGCCGTTTATTAATGATACGGGCCACCGGATGGTATAAGGTAACGCTTTGTATATTGAACCGCCGACCTGCCGATGTTTTCCTGAAACCGAACTGGTGTAAACGCAGGCTATCGATGCGGAGGTGGATGATGGTGTTGGGCAACTTGCCGGCTTTAAGCAGGCGTTTCTCCACATTGCTGTCAGGAATGATCTTGACGCCGGTCAGCAGCCCTTTGCCTTTGTCTATGTCCAATTCGAAACGATCATACTGTAACTGGTAAAGGCTGTCGCTGGCATCGATCACCATCTTTTTGATCTGATCAGTTAGCAATGGCTTAGCGATCTTGCTATCAGGCTTTGCAAGGTCTTTTTTAAAATATTGCCAACCCGCATATACTATTACTGCCAGCACGATCACACTCCCTACAACCCAGATCAATATTTTACTGCCTTTATCTTTCATGTAAGCTTGGTATTCAAGTATTGGATAGGCTTTCGGTAGTGATCTACTTGGTCAGATGATCGCTCGCCTTAACGGCCCCGCTCATCAAACACATCTATTGGATGCAGAAATGGACTGTGTGCGGTAAAGAGACCTGCACTAAGCGAAACCAGCCCCATCGATACATATGGCCACCACGTCATCACGTAAAAATGATAGATGAAGGGCGCCATGATCAGGATCACTCCCACAACCATGTCCAGGAACAGGTGCAATTGCATGGGAAACACCTTGACGATGCCCACCTGGTGCTTACTAAAAAACGCCATGACCAGTTGCATAGAACCGAATACGACCGGCAAAAAGATGGCCGCGCCACCGTATTTATATGCACCGGTGATCCATGGCAGTGCGGTGATCAGTACACCGCCTATCACATCCAATATAGCATGTGCCCAAAGAGGAATAAAGGTCTTCATATTTTGGGGTTAAATAGGGGGCCATAGTTATGGCCCCCATTTCACTATTCAACTAAACTATACCTATGGAAGAACAGTATCTTTAATATTTTCGAGTATTCCTTTATCAGTTCCGCCCTGCATTTGCTGGCTTTGCGCATGTCCTTGCGGATCAGGCGGACCAAGCACAGGTTCCTGACCATGTGGCATGGCTTGTACGTAGCTAAATTCGCCTTTGCCATCTATAGAGGGTCCGCTTACCCAGCGGGCGTCAGGAGGTGTCTGTTTTTCGATATTGGTGGATATGAATTGATATTCGAACTGACTGACCTGCTCACTCAGCGGGAAGGTGTTGGGAATAGGCAGGTTGGCGTTCACGCCACCAAGATCTTCCAATACGGCCAGCCACTGGTTCTGGTGCATGGTATCGCGTGCGATCAGGAAGGCAAGCATGTCTTTCATCCCTGCATCATCGGTCAACTCCCACAGTCGTGTGGCCAAAACTCGACCCGTAGATTCGGCCATTACGTTGGCATACATATCAGCGGCTATGTTACCACTGCCCACTACCCATGAACCATTGAATGGAACGCCATTGCTATCTACCGCCATGGCCGCTAAACCAGATGATAGCACATGCCTTGGGTCCATACCGCCCAGTATGCTTCCTACAATAGGGTTCTCCCCTGCTACTTTGTCCTTTAATTCGTTGGTGGCACCTTCCAGGTTAAGCGCTACCGCGGTGCTGAGCATCTCTATGTGCGATATCTCCTCGGTACCGGTATCCAGCAGCATGTCGCGATACTTGTTCGGCCCGCGGGCACCCCAGGCCTGGAACAGGTATTGTAAACACACTCTGATCTCGCCCTCGATGCCACCTATGGCTTGTTGAAGCAGTTTTGCGAATGCCGGGTTAGGCTTGTCTACTCGTACAGTGTACTGTAGCTTGTTGTCATGATAGAACATACTTGTAGTATTTATTGATGAACGTTAATGTTGCTTTCCTCAATTGAACAGCAAGTATGGAAGTGACCTTAAAGACTCAATAAATGGTCACGTGTGGAGCGTTAAATATAGTGGAACAACCTCATTCGGGTGGCCTTTGTTTTAATTATTAATTAAATTTCTTTGAACGATCATTTACATCTCAAAAATATTTCTTGCTTAAAACCAACCGCCCACCTGACCGTTGATCTGAACATACCCGCCGTTCCACGCCACGTTCATGTGGTCCCTTGTTTCCGTTCGATCACTACTGAAAGATCTTATATCCTTTAAATAACCGTACATCATGAACGATAACAACTTATGCCCTGTGCCCAAAGGCACGCTTTTGATCATTGGCGGACACGAAGCCAAAGGCACCGACCGGGCCGAACCATTTATTCTGGAAACGTTCGTGAAGCTGGCCGGTGGCGAGCACGCGATCAGTGAAGTGGTCACCACCGCCTCAGCCGAAGGTGAAGGGTCATTTGAACCGTATGCTGAGCTATTTCGAAAATTGGGTGCGAGCAGTGTAGGTCACATTCATCATGACGAACCTAAAGATGCCCTGGGAAATGAATATCATGAACGACTGCAGGCGGCAACAGGTGTCTTCTTTTCAGGTGGCGACCAGCTCAAGCTGACGTCAATATATGGCGGTACACCCTTGCTGATGCAGCTAAAGCAGCGTTATATTTATGACCCTTTGATATTGGGCGGTACAAGTGCCGGAGCCATGGCCATGTCGACCCCAATGATCTATGCCGGCACTGACCAGGATCAGCTAACCGTTGGTAACGTGAAGATCGCCGTTGGCCTGGAGTTCCTGAAAGACGTTTGTGTGGATACGCACTTTGTGGACCGCAGCCGCTTTGTACGAATGGCGCAAGTAGTTGCCACCAACCCTACCAGTATAGGCATAGGCATTGAAGAGAACACGGCGCTGATCGTACGGGACGGAAAGGACTGCCGGGTGATCGGTACCGGTGTCATCATTATTATTGAAGGCTTTAGGATCACCCATTCAGATATCACGGAGGTGAACCGAAAAAGGACGGTATTCATTGATGACCTGACCGTACGCATACTTGCTAATGGAAATACCTATGAGATACCAAAATTCGACATTCCGCATTTTTAGAGATATAGAGACTCTAACGCACCCTTAATGTCACTTTGCTGAGTTTCTATAAACAAATTATCGATCGTTTAAAACCTATTTATTTCTTTATAGTTAATCAACATATACTTTCCGTATGCGCCGACATTATCCATCCGGCGTTCCCTCTTATCCGTTGCGCTGTCCATTTGATCACCCGGCATACTCAGATCATTTATCTGCACCTATGCCTTTACATCGATCGTTCATGAAACTGATCTCAACACGTGTACACGGAGTACTCGATATTATATTGGCTCTGGTGTTTCTGGCTTCGCCTTGGTTATTCGGTTTTGCCGACTTACCGATACCTAAGTGGACCGCAGTGGCCGTCAGCGTGGCACTGCTCATTATGGCGTCACTCACCCGGTACGAACTTGGCTTGTTCAACATCATACCGATGCCTGTTCATCTGGTCATAGACCTGCTGGTAGGAATAATACTAGTCGCCTCTCCTTGGATCTTAGACGTTACCGGTGGGCCCCGGGCTGTCTTTGTCTCGGTCGGGGTGCTGGAAGTCCTCTCAGCTGTAATGACCCGTAATCGCCGACCATAGCCCGCGACGGCATGATCACACCTTGAAGTCAAAAAAACGATGTAACATGAGCAATGTAGTACCTATGCAGATCGTACGCAGCGAGCAGACCGATATGGTGATCAGCAAGTTGAGGGAATGTTTACCCGAAACCGCCACCATTCGCATTAACCGGGATAGGCTGCTCTGTGAATTGAGGCACAATACCGCTTTCAAGCATCTCAGAGGTGTTATTAAGGAGGTACAAGCCTATGTACAGGCGATCAAGTGTACCGAACTCGAGAACAAATATCTGTTCTTTTATTGCGCTAACAGCAAGAGATCCTTAATGGTAAGTATGCGCCCGATCTTTTCGACCGAACGCTCTCTCTATATCACTGACCAACAAACCACTTCCCATGCAAAATTCAGGAAATAAACATCAACGGAAAAAGAAGAAGGACCTGCTGACCTTAAAAGATATCAAAGCGGGCGTGACCACCTTTGGCGCAGCGCAAGGTCCGCGTAAGGCATTAGAAACACCTGAAGGCAAGAACAACGGTGCGCTTCCGCAGGCGTATGAGGACCAACAGCCTTATCATCCTTAACTAAATCTTGACCAACAACATCTAACATTTTAAATATCAACATTATGAGCAATGACAATAACATGGCGCCAGGACAACAAAACTTCCCTTCCAAAGAAGATCCGCAGGGCAACCCGCACAGGCGATCAACAGAGGAGATCGTTGAAGGAGCCCGGACAGAGGACCAATTAGACGAATTTAAAAGCAACGCACCAAAAGGCGGCACAGAACATCATGAAGGTGCGGCGCCGGGGCCACTTCATCCCGAAAAAGAATAAGATAATCAGCACTATCAACGCTGAACGGCCACGAGCAGGTGTTCCTGCGTCGGCAGTAAGCCTAACGCCCCTTGGTGGCGGATGATGCTTTTACTGGTAGCGGTCATCTTTTATTCATTGCCAGGGCTTAATGATATACGTATGCCTGAACTTGGGTATCAAATAATGAAAACCTGCGCCCTGTTCTTGCGTTGAATGATAAGGTCCGGTATTAACGGACACACTTCTTATACAGCCGCTCATACTAAACGCATTTTAGCCGTTCGAACACTGCGTTGATACATCATCTTATTTAAAAACAACGAACTATGTTAGCAATGAACTATCGTGGTCCGTACCGTATTCGTGCGGAACAACGGCCCATGCCTGAGATCTTACATCCGGAGGATGCGATCGTTAGAGTGACCCGAACCTGTATTTGCGGGTCAGATCTTCACCTTTATCATGGTATGGTACCTGACACTCGTGTTGGAATGACCTTCGGCCATGAATTTACCGGCGTTGTAGAAGAGGTTGGCCCAATGGTGCAGAACCTTAAAGTTGGCGACCATGTGCTGGTGCCGTTCAACATCGCCTGCGGAAAGTGTAATTTTTGCAAGCAGGGGTTGTACGGCAATTGCCACGAATCCAACCCGATGGCCACAGCTGTTGGGGGTATCTTCGGCTACTCCCACACCGCTGGCGGTTTTGACGGTGGCCAGGCCGAGTACGTACGCGTTCCCTATGCAGATGTTGGCCCAACGGTGATCCCGCCCGAAATGGATCCTGATGATGCCGTACTGCTTACCGACGTGGTACCAACAGGTTACCAGGCCGCCGAAATGGCCGGCATCAAACCTGGCGATACGGTAGTGATATTCGGCGCCGGCCCCATCGGCATCATGGCCGCGCGTTGTGCCTGGTTCTTTGGCCCGTCAAGGGTGATCATCATCGATCATGTTGACTACCGGCTCGAATTCGCACAGCGTTATGCCAAGTGCGAGGCCTACAACTTTAAGTCATTAGGCGATCCGGTAGTGTTCCTGAAAAAGACCACTGACTGGTACGGCGCCGATGTTTGTATCGATTGCGTAGGCTGCGAAGCCGAAGGCAATACACTGCAGACCTTGAGCGGACGTATAACACTGATGCAAGCGGGCTCGGCTATTGCCCTACAATGGGCCATTAACTCGGTCAAAAAAGGTGGTATCGTTTCAGTGGTGGGTGTTTATGGTCCGCCGTTCAACCTGGCTCCTATTGGCAACATCCTTAACAAAGGTATAACGCTGCGCGCTAACCAGGCTTCGGTGAAAAGGTTGCTACCCAAACTGATCGAACACGTTCAGGCAGGGCGGTTAGACCCTAAAGGCCTCATCACTCACCGCATACCGCTCGAAGAAGTGTCAGATGCTTACCGCATGTTCTCCTCCAAACTTGATGAATGTATAAAAACCGTGCTGATACCTTCAGCTAAAGCTTGATAACATGAAAGATATTAAAGACCACACAGATATACCCGGATGGGGAATGGATGCCGACCCGGAGAACGAGCCGACCTATCCTATGAAGAATTACACCGGCGATGACCATAACCGCATCAACTATGAACGCTCTGAACAGCAGCCACCCACGGTGGAAATACTGGTGTCGACCGAGCGGCCCGCGATCACCAGGGTGTTCGGCACTTCGGCGCCACCATCAGGGCTGAGTGGCATGATCCGTAGGTATGCGTTCAAACACAGCGAGGATCGCTACCGGCACTGGATACCGCTCATACTGGCCGACCGCATTAACACCATCGAAGGACTGATCGATGACGTGACCAAAGGACACATACCCAACGTGGCCAAGGAACGCGGCTGGCGCATGGAACTCGAACATAACGCTAAGGGCTTTTTAGGTAAAACCTTACTGTGCTCACTCACCGCTACAGCTGTTGCAGTTTACTTATTGAATAAAAAGAAGTAACGCTTTATTTGTTGATCGTAATTGAATGCATATGAGTAAGATGAAGGCTGCCCTCAAGAACGAAAAGGGCGAATTCGATGTAGAACAGGTGGACCGGCCCGAGATACCTCATCCTGATTGGGTGCTTGCCCGCATAACGGCCACTGGTATATGCGGAACCGACCTCAGACACTGGAAAAAGGAAGAACCCGAACTGGTACACAAGATCATGGGGCATGAACTTGCCGCCGAAGTGGTTGAAGTGGGAAGCGCCGTCACCAACGTAAAGCCGGGCGACCGCGTAGTGGTAGAGACCCTGCTGGGCGATGGCACGTGCGACTGGTGCCGTGTGCAGCAGTACAACCTTTGCCCCAACCTTTACCCGGTACGCATGGAGACCGTGTCAAGGGCCTTTGCAGAATACCTGATCGGACCTGCCGAAAAGTTTCACCTGTTGCCTGATCACGTTAGCGATGAGGAAGCCACTGTGCTGGATACCTTTTCGGTGGCCTTGCACGCCATTCAGTTGAGCGGCATTAAGCTTAATGATGTGGTGGTGGTGATCGGTGCCGGCCCCATTGGCCTGGGGCAGTTGCAATTGGCCAAGCTCAGCGGTGCCGATGTGATCATTACCGATGTGGTGGATCACTCGCTTGAACTGGCGCGTGAACTGGGCGCCGACCTGGTGATCAATTCTGAAAAGGAAGACAGCGCCAAGCTGATCAAAGAGTTCACCGATGGCCGCGGGGCCGACATCGTTTTTGAGTGCGCCGGAGGACCGTCAATGCCTATCACGCTACCTCAGGCGGTGTCATACTCGCGCATTGGCGGTAAGATCGTTATCGTGGGCGGCTTCGACAAGGGAGAAATATCCATTCCGCTGGAATGGCAAAAGATCCAAATGGCGCAGATACAGATCATCCCGAGTGCCAGCTATGCCTTCTGGGGTATCTATTCGGAGATGAAGATGTGCCTTGACCTGCTGGCTAAAGGAAAGTTGAACGCCAAAAAGATGATCACTCATAAGTTCCAGTTAGATGAGATCAATAAGGCTTTTGAGACCGCGCAGGATAAAGAACACACCGGAGCGGTGTTCGTTACGCTCAAGGTGTAAAGCGCCTAAACATTTATTGGTCCGTACAACAAAAAAGGCCGCTGATCAGCGGCCTTTTTTGTTGAAGTATTTGTTTAGATGATCTGCAACCGCGGCTTGATCTTCAATTCAACCACCTCGGCACGCTCAGGCAAGGTGACCGCAAAAAGGACGGTGCGGGCAATGTCCTCGGCTAACATCATCGCGTGTTGCTGCTCCTGCTTTTGCTGATCAGGCACCGATACGGGCTGCATGTCGGTACCTACCGCTCCCGGCTCGATCAAGGTGACCCTGATGCCTTGCTCGTTCACTTCCTTCCTCAAACTTTCAGAAAAGCCCTGTATAGCGGCCTTCGTAGCCACGTAAACTGAACTGTCCTTTTCCCTTACATCGGCACTCATTGAACCGATGTTAACGATGTGGCCATTCTTTTGCGGACGCATCCTGTCCAGCGCATAGTGGGTGCAGGCCAGGTAGCCCAGCAAATTGGTATTCACTACGCGCTGCCACTCCGTATACTCCCCGTCGCTGATGCCCTGGTAGGCTAAAGCTGCGTTGTTGATGAACACATCGATGCCTCCAGACAATTCATCAATGGCCTTGAATAATTCGATTATGCCTTGCTCGGTCGACAGATCAGTGGCTATCCCATTCAGGCTGCCGGCCAGTTCCATACCAGCCACATCCTTCAACACATCGTCCAAATGCGCCTGGTCTGACCCCGCGATCAGTACATTGGCCCCTTCACTGGCCAGCAATAGCGCCGTTGCCCTGCCTATACCTGTGGTACCTCCGGTCACGATGATCGTTTTCCCTACTACACTTACCGGTGCGTACACCTGATCGTTACTCATACTCATATGTTTATGTTTAGTTATTTCAAGCTTATGGTCACTTCCTGGTCACCATGGATCATAAATTCTGTCATATCTTTTCCTGCCTGATCGATCATTTCCTGATCAGCTTTATTCTGTACCGCGATCTTAAAGGCCGACAAAGGTTCGCCCTCTGCCGATACGATGCATAGCCTGCAGGTCAGCTGATCTGAGCCAAGTACTTTGAATCTGATCGCCTTTCCTTTCTCTTTAGCCTGGATTACCGGATAGTCTATAAAAAGCAGCATATTGGTCCCTGATAGTTTGAGGTACTGCCTTGGGATGATACCGAACGCCAGTCCGGCGCCGTAAACCTCCTGCCCTACCGAGCCCGATGGCTCCCAGCCATCATGTATGTCCTCTAACGCGATCCATAAATTGGGATCCACTTCGCCCGTCTTCACTTCATCGGCCAGCATCTCTTTGGGCAGCATGGGTGGGTAATAGAATGCGGCGCGGTTAACCGTGTGCTTTATAAATTCGGCCAGCAGCAAGTTCACCGAGGGGAGGATATCCAAACCATCGGCATAAGCAAACAGATCGTGGGCACCGGCATACGCCTCCTGCTCTTCATAGACCGCGGTGTACGGTGCGTCATTAAGTGGAAATAAGGCAAAGAACGTTGGCAAATTCTTACTAAAACCGTAGTTACGATCCCACAGCGCCACGTTCTTAAATATGTTAGCCAGGAAGAGATAGGCCAGATCCCGATACCGTTCTTTCTTGGTTTGCTTGTACAATAAGATCATGGCCTTGGCCGAGAACATGGTGTTATTGGCCTGGTAGAATACATCGAATCCGTATTGCGTAAGTGTGCGGGCAGCTTTCTCGGCCTCCTTAAAGTACTTATCGTCACCAGTGAGTTCCCATATCTGCAGCATCACGTGTGCGTACAATCCGGCCACATCCTTTTCGCTTCCCTCGCCTTCTTTGGTCTCGGCTTTCACCACTTCGAGGGTATCCATTTTGTAGAACACCGGCCATTGATACTTGAAGTGGTGTGCTACCTTGATCGCATAATCGGCCGATGGGATGAGCAGTTCTTTTGCCTGCTCGTCACCGTCCTGGGCCAAGCGGGCCAGGTTTAGTAGCGGATGGTGCAAATACCATGAATCCATCACCAATGGCGTCTTTTGCTCCTCCGACTTATCGAGCATGTCCTCCTCTGACGGAAGCCAGCGCATCACCGTGTCCAGCTTCTCATCGTAAAAAGCGGGTAGTCCATCCATGATCTCCTTTTCCATCCCGCACTCTTGGCCGCTCCACTTGATATACTCACGTACCGGTAGCAGAACGGCGAGCTGCACCATGATCTCGGGCGGGGTATTGTAATCGCACACGTAAGCATTAAGATATGGGTGCCCGCTCCGGTGCGACCAGCAACCTTTATTGTTCTGCAGATCATTCAACACTTTAGGTAGGATCTCTAAATAGTCCTGATACTTGGTCTCCGGTACGGGCAACAGCACATATAAAGCTGCTTAATGCGTTCAGGAAGCCCTTAGCTATCGCGAACTGATCGGCCGGCACCTCTGGGGAGAAGGTGATGAACGCATCTGACAATACGTATTCCTGACCAGCCTTTAACGGCTTACTTGCTGCGGCGGGTAGTTGCAGGCCTAATTCAGGCCACTCCCCGCCTACTACCTCTGCAGCGGACGTTTGGGTGTCCTCATTGTAGGGTCCTAAAGCGGTCAGGTTCTGCAAGTACAAAAAAGATCCGGCCTCTGGCTTTTTGTATGCGCCATATAGCAGTCCTGAACGGGTCCCCACCTGCTTAATGAACAGCTCGCCTGATGTGTCCAAACCGTTAGCACTGTAAAAAATGACGTCTCGTGGCCAAAACGGCATCAGCAAATCATTTGACGTGATCAACGAAGCTGTGTAATGTAAAGTGGGCTGTTCCGTATCAGGCATATCCACGGTAACGGTGTACTCGCCGGCGGCCGACCGTAATTTTACCGTAATGCTTCGCTCATTGGCCTTGTCAACATTTATACCTATAAAACCATTAGGCGAATAGGCGGTGCGGAAAGCCACACGGGCATCCTTGTTCAGCAGAGCGATCACCCATAGTGAATCATCAAGCGTACGTAACTCGAAGGTCAGTTGCCCGTGTTGGTAACTTTGTAAAGGTTCATCTTTAACGCTGATCAGTTGAAGGGCGGCGGTTGCGGCCCAGATAGATGTCGGTTCTGTAATGGTCATATATAATTTGGATCTTGGTTGATCGTTATTGATCTTCGAGCACTGCTGGGGTCCAAACATGATGGCCGCAGCTTTCGCAATCGGTACTGTCAGGCTCGAACGGCTTTTGCCTGGTGAAGCCACAATTCTCGCAGGCCAGGCACTCATCAGATCGGGTGAAGCGTGCATACAGGTCATGGTCCCAACGCGGGATCACGAATAAGCCCGGCCGCGATCGTTCATGAGTGGTAATGGTGAACGTGCCGTTAGCTTCCATTTAAAGCCGCTTCACCTGGCCCAGTTGCTTAATGCCGCTGTGCCTTAACTGCGCCACAAGCCGCTCGCGGGTCAATCTCACACGTTTCATCTCGTTAAGGTCCATTATTGAGTTACGTACCAGTACGGATATCTTCCCTTGTGAAAAGATCTCAAATTTGCTGTCCTTGAACGCTTTGGCGGCTATCCAGCGGCTTACCAACACCACGATGACCGCGATCAAAATAGCCGGCAGCAAACCCCGGTCTGGCGCTTGCAGTGGTATACCGATGGTTGCGGCCAGGGTGACCATGGCCACCAGATCATTGCGCCCTAACTGTGATGACATGCGCTTACCCATCAGCCGCATGGATACCATGAGCAACAGGTAGATCACAAAGGCGCGGATCACCAGCTCGATGTAAAATCCGGCAGGTACATCGCCCACCAGCCACCTCATCCAGTCCGTTATTTTGATGTCTTCGGGTTTCATGGCTTATAATACGGCGTTAGTGAACTCTTTTTGATGGCAATTGGTGCAAGCGTCTTGCTGTACAGCCGCCTTCACGGCGCCACAACTGATACACACCTGTATACCCTGAGCATTTTGCGTCGCTACGGTCTCTCCATCGTCGCCCGCCTCATCATCAGGCGAGTAAAGCGGTAGCCCTGCTCTGGGTGAGTTTAGCTTGTAAATGCTGAGCAGACCACAGGCCTCCAGATATACCCGGTCCACAGCACCCAGGTTAAATATGCCTTCGGAGCGCATCTCAGCGAACAGTTGTTGCCTGGAGATGCGTTCCTCGCGCAATTGATCGACCTTTAGTACGCCGTTGCTGACCAGCAGGCTGGGTTTGCCCTGCGTAACGTTCTCGATCCAATGGCTGCGGTAACCTAAATAGCTCACACCGCGCTGAAAACCCACTGCACATAATAAAAGCAGCAAGCCCTGCAATATGCCACGGTCGGGAGTTTGCATAGGTACCGATACGATGGCACCTAAAGTGAGCATTACGGCCATTTCCATAACCGTAAGTTGGCCACTCATGCGTTTGCCCAACAAATTGACCATGATCAGCAAGAAAAAGTAGGTGATCAGCGTGCGTAACGCTACCTCCAGCAAAAATTCAGGAGGTGCCTGGCCAAATAGTATCCGGCTCAGGTCATTAAGATGTATCTCGTCCTTTTTCATAACAATTCATGGTCACACCAAATGATGATAGCATTATTACCTGAAATGAACTGAAAATAAGCCACGGGACACTGGTAGTGCCGGGTCAGGAAGTAACTGAAATATTACCTTTATAGAATACAGATCATTCGAAAAAGTTTTAAAAAGAGTGCCTGTGCGTGCAGTGGCTATACCAATTGCGTGCTGCTCGTTCAACTATCGGACCTGATACAATCGTTCACTTATTCATCATCCAACACCCGGCATTGATATAGGTGGAGCGATAAATGGACAATCTTTGGGCCCTACTGCTCAACTTTTCGCTGCAAATGGAGGATCAGCAGATCAGCTGCGGCGTTGATGGTCTGGTGAATTACTTCCTCACATGAACCTTTAAAAACGTACCGCTCAGATATGAGTTCACCTTTAATGAGAGCTGACACGAACATAGTACCCACCGGTTTCTCTTCACTCTCGCTCCCACCTGCTGTGGTCAATCCAGTAACGCCCACGTAAATGTCGGCATCGATGAGGTCGGCAGTGCGTCGGGCTATCTCATCAGTAACTTCCCTTGATTCGGGACTGAACTCTTTGATCATCTCTTCAGATACCCCAAGTAAGGTTTGTTTAAGCGACGCATCGTAACACACGATACCCCCTTTAAGCACCTGCCCAGAGCATGAGGTAAGGGCAAACTCAGAGCATAACCAACCGGCGGTAGCACTCTCGGCAAAGGCAATGGTCAAGCCATGATCAGCGATCACCTGGCTACAGGTCTCTATACGTTTTTCGGCCATGTTAAATTAGATGTTACAAATTGGTCAAGTTCTGCATTTGTAACAGCCGGATACACCTACAGGTTTTATAATTTAATTAATAAGAAAACATAGTTGTATATAACCTGTTGCATCTATGTTCTCACGATGCTCGCCTACCTGATAAGACGGCCGGTGATCATCGGAAACTCATCCGCGGCGCTTAATGATATATCGTCGGAGGCATTCATTAGCAAATCATTTCATTAACTCATAATTAGATCAACATGACAGATCTACAGCACAGCGAAGGCAAAGTAGCCAAAACCATTGAACAGCAAACTGCTAAGTTACCTTCAGACGTATTCTTATGGGCGGCCCTGGCCTCCATGGGCGTATCATTGACCTTAAAGATCATGAGAAAGAAGCACACTGCTTTATTCGTAGGCCAATGGGCAGCACCGTTCCTGCTATTAGGCGTTTACAACAAGATCGTTAAGGTAGAAGGACACGACTGATACGAATCGATACAACAGATCACTGACCGGTCATTTCACTTGAACGCACGAACGTTACAACAGTGAAATGACCGGTCATTTTTTGTTCTCGGGGTAGGTCAGTGAGGCGGCTATTCCAAATACGGCATGGGCGATCACTAATTGCTTGTAGTATTTCTTGAGGTTTACGCCTGGCGGGTTTGGGTGAGCCTTAAAGGTACTATGCCACACCGCAGCACCCACTAAACCGCTAAGTGCTCCATAAACAGCACCATTCAATATACTGGGCTTCGTGCCCATCCGTTCCAGGAACTCATCATATCCGGTTGCAAATAACACGCCCACCCCGTAATGTCCTACCCAACCGGCGGCCTGTGAGGTCTTCTCATCTAACGGGGTGATACAATCAATAAGTTCGCCCAGTATTTTAGCCTCGTTATAGTTGTGGCCATCCAATTTGGATACCACTTCGCTAAACAACGTCATGAAAGTAGTACCAGCGACAGCTGCTGTTAAGATCCGTTTGATGCTCATGGCGGTAAATTTATGGTTCTGAGAGTGCGCGAACGAAGATCTCGGTAGCCCTACAAATTATGCACATTATAAGAACTGAAGCGGCCGATAAATTGTTTTATTCCTAAAAGTGGTATAGTGAAATATCTTTGTTATATCTTTCCCGAAATATGGCCCCCAAATGATGTTGATAAATATATTTTATTCTGGCACCATAAGGTAAAACCTATAGCTATACCAACTGTTATCAAGCCTGAAAAACGCCCTTAAAACGCAGAATAAAGCGTTCACTAATGATCCACATATTTCCTTTTGTTAAGGATCTGTTATATTTGTTTTAAAATGTGCATCCTGTAAAGGTGTATTAATTTAAATAGAAATGCTTTCTCAGTACGCCCAGCAAACTATGGTGAACACGCTGCCGATCGCGGCTTGCGTTTTCACCGGTACAAACCACACCGTGAGCGCGGTCAACCAACTCATGCTGAACGTTTGGAGTAAAGATGCTTCCATCATTGACAAGCCACTGCTGGAGGCTATTCCCGAGTTCCGTGATCAGGAGTTCGCTTCCCTGCTTGACCAGGTCTTTCGGTCTGGTGAGGCATACCGCGACCCTAATAACGAAGCCGAATTGATGATCGATGGCGAGCCCCGCACCTTTTATTTCGACTTATCCTTTAAACCACTACATGATAAGGATGGCACCATTTACGGCGTAGTGAACACCGCTGTAGATGTGACCGAACGCGTGATCAGTGAACGGACACTCGAACAGACCGTTCATGAGCTAACGGCGCTCAATGAGGAGTACCTTAGCCTGAACGAAGAAATGGAGGCCACCAACGAGGAAGTAAGGTCAGCCTATGAGCAGCTTGATGCCTCGCACCGCTCTTTAGAATTTTCGGAACAACGCATGAGCCTGGCCGCTGAGGCTGCCGAACTTGGGTTGTTCGACCTTGATATACCCAATTATAACCTGCATTGGGACAAACGCTGTAAAGAACTCTTTGGCCATGACCCTGATGCAGAGGTATCTTATACCAACGATTTCGTCACCGGGCTTCACCCTGAAGATCGCGACCGCATTTTACAGGCAGTGGCCGATGCTTATGATCCTGCTATATGCGAAGGCCGTTACGACGTAGTATACCGTACAGTAGCCGTTAACGATGGCCGGATCAGATATGTAAAGGCACTTGGCCAGGTATATTTTGATGAGCAAGGTAAGCCGATGCGCTTTATTGGCAGCGTGATGGACATCACCACCGAGACCGTTGCTTTGCAGCAATTGAGGGAAAGCGAAGCTAACCTGCAGCACGCTAATGAAGAGCTACAAACTACCAATGAGGAACTGAGTTTGCTCAATGAGGAGTTCCAAAGCCTGAACGAAGAACTTGAGGCCGGAAGCGAAGAACTGCGTACTACTAACGAAGAACTTTACGAGACCAAGGAGCAACTAGAACGTTCGGTAGCCCAACTGGCCGAATCGGAAGAACGCGTTCGCCTGGCCACTGAGGTGGTGAATATGGGCACGTTCGACCTTGACCTGATCTCACAAAAACTGATCACCTCCGAGCGTTTCGCACACATCTTTGGGTTTGCGCAGCAAGTGACCGCTCCTGATTATGTATCGGTCGTTCATCCTGATGATATGCCTGTCCGCATTGCCGCTCATGAAGAAGCATTGATCACCGGCAGGTTATTTTATGAAGTGAGAGTGATATGGCCCGACAAAAGCATCCATTGGGTACGTGCCGAAGGTAAGATCCTGAAAGATGACCAGGGTCGCCCAATGAGGTTGTTAGGAACATTATTAGATATAACCGACCATCGCCGTGACATGGAGTTACAGCGTAAACTCAAAACACTGGCCGATAACAGTTCCGATCTCATGTCAATACTTGATCTGGGCGGTGTGAATACCTATTTGAATGACGCGGGTAAACAGCTGTTAGGCTTTGCATCAGACGAGGAGGTGATGAGTACCCCTATCGATGACCTGCACGCACCTGACGATCTGGCCTACGTACGCGACGTGATCTTACCTGCTACTATGGCCACAGGTGGGTGGACGGGTGTGATGAACGTTCGTCACTTAAAGACCGGAGAGGTATTCCCGGTGATGAACTGCTCCATTCGCATTGATGACCCGGTGAGCGGCAAACCTATCGCTGTAGGCGCCATCATGCGCGATCTGCGTCCTGAGATCGCCTCACGCAGGGCTTTGGCCGATAGCGAGCAACTTTTACGCAACGTGACCTCAGCAGCCCCTACGGCGCTTTGGATGGCTGATAATGAAGGTAGTATTACTTACGTGAACCAGACCTGGCTGGAGTGGACCAGCTGTACGGTTGAAGATAGTTTGGGTATTGGTTGGCTTCGTTGCATTATGCAGGAGGATCGCCAATTGGTATCCACCAAATTCTTCCAGGCATTAGCGGAGAATGAACGTTTTGAAGTGGAGTTCAGGTTGGTTGCCGGCAATGACCAGTTGCGCTGGTGCCAAGCAAGCGGCAGACCACAATTCGATAGTGAAGGTCATTTTAAGGGTTACGTAGGTGCCTGCATCGATATAACTGCACAAAAGCAATTACAACAACACAAGGACGACTTTATCAGTATAGCCAGTCATGAATTAAAAACACCCGTGACGAGCTTAAAGGCCTCATTGCAGTTGATGGATAAGATCAAGGATAAGCCTGACAATGGTATGCTGCCTAAGCTGATCATGCAATCGCGCCGCAGCGCCGAACGTGTAGGTGTACTGATCAATGACCTGTTAAGCGTAGGCCGTTTACAGCAAAAAGAGATCAGCCTCGACCGCTCCAAATTTGTCATATCGCAAATGTTGAGCAACTGTGCCAGCCCGATCAATATCGCCGGGCATTTCAAGGTTCAGATCAGCGGCGAGATGGAACTGGAGATACAGGCAGATGAGCATCGCGTGGATCAGGTGGTGACCAACTTTCTGACCAATGCAATGAAATACGCACCTGATTCGCCAAGGATCGATGTATCTATCGCCCGCAATGATAATTGGGTGAAGATCGCGGTGACGGACCACGGTCCGGGTATACCTCCGGATAAGCTCGGTCGCCTTTTTGAACGTTATTATCGTGTAGACCAGAACCTGCAGACCGTATCAGGTCTGGGACTTGGCCTCTACATTTGCAAGGAGATCATCGAGAAACACGGCGGCGAGATCGGGGTGACCAGCGAACTGGGCAAAGGTTCTACCTTCTACTTCACCCTCCCACTACATTCCGAAGTGGTAGGGATATTAGAATAAAGTACTTACAAATAGATGCTATACAACAAGGCCTCACGCTTGATCATAAGCGTTAGGCCTTTGTGCTTTATTAAGGTCTTCAGAAGATCCCTTTCAAATGCCTTGGGCAAATTTGAGGTCAATACCGCAATTAGCAATTTTTATCACAGTGCAGCACACCAATTAGCGCCAAACATGGGTATCATGACTCGGTATAGACAAAAAATCTATATCGTAATTAAGAAGGGTCGATGTGTGTCGCGTGGTGAATATCGTCAAGATGGAACCTATACGATGATTAACGCTGTAAGACTACCGCTACACTGCTATAGTCAGCAGCTATTATAGGATGCCGTAAACTTTCCATGAACGACAAAAGCCCCGAGGTCTTGTTGACCTTGGGGCTATTTGTAGTAAAGGTTGGCACCGACCTACTCTCCCACGTTTTACCGCAGTACCATCGGCTCAGGCGGGCTTAACTTCTCTGTTCGGAATGGGAAGAGGTGGACACCGCCGATATAGGCACCTGAATATCTTAATGTTCGTTAGGATAGTGAGTATCTGGTATCAGGTATCAAGACATTTTATCTTGTTACTTGCTACTATGTACTTGTTACTCCACGGAACAATGACATATTATTGGAAGAAGTGATCTTATTATACTGAGATCAGATTACAGTACTATTTGTGTTTTTGAGTTCGGTGGTGAGACCGGAAAGATCTCACCACCTTATCTGTTATTGAAGAAAGCGTCGGGCAATTAGTATCACTCGGCTATGATGTCACCACCTTTACACCTATGACCTATCAACGTGGTAGTCTTCCACGACCCTCAAGGGAAGTCTCATCTTGTGGCTAGTTTCGCACTTAGATGCTTTCAGCGCTTATCTATTCCGAACGTAGCTACTCTGCAGTACAGCTGGCGCCATAACAGATTCACTAGAGGTTCGTCCAACCCGGTCCTCTCGTACTAAGGTCAGCCCCACTCAAACTTCCAACGCCCACAACAGATAGGGACCGAACTGTCTCGCGACGTTCTGAACCCAGCTCGCGTGCCACTTTAATCGGCGAACAGCCGAACCCTTGGGACCTTCTCCAGCCCCAGGATGTGACGAGCCGACATCGAGGTGCCAAACCTCCCCGTCGATATGAGCTCTTGGGGGAGATCAGCCTGTTATCCCCAGCGTACCTTTTATCCTTTGAGCGATGGCCCTTCCATGCAGAACCACCGGATCACTATATCCGTCTTTCGACCCAGCTCGACTTGTCTGTCTCACTGTCAAGCAAGCTTATGCTATTGCACTCCGCGTACGGTTACCAAGCGTACTGAGCTTACCTTTGAAAGCCTCCGTTACCTTTTTGGAGGCGACCACCCCAGTCAAACTACCCGCCAAACAATGTCCTCCGCTTTGCGGAGTTAGACACCAGATACAGAAAGGGTGGTATTTCAACGTTGACTAACCGACTCCTAGCGAAGCCGGATCACAGTCTCCCACCTATCCTACACATCCTGTACCCGATATCAATGTTAAGTTGTAGTGAAGGTGCATGGGGTCTTTCCGTCCCGTTGCGGGTAACCGGCGTCTTCACCGATACCACAATTTCACCGAGCTCATGGCTGAGACAGCGCCCAGATCGTTACACCATTCGTGCAGGTCGGAACTTACCCGACAAGGAATTTCGCTACCTTAGGACCGTTATAGTTACGGCCGCCGTTTACCGGGGCTTCGATTCAATGCTTCGCCTTGCGACTAACATCCCCTCTTAACCTTCCGGCACCGGGCAGGTGTCAGGCCTTATACGTCATCTTTCGATTTTGCAAAGCCATGTGTTTTTGTTAAACAGTCGCCTGGGCCTTTTCACTGCGGCTTGCATTGCTGCAAGCGCCCCTTCTCCCGAAGTTACAGGGCCATTTTGCCGAGTTCCTTAGCCATGAATCACTCGAGCACCTGAGGATCCTCTCCTCGACCACCTGTGTCGGTTTGCGGTACGGGTCTTTATGACCTGAAGCTTAGCAGGTTTTCTTGGAAGTCTGATTACCATCACTATCCACTCGCCCGAAGGTCTGCGGTACTATCAGCTTTCAGCAAACAGGGCGTACTTTACTACCCCGCCTATACCTACGGCCTTTAACGTTCTATTCCGTCAGAACGCGGATGTGTCACTACTCCGTCACTGCATCGCAGTCATAAAAAGTACTGGAATATTAACCAGTTGTCCATCGGGATCTCCACTCGGATTACCCTTAGGCCCCGACTAACCCTGATCCGATTAGCGTTGATCAGGAAACCTTGGTCTTTCGGTGGGCGGGTTTCTCTCCCGCCTTATCGTTACTTATGCCTACATTTGCTTTTCTGCAACCTCCACATGCACTTGTCGTGTCATGCTTCGCCGGCGGCAGAATGCTCCCCTACCAGTACACTTAAAAGTGTAATCCATAGCTTCGGTATACTATTTAATGCCCGTTTATTATCCATGCCCGGCCGCTCGACTAGTGAGCTGTTACGCACTCTTTAAATGAATGGCTGCTTCCAAGCCAACATCCTAGCTGTCTGTGCAGCCGGACCTCGTTAGTTCAACTTAATAGTAATTTGGGGACCTTAGCTGATGGTCTGGGTTCTTTCCCTCTCGGCCCTGGACCTTAGCACCCAGAGCCTCACTGCAGCGTATATTATTCAGCATTCGGAGTTTGTCTGGATTTGGTAGGATATGACTCCCCCGCACCCAATCAGTAGCTCTACCTCTGTATAACTTTACCGCCACGCTGTTCCTAAAAACATTTCGGGGAGTACGAGCTATTTCCCAGTTTGATTAGCCTTTCACCCCTACCCACAGGTCATCCGGAAACTTTTCAACGTTTATCGGTTCGGTCCTCCAGTACCTGTTACGGCACCTTCAACCTGCCCATGGGTAGATCACAAGGTTTCGCGTCTACCTCCTCTGACTGCACGCCCTATTCAGACTCGCTTTCGCTTCGGCTTCGTGTCTTAAACACTTAACCTTGCCAGAGAAGAGTAACTCGTAGGCTCATTATGCAAAAGGCACGCCGTCACAGAACAGGTCTGCTCCGACCGCTTGTAAGTACACGGTTTCAGGTTCTATTTCACTCCCCTGTTCGGGGTTCTTTTCACCTTTCCCTCACGGTACTGGTCCACTATCGGTCTCTCAGTAGTATTTAGCCTTACCGGATGGTGCCGGCAGATTCCTACAGGGCGTCTCCGACCCCGCAGTACTCAGGAACTCACTAGGTCATCATTTATTACGCGTACGCAGCTCTCATGCTCTATGGCGGGCCTTCCCATGCCCTTCCGCTTCTATTTGATGTAACCATGTCGTGGTCCTACAACCCCCAGTATGCCGTAACATATTGGGTTTGGGCTGTTTCCCTTTCGCTCGCCACTACTCAGGAAATCACTATTGTTTTCTCTTCCTCTGTTTACTTAGATGTTTCAGTTCAACAGGTTCGCGCTTTTGCGATCATCCTTCAGATGATCAGGTTTCCCCATTCGGACATCTCCGGATCAATTCATATTTGCTGATCCCCGGAGCTTTTCGCAGCTTATCACGTCCTTCATCGCCTCTGAGAGCCAAGGCATCCCCCGTGTACCCTTCTTTACTTTCTTCTACGCACCCCGCTTTTGCTCGGGGCGGTATGTTTTATTTAGATGTTGCTCTGGTATCAAGTAGTTAGTATCTCGTATCAAGACCGAGGTCCTGCTACTTGCTACTTCGTACCTGCTACTGATCTCAACGTCCTTCACTGTTGTTTGATTCAGTTTTTACAATTACTTCTTCCAATATGTCAAAGAACTTTCGTACGCATCTGTAACGTCATCCCCTTGTGAGATGACTGTAGTGTACAATGTGGAGAATAACGGATTCGAACCGTTGACCCCCTGCGTGCAAGGCAGGTGCTCTAGCCAGCTGAGCTAATTCCCCTTTCAAAAAGATGTCGTTACCCTGTAGTAGTCTCGAGCAGATTTGAACTGCTGACCCCTACATTATCAGTGTAGTGCTCTAACCAAACTGAGCTACGAGACTATGGTTTGATGTAGCCACTTTACTGATATGGCCTCTTCTTTTTTAAGGGTTTCTCTTTCCTCTTCTTTTTTAACTTCTTAAGAAATACATGTGCGTAGCAGTTTCACTCTTTATCAAGGTTACTTCGACCTCTCTCTTTTCACTTGGATACTGCTCCAGAAAGGAGGTATTCCAGCCGCACCTTCCGGTACGGCTACCTTGTTACGACTTAGCCCCAGTTACCGGTTTTACCCTAGGACGCTCCTTGCGGTAACATACTTCAGGTACCCCCAGCTTCCATGGCTTGACGGGCGGTGTGTACAAGGCCCGGGAACGTATTCACCGCGTCATTGCTGATACGCGATTACTAGCGAATCCAACTTCACGGGGTCGAGTTGCAGACCCCGATCCGAACTGTGAACAGCTTTTTGAGATTGGCATCCTGTTGCCAGGTAGCTGCCCTCTGTACTGCCCATTGTAGCACGTGTGTAGCCCCGGACGTAAGGGCCATGATGACTTGACGTCGTCCCCTCCTTCCTCTCTACTTGCGTAGGCAGTCTGTTTAGAGTCCCCACCTTTACATGCTGGCAACTAAACATAGGGGTTGCGCTCGTTGCGGGACTTAACCCAACACCTCACGGCACGAGCTGACGACAGCCATGCAGCACCTAGTTTCGTGTCCCGAAGGACTGATCCGTCTCTGGATCATTCACTAACTTTCAAGCCCGGGTAAGGTTCCTCGCGTATCATCGAATTAAACCACATGCTCCTCCGCTTGTGCGGGCCCCCGTCAATTCCTTTGAGTTTCACCCTTGCGGGCGTACTCCCCAGGTGGAATACTTAACGCTTTCGCTTAGACGCTGACCGTATATCGCCAACATCGAGTATTCATCGTTTAGGGCGTGGACTACCAGGGTATCTAATCCTGTTTGATCCCCACGCTTTCGTGCCTCAGTGTCAATCACACTTTAGTGAGCTGCCTTCGCGATCGGTGTTCTGTGACATATCTATGCATTTCACCGCTACTTGTCACATTCCGCCCACTTCAACTGTATTCAAGCCCGGCAGTATCAAAGGCACTGCGACAGTTAAGCTGCCGTCTTTCACCCCTGACTTACCAGGCCACCTACGCACCCTTTAAACCCAATAAATCCGGATAACGCTTGGATCCTCCGTATTACCGCGGCTGCTGGCACGGAGTTAGCCGATCCTTATTCTTACCGTACATTCAGCTTCTCACACGTGAAAAGGTTTATTCCGGTACAAAAGCAGTTTACAACCCGTAGGGCCGTCTTCCTGCACGCGGCATGGCTGGTTCAGACTTGCGTCCATTGACCAATATTCCTTACTGCTGCCTCCCGTAGGAGTCTGGTCCGTGTCTCAGTACCAGTGTGGGGGGTCATCCTCTCAGATCCCCTAGACATCGTCGCCTTGGTGGGCCGTTACCCCGCCAACTAGCTAATGTCCCGCATGCCCATCTTTATCCTATAAATATTTGATCACATTGAAATGCTTCATCGTGATGTTATGCGGTGTTAATCTCTCTTTCGAGAGGCTATCCCCCTGATAAAGGTAGGTTACATACGTGTTACGCACCCGTGCGCCACTCTCACAGGGAGCAAGCTCCCTGATCCCGTCCGACTTGCATGTATTAGGCCTGCCGCTAGCGTTCATCCTGAGCCAGGATCAAACTCTCCATTGTAAAATGTTTTGTTCGATACATGACCCTATTCTCTCAAATAGAAATCTGTATTAATAATGATAAGCCCTAAAGCTCATCTTTGTATCTTTATACAGTATCCGAAAAGTTGGTTTATTTGTTGACCTGAAAGGTCTTCTTTAACTTGACTTGGAGTTACCGACATCTCTCGATGTCTCTCCCGCTACGCTACATGTTACTTCTTAAAAGAACTTTGTCGCTTCCCCGTCTCGGTTCAGCTTTTATATCTTCTCACCATTGCGGTGGCCGATCTTCATTTGTTTTGTTTCGCTCCTTCCGGAGCTTTCAGAGACATCGTGCCTCTTACTTCTTGTTCCCTTTCTTTCTGAACTTTCGTTCGTTCCGTTTGGGAGTGCAAAGGTAGAAAGCTTTTTGTTATTTGCAAAATTTATTTTTATTTATTTTGCGGGGCTTTCTTTTCGTTACCGGTCGCCTCTCAGCTCCCTTTCACCCTTTACCTTTTTAAGAACTTTTTCCCTCCGGCTCGTTCGCCTTGGGGCTGCAAAGATGCGAACTTTTTACTATTCATGTCAAGCCCTTTTTGCAACTTTTTTTTCCGTCCTTATTCCTCAAATAACTACCCCTACTCGCTTGCAGGGCATCAAAGATAGAAATATATTAACACATGCCAAACAATTAATTGATGTATTTGTACGGCCGCCCAATAACCAACTGAATGTCAGCGTAAAATTCCGACCGCTCAATGTTAGGACGCAAGTCATTTAACAGATCATGCCTCTCCTATTCCCCATCGGTATCAAACAACAAATATCGAAACATCATCACTTTTGCCGTAAAAACCTACCTTAGTATATATCCTCTGATCATTTATGCATCAAAAAGACTCCTATATATTATATGCGCTGCTGTTGGCGTTTACCATTCAGGTGTATGCACAGGACCCCGCCAAACCTAACGCTGTAAAGATGGCCACCTCAAAAAAGGGACGGGCCAGTTGCTGTACAAGCAAAACACCTCCACGCTTTGGGCTAAGGTCTGCCACATCCACGCAATTGACCAACGCAACTGATCGTACACACCAGCGTAAGCATGACTAAGTACATGGCATTATCATCTATCAGGTCATATATAAGCGGCGGCTTGCTGATCGCTATTATATATATAATATCATCATGCCATGGCAATGGCACGCATCAGATAACGGATACGTCGGCAGATTCAAGTACCGCATCTGCGGGCCATCATCCTACAGCAACCGGTATTGACACTTCCACCGCCGGCATGATGCTGATCAATGGTGGCTCATTTATGATGGGTGGCGACGGTCCGCAGGCTGCCGATGATGAGCTGCCCAAGCATGAGGTATCGGTCAGTTCATTCTGGATGGACCAGCACGAAGTGACCAATGCGCAATTTCAAAAGTTCGTTACCGCTACAGGCTACGTCACCACTGCTGAGCGCAAGCCCGATTGGCAGCAATTGAAACAACAGCTTCCTCCGGGCACGCCCAAGCCGCCCGACAGTCTGCTCATGCCGGCCTCGCTGGTGTTCACCCCTCCTGCCCACGCTGTGGAACTCAACGATCCGTCGCAATGGTGGAGCTGGGTGCCGGGTGCCAACTGGAAACATCCGGGGGGTGAAGGGAGCGATATAAAAGGCAAAGACAATTATCCCGTAGTACAGGTGAGCTGGGACGACGCCGTGGCGTATTGCCAATGGGCCGGCAAACGTTTACCCACCGAGGCCGAGTGGGAATACGCTTCGAGGGGCGGCCTTCAAAATGCCATATACCCCTGGGGCAATGAGCCTGTTGACCGGGGGAAACCCAAAGCCAACTCGTGGCAAGGGCACTTCCCTGATCACAACACCGGGCGCGACGGATTTGCCGATCTGGCGCCTGTTGCCAAGTTCGCCCCTAACGGATATGGCCTGTATGACATGGCCGGCAACGTTTGGGAATGGTGCGCCGACTGGTATCGTAACGACCAGTACCGCACCATGTCCGAACGTAGTAAGGACCCTAAAGGCCCGGCCACCAGTTACGACCCCGACGAACCTTACGCCCAAAAGCGGGTGACCCGTGGCGGATCGTACCTATGTAATGACAGCTACTGCTCGGGTTACCGGTCGGCCCGGCGTATGAAAAGCACTTATGATTCGGGGATGAGCAACCTGGGCTTCCGCTGCGTACGTGATCAGAAGTGACCTGTTATAAAACCCGGACACAACCCTGAGTGCTGCCGATTATCTATAAGATAAAATTCTATCCTACTAAAACAAATAAGCTGATCCCCTACTTGTAGACTTAGTTTTTTCACTACCCTATAATCGTTCACACTTGGATCAAAAGATACACATTGGCATACTGGGCGGTGGCCCAAGTGGCCTGTTCATGTTCAAACGCCTGGTAGAAAGCCAGCGCACCGATATCGTGATACACGTTGTCGAGCAAAAGGACCAGTTAGGTTCAGGAATGCCCTACAGCCCGCAGGGCGCTAACGATGAGCACGTGACCAACGTATCGGGCAATGAGATACCTGAACTGGTGACCTCCCTGAACGACTGGATCCATACCGTTCATCCGGATACCCTCCGTAAGTACCACATCGACCCTGAACGTTTTAATGATTACAAGGTGTTGCCACGCCTGTTATTCGGGTATTACCTGGCAAGCCAGTTCCGGATGTTGCAGCAGCAGGCTAAAGATGCTGGCATGGAAGCGCATATTCATTACAACACCAGCGTTAACGACGTGACCGACCACCCCGATATGGGCAAGGTGTATGTAGATACTGATCAGGGCCCCATGGAATTTGACCGCGTGATCATTTGCACCGGGCACGTTTGGCCTAAAAAGGACGAAGGGCGGATACCAAATTATTTCGACTCGCCATACCCTCCGGTCAAGTTAGCCTTGCAGCTTGATCACCCTGTAGCTATTAAAGGGGCATCGCTTACCGCCATCGATGCGTTACGAACCCTATCGCGCCATAACGGAACGTATGGCCGCACCCAGGATGGCCGCTTATGCTATACCCTGAACCCGGAAAGCCAGGGCTTTAAACTGGTGATGCACTCGCGCAATGGCTTGCTGCCGGCCGTTAGATTCCATCTGGAAGACCCTTATCTATCGGCCGAGGCCAAACTAAGTCCTGAAGATGTTGCGGCCGACCGAGCAGCCAACGATGGCTTCCTCTCGCTTGATAATGTTTTTGAGAAGGCGTTCAAAGACAGCTTCAAAGAAAAACGCCCGGCATTTTATGAGCAGATCAAGGACATGGGTGTAGAGGACTTTGTGGACAGGGTAATGTCATACCGGCAGGATAAAGCCCCCTTCGACCTGTTCAAGACCGAATACGAGGAGGCAGAAATATCTATAGAGGAGCGCGAATCGGTGTATTGGAAAGAGATGCTGGCCGTGCTAAGTTTCGCTATGAACTATCCGGCCAAATACTTTTCGGCCGAAGACATGCTGCGTTTGCAAAAAACACTGATGCCGTTGATCTCGGTAGTGATCGCCTTTGTGCCCCAAAGTTCGGTAGAAGAAATGCTTGCCCTGCACGAAGCGGGCGTGTTGGAACTGATATCGGTAAGTAATGACAGCGATGCCGAGCCGCACCCCGAGGGCGGCGCCGTTTACCATTATGGCGAAGGTCGTGATGAGCACTTCAAAACTTTTGTGAACTGTGTGGGCCAGCCGCACTTATATTATGACGATATACCTTTTGCCGGTTTGCGCGAAAAAGGTTCGATCAGCGCCGCCAAGGTACAGTTCAGAGATGCGGAGGCCGGGCTAAAACAGATGAACGAAGGCAACAAGCAAGTGACAACCGATGGCAAAGGCAACTACTACCTTAAAGTAGCCGGTGTGACCATTAACGACCACTTTGCACTGGTTGACGATTACGGCGCCTATAATGAACGTATATATATGATGGCAGTATCATGCATGGGCGGTTACAACCCCGACTATTCGGGCCTCGACTTTTGTGAGAAAGCTTCGGCTTGTGTGATGGAGACCTTGTTAGGATAAAAATTGCTAAGAGGTCAGATGACACTGTCAGACCTGAAGGCCAATTTTATTGTGACAGCAGAGCCGATCGAAAAATGCGTAGATCGATAAGGCAATTGAAAGAAGATGATTTGACCCATTTACCCTCAATGAATTCGTGCACACCTCAGGGGGCGAATGCCGAGTTCTTTGAGGGTAAATAAAATGCCTTTATCTACATGCTGAACACCATGGATGAGGTCATGATCCATGAAATGTTCGGTCGTTGAACGATATGTAGACACCTTTTGCCGGCAATGTGATCAGTGATGCTGAGCCACGGCCGACACGCAATCAAGGCATTATGAGGTCATACTGTGATAGGTTGGTTCAGGTATTGCGTTTCTTTATTTCGGTATCGAGTTGATTCTTGTAAGCGATCATAGGCAAGAACATCATGGCGCAACCGCTGGCAATGGCAATAAACGGCGCACCCTTCTCTACCCGGATGGCCAAATATATCAACGTGCCGCAAGCCAAAAGCATGACCAGGCCCAGGCCGATCAACACTCCTTTGGATCGTTGTTTACGGTCTTGCAACTCCTGCAGCGTCAGTTCGGTGAGCGCTTTACGTTTTTGCATGTGAACTTGAATTATAAATGATAGTTTAGCACCGCTAATATAACACATATCACCGAAAGGTGATAAACTATTATTCAATTGTTTTAATTAGCAGCATTTTATTTTTACCATGGAAAAGAAGCGTATTGCTGGAACGGTCAGAAACAAGGAAAGGACCAAGCAAAAACTTTTAGATGCCGTAGGCGAGCTATTACATACCAAAGGTTTTGCCGGATTAAAGGTGAATGATATAGCCCGTACCGCCGGATTGGATAAAAAGCTGATATACACTTATTTTGGCGGCTGTGATGAACTGATCGATGAATACGTACGTACCCAGGACTTTTGGAGCAACGTGACCGAGGAGGATGCCGGGCCCATACCTGCCGACGGCGGAAAGACCTTTACCAAGGCCATGCTCTCCTCCCAATTTGATCAGGTATATCAAAACAAAGAATTGCAGAGGATACTGTTATGGGGCTTACTGGAAGACCGGCCATCGCTCAAAAAGCTGGCACAGGATCGCGAAGACGTAGGCACCGTATTGTTCAAACATTTGACAGACCCGCACTTTGGAGATCAGGCCGAACGCTTCAGAGCGGTAACAGCCTTGCTGATATCAGGCATCTATTACCTTGACATTTATGCCACCACCAATGACGCCACCTTTTGCGGCCTCGACCTCAAGAGCGACTCCGGTAGAGCAAGGATCAAAGAAGCCCTCTCCTTCCTGATCGATAAAACATATGAGTAGGTGACCTTGCCGATGTGATACGCTTAAAAAAATGGAGACTTAGTGTACGGAAAAGGTGTTACACGATGTAACAGAATTCCCCAAAATTCCCCACTTTTTGGCGTTGCGAAAATGGCAAAAACCCAACTTTTTCAAGAAAAAGCATACAAAAAAGCAGAATGTAACACCAAATGTAACACTGAAACACATAAATGTAACACACCGGTCGTGTGTTCACTTGTCGCCAACCACCCTCCCGAACGGTAAAACAACGAACAATTACGAATTTGGTGATCCTTCCTTTTACAAACTTTTTAATACGCTTACCGTGTACTCTATTTGATCAGGGTGTACATCCAGGTGCGTCACGAACCTTACCCGGCGTTGGTCAGTGCTATTGCATTTGATGCCTTTAGCCGCCAGCTTCTCCACTATCACATCTGCCGGTTCAACGGTATCGAACAATACGATGTTGGTCTCCACCGGAACCACGCCGGTCACCCAGCTGCATTTACCGAGTTCATCAGCCAAGATGTGCGCGTGTTGATGGTCGATCTTCAACCTACCGATATGATGGTCAAGCGCGTAGCTGGCGGCAGCGGCTAAAAAACCCGCCTGGCGCATTCCACCGCCAAATACCTTGCGTAACCTGCGTGCATACTTGATGGTGCTTTTGCTACCCAGCAACACAGATCCCACCGGAGCGCCCAAACCTTTTGATAAACAAACCGATATGCCATCAAAGTATTGGCCGTAATCGGCAGCTTTATCACCGGTATGCACCAGTGCGTTGCAGATACGCGCACCATCTAAATGCAATTTCAGCCCTCTATTACGGCAAAGCTCGGCTATAGGAGCGATCTGCTCCAGTGTATAGCATTTGCCACCGCCTTTATTCACGGTGTTCTCCAATACTACTAGGCTGGTATTTGGGTAATGGATATTTTCGGCATTGATCTCGGGCTCGATCATTTCGGGCGTCAGGATGCCACGTTCGCCATTAAGCAAACGGGTGGATACGGCCGAATTAAAAGCGATGCCACCACCCTCATAACGGTACACATGGGCGGTTTGATCGGCGATCAGCTCATCGAGCGGCTGGGTAAAGCATTTGATGGCGATCTGGTTGGTCATGGTGCCTGAAGGGCAGAACAGGCCGGCCTCCATCCCGAACATGGCCGCGGCCTTGGTCTCCAGTTCGTTGATACTTTCGTCCTCACCAAATACATCATCGCCTACGCGGGCACTCCACATGGCTTCCAGCATACCCTGGGTGGGTTTGGTAACAGTATCACTACGCAGATCGACGGTCATCATATTTCAATTAAAATATCGTTATTTGTTCAATATCAAGTTATGCGTTCAATTTTAGTTATTTTATTGCTTATGCTGACGTTTGTATCAGCAAGATCACAAAAATGGCAACCCGGCTATTTTATGGACATCAAGAACAATAAAGTGCCGGGTCTTCTCCAACTTGGCGGTGGCGGCAAAGGCCCTATCAAGAACGAGGGTTTCATTATTTACAAAGATAACGCAAAGGCCAACGAGATCAAGCTAAGCGCCAGCGACCTTAAATACTTTGTGATGGGTAAAGACAGCTTCATCGTTGCCCATC
Source organism: Mucilaginibacter daejeonensis (assembly GCF_020783335.1). Lineage (NCBI taxonomy): Bacteria > Pseudomonadati > Bacteroidota > Sphingobacteriia > Sphingobacteriales > Sphingobacteriaceae > Mucilaginibacter > Mucilaginibacter daejeonensis. The sequence continues at coordinate 2,874,073 of NZ_CP086068.1, forward strand.
CCCCATCTTATGAATCGTGGAGCCAGGAACTCGATTTTGTTCGCGTTGAACTGGATGAACCACTGAAACTTTACGTGTACGGCGGTGGTGCCAGCCGTGGAAGCGGTGGCGGTGGCTTTAAGGTGAGGCCGAGCATCTCAACAGGTTTTGGCACCGGCTTCGGCGGATACGGTGGCGGCGGCATAGGTATTGGTATAGGTAGTGGCGGCGGCGGTGGCGGCTACAGTAAAGGTGCTACCTATTACTTCGGTGAATCGGCCTCACAGATCACCCAGGTAACACCCATGAACTTCAAGGACGTCATGAGCGACATCATGGCCGATGAGCCCCAGGCGGTGGAGCTGATACAAGGCGGCAAGACCAACCTTGACCATATGCAAAGCCTGATCAAGTATTACCGTGATCTTAAAGCTCTTCACGCTAAAGAGAACAACTGATCAGTCGGCGGTCTGCAAGGCGGGTCGTCGTTCGACTTCCTTTTCTGGCGTAATACTAAGCCCCGCAAAGTCCTTAACGATAAGTTCGTAGCTGATCATTAACCATACAACAATACACGGCCAGGCCTTCATCACATATTTGTTGATGTAGCCCACACGGATCGGCCTTGGGAAAGTGTCCGTTGGTCCTAAACCGGTGAGGAGCACAAGCAGTATGATCAAAATGATATTCCTGGTACTGAAAGGCTCCTCCTGCATAAAGATCCATATCAGTGCTCCTGAAACGGCGATGATATAAGTGGGATGCTCGGATCCGGTACTGAAGAGTACGATCAGCATCAGGGCCGAGGCCAATACCTGGTACCTGAAACGCACGTGTTGATACTGTTCAAAACGTAGCAAAGGGATGCCAAAGGCAACCACACCGAACAACAGGAACGGCCAGTTAGGTATGGTAGCGTCCTGCAACAAGTGCCTCACTGTACCCATTACTGATATATCCTGCGAGCTGGTCAGATCCACGTTGAAGCCATTCTTTTCATGCAGCGAGGTGAACCAATCAATATACGACTGAACAAGGAACTCTTTGCTGGTGATGAGCAAGGGCAGAGCAAAGAATACGACCAGCCAAAACAGCCCCCAACCAATAAACTTGAGTTTATGCTTGGAGAACAGGAAAAATGTGAGCGCCACCACAGGATACAATTTGACCAGTATCCCCATAGCGATAAGCATAGTAGCCCATTGCTCGCGCTCCTGCTCGATCAGTAAAAAAGCAAGGATGATGATGGCCGCAATAATCGCGTTGAACTGGATATAATGTGCTGCGTTACCGAACTCCACCGCACTGAACAGCATGATGAAGGTCTTTTGCCTGATGGTGAATGGCAATTGATGAATGGCCCACATGAGCACCGCTGCATTCATCAGCGTAAAAAGCAGGAACCCGGGTCCATCTGGTAATAGTGCGAATGGCGCAACCAGCACGCCGAACAGTATACCATAGTGATTGCTGTCGAAGTATTCCTTTGGATAGTAATCGTAAAGGTTGGTTTGCGCTACCGTATGATAGTAAACGTACTTAAAGATGGAGTAGTTATTATAACGGTTATTAAAGTACTTGAACGCCCATATAATAACGGTACTTAACAAATACACACTGCATACGATCTTGTAGTATGCTGCTTGGGTCAAACGCTTAGCCATTGTAACATTAGGGTTACAAATTTATTAAAAAAAAGAAACGGTAATAGAGGATGAAATTAAATTCTGCTTAGATCTGCTGGGCGATCACAAAGCCGCAAGCCCAGGCCCATTGGAAGTTGTATCCGCCCAACCAACCGGTCACGTCCACGCATTCGCCACCAAAATAAAGGCCCGGTATACTTTTAGCCTCTAAGGTCTTTGATGATAATTCGTCAGTATCCACTCCACCGCGCATCACTTCGGCTTTATCGTAACCTTTATCACCTGCCGGCTTCACTTTAAAATCGTGTATCACCTCAGCTATCAGTTCCATGTCGCTTTTGGTGAGCGATGCTATATTCTTTTGAACAGGCAGCATAACACCCAAGGCCTCAGCGAACTTTCGGGTGTATAGCGAGGCTAACAAATTCAACAATGTTTTCCGCGGTTCACTGATGCGCTCAGCGGCGATCAATTCGTTAATATCCTGTCCAGGCAGCATATCCATGCTGAACACCTCGCCTGCTTTCCAGTAGGATGATATCTGCAGAATGGCGGGGCCGCTCAATCCCCAGTGGGTGAAGAGAATATTCTCTTCAAAGCTGATACGGTCGTTGCTTACTCTACAAAATATGCTGTTACCTGATAACCGCTCGTACCACCCTTGATCTTTACCGGTTATGGTAAGCGGAACTAACGCTGGCATAGGCTTCACTACTTTTAAGCCAAGGTTGCGGGCAACCTTTAATCCAAGGTCACTAGCGCCCAATTTTTGTACCGGTAAACCTCCGCTTGCCACCACCAACTTAGGCGTATGTATCATGCTTTGTTTGCCTTTGCGCTCATAAATCACATTGAAACCATGATTTACCTTCTCTACACTGATCACTGTAGTGTTCAGCCAGATCGGCTGTTCCAGATCATAGCAAAGGTTCGTGAATACCTCAACGATATCTTTTGCCTTATTTGTGGTTGGGAATAATTGGCCAAGCGTTTTTTCGTGCCCGGTGATCCCGTAGGTCTCAAAAAAGTTGATCGTATCATCTACCGTCCACTGCGAAAGCGCCGAGCGGCAAAAATGAGGGTTGGCCGATAAGAACTGCTGAGGCCCCGCATACAAGTTAGTGTAGTTACAACGCCCTCCCCCGCTGATCAGGATCTTGGCTCCCGCGCGGTCATTCTTTTCCAGGATCAGGGTACGCTTTCCTAAAAAGCCCGCTTGTACCGCGCACATCAGGCCACAGGCACCCGCGCCGATAATTATGGCATCAAAATTTGTTTGTTTTGTTAGATTTGCACACATGAATGAAGTGTCGCAAATATCGGAATTTGGAAAGATCTTTATCTTCCTGATCACGGGCTTTGTTCTGATCGGTATGACGTTGTTCCTCAATAGGTTGATCGCACCACGTAAACCCAACCCTGAAAAGTTGACCTCTTACGAATGCGGTGAAGAGCCTACAGGAAGCGCGTGGTTACCCTTCAATCCCCGGTTCTATGTCATCGCGCTCATCTTCTTGCTGTTCGATGTAGAGATGGTATTTATTTTTCCTTGGTCTACCGTTTACGCCAATGCCGACCTTATCGCGGCAGACCAGCGCTGGGGCGTATTCACTTTTATTGAGATGCTGGCCTTTGTGGGCATACTGATATTAGGACTGGTTTACGTTTGGCGCAAAGGCGATCTGGAATGGATAAAACCGCACCAGATGATACCACGAACCAATATTCCTATCCCTTTAACGGTCTATGATAAAATAAATCAGGAGCAACAAGCGTTCAAGGTTAAAGCATTTACATCAGACACTGATCCGTTGCCCATAAAGGAAAACACTGAAAAGCCTGCTGCTACAGCAAGCCCCATAAAGCGCCCGATGTTCAAACCCACTTTTAAAAAGCTAGTAGATGAGTCCGGAAATGAGTGAAGAAGGTGGCGTGATCGTGACCAAACTTAATGATCTGCTTAACTGGGCCCGCCTGTCATCAGTATGGCCTATGAGCTTTGGCATCGCCTGCTGCGCTATCGAGATGATGGGGATGTATGCATCCACTTATGATGTGGACCGATTTGGGGTGTTCCCAAGACCATCGGCCCGACAGTCAGATGTGATCATTATCGCGGGTACCGTTACCTTTAAAATGGCCGAACGGATCAAACGCCTTTATGAACAAATGCCTGAGCCCCGTTACGTGATATCCATGGGTTCATGTTCTAACTGTGGCGGCCCGTACTGGCAACACGGTTATCACGTGGTAAAGGGTGTTGACCGCGTGATACCGGTGGACGTGTACGTGCAAGGTTGTCCGCCTCGTCCTGAAGCATTGATAGGCGCTATCTTAGAATTACAAAAGAAGATAGAGACCGAGCAGCTCATTACTATTTGACCGACCGGCCATCGTGCCACTACCTTACCGATCATATGGCACTTATTTACAGATAGGTATGGCCATATATTTTAACGTTTATTTCTCTTAACGTGTAACTTACCGATCGCGGGTACCGTTAAAGAGGGCAAATCCAAGTGATATGAATATACGATACAAAGCTTTTGCGTTAGGCACCGCATTTTTAGGTGCAGTTACGATGATGAGTGTGGGGTGCCGCAGCTATAGCGATGTTGCCGCCCATTACTCTAACAAACACATCAAGGAGAACAATAATCAAGTAACGGCTCAGATACCCGAAGCCAGCGAACTGGGTTATATTTTAATGGCCTTATCAGACATTGGTAACACCGATAACGAAATGATCGATAAAGGCTCGCCTTACTATCAGGAGGTGATGTCCTATTTTGGCCGTTTTAAAGATCATAAAGCGGTAAAGCTGATCAACCGCGACCTGAAACAGGATCCGGCGATCTTTACCCACCTGCGTAACGGACTTTACGCCTACCGTTTTAACGACCGTAACCGTATGGTGCTCAAGACCGACTACCGCATTGACCTGAACCCTATCGACCTGCGCGTGTACACCGGTGCCATTGAAGACTTTATGAAAGACAGCAAATTCCGCAGCTTTTATAAACAGCACGAGGCTTTCTACAACGACATCATCAAGCAAGAAAGCGCTCAACTGACCATGAACGCTGTATCTGCCAACATGACCAAACGCTACCGCACGCCTTTCAACAGCTACCAGGTGATCATGTCGCCGCTAATGAAGGGTTATAACAGCAGCGTAGAGCTCGACGGTCGTGGTTTCAGAGAATGCCTGATCTTTGCGCAAACGGCTAATCAAGTGATGTTATATTCGGCTAATCAAGCCGTTGTACAAAATGCTTACAACGATTAATTGATCCTTATTTCAGTATGATACTTTAGCCCTGGCATTTCTTGCCGGGGCTTTTTTTATTTTAAGCCATGAAAGCCTTATCTATCACAAGCCACATAAATGTCTGCTTCTTCGTTATGATGGCATCCACTAACACGAAACTTCGTTCAGCACAAGTAATAATTACCCAAAAATTGCATTTTTCATCGCTAAAGTATTGACATGCACAGATATATGATTATCTTTATACACCTATTAATTAAACTATGATGACATCCCGCTCTTTTTGCGGCATAGCCGCTTTGTTTTCATGCATCTACGTTACCACGATGGTAAGCAGTTGCAAAACTCAGGACGTATCCTCCCACTACACTTCTAATTACATCAAGAGTAACCAAGGTTCGTTGAACGCCGAGGTTCCGGAGGCATTTGAACTGGGCTATACCATACTGGCCTTGACCAACATGGCTCAAAAGGATACCACGCTGATCGACAAAAGCACACCATACTATAAAGAGGTGATGGCTCGTTTTGGCAAATTTAAAGACCACCGTGCCGTGAAAGTTCTGGACCAAACCCTGAGCAAACATCCGGAAATGTTCAATAACTTCAGGAATGGCCTTTACGCCTTCAAGATGCACGATGGCCGGTTCGTGGTAAAAGAGAACTACCGTATAGATGTGAACCGTTTTGGCTTCACCCGTTTCGAACATCTGTTCCAGGATTTTTATTCGGACACGCATTTCGATAAATTCTTTGCCGAGCATTCTTCGCAGTATGCAGGCATGGTGGCCAAAGCCAACTCGTTCATCAACTATGATGCGGCTCAAAAAATGTTTAAAGACCATAAGAACTACAAACTGATCCTATCGCCATTGATGAAAGGCCATATAGGCACCATGGAGATCAGCAGAGGCCAGTATACAGAACTGGTGATATTCCCGTACATGCATGCTAAAGGTATAGCTTACACCGATCCATCACAAATGATCGCTAAAGCATCAGAATGATCTTTTAAAATATCGTTTCAAAAGGGGTTCAACATCAATTGGATCCCTTTTGTCGTTATTGCGCGTCGGTGACGGCTGTGATCCAACACATAACGGTCATTCGAGCCTTGATCCGCGATGGTCTGGCTGGCCAACGAGGCGGGTAAGAATGTGATTTGAATAAATTGCTTAGGCATTTTCAAAGATTTGCTTTAAAATTGTACCTCTGAATATGAAAGCATTTTATGGCGATCTGAGGCTTGGTATCTTAGGCGGCGGTCAGTTAGGACGCATGCTGATACAACAGGCCATCAATTACAATGTCACGGTCAAGGTGCTTGACCCCGACCGCGAGGCTCCTTGCCGCAAACTTTGCGACGAATTTGTGGTCGGCTCATTGAACGACTATGAGACCGTTTACGCCTTTGGCAAAAAGGTGGACCTGCTCACCATCGAGATCGAGAAGGTGAACGTAGATGCACTGGAGCAATTGGAAAAAGAAGGCGTGATAGTTTATCCGCAACCACGCGTGATCCGCCTCATCCAGGACAAAGGCCTGCAAAAGCAATTCTTCAAGGAGAACGACATTCCAACGGCCGACTTCCAGATCATTGCCTCGCCTAAGTATTTGCAAAATGCTACCATTCCTTTCCCATACATTCAAAAACTCCGTAGAGATGGATACGATGGCAAGGGCGTATACAAAGTGGTTGACGAAAGCTACCTGGAGAACGCTTTCACCGAGCCCAGCCTGATCGAGCGTTGGGTAGATTTTGAGAAAGAGATCGCTGTGATCGTAGCGCGTAATGAAAAAGGCGATATCGAGACCTTCCCTATGGTGGAAATGGAGTTCAATCCTGAAGCTAACCTGGTAGAGTTCCTGATCGCACCTTCAACATTATCGTTCGAGGTACAACAGGAAGCAGCCAATATAGCCAAAAAGATAGCCGAAAGCCTGAAGATTGTGGGATTGCTGGCAGTAGAAATGTTTTTGGATAAAAGTGGTCAGATACTGGTCAATGAGTTAGCTCCACGTCCGCATAATAGCGGCCACCAAACCATCGAAGGTAATGTGGTTTCACAATTTGAGCAGCATTTGCGTGCCATATTCAACCAACCGTTAGGTAATACTGATTGCCTGAATAATGCGATCATGATCAACGTTTTAGGCGAAGCCGGATATGAAGGACCGGCTGTTTACCAAGGCATTGAAAAAGTTTTAAAATGCCCGGGCGTGTACGTTCACCTTTACGGGAAAGCGCTGACCAAGCCATTCCGCAAAATGGGCCACGTGACCATTGTAAATGCTGACAGAGAAAAGGCGATAGAAACAGCGCGTTACGTGCAGAACACTTTAAAAGTGGTCAGTTGATCTGACCGTTAATACATTAAGACCATCATCATGGATCAATATAAAATAGGCATAATCATGGGCAGCAAGTCGGACCTTCCGGTTATGCAGGATGCTGCCGATGTGCTGACAGAATTGGGTGTGGCCTACGAGATCACCGTGGTATCGGCCCACCGCACACCAGACCGCTTGTTCGATTACTCGAAGACCGCTGCGAACCGTGGCCTAAAGGTGATCATAGCAGGTGCGGGTGGTGCTGCTCATTTACCGGGCATGGTGGCTTCTTTGACCCACTTGCCGGTGATCGGTGTTCCCGTTAAGTCGAGCAATTCGATCGATGGTTGGGACTCCATCCTATCTATCTTGCAGATGCCTAACGGTATTCCTGTGGCAACAGTAGCGCTCAACGCAGCTAAAAACGCAGGATTACTTGGCGCTCAGATCCTTTCCACAGCTGACAATGCTTTAGCCGACCGACTGATCGCGTACAAACAAGAACTTGCCGACAAAGTGACCGATTCGGCCACAGCCATGAAAGGCGAAGGCTATCCATCGGGCTATTAGGTCTTAGATCTTCTAATTACTCTTTGAATGTTGAATTGGTCTGAAGTATGACCTCCGGATCAATTCAACATTGGGTTCTCCGGAAAGTTAGCGATGTGGGCATAGCGCTGCCCTAAGTTGATCACCACCTCGCGCCATAAGTTATGCTCATCGCTGCTGAACACCATGTCAGGGTCGAACTTGTTGGCCACTATCCAGGTGTCCCCGGTTATCTCTTCATCTAACTGACCGGGTGTCCAGCCTGAGTAACCGGCAAAAAATCTTATCTCACTCTCGTTGAGCTGGTAGCTGTTCACCAGCTCCTTTACTTGTTCAAAGCTTCCGCCCCAGTAAATGCCGTCCCATATCTCGGCGCCGCCCTCTATCTTGTCCGGACACCGGTGAATAAAGTGTAACGTGTTATTGGCTACCGGTCCGCCTACGTACACGGGGAGTTCTGAGTACGCTACATCAGGCAACACATCACTTAATTTATACTCACTTGGCTGGTTAAGCACATAGCCCAGCGTGCCCTCTTCCGAATGTTCGGCCAATAATATGACCGCCCTCTTAAAGTTAGGGTCGTTCATAAAAGGTTCGGATATGAGTAAGCGTCCTGAGGCTGGTGTAATAGTACTTAACATAGATGTCGGTTTATTACAATAACGATATGCGGTTCATCATGTTTCATTTTTGTATTTGACAGGTAAATGATATGCGCATTTAGTAAGTTTGCAACAATGGATCAAAAAGATATACAGAACCTGAGGCAGGATTACCGGGCCAGCACTTTGTTGGAGAATGCCACCAAGGCCGACCCGATCAAACAATTCGAGGCTTGGTTCAATGAGGCCATTGCGGCCCAGGTGTTGGAGCCCAACGCCATGACGCTGGCCACCGCCACGCCCGATGGCCGCCCGTCGGCCCGTATCGTGCTCTTAAAAGGTTTCGATCATAATGGCTTCAGCTTTTACACCAATTACCTGAGTCGTAAGGGCAAGGAGATCGCGCGTAACCCGCAGGCTACCCTGCTCTTTTTTTGGGGTGAGTTAGAACGCCAGGTACGCATAGAAGGCACCATCGAGAAGCTGAGTAAAGAAGCATCTGAAGAATATTTTCACTCAAGGCCACATGGCAGCCAGTTAGGTGCGCTAGCCTCGCCACAAAGCCAGGAGATAGCCGACCGTGATATACTGGAGAACAAGTACGCCCAATTGACCGCCGAGTATGACGGCAAAGAGATCCCAAAACCGTCATTCTGGGGTGGCTATATACTCAAGCCTCAGCAGATCGAGTTTTGGCAGGGCCGTTCGAGCCGTTTGCATGACCGTATCCTATACAAAAAGGCCGATAAAAAGACCTGGAAAAAAGTACGCTTAGCACCATGATGCTCGACGATATTAAACGATTGCTTACCGAGCGCTTTGGCGCGGATGTGATCACCGGCGAAGAGACCGGCGGCTTGCAACCCGCCCTGCTGATCGCGCCTGAGCGTATCGCTGACGTTTGTTTGGAGTTGCGGGACAATCCCGCCACATACTTTGACTTTTTATCTTGCTTATCGGGCGTGGACTACGGCGTGACCGCCAACCGTTTTGGTGTGGTATATCATTTGGCATCCATACCTTACCGCACGCAACTGACGCTCAAGATCAGCGTTGAGCATGGTCGTGATACGGAAGACCTGCCCTCTTTTCCAACCGTGTCTAACGTTTACCGCACAGCCGAGTGGCACGAACGTGAAGCATATGACCTGGTAGGTATAAATTTTGAAGGCAACCCCGACCTGCGCCGCATCTTGTTGCCCGATGATTGGGAAGGCTTCCCACTAAGAAAGGATTACAAGAATGCAGAGTATTATAAAGGCATCAAGATAGATTGATCCTGATAAATAGCTTAGATAGGCTGACAATGCCTGGAGACCAAGAATGAATACCGCCCTCGAAAGATATCATCAGAAAATAGCAGCCGCCGCAACGCAGGACATGGTGCTGAACATGGGTCCGCAACACCCATCTACGCACGGTGTGTTACGCCTCGAACTCATCACTGATGGCGAGATCGTAAAGGAGGTGATCCCGCACATGGGTTACCTGCACCGCTGTTTCGAGAAGCACGCCGAATCACTTACCTACCAGCAAACCATTCCTTTTACTGATCGCATGGACTATCTGGCCTCTATGAACAACAGCCATGTATGGGTTATGGGGGTCGAACGCATGCTGGGAATCGATAAGGATATTCCGAAACGTGTGGAATATATCCGGGTGCTGGTATGTGAGTTGAACCGTATCGCTTCGCACCTAATCGCCATCGGCACTTATGGTATTGATATTGGCGCGTTCACACCCTTTTTATGGTGTTTCAGGGACCGGGAGCATATTATGGGTATGTTAGAGTGGGCATCGGGCTCACGCATGCTGTATAACTATATTTGGATCGGTGGTTTGTTCTTTGACCTGCCGGTAGGCTTTGAAGAACGCTGCCGCGAGTTTATCGAATACTTTCGGCCCAAACTGGCCGAGCTCAATGAGCTGTTGACCGATAACCAGATCTTCATCAGCCGTACGGCCAATGTGGGTGTGCTACCTTTAGATGTCGCCATTAACTACGGTTGCTCGGGGCCTATGCTACGCGGTTCGGGATTGAAGTGGGACCTGCGCCGGGTGGATAACTATTCGGTGTATCCTGAGCTTGATTTTGACGTTCCAGCAGGCACAGGGGAAATGGGTACCAAAGGCGATTGCTGGGACCGATACAAGGTACGTGTAGATGAGATCGAGCAGTCGGTCAAGATCATTGAGCAGTGCCTTGACCGTTTGCAAAAGGAATTAAGACGTACACCTGATTTTGACCCTCGGGCCAAGCTCCCACGCCGCCTGGCACCAAAAGCTCAGGACTATTACATGCGTGGCGAAGGCTCCAAAGGTGAGTTAGGTTTCTACTTTATCACTGACCCTACCGGCAAGTCAGAGATACCTTTCCGTGTTAAAGCCCGCGGACCAAGCTTCAATAATCTGTCCGTACTTCCCGAAATATCAAAAGGCATCATGATCGCCGACCTGATCGCCATCATTGGCTCGATCGATTTTGTGTTAGGTGAACTTGATCGTTAGATCTTGCCACTTCTTTGACGAAATAATATATCTAAAAGCAAAAAGCCCAATGCTCGTCGCATTGGGCTTTTTGCTTTTTATATGTTGATGACCGGCTTGAGATCTTATCGACTCATAAAGATCATCAATTATATACCTTCACCATGAACACGAAGTTCTGCAGCTTTTTAAATTGCTGGGCCTGATCCAAACCAGACATACCTCCTTTTTCGTTAAGTACGATCTTATTGTCGGTGCTGTCTTTAGAGATACGACGAGCCACCCGGTACAGATAGCGTGATTTAACGGCGTAGGCGGCACCTTCTGTCTGCGTCTCTTTACTACTGATGATACCGATCACGTTACCTTTCTTGTCAAGCAATGGTCCACCACTATTGCCTGGGTTCAATGGCAAGGTCACCTGGTAACGCACGGTATCGCCCATGTGTCCACTTGCCGAACTTACGTAACCACGACCTAACACCACCGAATCTGATGGGTAACCAGCGGTATACACATCCTCACCCACGTCGCTACGTTGCTTGCGAAAGGTGTAAGGGATCTTACCTAAACCACTGAAAGAATTATCATCGATTTTCAAGATGGCGATATCATAGGCAGGCTCGCTGTAAACCAACTTAGCGTGGTAGGCATCGCCGGCAGAATTCTGTACATAAACCGAATCGGCGCCTTTGATCACGTGGTAATTGGTAGCGATGTAGCCGTCAGACGACAACGCAAATCCAGAACCCTGGAACTGGCTCTTGGCCACGATGCGTTTGCTTTTGTTGATGTTATTCAGAATGGCCTTGTTGTTACGTACAGCGCTCTCGGCGGTACGTTTGATGTTGGCCATCTCGGCACGCAACTCCAATACATTAGAGGTTGTCTTGTTAAACGATCCTGAGATATAAAGTGTTGCCAATATGGCGAACACCGCGATCGAAGCGGCCACCGATATTTTAGAATGATGGTTACGCCACATACGCACCACCCAGTTCGGATGAACGGTCAGTTCGTCGGCAAGTGCATGTACATCGATCTCATTGTGAATAGCGTTCAGGCGCTCCTCAAGTTGTACGCGCTGGCCGTATTGTTTGAGCAGGCCAACAAAACGTGCATGCTCGGTCACCCGGCTTTCGATCGCCTGGTTCTCCTGCCTTAAAGCCTCAAAACGCTCCCTCTCCTCTTCGGTCAGTTGGCCGTTAAGGTAGCGTTCGATCAATTCTGTCAGTTGTGTATCACTCATTATTATTCTTGCTGAAAGAACAGCTTTTTAAGCCTTTGCAGGCATTTATACTTTTGGGTCTTGGCGTTATCGGCGTTCGTGTAACCAAAGCGTTCACAAATGTCCTGCATGCTAAGATTATGGATGTAGAAATCCTCGATGATGGTCTTACACGGCTCACCAAGTAATTTTAGCGCTCCTTCCATTTTACTGAACTCCAACTCCCGTTCACTGTGCAGGTCATTCTCCTCCTCTACCGGCAAATGATCTTGAAAATCCTTGATATCGCCACCGTAGCGGCTCATCTGGTTCAGCCGTTTGAGCCAAAGCTTGCGACACACCGAATACAAAAATGTCTTCAGTTTGCTGCTCAACTCAAAATTCCCGCTTTTGACCTTATTATAAAGAACTATGATAGCCTCCTGGTATACATCCTTAGCATCGTCAGCTGTACCGTTGTTATTGATGATCAGCTGTAACACCATCGGGAAGTAAGCCACATATAGCCGTTTAAGTATGCTCTCCGAATCATTTAAGATCCCGAAGATCACCTCGCTATCTGTTGGGGCTGAAGTATTTATCGCTTTACTCACTATTTAATACTCTTAATGCGAAATTGTAACCCATTATTTTAAAAAAAATATGAAAGGCCATCAAAGTGTGGGTTACCTTTTTGCTTTGGCGGGATCAATAATAGATCAAAAATAAAACACTACTATGAAAAATCTGATAAAGATCGCTTTAATGACCGTTGTTATAGCGGGCATGACCTCATGCTACGGTGGCAACCCAAAAGGCAAGACCGATTCTGTAGCCACCACGGGTATAGATACCGGTGCATCTACCACCGTTGACACCTTACCTAAAACGGTAGATACTACAAAAACTGATACCGTTAAACCTTAATATTTGCAGATACGATGAGAACCATTCACACTTATGCCCTTGCCATAGTGGCTGCGGCCGCCATGCTTACTTCATGCAACGGCAACGAAAAGAACAAAGAGACCGATTCATTACACGTTGACTCTTCGGTGAGCGTAAAGACCGATACCACTGTAAAGATCGACACTTCTGCTAAAGACACACTGACCACACCGGACAGCGTTAAGCTGGTAGTGCCTAAAAATGACACCGTTGGAAAGACAGTTACCAAAGAGGTGACCGTTAAGAAAAAGGTGATCAAAAAGGACAACTGATCCACTAATTTCACCGGTGATAAAGTTTTTTGAATTTTTTTTCAAAACGTGGGTTACCTTTTCCATTTACCGGTATTAAAGAGAAACTATTAATCACTTTTTAAAAAGAATTAAAAATGAAAAACGCATTTAAATTTGGCTTTTTAGCTTTAGCTATCTCTGTATCAATGGTTGCTTGCAAAGGTTCTGGTTCTTCTGAATCAGCTGACTCTACTAAAGATTCAACTGCTGTTGATACTACAGTTAAAGTTGATAGCGCTGCTGTTGACACTACTGTTAAAGTTGATAGCGCTGCTGTTGATACTACTAAAAAAATGTAATATCTGCCAAAAGCAAATAAAAAAGGCCTGGGTTTTTACTCAGGCCTTTTTTATTGGTGATCAGCCGCACCCCGCGGCAATGCTTCATAAACAAGAAAGCCTCCCGATCTAAGGAGGCTTTCTTGTTTACGAAGTTATTTAGTTCTACTAAGGTCGGAAGACCGCAGTGGAAAATATACCGTCTTTATTTCTTTTTGGTGGTATCGGTCTTGGCTGTATCAGCAGCAGCGGCTGGAGCAGCGGCAGTAGTAGCAGCAGGAGCGCTCATGGTCATGCGTGCACTTGGTTTACCTTTTGGCATAGTAGCACCACCCGAACCGGTGTAATCCAACAATGTGGCTCCGCCTGTGCTGGTCACTGTTTTAGAGGTATCCAGGTTCGATACTTCATAAGTGTTGGTTTTGGCCGAATCTGGGGCGTTGTGGGTAGCGTTACCGGTATGGCAGGCCTGAAGCATTGCAGCGCCGCCGGCAAGCATCATAACTAAAATTGCTTTTTTCATTAATACGCTTGTTGATGATGTTTTGAGCCGCAAATACTGCGGTTCTATATTTGGTGCCAATATACGAATAACGCTTATTTAGTAAGGTAGCTAAATAAAAAAGTTGGCAAGGTGTTATAAAGACCATGCCGTTCTACTCTCTCGAGCGAACGGCATGGGTAGATCGTATTTGGTCGACGTTTAGGATACCGAAGCGCGCTCCGCATCACGCAGAGCTTTCACCTTATCGTGAGCAGCTTTCAGGATCACGTCCTGCTCGGTCAGCATATCGATCAGGTAGGCTGGTAAATGGTCGCCTTCCGTAGCTGAGCGATAAGCTTTTTGAGTGGCGTCCTCACCGAACTCGCACTCTTCCAGCACGCTTTTTTTATCGTGACCGGTAAAGAAGGTCTTCACGCTGATCCAGGTACGGTGAATGTCGCCGCTTGATGAAGTGGTGTTCTCGATATCCTTAGCATACGTTTGGATCTCGGTTCCCAATGCTAATTTGCATTTGTGGCTATCGCCAATAAATTTGGTGAACAGCTCTTTCAATTCAGGATCCTCAACCTCGGTGGTCGCTTTTTCGTATCCGGCTATGCGGTCGTTGTGGATCTTGATCAGATCGTTCAAGATCTCCACTGTTTTTTCGGTATTTTCCATAGTATGTAGTTTTGAATAGTTGTTAGATAAACACGGCTTACAAAGGCTTTGTTTAGCCGTTGTTGCCTCTTCCTCTAAACAATGATATGATCCAGATGATCACTGCGATCACTACCACCACCGCGATCACACCCACTACTGCACCGGCTTTGAATATGCCTGTTATAACATCGCAGCTGCTCAAGCTCATTACCAGGGCGAGCAGCACTAATACGTTCAATTTTTTCATGATATCGTGTTTTAATAAGTAGATGTTGAGTAAATAACAGTTAAGCGTCAATTGTTTTATATCATGATGCATTACTTACCAAAAAAAGCCCTTTGTTCATTACAACAAAGGGCTTTTTGAACATTACGACCGCTCGTTATTTCTTCAAAGCATTTTTCAGCTGATCAGCAGCATAGGTCATGGCCTCTTTAGCACCGGGTACCAACGCACCCATACCAAAGAATTCGTGGGTCACCCCGTTATACACCTTGTGATCTACTGTAACGCCTGCAGCTTTCAACTTAGACGTCAGCATCTCACCATCACTGGCCAGTGGATCTAACTGAGCGTTGATGATAGTGAATGGCGGCAAACCAGCCAAATTAGCGCCCACCAAGTTGATGCGTGGATCTTTAGCCTCGCTCATGTTGTTGGTGTACTGCTGCGCGAACCACATCATCATTGGTTTATTAAGCGGCTTGGCATCTTTGTATTTGTTATATGATGTGCTGTTCATATCAGCGCTGGCGATCGGGTAAACGCTTAACACGTGCAACGGGGCCTGTATCTTTTTGTCGCGTGCCATGATGGCCATGTTGGCGGCCAGGTTACCACCGGCACTTTCACCGGCAACAGCTATCCTTTTAGGGTCGCCTTGAATTGATGAAGCATTTTTAACTACCCATTGATAGGCCTCGAAAGAGTCGTTATGCGCGATCGGGAACTTGTGCTCAGGCGCTAAACGGTAAGCTACCGACACCACCACGGCCTGCACCTGATCAGCAAGCGCTTTTGCCGATGCATCGTACACATCGATGTTAGCGATCACATAACCACCGCCATGATAATAAACGATCACCGGAAGTGGCTCTGAAGCGCCTGAAGGAATGTATATCCGAGCGTGTATATTTCCACCGCCCGATACCGGTATCTCCTTACCAACGGTATCTACCTTCATCTGCGGCATCGGAATGTTGTGTTGCTTCATCAGGTCCATCACTGCATCAGTAGGTGTGTGGTTCTTGCGTGCTTCCACCGCGGTAAGTTGGGGGATCGGCTTGTCATTGTAGCTGGCCAGTTTTTCCAGAACCGCCTGCATCTGCGGCTCTATCTCAGGTGCCCACATCGGCTTCGGTCCTTTTGGTTTAACGCTGTCGGGAGTACCCGCGCCTGTTTTCACCAAAGTATCAGTGGTCTTGGTGGTGGTCGAGGTGCTATCAGTTGTGGTAGTACTTCCAGATGGGTTGCTACACGCCGTAAATGCCGACACAGCTGCTATAGCTAACAAGGACATGCCTTGTTTTATCGGGTTGGTGGTCAAGTTTTTCATAGGTATGTTAGATATTTATACTTATGTAACCATTTATGATGATCATTGTTGGTCATTGAAAAAATATCTAACTCTAACTCGATAATTTACTTACTCCTTAAAGAAGTACTTACAATATATTCGATTTTAAATGATCGATGTGCCCTTTGATACCTTTACTTTTTCGTCCACCTAAAAGCTGCATCACGGCCGATGAAAGCAGACCGCCTACCAAATAATAAGCTACTGATAATATTTTGGTCTCATTGGTCCGGTTACTGTGCTTGGGATCTAGGCCCATGGGTTCAGGTAACGCCACGGCGCCTATACCGGCAAGCGAACCTAATACAGCGCCTTTAAGCAAGGTCTTCTCTGCCCCTATTCCAGCCGCAGCATAGTAAATGGTATTACTTAAGATATCTCCGGCCATGGTCAGCTTGTAAAGTGTGGCCTCATCCGGTTTCTCTACATTGAACTTATCTAAGATCTTCGTTAATGATTCCATGCCCAACAGATCCATGCGCGGGGCTTGTTTATCATACTTTTTAACGATCTGGTGTATGACGGTTACGGCACAGGCACCTGCTAAACCTCCAACCAATGCATGTGTAGTTTTCATGATATCTTTTATTAACTAAAGGTTCATACCAGCGATTTTGTTCATACACCCATCTATTTTTCTATACTTGCAACGCATTGACCCATTTATACAGCATATGTCCATTCTTTCGCTACAGCACGTTACCATCAAACATCTTCAACATCAGTTGCTAACCGACATTGATCTTAATGTAAAAGATAAGCAACATTGGCTGTTGGTAGGTCCAAGTGGGTCGGGGAAGACGGTACTGTTGAACGCCATGGCCGGGACCCTTAGGCCCAACCTTGGCAATGTGGAATACGACGATAACGTCAAAAAGCATATTTCGCTGGTCACCTCGAAACACCATTTTAAGGATGTGACCAATACCAGTACTAACATATACTATCAGCAACGGTACAACTCGAGCGACCCTGATCAAACAGCCACCGCAGGTGAATATTTGCAACAAAAAGCTGCCAGGCACTTCGGTTACTGGACCACTGATTTGGTTACCGAACTGTTGAACTTGCGGCCGTTGTTGCACAAAGAACTGATCAAGCTATCGAACGGTGAGACCAAACGTTTACGACTGGCACACGCCCTGCTCGATCAGCCGAAATTGTTGCTGCTCGATGACCCATTGTCAGGTCTTGATCACGACACCCAGCAAAACTTTGATCATATCCTGCAAGCGATAATTGATCAGGGAACCACGGTGATCATGTCGGGCAGTGGTTTCGAGATACCTTCCCCCATCACCCACCTGGCCCTATTAGACAAGGGCTCCATCAGCAAGACCATGCCTGCCAGCGAATACGACCCTAATGCTGAGCTACCACCGATGAAGATCGAACGAGAGCGTATCGAGTCACTGGTTCACGATAGGCAGCTTGGCAAGTATGAGCACATTGTCAAGATGACCAATGTGAACATCCGTTACGGCGATAACCAGATACTGGATCAGGTGAATTGGATCATCACTCCCGGCGACCGTTGGGCCTTGTTCGGTCATAACGGCGCAGGTAAATCTACCTTGTTAAGTTTGATCAACGGCGATAACCCGCAGGCCTATGCTAACGACATCGTATTATTCGACAAGAAGCGCGGCAGCGGCGAAAGCATATGGGATATCAAAAAGAAGATAGGCTTTCTTTCACCCGAGCTTTATCAATATTTCCCTAACGACCAGTCGGGCTTACAAGTAATAGAGTCGGGATTTTATGATACTCAGGGACTGTTCCGACCAAGCAGCCCGGCAAAGGCTAACATCGCCAAGGAATGGATGAAGGCCTTACAGATAGACCAATATGCTCGCACGCTTCTTAAGCATATGCCGGCCAGCGTACAGCGATCATGTCTACTGGCCAGGGCGCTCATCAAGGTACCCGACCTGCTCATTCTCGACGAACCCTGCCAGGGCCTCGACAAGCAGCAGCGTATCCACTTTAACCAGGTGATAGATGTGATCGCGGCCAGCACTCCGCTTACTATGATCTATGTTACACACTATGCCAACGAGCTACCATGTTGTGTTGACAAGGTGTTAAAGCTGGTCAAAGGCAAAGTAGTGAGCAGCTAACATCAGCACAACATCATATTAGCTGAGGGATTGGGTTTTTGCTGTATACAGGTTATCTTTGTGCATGAATACTGCCGATCTGTTACAGCGCGCACTCCGGTTCGACTTTTTGAGCCATGAAGAGGGCGTTCACCTATACCACCACGCGACCACGCCTGAATTGATGTACGTTGCCAACGAGCTGCGCAAGATCCAGGTGCCCCACGGTAAGGTGACCTGGCAGATAGACCGTAACGTAAATACCACTAACGTTTGCATTGCCAATTGTAAGTTCTGCAATTTCTTTCGTCGCCCAGGTCACGAGGATAGCTACATTACCGATATTGAGACCTACAAAAGAAAGATCGAAGAGACCTTCCGTTACGGCGGCGACCAGCTTTTACTGCAAGGCGGCCACCACCCTGATCTGGGCCTTGCCTTTTACGTTGACCTATTCAAACAACTTAAAGAACTCTACCCTAACCTCAAACTGCACTCATTAGGTCCACCCGAGATCGCTCACGTGTCAAAACTGGAAGGCATGAGCCACATCGATGTGCTTAGTGCCATGAAAGAGGCTGGCCTGGACTCCCTGCCAGGAGCGGGTGCCGAGATCCTAAATGATCGCGTTCGCCGCCTGATATCAAAAGGCAAGTGCGGTGGCAAGGAATGGCTGGACGTGATGCGTGCTGCACATAAGATCAACTTGCCTACTTCGGCTACTATGATGTTCGGCCACGTGGAGACCATTGAAGAGCGTTTTGAACACCTAGTTTGGATCCGTGAAGTGCAGTCAGAAAAACCTGAAGGAAATTACGGCTTCACTGCCTTTATTCCATGGCCATTCCAAGATGATGGCACACTACTGCGTAAAGTGCGTGGTATCACCAACAACGTCACAGGCGATGAGTATTTGCGCATGATCGCTTTGAGCCGTATCATGTTGCCTAACGTGAAGAACATTCAGGCCTCATGGCTTACCGTAGGTAAACAGGTAGCACAACTTTGTTTACATGCCGGCGCTAACGATTTTGGATCGATCATGATCGAGGAGAACGTCGTTTCCGCAGCGGGCGCACCGCACCGCTTTACCGCACAAGGCATCCAGAATTCCATCCTCGAAGCAGGTTTTGAACCGCAGCTACGCGACCAGCGTTACAACTGGCGCGAGATGCCTGAACAATTGGAAGAACAGGTGATCAATTATTGATCCATCTACATAAACAAAAAGCGGCGATACCATCAGGCATCGCCGCTTTTTTATTATATTGAACTTCGATTAGCGTAAGAAGTTAACAAGGATATTGTTCACCACGTCAGCGCTGGTCAATGGTTCGTCAAATGCTTCTGAAGCAGCTTTCGCACTACCGAATGACGTTAAATTAACACCAGCTTGTGAGGTTTGGTTATCATTAGCGTATATCGGGTTAGTTGCAGCAGTAGCAGCTGATGATACGGTGATCGCACTTGCAGTAGTACCGTCGCCAGTAATCCATGGGCGGAAGTCGGCAGTTACTGAGCTTGATGCACGCAGGGTACGTAAACGACGCAGGTAAGCGGCGTGACGAGCCTCAACTGAGTGAATGTTCAAAGCAGCGGTCAGTACCACTTGGTTACCTTTCAGGAAACCTGCCTGGCCTTTGTATGCACGTACGCCGGTATCCTCAAATGCCTGAGCGGTTGCCAGGAAGATCGGATAGCTGCTGAATACAGTAGCGAACGGGCCGTTACCAGCACCTTTAGCACCCGAAAAGTCGAAGCTTGCTGATACGGTACCGGTAGTGATCGCGTTGGTAGAGCGGGCTTTGTTAGCTGCTGATACGTTCGCGTCGGTCAGTACCGATTTGATGAAGTTAACGTGGTTGTTCTCATCGGCCTGGATCAATTTGATCGCATCAAGGTCACCTGATGGGATACCGATCTCACCGGCACGAGCTACCGCAGTGTTATAAAAACAAGCTTCGGTCAGCTCAGCGGTCAATGCAAAGTTCAACACATCATTTACCGAAGGGTTGGCTGATTGACCGTAGGCTTTCTTGAACAAGGTACTAAATGCGAATGGCAAGGCGGCAACCGCTACTTTTGAACCAAAGCTGGTGATGTTCTTGATGGCCGAACGGCGCGGGCTTACCCTGTCTGCAAATTCTGGATCTGCCGCCTGTATATCTGATATTAAATTAAGTAAATTCATGACTGTAAATTCTTATTTATTGAGGTTATCGGATCAGGCGCCTAAAGCTGGTGAAGCTAACGGCAGACCGCTAATGAACTGGTTGGCTTGCGCCAGAACTTGTTTAGGGGTTTGTGATTTTTCCAAACCTGTAGACATGTCAAGGATGGTACTATCGGCAAGGTTTTGACCTAACAAGTTGCGGATCAACGCAGCATGACGGGCCTCAACCGATACGATCTTACCGGCCAACACTAAATAATCGGTGGTTTGGATCATGTAACCCACGCCATTGTAGGCAGCTACACCAAGGTCCTCAAAAGTTTTTGCAGCACCCAGAACCGAAGCACGATCAGCGAAGTTGATCTTCGAGAAGTTAGGGGTTAGGCCCGGGATAGCGTTACCGGCCAAAGCTGCTTTAAAGAATTCACGGTGGATCACTTCGTGATCACGGATGTCGGTCAACAGGTTACGCTCTTCGGTAGTGATGCCTGAGTAAGGTGAGCTTAATACCTGTACGTAGAACGCTGCCTCTAACTGCTCAAGAGCATAAGCATAGTTCAATACGGCAATGTCACCGGTACCAAGATCAACGGATGTTGGATCGTTGGCAGTAACGTAAGGATCATGACAGGCTGCAGTTGCTAAAACACCTGCGGCAACAGCTCCTGCACCGGCAAACTTCAAGAACGAACGTCTGTGCATACCTTTGCCAGCAAGAACTTCATCTTGTGTTGTTGTTTTCATAAGTAAATCAGTTAATAAAAAGTTTATTAGATCGTTAATACTACAATGTACGGAACTTTAAGTTTCGTGGTTTTCGCAAAATCTTTACATTTCGTTTACTTTTGTAAAATGACTGGTTTAGAACAGGATATCGAGGCATTGATCTTCGCTTCCGAACACGGTATCAGGCCCGAAGAGATCATGTATTGTTTACAGGCCGCTCACGGTATCGAAATGAACGATGACGACGTAACGCAAGCTATCGCCAACATTCAAAAACGATATTCAGACGCTTCTTTAGCCATAGAGTGTGTCAGAATCAACAGTGGCTACCAGTTCCTCACCAAAAAGGCACATCACCAGGTGATCGCCCAGTTGCAAATGCAGCGCTCGAAAAAGAAATTGAGCCAGGCGGCTTTGGAGACCCTGGCCATCATTGCCTATAAGCAGCCCGTCACCAAAGTTGATATAGAACAGATACGTGGCGTGAATTGCGATTACTCTATACAAAAACTACTGGAAAAGGAACTGATCGTGATCGCCGGCAAGGCCGAAACGGTAGGCAAACCGCTACTATACGCTACAAGCCATCTTTTTGCCGACCACATGGGTATCAACAGCATCAACGACCTCCCGGCCCTGGCCGAACTGAGCAGCCCGGCAAATAGCATTGGAAATGAGCAGGAATAATTTTTTTGCGCACTTTTACTGCAAGTGATCTTTTATTATTTTTGAGGTACGAACTAACGATGACAACCTTGATGGGCCAGTCCTATCATCAGAACAAAGTATCAAACCAAAAAATTCTCCCATGCAAACGCCTAAAAAAACTGCCAGCGCAAGCACTTCCCCTAAGGGCGGATCATTAAAGGACTCGGCCGATGATCCGGCTGAGCGGAAGCGTTTTAATGACGATGACGACTTTGACGATCTTGACGACGAAACTTTAGAAGACCTGGACTACGACAATGCCAGCCGCTTCGATGATGATGACGACGACGACGATTATTAAGATCATCATGATAAAATATTGAATTACAGCATCGCGGACCGTGTACTGCGATGCTTTTTTATTTAGCTACCTTCCACATCGCCCATGACCATTACTCAAGTAACCGATAAACGCACCCAAAACGCCTTTTTAGATACGGCCCGGTATATCTACCGTGATGACCCGAACTGGATATGCCCGCTCGACAACGATATTGAGGCGGTTTTCGACTCGTCCAAAAACCCGTTCTTTGCGTTCGGTAAGGCCGTGCGGTGGATACTGACCGATGATGCAGGCCGGCCGTTAGGTCGTGTAGCTGCCTTTGTGAACGAGAAGAAGGCCTATAATTACGAGCAACCTACCGGTGGCTTGGGCTTTTTTGAGTGCGTAGATGATCAAAAGGCTGCCTTCTTATTATTCGATACCGCCAAGGCTTGGTTGCAGCAGCAGGGCATGCAGGCCATGGATGGCCCGATCAATTTTGGTGAGAACGATATGTTTTGGGGTTTACTGATCGATGGTTTTGTGCCGCAGTCATACGGTATGAACTATAACCCACCGTATTATAAAAAGTTCTTTGATGATTATGGCTTCATTACTCAGTACGAGCAGATCACCAACCACATTGATGCGCATAAGCCTTTTCCTGAGCGTTTTACCAAGATAGCTAATTGGGTGTCGCAAAAGCCGGGCTACCGTTTTGAGCACCTCCGTAAAGGCGAGATCGACCGGTTCGCGGCCGATTTTATGGAGATCTACAACGATGCCTGGAGAGATTTTGAGAACTTCGTCCCTATCAAGCGGGAGACCATCTTAGAGACCTTTCGTAAGATGAAGATGATCATGGATGAGAACCTGATCTGGTTTTCGTACGTGGATAATGAGCCAGCGGCATTTGTAGTGGTACTGCCCGATGCCAACCAAATGATCAAAACCCTTAACGGCAAACTCACGCTGATCAACAAACTTAAATTCTTGTACTACCGCTGGAAAGGCGTTAACCGCATGAGGGCCGTGGTAATGGGTACCAAGACCAAGTTCCAAAAGCACGGGCTTGAATCGGCAATGTTCATTAAATTAAAAGAGTATGTGCTTTCGCTTAAACAGTACGATGAGATGGAACTCTCGTGGGTTGGCGATTTTAACGAGAAGATGATCGCCCTGCATGAGGCGATGGGTGGCGTGTTCGGCAAGAAGCATGCGACCATGCGCTACATCTTTAGGTAGCCTGTCTACCACTTGAAGTACTGACAATGATCTGCCATTTTCGTAAAAAGAAGGCTGATCAGATGCTCATCGCGGCTTTGGAACACAAATACTCGGTTATTTGAGTGTTACATTTTGGCCTAAATGCGTTACAAAAGGTGTTACATTCTCACATTTTGTTGTTTTTTTTGAAAAAGTTGGTTTTTTATGAAATTCGTAACGACCAAAAGTGGGGAAATTTGAGGAATTCTGTTACATCAATGTAACACCATCTCAATACACTAAGTAGATACTCAGCATGGAAATTAACGGCTTACTTAACGCCATCATCGAGAGATGAAATGAGCAAGTGACCACAACATGTGATATCTTATGCTTATAGCACGATCAAGGTTGCTTAAGAAGAAAAAATAGTAAAATTAAAGCCGGTAAATATTAAATACTTACCGGCTTTTGTATGCTTAGGCTGTTGCCTTGCTTTGGCGTAATTCTTCGAACAGCTCTATTACCTTTTTCTGCAGATCGATCACCTCGGTCTCGCGGTCCATCAGCTTCTTGTTCACGTTCTCCAACTCGTTAACGTACTTTTGCTCGTACTCAGCGTCGTTGAAGGTCAGCAACTGAACTACCGACATCTCAAACAAATTAGCTATTTGCTCCAGTCGGGACAGGTTGATGTCTGTGATACCGGTCTCGATCTTCGAGAATGCCGGAATAGAGATATCAAGTCTTTTGGCTACATCTTCCTGGCTCCAACCCTTTTGGTGCCTCAATAGTCTAATTTTTTTGCCCAGTGTTTTCATCTTTTAATTTAAGGATAGGGGTTTCTCAATAGTTAATAAAGTTACAATAATATTTGAATATATGAATTATCTTTTATTTATTTTAATAAACCATTAGATAACCCATTTAGGTCGATACCACCAAAGTTGCCAGAGCTCATCAAAAGCAGGTTCTTGCTTGTCAGATCCTGGCTTAAAATGTAGCTCTTCAATGCATCAGGATCATTAAAGAACAGCAAGTCATCTCGGTCAAAAGCGCTCTTGACCACCGATTCGTCATAAGGCTCCATCTTTTTTTGTACAAAGGTTTGCGCATCAATGAAAACTACGGCCGTATCAGCCTCGTCCATACAACCTGCATATTCGCTCAAAAAATCCTTGTTCAAGCTGCTGAAGGTATGCAGCTCCATACATGCCAGCAATCCGCGATGCGGGAACTGCGACTTTACGGCCTGTATAGTGGCCCTCAGTTTAGATGGCGAATGCGCGAAGTCCTTATAAATATTGGTCACCTCGTTCTTGCCCAGCAGCTCTAAACGGCGTGCCGCACCCTTAAAGGTGAGCATGCTATTGTAGTAATCGGCAGCGCTGATGCCCAACTCACCGCAAATGCTGCGAGCTGCTTCGAGGTTAAGCAGGTTATGCTCGCCAAACACCTGTAGCGGATATTTATTATCCTCGTAAACGACCGACGTGATACCATTGACCACCTCATACTCGGGTAGTTGATAGGCGGTCTTGGTCACCGGTGAATTATTCGCTTCGATCAGCTTGTTCAGCACCTCATCGTTACCGGCATAGAAAACGCTTCCACCGGGCTCGATGGTGCGGATGAATATCTCGAACTGTTCGGTATAATCTTCAAAAGTTGGGAACACGTTGATGTGATCCCAGGCTATACCGCTGATCACCGCAAGGTTGGCCTTATACAAATGGAATTTAGGGCGGCGGTCTATGGGCGATGACAGGTATTCGTCTCCTTCGATCACGATCAGCGGAGCATCGCTCAACTGTACCATGGTATCAAAGCCCTCCAATTGTGCGCCTACCAGGTAATCAAAAGTTTTGCCGGCCGCTTGTAAGGCATGCAGTACCATAGAGGTAATGGTCGTCTTACCGTGGCTCCCTCCTATCACTACACGCAGTTTGTCTTTCGACTGTTCGTAAACGTATTCAGGGTATGAATAGATCTTGAGACCCAGCTCCTGCGCTTTAAGCAGTTCAGGGTTATCTATACGGGCGTGCATACCCAGTATCACAGCGTCAATGTCGGTGGTCAGCTTTTCAGGGTACCAACCGGTACTTTCAGGTAATATGCCGTGTTTAGCCAAACGTGAGATGGATGGCTCAAATAACACATCATCAGAACCGGTGACTTGAAAACCTTTTTTACTTAACGCAATAGCCAGGTTGTGCATAGCGCTACCACCGATGGCTATAAAATGTACCCTCATGTAAAGCTTAAAGAAAATAGAAGTGTTGCACAAATAAAAGCAAAAAGCCGCAAGTGTTCAAATAAACTTGTTATTAAAAATGCATATAAACAAGTTAATTTTATATGCGGCCATATTAACCTTTAGCAGAATTATAATTCGTTTGTCATACCGCATAAAAACTTAGTTTTTGGCCGAACACTACTTATCTTTGTACTGTAATAAACAACATTACAGAATGAGCGGAAGGTTCCAGATAGCGGTGCATATACTTACCTTGCTTTATGCAGCGCAGGGCGAGCTATTATCATCGGAATACATGGCCGGAAGTGTGAACGTGAACCCGGCATTGATCCGTAAAGAACTGAGTGCATTGATCAAAGCCGGGCTGGTGGCCAGTAAAGAGGGAAAGAACGGCGGTTACTATTTAGGTAAGCCTGCCCACCAGATCACCATGGCGCAGGTGTATGATGCGGTGGATCCAAAAGCCATTTTAGGCCAGGCACGTAACATGCCCAACCCGGCCTGTACTATCGGTAAACAGATCAATGGGTATTTTAAGGTGATGGATGATGAGGTACAGCAAGCGGTTCGGGACAGGTTGAACACCCAAACGCTCGATACCTTCTACAAACGTTTTGAATAGATATTTTTTTAAATTAAACTGTAACATTAATAATTACAATTATGAAAGTAGCGATCATAGGTGCCACTGGTTTTGTAGGCCCCAAAGTAGTTAACGAAGCATTGAGCCGCGGCCATGAGGTAACCGCATTCTCACGCGACCCTTCAAAGCTTGATGTAGAACCTGAGCATTTGATCAAACAATCGGTAGATGTGTACGACACGGATATACTGGCTCAGTTGCTGGTAGGCTTTGATGCCGTGATCAGTACCTTTAATGCTGGGTGGACCAACCCTAACCTGTACGATGACTTTTTAAAAGGTTCGCGCTCTATTCAGGAAGCTGCTAAAAAGGCCGGTGTAAAACGTTTCATCACCGTGGGTGGCGCCGGCAGTTTATACATCCATGGACAGCAATTGGTCGATTCGCCGCAGTTCCCGGCCGATTGGAAGGCAGGCGCCACCGCCGCCCGCGACTACCTGACCGAATTACGTAACGAACAGGAATTGGACTGGACCTTTGTAAGCCCGGCCATCAACCTGCACCCCGGCACCCGCACAGGGGTATTCCGCCTGGGCACTGAGGAACCGGTGTTTAATGCTGAAGGCAAAAGCGATATTTCAGCAGAGGACCTTGCCGTAGCCCTGATCGATGAGTTGGAGAAAGGCCAGTTCATTAAGCAGAGGTTCACTTTGGGATATTAAAGGTTCTCTACGGTCATGTCGAACTTGTTTCAGCTTCTCAAGGATAGGTTGAGATTATGCAAGTGGATCGCTTTGCATGAGGGATGCTGAAACGAGTGCAGCATGACATAGGTGATCAACACACTCGCCCACTTGTCATCCTGAGCGAGAGCGAAAGATCCTATACAAGCGATATATAGACCATGAACTGGTCCAGCGGATAGGATGCTTCAGTACATTCAGCATGACATGGTTTATTTATCTTACAACCAACCCTCCCGTCATGCCGAACTTGTTTCGGCACCTCACGGATAGGTAGAGACCTTGCAAGGTGTACACTTTGCGTGAGGGATGTTGAAACGAGTTCAGCATGACTGTTGAGGCGGCTAAGCCATAAAAAAGGAGCGGCAAGTTGCCGCTCCTTTTTTATGCTTTAATGAATTTTGCTGCCGTCCAATGACCGGGGCTGGCCTTGTGAGTAACATATTCAAGGCCCTGGCTTTGGGCTTCGGCCTTAATGATGGCCAGGTCGGGGCTTTCATAAAAACCGCTAACGTATAACTCACCGGCAGGTTTAAGCACCTCGGCATAGCGCTGCATCTGATCGACCAAAATATTGCGGTTGATGTTGGCCAGGATGATATCGAACTCTTCATCAGGTATCTCCTCTTTAGAACCGCAGATGATATGCACGCCTTTGACATGGTTGAGCGCCGTGTTCTCAAAAGTACTTTTGTAACACAGCATATCATAGTCGATCGCTGTCACGTCAGCTGCACCTAACTTGGCAGCCAAGATGGCCAGAATGCCTGTTCCGCAACCCATGTCAAGTACCTTTTTGCCGCTCATCTCGTTCTCCAGCATCAGCTGCATCACCAAACAAGTGGTATCATGATGGCCGGTACCAAAGGCCATTTTAGGATCGATGATGATCTCGTGCGGATATGATGAGTCGGCCTCATGAAAAGTGGCCCTCACACGCACCTTGCCATCCACCTCTATCGGCTGGAAGTTGCTTTCCCACAGCTCGTTCCAATTCTTTTGCGGGATCAGATTCACCTCGTAGGTGTAATTTACCATATCGCTATAGAACTCCAAACGTTCATCCACGGCCGAGCGGTCGTAGTCGTCGGTCTTGACATAGGCTTTAAAGCCGTTCTCGGTCTCCTCAAAAGTATCGAACCCAAGGGTCGACAGTTCATCGATCAACAGGTCCTGATGATGCGGCTCGGCATCATGCAGCGAAAATATCAGCTCGTAATAGTTCATGTTATGATCGTTCACGGGTTACAAGTAGCGGGTTGCGGGTCGCTGCGTTGTACTTTACCCGTAACTCGCAACCCACTCCTCGCAACACAATTAATTGAAAACCTTAACGATATCTAAAAAGTCGCGCGATTTTAATGATGCACCACCGATCAAACCACCATCAATGTCAGGCTGAGCAAATAACTCTGGCGCATTTTTAGGGTTGGCGCTTCCACCATAAAGGATAGTGGTATCGTCAGCTACCTGTTGGTTGTATTGATTGGCGATCTGCTCGCGAATAAAGGCATGTATCTCCTGAGCCTGCTCGGCAGTAGCGGTCTTCCCGGTGCCAATAGCCCAAACCGGCTCGTAAGCCAACACTACCTGACCAAATTCTTCGGTAGACAAGTGGAACAAGCCTTCCTGTAATTGGGTCTTGATCACGTCAAAGTGCTGCTCAGCTTCACGCTCATCAAGGGTCTCGCCAATGCAGAAGATCGGCTTCAGGCCGTTCTTTAACACGGTATCGGTCTTGGCGGCAAGCAGTTGGTTATCTTCACCAAAGTACTGGCGACGCTCTGAGTGACCTAAGATCACGTAAGCCGCCCCGGTAGAACGGATCATTTTGGCCGACACCTCGCCAGTGTAAGCACCCGACTCGTTCTGGTGAGCGTTTTGAGCGCCAACGGCGATCTTATCATATCCTTTGGCCAGTTGCACCAGGCTGTGCAGGTGTATGAATGGTGAACAGATCACGGCTTGTTGCTGTCCGGTCACTTCGTCTTTTACCATGTTGGCTATCTCCGAGAATAACGAAAGTCCTTCGTTATAATCAAGGTTCATTTTCCAGTTTCCGGCAACGATCTTTTTTCTCATTTTTCAGTTGTTTTTAATGGAACGATCGGAATGATCGTGTAAGGTCAAATATGTCTTGCAGTAGTTTTTTTTCAGTATCGTCAAGCACCAGTTCGCGGCGTGAATATACGCGCTCTACGGTCTCATAAACTTTTGTCATGCGGTACAGCTCAAATCCATCGGCCCCGCCCCAGCTAAAATCAGGAACGAAATTAGGCGGATAGCCTGCTCCGTAAACGTTAGCGCTCACGCCAACTACGGTACCCGTATTGAACATGGTATTGATGCCGCATTTAGAGTGATCCCCCATGATCAGTCCGCAAAATTGCAGGCCTGTGCGGCGGTAGTGTTCCGTGCTATAGTCCCAAAGCTTTACCTCGCTGTAATTATTTTTGAGGTTGGAGTTGTTGGAGTCGGCCCCTATATTGCACCACTCCCCCAGCACCGAGTTACCTAAGTAGCCCTCGTGCCCTTTGGAGGTATGCCCCCATAGCACGGCGTTGTTGATCTCGCCTCCCACGCGGCAACGTGGGCCAATAGTGGTAGCGCCATAGATCTTGGTACCCAGCTTGATCTGCGAATCGTGGCACAGCGCCAGTGCGCCGCGTACATGCGTACCCTCCCACACCTCACTGTTGCGGCCTAAATAGATCGGGCCGTTCTTGGTGTTAAAGGTGCTGCATTCGGCAACAGCATCATCCTCCGCAAAAAAATCATCACCCAGGATCACGTTAGTACTGCTGATGGTAGCGCTGGTACGGCTCCTGGTAAGCAGCTGAAAATCGCGCCTCAACTCGATGTCGTTCTTACGGAAGATGTCTTCGGGGCGATGAACGCTCACTACCGGATGCTCATGCTTTTTAATGGTACCGAAAGAGGCCATCGGGTCAAAGCTTTTGGCATCGCTCTCGTCCAACTTAACGGCCACCAACTGATCATGATGATACAGGGCATCGCCGGTGTTGAGAGCGCTGATGGCCTCTAACAGGTGCTCATCGGGGCAAATGCAACCGTTAATGAAGATGTTATGCTGAGCCACCTGCACGGGGAATTTGCCCTGCAGGTAAGGCTGGGTATGGAACGAGAAGGTATCGTTTAGATGTTTAGCCCATTTCTCGGCTATGGTGAGGATGCCTATCCGCAGATCGGCCACCGGCCGGGTGAACGTTAATGGCCTTAAGGTAAGATGTGCGTTATCGTCAAATAAGATCAGAGGCATGGGGCCAAAAATAAAAAAGTCTCCTGAGGTATCAGGAGACTTTTCAATATTATTTGTGCTAAAATATTACTTCTTAGCGTAACGGCTGCGGAATTTATCGATACGACCTGCAGTGTCAACCAGTTTCATTTTACCGGTGTAGAACGGGTGCGAGGTGTGCGAGATCTCTAATTTAACCAGTGGATATTCGTTACCGTCTTCCCATTTAACGGTCTCACGGGTATCGATGCATGATTTAGTGATGAAAGAGTAGTCGTTAGACATGTCTTTAAAAACCACTAATCTATAGTTCGAGGGATGCAGTTCTTTCTTCATTTATATACTTTCCTTTCAAAAGAGGTGCAAATATAGCGAATATTTTATTAGTAGAAATAGTTGGGGGAAATATTTTTAGTGAGTGGTGAAGGGTGAGTGGGATAATGGTTAAGTGGTTGATCTGGTGAGTGGTGAGTAGTGAGCGGTGAGCGGTGAATGGTCGCACAGTTCACAATCTTGCAATTAGTATCGCCATTACAACAACTAACCACTCACAACTTAGCCACTCATTATTCCCCCCACCCTAAAATGGCAAAAACATGACGCACTCTACTGCCGTGGTCTATATTAACTATAAAAGAATGCTTACATTTGTATTGTAATCATACGGATATGAACCTTCCCATATATTTAGACAATAATGCTACCACCCCAATGGATCCAAGGGTACTGGAAGCTATGATACCTTATTTCACGCAGAAATTTGGTAACGCAGCAAGCCGTAACCACCATTTTGGCTGGGTAGCCGAAGAGGGTGTCGACTACGCCCGCGAGCAGGTGGCCAAACTGATAGGTGCCAGCGAGAAAGAGATCATTTTTACATCGGGCGCTACCGAGTCAGATAACCTGGCCATCAAAGGTGTGTTCGAGATGTACAAAGATAAAGGCAACCACATCATTACTGCGGTTACCGAGCACAAAGCCGTACTGGATGCCTGCAAGCACGTAGAAAAGCTGGGCGGTAAAGTGACCTACATTGGTGTTAAAGAGGACGGTTTGATCGACCTTGCCGAACTGGAAGCCGCCATGACCCCCGAGACCATCCTGGTATCGATCATGTATGGTAACAACGAGATCGGCGTTATCCAACCGGTTAAAGAGATAGCCGCTATCGCTCACAAACATGGTGCTTTATTTATGACCGATGCTACCCAAGCGGTTGGCAAGATCCCTGTCGACGTAAATGCTGACGGTATCGACCTGCTGGCGCTTTCGGCTCACAAAATGTACGGCCCTAAAGGTGTTGGTGCATTGTACGTACGCCGTAAAGGACCACGTGTTAAAGTTACTGCCCAAATGGACGGTGGCGGTCACGAGCGCGGTATGCGTTCGGGTACGCTGAACGTTCCGGGTATCGTTGGCTTAGGTAAAGCATGCGAGATCGCCCGTTTAGAGATGGACAGCGAAGCTGCACGTTTATCAGCCTTGCGTGATAAATTACAAGCTGCTCTTACCGTACTGGAAGAAAGCTATGTGAATGGTAATCAAGAACATCGCTTACCACATGTGGCCAACATCTCTTTCAAATATGTAGAGGGTGAAGGTTTGATGATGGCTATGAAAGATTTGGCGGTATCATCAGGTTCAGCTTGTACCTCGGCTTCTTTAGAGCCATCATACGTACTGAAAAGCTTAGGCTTGTCTGACGATCTGGCACACTCTTCTATCCGTTTTGGCTTGGGTCGTTTCACTACCGAAGAGGAAGTTGACTATGCGATCGAGGTGACCAAAAAGGCCGTTACACACCTGCGTGACCTTTCTCCGCTGTGGGAAATGTTCAAAGAGGGTATCGACCTGAACTCTATCGAGTGGGCAGAACACTAAGAAATCGCTGAGTTCTGATGCCCGATGTCGGGATCCCAGGACTGGCATAAAATTAGATATAACAATAATAACCGGTCTCAGGCAATTGACACCCGGCAACACATAACTAAAACATAAAGCTATGGCTTATTCAGATAAAGTAATTGACCATTACACCAACCCGCGCAACGTGGGTACTTTAGATAAAAGCAGCCACAAAGTGGGTACCGGCCTTGTTGGTGCACCTGAGTGCGGCGACGTGATGCGTTTGCAGATCGAGGTAGATGATAACAACGTGATCACCGATGCTAAATTCAAGACCTTTGGTTGCGGTTCGGCTATCGCCTCTTCATCATTAGCTACTGAGTGGTTAAAAGGAAAAAGCATCGACGATGCGATGGCTATCGATAACATGGACATCGTTGAGGAGCTTGCACTTCCACCGGTAAAGATCCACTGCTCGGTTCTGGCCGAGGACGCTATCAAAGCTGCCATTAACGATTACCGCGTTAAGAATGGCTTAGCTCCTATCGAACTGGAAAAATCGCACCACTAAGCTTTTGTATCAAGTAGCTGGTATCAAGTATCAAGACCTTTCTTTATGATAAGCGCATTGATATCTGACCGTTGCTTGATCAACTAAGGACATCATTGGTAGTAGCGGATCATGGCTTGATACTCGATACCTACTACTTAATACTAAACGAAAGATATGGTTACCGTAACAGATAAAGCAAAAGATAAGATCGATCACTTGATGCAGGATGCTAACCTGGATGCGTCGTACTTTCTACGCGTATCGGTACAAGGTGGTGGCTGTTCAGGTCTGTCTTACAACATGGACTTTGACAATGAAGAGAAAAAGG
Organism: Mucilaginibacter daejeonensis; assembly: GCF_020783335.1. Taxonomy (NCBI): domain Bacteria; kingdom Pseudomonadati; phylum Bacteroidota; class Sphingobacteriia; order Sphingobacteriales; family Sphingobacteriaceae; genus Mucilaginibacter; species Mucilaginibacter daejeonensis. The sequence goes on from NZ_CP086068.1 coordinate 2,907,136, forward strand.
GCGACCAATTCTTTGAAGACAAAGGTCTGCGTATCGCCCTGGACATGAAATCATTCTTGTACCTGGCTGGGACCGAATTAGACTTTTCGGATGGTTTGAACGGCAAAGGTTTCAATTTCATCAATCCTAACGCCAGCCGTACCTGCGGTTGCGGCGAAAGCTTCTCGGTATAACAGAGAATATTCATACAAAAAAAGCGCTTCCTTATGGTAGCGCTTTTTTTGTTTTAGCAATTTTAGACAGCTAATATCCTCCGTCATGCCGATGCATATAGGCATTTCTCAGGATAGTTGGAGAATTTACAAATTGTCTACCTTGCATGTGAGATGCTGAAACAAGTTCAGCATGACCTTACTCTTTTAACCTCCAACCAACCCGTCATGCCGATGCATATCGGCATCTCTCAGGACTGGTCTACAACATCCAAGATGTATACCTTGCATGAGGGATGCTGAAACAAGTTCAGCATGACGTTATCCCTATGACACTACTCCACCACACCCGTCATGCCGATGCATATCGGCATCTCTCAGGACTGGTTTACAACATCCAAGATATATACCTTGCATGATGGATGCCGAAACAAGTTCAGCATGACAACGGTATAGGGAGCTTTGATCCTAAATGCTCGCTGAGTACGGCATGGCATCATTTTACCCTCGATACTATTCCTCACCTGCTTTACCTTCACAATATCCGCTTGTATATCTATCCAAGTTAAGCTAAGTTTGTTTTAATTATAGCCTAACATAAACTTAATGAGTACGGTTAATAGACCAACCACTGTTCCACAACTTATACGCCATATCGTTGCTCACATCCACCCTGATACGCACACGTTCTTGACACATAAGAACGACGGTAAATGGGTAGATATCAGCTATCGCGAAGCCATTGAATACATAGATGCTATATCGGCCTGGTTACTGCACATCGGCATACAAAAAGGCGACCGCGTGGGTCTGGTGATCGAGAACGGTCCGGAATATATTTACTTTGATCAGGCGCTGCAACAGATAGGTGCCGTGAATACCTCCATCTACCCTACCCTGACCGAGGCCGAGACCGAGTACATCATCAATGATTCAGGCTTGAAGACCTTACTGGTGGGCACGCACTTCCTCCTACGCAAAGTAATGAAGGTGGCCAACAATTGCCCGTCGCTCATCCGCATCATTCCGGCGTTTGACGACCACCAAAAGCTGACCGAAAAGGCTAATCTCAACGCCGGCATCGTTGACCTCACACATGTCATCGCCGAAGGCCGCAATTTGGTTGCCCAATACATGGCGCAGATCAATAGCTGCCGGGAAGCTATACTTCCGTCCGATCTGTCGTGCCTGATCTACACATCGGGCACTACCGGCACGCCTAAAGGGGTGATGCTGATGCATAGCAACTTTGTGGAAACGGTTTGGGCCGGGCTAAAACAGATATCGAACGTAGAGAAGGACGATACATTTTTATCGTTCCTTCCCCTGTCGCACGTATTTGAGCGGGCCGCTACCTACTATATTTGTATGGGTGCCGGTTGCCGAATTGCCTTTGCGCAAAGCCTGGAGATGCTGGCCCGCAACATGGTAGAGGTTCAGCCCACGATCATGAATTGCGTGCCGCGCCTGCTGGAGCGTATACACGATAAAGCCATGAAGAACGGCGCCGACGCTGGCGGCTTAAAGACCAAGATATTCAACTGGTCGTTCGCCATTGGTAAAAAGCACCGCGAAACGTTGGAGAGCGGCAAACGACCAGGCATGATCCTGAGCTATGAGCGTAAACTGGCCGAAAAACTGGTATTCAGCAAGATCAAAGAAAAGACCGGCGGGAAGCTGAAGTTTCTGATATCAGGTGGTGGTGCACTGCCAAAAAATGTGGGTGAGTTCTTCGGTAATGTGGGCATACCCGTGTTGGAAGGTTATGGCTTGACCGAGACCACCGGCCCGGTATGTGTCACCGAATTTGACCGCCAAGTGTACGGCACCGCCGGTCGCGTATTGCCCGGCTCCGAGATCGCCATCCAAGACATCGAGACCAAAAAGATATATGCCGCACGTACCCATGATACCGTTGACCCCAACTTCACCTCCGAAGAGGGTGAGATCATCATTAAAGGTGTGGCCGTAATGAAAGGATACTGGAACAAGCCCGAGGAGACCAGCGTAGCGATCGACCAGGATGGCTGGTTCCATAGCGGGGACATTGGTCGTTTTTATAAGGGCTACTTGCAGATCACCGACCGGTTGAAAAATATGCTGGTGAACGCTTACGGCAAGAACATTTATCCTACCCCGGTCGAGAATACTTATTTAAAGAGCCCTAAGATCGAGCAGATATTCATTATTGGTGATGCACGCGAACACGTGACCGCCATTGTGGTACCGCCAAAAGAATTACTGCAAGAGAACTTTGCCCTTAAGGAGGACTGGTTCGCTCAGCCATCGGCCTTTGTTGATGACCCAGCGATCATTGACTGGCTGAACCAGGACATCCGCAAGCTGAGTAACGAACTGGCCAAATTTGAGCGGATCAAGCAATTCAAGGTCAAACGCAACCCGTTCAGCATGGAAGAGGGCGAACTGACCGTGACCATGAAAGCCAAACGCAAAGTGATCGAGAAGAAGTATGCGCAAGACATTGATGAAATGTACTCTCAGGAAGTGGATGCGGACTGAAAGGCAATAAATAATATATTTGTCTATGAGACTAAGAGAAATTGCTAATATAATAAGTGAATATTTACCCTATATAAATGACACATCGCTTAAGTATAATCAAAGTACCGGCGTTTATAGTATTGATAATCTTGTTCGATTTAGAATTGCATTAACAGAGATTGAAAAAACAGGGGTTTTAGATTCAGTCATAAAAGTGCTAAAGCAGCACCCAATTTATGCAAATACATCTGACATTCTTTCAATCACATCACATGAGCATAAGTTCTTATCAGATAATATATCCTTGTTAAAATTAGGATTAAGAAACCTTTTAGACTCTTGAAATGAAAGAATACCTCCTGTTACAGGAGAAGATTTTATCAGTATAAAATTACCTGATGTAAAGGACTTTGATGAACTTTCAAAAACATTCGACTTATTAAAAAAATCAATTTCATTACCGATAACTAATAACGATATCAATGGAAAAGTAGAAATACTAAATTTTGACAACGGATCATTATGGATTGATATTGCTGTCGGATCGTCGATTGCTGTTTTTTTAATTGGTTCTATAGCCTGGGCTGGGGCGGTAATTAGAAAAAAATATGCCGAAGCTAAAATAGCCGAACAATTTGTCGCTTCGTTAGACAATAACAACGAACACCTAAAAAACATCCGAGAAGGTGCAAAACGGCAGATTGATTCATTGATTGCAATCGAAGCTGCGGCAATCGCTAAAGAGTATTATTCGGACGATGATAAGGAAAATTTAGAACGTTTGAAGCTCTCTATATCAAGTATGTCTGATTTGATTAGTAAAAACGTAGAGATTCACCCGAGCCTCCTCGCCCCAGAAAAGGCGGTTAATCTTTTTCCGCCATATAAAAATTTGGAATCTGTTCAATCCAGAATTAAACAGATTGATAAAGAATAAGCAGGCATTTACTTGCCCCAAAACCGCTTTTCGCAATTAAAATATATTATAACTTCCTACTTCCTTAAAAACTTCCCTCTACGATATCGCCATAAAATTCAGGCACGCTCATACCTGCGGCTCGTACTTGTTGTGGGATCAGGCTGTTGGCCGATTGACCGGGCGTAGTGTTCACCTCAATGAAATAAAAGTCGTCGGTGTGCTCGTCAAGGATGAAATCGATGCGCACCATGCCACGGCAGTTCAGACGTAAATAGACCTCGGTCAGTATAGCGGCTATCTCCTCGTTCTTATCTTCAGGCAGATCGGCCGGTGTGATCTCTTCGGTGATACCAGGCGTATATTTGGCCTCATAATCAAAGAACTCTTTCGAACTCTTGATCTCGGTGGCCGGTAATACCACCAGCCTGCCTTTCAAACGGGCGATACCCCGGCTGAACTCTCGGCCTTTGATGAACTCCTCGACCAGGATCTGGTCATCTTCATGAAACGCCTTATCTAACGCCGCAGGCAGCTCGGCCACATTGTGCACCTTGCTCATACCTACGCTGCTGCCACCGTTGTTAGGTTTAACAAATAGCGGGAACTTAAGCGCGGCAGCGATAGTGCTTACATCATGCATATCGCTTTTGAACAACTTGACCGACTTGGCCGTGTGCAGGTTCGGTACGCCCTGTACCAATGCCTTGGTATAGGCCTTATTCATGGTGATGGCCGATGTGGTGGCATCGCAAGTATTATATGGAATATCGATCATATCCAAGTAGCCCTGTAGCTTTCCATCCTCGCCCGGGGTGCCGTGTACGGTGATGAAGGCCATGTCGAAGTTGATCTTGTTGCCGTTAAGCGTCAGGCTCAGGTCGTTCTTGTCCACATTGATCACCTGGCCACCTTCGGCCTGATGGATCCATTGATCGCGGTTGATCAAAATAGTGTATACATTATATTTTTCGGGATCGAGATTAGCCGCTATGTTCTTGGCGCTATTGATCGATACCTCGTATTCGCCAGTGTAGCCACCAGCTAAAAGGGCAATGTTCTTTTTGCTCATGATGGTCAAATATATAAAAAGCCCCATCCAAAGCCAACGGAAGCCCCCTCTAAATCTCCCTCGGGAGGGGAGACTATAGAACCAATTACTTTTTTTCAAAAGCCCTCCCTTCCGGGGAGGGTTTGGGTGGGGCTTTTCATATATTTGCAAAATGCCTTATAAAGAACGCGACATCAACAAAATGTACTATACCATGGGCGAGGTTACGGCCATGTTCGGCGTTAACCATTCGTTGCTGAGGTACTACGAAAAGGAATTTGATGTACTGCAGCCCAAAAAGAACAAAAAAGGCAACCGCTATTTTACCACCGAGGACATCGAGAACCTCAAGATCATCTTCCACCTGGTGCGCGACAAAGGCTTCACCATCCAAGGCGCAAAAGACCACATGAAGAGCAACACCAACGAGGTAAAAGATCAGCAAACCATTCTCAACTCCCTGGAGAACCTAAAGAAGTTCCTGTTAGAGGTGAGGGACGCGTTGTAGGTAATATCAATCGCATGCCTTGCGAGCGTAGCATGGTAGCTGCACGCGTAGATCAGTTACTGATCTACTTCAATGGGTTATTGTGAGCGTAGCGTGGCGATCGCAATTAAACAATAAACGGTGGCCTGTCAGCACGCCCGGCCGGGAGCAGGCCAGTGCGGTGGCAGGGATCGGGCTGACTTGAATTTTTGCTTCTTTTGTTTCAAGACAGAAAAAGTAGCCTTAGCGGCAATGAGCGTCACCGAGCGATAGGTCCAGAACGAGCAAGTGGCCCTACTATCCACTTATTTTCCCTTTCCTTCCTCAAACCCAAAACAACCTTCTATCTTCGATCCTTACAACTACTCAACAATAACATGGCCTCAGGTTTTTTTGCGATACTGGATGATATTGGCGCTTTAATGGACGATGTTGCCGTGGCCACCAAAGTGGCGACCGGTAAAACGGCCGGCATATTGGGCGACGACCTTGCCGTTAACGCCGAAAAAGCCACCGGTTTTTTGTCCTCCCGCGAGTTGCCGGTATTATGGGCTATAACCAAGGGTTCCTTCCTGAACAAGCTCATCATCGTTCCGATCGTGTTGCTGCTTAACGCTTTCTTTCCCATTGCGATCAAGATCGTATTGGTGCTGGGCGGATTTTATCTGGCTTACGAAGGCGTGGAGAAAGTGATCGAGTTCTTGTTCCACCGCAATAAGGCCGGCCACGAAGTGATCGCCGAGCGACAGGACGACCAGGACGCCGAAAAGACCAAGATCAGGTCGGCCATCACTACCGACATGATCTTATCGATCGAGATCGTGATCATTGCTTTGAGTTCTGTTATCGATAGCAGCCTTACTACTCAAATATTGACGGTTTCTATCGTATCTATATTAGCCACCGTAGGTGTGTACGGCATCGTGGCCATCATCGTAAGGATGGATGATACCGGTTATAAACTTATCAAATTGGGCAATAACAAGGGCATGCTGCTAAGCGTAGGTAACGGATTGGTGAAAGCGCTGCCGGTGATCATCAAGATACTCAGTGTAGTGGGTACCATAGCCCTTATCCTGGTATCGGGCGGCATCTTCTCGCATAACATTGAGTATGCTCATCATTTGTTGCCTTCTCTTCCATCGTTCCTGAAAGACCTACTGCTGGGCATTGCCGGCGGACTGATCACCGTAGCTTTAGTGATGGCCGGTAAATGGTTGTATAAAACGGTGAAGCCAGCTGCATAGCTATTGAGCCGATAATCGTACCTTAGGAGCAACTTACCCGACCGACCTGCTCGCATGCTCCGCATTCAAAAAAGTGAGATACCGCTTTTCTACTGGCTGCTGCCTTTTGTGGCGGGTATCATTTTGGGCTTGTGGCCGGTCTCTCCCAATGTTGACAGCTTTGTTGAAGCGACCTTGCTGATCAGTGCAGTGCTCTTCTTAGGATCGGGCTTACTTTACGATACTGCGAAGCTTCACCGATGGCCTTGGATAGGTGGCCTGTTATTGAACATCCTGCTCATTAGCGGCGGATGGTATGTGATGCGACAGCATGACCAGCTTAGCTCCACTGATCATTTCTCCCGAACGAACGCTGCATACATGATCGTACGTATCACCGACGAACCGCGCCAAAAAGGGATATACACCCGTATGGTGGCTCAGGTACAAGCTACGGTAGATCCCCGGACCATTCAACATCCTGCTACCGGCAAAATGCTGCTTACCCTGGCAGCCGACAGCAACAGCCACTTATTGCGTTACGGCGATCAGTTGGTCATACCCGCTATCTATAAGCCCATTGATCCGCCTTTTAACCCGGCTGAATTCAATTACAAACGCTATCTGGCCCATCAGAACATCTACCATCAGGCTTTCATTACAAGGACAGGCTTGCGTATCATCGAACACGATACTGGTAACCCGATGGTCGCTTTCGCATTGAACATGCGCCAGCGGCTGGTAAGGTCAATGAAGATGTACATTCATGACCAGCAAGCCGCCGCCATTGCGAGCACTTTGCTGCTTGGTTATAAAGCCGACCTAAGCGAGGATGTGCTTCAGGCTTACTCTAAGACCGGCACTATCCACGTGCTGTCGGTCTCCGGTGCACATGTGGCGATTTTCTTTGTACTGATCAGCTTCTTGCTTCGTCCGTTTAAGCATCACCGATACGGTAAGCTGCTCAACGCGGTGCTATCCGTCACCCTGGTCTGGGCTTATGCCATACTTACGGGCCTGTCACCTGCCGTGTGCAGGGCTGCGCTGATGCTGAGTATGCTGATCATTGGCAAGGCCGGATCAAGGCAAGTGCATGCGCTGAACATGCTGGGCTTTTCGGCATTTGTATTGCTCGTTTATGACCCATTGCTCATCACCGATGTTGGCTTTCAGTTGTCTTACCTTGCGGTGTTCGGCTTGGTGGCTGTGCAGCCGGTGATCGCCGACCCTTGGGAAGTGGAGAACAAGTGGCTAAAAAAACTGTGGTACTTATGCTCTGCTTCACTTGCCGCGCAACTGGTCACCTTCCCGCTAAGCATTTATTATTTCCACCAGTTCCCGGTATACTTCCTGATCAGTAACCTGCTTATCATACTTCCATCGGAAGCGATCATGATGGTAGGCCTGGCGTTTTTGCTCACGACCTTCTTCCCGGCCATTCACACCCTCAGCGGTTGGCTCGCATACTTGCTCGAGCATTTGATCTTGTTCATGAACGCCATATTAAGTTATATCGAACACTTACCTTTCGCCAGTTGGGGTAAACTTTGGCTTAATGGCGCCGAACATCTGCTGCTATACCTGGTGATCACATTGCTCATCGTGTACATCACTTATCGTCGACCATACCAATTACTTAGCGGTGTGGCCTGCTTACTTGTACTTTGTACCAGCTTGAGTTGGAAAGCGATCAATTCGCAGCAACATGACCAGCTGATCTATCTCAACCTTAAAAAGAACACCGGTATCATATTTAAAACGCGGGACCAAGCCGTTGTGGTAAGTGACCTGCTCCCTACCGACAAGAAGTTCAATTACAGCATCCGCCCTTGTTTGGATAGTCTCGGCGTTGAGCGAATGACGGCGGTGCCACTATCTGCAGACCTAAAGACGACGTACTTGCAAAAAAGGGGTCCGCTGATCCAGTTCCAAAAAAGAACTCTACTACTGATTGAACCTTTGCTGCAAAAAATGGTCATAGCTAACAAACTAACGGTGAACGACATCCTGTTGACGCATAACCCACATACCGATATTGCACCCCTGTTGCGTAACTACCGCTTTGAGCGTTTGATAGCTGATGCTAATACCAGCAAACAGCGCAGCGAGCGTTTAAAACATCAGGCCGACAGTGCCGGCGTGAATTTATTTTTATTACGACGTAACAAAGCCCTGATAACGCTATCTAAAGAATAATTTATACCTTTAATTTGATTCAAGCACATAAATAACATCATGAATAGATTTTTCACCGTTGCGATGGGTGTTGCCCTAAGCACCCTGGCCCTGAGTGCCAGCGCACAAAAAAACTACACCGAAGGTTTGGCTACTTATACCGGTAGTGCAGGCGGTCAAACATTAGAGGCCAAAGTATATTTCAAAGGCGATTCATCAGCTACGGTAATGCAACAAGGTCCGGCCAACATTAAAGTGTTGGGCTTTAAAGACGAGTACATGGCCGTTTTGGTCGATGTTCCTGTAGCTAACATCAAAAAAGCTGCTGTTGCCAGCCCTGGCGAATTGGAAGACATCATGTCAAAACTGCCAAGTTTTACCTTCACTCCTGGCACCGAGACCAAGCAGATCGCTGGTTTCAACTGCAAAAAAGTTGTAGCTAAGGACACCAAGACCAATACTTCATTTGATGCATGGGTAACTAACGACATCAGTGCACCGGCAAGTGCTTACAGTCAATTATATGCAAAATGCGGTGGTTTCCCGGTACAATTCACGATCACTCAACGTGGCCAAAACGTGACCAACACCCTCAAGAGTATCACTGATACTAAAGCACCTGCTGGTACTTTCGGTATCCCTGCTGGTTTCGATAAGATCACGATGACCGACCTGAGCGCCATGAGCGGCGGCAGATAAGCCATTCTTTTGAAAACTAAAAAAGCCATCCATTACTAAATGGATGGCTTTTTTTATGTATTTGCTTGAAAAAAGCTCACTTTTTATTCAATTCGTCGTTCAGTTTTTTGCTCAGGTTATTGAAGTAACGTTTAATGCCAAAGCCGATCACCCACTGTATTCCCCGGCTGGCGTTAGTGATGAATACCTCTTCTGCCTCGTTCAGAATATCGGGATTGATCTGCGCCTCCGTTACGGGTATCTCGTGCTCCTTGCATATTTCCATCACGGCCTGGCGCATCACTCCGGCCACACAACCTTCGCTTAGGGCTGGCGTATACAAATGGTCGTTATACCAAACAAAAACGTTAGAACTGGTTGACTCACATAAAAAGCCTTGCTGGTTTAGCAGAAACACATCATCCAGCTTATGCTGCTCTTTGTACAGTCCGGCCATCACATAAGGCAACGAGTTACACGTTTTGTAGTTGGATAGATAGTTCAGCGGCTTCAGAATCTCGGTGTACACATCCATTAGTAGGCCTTTTTGGTTGAGCAGATAACCGGTCTTACCATCGGGTACCATCTCCAGGCACCATCCAGAGCGGTTATCGGTGGGTGTGTACAAACCATCAGCGTCTCTGTAAACCGTAAGCCTCAGGCGGCCGTTGCGGGCTTTGTTCCAGGTAGCCAATTCTTCGGCCTTCTCTTTTAAGAACCACGCATCAAGGTAAGTATAGCCTTCGAGCTTTAGCGCTTTCATGCCATTTTGCAGCCTATCGGCGTGTAATGCTGCGAATTTGAGTTGCCCGTCAATGAACCGCATACTTTCAAAAAGACCATCGCCATATTTAAAAGCACGGTTGCCAACGGTAAGGAGGGGGCTATCAGCTGCTACCAGCTGGCCATTAAAATTAATAAAATGAGGCATCATGCGCTTAGAGAACAGATCAGCCGGCATTTTGCTCTACTCCGGCGGCAATATATTTTCGCCACTTTTGGAGCACAGCTTCCATATCGGCAGGTATGGGGGCTTCAAAATGAATACGTTCACGGGTGGTCGGGTGCACAAAGCCAAGCGTTTGCGCATGTAGGGCCTGGCGGGGCATCAGCTCAAAGCAATTCTCTACAAATTGCTTATATTTACTAAAGCTGGTCCCTTTCACGATCTTATCGCCGCCATAGGTAGCATCACTGAACAGCGGATGCCCAATATGCTTCATATGCGCCCGGATCTGGTGTGTGCGGCCGGTCTCCAATTGGCATTCGATCAGGGTAACGTAGCCGAAGCGTTCGAGCACTTTGTAATGGGTCACCGACCACTTGCCTTTGGTCTCGTCGTCATAAATGCTCATAACACGCCTATCGGCAATGCTACGGCCAATATAACCGGTCACGGTGCCGTCCTGCTCTATATCGCCCCAGGCTAATGCTACGTATTTACGGGTGATGGTGTGCTCATAGAACTGACGCGCCAGCCAGGTCATGGCCCGTTCGTTCTTGCTGATGAGTAACAGACCAGACGTGTCCTTGTCTATGCGGTGTACCAATCCTGGCCTTCCATCATTACCCGGCAAGGTAGGCAGTTGCTCAAAATGGTACACTAGCCCGTTCACCAGCGTGCCGGTGTAGTTATTATAACCCGGGTGTACCACCAGGCCGGCAGGTTTGTTCACCACCAGTACATCATCATCCTCGTAGGTGATGTCTAACGGAATGTTCTCAGGGTAAACTTCAGTATCGCGTGGCGGATGAGGCAACACCACCGATATCACATCCAATGGCTTAACACGATAGCTCGATTTGGCCAGCTTATCGTTCACCAGCACGTTTCCCAGCTCAATGGCATTTTGGATGCGGTTGCGCGAAGCGTTCTCGATACGGTGCATCAAAAATTTATCGATGCGTAGCAGGGATTGACCTTTGTCCACCACGATACGCAGGTGCTCATAAAGGTCCTGTTCTTCTACGTCAATCAATTCGGTTTCGCTTGCCATCGCCTGCAAAAATAACGTTTTTACACTGCGGGGACTCAGGTAATTTTTTTATTACATTTGGTCATGAAAAAACCATTACTTCCCCTAATTATGGTGCTTTCGCTTGGCCTCTATCAAGCTAAGGCACAGGATGGTGTATCTCAATTATTAAGAACGGCACCTGACGATGCCACTAAACTATTGAATGCCTACGCTGATCCCCTTTTTAAAGGGTTAGGTACCGGCATCAACAATGGATGGGCCAATACGGCCAAGTCAAAAGGGCTGCTGCATTTTGAGCTAAGGGTGTCGGCCTCGGGTACGTTTACTCCTACAGGCGATAAAAGCTTTGATGTTACACAGTTGGGCCTATCCAACAACGTACGTTTAGCGCCCGGTAGCCCAAGCACCAGCCCTACATTTGGCGGTAACAGTGGCGCCACGCCGGCCAAGCTTGACCTGTATAGCAACAACGGCAACAAGGTGGATCAGTTCACTCTGCCCGGCCGCATCACTCCTATAACTCCTGCACCTCAGGTACAACTGACCTTAGGGTTAATCCACAACACCGACGTCACCATACGTTACATCCCTAAAGTGAAGTTAGGCAGTGATAATATTGGCAAACTTGGCCTGATCGGCTTTGGCCTAAAGCATAACATCATGGAAGATATATTTGGCGGCATTGGCGGCAAATTGGTTCCATTTGACCTGGCCATTGCCGCAGGTTACACCCGTTTGAACTATGAGCTGCCTTTGGAAGTACGCCCAAGCTCGGGCAAGGTGCCCGACGCCTCAAGCGTAGGACGTACCGATTTTAGCGATCAGCGACTGGAGGGCCACTTTAACGGTTTCAACTTACAAGCGATCATCTCTAAAAAACTGGTGTTCTTTACTCCATTTGCCGCCGTAGGCTACAACACTACCCGTGCTAACGTGGCTTTGGCCGGTAACTTCCCCGTAACCAATGGTTTGGCCACTTACACGGTCTATACCGACCCTATCACGATCAAGCGCAATGCCATAAATGCCTTTAAAGTAGATGCCGGTTTTCAGCTTGATCTGGCCATCTTCAAATTTTACGCATCAGGAAGCTTAGCTAAATATAAGTCAGTTACCGCAGGTATCGGCTTAAGTCTGTAAATTTGACCATGATCGATCTGGAGATATTTAGCCCGATACACCGCTGGGAACATCCGGTATTCAGCAAGGCGGGGCTGAACGTCTTTATTAAGCGCGACGACCTTATCCATCCGCTTATATCGGGCAACAAATGGCGCAAGCTTAAATATGCGCTAACCGATGCCTGCTCAAAAAACAGAACGCACCTCGTCACTTTTGGGGGTGCGTTCTCCAATCACCTGCTGGCTACCGCAGCAGCCGCGGCCCGCTTTGGCTTCATGAGCACCGGCTTTGTGCGCGGAGAAGCCGTTGAGAACGACACGCTCTTTTTATGCCGTCTGCATGGCATGCAACTCATCTTTGTTGACCGTACGAGCTATCGCGATAAACATTCGGTTTATAATGAGCACTTCGGGGATAATGATGCTGCTTACTTTATTGATGAGGGCGGCGCCTCACCACATGCGGTTAAAGGGTGCAGTGAACTGGTGAGTGAATTGCCCATTACCTATGATCATTTATTTTGCGCATGTGGCACAGGTGCCACGGCAGCGGGCATCATTACGGGTCTGCAACAACATGACCTCCACACTCGATTTCACGCTGTGCCGGTGTTGAAGAACGGCGAGCAGATCCGCCAGGAGATCGATCAGTATTTGCACGAGCCGTCCAATTATACTCTTCACACTTCGCACCATTTTGGCGGCTACGCCAAGACCACTCCTCAGTTGATCAGCTTCATTGAGGAATTCATCCGGTCTACGGGCATCTTAATTGAACCAGTATACACTGGCAAAATGCTGTATGCTGTACTGGATCTTGCCACAAAGGGCACCTTCGCATCGGGAAGTAATATCCTCACCGTACACAGTGGAGGAATATTCGGGCTCCTAGGTATGAAAGATAAGTTCTAAAGGTTGCTCATATACAGGCCCCCTGTGAGATTACCGATACTCAAAATCATATATCTCTTATTTAGCTTTCATTAAAATGTTATTTGCCGAGCGGGGCCGATCAGTTCCAAGTTTTTGTATTTAACAAATTTTAATATTATCGAACCACATATTGCATTGGTGTAATAATCGTGCTACAGGGTCTTTTTATGACGTTTCAGTTATCTTTTTTTCGTTGGTAGATACTATTATTGTACTTGTGCGTTTATTAACAATATAGGTAAGTCTTAACCTAACTATTTAAGCATATCTATAGCTGGATGATCCAGCAACTTGATCAAATATATTTAAGGGAACTACTACTAACTTAAACATGAGCAAACAAACTGAAAAACTGAAAAAACAGTTGCTTGAGATCTCGGACGTGATCAATGCCTTCAAATCGGAAGCGGTACAGGTAAAGATCGTTGAAAGATTATTGGACACGATGATGGAGGGAGACCGCGAGACCGAGGAGAACATTAACCGCGGCCGCATTCGCCATTTCGTGTCGGACGAGCATCCACGCCAGCGCGAGAGCTTGCGTAAACCTGGTGCTACCAAGGTACTTAATCAATTATTGCAAACAGACTATTTTGACCAGCCGCATTCGATATCTGATATAGCGACCCACTGCAAAGAGCAATATGATTCAGATTTTAAAACATCTGAGCTGTCGGGCATCTTACTTAAGCTGGCCAACGAAAGCAAGTTACGCCGCGAACGCAGTGAAGAGAACAACCGTTTTGAGTACGTAAGAGCGTCATAAGCCCCACAGTCCCCTAAAGGGGGAGTTTCAAAAAGTTTAAAGCCCGACTTGGAGATCCGAGCCGGGCTTTTTTATATTGTGTTGTTAATTTCTTATTTGGACTCCCCCTATAGTGAGCTGGGGCCTACCTCAGATCGAATAAGCTATCGACACCCAGTATCTTGCGTGAAAGGAATCCTTCCGCATACTTGGCCTGTATCTGCCTACCGAACTCACGGTCACGGGCCTCTACATTGTTAATAAACTCGGGGGTGGAGATGTAGGTTTGCGGTTCGTCTATCCAGTCAGGGTTGTGGAACTGCGAGCCGTAGGCCATGATGCTGGCCTTTTTCGTTTCCCAGTGATCGGTCACATCGATCAGAATGTTGGGGATGATCAGCATATCCTGCACGAAGTGCAGCAGATGCTTAGGTCGCCAGGCTTCCTGCGGTTGGCCCTTATCAAATGTCTCGATCTTTCGTAATCCGGCTAAAAAGCAGGCGGTTTGCACCAGGTCACTTGCCCTGCCATGATCAGGATGACGATCATAATAAGCATTGGTGATCACGATCTCGGGCTGATAGCGGCGTATCACCTCGATCACTTTGAGTTGATACTCGCGGGTGTTCTCAAAAAAACCATCGGGTATGCCCAAGTTATCCCGAACGGCCAAACCAAGTATCTCCGCGGCGGCCTGTGCTTCTTTCAGGCGTATCTCAGCCGTGCCACGCGTTCCTAATTCGCCCTGAGTAAGATCAACAATACCGCATTTCTTTCCCATAGCATTATGCTTGAGAATAGTGCCGGCACAGCCCAATTCGGCATCATCAGGATGCACGGGCAGCGCTAATATATCAAGCTTGATCATAGAGCCATCATCACTTCCCTGCTCTCCAACAACTGGCCTATACGGCGTTTTAAACGTGCAGAGGTGGGCTTGGTAAAGGGGTAAAAGAAATCGACCACGTGGCCGTTACGATCGATCAGGTATTTGTGGAAGTTCCATATCGGGGCCACACCTACATGACCGTTCTCCTTTTTACTGCTCAGGAATTTGAACAGTGGATGTGCATCTGCGCCTTTAACCTTCGTTTTCTCGAACACCGGAAAATGCGTGCCGAAGTTGATGCTGCAGAACTTACCAATCGAACAGCTTTCGAGCGGCTCCTGCTTACCAAAATCATTTGATGGGAAGGCCAGTATCTCGAGGTCCTGTCCGGCAAATTCGTTCCTTAAAGTTTCAAGATCTTTAAGTTGTGGGGTAAAACCGCATTGGGAAGCGGTGTTAACAATTAATAAAACCTTATTTTTATAATTGCTCAAGTTCACTTCTTCACCGTTCAGCTTTTGTACGCTGAAACGATAAATACTTTGATCGTTCATCTAGTATCTGTTAGAATAATAACCTGCCTGGCGTAGGATCGCTTCAACGTCGCGTTCCTGGTCCTGGTCGTAAGTCTCTTTCAAATTGTGGCCAAATATACGAGCTACAGATTGAAACATAAAGGCCTGCAAGCCACCTTTTAGTTGCTTGGCCAATTCATAGCTGGTGGTCCCTGTCTCCCGGTCTATCAACTTGATCAGTATCTCACCTTGAGTGATGGTGAGGTCCTTGATCTTATTGTTAAACAGGTCTTTTACTTCCTTTTCACATTTCTTTACCAACTCCTTTTGTATCTTTTTATCTGCTGTAAGTGCAAGGTCGCGCTGTAACTGGCGATATTTATCACCCGCAATGCGTGCATAGGGTATAACTTTGTAAACGTTGTACTTTAAACGAAGGTAGGCTTTGCGGTCGCTTTCGCTGGCAAATATGCGAGTACCGCTCACGGTGAACTCTGGTAACACCACCCATGGCACTAATTCGCCATCGATGTTTGTCAGGTACGTTTTGATGGTATCATTTTTGCCCACCTTAGGATGAGGCGGTAGTGTTTGAGACATTGACCGCCCCATAACACAGCAAAACAATAGCACCAAACCAATATATTTCATATATTTACGTAATACAAAAATAGTGCTATTTTTTTACTGATCCCAAATATGCCGTTATAATTTTATTCACAACGGCAGTTTGACAGTACATCTACAATCGCTTATAAATGAAAGATTTAGTGATCGATCTGGAAGCTGAGAAAGCGGAGATACTTAAACGATACCGTGCTTTGCTGCGTGCATCAAGGTCAACCCTGCAAAAAGGGGATAAACGATTGATCCGCAAGGCCTTTGAAATGGCCGTCGAAAGCCACAAGGATATGCGTCGCCGTTCGGGCGAACCATACATATACCACCCTATCGCGGTAGCCCAGATCGCTGCCGAGGAGATAGGCCTGGGTACCACCTCTATCGTATGCGCATTGCTGCACGACGTGGTTGAGGACACTGACGTAAGTTTGGAGGATATCGAGCGCGAGTTCGGTAAAAAGGTGGCCAAGATCATTGACGGGCTCACCAAAATATCAGGTGTATTTGACACCAATAGCTCTTTACAGGCTGAGAACTTCCGCAAGATGCTGCTCACGCTGGCCGACGATGTAAGGGTGATCCTGATCAAACTGGCTGATCGCCTGCATAACATGCGCACCATGGAGTTCATGCCGCGTGATAAGCAGCTGAAGCTATCGTCAGAGACGGTATACCTCTACGCTCCTCTTGCGCACCGCCTGGGTTTGTATGCCATTAAGTCAGAGTTGGAAGACCTTTCCATGAAATACATGGAGCGGGAGACCTACCAATTTATCAAAAAGAAACTGAACGAGAAAAAAGCCGAGCGCGAGAAATTCATCGCCGATTTCATCCAGCCGATCAAGCAATCATTGGCTAACCAAGGTTTGCATGCCGATATATTTGGTCGCCCTAAATCGATCCATTCTATCTGGAATAAGATGAAAAAGAAATCGATACCTTTTGAAGAGGTGTACGATCTTTTCGCCATCAGGGTGATATTGGATAGCTCGCCTGAAAATGAGAAGGCCGACTGCTGGAAGGCCTACTCCATCGTGACCGACTCGTACCGCCCTAACCCTGATCGTTTACGCGATTGGGTGTCATCACCAAAGGCCAACGGCTATGAGTCGTTACATACCACGGTGATGGGTCCGCGCGGGCAATGGGTGGAGGTGCAGATCCGTACCAACAGAATGAACGAGATCGCCGAGAAAGGCTTTGCAGCACATTGGAAGTACAAGGAATCATCGTCAGACAGTGGTTTGGACCAGTGGATCCAAAAGGTACGTGAACTGCTCAGGAACCCTGACGGTAACGCCCTCGACTTTTTGGACGATTTTAAGATGAACCTTTTCAGTGATGAGATATTCATTTTTACACCAAAAGGTGCACTTATCCAGTTACCATCTAACGCCACCGCACTCGATTTTGCCTTCGAGATACACTCCGATGTAGGCGCAAGCTGTATTGGTGCCAAGGTGAATCACAAGCTGGTGCCGCTGAACTATAACTTGCAGAACGGTGACCAGGTAGAGATCATTACCTCGAGCAAGCAAAGCCCTAAAGAGGACTGGCTCAACTTTGTGGTGACCGCAAAGGCCAAAGCCAAGATCAAATCGTCATTAAAAGAAGAGAAACGCAAGATAGCCGAGGACGGCAAGGAGATACTCGAACGTAAGCTGAAATCGCTTAAGATCACTTACAATACCGAAAACATCCATAAACTCACCAACTACTTCAAGCTGCTTACCAGCCAGGACCTTTTCTTCAATGTGGCCAAGGGGCTGATCGATATCAAGGATCTGCGTGAGTATCAGAACGCCGAAAAGGTAGTGGATAACAAGCCGCAAGACAAGATCGAGAACGAACAGGTACAAAGCCTGATGCGCACCATCAAGGCAAAGGATAGTGACATACTGCTGATCGGTGAGGACATGCAAAAGATCGAGTACAAACTCGCCACCTGCTGTAACCCGATACCGGGCGATGATGTGTTCGGTTTCATCACGGTGACCGAGGGAATCAAGATACACCGTACCACCTGCCCTAACGCTGCTAAACTGATGGCCAACTATGGTTATCGTATCGTGAAGGCTCGCTGGACCACCCAGCATGAGCTGGCATTTCTGACCGGACTGAGGATCACCGGTATCGATGATGTGGGTCTGATCAACAAACTGACCACGGTCATCTCTACCGATTTCAAGGTGAACATGCGTTCGCTTACGGTAGACAGCGATAATGGGATCTTTGAAGGCACCATTATGGTGTATGTGAATGATACCGAGCACCTTGACAACCTGATCAGGAAATTGAAACAGGTGAAGGGCGTAACGGGCGTAACCCGTTTCGATTCGGCACCTACCATGGTCGACAAAGCTTCCTAAACGAACATATCACCGAAGCGATCGGCAAGTATCAGAGCCATACCAGTGATCAAAAACATGACACGGTCATCTTGGCTCTGGTTTCTTGGCTGTTGCTTCGGTTTTCTGTTCAATTAATCCTAACTTTGACCTGTTAACCTATTTAGATATTATGCCTTTACAGGAAACCATTGATATGGTTAAAAAGATCTTCGAGGCTTACCTTGAAAATAAGAGCTTGCGTAAAACGCCCGAGCGTTTTGCCATCTTAGAAGAGATCTATTCCCGTAACGACCACTTTGACGTGGAGTCGTTATACATCCATATGAAAAATAAAAAGTACCGGGTGAGCCGCGCTACGGTATATAATACGCTGGAGCTTTTGGTATCGTGCGACCTGGTGACCAAACACCAGTTCGGTAAGAACATGGCCCAGTTCGAGAAATCATACGGTTATAAGCAGCACGACCATATCATTTGCATCGACTGCGGTAAGGTGGTAGAATTTTGCGATCCGCGTATACAACAGATACAAAGTATGATGGGTGATCTGCTTAAGTTCGATATCAAACACCACTCTCTTAACCTTTACGGCAACTGCACCAAATTGAAAGAAGGTGTTTGCGAAAGACGTAACGACCAGTAACAGCATTTGATGGTGAGTAAATGATCTCACTTAACTGTTGACAGTTGTGCATTATATCTTACTTTTGCAACTTAAAAAGTTGACCATAATTTAATAAGAAAAACATATATCAGGGCCGGATCTGTTCTCTGTCTCCTTTAAGGTCGGTAAGCGACCATGAACTTATCAGTTCATCAAGGGATAAGCGAAAAGATCCGGCTGCCTGTTTTAAACAAGATCAAATGACTGTTGATGTTTTATTAGGCCTCCAATGGGGCGACGAAGGCAAAGGAAAGATCGTTGATGTTCTGAGTGCCGGTTATGACCTTATCGCACGTTTTCAGGGTGGTCCCAATGCAGGGCACACTTTGGAATTCGACGGTAAAAAGTTCGTACTGAACACTATCCCTTCGGGTATCTTCTTTGACAACACCATGAACCTGATAGGCAATGGTGTGGTGATCGACCCTATCACCCTTAAAAAGGAACTTGATAAGCTAAAGGATGCCGGCCATGACCTGTTGGCCAAAGGCAACCTCATGATCGCTAAAAAAGCACACCTGATCCTGCCTACACACCAATTGCTGGATGCCGCTAACGAGAAAAAGATGGGCGACGGCAAGATCGGTTCCACCTTAAAAGGCATCGGTCCTACTTATATGGACAAGACCGGCCGTAACGGTTTGCGCGTTGGTGATATTACGCTGCCCGACTTTAAAGAGCGTTACGAGAAACTGGTGGCCAAACATACCAGCATGCTTACCTCGCTGTATGGCGATGTGGTCGATTTTAGCGAGCGCGAAGCCGCTTTCTTCGAAGCTATCGAACTGATCAAACAATTCCAGTTGGTCGACTCCGAGCATCTGGTGAACGATTACCTTAAGCAGGGCAAAAAAGTTCTGGCCGAAGGTGCCCAAGGCGCCATGCTGGATATCGACTTTGGTTCGTACCCATTTGTTACTTCATCTAACACCACTACCGCTGGTGCTTGCACCGGCTTGGGTATCGCTCCAAGCAAGATCGGCGAAGTGATCGGTATATTTAAGGCTTACTGTACTCGTGTAGGTGGCGGCCCCTTCCCTACTGAATTAGATAATGAATTGGGTGAGGAACTGCGTCAGTTAGGTCATGAATTTGGCGCGACCACTGGTCGCCCGCGCCGTACCGGCTGGATCGATCTTCCTGCATTGAAATATGCCATCATGCTGAATGGTGTCACTCAGCTGGTAATGACCAAGGCCGATGTATTAAGCGGTTTCGAAAAGATCTACGCTTGTACGCACTACAATTATCAAGGTGAGACCATTGACTACATGCCATATGACATTTGCACCATTAAGCCTGAACCGGTATTGACCGAGATCGAAGGTTGGCATGAGGATATCACCGGCATTAAAGAACTGTCAGAAATTCCGGCAAAGCTACAGTCATACATGGATTTCCTGGAACAACAATTGGGCGTTCCGGTAAAGTACCTTTCAGTAGGTCCGGACCGTGTACAAACTTTGGTGATGCATTAAGCATAGCTACGAGAAGTATTACAATATTTTCATTTTTTAAAGGCCGGTTATCCGGCCTTTATCGTTAAGCCCTATTTTTGCATCATGCAGATCAGCATCAATAATATCGAGCACTTCAAGCGTCAGGCGCTCCATTGGGCCAACAGTTTTGATGTTTGCTGTTATTTTGACTCTGACCATTACACATCGCCCCTTTCCAAATTTGATGTACTTATCGCCGTTGGCGTTAAGGACGAGCTTACTGCTAAAGTTGGCCAAGCCTTTGACCAGCTGCGCGGGTTTCGCGATCGCTACCAGGGTTGGGTCTTGGGCTACTTAAGCTACGACCTCAAGAACGAGATAGAGCAGCTTACCTCCACCAATGCTGACCATTTACATTTTCCCGACCTTTATTTTTTTGCTCCAGAGCATTTGCTGCTTATCAAGGGCGACAAACTACACATCATTAGTGCCGATGCTGAACGGGTTTACGGCCTTATCACAGAGGTGGAGTTGCCAATACCGGAACCAACGCCTAAAATTCAGGTGAGTTCACGCTTCAGTAAAGAAGAATATTTGTCAGCGTTCGAGCAGATTAGGCAGCACATCGTAAGGGGCGACATCTACGTCACCAACTTTTGCCAGGAATTTTACACAGAGGATATTTGTGTAAACCCCTTGTCGGTATTTGAGGAGTTAAATAAACTATCGCCTACTCCTTTCGCTACCTTCTTCAAGCATTATCAGCAGTTCATCCTTTGCGCTTCACCTGAGCGCTTTTTGGCTAAGCGTGGGCGAAAGCTTATCTCGCAGCCCATTAAAGGGACAGCCAAACGCGGCAACACCGAAATTGAGGATCACAGCATCAAGGAACAGCTGCGGCATGACCCTAAAGAACAGCAGGAGAACGTAATGGTGGTGGATCTGGTGCGCAATGATCTTACCCGCTCGGCAAAACCGGGAACCGTACGGGCAGAAGAGTTGTTCGGCATTTACACCTTTCAGCAGGTACATCAAATGATCTCGACCGTGACCTGCGAGTTGCAAGAAGGCCTATCGGCTATTAACGCCATACGCAACAGCTTCCCCATGGGGAGTATGACCGGTGCGCCCAAACTGAGCGCCATCAAACTAATGGAGCAGTATGAGCGCACCAAGCGTGGCGTATACTCTGGTGCAGTGGGTTACATGAGCCCTGATGATGATATGGACCTCAATGTGGTGATCCGTACGATACTATATAACGCCGATAACGGCTACTTATCTTTCCAGGTGGGCAGTGCTATCACCTTCGATGCTGTGGCCGCTCAGGAGTATGATGAATGCCTGCTAAAGGCACAAGCGATCATGAAGGTGCTGAAAGCCGACATTGATCAATAACACGATAAAATAATAAGGCCTCTGTCGATCACGACAGAGGCCTTATGGTTCTTAGTTCATCTTAGAACTGAGGTTCAGGCTGAACATCGCCATGCCCCTCTTCATCTTTTCGATGCTTTTCTAATTCCTCAAGTTTCTCTTTACCATAGGCCACCTTGGTGATCAGGTAATACAGTACCGGAACGATAAATATGGCCAGCGAGGTAGCCGCCAACATACCGCCGAACACGGTCCAACCGATCGTTTTACGTGCCTCGGCACCTGCACCTGCTGCGAACAGCAACGGCACAACACCCAGGATGAACGCCAGCGAGGTCATGATGATCGGGCGTAAACGGAGGCGTACCGCCTCCAACACCGATTTTTCGAGACCATGTCCCGCATCTACCCGTTCCTTGGCAAATTCCACGATCAGGATCGCGTTCTTGGCCGAGAGACCGATCAGCGTGATCAAACCGATCTGCGCATAAACGTTATTATTCAAACTCGGGAAGAAGGTCAGGAAAAGGATCGCACCGAATGCGCCCAGTGGAACGGCCAGCAGTACCGAGAATGGTACCGACCAGCTTTCATAAAGGGCCGCCAGGAACAGGAAAACGAAGCCGATGGACAATGCGAAGATGTATACCGTTTTAGAACCCGATAACAACTCCTCACGGCTCAAACCCGAGAACTCATAACCGTAGCCTTCAGGTAATGATTCTGCGGCGGTCTCTTGCAAGGCCCTGATCGCGTCACCACTACTGTAGCCAGGTGCAGGGCTGCCGTTGATCTCGGCCGAGCGGAACAGGTTGTAGTGCGAGATAAGCGGTGCGTTCTCGATCACCTGATGCGTGATGAGGGTACTCAATGGCACCATTGTACCCGTAGAGTTACGAACATGGAACTGACCAAGGTTCTCTATGCTGGTACGATAAGCCGTATCGGCTTGTGCCACCACGCGGAAGTTACGCCCATAAATGGTAAAGTCGTTGATGTATGAACTACCCAGGTAAACCTGTAAGGCGTTATTGATATCGCTGATCTGCACGCCAAGACGTTTTGCCTTCTCACGGTCTACCGTGAGCTTGTAGGCCGGCGTACGGGCGGTAAAGAACGAGAATGAACGAGCGATCTCAGGACGTTTACCCAGTGCAGCTATGAAATTCTGCATGTTCTTTTCAAAGGTCTTGATGTCGCCACCCGCTTGCTTCTCTTCAAAGATAAAAGAGAAACCTGCCGTGTTACCCAAACCCGGGATGGCAGGCGGTTGGATAACCACCACGCTCGCCTCTTTGTATTTAGCCAAACGTTTTTGTAAAGTAGCCACGATGCCGGTCGCATCCTCGCCATCACCCTTGCGTTCGTCCCAAGGTTTCAGCTGCACGAAGATGGTAGCACTGTTAGATTTACTGGCAAAGTTCACCGCGTTCAAACCACCTAATGCGGCGTAGTGACCGATGCCAGGGATGCTATCCAGCGTTTTCATCATCCGTTGAAGGTTGTCTACTGTACGTTGGGTAGATGAACCTTCAGGAAGGTCATAGGTCACAAAGATACGGCCCTCATCCTCAATAGGTAAGAAGCCCGATGGTTTGCCCTTGAATAGGAACACTGTGCCCACGATGATACATACCAGCAGGATGATGGTCAGCTTAGCACCTTTGATGCTGCGGTGAACACCGTTACCGTATTTCTCCGTCACGCGGCCGAACCAGTTATTGAACTTGTAGAAGAAGCGGTCGAGCCAGCCTTTCGAGTTCTCATCGATCTTGTGCGGTTTCAACAGGATGGTACATAGTGCAGGCGTCAATGAAAGCGCCACGAAAGCCGAGATCAGTACCGAGATCGCGATAGTGATAGCGAACTGCTGATACAATCGTCCTACGATACCCGGCACAAAACCCACCGGTACGAACACTGCCGCAAGGATCAGCGCGATAGCGATAACCGGGGCGGATATGTCTTTCATGGCATGCTCGGTAGCTTCCTGTGGCGACATTCCCTCCTCATCCATATAATGCTGCACAGCCTCGACGACGACGATGGCGTCATCCACCACGATACCGATAGCCAGTACGAAACCGAATAGCGTAAGGGTGTTGATAGTAAAGTGTAGTGGAATAAAGAAAATGAACGTACCCACGATAGATACCGGGATCGCCAATACTGGGATCAGGGTAGCCCTCCAGCTTTGCAAGAACAGGAACACCACGATCACCACCAGTCCTAACGCTTCTACCAGTGTATGGATAACCTCCTCAACTGATACCTTCACCACAGTTACTGATTCAAATGGCACCACGTAGGATATGTCTGCCGGGAAGGTCTTTTTCAATTGCTCCATAGTGGCGTATACCCCATCGGCGGTCTCCAATGCGTTACTATTAGGTGCCTGGTAAACCAGCAGATATGAGGCACGTTTGCCATCCACAAAAGAGTTACCGGTATAGTTAAATTTACCCAACTGCACACGTGCCACGTCCTTTAAGTGCACCAGAGCACCGGTATTTGGTTGTGTACGCACGATGATGTTACCGAACTCCTCAGGTTTCACCAAGCGGCCCTGTGTAAGAACAGTGTACTCGAAAGTCTGCCCGTTAAGTTGTGGAGGCGCACCAACGGTACCTGCCGCCACCTGCACGTTCTGCTCTTGCAAGGCTTGAGTCACATCTGCCGCGGTCATGCCATAGGAAGCCAGCTTATCAGGCTTTAGCCAAATACGCATACTGAAGTCATCGGCACGGGTAAATACGTCGCCCACCCCTTTGGTACGGAGTAATGCATCACGAATGAACACGTTGGTATAGTTATCTACATAAGTAACATCATGCGTTCCTTTGGGCGAGTACATGGCCACCAGCATCAGGATGCTTGGGTTACGTTTACGTACCGTTAAACCTAAACGTTGTACCTCTTGAGGCAAGGTAGGCTGGGCGATACTTACCCGGTTCTGCACGTCGAGGGCCGCTATATTAATGTCGGTACCGACCTCGAAGTTCACGGTCATACTCATTTGGCCGTTGCTGGTACTGTTACTTTGCAGGTAGGTCATGCCCGGCGTACCGTTCACCTGAACCTCTACCGGCGTGGCCACCGTTTGTTCCACCGTTAACGCATCGGCACCGGTATAGTTACCGGTCACCTGCACTGTAGGTGGCGTGATATCGGGGTATTGCCCAATAGGCAAGCTGGTAATAGCCAGTATACCGACCACCACGATCACTATCGATATCACAATAGCCGTGACCGGTCGTCTTATAAATACATCTGCGATCATTTTCTTCTGTTTTAAAGCTCACCCTATATCGGTGGGCCTTGAAGGTCAATTTATCTTGATACCTCCGATCGGAGGTTCGATCTTACTATTGCTTAGGTTTCTCTGCTGGCTGTTTGCCACCTTGTGCACCGGCCCCACCACCTTGCGCGCCTTGTGCACCGGCAGGCGGACCTAATGTGATCTTGCCGCCATCACGCAAACGTTGGAAGCCGTCGGTCACGATCTTGTCGCCGGCTTTCAATCCATCCATGATCACCACATTGGCGTTCACCCGTGGGCCTAAGATCACCTTTTGCTGCTTGGCAATAGTATCTTGCGCCAGGAACACATAGTACTCGCCCATTTGCTCGGTAACGGCCTTATAAGGGATTTGCACACGTTGCCCTGACTCATCGTTCAGTACATTGAGCACAGCGCTCATACCATCACGCAGGCTGTCCTGCGGGTTGGCAAATTTGACACGTACCTTCACGGTACCGGTCAAGGAATTAACACCACGGTCGATCGCGTATATGGTACCTTTTTGGTTGTACATATTACCGTCGCTCATCTTCAACCTGAAAGTGGTATCAGTGGTGTGTTTTTGCAAACGATAGAAGCGTTCTACTGACTGCTCATTAATAGTGATATCAGCACCTATCGGGTTCTCACTTGAAATGGTATTCAACAATGTGGTACCCGGAGCTACCTGAGCACCTAACCTAACCTGTGATATACCGATACGCCCGGTGAACGGCGCTCTGATCTGCGAGTAACCGTAATCGGTTTGCGCTGAGGTGATACCCGCTTTGGCCGACGCCACCTGGCTTTTGGCCGTAGCTAAACTGGCCACCGACTGGTCATAGGTTTGGCGAGCAACCGCATCCTGCTTAAGCAAGAACGCATAGCGGTCAGCATCCTTTTGTGCACGCACTAAGTTCGCTTCGGCGCTTTGCAGGTTAGCCCTGGCCTGTTGTAATGCAGCTTCGTATTTGCGGCGATCGATCTCATATAAAACCTTTCCTTTAGGAACTACCTCACCTTCCTTAAAAAAGATACCGGTGATGTAACCGCTTACCTGCGCACGCAGTTCAACGCTGTTGAGCGCCGTCACGGTGGCCTGATACTGGTCATAATAAGTGGTAGGTACCACCTGGGCTTCGGCAATGTACACTGGCGTGGCTGGAGGGGCAGCCGCCGCCGCGCTCTTTTCATCTTTGCTTTTACAGCCGGTCCAAAGCAACAAGGCTATCGACGCTGCTGACAAGGTATATATTGTTCTCATATATGTATTCTGTGTGATGATCTGTTTATCGTACCGGCAACGTTCCTAAAGCTCTTTGCAGGTCTATCTTGCTCGACAGCAACTGGAACATGGCGTTATAGTAGTTCAATTCGGCAGTGCGAAGGTCGGTCTGCGCTACAATGAGGTCTAGGTAGGTCTTGATACCTTCGCGGTATTGCAGACTTACGACCTTATAAACATCCTTGGCCAGGTCAACGTTCTGACCTAAGGCCTGCCAGTTGACCAAGTTACTTTTGTAACCCGCCAATGCCTGGGTGTATTCGGTACTGATTGCGTTGCGGGTGTTCTCCAACTCGAGGTCGGTACGTTTCACTTGTAAGCGGGCTTTACTCAGGTTCTGCAGGCGTTTGGTTCCTGTAAAAATGGGCAGATTGAGCGACAGACCCACCAATGATGTAGGGAATGCGTTAGAATATAACTGCGAAAAATTATTATTGAAATACAGGAGATTATATGAACCAACCGCTGATAGAGAAGGCAGGAATCCATACTTGTAGTAGCTCACATTCACGTTCTGGAGATTCTTTTGCGTTTCCAGTAAGCTGTACTCGATACGGTTACGAACGTTGAGCGACTGCAGGGTATCTACAGTCATCTCTTGCGTTAAGCGAGTGGAATCATAAGCGGTGTTCAGCGGCTTGTCAGGTTGGTAACCCATCAGCTGCTTTAAATAAGCAAGCCTGCTATTCACACTCTCTTGCAATTGCTTACGCGTAGCCAAAGAGTTGTTGAGGGCGATGGTAGCCTGTTTGGCATCTATCTTATCGGTAACGCCGGCCTGATAGCGCGAAGTAGCGTCTTTAAGGTTCCGCTGCAAACGAATGATGTCTCCCTTGATGATATCGAGCTGGCGTTGCGACAACAATACATCATAAAATGCCTTACTCACGTTTGCCACCACATCGATCTTGGCGCTTTGGGTATTTTGCTTATAGTATTGGCGTGAGAATTTTGAAGCTTTAGAGGCTTGCAATACCTCATTATTATAAATGACCTGACTGGCGCTCAAACCGAGGGACGAAACGTTGTTGGCGATCGCGAGCTGCTGCGTGCCAACACCCACGCCACCAGTACCCGTTCCCGTACCGCCAGTACCGTTACCGCCGGTACCCGTACCACCAGTTCCGGTTCCGGTGCCTGTTCCTGTGCCAGTGCCTCCTGTTCCGGTTCCGGTCCCGGTACCACCGCCTACACCGGCGGCCAAGTTAGCGTTCCGTTGCAAATAGTGTTGGAAACTGCCGGTGGAGTTCAACTGCGGAAGCCAGGCAGATAGACTGATCCTGATATCACGCTCGTTGATCTCTTCGTCGATATTGGCTTGTTTTACAGCAGGTTGATTGCGCAAAGCATAGTCAACACACTGCTGTAATGTAAGTGTTGACGTAACTGTGTCTCTGACAGTTTGTGCTAATAGCTGGTAAGGTATTACGGGCAAAGCGATGATCGCGAACAGCCCCGCAAGTTTTTTCATATGTAGCGGCATAGGCTCAGTATCACAGAACGTGACGCCGAACTAAAAGTTTTTTATTAAAAAAGTATTAAGGGGCTGCAATATTGCACATTTTGCCGCTGCGAACGCGGCTATCATCAAAATTTTACATTAATAAGGCATTTTTGGCGAACGGTTGAAAAAGTGTAAAATTTCCAAACAATTTGAAAATACGTACTGTGCAATTCTAAAATTTTTGATTACTTTGCCTGATAGTAATATTTAGGTGTGGACACATTATTTAACATTGATTAATAATACCATAACTTACTTATTAGAAAATTTTAAATATCGACCTTAGGAATATCTGCTTGGAGATCGATATTTTTACAAAAAATTTAAGCAGGGTTAATACATGCGCAAAAGACTACATGAGAAGATAGCTCAGTTCACTGACGTGAAGGCTGTGAGGGAAAGGGGCGTGTATCCTTTTTTCAGGCCTATAGAGTCGGGACAGGATACTGAGGTGTTCATTGATGGCCAACGAGTACTGATGTTCGGGTCGAACTCCTATTTAGGATTGACCAACCACCCGAAGATCAAAGAAGCTTCAAAAAAAGCAACAGATAAATATGGTACAGGTTGTGCCGGTTCAAGATTTTTGAACGGTACGCTGGATATTCACATCGAGTTAGAGAACCGTTTAGCTGCTTATGTAAATAAAGAGGCCGCTGTTCTTTTCAGCACCGGTTTCCAGGTGAATTTGGGTGTATTATCATGCATCACTGGTCGTAATGACTATTTGATACTTGATGAGTATGACCACGCTTCTATCATCGATGGTAGCCGCCTTTCTTTTTCCCGTGTGATCAAATACGCACATAACGATATGCAAGACCTTCAGCGCAAACTGGCCTTATTGCCAGAGGAAGCTGTAAAGGTGATCGCTGTTGACGGTATATTCAGCATGGAAGGTGACATCGTTAAGTTACCTGAAGTTGCTGCCCTGGCTGATCAGTATGGTGCTAACATATTTGTTGACGATGCGCACAGCCTTGGTGTGATCGGTGCTAATGGTGCCGGTACCGCTTCGCACTTCAACATGAACGATGATGTTGACCTGATCATGGGTACCTTCAGTAAATCGTTCGCCTCGTTAGGTGGCTTTATCGCTGCTGATGCCGAGACCATTGATTACCTGAAACACCGCGCCCGTTCATTGATGTTCAGCGCCAGTATGCCTCCTGCATCTGTTGCCAGCGTGATCGCTGCCTTAGATATCATAGAGAGCGAGCCTGAGCGTATAGAAAAACTATGGGATAATACCAATTATGCCATGAAATTACTGTTAGAAGAAGGTTTTGACCTGGGCCCTACCGAGAGCCCGATCCTGCCGATCTACATTCGCGATAACGACAAGACCTTTATGGTGACCAAGTTGCTGCAAGACAATGGCGTTTTCGTTAACCCTGTTGTATCGCCGGCCGTCCCTTCTGATTCTTCGTTATTACGTTTCTCTTTAATGGCCACCCACACGTTCGCACAGATCGATGAGGCGGTAGATAAGATCTCACGCGTATTTAAAGAAGTAGGCGTAACAACAGTAAAAGAAAAGATATGACACAGATCATTGCGGTAAGTTCTAAAAAAGAACTTGCCGCCTTTATAGACTTTCCGCACGACCTGTATACCAACGACAAGAACTACGTGCCGGAACTGTTCATCGCCCAACGCGACCTGTTAACCACCCACCCCTTCCATAAACACAACAGTCTGCAATGCTTCCTGGCTTACCAGGACAAAAAGATCGTAGGCCGTATAGCTGCCATTCTTAATAACGCTCACAACGAATTCAATAAAGCCAATGATGGCTTTTTTGGTTTTTTTGAGTGTATCAATGACCAGGCTGTGGCTAACCTGTTGCTTGAGACCGCCACCAAATGGGTGAAAGAGAAAGGAGCTAACAAACTGGTAGGCCCTACTAATCCATCTACCAACGAGACCTGCGGCCTTTTGGTCAAAGGCTTTGACAGTGCTCCTGTAGTGATGATGCCTTACAATCCATCTTACTACGTTACCCTGTTAGAGAATTATGGCCTTACCAAACAGGTGGATCTGCTTGCCTGGGCTTGGAAAGGACAGAACTACAACGATAAATCCTTGCAAATGCTGGACCGCTTAAAAGAGCGCTTACAGCGTAACAGCAATATCACGATCCGCAAGATCAACGTCAAAAAATTTAAGGAAGAAGCCGATAAATTGCGCGATGTATACAATCATGCATGGGACAAGAATATGGGCTTTTTCCCGATGACCAACGAAGAATTCGACTATACCGCTAAAGACCTCAAAATGATCCTCGACCCTGATTTTGCCTATGTAGCAGAGCAGGATGGCAAGATCGTTGGCTTTGGCGTAGCCATACCGGACCTTAATCAGATACTGCGTACCATCAAACGCGGTAGATTGTTACCTACCGGCATATTCAAGCTTTTACTAAATCAAAAGAAGATCAACGGTATCAGGATCATGCTCCTTGGTGTGGTAGAAGGCTATCGCAAATTGGGTATCGAAGCTTGCTTATACGGTACCATCATTAAGGAATATCGCCGTAAAGACTATAAATATGCTGAGGCATCATGGACATTAGAGAACAATGACATGGTGAACCGTGCGATCGAAGCCATAGGTGGCGACCCTTACAAGACCTACCGCATCTACGAAAAGACCATATGAAGCAACGGGTACTAATTACCGGCGCCAGTGGTTTTGTTGGTTTTCATTTGATAGAAGCTGCTTTAAAGGCCGGCTATGAGGTTTACGCCGCTGTACGTAAGAGCAGCAAGGTGAACCATTTGAAGGATCTTGACATACAGTATGCCTACACCAACTTTAACAGTGTTGAAGCGCTACAAGAGGAGATCGAGCAGAATAAGTACGACCACATCATTCATGCCGCAGGTGTAACTAAAGCTAATTCTGCTTCCGAGTACGATGCGGTGAACACAACCTACACGGTTAACCTGGCAAAAGCAGCGGTAGCAAGTAAGCGCATCCAAAAGTTCGTTTTTGTAAGTAGCCTGGCCGCTGTTGGGCCCCTGCCAAGTATTGAGGGCTGCCTTAATGAGGAAAGTACCCAAGCGCCGGTGACCGCCTACGGTCAAAGCAAAAAGCGAGCAGAAGAGGCACTAAAGAACATCGAGGGGCTTAACTATGTGATCCTTCGCCCTACTGCTGTGTACGGCCCTCGTGATAAGGACATCTTGATCGTACTTAAGCAATTTGCCAACCGTTTTGAGCCCTACATCGCCAAAATGGACCAGCACCTTAGCTTCATCTACGTAAAAGATCTGGCGCAAGCTTGTGTATTGGGTCTGTCACATGGCCAACGGGAGGCTTACCTTCTATCTGACGGTAAGCGTTATGACCGTTACGAAATGGCGAATATTACAAAACGCTTACTTAACATCAGCACTTTTAGGATACATTTGCCGCTGCCGGTAGTAAAAGTAATTGCTCAGATGGCCGAAAGCGTTAGTCGGGTCACCAAAAAAGCATCCGCACTTAACGTGGAAAAGCTAAACGAACTTACCGCTGCCAACTGGATCTGCAGTATTGACAAAGCCCGTCAGGAGCTTGAGTTTTCACCCAAGTACGACCTGGAAAAAGGCCTTGAAGAAACGCTGACCTGGTACAAGGCCAATAAGTGGCTTTAGTTATTTGAACAGCGCCCACTGAACAGGGCTGAAGCCCGACATCCCTCGTATTTTTCTTTTCTTGATCGTGAGAAGATAAATGCAGCGATAATTACGAAATCGTTTAAGTAAATAAAAATGGTCATATATTTGGAATTATAAAAACACATGACCAAAAGATATAAATGGTTTTGACCATTTAAATAGATCAATACAACAAAAGTCACTAAAATGGAAAACAACGTTAAACCCGCAAATGGCAAACTGGGCATACTCATCCCCGGATTAGGCGCAGTTGCTACCACCCTCATTGCGGGTGTTGAAGCAGTAAACAAAGGTTTGTCGAAACCGATAGGTGCCCTTACCCAAATGGGCAACATACGCTTAGGCAAACGTACCGAGAACCGTTACCCGAAGATCAAAGAATTCGTTCCACTTGCCGACCTCAACGATATCGTTTTTGGCGGATGGGATGTATACTCAGACAACGTGTACGAAGCTGCCGTTAAAGCCGAGGTATTGGAAAAAGGCCTAATTGATTCTGTAAGAGCAGAGCTGGAGCGTATAGTGCCGATGACCGCGGCATTTGATAAAAGCTACGCCAAAAACCTGGACGGCACGCACATTAAACAAGGTACGCGTTTGGATATGGCCAACGAACTAATGGAAGATATCAAGAACTTCCAGGAGCAGAACGGCCTTGACCGCGTGGTGGTATTATGGTGCGGATCTACTGAAGTTTACTTTGAGGAGTCGCAAGTACACCAAAGCATTGAAGCCTTTGAGAACGGCCTGGCCGCTGATGACAAACTTATAGCTCCAAGTATGCTATATGCTTACGCAGCGCTTAAACTAGGTGTCCCTTTCGTGAATGGCGCTCCAAACCTTACCGTTGACATCCCGGCCTTGGTAGAGTTAGCCAGAGAGACCGAGACACCTATCGCTGGTAAAGACTTTAAGACCGGACAGACCTTGATGAAAACTATAGTTGCACCTGGATTAGCTGCTCGTGCTCTGGGTGTTAACGGATGGTTCTCTACCAACATCTTAGGTAATCGTGATGGTTATGTGCTGGATGATCCGGATAACTTTAAGACCAAGGAGGTATCTAAATTGAGCGTACTGGAAGAGATATTCAAACCAGAAGTGAACCCAGATCTTTATGGCGACATGTACCACAAAGTACGTATCAACTACTACCCTCCTCACGGCGACAGCAAAGAGAGCTGGGACAACATCGACATCTTTGGCTGGTTAGGCTACAAGATGCAGATCAAGATCAACTTCCTTTGCCGCGACTCGATCTTGGCGGCTCCGGTAGCGCTGGATCTGGCCCTGTTCATTGACCTGGCCAAACGTGCCGGCATGAGCGGCATACAAGAGTGGTTATCATTTTATCTTAAATCACCTCAAACAGCACCTGGTCTTGCGCCAGAGCACGATATCTTTAAACAGCTGACCAAGCTGCAGAACACCTTACGCCACATGATGGGTGAGGATCTGATCACACACCTGGGACTTGATTACTATCAGGACCTGGTAGATGTGATGTAAGCGGTTGCATCATATATCTCTAAAGGGGCGTTCTTTAACGCCCCTTTTTTGTTATGTACCTTCTTTACGTACTGATCTAATGTGATCTTAATTATTAAGGATACTTAACAATATCACCCTGATCATGTATTTTTACGAATGATAAGCTGACTATTTTATGAAATAGTTACGTAACATAAACGTTCAATAAGCGTTGTTATGTAACTATCTGGCGTTTTGATCATCAAGAATGTTCATTATGCTATTAGCTCTTACGTAATAATTTGATCATTAAATCGTATCTATCTTCTGTTTGATCTGAATGTGCTTTAAAAAATATATCAAGTTCTTATACATATCGCTTGCCTGTCTTTGGAGTATATCGGTACAGGCACAAAGTACAGTGATCACCGGTACGGTGACGGATGCAGCCACCCGGCAGCCCCTATCGTTCGTTACAGTAAGTTTCCAGGGCACCACTACCGGCGCCAGCACCAATGATAATGGAAAGTACAGTTTAAGCACCACCAACACGTCATTTACCAAATTGCAGGTATCTTTTGTAGGTTATCGTACTGCCGTATATACGATCACCCCTGGTAAGACCCAGCAACTGGACATCAAACTTGTGGCCGACAGTAAGCAGCTAAGCGAGGTGGTGGTGAAACGCGGAAAGAAACAACGTTACACAAATAAGGACAATCCCGCCGTTGAACTGATCCGCAAGGTGATCGCTAACAAAGAAAAGAACCGCCCGGAAGCGTATAACTATGTGGAGTACAAGGGTTACGAACGTTTAAATCTGTCATTCATTAACGTATCGCCTCAGTTCAGCGATCGTAAGTTCTTCCGTAAGTATAAGTTCCTGATCGATAACCGTGACACTACCAGTGTACCCGGCAAGAACCTGCTCCCAATCTTCCTGAACGAGAAGGTATACAATTACTACTATAGCAAGAACCCCGAGCGACGCAAGACCAAGGTACTGGGCGAAAAGGGTGTTGAATACAGTGCCGCGATCAGCAGCGATGGTATAGCAGTATATTTTAAACACTTGTACCAGGATATTGACATTTACGCCAACAGCAGCGTGATCGTCACCAACGATTTCCTGAACCCGATAGCCGACGGTGCTCCTGGTGCATACAAGTTCTTTATCACCGACACTGTGGAGGTGAATGGTGCTAAGTTGGTCGAACTGAGCTTTACCCCGCGCAACGTGCAGGATATGCTCTTTGAGGGGAACATTTACATTACCCTCGATGGCAACTATGCGGTACAAAAGGCACAACTGACGCTTAACCGCAAGATCAACCTCAACTGGGTAAAGGAGATGACCATCAACCTGGAGTTCGAGCAGAACCCCGATGGTCGTTATCATCTGAGCAAGAGCACGACCCTTGCCGATTTTGGTTTATCGAAAAAGAAAGAAGGCGGTGTATTCGGACAGCGAACGATGGTGTTCAAGGAATACAAGGTTAACGTACCTCGGCCCGACACCACTTACCAGGGCACCAGCGAGATAACCTCTGATGAAGTAAAACACCGTAGTGCCGATTTTTGGGCGAAGAACCGTTTAGATACCCTGAGCACCGCCGAAGCCAAGACCTACGACAACATCGACAGCGTTGGCCGTATGAAATCATTCAGGCGTACGGTAGATATCGCGTCGCTCCTGTTGTTCGGCTACAAATCGGTTGGTCCGTGGGATATCGGTCCGGCAAATACATTTTACAGCTTCAACCCTGTGGAAGGGTTCAGGCTAAGGGTAGGTGGACGTACCAATGTGGAGTTCAGCAAGCGAGCGTTGATAGAGACGTATGTGGCTTACGGATTCAAGGATGAGCGCTTCAAATACTTTCTGGCAGGCGCATGGTCGTTCAACAAGAATAGGCTCTATCAGTTTCCGGCACATTACATCAGGGCAAGCTTCCAGCGTGATACCCGAATCCCAGGGCAAGACCTGCAATTCGTTCGGGAGGATAACTTCCTTTTATCTTTCAAACGAGGCAACAACGATAAATATCTGTATAACGACTTTTACCGGTTCGATTGGGTGAAAGAGTTCCCTAACCGTTTCTCATACACCGTCAGCCTGCGCAGGTGGACCCAAAGCCCTGCCGGCTCGCTGTATTTCACCAACCGTGTGAACGGCATCCCTAATACGATAGAGCGCCTCACCACCAGCCAGGCTATGCTGCAGTTGCGGTACGCGCCTCATGAGGAATTCTATCAAGGTAAGATCTATCGCAAATCGTTCTGGAACAAGTATCCGGTGATCACGCTTGACTACACCGCGGGTTTAAAGAACGTACTGGGCGGCGAGAACAGCTACCATGAGTTGACGCTGAATTTCTACAAGCACTTCTTTTACAAACAGCTTGGCTTTGCCGACCTGACCGTAGAAGGAAGCAAGATATTTGGGCAGGTACCTTACCCGTTATTGGCTATCCACCGGGCTAACCAAAGCTTCTCGTTAGGGATCAACTCATACAACTTAATGAACTTCCTGGAGTTCGTGAGCGACCACTATGCTTCCGTAAATTACGACCATCACTTCAATGGCTTATTGTTTAACCGTGTACCTCTGCTGAGTAAGCTGAAGTGGCGCGAGGTGATGCAGTTCAAGACCATCTTTGGTGGCGTGACCGACCGTAACAACCCCGCTTTGCATCCATCGTTGTACGAGTTCCCTCGCTATGCCGATGGCACGCCGATCACTTATACCTTGAACGGCAAGCCTTACCTTGAGGGTAGTGTGGGTATCGAGAACATCTTCAAACTGCTCCGGGTCGACCTCGTTCGTCGCTTCACATACCTGAACAATCCTGATGTGCCTAAATGGGGGATCAGAACGCGCGTACAATTCGTTTTTTAGTTAACTTAGCGCCCTATTTCTTTTTCTATCAACATGGCACAGCAAACGTTGCGTACAAGCCTTCAATTGGGCATATATAAGGTCATTGATCCCTTTGTTAAGTTACTGATCAAAATGGGGCTTACCCCTAACGCAGTTACGCTCATTGGTTTCATCCTTAATATTGGTGTAGCAGCGATATTTATTTGGGGTGCCGAAGAAGGTGTACGTGATGATCTTTCAGAAGTGGGCTGGGCCGGTGCGCTGATCCTTTTTGCCGGATTATTTGATATGCTTGACGGCCAGGTGGCCCGCTTAGGCAACATGAAGTCGGTCTTTGGTGCGCTGTTCGATTCGGTGCTTGACCGTTACAGCGAATTGATCATGTTCTTGGGTATTTGCTATTACCTGGTGGCCAACCACTACTTCCTAAGCTCTATATTCGCTTTTGTGGCTCTCATCGGCTCCATGATGGTGAGTTATGTGCGCGCCCGTGCCGAAGGCTTAGGCGTGGAGATCAAAGGCGGACTGATGCAACGCCCTGAGCGCGTAGTGACCATCGGTGTTTGCGCGTTAGCATGCGGCATCGCTTCCAATTATATTGGTGGCGATTACAAATACTTTGTGACCGGTATCAAGTACCACGTGTTCGAGACCATGTCCATCTTTACCTTCCCTATCGCCATACTGGCGGTGCTGACCAACCTTACCGCTTTCCGCCGCTTAATGGATGCCCAAAAAGCATTGACAGCGTTAGAGAACAAAGCCTGAT
Organism: Mucilaginibacter daejeonensis; assembly: GCF_020783335.1. Classification (NCBI taxonomy): domain Bacteria; kingdom Pseudomonadati; phylum Bacteroidota; class Sphingobacteriia; order Sphingobacteriales; family Sphingobacteriaceae; genus Mucilaginibacter; species Mucilaginibacter daejeonensis. The sequence continues at coordinate 2,943,748 of NZ_CP086068.1, forward strand.
AATAAACATCATGACCAAAAATATTCGAACCGCTTTAGTGGCGGGCTTTGCCCTATTGACCTTTTGCGCACATGCTCAAAAGATAACTACCGACTCTTTGTATAAGCTGCCCGGTAACCCGTACCGTGTACTGCCCGAGCATGTGAGCCGGTTGTTCTACGTGCAGCGTACGCCCAACGATAACACCATCGTTTACGAATTGAAGATGGGCGATAACGGACTTCCAGATGAGGATGAGCCAGTGCATCCGTATTGGATCCGTTATCATGACAAAGGCGAAAAAGCCGAGCTGAACTTCATACAACGCAAATTTGCTTATGGCATCACCTCAAAACCACTGGGTAATGGCCGCTTTGATATCAGATTTGTGTCATACAAAAAATTCCCGCTACTCCTGATGAAGGGTACTGACGGAAAATATCATATCTTCGCAACGATATCTCAACGCCAGTTCATAGTTAACCGTATCTTTGTGAAAATTGAAGGCGGCTCGTTCTGGGTCCCCAATGTGCGTTATGTAGAGTTCAAAGGAACCGACCCGGCGACCGGCAAAGAGGTCACCGAGCGTTTCAAACCCTGATGAGTGATGAAAAAGAACTATGTTTCAAATTCGAGCGATAGTGTGCGGATGTTCAAGAGCGACCTTCTGGAAGCTTTGAGCAAAGTTCATTGGACCGTTCCGCTATACGTTTATATCCCGATCATTGGTTACCTGTGCTATCTGGCACTTACGCATAGCACGGTCAGCGTAATGGGCTTTTTTGGCTTGTTCCTGGGAGGCCTGGCATTTTGGACCTTTGCCGAGTATGTACTGCACCGCTTTGTGTTCCATTATGTACCTAAGGCTCCCTGGGCACTACGTATCCACTTTATCTTCCATGGGGTGCATCACGATTACCCAAGTGATGCTTTGCGCCTGGTGATGCCACCATCGGCCAGTATACCTATGGCCACTATCTTGTTCCTGCTCTTTAACTGGATCTTACCTCCTACTTATATCTACTCGTTCTTTCCGGGCTTTTTGGTAGGTTACCTGATCTATGATATATCGCACTATGCGATCCACCATTTCAACTTCAAAGGTGGCATGTGGAAACGCATCAAACAGCATCATATGCTGCACCACTACCAAGACCCGACCAAGGGTTATGGTGTAAGCTCACCAGTGTGGGACAAAGTGTTCGGTTCTGATTTCATTAAGAAAGCCAAATAAGTTAATGAGCGTTGCTCGCATCAAGGCTCCGGGTTTGAATTTTAAGGACCTTATCATGGTAGTACTCATCGCTGCAGCCTATGTTGCAGTGTCGTACTTTGTGGTGGGCTTCAAAAGCGATCAGCTGGTCCTGGCGGGCATCTTCATCTCTCTGTACACCATATCGAGCATTACGCGTAAGTTCGTTCTAGGATTTAGTATCTTCATCGTTTACTGGATCATCTTCGATTATATGAAGGCGTTCCCCAATTACAACTACGGGCACGTACACATTGCCGAACTATACAACCTCGAAAAGCATTTCTTTGGTATACACGAGGCCGGCCATATCCTTACCCCTAACGAATATTGGCGCATACACAGTGTTACGTTCCTTGACGTGCTGACGGGGCTCTTTTACCTTTGCTGGATCCCGGTGCCACTTGGCTTCGCTACCTATTTATTCTTCACTCGTAAAAGGGAGTTCCTGTACTTCTCGCTTACTTTTGTGGTAGTAAATCTTTTGGGGTTCGTTATATACTACACTTATCCGGCAGCACCGCCCTGGTATGTCCAGTATCATGGCTTCCAGTTCTTCAAGGCTACTCCTGGCAATACTGCAGGATTGAATAAATTTGATCAGTATTTCCACATCGACCTCTTTAGATCTATATATTCAAAAGGCTCTAATGTGTTCGCCGCCATGCCGTCGCTGCACTCCAGCTACCCACTTATCGTGGTATATTATGGTATCAAGAACCGTTTGGGATGGGCAAATCTTTTCTTTATCACTGTGACCATAGGTATTTGGTTCTCAGCAGTGTATACCAGTCACCACTACCTGCTTGATGTGCTGGCAGGTATCCTTACCGCGGCGGCCGGGATAGCGCTGTTCAATGCGCTAAGCAAGACCCGATCACTCTCTTTGGCTCTTGACAGATATCAAGCTATCATTCAATAAGTTATCAACATAGCACAACCTCTTTGTGAATAACTCATAAGTAGGCATGCGATTTGCAATTACGATATTGCACATACATTCTGCATGTTACATGAGAACGACCAAACTACTTTTATTATACTGTATAGTTTTTAGTATAGGCGCTACCGCATCTCCCCTTGACAGCTTACGTCAGCGCTTACAAGTGGTGACGGACGACGCCGAGAAAGCATCACTTTATACCCAGATCGCTGGGTGCTACCTGAACGCCGTAAGCGCACCTAACCCATATACTAAGCGCATCAACCAGGAGAATGCCATCAACTATTCAATGCTGGCAATGAAGCTATACTCTAAGCGTGATGATACTACCGGCATGGTACGTAGCTATCGTGACCTATCTATGGCTTACCGTAATCAAAACAAAAGGGCACAGTCGAAGTGGTTTATCTTACAAGCTAATACGCTGGCACGTAAACAACGTTCACCAGAGAACATGGCTGCGACCTTGAACGACCTGGCGAACGTGAAGATGGATTACAAAGATCACAACCTGGCCAAAAGAGACCTTAGAGAAGCACATCGCCTCGCATTAAAGTATAACCTTGCCGCACAAGATTCATTGATCAGATCAAGCTATTCGAGGCTGTACACCTTCATCAGGGTGGCACCAGAGGAAAATGTTTTTCAGGGTTTAGATGAGACCTTAAAAAAGGAGGAGTTAGCCAACTTGGAGAAACAGAAAAAGATGGCTGCCTTAGCCAAGATACAGGGCAAAAAGAAAGTGTTAGCTGTGGTGAATAAGAAACGCGGCGATGAGATCAGGATCAAAGCCCCTACCATTTATTGGGAGACCCCGTCGAACCGTTTGACCAACGACAGCATTAAAACAGTGACCTTGTAAGTATATTCTTAGCTGTCGAATTTGGTCAGCAACTTAAGCAACGTATCAAAGTCTTTTGGATAAGGCGCATGGATGGTCAGTTCCTGATCGTTATGCGCCTTAAATGTTACCTCAAAGGCGTGCAGCGCAAAACGTTTCATGATCGGCAATTCCTCCTGATCTTTACCTAACACATATTTACGCTTTAAGGCAGACAGGAACACCGCCTTACCTTTATACGTCTCATCCCCTGCTATCGATGCACGCTGAGTGGCTAAATGTATACGGATCTGGTGCATACGGCCGGTAACAGGCCTGCATTCCACTAACGTATAGTGTTTGAAGTACTGTATCGACTTGAACCACGTCTCGGCACGTTTACCATCTTGGCGGCTAATAGATACAGTGCCTTTACCAGTGTTCAGGATAGGCAGGTCTACGAGGAGGTCCTCGAACACATGGGTGCCTTCTATAACCGCGTGATAGACCTTTTTCACCTTACGGTGCTCGAACTGCATAGACACCGACCGGTAAGCTTCAGGCGTCTTAGCGAATATAAGCGCTCCTGAGGTCTCTTTATCCAACCGATGACATATCTGTACATCGTCCCAATAATTACGCGCCAGGCGTAGCATACTTACCTCGCTGCTGCCGTCGCCACGCTCGTCCAATGAGCTGATGAACGGTGGTTTGTTCACCACGATCACACTATCATCTTCATAAATTATCAGGTCGGCGAACTTTGGTATCTTCATAATTAATATCAGGGTACAAATATACGATCTATATAGCAAATAGCCGTGCCCGACCATATCCAATGCCTTGCAAAAGGCACTAAGCCGAACATTGTGCCGTTTAATATTGTTAAGAAGCTATAATTAGCCAAAAAGGGAGTACTATGAGCACAAGATCGACAGGACCGGTAAATTCATCAAAAAAGAAACTGATCAACAAGATCAAGGGAACCATAGACGATATATGGGGAAGCGCCGACGAAGCACTAAAGCAACTTAAAATACCCAGTGTGAAGACTGCGGCATCGGCTGATCAACCGACAGCGAACACCGAACCAGCCACTATACATAATATGGCGGTAAACAACGAGCAGAATACGACCACAAAGGGCAAAGGCCGTACGGTGGTGAAAGCCGTACAAACGGCCACCAAACGTACAGTTGCGAAGAAGGCTGCCGTTAAGGCCAAAACGTTGCGTAACGAAGGAAAACGTGGTTAACAAATAACGCCTACCTTGTGGGTAAGCGTTGTTTTATTTTTTAGAAGGCTTGGGCTATACATATTCAAATTTATAGCCTACCCCTTTAACGGTAGATACGTAGTTCTCACCCAGTTTCTCACGTAATTTACGGATGTGGACGTCAATAGTACGGTTGGTCACTACCACTGAGTCTTCCCAAATATTTTTGAGAATGACCTCACGTGTGTAAACTTTTCCCGGTTTTGACGCTAACAGGTAAAGCAGCTCGAATTCCTTTTTAGCCAGTACTACTTTGTTGCCATTTTGGTACACCAGGTAACTCTCGCGATCGATCACCAGGTCGCCTACCTCCAGTTTGTTGTCCGATATCTCTTCAGTGCCAGTATTACGACGAAGGATGGCATTGATGCGGCTCACTAACGCCCGTGGTTTGATCGGTTTGGCTATATAGTCGTCAGCCCCAACATTGAAGCCGGCTATCTCCGAATATTCTTCACTGCGTGCGGTCAGGAACACCATAAAGGTATTTTTGAACTCAGGCATGGTGCGCATAATGCGGCAGGCTTCGATCCCGTCCATCTTAGGCATCATGATATCGAGCACGATCAGGTCAGGCGATACTTTTTTGGCCTCAGCAACAGCCTCTTGTCCGTTGTGTGCCAAGTGTACTTGGTAACCTTCCTTCTTCAGGTTGTATTCTATTAACTCTAAAATATCCGGCTCGTCATCAACAATAAGGATCTTTTGTTTAGCGGGTGTGCTCATTCGGTCGAATTTTGCGATAAAGGTAATACCAAAACAAAAGCAAATAGTTAATCCCGTGTTAATAAATTGTTAAAGCTTAATATTCAATTAAAGTTTAGAAAAGGTTGTATTTAAGAATTGAGCCAGGTCATTACCCGAAACATTTTTGGCAATGATGTTACCTTGCGGATCGATGATAAAGTTAGATGGGATAGCTTCGATATGATAAAGCTTCTCCGTTGGGCCATCGAACTTTTTTAGGTCAGAGGCATGTGTCCAGGTCAGCTTATCAGTGGCTATAGCGGCTTGCCAATCTGCTTTATTATCATCCAAAGAGATACCTAATATATTCAAACCCTTGCCTTTATATTGGTTATATAACTTCACAACATTCGGGTTCTCTGCGCGGCACGGAGGGCACCATGAAGCCCAAAAATCGACCATCACATACTTACCTTTATAATCTGAAAGCTTGATCGGCTTGCCATCCAGGCTGTTGATGGTAAAGTCAGGTGCTTTGTGACCGATAGACAACGGCTTGGCCGCTTCCATTTGTTTAATGAATTGCTGAACGGCCGGGTTGGTATCAAATTTACCTTTGATCTCATCAGCGTAGGCTACCAGTTCCTTCTCATATTTTAATGGGTCTAATGACATAGCCGCGTAGAAAGCTGCTAAGGAGTTCTTGTTGGCGTTCATGAATTTGATCACTTCCTGGCTCAGGCCGCCCATCACCTCTTCAAATTTAGGACGATAGATGCTCAACAATGAATCACGACCTTTGTCGGTGGTCACCGCTTGCGACTTAGCCTGATACTCGGTCACCAATGCCGTGCTTTTAACGCCGTATTTGTTATTGAAAGTGTTGTACTCCTTGATCTTTTCCGATTCATCCGAGCCCGATATCTCGTAACTGTGCATCGGGTCTTTCAGGTCGGCCTCGAACTTGATCGTTTCACCATTCTGGGCGATCACATCAAATATGGCTCCTTCTGTGCCTTTGCCCATTTGCAGTTTGAACAGATCGGCATCAGGTGAACTGTGCTTAAACTGAAATTTGCCGTCTTGTATCTTGGCCGAATCAAGCTTGTTGATCTGCACCGTATTGTCGGCCGGGTTAGCTACACTACCTAACAGGTATACTATGTTGGTGCTACCTGCGTTCTTCACCTCCCCCTCTATGGTGAAGGCCTTATTATCTTTACATGAGTATAGGCCAAGCATTGCGCCGGCCAGGCCAACGGCCATGATCTGTTTTTTCATATTAGTTCTGTAATGCTTTGATCAGTAATTCATTGGTCTTTTGCGGATCGATCTTGCCTTTGGAGCGTTTCATGATCTCGCCCATGAACAGACCTAAAACGCCTTTTTTCCCTTTTCGGTATTCGGTCACCTTATCAGGGAACTTGGCCAGCGCCTCTTGTATGAATACATCCAACTCATTGCCATCATTACTGATCAATAAATTCTGTTCGGTAGCTACCTGTTCGGCAGTGGCGTTAACATCCTGCAGCAAAGCCGGAAATATCTTTTGCGACGCCACTGTGTTGTTCACCTTACCTTCATCGATCAGCTTGATCAACCCTGCCAATTGAGGAGGTGTAAGTGGCAAGGTATCAATGGTCAAATGGTGCTCGTTCATATATGAGCGCACGGTGCCCATCAACCAGTGAACCGCCGCTTTGTAATTGCTCGTCTGCGCGATCAGCTGTTCAAAATAGTTCACCACATCATGATCGGCAGTGATCACTGAGGCGTCATAATCTGACAGGCCCAATTTAGCCGTGTATCGTTTATGCAATTCCTCAGGCATGGCCGGCATTGAGCGGCGCACCTCGTCCAAATATTCTTTGGTAAGATGCAAAGGCTGAAGGTCAGGCTCAGGGAAGTAACGGTAATCATTAGCCATTTCCTTAGAGCGTAGTACCGATGTTTCGCCGGTATCAGCATCAAAGTTGAGCGTGTTCTGGTCGATGTGACCACCCGCCTCAATAATATTGACCTGCCTCAGGAATTCATGCTCTATAGCCCGCTGTACGTTGCGGATGGAGTTCAGGTTCTTCACCTCGCAGCGGTTGCCCAATGTGGTAGAGCCTTTAAGTCTTACTGATATGTTGGCGTCGCAGCGCATGCTGCCTTCTTCCATGTTACCATCGCAAATGCCCAAATAGCGGAGCATCTTGCGCATCTCGGTAAGGTAGGCACCTGCCTCCTCGGCGCTGTGCAGATCAGGCTCCGATACGATCTCGAGCAACGGCACACCGGCACGGTTCAGATCGATCAGCGAATGGGTGTCGTGCTGGTCGTGGATACTTTTACCGGCATCCTCTTCCATATGAATATGATGGATCGCCACCGACCGGGTAGTGCCATCTTGTAATTTGATGTTCACCTGACCGCCAATGATAATGGGCTGCTGATCTTGACTGATCTGATAGCCCTTGGGCAGATCGGCATAAAAGTAATTTTTGCGGGCAAAGCTATTATGCTGATTGATCATACCTTTACAGGCAAATCCTAATTTAACGGCATACTCTACCACTTTTTCGTTCAGATAAGGTAAAGTGCCCGGATGCCCTAACGATACCGTACTGATGTGTTCATTAGGCGCTGCGCCGAACGCGGCACTGTCTGATGCAAAGATCTTGCTTTGGGTAGCTAATTGGGCATGTACCTCTAATCCGACTACCAGCTCATACTTTTGGCTTACTTCGATATTCTGGTCTATCATCACTTTGTAAAAGATAGCTGTGCTACCCTAACTTGGCAAATATAGAGATATAGCCGACTTAACCACCTAAAAACGCTATAAAGTTTGATAGACAGCAAAATATGCCATCTGACATAGCTGCATAACTTTCAACTTGGCGTTACACCTATCTCTCAGACGTAAACCAAAATAAAATATCGTTGTTCCATAGGCATATTTTACGATACCCGCTCTGGTCTGCCCGAGTGTATCTCATCGCTACTACTAAAATGAGAACTGATACTTTGCCCAAACCCGCTTTCAAAAAAGCAGGTGCTGATGATTTTTTCAAAGAACTGAATCAAGAAGTACATCAACGTGTACTTAACAACCGCCGCATACAAGAGGTGATCAAGTTCAAGTCGGTATTCCTCGTGATCCTCTTTTTTGGCCTCTATGCCTGTATACTCAAGTTCGGCAACTATAGGCCTTACCTGTTCACGTTCTATATACTTACCGGACTGACCATGATCATGGTGTTTCTGAATGGCTTTCACGATGCCGCTCACGGTGCGGTTTTCAGTAACCGCCGCTCTAACGAGCTTTACACCTACGTATTGGAACTATTTGGCAGCAATAGCTATATATGGAAAAAACGCCACCTGCTGCTACACCATCCTTATCCCAATCTACAGCACTGGGATATCGATGTAAAGCAGAGCGACATTGTCCGCATCTTTCCGGAGAGCCCAAGGTTCAGCTACCATCGGTACCAGCATTTTTATATGTGGTTCCTTTACCTGTTCTATACCTTAAATTGGCTGCTGGTAAGGGACTTCAAGGATTTCTTCGGTACGAAGGACAACTACCTGAAACGAGTGACCAACATCCCTACCATTGAGTATATAAAACTATTTGCGGCCAAGCTCATGAATTTGACCATGATGCTTGTGTTGCCCATGATCGTGCTGCAACAACCGTGGTACATGGTACTGTTGGCATTCCTGACCATGCACTTCATGTCGAGCGGGTTTGGCGTGATGGCCTTACTAAGCACACATGCCGATGAGGATGCGGAGTTTCCCCTTCCACCGGAAAATGGCTCGATGGATATGACCTGGGCCATGTACCAGATCAGCGAGACAAAAGATTTTAGTCCGAACAGTAAATTGGCCAACTTCCTTTTCGGAGGTTTTAACCATCATGTGGCCCATCACTTGTTTCCTACGGTGGCTCACACTTACTACCCCGCCATTACCCCGATCATTCGCGAATATGCTGAAAAGTACAAGCTACCTTACCGGTCATATCCATTAAGTGAAGCGGTAAGATCACACTTCATGCTATTAAAGAAGAGCGGCAGCAATGAAAATCTGTTTACCAGCGGTGAACTGTGATCAAAGCAAAATAAACAGAAAAGGCCCCGGTACTGCGGGGCCTTTTTTATAGCTGATCGTTCGGTCAGAACTTTAAGTGCTTTACGGTAAGTCCGTTGTTGATAAGCTGCTTTAACGATTCGATACCCACTTTCAGGTGGGTCTCTACGTATTGCTCGGTCACTTTCGAATCACTTTCTGCGGTCTTCACCCCTTCCGGTATCATTGGCTGGTCAGATACCAGTAACAAAGCGCCGGTCGGGATCTTATTGGCGAAACCAGTTGTAAAGATCGTAGCCGTTTCCATATCTATTGCCATGGCCCGCAGGCTCTTTAAATATTTTTTAAACTCCTTGTCGTGCTCCCACACGCGGCGGTTTGTGGTGTAACAAGTGCCTGTCCAGTAATCGCGTGAAAAATCACGGATGGTGGTGGATATCGCTTTCTGCAAGGCGAATGATGGCAGTGCAGGCACTTCGGCGGGCATATAGTCTGTAGAGGTACCTTCGCCTCTGATGGCAGCGATAGGCAGAATCAGGTCACCCACGGCGTTCTTCTTTTTCAATCCCCCACATTTACCTAAAAATATAACGGCTTTTGGTTTGATGGCGGTAAGCAGGTCCATTACCGTAGCGGCTACCGAGCTGCCCATACCAAAATTGATGATGGTCATACCATTGGCGGTAACGCTTTGCATCGGCTTATCCAAACCCATGATCGGCTCGTTGCCGTTCCATTCTGAAAATAATTGCAGGTATTTAGAGAAGTTGGTCAGGATGATATATTCACCAAAATCTTTCAACTGACGGCCGGTATAGCGTGGCAGCCAGTTGGCTACGATCGATTCTTTGGTCTTCAATCCACTTTTAACGGGTGAGCTTACTTCTTTAACGGTCTTGGCTTGTTCTACGATGTTCGGATCTTTCTTAATTTCTATTTCTTCATTCATATCTTCCTCCTTTTTCAAGTGGTATTTAAAATCTTAGATGTGCGCAAAAGCCCCGGCTGTGCCGTTACTTTTTTAAAGCAACCTGTTTATTTTGTTGTTAACGTTAAGACCGCATTAATGTTAGGTATTGGCAAGCCTGACCCCTATGCGATAATGGTCCTGTGCTCCTGTCGGCACGAAACCTGTAGATACAACAAACCCCGGCGTTTCACCAGGGTTCGTTCTTATAAGATGTGCAAATATACAAATATTTGCTTAAATATCACTAGGCTACCTTGAGTTTCTTTAGGTCCGACTTCTCGAATTTCTCACGGGCATAGTCTAAGGTCACGTTCAAACGCTTGGCATCCTTCTTAGACGGAAACTCGAACATCGCATCGATCATGATCGCTTCACAAATGGAGCGCAGACCACGAGCACCCAGTTTGAACTCCATAGCTTTATCAACGATGAAGTCCAGCACCTCGTCATCGAACTCAAGCTTCACACCTTCGTATTCAAAAAGCTTTTTGTACTGCTTTAACAACGAATTTTTAGGCTCGGTCAAAATGTTGTGAAGTGCCTCACGGTCTAACGGATTCAGGTAGGTAAGTACCGGTAAACGACCGATCAGCTCTGGTATCAATCCAAACGATTTAAGATCCTGCGGGGTAATATACTTATATAGATTTTTAATGTCTACCTCATTATCATCACGCTTCATCTTGTAACCCACTGTTTGCGTGCGCAAACGACTTGCGATCTTTTTATCGATACCATCAAAAGCACCACCGCAAATGAACAGAATGTTGCTGGTGTTCACCGTGATCATTTTCTGATCAGGGTGCTTACGACCGCCTTGTGGTGGTACGTTCACCATGGTACCTTCCAGGATCTTTAACAATGCCTGTTGCACACCCTCGCCCGACACATCGCGTGTGATGGAAGCGTTATCGCTCTTACGCGCGATCTTATCCACCTCATCAATGTAAACGATGCCTTTTTCGGCAGCGGCCACATCATAGTCAGCGGCCTGCAATAAGCGGGTCAATATACTTTCCACATCCTCACCTACGTAACCCGCTTCGGTCAGTACGGTAGCATCAGATATACAGAATGGAACGTTAAGGATCTTGGCGATGGTCTTGGCCAGTAAGGTCTTACCGGTACCGGTCTCACCCACCATCATGATATTCGATTTCTCGATCTCTACCTCGTCCTTATCCACACGCTGGTTAAGGCGCTTGTAATGGTTGTACACCGCTACGGCCAATACCTTTTTGGCATCGTCCTGACCGATCACATACTGATCCAGATGAGATTTGATCTCGGCTGGTTTTAGCACAGTGTGCCCAGAGGAGGTGGACCTTACTTTGCGTACTTTGAGTTCTTCGGCAAGTATCTCATTGGCCTGATTGACACACTTGTCGCAAATGTGTGCATCAAGGCCGGCTATCAGCATCAGAGAGTCCTGCTTTCCGGCTCCACAAAACGAACACCTGATCTCTTTGCTGTTCTTGGTCATCTGATCGGGATTTAGTTAATATCAAAAATACTAAATACTGGTCTATTTAAAGTGTAAACCTCAAAAAGACCAGTACAGTATACAATTACCGTTTATTTATCTGTATTACGGCTCAATACTTCATCAACCATGCCAAATTCTTTGGCTTCTTCGGCGATCATCCAGTGGTCACGGTCAGATGCTTCCCAAACTTTTTCATAAGGGGTACCGCTATGCTTAGAGATGATCTCGTAAAGCTCTTTTTTAAGCTTTTGGATCTCGCGGGCAGTGATCTCGATGTCAGAGGCCTGACCTTGTGCACCACCCAGTGGCTGGTGGATCATAACACGTGAGTGTGGTAAGGCAGCACGCTTGCCATCAGCACCGGCGCAAAGTAACACAGCAGCCATTGACGCGGCCATACCTGTACAGATCGTAGCCACATCATTGGTCACAAATTGCATAGTATCATAGATACCTAAACCGGCATATACCGAACCACCTGGCGAGTTGATGTAGATCTGAATGTCACGCTTGGCATCGGCCGACTGCAAGAACAGCAGCTGCGCCTGAATGATGTTAGCGATGTTCTCATAAATGGCATCGCCTAAAAAGATGATACGATCCATCATCAAACGTGAGAACACGTCCATAGCCTGAACGTTCAACTGACGTTCTTCCAAGATATATGGGGTCATGCCAACCGGATTAGCTATGGCGGTAGGCATCATTTTGTGCTCAACGCTCGAGATAAATTTATCAACGAACAGGCTGTTGATGCGGTGGTGTTTTACCGCGTATTTGCGGAACTCGTTCTTATCGATATTCATGTTGTGTAAGATGTTTTATTAAATGTTCACTACGCATCCGGCGTAGGGCGGGTAAATATAGTTTTTAGTTGTTCATTACCAACAAGTGTGAAAAATTATTGGATCATCACCTCTCATGGCAATAAAGAGCTCACGTTTTTAACCGCGTCGTTTACAAAACCCCATCATGCTTAACTTGTTTCAGCATCCTTTTCTTAGTGTTAAAACCAGCTATAAAACAAAAGCAGCCAACTTTTGAGGAGGCTGCTTTTGTTGAAAGGGTCGTATATGGATCAGCTATTTACGCTGGCAATTTGCTGAACTCGTCAAAAGTCATCTCTTTGTTGTCAAGTGTCACCACACTCTTCAGGTGATCGAACACTTTCAGTGATTTGGCTTCTTCAAAAATGCGGTTAGCATTCTCTTTATCTTGCAGGAACTGTACCGCGTACTGACCCAATTGCTCCTCGCTGATAGGCTGTGGGCTGTACATACGGAACTGAGCATCGATACGGGCTTTAGCAAGATCCAACACATCGGTGTATTCGATCTTGATGTCGTTATCTTTAACGATCTTGTTGCCGATCAGCGTCCATTTCAGGTTCTTAGCAAAATCATCATAACCACCTGCTAATTCCTCGTCGCTCAACTTTTCGTTGGTGGCTTTTAACCAGCGCTTCAAGAACTCGTCAGGCAATTCAAAGTTCACTTTGCTCAATACATAATTGTACATTTCGCCTTGCAGTTTATTGTCGGCGTCTTGTACCATCATGTTCTCCAGTTCTTCGGTGATCTTAGCACGGAACTCCTCTTCAGTGGTCACCGTACCTTCACCTAATATCTTATCAAAGAACGCCTGATCCAGGTCAGCTTCCTCTAAACGGTTAACGTTCTTAACGGTCAGTTGGAAGTTAGACTTCAGATCAACTGCTTCAGCTTCGTCGATCTTTAACAAGCCAGCTACTTTAGCAGCGTCATTGTTAAATGCTTTCTGAATATCAAGGGTCACTACATCGCCTTTTTTAAGCCCGATCAATGAAGCTTTGATATCCGCGTCAGTGATCTGGTCTAAACGTACAGAAGCTGTATTGCTGATACCACCTTCAAAAACAGAACCATCAGGTGAAAGTTGCACTAACTCGCCATAAAGCACGTCACCATCTGCCGATACGTCAGGGTTTGTCATTTTACCATAGCTTTTGCGCAGGTTTTGAATGCGTGATGCTAACGTTTCGTCATCAACCTTGATCTTGTAGCTGGTCAGCTTATCTTGAGAGTTGATGTCAACAGTAAATTCAGGAGCGAGGCCCACTTCATAGTTGAACTCGAAGTTATCGGCAAAGTCCCAGTTGTAGATCTTGCTATCGTCAACTTGTGGCAATGGCTGACCTAACACTTCAAGCTGCTGCTCGTTAAGGTAGTTATTAAGGGTATCTGATAACAGGTTATTGATCTCATCAACCAAAATGCTTTTACCATACATGCGTTTGATGTGCGATGACGGCACCATGCCTTTACGAAAACCAGGGATCTGCGCTTTCTTGGCTTGTTCTTTAATGGCTTTATCTACTCGTGCCTGGTAATCCTCGGCGTTGATGTTGATCTTGATGACCGCGTTAAGGTTATCTTTCTTTTCCTGTGATATATTCATAATTGTATACCTTATAATAGTATTGTGCGTACCGCAAGGGCTAATGACCCGGCGGTTTTGGAGCGCAAAGGTACGTAAATATTTTTTTATTTCGTTTAGTTGATCATCAGTTGTTTATACCCCGGTCAAAGTCAGATCCCGGCTCATGCAGCAGCAATGCTGCGCAAAGGTCGGCCATTAAAAAACGCTCATCGGGTTCCATATCGTCGGCCAGGTAAACGCTCGTTTTACCCAGCAACGAAACCGCCGCCACGGCATGACCTGATGCATTGGTGACCTCGTACCCTACATGACCCACAGGAAACGATGATGGCCCGTTCTTACCCATGAGTTTGTTCACCGGCCTGATGGTGTAGTAATGGTCGGGATCAAGGGCAAAGTAACCGGCATAGTTCTTTGGGTTAAGTTCGATGGCATCATTATCAAGTAACAATTCCCACGGGCGCTCGCCACCGGGCCCAAATACCTGCACGTAATAGCTGTTCTCGGTTTGGCGGCGGTCAAGGCCCAGCGTGCGGAGGAGGTAGTCAAGGTTGATTTCCACTTTATTGCCTAACAGATAGTTCGAGGCCCGCACCTTATCAAAGGTGAGCACTTTGGCTTCCTGACCTTTGTTATTGGTCAAAATGAACCTTCGTGATGAGTTGCTTTGCTCATATAGCACTGCAGCCAACTTGTTATACTGCCCCGTAACGAACCCGCCAATATCCTCATATTGCCTTGTGGTCTTGCGCCATGAGGTTTTGACCATGGTGGTTTGAAATTCGGCAAAGCGAAGCGGCTTTTTTTGAATGACGGTTTGCATGCGGCCTTCTACCGCATAAGGCACGTTGTCGTTCCAAACAGGGTCATTAAGCGCGATCTTGTACGAACCGCAGCTGCCCATAATCAGCAGCACAGCCACCAACAAGGTAAAAGAGAGGATCTTCATAATAGTGATAAGTATGTAGTGTTGAACAAAAAGTTACGCACCGCAGCATATTTTTTGCGGTGAGTAGGCTATTGACCGCTAAACCAAAACAAGGTTTAAGTGTTAGGCTAACTAAATGATACAAATGAAAAGATTGGTAAGGGGCGCTGTTATTGCATCAGCACTGGGTTTAGTGGTCATGTGCGGATGTAAAGCACGTAAGGCTGGCAATGTGGCGGCCAACACACCGGTACCGGCCGCCAAAACAAGTACCGACTCCACCTCCACTACTCCTACCGCTAAGCTGGCTCCCTCTCCGGTACCTAACAACCGGCCTCAACCCAAACCGAACCCAATGCCGCCAGACCCTGAACGTTGATCGACCTCCGGGAACGATGAGATAGCCATCAAGCTATTCATGACCGGTCCATAATAATAACAAAGCCCCATCTTCTTTGGATGGGGCTTTGTCGTATCAATTAACATTAAAGGCTGACCGCTGATCAGTCGATGTGCTTGATGGATGATGCGCCTGATTTGTGGCTGTTGATCTCAGACGGGGCACCGCGATACTGGATCTCAGATGCACCGCTGGTATTGGTGGTTAGGCTTTGCAATACGTTGATCTTGCAATTCACGGCACCGGAGGTCTCAATTTTATAGCTTCCTACTACCAGATCGGTAGCGAATAATTTACCCGCCCCAGAAACCTTGACCTCGTGTGAAGCGGCCTGACCTTTAAGGTTCAACTCAGTAGCGCCGCTGGCTTTGGTCTTCAGCTTGGCTGCGTTGATGTCCATATCTACTTTACTTGCTCCAGAAAATTCGAGCGTAAGGTCTTTCACGTTGATCTTGCTGTTGGAATTCAATTCAACAGCGCCCGAACTTTTGACCTCCTTTAGGTTACGTACGCTTAGATCTATCACTACCGGGGCACGGTTGCATAGGTCCTTGCGGGTAAAGATGCGCAACTTGCTTCCGCTCACTTCGGTGCGGATGTATTTCATGAGGTTATCATCGGCAGTGACATTGAGGTTGCCAGTGCTGTCCTGTTTCAGGTTAACTGTGAACCCGCCTGAGATGTCTATTTTTTCGAAATTGCCGATCTGGCGTTTCTCGATGGTCTTATTACCTGAACCTTTAACACAACCGATATGGCATGATGATAAAGTGGTTGTTGCTAAGCTTGCGGCTATGACGAATGAGAGTATGATGCGAGTTTTCATGATTATAAATGCTATATGTAACTGTGACCACAGATCAGGTGATGAAGTTACACTAAAAATAGAAAAAGGTGTATCGACCTTACACCTTTTTGTGATCGCCTAAATTACAGGTGCTTGGACGATGGAAACGCAACGGAAAAGGCTTTTATTAATTACCGCTTGCATATTTAGTTGAGGCGGCGCCCATCAACATTTTGTGCCGTGTTAAGTAGTTAAAGCATCTTTTTAGTATTTTGCCCTTCCATACTACCACGGCGCATATGACCACCACTTACAGGCCATTTGGCTCATCTATATTCTTTGCATTTTTGATCGTTATTCTGAGCACCTCTTGCGGCAATTCGCCGCAAAGCAGCACCAAAGCCAGCGCTCCGCCTAAAAAGAAAGTATCGTTCAAGAACATTGAAGGCATCGCTTATACAGAGGTGCGCCGTCAGTACGACGATAGCCTCGGCTTTAATCAATATGGTTACCGTTTAGAACCAGAATGGCAGATCACGTTCTTGCCTAAAGACTCGATCCGAATATTTAGCCTGGTACTGCAAAAGTTCATTACCGAATCGGTCAAGATCGACCATGATTCGGTAGCTAACATTGCCCACTCGTGGATCAGGGTGAAGCAAATGTCGCGCGATAGCTTGTTGTTCCAGGTGCTGTATGTGAAGGACATGAAGATAGATGATGGTAAGGGTCAGATCTTTATGAAACTCTACAGCAATGACCTGATCAAGAACAAGCTGCATACCACTGCGGCCGAACTGCAAAAAGCACCACGGCGGGATAGCCTCTTCATCAAAAGGAAGGCCGACTCGAGCAGGATCGACCCGACCAAGGCGTTCGCCGCTTATCACCCTGCGGTGCTTTCACCCAAAACACCACAGGTACAGGTGACCAAAAAAACGGTCGAGAAAGCGGACGCATTGACCGACGTCACACTGGCCGATAACTACCTATCGCCAACCTATAAAGTGACCATCCAAAATGCCTATGCCGATTTCAATTACTACATGCAGGTGATAGTTGGTGCTGATGGTAAACTGCATTTTGTTAAACCCTTGATCGGGATGATGGAAGATGTAGAGCATCGCACCAAGATCATGAAGGGAATAGTTGACGGTTATTTGTCCACTTACCTTAACATCACTCCGGGTTCAACGCTCGGATATCCGCACGCCAGCATGGTGCTGATCAGGGTGATCGGTACTACCAAAAAATAAGCATACAAAACAGATCAACATTTTAGCCTACAGCCCATCAAAATTCGTATTAGCCATGGAAGAATACAAGACCGTTACCGATTCGCAAACCACACTTACCGAACTCATGATCCCCTCCTACTCGAACTTTGGAGGCAAGGTGCATGGTGGTATCATATTAGGACTAATGGACAAAGTGGCCTATGCGTGTGCGGCTAAGCATGCCGGCAACTATTGCGTGACGGTCTCCATTGATACGGTGAACTTTATGGCCCCGGTAGAGGTAGGCGAATTAGTATCACTATTGGCCTCGGTCAACTATGTGGGCCGTTCGTCTATGGTGATCGGTATCAGGGTACAAACCGAGAATGTGCGTACAAAAGAGGTCAAACATACCAATTCGAGCTATTTTACCATGGTCGCCATGGGTGATGACCATTCACCCGCACAGGTGCCAGGACTTATTTTACGTACGCAAGCCGAGGTACGCCGCTTTTTTGAGGCCTACCATCGTAAAGCATTGACCAAATATTATAACGAAGAACAGAAGCGCATCCACTCTTCATCCGAAGTGGAAGAAGCTATGAAGCTGATCAGCAAGGAACGCTGTAAGATAGAGCTCACTGAAAGTGAGAGTTGATCAAATAGACATTAAATCAAAAAAAGCGGCTTTAGGCCGCTTTTTTGATTTTGGTATAATATGTCAGGTATTATACTGCAGAAGACGTGGTTCCTCTGAACAAGCCCAATACTAATGATATGATGGCAAGTACGATCAGGATGTGGATCAATCCGCCAACTGAATAAGCAAATACACTAATAGCCCATCCGATTACGAGGATGACAGCTACGATATAAAGTAATGATCTCATGGTGATAGATGTTTGTTTGTTTACTTATCCATATGCAAAACCGTGCCAATAATTAAATTATAAAGAAATAAAAGTTATCAGCCAATTAAAACCTTTATAACCTGAAATTGTACGCGCATCGGCTCCCTCCGAGTAATACGCCTCTTGTATTTTGCTAACGGCAAACCATTTATATGGGCCGATGTTCTTTTCCGGGAAATGGCGCATCATCGCTGAGATGTCGATAAGTGGAGCATCGGCCGATGAAAGACCTTGAGGATAATTGTATGAAGATATTACTTACCGGTGCAACAGGCTACATTGGCCGCAGGCTATTACCTGTATTAGTAGAGAACGGGCATGAGGTATTATGCGTGGTACGTGACGAACAACGGTTCGATACCAGTCAATACCCGGCAGGACAAGTGACCACCGTAAAAGCCGACCTGATGGACACGGGTACGCTTGGTGCGCTGCCAAAAGATATCGACGCAGCTTATTACCTCGTTCACTCGATGAGTATGAGTACGGGTGACTTTAGCGAGACAGAAAAGACCTCAGCTCAAAACTTCATACAATACATGGATACCAC
Source organism: Mucilaginibacter daejeonensis (assembly GCF_020783335.1). Classification (NCBI taxonomy): domain Bacteria; kingdom Pseudomonadati; phylum Bacteroidota; class Sphingobacteriia; order Sphingobacteriales; family Sphingobacteriaceae; genus Mucilaginibacter; species Mucilaginibacter daejeonensis. The sequence goes on from NZ_CP086068.1 coordinate 2,962,455, forward strand.
ATCGGCCAGGCAGCTGATCTACTTGGGCGGTATCACCAATGAGCAGCAGCTATCCAAGCATCTTTCGTCGCGCAAGGCCGTTGAAGACGAGTTACGTAAAGGAAAGGTCCCTGTGACCGCCCTGCGAGCGGGCATCATTGTGGGCTCAGGAAGTGCATCGTTCGAAATCATACGCGATCTGGTAGAAAAGTTGCCTGTAATGATCGCCCCGCGTTGGCTTAACACCCGATGCCAGCCGATATCCATTCGCAACGTGATCGAGTTCTTGTCGGGTGTTTTGGGACTGGAGGTCACCTATGGCCGGCACTTCGACATTTACGGGCCCGACACACTAACTTACAAGCAAATGCTGTTGCAATTTGCCGAAGTACGTAAGTTAAAGCGCCGGATATGGACGGTGCCTGTTATGACCCCACGCCTCTCCTCCTACTGGTTATACTTTGTTACGTCCACCTCCTACCCATTGGCCAAGAACCTGGTGGAGAGCATGAAGGTGGACGTGATCGGTAAAAAGAACGAACTGCCCGACAAGCTGAACATCTCGTTGATACCTTACAAAGAGGCGATCAAGATCGCTTTTGATAAGATCGAGCAGAACTTGGTATTGTCGAGCTGGAAGGATTCGGCCAATACAGACATATTTGCTAAAGGCCTGTCTGAACATATACAGATACCGCAATTCGGTGTGTTTACTGATAAGCAGAGCCAGCGCACCAGCGATCCAGGGAAGGCGTTGGAGCGCATATTTGCCATAGGAGGACGGAACGGCTGGTACTACGCCAATTGGCTTTGGGATTTCCGCGGCTTTTTTGATCGTGTGTTCGGTGGCGTAGGCCTAAGGCGTGGTCGGCGCAATGCGTCCGATGTATCACCTGGTGATGCTCTTGATTTTTGGCGTGTGATCTATGCAGACAAAAAAGAGAAACGGTTGCTGTTATATGCCGAGATGAAATTACCTGGTGAAGCATGGCTGGAATTCAAGATCGATAAGAACTCCTGCGTGCAGCAAACCGCCACCTTTAGGCCATTGGGTTTGTTAGGCCGATTGTACTGGTATGCGATGCTGCCCTTCCACTTTTTCATATTTAAGGGAATGCTCAACAAGATCGCGTCATAGGTTCGGCCGGATCGAACACTATCACTATATTTACTCAGGTGCTGTGGCCTATGGTAGCGCCACATCATCCTTTGTAAAATACGATCATTATGCTCGATATTGTGATAGAAGCCCGCAAGGCAGCCCTGAATGAAGCCGTTGCGGTAAAACGTATACTCCCCTTCAGATTACACCGCATGGTGGGCCCCTTCATTTTCATGGATCATGCAGGTCCGTTGGCGCCCGTTACGGCTCCGCCTTCATCGTTAGATGTGTTGCCCCATCCGCATATCGGACTTTCGACAGTAAGTTACCTGTTCGGCGGACAAGTGACGCACCGCGACAGCTTGGGCGTGGAGCAGATCATACGACCGGGTGAGGTGAACTGGATGACGGCTGGCAAGGGCATTGCCCATTCGGAGCGTTTTGAAGACCCATCAGTACTGGCCGGCGGATTGGAAATGATACAGACCTGGGTGGCACTGCCCGAAAAGGACGAAGAATCGGACCCTACCTTTAACAACTATACCGTTGACCAGCTACCCGTGTTCACCGATACAGGCGTTTGGATGCGACTGATCGCTGGCGATGCTTATGGCCTACGCAACGATGTCAAAACGCATTCGCCGCTCTTCTACCTCCATGTAGCGCTTCATCCTGGTGCGCGCTTCGGTTTACCGCACGGCCACACCGAAAGGGCACTATATATCGTGAAAGGCAGCATAGAGGTTTCAGGAGTGACCTATTCAGCCGGTCAGATGCTGGTTTTTACCAAAGGAGTAGACCCGCTTATTATAGCCAAAAAACACACCACGCTCATGTTATTAGGTGGCGAACCTTTAGGCGAACGTTACATTTGGTGGAACTTTGTATCATCCCGCAAGGAACGTATCGAGCAGGCGAAGGAGGATTGGAAACAAGGCCGCATTGAACTGCCCCCCAACGATGATCAGGAATTTATCCCGTTGCCTGAGGACCGATTCAAGTCGTCATCCTCACAACCACCAAGACCAGAGCCGCTGTCGTAAGTAAATAAAGCATCTAATTCTGATCTAAATTCATGCGATGGCCGATGGGTCGTGTATGATGGTGGATTTTGCTCATGATAGAAAAGGTTATATAACAGTAAAGCCTCCTGATGGGCAGGAGGCCTTTACTAACCAATTATAAACCTAAATTATGAGAAGAGCTGTAGGAGAAGGAGTCGAACCTTCACGGAGTGGTTATGTTTTGCAACGTTTCCCATTATTCTCCGCCACCGCGACGAGGAGGTGTGTCTGCCTGTTTCACCATCCTACAGGATATTTGTTTTTCTCTTGTTGATACAAATATAGATCAAGCAAGCATTCCTTGCAAATATTTTATCAAAATAATTTAAAATTTATTGATCCTTCATTATAAAGCCATTTAGATCACCATTACTTAAATATTACACCTCATGATCAGCCGCTGATCAGCGATCTATTGATCAAAGGTTTTTTGAGCTTCGGTATAGTAGGTCTTTCGCCCTCCTGATTCACCCACAAGTATAGTTTCACCCTTTGGAGTGGTCTTTTGCTTAGGTCGGTGCACACACAAAAAGTCCCTTACCTCGCCGGTAATGATATCGGGGTCTTTATCAAGGATCTGCTTGATCGCGTTATTTAGGACATTTTTTATGGAGGCATCAAGTTCTTTGATGTATCGATCTGGTATCGTATTCGCCGCCGCGAATGGAGAGATACCAGCATCGTATAAGATCTCGTCAGCATAGGCATTGCCGATACCCCTGATCACTTTTTGATCCATCAAGATCACCTTGACCTGCTTCTTACTTTTTTGAAGGGTCTTTTGCCAAAAGGCAACGTCGACCGCATCATCTAAGGCGTCAGGCACTTCAGCTTCATCAGGGTCGAGCGTAGGCGTGGCTGCTTTTTGAAAGTCGGTAACGGCCAATCCTTTGTCACCCTCGAAGAGTAGTTCCAAAATGGTGTGCTTGTGGTCGTTCTGCTTTTCGAACCAGTGCAGCTCACCATGCAACATCAGGTGGAGACCCAAGGAGTGTCCATTGTTAAGGTCGAACCGCAATTGCTTACCGGTACGCACCACACGGTTTAGCTTACTTCCTTCCAGCGCGTTGGCCAATTCCGTTGAACTTATGTTCAGCTTTTTGGAAACTGATACGCTCACTTTCACCAATTCCTTGTTCTTTAAAACCTTGGTGAGGTTACGGCTGAATACTTCGAGGTCGGGTAGTTCGGGCATAAAGGTACAACCCGGTGGGTCATTCTTTGTTGCGGATGCGATTGAAAGATCTTTTGAGCAGGTGGCGTATGCGGTGACGCATCTCGATCGGGCAGTCATCCTCAAATACCAATTTAGGCATGATGCTGCGTGTGGCGCTTACCACCGGAAATGATGGGTGCTGTACCTTAAAGTACTCTGCATAGTTGTGCCGCTCTTTCGTGCTCGCATCTTTTATTAGCTCTGCAAAATGCGACAGCCTTTCATAAAATGCATTCATATCTTACTCACATTATATACCTGAATATCAGCAATATCCAAGCCATTAAACTATAATGAAAAAAGATCTTACACACAAGTTATCAACGAATTTTGAGACGTTATCCACATAACGTACTGTATCATAACATGCTATAGCCTACGTGATATAGTGCTTTAGCAGGTAGGGAACTCAGATGTGATGGTTATGAGCGTTAAGAATGAGTTAGGTTATCCACATTTAGTATAGCTTAATTAGTATGCATGTTGGTGGATTCGCAGTAAATAGAATCACCATATTTTGAGTATCACAACTTACCTTTCATAGAGACTAGCCTGTTAAAAGCTTACTTACATGATACTTCAGCAATATTCCCGGAAACTTCTTTATTGTAAAAGCCATCAACATGACTCGGTGACCGCAATCGTTGCCATTTTCATAATATACCAGCCCGATCGATAAAAAACTTTAACCACAGTGCAAACATTTATCGTGATAACAGGTTAGGCAAAAAGAAACAAAAACCAATATCATTATGGCTAAGGCTAAAGACACTAAAGCAGACTCAGGTTCGATCACCGCTTACTCGGTGAAGACCAAGACCAAGAACGTTCCGATGGTAGATCCGGTGATCGACGTTAAATCGGGCCGCTACATAGCTACCGGTAAAGATAGCGACGGCAACAAGATGGCAGCGATCATGAGCAAAGCCACAGCTGAAGAACATATCAAAAAAGGCAACGCTAAAAAAGGTTCAGGCTGGAGTTAAAACATACAAACCCCGAGGATGAGTTCCCGGGGTTTGTTGTTTATAGATTCTTTTACATCTTTTGATCAGCTCTTGATCAGGCGCTGTATCTCGTCCAGCTTCATTAACGCTTCCACCGGGGTCAGCGTATTCACATCAAGGTTATTCAGCATATCCCTTATCTTCACTAATACTGGATCATCTATCGAGAACATTTGCAGCTGCATAGCCTGCTTTTGAACCTTTTTGATACTCTCCTTGATATCCTCCCCACCCGTCCGTTCGGCTTCCAGCTTCTTCAATATCTCGTTGGCGCGCGCCAGCACCTTTGGTGGCATACCGGCCAGTTTAGCTACGTGTATACCAAAGCTATGCTCGCTTCCACCTGGCACCAGCTTGCGTAAAAAGATGATCTGGTTACCGATCTCTTTCACCGTCACGTTGAAGTTCTTGACCCGCGGGAACATGTTGGTCAGCTCGTTCAACTCGTGGTAGTGTGTAGCAAAAAGTGTTTTAGCGCGCGATGATTGATGGTTGTGCAGGAACTCCGCGATAGCCCAGGCGATAGATATACCATCATACGTACTGGTACCGCGGCCGATCTCGTCCAGTAGGATCAGGCTTCGGTTGCTTAGATTGTTCAAGATGCTAGCCGTCTCGTTCATCTCCACCATAAAGGTCGACTCTCCTGATGAGAGATTGTCTGACGCGCCCACACGTGTGAATATCTTATCTACCAAACCGATCTGCGCGTGTTTGGCTGGTACGAAGCAGCCCATCTGTGCCATGAGCACGATCAGTCCAGTCTGTCTTAACAAGGCCGATTTACCCGCCATGTTGGGACCGGTGATGATGATCACTTGCTGGCTTTCGGGGTCTAGGTGCACGTCGTTGGTGATGTACTCCTCTCCCACCGGCAGGTTCTTCTCGATCACCGGGTGACGGCCACCCTTGATGTCTATGACCAGGCCATCGTTCATCTGTGGCTTGACATAGTAGTTCTTGATGGCTATCGTGGCAAAGTTCAGCAGCACATCCAAACGGGCCACCAATTGCGCATTGAGCTGTATCGGTTTAATGTATTCGGCCAGTGAGTATAGCAGGTCGTTATATAGCTGGGTCTCCAGCGCCAGGATCTTTTCCTCAGCGCCTAATATCTGCTCTTCGTATTCTTTAAGTTCAGGGGTGATGTATCGCTCGGCGTTCACCAGCGTTTGCTTGCGTATCCAATCGGTAGGCACCTTATCCCGGTGAGCATGAGTAACTTCCAGGTAATAACCAAAAACGTTGTTAAAGGCCACTTTGAGTGACGGTATGCCTGTCTGTTCGGCCTCGCGCTTTTGTATCTCCAGTAAGTAACCTTTTCCCCCGAAAGCGATCTTGCGCAGGCGGTCAAGTTCCTCGTGTATACCATCGGCCATCACGCCGCCTTTTACCAATTGGACGGGCGGCTCGGGGTTAAGCTCCTGCCCTATCTTATCGCAAATATGGTCGCAAGGATTCAACTGATTCCCTATGGCCAGTAAAGCTTCGTTGCCTGATGCCGAACAGAAGTTGCGGATGCTGGCGATAGCTACCAAGGCCTTGCGCAGCTGGCATACCTCGCGCGGGTTGGCCTTTTGCAAACCGATCTTGCTGATCAATCGCTCCAGATCGCCCACCTGGCGTATGCAGGCCTGCATCTCATTGCGCAGGTCTTCATGCTCGATCAGGTGCTCAACCACGTTCAGGCGATCATTGATGGGCTTTAACCCCTTCAACGGCATTACGATCCAGCGCCTGAGCAAACGGGCACCCATAGGCGAGCAAGTATGGTCCAGCACGTCTACAAGTGTAAGCGCGTTCTCATTAGATGAGCCGATCAGCTCCAGATTACGTACGCTGAAGCGGTCGAGCCACAGGTAGCGGTCCTCCTCTATACGACTGATAGCGCTGATATGCTGGAGGTTGCGGTGCTCGGTCTCGTTCAGGTAGTGGATGGCCACCCCTGCTGCGGTGATGCCAAGGTTTAGCTTCTCGATACCAAATCCTTTGAGCGACTTAACACCAAAGTGCTTGGTCAGCGTCTCGTAGGCGTAATCGCCGCTGTACGGCCACTCATCCAAAGCATAAGTGTAATAGCGGTCGCCAAAACGTTCGTGTATATCCTTACGGCAGCTTTTAGGGTAAATGACCTCACTCGGGCTAAAGGCCTGCAACAGCTTGTCAATATGATCGGCATTGCCCTGAGCGGTGAGGAATTCCCCCGTGGAGATATCGATAAAGGCCACGCCGATACTGTTCTTTTCGAGGTACAGCGAGGCCAGATAGTTATTACTTTTTTGCTGGAGGATATTATCGCTAACGGCCACGCCAGGGGTCACCAGTTCGGTAACGCCACGTTTAACGATGGTCTTGGTCATTTTGGGATCTTCCAGCTGATCACAAATGGCCACCCGCTGACCGGCACGCACCAGTTTAGGCAGGTAGGTCTCGAGGGAATGATGCGGGAAACCGGCCAACTCGATGTGCGTGGCAGCACCATTGGCCCTTTTGGTGAGTACGATACCCAATATACCGGCGGCCTTTACGGCATCTTCGCCAAAGGTCTCGTAAAAATCGCCCACCCTGAACAGTAATAAAGCGCCCGGATATTTGGCCTTTATCTGGTTGTACTGCTGCATCAGCGGCGTTTCTTTGGTTGCGGTCTTGCCCAAGCGTTCTCCGTTTCTTAAATAAAAGGTAAAAATACTGCTTTGCAATAGATGTACAGGCCGGTGTGGAAAATTTAGTAAGCGTTGTGGAGAGTGGCCCATAGCCGGCCTTCGTTTCGCCTACCTGACCATTACGATATTCGTAATGGAGCGCCGCTTGCTAACCTTAGTGGGCGCAATGCGACAGCTGAGCACACCATGCCGGTGTTACATTTGGATGTTACAGCGTTACATATGGTGTTACATTTCGCTTTTTGTATGCTTTTTCTGGAAAAAGTTGAGTTTTTACGAGTTTCGCAATGATCAAAAGTGGGGAAAGTTGGGGAATTTTGTTACAGCGATGTAACAGATCTCAGTACACGAAGTAGCTCCGCTCACCATGTTATCTCCCCCGTCATGGCGAGGCACGAAGCCATCTCTGCGGAGGACAAGTAACTAACCGACCCGTCACGCCGAGGTATCTCGGCATCTCATCAGAAAGGTAGCAAGCCACACAAGCAATACCAGATCGCTGGTGCTCATTCGTTGATATTCCTATAGCTACAAAAGAACTAACAAAGCCAAGTCAGGACTACGCCGTTGTTAACAATATTCGGTTCGTATGGTCAACTTTTCGCTTCAAGAAACACACCCCTGCCCCTCTCAAGAGGGGAATTAAGACGCCCGACTTAAGCTTTTGCTACTTTTATTCAAGACAAAAAAAATAAAAGGGCCTCCGTGATCCAGAAGCGGCAACAAAGTGATCAGTTCTTCAACCCGATCTTATGGTTTGTATAATCCGTCAAGAACTCATTATCGGTAAAGAAATTTAGGCTCATGATGGTGCGGTAGTCACCGGTGATGTTGGGGTTTTGGATCTGGGTCAAATTACCGGCACTGGTGGTGGTGTAGGTGTACGTGAAGCCCTGGTTGGTGGTGATCTTTACGGTAGAGCCTGCCGGTAGTTTACCTAAGGCATTGGTCTCTTTGGGATTCTCGATCACGTGGACCGATGGCGTACCGGTATCGAACAAGATATTGCCGGTCGTGCTGGTATTGTTATAAGTGATGGTAGCCGGTATGTTGGGCGAGTAACCGCCTATCGTATAACGGGTAAGCGGGTGCATCACAAATCCTGCGGAGTTCAGGTCATTCTGCAATAAGCCCACCGTAAGCAGACCTGATACAAATGCACCATTAGTGGTAAAGCTGGTGGTGTTCAGCTTGGCCAGTTTGAAGCCGCTGGTCACGCCCGAAGGCATGGTCAGTCCATTGAGCGGACTTTGGATCTGGGCATAAGTGTAACCAGTGCTCGGGCCAACACCAAAAACATCGGCCGAGTGGGCGGCGAACTGTTTACCGTTACCATCTACTACCTTGTAGTATAAAAAGAACGCGATCCGCTTGGTGGTCAGGCTACCGGTCGAGTTGCCCATGGTAACGGTGGCGTACGCCAGGTTGCCGTATTCTTTGGTGCTGCTGGTGGCATCGCCATAACTCATCACCGCTGTTTTATTGGTCACCGTGATGCCGTTCACCACTACCGAGTCGGTGGGCACGGTGATGCCGTTGGCAGTGATCATGCTGGCCGGCAGTATGCCGTTCGCATCGATCGTCATGCCCGACGAGCCGGTATCAAATATACCGAAGTAGCTCACCGTTTGGTCGCCCAGTTTAGTGATCGGGATAAAGATGCGTTTATTAGTGCCATCGGTATACTGATAAAGCCCCAAAGTAGCCAACGGAGTGGGCGCCGGTGTCGACGGCGTGGTATTGTTGTCCTTTTTACATGAGGTGAAAGCCATGGCGGTCACGATCACTAATCCTACCCAACTGATGCTTTTTACGTAACGGTCTATAATGTTCATGTATGGTGTGTATGGTACCTTGATGTGCTATACGTAAGGCGGTTATCTTAAGATGTTACCGCTGCCGTTTTTTACGAACTGTTGATAATTGTTGGAACAGCTTTCGAACCTTAAAGTTAGCGAACGGATACTAAATTATAAGTAAGAATAGATGAACGCCGGAAAAGTGTCGCTTAAACAACTGTTAAGTGCCAAGTTACAAAACAAAAAAGCGCTCCGTGAAGGTCATGGAGCGCTTTAATATGATACTGGAGATGTTACAGTACGTGCTGCGCCAAGATCCTTTGCAGATCGTAAACGTTCACTTGTTTGTTGAACTTTTTGCGAATGCTGGGCACGGTCTCGCTCGATATCCAGATCTTGAGTTCGGCATCCAGTTCGAAGTGGCCGGCGGTCTCCACGCTGAAACGGGTGATGCTTTTGTAGGCTACCGACAGGTATTCGACCTTGCTGCCGGTGATACCCTGCTTATCTACCAGGATCAAGCGTTTGTTGGTGAAGATAAATACGTCGCGGATCAGTTTAAAACCGATCTCGATGGTCTCGCCCTCCGCAAAAAGGTTACCATAGTCTTTGGTGATCTCGGCAGGGTCGGCAATGCCGGCGTTGCCCAATAGTTTAGAGAAGATACTCATAATAGTGGTTCGTGTTGATATAAGCGTCTAAGTTATATTATTCTAAGTACTGCGCCAATATCTTCGCGCATAATAATACTGAACACTAAGCCGTCCAAGGATCCACCACAAAGCCAGTGGCATAAGTCCTCCCGAACGATATTATGTATATCTTTAAGCCCATGGCCAAATACTTCCTGATCTCCCTCGCACTTTTAACCGCTACACTCCATACAGCTGTGGCACAAAAAGCGGTATTTGAAAAAAAGGTGATGATCAGCGCAAAGGACACGCTACTCTATCGCCTCGCCTACCCACAACAGTATAACCCTAAAAAGAAGTACCCATTAGTGATCTTTTTGCATGGTGCCGGCACGCGGGGTACCGATAATGAGGCGCAGCTGGTGGGCGTACCTGCTGCACTGACCGACTCATCAGGCCGATCCCAATATCCATGCTTCATCCTTGCGCCGCAATGCAAAAAGACCGACGTATGGGTCAAATTCCCTAACTTCCCTAAGAGCCTACACGCTACCGACGTTCCAACACCCAGCATGGATGCACTGATCGCGCTTACCGACTCATTCCTCCGATCGGGCATGATCGATATGCGGCGGGTGTACGTGACGGGCTATTCGATGGGTGGCGAAGGGGTGTTCGATCTGCTCACCCGTCGCCCTGAAATGTTCGCCGCCGCTGCGCCTATTTGTTCAGTAGCCGACACCTCGATGGCCGGTAAGATCAGCCATATTCCTTTGTGGGCCTTTCATGGTGACCAGGATGATGTGAACGATGTGAAGTACACGCGCATGTTGATCGCCGCCCTGCGCCAGGCAGGCGGACGACCAAGATATACCGAGTACCCAGGCGTTAAACATAACAGCTGGCTCAATGCCTATCGCGAGCCTGAGTTATTTGAATGGCTATTTGCGCAACGGCGTAAGCGGTGACAAGGGCATTGTCGATCAAAGGTCAAGACGCATGAGCTAAAGCGCGCCGAATGACCACTTTAATAGATTGACCAAGAGGCTCTTAAACCCCTATCTCTCCACATACTGATCCATCATATTGTTGCCAACACTTTAATATTTCAAATATTTTTGCTAACTTGCATCATTATTCGGACCGTCGTCGTTTAATACAGCACTTCACTCATTCTTGTCTCACTGACCCGGTACCTTTTTAAAAAGATCGCTCAAAGGTTACTGGATCGTTGCAACACGACGAGCCTTGTCATCACATTCTGCGAAAGTTATTGAGAGCATCAACTGGCTTAACGACCATGAGTGGAACGCGGCCATCATCAGCATTTGACCCGTCATTTGCGATGGCTCAAAGCTGAAGGATCAGGGTTTTGGGATAACCGGTGCCTGGCTGACCAGCAGTGATGAATAGAACAGCATTAGAAAAACAAAATATAGTTAATGGGAAGATCATCAGAAACATTTAGTAAAAAAGAAAAAGAGAAAAAACGCGCTAAAAAGCAACAAGAAAAACGCGAACGTGCCGAAGACCGTAAAGCAAATTCGGACAAGGGCAAATCGTTTGAGGAGATGTTCGCTTATGTGGACCATAACGGTAACATCACTGACACTCCACCAGACCCTACACAACGCCGTGCGGTATCAACTGACAGCATTATGATCAGTACTCCGACCAAGGCAGAGATCGATCCAGCCGACCTGATCAGGACCGGTACAGTGACCTTTTTCAATGATTCGAAAGGTTACGGATTTATCAAGGACATGCAGACCCAGGAGAACTTTTTTGTTCACGTTAATGGCCTGACCGAGCAGGTTGGCGAAAGAGACCGTGTAACATTCGAGATCGAGAAGGGTGCAAAAGGCATGAACGCCGTTAGGGTAAAAAAAGTAGCCAAATAACGGCTGCAAGTACCCTTTTGTGATCAAAGGGTACGCCTCTCCTATACCTTCTACATCAAGTATTACAGATAATATTTATTACCGGTGGTCTTGATCCGCCCGGCATCCAATAACTGCCTCAATACAGTAAGCCGGTCGGGTTGTTTGCCATGAGCAATGCCACTGATCAGTTGTTCCAGATCCAACGGTGAGGTACTGAGTAACTGCAGTATCTCATCGCGGATCCGGTCATGCAATAAAGGCGCGTCATTGCGCCTTTTTTCGCGTAAGCACACATCGCAAACGCCGCACTTTTCGGCATCGGGCTCGTTAAAGTAGGCCAGCAATTGCTGGCTGCGGCAGCGATCGGTCTCGCTGTAAGCCAGTATGGCCTCCATCTTTTTTTGATACACCAAACGCCGCGTGTCCAGGTACTGCCTATCGATCCAAAGGTTGGCCGCCGTGTGCCGTGGCTTGAGGTAGGTCACTTGTGGCTTATCGGTCTGCGGTAAGTAGCTCAGCACACCCAGATCATTCAATTGCTGTAAGGCTTCGGTCACCTGTTGTACGCTGAGGTTGGTACGCCTGGCCAGGTCGAACTCGCGGATGCGGGTATAGTGCTCGAACGCACCGCCGTATGAGCGCAGCATGGTCTTGATGAAGGGGTCCCATGCTGGGTTCTGTATCTGGAAATTGTATAGTTCCTCATGCTCCACCTCGAACCTGAATCTTGAAGGCAGGAACACACTCTCGTTAAAGTTCAAATATTCGCCGTGCTCCAGGAACTTGAGGGCATTGAGCGTTTTCAGTACATCGAGCTTGAAGCGGCTGCAAAGGTCGGCCAGGTCAAGGTCGAAACTGAGGCCCTCGCCCGCCCCATAGGCCAACTGGTAGTAATTGGCCAGGTAATGATATACCTGCTTGATCTCATCCACCGATGGGAAGCTCACCTCGAAACGGTACTCCTGCTTTTGCCGGTCGCTTTGGTTGTAGAGTAAAATGGCGTAGGCCTTTTGCCCGTCGCGCCCGGCGCGGCCCGCCTCCTGGTAGTAGGCCTCCAAACTCTCGGGCAGGTCTTTATGGATAACGAACCTCACATCAGGTTTATCGATACCCATGCCGAACGCATTGGTAGCCACAATGATACGAATGTGATTACTCTTCCACTGCTCTTGCTTGGCGCTGCGCCGATCGCCGCTCAGGCCGGCGTGGTAATGATCGGCCGCAATGCCATGGTCGTTAAAGAACTTGGCCAGCTCGGTGGTCTCCTTGCGGTTGCGCACGTACACGATACCGCTTCCATTCACACTGCGGGCAACCTCCAGCATGCGGCGGAGTTTATTCTCCTCGTGCTGCACACGGTAGCTCAAATTCTTGCGCTCGAAACTTTGCTGGATCACATGCCGGGCCCTGAACTGCAGCTTATCTTGAATATCATCGCGCACGTTGGCCGTGGCGGTGGCCGTAAGGGCCAGTACCGGCACTTTGGGGTGCAGCTGACGCAGATCGGCCACGTGCAGGTACGGCGGACGAAAATCATATCCCCACTGAGAGATACAATGTGCTTCGTCCACCGCGATCAGGTTCACCTTCATGTACTTGATGCGCTCGCGCACCAGATCGCTCAACAACCGCTCGGGTGATAGGTACAGGAACTTGACCGGCCCGTAAATACAATTATCCAGCGCGATGTCCACCTCCCGCTTTCCCATTCCCGACACGATGGCCACCGCCTCGATGCCCTTGCTTTGCAGGTTATCGACCTGATCCTTCATGAGCGCGATCAGCGGCGATACCACGATGCAGATCCCATCCATGGCCATAGCAGGCACCTGGTAGCACACCGACTTACCACCGCCCGTAGGCAGCAGCGCCAATGTATCCTGTCCCTGCATCACGGCCTCGATGATGTCCTTTTGCAAAGGCCTGAACGCGTTATGCTGCCAGTAATATTTTAAGATCTGCTCAATGGTCATGTATCAGCGGCAAGTATAAGGAGATATTGCGGTAAATCGTTTCACCCTACTTCTTACTCACCACCACGATCTTATCCGTAGCTCCGCCGTTGCTGGTGATGATGTAAACCTTGCCGTCGGGGCTTATAGCCACATCGCGCATACGGCCGTAGGTGCCTTTGTAAAAGGGGTTGACGGTCTCGACCTTATCACTTGATGCTGAGAGCTTTAATTGCAACAGCTGGCTGTCCTTGAGCACGGCCAGCAACAGGGAGTTCTTCCACTGCGGGATAGCGTCATTGTTGTAATAGTCGATGCCCGAAGGTGCGATGGTGGGCGACCAGGCCTGGATCGGTTCGGCTACGTTGTTGGTGCTGCAAAAAGCCGGTTCGTTGCCGGTGCTGCAATAACCCTCCACGTTAGGCCAGCCGTAGTTGCGACCTTTTTGAATAATGTTCACCTCGTCATCAGTGGTATTGCCATGTTCTGAGCTGTATAAACGGTCGTTAGCGAAAACCAATCCTTGTGGGTTGCGGTGTCCTAAGGTCCAAATCGGGTTGCCGGAGGTCGGGTTATCTGATGGTATGCTACCATCGAGGTTCAAGCGAAGGATCTTGCCCGACAGACTGCCCGCGTTCTGTGCTTGTGAGGCCGAGGTGGCATCGCCGGTGGTGATGAAGAGTTTACGGTCGGGCGATATGGCCAGGCGGCAGCCATTATGATTATTGGCCGCCGGGATGTTATCGAGCAATACCACCGGGCTATTCAATGTACCGCCGCTGTAGGTATAACGGACGATCTTTTCGGTGTAGGTACCGTTCTTATCATAATTGTACGCCACAAATACTTGCGGAGTGGAGCCGAAGTCGGGGTGCAGCACCATGCCCAATAGGCCGCCCTCGCCTTGGGCCTTTACATCAGGAACCGTGACTAAAGGACTCACCTGTCCGTTGGATGGGTCAACCCGGCTGATCTTGCCGCCGCGTTCGGTCATCCATAGCATGTTATCGGGTCCCCAAAGTATCTCCCATGGGAAGGTGAGCCGGTCGGTCAGTACTTTGGCGTCGAGGTCGGCGTTGCCGGCTTGGCTGCCGTTGTCAGACGAGTTCTTGCTGCAGGTGCTCAGTAGCAGCGCACTACTAAGCAGTGCGATCGTCAATACTTTAGGCATCATAATGGTCAATGGATTGGTTATGGTCATAACCAATTACGAAGCTATTTGTTGCATCACGTGCAATCGGCCCTTTTTTAAAAGTTTGTCGATCTTACGCATAGTGACAGCATCTTCCGGTCCAAGATAATTACCCATTTCAACTACCTGACCTTTATCATTGATCAGCAAGTGATAAGGAATGCCTTTGATCCCTAAGCCACGCATAAAGCTCTCACTTTGTTCATCATTGCAAAAATATTGCGAACCGCTAAGCTTCATCTGCTGCAAAGTAGACAACCACGCACCGTGTTTTGAACCTATGCACAGGTAAACGAAGTCAACCTTCTTGCCTTTATACTTTTGAGCCAGTTTTTCAGATGCGAACATCTGTGCTTTGCATGGGCCGCACCAGGTGGCCCATACATCAATATAGATCACTTTTCCAGAGTGTTCCGTTTTTATCGAATCTAAAATGCCTTGCGCAGGCGTATTTTTGATCTGTTCTTTGATGCTGTTGGATAGCTCTTCGGGCGTTGGGGTGTTGTATTTCACCGTTTCATAAAAGCGCAAGAGCGGCTGTTTTATGAACGGCGTTTTGATGTTTTGATCGAACGTCTTGCGGCGTCTATCGAACTCATCAGCGTCATTTTCAACTAGATCATAGTAAAAAGTTAGTCCAATGAGCAATTCGCGCAGTTCCTCATTCTTCACTTCTTTTTTGATCTTAACGAGATATAGTTGTTTTCTTTGTTCGGGCGATAGTCCTTTAATAAGCTTTTTATCCATAGCAGGAGCCAAAAAGGGCAACACGTTATAGGCATCGGCACAAAGCAATTTCTGGTTGAAGAGGTCTTTTATATCCTGCTCAAAACCTGATAAATTTTCAAGTTTCTCTAACGGTGATACTCCAGGTCGATAGGTTTTCGCGACCACTGTATACCATGCATATTTGTAGTAATACTGAGCGTTGATAAAGTTCTTTGTCCAGGCAAGCAATTCTTCATCAGGGTCAAACTTTTCTATAAATTCTTCTCTATTGTTCTGTAGTGCTGTACGCATGTTAAGGCAATAACTGCCTAATGCTGGAAGATCGCCATCTCGCACCTTAATGGTATCCATATCGGTATTGGAGGTGCTGTAATACTCATTAGCGTAGTGGAACAGATCGGCATTCAGTTTTTCGGCATCGCCACTGAATTTGGCGTTACCCATTTCTTTCAGGTCAAGGTCTATATGAATGCTATCGCCTGGGTGGGTGATCATTTTTTTCACGATGGGGGTCAGCGTAATATCCTGTGCAATGAACTGTTCAAATGCTATTTTGAACGTGCCATCGATCTGGATGTGGCCTGTGTAGGTAGTGGGATTGCCGCCAAGGTCGGCCACGGTAAGGGTGAATGCGGTTATGCTGGTATCATGGTCACGGTTGGCCACCGTACCTGTAATTACTGTTCGGTGCCTATTTTTATTTTTTTGCTTACAGGCGCAAAACAAAGTTGTAGCCAACAAAAAGCAGGCTAAACGTGATAGGTTCATGGTTTGGTGGTTTAATTTGATAGCAAGTTAACGCTTTTTGACCATTATATGCAATGTACTACCGAGCACATCATTGTGCTATTACTCTCCTACTTTCCCTCAATTCAAAAAACTTCAGATTTCCCTTGCTTTTTTGTGCTTTTACCTATTACATTTGCACCACAGGTGTATCAAACACCATTGATCAAATACCCCTCGAAAGGTTTTGATTTATAAAGAAGCGGCGAGAGATCAGGCTCCCTGACCCGCTGGCAACCCTCCGATAGGCGGAGAAGGTGCCAATTCCTGTCCCGATCAGGATATTACTGCCGGGGAATATAAGTTAATAGCCATGATACAAGTTAGCTTTACTACCACTGCAAAATTTTCAACTACCCAAACGGGTACGTTCATGACCTGCCTGCTGCAAGGTCAAATTTGCATGTGTTGCTGTTAAAGGCATCAGCACGTTAGCTACCCACTGCTCGTTTTTTATCGGCAATAACGCTACGTGCCCTTGCGCTTAAGGACAATGCTATACCCTTTCCGCACGCCTACCTCCGCTTATAGCAACAGCAACACCAAGTTTAACTTTTAACATCAGGACATATCATGTCAGCAGCACCTTTAAAATTCGAGACCTTACAATTACATGCCGGCCAGGAAGCCGACCCTACCACCGGTTCACGCGCGGTACCGTTATATCAAACCACCTCATACGTGTTCAAGAACGCCGAGCACGGCGCCAACCTTTTCGCACTAAAGGAGTTCGGTAACATCTACTCACGTATCATGAACCCCACGACCGATGTGTTCGAAAAACGCATCGCGGCGTTGGAGGGTGGTGTAGCAGCTTTGGCCACCTCATCGGGTCAGGCGGCACAGTTCCTGGCACTGAATAATATCCTGCAGGCGGGCGACAACTTCGTGACCTCCCCGTTCCTGTATGGCGGCACTTACAATCAGTTCAAAGTAGCGTTCAAACGCTTTGGTATCGAGGCCCGTTTTGCCAAGGATGATCGCCCGGAGAGCTTTGAGCCACTGATCGATGCCAAAACCAAGGCCATTTACCTGGAGACCATCGGCAACCCAGGGTTCAACGTGCCGGATTTCGACCAGATCGCTGCCTTGGCCCGCAAGCATGACCTGCCACTCATCGTGGATAATACCTTTGGCGCAGGTGGTTACCTGTTCCGCCCGTTGGAGCATGGAGCTCACGTGGTGGTGGAAAGCGCCACCAAATGGATAGGCGGCCACGGCACAAGCATTGGCGGCGTGATCGTTGATGGCGGCAATTACAATTGGGGCAACGGCAAGTTCCCGCAATTCACTGAGCCTGCCGAAGGCTATCACGGATTGGTGTTCAATGATGTGTTCGGCATTGGCGGGCCGTTCGGTAATATCCAGTTCATTATCAGGGCACGCGTAGAAGGATTGCGTGACCTCGGCGCCTCACAATCGCCATTCAATTCATTCCTGCTCATTCAAGGCCTCGAGACCTTATCATTACGGGTACAGCGGCATGTTGACAATGCCTTGGAGCTGGCTACCTGGCTCGAGCAACATCCGCAGGTGGCCCGTGTCAATTACCCGGGACTGACCTCTTCGCCATATCATACCCTTGCCAAAAAGTACCTAAAGAATGGCTTTGGCGCGGTGTTGAGCTTTGAGTTGAAAG
Source organism: Mucilaginibacter daejeonensis (assembly GCF_020783335.1). Taxonomy (NCBI): domain Bacteria; kingdom Pseudomonadati; phylum Bacteroidota; class Sphingobacteriia; order Sphingobacteriales; family Sphingobacteriaceae; genus Mucilaginibacter; species Mucilaginibacter daejeonensis. Next base: position 2,980,098 of record NZ_CP086068.1, read on the forward strand.
GCAATAAAGAGAACGCCACCAAATTTATTGACAGCCTGCAACTGGTGAGCCATTTGGCCAACGTGGGCGATGCCAAAACGCTGATCATTCAGCCATCCGCCACTACACACCAGCAACTGAACGATGCCGAGCAATTGGCGGCAGGTGTTACCCCTGCCCTGCTGCGCCTGGCGGTAGGCATCGAGCATATCGACGACATCAAAGCCGACCTGCAACAGGCCTTTGATCAGGTACAGCAACAACACCCCGGCCTTGAGGCCGTGCAACAGATCGCGGATCACATCTCTGTTGAAAGATAGAGGTTCCTTTTATAGTGTTTAAATAGTTTTAACTGAGAAAGAGCGCTCCCCGCTAACCCGGGGACGCTTTTTAACCCAAAAAATGAGTACAAAAGTTTACAGGCACGATAGCCGGTTCGAATTGGAAAGCGGTGACGACTTACCCTGTTTGGAGATAGGCTATCATACCTATGGCCGCTTAAATGCGGCGAAAGATAATGTGGTGTGGGTATGCCATGCCCTCACTGCCAACTCTGACGTGTTGGATTGGTGGAAAGGCCTCATTGGCGAAGGTTACTTTTTTAACCCGGATGAGCATTTCATTATTTGTGCCAACGTGCTGAGTTCACCTTATGGCACCACCAACCCGTTAAGTATCGACCCATCCACCGGGCAACCTTATTACCTGAACTTCCCTACCGTTACCGTACGTGACATGGTGAAGGCTCATCAGCTACTGGCCGATGCCTTGGGTATCGACCGCATCGATGTATTGATAGGTGGCTCATTAGGTGGGCAGCAGGCACTGGAGTGGAGCATCACCCAGCCCGATCGTATCAAACAACTGATACTGATCGCCACTAACGCCAGGCACTCACCATGGGGCATTGCGTTCAATGAGTCGCAACGGTTGGCCTTACAGGCCGATGCTACCTTTAACAACGGCACGCCCGAAGGTGGCAGCGCTGGATTAAAGGCGGCGCGAAGCATGGCCCTGCTATCATACCGTGGCTACAAGGCCTACAACATTACCCAGCACGAGGACGATGACAGTAAGACCGACGACTACCGCGCATCGAGCTATCAAAGCTACCAGGGACAAAAACTGGTGAACCGCTTTAACGCTTACAGCTACTGGTATTTGAGCAAGGCTATGGATTCGCACCATGCCGGCCGTGGCCGTGGTGGTTTAGAAAAAGCGTTGAGCGGCATCAAGGCTCAAACGCTGGTGATCGGCATCAGGTCTGACATTTTGTTCCCGGTAGAGGAGCAACAATACCTTTTCCAGCACATTCCTAATGCGGCCTATTCGGAGTTCGATTCCTTTTACGCGCATGACGGCTTCCTGATCGAGACCGAGAAGCTCACCAAGATCATTGCCTCCTTCATCACTACCGACGTGCGGGGCAAGATCATCGAATTACAAAAGATCGCTTAATATATCAATGAGTAAAAAATTAACTATAGGCCTTTTTGGCTTTGGCGTGGTGGGTCAGGGTTTGCATGACATCATCAAGACCAAGAACCTGAACATCGAGATCAAAAAGATCGCGATCAAGAACCCCGACAAAGCTCGCAGCCTGCCTGCCGACCTGTTCACCACCGACCGCAACGAGATCCTGAACGACCCTGAGATCAATACCGTGGTGGAACTGATCAATGATACTGAGGCCGCCTTCCAGATCGTTTCTACCGCACTGAAAAGTGGCAAGAGCGTGGTATCGGCCAGTAAAAAGATGCTGGCCTTGCACCTGCAAGAGCTGATCGATCTGCAGCATGAACACAATGTATCATTACTGTACGAAGGTTCGGTTTGCGGTAGTATACCGATCATCCGTAACTTGGAAGAGTATTATGATAATGAGTTACTGCACTCCGTAAGCGGTATCTTCAACGGTTCATCTAACTACATACTAAGCAAAGGCTCTATCGAAGGGCTGGATTATGACACCGCCCTGAAGCAGGCCCAGGACCTCGGTTTTGCCGAGACCGACCCCACCTCTGACGTGGGCGGATATGATGCCAAATACAAATTGGTGATCGCCGCTGCCCATGCCTATGGCGTGGTGGTTAACCCCGATGAGGTATTTAACTTTGGCATACAGACCCTTGCCCCACAGGACCTGCAGTACGCCCGCGAGAAACGCTGGAAGATCAAGCTGGTACCGGTGGTGAAAGAGCTGGACGACGAGCATGTGACCTTATTTGTGCTGCCCAAATTTGTGACCGATACCGAATTTTTATACAACGTGGAGTACGAATATAACGGCGTTACCGTGCAGGCGGCCTTTGCCGATCAGCAATTCTTTTTTGGTAAAGGCGCTGGCGGCCACCCTACCGGTTCGGCCGTATTGAGCGACATTGCGGCCCTGCGTTATGATTATGCTTACGAGTACAAAAAGGCCCGTAACGCACAGGGACTGAACTTTACCAACGATGTGGAACTAAATATATACCTGCGTTATGATGACGAGGCGTTGGTAGAAGCACTGGGCTTTAAGCATATTCACGAACGCTTTTACTCCGACAACTTTAAATTCGTTTGCGGAAAGATCAACCTGCAAAAACTGATCGAACAAAAACAGCGTATATCAGACAGTAAGGCTTTTATAGCCTTTGCCGACCAGCTAACGGGGGTCAGTTTAGCATCGGCCAACTAACCAATAATAGACAGAATTATTCTGCTACTATTGTACTTTAAAGGGTTCCGGAAACGGGACCCTTTTTTTGTTGCAGCCCCACCCAAACCCTCCCCGGGAGGGAGGGCTTTAATATAACTTCTTACTTACGGCCTTTTGTTCTTAACTTCCGTCGACGTCTTTGGATGGAATAAATGAGATAGCTTTATATTAGACGACCGATAACCTATCATTTCACATTCCATCTAAATGGTCAAGAATATATACTGCACTACGGCCTTACTCATCATATTGGTAGCAGGTGGTCTACGTGCATCCAATTTTGGGTTGACCGATCTTGGACAAGCTGTCACTCCCGTCGAATCGTTCAATGAGTTCTTCCAACGATTTAATAAGGATAAGGCGTTTCAATACTCACGAATAACGTTTCCGTTGAAGAATATCTATGACGATGAGAACGGTCGATACACTACCAAGTACACCGCAAAAAAGAATCACAAGTATGCTGATCTGAGCAAGATAAAGCATGTGATCATTACACGGAAGCAAGTTTCAAAGGGACGTGTTGTGGTGAAGATACAGATCGGTGACGCCGGCATTTACGTCGAGTACGATTTTATGCTCAGAGCAAACAAATGGTACTTAGAACGGACAGTAGACCGTTCAACCTGATAATAGACCTGTCATGCTGATGCATCTTAGAATCTCTTCGGACAGACTCAATAGGTGTGAAGGTGACCAAGCAAATGGGATGCTGATAGCCATCAGCATGACTTAGCTTAATTACATGTGTCATATTTTAAACTCCCTCCCTCCCGGGGAGAGTTGGGGTGGGGCTTCCTTTCAAACATATTCCTATATTTGTAACGGATAATTGACAGACCCTATTTAATGTCTAAATACCTCAAGCTGTTCACTAACCAAGTGTTCGTTACCATCCTGTGGTTCGGTTTGAGTTTTTTTGCGGTGCTTAAGCAAGTGCTGCATCATCATTACAATAACTACCTCATTTACAAATACACGTTCGTTGACCTGGTGCGCCAGATCAACCTTTATGCGCCGCAGCCGCGTTACTTTGACGACAGCAATCATTATGGTCCGCTGTTCGGGCTGGTGATCGCTCCTTTTACCCTGCTGCCCGATCAGTTGGGCTGCGTAGCCTGGGTAATGGTGAATGCTTGGGTGCTGTACAAGGCCATCAGCATGCTGCCGATCACCACCTGGCAACGTAACGCCATTTTGCTGATCTGCGCACATGAGCTCATGACAGCTTCGTACAACGTGCAGTTCAACCCCATGATGACGGCCATCATCGTGCTCAGCTTTGTGTTCATCCGCTCCGGCCGCGAATTCTGGGCCGCAGCGCTCATCGTGGCGGGCACCTGCATCAAGCTTTACGGCGTGGTGGGGCTGGCGTTCTTTTTTTTCACCGATAACAAACTGCGCTTCCTGCTATCACTTGCTTTCTGGAGCGTGGTGCTGGTGTTGCTGCCCATGGTGTTCTCGGCCCCATCATTTGTGATGCAAAGCTATTACGATTGGTACGTGAGCCTGAGCGAAAAGAACGCCGTGAACACTACCTCGCACATGCAAGACATCAGCGTGATGGGTATGATCCGGCGCATATTCCATTATCCGCAATTGAGCAATTTGCTGGTGCTGTTACCTGGTCTGGCGCTGTTCGGCCTGCAATACCTCAATATCAAAAGTTATAAGGTGCTGCCTTACCAAATGCTTATACTGGCCTCAACCCTGCTGTTCACGGTCATTTTCAGCACCGGGTCAGAGTCGCCTACGTATATAATCGCATTTGTGGGTGTGGCGACCTGGTATATGAACTTGGAACGGCCTACCGTGAGCGGCTTTGACATAGCGCTGCTGGTGTTCGCACTGGTGATCACCAGTTTGTCGCCTTCGGACCTGTTCCCGCAACCCATTAACCGCGCCTACATTAAACCATACGCGTTAAAAGCCCTGCCCTGCCTGCTGATATGGCTTAAGATCGTGTATGAAACACTGACTCGTAAGTTTTACCGGCCACCTGTTCATGCTGTTGAATAAATGAGAAGAAAGATATCTGTTGTGGTGCCTTCATACAACGAGGAAGGCAATATCAAAGTGCTGGCCACCCGCCTGGTAGAAGTACTTAAAAAAGTACCTTACGATTATGAGGTGATTTTTGTTGACGATGGCAGCAAGGATGACACTTTAGGTCAGCTCAAGTTGTTATCAGGGATAGACGATAACCTTTACTACCTGGAATTGTCGCGCAATTTTGGTCACCAGAACGCACTGAAAGCTGGTTACGATACCGCCAATGGCGACGCCATCATTAGCATGGATGGCGACATGCAGCACCCGCCCGAGATGATCCCGCAGTTCCTGGAGAAATGGGAAGAGGGCTACGACGTAGTATACACCTGCCGCGAGTACCAGGACGAAGCTACCTTTTTAAAGACCAGATCGTCGGACCTGTTCTACGGCGTGTTGAACTCCCTGTCAGACACCAAGCTGGAAAAAGGCACGGCCGATTTCCGCCTCATCGACCGCAAGGTGGCCAACGTGCTCACCAGCTTACATGAAGATGGCCTCTTCATCCGCGGACTGATCAAGTGGCTGGGCTTTAAACAATACGGCATCCATTACATTTGCGATGCGCGCTTTTCGGGCCAAAGTAAGTACAACCTGAAAAAGATGATCCGCTTTGCGGTTCAGGGTATCACCGCGTTCAGCGTGAGGCCATTGTACCTGGCCACTGGTCTGGGTCTGTTCTTTTCGGCCGTAGCCTTGCTGTATATCCCGTACATTTTGTACAGTTATTATTTAGGCCATGCCGTTTCGGGCTGGGCATCATTGCTGGCCACCGTCGTGTTCTTTGGTGGCATGCAACTGCTGGTGCTGGGCATCATAGGCATGTACCTGGGCAAATTGTTCATGCAAAGCAAGCAACGCCCTAACTACATCATCCGTTCATCTAACCTGCAACGCGTTACCAATGATCTTACTAAGCTTTGATATAGAAGAATTTGACATGCCTTTTGAATATGGCAAAACGATCAGCTTCGATGATCAGCTTTCCATATCTACCCAAGGCACGCTGAGTATACTCCGGATCCTAAAGGATGCCGGGGTTAAGGCCACCTTTTATACCACGGCCAACTATGCCATGCACCGCCCCGAAGTGGTGATGCAGATCATTAACGAAGGGCACGAACTGGCCTCGCACGGTTTTTACCACTCTGAGTTTAAGCCCGAGCATTTGGCGCAAAGCAAGCAAAAGCTGGAAGAGATCGGCGGCGTGACCGTAAAAGGTTACCGCATGGCCCGCATGATGCCGGTAGATGAGCGCGAGATTGAGAAGGCGGGCTATGTATACAACTCGTCCATTAACCCTACCTGGCTGCCCGGCCGTTATAACAACTTCAGTAAGCCGCGCACGTGGTTCTATCACCATAACGTGTTACAGTTGCCGTCGTCGGTATCACCGCTGATCAGGTTCCCCCTTTTCTGGCTGAGCTTTCATAACTTGCCCATGGGAATCTTGAAAATGCTGAGTGCTTCCACCCACCGTAAAGATGGCTACCTCAACCTGTACTTTCACCCATGGGAATTTACCGACCTTGACCAACCCGAACGCTTCGGTTTCCCCGGTTACGTGGTCCGCAACACCGGCAACGCCTTCATCCAACGCCTCACCGACTTCATCGCTTGGGGCAAACGCAAAGGATACGAGTTCAGTAGAACGGATCAGTATGTAGAGAAGATCTTCAAAACAGGCAAAAGTTAAAGGAGCGAAGGCAACAACATATGTCATTGCGAGCGCAGCAAATGCACACGTTATGACCCAGCTTTAGTTTTCCTATAACCCGTCATGGCGAGGCACGAAGCCATCGCTGCGGAGGACCGGGTTGTGCTTTTACTTCAACCTGTGCCCTGTTATGACAAGTAAAGTGAGTAGACCATGCTTATTGGGGAGACGCTTCTAGAGATCACCAAGTTAAATCATTTGAATTTGAGAGCAAAAAGTAATATTTTATCTTTTTGTCCCGTTTCACAAAAGAACACCTTATAATCCTTGGTCTTATCATTGACCAAAGCATAAGGTCGAAATGATATCGGTGTAAATGTTCCCTTACTTTCTGCTATTTGTATCTTGCGATGTGCAGCGTCTTCAATAATAATAGCTGTCAAACAAGTGCCACAAGGAGCATCTCTAAAATAATTGACCGTTACTTGATCGGAAGATTTTACAAAGTTCGATCTTAGGACTATAATTCCTCCTTTAGATTCGATACCAAATTTACGAATAGGCTTATCATTATATTTAACATGCCAATTGTCAGTCGTGTCGCGCATCGTATTAGGATTATTATGACATGATGCGTATGCTTTGCATGATAATACAACAATAAATATCGGGAACGACAATCTCATAAAAGGCAATTATTTACATTTTGATAAGCACAGGCACGCGTATGCCAGCAAAAATAAGCTAATTATAGAATTTGCGCAGCGACGCCGCTGTTAAAAAGAAGCGGTGACCTGCCATGGTGCTCGTCAGGGAGCTGGTTCGTCCTTTGGCAGGGATCAGCGAGGCTTGAATTTTTGCTACTTTGGTCTCAAGACAAAAATAGTAGCCTTAGCGGCAATGAGCGACACCAGGCGACCATTGAACGACCTGCCTTCGCAGAGATGACTTCGTTCCTCGCCATGACGCGTCGGGACATGGTCGGTCAAAGAACCTCCTTCACCTCATACTCCTTCCCATTCATACTAAAACTGTCGCCTGCTTTGCAGCCACGCATTTTGGCGCCAATGGGCGATGCCGGTGAGATGGCGAAGTAACCAACATTGTTCAACATTAATGAACCTGCGCTGATGCTCAAGTAAAAGTTACCGTTGTTGGTGATCACAACGCTGCCTGCATCTGCAGTGGTGGAATGGCCTGAGGTGCTCAGCTGGTTGAGGGCTACCATGAGTTTGTTGGCCTCATTGAGTTGGGTAAGATTGCGGTTGGTCTCTTGCTGGGCCATTTCGCGGCCGGTCTCGTATTTATCGCCTGCGCTGCTTTTGGTATCATCGTTAGATGCTTGCTGGGCTTCGTTGATAGCGTGTTGTGCGGCTTCCATTCGTTGCTGCACATACTTTACACATAATTGGTGCAGCTGTTCTTTCAATTCAGACATCGGTATACAAATAAAAGCCCCGTACAGTATCAACTATACAGGGCTGAGCCGTAAAAGTAACGGATATTTAGTTCAATTCCAACGCCACTACCGACTTTGCTGGCAGGTTCACCACCAACTTATTACCATCGCGCTTGGCGCCGTTGAAGGCTTTTGGTGTGATAGTGTAAGGCTTGGTAAAGGTGTTAATATCATCCACCTTCGCCGAAGTGAGTACTTGTCCGCTTACGGCCTTCCAGACAATGTCCTTTAATTCCGCACTTACCTCGATGTTGTTCCGGGCATCCAAATTCACCAAGGTCACGTGTACCTTGCCAGCCTTATCACGTGAGGCTGATACGTTGACGGCCGGTATCTTCTCGCCATCCATCTCGTAGTCGGGCGTGTTCAGTTTGAACGACAAATATTTGGCATCCTGATGCACCTTGTACATATCGAAGATGTAATAGGTCGGGGTCAGCAGCATCTTTTCTTTATCGGTCAGGATCAGAGCCTGGAGTACGTTAACGGTCTGCGCCAATTCGGCCATACGTACACGATCACAATGATTATTGAATATGTTGAGCGTAGTGCCGGCGATCAGTGCATCGCGCAAGCTGTTCTGCTGGTACAGGAAGCCCGGGTTAGTGCCTGGCTCTACGTTGGTCCAAATACCCCATTCATCTACCACCAGTGCCACACGCTTTTTAGGATCGTACTTGTCCATAATGGCCGAATGCTTTTGCACCAGTTCTTCCATAAAGAGGCAGTTCTTCATGGTGTTGAAATATTCCTTTTCGCCAAAGCCGGTAGCTGGGCCTTTGTTGTTCCAGTTGTTGGTGGGCAGGGTATAATAGTGTAAAGATAATCCCCACATGCGGCCCGGGCCTACGTCACGCATCAGCACCTCGGTCCAGTTGTAATCCTTGGCATTGGCACCACTGGCTATGCGGCGCAGCTTTGCGGTAGGATAATCACGTGCATAGGTGGCGTAGCGTTTGTACTCATTAGCGTAATATTCAGGCGTCATGTTACCGCCACAGCCCCAACTCTCGTTACCTACGCCCCAAAATTTTACGTTATAAGGCTTGGTGTGCCCGTTGGCAGCGCGCTCACGGGTAAGCGGACTTGCACCATCAAAATTCAGGTATTCCACCCATTTGGACATCTCCGAAACGGTACCGCTACCCACATTGGCCGATACATAGGGCTCAGTACCTAACAGACCGCAAAGCTCCAGGAACTCGTGGGTACCAAAGCTGTTATCCTCCACTACCCCACCCCAGTTGGTATTCACCATTTTTGGGCGCTTCAGGCTTGGACCGATACCATCACGCCAGTGGTATTCGTCAGCGAAGCAGCCGCCCGGCCAGCGCAGGTTAGGGATCTTGATCTTTTTAAGCGCCTCGACGATGTCAAGCCTGATGCGGTTCTGCTTGGGCACGGGCAGGCTTTTATCCACCCAAAAGCCGCCGTATATACAGTGACCCAAATGCTCGGCAAATTGACCATATATGTGGCGGCTGATACTGTCCTTCGTATCATTGCTCAGCGTTACGCTGGCGGTTTTTTGAGCATAAGCGTTCAGGCTCAGCCCCGCTAAAAGGAGTAAGGATATCTTTTTCAAGGTACAGGAATTGGTTTTAATTGTCAGTTTTACAATTATACACTTTCCGCTCTATCAACTCCAAATAAATTGAACAATATTAGCGCAGCATTATAGCATCTTAGCATCTACCGGGCTGGTCATTTGATCAAAAATATTCCTGTCAGACGAATTTCGCTGTAACAAAAGATCGGCCGCTCACTCTAAAGATCAGGTGTGATCTTTCACTGCTAACCTTCAACTCCTGATCTTATGAAACTGAAACTTTTTTCGACGACCGAAAGCAATGGTCAAAAGCCTAAAAAAAGCAAGCTGCGTGAATGGGTAGATGCAGCGGTCTTCGCGCTGGTGGTGTCCACGGTGGTTCGCGGACTGATCTTCTCGGCCTTTGCCATACCCTCGGGTTCTATGGAAGGCTCGTTACTAACCGGCGACCATCTTTTCGTAAGCAAACTGAATTACGGCGCCCGCATGCCGATCACGCCAATATCGATCCCGTTTTTAGAAGCCAAGATATTTGATGGCAGCGTAAGCACTTATTGGGATGGTATCAAACTGCCCTACTATCGGTTACCTGGTTTTTCGTCTATCAAAAGGCAGGATGTAGTGGTGTTCAACTATCCGCCTGAAATTGACAGACCAGTTGATATGCGCTCGCATTACATCAAACGCTGCCAGGCACTACCGGGTGATGTATTGAAGATCGTTGACGGGCAGGTGTTCGTGAACGGCAAGGCCGCACCTAACGCGCCAAAAGCACAAACCTCATACATGGTGAATACTGATGGCCGCGAGATCAACCCCCAACTCATTCATGATTTGAAGATCGAGCTGTTGGGACAGATCGCCGATAACCAATTCGTGATGATCATCCCTCCTGACGGCTTGGCTGCGTTCAAGGCCTGCACCAATGTGGTTTCGGTAAAGCCGATCATTGAGCCAAAGGGACAATATGACGAGACCGTTTACCCGCACGACCCTCGTTTTAAATGGAACAATGACAATTTTGGTCCGCTGATGATCCCTAAACAAGGTCACACCATTCCGCTTAATGATTCAACGCTGACCCTTTACGGTTCGGCCATCAACAATTATGAGCACCAGACCATTACCCGAAACGGCGATCATACCCTGATCAATGGCCAGAAAGCCGACCATTATACCTTTAAACAGAATTACTTCTGGATGATGGGCGACAACCGCCACAACTCGGCCGATTCGCGCTCATGGGGCTTTGTACCGGAAGACCATATCGTAGGTAAGGCCATGCTGACCTGGCTGAGCATTGATAGCACTGAGACCACCCTGAAAAAGATCAGGTGGAACCGAATGTTAAGACCTATCCACTAACATTTTCACAGTAAGTAGAGTAAAGCACTTGGTGTGTTGAAACCGTTGGCTCTTTTGAAATGTTGACCATGAAAGCGACCAGCGATCATCATGACTAAAAAAAGTGCAGGCATATTACTTTACCGTATAAATGACAAAACTTTAGAGGTTCTCCTGGTGCATCCGGGCGGACCTTTTTTTGTTAGGAAAGATGCCGGAGCCTGGACCATACCTAAAGGAGAATACCCGGATGAAGAAGAACCATTGGCTGCTGCGCTACGGGAATTTGAAGAAGAGACCGGAACACGCCCCGAAGGAGAAACGATAGCGCTGACACCCGTCAAACAAAAAGGCGGTAAGGTAGTGCAGGCTTGGGCTGTACAGGGCGAGATAGATGCCGACACCATCAAAAGCAATACCTTTCAATTGGAATACCCTTACCGATCGGGCAAGTGGATAGAAGTGCCGGAGATCGACAAGGCTAAATGGTTAGGTGTAGAAGAAGCTCGAATAAAGATGAACCCTGCTCAAGTAGCGCTGGTGGATGAGTTGCAGCAATTACTCCTCACCTACCAGCGTTAACTTACCGATCAGTTACCGGCCGGAGGTGTAGCAGGTGGAGTACCGGCTGGCTGAGCACCTGCAGGTGGCGGACCTTGCGGGCGTGGACCACGACGATGCTCGGGCTGTTTAGGTTCAGGATGAGCATTGCCTTGGTGACACATATTACAGTTCACACCCATTTCCATCACCATACCCAACGAGTCTTTACCCGCGTTAAAGTATTTTTTGTTGATGGCAGCGGTCATCTTGTACATGCTGCGGGCCATATCCTTTTCAGGTTTACCATCAGCGGCCCAATCCATTTTTTTGGTCTCCTCGTTACGTACATGGCAAAAGCTGCAACGCACCCCTAACGAGTGTTCCCAATTCTCCATTACGGCATCTAATTGTTTTTCAGATATATCCTTAGGAAGTACCTTCAGATTCTTGAATTTCTTTTCTTCTTGGGGTTTTTGTTTCATGGCTGTGGTCGAGATCAGCACCACAGCGGCCAACGACATGATCGTGACCACGAATTTTTTACCTGGCAGCATAGTTCGTTTTCTTGTTTAGTGTTTGGCTAAATATACGAACATGCCGTGACATTGATATGACATTGCCACTTGCGGTAATAATGTTACAAAGCAGGCAAGAACGGAGCCGCCATTTGCTCACTGATCTGCCACAATTTGTTGCGTGCCGATGCGTTCTGAGCGGCCAGGGTGGTCTTGGTGACCTCCCCTTTTTTGAAGTATTGTCCGTTGAGTTTAGGGCTCAGCTTAACAGCTCCAGCCAAGAAGATGGAAGTTTGAGCCCCCTTTTCGGCGCTGATCATAAACGGCCTGGCCAACCACGACAGGATATTACCCCAAAAACCGGCGTCCTTCCAAAAAGCTGTACTTACCACGCCTGGATGCAATGCGTAGGCCGTGATCCCTAAATTACCATAACGCTCGGCCAGGGCAAGAGTGAAGTAGATGTTGCAAAGTTTGGCAAGTCCGTAGGCTTTGATGGGCGAATAATCGTTGCTGAACTGAATATCATTCAGATACTGTGGCCGTGCCGCCTTGTGTGCTTCGGATGATACATTGATCACACGGGCCTGCCCTTTTTGTAGTAAAGGCATCAGGTTCATGGTCAGCACGAAGTGCCCCAGGTGGTTCATGGCAAAGGTTAGTTCCACTCCGTCGGCACTCTCCTGGCGTTTAGCGTTAATGCCGCCTGCGTTATTAATGAGCACGTTGATGGCGAACAGCTTTCCCTTTAATTCATTAGCGGCATTCACTACGCTCTGCATATCGGCCAGATCGCAATGCACCACAAAGATGCTGCGGTTACCCGAGGCGGCGATCAGCTCCTTTTTTAACGCTTCACCTTTTTGCACATCACGCACCAGCAGATACAACGCATGATCGATCTTGGCCAATGCCAAGGCGGTCTCTTTACCTATACCTGAAGTAGCTCCGGTGATGACCGTGGTCCTGAATGGCATATATGAATGATAAAATGAGGTAAATACTTAACTATCGCTATTGACGTGCAAAGTTAAGAGGTGAACGATCACAATTGTTTGTGGAGTGTAAAGATGGAGGCCATGATCACCACGGTGACTAAATAAGAATGCGCCGTTGCGAGGAGTTAGAACGGAACGATCAAAAGTGCAAGGGCCCAACCATACACGGATCCCTGATCGTTCCGCTCCCCGCAGCGGCGCATCTTAATGGGTTAGCTATCTTGCCCGGGCGATCACCTGCGCCCGGTGATTCCAGGTAAACGCGCCAGGCTAAGCTAACTTTTGAAATTCTTACTCAAATCTAAATCATTTTACTCAATATTTTACGCACATATTAATGATACCTCTAAATATTTTCCATTTATTGATAGAAATTTGAATTATTTATCTTAAAACACCTAAATATTAGTATTAAATCCTCATTATCTTAACGTTTATAACCACCAAACAGACAAAATTTATCTATGATACGATTCTGTCGCAACAAGATCTTACAAGAATACTAAAACCGACATCATCTACCTCAAAGCACATAGAACATCAGAACAAGAGATAAGTTCCACTACGAAAAATATTTTAATTTAAAATTTGCATATCTACGAATAGTTCGTAGATTTACGAAAACATCGTAGACATGGAAAGATTGACGCAACAAGAAGAAGAGGCCATGCAGGGCGTGTGGCAAGTGGGTCCCTGTTTTATCAAGGAACTGTTAGATGCCATGCCAGAACCTAAGCCGCCTTATACCACCCTCGCCTCCACGGTAAAGAACCTGGAGCGCAAAGGCTATGTGATGGGCGACAAACAAGGCAACAGTTACCGTTACCAGGCCCTGGTAAAAGAGGAGGACCACAAGAAAAGATTTATGAACGGTGTAGTGAACAACTACTTCCAGAACTCCTATAAAGAGTTGGTCACCTTTTTTGCACAAGACAAAAAGATAACCGCCAAAGACCTGCAAGACATCATTGACCTGATCGAGAAACCCAAAAAATGACCGTTATGCCAGCGCTGCTATTATATCTGTTAAAAGTGAACGTGGCCCTGCTGCTTTTTTGCCTGGGCTACTATGCCATACTGCGTAAGTTAACTTTCTATACGCTCAACCGCGTATACCTGGTACTGGCCATCGTGTTCAGTACCATATACCCACTGGTTGACCTGAGCGCATTTGTTGAACGCCACGAAAAACTGGCCACCCCAATAAGCTATATGGTGATCAATATGAACGTGCGGGCCGCTCAACTGATACGACCTGTGACAGAGACCAACTACTGGGACTGGGTGCTTATGTTGTTTTGGACCGGCGTAACGGTAATGAGTGTCAGGCTTGTTCTACAATTTTGGTCGTTGATGCGATTGCACCAGCGATCAAGACCGGCCAATGTTGCCGGCCACAAAGTAAGGCTGATCAGTCACGAAGTAGACCCCTTCTCCTTTTGGCAAAGCATTTATATTCATCTACAACAACATACGCCTGAAGAGTTAGGGCCGATCATTGCACACGAGCAGGTGCATGTGAAGCAATGGCACAGCCTGGACGTTTTGCTGGCCGAACTAAGCCTGGTGTTCTACTGGTTCAACCCCGGGGTATGGCTCATTAAAAAAGCCATTAGCGAGAACCTTGAATTCATTACCGACCAACAGATCCTGCAGCAAGGCGTTGATGCCCGGGAGTATCAATACAGCCTGCTTTATGCCAGCCTGAACACATCTCCTAATGCCATGGTAAACCATTTTAATGTATCTACTATCAAAAAACGTATCATGATGATGAACTCCAAAAGATCTTCGGCGTACAGCCTAACCCGGTATAGCTTTGTGTTACCTGCTATATTGGTGCTACTATTCACCTTTGGCACAACCAAAGCTGCCTACATCAAAAAAAGCCTTACCTCTGCCGGTAAAGCGACCGATCATCTTATCTCAGGACTTTCGGCCGGTATCAGTTTCCCTGAAAACGAAAAACTTGACCTCAGCAAAGAGGCCGCCCTACGCCAACGGACACTTAAAGCCGCTGTTGACCTGGCCAATGATGCGGGCATAAGTACTGACACCCCTAAGACAGGCGGCAAAAAAGCCAGCTCTGCTCAGTATATGGTGGATGGAAAATTTATAAAGCGATCGGCCCTTCCCAAGATCGAACCCAACGATGTCGACAAAGTGTTCGTGTTCAAGGGCAATGAAGCGAAGGACTTTTTTGGTGACAAAGCGAAAGACGGGATCGTGCTGATCATGACCAAACATGGCGCCAACTCGCCGGAGGCTATCGCCATTAAAGAACGGATACCGATGATCATGAAGGAATACCGTTCACAACAGCAGACAGCCTACCGTCCAACGCAACGTCCCGGGGTAGGTGCTAACATTGACAGTCAAATAACGGTGAACCTCATGAAAGTGCTCATGACCAAAGCGGATACCAACCGATATGGCCTCGGTTCTATTACCAAGGCGACCTCTGGAACTAAAGCCGACACGATCGCCAAAATGAGAAGAAGTGGCGTCGCTTTTACTGTTCCGGCGAACAGCCATCTGATGACGATAAAGACATCAATGCTGAATGGAAAAGACCCTCTATACGTGGTTAACGGACAGACCTTAGAAGCGAATAGAATTATGACGGTCGATATGAATGCCATTGAGTCGATCAACGTTTTAAAAGATTCGGTCGCTACTGCACTCTATGGTAAAAAAGCAACCAACGGCGTCATCATCGTGACCACCAAAAGAGCGATACCTATCATCAAATAACCTTGACCTCACACGCGATCAGCTGGCTTCGGCCAGCTTTTCGTGTTCAAGGAGGTCGAGCAGCGCTTTTTCAGCGGCCCTTAATTCGCTAGCCTTTTCCTCTTTGTCCTCATCCAAGTGACCAATGTATTTAAACAAGTGACCTTCCTCATAAGCCTTGATAATGGTCGGGTGTACATAATATTTCTTACACACCGTGCGCGTGTTGCCTAAGGTAAGCGCCACATCATCAAGCACGCTGATGATGTTCTTTTTACATTGGGTCTGGTTCTCGTATTCGCCAGCCTCCTTGAACGCGAACAACGCGCTCACGCTCCCGGCCCAGGTCCTGAAATCTTTGGCGGTAAAGTCCTCGCCGGTGATATCCTTTAAGTATGTGTTCACATCGCCCGAGTCGATGGTGCAACGCTTGCCCTCATCGTCATAATATTGAAACAGCTCCTTACCCGGCACATCGCGGCATTGTTTCACCAATCGGGCCAAACGCTTACTTTGCAGGGCTATCTTGTGGTATACGCCCTTTTTACCCTTGAACTCGAAATTGATCTTGGTGCCATCGATCTTCACATGCTTATCCATCATGGTGGTAAGCCCATAAGAACCGTAAAGTTTTTTATACGATTCGTTACCGATACGGATACTGGTGAGCTCCATTAAGCGCACCACCAAGGCCAAAACTCGGTCATGGTCGAGGTTACGGCGCAGCAGGTCCTTGTCCACACGCTCGCGTATGGTAGGCAGGTGCGCAGCAAAGGTCTGTAAACGATGATATTTCGACTGATTTCGAAGTTTGTTCCAATCAGGGTGATAGCGGTATTGCTTACGCCCGGCTGCATCAGTTCCCGTGAACTGCAAATGCCCATTCTCGTGCGGCGATATCCAAACATTGGTGTAGGCCGGCGGGATCACCAGCTTACTAAAACGCTGTACCAGCTCCTTGTCCTTCACCAACTTGCCATCAGGGTCGTAAAAGCTGTAGCCTTTACCACTTTTTTTGCGTGTATAGCCAGGTGTGGTCGTGTCAGACACATAGCGCAGTCCAGCGGCTTTGGCGGTCACCTTGGGATCGCGGCCGATCTTTTCCAGTTTTTTAAGGAGGCGGTTCATGATGGTATATCCGTTACAACGTACTACCATATCATTAGTTTGCACTCAACGCTTCATGACCTGCCGTGGCGACCACTAAGATCACATGCTCACTCTGCAGACCGCGACAGAGCGGCTTGCACCAGTTCGGCACCGCCTTCGCTATACGCTAATTGGAGGGCGAAGACATGCCCGTGAGCATCCATTTTTAATAAGGAGCGATGAAGGATGTTGATCATCTTTTCGGGGTCATCAGCATATTTTTTCCTGAAATCTTCATACTGGAACTCAAGAAATATGAGGCATAGCGCGTTCTCCATGGTTTGCACGTCGGCATCCACCTTGATGCGCTTTTTAAGAAGGATCTCGGTCACGCGGCTTATCTGCTCATCGGCATAGCCCGCTTGTCCCATCAAGCCTGAAGCGATCTCTGCGTGATGCAGGGCAAGGTCTTTACGCCATTTCAGGTATGCCTCGCGCCCTTCGGGGTAACTTTCTCGGGGCATCTCCCAGCGGCCAATGTGCTGGCAACGCGAGGCCAACAACAACTCTTCACTGGCCTGCGGATCAAGTAGAAGCACCCTATCATGAAGCTTCAAGGCAAAAAAATATTCCTGCGGATAGCTTGTTCCCTCCCACTCAAAAGTGCGTGGGTCGTTGCGGTTATAAGCATCAAAAAGATCAAAGGCGGCCTGGAGTTGCGTCATGGCCACAAGGTAGGTATTTTTTGAACATGGCGTGGATAGCGTCCATGCTGAACGTCCGAGTGTTGGACCATAAGCGTCGTGTCATTACACCTTCAACATATCAGCGTATGGGCTGTTATAGCAACGGTGCATTAATGCTTATCGTTCCAAAAATATTATCTTTACCGCCTCATGAGCAGAACCGTAACGCCGTACCAGAACCAGCAAGCGACCAAGAAAGAACAGGTGGCCGATATGTTCAACAACATATCAAAGACCTATGATTTTTTGAACCATTTCATGTCATTAGGTATCGACATCGTTTGGCGCAAGATCGCCATCAATGAGCTAAAGGCCGATAAGCCTAAGCGCATCCTTGATGTGGCCACCGGTACGGGTGACCTCGCCTTTGAGGCGCTATCCATACTGAAGCCTGAGAAGATAGTAGGTGTTGATATATCGGCCGGGATGCTGGAGATCGCCAAGCAAAAGATAGCCAAACGTGGCCTGGGTCATAAATTCGAAGTTCGTTTGGGCGATTCTGAAAAACTGCCCTTCGAAGCTAACGAATTTGATGCGATCACGGTGGCTTACGGGGTACGCAATTTTGAGGACCTGGAGGCAGGCCTTGCAGACATGCTACGTGTAATGAGGCCGGGCGGTAAACTGGTGGTGCTCGAGTTCTCCAAACCAAGAGTGTTCCCAGTTAAACAGCTTTACAATTTCTATTTTAACTATATCACGCCCGGCATTGGCAAATTGTTCTCTAAAGATTCGCGGGCTTACACCTACCTACCTGAATCAGTAGCAGCGTTTCCTGATGGCAAGCGGTTCACCGACCTGATGGATAAGGTTGGATACAAAGCCACCAAGAGCCGTCCGCTAATGTTCGGTATATGCTCGGTGTATACGGGCATCAAGTAGCATGAGAAAAAAAGGAGCCATATTGCTTTGCATGGCAATGCTGCTATCGCACCTGGTGATGGCACAAAGCTATGCCTCTGGCGGTGGCGCCGACGATAACGACCTGAGTTTTGGCTTCACCTTTCAGTATGTGATGCAGAACTATAAGATCATTAAGCAGCCAGACTGGCAAAAACCTTTGTATAACAACGAAGACCCTTTTAATCAGCTTACCACTAACGTGACGAGCATCAGCTCGCGTACCACGCCTGGTTTTGCCGTAGGTTTCATCACACGCTACCGGTTGACCGAATTTTTGGAAGCACGTACCACTCCCGGTCTCGTATTTGCCGACCGTGAACTGCTCTACACCTTTGCCAAGCCAACCACACCCAACAGCCAGCTGCAGTACGACGACATGGCCCGGCAGGTACAAACCACTACTATCGAGATACCTTTACTACTAAAGCTGCGCTCCGAACGCATAGGCAACTTCAGGGGCTACCTCGTAGGCGGTGCCAAATATTCTATCGCCATGAACAAGGGAGAGCCTGACCGTAATGATGCCCCCCTGCAACAAAAGATCCAGAACAAGCGGGGCTTTGCTTCGTATGAGGTCGGTTTAGGATGCGACATCTATTTCGAGTACTTTAAAATGTCGCCCGAGATCAAGGTGGGCAACTCTTTTGGCAACGTACTGGTGGCCAATAACGTACCGTTGATCTCGCCGCTGAGCAAGCTGTTTCTACAAAGCATCATGTTCAGTTTGCATTTCGAATAAAGGCTGACAAAGTTCAATTCGTTTGCTCTGCAGGGTCCGCATCCCACATAAAAAACATAATTTTGGCGTTCAAGTTATACTACTTATGGCTAAGATCGCTTTAATAACAGGGGCTACCGCCGGCATTGGCGAGGCATGTGCCCATCTGTTCGCCCGCGAAGGGTATGACCTTATATTGACCGGCCGCCGTCAGGACCGACTTGACCAGCTGGCTCAGCAACTGAACAACACTTATAATGTGCGTATAGCGGTCGCCGCTTTCGATATTCGCGACCGGGAGCAGGTATCGCATCACCTGGAAACGTTACCGGCCGACCTCAAACAAGTGGACGTGCTGATCAACAACGCCGGTTTGAGCCAGGGCCTCGACCCCATTCAAAATGGCAACGTGGCCGACTGGGATACCATGATCGATACCAATATCAAAGGCTTACTTTACACCAGCAAGATCGTATCGAACTGGATGATCAGCAATGGCCGTGGCCATATCATCAACCTGGGCTCGATCGCGGGTAAGGACGTTTATGTGAACGGCAATGTATATTGTGCCACCAAAGCTGCTGTAGATGCGCTGAACAAAGGCATGCGGATGGACCTGCTGTCACATGGCATCAAGGTGACCGCCATTCATCCTGGAGCAGTGGAGACCGAATTTTCGGAGGTTCGTTTTAAAGGTGATAAGGACCGCGCCAAAAAAGTATACGAAGGGTTTACACCACTTACGGCGCAGGATGTTGCCGAGACCATTTGGTTCGTGGCATCACGCCCGGCCCATGTAAACATCAATGACCTGATCCTGATGCCTACAGCACAAGCTACGGGCACCATGATACATAGAGGTTAGTGAGTTTAGTTATTAAGCTTAAAGTTATTAAGTTATTAGATAAGATAGCTCAATAACTCACAGCTTGATGACCGCAACTTCAATAACCAAATAAATCATTAACTCAGTAACTACACACAACTGAACACATGTCACTACAGACCCAAATAGACCAGGATATAAAACAAGCCATGCTGGCTAAACAAAGCGAAAAGTTGCGTGGTCTTAGAGCCATCAAATCGGCTTTGTTGCTGGCCAAGACCGAAAAAGGTGCTGCCGAAGAGCTAACCGAAGAGGCCGAGATCAAGGTGCTTCAAAAGTTAGTGAAGCAACGCAAGGAATCCGCTGACATATACCAGGCTCAGAACCGCCCTGACCTTTACCAGATCGAAACAGAAGAAATGGAAGTGATCGAGGCGTACCTACCCAAACAAATGGACCGTGCCGAGATCGAGACCTACCTGAAAGACCTGATCGGTCGTGTAGGTGCGACCTCTGTTAAGGACATGGGTAAAGTGATGGGTGCTGCCAACAAAGAACTAGCCGGCAAGGCCGATGGCCGCACCATATCAGAGGTAGTAAAACAATTACTGGCCTAATTAAATTTCCTTAATGTTAGGAACTATGTTCCAAACAGCTAATTTTATGCCGTGATGTGACCATCGTTAACATCAATGCCGGTCACTTAAATGTATTACTTGTACGTGTTATGAAATTTGTGCTTAAAGAAGAAAAAGGATTTATATACATTGATGAAGGCAAAGGCGATGTACTGCTGCTGCTTCATGGCCTTATGGGTGCTTTAAGCAACTGGGAAGCGGTGATCGATGAGTTCAAGGACCGGTACCGGGTCATTATCCCTATCCTTCCTATATATGATCTGCCTTTGCTTACCACCGGTGTAAAAACACTGAGTAAATACGTGCACCGGTTCATCAGGCACATGGAGCTTGAGAACATCACCCTGATCGGCAATTCACTTGGCGGTCATGTGGGACTGATCTATACCCTGGCTCACCCTGAGCGCCTCAAGTCATTGGTGCTTACCGGCAGCTCAGGCTTGTACGAGAACGCATTTGGCGGATCTTTCCCACGTCGCGAGAACTATGAGTTCGTGAAGGAAAAGGTAGAATATACTTTTTATGATCCGGCCACAGCCACGAAAGACCTGGTGGACGAAGTGTTCATCACCATTAACGATCGCTCAAAGGTGCTGCGCATACTGGCCATGGCCAAATCGGCCATCAGGCACAATATGGCTAAGGAACTGCACAAGATCACCATGCCGGTAGGCCTGATCTGGGGCCGTAACGATAAGATCACACCTCCCGAAGTGGCGGTAGAGTTCCATCAGTTGTTCCCGCAATCGAAATTATATTGGATCGATCAGTGCGGACATGCACCGATGATGGAACAACCAGAGGAGTTCAACCGTATATTAAAAGAGTACCTGGGGACGTTAAAGGTCGACCCCGTAAAACAAGAAGTTTAGTTATGCTTGCGACCGAGTTAGCTGCCAATATCATCCCTCCTGTGGCCACCACTGATCCCATTCAGCTGGCGATCGACCGTATGGTGGAGTTCAGGGTGAGGCACCTGCCGGTGGTGAACAACAACATTTTTATAGGCTTATTGGCCGAGCAGGACATCACCGAGCCCGACCATACCCTGCCCGTAAGTGAGTTACCTCACTTACATGTCAACAACTTCATCTTTCAGGAGCAGCACGTTTACGAGGTGATCCGCATGTTCTATGAACAGGAACTCACCATTGTACCCATCCTGGATGCGGCAAAGAACTATACCGGCGTAGTGACGCTGAATGCCATGAACGCTTACTTTGCGCAGATCACGGCGGTATCGCAGCCCGGAGGTGTTATCGTGCTCGATATCAGCAACAAGGATAACTCGATGGCGCAAATGGCCCAGATCGTGGAATCAGATAATGCGCAGATCTTAAGCTCCTACGTTCGCACATTTCCAGACTCCACACGGATGGAAGTGACCCTTAAACTGAATAAACCAGACATTGCTTCTATAAATGCTGCATTTTTGCGGTATGGCTATGATGTAAAGGCCTCTTTTGACCAGCACGATGGTGATGATGACTCGTTGAACCGCTACGAATCATTCATGAATTACCTTAACATGTGACCCCGCCGATGACGATATTAATTTATGGCCGACGCTTTAACGACACCGTTCTCCCCTACGTACAACAGGTATTTGATGTACTTGCGCAACATGATGTGCAGGTGTACATCCACCACCAGTTCAACGATACGTTAAAGGAACAGATCAGCAAGGTGCCGTTCCCGGTACTGCAAAGTGAGACCCCGCTGGGTGGAAACATCGATGTGGTGATCACCCTTGGTGGCGATGGTACCCTGTTAGATATGGTGACCTTTGTGCGCGATAGCGGCATTCCGATCATTGGTATCAACTTTGGTCGCCTGGGATTTTTGGCCAGCGTGAACAAGGACGACATTGCCGCAGCACTTTTTGCATTGGTGAACCGTCAGTACACACTTGATAGCCGCGAGATGCTGAGCGTGAGCTCGGAAGCAGAGATATTTGGCAAGGACAACTTTGCGCTGAACGACATCACCATCCACAAGCGGGATGATGCTGCCATGATCACCATGCACGCCTATCTTGATGGCGAGTTCCTGAACACATATTGGGGCGATGGTATCATCATCTCCACCTCTACCGGCTCTACTGCTTACTCGTTAAGCTGCGGCGGGCCGATCATCTATCCGCGCTCTAATACTATCGTAGTAACGCCGGTATCGCCTCATAACTTGAACGTGCGCCCGATCGTACTGCCCGATACCAGCACCCTTACCTTTGAGGTGGAAGCACGCAACGCTACCTGCCTCATATCATGTGATTCACGTACGGCGGTGATCGATAGCAAGTTCAAGTTCGATATTCATAAGGCAGGCTTCCAGGTGAACCTGGTACGCTTACAGAACGAAAGCTACCTGGAGACCTTGCGCAAAAAACTATTGTGGGGATTGGACGCCCGCAACTATTAGCCTTACTGTTATGAAGCGCTTCCTGCTGCTCATCGCCCTTTGTTTATTTGCGTTACACAGTAATGCTCAGCAATGGGAATTTGGCGTACAGGGTGGCGCAGCAGGTTACATTGGCGACCTTAACCAACGCAACCTATTGCAAGTGAGCGGAGCCATGCAGGGGCTTCATTTGCGTTATAATATCAACGGGCATTGGTCCATCAAAGCAAGCCTAAGTAAGGCGCAGGTAGAAGCTGCGGACAGCACATCCAAATACGCCGAACAACGACAACGCAATCTGAGCTTTTATACACCGTTTACCGAAGGTGCGTTGATCGGCGAGTTCAATTTTATGGAATACTTGCCCGGCGACCGTTATCATGACTTCACCCCCTTTGTTTACGGAGGTATAGCTGCGGTCAATTACACACCCAAGGCTATTTATAACGGGCAGACCTATGACCTGCGTCCCTTGAACCTCGAGCAGTCGCCGCAAACCTACGGTACCACCGCTGTGGCGGTCCCCTTTGGAGCAGGTGTAAAATTCAATCTGTTTAGCTCAGTAAGCCTCACTGCCGATGTAGGGTATCGCACGGTATATTCAGACCACTTTGACGATGTGAGCGGTAATTATGCCGACCGAAACACCTTTGTTGACCCTATCGCCCGGGCACTGTCTGACCGTTCAGGCGAACGGACCGGCGTATATATAGGCACTGCCGGTAGCCAGCGTGGCGACTACCGGAAACACGATACCTACGTCTTTTTCGGGCTAAGCCTTTCTTATACTATTCTTGGCCAGAAGTGCTACTATAAGTAACTGCTGGCACTGCGTTCGATCTAACAGCGTTTTGGTGAACAGCAGTTTTAATAGCTGCCGGTTTTACTGAAGCACGGGCAGGCTCGTTGCATTTACCAAGCAAAGTATAAATGATAATAAAGATAACGATGGTAGACAAACAGCCTCCACCTAATTTTTTTGCGCCCCAGGCGGCGATCAGCGCACGGAAAAATTTATTCATTTGTTGAGGGTTTTATAACAGTACCCTCATAAATGATAATTGTTTGAATAGAGATAGTAAACGTAGCTTTAAAGGCTAAAAACAGGCATTAAGGTAGAGCCTACTCCCCTTCCGGGTACTTGCGGAAGATGCTGTTGATGCGCATTTGTATCACCCCAAAAAAAGCTTCGCGGAAGATACGGGTCGACATTTTAGAGACGCCCTCGGTACGATCGGTAAAGATGATCGGTATCTCCACCACCTTAAATCCATGACGGATAGTGGTGTACTTCATCTCGATCTGGAAGGCGTAGCCCACAAATTTGATCTTATCCAAACGGATGGTCTCCAATACCTTGCGCTTATAGCACACAAAGCCAGCAGTAGCATCATGGATATCGATACCGGTGATCATGCGTACATATACCGATGCATAGTAGCTCATGAGTACGCGGTTCATGGGCCAGTTCACTACATTGACACCTTTCACGTAGCGCGACCCGATGGCCATATCGGCACCTTCAGCACAGGCCTCGCGCAAGCGTAACAGATCATCAGGGTTGTGTGAAAAGTCGGCATCCATCTCAAAAATGTAGTCGTACTGGTGCTTGATGGCCCACTTAAAGCCATGTATGTACGCCGTGCCTAATCCCTGCTTCCCCTTACGCTCCTCGATGTATAAACGTCCCGTGAACTCGTTCTGCAGGCTTTTAACGATACTGCCCGTGCCATCAGGTGATCCATCATCAATGATCAGTACATGCAGATCGTACGGCAATGAGAATACCTTGCGGATCATTCGCTCGATGTTCTCTTTTTCGTTATAAGTAGGGATGATGACTATGCTATCGGGCACGGTAAGTAATTAATGTACGAGTGGCAAAAGTACATATTTAAGCCTTTAAAAAACAAAAGCAGGAAAGTAACAACTTCCCTGCTTTAAGTTAAATTATGTTAAACGGTGTGGTTACAGGTTGGTGGTCTCGGCCACTAACTTGTTCTCGTCCTCAGTAACGTAATTGCGCTCTTTCAATCTTGGTGATACGAATAAGTAAACCACCAGGAAAACATTGATCAGCACCACGAAGAACCAGAAGTAGCTGGCTCCCTCGAAACGAGAGAAAAATCCGTGGTTAGAGATACTGCTATTCACGAACGCCACGAACATGTTACCTATAGCAACGGTAAGCAGCCAGATCGCAGACATGGTGCTCTTCATCGACTTTGGCGACTGGGTATAAGCGTACTCCAGACCGGTGATCGATACCAGCGTTTCTCCGGCAGATAGTACCATGTAAGCCAGTATCTGCCACCACACGGTCGGGTGTTGACCAGCATCGATCTTTTCCTGCAACAACGCGATGATCACGAACGATAAACCAGTAAGGAATAAACCTGCGCCAAAACGACGAAGCGGTGTTGTTTTGATACCGATCTTATCCAAGAATGGATACAAGCCATAGTTGAATATCGGAATGAACGACAGTAAGAAGATAGGGTTAGCCGTTTGGATCTGCTCAGGCAGTAGCTTGTAACCGAACATGGTCAGGTCAAGCTTAGTGGCCTGCAATACCCATTCGGATAAGCTTTGGTCCCACATGGCCCAAAACACCGGTACGAAAGCGAAAACGGCCATTACTCGCCAAACCGCTTTCATGCCTTCTACCTTTTCAGGATCGAACTTTTCTTTGGCTACGTCAAGCAACGACTGCCCTTTTTGTTTTTTGCCCATGTTGAATAAGGCATACAGCGATATAAAGACAAAGTTATTCTTGTTGACCCCTTGTGGAGGCAGCCTTACATATTTTTTACGACCTGTGAAAAAGATGATGGTAGCTAACGCCATTAGCACACCTGGGATACCGAACGCCCACTGCGCGCCATAGTGTTTATAAATGTAAGGGATGGCGATGGTTGATAGCACAGAACCAGAGTTGATGGCAAAGTAGAACCATCCATAAACCTTTGACAAAAGGCTTTGATTGGTCTTATCGAACTGATCACCAACGTTGGCCGATACGCATGACTTGATACCGCCCGCACCGATCGCGATCAGGATAAGGCCATATCTGAACCCGGTAAGGTCAGTATCAAAAAGTGCCAGGCACAAGTGCCCTAAGCAGTAAATGATAGACACATAAAGGATCACTTTGTATTTACCAAAGAACCAGTCGGCAGCCAGCGCACCAACGAATGGTAAGGCGTAAGCCAATGACACAAAGAAGTGCGTGCTCTCGTTGGCCTGAGCCTCGGCTACTGTTTGTAAAGCTGGATTTGCTGTTGGGTTGAAGAACTGAGCCACCAGGAAAGTGGCAAGTATGGAACGCATACCATAGAAACTGAAACGTTCGGCGGCCTCGTTGCCTATGATGTAAGGTATGCTTTTGGGATATTTAGGGTTTACGTTCTCGGTATCAATTGTTAACGGATCTTGAACCATAGTTTAAATTAAAAAATTTTTCTAAAATAGCATTTATATCTCAAACCCGAATTTTGTGTTGAAACATTTACCATCCCCGATACAAAAATGAAGTTATCGTGAAGAAAAGAAAACTGGTCAATTAGATGCTTGAAGCTCATGTATAACAACACTTCGCTCAAATTCAGTACGATAAAAAAGTGGGTCGAAAGATCCTGTTCAGCCGATCTGTCCACAGATCAAGGCAAATAAAATTTTGACCGAGAGTACAACGGGTGCAGAAGATCAGTTACGACGACGGGGCTTCACGGTATTCCTGCGTTCGATCTTGGGGTCGGTCACGCCTTCGTCCTCAGGCATGGGTATGTTGCGCATATCCAGGCCTTCTTTGAACTTCCACTTGCCACCCGTCATCTGGTATCCATCGTAGCTCAGATCCCCACCGTACATCTCGGGCGACATCTGCGCTTTGCCGTCGGGTGCGGCCAGGTGATCAAAAACGATGAGGTTCTGCTCGGGCACATAGCGTAACAACATTGACGCCTGTCGGCTGTATTCAAATACTACGCGATCGCGCATGCGTTTATTACCCGTAAAAACCGGCATACCAAAAACAGGAGCATTGTTCTTGAAGGACAGCACTTCGATCACCTTTTTGGTGGTTTTTACGTTATTCCCTTTCCAGCCTAAGAGCACATAATAAGGGTTAGTGCCAGCTACGTGGATGATCTTGTAGTATTGGGCACCCAGCCATTTTTTGTTATCGGTTATCGTGTCCTCTGCACTATTGATGAATGGTGTTTGATCCTCCAGAGGGTGTAACAGAAGCTTTCCGCCGGTGTTCATCTGTATGGCACCGTAAAAACGGTAACTGCCATCCTCATTCATCACGAACCAACTAAAGATCCTGAATTTATTATCAGGCGACCGCATGATGCTGATCGTCTTCAACGAATCGAAGTTGTAGGCGTAAGAGTTGGGGATCTTCAGGGTGCTTACCAGCGTACGGATGAAGGTGTAATTGGCATTCTTGCGTTCCACATCGCTCTCGTTGTTAACCACCTGCCTGCCCAGTTTGATCAGGCTATCCTGCATGGGCCGCAGTTTGGCCAGCTGATCAGGACTGTTAAAGCGCTGACCGAACGCGGTGCCGCAAACCGTACACCATAACATCACACATATAATAACAACTCGATACATAGGCATTGGTGGCGAAGTATGCTATCAAAAAACGATAATACAACTTATTTTGTTGCAATTAACGTTATTATTGTAAGCAAAGTGGGCGCGCAGTGCTGTCGCCTCCTGTTTACGAAAATCATATGCGTTAAATGGCGATCATTAGTATATCACGTACCAAAGCTTTATTACGTAAATACGCGGTAAGCGTAAAGTTCATTATCATACTTTTGAGCGTATTTCTTATCATCCTGGCATTGCCCAAGCAGGTAAAGTTCAGGTATGAGTTCGAGAAAGGCCGGGTATGGAACCAAAAGGAACTTTTAGCGCCTTACAACTTCGCCATTTTAAAGACCAACGCTGAGCTCGAACGTGATCAGTCGGCAGCTTTACAAAGCGTATCCCCTATTTACCAACTGCGCGCCGATGTACAATTACAGCAGTTAGAAGGCTTTGCTAACGACCTCAATATCAAATGGGCAGGTTCAGGCTTGCCGGAGAAGCAACGGGCCCGGTACCTGGAGATCGGTCGTGCGTTACTGAACCATGTTTATGCCATAGGCATCCTTACACCGGGCATTAAAGACCTGCCCGCCACCGAGGACTACAATATTACGGTGGTGAACAAGAACGTATCGGCCAACAAGAACACCTCGGGCCTGTACACCAAAGAGAAAGCGATAGTTTACTTTGAGCAGGAGCTAAACCTGACCAATGTAGATAAGGCGTTTATGCTTGACCTGCTCCAGAACCGGCTGCAGAACAACCTGATATACGACGACAAGCTTACTGCCCGCATCAAGCGCGACGCCCTGAGTGGAGTATCGACCACGCAGGGCATGGTACAAAAGGACGAGGTGATCGTGGCAAAAGGCACCGTGATCAATGATGAGATATACCAGAAGCTCCTCTCGTACAAAAAATACTTTGAGGACAGCGCCCGGGTGAACGGCAACCGCAAAATGGTGTTCCTGGGTCAGTTCCTGCTCGTATCACTGACCGTGACGCTGCTAATCGTTTTCCTGTACCTCTTCCGTAAAGATATTTACCAGGACAATCGTTTGGTGGGGCTGATCATGCTGGTGATCACGGCCATGCTCGGTACTCTTTCATGGGCGATCAGCCAGCAGCTGCCTAACCTGTATTACATCCCCTACTGCATCGTACCGATCATCATCCGCATCCTGTTCGATACCAGGCTGGCGCTTAACATTCACCTGCTGGTGATCATGATCGCCGGTTTCTATGTGCCTAATAGCTTTGAGTTCGCTTTTTACGAGATCACTGCTGGTATGGTATCGATCTACAGTATCAAGAACTTGCTGCGTCGCGGCCAGTTCCTCACCTCGGCGGCTATCATCACCATCACCTATCTGATCTCGTTCCTGGGTATCAGCTTTATCCGCGAGGGCGACCTGAACAGCATCGAATGGGCAGAGTTCTTTCCATTCGTGGTGAGCGTGATGCTTACCCTGCTGGCCTATCCACTGATCTACGCATTCGAGAAACTGTTCCGTATCACCTCCGATCTTACTCTCATTGAGCTGACCAATACCAACGCGGCCATACTGCGGGAATTAGCCTTTAAGGCTCCCGGAACGTTTCAGCACTCGTTACAGGTGGCTAACCTGGCCGAGAACGCGATATACAGCATTGGTGGTAATGCCCTACTCGTACGTGCGGGCGCCCTGTACCACGACATTGGCAAGATGGAGAACCCTTTATACTTCATCGAGAACCAAACGGCCGGCTTTAACCCTCACGACAAGCTCTCTTACGAAGAGAGCGCACAAATCATCATCAGGCACGTGCGTAAAGGCGTAGAAATGGCAGAGAAAGCGAACCTGCCAGAGACGCTCATCAATTTTATACGCACCCACCATGGCAATACCCGGGTGGACTACTTTTATCAATCTTTTCTCAAGAATTTTCCAGAAAAGTTCATCGATGAGAACATTTTCAGGTATCCTGGACCTATTCCTTTTTCAAAAGAAACGGGTGTATTGATGCTGGCAGACTCTGTTGAAGCGGCATCACGTTCACTCAAAGAGCCCGACGCCGGATCGATCAGCGACCTGGTCGATCGCATCGTAAATTACAAGTTGAACCAGAATCAACTGAAAGACAGCGACATCACTTTAAAAGAGATCGAGACCATCAAAACTATATTTAAACGCATGCTGATGAGCATTTATCACGTACGAATAGATTATTAGAAATAGGTGAAATATTTTTTTGACGGATAGCTTGAATTACTATATTTGCAATCCCAAACGGGGAACATAGTTACTTTAAACGGTGAGGTGCCTGAGAGGCCGAAAGGATCAGTTTGCTAAACTGACGTACGGGAAACTGTACCGAGGGTTCGAATCCCTCCCTCACCGCAAATAACATGTCAAAGTTTTGAAAAACGCCTCAGATCATACGATCTGGGGCGTTTTTGCTTTATAGCCACCTCATTTCAACGCAATTCATCTCAATCGAAGCGAGACCTCTTGCGAGACCTATTGGTCCCTTCGTAAATTAGGTCTCGCTGAACCGCTAAAAGTTTAATTATTAATCTTTAATCGTTAAAGCGATGATCAGAACAGTTTGTATCAACTTCGCGTTGAAAAAGAGCAAAACACTTAAAGACGGTACGGCCCCGGTTTATTTGAGATTGACCGTAGCAGGAGAACGTGTTGAATTTACCACACGCCGGTACATCAGGCCGGAGCGCTGGAATGCCGACCAGCAAAAGATGACCGGCACAAATGAAGAAGCTCGTGTGTTTAACCATTACCTCAAAACCCTTGAACAGCAGGTTTATGATGAGCACAGAAAAATGATGGATGCAAATGCCAACATTTGTGTGGAAGATCTCAAAAACAGATTGCTTGGCAAGGAGCAAAAGGAAAGGCAAAAGATGCTGATCCCCATCTTCAAGGAACACAATAAGCGTCTGCAACTCCTCATCGGAAAAGAATATTCCCAGGGAACGTTGACCATCTTTGAAACCACCTTCAGGCATGTAACTGAATTTATTCTGTGGCAATACCGGAAAGCTGATATAGACATCAAAGCTGTTGATCACGAGTTTATCACATCCTTTGATTTCTATCTGCGGTCAGAATGTAATTGTGCGAATAATACTACGGTCAAATATGTCAAGAACTTTAAGAAGATCATCAGGCTGTGTATAGCGAATGGCTGGCTGGACAAAGATCCGTTCGTTAACTACAAGCCAAAAGTAAAAGAGGTAGTTAGAGATTTTTTGACCAAAGATGAAATTCAAGCAATGGCAGATGCTAAGCTGGTTACCAATCGGGTTAGACAAGTGAGGGATATCTTCCTATTCAGTTGTTTTACCGGGTTAGCGTACGCAGATGTGAAGAAGCTTAAAAGGTCTGAGATCATCAAAGGTATTGATGGGCAACAATGGATTTTTACTTCACGTAAGAAAACAGACACCACATCCCGGATCCCCTTATTACCAACCGCATTGAGGATATTAGAAAAGTATGAGGATAATCCAGAATGCTTGCACAACGATAAAGCATTACCTGTCCTGTCTAATCAGAAAATGAACAGCTATTTAAAAGAAATTGCTGATACGATCGGTATCAACAAGGAATTGACCTTTCATATTGCCAGGCACACTTTCGCTACGGTGGTGACCCTTTCAAACGGCGTATCTATAGAAAGTGTTTCCAAAATGCTTGGTCACCGTAATATTCGCACTACCCAACATTACGCAAAAATTTTAGACGCGAAGGTAAGCGAGGACATGACTGCTTTAAAACAGAAGCTGATAATAAATGAAAATAAATTGTCAAACATTGAAATGGCATAAAAGTCTGCGGTACTCTAACTATTAAACAAAGTATCCGATAAAAATATAAAAAATGCACGAAATGTGCAAAATTTATCTTTTTATCATTCTTGTTAAAGTTTTTTATGTAGCTTTGACAAAAATTGTTATATGTTAATATCATTCGCAGTAACCAATTTTCGATCCATTCGTGAGCGCATGGAAATAAACACGCTCAAAACAGGGTCGAAAGGACTGGTATCGAATTATTTCAAAGCTTCAGGGAAAAGGCAGATGTTAAAGTCTGCTGTATTATATGGGCCGAACGCGTCAGGTAAGTCTGGTTTCTTAACTGCGTTTAATGCTTTACGATATTTGGTCAACGAATCAGCCGGCTTTAAAGTTGATGAAAGCATTGCTCCATACGAGCCTCACCGCCTTGAAAAAAGCTATATTTCGATGCCAACGACATTGGAAATCAGTTTCATCAATAGATGGCAATATGATTATATCATAGTATTTAATGATGAGCAAATTTTACAGGAAGAATTACACTACTATCCTGGTACTGCAAAAAGTCTACTGTATTCGCGATTCGCTGGCAAGGAAATAAAATTTGGGGACTATTTCAAAGGGCCTAAAAAGACGCTTGAAAAAATCACTTCTTCAAATCAACTTCTGTTATCTAAAGCTGCTGAGAATAATGCCGAAGAGGTACTGTTAACAGCGTTTAGGTTTTTTACATCCAAACTCAGGGCATATCCTGTAATGGAAGTGTTCCATGAGCACAATTTAA
Source organism: Mucilaginibacter daejeonensis (assembly GCF_020783335.1). Classification (NCBI taxonomy): domain Bacteria; kingdom Pseudomonadati; phylum Bacteroidota; class Sphingobacteriia; order Sphingobacteriales; family Sphingobacteriaceae; genus Mucilaginibacter; species Mucilaginibacter daejeonensis. Next base: position 3,012,130 of record NZ_CP086068.1, read on the forward strand.
CCTCATTTTATGCGAAGCGGTTAGCTGAAGATAAGGAAAAGGCCTTTACAAAACGTTTCAATGCCATGATTTGCGCACTTGATACGGGTATCAGTTCCGTATCCGTCGAAGAGGTTGATTGGAATAACTATAAGTTTCCCGGAAATATGCCAGACGAAATAAAAAAACAGTTTCAGGAAGACTATAAATACGACATTAAAACGCAGCATTTTGTATTTGACAAAACTGAAAAAATCGGATTTGAATCATTTGATATCAGACAGGAATCTGCTGGCACCCAAAGCCTTTTTGCGATTGGCGGGATCATTTTGGACGCACTGAATCATGGAAGGGTATTAATTATCGATGAGTTCGAGAAGAACTTGCATCCCAACATAACCGGCTTTCTAATTCAGTTATTCCATAACCCTGTAATCAATAAAAACAATGCGCAGTTGATATTCGCCACACATGATATTACTCAACTATCAAATGACAGGTTTAGAAGAGATCAGGTTTGGTTTACACAGAAGAACGAATTTGGTGCAACCTCGCTTTACAGGTGCTCAGATATTGAGGGAATACGTTTAGGGACGCCGTTGGACAAATGGTACGCTTCAGGCAGATTTGGCGCAACACCAATCATCCACGATGCAGATTTTTTAATTGAAATGCAGTCTGATGAGGTTTAAGGTCAATAAGAGAATTTTGATTTTGTGCGAAGGGGTTACAGAATACCTTTATGCAAAAACACTCCAGTCGGAGCTGCCGCGCACTTTGCAGCAGTCTATTTCCGTGGAGGTCTTTTATTCGACCAAGAATGATCCTAAACAGCTAGTTAATGAAGCCCATCGCCGCCTGAAAGCAGCGGTAAAAGAAAGAAACCCGTACGATACAGTTTGGTTATTTTTCGACAAAGATCAATGGCCTGATCTTGAGAGTACATTTAGACAAATTGAAAGGGATAATTTTGAGGTTGCCTATTCCTCCATAGCTATAGAGCACTGGTTTATATTGCATTTTGAGCATCGTGGCAGAGCATTTCAAACAGGGGAAGAAGCATTGCGGCACCTTACCCGACTATGGCCGGAGTACCATAAAACTAAACTCAATCACTATAAACATTTGAAAGAAAGGTTAGCGCTTGCAATGGAACGGGCTAAAATGATCAACCGCCAGCAAGACGGAGAAACGCCCATTCATGTACGTAACCCTTTTTTCACAGTACAACGATTGGTGGACTTTTTTGAAAATTTAAAGGAGGAAGGCACATGACATAAGAGATAACTTACCACACAGATAGGGTATGTCTTATAACAAAAAAAGCCCAGGAAATTGCGGACTCCTGAGCCTTTGATGTATAAGTTCATACGTGCAAGAAAGATGCAGCATACAAACGAGGTTTTCACGTCCTCTTGTTTTTAAACGCACAAAGGTAGAAAAAGTTATCCTTGTAGCAAGTAAAAACGACGTTACGCTGTCATCTCTCCTTGGCCTGTACCTGCGCAGCCTTTGCAGTAATATATTGTTAATATTACTAAAGAGATTAAAAATGACAGATCGTTTTATACAAAAGCCGGTTATCCTGGATGATGACCTAAGTAATGGCAGGCTCAAAGTAAGCCTGTTGATGACCCTATTAGCGGACCACCCTTATAAAGACCAGGTCGCTGAAACTTTCAAGATAGCTGAGATAGAAGAAGAGTATATTTTGGTCGACCATATAGATACTCTATTCAAAAAGATCAGTAATATAAATAAGAACTTTCATCGGTTCGCCGTCAATGCGCAAAGCAAGCATATCAATATTCGGCAAAGCGAAGAGCCGGTAAAAAATCTATCCAATCCGCTTCCTTTGGTCTTCAACTTCGAAGAATATGCAGAGGTAGATGAAGTGAAAACTGATCTAGATTGCTATGCGATCTACGATTCAAAAAACACTTACTTCGATACTTATGACATGGCAAAATATGCCAATCGTCTCTATAAAGATGGTCTTGGAGAACTTGCGCAACATAACCTTGATTATTTCAAAGCTTTAGCGGGCGGACACAAGAAATACAATCGATATCGCAGTTATCGTATGGTCGTCAGCGATGGTCAGGTTTTCCTGCGCGGTATCACATCAGTAGACAGGTATTATGAGTACGGTGTAGATTTCGCATTTGTTGTTTCTATGCTAGCCTTACACAGGGACATGAAAAAGCACGAAGGAAACAGGTACGCAATTACCAGTGCCGCGGCATCTGAATCCAAATTAGAAATCATTGTCGCCGATAAGGATCTGAAAGATGCAGGACCATTTGGAAAAGCCTCATCAGCAATAATTATCACGACCAATGACCTTGGTCAAGGATCACTAAACTACCAGAAGATTATTCGGGTTGGCGGCAGGCTGCATGGAGGTGTTTATCTTTTCAACAGCAAAGAGGAAGCAAACAAGAGTGAGTTAATCATCTCGCACCGAACAGGACCAAAGAAAACGCTGGAAAGTTTGTCCGAATTGGACATGCTATTAAACGACACCCAGGATTTTATCAATGACCTCCTTTCAATAAAAACGATTAAAACACCTGATGAATTACGGGCGCGTATTGAATACAAGTTGACCAATCCGCGTAGTGCTTTCCGGGAAATTCGTGAATTGAGGGACATTTTCAAAACTAAGATCAGTAATGAAATAAAGGCTTTTGCCAAGTTGTTGGAAATGTGTGATAAGGCAGAGCAGCTGGAAATTGACTATGACCTCAAGGACAAATTGAGGTACATTATCTCGGAGATTATTCTAAACAAAAAGTCATAGGGCACAAGTCTTAGCCTATAACGCTTGTAAAAGTCAGTCTTGCGAAAAATGTTAGTAATTTACAAACATTACACGCTTTTTATTAACTAAATTTATACGTTATTAATTATAATACAGCGTCTTAAACCAATTTAAGACGCTGTAAAAAATTCTTAAAAATATGGCAAAAGAAAATGTTGCGGTTAAAGAGAAGAAGGTTGTTCTCGAGCCACAGATATCGCTTACGATGATATCACGCTATATTATAGCTTCGGAGCGGCGTAGAAAAAGTATTTTGAAAGGCTGTAAATATCCACCAAATTACATTCCCAGGTTCTATGAAGTAGCCCGGAAGTTGGTTTGTGAAGCCTTTTCCTTGAATTTTATTGACCAGCATGAAGTTTATTTTGACGATTTCAAACGGCATGCCGCACGGCTTAGAAAAGAAGCGAAAGATTATGCCGAAAACACGGATGATTATAAGAACCGTATATATTCAGCAAAAGGTCTCGACAGCATTGTGGCGATGGAACAATTGTTAACACCCATATTGCAGAAATATGTATTAGAAAACAATCTAACCCGTCGGAGAAACAAAATTATGCAAAACGGTGTGCGCATCGGTGCTATGGCTGATTTGATCTTATCCGATGATTCCTCAACCCCTGTAGGCTTTCTTAAATTCAACTTTTCAACAACCAAGCTAAAAAAGGAAGAAGCTGCGGCAAAGCTTTGGGTACTACATCGCTTCTATTCGGAAAGAGAGTTGAATTTCAATCATAAGATATGCCTCGTAATTGACGTCGCAGCCTGGCGGATTTATAGATTTTCAGACGTTCAAAACCCAGGTAAAGAAATCGATCTTGCCAGTCATGAGATTTTTAACATTTGGAAACTTATCTGACGAAATGTTAACAGGCCAACACCATTGTAAGGGTCTTAATATTTTCGGTCAAGGTTTTTCGTCGCGTTGATTTAGGCTTTTCTCGGTTTTACACTGTTCACACATGAAAGACATTTCCTTATGTTCGAAGACGTTAATATTAAGTAACGCGTTATAGAGGCAAAACGAATTTCCTTTACAGATTTAGCCACATAGCATATCATTAAAAGCCGTCGTTATTTTAGGCATTAATCATTAGTTTATCAAACACACCTCTCCATTGCATGGCTTAAACAACCGGCAGCAGCAAGCAGGAAAACTGTCAAGGGCGCTGCTGCCAATAAAAACAATAATTGCAGCGTTCATACACCCTTGACAGTTTTCCTGCGGTGCTAATTTTGTGATGGCGGTGCAGTGGTCAATAGTTATTAAACGGAAAGGCAATTTTATGGTGAGAGGTAACGAGCTATAGTATTGCCTGTGCGGCAGGAAGGCTGTCGGTATAATGGAACCCGTAGCGATAGCGTGTGGTGAAATGAAACCGTCTGCCTTTCTGCAAAGGCTAATCTTTGAGTTGCTCTATTACCTGATGATACATTTCTTCAGCGGTTATGAACAGCTTGCATACTTTGTCCGACAAAGCTTTTACTGTATCCTTGTCTGCCTTGAAGTCGTCTTTATACCTTGCTGCCGAATAGGCCGTTTGTAACAACTCGAAAAGCTGCACATCTTTAACAACACTAAAGTCAAACACATTTTTCAAGTCATCTGTAAAGATCAACGTTATCCTTAGCTGCCTGGCCAGATTATGAATAGAAAGCCGGTAACCCAAATTTACCCGAATAATAGCGCTTAAAGTGCTTTCTACAGCTTGGTGCATCAGGAACACCGCTAAATTATAATTACCATCATCAAAACAGCTTAGGGACGTATCCAGAAAGTCTTTCCCTTGCTTACCCCAACGGTTCCATATATCTTCTACCTGGCTCTTGATAAATTTTCCATCAGGATTCCGTAGTTCGGGTAACTCAAATTTAGATGACTGGTAAGCTATTTTGTTTTTTTGTAAAGCATTGATAAAAAAGCGGCTTCCTTCTTCAAGCGCTCTAAGGAAAGCATCTGACTTATGAACGATCGCGCAAACATTGATCAGGTGACCGCATTTCTTCTCGATCTTATCTAAAAGTTGATGTTCCGATGTTTTGTCTTGTTCCTTAGTGATGATTAAGAAATAAAACGTATCAGGATCAGGATGTGTCCCAAGGTGAATGATCATTAATACAGACTCGATCTCCTTGAGTATGATCTCTATCAATTGATTTAAGCCAAGCTGTTCAGCCGGTGTAATAGCTTCATTAAACCTGCAATGGAAATTCATTAATGGCAATCTTACCGGATACTGCTTTACCTGAGCAATTATCGTCTCTTCACGCGCATCTGCATTCTTTTTAAATGTTGGTTCGATCTCGCGCTGCTTGATGATCCACGCGGCCTCATATAGCTTCTGCATGTTCTCGTAGAAGTAGATGACATCACTGGTATCTAAGAACTCATCCGCCGAATGATTGGACAAACCCGTTTCCAGCCACTCATAAAGAAAGTCAAGGTACTGGTTAACCGTATAGACCTTAAAAAAATTACTAATTGCGAAATATGGATTGATGCGTTCGATGGGTGACAGGTAGATTGGGTAATGCAGCCATTCCCGCTCTTCTCGCTGTAATTGTACATCAAAGTTGATATGAATGGCATCAGCGAGTTTCAATGCTCTTTTGGTACGACTGATTAAGTAGGCTGCTTCCAGTAACCTTGCATTTAATTGGTGTGTAAACAGCAACCCAGCTGGACTTTTCTTATGTTCATCCGTGTAATAACACTCCTCAATCACATGCTTACGCCACTCCAGTAAGCTTTCTAAATGTCCGGGTAGCCAGTCTGCGGAAAAGAAATCACTGATCACCTTTAAAGGCTCGTTGATCTCATCCTGGTCAAGGTACCGGGGATAAAAGTTCTTTACATCATATTGCTTTAGGTCCATGACTGATACTATTGCGACCGACCTGCATTGACCGGCAACACAAAAGAATAGTACCGTACCCCCGTGCCGAACCACAGCGATTTGTACTTTACAATAATGCGGTTGTTTCGTACATTTACAATAATTGATACATTTACGCCATGGCAGAGACTTTACACATTGGAAGAAAGATTAGCAAGATTCGTGAATTACGCGGTATAAAGCAGGAAACACTGGCATTAGAACTTGGCATCAGCCAACAAGCGATTTCTAAAATTGAACAAAGTGTCGAGGTTGAAGAAGAGGCTTTAAGTAAAATCGCGAAAATACTAGGGGTAACGCCGGAGGCAATCAAGAACTTCAGCGAAGAAGCCGTAGTTAACTACTTCAATACATTCAACGATAATAGTACGAATAACGGCGCTGTTTACGCTTTTAATAGCACATTCAATCCAATTGACAAATTGGTTGAAGTGTTTGAAGAGAACAAAAAGCTTTATGAACAACTACTAACAAGTGAACGAGAGAAAATCGAACTTTTAAAGAATTTGAAATAATATCAAGCTCCGCAAGGGCTTTTTTTATTTGCTATCGTGACCTACATGGTTCATTTATTAGAAATGCAGAGTATGCATTTCTAACTTTCTGCATTTATAGAAATGTTCATTTCTACAAATACAGAAATCTATATCTCTACATTAAATCGTTGATTACGAATTGATTAGTTTATGCGTTGTCGTAGACTTGATTATTACTTACGAACTGTCAAAATTTTCATCTGAAACTCAATTGAATCGGACATGGTTTGATTGGCTAAAAGCTTGTAGAACTTTGCCGATTTATAACGGACATTCCATTTTGTTCTATCAATGACGAGCCTGGCGTTGGCTTCTATAATGCTATCTTTAGATACTATTTTTGCCGGAAAATTGACTTGATGTGTGATACCTTTAATCGTCAGGTTTCCTGTAACATTCTTACGCTCATCACTTAATTGTGCAACCTCGGTTAACACGATTGTCGCAAACGGATATTTCTCAACCTCGAAAAAATCAGGATCCTTTAAATGATTAACTAATTTGTTATCACGCCCATGTTTTTTATCGGCAATGGTGTTCATATCAATCTCTACTGTACCACCCACAGGTTGACCGTTATTAACCATTAATTCTCCCTTTGATATGTGGACATATCCGCTCTGAGTGTTCAATCCGTTTAGAGAAGAACCTTTCCATGTTACTACGCTTGCGTTTGTGTCTATCTGAAGGTATTTTTCGTCCCCGACGTGTAAGGACAGGGGACTTTTTGGTGCGTTTTTTCTTCCTTTTCTTTCAGACCCGCCGCAACCGAGTATGGTAGCAGCAATTATTAAAATGAAGCAGGGGACTGATGATTTTTTCATGTTATAGAATAATATCGGTTAAAGAATGAGATTAATGAATAGATATTAGCAAATCATTTATGCTTTCATTTTTGATGCTCTTTACTTCTAAAGTCAGTAATGGTTTGGCCATCATACCGGTACACCCCGTTCATCGACCCAAACCAAATACTACCATCGTTAACTTCCAAAATATCACAGAGCATTTTTCTTACTGACATGATCTCGGTTACCTTAGGAATGTTATCATATAAAGACTTCGCATCATAGCGCGCAAGGACCCAGTTTCCAACCCCATTCGTGCTAGAAGCACCAGTAGTCCAGATATTTCCTTTGCTATCCTCAGCTATCGCCGACGCACCCCGCTTTGATACTTTGGTAAACGTGCTGCCGTCATACCGCCACAGACCACCCGAAACCAACAGCGTATCGCCTTTTCTATCTTCGATGATCGATGCACCAAACCAAATGTTTCCTTTTCTGTCTTGGATGATTGACCCAACGTTGTGAAATGGTTTGCCCTCTTTATTTTTGAAGACGGTAAACGTTTTTCCATCATAAACACAAGCGTCTCCATCGGTACCAAACCACAGTTTTCCGGTCCTGTCTTCAAAGATGGTATGGACACTATGATTAGAAAGTCCATCTTTCGTTGTCAAATTTTGAAAAGACCTACCATCATAACGGCTCACCCCGTTCCCGGTGCCCAGCCAGATATGACCGGCCTTGTCTTCAACAATGGAAAAAATGCAGTTACTGGGTAGTCCCTCCCGGGTTGTAAAATGCCGGAAAATTTTTCCATTGTACTGGTAAACCCCGGAATCGGTCGTTGCAAACCAAAGGTGTCGGCGCCGATCTTCCAACACATTCCAATACCTTCGAGAACCTATTTTACTGGTGAGATTAGTGAATGATTTTCCATCATAGCTGAACACACCGCCAAATGATGCGGCAATTAATAGAGTACCGTTTTTGCTTTGCTTGATATTGCGGACCATTCTGCTCGGGCCGTAAGCCGTAACGGTGTCTTTAATGGTGTAATTAATATGATCTTGATGAGGTTTAATTTTGTTTTGCCCGCAGCACAGGCAAAAGACGGAGATCAATAACAAAAGATATAAGCGCGCGTACTTCATCATTTCTTTATAAATGTTAATTTATTGGGAATATTGGCAGTTTTGAACACCCCATATTCAATTACCGCAATCAGTTCAGCAAAAGTAAGTGCCTGTCATTAGGCAGGAGGAATTGCTATTGTAAATAAAAATGTAAACTTTGTAAATAATATCATTACAATTATGCGCCGTAGCCAAAATTCCATTTGTATATCCAGGAAAGCCAAATTTTTTGTTGGATTGGTAATCCTTTTGGTTACTGCTGCACTATGTGCAGCTTTTAGTATGACCGGCGATAGGGACTTTGCTACAGCCAGAAGGGAAATTTTATTCCGGAGAATAGGACACGAGTTGCTCTTGCAATCGGGTGATAGCACATCCAGGGTGCTACCGGTAAAAAAGATTACCGAAAACGAATACCAGATTAGATTTGAAAATGCATTTACATTTCAAACAGATTCATTAATAAATCTTACTCGGCGCGAACTAGGTAGAGATCCATTGGCAAGCGATTATGTTGTTAACGTTTTGGATAGTCGCAACCCCGGGGCTGCTTATGGATATGCGATCTCGAAAAACAATGAAGATGAAATTGTAGCCTGCAAGGGCAGAAAGCAACCCAAAGCGCATTATGTGGTAGATGTCCAGTTTAAAACAGCAGGGGGCAGTATAATCAAGGGCGGATATCTTTTGAGTGGCCTACCGTTTTTAGCATTTGCAGGTTTTCTATTTTTCAGGTCGACGCAATCGCGAAAGCCCCTCTACAGGAAAGATACAGATGCCAGTACGATCACTTTGGGTTCTATGTTGTTTGAAGCAAAGAAAGGCAAACTTGTAATAAATGGTATAACCATAGATTTGACCGGAACCGAAACTCGTGTTATGCGCATTTTCGCCTCATGTCCAAACGAAATTGTGGAGCGAAGTCGGCTACAAAAAGAGATATGGGAAGATAACGGTGTTATAGTGGGTCGCAGTCTTGATGTGTTTATATCAAAACTCAGGAAAAAATTAGAACCTGATCCGAATTTGAAGATTACCGTTCTACGCGGTAAAGGTTATAGGCTTGAAACCAATTTAATGCAATAAAGTGGAGCTTTATTAACCCAATCTTTGGCCTTTCCTTTTCTTACGCTTGCGTTTGAACTCATTCAATGCACCTTGATCCATATCATCAGCAGGGTGATCAGTGCCGAGCAAACTCCCGATAAGATGGCTACCAGGTAAAGCCTGATAACCCACCTGCTGCCGACCTTGTTGTTGGCTTTGTATATCTGCTCCGCGCTGTATACGATACTTTTGATTTGGAACGCCAGATTGGTTGCTGTGCTGTCCATGAGTTCTAGCCGCCTGCTGGTATCCGCTATCTTTTGCTCTGATTTGATCCTGTAGTTTTCCAGCGCCTTGCTGTATAACTTTTCTATTTCCGGCAGTAATCTTTGTATCTCCGTCAGTTCCGGTTGCTGGTCCTCTTGTGGCGGATTCACTGGCTCTTGCTGATTGCTGAAGTTCTCTTGTCCTAACGTTTGCCTGGTAAATTGCTGTGCGATCTCTTTCTTGTTCATAACTGATAGCATTTTTAATAGCCTGCCATTTATATGCATTACCTAAATGAGCGCCTTTGAACTGCATTCCTTCATAGCCGTAGGATATGCCGCTCACAAAGCCGGTGCTGGCTTGGTTAAACAATACATTGATTCCCTTGAATTCCAGCGCCTGAATGAATTGTGCTGTATCCGGCTTCCTGCTGAGCACGTCTTTAATGATCTCCTGTAACTGCATTTTGGAGGATGGCACATTTGTTCGCTTCATCATCTCCAGCTCGTTCTTCGTCATCGCCCGCTCTTGGGCCTGTCTACTTGAGATGACCTCGGTCAGCCCATGCTGCTTTTCCAGCTTCCTGAGCACCTGCTCACTACGCTGGTAGTCCTTGCTGTCGGAAACCACTTTACCATCGTAGCCGATGCGGTTAACCAAGATGTGCAGGTGCGGATGATCTGCATCATAGTGCCGGAAGATGGCATATTGGTGCTGGTCAAATCCCATATTGTTCAAATATTCATTTGCAATAATGTTCATTTGTTCATCGCCCAGGTTCTCGTTCGGCGGGAAATTGAGGGAGGTATGATAGAAGTACTTTTGGAGGTTGGGCCTTAACATTCTGATCAAAGCCACCTCACGCATGATAGAATCCTCTTTACCCGATGTAAAAGTCATATCCAGGATCTTGGCAGCACCATGCTCCACCTTTTGCAGGTTGTAGCGCAACGCCCCCTTGAATCCCTTTCCTTTCACCTGATCCGCTGTCATTTCATTAAGCAGTTAAGTATGTCCTTCTGGGTTTTGATCAAAGCGGTTAGTATGGTTACGAATGCTGGTGATAGTTTACCTGCGTTTAATTGTTTAACCGCTTGGTTGAGGTTAACGCCGATCTTGTGCAGCTCCCGGTAAAGTGCAGCGTTCATCGGTGATAGCTTGATGGCAGGGAACCTGCCGGTAAATGCTTTCTGCCTGATCCAGTTGGCTGGTGTCATCGCCGATGCCTGGGCATAGTTGCAAACCAAATCATTCTCATCTTTTGTCAGCCGGATATTGACCTGAATGATCCTTTTATCCTCTTCCTGTAAAGCCGGTCTTCCCATGATCTTTGATTTTAAACGAAGTGCAAAATCTTGCTTATCTCCGAAGGAGCAAGCCGTTTAAGCGTAGCGAAAACATGGCTTGCTCCATTTCGTAAAGACAGTTTCATTTGGCCAAACGGATACGTTTGGACTGCACTTCACCACGCAGGACTTTTTGAATTGCATCCATCTCGTAATAGAGGATGCCGCCAATTTTGGTGAAGGGTATCGTGCCGTTGTCACGAAGGGTTTGCAGGGTGTTGCTCGAAATTTTGAGCAGGTTCTTAACCTGATAACTTTTAATCCATTTACGCGGTTCGCCTTCGGCTGAACCGCCGCTTAATAATGCCTTCATCTGGCTCATCAGCTTCTCGCCGAATGCTTCCAGGTCTTCCCGTGTGATGATTTCTGTTGCCATTGCTTTCCTTTGTTTCGTTAAACTTTCAGTTTGGTTAGCTAATTAGAGCTTAGCTTTTGCAGCGCGATCAGGATCGCGTTGCTTTGAAACAAAGATGGGTGAATAGGATACAAACTTTATCCGATATACTCCGAGTCGGATATAAGATTATTAAATATTGCTGAATTAAAAGTTGGGATTCATAACCCTAAGGTCGGCAGTTCGATCCTGCCACTCGCTACTTGAAAACCAAGCAGTTACAGTAAAATGTAACTGCTTTTGTTGCCAGCCAGTTTCGGCAGATTATTCGGGACGACAGGGCTTTCATTGGACTGTGGCGCTTAGACCCTACATTAGGGGCGGTGTTGCCTGTCGCAGTAGAAGTAAAAGGTTTCGATGTTTGGGATTTTGGCGATTGGCAAGTTTCGGTCACCCATCAATTAGTTGAAAAAATAATAGCAGCACGGTTGAATAAGTTACGCAAAGAAACGGGAGGTATACTTATTGGCGGCTTTGATTTTGAACATAAAAAAATCTATCTGACCGATACGATATTATCACCAACTGATAGTAAAGAATATCCTACCGCATACATACGTGGTATTGAAGGATTGGAAGCTGCATTGAGCAGTTATAGTGAGAAAACAGCGGATCATTTAAAATATGCTGGCGAATGGCATTCTCATCCGGAAAACTGCGCATTATCGCAAAGTGATGACGATAAAATATTATTCCAGCATATCCACGCAGAAATGCGGGCTTTGGGTTTTCCAACCATCATGCTCATTGCCGGAGATTGTGGTAAGTACGAAATTTATTTTAAAGAATAATGATAGAAAAAGCTAAACGTATTGGCATTGCTTTGTCTGGCGGGGGTTACCGCGCAGCAGGATTTCACCTGGGCACCCTGAAAAAACTTAACGAATTAGGGATACTGGAGTGTGTTGATGTGTTGTCTACGATTTCAGGTGGGTCAATCACAGGGGCTGCTTATTCGCTGCACTCAGGTGATTTTAATGCATTTGAGCAGAAAATGATTACCTCATTGACGACCAAAAGTGTAATCCGCTATGTGCTGACCTCCTGGATATTTTGGCGGGGAGCGTTACCGCTGACGTTACTATTATTAAGTTCCTTCATATTGCCGTTCACGCGCTTGGCTGGTTATTCCATTATTCCGCAATTATTATTTCTATTCCTAATGGTACGTTATCAGTTCAAATTATTGCCCCTTAGCCGGATCATCGAAAAGGCTTACGATAAATTTTTCTGCATGAAGGCAACATTAGCAGATCTCAAAGACCGGCCCGAGTTAGCTATAGGTTCTACCAATTTACAGACTATGCGGCATTTTACATTCTCTAAGCGTAAAATGGAAGATTCAACCTATGCTTTTTACACAAAACCTGTGCTCTTTAATGGTGCGACGTTCCCGGTTGCCAGGGCGGTCATGGCATCATCTTGTGTGCCGTTTGCGTTTACGCCGGTACAGATCGATAAAGTATTCTACCAGGATGAAATCTTATATGGCACCATGAACCCTCAATTGGTAGATGGTGGCGTATACGATAGTCAAGGCATACATAAAATCACGCAAGGCAATAGTTCTTATGCCTGCGATATAGTGGTAGTTAGCGATGCTGGCAACAAACTGCCTTTTGCCAAACTCTATAACAGCACCTTGACTTTGTTGCTGCGGACAGTCGATACGTTCATGGTGCGTATCAAAAATTTTCAGATGATCCAGAATGTCTACCAAAATCAGCACGGCCGGGAAATCGCTTATCTATCCTTAGGTTGGGACTTGGGGGGATGCATATCTGGTTATTATGATGGATTGGTCAATAAAAATATACCAGCAACACTTTCAGAAGCACACGAATTACCAGCTGCTTGGTTAGATACGCCAAAACTATATAAGTCAGATATTATCCAGCATTTGGAAAAACGCTGCCAGTTTGCAGAGATCAATGCTCATTCGCTTACGCCCGAACGGCTACAAACGATACGCCGGATCGGTACCAATCTAACCCGCATCAAACCGCAATTAGTTAAAGACATGATCATTCACGCGGCTAACTTGACCGAACTACAGGTTCGCTTGTATTGTCCATCTTTGTTGACAGCAACAAGTAACAGCTAACGAGTTTGTGAGTTTTATCCATTTTCAATGACAATGTGAAGTTATTGCAAGTTGTTCAAACACCGTGGCGAAAAAATGAAGTTGAGCCGCATATATTTGCACTACCTTGACACCAGCAGCCAATGAAACCAAAGTTAGCGTTTAAAAAGAATTATCCCTTTGCCCTGTGGCTTTTCTGCTGCCTTGCTTTCTTTTTGTTTTTCCGCCAGCCGGTCTACAGCATACTCGATACACTCTTGGTTAAGCATCTCGTATCACGTTATGACAATACAACATTCCATGAGATTGTGCTGATCATTCTTTGCGCAAGCATTGCCGCCTGGCTTTACCATTACGGCAGCCGAAAATTCAACACGATTGTTGCTTTGCTTACGATGCTATTTTATGCTCTTATGCGCAGTGATGACTATTGGCATTTTCAACCTTCCACTCTTTTCCACTGGTTAAAAAATTGGGACTTCGTTGCGGCGGCATTGACCGCCCCTGTTATTATTCATCTTTTCAAACCGCGAGCAGGCGCAAGTCATGAGCCGCAGCCGGAAAGCTTCATTGAAGAACGCGCCATAGAATCTGATAATCAGGATACATTTCAACGTTCGTCCGTCGTAGCAGAAATTGCCCGCCGGGTCAGCGTTACTTCCAATTGTAGGTCCTTTGCCATCGGCATACTCGGTGAGTATGGCAGTGGCAAGACTTCCTTTATCAACCTAATCAAAATCCACCTTGACCCGGCTAAAACAGAGGTACTGGATTACAATCCATGGAGCTCAGAAGGTGCCGCGAACATCCAGCGAGATTTCTTTGACCAGTTGTCAGCTAAATTGTATGAACTCAATCCTCGTATTGCTAACCTAATCGTTGATTATTCGCGTAAACTGAGCCGGACAGATTCTTCTTTTAATAAATTTATCAGGGAAGCTGGCTTGGCCGGTAGTTTGTTCACCAAAAAGACCTATACTGACGACTTTGAACGAATCAACCAATTATTAGACAACTCTCCAATGACCATTTTTAACGATCACCTGTTTGAGGATGCCCCCTCTTTTTATATCATGCGATAATATTCCGTGAAAAAAGGGGGATGCTATATTTCTAAGCCTATGATTATATCCCTGTCAAATTCAAATCGATTGGTTACCGGCAGTGGGATACCGCGTTACTTAGGCGCAAAATAAAAACGATCATTTTTTTAAAAACAAATGGTTTGTTATTTGTTACGATCTAAACGGAAATGGTGTCTTCCGTTCAAAATAACCGCCTCGTGCTGATGACGCCTACAATTAAAGCATAGATGAAACCTTGCAGGTCTTGTCGTGAACATTATTGTAGGTGAATGATCAGCGGTACTTAGATCCCTTTCTATCCCGTCTCGCATCTAATCAGGTCACCTCCCTGCTCATTGTTCCGGCAATAGTTCATGGTTTTATCCATACGATTTAAACTTTTAAAAACAACATAAAATGAACATCAAGAACATTATGGCTAGGGAAGTTTTGGATTCAAGAGGTAATCCGACCGTTGAAGCGGAGATCACTCTAGAAGATGGATTCACAGCAAGGGGAATCTCACCATCGGGTGCCAGCACTGGTGAGAAAGAAGCGGTGGAACTACGCGACGGCGACAAAAGCCGCTATCAGGGCAAGGGCGTTGAAAAAGCAGTAGCTGGAATCAATCAGGAAGTTAAGCGCACGGTTATCGGCTCTGCGTTTGCGGATCAGGCAGCCTTTGACAAAATGCTGATCGACCTGGACGGAACACCTAATAAGGCTCGGTTAGGCGCTAACGCCATTCTGGCCGCTTCGATCGCCTTTGCGCGGGTCAACGCTGTATCCAAAAAGATTCCCCTTTACCGTCAGCTTATCGAGCGCGATACCTATGTGATGCCGGTCCCATGCATGAACGTGATCAACGGTGGTCGGCATGCGGACAATAACCTGGATTTTCAGGAATTCATGATCGCCCCGCACCATGCGCCGAACTTTAAAGAAAGTATCCGCATGGGAGAAGAGGTATTCCATACATTAAAAAAGCTATTATCTGACAAAGGCTATTATACCGGTGTGGGCGATGAAGGTGGTTTTGCGCCCAACCTCCGCTCTAATGAAGAGGCCATCGAAGTGATCCTGCAAGCTATTCAGAAAGCCGGATACAAACCCGGCGAGGATATCTCTGTTTGCCTGGACCCGGCTACCAGTGAAATGTGGGATAATGGTCATTACAAAATGTACAAAAGTGACCAGCAGCGTTATACTTCGGAAGAGATGGTCGATCTATGGGCAAAATGGATCCGAACCTATCCTATCGTGCTTTTAGAAGACGGTTTGGGCGAAAATGACTGGGATGGCTGGAAGATCATGACCGATCAGCTGGGCAGCGAAGTGGAATTGGTCGGCGACGATATCTTTTGCACGAACCCTTCGATCATTCAGGAAGGCATCGATCGTGGTATCGGGAACAGCGTATTGATCAAGCTTAATCAGATAGGCACGGTATCAGAGACCTTACAAGCTGTAGCATTGGCGCAGCAGAACGGCTACCATTGTTTCATCTCCCACCGAAGCGGTGAAACCGAGGACACGACCATCGCTGACCTGGTGGTAGCCACCAATGCCGGGCATATTAAAACGGGAAGTGGCTGCCGCTCGGAGCGGGTCTCCAAATTTAATCAGCTTTTACGCATTGAACAGGAACTGGGTAGCAAGGCCCGTTTTGCAGGGATCGAAACTTTTAAACGGTAGCAGCAGATCAGGATATGAAAGCCCTTATCACCTCGGAGCGCTACCGGATCGTTAAAGAACTGATCAGGTGGAGCTTGCTTATACTTCCGGTAGCTGTCGCTATCGGAAGTATGGTCGCCTTGTTTCTATGGATACTGGACCTGGCCATCATTTACCGGTTCCATCATCCCTGGCTTCTATTTTTGCTCCCGCTGGCCGGGGTACTGATCCACTTGATCTATCGCTCGGTCGGCAGATCTTCTGAAAAAGGCAATAACCTGATCATGGATGAGATACATGAACCAGGCGGGGGCGTGCCACCGCAAATGTCACCGATCATTCTATTGACCACGGTATTGACACACTTGTTCGGTGGTTCTGCCGGTCGTGAAGGTACCGCGGTACAGATCGGCGGAAGCATTGCCCATTTATTCGGAAAGTGGTACAGACTATCCGTTCAGGACATGCAGCTGCTGCTCACGTCCGGAGTAGCCGCCGGGTTCGGTGCCGTGTTTGGCACACCGCTGACGGGTGCGCTGTTCGCCCTGGAGGTCCTGGCCATAGGGCGTATGCAGTATAACGCGTTATTGCCTGCACTGATCGGCGCAGTTGCCGGAGATTATACGGTAGCAGCCTGGGGAGTCCACCATACGGCCTACCAGATCAGCGCCTTTCGGCATGAACCCTATTTTTTATCGGCTTATCTACCTTTTGATGGTCTGTTAATGGTAAAAGTAATGTTAGCGTCCGCGGCATTTGGGATGTCCAGTGCTTTGTTTTCTTCACTAGTTCACGCGATCAAGGTCGTTTCAGG
The DNA here is from genome assembly GCF_020783335.1 of Mucilaginibacter daejeonensis. Classification (NCBI taxonomy): domain Bacteria; kingdom Pseudomonadati; phylum Bacteroidota; class Sphingobacteriia; order Sphingobacteriales; family Sphingobacteriaceae; genus Mucilaginibacter; species Mucilaginibacter daejeonensis. The sequence goes on from NZ_CP086068.1 coordinate 3,028,979, forward strand.
TCATTTTATACGATCGAAATGGCTGATCCCTTTTACGGGTGGCTTGGTCATTATCGCGCTGACCTATCTCAATGGCAAACCTGACTACCTGAGCCTTGGTGTCGCTGCAGAGTATCCCGGGGCCGTTACGATCCAGTCGGCTTTTCATGCCGGAGGCGCAGACCTGTTCAGTTGGTTTTGGAAAATGATCTATACGGCTATCACGCTTGGCTCTGGATTTAAAGGCGGAGAGGTAACCCCTTTATTCTATATCGGGGCTACCCTTGGTAACACTTTATCTGCTGTATTGCATGCACCGGTAGGCTTATTTGCAGCGCTGGGATTCATTGCCGTGTTTGCCGGCGCGACCAATACGCCGCTGGCCTGTACGGTCATGGGAGTAGAACTGTTTGGCGGTGAACACGTACTTTATTATGCGATCGCTTGTTTTACAGCCTATTTATTCAGTGGTCATTCGGGCATTTACAGCGCGCAAAGGATCGCCATCCCCAAATTGCTGAATGCCGGCATAACGCCCGACTCCGCTTTGGGTGACCTGGGTAAAAGCCGGCCGCATTGGTATGAACGATTTCTAAAGCATTAACTGCAGAGGCGGGGCGCGGTTCTACCGCGCCTCTATTTTAACGGTAACGATCTTGTTGACCATATAGGTCCTGCGATCCTTGTCGTGTTCCATGGGTTGCGTATTTCCCTGACTGTCGGTCGCCCTCGACATCAGTTTATATTGGCTATCGCCCGCAGGAACCTGCCAGTTGTATTCCCAAAGCCGCCAGGCGAACTTACCGTGCTTGCCTAGCAACTTTGCCGGTTTCCAGGTTACACCTTCATCGAAGCTGACCTCGACTTTGGTTATTTCATTTTCTCCGCACCAGGCCGCACCATGCACCCGGTATGTTTTACCGGCAGGGATCACTTCGCTTAGCGCTGGTCTGGCGATCTCTGCTTTTACCTGTACCTCGGTGACTGCGGTCAGAGTCGGCTGGTCATCAGTGCGTTTCCAGTAAGCGTATTCCAGGGTTTGCCAATAGCCATCAAAGGGCTTATTCACCGCGGTTATCTTGGTAAGCCACTTTACGGAAGCCATACCATACCAGCCCGGGATGATCGCCCTCACCGGGTACCCATGCTCGGGACTAAGGTCCTTTCCGTTCATTTGATAGGCAAGGATCACTTCCGCCTGCATCGCTTTGGTAAGCGGTAAGCTTCTGGCAAAGTGGATAGCACCAGGAGATTTAGGTTCTTCCGAAACTTCACCCTTGTCTGCGCCTTCTAAAATGATCTCTACTGCGCCCGGCTTTATGCCGGCCTTTTCCAATACTACAGAAAGTGGTACACCGGTCCATTCTGCATTTCCGACGGCACCCTGTTCCCACAATAAGCCTTTTACCTTTGGAGCCAGGTTGGCCCGCCCGTTTCCGGCGCACTCCAATGTTGCCATCACTTTTTTAGCGGGCAAAGCACGTAACTCATCATAGCTTAGTGTAATCTCTTTATTGACATGCCCCCCGATCCTGACCTCCCATTCTTTTGCCTTCAATCTTGGAATGGGAAAATGTGTTCGTATAAAGAACTGGTTATTGGGCGTGATGATACTGGAAAGCATCGGAAAAGGAAATTCAAAATTGACCGGCTCCTTTTCTCTGATGATCAGGCCCGGGAAGGATGGTTGGGGCCCTTTATCTTCGTTATTCGCTGAAGCGATACCCGGAATGAATGCGGTTGCCATGACCGGAACCGTCCCTTTCAGAAAAGCACGTCTTCCATTATTGCTGGTGGCATTGATTTGTTTATGGCCCATAATTGATCGGTCTTGATTGGAGTGTTAAATAAATAAGGTTTAGAAGTGTATTTTGTTTGCGTAGGTAATCCCGTATGGTTGCCAACAATTTAGCCACTTAATTGCTTAGATCATATGAATATGTCAGGCGCAGATACAAGCAAGCAAAAGATCAACCCCGGTGACCATCTGGCCAATGAACGCACCTTTTTGGCCTGGATAAGAACCAGCATAGCATTGATGGGTTTTGGCTTTGTAGTGGTAAAATTCAGTTTGTTCGTCAAGCAATTATCCCTAGTTATTACTGATAAGGTCCTCCTGCCCGGGAAGGGCTTTTCCGCAACCATCGGGATCATCCTCGTCGCTATCGGTGCCCTGATGGCTTTATTAAGCTATTTTAGATATCGACGTATTGAAAAACAATTGCTTAGAAACGCCTATTTTCTTTCGTTCGCCTTGTCGCTTTTGATGACCGTTGCGATAGTACTCGTCAGCGGGCTGCTGCTTTGGTATCTATTACCCAATACCTGATCAAACTTTCGTCTGAACAATTGCAATAGTTTAAAGTTAATAGATCATGGGAGGCACACAATTTAATATAACAGCTACATTGGAAGGCGGATCCGAAATGCGATATAATGTAACGCACCAGGACGAGACATTTGTCGTGCAGACCGGTGCCGGAACGATCACGCTGATTAATAACGGTGATAATTCATGGAGCATTGTTAATGGCGAAATCTCGCAGGAGCTTGCCAATACTATTGGGCAGGCCATTGAAGACTACTATAATAGAAATTCTTAATAGATGTCTATTTAGTATGATAACAAGCATTTCATTTTTCCACCAGCATAATAGATCATAACCATTAATAGTTGGTAGCTAAATTGAGACACACCTGATAGCTCCCCCAATGAGGTCAGGCAGGTATTCTTAAAATTGAGTAACGCTGATTCAAAAATCTGTGTATATAGCTTTTAGCACCTTGTCATATGATCACAGCCCCCGAAGAATATTACAAAGGACTTCCGCGAAAAACAATAGCCGCCTGTGTATTGATCCCGCACAACGATTTCTATTTGATCATTAGAAAAAGATCAACTCAACAATGGACCTTACCCGGAGGAATTGTAGAATCTGGAGAAAGCCCAATGGCCGGTGCTATTCGTGAATGCCAGGAGGAAACCGGTATTAGGCCAAGTATCGAAGGCCTATACCACGTATATTATTCGGAGCCTGTAATAGGTGAAAAGATCAGCTATGGTGATAGCATACATCTGATATTCAAAGCTAAGCCCATAACCGCCGACCAGCTTGACCAAATTTGCTTTCCTGATCAGGAGGCAGATAAATATCAATGGGTAGCCTTAGATGAGGTCGCATCTTTTGTGAAAAGCAATTTAGGTAAGGCGATACTCAGCGCTTCCTGCGGCGAGCTATATTCTGTTTGGAAAAGAACTCTACATTCCTTGATGAAAGAAGATGAATTTTACCAGCCAAAAAATGATTATCAATAGTTGATCAATAACTACAGATTATCGATCATCATATTTTGTGATATAACTTCAACCATTTTCGCTTGTACTTTTGGTATATCAATCAACGATCAAAATGAAACAGCAAGACGAAAATAGAGAAGTGACCAAAGCCTTGGTCAAAGTATCAAAGGCCTTGATGACCGTAAGTGTTTTGTTTGCGGTTTGTATAATAGCAGTGATCGTGACATTGTTAGTGCCAGCTGATCATAAACCGGGTGAAGTTTCCCAACAGGTATATGGAAGGTCTGATCAGCCTGCTACCATTCCATCTACCGAAGCCTCTGCCGGCACTACACCACGCCCTATTCCGGCTGATGCATGGAAAGCCCCTGATGAAAATACGATTCCTGCAGGTAAAGATGGCGAGATGATCAAATATGGCAGGGAGCTGGTCGCACATACCGCCAAATATTTTGGTCCTCAAGGCAGCATCGCGAAGATAACGAACGGGATGAATTGTCAGAACTGCCACCTTGATGCCGGGTCACGCCTTTTCGGTAATAATTATGCCAGCTTTATTGCCAGTTACCCAAAACTGAGCAACAGGAGCGGCCGGGTGGAGCAGCCCGAAGAACGCATCGCTGAATGCTTCGAGCGTAGTTTGGCCGGTAAAGTGCCTAACCCTTCCAGTAAAGAGATTCAGGCCATGCTCGCTTACATGAAGTGGATCGGTAAGGACGTAAAGAAAGGTCAAAAGCTATTTGGAAATGCAACAGAAAAGCTGGTATTCATGGATCAGGCAGCAGACCCGGCCAAGGGTAAGGAAGTGTTTATGATGAAATGCCAAAGCTGCCACGGTGCTAATGGCGAGGGCTTGCTGAATGCTGATAAAAAAACCTACGCCAACCCGCCATTATGGGGAAAACATAGTTACAATGATGGTGCAGGTATGTACAGGCTGACCAATTTTGCAGGATTTGTGAAAAACAATATGCCATACGGCGCTTCTTATCATAGTCCGCAATTAACAGATGAAGAAGCATGGAACGTCGGTGCCTTCGTTAACTCCCAGCCGCGCCCTCATAAGGATCAACATAACGATTGGAAAGACCTGAAGAAGAAACCGATAGATTTTCCGTTCGGGCCTTATGCCGACCGGTTCAGCGAGAAGCAGCATAAATACGGGCCATTCAAACCCATAAAAGACGCTCAAAAAGAATTAACCAGTAAAAAATCATAAACAAATAGAAAACATGAAAAAGTACATCATCATTTTAGCAGCCTTTGCGCTCACTGCTTTTGCAAAAAATGTCAAAGCGCAACAAACCGATCCCGCCGCCTTCACCGGCGCAACCGCAAAACTCAAGCATTACAACGCGCTTTATATCATCAATTCCGGCGATGATAAAAAGATCAAGGGGACATTAAGGAACATCAATAATGCGCTGGAAGACTCAAGGCTGAAGGGCAAACTCCATGTTGAGCTCATCGCTTTTGGCGACGGTGTAGCTGTTTACATGAAAAGTAGTGCTTATGAGCAAAGTTTAAAGGACCTCCAGGCAAAGGGAGTGGTATTGGCACAGTGTGATAATACCATTAAGGAAAGGAAGATCGATAAAGCTGACCTGTTCCCATTTATCTCTTATGTGCCGAGCGGCAACGGTGAGATCATCATCCGCCAGTACGAAGGCTGGGCCACCGTGCATCCTTAATCAGTACCCTCATTCAATTTATATAAACATCATGAAATATCTTCAGAAAATAACATTTGCAATAACAGCAATAATAGCTTTAGGAAGCCAGGCAAAAGCACAGGATCATCGTTTCGATCCGCCATGGAATACCCCACCTGAAAGTAAAGTACAGTTTACCGTCCCAGGAGTGGACAATGTACCCGACCTGTTCGGCGACATTAACGATCCGCAACTGGTGGTCTTCTTTGCCGGGAACCAGTTCATGTGTATCGATGACCTGATGTCCGCCTTCAAAAAACAATACCCGCAATACCAGCGTGTATTTGCCGAAACCCTGCCACCGGGCATATTGGCTAAACAGATCATGGGGGGTAGCATCGTTATCGGAAATATGCGTATTACGCTTAAGCCGGATGTTTACACCGCAGGAAAAAGTCGTATCGATCAGATGCCGGAATATTTCAGCAAGTCCGTACCTTATGCTTACAACCGCTTAGCTATTATGGTGCAAAAGGGTAACCCCAAAAAAGTGAAGGGATTGAAAGACCTGGGACGTAATGATGTGCGTGTAAGCATGCCCAATCCGGAATGGGAAGGTATCGGCAAGCGTATCGAGGAAGCTTATGTAAAAGTGGGCGGTGAACCCTTAAAAAACACGATCATGGATACCAAGGTTAAAAACGGCAAAACCTTTCTTACGCAAATACACCATCGCCAAACGCCAATGCGTATTATGTATCAACAAAGTGATGCTGCACCGGTATGGTACACCGAAGCCTATTATCAAAAAATGATCGGCCACCCGACAGATATGGTAGAAATACCTGACGGTGAAAATATCAGCGCGACTTATGTGGCCGGGCAACTAAAAACCGCACCACACGCACAGGCTGCGCAGGATTTTATGGATTTTTTGGTGAGCCCGACCGCAAAAGCCATCTATAAAAAATACGGGTTCATTACAAAATAACGACTAATAATTAAAGATATGTCATTACACTTAGGGGATTTAGCTCCCAACTTTACCGCACAAACAACCATCGGCGAGATCGATTTTTACGAATCCTCGGCGACAGCTGGGGAGTATTATTCTCTCACCCCGCAGATTATACCCCTGTTTGCACAACTGAACTCGGAAGAACGGCTTTATTAAAAAGCGAGTTTGATAAAAGAAATGTTAAGGCGCTGGCTTTAAGCATTGATCCGCTTGATAAGCACTTATCATGGATAAGCGATATCAATGAAACACAAAACTGTAATGTCGACTTCCCGCTGATCGCCGACGACGATCGAAAAGTTTCGGAATTATACGACATGATCCACCCGAACGCATCAGCGACAGCTACCGTCCGTTCTCTGTTTATCATCGGGCCTGATAAAAAAGTTAAATTGATGATCACCTATCCGGCATCCACCGGCCGCAACTTTAACGAAGTGTTGAGGGTGACCGATTCTCTTCAGTTGACGGATGAATTTAGTGTGGCGACCCCAGCGAATTGGGAAACAGGCGAGGATGTGATTATTGGTCTGAGTGTTAAAACAGAAGACATTGAGTCAACATTTCCAGAGGGACACCGCATTGTAAAACCTTATTTACGTTATACGCCAGACCCAACAAAACAATAGACTGGTTCAATGTTTTTAAGTATTCGTTTTTTTTATGCTAAAACTCAGTTTTTTTATTTTGTTGATGTCAATTTTGGATGCAGCCAAAGCGCAACACCACGATATGTCTATGCCAATGCCTGCCTCAAAAAATGTTTATTTGCAAATGATGGATCAAATGATGGTGAGTATGGATAAGTCAGCACCGACCCACTCATCGGATAAAGATTTCCTGACAATGATGATTCCGCACCATCAGGGCGCAGTCGATATGGCGAACTATGAAATAGAGCACGGTAAAAACCGGGAGATGGTCCAGTTGGCCAAAAGTATCAGGGCTGAACAATTGGTGCAGATACAGCAAATGGAATTATTGCTGCGTAGTGCTAAAACATTCGTCAGCGCGGGCACAGCCCATCAACAGGCCAACCAAAAAATGATGATGGTAATGATGCAGCAGATGCCAAAGGAAAAAGTGCTAAGCAATGATGACAATGCTTTTGCCTGGGTAATGATCCCTCACCACCAAGCCGCTATTGACATGGCTAAAGTGGCACTGCAATACGGCACCAACAAAAATATAAAGCGCCTTGCCGAAAGTATTATCTCGGATGAGCAGATTGAAATTGATCAAATGAAGAAATTCAGTCATATCCCGTAAAACAAACACCTATGAAAAAATTAATGTTCCTGTTCCTGGTATTGCCGCTGACCAAATTAAGCGCGCAGGACCGCGTCTACACGGGTAACCAAATATCCAATACTGTGTCAGTGATAGATCCTAAAACGCAAACTTTTCTGGGCGATATCGTATTGGGAAAGCCACAGCCTGAGATATTAAGCCCGCTTTACAAGGGGCAGGCATTGGTACATGGATTAGGTTATTCGCCTAAAAGACAATTACTTGCGGCCGTATCAATTGGCTCAAATTCGGTTACTTTTATATCTACCCCCACTAACAAGGTGCTTAAGACGATCTATGTAGGTCGGTCTCCGCATGAGGCTACATTTAACCCATCTGGCTCGCAAGCCTGGATCTCGGTAAGAGGTGAAGCATATATCAGTGTGATCGACGCGGCAACGATGAAGGAAATTAAACAGGTGAAGGTGGCGGACGGCCCTGGCATGGTTTCTTTTACGCCAAATGGCAAATGGGCCTACGTTTGTTCAAGTTTCACCCCCCGACTGGATATTGTTAATACAGCTACCTATCAGGTTGTGAAAAGTATTCCGGTGGTCAGCCCTTTCTCGCCGAATATATTTTGCAGCCCCGATGGTAAATGGATCGCCTTGACACATAAAGATATCGGCAAGGTAACATTGATTAACACAGCCACTAACAAAATTGAAAAGGTATTCAATACCGGGCCTATTACCAATCACGTTACGTTTACTGTCACCAATAAGGTGCCCTTAATGCTTGTGACCGTTGGTGGCGAAAACACCCTGAAAATTTTTAATATTAACCAGGGCTTCATACTGGTAGATAGCATAGCTACCGGTTCATTGCCACATGGCGTTTGGCCTTCGGGCGACGGGAGATTTGCTTATGTCGGCCTGGAGAATGATGATCAGGTGCAGGTTGTAGACCTGGTAAAAATGGCCGTTGTAAAAACGATCCCGATCGGTCAGTGCCCGCAGGCTTTGCTTTACGCGGTTAATGCAGGTCCGGTAACACCGGTTACAACGGGCTTATCACCCCTAAACGCAGCTAATAAAAGCCAGGTGATCAAGCTAAAAAGCACCAGCGCGATCATGCCTACCGGCATGTTGAATATAAGAAGCGTGGGTTTAACTGATCTCGTACAGCAGGACTTCAAAAAACTTGAACCCAACACCGCTTATACCTTGGCGCTTACCAATTCTACCCAACAGCCTTACAACGCAGATTACGTCATCAATTCATTTAAAACAGATGATAAAGGAACATTTAGCGGACAGTCTACGGGTATTATAAAAACGGTCGGCAAAACCATGGCAAATTATAAAATGGTGATATTAATTAAAGACACGAACAAGGTCACGGTTATGACCGGTCAATAAATTAAATAACGATGAAAAAGATTATGATAAGTTTGGCATTGGTTGCCGCCATTTGCGGCAACTTATATGCTCAAAAAGACACCTTACACATTTACGGCCCAGGCGGCCCTTTATCAGCCATGCAGGATTGTGCTAAGGCATTTACTGCTAAAACTGCTATCCCGGTCAAAGTGACTGGTGGCCCGGAACCGAAGTGGCTTTCACAAGCGCAGAAAGACGGGGATGTGATCTACGGCGGGGCGGAGTATATGCTTACGCAGTTCATGCAAACCCATCCAGGGATGATTGATGTTCCCACACGTGTCGAACTTTTTAAAAGGCGTGCGGCTATTCTCGTCAGACCGGGAAATCCAAAACAGATTACGAGTTTGAAAGATCTTGCCAAAACCGGCGTTAAAGTGCTTGATGTAAATGGGGCCGGTCAGTTGGGCTTGTGGGAAGACATTGCCGGTAAGGAAAACCTGATCGGGGACATTCAGAAAAATATCGGCGGCTCATTCGCCAATACCGCGCTGGGCATCGATGCCTGGAAGAAGGACCAAAGCTATGATGCTTGGATCACCTATGCCTCATGGCATGAAAACCTGAAAGATGTTACGCAGTTGGTGGAATTGCCTTTGTCATCGCGCTTGTATCGAGGTACACCGATAGCACTCACATCCAATACCAAACACGCAGCGCAAGCCAAACAATTCATTCAATTCTTGCAAAGTGCCGATGGCCATGTGATATTTAAAAAATGGGGATGGGAATAAAGTTCACTGTTAAACTATAGCAAAAACAGATCGACAGAATCAGTCTGCTTTTGCTTTACATGTTTGAGCTGTTTTTCATAACTTTAGACTATCAACCATCTGTTTTAACAATGAAAATGACTTAGTTTTATGATTGATCTTTGAGACATAAATAAAGAAGATCATGAAAACTATTCAACGTTACGTCCATTATGAATTTGATGACCAAGCAATAATAATTGGCAACAAGGTTATAAATATAGCTGTATCAGTCATCGCCTTGGCAGCAGCTACTTTCCCATTTTTGTTGTTATTTTACCGACTTAGTTAATAACCCTTTATCAATATGTTCGATTTCCGCTTACAGGTTTTTCATACAGTGGCCAAGCGGCTGAACTTTACCAAGGCGTCCACGGAACTTTTTATTAGCCAGCCTGCTGTGACCAAGCATATTAAAGAGCTGGAAGAACAGTTTAAAACCACGCTGATAGAACGCAGTGGCAACAAAAAAATATCGCTCACACCTGCTGGCGAAATGTTGCTGGCTTATGCGGATAGACTGGCCGCTGTTTACAACGAGCTGGACTTTGATATGAACCTACTGATCAAAAAACATTCGGGTACGTTGCGTATCGGTGGCAGTAATACTGTTGCGCAATACGTGATTCCCCCGGTATTAGCCCGGTTCCACGAAAAGTTTAAAGATGTACAAGTGAACCTGGTGCCAGGTAATACGGAGCAGGTTGAGCAGGCCTTAGTGAATAAAGAGATTGACCTCGGCATTGTAGAGGGCATCCTCCGTAATCCGCAGCTCAGCTACCAAGAATTTTTGAGTGATGAACTGGTGCTGATCTGTAGTGCCTCGAATACTTTTAAAAAGGACAGCATCAAGCCAGAGGAATTAAAAGAATTGCCGCTGTTGCTGCGTGAACCCGGTTCGGGAACGTTGGACGTTATTGCTCACGCTTTAAAGCCTTTCAATATCAAATTATCAGATCTGAAAATAGAAATGCAGTTAGGGGGCACGGAAAGTATAAAGTCTTATTTGCTACACAGCAAATGTTTTGCATTTGTATCGGTGCAGTCGATCTTAAAAGAGCTGAAGTATAACGAATGCCGGATCATCGACATTAAAGACCTGAGTATTGAGCGGCCATTTTATTTTATCCTGCCACACGGACAACCTTCTTCATTAGCAGAAATATTCATGCGATTCGCTAAAAGCTATAAGAGCCTATAAGCATTTGATATGACTGAAAAGGAGAAAAAAGTCATTATCATGTTTATTGCCGAAGCACCTGGCTCTACCAACAACCATTTTTATTTAAAAAACACCAATTTATTCCGGGCAATGCGCGCGGCCTTTGAACAGGCTTTTGGTAAATTTAGTTCTGCTGACGAATTTCTTGACTTTTTCAACAAGTCAGGCTGCCTTCTGGATCATCTATATCCGCTGGGTAAAGAAACATCAGCTAAATCAATGCCTTATGCTGTCGGACAGTTGGCAGATCGTATCCGATTGATTCAACCTAAACACGTTATCATTTTAATGAAGCGAATTGTTCCCGATGTCAATAAAGCAGCTATCGATGCCGGTGTCTCTCCATCTGAAATTCTGACCACCGCATATCCCGCAGGAAGTGAAAGGAACAGGCAAGTCTTTATTCACGATATATCAACCTGGTTAAGACATATACTCGATAATTTTTAGTTATCGTCAAGTTGGATTCGTGATAAAAATCACCCCAAAAAGCTATCGATATTTGAATAACAAAATCAAATATCATGAAAACGTATCAATTGGTCATCGACCCCAAATTCAAAGAAAACGGCAAGGAATGTAAATTCGATCACAGCCCTAAAAATGCTGTGGAACACACCGCAGTAGAAGATACACCTGTGATCGGTGTCAAAACAAAGAAAGGCTGGTTCGACAAAGATGCCCCTCAAAATCTTACCAGTAAGGAAGCTATGATCAGGGGAATTTTGGTAGTAACCATGCCAGCACTCAGCGCCATAGATTGGTATTGCGGCACCCATACCATATATATTCTCGCTCCGGTGTTGTTTTATTTGGAGGTAACTGCACTAACCATGACATGCCCTATTAAATCAATATTTAGTAAATACAGACATACAAATTTGCCTGAATTGTAATTTATAGTTAAGTTCCATCACACTTAGTTTAACACATCATGAAACATACCGTTGAAATAATCTCTGTTAAACAGATCACTCATGATGTTAAAAAGTTCAGGCTAACAAAGCCCGCAGGTTATCGGTTTAACCCGGGGCAAGCTACCGAACTTTCGATCAACAGACCAGAATGGGCAAATGTCCTCCGTCCGTTTACGTTTACAAGTTTAAACTCAGAGAACTTTCTTGAATTTACCATCAAGATCTATCCGGATCATCATGGTATGACCGAACAATTAGACAAACTGGGCAAAGGTGATGAGTTGATCATTAATGATTCATGGGGTGCAATTGAATATAAAGGGCCCGGTTATTTTATCGCCGGTGGCGCAGGGATCACGCCTTTCTTGGCCATTTTAAAACAACTGCATCAATTTGGCCAGCTTAATGGGAACACTTTATTCTTTGCGAATAAGTCAAAGGGTGATATTATTCTTGAGGATGATCTTAAAGATATGTTGTGCAGCAAAGTAACATTTCTTATTAGCGGGAAAACAGAAGATTTATATTTGAATGAAAGGATCGGGTATGCATTTCTCAAAGAAAACGTCAATGACCCTAAGCAATATTTTTATATATGCGGGCCGGAGCAAATGGTGAACGATGTAAACGACATCTTATTAAGTATGGGCGTATCGCCGGATAGATTGGTTTACGAGAAGTAAACATGGTGTATTCAACAGTAATACACAACTCTCTAAGATTTTATAATGCGCCGCAAGCCTGCTAAATTTACCGCATGATACAGTTTGGGCCAGCATTGCAATCAGCGTTAGAAGAAAACAGCCACCGTAAACAGTTGCCTGCCGGCACGGTGCTGATGTCATCCAACAGTTATGTGCGGTCATTGCCGGTGCTTTTATCCGGCAGTATGCGGGTTATGCGGCAGGATGAGGACGGCCGCGAGATCCTTTTATATTACATCAAGCCCGGCGAAAGCTGTATCATGTCATTCCTGGCCGGGATACATGAGGATACCTCAAAAGTACGCCTGGAGGTAGAAGAAGATGCCGACGTCTTGATGCTGCCCATTACCAAAGCCAGCGAATGGGTAAAAAGCTATCCCGAATGGGCCGACTTTATTTTTAAACTTTACCACCAGCGTTTCGAAGAATTGCTTACTGTGATCAATGAGGTTGCCTTTCAAAAACTGGATGACCGTATTGTAGAACTGCTCAAGAAGAAAGCCGCAGTATTCAATTCCCATGAATTTCAGATCACTCACCAGCAATTGGCAGAAGAGTTGGGCACAACGCGCGAAGTAGTATCACGCTTGCTTAAGCAAATGGAAAAGAAGGAAATGATCTCCCTTTCCCGCAATAAGATCACTTTAAATTTCCCTGTGTAACATAAGTCACCAATTGCCGGGCTGAAAGCGGATAGCTTTGTTCAATCAATCATCAGGTTTTGGAAATAGCAGGTTACGCAGCTTCGGTTTTAATTGGTTTATCCCTTGGTTTAATAGGCGGCGGTGGCTCTATTCTCACCGTACCTATTCTCGTTTATTTTTTTGCTATCGATCCGGTGTTAGCGACCACTTACTCGTTATTTGTAGTTGGACTAACCAGTACCGCAGGTGCGGCCAGCCATTACCTAAAAAGCAATGTGGATGTTAAGACCGCGTTGATCTTTGGTTTACCATCCTTGGCCGCCGTATTTATCATGCGGAGATGGGTAATGCCGGTGATACCAATTCACTTATTTACGCTCGGACACTGGACTGTTACCAAAAGCATGCTGCTGATGCTGGTTTTTGCCGGTCTGATGCTGGCAGCATCCCTTTCCATGATCCGGAATAAAAAGGAAGATCGTGGTAGTTCCCTAGAGCTTAGTTATCCAAGATTAATTTTCCAGGCCATAGCTGTTGGCCTTATCACTGGTTTTGTAGGTGTTGGCGGTGGTTTTCTTATTATTCCATCGCTGGTATTGCTCGCAGGTTTACCGATGAAAAAAGCAGTGGGTACTTCGCTTATGGTAATGACCATTAGCTCGCTGCTGGGTGTATTGGGTGATATCACCGGGCATGTAGTAATAAATTATGCGTTTTTAGCTGTCTTTTCGGGTTTTGCCATTGCCGGTATCATCCTTGGCAGTTACCTCACGCGGTTCATTAGCGATACTCGCCTGAAGCCTGCCTTTGGCTGGTTTGTATTGGCTATGGGTATCTTTGTTTTAATAAGCACTTTAACTAACTCACATGGACATCATTAAACAACCGTGGCCCTGGTATGTAGCCGGGCCTTTAATAGGCCTCATCGTACCGGCGCTATTAATATTAGGTAACAAAACATTCGGTATCTCATCAACCTTACGGCAGATCTGCGCGGCTTGTATCCCGGCAAATATTTCCTTTTTTAAATACGACTGGAAGAAGGACACATGGAATTTGTTTTTTATTGCAGGCATCGTTATAGGCGGATTCATCGCCGCGCATTTATTGTCTAATCCCGGGCCGGTGGGCATCAATCCTAAAACCATTGTTGCCTTGCAGCAGCAGGGCATTAAAGATTTCAGCGGTTTACTGCCACAGGATATTTTTAGTTTCAAGGCGCTTACCACTTTAAAAGGGTTTGTATTTATGGTAATTGGCGGTTTGCTGGTCGGCTTTGGTACGCGCTATGCCGGCGGCTGTACTTCCGGCCATGCCATTATGGGGATCTCTTCTTTACAATGGCCTTCCCTGGTAGCTACCTGCTGCTTTATGATTGGCGGCTTCGTCATGACCTGGCTGATCTTACCTTATTTATTACAGCTATGAAGAATCTGAAGTTTTTACTGGTAGGGATATGTTTCGGTATCATCCTGATCAAATCCGAGGTGATCTCATGGTTCCGCATACAGGAAATGTTCCGTTTGCAATCCTTTCATATGTATGGCATCATCGGCAGCGCCATTGTAGTGGCCATGATCGCTATAGTATTGATCAAGCGCTTTAATATCAAAACGATCTATCAGGAACCTATTGTTATCCCGGACAAGAAATTTAACTGGGGATACGTTTATGGCGGATTGATCTTTGGATTAGGCTGGGCGCTTACCGGCGCGTGCCCCGGTCCGCTGTTCGCGCAGATCGGCAGCGGTATTTTGGTTACAACTGTAACGCTGCTGAGCGCTCTTGCAGGAACCTGGGTTTATGGTTTATTACGTGAAAAACTCCCTCATTGATATGAAGATCCAACAATTTGAAGATAAAGGCCTGTCGCATTATTCCTATGCGATATTAAGCGAATGCGAAAAAAAGATCGTGCTGATCGATCCATCAAGGGATATTACCTCATACCTCTCTTATACAAAAGCGCACGATGCAACAATAATTGGTGTGATCGAAACCCATCCGCACGCCGATTTTGTGAGCGGGCACCTGGAATTGCAACAGGTTACTGGAGCGGTCATTTATTGCTCTAAACTATTGGGCGCTGAATATGCCCATCAAACATTTGACGATGGCGATGAGCTCTCATTCGGCAAAATAAAACTCAAAGCCCTGAACACACCAGGGCATTCGCCGGATAGCATCAGCATTGTTTTAGCACATAATGGCCAGGATAAAGCCGTGTTTACCGGCGATACACTGTTCATTGGTGATTGCGGCAGGCCTGATCTGCGTGAGCAGGCCGGAAACCTCACTGCGAGGCGTGAGGAATTAGCCAAACAGATGTATCATTCACTGCGCGACAAATTGTTGGTGTTGGACGATGCGGTTTGGGTTTACCCGGCACATGGCGCAGGTACCTTATGCGGTAAAGCGCTAAGCGATGCTAATCGCAGCACTATCGGCGCAGAAAGAGCGGGCAACTGGTCGTTACAGGAAATGAGCGAAACTGAATTTGTGCAGACCTTGCTGGGAGATCAGCCATTCATACCAAAATACTTTGCTTATGATGTTGCCTTGAATAAGCATGGCGCACCACCATTACAACCAGCATTAGCTGGCGTTCCGGCCAAAAAACCGGTCGAGCTGAACAGCGAAATGTTTATTATCGACGCCCGCTCTGAACAGGAATTTAAAAAAGGACATTTGCCGGGATCGATCAATATTCAGGATGGCGGCAAATTTGAAACCTGGCTGGGCAGCATCATTGCTCCCAAAGAAGCTTTTTGTTTAGTAGCTGAAAACGAGGAGAATTTAAATCAATTGATCAGCAAAACCGCTAAAATCGGTTACGAAGCTTTTTTAGAAGCCGCATTTGTGATTGACGGAGGCCACGAACAAATGGCAGAACTGAATTTTGCTCATTTTGCTGCGCACCCGGAGCAATACACGATAGTCGATATCCGAAACGAAGCTGAAGTAAAAGCGCAGCCGGTTTTCCGGAATGCTCTTCCTATTCCACTATATGAATTGCGGGAGCGTTTAGCGGAAATTCCTTTAAGTAAACCTATTGTGGTGCATTGCGCCGGAGGCTACCGCAGTGCTGCCGGCAGCAGTATTGTTGCTAACGCATTTGATTCGAAAACCAACGTGTTCGATCTTAGTGAAGCGATCAAAAAGTTTATATCTTAACAATGGCTGATAAAAAAAAACACTGGGAAAACGTTTATGCTCATAAAAAGCTGACCGAAGTAAGCTGGTACGAAGAAAAGCCGGAAACCTCGTTAAGCATCATCAACAGTTTTGATCTTCCCAAGGATGCCGCCATTATCGACATTGGTGGCGGAGACAGCTTACTGGCCGATCATCTGTTGGAATTGGGTTACTCCAACATTACCGTATTGGATATTTCTGCCAAGGCTATTGACAGGGCGAAGTTACGGTTGGGTGATAAGGCCAACGGAATTAAATGGATCGTAAGTGATGTGCTGGATATGGAAATTGACGATCAATATGACCTTTGGCATGACCGGGCAGCATTTCATTTTTTGACCAATACAGCAGATCAAAGCAAATACGCTAAAGTGGCAGCTAAACATCTGACCAATAAAGGATGGCTCATCATCGGGACTTTTGGTTTAAATGGCCCAGAAAGGTGCAGCGGATTAGCTGTTGAATGTCATTCCCCTGCTTCGTTGTCGAATATTTTCCAGGAGCAGTTTCAATTAACTGGCAGTATGGAACATATTCATCATACACCTTTTGATACTGACCAGGTATTTAATTACAGTTGGTTTCAAATACTACCATAACCTGTGGTTATCGTTCATCGCCTTTTATGATAAAAATCATTACTAAATAAGGCGGAATTTTGGGGTATCAAAAATAAAGTATCATGAATACCCAACATCAGTTAACCCAGCCCCATACATTTCTTCACCTGAACGAAAACACCCGTAAGGTTATTTTTATACTTTGCGTATCCGTATGCCTAACACCATTTGTAAGCCCGGCCATCGCGCTGTTATTAGGTTTGGCGGTCGCACAATTATCCGGTCACCCGTACCTGCACTTAAATCATAAAGCGACTCACTTATTGCTGCAAGTTTCGGTGGTAGGGCTGGGTTTTGGCATGAATGTACACAGCGCCATGCAAGCCGGAAAAGAAGGCGTATTGTTTACCATCGCGTCTATCAGCAGTACATTATTATTCGGCTTTTTGATCGGCAAGTGGCTAAAAATTGAAAAGAAAACCTCGTATCTGATCTCCAACGGTACCGCTATTTGTGGCGGCAGCGCCATTGCCGCCATTTCTCCGGTGATCAAGGCCGAAGAAAAACAAATATCTGTTGCGTTGGGCTGTGTGTTTATTTTAAACTCTATAGCATTGTTTGTGTTCCCGGTTGCAGGGCATTACTTCAACTTATCGCAAACCCAATTTGGTTTATGGTGCGCTATTGCCATTCATGATACCAGCTCAGTAGTAGGCGCAGCCAGTAAATATGGTGCACATGCCTTAGAGGTAGCCACCACCGTTAAATTAGCCCGGGCACTGTGGATCGTGCCGATCGCTTTTCTATCAACCTTCCTGTTCAAAAACGATTCTAAAAAGGTAGCTATTCCTTATTTCATCGGGTTATTCATCCTGGCCATGATCGCCAACACTTATCTGCCCCTTGTAAAATTGATCAACCCCTACATGGTGATGATCGCGAAAGCTGGACTTACCTTAACATTATTCCTGATCGGTGCTGGTCTATCTCGCCAAGTACTGGCTTCAGTAGGATTTAAACCTTTGTTGCAGGGTGTGGTACTTTGGATACTAATCTCGACAAGCGCTTTGTATGCCATTATGCATTTGGCATAATTTCAAATAATAATGGCAGAATACTGTAAATAGCTTGATAGTGTTGGAAGCTATTTTGCACTTAAAAACATCAGTTATGTTTTTCCTCTGCTACTGGAGGGAATCAGGCTACCTTAATCGTATGAAGGGAATAAAAAGTAGATAATGGCGATAAGCGAAAACATTTACTGTATCAGCCGAAGGCTCAAAAGCGGAGTTATTGACCAAAGTATTCAATGTAGAAGGTTGAAACGCCGAAATTAACTGATCTCAAAACAAAGCCGGGCCTTCAAACTTTATGATTTATAAACGATGCATACTATCCAACAATCCTTACAGAATTTATCCTCCTGTTTTGGATGTTGTTTGGGGAATATTTTTTGGCTTCCTACTCTATGTCGCTATCAAAGCGTTTATTTCAACCCGAAACCGTATTGTCAAGGTTAGGTAGGAATAACGCAGGATCAGTTGGGGTTTCTAAAGGTTATTGTATTCATGCCGTATCGTCTAGTCGTATATTACTATGTAAATATCTCTTGGCTAATCCAAATTACAACATAGAAAACGCTGGGCACGCATGGTAAACGACATTAGCATAAGTTCCGTGAATGGGATTGATACTACGCAGCGATAACAGAGTTGATGATAGCTGCCAAGTTTTCTACATCAAAAGGCTTTTCTACAAATCGATCCGCACCGGCTTCCTTAGCGATCATTTTGCCATTGATAGCCGCTGAGAAAAGCACTACTGGGATACGTAAGAGTTGAGGCGTTTTTTTGATCTGTCTGGTCAGTTCATCTCCTGAAAAAGGCATCCAGATGTCTATCAGCATTACATCCGGTTTTTCCGCAATAGCCTGATCGATGACCTTGCTGCTATTGATCTGGGTGATGACCTCAAAACCCGAATACTCCAAAAGCATACTGGTCATATCCAGGATGTCTTTGTCATCATCACAAACCAAAACTTTACACATCGACTTCCTATTTAATAAGATAGAGCAATTATAATGCCTTTAGTTTAATGGGTCACGGGAATTTCAAACCAAAAAGTACTGCCGATGCCTAATTCACT
Organism: Mucilaginibacter daejeonensis; assembly: GCF_020783335.1. NCBI lineage: Bacteria > Pseudomonadati > Bacteroidota > Sphingobacteriia > Sphingobacteriales > Sphingobacteriaceae > Mucilaginibacter > Mucilaginibacter daejeonensis. Next base: position 3,047,740 of record NZ_CP086068.1, read on the forward strand.
TTCCGCGCCGATCTTACCGCCGTGCCGCTCAATGATCTCGCGGCATAGATACAAACCGATACCAAACCCCTTGGTGGTTTTCATATGTTCGCCCTCGACCCTATAGAAACGGTCAAAAACGTGTGGCAGGTCTTTAGCCGGAATGGCCATGCCCTCATCTTTGACGCAGACACGTACCTGTCCATCCCGGGTGGTAGCCGAAACGTTAATGATCGTTCCCTGCGGGGAATACTTGACCGCATTGTTAATCAAATTGATCAGCACCTGTTCTATTTTGTCCTCATCAGCCAGAACGGGTTACAAACCGATACCAAACCCCTTGGTGGTTTTCATATGTTCGCCCTCGACCCTATAGAAACGGTCAAAAACGTGTGGCAGGTCTTTAGCCGGAATGGCCATGCCCTCATCTTTGACGCAGACACGTACCTGTCCATCCCGGGTGGTAGCCGAAACGTTAATGATCGTTCCCTGCGGGGAATACTTGACCGCATTGTTAATCAAATTGATCAGCACCTGTTCTATTTTGTCCTCATCAGCCAGAACGGGTGTATGTTCTACCGGATGATAAATCACGGTATGCGTGGTGATTGTCGCTAACGATTCCGATTCAGCAGCCTTGACCAGCTCAGCCATATCAAAGGGTTTGTGATTGATCTGTATCTTTCCTTCGCCCATGCGTGCGACATCCAGGAATCCGGTGATCATGCTGCTCATTTTACCGACCTGCCGTTTGGCTTTTGCCGATACGTTGCCGGTGAATTGATCATTGTTCTTTCTCGCACTCATCTCCAGCATTTGCAGATAACCACTTAGTGAAGTTAAGGGTGAACGGAGTTCGTGGCTCACAATGCCGATAAAATCGATCCGGCGCTGTTCTTCCTGCTTTTGCTCGGTAATGTCCAGAACGGAGCCGATGAACCGGAGCGGTGTGCCCTCTTCACTAAACAAGGTGAGCTTACATCGAACTATTGTCCAAATTTTATTAGTTACTAATAAAAACGAGTATAGTCGTTGATATAAGGTATACAGATGTATTACTTACTTGGCAGTGTCTAATCGGACTGTATAAAAATCAAAACTTTAAATTATAACCAATAAACCCTATCTTTACATAAAGATTGAGACTATTTCAATTGATTTGAGCGGGTCTTTGAAGAGACCTATTTTTCAAAAACCGACATATAAGTGCGATAGGGGGTGAAAATAGTCAGGTTACATTTCCCTCCCTGAATAAGGGAGGCTTTTTAATGGTTCAATTACTATTGTTTATCATAACGTTCTTAAGCCACCATCCAGCAACAGCTCGCCGCCCACCATAAACTTAGAGTCGTCAGAGGCGAGGTATAGGAAGCCTTGCGCCATTTCATCAGTAGTTCCCATTCTTTTTACCGGCGTTGCTTGTGCCATATATGCTTTTGCTCCGGCAATTTCTTCCTGGCTGGCACCACTTCTTTCAAATACCGGGGTATCCACCGGTCCGGGAGATAAAACATTTACACGGATTTTGCGGTCAAGCAATTCTGCTGAGAAACTACGGGCCAGTGAACGTACAGCCGCTTTAGTTGCTGCGTAAGCAGCAATGGTAGGCAGGCCCTTTTCACTAACGGTTGAGCCTGTCAGAATAATGGAAGCACCATCTTTCAAGTATGGCAGTGCCTTCTGCACAGAGAAGAAAACACCTTTAAAATTAATATCGCTGGTCTGGTCGAACATTTCCTCGGTATAGTCGCTCAGTAGTCCTGTAACGTATACGCCGGCATTAATGACCAGAATATCAATCTTACCGAATGCCTGGTCTACCTTTTGGTAAAGTTGGTCGATTTGAGTCAGATATGCCGAATTACTTGCCACACCGATAGCATCATTGCCTATCTGGCTTATCGCGCTTTCCAGCGTTTGCTGGTTGCGGCCTGTAATGGCAACATGGGCGCCTTGTTGGGCAAATAACTGTGCAGTTGCTAATCCAATGCCGCTGTTACCACCGGTAATTACGGCTACTCTATTTTCTAACTTTTTCATGTCTTTTGTATGTTCTGATTGAACAATACAAAGGTGCACAGCCCTTGAAGGCTAAAGAATAGAGAAAATTCCCGCCTTTATGGAACTATTGCCCGGCGGAAAGCAAAGTTGCTTTAGCGTTTCGGAAATCAGACGGTGCGTAGCTGGTTTGTTTCTTAAAAAAGTTACTGAAATAGGAGGCATCGTCATATCCAAGGTCATAAGCAATCTCCTTGGCAGATTTGTCTGTGTACATCAGCAATCGTTTAGCCTCAAGTATAATACGGTCTTGTATTACCGTAAGCGGCGATTTATGATTGTACAAAGCGAAGTAGTTAGCTAACGTTTTGGGCGATTTATTCAACTGATCAGCATAAAACTGCACGGTATGCGCTTTGCGGTAATTATTTTCTACCATCAGGTTAAACTTTCGCAGTACATCCAGTTTATCATCTGTCAACGTTTGCTCTTTTAAGTACTGTTGTTTACCCAATCTGGTTACAATGATAATCAGGCGCTTCAGCATCATTTGCAGCATATCGCGCTGTATAGCGTCTTTGTCCTCAAACTCATCTATAAATACTTGCAGCAGCAGGTTGAGCTTTTTTTGTTGCTGCTCATCCAAAGCGATGAACATGGTCTCTGCAGAGCCGTAAAATAAAAAGCCTACGCAGCTCACTTCTTTATCATGATCTACGATGCAATAAAAGTTCCGGTTATATTGCCAGGCGATAATGTGTTCAGGCTTTTCAAATGTAAAAGTCTGGTTCACCATTAACGGCAGGATGGTTTGAGGCGGAAAGTTCTGTTGAATGCCATCAATAGTTACCGTCTGCGCTGGTCCATCATTCCAGGCAAGGGTTAGAAACTTGTCTTTACGATCCCGCTGAAAAAATAACCGGTCGAAGTTAGACTCGTGCAAGGTAAGATGCAATTCGCCTGCAGAAATAGGATCTACATAATGTAGCTTCATGTCACAAAGTTGGAAGTAGTCGCAAATATAATGTTGAAGTCGTTATCGAGTTAAAGTTGTTTTGGCCAGCCGACATAAGCGGAGAAGACACCTTAACAACAAAAACGATGACAATAATCTTTTCAGGTTACTATCATCGTTACTGCATCAATGCAAATATTATAGATCGTATCAGATCAATTTGTTATTTAGGCAAAGTTGCTAAGAAATCCAAAATGTCTGCGCCAATTTCATTAACATGAGTTTCCACGGCGAAATGGCCGGTGTTATAAAATTTGATTTTTGCATCAGGCAGGTCTTTTTTAAAGGCTTCGGCACCTGCCGGTAAAAAGTAGGGATCTTTACTGCCCCATACCGCAAGTAATTTAGGCTGATGCTCTTTAAAATATACATGGAACTTAGGGTATAGAGCCACATTGGTCCGGTAATCACCCAACAGATCGAGTTGTATCTCAACATTACCAGGGCGATCCAGAAAGTGCTGATCTAAAGTATAGGTTTCTGGCGCGATCAATGTTTTATCCTCAACACCTTCCTCATACTGCCACTTTGTAAGCTTTAAGGTAGTAAATTCACGTAGTGCGTCACGATTTTCCTGTGTAGGGTTTTGCCAGTACTTTTGAATAGGATTCCAGCCACTGCTTAATCCTTCTTCGTAAGCGTTACCATTTTGCGAAATAATACCGGTGATTTTTTCCGGATTATTCATTGCCAGACGGAAACCAACCGGGGCACCATAATCAAATACATAAACAGCAAAGCGCTTTAGTTTCAGCTCATCAATAAACCCTTGTATGGTTTTAGTCAGGTTGTCAAAGGTATAGGTGAATGCTTTGTGGTCAGGTGCGTCTGAGTAGCCAAAACCTGGCAGGTCCGGAGCAATTACATGATATTGTTTGCTAAGTATCGGGATGAGGTTCCTGAACATATGAGAAGATGTAGGATAGCCATGAAGCAGTAAGATCACAGGTGTATTTTGTGCTCCGGCCTCGCGGTAAAAAATATTAAGTCCATTTGCTCTAATGTTTCGGTAGTAAGTTTTTGGGGTGTTCATGATGGTATGTGTTTTAATAGTGGAAGGTTTTTGTGCGTAAACCGGCTTTAAGCAGGCTATTAGTGTAATAAGTATTAGTGTGATTTTTATATTTCGTTTCATGACCTTTTTTATGCCCTGAGTGGACGATACAAAAGTGTGTGAAGCGAACACGCAAACCGATAGAGAAACTTCCCGCCGGCATGTAAATTCTACCCGCTGATAAAAACGCTTGATACCCTATGGCTATGACAAATCGAGCAAATGATTTATCATGGGAAAAAACAATGGTGTAAACAGATATACTTGAGCTGTAGAGCAAATAATATTTGAGCCTTGGAGCAAATTTTCTGGCTAGTATTTTACTCATCTTTGTAACGTTATCAAGCATTATGGACGTTTTAAAGTTGAGTACCGATTGGGCTAAAGCAGAAATAGTTTCAGCAAGGCTTGTTTTGCTTTTTGGTGTTCTGATATTCCTGGTGGCTATAGGCTTTTGGCAGTTTGGCAGAACAGGGACGGCAAGAGCGTTCATTATTCCGTTATTCATTGCCGGGATATTAGTGGTGGCAGTTAGCGCTGGTCTATACCTGGCTAACAAACCCCGCCTAATTCAATTTCGTGATGAGTACCAAAAAGATCAACAGGCTTTTATGCAAAAAGAACTGGCACGTACTTTCAAATCACAGCAGGACTTTAAGATGGTTTTTAAAGCACTTCCCGCTATTATAATAGTTGCCGCACTAATCATCGTATTTGTTCCGGGCAGTATCTGGCGTGCAAGTGCAACCGTCACTATTTTACTGATGGCTTTTCTGATGTTGGTAGACAGCCAAACAGAAGCGCGGAATAATGCCTATAGGCAGGAGTTGCTAAATGTAAAACCATAAATTGATGCAACAGCCGATTAGCAAAATAATTGAGGAGCGTTTTGTTTACTCCTGTACTTTTCAAAAACAACGAGGGTACGAGCAGTTCGTTCCCGAGTGCCTGCTGGCTTACCAGGTGTCAGGAGAGACTGAGGTTCAACACCGGGATGGTACACTGTTATTAAAACCCGGTCAGTTGCTGCTGGCCCGAAGAAACCAGTTTACCAAGAGCATTAAACTACCAGGGAACAATGAACCCTATAAAGTTATCTCCGTAATCTTTCCTGTTCAGGTATTACAGCAATACGCTGCTGAAAAACACTATATTAAGAGGGATAAATACAATGGCCCTCCGAACCTGATATTAGAACCAGATGGTTTTCTTAAATCATATTTCAATTCCTTACTACCGTATTTAGAACAGGCAGAGCAGATAGATAAACCGTTAGGATTGCTTAAAACCACAGAAGCGCTCCATATCCTGTTGAAGCAGTACCCGGAACTAACTGATTTTCTATTCGATTTTACCGCCCCTTACAAAATGGAACTGGAAAAGTTTATGAACGAAAATTATCATTACAACGTACCGGTAGACATTTTTGCACGAATGACGGGCCGAAGCCTGGCTGGTTTCAAACGCGACTTTAAATCTGTCTTCAAAGAATCCCCACGGAAGTGGCTTTTGGAAAAACGTCTTTCAAAAGCTTGTTCGCTAATTATCAAGGGCGCGAAAAAGCCATCGGAGATCTATCTCGAATTAGGATTCGAAAACTTGTCACATTTCTACAAAGCGTTTAAACATAAATATGGCGTAACGCCAACTAATTATAAAATTAACGATCATGATTAATCAGGAACAGTTATTACAGGTGATGACCGACAAGCAAGCCATCCGCGAGCTTGTAGACCAGTATGCCTTTTGTGCAGACAGTCGCAATGCCCAGGGCCAGATGGCTCTTTTTACTGAAGACACGCATTTTGCAGTTTACATGGATAGCAAATCAGAACAACCTACGCAGGTTATCGGTAAACGTGAAGACTTATTTCCGGTGTTTGATAATTTAAATTCCTATCACGCTACCATGCACTTTAACGGACAGAATACAGTGAGCCTTAATGGAGATCATGCTACTGGTGTAGCCTATTGTATGGCACATCACCTGACTTTAGAAGGAGAAACTCAAAAATGGATGATCGCGGCTATCCGGTATTTGGATACGTACCGTAAATCTGATGGTAAGTGGTTTTTTGCCGAACGTAAACTCTTGGTAGACTGGATTGAAAATCGCTAACTGGCACTATAAACTAGTAATCATATGAAGGGTTTACCCTAGGGGGTTAAACAATACACTTCCGCCTTTAAACCTTCACTCCTGGCAATTAAAGAAGCATTCTAGATTGACAATGTCTGTGCAATATAGTCGGCGATGTAAAGGCGAAGGGTACGTGGGCCAGCTCCACACGTAGGACTATGAGCGGAGCATGCTGCAAAGTAATTTGTTCAATCAAATCTTGCAATCGTAGGAATACCGTAATTACGTTAATAGCACCACAAATACTATCTAAATTCTGTTAAAACATTCAATTGATTTACAACTGCATTTCGTATTTTTGGAGAGTCGTTAGGGCGTGTTACCTATGTAACTACCTTGAACGAGAAAGTCTTTGCAAACAGTTGATTATAAGCTGATTTAAGAAATAGGTTCGAGCCCAGGTGGGCGCACTTCCCGAGTATCGGGAACTTTTAAAACCCTCTAAATAGCTTATTTAGAGGGTTTTTGTTCTATTACAGTCCTTTTTTAATCTTTACAAATACTCCCCTTGCAACCCCATTTCGGCTACCTGTGACAGTTTCCATAGCGCTTAGTTGGGTAAGGCCACACTCGGTTAGAACATGCGAGACCTAAGATATTTAATGCTATTTAACGGTTAAAGAAGAATGGCACCCTATTCAAGGAGCTACTCGGTGAAGGCATCGACTTGGCCAAAACTATTCAAAAAGCACAAAATATATTCAACTAATATGGGAAAACGCAGATCGATATGGGTGGCATGGTCTACACTGGCGAGAAATGGTTAGACCTGTTCAAGAATATTATTGCACTCTTTTGTTTGCAGAAGTTGTTTATTTAACCTTTTCTTCACTTAGGCGTGGCAGAGCAAAATAAACGTATAACAATATGATGGGTATGATACTAAGCAGTACACTCCATAAACAAATGATCAATGCAACAAAGTGTAGTACTGGGGCAATTGCATATTCCTTTGTCAGAAGCCGGACAAGCCTTGGATCTGCATTTTCTTCTAAGAGTTGTTTCTTTCTTATCGCATACCACCAAACGCAGTTATAGAGCAATGTCATAAGCATTAAAGTGGCATGATAGATCAATGCTGCCGTTCTTTCGTCTGGTTTGCCAACATTCCTTGCCAACAACCCTGTGGTTAAGGACTGAAGTGTAACAAACATTAGAAAGAAAATATCCAGGATGAGCAGATACTGATCAGTCTGTTTATATAAATAAACATATTGTGATGATTTGCCCATGCAATGCATATAAATAGGAATGAAGCGGCGAATGCAGCATAATGGGGCCAATCCATAATGATCACCTGCACCAAGCCTGTTCCGGTTTCCGGTTTAGGCAATTCTGTGGCAAGCAACGTTGCTGCTATCGCTAAAACAGCGTCACTGAAATACTCCAGTCTGTCAGTTGGCCGATGGTTATGCATTAGAATCCCAATAGATTAATTTATGGTATTGGAAGTTGGCCAATAAAAAGGGAAGCCTGAATATTCATTTGCAGGCTCTCCTGATATATTGATCAAATTGTTTAAATACTTAAGCGGTTACTGCTTCGCGGTCTTCTGTTTGATTTTTTAGGGTACCTTGCTTGCCTGGTTTTAAGATCACCTTGGTCCAGCCTTTGTCGCGGGCATCAAAATGCTGGTACCCGTCTGGTGCGTCGTCCAATGAAAGTTCATGGGAAATGATAACCGATGGCTTGACCTTACCTGAAGAGATCAGACCACAAAGCTGACGGTTATAAGATTTCACGTTCGCCTGGCCAGTTGCAATGCTTTGCCCCTTTAACCAAAACTTACCGAAGTCGAAGTCCATGTGCCCTTCTTTAGCAAGAGGGTCTTCTGCCTTTGGGTCTGGTGCAACGAAGACCCCAACCACGCCAATGGAACCTGTGAACTTGACAGCTTGCACCAATTCGTTCATGGTTATATTATTGTGTTCGTGTCCGTGCTTATCACAACACTGATAACCTACGCATTCGCAGCCTCGGTCGGCTCCAACACCATTGGTGAGTTCCATGACCTGATCAACCGCTGATGCTTTTGAAAAGTCGATCGGTATGCCACCCAACTCTTCGGCTAATTTTAACCTGTCCGGATGGTCATCTACCACCATGATCTTGTTCGCACCTTTTATGCCCGCTGAGATGGTTGCCATCAAGCCCACCGGCCCGGCGCCATAGATGACCACGTTATCGCCGGGCTTGACGCCCGCCAACTGGGTGGCATGAAAACCAGTAGGAAAAATATCGGACAGCAGTACATAATCGTTTTCCTTCTCCTTAGCGTCTTCAGGCAGTTTTAAACAGTTGAAGTCGCCATACGGCACCCGCAGGTATTCAGCCTGCCCTCCGTCATATGGCCCCATTCCGGCAAACCCATAAGCAGCCCCCGCAAAACCAGGGTTCATCGTCAGGCAAAATGCAGTGAGTCCGCTTTCGCAATTTTTACAATGACCGCACCCGATATTAAATGGCATGCACACCATATCGCCGACCTTGATGTTCACCACCGCGTTGCCAACTTCTATGACCTCGCCGAGATTTTCGTGACCAAAAATGCGTCCTTCTTCCATGTTGGTTCTTCCTTCGTACATATGCAGATCAGAACCACAAATATTGGTCGTAGTGATCCTGACCAGTACATCAGTGGGTTGTTCAATTTTTGGATCGGGCACTTCTGACACTCTTACGTCTCTGGCGCCGTAATAAACTAATGCTTTCATAAAACTTTGATTAAGTGTATAATTTGTTTTTAATTGACAAGGCTTAATGGCCGTTAGACTCATCCGGCAGGAGCAAATACCGAACGCATGTTGTTGTTGGTTTTATCCTTGAACATCATATAACCTTCCTGCCCCATGTCTAATGAAAGTTTATGAGTAAGCAAATACGCCGGATCTACCTCTCCTTTAGCTACGATGTCCAGCAGCTTTGGAATATACCGCTGACCGAACTGCTGGCCCATTCTGAAAGTTAATCCTTTGTTCATCGCCGCACCCATAGGGAATTTATCAACAAATCCACCGTATACACCGATTATAGATACTGTTCCACCTTTGCGGCAAGCCATAATTGCCTGACGCAGTACGGCAGGCCTATCGTTCTGTAGCCTGGCATATTGCTTGGCATAGTCATAGATCTTTTCGATGCCGGTGCTATTGGCTTCCATACCAACGCAATCTATACAACGGTCCGGACCACGGCCGCCGGTCATGTCCTTCAGGGCCTGCAATACATCTACTTCTTTAAAGTTGAGTGTCTCCGCATTAGCCCTCACTCGCGCTTGTTCCAGACGGTAAGGGTATTGATCAATAGCGATCACTCGGCCTGCTCCCAATAACCAGGCACTATGCATGGCCATCAGGCCAACCCCACCGGCCCCCCATACTACGACCGTGTCACCTGGTTCAATACCTGCAAAGTCGGCAGCCATATACCCGGTAGGAAAAGCATCAGATGTAAATAGTGCTGATTCGTTACTTACACCATCAGGTACTTTGAAACAAGTGTTCTCGGCAAAGGGTATCCGGGTATACTCGGCATGACTGCCGGCATATCCGCCTAAAGCATGAGAGTAACCAAATATTCCTGCTACCGGATAGCCGTAAGCTTTCTCGGTCCATTCAGGTTCGGCATTGGAATTATCACACAACGAGTACTCCTCACGCTGACAGAACTCACAGCCCCCGCATGATAAAACGGAGCACACCACTACCCGGTCGCCTTTCTTCAGTTTCTTAACTTCCGGGCCAACCTCCACAATTTCACCCATAAATTCATGCCCGATGATATCACCCGCCCGCATCGCAGGTATGTAGCCACCTAACAGGTGTAGATCAGAGCCGCATACCGATGATAAAAAAACACGCACGATCGCATCCCGCGGATTCAAAATACTAGGATCTGGCACGCGCTCCGTACTTACTTTATTGATCCCTTCCCAACATATCGCTTTCATAATTAACTTGTTTAAGTAAAAAATCAGTTCAGTACTTTTCGTCTTTGCGGCCGGATGGCTGGCCGATAATGGTTGGGATCTCTACCGCTTCCAGTATTCGCTTGAAACGCCGCACATCTTGTTTGACAAGCTCTTTAAATGCCGGGTTGAGCAATTTGGCCGCCAGTTGCCCAGCGATCCCTAAAGGCGGATGGTAAGATAAAGTTGCTCGCACCACTGTACCCCGGCTGTTCAGAGTATCCGTAAAATGTACTTCACCTGAATTTTCGACTTCTGAGCCGGGTAGCGAACGCCAGGTGATATGGCTATTTTCTTCTTCCTGCTCTATTTGAGCATCCCATGCTATAGTGGCAAGTTTCTCTTTGGTGGTAACGTTTCGGGGAACTTTGGCCACCCAATGTGAGCGCTTGCCGTCTGTTTGCCTGACCTCTTCTAGGTACGTCATGAACTTAGGCAGGTTTTCGAGCTTACGCCAAAATTGGTACACCTCGTCACGTGGTTTTGATATGGTCACACTTGTTGTAACTTCAAAGCCCTCCGTATCCGCGTGTGCGGTATCTATTTGTAGTACTTTGTTGACGGGGCAGAAACCGGAGATTCCCCGTAACATCAGGTAAGTGCCTACAGTAGTTAAGCTTTTTCCAAGAACGGATGCTTTCTTGTTCCAGCCATTGTATACTAGTGCAGCACCTCCTAAGAGCGATAATAATCTGCCTGTCGTTCCTACATTAGTGAAATGTTTCGTTGACTCGTTTTTCTCTTCGCCCTTTGAGTCTGGAGGTGCAAATGTTTTCGTTGTATTTGCCATAATGAAAAAATGAGGTTATTGATCTTTATTAATAGCCGGTCTGATCTCCCGAATAGCGAGAGTCAGATAACACAAAAACTAAAATTGTCGACCTAACAACGGAAGGAATGATCGCTTGAAAAGCACGGTCGATGAGTAGCGGATAACGAGGTAACTTACAACCTATATGTTTACCAACAGAGCCTTTTCGATATTGTTTAACTTATTTTCTTCAAAAGAAAATAAGTTAAACTAGAATAGCAAATTTAGGATGAATAAAAAATAACCAAAGGAACCTGAGCGCCAGGAAGTAGGCTGAGCAAGCTGTATGTAATGGTCACTTTTAAACGAAAAAAGACGACCCCAATGAAATGACAAGTAGCTGTCAATGTGGAAACAGCAAAGGAGAGCTTTAATGGCGTGCAACTAGAATGAGGAGTCGTTCTCCGTGCAAGGAATAATCAGATAGTTGAAACATATTTATTTCTCATTGAGTTGTAAAAGCGGCCGCTTAACCAGTAAAGAGAAACAGCTATCATGAATAGCAAGATAACATCTCGGCCTTTCAACATATCTTGATAACTAACGTGGTGAAAAAGAAGAGATGGATCATAATAGGCTTAAGCTTGCTGTTGCTGGCGATATCTTTATTGAACATCATCCTTGCCCCTATCGCAGCCAAGAAACTAACAAAATTGGTGGAGGAAAAGAGTGATGGTAGATATTTCCTAAAATTTAAAAAGCTTGAACTTGACGTTTTTTCGGGTTATGCTTCGCTAAAAGGTATTCAACTGCTCCATCGGAAAGTTCAAGCAGATACCGCTGCCTTGGTGATCAACGGCACCGTCGGCGAGATCAAAGTGACAGGTGTTGGCTTGCTTCGGTTCTTGCTTCATAAACAACTGGTCGTCGATAGTCTTCATGTAGATCAGGCCGACCTTTCGCTAACGCTCCGACATAGGCCTGCAAGTAGAAATAAGAAAACTACATTATCTCAAAAGCTATCTCCATTTGCAAAAATCATCACTTTGGGCCACCTATCATTAACTAATATAGGTGTTCACTATAGGGATCGTACCGGACAAATTCAACGTGCAGACCTAAAGCGATCAGATCTTGAGGCCGACGATCTTTTGATCAAAGAAGGCGTAGAGAACGACACCACCCGAACTTTATTCAGCAAGAGTATCCGTGCGAGGATCGCGGATATTAGTGGCAGTACCCGTGAGAATGCCTATCGTTTTAGCCTTAAGCATGGCATGATGGCGACCAAGGCAAGGAATATACAGCTAAACGGCATCAAGCTTGAGCCACTGGAAGTAATGCCGTTCTTTAAAAAAATGCGAACGGACCGATTTCAGATGGCGCTCGATTCCCTGGAACTTCAAGAACTTGACCTCTGGAGTCTGTTTCAGCGAGGCACATTGCAGGCGCGTAATATCGCCGGATCTCACGGCAGTTTTGCGGTCTTTGGCAACCCAATGGGCAAACGCAGCCCGGGCGATCGTGCACTCAGCTTTCCCAACGCCGTGTTGCAAAATATGCGAAAAAGGATCAATATCGATACGGTGGATCTTTCTCATATCAACGTCCGGTATCAGGAGATGAAACGGTCTACCGGGAAGGTCGGTACCGTAGACTTCTTAAATACTGAAGGGCTTTTTACGCATATCACGAACGACCACCAAAGACTGCTTACCGATCCATGGTGTAAGATCCAGCTGAGAACGATGGTCATGGGCAAGGCAAAACTTTCTATGAATGTAAATTTCCATATGAACACCCCATTGTACCGATACGATATGGAAGGGCACATGGGATCAATGTCCGCACTCGACCTCAACCCGGTATCGGTGCCCTTAGCTGGCGTCCGCGTTACGAAAGGCGTTATCAACTCATTAGACTTTGTGATCCATGGAGACCGCCATAAAAGTACCGGTACCGTCTATACGCGTTATAAGGACATATATGTTGAAATGGTCCGCGAAAACAATGACCGTAAATTTTTGAAGACACTTTTGGTCAACACTTTTGTCCTTGAGCACAACAACCCTGCAACCCCTGGGAAGGAACCACGGTATGGCCAGGTTTCGCTTGAACGACCGCTGAGCGACCCCTTCTTTAAGACCATATGGAATACGCTGTTGACGGGTTTTAAGTCTTGCATAGGTATTACCCCGCCCGCCCCCCAGACCAAAGAAAAAGTATCGCTCCCTAAAAAGATATTCAGAGCGATCGGCGACCTATTCAAGAAACACGATTAGCTCTCAACATAGGATAAGAGGCGATCGACAGACCTATTATCGAAAGCCGCACGAATCAAGTTCTACCCGGCGTGATCAGGATGCTGTTGAGCAGAATAATTTGGCTAGCATCAATGGGCCGCGTTTGGTCAGCATGGCACACCCTAATACAGCACTAAGTAGTTGTGACTTGAGCTTCCGCACCCCTTCCCTACTATGAAACAAAGATGCCAGCTATGCCTTTGACGCGTCAGCGTAAAGATATAAGGGATAATAAGTGATTCGCTGATCAGGTATCGATACAAGTCTATTTGATGCTTTACAGGGCCAATAACGATCGCCGATCTGATCACTAAACAAAGACTATAGAAGCACTAAAAAGTTGAAGTAAAATGAAGACGCATAGATCAACAGGTCACTCGAAAAGGTAACCGCTATAAGCTAAGCCTTTTGCTACGCTTTGGAAGTTATCGCCCGACCTGAGTTCCACATGTGGTAGTCTTTCCCTGAACAGCTTTTGTATGCTGCCCACCTGAGAGGTGCCGCCTGTAAGGAAAAGGGTTTGCACATCGCCGGCGGCTATATTATGCTGGGTCATAAAAGCCTCCAGTGCAGTAATGATCCGGTCAACTTCTTTGGCGATCACCTGCTCATACTCAGTTAAGGTCACCACTTCCTCCATATCGATGCCCATTTGGTGATAACTGAACGGTGCGGAAACGGTACCGGATAAAGTGATCTTGGTTCGTTCAATAGCGCGGAATACCGAGTAGCCCAGATTGTTCTCCAGCAGCGTGATCAGGTTCTTGAATTTTTGATCTTTACCCGAGTAATGGTAGTAATTTTCAATATCTTTTTGGATGCGCAGGCTGTTAAAAAAGTTCATTTGCTCCCACGAGCAAATATTGGCGAACAAGGCCTTTGGAACGGTCAAATATTTACCTGGCGCCGCTTGGTATTGTGTGTGCTTCCCAAAGTAGGGTGTTCCCTTCTCCCACATAAAGGCAGCATCCAGGCTGTCACCTCCAACATAGACCCCTCCGGTAGCTATCATATCCTTTTTACGGTCTTTACGGCCCGCCATTGCCGGATCAAGTATCAGGTAGGTAAAATCGGTAGTACCCCCACCCAGATCGGCCACTAATACGTTTTCCCGTTGGGTTAGCGTTCGCTCATAAGCAAAGGCAGCGCCTATGGGTTCGAACTGGTAGCGCACGTTCGTAAAGCCAGCCAATTCAACTGCCCTTTGAAGCCGGTTTTGTGCCAGGGTATCTTTCTGCGTATCGTCGTCATCAAAGAAGACCGGCCTGCCTATCACTGCTTTTTGGCAGTCTTGCTGTATAAGTTCATCCGCCTTTTGCTTAAGCTCTTTCAAGATGATCGCCACCAGGTCGGATGCATTGTAACGCTTGCCCTGTATACGGGTTTCAGTAAAACTGCTCTTAGAAAGTATCTGCTTCACCGATTTGATAAAGCGGCCTTTCATGCCATCGGCGAGATACGCAGTGATCGCTTCTTCACCGACCACATACCCGGCATTACGATCGGCATAAAAGTATATAAGGGACGGAATGATCAGTGTATGGCTGATCGCTCGAGCTTCTTCGTCATAAATGGCTAAGGCAGAATTGGTGGTCCCGAAATCAATTCCATATAAATAATTACTCATGGCACGTGCTAATAAAAAAGGCAACGAAGCTATGGAAAAATAGGAAACAAATAAAGTATTCCTGAACAAGCCGTTGTAAAAGAACAATAGTTGCTGCGGGTTGATGTTAACCGCTTAAAGATCTGCCAAATACCTGAAAATCGACAAAGTTAGTGTTTATTATGGGACACGAAGGAGCGTCGGCTACTATCAAATGAATTCAACAAGATGGAAATAGAAACAGCTGAACTCAGATACTTTACATTATCTTGCAATTGGATACTTAGCTCTAATGAACACTTACAATTTACCGGACGACCTTTTAGATGGTTCAGCGATCGACCCTAATGAGGTATTGATTCGGTGTTATACATCCACCAAGGATTCGGTCAAGAACAGAATCATACTTAATCAGAACATGATCAACTTATTGATCAGTGGCAAAAAAACGATCGTATATCCGGGATCTACCGCGGTTGTCAATGGCGGTGAGCTGGTCGTATTGTCTGCCGGTAATGTACTGACCTCTGAATTACTGACCGGAGAAGATAGCTTCAGCAGCCTTCTATTCTATTTTAGTAATGAAGTATTAGATCGCTTCCTGATCAAGTACCATAATTTACTTCCATCGAGTTCTAACCGCAAAGACAGTGGAAAAGCCTTCCTTATCTTCAAGCAAGACTTGTTCATCAAGCAATTTATTGCCTCAGTACAGGCATTGGTCAATACCGATGCTAAGTTGAGCCCGGAGATACGGCTGCTTAAAATAGAAGAGTTGCTTTTGTACCTATTACATGCCGATCCTGAACGTTTTAAAGCCATACATTATATCACGCATGACAAGGATGAACTACAACTGAAAAAAGTAGTAGACAGTCACGTAGGTCAGCCCATTACAGTAAGCGAATTGGCTTTTTTGTGCAATATGAGCACTTCAACCTTCAAAAGGCGATTCGGCGAGTTATACCATACCACTCCCCAGCAATGGCTTCTCGACCAGAAATTAAAAATGGCTGCGGACCTGCTGCGATCATCCAACGAAAGCCCTGCGACCGTGTACCTACAGGTCGGCTATCAAAACCACTCAAGCTTTACCGATGCTTTCAGGAACCTGTTCGGATGCACACCAAGTGAATACCAGCGATCGAACGTTACTCCGTAGCATTTGAACGCCTACCCATAACGTTGCGCGACGACGCCAGACTACCTTTGTTCCATCAAAACACATCAGATGGAAACGGTAGAAAGTAACAAAGAAGCGGTACGCCGCTTTAACCAGGAAGTGATCGCGTCATTTGAACGCCTACCCATAACGTTGCGCGACGACGCCAGACTACCTTTGTTCCATCAAAACACATCAGATGGAAACGGTAGAAAGTAACAAAGAAGCGGTACGCCGCTTTAACCAGGAAGTGATCGCGTCATGGAATGAGGAGAGTTTTCAAGCGCTCATGCACGCAGATTTTGTTAACCGATCAGCACCCAAAGGGATGGACAATGGTCCGCAAGGTATGCGGTATTTCTTTAACGAGATCTTAAGGCCTGCTCTCACGGATATCAAGGTGACCATTCACCAGCAAGTTGCTGAAGCCGATCTAGTGACCACGCGCAAAACGATCAGCGGGCGGCATACCGGCACGCTGTTAGGTATCACGGCAACAGGGAATGATATACAGATAGAGGTGATAGATATAGTGAGGCTTGAAAACGGTAAATACATCGAACATTGGGGCATCACCACTTTACCCGACCTATTGGCTAATCTTTCTAAATAGGTTCAACATGACCAATAGATATTTTGCTGACCTGGCGGCTTACACCCGCTGGGCAGACAATAAAGCGATGAGTTGGCTGGCTGCTATTGATGACGAGCAGTGGGAGCTATCGAATCCGAGCAGCTTTGGTTGTGTGAGGCGGACAGCTATTCACATCGCCAGTGCCGAAAAGATCTGAGTAGACTTTTGGAAGGGTGCGACTACACCTGTTTTTCTGTCCGCCGTATTTTCAGGCAGTAAAGATGATTTGATCGCAATATGGCAAAAAGCCAGCGACGATCTGGTCCATTACATTAGCGATTATCCTGAACATAAGCTTGACCTACCAGTTACTTTTATTTACCCGAATGGCACGGTCGGTAAGATGCCTATTTATCAGAGTTTCGCGCATATCGCAAATCATTCTACTTACCATCGTGGGCAGCTTGTTACCTTGCTGCGTCAGGCTGGGTACTCCGACTTCACGTCAACTGACCTGGCCACCTACTACTTGATGTGATCCTGGCCACATCTTGCAGCGTAAAGCTTTGGCCGATCATACGGAGTGACCAAATGGTCGCAATTGTCTTTATCGGACCAGAAAATATACAGCTCATTATTGGATCGATATGACGAGATACAAAAGTATTAGGCACCTATCTAAACGTTTACCCGGAGTCGACATTTCAAGATACTTAGAGCTAACTGACTCGGGGATGATCAAAAAGTCGCCGTACTATGGGCTTTTTCCTTGCTGCCTGAGAAATGGCTACAACTATCCAAGGATCGGTCACATTCCAGATCACCCCTTTACTGACCTTTGTTTTATCAAATCATCAGACAATGACAAAAGAAATAAAGCAAACTGAAAGAGTATGGTTCGTGACCGGTGCTTCAAAGGGCCTGGGTGCTGACCTCGTCAAACAATTACTGGCCGACGGTTATCAGGTGGCCGCCACCTCAAGAAAAAAGGAGGCATTGATCGAGGCGATCGGTGAGCATGAAAACTTCCTGCCCTTGAATATGGACGTGACCAATGACAATGACGTAAAAATGGTGATCGGTCAGGTAGTGAACAGATTCGGCCGTATCGACGTGATCGTAAATAATGCCGGGTTCAGCCAAATAGGTGCAGTAGAAGAACTATCGGCCGCTGAAGTACAAAGGAACTTCGACGTGAATGTGTTCGGCCCATTGCATGTGATCCGCCACGCAGCACCCTTTTTAAGAGCGCAGGGATCAGGTCACATCTTCAATATCGCTTCGATCGGGGGCTTCGTGGGTAACTATGCAGCATTTGGTATATATTGCTCTACCAAGTTCGCCATGGCTGGTTATACCGAGGCATTGGCTGTCGAGATGGCGCCATTCGGCGTACATACTACTCTGGTTTACCCGGGCTATTTCCGTACCAGCTTTTTGGAAAAAGACTCTGCCATGCTGCCTGCTAATGCCATAGATGCTTATGCAAATGCCCGTGAGGTGGAAGCACAGCATCTGAACGAGATCAGTGGCAACCAACCTAATGACCCTAAAAAGGCCGCAAGCGCTTTCATAGAAATAAGCAAACAAGAACAGCCACCTGTGCATTTCTTTATCGGCGTGGATACGGCTGAACTTGTCAAAGGCAAGATAGAGATCATCGAAAAGGCATTAAATGCCAATCTGGAACTAACTGAATCGACCGCGATCACTGAATAATGACAAAGACGATGGAAGATACTCAAGATCACCTGGGCATGTGGGTAACCGCTGACGGCCATGTGCGCCAGGAGTTACTGCCGAATGGCCGTTACGATGAAGCCCGCGGCGAGCGCAAAAGCGCATACCAGGGCAATTATTGGATCAAAGGCGACCACATCGATTATAAGGACGACACAGGTTTTACCGCCGATGGCGAATTTCGCGATGGTGTTCTTTACCACGGCGGTATGATTTTTTATAAGGAAAACAAATAATTTTAAGTTATGCCTGGCACATTCCGTTTTCATACCCTATCAGACCTGCATGCCTATTATGGCTTGCCAGGACCGGAACATCCAATGATCAGCCTGATCGATTACAGTAAGGTAAAATATCCGGATGATACCGCAAGCCTGAAATGGTTACAGGACTTTTATATGTTCGCTTTAAAGCGGAATGTGCAGGCTAAGTTTAATTATGGCCAGCAACCTTACGATTTTAACTCAGGTGTGCTGTCCTTTTTTGCACCGCAACAATTACTGCAAGTACAGATCAAACCCGATGTAGAAGTCAATCAGACGGGATGGCTTTTACTCGTCCACCCCGACCTGCTTTGGAATACGCCACTGGCGGCACAGATCAAAAATTACGAGTTCTTTCAATATAAGGTGAACGAAGCCTTATTTCTTTCAGAGAAAGAGGAGGCTGTTATCGCCGAGATATTTCAAAAGATAGAGAGGGAATACCAGTCGAATATGGACCGTTTCAGCCAGTCGCTGATCATCAATCAACTGGAATACCTGCTCATTTATGCTGACCGCTTCTATAACCGGCAATTCCTCACCCGCAAGATCACCAATCATCAGATACTGAATAAATTAGAGATATCACTGCAGGAGCGTTTTGCAGACGATAAGCTGATCGATAATGGTATCCCGACGGTGCAACAGGTCGCTGACGAATTGAACATCTCGGCTAATTACCTAAGCACACTGCTCAAGGTACTGACCGGGCAAAGCACCCAGCAGTTCATCCATGATAAATTGATCGAGAGAGCAAAAGAAATGCTTTCGGCGACAGAGCTGTCCGTATCTGAGATAGCTTACCGTTTGGGGTTCGAGCATTCGCAATCGTTCAGTAAGCTATTTAAGGCAAAAACAGATCTTACCCCGATGGAATTCAGGCAAGCGTTCAATTAAATACGGAATTACAAGTGATCATTTGGCAGGCCGGATGATATTGTCAGGTCCTTTTTATCCCTGCATCAGGTGCTACTGCATGTGTCACAAACGTACCATCTTCACTTAAGGGGGCACTTTAAATCCATGCTTAGGTAGCTTGTTGCTTAATGATAAGTGATCTGATCAAGGTCGATCGGTCGCTTCGGATGAGCTTAAAACTTCACTCTATCCAAGTATGCTCTCCAGAAAACCAGGATCATTGCGATCGTCCCAAAGCTGCCCCCTACCCACGGAGCAATATGTATACCGTGATGATCAATGAACCATCCTCCGGTAGCTGTACCTAACGAAACACCAAGATTTCCGAAAGACGTTTGAAGGCTGTTAGCAAATTCTTTGGCATCAGGAGCTGCAGATACCATGTAACCAACGCCTATCAGGAAACAGGGGCCATACATGACACCCCAAAAGCTCACCACTAATGCCACACTGCTTATCGAATTATCAATAAACTCAAATGCAAAAGGTAACAGCAATGTCCCTACAACAAAAAATGCGGCAGTCCACATCATGCTTTTGCCTAAAACGCGTCCTGCCACAAAGTTCGAGATCACACCCATTACCCCGAATAGTAACAGCATATAGCTGATCTCCTTGGTGCTTAAACCTTTCACTTTCAAAAGGTAGTCGGCAAAGTAGCTGTAAGAACAGAACCATGCACTTATTAAGAAAAGATTCAACGCGGTGCCGGCAATAAAAGTTGGTCTGAATAATATACTTAATTGATCTTTGAACGACTTGACCTCTGTGTTCGGCATAGATGGCAAGTATCTGTATGTGACCACCAAGGTGATCAAGATCACGCCTCCTTGGATCGCATAGCTTAATTGCCATGCGTAGATGCTCGCAATGAACGTGGTGAATGGTATAAGCGTTACCTGTGCGAGCGCTATGCCGCCGATAATGATACTGGTCAACCGCATCTGATCTTCTTGTGAAGCATCTTTTGTAGCAGCCGCAATGACCATAGAGAAAAATGCAGGATGCAAGATCGTTGGCAGTATTCTAAGTATCATCAACAACCAAAACGGCGGACTAAGACTTGATAATACATTAGAGATCAAAAATAAGCCTAAGGCCCACAGCATGATCTTCTTTTTATCGAATTTCGATGCGAACAGAACCATGAAAGGTCCCGTTACGGCAATGGTTAGCGCAAATGCACTTAACAAATAACCAGCTGTTCCAATGTCTATATGGTAATGATGAGCGATCTGAGGCAAGATGCCAATAACGCCGAACTCCGTGCCAATTATTCCAATAACGCCCACGCAACCTATGTACGCTATTCTCCTATTCAAACTCATAATAATAAACTGAACGGTTTAAAAAAAGGACAAAAAAATTTTTTGTATACCATCTCGCTACTCATTGTCTTTCAAAAATGCTTGAGAATCAATAAATAGGTTTGTTAAAGTACTTATTAGAAACTTACCGTTAGGCTTTGACCATTTGTATCAGCGTTTCAACCATGTCATAAACCTCTTTCCGGTTCTTAGTCAATGCGAATCGTTTCAATAAAGCACTGGACGAACTGGCAAAGAACGCAGCTGTTAGTTTTGTATCTAACAAAGCTTTAATATCCCCTGCCTCCTGTCCGGACTTCAAGATCTGGTGATAGATTCCTTCGATCATTTTCTCATTTCTAGATAACAGACCAATGACCTCTTCATCACTGGGAGCTATCTCAAATGCAATCTTGACCGCTAAGCATGTCCTTCCTTCGTTCATGCTTTGATCGATCGACAGTCGTAACAGTTTTTTAAGGTCTTCGATACTGTTAGATGTACCGCCGTTGAGTATATTAGTATACTCTGATACCTTGATCTTTAAATATTTATCCAAGCATTTGATAAGGAGGTCTCTTTTATCACCATAAGTAGGATAAATGCTGCTTCGATTGATGCCCATATGATCTTCCAGATCACTTAACGATGTTGTGTGATATCCCTGCGACCAAAACAGGTTCATAGCAACATCCAACTTTTGTTCATAGTCGAACTCTTTATTTCTTCCCATGGTAATGCAAAGATATATTTTAAACCGATCGGTTTAAAATAAAAAGACCATAGTCACAACATAGCGATAAGACTCTTTACGTTGAACTTGATCATGATTTTGTCCTGATAGATCAGGGAATGACACCTTTTGGAGAATATTTACAGATCCTACGGGTTTTCATGGTTCGGTCGCTTAGCAATTACGTTTATCAATAAGTGTGTTATCTCACGAACTTGCCGAAGATCCTTTGGTCACCGACCTTGATAAGGTCCCTGTGACATTTGGTGCAAGATATTCACAACTACTTGTAAATTTCTATGTTGTATCAATCGTGCTAAAATGATCATTACCTTGACAAAAAACCTTTGAACGATGAAAATTATAGTCTTAGCTATTTTAATACTAACCGTTTCTATTGCTTGCAATAGTTCTCAAAACTCAAAGACCTCTGCTTCTCCAAATGCTGATACCATCATCCTGAAAGGTGATAATATCGTTTTTATATCTCCAAGCGAAAAAAGCGTCAAAGAACTAAAAAAGAAATACGGAGAGGACTTTTACACGATCGCAGATGACGCGAATAACTATTTTGCTGAAGCTTCAAGTTATCTGGATTCTTTGAAAGTCCCTTATAATAGCTATGATGACAGCAAGACGACCGTTTATAAGGATAATAAAAAAGTCGTCAAAATTCTTCCACACACCAGCCCTTGGTACGCCATATTCTATAAGAACGGGAAGTATCAAACACTTGATCTGATAGATCTTAAGGAACGATATTCAACATTTTTCACCAACAAAAGTAATATGGTCCGGACCGTTCTCGACGCTAAGCATGTCATTGATTCTGTTGCAGGAAAGAGATATTTTGTAGTGGAAGAAAAAGATTGTGATCTCAACTCGGATACGTTTATAGATAAGATCGTTGTATTAGGCAATAACAGCGATGCAGACACGCAAGACCCAGCAACTAAAATAGCTCCCGTCACTATTTTGATGAATGACCATGACCAGAGATACACCGTTTTAATAAATGAGAAGATCTACCCAAACGACTTTGGGGACGCTTTCAAAAGGCTAGTGGTTAAAGATAACTACTTCACGATCGAACTTTCAAATGAAATCCCCTACCAGTATGTCTCGGAAAAATATATCACATTTAGATTCGACAAACTTTCAAAAGAGATAGTTCTGTCAAAATATGGTGAGAACATCAACTGGCACGACGGAAAAAGAACCGAGACGCGGTGTTCAGATAAAGACTTTGGAAAGATCCTGTTTCAAATGTACGATTCCAATAGCATTAAGGCTTATTGTAGTAAATAAAGCCTTTGCCGTAGCTACAGTTTCGTGAACAAATTGTGAATCATGTGCGGTTGATGTAAATATCTTTGCAATTTTCTGCAGGTGGAGTCGCTTATTGCAAAATCTCCAGTTCTGATAATTTTAATCTTAGCCTATGGTCCTAGCTATAGTTTAATGATTCATAGAGACTGTTATGTATAATAGTACTTGAAAATCCGCACTGGTCTTGCTTCACATTGATGCTTATGCAAATTACTCAAACAGAATATAATCCGCCTAAATACCAGCTTGGCCTGGCTAAGCGTCTATGGAAACGCGAATAGTTGAACCTGCATAATTTTCAGCCAGGCGTTTTTTTTTTAATACCATTATTTTATTAAAATAGTTGGCGCCTTAATGAACACTTACAATTTTGCCCAATTCTGAAAGATTAAGAATAGTCATTTTGTTTACTGTCAGGTTTCGATGATAAAATATACATCTTACTTCAACAAGGCCGTTATTCTAGTCAGAAGGTATTGAAGTTTGTTACAGAGTTGTTGTTTTTGTGGTTTTCTGGATGCCTTTTAAAGCAAGTAATATATGCAGCCCAACTACCAGAATGATTTACAATCCTGCCATATTTCATACTGAGACAATACCTAGCCAAACAGTAACCGTTTTGTTTTCCCCTATTTGTTTTTGAGGAACTAAAATTTACTGTTCGTCTTACATATTGACAAGTTGCTCTTTTTACAAAGCCCTATCCCATTTAAAAAACCTTACGATCAAAACGAATAGTATGAGCTCCGATTGGAGCTACACCACTTGGTTTTTCACTGCTAAAGTTTTAAAATACTCGACGCTTTCCTTGGGATGGCGTTTCAAGGTCTTATAATCTATATAATAAAGCCCAAAACGGGTGCCATAACCGCTGGCCCATTCAAAATTATCCATCATGCTCCAGTAGAAATAGCCTTTGACAGGCACTTGTTCTGCGGTAGCTCTTTGAAGCTGCGTTAAGTAACTACGCATAAATGAGATCCGGTCGGTATCATAGATCTTTCCATTTGCTGTGATCTCATCTGCGCTGCTATAGCCATTCTCTGTAATGTAAATACTTTTGGTCTTCCATATCTCGTACACATTCTTAGGTCCCCAATAAAGAGATTCAGGCCCCATTCGGTGCCATTCAGATGTACTGCGGGGGTGTGAACTGGCAAACGGTATCAATTGATACCCCAAGGTGTTACTAGCAGCCTCTACATAGCTGGACGGCATGTAAATGTTTAGTCCCAGCAGATCAAGCGGGCTGCTTATGATGTTTAGATCACCAGCAACGATGTCAGGAGCATTTGCGCCGGCTTTTTGAAGATAGTGATCAGTGTATTTACCGTCCATGATCACGCTCAGGTAGCCTGCATTTTCTTCTCGCATTGCTATCTGTGATGCAAGGATGTGCTCGCGCGTATCTATAATGGGTACAGGTATATCCAGGTTCTCAGCAAGGCCTACCTGGAATTTTCCATGCGATCTGATGGCCTGTACGCCCAAGCCGTGGGCAAGCGCAGCATGGTGGCGTACATTATGCAAGCCTTTGGCTTCTAACTTAAGTCCTGGTGCAAATTGCCCGTTACCATATCCTAACTCTACAAATGTTCGGATCTCGTTCATGGTGAAAAAATGCTTGACGCGATCGCCAAGCTTGCGGGCTATATAACCTGCATATTCACCGAAGGCATATGCTGTTTCACGGGATAGCCATCCTTTATATTTGTCTTGCAAATGCTGAGGCAGATCCCAATGATAAAGCGTTGCAAACGGAGTGATGCCATTGGCCAGTAACTCATCCGTTAGCCGGTCATAATAGTCAAGCCCCTTTGGATTGGGTTTACCTACACCATCTGGAAAAATACGAGACCAAGCTATAGAGAAACGAAATGTTTGGGCATTCATCTCTTTCATGAGTTTAACATCGTCTTTGTAGCGATGGTACATATCGCAAGCTACGTCGCCTGTCTCGTTATTTTTTACCTTTCCAGGTTGATGTGAGAATGTGTCCCAAATGGTTTTCCCACGTCCATCTTCGTTAACGGCTCCTTCTACTTGGTAAGACGCCGTGGCTGTTCCCCAAAGGAAGCCCTTGGGAAACATTCTGCTGTTATCTGGCTCCTGGACCTTCAAAGGCTCGTCGTGTAACGGTTCGGCTTGTGAAGGCAAAGCGGATAGTGCCGATAGGCCGGCAACAGATATGCCCGCTTGAATGAATTTACGACGGTTAAAATTTGATATTTTTTTTGATGGATCAGACATAGTTGAAATAGGTTAGATGTAAAAAATGAGGCTTTTACCGTCAATTTTCAAAGTAGTGTTCCTTGACAGATTATGAGCGGCATTCGATGAAAACATTTAAAAAGGAGCCGCAAATTGGGATCATCTGCGGCTCCTTAAAAGCTACGGTCTATATAAAGCCGATATCATCGATGTAAATAGTTTCGGGCGATGAGATACCGCTAAGCTCTTGTATACGCAACTGCTCCAAGATCACCGGCCGTGTTCCAAAACTTGATAATGGAATAGTGAGATCCGTCCATTGACCGGCTTTGAGGGTCACTACCACTCCTTCATTATCAGTAATGGCCTGTTTGCCATCTTTATCAGGTCCCATTACCATGACCCTGACCAGCCTGCCATCAGTACCCGGACCGCCATATATAGATAATTTAACAGCCGATTTATCGCTCAGGCTAATGGTGCCGCCGCCATTACCGATCTGGAACCCTGCGTATCCACCCAGATAGGTAACAGCTATGGAATTGGTACCTCTTTTTACTGGCGACGTATTACTGAAGTTGGGTTTATCACCGCCGTTCCATCCACCTACCCACCAGCCTTTGGCCAGTGCGTCGTCGTACACTAAATATCGGAACCCGAAAGAGCCAACAGACCTGGTAGTGCCACCAGGCGTGGTCACGTAAATAAATGCCTGAACGATACCATTGGGCACGCGCACCTGTATCTGTGTGGCGCTAGGTGTACCAATGATGGTCGCAGGTGTGTTATCGAACGTCACTGCGGTCACGCCATTGAAATTCGTACCGGTGATGGTCACTGTTTCTCCCGCACCACCAGCTACTGGTGTGAAACTGGTGATCGACGCTGCAGGTTGCTGTATAACAAAGTCAAAATTGAACTGGCCATTTCGTGTAACTACCGTCAATTTATTAGGCTGACCGCTTCCCCAAGGTGCATTAGTGGGTATGGTGATGATAATACTGTTCTCGGTCACCAGTGCAGGGTTGAAGTATGCAGAAACGCCATTAAATAACACTTGGGTAGTAGAACCCAGATTCTCTCCCATGATAGCGTATAAGCCATTCAAACGGCCGCTGGTCACAGTAGAGTCGAATGCCACTTGTTTTACTTTGTCGGCGATAGTACTGGAGTCAAGCGTGATACGGGTGGTGATGTTCTTAAAAGTAGAATCTTTACTAACGGTTCTCACCCGTGTGATCACTGGCGCACCTGAACTGCCGTTGTCATTATCTTTCTTGCATGACGTGATCAATGATGTTACCAGGAACACCAAAATGAGTATTTTTATTGTCTGAATGAGGGAATGCTTTTTCATTGCTCTTCAATATTTAATTAAAAACATAGGGTATTGGGGCCTGCGTAAGTTTACTGTTCTGAGCCACTTCGGTGGCCGGATACGGGAATACAAAGTTGGCGTTGGTGGGCGTATACTTTTGTGAATAAGTGACCGGCGGTTTATCGGCACTATATATACCGCGCTCTTGACCACTGATCACGGCAATGGCTTTAGGGTGTTGGTTGTTCAATATACCATTCCAGCCGTCCATGCGGTAAAGGTCGAACCAGTAATCGCCCTCTATCGCAAATTCTACCCGGCGTTCATGCAGGATGTCGGCTTGGGTGATCGCAGGCAAGGCGTTCAAACCGGCGCGTAATCTTACTTTATTGAATGGTGTAAGCGCGGCAGGGTCTGATGTGGTCGTTCTACCGGCCAAAACTGCTTCTGCCTCGATAAGTAGCACATCAGAGTAACGCATCAGGTAGGTGTTGTTACCTGCTGAGAACTGAGCACCTAAGCCGCCATTATCGGCGGGTGTACCTACTACATATTTTTTGATCGCCGCACGGGTGTCCTGCGCATTAACATCGCTTGGCACGGTGTAACCGCCATTAGCCTGATCCAATTCAGGATATTTGGCACCAGCCAGCATAATGGTCGCAGCCACCCGCTGATCGCCGGGCTCATAGGCCTGCTGAAGGTCGATCGATGGGCCGATCACCGCGTAGCCATCGCCCGTACCGGTGATCGATGAATTGTATGCAAAAGATGACTGTAGTGAATTACCGTGTCCGTAGCTACCGCCACCTAACCACTGTATAGCGATCACCGACTCCTCGTTGTTGTTATTGGCCGTTTTGAACAGATCATTGTATGATTTGCCTTGTACGTCGCTTCCATAGAGTTTGAATTCGCCGCTGTTGATCACTTTTTCGGCACAAATTTTTGCGTTAGCATGATCCCCCATGTAAAGGTACACCTTAGCAAGCAGCGCCGTTGCCGACCCGCTGGATACATGCCCCTGCGCCTGCGAAGAACCACTGCGAACCATTGCCGTGCAATTAGCTTCGGCAAATTTGAGGTCGTTAACAATGAACTTGTACACGTCACTTACCGGGTTGGTATTGACCTGGAAATTGTCAACATAATCCAGGCTATTTTCAATGATGGGTACATTTCCCCAAACCCGAACCAAATAAAAGTAGGCCAGGGCGCGCATGAGGTGCGCTTCGCCAAGGGCATTGTTCACCACATTGGCAGGTACCGATGCCGGCACTTTATTTTTAAGGTTGTTGATCAGGGCATTTGATTGAGCAACTACCGTGAATAACGAGCGCCATCCGTCGGCCAAGACGATGTTATCGCCTGTTACTGCGAATTTGCCGAAATTGACCACATCACTTGAGTAGGTCCTGGCGTTCCCACCATAGAGTTCGGTAATGGCCCAGCTGGCTTGGTTATTCCAATGAAACCAAGGTGAATTGTACAAGGCATTGGTACTCGACCGTACCTGATCGGTATTCTGGTAAAAGTTATCCAGCGTAAGTGCGCTCTCTGGCGGCCGGTTAAAGAATTCCTTTTTGCATCCGGTCAATATCAGTATCACCGGGATGAAAAAGAACGGTATATAGTTGATGTTTTTTTTCATTTGACGTGCTTCAAAATTTAAAATTCAGCGTTTATCCCTAAAGTGATAGTACGTGGTATAGGATAGCGGCCCAGGTCAATATTGGTCAGGAATACGTTCTGGTTATTGGCACCGATCTCTGGATCATAGCCCTTGTAGGGAGTGAACGTGTACAGGTTCTGCACGCTGCCATAAAACCTTAAGCGGCTCAACTTGATGCGTTTGATCAACATGGTCGGCAAATTGTATCCCAAGGTCACGTTCTGTATCCTCAAGTACGACCCGCTTGAGATATATCGATCTGAAATGACCAGGTTGGGATTGTCCGTACCACCTTTTGGGGCAGGGATATTAGAGTCAGCGTTAGTAGGGGTCCAGAAACCAGCCACAGATGCTAACTGATTTTGGTAGAGACTTGACGCGCCGGCAATAGTACGGTTAAGCACGTTCAGGATCTTTGCACCATATGAACCATTCAGGAACAAGGAAAGATCGAACGCCCCATAATTGAACGTATTGGTTAGACCGTAGGTGAACTTAGGGTTAGGGTTTCCTAACGAGGTCTGATCGTTCTGATCTATCTTTCCGTCACCATTCAGGTCTTGATATTGGATATCCCCAAGCCATGTGCCTGCTTGCGTTGGAGCCAACGGGCGTCCGAATTGATTTGGTGCATTGCGCAGTTGTGCGTCGGTACGGAAAATACCTGCCACCTTGTAGCCATAGAACTCGCCTACTGAACTGCCCACTGTGGTACGAGTGACAGGTAGGTGCAGGAAGCCGTTGATCACTTCGCCAATGAGTGGCCCGCTGTTATTGGCCAACGATACTACCTTATTTTGATAGTGAGAGAACACCAGATTAGAATTCCATTTCAACTTACCATCTTTAAGGTTCTGGGAACGTATGGAAAATTCAAAGCCATTGTTCTTCAAGTTGCCGCCATTAATCGTCGGTGGATTGATCCCACCCAGGTAGTTGGCATCACCGATCAGGTAAGATGGTAGTGGCTGCTGGAAGAGGAAATTTTTGGAGGTCTTGTTGTACCAGTCGAAAATAAGATCCACCCGGTTACCGAACAGGCTTGCGTCGATACCGATATCTGTTTGTATAGAAGTTTGCCAGGTAAGGTTGGGATTAGGTATCTGATTGAACAAAAAACCGGTACCCAAGCCGGTAGACGATGGCGTAAGCGATGAGCCGAAGAGGTAACCACCAATATCCTGGTTACCCACCTGGCCATAACCTGCTCTTAGCTTGATATTGTTAGCGAACGACTTGATCTTAGCCATGAATGGCTCATCAGACAAGCGCCATGATAAGGCGAATGATGGGAAGTAGCCAGTGTTGCGTGATGATGAAAAGTTGGAAGACTTGTCGGCACGGATGGTGGCCGTGATACTGTATTTGCCGTTGTAGGTATAGATACCTCGCGCATAAGCAGATTCCAATACGCCGCTACCTTTGAACTCATCATTACGGGCAGTTGCCGCATCGCCTAAATTTAAGGTTTGCAGGTCATTGCTAAAGAACTTCTGACGGTATGCCGAAACGCCTCGGTAGGTGTATTGCTGCACCTCATAACCGAGCAATCCCGTTACCGCATGCTTACCACCAAATGTATGATTGTAGTTGAGGTACTCTTTCCAATCCCAAAAGGTATTTTGAGTGGATAACTCGCTCAACGACGCGGTGGTATTGACATATTGCCCCCAGGCATAAGTAGGGTTAAATAGCCGGTTATCGGTAAAATTGAAATCGCCGCCCAGTTCCGAACGTAGAGATAGGTCGTTGCTAAAGCGAAGGTCGGCGTAAATGTTACCGTTGATCTTGTTACGTATCAGATTATTGGTGATGCTCAAAGCTTGCGCTACAGCATTGATGGCCCCTCCTACCTGATTGGCAGGTGGCCCGGCAAAAGAGCCGTCGGCATTGCGTACAGCTATATCGGGAGAGTTGAGCAAGGCATTATAGATGATGCCGTTATTGTCAGAGAACACAACGTTCTCATTAGTGCGGCTTCCAGACAAGGTCATGCCTACGTTCAGCCAGCTTTTGGCCTGGCTATTCACGTTCGAACGAAAAGAGTAACGGTCAAAGCCCGACCCGATCACCATTCCATCCTGATTCAAGTATCCGCCAGACAGGTAATAGTTAGTACCATCTTTACCACCCGAGATCGATACCTGATGACTTTGCATAGCTGCAGTACGAAATATCTCACGCTGCCAGTCAGTTCCCTTACCCAGCAAACTTGGGTCGGCGAACTCGGGACGAGTGGCGCCGTAAATTTCACCAAGTGTATTTTGCAGGTTAGCATACTGCTTAAGGTCCATCATTTTCAGGTACTTTGCGGGTTGCTGTATACCGGCCCAACCATCATAGATCACTTTTGCAGATGCGTTCTTACCGCGCTTGGTGGTGATCAGGATAACGCCGTTGGACGCCCGGCTACCATAGATAGCTGCTGCCGACGCATCTTTCAAAACATCTACCGACTCTATATCACTAGGATTGATCAATGAAAGTGGACTAACAGCCGTTTGATCATTGTTAAGGCTTTGCAGCGGAGATCTGCCACTTGTGCTGGAATTGTTGGCGTCGCCGGAAACGGGTACGCCATCTATCACATACAAGGGCTCGTTGCTACCACTCAATGAGGTGATACCCCTGATATGCACCGAGGTAGAGCTTCCGGGCGCACCCGAGTTTTGGGTAATGGTAAGTCCGGCCGCTTTACCTTGTAACATCTGGTCGATGCTGGTTTGGGGTACATCCTGGATATCTTTGGCTGATACGGAAGATACCGCACCATTGATATCACCACGCTTTTGCGTACCGTAACCGATAACTACTACGTTATCGAGTGACTTTACTGACTCTTGAAGAACCACGTTGATCAGCGTCTGATCACCAACGGTGATCTCCTGGTCAACATAGCCAATGTAGCTGAACACCAATATGTCCTTACTGTTGGCAGTGATACGGTAATTGCCGTTATTGTCTGTTTGCGTGCCGCCGCTGGCACCCTTAATTTTGATGGTAACACCAGGCAAAGGCTGACCTTTACTATCAAGTACTTTTCCTCTGACCTCGGCTTGAACGATCGCAGGCGCGGGCATCTCTTTACGACGCAGGACGATCGTTTTGTCCTTAATGAGGTAAGTGAGGGGCTGACCGGTGAAACAAGCATCAAGTGTCTCTTTTAACGAAGCGTTCGTCAGATCGATAGACACCGAACGGCTCCCTTCCAGCATTTCATCAGTATAAAGAAATTGGTACTGGCTCTGCCGCTGTATCTCGGTCATCACTGATAACAGTGATGACCTTTGCTTTTGAATGGTCAATCGCTGCGCGCTTGAGGCGAACGATAACTGTAAAAAAACGGTAACGGAAAGTAAAAATGTGATTCTCATAACCCGCAGGATTTTTGGGGTGAAAGCGGTTAGCTCACACTCTCGCGGAGTGTAAAATTTCATATATTTGAAGAAGTTTGGTTCTGAATTGGTTAGTAGATCGTAATGGAATTATTAACGGAGCAGCCAAACGCCGACCGGGAGTGTTGCACCACTTCCGGTTCATTTGCCTCTCTCCTACATCGTATGTAAAGTTTAAGGCATAACGATAACACTCCTTTCTTCCACCTTAAAGTGAACTAATCCGGTTGATTCAAGTGTACTTAATACTTCGGTCAAGTTTCGCGAACGTGGTACCGTTCCTACAAACCCCTCGGAAGTTGGCTTTCCTCGATAAATGATCTGAACATCATACCAGCGGGCAATTTTTCGCATGATCTCAGGTATTTTCTCATGCGCGAAGTTGAATTTGCCGTTCTTCCACTCTATAGATTGGTCGGCATCCACTTCGGCAACCTGGATGTCAGTATTTACCCTGCTTTGCTGGCCTGGCACGAGAGTCCTTTTTAATGCACCTTTGCTGACCTGAACAGAACCTTCTAATAAAGTAGTGTTCACCGTAGGTTCGTTACTATATGCCATCACATTGAAGTGGGTGCCTAATACTTTGATCTCAGACCGAGCAGTTGCCACGATAAATGGATTAGCTCTATTTTTGGCCACTTCAAAATAGCCTTCTCCTGTAAGCTCTACACGGCGAGTGCTGTCACCAAATTTCACCGGGAACTTTAATGAAGAAGATGCATTTAGCCATACCTGAGTTCCATCAGGTAATGTGACCTGGTATTGGCCGCCTGCCGGCGTTGATAGTATATTCCAAACGGGTCTGCCGGCCGAAGCGGGCGCTAAGCTTCCCGAGTACGCTATATTGTTCTTGTCTAAGCGGATCGTAGTGATACCGTTGTCATTAGTGATCTCGCTTCCATGAGTATCAGAAAGGATCATCTTCTTGCCATTGGCTAAAATGAGCTCGGCCTTATTGGTACCAGGCAGGATCACCTGGTGCTTTTTATAAGCCACCTTTGATGGCACGCCGTTCGGCGACCTAAGCAGAAATATACCTACACTGACAAACATTAAAATGGCAGCAGCTATTGCCCATCGTTGGATGGTAAAATGTCTTTGAGGCAAGGCAGGAGTGTCAATGTTATGGAGTATGTTATTAATGATCTCTTCTTTGTCGACACCTGGCACTTTCTCTTCGGCTTTTAATTGCTCCCACATAAGCCACATTGCCTCATCCATGCCTTCGGGTGTATCGTCTTGGCGCAATAGCTGTAACAACTCGCGCAGCTCCGCCCGTGTGCAGCTACTGTCCGCGTATCGCTGCAGCAGATACGGTATTCGGCTTGTTGAATTGAACATGAATGGTGAGGTATATAATGGTTATATAAGGCAAAGACGTTAGTTTTTCGTAATCGTACTGTCAACCGCGAAAAAAATCTTAGTAAAAATATTTTATGCAACAGGCAGTACGAAAGATCAGCCCGGCCGTCTTGCTTATAACTCCGGAGAAGATCAAGCCACATAGGCTTATTAAATTTAGTAAACCAATTATTTAGAATATGAAAAGTCCTTACTTAATGGCGGCCGCCGCCATGTACCTTGCACTTCTGTCTTGTAAAAAGGTAGAAATGTCTACAGTTGATCAAGTTCCAACACCAGGGTCCAGCGTGCTTGCGCCCGAGGCTGTTGGGCCTTGGAACCGCGTCTTCACCGAAAACTTCAGCAATAGCTCCAGTTTTAATAACTGGACAAAAGCCGATCGGTCCGACTACAATTCAAATGCTTGTGTTTATGACCCGAATGTACCCGTTATAGGCAATTATGACTCCCGAGACGTTTTGGTATTGACCGCTACTAAAAATGGCAACTCATATAGATCAGGGCATGTTAAATCCAATTTTTCTTTCAAGCCTGGGGTAAATGAAGAGTACCGTACAAGTGCCTCTATCAAATTTATCGCCCTGGACGGGACCACCTGGAAAGACTTTACGCAAACCTATGGCGCCTGGCCAGCCTTTTGGACCGTTCAAGAAACCAACTGGCCTGTGAATGGCGAGATCGATATCGTAGAAGCTTACTCATTCGGCAACAGTGCTAAGTATGCCAGCAACCTCTTTTATGGCAGCTCTGCAAATAATAATCAGTTAGGCAACACTTGTGAGAAACCATACAATGTGAACGCCGGCTGGCATATGTATGATGAATATTGGAAGAATGAGAATGGTAACGTGACCGTCACTATCCAGTTAGATGGAGTAACGGTAGCTACCTACACCAATGCCATTAATGGTAATTTAAGATTGCAGAATTTTGGACCACACAACATCATATTTAACCTGAATGTGGGATCGAATAGTAATCTTGGCATCTTTAATAACAGCCAGATCAACTTATTCAGCAAAACCATGATGTGGGTAGATTATGTGACCGTTGACAAGCGCACCTTATAAGTTTGTGTTCATATAATGCAAAAGGGTTATCCGAATATGACGGATAACCCTTTTATTATTAAAATCAATGCAGGAAATTGAGTAGTGCTACAAGAAGAAGATAATCGTAATCCGGATTTTTCCGCAAATGCTCACGCAGATGTTTCAACGTCTCCGAAAGATGATTTTTGACCGTGCTTTTAGAGAGTTGCATCAAGTCAGCGACCTCATCATGACTCAATCCATCAAGCTTGCTGAGCTTAAATATCTGTTTTTTTTGCTCAGATAACCCCTCCATCCCCTGATCGATGATCGATCTCAATTCCGCAAGGCCGAGTTTTTGATCAATATCGTCCTGTGCGATCTTCAGGTGCTCATCGAGCAACTCGACCAATTGGGTTTCCCGTGCCAGCTTACGCAAATAGTCAATGGACAAATTTCGAGCTGCGGTAAAAATGTATGCCTGAAGACTATTGATATTACCAAGGACGTCACGTGACAACCATATCTTCAGGAAAACATCCTGTACAATCTCCGTGGTAATTTCCTCAGATTTATTGAACTTAAAAACATAGGAAGACAAGCGGTCAAAATACGCATCGTAAATTTTACGAAAAGCGATCTGGTCTCCGCTAGATACTCTTGACAATAAGTATCTTTCTTCATTGGGTTCAATGACTATCAAAGGTCAAACAGGTACGAAGGTTCTTGTAATTGGATAAGACAAATATATTTAAATAACTAAAAAACTCATAATGATAATGGGAAACGATAAGTTTATGATGTCGTATGCCAATGACCGATTCCATTTTTCTATTGCTGAGCCTTGAGATAATATAACTGTATGGCATACATGGATAATAGCATCCCAGTGGATCACCCCTTACCTAACCGTCAACACCCCCTCTTTTCCTGATGGGATGTCCAAGTCCACCGTACTCAACTTCTGAACATTCTTGTACACCAAGGCAGGTAATGACACGTCCTTAGGAATAGCTACTTTATTCATGATCAACCCAGTGACGTCATCGAATACCATACCAGGACGAAAGTCGGCGGCTTGCAGGTTGAGCTTAAGGCCTTCGAGCTTGATATTTTGCGCGTGGCGGGTGTAGAGCGCCCATGACGGTAGCTCGCCGAACATGGTGAATTCGGGGTACCCGGCGGGGTTCTCTGTGATGGCGTTCAGGGAGTCCAGGCTCACATAGGCTTTCTCTTTGCTTGCACCGCCGCCATAGGTGATATCGATATTGCGTAAGGTGATGTTGGTGACCGGGTGACCAGGCAGGCCTGTGATAGAGGAAGGAAGCAGGTTATGAGGCGCTACTTTGGGTAATGGTCCTTCCATTGGGTAGCCAATGTCTGGCTTGCCTGCTGGTACTTCCACTTTCATATTCTGGATCAATATTTTGTTCACCGTGCTGTAACGCTGGTCTTGGTTACGATGACCCAAGCGGATGAATATCGCGTTACCGGTGTTTTGCGCGTTCACGCCGTTCACCTCTACGTTCTCAATGTTACCACCATCAACAGCTTCTAAGGCGATCGCCGAACGGTAAGTATCATAGATCTTCAGGTTACTGACCTTGATGTTCTTAAAGCCACCCAACGACCCGGTGCCCAATTTGAAGCCGCTTGCGCTTGAACGTAGTGTACAGTTCTCTACCAGTACATTTTCGCAAGCACCGTCCGCGATCTCAGATTTCAAGCATATCGCATCGTCAGCTGCATTGAAGTAACTGTTGGAGATGGTGACGTTCTTGCTGTCCACAATATCGATCCCGTCGTTATTCCAATAGGCGGTGCTGTTCACGGTCATACTATCGATACGAACACCATCGCATTCTTTATAATTTTGCACCCAACTGGCGGCGTCGCGTAAGGTTACGCCTGTAACTCTGACCTGCTTGCAATTTTTGAAAAATAAAAGGTTCGGCCGGTTCTGTTCAGTAGGGCGCTTAGTGCGCCACAGATCATCTTGTAACTTACCGGCCCGCAGTACTTGCATCAGGTTGCTGATCAGCAGGTGCGCCTGCCCATTTATCGTTCCTTTACCGGTTATAGACACGTGATGCTGACCTTGGGCCGATATAAGCGCCATCTTCCCTACCGTATAATCCAGCCTATCAGTACTGCCTGATAATTCAGCATCTGGCGCAAGATGAAGCTCCACGTTATTTTTAAGGACCACCGGACCTGTAGTGAACCTTCCGGCAGGCACTATAACACGGCCTCCGCCATTGACAGCGGCAGCATCTATCGCTTTTTGGATGGATGTGGCATTGTTATGCGCCGTGATGCTGGCTCCGTAGCGCGTGATATCATGATCTTTTTGCGCGTATGCCGTAGCAATGTTGAAACCTAAGAGGATGACAAATAGTAGTTCTTTCATAAGCTGTTCATGATGCGTATATACCATCAACTATAAAACAAACAAGTGTACCGCTGGTAAAACGGTACACTTGATAAATTGAAGATAAGATAAACTCTTCAGTTAATAACCTGGGTTTTGCGGGATGGTAGCACCACGGTTAAGATCGATCTGCGTTTGAGGGATGGGCCTTAATAAATGGAAAGCTTTTAAAGTGTTCGATGCTTTGGCCTCATCGTTATATGCCAGCGTACGGCTGATCAATTTACCGGTACGCTTAAGCTCGAACCACCTGAACTCCTCACCAGCCAGTTCGCGTGCACGCTCATCTAAAATGTCGTCCAGGGTCAAAGTGGTGGCCTGCATTTCGGTGGCATAGGCAACTCCGGTCAGCGGGTTGTTCCCTGTCTTAGCGGCGCGCGTACGTAATTGGTTATAGTACTGCAGTGCTTTACCCAGATTTCCCGCCTGCAAGTACGCCTCAGCGGCCAGCAGGTAGGTCTCTCCTAACCGAAACACATAGGTGTCGCGCGTGCCGCCGTAGTCGGCAAATAGCGCGTTGGGGTCCCTGAACTTTTTGAACAACGGGAACGTTCGGGTATTGCCGCTAAATGGCGAGGTGCGATACTCGTCAGGATTAAAAACATAATACTTTTTAGCGGCCTTTTGCGCAGCGGTAAAAGCAACATCAGGGTAGTAAACTACCGTATCTCCTGCCACAAAGTTGTTGCCTTTAGCTACGCCGCTTGCTTGTGCGATCAAAGTGTTCCAAACAGTGGCCTGGTAACGGCTATCGCGCACCTTATCAAATAAGCTATAAAAATAAGGGTCGGGCGTGGCCGACGTCGCCGTGTTAGGCCGGTTATAGAACGTTGAACGGCCGATCGGTGCAATGGTAGAAGCATCCCACAAAAAGTATTGTTGCACCGCACTACCAGCAACCGCCGTACCGGCAACGGCAGTACTACCCGCAGTTGCTGGCAGCCCGGCCTTGCCTAAGAAGAATACCTGGTTGGTAGCCGCGTTGGTACTATATTGAACGGAAAAGATAACCTCAGAGTTGATCTGAAAGCCTGTTACCGACGGGTCGAACATGCTGGCGAACGATGGGCGCAAGCTGTAAGTGCCGGAGGTGATGAGGTTCTCGGCCAGGGTGGCCGCCTGGGTAAAGTCCGCCGCGCCGGATCCGTAGCTCTTGTAGCCCCGGGTGAGATACACCTTGGAGAGCAAATGCTGAGCAAAACCGCGGGTGATACGCCCCTGGTCGGCCGTAGTCGTCGGTAATGCGGTGATGGCCTCGTTAAGGTCCTTGATCATTTGCGTATATACATCACGTTCAGGTGTGCGGGTGAACGAGGTGTTGACATCAACGGTGCGTGTGAGTACCAGCGGAACATCGCCAAAGGTCTCCACCAACAAATAATAGCAATAAGCTCTCAGTGCTTTGGCTTCTCCTATGCGTGCATTAAGCGTAGTCGCATCTATGTTTTGCACCTGGGTGGACCAATAGAGAGTGGTATTGGTACCGCCTATGGTAAAATACAATTGCTTCCAGTAGTTATCAAGATCGGCCAGAGAAGAGTTTAGCGATGCGTTGTAGATGTTCAATGCATTCACATCGGTGGTTTGCAAGGATGAATAGGTATCAGTGCCGAGGTTGTGCAATGAGCTCATGCCCACGATGTAGCGCAGGTTAGGATAATTGGACCGCGCCAGGTCTTCAAAACCCTGTTTGGTCACGTAATACAACTGGTCGGTAGCAGCACCAAGATTGGTTTCTTCAATATATTTTTTACAGCCTGTGCTTCCGGCCAGTGCGGCCAATATGAAGAACGGTAGCAGTTTATGTTTGAAAGATTTCATATCAATGATCTTTTGATGATGATTAGATTAAAGAGTAAGGTTAACGCCGAGGATGAAAGTACGGGTACGGAAATCCTGCAGACCGAAAGAGTTCAGGTCGGCCGTTTCAGGGTCCCAACCAATAAATTTGGTCCAGATGAACGGGTTGTAGGCCGTAGTGTAGATGCGCAAACTGTTCATGCCGATCTTACTGGCCAGCGCTTTTGGCGCGGTGAAGCCCAGCGTCATATTACTGATCTTGGTGTAAGATGAGTTTTGGTACGTGGCGACCAACCTGCGAGTAGCATCGGTCTCAATAGCATTATTTGCCCAGGTATTGCTGGGGTTAGTGGTGGTCCAGTAACTACGATCGTACGCGCCAAAACGTGCCCGGCCCTGATCACCATTCATTGCCTGCTCTAAAAAGGTACTTACCTGCTTGGTGCCCTGGCGGGTGTAAAAGGTAATGCCCAGATCAAAGTTCTTATAGTTGAAAGTGCTGGTCAGGCCACCGAACCAATCAGGTATATCGCTGCCTTGTATCACACGGTCGTCGGCGTTGATACGGCCATCACCGTTCACGTCAAGAAGTTTATACTGACCGGGCTTTTGACCAAAGGTGGCGGCCTGAGCGGCCTCATTGCTTTGCCATACGCCAATGATTTTGTAGTTGTACAACACGCGGGCCTTTTCGCCTATAAAACGTGCATTACCTACGTCGTTGGCACCATTACCAAAAAGATCAATGATCTTATTATTGTTCTTGGAGAAGTTGATGTTGGTGGTCCAGGTGAAGTCCTTGCTTTTGATGTTGGTTGTATTCAAACCCAACTCAACACCACTGTTACGTATCGATCCAACATTGGCCGTAATGGTGGCATAGCCGTTAGCGGCAGGTATCTGTTGTGGTAACAGGGTACCTTTGGCGGTCTTATTGTAATAATCGAACGTGAACGCTACACGGTTCTTGAACAGGTTCAATTCCATACCGGCGTTGTACTCGGTGGTCTTTTCCCAGGTAAGGGCCGATGGGGCAAGGTTTACGATGCCTGAACCATTGGCATTAGCACCGTTAAAATCATAGTAACTGGTTGAAACGGCCGACTGGGTAACATACGGGTAAAAGTACGTTCCATTTACTGCGGCGTTACCCGAGCGACCATAACTGAACCTGAATTTCAGGAAGCTGATCGCTGAGATGTTCTTGATAAAGTTCTCTTCGCTGGCCACCCATCCCAACGCTGCCGATGGGAAAAAGCCCCATTTGTTTCCGTCAGAAAAAATGGAATTACCATCGGCTCTGCCGGTCACGGTCAAAAGATAACGCCCCTTCAATGTATAATTACCTCTGAAAAAGTAAGAGCTGATCGTTTGCTTACTGTAAGCGCTTGAAACCGTAGTGACCGGAGCTACACCGTTAACGGTGGTCACGTTGCCTACATTATACCATAACGAGCGGTAAGGCAAGCCGGATACCGAGATCAGGTTGTTATCTGTTTGATAATAGTTAAGCGAGTTGCCTAAGGTAAGCTCAAGCTTATTATCCGTGTTGATGCTCTTGTTGTAGATCAACAGGTTATCCAGCGTGTAATTGAAAATGTGGTTCGCGCCATTGGTGGCTGCATTAGGCTTGGTACCCGCTCCTATCTTGGAATAGGTATCGCTGTACGTACCGGCACGCTGGAAAGTGATATCAGGTGTGAAAGACGTACGGAATTTCAGATCTTTACCAAAGCTCAGCTCTGCGAACAGATTAGGCAACATACGAATGTACTGCGTACGGCGCAGGTCGTTATCAAAGTCGAACAGCGGATTGGTGATCTGCTGCTCACCTTCGTAAGCAAAAAAGCGTGGGCTGCCGTCAGCATTGTATGCGCTCCCGGTAGGACGTAGACGGTAAGCGCTTCTAAATACCTCGCCGCTACCCAAATTAAAATCAGCATAGGTGCCGTACATCGAGGCACCGATCTTGACCACGCTACCCAGCGTTTTTTCCAAACCTACTTTCAGGGTATATTTCTTGGTGTTCTCCACCTTCAAGGCTCCCTCGTACTGCTGGTAGCCAGCAGATAAAAAGTACAAGGTCTTTTCATCACCACCGGTTACCGATAGGTTGTGGTTGGTTTGCAAACCATTACGCTTGATCACATTGATCCAATTGGTGTAATTACCGTTAGCTATATTAGCCAGCTCAGTGGCCGAGAAAATTTGCGCGTCAGTATAGTTCACATTAGGGGTCACGTTAGTACCCAGGGTACGGTAGAACTCACGTGCGTAATCGACGAATTTAGGCCCATCCATCACTTTTGGCAGGTTGTAGGCGTTCACAAAGCCCACATACCCATCATAATTGACCTTGGTTTGGCCGCGGGTACCGCGCTTAGTGGTCACGATCACCACACCGTTAGCACCTCTCGAACCAAATATGGCCGTAGATGACGCATCCTTTAATACGTCCATGCGCTCGATGTCGGCCGGGTTGATGTCATTGATATTGGCCACTGGGATGCCGTCCACCACGTATAGCGGTTGGGTGTTACCGTAAATGGAGTTCACACCGCGGATCTCAATGGTCATATCGGCACCTGGTTTGCCCGAGCTGCGTTTCACGTCCACCCCCGGCATACGGCCCTGAAGGGCCTCCTGAGCGTTGGGTGCACGCGACTTAACGATATCCTCTGAACTCAGTGAGGCCACGCTACCGGTGAGGTCGCTCTTCTTTTTGGTACCGTAACCTACCACTACCACTTCGTTAAGCGACTTTGAATCGGCGGTAAGTTTGATGGTCAACGGCAATGTACCAGTGGCCGGAACCTCAAGCGTATTATAACCTACATACTTGAACACCAATACATCGTTAGTGCTCTCTACTGACAGCTTGAAACCACCGTTCACATCAGTGATCGTACCTTTGGATGTGCCTTTTACAGTAACACTTACTCCTACCAGCGGCTGGTCCTTTTCATCAACCACCTTACCGGTGATGTTGATGGCCTGCATCTCTTTAGCATTAGTGACGGCTTGGCTTTGCGGTTGTGCATCGATCAGGATGATCTTGTCCTTAAATACCTGGTAGTTGATATGATATTGCGTAAGCAGTTGGTTCAACACATCCTTTAACCCCATGTTACTGAACTGTGCCGTGATCTTGTCACTGGTGCTCACCACATCCTGATTGTAGATAAATTCTACCTTATGCGTTCGGGCAAGCGTCTTCAACACATCGGCAAGCGTCCTTTGCTGTACCGATAGCGTGATCTTTTTATTGAGCACTTCCTGCGCCGAAGTTGGCTTTGAGTAAGTGATGCCGGTCATCAACGTGATGATGAGTAACTGGCCAAATGTGATTTTCATGATCTTGCACCAGAAGTGCGACTGAAGTAAACAAAAATTCATAGATTTGAAATGATCGTATTTTGACAAAAAATATAATAAGGGCCCATTCACCAATTTTATTGATGTTCACCAAATGGGCTCGATCGCATCGGGTACATGAGTGCTGCAACACTTTTGTACCCTTTTTGCATTTATAGGACAGGAAGTATCAGGTGGGTAAGTATCTCTTCTTCATGGTCTTCTCTTTTTTGGTTTGATTTATAAATTGGTTCTTCTTAGTATGATACGGTCATTGGTTATAACCGCATAATCGATCTTCATCGAGGTCTTGAGCACATCCAGAACTTCGGGTAGGTTAAGCCCGTTAAGGTCTGCTGTCATGGAGGCCTTTTTGAGATGCTCTCCCTCTATAGTGATGTCCACATCAAATCGTTTACTCAACACAGAAGCTATTTGTGCAACGCTCTGATCATTGAACGACAGATCTGTATGTTTCCAAAGCGCCATATCGCTCATATCGGCGTGGCGGTTAGCGGTCAGTTGGTTTTGAGTGGTACTGTATGTGGCCTGCTGATCAGGCAATAACATCACCTCGTTCTTAAGCAATCTAGCACCGGCTTGGTGTGCCTCGCTGCCTGTTTTACTTACCGATACTTTTCCGGTCATGACGGTCACGGTCGCCTTGGTGGCATCATTGGCGTCTTTCACCCTAAAGCTTGTTCCCCACACCTTGGTCACGATGTGCTTACTCACGATAACGAACGGACGCTGCGGATCTTTGATCACTTCAAAAAAGCATTCTCCGTTCATGGCCACGTCCCTTGATATAGCATTGAAAGTCTTGACATATTTAAGACTACTGCCCGGTTTGAGCCAAACGGTGCTACCATCAGGCAGGTTGTGTTTAACTATGCCAGCACCCGAGTTTATGACGTTGGCCCAGCTATCGGTCACTGCAGGTTTAGATTCAAGCGAGCGCTTGTTCCAAGCAAAAAAGATGACCATACTGGTCAACACCGCTGCAACGGCGATCTTAGCCCACAAGGATATGATCTTAGCGTTCGACCTTTTCTCTTGCTCAATGCCAGTTTTGTCGCTTATCCTATCATACATGCGCTGTTGCAACCTGTCGCGGTCGGCAGCAGGCAACGAGTCAAGGATATTGGCCTTGGTATCGTAACTGCTGTACCATTGTTCTAAAATGGCCGCTTCTTCAGGAGTACAAGTACCCTTTTGGTATCGCTCCATCAGCTCGGCAAGTTGCTCGCTGGTCATGGTGAAAAAAGAAGATTTGAATCGGTTTACAATATATAGTCGTTTAGGCAGGGCGCTTACCCTTGCCCGACCTACATATTTTTTTTTAAAAAAATAAGCACAGCTAAAGGAAGGTAATCGGCCATGCCTGAACGCAGGGCATGCAAGGCTTTGGTGAGGTGACCTTCTACGGTCTTTTCGGAGATGTTGAGTAGTTGTGCTATCTCCTTATTGGTCTTGTGCTCGGCTCTGCTCAATTGATACACCGACCGGCATTTGTCGGGCAGTTGATCGATCAGCTTTTCGAGATAGCGTTTGAGGTCGTTAAGAATGATATTGTCCTCGGTAGAATTGTCGGCATCGGCAGACGATGACCGAAAACTTAAATAATTTTCTTCCGTCAACCGCTTCCGGTAATGGTCGATAACGCTGTATCGTAAGGCAGTATGTAAATAGTTAGAAAAACCTGTATTTATCTGTAAAACCTCTCTTTTTTCCCAGATCTTCACAAAGATGTTTTGCACCAATTCTTCGCAAAGTTCAAGGTCAGACAATCGTTTATACGCAGCGTTGAGCAACTTATCCCAGTAACTCTTGTAAAGGGTTTCAAATGCCGCAACACTCCCCTGCCGAAGCATTTCGACAA
Organism: Mucilaginibacter daejeonensis; assembly: GCF_020783335.1. Classification (NCBI taxonomy): domain Bacteria; kingdom Pseudomonadati; phylum Bacteroidota; class Sphingobacteriia; order Sphingobacteriales; family Sphingobacteriaceae; genus Mucilaginibacter; species Mucilaginibacter daejeonensis. Next base: position 3,091,038 of record NZ_CP086068.1, read on the forward strand.
GTTCATTATCATCCTGTAGGGCACCGCCGCTCATCCGAGACCTTTGATCTTCTTTGAAACTTAGTATTGGTTCGATCGTGTAGAACTACAAATAAACTAAAATTTCAATACTTAACGCTACACCTATCACATGACAGTGTGATGAGGAGGAAGAGTTGCGAATAGTTCAGTGTGATCAGTTTAGGAGACCTTTTATAAAACACACTAAGCAAAAGCCAAGTATAAATACAAAATACTATTAATCAATACGTTGAAACTTACCATCAGGCTTCAGATGATAGACCACGGTCGAGCTTTCTGTCTTCGCATTCTCGAGAGTACCCGTAATATCGCCTTGCTCGTTGTAGGTGTAGTGATCCTTGCTGTATGAAGTGATCGATATCGAACCATTCTTTTGTATCACAAAATCACGGTGATATTCTACCTCGAATGTGAAACGGCTATCCAGTAACAAAGCGTCCTGCAATTGACCATTGGGGTTGTAGCTATTCAATTGTATGTTAAGCACACGGCCATCGTTCTCTCCTTTTATGGTGTAGATGATCACTTTAAGGTTCACCTCGCCTAAATGGAACTGGTTAGCGTTAACATACCTATCGCCTGGTTTAATGTCGTACCCGAACGGGCTTTCGTGTACGGGCACGATCGGTTCGTCATAGGAGGCCAATTCAAAGCCTTTGGGGACGACCAATTGATGATCACCGCCTACCGGCTCACGCTGATAAAAATTGGCGAATCGCTTTGATGATATGGGCCATTGAACATCTGTCGAACTGGTATGCTGATCAGTGGCAGTTGGTGCTAGGGTCACCGGTGATAGAAACACCGTGTCACGTCCACTCTTAAAATGCTCTTGCATTTGTTCGCCGCTGTGTATGATCATTGTGCGTGCGGTATCTGGCTGGTAGCCTTCTTTAAAGAACGTGATCACGTCAGAGCTAACATCATCAGTCGTTATCTTGAAATAGCCATGCATATCGGATTTCACTTGCAGCCCATGGTAACTGACAATAACATCCCGTAAAGGTGAATGGGTCTGGCGGTCGTAAACGTAGCCTTCATAAGCGTCTTGCCCACAGGCTGAAAGCAGACAAACGCCCAATAATGTTACAGCAATTCGTGATAATGATAAAGCGGTTTTTAAGGTCATTGGAAATGATGGAAAAGTGAATGTAAGTATTTTGTAGTGATACGGTCATGATCCGCAAGGCTCTAACAAGGAAACCACCAGTGCAACTTGTAAAGTTTACCGTCCTTTATGAACAACTCGATATGCCCATCAGATACATTATTACTATCTTCTCTCAGTATGGCCACCTGCACTTGGCCATCGCCCATTACATCCGCCGTGCCGATCTGCTTACAGGCGTTCGGGAATATCTGCTTTAGACCGGCCATCGTGGTGTGGCCGTCAAGCCGGTATCCCTTGAACATCAAATAATAGCCATGGGCAAAGTTCACTTCGTCTATCGCCACCTTTTCTTTTGAACATTCGAACCGTGAACCGCTCTTGAAAAGATATCTGGCACCTGGGTCCACAGAACCATCCGCTTCCTGAAATATGTTGGTGCAAGGCTCTTCTTCAAGGAGTAATTTGGTACTGTCGGGCTCGCCAAGTGCCTTGCGGAACTCCTTCAGAGAGAAATAGCGCGGTAAAACACCATTTAAACGAATGTCCTTTTCCTTCATCACCTCGTTCAACGTATCGCTTGCCAACGCTGCCGTTGGTGACCGCAAGGCATTAGAGACAGGTGTATCATTGACCGCCTTTACAGCTTTTGGTGCTTTATCTACCTTCTGTGCTGACCGCTCGGGACGGCTGTCACATGATATGATCGAACAGTACAGGACTAGTAACAATCTCGATAATAAGCTTCCTCTCGTCATCGCCCCTAATTAAAGCATTAATAATAATTCACCAAACAGTGATATTACCAAAACGGTTCTTACACAAAATGGTTTATACGAGATCATGTTGACCAACAGATCATACCATACGAAGATCTATCAGATCGTGGTCAGGTACTGGCTTATTGACCTGTTGATCAGCGTGTCCTTATACATCGCTTTTAGACTGACCATTATAAACATCGCGGCTGCTGGAAACAGCTTCTCGGCTACAATATTCTCCATACTTGATATCTTGCTAAATTTGGTCTTCTCCCTGATGTATCTCGTAACCATGGTAGCCTGTTCTCTAACCATATTTTTGAACCGCATCAAAAAGATCCGAGACAACGGATCGCTCTCCTGGCTGAGTTTTTCCGGCTTACCTTTTTTGCTGACCACAGCACTGATCATCACCTTTTATCAAGACGGCCGGTCACATAAGGTCGATCTCACTACTAAAGCTTTGCTCTTTTCGGCGATATATGTGGTCAGCACCACGATGCTCTTCTTCAGCTTCCAACGCCGATATCGTGCACTGTCGAAAGCGATCAATATAGACCGAAATGCTATACCCCAAACGTAATAAGACATGACATCTACCCAAAAGCTCAGATACATCGATGCCGCATTGATCGCCCTGATCTTGATGATGACCATTACTAGCTGTCATCAAGATCGAAGTGAATCTACCGCTAATAATGGGACTAAGCGAACGGTCGACAGCGGCAAGACCACCAAGTCCACGCCAAGCAAGATGGGCATAAAATTACCATCGTCATTCGTGGTCAGTTGTGGTTCAGGGTGTGCCATGACGTACACACCTACAAGAGTTACAGGTGCTCTTCCTAACATCACCGTTTCGTTCAAAGTAGATATGTTCATGAACGACCAACTATCTGATACTTATACTGAGGTCTACGTATTTGCTTACGACCCATCTGATCACATTCGAACCATTCATCTACAGGGAAAAGAAGAGAGCGTACTCACTACCTCACCACCTTCCGCACAAAGGTCATTTGCTCAATTTGCCGCTGAGCTGATCAGTAATGATATTGATAAAGGATCTGTAGCGTCATCCAAAATGATTTATGACCGAAGGACCGACCCATCAAAGGCGTTCTACACGACAATGCCAACTGCCTCTGTAAAAGGCTTAGACAAGTACAGTTGTAATGAGGCGGAGACGCGCTATCTTTCCCTGCCATCCCCCGTCAGCGTCAGGCTTATTTTGGTTCCGCAAGACTGCGGCGATATGAGCTACCGGTATTATTTGATCGCCATAAAGAACGGGCAAGTGACCGGCAACCTGTACGTTGAAGGCGAATGGTACGAACCTGATGGCGAGGACGACAAGGAGACCAGGCATTTTGCGATCACGGACAACTTCCAGATCATAGTGACCATTACAATAGCAGAGCGTTCAGTTGAAGAGCGTTATCATGTTGAAGAAGATGGAACGATCGTGAAGGAGAAAGGAAAGTAGGATCGCTGCCACAACGTAATACTGTTCCGCTTACATACCGTGCGTTGATTGAATACAAGTTGGCGTTACGATGGCTTTGTAAGCCATCATAACGCCTGTATTAACATTGTAATTTAGCTTTCTTATTGATCAAGCGGTGTGGCGGCATGCGTATCACTAATGAATAGAAAGGCGTCAAAATGATCACTCATGTTTACTTTATCGTAAGTGGAAGCACCACTTTTAGGGGTGTATCCTACAAAACGCATTGGCTTGATCAACCTATTATTATTGAACTGGTCAGGAAAGAAATAAAATGCCGGGATCTTGGTGTCCATCAATGTCTTTTCCCATGAATCCTTTAATGGGGCCTCCAGTGCATATGCTTTCATTGGGTTATCATAAGTGTCGCGCGGCTCTGTTGTGGCTGCAAAAGTGCCTGTGGCCGTTCCGGTCCCTAACACAAAGTACTGATCAGGGAACATCTTTCTTAGGTAACCACCGGTGCCGCCTACGGCCCCCTGGTAGATCGGCTTTTTCGCCACATGCCCGTCGTGTGCCCAAATGATCATTTTGGTACCTGGAGTTCGCATCATCGCCGACACCGTGTAAGCCATATTGCTGTCGCGACTGGCCTCTGCTTTTTTGGCCCGAGAGGCGTAGAACGGGGCAAAGGCCTGCCGTAAATTAGTGATCGCGAGCAAGGCATCATTCTTTACCTGTTGCGGCAATTCGATGGCCTCAAGCTGCTTGCCTAATTGCCCTGCCAGCAAGTAGCCGCTATAGCTGCTTTTCTCAAGTGAGTCGTAATTTAACCTATAGTCGGCCCGGTTCAATCCATACCAGGCCTCGTCTTGGAATGTTGCTGCACGCAAGATCGGTCCGTTCAACGTGTCCAGCAAAGCAGCCGCTTTGGTGCCGCTAAGGAGCTCTTTTAATACGGTGACATCAGGTCGTGAAAAAACGTAGTCGATGCCACTGATCACGACCTTACGACGATGACCTGCATTGTACTTTTTCACCCATTGCAGAAGTTCTTTGGTCTCTTTGTTTTGCCATATACTGAGCAGATACTTTTTCATCAAGCTGTCGATATTCGACCGTTTAGGCAACTCGCGATCCAAAAGCCAGCAATCGCTCAGGTCATTCTCAAATGCGATGCGATCAAATCCTTTCTCTTCCACCAAAATACGGGTTATCCAATACCGGAGCTTATAGAACTCGGCGGTACCATGCGTGCCCTCGCCCAAGGCCACGATCTTTTTGGTAGCCATTACTTTGGTCAGCGGAGCTATAGATCGCTTGAGATCTGTATAATTATTTGTTTTGATCGCTTTTAACGCCTTTGTATCGACGGATGCACCATCGTTCACCTGTGCTTTCAGTGTTGCCAAGGAACAGATCAGTGTAAGCAGAATGACTATAGTTCTTTTCATGTATTTGTTATTAATGATGCAAATGAAAAGAGTTAAGCATTAAGATGGAGCGATCGGCCGACCGAACGCACGGCCCGCACGTCAGAACCGGCACGATCGGTTTTCGTCGTGTAAAAAGCAGTTTTCGTCGGATAGCCTTGTATTAAATAGACCGATGAGTCTTAATTTAGCGATGTGCTAAAAAGCTTTAAGATCACCTTCCCCGCGGTTTTTGAGATACTTGTATGGATATTCTACGTGAGTATCTATAAGTACTCCTACCGTATCGAGCATTCAGGGCTTCCGCACCAGGAGGGTAATAATTTTCCTTACCTTGAAATATGTCTTTACAGCATTTTCAGTACATTATACCTGGTACCCTACTACCGCTGGGCTGTACCTCGATTACTTGAAAAGAAGCGATATTGGCTCTTATTCTGCCTTACGGCAGTATCGTTGTCATTGGTAAGCGTGTATAACAATGCTGCAATTGCCTGGATATTCCAATTGTTCAAACAAAATGGAATAACCCGATCGTATTTTGCCGGTTTGACAAAAGTGCGGTATGTGGACCTCGACCTGGCGCTCACCGATCTGTTGGCTTTCTTTTGCGTGGCCTTTGCCAGGTATTCATATAAAAGCGAATTGAAGCGGCACAGCGTGGAGACCGACCACTTGAAACTGCAGTTGAACATGCTCAAAACGCAATTACAACCGCATTTCCTGTTCAACACTTTGAACGGCCTGTATGGCATGAGCCTTACCGGCTCGAAAGATACGCCCCGATTCATACTGCTGCTATCGAATATGATGCAATACATTTTGTATGATTGCGACAAGGAGTTCGTTAGCTTGGCCGATGAGATCGATTTTTTGAAAGGTTACTTTGAATTGGAGCAAAAAAAATATCCCAGTGTCAGCATTGAATTACTGACGCCGGCCAACGTACCTGACATACAGATACCGCCGCTCTTGTTCCTGCCCCTGGTCGAGAACAGCTTTAAACATGGCAAACATAAACTCACTGACAACGCTACCGTGATGGCCGAATTAAAGATCCACAACGATAGATTGAGCTTTTCAATAATTAACGATATGATGGGTAACGCACCTGTACTACCAACACCAGATCGTGTTGGCGGCATCGGCCTTGTGAACGTTAAAAGGCGACTTGAGTTGTATTACCGTGGCATGCATCAATTCATCACATCAAATGCTGATGGAAAATATGTCGCCGAAATTTTGATAGAACTGATATGAAATGTGTGATCGTTGACGATGAGCCATTGGCTCATCAGGTGCTGGAACATTACATTGCAGAGACGCCCGGACTACAGTTAGCGGCCAAGTTCAGGAACGCTGTCGACGCGTTCGAATATTTGAGCAAGCATACGACCGATCTGTTATTCCTCGACATTGAGATGCCCTTGGTGAACGGACTTCATTTTTTGAAAGCCTTGTCTACACCTCCACCCACTATCTTCACTACCGCATATAAACAATATGCCTACGAAGGTTTTGAACTGAATGCCGTAGACTATTTGCTTAAACCTTTTGCATACGAACGTTTTGTAAAAGCTGTAGAGAAGGCCAAGAGTGCATGGTCACAAACCACCCAGAATGATGTGGATACCACTACCCTGCTAGTTAAGGATCAGCAAGGTACACTGATACTCAAGCAAAACGATATCCTATATATTGAAGGTTGCCGCGATCATGTAAAGATCAATACCACGTTGGGAACGCACGTCATTTATCATACACTTAAAGGGATATTGGACAAACTGGACACTAAGACGTTCATTCAGGCGCATCGCTCTTACATCGTGAATAAACATCACGTTAGCCGTATCCAACAGGACGCGTTGATCTTAAAAGATCAGACCTTTGTGCCCATCGGGCTCTTGTACAAAAAGCCGTTGTTGGAATTCATCCACAATTAGTTCAGGTTCGTCACTATCTACGTCGAACGGCAAGTATACGAAACGATGCGGTCCTGATCACTGAGCATTACAACGCTCATTGACCAACGCTATGATCTCTTCCTTTTGAGCCGTGTTGAAGGGTATCGCCCTGATATCTTTTTGAGCATTCGCTTTGAAGTGAAGCCTGATGAGGTCTCCGGCCCATTTACTGGGTATGAGTTCGGCTTTTACAAGATCACGATATGGCACGAACACCATCGATGCTTCGAGGTAAAATATATTGAACAACGGTTTTACCCTTGACGGCTTTCCATCGCCCCACGGCAAATAGTGAAGGCCGTGTTCGTCAAGCTTTAACCAGACGATGTTACGAGCTTTGAGGAGATAAGCCACGCCACTGACCAGGATGAGCAGGTCAAGCAGGCCGATCATGATCTCAGGAAATCCGGTGAATAGCCTAAGAAAGAAGTTAAGCCCCGAGATGACCGAGCCGTCGATCAAAGAAAATATCATCACAGGCAACAAGCCTACGAACACCATCAAAACCCCTATCGTGATGGCTCGCCATGCCGGAAAATAGTATTCCTTATTCATCACTTTAACTAACGGCACAACAAAGCACGTTGTTTACTGACGACAAGCCAACTGATCACTTAAAGCTTTTCGACATAGCGTGGTGCAGCCCCGAAGCCGACCAGTAGCCGCTACCGATGATCCTGCGGATGGTGAAGAGAGGGTCGTTGGCATCACGCTTTTCGGCCAGTTGGAATGCGGCCTTGAAGCCATGCTTTTTAAGCTCTGGCAGCACCGACATATTCCAGAGGCCATAAGGGTAAGCAAAGTACTCTACCTTTTTGCCCGTCAGTTTTTCAAGTGTACGGGTCGGCTCATCCACCTGCACGGTCCAATCGTCAAGCTTGGGGTCAGTGTTGTGCTTGTACTTCACCACCATCTTGTGGTCGTAGGTGTGGCTGCCGATCACATGCCCTTCTGCCGAAAGCTGCTTTACCTGGTCCTTGGTCATGTATCGCTTATGACCTAATGCAACGGTCATGATAAAGAACACCGCCTTAAAGTGGTACTTTTTCAATTCCGGATAGCCTACCGTGAACTGGTCCAGGTCGGTATCATCAAAAGTGATCATGACCGGGTTTGTGGGCAATGCCTTGCCTTGGGTCAGGTAAGCAAGCAGGTCATCGGGCAGTATGGTGTGATAGCCATTGTCGGCCAGCATTTTCATGTGAGCTTTAAAACGGTCTACCGGACAGATATCGTCCTTGGCTCTTTTAGAGTCTTTAGCCGTCCAGTTGCGGATCTGGTGATAACAAAGGATCGGCACCTCTTTGCGAGCCATGATCTCCGCAGCATTAGCGGCCCTTTGTTCAGATGGATATGATGTTGTTTTGGAGATATCAGTAGCACCGTTGGGACCGGTGACCTTTTGTTTGGCTGTGTTTTGATGGCATGAAGTGGCAATTAACAAGGTGAGTGCACACAGCACTAACCTGAGCAGATCCTTACGCATTATACTTGAAGTTGGTGAAGCAATTACGTGGTAAATATACTCCACCGACCGATCACACACCAACTATTTTGAGCGTTGCATAGCATAGGATCAACGGCAGTACCTTACGATCTTATCTGTCATCGCTATTTTGACGACAACTCGTCAATTGACTGTTTGATCTGCTTATCAATGTTGGCCATTTGCACCGAATTAGGTTGAGAATCGCTCGCGTAAGCATCATACATCAGCCTATAACTTTGTATCCTCAACTGGCAGTACTTAATAAGTCCCTTGTTTCGTTGATGAATGTCATTTGACACGTCAAGCTTGTCAAGATCCTTGATCAGGTTGATACCTTGGTTCCAGTAAACGATGCCCTTTTGCAATGCAGGCAATGCTTCGGCTAAAGGCTTACCGCTGGTATCGTTCACTATCTTCACGGCCTTTTCTTCCAGTTCAAAGAACGAATCGATACGCTTAAAATAGATCGCGTTGCCGCTACGTGATGTATATACGCATGCTAACATCGTCCCCGCCATGATGACCACACTCGCCGCTATGGTCACCCTTTTGTTGATCGCTCGATCATCAGGTCTTTTTAAACCGGGCAGGTAAATATAACCGACCACCGCACCACTGAGCAGCCCGCCTATGTGCGCTGCATTATCGATGCCGCTTTTCAGGCCGCCGTACACCAGATTATAGATCACGAACATACCGATATTGGCCAATAGCCCATTGCGCATAGAGCGCTCCACATGGTTAGTACTTAGTATAGCGAGGAAAACACCATAAAAGCCGAATATAGCCCCTGAAGCACCTGCACTTATGGTTTGATCATGCCACCATATACTCACCGCGCTGGCCGCTATACCGGTCAGGATGTAAGCCGTTAGAAACTTTACTTTGCCGAGGAACGGCTCCAAAAGCACACCCACAAATACGAGCGCGTACATATTGAGCGCCAGATGAATGATACCGAAATGAATGAAACAGTTGGTCAGTAAGCGCCACCACTGCCCATCAAGGGTGGTAGTGGTAGAATTGGCTCCCCAGGCAAGGACACTTGGTCCCGTAGGCTCAAAAACAGAGACCCCGCTGCATACCATGATGAGAAAGATCAGCACATTGATGATAACCAGTATGGGCGTGAAAAAGTAGTTTTCGGTAGGCTTAAAAAAGGAGAAGAATCCTCCGACCGCCCCGAATTTTGGTCGGATATCGGGCTTCAAAGTGTCTTCATAGGGAGGTATGAAGTCCTTTTCATACGCTTTATATCGTTCATGGACCTCATCCTCAGTAAGTGTGGTGCTGAGTTCGGTGAAGGTCGCCTCGAACTGATCGATCGCACGTTCGGCCTGGCCGCTATCAGTTGCTAGACTGGAGATGGGCACACACTTGATGTGCATTTGATCGGCGCCCACATTGATGGTGAACTCACCATTCCATGAATGCTGTGCATTGTTGCTATAAGCGATCACGCCCGCATCTGAAAGGAACCGGGTACGCCAATCCAGAGATTCTATGGCACCGAACGCCGATACTAAGCTTCGCTTCTGGCCAAGGCCCTCGATGTTTACCGAACGTTCTGATGTTCCCATACTATGATGTGTGTAAGGTCATTTATTTACAGCTACTAATATAGGCGCTTTACGTTGCGGTACGCTATCAGGACCTAAATTGTGAACGAGCCATTACTTTATTTTGTAAGTGAGCCATATCGCATCATCTTCGATGCGTATCACCTGTTCTAACTTGAATAAGGTAGCACCACCCTTTTTTACTTTAGGGTCTATTTCCAGGAAGGTTGAACTGTCTGAGCTACCATCGGCAATGGGTAACAACACCTGATGCAATTCGTCTATAAGGCTTTCATTCAAAAAGCTTCCATTCACGTGACCACCGCCCTCGAGCATGAGTTTTTCGATACCAAAAAGTGAGTAAAGCTTTTTTACGGCTACCTTGATATCGACCTCTTTTTCCCCAGCAAAAATATACGATACACCGATGTCTTGTAAATGGGCAAGGTAACCATCCTTAACCCCTTCGGTCAGGATCGTGATCACGTGGTCGCCTTCCATCTCCGAACTTTCCCACCCCAACTTTCCACCACCATCGATGGCTATGGCGAATGATTCGGCTTTGGCATTGGCCACATAATCTTTACGGTCAACGTCGTGATGGCCTTTTTTGATGACCGGCTTGGCAAATTCGGTAAAGTCCTTTTCCATGGTAGTGCGGCCCACGATCCAGGCCTTCACTCCTATCTCTTCGTGCACTTCCTCAAATTTGTCTTTCAGTTTCTCAATGGCTGGAGCATTGCCCCATTTCTCGGTCAGTATCTTTCCATCGAGCGATGTCATCATTAAACAAATGATGTATGGTCTGTCTTTCGGCATTTTATATTACGTAAAGCGTATTGGTGTATCGACCTAACATCCGAAAGCGTTGCGATGTTTCGGGTAGCGTGAGACATCAGCATACGTATCAAGCCACTGGATGTCCAGAGGCTCTGTCGGTTGCGAAGTGAATGGGTGAAATGCCGAATTTTTTTTTAAAAGCGTTCGAGAAATGTGAGAGACTCTCAAAGCCCAGGTCGAGATAAAAAGTAGATGGACGTTGGTGTTTGGTCTCGATCAGATACCTGGCCTCGTTCAACCGCTTATCTTGAAGCCACTGACGCGGCGGTGCCCCGAACGCTTTTTGAAAGTCACGTTTAAAACCTGCCAAACTACGCCCGGTCAATTGCGCAAATCTTTCAACCGGGACGTTGAACCTGAAGTTGCTCAGCATGAATTTTTCAAGGTCGATCTTGTGGGGTTGTGAAAAATCGAACAAGAAGTTGCGCAATGCAGGCATGGTCATCAATAACAGCTTCACACACTCTTTGACCTTCAGTATGCCCAGACCATCGGTAACCGCTGCCCCTGCGTTGCGGGCGTACGGAACGATGGACCGGAAATAACCTTGCAGGTAATCATTATTGGGGATGATCAGATTAGGCAGACCAGCATATTTGCGGTCCGCCTCTATCCTTTCTTCCAGAGCTATTTTCCGCAAAACCTCCTCCTGTAGTGAGATAACGATCGTTTCATAATGGCCACCCGGCAGCGGTGTTTTGCTCAGGGTGCCCAACTGGTCTTTACGGATCAGAAGCATTTGCCCGCCGGTCATGGAGATGGTCTGATCAGAAGTTTCTAAGACCAAGTCTCCCGATACTTGCAAGATCAAGGTATGATGGTTCCATAAACAAACCTTCTCCTTTCGCTTGGCCGATAGGTACGAGTAAAAGATCACACCGGGCAATATTTCTTCTGGACTGGTCATATTAGCGCTGCAAATAAGTGCCTCCATGTATAGCACCTATGGCAAAAGTAGTGTTTAAAGTGTTCATTTCTTCTGCAGTGAAGGTGATATCCATGGCAGCCATGTTTTCCGGTAAACGCGACCTGCGGCTCATGCTTACCAACGGTATGATGTGTTCGCCCTGTTCTTTTACCCATGCTATGGCCACTTGTGTAGGTGTGCAGCCTTTGCGAGCGGCCAACTCCTTCAATACCTCAACTTTTTGCAGGTTATGTATCAGGTTATCACCCTGAAAACGAGAGAAAGCATGACGATGATCATCATCAGCAAGCGGCGCCTTCAGTTCTCCTGTTAATAACCCTTCAGCTGTATTGGCAAAGGCCACCACGGCGATGCCTAATTCTTTTGCCGTGGGCAACAACTCGTTCTCGATCTGCCTGTCGGCCAAGGAGTAACCGATCTCGAGTGCGCTGATCGGGTGTACATCGTTCGCAGTGCGCAACTGTTCTGCAGTGATCTCAGATACGCCGATGTAACGTACTTTTCCTTCCTTCACCAGGTCGGCCACAGTGCCTATGATGTCCTCGATAGGCACGCTACCGTCCATGCGGCTGGGTTGGTAAAGGTCAATGGTATCGACCCCCAAACGGGTGAGTGAGTAATTGATAAAATTCTTGATAGCTACTGGTCTGAGGTCCATACCCAACCACTGGCCGTTATGGAAAATGGCACCGAACTTTACGCTGATGAAAGCATCATCGCGCCTGCCCTTGATCGCTTTACCGATCAGCATCTCGTTATGACCGGCACCGTAAAAATCACCGGTGTTCAGCAGGTCTATCCCACTATCCAATGCCTCGATGATGGTCGCTATGCTTTCTTTCTCGTCGGGCGTGGGTCCACCCCAAATGCTCGACATACGCATACAACCCAAACCGAGCCGCGACACGAGTGGCCCATGGTTACCTAATCTTACTTTTTCAATGTTCTTCATACAACAAATATCTTCACTTCATATCCCTATCACTTGTCTGCACGGCTCGATCGCATTGTCTGTACGGCTCAATGTGGCCACTTTGTCCAACTGTTAACGTTGCTCGAACCAATTGAATAAAATAGCGTTTATATGAACGGTTATGAATAATATCAGAAAAAACCTTTACTACGCTGGGGCGGCCGGGCTGGTGATCACCTTGATAGGTGTCGGCATATCATCATGTGTATCCATCCCGAAAGGCGCCAAAGCTGTGCGGCCTTTCAACAGATCAAAATACCTGGGCAAGTGGTACGAGATTGCCCGCATGGACTTCAAGTTCGAGAAGGGACTACAACAGGTCACTGCCGAGTACTCACTCAAGGACGAGAATGTGATCAAAGTAGTGAACAGGGGCTTTGACCCCAAAAAGCAGGAGTGGAAAGAAAGTGTAGGTAAAGCTAAACTGGTCGGCGATAGTGACGATGCGCGATTGAAGGTATCCTTCTTCGGTCCGTTCTATGCCGGTTACAATGTGATCGAGATCGATCTTGAATACCGTTACGCCATGGTAGCTGGTAACAATACCAAATACTTGTGGCTGCTATCGAGAGAGCCTACCATGCCGAAAGAGGTCATAGACCGTTACCTTGAACAAGCCAAAACATTAGGATTTAAAACAGAAGAACTGGTGTGGACCAAGCAGGATAAGTAAAATATTTACAAGTAAATAAATTTGAAAGCAGCTTACGGTCAGCAACTGCAAAAGAGAACATGCATGACGTGTATTCCTAAAATGTTTTGATCATATCTTAACTAACAAACAATTGTTCGAGTTGGCCAATGGGTTCCATTCAACTATTGTTATCATTGTAAATACTATCTAAATAAGCGAATTTGTCTGCCTCCTACTTACAACCGTCCCAGATCACTAATGAGCACATGGTCATTGCCCTGCATCAGGTGAAGCTTGGTTTTTGGGAGTGGGACCTGGCTACCAACGAATTGAAGTGCACTTTACAGAACAAACTCAACTTCGGTTACAGTGAGAAAGACAGTTTCACTCTGGAAAGTGTAATTGCGGCAATATTACCGGAAGACAGGATGCGGCGTACAGAAGCCCTTGAAAAAGCAATGGACAAGAACTTCGGGGTTTATTCGTTCGATTGCCGGGTTAGGCATGCCGACCAGCGTATACATTGGCTACAGATCAGCGGTACCACCATATTTGATGACGATGTCCCACGCCGGATAATAGGCACCAGCCTCGACATCACTGAAAAGAAGGACCTGGAGATTCTACGCGATGAAGTACTCAACATTGCCAATCACGAACTGAAGACGCCTTTATCAGCCGTTAAAGGTTATTTGCAACTACTACACCGCTTTGTTGCCCGGACAGGAAACGAGCACTATGAGCAGATCGCCTTCAGGGCATTGAACGCTACGGATAAGATCACAAGGCTTTTAAATGATGCGCTGCAACCGGATGCTGTTCAAGCGAATGAGATGGTGCTTCGTAAAGAAGAGGTAGACATGAGGACGCTGGTTGAGGAGGTGATCGCCAATACTATGCTGGTGAATCAGAGCCATCGCATTGACCTTACTGTTGATGGTAACCTCACCAAGATAGAAGGCGACCGTTACCGTTTAGGCCAAGCGCTAACTAACGTGATGAATAATGCCGTTAAGTACTCACCAGACCATGACCAGATAGACGTAGCATTGAAAGCGACCAACGACGACATCAAAGTTACTGTCAGAGACTATGGTATAGGTATACCTGACGGCGAGCGTGACAAGATCTTTAGCAAGTTCTACAGGATCAAGAACGGCTATGACTCCATAACAGGTAGTGGGATCGGCCTGTTCATCACTTCCGAGATCATTGCCCGCCATGGAGGCAAGATCGAGTTCGAGCAGGCAGGGTCAGGAACAGGCACTATATTTAACGTTACACTACCCCGCCGCTAACCATCGGGCAATATTCGCTCACGATCCTGATCAGCTCATCTATATCGAACGGCTTGGCCAAAAAACCATTAGCCCCGGCTTCCATTGCCTTTTGATTGCCATCACTACTGGCCGAAAAGATCACCACTGGAATATGCTGTAGATTAGGTAACTTTTTCAAAAATCTAACCAGCTGATCACCAGTGATCTTAGGCATCCACATATCTAACAGGATGAGGTCGGGCTTAAAAGCCTCTGCTTGTCTGATCAGGCGGGTGCTATCGACCTCAGTGGCCACCTCATAATCGTCCTCTAATATCAACGACGTCAGATCAAGGATGTCCTGGTCGTCGTCGCAGATCAAAATTCTTTTCTTTATCACAATGTAACGTATGGAATAGTAAAATTAAATACCGAACCCTGCCCCTCCTCGCTTTCTACCCAAAGCGTGCCATTATGTTCGGCGATGATCTGGTTAGATACATATAAGCCTATGCCCAAACCCTGGAAACTGAACTGCACATTATCTGACCGGTAAAAGCGCTCGAATATTTTTTTATGGTCCTCTCGCTTAATGCCCACGCCACTATCGGTAACGGCCACTTTGATGAACCCGGCCAAAATATTCAGATGAACACCTATCTCTTTAGCTGATGGCGAATATTTGATCGCGTTGGTGAGCAGGTTGATCATCACCTGTTCGAGTCTGAAAAAGTCAGCCTTTACGGTGCGGCTGGCATCGCCGGTCACCACGATCTCGTGCGTATCGGTGGTCTCGCGTACGGCCTCTACCGAATTGTGCACCACCTCCATAAAGTTGAACTCGGTCAGGTTGAATTTCATTCGCCCCGACTGTATCTTGGATACATCAAGCAGATCGTTGATCAGTGCATCTAACCGATCGATAGACCGGTTGGTGACCGCTAATGAACGCAGATCGGCATCGCTGTTATTCTTCTCTGCCCGTTTGGTCAATATCTGTATGTGCCCTTTTATAGTGGTCAGCGGCGTCTTCATTTCATGACTGGCCACCGTAATAAAATCTTCTTTGCGTTGCTCTACTTCACGCCGATCGGTAAGGTCCTCCATAGCCAATAGTATACGGTCCTTGTATTTACCTTTCAGTTTGATCTGACGGGCGTTAAGCACCAGCAAACGTTTACCGATCTTGGGGAAATGATGCTCGATCTCGAAACCTTCAAAGGGATTATTGTGCGGCAATATATCCTCAAGCACTGCCCGTAATTCCGGAACGTCCCAGGCGCTATCGCTGATCTCATATAGCAATTTGCCCACTACATCCTTAGCTTCGAGCTTAAAGAACTTGCAAAAGTGCTCGTTCACAGATAACACTTTGATCTGATCATCCAGCACCAACAAACTTTCACGAATGGTCTCCACTATACTACCAAGATAATCCTCACTATCCTGGAGCTCTTTGGTGCGGCTAACCACCCTGGTCTCCAGCAACTCCTTTTCGGTCTGTAGTTGCTGCTCTGCATCACGCCTGCGGGTCACATCATTCTGCACGCCAATAAAGTGCGTCACGTTACCCTCTTGGTCTTTTACAGGTGATATCACCAGCTGATTCCAAAATGGGGTACCATCTTTTTTATAATTACGTATCTCAAGGTTACAGTGCTCGCCTTCCTCTATGGTGCGTCGAATGACCTTACGCTGGATCTGATCACGGTCTTTGCCCTGTAGGAACCGGCAATTATGCCCAATGATCTCATCGTGGCGGTAGCCTGTAAGCGTTTCAAAAGCCTTATTACAGTAAATGATCGGATTATCGGGCTGACGATTATCAGTGATCACGATGCCATTAACAGTAGCATCCATTGCAGTAGCAAATAAACGAAGGTCGAGGTCTTGAGAATCTGAAATACTTTTAGGCTTTTCGCTCATAATATAATTTCCGGACACTTATATGTCCAATATATTACAACACAAAGCCCTATAAGTTTAAGTGATGTTATTTTATATTGACCTTAAATATGGGGCTGGAGCACATGATGTCTGTCCGCTTGATCCACCCTCTTTTTAATGCGCATCTGTTCTTGGCAAGGTGAACCAGAAGGTGCTTCCTTCACCGATCCTGCTTTCCACACCGATCTGTCCGCCATGGCCTTTAATGATATTAGCGCAAACGTACAGACCCAGCCCCATACCCGAATATTTCCCGCTTCCCATATCGGCCCGGTAATATCTGTCGAACAAGAATCTCAGCTTTTCTTCGGCAATGCCTTTGCCCTGGTCGGTGATGCTGACCTTGATATTGTTATCCTCTGTCCTGACATCAATGAGTAGCAACTTCGAGTCGCTGGCATACTTCAGGGCGTTGTTGATCAGGTTAACGAGCACCTGCTCGATCTTGCCGGCATCTGCATATACCCAAGCTTCTGAACTTCCGTTGAGTTGAATAGTGCTGCGCTCGTTAGAAAGTTCGACCGTTGCGTCCCTGATCAGTTGCACCATATCGAACAATCTTGCACTGATGGTCAGCTGACCCAACCCGATACTATTGGCATCCAAAAGATCAGCAATGATCTTATTTAGCTTTTTAACGTTCCTAAAGCAGGAGGTCACCAGTTTGCCAAGCGGGCCATCGACAGGCTGGCTTTTCAATACCTCACGTTCAATGAACTGTATATTGGCCGTTAAGCTGGTAAGCGGCGTTTTAAGTTCATGGCTGGCGATATTGATAAAGTCGTCCTTTTGTTGTTGCAGCATCTTTTGATCATTGATGTCGGTACAGGTACCGAACCACTTCACGATCTTGCCATGCTCATCAAAATAGGGAGCCGCACGGCCAAGTACCCAGATGTATTCGCCGGTGTATTTACGCAGGCGATATTCTATTTCGTACGGCGTTCCGGTCTGTAATGAGTGGCGCCAGGTGTTCCATGCCCTTTGTTGATCATCCGGATGGAAAACATTGTTCCAGCCCTCTCCTTCGGTCTCCTCAAAGGTAGTTCCCGTGAGGTCATACCAGCGCTGATTATAATACTCATGCATCCCGTTAGCATCCGTCACCCAAACGATCTGAATAATAGAATCGGCCAGTTGCCTCAAAAATTTTTCACTTTGCCTGATACGTTCATCGGCCATCTCCTGCTCGGTCACATCGATCAGGCTACCAACGAATTCTACAGTAGAACCATCTATTTGCAATGGCACTACCTTCATGGTCACCCACCTCGCCTCACCATGCAGGTCAATGATCCGGTACTTGGATTCATATGAACCTGTCCTGCCTACAGCATCATAAAAAAGTTCGCGTTGATGGCCCACATCCTCAGGATGTATGGCCTTCAAATGCCCTGAACCCAGATTCTCTTCCAAGGTAGTGCCGGTGAAACGCATCCAGGTATCGTTAACATATATACATGATGGGCCAGCGGTACGCCACATCATGAACGGAGAACCATCAGCAAGAGCTTTGAAGTAACGCTCACGGGATCGGAGTAATTTGCTTTCGGTAACATCGGTTATGGAATGAATGATGTACTCCAGTTTTCCGTTAATGACCACCGGGTTATTGACCGTTAGCCAAAATCTCTCAACAAAATCCGTTGAACCCGACAAACGGATCGGATACCGTTGAACTGGCATTTCATGCCGCGCGTGTGTGGCGATCACTTGCGCAAAAGATGCTGTAAGGTTCTTTACACCATCGGCTATCTCATCGCCCGGAGCGTCAGGGAATACTTCAAATATGCCCCTGCCAATTATGTCCTGGCGTTCGGTATCGGTGGCCTCGTTGTAGGCTTCGCTGATCTCGGCAATGGTAAACTTAGGGAAATCAGGCAGCAGGATCAGGTAATTACCAGGCAAATTGTTGATGATCGCCAGTAGCGCGTTAGGATCTTTAACCTGAGTAATGTTCACTTGATCTTTTTTGGAGTAAATGTAAAAGTTAATTCCGGTTCTGAGCTAACTAGGTTCGCTTAGTTGAGCCGGAGCAACCCTTGATATCTCCGATAAGGCAGAGCTCGATCCCAGCGGTCAGAGGTTAGACCAATAAAAAAGGCCGGGTCTACCGGCCTTATCAAGTTACTGTCATTTAGCTCTTTTTAGAAGCCTTTACGCAATTTGGTACTGTTTTACCATTCTTCTTTTTGGTTCCTTGTTTCTTGTATCCTGACCAGCAGGTACTTTTCTTTTGTTTCGTTGCCATAGGTTAATATGTTAGATGTACGGTCTACTTATCAACTTCGATACCATACAACCTTTAGGGTTGATCTGTATGCGAAAAGCCTAAGCCGATGCGTCAAGGATACACCTGATCGTATATTTTTAAATTCATTTGATAATATTTAAACTCCAGAAATAAATATTTACAGCGCTGGCACAATACATGTTATTACTACAGCAATTATTTACTTAAATTTCAACATCATGCCTACTAAAGCAAAAAACAACAAGTCAGATGCATCAAAGGAAATGCGCGACCCAAAAAATTCTAAACAAGAAAAAAGCGCAGCCGCAAAAGAATTAAGCAGCGGTAGCAAAAAGAAACACTAATAAAAAAGGCGGTGATGATCTCACCGCCTTTTTTATTTAAGGTTAGTTGAACTCAGTATCTCTTCAACGAGTCAAACGTTGAGCACGCTTTTGATCTGCCCCGCAAGCCAAGCTGGATCTTCTAACTGTAGCAGGTGACCTATTCCCGATGTCCAAACCACGTCGGTTCCCTCCGGCAAATTAGGTATCGTCTCTTGCTCGGTCATTTGCTGGGTAATAGCCGGGTCGTCTGACGAAACGATGAGGGTGACCGGGACATCAATGATTTTGGCGTGGTCAGCTATAGACCGGTCCATCCCTTCAATGATCCACCATCGCCAGGTCTTCTCGTCCACTACTAATTGCGTTTCTATAGCGGTCTGTGAACGTTCGCCGGTCAATTCGCGCACTGTGCCATTCTGTACGGTGGTAGCGGCCTCATTGCGATCCGGATGTATCAGCATGCGTTGTTTCTCCTTTTCAGGCATACGTTCCACCGTAGGCGGCGACGGCGCCGTTAAAATCAACCGCTTAACTTTTTTGGTGGCATAACGCGACCGATAGGCCACTTCCATCGCGATCTTACCGCCCATGGAATGTCCTACAAGGATGTATTCATCTTTATCCAAATGCTCGTCCAAATAGGCGATCATATGATCGGCCATGGCAGCTACCGAAATTTTAGGCAGCGGCGCAGTGCCACCGAATCCGGGCAGATCGAGGGGCAGGCATTGATAAGCTTCGCCCAACTCATCAATTAACCATTTCCAGCTCTTTGCCGCACCTCCAAAATAATGCAAAAACACCAGGACCGGCTTGGCCGGTCCTGGTGTCATTTGGTCGTTAATATTCATGCTGGCTTAGAAAGCAGATTCAACTGCACCACCGTCTACGCGGTAGTTGCTTCCGTTCACATAGCTGCACAGGTCTGAAGATAGGAATGCGATCACCGCCGCTACTTCTTCAGGCTTACCACGACGGCCCACCGCAATGTGTGGACGCTCGTTAGCCAGGAACCATTTAACAGCCTCGTCGCGATCGGTGCCGCGTTGTTTTGCCAGTTCGTCCATCATGGCATTGGTCATCGGCGACTCTACATAAGCTGGAGACACACAATTGAACAACAATCCCTCTTTTGAATAAGAGCGTGACAAACATTTGCTCAGGTTAATGATACCGGCCTTGCACGCGTTGTACGGGCTCTCTTCTTCATAAGGCTGATAAGCGTTCTCTGAAGCGATCAGCACCACCCGGCCCCAGCCACGTTCCTGCAACTGCGGAATAAAGGCCCTGCACAAACGTACCGCACCCATAAGGTCGGTATTAATGGTATTCATCCAGTCCTCGTCGGTAAGGGTCAGGAAGTCACCTGCAGCGCCTCTGGCACCTGCACAGTTGATCAGGATGTGCGCCCCGCCAAAATGGCTCTTCACCTGATCGGCAAAAGCCATTACGCTTTCGTTGTTATCCAGATCGCATGATAAGGCTAACACCTCAGCATCCGGAAACTCTCCTTTAAGTTTTTCTGCAGCCTCTGATACGCTGTCTTGTTCTTTGTCGGCTAAAACGATAACGGCACCCTCGGCCGCCAGTAGCTGGGCAGTGGCAAAGCCTATGCCCGAGTCACCACCGGTGATCACGGCTACCTTTTTCTGAATGTTGAATTTCATAAGTATAGATTAGATAGCCTATGAACTGCATGAAAGTGAGTTTGTTTGCGTATAAATCCCCAACCTCCTGCATGCATGTATACGTAAAAACAAAATACAACCTATTGCTCTAAGTATTTAACGCACATCAAAATGAATTCGGTGATCTTATTTGGACAGATCCGGGATCTGAAATAAAAGAACAAAGCGAGTGCCCTGCCCCACCGCTGAGGTACCGGATATTAGCACGCCGTTGTTGGTGGCGAAGTCCTTCACCAGGTGCAGCCCCAGCCCTATCCCCTTTTCGTTTCGGGTGCCGTAGGTCGACGTGTGTTCATGTGCTCCTTGTAGCAGTTTTTCCAATTTGTCCTGAGGCATGCCAATGCCGGTATCCTGTATGATGAGTTGGATCGTCTTGCTA
This sequence comes from Mucilaginibacter daejeonensis, assembly GCF_020783335.1. Classification (NCBI taxonomy): domain Bacteria; kingdom Pseudomonadati; phylum Bacteroidota; class Sphingobacteriia; order Sphingobacteriales; family Sphingobacteriaceae; genus Mucilaginibacter; species Mucilaginibacter daejeonensis. The sequence goes on from NZ_CP086068.1 coordinate 3,112,048, forward strand.
TCCGTTCGGTATGAAATGGTGATCAGGCCGTGCTCGCGAGTGAACTTGATCGCATTGGAGACCAGGTTATGGATCATGACCCTTACCTGATCGGCGTCGGCCATTATCGGTGGTACATCCTTTTTCTGATGCTCGATGATGATCTGCTTGTAGCGGGCCGCAGCAATGAGCACATCGATCACCTTGTCGGTCTTGGCCAACAGATCGATCCTGACCGGATGATAATTGACCCCACCCATTTGATTAGCTGCCCACAACAAGGTGCTATCGAGCATGTTGGAAGCAGTGTTCACCTGATCAGCAAGGGCGTTCACCACAGGGAAAAGTTCATCCTCGCTGATGTCGCCACTTTTGAACAGGTCAAGCGTATTGGTGATAGCGGCAAAGGGTGCACGAAGGTCATGCCCAATGATGGACAGCAAACGATTGTTGTCGCGGTTGATGGAGCTTAGTTCCTCGTTCTGAACTTCAACGATGCTTTTTTGCTGCAACACGGCCTCATTCTGCTCCTGTAGCAATTGATTGTTCCTGGCGGTACGCTGATGACGGCGGTAGAACATGAAGGCGACCAAGCCCAGTAATGCCAACGCGATCAATATCACCGCAATGATCAGCCGGTCGATCTGTCGCTGCTGAGCCACCAGAGTGATCTGCTTTTGCAGGTTATCATTCTCCATCGACCGTTCCTTATATTGCAGGTTGCTGATCGCTTTTTCTTTGCTGGCGTCGAACAAACTATCGCTGTACAGCTTGTATGCCAACAAGCGCTGGTAGGCTTTATCCCGATCACCCATGGCACGGTACGCCTGGTGTGCTATGTCAAGCGCCTGGGCAGCGTCCCACTTGGTGCCGGTCCTTACGGCGAGCTGAAAGGCCATATCGGCATAAGCTGCAGCATCGCGATAGCGTTTTTGGGCCGCCCTGATCTTGGCCATACCTGTGCCCGCAAAACTGTCCTCCCAATCGCTCCGGTATCTTTTATCATTCAGTACCGCCATGAACTGCGCTTCGGCCTTTAAAAGATCCTTCTTTTTAAAGTAGTATTCACCCAGATGGTTGCGGCCCATGGCGATCAGGCGCTTAACGCCCTTATCCACACTGATCTTGAGCGATCGTTTTACGTAATATATCGCACTATCCAGCCGTTTGAGGTCGGCCTGGGCCATGCTAATGTTCAGCAGGTTGGCAGCCACGCGCTCAGGTCTGTTGTTGGCAATGTTAAGCTGTTCTGCTTTTTTGAAGTAGCCGATGGCGATGTCGGCCTGCTCCTGCGCCAGATCCACCAACCCAATGAGGTTCACCGCATCCGCCACGATGCTCATATCCCTACTGGCCTGACCAGCCTGATACACCCGAAGTGCACCGTCCATAGCTTCGGGGTAGTTGCCTTTATGGTAATTATCCTTGGCACTTTCTAAGATACTTTGCGTATCGGTGCCTGACCGCTGCGGACGCTTGCCCGCAATGCCATCGAACGATACATCGATGACCAGGACAATGATCAAGAATAGTAAGCGAAACCGGAACATTATCACAGATTTAAGACCGATCCTTTAGAAACGGAAGTTATACATCGATCAACAGTGATCACCAAAAAGCTTAATCTATCAGATACGCTCCAATACAGGCTTAGTCACCTGCCCATTCATTGTACGGGCAGGTGCTCAAGTATGTTCTATTTTACTGGCGTTAAGCGATACAGACCCGCGCCATGCTGGGGTAACTTACGGCCGAAGGTGCCTTTGAATACACCCAGATTCTGGCCTGTCCATAGGTCACGTACTTTGAATTTGTTGCCTAATGGCTTTAGGTCGATGTTCACCGTGGCAGTGTCTGACACTTCTTTGTTGCCCTTGTCAACCAACACACCAAAAACGACCGAGCCTTTATCTTTGGTCACGATCCCGGTAGTGCTGAACGAGTCGTAGCCCTCGGGCAGATCATAGACGATGACCGACTCCGCATGGGCGCCTATGCCTTCCACCTTCTTGTTATCGATCATGATGGGTTTATCGTCGCAGGTACGGTTTACCCTTGCTTCGCCCCAGCCCGAGGTGGCCGACACCCACTTAAGCGAGGTGAGTTTCAGATCACCTTTGCGGCCATGCAACACAGGGTCAGCCCAAACGATGTGATCCAGCTCATTGCCATTACCACCGTCCTTAACGAAAAGAACAAGCCTTTTACCGCCCTTGACCGACACATCGATCTTTTGCGAGCCGCCCATGCCAGCGATCACCGGACTGGCGTAGTCGGCGTTCTGCAGGTCCAACCCGTCGCCGTTGCTTTGTGCGTTGAAAAGGGCCACATACTTGTCTTTACTGTTCGGCACGTCGGCCGCCCATATCACCAGATTCTTGTCACGCGACACCTGCCGGTTGTTCGTGCTATGCTGATTCACGTTCAATACGTTTCGGTTGGTCAACAGCTTGGTGGTCAGCGGGTCAAGCTTGGTCATATCGCCACCAAAGATCAGTGGCGAGCGGCCTATGGCCCACAAGCTCATCAGTGTATACTGCTCGTTGGTGGTGAACTTTGTCGGTCTTTTGAATTCGATGATACCCAGCGGCAACATATCGGCATCAGGAAAATGGCCCGGCCCGCGGAACGGGGTCCATACGTCCAAACGTTCGAACATGGCCAGCAATGCGCCCCAGCGGTCCCAAAAATCGTCAGTGATGCGCCACATATTGGCGTGTTCGCTCACGTGCTTGCCCTCTTTGATCGGCGTTGCACCAGGCGAAAGGCTCAGCACGATATGACGTCCCGACCTGTCGATCGCTTTTCTTAACGCTTCTATCTCCGCTTTCTGAACGTCATCATAAGGGCGCGAGATATCATCACATTTGATCAGGTCGACACCCCAGCCGGCATATAGGCCAATGATCGAGTCATAATAAGCTTGCCCTTCGGGCTTGGTGGCGTCAACGCCATACATATCGGGGTTCCAAGCACAGCGCGAATCGGTACGCGCAATGTCCTGTGCTTTTACCTTGGTGCCTAACACCGGCAGGTTCTTCTCCACGGCCTGACGGGGAATGCCACGCATGATATGTATGCCGAACTTCAATCCTTTGGAATGCACATAGTCGGCCAATGGTTTAAAGCCTTTGCCGTTGGCGGCAGAGGGAAACTTTTTTAGTCCAGGAGTAAGACGGCCGTACTCGTCCATGGTCAGCGTTGCCGTGGGGTCGTAAAAGTGACCTTTAGCCTCGGGTTCATACCATTGAATATCAACGGTGAGATACTTGTATCCGCTTGGCAACAGAAATTTTGCCATCGCATCGGCCTGCTCTTTCACCTGTGGTTCGGTGATGGAAGTGCCGAAGCAGTCCCAACTGTTCCAACCCAATATGGGTGTAGCGGCCCATTCTTTAAAATTCGCCTTTACAGCGCGCGGCTGCGCAAAACAATCGAGTGAACAGGCTACGGCAATGCCAAGGAGTATGTATCTTCTCATATAGTTTATTAGGGTTTTCGCGATCAATGGGCTGAGCAAATGGTCAGCTGGCAGGCTCATTGAACCCCTGCCGTTCAAACCTTTGGCAAGAACTTATACAGCAACACACCGTGCGCCGGTACCTTGAGCTTCAAGTTACCTGACCGGACGTCAACATTGCCAATATCCTTTTGGCGCCAAAGGTCTCTCACTTTCAACCTTCCTTTCATACCCAGTTTAGCCAGGTCGTGGTAGGTCATATCCACCTGCTCCAGGCCGAAGTTACAAAATCCTACCGCTTTACTGCCATCCTCCAGTTGCTTTACATAAATACGCAGGTCACCAATGGTTTGCACGCAGGTGGCCTGCTTACCCAAAGGGTCCTGATCAATATCGATCACCTCATCATTGGTCAACAAATTCAGGGTAAAAGCATCCAGCTTCTCCATATCGCAACCGATCAGCAGCGGTGCCGCGAAAAGGCTCCATAAGCTGATATGCAGATATTGCTCATCAGGCTTGAGCTTGCTCGGGTGTGTGTTCCCCCAGCCCACCTGACCTACCACCAGCATATCAGGGTCGTTCCAATTGCCAGGCTTAGCGTACGGGGCCGAGCGGTCCTGGGCAAGGGCGATGTTCTTGACGCTGGTCCAGGTGTCGGTGATATCATTAGTGGTTCGCCAGCAATTGCCGTTCACTGAGTCGCCCCACTTCCACACATCCGACATACCGTACTGGCATACGCTAAATACGATATCCCGCGGTTGCTTACGCAACAGGTCGCCCATCAGTTTAAAGGGCTTAATGGCTGTGTTCAACCTGTCTCCACCACGATACGATAATGAGCTCACTTTATAAGGGTCATTCTCCGGCATGCCATCGATCACGTTACCATAGCTGCACCAATCGTATTTTAAATAGTCAAATCCCCATCGGGCATATGCTTCAGCATCCTGCTGCTCATGCTCATAGCTGCCTACGCAGCCACCGCAGGTCCACGGGCCGGGGCTCGAGTACAAGCCTATCTTAAGCCCCATACCATGAATGGCATCAGCCAAACCCTTCATATCCTTAAAACGCGAGTTTGGAACGATGTTGCCTGCTTCATCGCGCAGTTTTCCGCGCAAAGAGGAGTCTTTGGAATCGCGGTTGTTCTCCCAAAAATCGTCCACATTGATATAGGTCCAACCGTGATCGATCAGGCCACTTTTCACCATGGCGTGGGCTGCACGTTTCACCTTATCGGCCGATACCTGGTGCGCAAAGCAGTTCCAGCTATTCCATCCCATAGGCGGCGTAAGGGCTATGCGGTCGCCGCACTTGATGCGCAGGATACGTTGAGCTACCCCTTTGGCATTTTTTGCTTTGATGGTCACGGTATAGTTGCCAGCTTTTAACGCACCGCCGGTGATCAGTCCGGTCCTGCTATCAAGTTTGAGTTCCTTAGGCAGGTTGATGGCAGTGAAGGTCATAGGTTTACTTCCGGTTGCAGTGACCAGGTGCTGGAACGGCGACCCCGGTCGCACCCCGAAAACTTTCGCACCTGTTAGTTTAGGGGAAGCCGACGGTTTCGGAGTAAGTACATAAGGTGTACTGGGCACCGGATCATAGGTCTTTAAAGTAGAAACCCCTATCGTTTCAAATTTGGCATCTACCCATTCCACGTGATCATAATAATCGCCGTTGCCGCCATCGTTCACGACCAGCTCCACCTTTTTAATACCTTCCAATGATACCTGGCAGGGTTTAGCGGCATCGCCAAGGTGCATGACACCGCTCGACCATAATTGCTTGCCATCGCCATTGATCACGAATTCGGCAGCAGGTTTTTGTCCTTTCACCTCATCATCAATGCCAACCAATGCAGAGAACGACCTTGCCTTACCTTCTGTAAGAACGGTAAGCATACTTACGGCATGGCTGCCAAAGCCGCGCTCAAAGGTGCGGCCGGCAATGCTGAAAGCTCGGCCGTCTACTGTCTTGTTCTTTTTGGGTACGCCGTAGCCCTGAGTGGCCGCGCTCAGGTCAAGCTGATCCAGCCAAACGGTATTGGTTTGTGCTTGCGACGGCGAACCGCTCAACATTGCACCGCTTATTAATAGCAAGGTGGTCAGCGATCGCTTAATTAAACGTTTGAAGTGTTCGAGGTTGTCAGGTAGCATATCTTTCATATAGGTTATTGATTCGTTGGTCGTGTTCTTGTCCTGGTGATACGTGATCCGAATACAGATCCTGTTTTTCATTCGACTCGTCACGTACCGCCGGCTGCAAAAGTATCTGTACGCTAAGCTAAGCACCGCTACAAATGTCTTCTCTAAGGATAATAATGTACGTTTTTAAAGCTTCTGAACTCAACTTGTGTTGACCGGTCCACTAATGTGCTACGTCCTTCAGATGTTAGCAGCGTCAAATTAACTAAGTCAACTCAACTTACCGACCATGTTATCTATTAAGCATTAATGCCTAAAGGTTGTGATCTTGTGCTTCCCGTGCAAAAACAAATCACCAGATCAGCGGTTGTTCGACGAAACCTTTACCACCGACCAATATAACCTCTTTTTTATACGAACCGACCTATACATTTGACTTATGCCTCAAAAGTGGCTTTTGATATTATTTTTATCGCTGTTGCTAAGTGCCGAAGCGTACTTTGGTTACCGCCTGCATGTACTTTCGGCTCAACAAGAACAGATCAAGGCCGATCATTCCGACATCAATAACATCACGCTCGGTCTCTTCTCGGTAGACCAATGGGAAGACAAGATAGCCGGGATCGTTAACCATCAGGTACGTCAGTTCAAATTGACGCCTCAGCAAAAACAACAATTGCTGAAGGAGATCGAGAAGATCATTTATGCGCTGATCGATAAGGCTGAGGCCATCGTTAACAAACCGCAAAAAAGCTTAGGTGCCAAGTTGAAGAAGCTGGCCGTTAAGACCTTTGTAAAAACGGACAAGATACGGGCTCAAGTACCATCATTTGCACGCACCATATTAAAAAAAGTGGACGACCCGAGACAAAAGTCGCGTTTGAGCAGTATGGCTATGGACAAATTCGATGATGTGCAGCACAGTAAGACCATGGACAGCACACTCAAAGCCAACCATAAACAAATGGAGGCCATGTTCAACAAGTACCATGTTTCGTCGCACAAGGAGCTGAACAAAAAATTATCTGACTCGTTAGCATCCATCCGCACCAAAACCTATAGCTACTGTTTTGGCATGCTGGGTTGCGTAGCAGCGGTGCTGATGGTGTGGTGGATATGCCGCAAACGCACCGACCTGCATGTGATCCTATTCATCATGTCGTTATTGTTCGCCTTTATATTATTGGCTGTTGGTCTTACCGCTTCCATGATCGAGGTAGATGCCCGCATAGCCACGCTCGATTTTACCCTATTGGGCGAACATGTGCTGTTCAGCGACCAGGTATTATTCTACCAAAGTAAAAGTATATTGGATGTGGTGAAAGTGCTGATCAGCCAATCGGCCATCGATTCTGTAGCGGTGGGTGTCCTGATCCTTTGCTTCAGCATTCTGTTCCCGATCATGAAGCTGACGTCGACCGGTATACACCTGTTAGGCAGAAAGAAACTGGCCGAGAACAAGGTGATCAAGTACTTTGCCTTTCAGTCGGGCAAGTGGAGTATGGCCGATGTGATCGTGATCGCGGTGCTGATGACCTTTATAGGACTGAACGGCCTGTTAGACAAGCAACTGGCCTTGCTCAATATCAACAGCGCCGACCTCACCGTACTCACTACCAACAATACGGCCTTGCAACCCGGCTTTATCGTGTTCATCAGCTTTGTATTATATGGACTGATCTTGTCTACCATCCTTAAATTCATCACCCCACACGACGCCCACTAATGAGACCAACTATTTTAAATATCATTCTCATCATAGGCCTGAGCATTTTGTTGTGTGCCGAAGCTTATTTTGGATATCATGTGTATCACTCCTCCATTGAGCAGGAGCATATCAACGAGGACTATAGCCTTTCCAACAACGTAACGTTCGGCCTCTTCTCGATCGATCAATGGCGCGATCGTATAGCCGCGGTGGTCGACCGTAAGATCAGTGACTTTCATCTGACCCGTCAGCAAAAACGCGATATACAAAAGGCGGTAGAGAAACAACTGCATGCCGTGGTGGCCAGTACCGTTGCGGAGGTAAACAAACCGCAAAAGTCGTTAGGTGGCAAGCTCAAAAAGCTGGCTTTCAACATCATTGTCGATTCGGCCGATGTACAGGCACAGGTAAAGCCCTTTGCCCAAACCATTGTGGCCCGCATCAGCAGCCCTACCACTCAAAAACGATTGAAAGGCATAGCTGCCAGCAAGATCGATCAACTTGAGCAGCAAACTTACGATAGCACCAGCGTGGCCAATTACAAAGTGACCAAGTACGTGTATCAAAAATATCATGTGTCAGACCCGATAACCTTTAATCAGCGCATCAAAGAGCGCTTAAAGAGCGTACACCAGGAAACCGTGATGAGCGCTTACAAAATGGTGGGCTGCGTGGTATTGGCGTTGATACTGTGGTGGATCATGCGTAAAAGAGTACAGCTACAAACGGTGCTATTCATTATGTCGTTACTGTTCGCGGCGGTGATGCTGGCCGTAGGGCTAACCGCATCGGTGATCGAGGTGGACGCCCGCATCAGCTCATTCCACTTTACGTTGCTGGGAGATAAGGTGGAATTTATAAACCAGGTACTGTTCTATCAGAGCAAGAGCATATGGCAGATCATTACCACACTGATCGGTCAGCAAAAGCCCGATGCGATCACTATTGGCATACTGATCCTATTGTTCGTGATCATTTTACCGCTGATCAGGCTGCTGGCCATTGGCATCCACGTGCTGGGAAGAGACAGTATAGCCGAAAGGTCCGCCGTAAGATACCTGGCCTTTGAGTCAGGTAAATGGGACATGGCCGATGTGATGATCGTAGGCCTGCTGATGACCTTTATAGGCTTGAACGGGATCCTGAAAAGCCAGCTTTCCGGCTTGAATATGAACACCGGCACCTTGCATGTGGAAACGGTCAACAACTCGTCCTTACAGCCGGGCTATTACATATTTGTGGGATACGTCGTATTCTCCGTACTGCTTTCTTACATCCTGCGTAAGCTTGATGCCAAACAAGATAAAGACAAAGCGGCCGCAACCGAACGATCAGCACCAGATGCTGATCCGGCGGTGCAAGGTTGATCTGAAAAATAATAGCGAGCAGGCTCAAGATCCTGCTCGCTATTGCTTACTATTCTTCCTCAGCGTTATTCTTCATTTTCATTAACAGCGCATAAGCGTTCTTGGTCACTATCCGGGTACCAACGCCGATACCCGCCCCATCGATCTGCTGACGGCCATTGCGCTCATCGCCGGTCTTGACAGGCATCATGCGATAGGTATCACCGCTTTGAGCCTTGAAAACGTAGAACTTGTTTTGCCATCTTACAATGGCCGCTTCTGGCGCCGTAAGGGCCGAACGGTCAGACACCTCCACCTCGGCGTTCATGAACATGCCTGGCAGCAATGACCGGTCGAACTGCTCGAAATGGCAATGTACGTTGGCCATGCGGTCCTCGTCCAAATTCTTACTGATCAAAATGATTTCGGCCTCATACTTCTTCTCCGGGTGGTCGGTATTGTAGGTCATCACCTTCTGACCTATAGCCAACTGGTTCACATCCTTCTCGAACACGTTAAGAGACAAGTGAATATCTTTAGGGTTCACCAATTCAAAAAGCACATCAGTAGGCGATGTATATTTACCGATGTTGACGTTCACTTTGGACACAAAGCCATCGATAGGCGACCTGATACTGATACTTTTGCTGATGTTGGACGGGTTCAACCTTTTGGGGTCGATGCCAATCAGCTCCAGCTTTTGCGCTAACGACCGCATGAGAATACGCTGCGTTTCCATATCGGCCTTGGCCAGTTGGAACACCTTGTCGCTGGTGGCCTTGCTGGCGTTCAGTTCCTGCTGGCGCCTGTACTCGGTCTCGGCAAAAGCTGAGCGTTCCTTTGCCGATAGATAGTCCTGCTGTATCTGGATGAACTGCATATCTTCCAGCACACCTAACACCTCGCCTTTGCGTACATGCACGCCGGGCAGCAGTTCAGTTCGCTTCAGGTACCCACCTAATGGAAAGCTTACACTCACGGTACTTTGTGGCGGTACATCGATGGTGCCTTGCAACTTTAACACACCGCTCAATTTGGCACTGTCAGGATGGCCAACCTCGATCCCGGCGTTCCTGATCTGGGCGGCGGTGAGCTTTACCAAAGTGGTGTCTTGTGGTGGTTGTTCGGTCTCTTCTTCCTTCTGCTTGTGCTCGCCACAGGCAGCGAACAAAACCAACAAAAAACAAAGTTTTATATATATTTTCATGGGTTTATCAAAGATCATTAAGTTTTTGTGCTTGTATAACCGCTTCATTATAGCTGCGGAGAATGTCGAGGTATTCGCTTCTTAAGCCCACCGCGCGGTCGACCAGGATGACCCATTGCAGGTAATCGATCTCGCCCCCGGTGAATTGTTTACTGGCCGTACTGATGATCAGATCAGCCTGGCTTAAGCCCTGCTGCTCGTAATAATGCAAACTGGCCGCATATTTGGCCACCTGCTGGCGGGCGTTCTGCAGTTCGGTACGCAGTTGCTGGGCAACGTATTCGGTACGTTTTTGCGCCTGCTGCCATTCGATCTTAACAGCCGCCGCCCTGGCCGATTGGGCACCCCAAAACAGCGGTATGCCTACCCCTACGTTAACATAATGGAACCGTTTACCGGCACCAAAATAGGTCTCCTGCCCCTGCACGATCTGCGAACCGGAGATGCTCTGGTCGTTCACGCCCAGCAACAGATCAGGTAATAGGCGCGACCTTTCGGTACGCCAGCGCCATTTGACGGCCTCGGCCTGGTGGGCGGATGAACGTACCTGCGGCAGCTCATCAACCGAAACATCCGCAGCGGTCAGGAACGGGTCACCATTCAAGCGGACCGAGTCTTTGGCGGGTACGTATGTCACCGTATCGTTTAGGATCACATTGAATTGCTTGAGCATGATCTCTTCATCGGCACCGGCCATGGCCAGTTGATTGGTGATCTGCTGGTGATGCGTCTGCGCGGTGGTCTTCTCTAAAATATTGGCCTCTCCCACCTTAAAACGCAGGTTGGTCTTCTTCTCGAATAGCGTGTAAATGCTATCAGCATAACGCAACAGCTTTTGCTTCTCGTTCAACCACACCAGTTCGTAAAATAAGCGCCTTACTTCGGCCCTGATTTCCTGGCGGGTCAGCTGCGTTTGCGCCTGGGCAGCAAGATAGCTTTCCTTTAGCACACGCTTTTGATTGATGTACACTGATGGGAAATTGATACTCTGCGTGATACCGATCCGTGTATCGTTCAATATGCTGTTGATCTGACCGTAATCGGCACTTAGTTGGGTCTTGGGCAGGTCGTAACCTGTCCGTGTGCGTACCTGTTCGGCTTGTTCGCTCAGCTTGGCGCCTTGCAGTTGAAGGTTGTTGCTGCTGGCAACTTCCAACGCTTTGCTTAAAGGTACACGCACCGGGGCCTGCTGTGCAGAGGCGTTGCCACCGATCATTAAGCTTAACACTATCAGTATCACAGCCGCGTTAGGTCTGATCTTGTGTTTACCTTCAAACAGCAAGTACAAGGCCGGCAATACGAACAAGGTCAGGAAGGTAGCTGTGATCAGTCCGCCGATCACTACGGTGGCCAGCGGCCGTTGCACTTCGGCTCCGGCACCATTGCTTATCGCCATAGGTAAAAAACCCAACGAAGCCACAGCGGCGGTCATTAACACCGGGCGCAGGCGATTGCGTGTGCCTTCTTTCACCAATTGCAACGAATCTACCACCCGGCCTTCCATCTTGATGCGGTTAAATTCCGATATAAGCACGATACCATTAAGCACCGCCACCCCGAACAAGGCAATGAAGCCTACACCCGCAGATATACTGAACGGCATCCCTCGCAATGCCAGCGCGTAAACGCCTCCAATGGCCGATAACGGTATAGCGGTGAAGATCAATGCAGCCTCCTTAACAGATGAGAACGCAAAATAAAGCATCACAAATATGAGCAATAGCGCCACCGGCACGGCTATGCTTAACCGTTTTTTGGCCTGGGTCAGGTTCTCGAAAGCCCCGCCATAAGTGATCGTGTAGCCCGGGGCCAGCTTCACTTTGGCGGCGATCTTTTGCTGCAGTTCTTCCACGATGGATTGTACATCGCGGCCACGCACGTTGAAACCAACGGTTATACGGCGGCGGGCGTTCTCGCGCTGGATCTGGTTAGGGCCTTCCACCTCCTCTACCGATGCCACCTGATATAAAGGGATCTGGTTACCATTAGGGGTCGATATCAGCAGGTCCTTTACATCGTTCGGGCTACGGCGGCCTTCGGCACCTACTCTGACCACCAGGTCGAATCGTTTTTCGCCTTCATATACCTTGCCGGCCGCAGCGCCCGCAAAAGCCGCATTGATGGTACGGTTCACGTCGGCTATATTGAGGCCGTACTTGGCTATCTCGGCGCGGTCATATTTGATCACCACCTGGGGCATACCGGTCACCTTTTCTACGTAAAGGTCGGCAGCGCCATCCACCGTCTTGCTTATGTTGCCTATCTGTTCGGCATATCGCGCCAAGGCGTCCAGGTCCTCGCCAAATATCTTACAAACAACATCTTGCTTGGCGCCGGTCATCAACTCGTTAAAGCGCATCTGTACCGGATACTGGTAACTTTGAGTAACGCCGGGAAAGGCGTCCTGCACGGCTGCGGACATCTTTGAGGCTATCTCGGGAAAGGTGTTGGCGCTTGTCCATTCGCTTTTAGGTTTCATGACCACGATCATGTCGCCGCCTTCGATAGGCATGGGATCGGTCGGGATCTCGGAGCTACCGATTCGTGACACCACCTTTTCCACCTCCGGGAACTTGCTTTGCAGCAATGCCGATATCTTTTGTATGGTTTCAACCGTAGTACTCAGGTTTGTGCCTACCAGCAACCGGGTCTCTACCGCAAAGTCACCTTCCTCTAACTGAGGGATGAACTCGCCGCCCATGCGGGTAAATATAATGAGTGCTATCGCAAACAGGCCAAACGCTATGCCGACCAACGTTTTTCGCATATTCATGGCTTTGGCCAAAGCTCGCTGATAGGCGTTCTCGATCTTGTCCATTACCCGGTCAGACAAGTTGGGCTGATGGCTGATCTTTTTGCTGATGAACACCGAACTGATCATTGGGACGTAGGTAAGAGAAAGGATGAAAGCGCCCAGGATGGCGAATGCCACGGTTTGCGCCATGGGCTTGAACATCTTACCCTCAATACCTGATAACGACAGGATCGGCAGGTAAACGATCAGGATAATGATCTGCCCGAAAACGGCTGCGTTCATCATGCGCGACGCCGAACCAGCTACTTCCTCGTTCAGTTCCTCGCCGGTAAGCTCGTTCTTGTGTTGATATTTTTTGGAGAAGTGTAAATGGTGCAATATGGCTTCCACAATGATCACGGCGCCATCAACGATCAAACCAAAATCCAGTGCGCCTAAGCTCATCAGGTTGCCGCTCACACTAAAGATGTTCATCATGATGATAGCGAACAGCATGGCCAGCGGGATCACCGAGGCAACGATAAGCCCCGCTCGCAGGTTACCCAAAAAGATCACCAGTACAAAGATCACGATCAGCGCGCCCTCCATCAGGTTATGCTCCACCGTGCCTATGGCATTGTTCACCATTTTGGTACGATCCAAAAATGGTTCAATAAGCAGCCCTTCGGGGAGGGTCTTTTGTATCTCGGCTATGCGTTGTTTCACATTCTTGATCACTTCAGATGAATTCTCACCTTTCAGCATCATCACGATCGCACCAGCTACCTCGCCCGTTTTTCCGTAATTAAGAGCACCGTAACGAATAGCCGAACCAGGCTTGACCTCGGCGATGTGCTTGATCAACAGCGGTGTGCCATCAGCGGTATTTTTTACCACAATGTTCTCGATATCGGCCATGCTACCAGTTAAACCTTCACTGCGGATGTACAATACTGTTGGTCCTTTCTCTATGTAGGCCCCACCGGTATTCTCATTGTTGTTATGCAAGGCATTAAAAACGTCAGTAATAGTAAGATTCACCGACTTCAAACGGGCCGGGTCAACCGCTACCTCATATTGTTTCAGTTCGCCACCAAAGGTTGATACCTCGGCCACGCCCTTGGTGCCAAGCAACTGACGGCGCACGATCCAGTCTTGAATGGTGCGCAGGTCAGCCAAGGTGTAGCGGCTTTCATAGCCTGCTTTGGGGCGAAGCACGTATTGGTATATCTCACCAAGGCCGGTGGTAACCGGGGCCAGTTCGGGTTTGTTGGCATTACCGTCTATCTCCACCTGCGACAGCCTTTCGGTGACCTGCTGGCGAGCCCAATATATATCGGCATCATCATCGACCACAACAGTAATGAGCGAAAGGCCAAAGCGCGACATGCTGCGGCTCTCTTTGATGCCTGGTATATTGCTGATCGCCTGTTCGATAGGGAATGTGATCAAACGTTCCACATCCTGGGCACCAAGTGACGGAGCTGTGGTAATGATCTGTACCTGATTGTTAGTGATGTCAGGTACGGCATCAATGGGTAACCGGCTCACTTCGTATATACCGTAGACGACCCACAGTAACATAAAGAGACCGATCACCAACTTATTTTCTACAGAAAATCGGATGATTTTATTTAGCATTGATCTGCGTTAAAGAATTGACAAATGACCTGCACAGCAACTTTGAAACTCACCCTTAAGCGAGCAAAGTGTGCAAGTGACCTCAATAAAAAGGGATAGATTTACTTTAAACGCAGGGTGGCCTGAAAAGAGACGCTAAGGCCGGATCAGGATGGAACACCTGTTGATGATCCGGATATATGGAAACGACCGGTTGGCTATGCCTTTTGATGACATAAGTACGAATCATAGGTATGAAGCAAACAGGCGCCGAATGCGCGTCTATCTTTTTAAAAGGCAGCTGCATGTCGCGATCATCGTCATCATCGTTCATGTCGTTACCCCAGTAATGCATAGAGAGAAAGGCCCAAAAGCTTACTTGTCCATTGATACGCTGATGTTCGGCAAAGTGTTCGAAAAGTACGGGCAGCTTGAAGAGCTGATGAAGTTCAGTGGAGCTGAACGACATCAAAGTAAGCAGTATGTAAACGCATACTTTCTTCATTGATACAAAAATAGCCAAATCCGGCTAACGGCCAAGTAACAATTGTCAAGGTTTAGGCAACATTTGCGCTTACTGGTGATCATTCAGGCGCTCCGCGATCTCGCGGCCCACCTTTTCGATCACTCCCACCACCAAGGCATTACCCATAAAGAAGGCACGCTTGATGTCAGATACTCCACGGGTATGATCGTCAGGGAACATGTTGCAGCGTTCAAGCTCTATTGGGGTCAAACGCCGTAATTTACCGTTTTGCGATACCACGTGCTTGAAACGTGACGGCGATGCCCCACCCTCTCCGGTGATGATAGTGCGCGATGGCCGATCAAGCGGATCGGGGAATATCATGCCGCCTTCGTTATATTGGTAGGCAAAGCCCGACGCCTTGTTCACACGTTCCTCGTTCTTGGCTCCTTTAAGGTACGCCCATTTATCAAGGCTCGTTGCATCGATGTAGTAACTGGCTGGCACCGATGCCTCATCCATAAGCAGATCGCCTAAGGTGGTGCGGAAGCCTTCATACTGCGCCATCACTTTCTTGGTGGTCACCTGGCGGCCGATCATGATACCCGCGTTCTCGAACGGCGACAGGCCACCCGACGTGGCGCTGAACCGTTCGGATATGTCAGCCAGGTCCCCATCGATGTGGAAGGTCTTACTTTTAAAGGTAAGATCGGTAGCCGGGAAGGCTTTCGCGAATACACCATCTTTCATGATCACTTCTTCGGAGCCTACGCCGGCAGTGACCTGCTTATATATGGGTGAATTCCTGTGATAGGCCAAAATGAACGTGCGGCGCCTGCGTTGCGGCATGCCATGGTCGGCAGCGTTGATCACCCGCCACTCCACAGCATAGCCCAGATCGGAAAGCGAGGCCAGTATGATGGCAAAATCGCGTCCGCGCTGCTGAACGGGCGTTTTTAAAAGGCGGTCAACGTTCTCTAAAAAAACGTAGCTCACCGGACTCCCTTTATCGAGCTTGGCCTTTAAGATGCGATGTATCTCCCACCAAAGTACTCCCTTTTTGCCCTGCAAACCGCCCGACCGACTCAGCGTACGGGCCACGGAGTAATCCTGGCATGGAAAGCCGCCTACCAGCATATCATGATCAGGGATGGCATCGGCCGGTACCTGGGCGATATCAACATTGTGGTGCCCCTCCGAGCCAAAACGCGCCTCATATACTTTCGAAGCGTCCTGGCTTTTGGTGGAAGGCTCCCACTGATCGCTCCAGATCACCTGGTAGTCGCTTGCGATGGGGGCCTGGTAGCCGCTCAGCGCCGACATGCCCTGCCAGCCCTCCAACCCCAGCCTAAAGCCACCAACGCCCGCAAATAACTCAACTACCTCGATCTTTTTAGCCATGAATGAATGATATGATCGGCTAAAATAGCGAACAGAAACTGAAGATCAAATTTTAGATGCATCTGTTCGCTACAGCCGTCGGCTATTCAGCCTCCAGTTGCGCTTTGGCCTCCTGCAATTTGCTAGCTTCCTCGTCGGGCAATACCGGGTATTTGAGGTCGAGGCTTTTTAATGTATCTATAATGATGCTGGATATGGCGACACGCGTGAACCACTTTTTATCGGCCGGGATGATGTACCAAGGAGCCTCGTCTGTCGCGGTCTCGCTGATGGCCTCTTCGTACGCCTCCATATAATCGTCCCAATGCTCACGCTCCTTGATGTCGGCAGCCGAGAACTTCCAGTTCTTTGACGGGTCGTTTATCCTTTTCAGGAAACGTTCTTTCTGTTCTTTTTTGGAAATGTGCAAAAAGAACTTGATGATCACCGTACCGTTCTGCACCAGGTGTTTCTCAAAATGGCGAATGCTCTCAAAACGGTCTTTCCAAAACTTTTTATCGATGTCCTTTACAGAGCTGATGCCGGGCAAATTCTCCTTTAAAATGTACTCCGGATGTACCCGGGTCACCAGCACGTTCTCATAGTGCGAACGGTTATGCACGCCTATGCGGCCGCCCTCAGGCAGCGCCTTGCTGTGGCGCCATAAATAGTCGTGTTTTTGCTCCTCGGCGCTTGGTTGTTTAAAGCTGAACACCTGGCACCCCTGCGGATTAACGCCTGATAAAGTATGCTTTATCGCGCCATCCTTACCGGCAGCATCCATGGCCTGGAAGATGATGAGCAAGCTACGGCTACCATCGGCATACAATACGTTCTGTAGTTCCTCGGTCTTCTCGATAATATCGGCCAACAGATCTTCGGCTTCTTCTTTTTTATAGTCGCCGGTATATGAGGTGTCAATATCTTTTAACGATACCTTTTTATTGCTTTTAATTTTAAAATTGTTAGTTATATTTTGCATATATAAAATAGATTTGCACGAGGTTTACCTAAAATTTACCCTGACTTTTTACGTTAGGAGCTATGTCTATGATGATCAGGTAAACTGTATAACTCACAAATATCGCCAATGTTCAAACGTGTCCGCAATCCAATACTGCGTTACTCCCTTATATTCATATACTTTGTCATCATTTTTTTCTGTGCTATCGAGATCAACTTCCTCGGACTGTTCGGCTACTCGCCTGACATGAAGGACATCAAAGACCCAAGCCTCTCGGTCTCATCAGAAGTATATACCGCCGACAGTGTGTTGTTAGCCAAATTTTACAAAGAGGACCGTTCACCTATAGAGTATAAAGATCTATCGCCCAACCTGGTGAACGCTTTGGTAGCTACCGAGGACGTTCGCTTTTACAAACACGGCGGCGTTGATTATTATGGCTTTTTCACGGGTGTGATATCAACGGCAACAGGCGATCGCCGTGGTGCCAGTACCATTACGCAGCAATTGGCCAAGAACTTATTCCAAACGCGTAAAAAAAAGGCACAAGGTTTCGTACGTCATATCCCCGTACTACGCACTGTGGTATATAAGGTAAAAGAATGGCTTACGGCTTTTAAGATCGAGCATGTTTACAATAAGCAGCAGATCCTGACCATGTATTTTAACACGGTGCCTTTTGGCAATAACTCGTTCGGTATCAAGACCGCTGCCCTCAAGTACTTCAACAAAAGCACCAAGGAAGTAACACCTGCCGAAGCGGCCGTGCTGATCGGCATGCTGAAAGCTACCACCACTTACAACCCTATACGTAACCCACAAAAAGCTGTTGACCGCCGCAACATTGTACTGGCACAAATGCAGAAGTACGGTTACCTCAAAACCCCTGCTTATGACGCGGCGGTAAAAAGTCCGCTAGGCCTTGACCTGAGCCACGTGGAAGAGGTCGGTCAAAGCGATTCTTATCTACGTCGTGCGGTAGAGAAATGGCTGGACAAGTGGCTCAAAGCGAACGATTATGACCTTTATGAAGACGGTTTGAAGATCTATACCACTATCGACTCCAAGCTTCAAGGTTACGCTGAGGAGGCCGTTGCCGAAAAGATGAAGATGTTGCAGCGCCGGTTCAACAACATTTGGCGAGGCAAGAACCCTTGGCGCGACTCGAAGGGCAATGAGATCGTGGATTTTATACCGAAGGCTGAACAACGCCTGCCCATATATGCCATGCTAAAAAAGCGTTACAACGGCGACACCACCAAGATCAACGAATACTTTAATACGCCTAAAAAAATGAAAGTGTTCACCTGGAACGGTGAACGCGATACAACTTTCAGCAGCCTCGACTCCATTAAGTATTACACTAAATTACTCAACACCGGTATGATGACCATTGAACCATCCACCGGAAAGATCAAGGTTTGGATAGGCGGTATCGATAATAAATATTTTAAATACGACCACGTTAACCAGGCCAAAAGACAGGCAGGTTCAACTTTCAAGCCTTTTGCTTACGTGACCGCCATTGATAATGGACACACCCCTTGCGATAAGTATACCGACAAACCGGTGAGCATCCCTTATGATGAGGACGGCGAGAAAAAGACCTGGGAGCCTAAGAACGCTGACTTCAATTTCTCCTATCGTGAGATGTCGTTACGTTGGGCAATGGGCAAATCGGTGAACTCGATCACCGCGCAGATCACCCAGGAAGTGGGTTGGGATAAAGTAGTAGAATATGCTCACAAATGCGGCATCGAGAGCCCGTTGAAGGCCGTGCCTTCGGTATCGCTGGGTTCTAACGATGTGTCGGTGTACGAAATGGTAAGAGCCTACAGCACCTTTTTGAATAAGGGCGAACGCATTGACCCGATACTGGTGAGCAAGATCACCGATGGTGACGGAAAGACCTTAGCTGAGTTCGACCTGAAAAGCACGAGGGTACTGAGCGAAGAGACCGCGTGGTTGATGCTGTACATGTTCCGCGGTGGTATGGAAGAACCGGGCGGCACGTCGCAAGCCCTGTGGGAGTACCCTATCTTGTGGAAAAAGAACAGCAACCAGATCGGTGGCAAGACCGGTACCTCCTCAGATTATGTGGACGGCTGGTATATGGGTATCACTAAAGACCTGGTGACCGGTATTTGGGTAGGCTGCGATGACCGTAGCGTACACTTTAATTCGTCCGAATCGGGGGAAGGCTCGCACACGGCCCTACCGATCTTTGGAGCTTTCATGGAGAAGGTATACGCTGACCCTAAATCGGGCTACACTTATGGACCGTTCCCTAAGCCTTGGTCAAAGATCACCAAAGAATATATGTGTCCGTCGCCACGGATCAGGATCGATACAGCAAGCGCGACAGATAGCCTTACCGCCCCTGCCGACAGCGGCATCGTACCGGTACCAGATACCACGGCCAATGATCAGCAGTAACAGGCTGAAATACTGGCTAATTAACATAACTTTAATACTATAAACCGATCATATGCGTAAATTTTACTTGGTCATAAGTAAAGTACAAAGAGTTTGCCTGTTACTTGCCCTCGTGATAAGCTTTTGCCTATTCCATAATACCGCAAATGCACAATACTTTGGTCAGAATAAGGTGCGGTATAAGAACTTGAAGTTCAAGGTATACAAAACACCTCACTTCGAGATCTATTACTACATGAAGAATGACAGCCTGCTCAAACGATTTGCGCAAGAGAGCGAGCTTTGGTACACGTTGCACCAGCAGGTGTTCCGTGATACGTTCCGCAAGGCTAACCCGATCATTCTCTATGCTCATCACCCCGATTTTCAGCAAACTACCGCGCTTGATGGCGAGATCAGCGTAGGTACCGGCGGTGTTACCGAGGGTTTGAAGAACCGCGTGATCATGCCGATCATGGAGACCAATCAAACCACCCGCCACGTATTAGGCCATGAGCTGGTGCACGCGTTCCAGTACCATACCTTGCTTGGTAACGATACCACTAACATGGGCAATATCAACAACCTGCCTTTGTGGATGATCGAAGGTATGGCCGAGTATCTGTCGTTAGGTAAAAAGGATGCCTATACGGCCATGTGGATGCGGGATGCTTACCTCAACAATGACATTCCCACCATACGCGACCTTACCGAAAGCAGCAAATATTTCCCTTATCGTTACGGTGAGGCGTTTTGGTCATACCTGGGCTCTACCTATGGCGATACCATCATCGTTCCGTTCTTCAAGAACGTGTCGCGATTCGGTTTAGAGTATGGCATTAGGCGCACCTTTGGTTACGATGATAAAACGTTATCGAACCTTTGGAAGAACTCGATCATTAACACCTACAAACCGTACCTGAAAGACACCGTCCAGTTCCTGCCGGGCAGGCGCGTGATCGACAACAAGAACTCAGGCGAGATGAACGTGGCTCCTGCCATTAGCCCTGACGGCAAGTACATCGCTTTCCTGTCTGAAAAGGACCTTTTCTCCATTGACCTCTTCCTGGCCGATGCCCGAACGGGCAAGGTGATCAAGCGGCTCACGAGCAAGACATCCAACACCCACATCGATGAGTTCAACTTTATCGAGTCGGCGGGTGCCTGGTCGCCGGATGGAAAGAAATTTGCGTTCAGTATATTCAGCGGGGGCCGCAACCGCATGCTGGTGGTATCTGTACCTAACGGGCGCGTGCTATACAATGTGTCAATGGGACAGGCCGAGCAATTTGGTAACCTGACCTGGTCGCCCGATGGCAACCACATCGCTTTCCAGGGCCTGCATGAGGGTAACAGCGATATTTACATGTACAGCTTCGACACCAAAAAGGTAACGCAGCTCACTAACGATAAGTACTCTGACTACCAGCCGGCCTTCTCGCGCGACGGTAAAAAGATCGCCTTTACATCAGACCGTACCACTTACGATGCCAGCACCTCACAAACCATCACCTTTAACCTGGCTGAGCTTGACCTGGCCACCGGCAAGGTGACCGACATCAAGGTGTTCGACGGGGCTAACAACATGAACCCGCAATACTCGGCAGATGGTTCGCAGATCTACTTTTTAAGTAACCGCGATGGCTTCCGCAACCTGTACCGTTACAACCGCACCAGTGGTAGTGTTGACCAGATGACCGACCTGTTCACCGGGATATCGGGTATCACGGAGTTCTCACCGGCGTTAAGCGTATCGGCAAATGACGACATTGTTTACTCTTACTATCGCTCTCAAAAATATGCGTTGTACAACGGCAAGGCATCTGACTTTAAGCCGCGTACGGTCAGTGCGGCGGAAACCAATTTTGATGCTGCTCTGCTGCCGCCACCGCGCGCGGTGGGTGTCGACCTCATCAACTCCAACCTAAATAACTTCCTGGCCTATCAACGCATACCGGCCGATTCGATACAGAACATTCCTTACCGCCCGCAGTTCAAACTGGATTACCTGGCCAGCAGCGGCGTGGGTGTTGGTGTGGGCATTGGCGCAGGCAGCTACGGCGCAGGCCTCTCTAGCGGTATACAAGGGGTGTTCAGCGATATATTGGGCCGCAACCAGATCTATGCAGGAGCCTCGGTGAACGGCGAGATCTACGATTTTGGCGCCCAGGTATTCTACATCAAGCAGCAGGGCCGCTGGAACTTTGGTGGAGGCGTGTCGCACATCCCTTACCAGTTGGCCACTTATAACGTGGTGCCAAGTACGTACAACAACGGCGGGCAGACCATCAAGGCCATTGAGGAACGCTTTGATATCATCCGTATCTTCCAGGATCAGGCGTCCATCTTTACGGCCTATCCATTCTCAAAGACCACCCGCGTAGAGTTCGGTGGCGGTGTATCGCACAACTCATACATGGTGACCCGTTACAGTACCTACTATGATACTCTGGGCCGTTACATCGACTATCAGCGCAACCGTATCTCCAACTCCAAATTTAACGATGACCCGTATAACAACGTAGGTACACTGAGGCCGATCACTTTGGCGCAGGCCAGCGTAGCGCTCGTGGGCGATAACTCTTACTTCGGTATCGCGTCGCCGTTACAGGGTTTCCGTTACCGTATACAGGCCGAGTATGATTACGGTACTTACCGCTTCTTCTCGCCTACCATCGATCTGCGCAAGTACGTGCGCATCAAACCGGTAACGCTTGCCGGGCGCTTTAATGCGTTTGGCCGCTTTGGGGAGGACACCGGGCTGTACCCGTATTACATCGGCTATCCGTTCCTGATCAGGGGATATGAAAGCCAGACCTTTTACGGCCGCAACAGCCGCAATGTCTCTACTAATGGTTTTACTATCGATCAGCTTTCGGGCTCAAGGGTGGCAGTGGCCAACTTTGAGGTGCGTATACCATTCACCGGACCAGAGAAGTTATCGGCCATCAAATCGAAATTCTTGTTCAGCGAGCTCAACTTCTTCTTTGATGCGGGTTTGGCCTGGAACCGCGGCAGCAAGATAAAGTTCCAGAAAGCTCCAGACCTGATCAGCACCACGCCGGTGTTGGATAGCAAGGGGGCTCCTGTTTTAGGCACCGACGGTCAACCACTCACCACCGACGTGTATGACAGCACCCAACGTGTGCCTGCCCTAAGTGCCGGTATCTCATTAAGAGTTAACCTGTTCGGAGCGCTCATATTGGAGCCATATTATGCCATACCGTTCAATCGTACCGATGTCAAGAAACCGGTATTCGGCCTGAACTTTACCCCGGGCTGGTAAGCTCGGTTCAACCATCATAAAAAAAGCGGCCTTTGCCGCTTTTTTTATGATGCCCAAACAGGGATCATGTATTACAGTTATATTTGAGCTATACCGTGTATATGAAAAGATCATTATTATTCTTCGCCCTTTGTGCCGGCATATTTACGGCTAAGGCGCAAACCACACCACCTGCCAACACTCCCACTCCTACAAAAGGTTCATCGTTCCAGGATTCGGTACGGGCCGAGCAGGCCGTGGCTAAAACGGTGATGATCAATGGTGCGCCCATGAATACGGCCATGGACTTTATCGAGAACCTGACACAATCAAAAAGCTTCACTACCTTTTTGGCGGCAGCACGAGCGGCCAATATGGTTGGTACTTTTAAAAGCAGAGGACCGTTGACACTTTTCGTGCCTCCAGATAGCATATTTAAAAAGCAACTCGGCTATCGATATGATACCCTGATGGCGCCAAACCATAAATATGATCTGATCAACTTGCTAAGCTACCATGCTGTGGCCGGTAAGTTCTATGCCAAGGATCTGGCCAAATTGATCAAGCAGGGTAATGGTGAAGCAAGCTTGCTCACCTTATCGGGCAGTAAGCTTACCGCACGCATGGATGCCAACCGCAACATCGTATTGTATGACGAGACCGGCGGCCAAAGCACCGTTGCCCAGATCAACATCGAACAAAGCAATGGCCTTATACATACCGTTACGCGTGTACTGATACCCAAGAACAAGGCGCTGTGACCTCACGGCCGGCTCGCAGCCCAGCCGATCGGTCAGCGTCTTATACTTAAATAGCTATCGGGCGTTTAGCAGTGGCTAATGACGGCCTCAGGTACGGGCGCGTACGCATATTACTTTCCAGCTTCAGGCCAATGGTCAGATCGATCCAATCAGCATTCACTGACCTGATCAGCCTTTCCTTTTGTATACGGGTGAAAGTGCTCAGGTATTTAAAGCGCTCCATAGCCTGTTCCTCGGTATTGATCTCCTCAAAATATACTAATCTATTTAGTTGTTGCGCCTTGTCAAAGAATAAGGTGGGCATATCACGGTAGAACTGCATGGTCTTCATCATGTCTGAGCATAGGCCAACATGCAGATTGGTACGGTTACGATCGGTTATGATATAGATGAACTGTTTCATTTGATAATAAATTTTGCCGGATGAAAATTTGTTACTAATTTTATGAGCATAAATTTACTAACAAATTTAGTAAATCCAAATTTTATGTCAATTATTTCATCGAATATTAAATTCCTCAGAAAGAAGAAAGGCCTTACCCAACAGCAGTTTGCTGACGAAATAGGCATAAAAAGGTCATTAGTGGGCGCATATGAAGAAGATCGTGCCGATCCAAAATATGATCTGCTAAAAAAAATAGCAGCATATTTTGAGGTCAGTATCGATGATTTTATCAATGAGACCATCAATGAAAAATGGGCGCCTAAACCAAAAGGTAACCCTGCCAACCTGAGGATATTAAGTATAACGGTAGATAAAGAGGATAACGAGAACATCGAGATGGTACCGGTAAAGGCCAGCGCCGGATACATGAACGGTTACGCCGATCCGGAGTATGTGGCTAAGTTGCCTAAGTTCCATTTGCCTATGTTCACACAAGGCACCTTCCGTGCTTTTGAGATCAAAGGCGATTCGATGCTGCCGCTGCCATCGGGTACGATCATTATAGGTGAGTATGTGGAGAACTGGGCCGACATTAAGGCCGGTGAGACCTATGTAGTAGTATCCAAAAATGAAGGGGTGGTATATAAACGTATAGGCAGCCGATACCGCGATAATAAGAAGTTGAAACTGATATCAGACAACCCGGTATATGAGCCTTACGAAGTGAGTGGCGAGGACATACTGGAGATATGGAAAGCCAAGGCGTTCCTGTCTACCCAACTGCCGGCCCCTACTCCTGAACCAAGCATCGAGAACCTGACTAGTATGATGGCCGAGATGCAGCGTTCGATATCGAAATTGCAAAGCAACAATTAAGTTACAAGTTTGTATTTAAACTTACTCCCGATATATTTATCGAACACTATAACAAACTTAAATACAATGAAAAAGATCTTATTGATGTGCACTTTCGTTCTGGGTATCAGCGCCGTTAGCTTTGCCCAGGGCCGCATGCAAAGAAGCCCTGAGGAACAGGCAAAACAACTGAAGGAAGAATTGAAATTGAGCGATGAGCAGACCACGAAAGTGACCGCTGTGTTCACTGCCCAGGCCAAGACACGCGACAGTATTCGCACTGCATCTAACGGCGACAGACAAGCCATGATGCAGGCTATGCGCCCGCTGATGGAAAGCACTACCGCCAAACTTAAAGCCATCCTTACTCCTGAGCAATATACCACTTACGAGAAAGCCATGGCCGAAAGACGCCAACGCATGGGCGGACAAGGTGGCGGCGGCGGTACGCCTCCACAAAAATAAAAGAGACTGAAAGCGGCTTACGGCCGCTTTTTTTATTTTAGCGCAAATTTTGATCGTATTGAGCGCACACGACCTGATAAGGCAAAAACTGGAGCAGCGGGAACAAGCTGGCTCATACCGGAAGCTGCGAACCGCCGGCACCCTGATCGATCTTTGCTCTAACGATTACCTGGGCTTCGCCCGCTCGGCCGAACTGAAAGCTATGGTTGAGGAAGAGATAGTGCGGAACCCTGACCAAGGCAATGGTTCAGGAGGCTCAAGGCTCTTATCGGGTAACACAGCTTATACCGAAGAACTGGAACAGTGGATAGCCACTTATCATCAATCTGATGCAGGCCTCCTGTTTAATTCAGGTTACGATGCTAACCTGGGTTTGCTATCATCCGTACCGCAACGCGGCGATACCGTACTGCACGACGCGCTTGCCCACGCTTCCATCATCGACGGTATACGCCTGAGCCATTCTACCCGCCAAAGCTTTGCGCATAATGACCTGGCAGATCTAGAGCATAAACTCCGGTCGGCCAAAGGCAACATTTTTATAGTGTTAGAAAGCGTGTACTCCATGGATGGCGACCTTGCCCCTCTCACACACCTCGCACGACTTTCTCGGGCCTACAACGCCGCACTTATTGTTGATGAGGCACATGCCGTCGGGGTTTTAGGCAAAGGCTTGGTCAACGAACTCGAATTACACGACCAGGTATTTGCCCGGGTAGTGACCTTTGGTAAAGCTTTAGGTTGCCACGGGGCCATTGTGTTAGGAAGCAATGACCTGCGCAATTACCTTATCAATTTTGCCCGGTCGTTCATTTACACCACCGCCGCTCCTTTCCATCAACTGGCCACCATTAAAATGGCTTACCAACTGCTTAATAGCGCGGAAGGATTCGCACGGACAGCCGCTTTGCAGCAAATAGCGACACTTTACGACCAGTTAATGATCGGTACAAGCTCGGATGCTTACACCAGCGCCATACGCACGCTGATCATTGGTGGCAATGAAGAGACCAAACATGCTGCCGACCAATTACAACAGGCCGGCTTTGATGTACGCGCCATACTAAGCCCAACCGTAGCCGCCGGCAGCGAACGTCTACGCATCTGCCTGCATCAGTACAATACCGAAGAGCAGATCCTGGCCTTGGTGGCCCAATTAAAACTATTACAAGATGCAAGATAACGCGCCCTTATTTGTGACCGGCATCGGTACCGATGTTGGCAAAACGATCGTGACCGCCATATTGGTGGAATATTTTAAAGCTGATTATTGGAAACCGGTACAATCAGGTGATCTGGACAATAGCGATACCATGAAGGTGCAACGCCTGATATCGAATAGCACCTCCAAGTTCTACCCGGAAGTATACCGGCTTACTCAGCCCTTTTCGCCGCACAAGTCAGCAGATCTGGATGGTGTTGAGATAGACCTGGATAAGATCAATGTTCCTGATACGGCCAACCGCTTACTGATCGAAGGTGCAGGTGGCCTGATGGTGCCACTGAATTACCAGGAGACCATTGTTGACCTGATTCAAAAGCTGAACGCCGAGGTGATCCTGGTGGTAAGGCATTACCTCGGTAGCATCAATCACACGCTGCTATCGCTGGAGTTGCTTCAACAAAAAAAGATCAAGGTACATACCCTGATCTTTAATGGTCACATAGACGAATATTCTGAACAGATCATTAAACAGCACCCGGCTGTTGGTCGCGTGGCTTACATCCCGGAGCTTACCGCGGTGAACCCGGAAACGGTGAAACAAGCCGCCGCAAAACTGGTTATCTGAGTTACATCCTTTCTGGCACTTCGATACCCAGCAGTGCCATTCCTTTGGTGATAACGGCTGCGGTAGAGACCGACAGGCTTAAACGGAAGGCTTTGATGTCATCGCTTTCAGCCTGCATGATCGACTTTTCGTGGTAGAACTTGTTGTATGCCTTCGCCAACTCGTAAATGTAGTTGGCAATAGTGGCCGGATTGTGGTCTATAGCGGCAGAAACCACCATGTCTGGGTATTGCGTAAGCTGGATCATCAGGTCTCGTTCTACAGCGTCTAAAACGGTCACGTCAGCAGCATTAGCGGGAGCCTCTACCCTGCTCAATACTGAACGGATACGGGCGTGGGTGTATTGAATGAACGGCCCGGTATGACCTTGAAAATCCACCGACTCATTTGGATCGAACAACAAACGCTTTTTAGGGTCTACCTTTAACAAAAAGTATTTCAACGCGCCCATACCAATCATGTGGTAGAGTTTCGCCTTGTCCTCGTCGCTATAGTCGACCGTCTTACCCAGCGCCTCGGTAGTCTCTTTGGCGGTCTCTTCCATTTGCTGGATCAGGTCGTCGGCATCCACAACCGTACCCTCACGCGATTTCATTTTGCCAGATGGCAGATCCACCATTCCGTAAGATAAATGGTAAAGGCCCTGCGCCCATTCCTTACCCAGCTTTTGCAGGATCAGGAACAGTACCTTGAAGTGGTAATCCTGCTCGTTACCTACCACGTAGATCGACTCGCTCATGCCATAGTCGTCATACTTAAGCTGAGCGGTACCCAGATCCTGCGTAATATATACCGACGTACCATCGGCACGGCGAACCAGTTTTTGATCCAGACCGTCCTCCGTAAGGTCGATCCATACCGAGCCATCTTCCTTTTTAAAAAAAACGCCTTTGGTCAACCCCTCTTCAATGATGTCCTTACCCAATAGGTAGGTATCACTCTCGTAATAATATTTATCAAAATCGACGCCGAGCTTTTTGTAGGTCTTGGCAAAACCATCGTATACCCAGGTGTTCATGGTCTTCCACAAGCTGATCACCTCTTCATCGCCAGCCTCCCATTTTTGAAGCATTTGTTGAGCCTGCAGGATGAGCGGAGCGTTCTTCTTAGCTTCTTCCTCCGTCTTGCCTTCGGCTTTCAGCTCGTCGATCTGGCGTTTGTATTCCTTATCAAAGATCACATAGTACTTGCCCACCAGGTGGTCGCCCTTCATGCCGGCCGACTGTGGTGTTTCGCCATTGCCGAACATTTGCCAGGCCAGCATCGATTTACAGATGTGGATGCCCCTATCATTCACCAGATTGGCCTTGATCACCTCATAGCCAGCAGCCTGCAAAATAGCAGCCACCGAATACCCCAGCAGGTTATTACGCACGTGGCCCAGGTGCAAAGGCTTATTGGTGTTAGGCGATGAGTACTCGACCATCACTTTTTTGCCATTTGGCCGCGCAACGCCAAAATCCTCACGAGTAACCTGATCACGATATAGCGAAAGCCAGTAGCTATCAGCTATGGAAATATTGAGGAATCCTTTAATGATATTGAAATCGGCCACTTCGGTAACGTTGGCTTTCAGGTATTCGCCGATCTCCTGTCCGGTTTGCTCAGGGCCTTTACGTGATATCTTGGTAAATGGGAACGTCACGATGGTCACCTGTCCTTCAAACTCCTTGCGGGTCTGTTGCAGGTTCACATCTTGAGCGGTTATAGCGGTTTGATATAGGGTGTTTACAGCTTGTACGGTAGCGTCGATAATAAAGTCCATCGTACAAAATTAATTAAATTGCCCGAACCTGATGGGCATTATTGAATTGCACATTTAATTATAACTTTGATAGCATCTGCACTGATCTATGATACTGAATGAAGAACGGCTGAAGGTGAACGTGACCTCTGAGATAGGCACCCTCCGCGCACTGCTTATCCATAGCCCCGACAGCGGTTTGGGCAAAGTGGTCCCCTCTAAGGCGCAAGACTGGCTTTTTGAGGACATCGTGCACTTGGACACCATGCGCCGTAATGAGTATGACCATTACGTGAAGCTGCTGCTTTACTTTCTCGATCCCGACAAGATCAAGGGCCGCCTGCAACAGATCGACTCGCATGAGGCCGACCGCAACTTTTACAAACCCGACCATCAGGACTTCTACGCATCAGACAAGGTGATCGAGATACAGACATTGTTGGCCGATATACTGGAGGATGCAGGGATCCGTGAAAAACTGACCGCCGCCGTTTGTGCGATCGAGAATTGCAACTATCGCCTGCAACAACAACTCATAGAGACCGACCCGGTAGAATTGGCCAAGATCCTGATCTCCGGCTCATGGCAAAAAGACCAGATGATCTTTGCGCCGATACCGAACCTTATTTTTTCGCGCGACATCGGCATCGCCATCAATGATTTTATACTGCTGAACAAGCCCGCCAAAAAGGCCCGCTCGCGTGAGACCTTGCTGGCCCGATACATCTTGTTCAACCACCCACTTTTTGAAGCTTTTAGAGACAAAATTCTGGAAATACCCGAAAATCTCCACATTTTTCTACGTCCCGGAGATGAGCAAGGTGAGAAGACCACCCTCGAGGGCGGCGATGTGATGGTGGTGAGTAAAGAGCATGTGATCATCGGGTGCAGCGAACGTACCTCCGTAAGCGGGGCTCATGAAGCGGTGAAATTGTTGTTCGAGAACAATGTGGTGAGCAAGGTCACCATCCTGAAGATACCGCATAAACGCGATTACATGCACATAGACACAGTATTTACCCAGGTAAAGCGCAACGTTTGGGTATTATTGGGCTCGTTGGCCAAAACCGAAAAGAACCGCCGTGGTGCCGACCCGATCAGCTGGTTCGCTGACAAGAAGCAAAAGGACAAGACCGAGATCGTGCAATTCACCGCCGGCAAGCAAAAACCGCGCACCTTTGACACCATTGAAGATCTGCTTAATGATGTCAGTATCAATGACCTGTCATCGCCGGAACCTACGCAGTTCATCTATTCAGGCAATAATGAATTCCCTTTTGATGCCCGCGAACAGTGGACCGATTCGTGCAACCTGCTGGCCCTCAAAGAAGGCGTGGTACTCGGCTATGACCGTAACGACAAGACCGTGGAAGCATTCGTAGAAAGCGGATTTAACATCGTCAAGGTGACCGACCTGCTGCAGCAATTGGAAAGCGGCGATGTGACCACGGATACGATACAGGACACGCTGATCCTTATGCCGTCCTCCGAATTATCACGTGCACGTGGCGGATTTCACTGCATGAGTCTTCCCTTACTACGCGACAGCATCTAACCTAGAGATGATCGTTAAATAAGCTAATATGAGCAACACAGCATCACAGACCACCTCGAACATATTGATGGTACGCCCGGCCAGCTTTGGCTTTAATGACCAAACAGCTGACAGTAATGGTTTTCAACAGCGCACGGAGCTGCCCGAGGTGGCCCAACAAGCGTTGAAAGAATTCGATGGCTTTGTTAGGTTATTGCGAAGCCATGGAGTGAACGTTACTGTAGTAAACGATACTGCAGAGCCTCACAAGCCTGATGCTATCTTTCCTAATAACTGGGTATCATTCCATAGCAATGGCGATGTGATCATATATCCTATGCAGGCGCAGAACAGGCGTTGGGAACGTAACGAAGCAGCAATTCGCGGTCTGGAAGGACAGTTTAAGGTCGACCATATTATTGACCTAAGCCGGTTCGAATTGGAAGAAAAGTTCCTGGAGGGAACTGGCAGCATGGTCTTAGACCGGGAGAACCGTATCGCTTACGCATGCCTGTCGCCTCGTACGCATGCAGATGTGCTGAATGGTTTCTGTAATTATATGGATTATGAACCGATGACTTTCCACTCCCTAGACAGCAAAGGTAAAGCCATATACCATACCAATGTGATGATGTGCCTGGGTAGCCGCTACGCGGTGATCTGCCTGGAAAGCATAGCGGACGAAAAGGAACGCCAACAAGTGATCGAAAGCCTACAGAAGACGGGCAAGGAGATCATCGACATCACTTATGAGCAGATGGACCACTTTGCAGGCAACATGCTTGAAATTCAGAATAATGCAGGTAAGAGCTTGCTGGTCATGTCGGCCAGTGCAAAGGCATCGCTAACTGATGAGCAACTGAACACATTACAGACATACAGCGAGATCGTCAGCCCTGACATCCGCACCATTGAGACCATTGGCGGCGGTAGTGCCCGTTGCATGATCGCTGAGATACACTTGCCACTGATCAAGTGATCGAACTCACTGACTATTTGCGGTAACCCGTGATATGGATCAACCGGTCCGTGGTCACTACGTCGTGCCTTGTACGGGGGTTCAGGAAGTCCTTGGTCAAACGTGTGATACCATACTCAACGTCGATGTACTCACGGCCAAAGATCAGTCCACCTTGTACCAATTCAGGACGCTTTTCTTCAGAGGTAAAGATCCAGACATCCTCGCCTTTATCCAACCTGCGCTTGATGCCATTCACGGACGCGAAAGGCGTAATGTGCTGCGTGTAAAAATTGAAGGCCGAACTGTGCAGCACATAATTGGAGATTTTTTCTTTAGGGATATGCTGCCGGTTCACCACCTGGGCCAGGCCAATGCCACCCTGGTAGTTCAATAAATGCTGATAAACACTGCCGTTCAACAACACGTTGGTCAAAGCCGCCATCAAAACTGATACCATCACCAATTTGTTGAGTTGCTGCCTTTGGGTGAAAAGCACCCGCACCAGTACCAGCAACAACACCACCGCCGGCACGATCACCCACCAGAACGTTAAAGGGAAACACCAAAAATTGAGCAGGACCAGTATAACTGCGATGGCCCCAATAACAAAATATTGAATACGTAGATAGATCTTTATCTCGCCTTGCTCAGCCTGCTGATACGCCTTGGTCAACAGGGATGCGGTGATGATCGCGAAGAATGGAAAGAGAATATTCAGATAATGCGGCAGCTGATAACCAGCCATGGAAATGATGATGAAGATGACCAATATGGTACCGGCCGACAAAGCCTCGTATCCTTCCACGAAGCTGAACTTGGTCTTCCAAAAAAAGACGATGCGCTTGAAGAAAGCCACGTAGGTAAGCAAGCAGAACGGGAGGAATGCCCACAGCAAAGTATGGAAAAAGAAGAAATAATCTTTATGACCAGTTCCCCAACTCTTTCCGTCGAAACGT
Organism: Mucilaginibacter daejeonensis; assembly: GCF_020783335.1. Taxonomy (NCBI): domain Bacteria; kingdom Pseudomonadati; phylum Bacteroidota; class Sphingobacteriia; order Sphingobacteriales; family Sphingobacteriaceae; genus Mucilaginibacter; species Mucilaginibacter daejeonensis. Next base: position 3,144,193 of record NZ_CP086068.1, read on the forward strand.
TCGGTGTTCTGTTTCCAAAGGATGAATTTTACTCCTGATACGTTCTTCATGCCACGCACCACCTTTTCGGGATGCATATCATACTGCTGATAGTAAGCATACACACAAGGCGCTATGAAAAGGCAGAACAGCACTGCTACCGCCAACCACCGCACATTGAACATCATTTTCCAGTTGCGCTGGTAGATCAGCATGAAGAACAAGGCCACCAACGGCATCACCAAACCGATCATACCCTTGGTAGTAAAGGCCATGGCTAAACCCAACGGCGCCAAAACGTAATTGAACCACCTGCCACTTTGCGAAAGCTCGATCAGCTGCCAGGTGGCAAAAATGATACTTGCCGTAAGCAATGCATCCATGCGTACGTCATTATTGGCCAGGAACTGAGCCTGCGCACTAGCATATATAATAGTAGCCAGCAAACCTGTTTCATGGTCGTATAAGCGCTTGGTCAGTTTGTAAGTAGAGAAAAGTCCTAATAGGGTAGCCAATAAAGCGGGTATCTTGTAGGCAATGGTATTGACGCCAAAGATGTTGAACGATAGCGCCGAAAGCCAAAAGTGCAAATGCGGCTTATCGAGGTAGTCGAGGCCGTTATCATCCACCAGGTTCAAGTAGTTATGCGTTTGCACCATGTGCAAAGCGATATTGGCGTGATGCGAGGCATCCTCATTCATGAGCGGCACGAATAAGCCCAAGAAGTATGCTACAAATAGCGCAAGGAACAAGCCCAACCAGGCTCTTGAAGATAAGATGCTTTGCATAAATGATCTGGATCACTGCCTATGGTCAGGCGGCGCAAATATATTCAACAATTTTTAACCCCCGGTAAACAAAGTGGCTATAGGTATCTATCAGAACTATTATGACGATCAGTATACCAACTACCACCCTAAACAAAAAAGACCCGGTAACCTAACGGTCCGGGCCTCTTCTTAATATTTGTGATAGTCTTTTTAGTTCTTGCTCAACTGCTCAACAGCTGATGAAGGAGTGATACGCAAGGTTGCTTGTTTGTCTCCTTTATACAGGCTCAGCAGGTAAACCTCATCATCAAATGAACTGATAGCTGTCAAACGGCTTAGTGCACTTGATGGAGCGTCAGCGTATTGGAAGCGGATCAGCTCTTTTACGTGGTAGCCTTCATATTCGCGGGCGATCTGTTTTTTTGCGTGTGATGGCAATACGTTATAAGCTACAGTTTCTGTGTGACCGATGTATTTGCCGTTGTTATCATAAAAAGCGGCCATCTTCACACCATCAACAGTGAATTCAGCCTTTTCAAAATTCTCGTTAACGGTCCAGGTGATGTTCTTGGCGTTGTAAAACTCATTGTCGAATTGACGCATTACAAAGTAAGGAACTTTGTTAGAATCATCTTTACCACCCTCGGCAGCAAACGCACCTAAACTAAATATTGCAACAAAAGCACTTAATAATGTCAACTTTTTCATAATGTTTCAGATACCAAAGTGTTTATTCTTATATCTTGAAACAAAGATAAGGCAGATATGCCAAAATCATAAACAAAATTGAACTTTTATGAAAATTTCACAATACAAGTCGTTTTTTGTTGCAACTTTCAAATTAAACCGATTTCATTGAGCATAAATTGAAAAGTTGATGATCACTGGTGGTAATAGTAACAACTATGTCAACGAAACGTCGGTTAGATCACAGATATTATGATCTATAAGGCCTTGATGTGGTCGAGAAATAAAAATAAGGCTTTCTTCTTGTCCTCTGTCAGATCGTAATCGATCTTGTGCATCAAATAATCCTTGATGTCAAAATCGTCACGCATTGGCATGGTCTCAAAAAGTTCGGTCCTATGGTCTAATCCATACTTAAGTGCTTTATTGAACTCTGCAATGAACGCATCAGGGATAGGCTTGTTAGCGATCCAAGCGGCAAAGGTGAACGGCAACCCGGTAAAGTTCATCCATTCCTGCGCAAGGTCATATACGTACGGGTAGTTGTTGGCCTTTCCAAAGGTGCGATCGCCGATCTGTACAAATGCAGTAAATGTATCTGTAGAAATGCTATAGTCCGGCGCTTTTACCACCATTGTAGGGCTAAGTTTCCAATAGTTCTTTAAAAGTACCTTTGCCAGGTTGTTCGAAGAGCGCGACTCAGGGTCCAACTGAAGTGTGGTCACCTCTTGTATGGGGCAATTACTAAAAATGAAAACCGAATTGACCGCGCCTACGGCACCTATGCAATAGTCAGATACTAAGTTCCATTCAGGGATATTCAGTGTGGCTGCTACAGGTATCAGACCAATGTCGGCCTCGTCGTCAATCAGTTTTTGTGCACAGTCTGATGGCATGTCCAGGCTCAGGTCTACCTGATCCAATATGCCGCTATGTTGAAGGCCGTATATGAACGGCTTGGTGTTAGTGTAGCTAACAGCCGATATCTTTATCTTTTTCAATAGAGGTTAATGAACTTGCAGATGGATAGCATTGTTGAATTCAGCTATCTGAAACTCGCTACCATCATACGTGACTTTATACAGAACGAGATTTTGATGTGGGAAGGTCTCCATTTCGGTAAGTGGCTTGCCGGTAAGCAGGCACAAGAATAAACGCATGGCCCGGCCATGCATGCAGATCAATACATTCTCTTCTTCAGGACGGCTCATAATGATATCCAGCGCCTCCTTTTGACGCGCCTGTACTTCATTAGGGCTTTCTCCCCTTTCGAACTTTGAATCGAGTTTACCAGAGGTCCAATCACGCATGAGTTTCAGAAATGCCGCCTTGGTATCAGGCGTGCTGGCCTGACCCTCGTGGATGCCCCAGGCCAACTCATCCAAACCAGAAAGTTTTTGGTAAGGGATGCCGGCATCGATGAATTGCTGTATGCTTTGCTGGGTACGTATTAGTTCTGATATGTAGATCTTATCAAATGGAACATGCTTGTACGACTCGTAGAACATACCGGCCTGGATGCGCCCTTCGGCGTTAAGATCGGTATTCATACCCCTACCCTGTACGATACCTTGCTTGTTAAGATCGGTTTGCCCATGGCGGACAATGTATAATGTTTTTATGACCATGCTTAATTAATGACCGGCAATTTATAGAACTGAGGTTTCGGCTCATCGGCGAACTCGTGATTCTCATAATCAGTAATCACATGGTAAAGCGTGTCGCGTTCTACCGGGTGCCTGCCCACCTGTTTGATCAGCTCTACCAATTGCCTGGTACTCATACCCGGGTTTTGCTCTTCAGCTCCGGCCATGGAGTATATCTTGGTGGTATCGTCAAGTGTACCGTCAATATCGTCAACACCAAAGTTGAGCGACAATTGGGCTGTGTTGCGGCTGATCATGGCCCAATAGGCCTTGATGTGATCAAAGTTATCTAAATAGATGCGAGCGATGGCATAGTTGCGCAGATCCTCGATCACCGATGATTCGGCTACGTTGGACATTTGGTTATCCTTATTCCTGAATTTAAGCGGTATAAAGGTTTGGAAACCACCGGTACGATCTTGCAACTGACGCAGACGTTCCATGTGATCCACCCGATGCCAGTATGATTCAATATGACCGTACAACATGGTCGCATTGGAGCGCATACCCAGCTTATGCCATTCTTCATGAATGTCCAGCCACTGATCGGCGGTACATTTATCTTTGGCGATCTGGTCGCGTATCTCCGGGTGGAATATCTCGGCACCGCCACCTGGCATTGATTCCAAACCAGCCTCCTTCATCAGGCGCATGCCGGTGGCATAGTCCACCTTAGCCTTTTTGAAGATGTAGTGATATTCCACAGGCGTCAAAGCTTTTACATGCAATTCAGGACGATGTTCCTTGATGGCCGAGAACAGTTGCTGATAGAACGGCATATCATACTGTGGCAACACCCCACCTACGATATGTACCTCGGTAACCGGCTCTTGATCGTACTTTTTAACGATGTCGAGCATCTCGTCCATGGTGTATTCCCAGCCCTCTGACCGTTGTTTGATAAGGCGAGAGTACGAACAAAATTTACAATCGTAAACACACAGATTAGTGGGCTCGATATGAAAGTTACGGTTAAAGTAGGTGCGGTCGCCATGCCGGTGCTCGCGTATGTAATTGGCCAATACGCCTACATAGCTGAGTTCTCCTTTTTCATATAAGGTAACGCCCTCATCAAAGGTGATCCTTTGATGATCAAGTACCTTTTGGGCAATGCTCTTCAGATCGTCAGCTAAACGGGGATCATCAAGTAATACCCTTAATTGTTGTTCAGCATCCATATGTAAATATTTGCCGCCAAAGTTACCAAAGTAGCAGGTATGGCGTATCACCTGTTTGTAATTAGTGGAATGGTGAGCAGTAAATGGTGAATAGTGAGTAGTTGTTAAAAGTGAGAACAACAACTCACTGCTCACCACTCACTATATGATCCTATTGATCACTACGCTCTCTGGGTCAGTAAGTGTGAGTGGCACTTTTTCTACCGTCACGAAGCTAAGATCCAGGCCAAATCCGCGCTCTTCAGAGATACTCATTTTTTTGAGCTGACCGTATATGGTCATGATCGCACGCTCATAAAATGAAAGGGTGTGCGACCTCGACATCACCTTCTCGATCACCACAAAACGGAAATCGCCGACGATCTTGCGGGCATTAAGCGAACGGTATTGACTGGTGATATCTACCTCACCTTTTTTTACCAGGTCCTCTACCACTTTGCGGAACAACAAGTTGATCTGCTGCTCTACTCTAAAGCCGAGCTTGAAGTCGATACGAATGAGTTTGTTAGGAACCAGGAAGTCCACCTCATAATCGCGGGTGTAAGGTTCGTCCATTACGTCCACGTGTACCAGCCAGTAAACGTCAGCTCGCTTAGGTTGCTTTTGCAAGATCGAGTAAATGATCTTCGATTCTACCTCAGAATTAAAGTTAGCACTGGTGAGGTACACCAATTGCGAAGCGTACTTAGGAACCGTATCATCCTCGCTTAACTCTTTAAGAATATCGTAATAATCCTCGATCTCGATGAACTTAACATAGCGGTTACGGATACGGCGCGCGGTATGCCAGCTCCACATCACAATGAACAATACCAAGCCAATACCCAATGTGAACCAGCCGCCGTCTACAAATTTACCGAGGTTACCGAACAGGAACGTACCTTCTACCAGGAAGTAGATGACCAGGAACAGCGTGATCAGGTATGATGGCACCTTGCGACGTTTCAAGAATTTGGATACCAGGATGGTGGTCATCAACATGGCTACGGTGATACTCAAGCCGTAAGCGGCCTCCATCTTTTCAGAACGCTCGAACAGCAATACAACACCAATACAACCCAGGCACAGGATCCAGTTGATACTTGGCACATAAAGTTGGCCTTTTTGCTCAGACGGGTAGTTGATCTTCACCTTCGGCCATAGGTTCAATCTCACGGCCTCCGCGATCAGCGTGTACGAACCCGAGATGAGCGCTTGGCTGGCAATGATCGCAGCAACAGTAGCTATACCGATGCCGAAGATCAGGAACTGCGGGGGCATGATCTGGTAAAATGGATTGAGCAGGTTAAGGTCGAGTTTTTGACCGTTATGTTGAAGTAGCCAAACGCCTTGGCCAAGGTAGTTCAGGATCAGACAGGCCTTCACATAGATCCAGCTCACTCGAATGTTAGAACGACCACAGTGGCCAAGATCTGAGTACAACGCCTCAGCACCTGTGGTACACAGGAACACAGCACCCAGTATGGTGAACGCCGCTGGGTCAGTGGTAAGCAGTTGGAACGCGTAATGCGGGCTCAGTGCCTTTAAGATCCACGGCATATCAATGATATAGTTGATACCCAACACGCCCATCATGGTGAACCAAAGGAACATGATAGGCCCAAAAGCCTTACCCACCAGCGAGGTACCGAATTGCTGTATAAAGAACAGACCGGCAATGATGGCGATCACCACGCTCATTGTAGGTAACTCCGGATACTTGGTGTGCAAACCTTCGATAGCAGATGATATGGTGATCGGCGGGGTGATGATACCATCGGCCAATAGCGCACAACCACCCAATATAGCCGGTACGATAAGCCATTTAGCCCTGCGCCTTACCAGTGAGAATAGCGAAAATATACCACCCTCACCCTTGTTATCGGCCTGCAAGGTGATGATCACATACTTGATCGTGGTTTGAAGGGTAAGCGTCCAAAATATACACGAGACACCGCCCAGAACCAGCAGTTCTGAGATCTTTTCTTGCCCTATTATTGCTTTGAATACGTATAAAGGTGAGGTACCGATATCGCCGTAGATGATTCCCAAACTGATCAGAAAGCCAGCGGCCGTCAGTTTTTGCAGATCTTTGTGATGTGATGACACTTTTTTAAATAAAAAATTATCAATATGGCCGCAGAATTAAACTTATGAGCGGCTGGTGTATCTATTTAATAACAAGGATACTATTGGCTAAACCGTGGAAACCGATTATTGTTAAATTTTGTTAAAAATAATATTGACGGTGGTCGCAGCCCAATTATTGACTTGATTTATTAGTACCTTTGTAATTAATAGCGAACATGGGGCAAAGATATACTTTTAATCATTTATGGATAATAATAATTGCGATGGCAATATCCATGAATCTTGCCTTTACCATTGGTCCTATCAAACAGGCCAAAGCCGATACCATATACGCACGCAAGGCAAAAAAGCCCTCTTATTTAAAGAATGGCCTTCCCGCAGGACCGCTCCCACAGGTCAAGACCACGCCTTATATCGTGCACTCTTCGACCGGCACACCACCGAGTGATAAACTGCTGACCAATGTGCAGGTTTACCCTAATACCATTACCGATCAGATCAACATCAAGTATACCATTGCCCGTAATAGCATCGTGACCATCAAGATCATGGATGTACTAGGTAACAATGTAGCTACTTTATTAAGCGACAGGGTAGATTCAGGCGAAAGACTTGTTAGTACCAATCTGTTGACCACCAAGCTGACCAGCGGCTTCTACTTTTTACGGGTAATGGTTGGTACCGAATCCGTGATCAAGCGCATCACCGTTCTATAAGGACGAATTTACGCTTCCTTTATTATTTAATTGAATATTATTAGGAACATTACGCTGCGGTAGCCGGATTGGCTGCAGCTTCTTTGTGCCACTCATAGCGCTTGGTGAAACAGGTATTGCAAAAATACCTACGCAGGGGCAGGAACGGAAATAACGCTTTCAACCATGCAGCACGGGGCACACGGTAATTATACGTCCTGTTGCATTTTGGACATTTAGGTAATACAGTTTGCATTTTTTTAGGGAATTCTACGCCTTATACGGATAGTATCAGAAATAGATGTACAAACATCGTATATTTTCTTAAAATAAAAAATAGCTTCCTTAATAGGTAAAAAAATAAATATCACCGAATGTGAATTGGACTTATCTCATCTGTAAGATATTAGCTACACAGGTCACACTACTTGCATATAGAAGCATCGCAATTAGACATTTTTTTTAGATTTGGGGTCTAAGAGAACATCATATCATGAAGATCATTGCTATAGGCCGTAACTACGCCGAACACGCTAAAGAATTGAACAACCCCGTGCCTACTACGCCGGTGATATTTATGAAGCCCGATACGGCTTTGCTGAAAGACAACAAGCCCTTCTATCACCCTGATTTTTCGCAGGACGTACATCACGAGATCGAGTTGGTGCTTAAGATCAGCAAGGAAGGCAAACACATTAGCGAAAAGTTCGCCTCAGGTTACTTTGACGAGATTGGCCTGGGCATAGACTTTACCGCCCGTGATATACAAGCCCGCCACAAAGAAAGAGGCCTGCCCTGGGAGTTGGCTAAAGGCTTTGATGGCTCAGCACCGATCAGCGAATTCTTGCCTAAAGAGCAATTCGGCGATCTTTACGATCTGAACCTAAAATTGGACGTGAACGGCCAGACCCGCCAGAACGGCAACACCAAGGACCTGCTGTTCTCTTTCGAAAAGCTGATCGCGTTTGTGTCTCAATATATTACCTTAAAAAAGGGCGACCTGATCTTTACAGGTACACCTGAAGGTGTGGCCGCCGTAAAACAGGGCGACCATTTACAGGGTTATTTGAACGAACACAAACTGCTCGACTTTTACGTTAAGTAAGCTAAATGATCAAAAAGCTACTTATACTGCTTGGCTGTTCGTCGTCATTTGTATTCAACAGCCAGGCTCAAGACATTATCCAAAGTAAAAAATATCCTGTAGGCGCATTCCAGTACCCGTTAGACCTGCCACCCAGCACGGCCGGCTCTTTTGGCGAACTGCGCTCCATGCATTTCCATTCAGGGCTCGATTTCAGGACCAACAGGCAGACAGGATATCCTGTACACGCCGCTATGTATGGTTATGTGTCTCGTTTGCGGGTGCAAACCGGCGGCTTTGGCAATGCGGTCTATCTGACCCATCCTAACGGATACACCACCGTTTATGGACATTTAGACCATTTAGTACCCGAACTGGCCGAAGCAGTGCGCAAATACCAATATGACCATCAAAGCTGGGAGGTAGATTTCAGGCTGCAGCCGTTTCAGTTCCCGGTAACCAAAGGGCAGCTGATCGCCATATCGGGTAATACGGGAGCATCGGGTGGGCCGCATTTGCACTTCGAGATACGGGATTCACTTACTGAGGAGACCATCAATCCGCAATTGTTCGGACTGACCATTGCTGATAAGATCTCACCGGCGATCAGCAGCATAGCAGTGTACCAGCTCAACGGCCATCCGTTCAGTGAGAACACGCCGCGTAGCTATTACTCGGTAAGTGGCGCCGCGGGCAACTATCACCTCACCAAACCTGAAACGTTATTCTTAAGTGGCGATATAGGGTTCGGTATCAGCACCAGTGATCAGAATAGCTCATCGGTCAATCGTAATGGTATCTACTCACTTGAACTGAAATTGGATGGTCGCACGGTGTACACCTTTGCGGTGGAACGATTCGCTTTCGATCAAACGCACGCGATCAATGCATACATCGATTATCCTTTATACCTCAAGACCAGGCGTACTATCCAGAAGTGCTTCATCCTTCCGGGCAGCAAGATCACCGTTTACCCGCAAAGTGAGAACCGGGGCATCATCAGCTTCCGCGATACTATGTTGCACGATGTGGAATACGTGGTTAAAGACATCGCCGGCAATACCTCCAACCTTAAACTAAAGGTGCAGGCCAGCATTCCAAAGGATCGCCCCATCGTCAACTACACAGGTACTAAATTTAGCTACGATAAGCGTAACGAGTTCAGCAATGGCCCTGTCAAGGTCATTGTAGAACCGGGCAACCTGTACGATGATGTTGATTTCAATTACTCGGTGTTGCCGCAAAAGCCGGGCGCGTATTCGGCCGTGCATCACATCCATAACCGCTTAACCCCTATCCATGCTAACTTTGAGTTATGGATCAAGCCTGATGCCAGCATAGGCAACCTTACTAACAAAGCAGTGATAGTGAATACTGTTGCAGGAAGTGTAGGCGGTATCTATCAGGACGGTTATGTGAAAGCAAAACCTGCGGCATTCGGCGATTTTCATATCAAGGTGGATACAACAGCTCCAGTGATCACCCCTATCAATATCAAGCAGGGTGCAAACCTTAAAGCTGTGCGCTCGATCAATTTGCGAGCCAGTGATGACCTTTCGGGTATCAGGTCAATAACAGCAAAAATCGATGGCAAATGGGTGTTGCTTCAGCAAGACTACCGGACCCGTATATTCAGACACAATTTCGAAGATGGCCTTGCCGCAGGGAAACACATTTTTGAAGTAACGGTTGTTGACAATAAAGACAACTCCCGCCAGTACACAGCCGAGTTTTATCGATAGATCAACAAAAAACCTATACTATATACTACCATGGCAACATTAAAAGAAGGCGATAAAGCGCCAGACTTTACCGCAAAAGACCAGAACGGCAAAACCGTATCATTAAGCGACCACTTAGGCAAGACCGTTATCTTATACTTCTACCCCAAGGATGACACCCCGGGCTGTACGGCCGAAGCATGCAACTTTCGCGATAATTATCAGTCGCTGGTAGCGCAAGGATTTGATGTGATCGGCGTAAGTGTGGATAGCGAACGCTCACACAAAAAGTTCGAGACCAAGTACAGTTTGCCATTTACCCTGATCGCCGATGAGGACCAAAAGATCGTTAACGATTACGGCATTTGGGTGGAAAAGAATATGTACGGTAAAAAGTATATGGGCACCCAACGTACCACCTTTATCATTGACCCTGAGGGCAAGATCAGCCACATCATTACTAAGGTGGACAACCCGAACGCATCGCAGCAGGTGCTTGACCTTTTAAAGGCTTAGCTAAAATTCTCATTTTTGATTACATTTAGCTCGAAATAACGAGGGCCGATCAAACCTTTCGTACCTATACTCATCAAACTAAGTATTATAGATGTCAGCATCCGTTAGCGATACCGAGATACTTGCCAAATTCCAGGACGAACGAACCCGGAACGAGGCATTTAACCTTTTGCTGAAAAAGTATCAGCAAAAAATATACTGGCACGTGCGCCGCATGGTGATAGACCATGACGATGCGGACGATCTGGTGCAGGATATCTTTATAAAAGTATGGAAGAACCTGCCGGGTTTCAGGAACGATGCCCAGCTATATACCTGGATGTACAGGATTGCTACTAATGAGTGCATCACGTTCTTGAATAAAAAGAAGCAGAAGAACAACATCCCGCTGGATGATGTGTCGTACGAGTTGGCCGAATCGTTGGCCGATTCGACCTACTTAAGTGGCGACAAGGTACAGTTGAAGCTGCAACAAGCCTTGCTTACACTGCCTGATAAACAGCGGCTGGTGTTCAACATGAAGTACTATGATGACCTTAAATATGAAGAGATGTCAGAGATATTAGGAACGAGCGTTGGGGCATTGAAAGCATCATTTCATCTGGCTGTCAAGAAGATAGAGGCCTACCTTACGTCTAACGATTAATTTTAATTTGCATTAAACCTTCAAGTACAATCTTAATCTAAAGAGGACATGAAGATCGATATAGAACATAAAGACCTGCCTGAGGATGACTCATGGAGCCAAAGGTTACCGCTGCCCGGTAACGCTTTTGGTGTCCCCGAGGGCTACTTTGATGATCTGTGCGAACGAACCGTATCGGTCACACACCTGCACCAAATTACCGAAACTGACCTTAAAAGTGGTTTCACCGTTCCGGAAAATTATTTTGAAGAACTGGGCAGTAACTTACAAAGCCGCATCAACATTGAGCAGGCAATAAGCAATGTCACGGACGAATTTGCAGTGCCTGATGGTTACTTTGATCAGCTTAGCGATAATATTCAAGCGCGCATCAATGTTGAAACGTTGTTGACCGGTAGCGATGAGGAACTTTCGGTACCACAAGGGTACTTTGATGAACTTCAAAATAACATACAAAGCCGTATCGCTATTGAAGAAGCATTGAACGGCCGTGAGGAATCATTAAGTGTACCGCAAGGGTATTTTGGGGAATTAAGCGAGCAGATCCAGGCCCGTATCAAAGTAGAGGAACTGATCAGCGCTGATCAAAATGCGATGACCGTTCCGGCGGGTTATTTTGAAAGCCTTGACCAAAAGATCATGGCCAGGGTAGCCGATGAGCAAGGTGCTAAGGTGGTACAAATGCCGGCACGCACTCAAACCGATAATGTGCGCAAGCTGATATCGACCGCAGCTTTCAAGTATGCTTCGGCCGCTTGCTTTGCGGTGATCGTTGGTTTGGCAGTATATTTTAGCGATAGCGCTTTGTTCAAGAATGGCCAGCGTGCTACCTTACACAAAGAGATATCAGAGATACCGACCGACCAGATACGCACCTTTTTGGAGAACCATACCGATGCGATGGAGACCGAGCGTACCGTGATCGCGAATGATACCCATTTTGACGAGGATACTTTAAAGAGCGCGTTACAAGATTATGTAAGTGTGCAGTGATATGAAAATGAAGATCTTGATTAGATATATAGTAGTTGTTGCCCTGGTGTTCGCGGGTTATGAGGTGTTTAGCCAGCCACCAGCGTCCTTTATGCGTAAAAACATGGTGCGCAACAAAGTAGAAAGTGCCCGGGATAATTACATTGACAAACAGCTTGACCTCAACAGTGACCAAAAGGCTAAGTTTTGGCCTTTGTACTACCAGTACCATAAGGAGATCACCGAAGTACGTAAGGCCAAAAGACAGAACCTGACCTTCAATAAGTCGAAAGATCAATTAGACAAGGACCTGCAATATGATCAGCAACTGGTTGATGTTAAAAAAAGATACACTCAGGAATTTGCGCGGATCATGCCACCTGAAAAGGTCAACAAGATATTTCAAAGTGAGCGTGAGTTCGTTGATGAACTGCTACGCCAGTACGGCGAACGAGGTACACCTGAACAATAATTAATGGTCAAACGCAAAAAGCCCTGAACGGATCGTTCAGGGCTTTTTGCGTTTATGTTAAGGCGATCTGATCGGCCACGCGATATGCATGATCACAGGAATGTTTGCTGTTATATGACCGGCCGGGTACTCTGTAACTTTTTCATAACTCGCTTCTTTTGAACTATATTTTTATCACTTTTAACGGTATTAATTAAACTCAACTGATATGCGTAAATTTTTACTCGTAGGTCTGTTCTCAGCTGCCGGGTTAAGCGCTTTTGCTCAAAATGCATCCAAAAAGCCGCTCGACCACTCCGTTTATGATGGTTGGCAAGCAGTATCGAACCAGATCATCTCTAACGATGGTAAATGGGTATCATACGTGGTGAAACCTCAACAAGGTGATGCTACGCTGACCATTACCTCGGCCAACAATGCGGCTAAACTGAATATCCCACGTGCAGATACCGCCCGCTTTACGCCTGATTCAAAATATGCGGTGTTCCTGATCAGGCCGTTCTATGCGGCCACTCGCATGGCCCGTATCAAAAAGAAGAAGCCTGATGAGATGCCTAAAGATACCCTGGGCATACTTACATTGAGCAACAGATCGATCAAAAAAGTGACCGGTGTACGCTCGTTCAAGATCGCTGACAAAACTTCAGTGATCGCTTACCTGGCTCCTTCCGATACTGTTAAACGCCCGGCTGCTGGTGATACCTCCCGCCGTGCGGTAGCGAATACCATTGCCCCCCCTACCCGCGAAGGCGCTGATCTGACCATCAAGCAACTGACCAACGGTAAAGAACGCACCTTTAAGTACGTTACCGAATACCAGATCAGCAAGGATGGCAAGTGGATAGCTTTTGCTGTGACCGCTCCACGCCGCTCAAAGGACCTGCGTTCGGGCGTGAATATCTATAACATCGAGACCGACGCTGTTAAGCCGATCAGTACCGGCCGTGGTACTTACCGTAACCTGGCCTTTGATGAGACCGGCAAGCAATTAGCTTTCGTTGCAGAGAAAAACCCGGAACGTGCCCAAGTAAAACCATTTAAACTGTATTACTACAATTCGGGTAAAGATAGCGCCATGGCCATTGCCGGCCCTAACATGGCAGGCATCACGCCTAAATGGTCTGTAAGTGGTGATGGACGTGTTTACTTCAGCAAAAGTGGTAACCGCTTGTTCTTCGGGACCGCACCGATACCAAAACCGTTAGATACTACGCTGGTAGATTTTGAGACCGCTAAACTGGATATCTGGAACTACAAGGATGATTACCTGCAGCCGCAGCAATTAAAGACCTTGCAACGCGATCTGCGTCGCAGCTATTTAGCGGTTATCCGTGCCGATGAGGCCGGTTCAAAGCTGGTACAATTAGGCGATAAGAACATCGAGAATATCTCATTGCCATTGGGCAATGATGCGCAATACGCTTTGGGCGTTACCGACACAGGTACCCGTGTACAATCGCAGTGGGAAGGCAGCGGACGCGCTGAAGCTTACCTGATCGACACCCGCACCGGCGCACGCAAAAAGATCATCGACCGTACCAAGGCTCGTTACCAATTCTCAACAGGTGGCAACTATGTACTTTGGTTCGATTCTCAGGATCAGAATTATTACACCTATAATCTGACTACCGGTAAAAAGGTGAACCTGACCAAGTCATTAGGTGTAAAGGTGGGCGATGAAGATAACGATGTACCTGATGATCCGTCGCCATACGGCATAGCCGGATGGACAAAAGGTGATAAGAACGTATTGGTATATGACCGTTTCGATATCTGGAGTATCGATCCGGCTACTGGTGCAGCTACCAGTATCACTAAAGGTGCTGGCCGCAAGAACCACCTGATCTTCCGTTATCAGATGCCGAATGCCGGTACAGGTCGTTTTGCAGGCATGTTCGGTGGTGGTGGCGACGAGGAAGACCGCTATATCCCTACCGACAAACCATTGATGTTGTTGACTCAAAACGATGATAACAAACAGTGGGGCTATTATAAGCAGTCTTTTAATTCGTCAAAAGCCCCTCAGCTGGTCACCATGGGTCCGTACAGCTACGGTAACCTGACCAAGGCCAAGAACGCTGATGTTTATATCTACACCAAGGGCAGCTTTAACAAGTCGCCTGATCTGTACGTGTCTACCGACTTAAAAAAAGAGACCAAACTAAGCGCGATCAATCCGCAGCAGGCTAATTACAACTGGTTCACTGCCGAGCTAGTGGAATGGACCACCCCTAAAGGCTACAAGTCGAAAGGCATACTTTATAAGCCGGAAAACTTTGACCCGAACAAGAAATACCCAATGCTGGTGTATTTTTACGAGAAAGTGAGCGAGACGATATACAACTATCAGTCGCCTGCCCCTACTCCTTCACGTTTGCCTATATCTTACTTTGCCAGCAACGGTTATTTGGTGTTCACACCTGATATCAGTTATGAGGTTGGCCACCCTGGCCAGTCGGCTGTAGAGTTCATTAACTCAGGCGTAGAGAGTTTGAAGAAGAACCCATGGGTAGATGGTAAGCACGTTGGTATACAAGGCCAGAGCTGGGGAGGTTACCAGGTAGCCTACCTGATCACCCAAACCGATATGTATGCGGCAGCGTGGGCCGGTGCACCAGTAGCCAACATGACCTCGGCTTACGGTGGTATCCGTTGGGAAAGTGGCGTTAACCGTCAGTTCCAGTACGAAAAGACCCAAAGCCGCATAGGTGCTACTTTGTGGGATAAGCCAGAGCTCTACATAGAGAACTCACCGTTGTTCCAATTCCCTAAAGTGCACACTCCGGTGGCCATCATGAGTAACGACGCCGACGGCGCTGTGCCATGGTACCAAGGTATAGAGATGTTCACGGCATTACGCCGCCTGAATAAACCGGTTTGGCTGCTCCAGTACAACGATGAGGCGCACAATTTGGTGCAACGCAAGAACCGTAAGGACATTACCATCCGCGAAGCTCAGTTCTTTGACCACTTCCTGAAAGGCGCCCCAATGCCTGTTTGGATGGCCAAAGGCGTACCAGCCGTTGACAAAGGCAAAGACTGGGGTCTGGCGATTAGCGATAGCAAATAATATGCAGATGACTGGATGTGCAGATGTGCAAATCCTCATATCAATAAAAGGCCCGTTGAACTTCGTTCAACGGGCCTTTTGTGTTTTCGATAAGAACATCTTCATTTCCACGTCTTCATATCTGCACATTCACGCATCTGCATATCCTCAACTTCATTCCAAATAATAATGTCTCACTTGATTTAACCGGTCGTCAAGCTCGTATACCCAGGGCACACCGGTGGGGATATCCAGTTCGGTCACCTGCTCGTCGGTCAGATTATCGATGTATTGCACTAATGCACGTAAACTGTTCCCGTGAGCGCAAATGATCACCTTTTGCTCCTGCCTCAAGGCCGGTACGATACTTTCATGCCAAAAGGGTAAGGCGCGGTCCATGGTCTCGCTCAGGTTCTCGGTCAACGGAAGCTCACGGTAGGTAAGATCATTGTAGCGAAGGTAATGCCCTGGGAAGCGCTCATCATCCTCGGTAATGGCCGGTGGATGTTCGTGCGGATCGCGGCGCCACTTGTGTACCTGCTCCTCGCCATATTTATCAATGGTCTCCTGCTTGTTGAGGCCCTGAAGCGCACCATAAAAGCGTTCGTTCAGGCGCCATGATTTCTGTACGGGGATCCACAACATGTCCAGTTCTTCCAGCACATTGTGCAGCGTCTTGATGGACCGCTTCAATACAGAGGTAAATCCCACATCAAAGGTACAGTTGTGCTTTTTTAGAAGCTGACCTGCATGCCTTGCTTGCTCAACTCCTTTATCAGACAGGTCCACATCGGTCCACCCGGTAAAACGGTTCTCTTGATTCCAAACGCTTTCGCCGTGGCGTAAAAGGACTAATTTTAAAGCCATAGTGCAAGTATAACTAATTAAGCAAGCGGCGGTTTGTAATTTATTTGTAGATCGCTATCTTGCGATTCGTAAACCAATTATAACCCCCTTATTGACATGATCCCTACCGTTCCCACTTCAGTGGTGGTAAAGGACACCGTTGCCAATCCGGCACCGCTTGGCCTTTGTGCATTTGGCATGACCACCGTGTTACTCAATATCCATAACGCCGGCATCACCGAACTCAGTTCCATGATACTGGCCATGGGCATATTTTACGGCGGTACCGCTCAGGTAATCGCAGGTATCATCGAAGCTAAAAAGAACAACACCTTCGGGCTCACGGCCTTCACCTCCTATGGCTTTTTTTGGCTCACGTTGGTGGCGTTCATCGTACTGCCCAAATTGGGTTGGATGGAACCGGCCAGTAACGCCTCCAAGATCGCGTTCCTGAGCATGTGGGGCTTTTTTACATTTTGCCTGTTCTTTGGCACCTTGAGATTGAACCGTGCACTACAATTCGTATTCGGTTCATTGACGATACTTTTTGCGCTACTGGTTTGGGGCGATGCTTCGGGCAACGCGATCATCACTCATATTGCCGGTTACGAAGGGATCATTTGCGGCGCCTCGGCCATATACACAGGCATAGCAGGCGTACTTAACGAGGTATATGGCAAAACAGTATTACCTGTAGGACCGGTTACTGCCAACTAATGAGTAAGTTTGCGCTGTGAAAGATTATAAGAAATATTACCACATCAGTGCAAGCCCTCAGGATATATACGCGGCCATCACCAACCCAGCTACCATACAACTATGGACAGGCGAAGCGGCCGAGATGAGCACCGAAGTGGGCAGCGAATTCAGCTTGTGGGAAGGCAGCATAGTAGGCCGCAACCTTGAATTTGACGAAGGCAAAAAGATAGTACAGCAATGGTATTTCGACGGCCAGGAGGAGCAGTCTATCGTGACCATCAAGTTACACCCCGATAAGCATGGCACCTCCGTAGAGTTGCGCCACATCAACATACCGGATGAAGCTTACAATGACATCGTTGAAGGCTGGAACAACGTTTACTTTGGCAGCATAGCCGAGTTTTACGAAGGATTCTGATAATTATCCTATAAAAAGAAAGTCCTCTTTGCAGATGCAAAGAGGACTTTCTTTTTATGCGCCTAACGGCTTACAGATTGTTCAGGGTCTCCTGCTCTTTCAATGCCTGAATGTTGTTCTTGGAATTAAAATCTTCGGTCTCGCTGGCAAAGTCTTCCAGGATCGCGGCAATATTATCCAGGTTATCGGCTACACGCTGGTGCATATCAGGCAGGTCTTTTTCAAGGCGTTTGTTGCCCAGGTCAATGTTGTCTACCTCTATCTTTCCCAGCTTCTGTATAATGGCCTGCTGGCTGTTCTTCAGATCTTCCAACTCGTGTACGATCTTTTCCATCAGTTCTGATCTTTTGATCTTATCCATAACGTGTCTTTCTATTTGGTACACTCTATTAAGTATTTATATCACAAAAAGTTTGGATAACCGATTATAACTAATAAATTAGTTATTAAAACATTTATCTATGAAGCTTACTTTGCTTTCTATGTTAGCTGGGCTGATGACGATCATCGGTCCTCGATCAGTGCATGGCCAAACAGTGGACCAAGCCAAACTTTTAGAATATTATCAGGCCCAAAAGTACGTGGACGCTGCCGCCTATCTCAAAAGCGTATACACCGAACCGGTGACCGATCCGGTAGCCCTACGCAACTTAGCCTACACTGCTCAAATGGCCGGCAAACTGACCGATGCCGAGACCTATTATACGAGGCTTTATAATATCGATAGTACGAGATCGAGCGTGCTGAATAGCTTGGCTGGCATCAACCTGCGCCGCGGTAACCTGGTCAAGGCGGGTGACTATTTTGGGCGGATCCTCGCGGCGGATACGGCTAACTTTTATGTGCTAACGCAGTTGGCCAACATCAGCTTGCGGCAGCGCGATACCGTTCACCTGATCAGTTACCTGGAGCAAGCCAACCGGGTGAACGCTGAGGATGCCGACGTGGCATCGGATCTGAGCGACAGGTATGTGGAAAAGCGCAGATTCAAGGATGCTGAAGGGGTATTGAGCAAAGCCATCGCGGTCGACTCGCAAAACGTGATCTTATTGCAGAGCCTGATCAAGCTCACCCACAAACAGCGCAAGTGGCCCGAGACCGTAAAAGTAGGTAACCAGCTTTTAAAACTTGGCGATGGTGGCTACCAAACCGCCATCAAACTGGGGCAAGCCTACTTCAACCTCAAAAATTATGAGTGCTGCCTGGAGGTGTTGGCCAACCTGGATATGATGCAACAGACCGAGGCCTCCTACTATTACATGGGTATGAGTTTCAAAAGACTGAAACGTTATCCGCAAGCGATAGAGAATTTAGAGAAGGCCATTAGCGAAGGGATCTCACCTGCCATTGCCAGCTATTATGGCGAGATCGGTAACAGCTACAACGAGACCAAGCGCAACCTAAGGGCGCTTACCGCCTACCAAAAGGGTTTGCAGTTCGGCGATAGCCCGATGATCTTTTATTCGCTGGCAACGCTTTATGATACTGACCTAAAAAAGAAGGCACTTGCGGTCAGATACTTCAAAAAGTACCTGGCCACCCGTCCCGCATCAGACCAGCAAGCATTGGTGGATTATACCAAAAGCCGCATCACTGCACTCACCGAAAGGTAGCTTAACGTTGCATCAATCGGGCAACATATTTGCCTATAATGTCAAATTCAAGGTTAACAGTAAAGCCCTGACGAACGTTCTGCAGGTTGGTATGTTCGTAGGTATAAGGAATGATGGCTACAGAAAAGCTATTGGCTTGCGAATTGACCACAGTAAGGCTGATACCATTTACGCAAACAGATCCTTTCTCTACGGTCACGTTGCCAGGCAAGGTGTCGTAAGTAAAAGTGTACTCCCAGCTACCGGGTAACTCGCGGTAACCGGTGCAAACCGCGGTTTGGTCCACGTGGCCCTGCACGATGTGGCCGTCCAGCCGGGCGTTCATTTGCATGCAGCGCTCCAGGTTGACCAGGTCACCCACGCGCAGCAAACCGATGTTCGATTTATTCAACGTCTCTTCGATAGCCGTCACCGTATGCTGGCCATCAGCAACAGCCACCACGGTAAGGCAAACACCATTATGGGATACCGACTGATCAATCTTGAGCTGTGAGGAGATGTCAGATGTGATGGTCAGGTGAACGTTGCCTTGCTCCTGCTGAAGATCGGCCACCCGGCCTAAGGTCTCGATGATACCAGTGAACATATCGCTTTATTTTGATATAGATGTTTGTTGAACAGATGCAACGAATGTAGGCATTATAGCGGCTGGCTTCATCAGGTAATTATCAATTTTAAGCATTGACCGATTTTTGTGAGCTACCGCATCTATAGCAAGAAACGGGTTGCCTGCTGTATGCGCCTCCCCTATCTTTGTACCAAGAATAAAGGACCAATGTTGACCCAAATAGAGATAGATCATGACCGTATAGCCAAAGCTATCGGGTATCTGAAGCAGCATTATGCTCAGCAGCCTTCTTTAGATGAGGTGGCGGCGTATGTAGGCATGAGTGCTTTTCATTTCCAACGTATGTTCACGCAATGGGCCGGCATAAGTCCTAAACGATTTGTTCAGTATCTGAGCGTTGAGCACGCTAAAAATATACTTTCCCAGAAGCAGGCCACGCTTTTTGACGCGGCGATCGGTACCGGATTATCAGGTACAGGCCGTTTGCATGATCTGTTCGTCAAGATCGAGGGCATGACACCCGGCGATTATAAGAACGGCGGCCAGGATCTGCATATCAACTACAGCTTCCAACATACACCGTTCGGTACCGTCTTGGTGGCCGCTACCGCTAAGGGCGTTTGCTACGTGGCCTTCGCCGACGAGGATGAAGAGATAGGCTTGGGTCTCTTGAAGCAGCGCTTTCCCAACGCCAGCTATCACCACCAAGCTGACGAGCTTCAGCAGCGTGCCCTATCAATTTTCACCCGCAATAAGACCGAGGTTAAAGACATCAAGCTCCATTTGAAGGGTACGCCGTTTCAACTGAAGGTGTGGGACGCCCTACTAAAGATCGCAACAGGTGATCTGACCACTTACGCTGCACTGGCCAGATCCATTGACCATCCTAAAGCTTGCAGAGCCGTAGGCAGTGCCGTAGGCGATAATCCAGTGGCGTACCTGATCCCCTGCCACCGCGTGATCCGGTCGACCGGCGAAAGCGGACAATATCATTGGGGCGCGCACCGAAAAAGCGCCATGATCGGTTGGGAGGCGGCCAGGGTGTTGAACAATGATGCGGATGTAAGCGTTGAACTATTGACCGGTGATGAACAAGATCACTGATCAACTTAGCTATGAACCTTTTTGATCTGGATGAGCGCCGAAACCTGCTACCATACGATGGGGAGGTGATCTATTATGGGCGTATACTGACCCCAGCCGTTGCCAACGCTTACCTTGATAAGCTAATGCGATCGGTCAATTGGAAAAATGATGAGATGGTGATCTACGGCAAGCATTTTATTACCCAACGTAAGGCTGCATGGTACGGCGATCAAAATTACAGCTACACCTATTCGGGCACTACCAAACAGGCCATCCTTTGGACCGATGAACTACGCGAGATCAAAACATTGGTAGAAAAACATTGCGGCAGCACCTTCAATTCCTGCCTGCTTAACCTGTATCATAACGGTGGTGAAGGCATGTCATGGCATAGTGATGATGAGCGGTTGTTGGGAAATGATATCGTTATCGCCTCCTTAAGCTTGGGTGCCGAGCGTAAATTCTCATTCAAACATAAGACCACCAAACAGACCACCTCCATCGACCTTGAGAACGGCAGCTTACTGGTCATGAAAGGTACCACACAGCGCAATTGGCTGCATGCCGTACCGAAGACCACCAAGGTTAAACAACCAAGGATCAACTTAACGTTCCGTACCATTGTTGGTTGATCTTGAATGGTTCAACCTCCAGTATTGAATCGGCGATCGTAACATATAGTTCCTGGCAGCGTCTATTAACAACAGGCATTTGCTTAAAGGCATAAGCCTCATAGGTCTTTGGGTCACACGTGGGTTATAATGGTTACATTTGCCCCATCACTCTACTGCATGCTATCAAAAAGAACTACCTGCTACTTCATTCTTTTTTTGCTATCCGTTTGTTGCGTACCTGCAATTGCACAAAAACGCTGGGCCTTGAGTGGCACCGTACGGGATGCCAGCACCGGCGAAACGCTGATCGGTGCCAGCGTACGTATAGAAGGACCTACCCAGAACGGAGCTGCTACCAATGCCTACGGTTATTACGCGTTGAGTGGCACCACCGGCACTTATACCCTTACCGTTAGCTATATAAGTTACAAAACGCTCACCAAAAGCATCACGCTCGACAAGAACACCACGCTGAACATCGAGCTACAACCCGGCGCCGAACTGGAAGCGGTGGTGGTGAGCGCCAAAGACCGTAAGAACAAGAACGTGCGCAGCCCGCAAATGGGTGTTGAACAGCTCGACATTAAACTGCTGGACAACCTGCCGGTGCTCTTTGGCGAAAAGGATATATTGAAGACCATTCAGTTGTTGCCGGGAGTTAAATCGGGCGGTGAGGGCAATACCGGCTTTTTTGTTCGGGGAGGTGCATCTGATCAAAACCTGATCCTGCTTGATGAGGCGACCGTATATAACTCATCACACCTTCTGGGTTTCTTTTCTACTTTTAATGCTGATGCCATCAAGACCGCCGACCTGTATAAAGGAGGCATGCCTGCGCAATACGGTGGTCGTTTATCGTCGGTATTAGATGTGAAGATGGATGATGGCAACAACAAGACTTTTGCGGCTGAAGGGGGCATCGGCCTGATCGCCTCGCGTTTGAAGGTGGAGGGACCATTGGTTAAAGGGAAAAGCTCGTTCATGATCAGTGCGCGCCGCACGTACATTGACCTGCTGTTGAAGGCTGCGCCCGACAGCGATATACGAGGGAACACGTTGAACTTTTACGACATTAACGCCAAAGTGAATTACAAATTCGACGATAAGAACACGGTTTACGCATCTGGGTATTTTGGGAAGGACAACATTGGCATCAAAGATCTTTTTGATAACAACTGGGGTAATACTACAGGTACCGTACGTTGGAACCATGTGTTCAACAGCAGCTTATTCTCCAACACCTCGTTCATCTATAATAAGTACAATTATGCCATCAAACTGATCGATGATGTGAACGACCTGAAAGCTACCTCACTGATACGTGACCTTAACTTCAAAGAGGACCTGCAATATTTCAGCAATAAGCACACCTTTCGGTTCGGTTTACAAGCCACTCATCATCGCATCGCTCCGTCTGATATAACCGCCAGCACTACCTCAAGCTACAACCCACTATCCATCGAGAACCGGTATGGATTGGAGACATCGGCCTACTTGTCTGACGAGTACGTCCTCACGCCAAAGCTTACGATACTTTATGGTGTAAGAGCGAGTTTGTTCAGTCTATTAGGTCCCGGCACGTTCAATACTTATGATGCCGATGGCAATATCAGCTCCACGGCAACTTACAGCAGCGGTAAGTTCGTGAAGAACTACTTTAACCTGGAGCCACGCTTCTCGGCCAGTTATGCACTGAATGAAGAGAACTCGATCAAGGCATCTTACAACCGTAACACACAGAACATTCACATCTTATCGAATACCGGGTCAAGCTCCCCTACCGATCAGTATGTGATGAGCAGCAACAACATCAGGCCTGAGATAGCCGACCAGGCAGCCGTAGGTTATTTCCGAAACTTGAAGGATAATGCCTACGAACTATCGGCTGAGACCTATTATAAGACCATGCAGAACCAGATCGAATACAAGAATGGCGCACAACTGTTGGCCAACGCCTCGGTAGAATCTGAACTGTTATATGGTAGTGGCCGTGCGTACGGCTTGGAGTTATATGCCAAAAAGCGAACCGGTAAACTGACCGGCTGGGTAAGCTACACCCTATCACGCACCGAACGCAAATTCGCGGCGCTGAACAATGGCAATTACTTCCCGTCACGTTATGACCGCACGCACGACCTGTCGTTGGTGGGTATTTATAAATTGGGCAAAAGATGGACGTTATCTGGCAATTACATTTACAGCACCGGTAACGCTGTGACGTTCCCGGCGGGCAAATATCAATTAAATGGCAACACCGCTTACTTTTATACTGAACGTAACGCCAACCGTATGCCTTACACCAGCCGGTTGGACCTAAGCGCTACGTTGGAAGCCAAGGATCAGAGCAAGCGCTTCCGCTCGAGCTGGTCGTTCGGGTTATATAATGCCCTGAATCGCAAGAACCCCTACTCGATCGACTTTAGGGATGTACCCAACGACCCAAGCCGCACGCAAGCCGTTCAAACATCCTTGTTCGGTATCATTCCATCCATCACCTGGAACTTCAAATTTTGATCCTGAAGAAAATGAAGACATTCATCAACTTGATATATTTAATTACTGCTGTAGTGCTATTCACCTCCTGCGAAAAGGTGATCGATGTACAAGTGAATACCTCTGCCTCCCAACTGGTGATCGAAGGCAATATCACCAACGTGCGCGAAACGCAACGCATCAAGGTCAGCCGGTCGGTCAACTATACCGAGACCAACAACTTCCCGGCCGTGACCGGAGCTAAAGTGGTAGTTAAAGATAACGTAGGCAATACCTGGAACTTTACCCATGCTGGCTTGGGCGTGTACACCTTCGGTCCGGTGCGTGGTATCGCCGGCCGCACCTACAACATGACCGTCACCACTAATGATAACAACACCTATACCGCCAGCTCTACCATGCCGGCACAGGTAATGGTAGATTCATTAAGTTTTACCACACTTACCTTTGGCGGCCGTACCCGCAAGCACGTGGCAGTACACTACACCGACCCACGCGGTGTGGCCAACTACTACCGCTATATTTTATACCGAAACGGCATAGCCAGCAAAAGCATTTTTGTAGAAAGCGACCGCCTTACCGATGGCAATAAGATCAAGGATGAATTGTTCCCCGCTGGTGCCGACGACGAGGATGACCAGGAGCTGGAGACCGGCGATGAAGCCACCGTTGAGGCGCAGTGTATAGATAAGTACGTTTTCAATTTTTTCTTCACCCTGCGGCAGCAAAAACGTGGTGGTCCTGGTGGCGGGGTCACACCAGGCAACCCACCGTCTAACATCAGCAACGGCGCGTTGGGCTACTTTAGTGCGCATACCTACCAAGCGATCAAAATAACCGTACCGTGACCATCTGGGTCTGTAAAATAGGCCTAAAACCACCCAATTTCCTGTAAAATGCTGTATTTTTGTACAAAAACACAGCACTTGGCATGAGCGAACAAGACGTTACCCGAACATATCCCAGACATTTTTTGCGCGCGGCTGTCGGTGGCGTTTTCTTTTTACCCGGGTTGATATTTGCCAGTTGGGCCTCACGTATCGCTACCATCCAACAAACTTTGCACTTATCGGACGCCGGTCTTGGAGCTATACTATTCTGTATCCCGGTAGGGCTTATACTTTCTTTACCGGTAGCGGGCTGGCTGATCTCCCATATCGGTAGCCGGAGGCTGGTAGTACTCGGGTTAATTGCCTATGCTATAGCACTGATCGGATTAGGTGCCGCACCTAATGTCCCAATACTGATCGCGTGCATGATCTTTTATGGATTTGCCAGTAACTCGGTCAATATAGCGGTGAATACCCAGGCAGTAGCTGCCGAAAAGCTATACGAAAAGCCGATCATGGCCTCCTTTCATGGTTTATGGAGCCTGGCCGGATTTGTAGGTGCCGGCTTAGGTACGCTCATGATCGGCAAGCGGATCGTGCCTTTGCATCACTTCATATACGTAGCGATAGCAGTAGTATTTGGCTTGCTGATCGCACGTAAATATCTATTCGATGATAAAGGGCCATCAGAGCAGGGCCCAGCATTTGTACTGCCTGACCGCTCGCTTATCAAGCTGGGTATCATTGCTTTTTGCTCGCTTATTTGCGAGGGAGCTATGTTCGATTGGAGCGTTATCTACTTCAAAAAGGTGGTAAGTGCGCAAGGCGCCTGGATGGGTGCAGGCTATACAGCCTTTATGTGTACTATGGCCATGGGCCGCTTCGTGGCCGATAGCTTTTCACACCGCTTTGGCCTGAAAAGGACCTTGCAGGTAAGTGGCCTGCTCACCGCTACGGGTTTGATCGTATCGGTAATATTCCCCTATATCGCGACCGCCATGCTTGGTTTTTTGCTGGTAGGCTTCGGCGTATCATCAGTAGTGCCCATGGTTTACAGCGCTGCTGGCCGCTCCAAGACCATGTCGCCCGGAATGGCGCTGGCAGCGGTTTCTACCATCGGTTTCGTTGGTTTTTTGGTAGGGCCACCAGTCATTGGCTTTATAGCAGGAGCCTTCAACCTGCGCGTAAGCTTTGTGCTGATCGCTGTGATGGGCCTCTGCGTTACCGGTATATCAAGCAAGGTCAAATTATAACGCTACCCTACTTTTTGGAAGTGTTCAGATCCGCCTCGGTCGGGTTGATGATATACTCGTGATGCTGACCGCTGTTACGCAAGATCAGTTTTACACGCTCATGCGGAAGATCAATATCCAGGGATAGCTTCGCCACAACCTCTGGCAGGTTCTCTAATATTGTGTTCACGTTGCTGCCTGATGGGAGGTCGATAACGATATCGTCGTTCAGGGCTTCTATTTTCCAATCTTTGATGTGGGCATTATTTAACACCTCTATCCATTTTTGCTGATAAGCATTCATGTTTTTAAAAGAACATTTCTCTACAAAAGGTTTTATAAGTTATATGAAAGCACGAGCTGCCCTGTCATGAGCTTTTTATAACTTGCCACTTTCTGTCATTTACCGCATGATCAAAAGCACTAACTCACGTTTATCAAAATTCATCCGTTCAGAGCAGTCAAGTGGTATACTGCTCATCACCTGCGTGATCATATCTTTACTGATCGCCAATTCAAGCGCAGGCAAAGACTTTGAGCAGTTACTCGCTTATAATATCGGGCGGAAGGGCAACCTGATAGACCTCGAGCTCTCCGTACTAAATTGGATCAACGATGGTTTGATGGCCATCTTCTTTTTCTACATAGGGCTTGAGATCAAGCAAGAAGTAACGGAAGGCCATCTGTCGGGTCTCAAAAAAGCTGCCGTGCCTGTGTTCGCCGCTATCGGCGGAGCCGTGATGCCGGCGTTGATCTACGCCTTATTCAATAATGGAAGTCCCACCGCTGAAGGCTGGGGCATACCAATGGCTACGGATATTGCCTTTGCGCTTGGGGCGTTGTCCATGTTGGGCAAGCTGGTGCCTTCTACTATCAAAGCGTTTCTTTCGGCCTTGGCAGTGGTCGATGACCTGCTGGCCATTTTGGTGATCGCTATATTTTATTCTGACGAATTACATTGGACATACCTATTCAGCGGGCTGGCCATATTTGTTATTCTGATGGTCATGAATAAGTTGGGCGTCAAGAAGTTGGTATATTATATCATTCCCGGCGTAGTGATGTGGTATCTGATACACCACTCGGGTATACATGCAACTATCGCAGGTGTGCTTACGGCGTTCACCATTCCGTTAAGATCCGCCAATGGTTCACCTTTGAAGCGACTGGCTCATCAATTGGCCTTGCCGGTCACTTTGGGCATTATGCCGGTGTTCGCTGTGGCCAACACTAATATCGTGTTCGAAGGCGAAATGTTGAAAGGCGTCACCAGCATACTGGGCCTGGGTATTATCCTTGGTCTTTTGGTCGGTAAGCCTTTAGGTATACTGACGTTCTCCTGGTTATCTGTAAAAACGCGGATAGGCTCCCTTCCGCATGGTGTCACCTGGAAACAACTATTAGGCGTTGGTGCGTTGGCTGGTATAGGCTTTACCATGTCCATCTTCGTGGCATTTTTGTCCTTCGGTAATTCACCTCATAACAATGAAGCCAAACTGGCCATCCTTGTCGCTTCGTGTTTAGCAGGTACCATCGGCTTCATTTACCTACGGTCGCAATTACGTCGCGTCAGCTTAAATAAAAAAGGGCTGACGAATGCCAGCCCTTTCTGATCAATATCTCGTCAGCTTATTTAGCCGAAAATTTATAGATGGTAGTGGTCTTGTAAGTTTGACCAGGTTTCAACTCGGTCGATGGGAAAGATGGCTTGTTAGGCGAATCAGGATAATGCTGAGTTTCCAGTGCGAAAGCTGTACGTTGATCGTCATTACCTCCTGTTTTCACTTTGTTTTCGCCCTTCATGAAGTTGCCGCTGTAGAACTGGATGCCCGGCTCGTCGGTAAATACTTCCATCACGATGCCTGTCTCGTCACCTTGTGCGGTAGCGATCGGCGTCTCGATGGTATGCTTGTTCAGCACATAGTTGTGGTCATAGCCTTTGCCTGCAAGCAGTTGCTCATGTCCCTCGCCAATGCGCGAACCGATCTCAGTAGCTTTACGGAAATCGAACGGCGTGTTTTGTACCGGCAGCAATTGACCGGTTGGGATCAAGGTCGTATCTACAGGTGTGATGTTATCAGCATCAAGCACCAAGGTGTGTTTCAGGATAGAACCTTTACCGCCGTTCAGGTTAAAGAACGTGTGGTTGGTCATGTTCACCACTGTAGGCTTATCGGTAGTAGCGGTATAATCGATCTTAAGCGCATTATCGTCGTTCAGGGTGTAGGTAACCGTGGTCTTCAATGTACCAGGGTACCCTTGCTCGCCATCGGCCGATGTGTAGCTTAACTGCAAAGTGTGGTCGTCCACTTGTTTGGCATCCCATACTTTTTTATCAAAGCCTTCGGTACCGCCGTGCAGGCTGTTTTGGCCGTTGTTGATCGGCAAGTTGTATTCTTTGCCTTCTAAAGTGAATTTACCCTTACCTATGCGGTTGCCGTAACGGCCAATTGTGGCGCCATAATAATTGGTACGGGCCGAAAAGTCATCGATGTTAGCCGGGCCGACCACTACATCTACCAATTTACCGGCCTTGTCAGGCACCAACAAGCTCACCAAACGTCCACCATAATTGGTGATTGCCGCCTCGGCGCCTTTGCTGTTCTTTAATACAAATAACTTGGTCTGTTTGCCGTCGATCGTTTTTTCGAAGGCTGATGCGGCCGGTAGCGATGTGGCCGAGGTACTGTCTGTCATGTTAGAGGTTTGTTTGTTAGATGACTGGTTGCAAGCGCTTACCGACAGCATACCGGCTGCCAGCATTGCTGCGTAAAAGGTTCTGTTCTTCATTTTGATCATAACAAGGTAATTGGAGATCGGTTAGTCCGGTATTAAAGGCGTTGCTTTTTTGGACGCCTACCGGGTGGTTAAAAGTGGATAAAAAAATCACCAATTGCAACAATTGTTGGATCAACACTTATTGCTGATCAAAAGTGCCCGTAATGAAGCGAATGACGCGGACCATAGATCTGTAAAGGCGTTAGCCTGTTCTGTAAGATGACGGTCGAATCGTCAGTAAGTTTTTGCAGATCATTTGCGGCGGCATGCCCGGGGAAAGGTATGTAATAATGTTCGGGGCCGTTATTACGCCATATCATCAGGTACGATACCTTTTCCTGATACTGCTTTAGTATCGGTAACAAGGTGGTGGTCCACCAATCGGCCTGAGGTATACCCTGATAACCGGTCTCGGCTATGCAGGCCAGCTTGTGATGGGTGGCGGCCGCCTCGGTAAGTAACTCAAGTTGTTGCTTCATGTTGACCTTGTAAACGCTGGTGGTGTCAAAGCTATAGCGGTCGAACCCCATCACGTCCACATACTCATCGCCTGGGTAACGCTCCAACAGTTCATCCTCCGAATAAAAATCAGCCGCGGAATAGACCATTATCAGGTTATGAAGGTTCCTTTCTTTTCGTAGATGGTCGACGGTAAAACGCCATAAGGCTATAAGGTCTGCAGGTTCGCTATTATCTACTCCCCACCAGAACCAATTCCCTGTAAATTCATGGAATGGCCTGAACAAGATGGGTATGGATTCGCCGGCGCTGCCTTTCAAGCTGCCGAGGTATTTGGCTGCCCGGTCGAGCCATGTCACGTACACCTCATGATGATCGCCACCGGGCAGCAACTGCTTTAAAAGGATGCGCGAGGTATCCCACGAGGTCTTTAAGGTGACCGGATTGTTCATGTGCCAGCAAAAAGTGTTGACACCTCCGCGCTCGTAAGCCTCACGTACCAGTTTGGTTTGCAAGGTGAATGGGATCTGATTGATGTCCCAAAGGCTGTCCAGCTCGATGCCCGATAGGTCCCAACCATAAAGAGCGGGATAGTTGCCGGTCACCTTTTGCACGTCCGAACTATCCTTGAACTTCCACCCTACACCATAAGCGGTATCGTCATGATGACCGAATAATACGCCCGCACCAAGTAAGCGGTTCAGGCTGCTGTAAAGCCAGCGTGTTTCGGTAGTGGCCTGCGGATCTGAAGGGGTCATCTCTTGTGACCACGCTATGCTAAATGTGCTGAGCCACAAAACAATTACCCCGATGATCTTTTTACACATAGTGTCTCAAATATGCTTAAACCACCCAGTTTTTACAATGCTTTTACAGTGTGAAGGCATCAATTTTGTTGAAATTCGCACTTAGTTCAAAATATGCTGTAATTTTACAGGCTCTTAAATGAATACAACGACCAGCACATCTGCTTCGGATACCAAGTCCGGGCCATCGATCCTGAAGAACATTCGCCGATTTTTTGAGGATGTGTATGATGTCTTCAGTTTCATCGTCCGTTTCTTTAAAGAAGCCTTCGTACCACCGTACGAGTTCAAGGAGCTGATGAAGCAATGCTGGGAAGTCGGTGTCCGATCATTCCTGCTGATCACCGTTACCGGTTTCATCGTTGGATTGATCTTCACTAAACAATCACGTCCATCTCTATTACAATTCGGCGCCACCTCTTGGATCCCATCGTTAGTATCCATTGCCCTGATGCGAGCCCTGGCCCCGTTGGTGACCGCACTGATCAGCGCCGGCCGTGTGGGTTCAAGTATAGGTGCCGAATTAGGCTCCATGCGGGTTACCGAACAAATTGATGCGATGGAAGTCTCAGGCACCCGGCCATTCAACTTTTTGGTTTGCGTACGTACATTGGCTACTACCATTAGTATACCCATCTTGGCTATTTATAATGGCTTTGTAGCTATGCTTGGCGGTTATGTGAACGTGCTCACCAATGAGGGCACCAGCTTTAGCACGTATATACAGCAGTTCTTTCAACCGCTGGGTTTTATCGATTTTACATCATCTATCATTAAATCGCTCATATTTGGTTTTACCATTGGTATAGTGGGCTCATATAAAGGCTGGAACTCATCAAGCGGTACCGCTGGTGTGGGTAAAGCGGCCAATTCGGCTGTGGTAACGGCCATGTTCCTGGTGTTTATTGAAGAGGTGATCATTGTGCAGATAACCGGTTGGTTCCGTTAATTGAAGTTTAACATGGAAAAACATCACCCTGATATTGACATCAACAACGAAGTGATCGACATTAAAGGACTTACCAAGTCCTTTGGTGATTACCATGTACTGCGCGGTATCGACCTTAAATTATATAAGAACGAAAACCTGGTGGTGTTGGGCCGGTCGGGTACCGGTAAATCGGTACTGATCAAGATCATCTCAGGTTTGTTAAAGGCCGACCAAGGCAGCGTTAACGTTCTGGGTCAGGAAGTGACCACCATTGATAAACGCGGTTTGGAAGAGTTACGCCGTCGTATCGGTTTCTCCTTTCAGAACAGCGCTTTGTACGACAGTATGACCGTGCGTAAGAACCTTGAGTTTCCGCTGGTGCGTAACCAGAAGAACTTGAAACGCCGCGAGATCGATGAAATGGTGGAACGCGTGTTGGATGCTGTTGGCCTGTTGCAAACGATCAACCAAATGCCGGCCGAACTGTCGGGTGGTCAGCGTAAGCGGATCGGTATCGCCCGTACCCTCATCCTGCGGCCCGAGATCATGTTGTATGATGAACCGACCGCGGGCCTGGACCCTATCACTTCGATGGAGATCAACAACCTCATCAACAGGGTGCAGGAACGGTTCAGCACCTCGTCCATCATCATTACGCATGATCTTACCTGCGCCAAAACCACCGGCGATCGTGTGGCCATGCTGCTTGATGGTCAATTTCAACGCCAGGGAACTTTTGAAGAGGTTTTTGCAACCGACGACACTCGGGTAAAACAATTTTACGACTATAACTTTATCGATTAAAGCAAATGGATCTTAAAGAAAATAAATATACGTTCTGGGTAGGCTTGTTCATTTTTGTGGGCCTGATCATTTTTATCGTTGCCATTTTTACGCTGGGCAGTCAGCAAAAAAGCTTCGTTAAAGGTTTACACCTCAAAGCACGTTTCGAGAACGTATCGGGCCTGATCAAGGGTAACAACGTTTGGTTCTCAGGCGTAAAGGTGGGTACCATCAAGAACATCGTCTTTAGTGGCACCAACCAGGTAGATGTAGAATTTAACGTTGATCAGGCTGTGCAACAGTACATCCATAAAGATGGTGTGGCGTCTATCGGCTCCGAAGGCTTCATCGGCAACAAGATCATCACTATCGATGGTGGCAGCGCTACTGCACCGGTAATTCAAGACGGTGACATGATGAACTCTAAGGGTATGCTATCTACCGACGAGATCATGGCCACGTTACAAAAGAACAATCAGAACTTACTGGAGATCACTACCAACTTCAAGAGCCTGAGCAAGGACTTGGTAGATGGCAAAGGTTTAGCAGGAAGCCTGATGTCTGACGAAAGACTGGCGTCGCGCTTTAAAGGAATCGTAGAGAATTTGGAGACCACCACCCAACGCACTTCGGTAATGGCTGAGGAACTGGGCCGTTTTGGCCGCAAGATGAATACCAAGGGTGGCCTGGCCGATAAGATGCTGACGGATACCGCAGTATTCGCCAACCTACAGCGTTCGGCCGATAACTTTAAGGCCATGACCCAAAAAGCTAATGTGCTGGTGGATAATCTGAACAATGCAAGCAACAAGTTAAATACCACTAACAGCCCGATCGGTGTGCTGTTGAATGACCAGAAAAAAGCTGAAGAGTTGAAAAGCACCTTGGGTTATTTGCACGAAAGCTCGATCAAATTAAATGATGATCTGGAAGCTGTTCAGCATAACTTTTTATTGCGTGGTTTTTTCAAGAACCGCGAAAAAGAGAAAAAGAAAGCTCAAGGCGGTAATTGAGCGATCATATTGTGTAACAAACTTATTTACAATTCCTAACTCTGTAATTTGAATGTAACCTTGGCGGGCAGATCTTCGTAATAGTAAACGATTACTTAAATTTTACGAAAACAGCCAGCCTTATGTTGATCGATCTTAC
Organism: Mucilaginibacter daejeonensis; assembly: GCF_020783335.1. Classification (NCBI taxonomy): domain Bacteria; kingdom Pseudomonadati; phylum Bacteroidota; class Sphingobacteriia; order Sphingobacteriales; family Sphingobacteriaceae; genus Mucilaginibacter; species Mucilaginibacter daejeonensis. The sequence goes on from NZ_CP086068.1 coordinate 3,176,986, forward strand.
AGGAAAAACAGTTCTCATCACTGATGGATCGAGAGGCATCGGTAAGGCCTGTGCATTATTATTCGCATCGTTGAACGCTAATGTGATCATCACTTACGACAACGATCATCATACGGCCGACGCTACCTTACATGAGCTGCATCACAGCGGCGAACACACCTTATACTATCTTGATCAATGCAAGCCCCGTTATGTGGAGCGTTTCTTTGATAAATTGCTAAGCCACTATCCGCGACTTGATATATTGGTGAACAATGCCGGCCTTTGCCATGACGAAAGCTCTACGTCAATAGAACCGGACAGTGATTGGCAAGGCTCATGGAACGCTAACATCACCACTAAGCTGGGTGGTGTAGCCAACATCTGCTACTATGCAGCAAGGCACATGGCGCAAAAAGGAGGTGGCAAGATCATTAATATCTCGGCGGCCGGTTCCTCACCTAATGATACCGACCAATTGGCTATAGCTGCCAGCAAAGCTGGCCTGGAAGCCATGAGCCGTTCCCTATCTGCAAGCTTATCGTCTAAAAACATCACCGTGCACTTCATCTCGCCGGGCTCGTTGGTTAACGACCTTACCAATGAAGTATTAAATGAGGAGTTCCTCGATGTCAATGACCATTCGCACAGTCATCGGGTGATGACCGCAGACGAGGTAGCCCGCTCAGTGGCCATGTATTCATCGCCTGGCTTTGAGTTTTTATCCGGAGGTAATGATCACCTTGGTGGCGATCGTTATTTGAACAGCTAAAATATACCGCAATACAAAAGCCCCTGACCTTAACGGACAGGGGCTTTTTTTATGATAACATTTATATCTCTCGGTCCATATCCCAATTCTCGAGATAGTCGCCCACCCTTTTCAGAAACATACCCCCCAAGGCGCCATCTACAACACGGTGATCATACGACATGGAAAGGTAAAGCATATGCCTGATCGCGATCACATCGCCGGTCGGGGTCTCCAATACCGCAGGCTTCTTTTTGATGGTGCCGATGGCCAATATAGCCACTTGAGGTTGGTTTATGATCGGTGTGCCCATGATATTACCGAACATACCGATATTGGTCACCGTGAACGTACCATCAGCGGTGTCATCTGGCTTGAGCTGGTTATTGCGGGCACGACCTGCCAGGTCATTAACGGTCTTGACTAAGCCGGTCATGTTAAGCGTGTCGGCGCGGCGGATCACCGGTACGATCAGATTGCCTGAAGGCAAAGCCGTGGCCATGCCTATATTGATGTCGCGTTTGCGGATGATCTGGGCACCATTGACCGATACGTTGATCATCGGCATATCCACAATGGCGCGGGCCACCGCTTCTATAAATATCGGGGTGAAGGTTATCTTTTCGCCTTCACGGTCCTCGAACTTCTTTTTGATCTTTTCGCGCCAGTACACTAGGTTGGTCACGTCAGCCTCTACAAATGAGGTAACGTGGGCCGAGGTATGTACGCTGTTGACCATATGATCAGCAATGAGTCGGCGCATGCGGTCCATCTCTATGATCTCGTCACCTGCAGATGTTCGTACTGGCTGAGCCTCTGGCGGCGTAGGCAGTGTGTAGGGAGCGGTAGCAGCTTTTTGCGGTTCGGCCGGAGTTGTTGTTGTAACTCCACCTTGATCTCCACGGTTGGCCAAATAGCCTAACAGGTCGTCCTTGGTCAATCTGCCATCGGCACCTGTTCCGGGTATGCTATCCAGTTCAGCCTGGGTCAGGTCCTCTTGTGTTGCTATATTGCGTACCAGCGGTGAGTAAAAGCGTATGTTGCTCGACTGTACCGACGCTGGTTTGGCCGGTTCGTTTCTTGGCAGCTGATCGATGCCAGGTATGGTGGTTTCCGCAACTTCCGGCTCGCTTGACGGTCCTTGTTGCTCAGCTGGCTGTTGTGGTGTTTCAGGCTCCTTGACTTGCTCAGGTTCTGGCGTTGCGGTCTCGGCCTCACCTGTCTCGATGATAGCGATCACCTCTCCTACCTGCACAATATCGTCCTTTTTGAAAAGCTGTTCAACCAATACACCACTCACCGGCGATGGCACCTCCGAGTCTACCTTATCGGTCGCGATGTCCACCACGGTATCATCGGCCTCTATTTGGTCACCAGGGTTCTTGAGCCAGTTAATGATGGTCGCTTCGGCAACACTCTCGCCCATTTTAGGCAGTATTAGTTGGTATTTAGCCATACTTATAAACAGATACGAATGGGGCCTAAATTACTTATTTATCTTTAGTTTCTTTAACCACCCATTAAAGTATTCAGCATACCAAGGGCCGTTATGGCTGTGCGTTCGATATTTTGGCGGCGTTTATTACCGAATACGAACTTGCGTACCACGGTCTTTCCTTTGCCGGCAACACCTATCCAAACGGTGCCAACAGGCTTATCGGCAGTGCCTCCGCCCGGGCCCGCTATACCCGTCACGGCAATGGCGTAGGTAGAGCCAAAGTTGCGTAAGGCCCCTTCCACCATTTCGGTAGCTGTAGGTTCGCTCACGGCGCCGTTTTGCCATAGCGTTTCGTTCTTGACACCCAGTATGCTCTCTTTCAATTCATACGAATAAGAGATGGCACCGCCAAAATAGGTCTTGGATGAACCGGCATGCTGTGTGAACAAATGCCCAATGTAGCCACCGGTGCAACTCTCAGCGGTGGATAAGGTCTCGCCGCGCTCCTCGAGTTTGTTCATAATCGCCTTTTCGAGCGGTATATCTTCAGTAGCCACGATCACATTCCCTATGCGTTCTTTCAATTGATCAGTAATAGCATTGATCTCTTGCTGTAATAGTTGCTCATCGTTTCCATACCCACTTAAGCGTAACCTCACCTGACCTAATTTTGGCAGGTAAGCCAGTTTGATGTGTGCTGGTAGAGCCGATTCGATATCAGCTATGCGCTCTGCTAAAAACGATTCGCCCTCACCAACGGTAAGCAGGGTTTGGTGAATGATGTGCGGTAGAGCATATGCCTCTTTGAGTTTAGGGATCACCTGGTCTTCCATCATGTACATCATCTCATGTGGTACACCCGGCATCGATACGATCACCTTGCCTTCTTGAGCGAACCACATGCCGGGGGCGGTGCCATTATGATTCAGGATCACCTCGCAATTGGCGGGCACCCATGCCTGCTGAATGTTTACTTCGAGTAGCGGGCGATCATATTTAGCAAAGATCCGCTTCACGTTATCCAAGGCATCGGCGTTCTCCACCAAACCTACGCCAAAGTGATCGGCAAGGGTCTTTTTGGTAATATCGTCCTTTGTAGGCCCTAAGCCACCGGTGATCAGAATGATGTCTGCGCGTTGCTGCGCTTCGGTCAAAGCTTTCAGGATGTGTTCGCGATCATCACTTACTGATGATATCTGTTTAACCCTGATGCCAATGGCATTCAACTCTTGGGCCATCCAGGCCGAATTGGTATCTATGATCTGGCCAATGAGTATCTCATCGCCAATGGTTATGATCTCTGCAAGCATGTTAGTTGTTGTAATAATCTCTGCGCTTAGAAAGTTTGAGGTCTTGCAAAATAGACGCTTTCACACGCAGGTCGATGCTGAATGAACGGTACAGGCCGAATGGTGTCCAACGGGCCGAAAGGTCCCAGCAATGCAGATCGCGATAGATCGAAAATTGCGTGATACCGATCTGCTTGGCCTTAAAGTCGTAGTTGGTGGTATACTGTACCTTCCACTTAGGGGTCACATTTACATCACCGTTCAAGCTCACGGTACTGGAGGTGGTCTTGGTGATGTAGCTATTGCTATAGTTAAAGTTATAGTTCACACTAACGTTGTATGGAACATTGAAATCTACATACCTGCTTGGGTCGCTATCCAGGGCAGCCAATCGCTGGGCCTGGCTGGCGGTCATATTCTGCAAGGTGTTAGGCGAAGGTGGCTGACGTTTGTTAGCATTGGTAGAATTCAAGCTGAAACTCATCGAGAATGATAGATTGGTCAGCGTAGGGAAACGGCCATCCTGGAAGGTATAACGATCCACCCTACGATTGTAACGTACCACGGCACCGCTGGATACTGAGTCACGTAATTGATTCACGTAAGGGTCCAACGTACCCGATGCACTGATATTCACCTTTTGATTAAAGATCGCGGTGTGGGCGTTCAGTGAGATAGGCGAAAGCTTGAATGAGTCGGCTACGAAGTTGTACGAGGTGGCCAAGCTTAAACCTTGTAAGATCGATACCTTACGGTCGGCATTGGAGGTATCGGTACTGCGGGCTTTCATTTTAGCCTCGATGGTGTTGTCTAACGAGAAGCTGATACCGGCAAATTTACCTGCCGACGGTCCACCGAATACTGAGCCTTCATAGATAGAATATAAAGATGAGGCGACCGGATAAGGCACCACAGCATTACTTACGATGCGACGATAGTAGCCGTAAGTCGGGTCGCCAAAATCGGGGCGGTAATTGAAGCTGATGTTCGGCGTCATTACGTGACGGATAGCCTTAAGGCTGCCCTTACGGAATTGCAAGGTATTATACACCTTGGTAGAGAAACCACCGTTCAGTGTGTACTCTCCCGCACGGCTGAAACCTTGTACCGTATCTATGATAGGTGCTTCGGTGGCACTGATCGCTCCGCGACGATAGCGTTTGCGGATGGTTTGCAGATACCAACGTTCGGTGTAGCTGGCACTGGTATTGAATTGAAAGTATTTGAATACGTTCAGGTTCAAACCGATCGGTACCTGATGCTGGATACCGGCTTGCAATCTCTTTTTAAAGGTCTCGCTTTTGAAGAACTGCGATTCAGGAATATCATTCAGTTTGTTGGTACCCTGCGCGCTATAACCTACCGTGATACGCTGCCACCATTTTTGCTCGCCCACCCTGTTCTTGGAATCGAACGGGCTGATGGTGGTCATGTTAAAGTTGAACGACGGCAACTCTAAGGATACAGTTCCGCGCGAAAGATCCTGGCTATGTGAGATGGTGGTGGTCAAGCTGAACGGCGTACCAGCCCATACCCGCCCATAGGCTATACTCGAACGCAAGTTGTTTTGAGTGAGCTGCTGTACGTTATAGTTGTTTAGGCCCGGGTTGTTGGCATAGTAGGCACGTGTGGCCGCGTTGACCGATGCACTAAATGTACTACCCGGACTGGCGTTAGCATCCTGCGAGTGCGTCCATTGGATGTTAAAGTCCTTAACGAAAGGATCGCCGGTAACCCCGTAGTTGTGTGAGCCAAAGTTGAAGGCAAAGCTGCCCTGGTAGTTATAACGCTTTAAATAACGTGCCGTGGTACCGATCTCGAACGACCCTTTAGAATACAAGGTAGCCATGGTGGTCAGGTCCATATAATCGCTGATCACCTTGTAGTAACCAAAATTACGAAGGAAGAAGCCTAACCGGTTATCCTCACCAAATGATGGCAGGATGAAACCCGAAGCACGACTGTTAGGCTTTGGGAAAAACCCAAACGGAACAGCGATCGGTAATGGTACACCCGCTATCTCGAGGTAGGCCGGACCTGATATGATGCGGTTCTTTTCCCCTATCCCCTTGGTGATCACGATACCGAAGTGCGTGTGCGGGTAAGGCAATGAACAGGTACTGAATAGAATATTATGGTACGCGATCTCGGTCTCATTCAGCTTTTTTGTCTCACCACCGGTAATGAAGTTACCATCCTGCTCCGTAGAGGTGTTGTAGGCGAAAGCTTTCTTGGTCTGGTAATTATATAAGATAGAGTCGGCCGTGATCGGATTGTCGTCCTTATTTTTGGCAATGGGTTTGTTCACATAACCGCCGGTGCGTGGGTCGCGGTGGCCGCGGGCGTAGATCAGCTTATTCTTTTCATCGATCCTGATGTATTCAGCATCTAATGAAAAGTCCTCATACGTTACTCTGGCTTTACCAAAATAGTACTTGATCTTATTGCGTGCATCGTAGTATGATGAATCGTCCGACACAGCTTTTATCTCCGACTCTAAACCTCCTTGCTTCTTTTTTGTCGTATCAGTAGAGGCGGTTCTTTTTGTGGTATCGATTCGACCTTTTTTAGTGGTGTCGGTATTACCTTTTCTGCGCAGGAGTTTTTTGTCTTTTACAGGGTCAAGTTTGATGATGGTATCTAAATTCGACGACCTTACCGTATAGCTTCGCTTATGAGCAAATGCTATCGCGCTAACTATCAAAACACTCGCAAAAAGAAAAAAGGACCTGACGAATTTCAAAATCGGATATGAATAGTATTTTTGCAGATAAAGTTAACGGCGTTCAAAAATAATGAAAAATAAGGCTTTAAAAACATACATTTATGGTTTATTGGCATTACTCATTTGCTATTCTGAATTAACATTAGCCTCCCCATTTTCTGATAGTGTTGACACTACGGTATCTACCGGATTCAAGCTGCGGACCATCGTTATCGATGCTGGTCATGGCGGCAGAGCCGGGGGTGCACAGGGAGCCTATTCGATGGAAAAGAATGTAACGCTGGCCATCGCGTTAAAATTGCGGCAGGCCATTCAAAAAGAATTCAAGGATGTGAACGTGCTCATGACCCGCACATCTGACGTTACTTTAGCTAACGGATTACGTGCCGTGATGGCCAATGAGAACAAGGCGAACCTGTACATTTCGCTCCACTGCAACTCACTCCCCAATGTTAGAAAAGTAGTTAACGGCAAAACAGTTTCGGTACCTAACCGTTCAGGTAAGGGAGTGCTTTTCCTGATCAATCGTTTCGGAAGATCGAATGAACAGGTAGCAGCCATCAGGGAGAACCAAATGGCCGAAGAGGAAGAGAGCCTGACGAAAAGAACGGAAGTTAAGGTAGACCCTGCAGAGGCCATGATGCTCAACGCCTTTCGTGACAAGTTCCGTAAGCAAAGCGTGCATTTGGCTAACCTTATCAATAATGAGTTCATAGACACTGACGGCCGTGCCAGTTTAGGTGTTATCGAGCAGGGGGTACAGGTGTTGGCCAACACGTCGATGCCATCGATACTGATCGAAACAGGCTTTATCAACAACCCGGAAGAAGAGGATTACCTCAACTCGGAAGAAGGCCAGACAGAGATCGTGAACTCAATAGTGAGAGGTTTAAAAACATATAAAAATGAAGTGGAGCGCGTTGCTCCTTAATATATGCGATAAACTTAACTACTTATACCTTTGAAGATCAACAACGAGACCAAGATCGGCGTACTGACCGCCATTGGCATTACTATCCTGATACTAGGCTACAGCTACCTGAAAGGCAATGACGTTTTTTCGGGCTCGAACAAGTTTTACGCCATATACCGTAACGTTGAAGGCCTCACGCTTTCAAAACCGGTACTGGTGAACGGTTTCCAGATCGGGCACGTATCCAACATGACCCTGCAAACCGAGAGCGGCTTTACTGTGGTCGAGTTCAAAATAGACCCCAAATACCCTATCCCTGACAATACCGTAGCACGCTTAGAAAGCACCGACCTTTTAGGCAGCAAGGCCATCGTATTTGAGATGGGTAATAGCCGTGAACTGGCCGAAGACCAAGATACTTTACGTGCAGATATACAAGGCAGCCTGGCTCAAAGCCTGCAGCCGGTACAACGCAAGGCCGAGCAGTTAATGGACAAAGTCGATTCCAGTTTATCATCGATCAACAAAATTCTGAACCCTGAGTTTCAGCGTAACATCGATCGTAGTTTCTTAAGCATCGCTAATTCGTTGCAAACTTTAGAAGGTACCACTAAAAAGATCGACCGCTTGGTCGCTGGGCAAACCGGCCACATCAACGGTATACTTTCCAACGCTGAGGTAATGACCTCGAACCTGCGCACAAGCAGCAAGAGCCTTAACGCAACCACTACCAACTTTGAGCGGGTAAGTAACGACCTGGCCAATGCCAACATCAAGCAAACTCTTGAAAATGCCAACAAGGCTATGGCCGACCTGCAATCGACCATCAATAATATCAACAGCGGTAAAGGTTCATTGGGCTTGTTGCTGAATGATGACAAGATGTACAACAACCTAAATGACGCATCATTGAACCTGAACAAACTGATCATCGATCTTAAGGCTCACCCATCAAGATATGTAAGTTTCTCAGTGTTCGGCCGCAAAGGCGACTGATAACATAACAACATCAAAAAGAAAAGCCCTGCATCTTATCCGATGCAGGGCTTTTCTTTTAACAGGTTTTTGTAACGTTATACAAAGTCCTCTCCCACCTCAAAAGTGGAACCTTCAATGGCCAGTTCGGTATTAGGGAACACATTGCGGGCCTCATCCAATAGCTCGTTCAGATTCTTGTAACGCGCCGAAAAGTGACCGATCAGCAACGCCTTAGCTCTTACCTGTAATGCTACCTGACCAGCCTGCCATGCTGTGGTATGAAAGGTCTTGTTGGCACGATCGAGCATGTTATGCAAAAAAGTGGCCTCATGGTAAAGAAGGTCCACATCCTCGATCTGCTTAAAGTATTGTTCGTTGTAGATGGTATCTGAACAAAAGGCATAGCACTTTGGACGCTCCGAGTCAATGGTCAGCTCATGATTGTGATGTAGCTTCCCGTCAGGAGTTTTAAAGTGTTCACCTCTTTTAAGCGCCGGATAATGCTCGACAGGGATGTGCAAGGCTTCCACCTTTTCCTTGATCACTTTACGCAAGCGTTTTTTTTGCTTGAATAAAAATCCTGTGGTGGCAATGCGGTGATCAAGTGGGATGGTCTCTACCGTGATGTCGTGATTATCGAGGATGACCTCGGCTTTGCTCGGGTCAGTGGCCCTGAACTCGATCGGGTAATTTAGCTTGGTATCAGAGTATTTGAATTGCAGCTCCATGATCTCCATGAGCGGAGCTGGCCCGTATAGCTTTAAAGGCTTTACCCTCCCGTTCAGATGAAGGGATGAAACAAGACCGATAAGACCGAGATAGTGATCGCCATGCAAATGGCTGATAAAGATATGGTCGATGCGGCTTGATTTGATCTCAGACCTCAGCATCTGTTGCTGAGTGCCTTCGCCGCAATCTACAAGGTACAGGCGCTCGTTAATGTTGAGCACCTGTGCTGTGGGGTTTCTGTTGAAAATAGGTGTGGCTGAACTACTACCAAGAATGGTTACCTCGAACTTCATGATAGCTTAACAAGTACAGCGCTTATTTTGCTTCTTTCTTAAGCTCTTTTTCTATCTCTTCCATGAACACGTGATCAATGGCCTCTTCAGTGGTAGGCACAATAGTAAGCACGTTATCCAATTGCGAAATAGTGATCAGGCGGGCTACCGCATCGTTCAGGCTGGTCAATATAAAGCTACCTTCGGCGTTCTTGCACAAGCGGTGACCTACCAATAAGCTGCTCAAACCTGATGAATCAGCAAATTTGACCTGGCAAAGATCCAGGATGATGTTGCGCTGGCCCTCAGTATTGATGAGGATCAGTTCAGATTTAAGTTGAGGTGTTATCAATGAATTCAGCTTTGATTCGTTCAACTTGATCAAAACATACTTCTCATGCTTATCAACAGTAAATTTCATGTTAAGTCTATTAGTAGGTATAAAGATAGGACTTATTTATGTATAAATAAAACTACAAAGTTTCGAGCGCTTTTTTTACAGCTTTCTCCACCCTTTGTAAAACATGCTCATCGTCTGGCTTAACAAAACTTTCGCCGGTGATCTGCTCGTACAGCTCAATGTAACGCTCAGATATAGAGTTAACTATCTCCGGCGTCATGACAGGCACCACTTGCCCGTCCTTACCCTGAAAGCCATTCTCGATCAGCCATTTGCGAACAAATTCTTTTGACAATTGCTTTTGAGCCTCTCCTTTTTGCTGACGCTCCTCGTAACCTTCGCTATAAAAGTAACGTGATGAATCAGGGGTGTGGATCTCGTCGATCAGGTATATCTGACCGTCGGCCTTACCAAATTCGTACTTGGTGTCCACGAGGATCAGTCCGCGCTTGGCAGCGATCTCAGTACCACGTGCAAATAATGCACGGGTGTATCTTTCTAACTGTATGTAATCTTCCTCGCTTACGATACCTTTAGCCAGTATATCCTCGCGTGATATATCTTCATCATGGCCTACCGATGCTTTGGTCGTAGGTGTAATGATCGGGTCAGGTAGTTTATCGTTCTCTTTCAATCCTTCAGGCAAGGTAACGCCACAAAGTGTGCGTTTACCGGCGGCATACTCACGGGCAGCATGGCCAGCAAGGTAACCACGGATCACCATTTCTACTTTAAATGGCTCGCACATTTTACCAATGGTCACACTTGGGTCTGGCACACTTACCACCCAGTTAGGAACGATATCTGACGTGGCTTTCAAAAATGTGGCCGCGATCTGGTTAAGTACCTGCCCTTTGTAAGGGATGGGCTCGGGAAGTACCACATCAAATGCAGAGATGCGGTCGCTCACCACCATCACCAAATATTTATCAGCAATGGTATAAACGTCGCGTACTTTACCTTTATAATAGGCCGTTTGACCTTCAAAATTGAAATGAGTTTGCTTTATAGCTTGCATTATAATAGAGTCAGGAATTAAGAGACAAGAACCAGGGGTCTATGTCTTGGCTCTTACCTCTGTTATCTTTTTTCTTCGGTTCACTGAATATCGCCGTAGGCTTCCAAAATGCGTTTCACCAGTTTGTGACGCACCACGTCCTCGCCGGTCAGATATATGATATCGATACCTTTGATATCCGGCAGTATGCGCAGAGCGGTATGCAGGCCTGACTGCTGCTTTTTAGGCAGGTCGATCTGGGTAACGTCGCCTGTTACGATAAATTTAGCTGTAGGGCCCATACGCGTCAGGAACATCTTAAGTTGCATGTCGGTAGCGTTTTGCGCCTCGTCCAGGATCACAAAGCAATTGTCAAGCGTACGGCCACGCATAAAGGCCAATGGAGCGATCTCGATGGTGCGATTCTCCAGATAGGTCTTCAGCTTTTCGGGCGGTATCATATCATCCAACGCATCATATAACGGACGCAGATACGGATCGATCTTCTCCTTGAGGTCACCCGGCAAAAAGCCCAAGTTCTCTCCTGCCTCAACGGCCGGGCGGGTCAGGATGATACGCTTTACTTCTTTATTCTTTAACGCACGTACAGCAAGGGCCACGGCGGTATAGGTCTTACCGGTACCGGCAGGGCCGATCGCAAATAAGATGTCGTTCTTAACGATACTATCTACCATGCGGCGCTGGTTGGCCGTGCGGGCCTTTACCATGATGCCGTTGTGACCAAATACGATCACCTCGCCGGTGCTTCCCGGTTTCTCAGGTGCAGCATCGGGTGATCTAACCTCTAACTTTTTGCCACCGAACACACGTTCCAGGTCGGCCACGGTCAGGTTATCGGTACGTTCTACTTGTTGCAACAGGTAAGTGAACTTTTCATTAAATGCGGTCAATTCCTGTTCGTCGCCCAACACCTTCACCTCACTCCCACGGGCAACTATCTTTAGCTTAGGATATTGCTTTTTAATGATCTCAAAATGATCGTTGTTAGGCCCCCAAAGCACGGCTGGGTTAACGTGCTCAATTGATATTTTTAGTTCGTTCAACAGAAAATGATTTTATAGTTGCTGACCACTAATGGTTAAAATTTTTGAATATTTGCACCTTGTTGATGCTTTTACAAGATTAGTAATAAATATTTAATTACGAATGGCAATAATCACTTTAACAACTGACCTGGGCGATAAAGATATTTATCAGGCCGCCCTTAAAGGCAGTATCTTAAAGATATTGCCAGGCGTCACCATCGTTGATATCACCCACTCGGTAGCGGCCTTCAACATCCAGCAGGCCGGCTTTATTTTAAAGAACAGCTTCTACTATTTCCCCGAAGAAACCGTACACCTCATCGGTATCGATACTGTATATAATGAGGACACTAAGTTCCTTGCCGTCAAATATCGCAACCACTATTTCGTCGGGGCCGATAACGGCATCTTCTCCCTCATTTTTGACGATGAGCCGGAGGAAATGGTAGAGATAGGCATCATGCAAGATCTCAAATTCCTGCACTTCCCGCTGGCTGATATTTTTGTAAAGGCGGCTTGTCATTTAGCTCAAAAGAAGCCGTTAGCGAACATCGGTATACCGGTAGGTGGCATCGAGAAAAAGATGACCCTGCAACCCGCTGTTGAACGCAACCAGATCCGCGGCATGGTGATCTATATCGATTCGTTCCAGAACGTGATCACCAACATCACCAAAGACTTTTTTAACCGCGTACAGCAGGGCCGTCGCTTTATCCTTTATTTTAAACGCAACGAGACCATCACCCACCTCAGCTGGCACTATAACGAGGTGCCCGAAGGCGAAAAGCTTTGCCTTTTTGGGATAAGCGACCACCTGGAGATCGCCATTAATAAGGGTAACGCCAGTGGTTTGCTGGGCCTTAACCTGGGCGATAGCGTTATCATCGATTTTCAGTAACTTGCCCCATGAGAAAGTCGGTACTCACGATCTTGTGGCTGCTTATTGCTGCAAGTGCCTTTGCACAACCCAACCCCGATTCGCTTGCTTATGACCTGCAGCGCAAAAAGATCAATTCGATGCTTGATCAGCGTAAACGCCGGTTCGGCGACTATGATGAAAGTCTTAGCCAGCATACCGGTATCTTCGGCTTGCAAACCAAAAAAGACATTAGGCGCTCCAACGAGATATTGATGGATATAACAGCCACTGATGAGCGCATCTTCAAGGAGATCAAGATCCTGCTTGATTACCGCACCTTTGAGCAAAAGCAGGTAGAGACCAAGAGTAAGGACATTGAGGAAAGTAACCTGGCTTTTATGCGTACCATTAACCGCTTACGCCAAGAGAACCAGCGCCTCAGGAATGAAGCCGATCAACTGACCGAACACAACGAGGCGAAAGACCGTAAGTATCTGTTGGTCATCATCGTTCTCATCATAACGTCAATTTTACTTTTGATAACGCGTAAACGCGCCGTTAAACCTTAATTTTACCTTTTAATTTACTGGAGGAACATACAACCTTATGGCACGAGCAAGGCTGAATAGTGGGAACGCCGCGGAGAAAGAATTACCTAAAGCTAAGATCAATAAACAAAGCCTGCGCAATGTGGGCAAACTGCTAAGTTATCTGCGCCCGTACCGGGGCAAGTTCATTGCTGGTCTGCTGTTCTTATTCATTTCGAGTTTAGTAGCGTTAACCTTCCCTACTATCTTAGGTGCGTTGATAGATGCCGCTCAAGGCAATTTCAAATACAAATTTTTACCACGATCCATTAACGCTATCGCCATTGGCGGCTTTATCCTTTTATTCGGGCAGGCATTCGTTTCCTTTTTTAGAGTAGTATGGTTCGTGCAGGTGGCCGAGCGTTCACTGGCCGATATACGCCGTGACACTTATTTTAAGTTAGTGACCCTGCCAATGGATTTCTTCGCCAACCGCCGTGTTGGTGAACTGAATAGCCGCATTTCAGCCGATCTTTCGCAGATCCAGGACACCCTGACCACTACCTTTGCCGAGGTGATCCGTCAACTGGTGTTGATGGTAGGTGGTGTTGTGCTGTTAGTGGTAGTGTCGATCAAATTAACGCTGGCGGTGCTTGCCATTTTGCCGGTGCTCATCACTTTTGCGGTCGTTTTCGGGCGCTTCATTCGTAACCTGTCGCGCCAGGCTCAAGATAAGCTGGCCGAATCGAACACCATCGTTGAAGAGACCCTGCAAGGGATAGCTAACGTGAAGGCCTTTGTTAACGAAGCCTTTGAGGCGGCGCGTTATGATAAGAATCTGCGCGATGTGGTGAACATCGCAGTTCGTGGTGCCAAGTTCAGAGGTATATTCGCGTCGTTCATCGTGTTTTGTATGTTCGGCACCTTTGTAGGCGTGATCTGGTACGGATCGGTGCTGGTTAGCCGTGGCGAAATGCATACGGGTGATCTGACCACCTTTATTATGTACTCCATATTTGTGGGTGCGGCCATGGGCAGCTTTCCTGACCTGTACGCCAACGTGCAAAAAGCCGTAGGTGCAAGTGAACGCGTATTGGAGATATTAGGCGAACAAGGCGAGCAGGTATCGATACGTGAAGAGGAGAACGCCATCAAGCAACCTATACGCGGCGACCTATCCTTCCAAAATATCAATTTCCACTATCCATCAAGGCCCGAGATCGAAGTACTCAAGAATGTTTCTATCGAGGCTAACGCGGGACAAAAGCTGGCCATTGTGGGGCCGAGCGGTTCGGGTAAATCTACCATGGCCTCGCTGGTATTACAGTTCTATCATCCGCAGGGTGGCACCATGCTGTTCGATGGTAAGCCGGCCGATCATTATGCCCTTACCGATATTCGTAATCAGGTAGCCATCGTGCCGCAGGATGTATTATTATTCGGTGGTACCATACGTGAGAACATCGCCTACGGTAAACGTAACGCTACCGAGCAGGAGATCATCCAGGCCGCTAAACGTGCCAATGCCGACCTATTCATCACCGGTTTCCCCGAAGGCTACGATACTGTAGTGGGCGAACGCGGCGTTAAGTTATCAGGAGGTCAGCGTCAGCGTATCGCTATAGCACGTGCGTTGTTAAAGAACCCATCGATACTGATCCTGGATGAAGCCACTTCATCCCTCGATTCTGAATCAGAACGTTTGGTGCAGGAAGCTTTAGAGGAATTAATGAAAGGCCGCACCTCCATCATTATCGCTCACCGCCTATCTACCATTCGTGAGGCCGATAAGATCGTGGTGTTGGAGAAAGGCTCGATCATTGAAAGCGGCACGCACGATGAACTGATCGCCCGTGAAGAAGGCTTATACCGCTACTTAAGCCAACTACAGTTTGACACAAGCGCATAAGCGCTAAGGATCATAGTCGACGGTTAGTGCCATTTTGGCAATGCCCCCGTTGTAAACTATGGACCAACAATCATTACTAAAGAATGAATTTGACCATACATGGCGCAGCCAGGCAAGTAACCGGCAGCATGCATTTACTTGAAACTGGCCAATATAAGATACTGATCGATTGCGGACTTGACTATGAGCGCGACCGCAATATGGAAAGCAATGAGGACTTTCCTTTTGACCCTGCCAGCATTGATGTGGTAGTATTGACCCATGCCCACATAGATCACTCAGGTAATTTGCCCACACTGATCCGCATGGGCTTCAACGGTCAGATACTGTGCACCCCTCCCACTGCCGAGCTATCAGAGCTGTTGTTAATGGATTCGGTAAATATCTTTTTGCACAAGCAACAAAAGCGTCAGCGTCATCGCCGTGGAAGGCACCACCAGCGTCCGCAGCAACAACCATTATATCTGCAAAAGCATGTGATGGATACCGTTGAACGCTTTGTGACCATAGGCTTTAACAAGCCTTTCCGCATCAACGGCGATGTGGAGCTGACCTTTATACCGGTGGGCCATTTGCTTGGTGCAGCTGCGGCCGTGTTCAGGATCAACGACAATGGTACCGAAAAAAGTATTGCCTTTACCGGCGACATTGGCCGCAAGAACTACCCTGTGCTTGACGACCCACAGCCTTTGCCTCCTGTTGACTACCTGGTGAGTGAATCGACCTACGGAGGCCGTTACCACTCTAAAGACACCACCATTGAACAGGTTCTGGTAGACACCATTGAGAAGGCATGCATCAAAGAACAAGGCAGGCTGATCATTCCGGCGTTCAGCATTGGTCGTACGCAGGCTTTGGTGTATTCGCTTAACAAGATATTTAGCAGTGGCCTACTGCCCCCAGTAAAGGTGTTTGTGGATAGTCCGCTGGCCAATGCATCCACTAATGTGTTCCGTAAGCATCACGCCCTTTTGAACAGCGAGGCGCAGGACTTTTATCGCACAAAGGGCGACGAGTTCGAGTTCGATAACCTGCACTATGTAGAGAATTTGAAGGAGAGCAACCAGATATCAAATTACTTTGAACCCTGCATCATCATTTCCTCGGCAGGTATGCTGGAAGGTGGCCGTATCCAGGATCACCTTTATAATAACATTCAGAACTACTACTGTACCATACTCTTCATCGGCTATTGTGCCAAGGGTACGTTGGGCTATCGGCTATTAAGGGGCGACCCGGTTGTACACATCAAGGACCGCGAGATGTATGTTTACGCGACGATCAAAAAGACCGACCTGTTCAGCGCTCATGGTGATCATGATGATCTGGTAGGCACGGTGAAACAACAGCAGCCCGATAAGCTCAAGAAAGTGTTTTTAGTACACGGCGAAGAAGAAAGCATGCAACTCATGGCCGATGCGCTATTTGCCGATGGTTACCGGGTGGAGATACCACGGAAGGGACTGGTTTACAGCTTGTAAATATTAGGTTTATTATACATATTTGAAAAGCTGATCATAAGATCGGTGTTAACGAATACCTTAATCACAATGTCCTACCTTGTATTAGCAAAAAGACCAATGATCGCATTTGTATCTATCATAGGTTTATGTTTGCCACTTTTGATCTCGTGCGGCAAAGATGCTGACCCAACGGTGATCAAAGTCTCATCAACACCCCTTAGCGGAGCCGGCACAGGCACTGCCAGTGGAACAGGTTCGGGTACCGGCAGCGGAACAGGTTCGGGTACTGGCAGCGGAACGATCTCCGGTTCAGGTTCGGGCACTATCACTTTTTCAATAGAAAGCAAAACATATACATTATCTTCGGCGTCGTCGGGGTCAATCAGCTGTGGCGTCACACCCTCAGTAGCAGGGCTGCCAGCCACTACTTCTGTGCAAGGTGCAGATGCTAATCAGACCGTGCAATTCAGCTTGTACTCAAATAGCAATACCATTGGCACTTTTCCGCTATCGCAATTCAGCATCACTACACCAGATGGTATTTTGTATACATCAACTGCCAAAGCCAGCGTAACTTATACTTCATTTACCACTAAACTTGGGTATTTGGGTGTTACCAAAGGCACATTTTCTATACCTGCAGAATATGGAAGCCTGCCCGACAGAAAAACCACTACCATAACAGGCTCATTCGATATTAAATAATAAATACTTTATAAAAAAGAGGCTCGCATGTGTTAACACGAGCCTCTCTTTTATCTTTAAAACGCTAATTGAGTTGTTATGCTAAGCTCTTAAAATGATCAATGATCAATGTAGCCAGCTCAACGCCTATACGCTCTTGTGCCTCGTTGGTAGATGCACCGATGTGAGGCGTTAACGAGATCTTAGGATGGGTCAATAGGTCTGCGCGAGGTGTTGGTTCATTATCGAACACATCCAGGCCAGCGAAGGCCAGCTGTCCGCTTGCCAGGGCTGCGATCAGTGCATCCTCATCAACCGTACCACCACGTGAACAATTTACCAGGCCTGCGCCTTTTTTCATCATGGCAAATTCGCGAGCGCCGATCACCGGCTCCTCACTGAACGGTACGTGCAAAGAGATAAAATCGCTCTGAGCAATCACTTCATCTTTATCCGCATATTTAACAGGAACCTTAACGGTGATACCGCCTCCCAACACCAGTTCCAATTCGGTCACTGATGGGTACAGGTCGAACGCCAATACTTCCATACCCAAACCGTAAGCGATCTTAGCGGTCTCGCGGCCGATACGGCCAAAGCCCAGGATACCAATGGTCTTGCCACGCAGTTCGATGCCTTTGGCGTAAGCCTTTTTAAGGTCGTTAAATTTGGAAGCACCTTCAACAGGCATTTTGCGGTTAGCATCCTGCAAAAAGCGTGCGCCTGTGAAAAGGTGAGCGAACACCAATTCAGCAACTGACGCCGACGAAGCAGCAGGAGTATTGTGAACGGCCACACCTTTTTCGCGGGCGTATTCAACGTCGATGTTATCAACACCTACGCCGCCACGGCCGATCAATTTTAGGTTAGGGCAAGCATCGATCAGAGCCTTGCGCACCTTAGTGGCGCTACGTACGGTGATCGCATCGTAGTTCTGTAGTTTTTCAGGAAGTTCATCCTGAGGTATAAAGTTGGTATCAACAACAAAACCGGCTTCTTCAAGCAATTGCTTGCCCACCGGGTCGATACCATCGTTAGCGAGTAATTTTATCATTTTGGTTTATGGTTATTAGTTGAATAAGTGAGTGGTTAAGTAGTTGAGCTTTTTGATCTGTTCAAATACTTAACCATTCAACTACTCACCCTTATTTATTTTTCTCAGCAAATTCCTGCATGGCATCGATCAGCACGTGGATGCTGGTCACCGGCAGGGCGTTGTAGATCGAGGCACGGAAACCGCCCACTGAGCGGTGACCTTTGATACCTACGATACCTTTATCATCGCAAAGTTTCAGGAATGGTTTTTCCAGCTCTGGGTTCTCCATCACGAAGCATACGTTCATTTTTGAACGGTCCTCATCGGCAGCCACAGCTTTGAACAATGGGTTGCGGTCGATCTCTTTGTATAGTTGAGCCGCCTTGGCATCGTTCTCTTTTTGCATTGCTGCTACACCGCCTTTGGCTTTTAACCAACGCAGGGTTAGCATAGATACATAGATGGCAAATACCGGAGGGGTGTTATACATCGAACCACCCTCGATCTGCGTCTGGTAGTTGAACATTGCTGGGATCTTACGGTCCACCTTGCCCAATATCTCGTCCTTTACGATCACCAGTGTAGCGCCTGCAGGACCCATATTCTTTTGCGCTCCGGCATAGATAAGGCTGAAATCACTTACGTCAAAAGTGCGGCTAAAGATGTCTGAAGACATATCGGCCACCATTGGAACCGGCGACTTTTTGAATTGCTGAAGCTGGGTACCGTAAATGGTATTGTTGGAGGTGATGTGGAAGTAGGCCGCATCAGCCGGGATAGTATAGTCTTTAGGTATGTAAGTAAAGTTGCTTTCCTTTGAAGAAGCCACCACTTCTACATCGCCAAAGTATTTAGCTTCCTTTAATGCTTTGTTAGCCCAAACACCGGTCTCCAGGTAAGCAGCTTTACCGCCCGATGGCAACAGGTTGTATGGGATCATGGCGAATTGCTGGCTTGCACCACCTTGCAGGAACAACACAGAATAACCGGCCGGAACGTCCAATAACTCTTTCACTAATTTAACAGCTTCGTCAAGCACGGCTTCGAACTCCGACGAACGGTGCGAGATCTCAAGAATAGACAGACCAATACCATTAAAGTCGACAACTGCTTGTGCAGCCTGTTTCAGAACCTCGTGAGGAAGGATGCCTGGTCCGGCACCGAAATTATGTTTCATAGCTTTATTGAATTTACCGGGAACTAACAGCGTTCCTTAGTTGCGGCCGAAGTTAAAGATTTACCCTATTAAGTTGGTAGTTAATTGTCAATTTGTGAAAAAGATAGTGCCGTTGTTAACACATCAATGTTTTAGGCGGATAACACTGGTGATGCCGCTTTCATTTGAGCGATCGTATCTATCGGGTGCTCCGATGTAAATACGAAGTTACCTGCAACCAGTGCATTGGCTCCAGCAGCTACCAGTTGTGGCGTGTTCTGCAGGTTCACTCCCCCATCCACTTCAATGTATAGCGATGGGTTACTGGCATCGGCCAAGGCTTTTACCTGTGCGATCTTTTTGTAAGTGTTATGAATGAACTTTTGCCCGCCAAAACCAGGATTGACCGACATGATCAGCACGAGGTCGAGGTCAGCGATGATATCTTCTAACAGGGATACTGGTGTATGTGGGTTGAGTGCCACACCTGCTTTGCAGCCCAGCTCCTTAATGGCTTGGACGGTGCGGTGTAAGTGGGTGCAAGCTTCAATATGTACAGTGATGATCGAGGCGCCTGCGTTGGCGAAGGCCTTTAAATAACGATCAGGGTCAACGATCATTAAATGCACGTCGAGTGGTTTAGTGGCGTAGCGGTTCACCGCCTCCACCACCGGGAAACCGAACGATATGTTAGGAACGAACATACCATCCATGATGTCGACATGGATCCAGTCGGCCTCGCTTTGATTGATCATTTCGATATCGTGCTGCAAGTGGGCAAAGTTGGCAGCTAAAATAGACGGGGCTATCAAATGCTTCATGCGGCCAAATATAGGCATATCGGCAAAAGTAGCTCAGGAAAAAGTGGGAAAATGGGATATAGGAAACGACTTAGTCGCAGTTTTGCAACAGGTCGTAATATTTACGCATCAGCTCGGTATCATAATTCACCAGGGATTGGTAAGCTTCAGATACCAGCTCATTAAGTATAGATGCACCGAGTTGGCCGGCGCCATTAGGTATAGCTTCGTAATATTTTATCAGATCCTTTACTCTTATGATCTCGTAAAGCAAAAGTTGAATAAGATCCGCCTGCGTTCGTGTGGCAGTGCTTTGCAAACTATTGCTCAGAAAATCTAAAGGATCATCATTGGTAGCTGATGTCATTTTCAATAGGAACGTGCTTTAGATGATCGGATGAAATGTCTCTAAAATAATGATTCCAATAGTTTAACTAACTAACACCTTAGGGGTTTTACAAATAAACAAAAAAGAAATAAAAAAACCGCAGAAAGGGCTAAAAAGTTCGCCCTGTCTGCGGTTTATGCGTATCACCGGCTGGTGACTATTCGCTCTTTGGAGCGGCTGGTCTTTCCGGTTTTGGGATCAAAGCTTTTCTTGAAAGCTTCAATTTACCTTGCTTGTCAATATCTAACAGCTTCACACGAACGATCTCACCGATCTCGAAAACGCCATCCATAGCCTCTAAGCGGCGGTGGTCGATCTCAGAGATGTGCAGCAAGCCATCCTTACCTGGCATGATCTCGATAAAGGCGCCAAAAGGCATGATCGAGCGTACTTTGCCTTCGTAGATCTCGCCTACTTCAGGTTTTGAAGCGATGGCGCGGATACGGCTAACAGCGGCGTCGATAGATTCTTTGTTGTCGCCAAATACCTGTACCACACCTACGTTGTCGATCTCTTCGATGTTGATGTTGGCACCGGTCTCACGTTGCATTTCCTGAATGATCTTACCACCTGGGCCGATCACCGCACCGATGAACTCTTTATCGATCTTCAGGGTCACGATACGTGGAGCGAATGGTTTGTAATCTTCACGAGGAGCAGCAATGGTCTTAGCCATTTCGCCAAGGATGTGCAAACGGCCTTCTTTTGCCTGATCAAGTGCTTTGCTCAATACTTCGTATGATAAGCCATTGATCTTAAGGTCCATCTGGCAAGCTACGATACCATTTTTGGTACCGGTAACTTTAAAGTCCATATCGCCCAGGTGATCCTCATCGCCCAAAATGTCAGAAAGGATAGCGTATTTAGTACCCTCTTCATTAGTGATCAGACCCATAGCGATACCTGATACTGGCTCTTTGATCTTCACACCGGCATCCATCAAAGCCAATGTACCGGCGCAAACCGTAGCCATTGATGATGAACCGTTAGACTCCAGAATGTCAGATACTACACGGATAGTGTAAGGGTTCTCATCATCTGGTGGCAATACTTGTTTCAATGAACGCATGGCCAGGTTACCGTGACCGATCTCGCGACGGCCGGCACCACGGTTAGGGCGAACCTCACCGGTAGAGAAACCTGGGAAATTGTAGTGCAACAGGAACTTGTTGTAACCGTTGATGAAAGCGCCATCGATCATTTGCTCATCATCTTTACCACCTAAGGTAACGCTGGTGAGTGATTGGGTCTCGCCACGGGTAAATACTGCTGAACCGTGAGCGGCCGGCAAGTAGTTTATCTCGCTCCAGATCGGGCGGATCTGGGTAGTGGTACGGCCATCTAAACGTTTACCTTCGTCTAACACGAGGTTACGGATCGCATCGTACTCTACATCATGGTAGTATTTTTTAGCAAGCGACTTGGTGATGTCGTCGATCTCGCCCAAGGTAACGATGTAATTATCACGTACCTCTTTGAATTTAGCAGCACGCTCGTCCTTCGCTGATGCAGAAGAAGCGATAGCATATACCTGATCATAAGTAGCAGCATATATAGCTTTTTTAAGCTCCTCGTTGCTGTGCTCATGGTTGTAAGTACGTTTTTCGGTCTTACCTACTTCAACCGTCAGCTCACGCTGAGCAGCACACTGAAGTTTGATGGCGTCGTGAGCAAATTTGATCGCCTCTACCAACTCAGCTTCCTGGATCTCTTTCGATTCACCTTCCACCATGTTGATATCGTTCTCTGAACCGGCCACGATGAACTCTAAGGTAGCGTTAGCTAACTGGCTCAGTTTAGGGTTGATCACTAACTGACCATCGATCTTGGCCACGCGAACTTCTGAGATCGGGCCGTTAAAAGGGATATCAGATACTGATAAAGCTGCCGAAGCGGCCAAACCGGCCAGTGCATCAGGCATGATATCTTTATCGGCCGATATCAATGAGATCATCACTTGTGTATCGGCATGATAATCTTCAGGGAACAACGGACGCAAAGCACGATCGACCAAACGCGAGATCAATACCTCGTAGTCTGACAAACGGGCCTCACGGCGTAAAAAGCCACCAGGGATACGACCTGTAGCTGCGTATTTTTCTTGATAATCTACTGATAAGGGCAAAAAGTCAACACCCTCTTTAGCCTCTTTCGATGATACCACAGTAGCCAGTAACATGGTGTCGCCCATTTTTACCACTACCGAACCATCGGCCTGTTTGGCCAGTTTGCCGGTCTCGATCTCGATGGTGCGGCCATCTCCAAGATCGATCACTTTTTTTATTGCATTGTAACTCATGTTGTTTATCTGGTGTGCTTTTCGTCTTTTGGAGCACACCGCTTTTTTATTGTTAATTTTATTTCAAAAGTAAAAAAGCCGCCCGATAATGGGGCAGCTTTTTCGTAAAGACCGGCAAATTTATTTGATGATATCTCTCAGCTCTAAAGCCTTGATGATAGCACGGTATCTTTGAATGTCTTTTTTGTACAGGTAAGCCAATAAAGCACGACGTTTACCTACCAATTTCTGAAGAGATAATTGAGTAGCGAAGTCTTTTTTGTTCTTTTTAAGGTGACCGGTAAGGTGAGCGATACGTTTAGTGAATAATGCTACCTGGCCTTCGGCCGAACCTGTGTTGGTAGCTGCGCCACCGTGTGCTGTGAAGATCTCTTGCTTCCACTCAGAACTTAAATACATTACTTGAATAATATTAAAGCGTAAATAACTTTGTTAATTGAGCCGCAAAGGTAGCAATAATAAAACGTTGATACAACTTCTTTTATAAGTTACATCAGATAGTCATCAGCTTTCCCGTAAGCCTCTAACTGCCGTATACCGGTACTTGATATGTGCTCGAACTCACGATCGCAAAAGATCGATACTATACGAAGCGAGTTACCACTAAGATCTTGCAAATAACGATATTGGTTGAGTTCGTACTGCAGATCTGTGCTGTTGCGCAACCCTCTGATCACGGTCACGGGGTATTCAAGTGTGTTCACGTGATCAGTAAGTAAACCATCATAAGTTACTACCTGCCTTAACTCAAGTGCCTTGGGAAGTTCATAGGTAGAAGCAGCCTTTTCCCTATTGATGCCGCGGGCAATGATCACTTTATCAAATATCTGTTCCGCCTTTTGCAATATGTTGTAATGCCCTTTATGGAACGGGTTGAAGCTACCGGGATATAAAGCTATTTGCGGTTGTCGCGTTTGAACATAGGTGATCAATGAATCTAAATGTGGATTATCGACCTCCCGGCTCAACTGCCGTAGTACTTCGATGCGTTTTGCCTGGTAAACGCTGTGATCAACAAATTGGAACTCTTTAAATATCTGGTGCTCATAGGTGATCAGTTGGTCAAGTGGCTGCTCAAGTATATTTAGGTCAAATCGGCAAAAGACCGCCGAAAGTTCATTCTGAGGTTGATGCGTCTTGGTATCTAAAATAAGTTGAGTTACCTCTTGCTTCAGGGTCGTATCAGCTTCATAGTGATCGTCGAAGTATCTGGCCGAATCCTCTTCATTAGTGGCTGAACGCGGATCATAAATAACATCATGATAGACCGCTGCTAACATCAGCACCTTATTACCCGCGTGATCGCTATTGCGGATCTGCAACAACAGGTCGGCCAGATGGTCAAGTGTGTGATAGAACCGGTGCGGCTCTTGATAGCGCTGCAATACTTCGTCGGGCACCTCCACCGTAGGCTTTAACAGTGCGTGAATATCGGCTATGGTGTTCATGACGATCATTTTTTGAAGCGGCCCATAATTAAATAGAGGCCGGGTAAACTTATAAAACTTTGGATACTTTATATTAAGTAATCGCACCTTTGGCTTATGGATACCCCCCGATACAGCACCTTCGAGACCGAACACCGAGTACGTCCCGATGATATAGACATGTTCAGGCATGTACATAACAGCAAGTATTTTGATTATGTGCTGGCTGCCCGCTACGAACAAATGGATACCTGCTATGGCATGGCCATGGAGAAATTCATGGAAAGAGGCTTTGGCTGGGTGGTACGTACCGCCCATGTTGATTATAAGCGAGCCCTCACCATGGGCGACTACTTTACCGTGCGCACCGGTATCGAAACTATCAATGACAAAGGATGCCGCGTGGCATTCACCATTACCAACAAAGCCACCAAAAAGATCTGTTGCGATGGCTGGTTCGATTACACCATGATCGATATGGCCACCGGCCGGGGCGTCAAGATCCCGCTAGATATCATCGAGCATTACACCATATGACCCATCAGGCATGACGTGCCTTTTGACAGGATGTGGTGAGTATATTGTTCGGCTTGCGTCAAAAAAAAAAGCCCCCCTGCCTTAACTTAGAATTTAAATTAACTTTGCTGCCCCGTTGGTCGCGAGCGCGCCGGCGGACCATGCATATGAAGATCTTAGTTACCGGAACGGCCGGGTTCATTGGCTTTTTTGTGGCGCAGCAACTGGCTCAAAAGGGTTTTGATATAGTTGGGGTTGACAACATCAACACCTATTATGATACTGCGCTCAAACACGGCCGCCTTAAAGCCTCGGGCATCGATGTGGTCTCCCTGCAAGACAATGTTCCGGTCAGCAGTAGCCTCTACCCTAACTATCGCTTTATTAAGCTCGACATAGCCGATCGCACACAGACCGAACAGCTATTTGCCGAGTACCGCTTTGATGTGGTTTGTCACCTGGCCGCACAGGCCGGCGTACGCTACTCGATCACCAACCCGCATGATTACGCCTTGAGTAACCTATCAGGTTTTCTGAATATACTGGAAGGCTGCCGCAGTATACAAGTTAAGCATTTGGTGTACGCCAGCAGTTCCAGCGTTTATGGCCTCAACAGCAACACCCCATTCTCGGTACATCAAGGTGCAGCACACCCGGTGAGTTTGTATGCCGCCAGCAAGAAGAGTAACGAGATGATGGCGCACAGCTACAGTCATTTATACAATATCCCTACCACCGGGCTACGCTTTTTTACGGTGTATGGCCCATGGGGTCGTCCCGATATGGCTTACTTTAAATTTGCTGATGCCATCATTAAAGGCGAGCCTATAGATGTATATAATAACGGTGAGATGCAGCGCGATTTCACCTATGTGGATGACATAGTTGAAGGTGTACTGCGCGTACTTGATCGCCCGGCAAAGCCCGACCCTGACTGGGACAGCCAACACCCTGACCCGGCCACCTCAAGCGCTCCATACCGGCTGTACAATATCGGTAACTCCTCTCCTGTTAAACTGATGAACTTCATTACCGCTTTAGAGAACGCTATTGGCAAAAAGGCGGTGATCAATATGCTGCCTATGCAGGCCGGCGATGTATTGAGCACCGATGCTGATGTAAGTGACCTGGAGCGTGACCTCAATTACCACCCAAGCACAGATGTTCAAACCGGTATCGACCGTTTTGTGGCGTGGTTCAAAGAGTTCTACCAGGTTTAACACCATCAACTTCGGAACATTCGTACCCATGATGCGGTAAATTGAGCAAAAAGATCTACCTTAATGGTCCTGATCTTATGCGCACCATCAACCTCCTTTTCATTGGCGCCCTGCTACTATGTGGCGGCGTGTTCGGCGGCATAGCCGCGCTATCCCCCA
The DNA here is from genome assembly GCF_020783335.1 of Mucilaginibacter daejeonensis. Taxonomy (NCBI): domain Bacteria; kingdom Pseudomonadati; phylum Bacteroidota; class Sphingobacteriia; order Sphingobacteriales; family Sphingobacteriaceae; genus Mucilaginibacter; species Mucilaginibacter daejeonensis. The sequence goes on from NZ_CP086068.1 coordinate 3,202,946, forward strand.
AAGAACGCTTTGTGACCAGCGATATCGACCATTTTTGGCAAGCGGTTGACAGTCTGCACAGCGCGAGAACCAAAGAAGATAGCATTCAGCTCATCAAGTCATTGTACATTGACCGTATGAGCTCAGAAGGCAAGACATTTCTAATGATCAGAGGATACACCGCTCCCGAATACATAAGGGCGTTGCAAAAATATCCGCGGTATTACCGTGCGTTACGCACCAAGACAGACCGCATTACCGAGTACCGGACAATGCTCGACAGCACCTTTGCCCTGTTCAGCCGGAAGATATCAGGTTACAAGCCACCCCGCATCTGTTTTGCCATAGGCTGTTTTAGAGGAGGCGGCACCACCCGCAAGGACCTTATCCTGATGGGTGCCGAGATAGCGCTTTGTGATTCCCTGACCGACGTATCCGAATTTAAAGGCAACCTGCACGATGCATTGGACAAAGGCATTGACCTGCAAGAGCTGGTGGCACACGAAAGCATCCATTGCCAGCAACACCACGCCCGTAACCGCAGCTTGTTATCGGTAACGCTGCAAGAGGGAGCGGCCAACTTTTTATCGGCCAAGGTGCTTGAACGCGACTTAACAAAAGAGATAAGCCCATATGAACGCGAGAACGAATGCCAATTATGGAACGAGTTCAAACCTGCGGCCAACGGCGATGACCTTTCCCAATGGTTATTCAATACTGGTTCTGTAAAGAACCGCCCACCCGACCTGGGTTACTTTATTGGCATGCGCATTTGCGAGGCCTACTATAACCGTACCGTCGACAAGCAGGAAGCGATCAAAAACCTGCTGGACCGAAGTGAATACCTTAAAGTGATGGAACAAAGCGGCTATAATGGTAATTGCACCGATGCTGCTAATTGACACCTGTCCTTTATCATGTTAAGAGATCGCGACGCGACCTCTACAACCTCTGAGTGTGACATAGACTAAACGGTGAAGCAAACCGCAATGTAAATTATAGGTTATATTTTTATATCTAAAATTAAATACCTATGAAAAGCACCATCATTTTTATCCACGGCATGTTCCAAAATGCCAAAAGCTGGGACCAGTGGGTAGCCCATTTCAGCGCGAAGGGATATAATTGTATAGCCGAGTCGTGGCCGTTACATGAGGGCGAGCCGGCCGATCTGCGGGCCAACGTACCAGCCGGACTAGGCGAACTGCGCCTGGCCACCGTGATCGACAAGTATCGGCAATTAGCGGCCGCTCAAACCGAGAAGCCTATACTGATCGGCCACTCAGTAGGCGGACTCATCGTGCAAGTATTGGTGAACGAGGGCTTGGCCAAGTTAGGTGTACCCATCAGTTCGGTAGCGCCAAACGCCATGATCGCATTCGACTGGGGTTTTGTGAAGAACAGCGCCCTGATCACCAACCCATTTAAAGGCGACGACCCATTCATTATGGATGTGGAAAGCTTCCAGGCATCATTCACCAACACCATGACGCCTGACCAAACTCAGGAAGCCTGGGAACGCACTGCCACTAACGACAGCCGTAACGTACTGCGCGACTGCCTGGGCGAGGATGGCAAGGTGGATGTTGACCTGCCACATGTACCGATGCTGTTCATAGCCGGCGAGGAAGACCGAATCATTCCGTACGAATTGAATGAAAAGAACGCCAAGGCGTATAACGATGAATTAAGCAGCACTACTACCCGCACCTTTGGCGGCAAGGGCCATTTCATATGCGGCCAGCCCGGCTATGAGGAAGTGATCAGCGTGGTTGATGAGTGGATACAGCAAAAAGAAGAAGCACCTGCTCAGCCTGTGGCATCGGCAGCCATCAGCCATTAATAAGTTCGCATTATAATTTAACCCCGTACGCTTCGTTGAATGATAGAAGGTACGGGGTTATTTTTTGAAGTAATATTTTATTTGTAGAGATAAAATTTCAGATACTATCCTAATTGTTTTACCTTTATATGATATTCACTAAAAAATTATAAGCTAACGCAGGTATGAAGAAAACGAGTTTCAGATGGTCGGACGAGAGCGAACCGCATAAGCACCGCACGAAGTTAATTATCAAAGATCATCCCGAACTAAGGCAGCTCATTGGTCGTAATCCTTACACCTTTTTAGTGATCACCTTGTGTGTAGGCGTACAGATCGCTGCCGCTTACTTGTTAAGAGATGCGGCCTGGTATTGGATCGCTTTGGCAGCATATGGTATCGGTGCCTTTGCCTGCCACACACTTTTTGTTTGTATACACGAGTGTGCGCATAACCTCATCTTCAAGAACAAGACCGCCAATACCTGGGCCGGCATATTTGCCAACCTGCCTACCCTGATGCCAAGTTCGGTATCGTTCCAAAAATATCACCTGAAACACCACTCATACCAGGGTGTTGAAGCACTTGATGCTGATATGCCTTTCCGTTGGGAAGCTAAACTGATCAACAACTCTACCTTTGGTAAGGCCATGTGGTTATTGTTCTATCCTATATTTCAGGCGGCACGCCCTTTCCGTTTAAAAGAGATCAACCTTTTTGACGGCTGGACCGCTGTTAACTGGTTAGTTCAGTTAACCTTTACCGCTGCCGTGATCTACTTCTTCGGTTGGAAAGCGGTATTGTATTTAGTGCTAAGCTTCTTCTTCTCGGTAGGTTTGCACCCGCTGGGCGCCCGTTGGGTACAGGAGCACTTCTTGACCCATGGCGAGCAAGAGACCAAAAGCTATTATGGCCGTTTGAACTTCCCTAACCTGAACGTAGGTTACCATAACGAACACCATGACTTTCCTTCGGTGCCATGGAACAACCTGCCTAAAGTGAAAGCACTGGCCGGCCACCATTATGATGAGCTGGGTCACCACACCTCGTACACCCGCCTATTATTCGAGTTCTTGTTCGACCGCGAGCTGTCGGTATTTTCCCGCACCGCACGCTCTAACCGTGGCGGCAAGATACAGGCTCCGAAAGCAAAAGAGGTCACCAACGTGGTAGCCTAACTAAAACGACTTTTATACGCAAAAAGCGGTCATTTAATACAAATGACCGCTTTTTTTATATCTATCAGGTTAGCTTATCGATCAGCAATTCCCGCCGTCTATGTCGCAGCTATTCTCACCTTCAATGATCTCGAGCCCTTGCGGATTCTTGGCCCACTCTGCATGAGCGGTCTTGAGCGTATTCAAAAATACCTCAGTAGCCTGTGCGCCTGACACGGCATAACGATCGTTCATGACAAAGAAAGGCACGCCACGTATGTTCAGCACCTGCGCTTCGTAAATATCTCGGTGCACATCGCCTGCATAGGCATCGCTGTCAAGTGCATGGCGTAACTCATCGCTGTTCAGACCGATCTCTGTTCCCAGCTCAACAAGCGTTTCTTTATCATCAATGTTCTTACCATCGGTAAAGTAGGCTCTGAATAGGGCTTCTTCGGCAGCGTCGCCAGCGTGGTGCTGCTTGGCAAAATGCGTGAAACGATGGGCATCGAAACTATTGGCTACCACGGCTTTGTCCAGGTGATAGGTCAACCCTACCTGTGCGGCCATATCTGTCACCTTGCCGTTGAGTTGTTGGGCATAGTCAACGGTCCAGCCCTTGGCATCGGCCAGGTACTGATCAATGCTGATGCTGGTATTGGTCTCCAGGTCGGGGTTCAATTGAAAGCTTTTCCACTCCACCTCAATATCTTTGGCGTTATCGAACACCGACAACGCTTCCTCGAACCTACGTTTACCTATATAACAGAACGGACACATCACGTCCGACCATATTTGTACTTTCATGAGCTATTAGTTTTGAACAAATATAGATCGCACCGCTTCAACCTGTTATGCATCAGGCAAGCTATTGCACAGTTATGACAGCTTACTTTTTGGGTACTGCGTAATGATAGATCGGCTGTTTATTCCCTTCACTCACGGTGAAATAGCTGCGGCCATTTTCGGCAAAGCCCACGGCCTCACCCAGGCGCTCCTGCTCGTATGACGGTTGCTGAGGTTTGCGCTGAAGGGTTTGCCAAACCGGCTCGTTGCCCTTACGTCTCCAGTAATAAATTCGGCTGTAACTTTTAAGCACTACCTGGCTACCATCTTTAGAGATATCGCCGCTAACGATCCACTTGAAGGGCTGCAACCCGCGGAAGTGCAACTCACCTCGTTTGGTAAGGGTCACGGTGTCCTTGTTGTTAAATGCCAAGGATGCCGTGTAAACGCCTACCGACTTATGTCGCTTGGTCACGATGTAGATCAGCTTCTCTATCGGGTCTATCATCAGCGTCTCCGCATCTTTAGGGCCATCTGGGTATTTGACAAATAGCGTACTGCTATGCAGTTGTATCCGTGTAGATGCAGACGCAGGGATATCCGGCTCTGCCATTCGGTAAATGTTGACAAAGGGGTAAGTGCCGCCGTTGTCACCAATGTCGCCTATATAAACATAGCTCTTCTGCGGGTCAGGGCCCGGGCCAACGGCTATATCCTCGCAGTCGCGCACCCCGAAAGGGCCAGGAGTTTCGGTCGTATAATTAAAAACACCCAGCAGTTTGCCAGACGGCGTGATGGCGAAAAAGCGGCTGCTGTCACTACTATCATTGTGCACATAAAAAACGTCTGGGTGTACAAATGAGGCAGCGATGCCAGACGTCTCATCGTTCAGTTCACTCTCCAAATGTCCGGCCACATAGTTCCTGTCGTCACGCTTGTTTTGGGCGTAGGCGGCAAGCTCCAGTATAAAGATGAAGAATGGCCACAGAAAGCCTTTTGTTAGCAGTTTTTTGTGCATTTATGATAATTAACGGCAAAGTACAATAATTGATATGAATTATTCATTAACTATCTCACCTGATCAACAATTTCGTGCCGATCGTGCAGATAACGCATGGTGATATCAAACTCGAACATAAATATTTATGCGCTATAACGGCTCCCGACAGAACCTGTTGCGCGGTCGTGTGTTATATAGATATTGATAATGCCGCTACCATGGAAACCCCTGTAAAACACTATAAGTTCATCAATAGTAGGACAGATAATGTGATCTACTATCATTCGCTTGAAAGTAATTTGAGCCCCGAGCAGGTCAGGGAAAAGCTGGAGACGCTCAAAGCGCAGGTAGCCCGCAACAACGGCGTTTTTCTGGACACCATTTACTGGGAAGAGATCAAGGAGAACGAGGACTAACTGCTCACCTCCCTTACCTCCTTAACGAATAACATTCCACATCATGCTTTGCATAACCATGATCATGGGTTAATTTTATCCCATGCCATTACCTATGGGTCGTACCAAACCTTTGATCATTGAACGCCTGTACCTGACCGGTACACTGGCCATGATCATGCTGCTTTTATTCATTGCCGGTGAGTATCCGCTGTTCATCGAGCGGTATTACAGCAATGGTCTTTACCGTGCCATAAGCGTGGCACTACATTTCACTTTGGGATGGATACCTTTCAGCGTGGGCGATGTATTATATACCGCCATCATCGTCATAGCCCTTTACGCAACCATTTCACTGATCGCCTCTCTATTCAAAAAACGTTTTGCCCGGTCACTCCGCCTGTTCATAAACTTGGTGATCGGGCTTCAACTGTTCATCATTGCCTTCTATATTTTATGGGGACTTAATTACTCCCGACCACCGGCCTCGCAGCTCTTGAACATTCCCGATAGTACATACACCACCAGTGCACTGATCGGCATGACCTGTACGCTGATCGATAGCGCCAATGCCTGCAGGGCAAGGCTGAATGCCGACGACTTAAGTACGACCAATAAGCAGATCTATGATACGGCCGAAGCGGCCATTGAACGATCGGCCGATATCTACCCGCAATTCAGAAGCTATTATCCTGCGGTCAAGTCGTCATTATTCACGCCAGTGATCAATTACCTCAGCACGGCCGGTTACTTTACTCCGTTCACCGGTGAGGCACAGGTCAACTACCAAATGCCACTGCATGACCGGCCTGTGAGTGCCTGCCACGAGATGGCTCATCAAATGGGTTTTGCACGTGAGGATGAAGCAAATTTTGTGGGCTATTTGGCTGGCATACACTCCAATGATCGATCGCTTCGATATTCGGCCTATTACCTGGCCATGCAAGAATTCATACACCAGGTGAGGCGACGGGATAGTACAGCCAGCAAACAATTCAAAACACACCTTTCCCCTGCGGTATTGGCGGACCTCAAAGCCGACCGCGCCTATTGGCAACGCTACGACCGGCAGATCAGCAGGTTAAGCGGCATCTTTTACGATAATTTTTTGAAGGTCAATAAGCAACCCGAAGGCTTACGCACCTACAACCGCATGATCATACTCACCATGGGCTACTATGCGCAAAAGAGAAATGAGAGCGGAAGTATGAGGACAGAGGACCGATGACAGACGGGGATTATCGTCAAGACCATTTTTGGATATTCCTAATCAACTGTTCTTGATCAGGATACTTTCCGCTATGTACGCAACGTCCTCGCATTTATCAGTGGTACGTTCCAGCGCGCCGTATATTTCGCTGTACTTGATCAGCTGAAAGGTGTCTGTCTCCTCGGCGTTCAACAAGGCAAAGGCTTTATCATACACCATATCGGCCTCGTGCTCCAGCCGTTTGATCTCGTTACAACTGTTCACAATGGGCTCAGGTATAGTGATGTGCTCCAGAGCGTGCACACAGCGTTCTAACTCAATGGTAGATCTCACGATAAGGTCACACAGCTGCTTGATCGGCATGGTGATCTCGTTAAGTGAGTATAAGTTGATACGGCGTGCTGCCGAGTCGATCATATCTGACACGTTGTTAAGCGCAGATGCCAGGGCATACATATCATTACGCTCAAAAGGTGAGATGAGCGCCTTGCCTGACACCGCATATACTTCACGCTTTAACTCGGTCGACTGTGCCTTAAGGCGGCTGATCTGCATGAACTCGGTACGCTGATCAGGTAACCACTCGCCACTTATAGCATCTATCAACAGCTGGGCCATTTGGGTACAATTGGCCGCAGCCTTGCCAAAAAGATTATAGAATATCTTATCGTTATCAGGCAAAAAACGGGTCAGGATAGATGACATGGCGTTATTCAGTTCAATGGTTATGCGGTGTAAGTTACGATGTAAACTCCATATATGATCAACTAATGCGCCGGCAGTGCACAACTATTTTTTAACTGATCATTAACGCAGCTTTTTGATCACGTAAAGTGCACCGGCGATCACCCCTACCACACCTGCCAGGCGCGCAGCTTTTTTGGAGCTAACCTTTTTAGAGGTATAACCGCCTGATATCTGGTTGTGCTGCCGAGTAGGTTCAAAAATACTGCCATTGGTCACCGGAACAGGCTCGGCCCTTTTCAAATAAAATTTCATGAACTTGGCCGAACCCCAGCGCGTAAGCTTGGGCGATACCCACTGCGCAAAGCGCGCCATGTAAGCGGCACTGCCCAGTGTGACCGAATCTTTAGGTTCCTGCGCCAGGCAAACCACCGTATCGGCCACCTTGTAAGTAGGCACCACAGGCGGCGCCGGCTTCAACAGCTTACCGGTATAATTAGCCGCATGGCTCGGGCCTGGCGTATCTACGAATCCGGGGAACACATCGCAAATATGGATGTGCGGAAAGTCTTGCAGCTCCGCGCGCAAAGCTTCGGAGTATCCTCTTAAACCAAACTTACTGGCTGTGTACGATGCCGAGTATGGGAATGCCACGAACCCACCTACCGAGTTAAGGTTGATCAGTATGCCGCGTTTTTGCTTGATGAAGTATGGAAGCGCAGCATGTGCACCATTCATGTAACCGATCAGGTTGGTGTTCACCACCTGGGTATGCACCTCAATGGGTATCGTAGTGAACTCACCCAAGGCGCCTATGCCGGCAATGTTGACCCATACATCCAGGCTGCCGCCAAATATGCAGGCATCCTTAGCCAGCGTGGCCATGGCGGCGCCATCGGTCACGTCAGTTTGTACGGCTATCGCTTTACCGCCAAGCCTGTCGCAAAGGTCTACCATCTCATCTAAAACATCTTTTTGGCGTGCGGCCAATACCAGCTTAGCTCCCTGGCGGGCAAATTCTAATGCGGTGGCACGGCCTATACCGCTGGTGGCACCTGTTATAACTACGGTCTTTCTACTTAGTGGTGTTGCAGGCATTACTATTGATCGTAAAATGTTCTGTTATAGGTATCAAAACAACGTGGCTGGGATACAAAAGTTTGGTGATCGGTGCTAATAATGGCGGCAAAGCTAACAACTCGTGGTGTAAAACGTTGTATGAGGAGCACCTATAACACACTCATCATGATACGCTTTAAAACATCACTGCTTTTCAGCATTTTTCTATTCATTACTTTTCATATAAGCTTTGCACAGGGTCGCTTTGAGAATCTGAAGATCAACTGGCCGGCCGAATATAAATGGAAGGTAGGCTCGAACCAAAATACCGCACAAGCACAAATGCTTGAATTGATACCGGGTAACGAAAACATCAATAACTGGAGCATCATTGGCACCATGGTTTGCATGAAGGGCGTGCGCACGGTACCCGTGGCCAGCTTTATGCGCACCACCTACACCAAACTCAAAACCTCGGCACCTAATGCCACCCTGCGCGTGATCGAGGATGGCAGCAAAGCTCGAACACCATACATCATTTTCAAGATCGAGTCGCCCGCATTTTTGAACAGTAAGACACCCGAATCACAGTTGTATTATGTGATACAAGGGTCGCAAAGCCTCTTCAACAACTTTGTGGCCGTTAAGCAGGCATACCTCGGTCCGTTATTTGTCGAGAAATGGGTTAAAGTATTTAAAGGCAGCCAGTTCGTCTACAAATGATCTCGTAATAAGTCAGCACAGCGATCACGATCTCTTACCTCAGTCCCAGCCATTGAACTCCGATAATGCGCTGCGACCATTAAAAACAAAGAAAATTTATACAGATCTGTTCAGTATTATCGTTACCATTGCTGAACATCATCGCAAGATGAGGCCACACCGATGGGTTTTGAGCTTATCATGATATGATGAATAGCTTTTATCGTCGGCTTATTGTCAATATTATACTGGGAAAATATATACATCAAAAAAGTTACACTTTACATAACGTTTACCCGTTTTGATCATTAATTTTGCAGCCAGTTGTTAAATATTTTTCAACAATACTAAAGAGATCATTTTATTTAGTATTTTGACCTTTGAAATGGCCTTACTGCTAAGAATATTTCTGTCGTTCAACATTCTGCTACTGTGCGGAGGCTTCAACAGCTTCTATCCGTTCAGCAGTGCAGATGCGAGCACGCAGACCACTACGCAGGGTTCCATCAGGCCTGACGGCTACACTTCATCGGCCCATAACGATGTTCGGTTAAAACCGCTTAGCAAAGGCAAATACCTTCGCAAACTGCTGGCCACTGAATTTGAGGACGATACCGACGAAGTTAGCGCCCAAAAGAAGCATAGCCAAAAGGCTGACCTTTTAGCCGGTCATTTTTTCTCACAACAAGTATGCTACAGCCCCTATGCGGTAGCCCGTACCTTACGTCCCGGTAAGTTACCTCATATCAATATGCCTGACAAACTGTATCTGCGTATACAGGTGTTCAGGATCTGACCTTCTTTTCTTTTTTAGATAAGTGGCCACCGCCGGTGTGCCCTGTCTGCCATTCATTTTTATTTCCCTTTTCCGGATCACAAAGGTGATCAAGGGCCTTGCGCTTTACACGTTAATTCGCTGTACGCCAAACGCCTATTGACCAAATGTTGAAATTACTATATTCATGAAAATACAATTCGTGTTCATGGGCTTGTGCGCTGTGTTGTGCCTTGCCAGTTGCGAACAAAAAAAAGAAGAAAAAGAAGAAGAGAGCAAGCTGCTTGTTACCAGTCCGCTTAAAATGGACACCACCATCGTGAACTCTTACGTGGGCCAGGTGCGGTCGATCCGCCACATTGAGCTGAGAGCACAGGAACGTGGTTACTTAGAAAAAAGCTACGTTGACGAAGGCTCCTTCGTTAAAAAAGGCCAGCTGCTTTTCCAGATCATGCCGAAACTGTACAATGCCGAACTGCAAAAGGCACAAGCCGAGGTGGACATGGAGCAGATCGAATATCAGAACACCAAGAAACTTCGCGATAGCAACATCGTAGCGCCAAATGAACTGGCCATGGCCAAAGCCAAACTGAAAAAGGCACAGGCCGAGGTAGCGCTGATGAAGACGCACTTCGGGTTCACGGAGATCAGGGCACCGTTCGATGGTATCATTGACCGCCTGCAGGTTCGTCCGGGTAGTTTGGTAGATGAAGGCGACCTGCTGACCACACTGGCCGATAACAGCAAGATGTGGGTCTATTATAACGTACCTGAGGCCGAATACCTGGACTACGAGACCAAGAACCACGACAAAAAGCAACTGGTGACCCTACAAATGGCCAACCACGAAAAATTCGAGTACCCGGGCGTAGTGGAGACCGTTGAAGCCGACTTTGATAACGAGACCGGTAATATCCCTTTCCGTGCCACCTTCCCTAACCCTAAAGGTCTTCTCCGCTTTGGCGAGACCGGCAACGTCGAGATGGAAGTGCCATTGAAGGGTGCACTCATCATTCCTCAAAAAGCCACCTTCGAGGTGCTTGAGAAAAAATACGTGTACGTAGTAGATAAGAACGACCGTGTACAGGCCCGCGAGATCACGCTTGGTGCCGACATGAATGACCTGTACGAGGTTACCGCAGGCCTGCAAGCTACCGACAAGATCCTTGTAGAAGGCTTACGCAAGGTTAAGAACAACGACAAGATCGCCTATGAGTTCAAGAACATGAAGGCCATCATCCCTACTCTTCGTTTACACGCGGAATAGTTAACACGTCAATTTTTTTAAGATGTTTAACAAATTTATTCAAAGGCCGGTGCTTGCGATCGTATTGTCGCTGGTCATCATATTCATGGGCGTTCTCGCTATCGAGACCTTGCCCGTGTCACAATTCCCTTCCATTGCGCCGCCGATGGTCGTGGTGAACGTGGCCTATCCGGGTGCCAGTGCCGATGTACTGGTGAACTCGGTGCTTATCCCTATGGAGAAGGCCATCAACGGTGCTCCCGGCATGAAGTACATGACCTCAGATGCCACTAGCGCGGGCGAGGCAACCGTACAGATCGTATTTGACCTGGGTACAGACCCTAACCAGGCCATGGTGAGTGTGAAGACCCGTATAGAGCAGGTGACGAACCGCTTACCTGAACTGGTACAGCGTGAGGGTTTGATCGTGAGCTACACCTCCCCTAACATGCTCATGTACGTTAACCTTTACAGTAAGGACCCAAAGGCTAACGAGAACTTTCTGTACAACTTTGCCGGTGTGAACATCATACCCGAGCTGAGCCGCTTGAAGGGTGTGGGCAGTGCCAAGATATTAGGTAGCCGCCAGTACGCCATGCGTGTTTGGTTAAAGCCTGATCGAATGCGCGCCTATAACGTATCTACCGAAGAGGTGATGAAGGCCATGAGCGAGCAGAGCATCATTGGTTCGCCGGGCCGTTTGGGCCAGAGTACCGGTAAGCGCTCGCAATCGCTTGAGTACGTACTCACCTATCAGGGCCGTTATAACACACCTGAACAATACCAGAACATCATCATCCGTGCCAACAAGAACGGTGAGTTGCTGTACCTGAAGAACATCGCTGATGTGGAGCTGGGCAGTGAGTTCTATGACATTTACTCCAACATGGATGGCCACCCATCGGCAGCGATCACCCTGAAACAGACCTACGGCAGTAATGCCAGTGAGGTGATCAAGGAAGTGAAAGCCAAACTGGCCGAGATCAAGGAAACTTCATTCCCTCCGGGTATGGACTACCAGATCAGCTATGACGTGTCGAGCTTCCTGGATGCGTCTATCGAGAAGGTGATCCACACACTGGTAGAGGCCTTTATCCTGGTGGCTATCGTGGTGTTCATCTTCCTGGGTGACTGGCGCTCTACCCTGATCCCTACCATTGCGGTACCGGTATCATTGATCGGTGCGTTCTTCTGTATGCAGTTGTTCGGGCTTACGATCAATCTGATCACGCTCTTTGCACTCGTATTGGCCATCGGTGTGGTGGTGGATGATGCGATCGTGGTGGTCGAGGCGGTGCACGCCAAAATGGCCGAGGAGCACCTATCACCGTTCAAGGCCGTTAAGCAGGTACTGCAAGAGATCAGCGGGGCCATTATCGCCATCACGTTCCTGATGACCGCTGTATTCGTACCGGTAACGTTCATGACCGGTCCGGTGGGTATCTTCTACCGCCAGTTCGCGATCACCATGGCCACATCTATCGTGATATCGGGTTTTGTGGCGTTAACGCTTACCCCGGTATTGTGCGCCATGATCCTGCAACCGCATGACCATCATCGCAAAAAGACCATCGTTGATAAGGCTTTAGACAAGTTCAACTACGTGTTCGACAAAGTGACCGGCAAGTACACTGGCCTGTTGCGCAAGATCGCCAACCGTCGCGTGGTCACTTTTGCTTTGCTGGCCGCATTTTGCGCGGGTATCTTCTTCACTTCAGAGTCCTTGCCTGCGGGCTTTATACCAGGCGAAGATCAGGGCCAGATCTATGCGATCATTCAAACCCCTCCGGGATCAACGCTTGAGCGTACCAACCACATCTCGCGCGACCTGCAAAAGATCGCCGAGCATATCGATGGCGTACAATCAGTATCGGCCCTTGCAGGTTACGAGATCCTGACCGAAGGCCGCGGATCTAACGCCGGTACCTGTTTGATCAACTTAAAAGATTGGTCGGAGCGTAAGCACTCGGCTAAAGAGATCATTGAAGAGCTGGAGGTAAAGGCCAAGGAGATACCCGGTGCCACCATCGAGTTCTTTGAACCACCGGCAGTACCGGGTTACGGTGCAGCGGGCGGTTTCTCGCTCCGTTTGCTCGACAAGACCAACAGCGGCGATTACGCTTCATTCGGTAAGGTGAACGAGGAGTTCATGGCCGCGTTGAAAAAGCGTAAAGAGCTGACCGGCTTGTTCACCTTCTTTGCGGCCAACTATCCGCAGTATGAATTGCAGATCGATAACAAAGCTGCCATGCAAAAAGGCGTCACCATCAGCAACGCCATGAACAACCTGTCGATCCTGATCGGTAGTACATATGAGCAGGGCTTTATCCGCTTTGGTAACTTCTTTAAGGTGTACGTGCAATCAGGGCCTGAATACCGCGCCTTGCCTGAGGACCTGTTGAAGCTGTATGTGAAGAACGACCGCGACGAGATGGTACCATACTCGGCATTTATGCGGGTGAAAAAGAAACAAGGTTTGAACGAGATCACCAGGTTCAACATGTACACCGCTTCGGCCATCAACGGTGCGCCTGCCCACGGCTATAGTAGCGGCGAGGCCATCAAGGTGATCCAGGAAGTGGCTAAAAAGACCCTTCCTCGTGGTTATGATATCGACTGGCTGGGTCTGTCTAAAGATGAGGTGAATCGTGGAAACGAGGCTATCTACATCTTCATCATCGTACTCATTTTCGTGTACATGGTATTGGCCGCGCAGTACGAGAGCTTTATCATCCCGCTGGCGGTGATCTTTTCGCTCCCTGCCGGTGTGTTCGGCGCATTCATGCTTCTTAAACTGATGGGGCTGGCCAACGACATCTATGCCCAGGTGGGTTTGGTGATGCTGGTAGGTCTGTTAGGTAAGAACGCCGTACTGATCGTAGAGTTCGCGGTGCAAAAGCACCAGCAGGGCGCTACTATCCTGGAGGCCGCCATTGAGGGTGCCAAGGTGCGTTTCCGCCCTATCCTCATGACGTCGTTCGCGTTCATTGCCGGTTTGATCCCGCTGCTGTTCGCTACCGGTCCGGGTGCATTGGGTAACCGAACCATCGGTGCCTCATCTGCCGGAGGTATGTTGTTCGGCACCGTGTTCGGTGTGATCATCGTTCCGGGCCTGTACTACATATTCGGTACCCTGGCCGATGGCCGTAAGTTGATCCGCGATGAGGATGAGACCCCATTGTCAGAAGAGTTCGCTCCTAAAAAGAAGAAAAAGAAAAAGCTTTGGTTCCTTCGCTCAAAAGATGACCAGGCTCAGTTAATTGAAACACGCAACGACCATGAATAAGAGCACGATATATAAATGTATGGCGATAGCTGGCCTATCGTTCACTTACCAGGCGTGTAAACTACCGGCCGTTACCCAACGTACCGAGAACAAGACCGTACCGTTAGCCTATGCACAGGCTAACGGACAAGATACCACCAACAGCGCCAAGACCATTTGGAAGGACTTTTTTAAAGATCAGTACCTGAACGCCCTGATCGACACGGCCCTGAAGAACAATCAGGAGCTGAACGTGACCATGCAGGAGATCGAGGTGAGCCGTGCCGAGATCAGGGCCCGTAAAGGTGAGTACCTGCCATTTGCAGGCATCAGGGCCGCAGGCGGTGTAGAAAAGGTGGGCCGTTATACCAGTCAGGGTGCCAACGATGCCAATACCGACATCAAACCCGGCCGCGAAACACCCGACCCCCTACCCGATTACCTGATCACGGCCTATGCCTCATGGGAAGTGGATATCTGGCACAAGCTGCGTAACTCCAAAAAGGCAGCTGTAGCACGCTATCTGTCATCGGTTGAGGGCCGTAATTTTATGGTGACCAACCTGGTGGCCGAGATAGCCGACTCGTACTATGAATTGCTGGCGTTGGATAACCAGCTCGAGATCCTAAAGCAGAACATCGGCATCCAGAATAACGCGCTAAAGATCGTACGGATACAAAAAGAGGCCGCCCACGTTACTGAATTGGCCGTGCAGCGTTTTGAAGCACAGGTGCTCAAGACACGCAGTATGCAGTACGACATTCAGCAACAGATCACCGAGACCGAGAACCATATCAATTACCTGTTAGGTCGCTTTCCGCAGCCTATACCACGTGATGATAACGGTTTCGAAAAGCTGGACCTGATGCCGATACAGGCTGGCTTACCTTCGCAACTGCTCTCTAACCGTCCGGATATCAGGCAGGCCGAAATGGATCTGGCCGCCTCTAAACTGGATGTGAAAGTGGCTAAGGCAAGGTTCTACCCTTCGCTTAACATATCGGCATCTATAGGTTACAATGCGTTCAGCCCGGCGTTCTTGTTCAACATGCCGCAATCACTCATCTATTCGCTTATAGGCGAGGTTATCCAACCGGTAGTGAACCGTAACGCCATTAAAGCCAACTACAGCAGCGCCAATGCCAAGCAGTTGCAGGCAGTTTACAAGTATGAACAAAAAGTGTTGAATGCTTATGTGGAGGTGACCAACCAAATGGCCAAGATCAGCAACCTGGAGCAAGGCTATGATCTGCGCTCTAAGCAGGTGCAGGCGCTATCACGCTCGGTGAGGATATCTAATGACCTGTTCCGGTCGACCCGTGCCGATTATATGGAGGTGTTGCTGACACAGCGTGATGCATTGGAAGCGAGATTTGACCTGATCGATACCAAAAAACAACAGATCAACGCACGCATTAACGTGTATCAAGCCCTTGGCGGAGGCTGGCAATAGTTTATAATAGTTAATTGAGTTAAGTCCGTATTTGCCGATACCGCAAGCCCTGCATTTTTGCAGGGCTTTTTTTGTGCCAGGCTAAAACCTGATCACCCATATTTTAACTTAACGTTAAGCCGCCACCGGCAGCATCTCACTAATTTTATGCAAGAACAAGTTAATGTCGAACGGCTTTTGAAGTACCAGGTCCGGCGGTCCTTGCTGCTCATAGCAGACCTCCAGATCGCTCAAACCTGAACAGATAATGATACCGATGTGTTGGGTCAGGTCAGAGGTCTTGAGCTGGTCACAGATCACACGTCCGTCGCCGTCAGGCAGCTGAGCGTCTAAAATGATCAATCCGGGCTGAAAATTCGCGATCGCGTCAAACACGCCGGTGCAATTATCGATGGTTTGAATTTCGTAACCCTTTGAGCGTAACAATACGCTGGTTACCCTCAGGCTCAGCAGATCATCATCAACGATCAGTATCTTATTATTCATAGGTTATAAGCAGTTAGATGTCGCCTTCACAAGGCAATTCGCATGCCGTTACCGCTACCAATCTTAACTATTGCGAAATTTTAAATGATAACCCTTATTATTAGTTTTGCCGGATGGAAGCGCAGGCCGATATCATCATACACAACGTAAGCAAACACATTGACCTTACCCAAGCCGAAAAGGACATATTTACGGGCATGTTGCGTCCAAAAACCCTTAAGAGGAAAGAATACTGGCTAAGTACAGGTGATATTTGTAAGCATACGGCCTTTGTTACATCCGGTTGTTTGCGAGGTTACACCGTTGACCATAACGGAATAGAGCACGTATTAAGTTTTGCCCCGCGCGATTGGTGGATGGCCGATATGTACAGTTTGCTGACCCAAAAAACAGGCATATTGAACATACAGGCACTCGAAGATACCGAGATGCTGCTGCTGCCAAAAGCCCAGCAAGAGGAGCTGTACCGGTTGGTACCCAAGTTCGAAAAG
This sequence comes from Mucilaginibacter daejeonensis, assembly GCF_020783335.1. Lineage (NCBI taxonomy): Bacteria > Pseudomonadati > Bacteroidota > Sphingobacteriia > Sphingobacteriales > Sphingobacteriaceae > Mucilaginibacter > Mucilaginibacter daejeonensis. The sequence continues at coordinate 3,219,456 of NZ_CP086068.1, forward strand.
TTCTTCCGCATACTGGCCGAGCGATCGTTGGTGGCCTACCAGCAGCGCCTGATCGACAACCTGAGCCTGCCCGCTTCCGAACGTTACGCCCGCTTTTGTGAGCGCTACCCAACCCTGATCTACCACCTGCCTCAAAAGCAGATCGCCTCATACATTGGCGTAACGCCAGAGTTCTTTAGTAAGATGCGTAAAGAGCTTTGACCGATCGCTACCTGATCAAACCTCGCATAGATTGAGGATATATCAGTTTTTTGGTGTGCATTGGTCATTCTTTAATTCGAACCAATGATGTGCCTCGTTATCCAGGCAAAAGGTATTAGTTCTTATCAATCCTACCCGCTCCAAGATCTTGATCGATGCCACGTTGTTTACGTTGGCCATGCCATATAAGGCAGGCAGCTTCATTTTGTTGAACGCATGATCCACCCACGCATAGGCGGCCTCACTTGCATAGCCCTTGCCCCAGTGATCCCTGAGTAGCCTGTAACCAAGGTCGTGGTAATTAACATGACCGTTCACCGGCTCGGTGATGTATTTAAGGCCGGCCCAAACCACAAATCGCCCTGAGTCTTTTTCCTCAACGCCCCACCTGCCAATGCCGTTGTCAACATACTGTTGCCTGATATAGGTGATCGTATCAAGAGCTTGTTGCCTGGTGGAGATAGGACGCTGCCCCAGGTAGGTATGCACCAGCGGATCAGCATCAAGCTGGAACATGCCCTCTCCATCATCAGGTACCAGTTCTCTTAAGATCAATCGTTCGGTCGTGATCATATCTTCCATCCAGGTTAGGGTTTATCGATAAGGCAAGTTAAACACAATGAGGAATATTCAGGCCTCCAAAGATCAGGCATCCTACTTCCTGATCATCTTAAAAACGATCAATGATCAGCACCAATACACCATTGGATATACATCTCAGTAGGTCAACCGGACCAACCGACCTTTTGCTGCATCCCGGTGGTTCGATCCAATGTGAAGAATACAGCTCATTAGCTTAACTCTTTCGAACGTTGGCCATCAGCACAAAGCACTGTATCTTAAACAATTATCACGTATCATTCTTTACCTATGTAAGTGACCCAACGGCTGTGCAAAAACAATTACATTTCGGCGATGATTTTTGTATAGCAAGTGCGGATCATTGTCAAAAAAATAATTCATTTTTGCGAAAAATAGATCGATAGATAAAGGATGCAAAGCTACCAGGAGTTTTTAGACCTGAGTGTGGGTTTCCCGCAAGAAGGTTTCGAGATCATTGACGACGAATTGTATTTTCATGACCTCAACCTGATGGAGATGATCGAGACATATGGTACGCCTTTGAGGTTCACCTATGTGCCCATCATCTCTAAAAAGATACAGCAGGCCAAGCTGATGTTCCAGCAAGCCATCATCAAGAACAATTATCGCGGAAGCTATAAATATTGTTATTGTACCAAGAGCTCGCACTTTAAGCACGTGGTGGAGGAAGCCCTGAAAAATGGCATCCACCTCGAGACCTCGTCGGCCTTTGACATGCCGATGATCGATGCTTTGGAGAAAAAGGGCGTGGTGACCAAGGACATTACCGTGATCTGTAACGGTTTCAAGACCTACCAGTACAAGCAATACATCGTTGATATGCTGCACGATGGTTTCAGCAACATCATCCCGGTATTGGACAACAAAGAGGAGTTCAACATTTACGATGACGAGATCGAGCTGGATACGCCTTGTAACCTGGGTATCCGTATCGCCTCTGAGGAGCAGCCCGACTCACAGTTCTACACCTCACGTTTGGGCATCCGTATGGAAGATGTGATCGATCTGTATTATAACAAGATCGAGAAGAACCCGAACTTTAAGGTGAAGTTGCTGCACTTCTTCATCAACTCGGGCATATCTGACACGCCATACTACTGGAACGAGTTAGAGAAATACGTGACCCTGTACTGCAAGTTCAAAAAGATCAACCCTGATCTGGACACGCTGGATATCGGTGGCGGTATGCCTTTCAAAGATTCGCTGGTATTTGACTTTGATTACGAGTACATGATCAACGAGATCGTGAGCCGTATCAAAGAGATATGCGCCGAGCACGAGGTAGAGGAACCAGATATCATCACTGAATTTGGTAAATATACTTGTGCCGAAGCGTCAGGCATCCTGTACAAAGTATTAGGCCGCAAGCAACAGAACGACCGTGAGAAATGGTTGATGCTGGACGGATCGTTCATCACTAACCTGCCCGACGTTTGGGCGCTGAACCAAAAATACATCCTGCTGCCGATCAACAACTGGGATGCAGAGTATGAGCGCGTGAACCTTGGCGGTATCACCTGCGATGGTCAGGACTACTATAACCAGGAAGCGCACATGAACAGCGTTTACATGCCAAAAACACGTAAGGTACAATACCTGGGATTCTTTAATACCGGCGCCTACCAGGAGGTACTGAGCGGTTATGGTGGTATACACCACTGCTTGCTTCCTTCACCTAAGCACGTGCTGATCCGCCGCAACCGAGACGAGACCTTCAACTTTGAGGTATTTGGCGAAGAGCAGAACAGTAAACAGGTACTGAAAATATTAGGCTACACGGCGTAGCCCCTCTATATCTCCCCCGAGAGGGGTGACCTAAAGAACTACCCATCAGATCATCAAACCCTCCCCACCCCGGGGAGGGTTTGGATGGGTTATAGTGCTGAGTTATGAAAGATATCCCTATCCATAAATTTGCCGACTGGGCCAGCACTACCGGTATAGAGATACGGCATACCAGTTCGGCCCACCTGGAAAAGGACGTACGTTCGCTGGGCGTGCATCGCGATGACCATTATATCTTTTTTCTAGCCGAAGAGGGCGAAAGCTCCATGATGGTCGATTTTGAGGAAGTCACCATCCGGGCCCGTTCCATCTACTATGTGCTTCCCGGCCAGGTTCATCACCGCTTGGATAATAACAAGATATCGGCCTGGTTCATCGCTATAGATACCGCACTGGTCCCATCAGAATACCGCAGCATATACGAGACGCGCCTGCTATTACAGCAGCCCTACATTCTGGACGATGTGCAATACAAACGCTTCCAGGATCTGATCACCATTATGCACGAACATTTTGTGCAGAACACCGACTCTGTTTTTTACCACGATATCCTGCGGTCGTTACTCAATTCCTTTTTAGGAATGGCCGCCTGCGGTTATGAAAGCCAGAACAGCGATAACCGCAAACATACCCGCCCGGTACAGATCGCCAATGAATTAAAGCAATTACTGGCCCTGCACTACAAGACCGAGAAACGCCCGCTGGCCTACGCCGAAATGCTCAATATCAGCGAAGCGTACCTGAACGAGGCCGTTAAAAAGGTGACCGGTTTCCCGGTATCGTACTGGATCATGCACGAGGTGATGCTGGAGGCCAAACGATTGCTTTACTACAGCCAGTACAACGTTAAAGAGATCGCCCACCAGTTAGGGTACGATGACCATACCTACTTTTCCCGCATTTTCAAAAAGCTCGCCGGCACTACCCCACTGGCCTTCCGCGCTTCGGCCAGTAGCCGGTAAGATCAAGGTTACCGCGGATCGTCCAATTTATACCTGAATGCGGCCATTTCGGGGCAGCACTATTTACCGTTCATTTGTACCATCAGAACCTGATCAACATATGAACACTGATACACTACACCGGATCAAGAAAAAAGCCGCTCACCTGATCGAGAACCGCTTGTTAAAGACCGGCCGCGTGCTTGAGGTACGCAAATGGCAACCATCTACCATGATTGAGATCGACCTGCATCTACCGCAAACCGCTATGGAAGATTGGAAAGAGGTACCTTACATCAAATGCAAGGTGGCCGACCTTACCTATCGCGACTATACTCCCACCGGCTGGGACGCCGAAACGCACACCTGCACCCTGTTCATTGATGCGGCCCACCAGGGCCCTGGCAGTAAATGGGCGCAGCAGTTGAACACCGGCGATAGCATTAGTTACCTGGGCACCAACTCTACCCGCCAAATGCCCTCGCCTACGTCATCAGTGATCTGCCTGGGCGATGAGAGCAGCCTGGGTCACCTGTTGGCCATGCAGCAACTCACCATGCCACAGACGCGCTTTACCGGCGCGGTACTAATGGGCAACGAGCACGACCGCGGCCTGTTCAAGGAATACCTGCGCTCGCCGCTGCAACCCATCGCCCGTAATGACATCTATGGCCATCACAGCCTTACCGAGTGGTTGCTCGAACGCTCTTACAGCTTGCACGACACAATATTTTACATCGTGGGTAACAACACCATGGTGGTGGAGCTGCGCAAGCTTTTACGTAAACAAGGTTTTAGCCGTAACCAGATCCAATGTCAGGGCTTTTGGTCCTGAGTGTGGGTCATTATCACTTTTTACCATGACCATCATTTTAGCTAACATCATCAAATTAGGGCTCGCCTTTGGGCTGAGCTACTGCCTGGTGAACTTTCGTAATTGCACTTTCAAAAAGTGAACACCACAAGTGGTTTTGTGGAGCATGCTTGAGTATTTCAAAACAAATACGGTAATTTAGCATTGCATAACACACATACCATACCTACTATGTTCAACTTACGGACCTGCCTGTTACCGGGTATCATCTTGTTTTGCTGCTGCACGTCGCCTGCTAAAAAGAGCGACGATAGCGCGTCACAACAAAAGAAGGACAGCATTTACACCTACAAAAAGCCGGCTGTAAATGGCATTGGCAAGGTGTATAAAGGCCGCGAGATAGCACAGGTAATGGGCTTTACGGGTGCTGGCTGGCTCGAGCGTGATACCCGCAACCAAGAAGAGAACGTTGAACTGGCGGTAAAGAACCTGCCCGTGACCAAGACCAGCATCGTGGCCGACATTGGGGCAGGCACCGGCTTCTATACCTTCCGCATATCACCCAAGGTGAAAAAGGTATACGCCATTGAACTGGAAGACGATGTGCTAACCAATCTGAAGCAACGCGCCCAAACCCTGAAGCAATTTAATGTGGATGTAGTGAAAGGCATGGAAAAGGCTCCCAACCTGCCCGATAGCAGCGTAGATCTGGCCCTGATGGTTGACGTATACCACGAATTAGAATACCCTCACGAGTACCTGCAAGCCTTATACAAGGCACTGCGCCCCCACGGCAAGATCGTGATGCTTGAATACCGCGCCGAAGACCCGGAAGTGCCCATCAAGGCTCTGCACAAAACGACCGCTGCACAGATCACCAAAGAACTTACTGCCAATGGCTTCTTCTTTGTCGAGGACCGCAAGGACCTCCCTATGCAACATTTCCTGATCTACGAGAAGAAGTGAGGTAGTTTATTGGTTGAATGGTCTTAGTAAGTTGAATGGTTGAGTGCTTGAGTAGTTGAATGGTTAAAAAGTTAACTAACTTGAATAGTTAAGTAGTCCGCATTTATCGATTTAGGCAGCGATCGGTCTCCTATTCAACGCCAACCATTCAACCCATTCCAACTGATCAAATTATTCAACTATTCATCCGCTCAACCACTCAACTTAATCAACCACTTACCTTTACCCAACTCACTCACGCTATCCTCTTCCTTAGCTCGATCACGGTGATCTCAGGCCAGATGCCTAATCGGCCGGAAAAAGCCAGGAAGCCAAAGCCACGGTTCACGTATAAGTTGCGGCGGTTCTCTTCCATGGGGCCGGCCCAGTCCAGGTAACGGTTCTTCACCGGGCTCCAGCGGAACTTGGCGGTCTCCACACCAAATTGTGCACCATGGGTATGGCCCGATAGGGTCAGGTGAACCAGCTTATCGTGGTAACGTACCTTTTCTTCCCAATGGGTGGGGTCGTGTGATAGTAGTATCGTGAAGTCATCCTTAGCTACACCGTCCAGCGCCTTATCCAGGTCGCCGATCTGGATGAAGTCGCGGCCCCAGTTCTGTACACCTGCCAGTATGATCTTTTGACCGTTCTTTTCAAGGGTCACATGCTCATCCAGCAACAATCGGTAGTCCAGCTCTGCATGGTGCTGCTTCAATTTTTTCAGGTTGGCGGCCTTTTGTTGTTCGCCTCCCGGCCAGCGAATGTAATCCCCATAATCATGATTACCCAAAATAGAGAACTGCCCGTAAGGGGCCTTCAACTGCTTAAAACGATCGATGTAAGGCTCTATCTCTGATGCCACGTTATTGACAAGGTCGCCCGTGAACACGAAAAGGTCCGATCGTTGGGCGTTGGCCAGGTCGATACCGCGCTGAATGGCATCCACGTTATCAAAGCTTCCCGAATGAATATCTGATAATTGCGTGATGGTAAAACCATCAAAGGCGGCCGGCAGATCATCAAAGTAAAAGGTTTGGCGGTGTACCTTGTAGTCGTACTTACCCTTGAACATGGCATACATGAAGGACGTAAAAGGCACCGAAGCAGCCAAAACAGCGGCCTCACCCACGAACCTGCGCCTTGCAGGCACATAGCTGCCAGTGCCGGGCTTTTTGCCTATAGCATTGACCAGCCCCACCACCAGGCGGTAGATATCGGCCGGAAAGAGCACCAGTACAAAGAACACTTTGCTGACCAGCAACGTGATAAAAATGCTGAGCACCCATTGGTTAAAAGGCGTCATGCCGGGTGGTTTGGAGGAACGCATCATCCCTACCGTCATTAGTATCACGATCAGTACTTGTATAGCCCAGTATACCGTGATCACTACCTTACGAGTGCCTTTACTGGCCGACGACAGCAGAGTACGGATGCCTTGCTGCACATACAGGTCTAACAATAAACTTACTACTACCAGAACGATCGCTAAACCTACTATACCGTGACGCATGGATAAATGTTGAATTGCTCAATATACGAGTGAATGGTAACAGCGCAAGTGGGGCTTTGTTGCCTTACCGTCAGTTTTATTACGTTATGCTGATGCCTCGACGCTAAAACCACTACTTTTGCCCCCAATGGAGACGACCAACCAACCCGACCTTAAGAACAGGTTCGACAGCATCATATTTGACCTCGACGGCACGCTTTGGGATTCGACCGCGAACGTGGCGCAGGCCTGGCAGCAAGCCAAGCAGGAGGTAGATTTTGTTAAGGAAGATATTACCCAGCAAACCGTACGATCGATCACCGGCATGGCTTACGATGCTATTTTTGATAAGCTTTTCCCTTACCTTAACGAGGAAAAGCGCAACACGATCAAGTCTATCTGCGCCCGCCACGAGCTGGAAGTATTGAATACAAAAGGCGGTGAGCTTTATCCCGACCTGAAAGAAACCCTGAGCTACCTGAAAGACCGTTACAAGCTTTTTGTGGTGAGCAACTGCCAGAACGGCTACATTGAGACGTTCCTTCGGTTGAACGACCTGGAAGACGTTTTTATGGGTCACCAATGCTATGGTACCAAAGGGCAGCCCAAATACCAGAACATATTAGATGTGGTGAACGATCACGAGCTGAAAGCACCTGTTTATGTGGGCGATACCCAGGGCGATCATGACAGCGCCACCAAAGCAGGCGTACCTATCATATTTGCCACTTATGGCTTTGGCACCACAACCGGTGAGCCACTGGCCTACATCGATAAGTTCAGCGAGCTGCAAAACATTCTTTAAACGTACGGTCCAGCGAGCCGTCATCCGGCTTGCCACATCAGTGTAAGCAAAAAGGGTCGCCATGTGGCGACCCTTTTTGCTTATTTGATCTTCATCTTTAGTACCGTGAACGAGTAAGCAGGCAGTTCTACTTCAGATGCATTGTTCAAGGCAATGGTAGAACTGACGGGCCTCGCGCCTTTGTCGGTAGGCTCACCCTGCAGCACGGTCATGGCGGCGGTAGTATTGGCGAGCGTTACATCAGGCATCTCTAACGTCGAATGTACCGACACCGGCAACAGGTTCACCATTTTAATGATCAGGTATTTGTTGCGGCTATCCACCACTACCGATGTGGCTACGCGTTTGCTCACCGCGTCGCGTTGGTCAGATAATACGATGGACGATGGTAAATATATATCGCCTGCGTTTTGCCCGTACAATTGCTGCACATAGTAGTTCACCGTAGGCTTCACTTCGGTATTATTAAAGTAGATGAGGTCGGGCGTCCATTGCGTATGTTTCTCTTTAGCCAACAAGGGTGCGTACGAGGCCATGCTCACCACATCACCGTTACGCTCCAAACTTGTCAGGTACAACGCCTCGGTCAGCGCTACCTCTATGTTGCTGGGGCGGCCAGGTAAATGTGCCGCATATTCGCCCAGGTACACTTTCGAGCGGCTGCGGTCATAGCTATCATAAAAGTCCTGATTTTGAATGAACCAACCTGGCGGCTGGTAATAATGCTCGTCCACCATCGGCACCTTCAGGCGGTCGGCTATCTCCCACCCTTTCTCATAGTCCGATCCTTCCGAAAATGGCCCTACCGTACCGATCACGGTGATCTCGGGGTGCGCCTTTTGCATGGCCTTGTAGATCATAGCGAACCGCTGTTCGAAAACCTCGCTGATCAGATCCTCGTTACCGATACCTACATATTTAAGGTTGAACGGCTTGGGGTGACCGGCCTGCGCACGCAGCTTGCCCCATTTCGAGGTGACCGGTCCGTTGGCGTATTCCACCAGGTCGATCACGTCCTGTATGTACTCGTCCATTTGGTCCATAGGTATGCCACCTTGCTGACCTGCACCACCAGTAGCGGAATTTTGGCAGGATACACCCGCGGCCAATACGGGCACGGGCTGTGCACCAATGTCCTCACAGAACTGGAAGTATTCAAAGTACCCTAAACCAACGCTTTGATGATACCCCCAAAGGTTACGCTGCGGCTTACGGCTCTCCAATGCGCCGATGCTGTTCTTCCAGCGGTAAATGTTGGCCAGTCCATCGCCATGCGCCACGCAACCACCCGGGAAACGAACAAAACGGGGATGAATGTCGGCCACGGTCTGTGCCAGATCTGCCCGTAAGCCGTTCTTATGTCCTTTGAATGTGTTACGCGGAAACAGCGATACCATATCCAACGCCAGTTCTCCCGCAACCATTGGCTTAAGCTCCAGGGATGCCTGCGCACAGTCGGCATCAGGCTTTAAGGCCACGGCGTATGAGGTCCATTTACCCACACCCATGTAGATCACCGAGGTGGCCAGCACCTTACCGGCCGGGTCAACCAATCGCGCTTGTACCTTTTGCGGCTTGCCGTTCAGCACATGACCCATTACCGACAGATCATAGTACTGCCCCTGCTTTACCGCTATGCCATCATAGCCGCTGTTAATCAGTGCGGCACCCGAGTCGGTCACTTTAAGCACGCCGTAATGCGGGTTATTAGCATGTACAGGAGCAACGCTATCTATAGTGAGGGTGGCGCCATTACCTTTCATGTTCCACGAGTGGGTGCTGGTCCAGGTACGGTCACGTCCTTCCTTATCGCTTGGCGTATATTCAAAGTCGCGATTCTGGATCAGTTCGGCATAAAGGCCACCGTCAGCAGCATAGTTCAGATCCTCGAAAAAAACGCCCATGAGCATATCACTGATCGTTTTGGCGCGCTGCGGGTGCAGGGTGATCTTGGCGGTTAGCGGCTTCAGGTCCTTAAAGCGCTGAGCGTCCTGCCCGGCGTTCTCACTATATAAGTTTTGGCGATACTCATTGGCCTGATAAGCATGATCCAGCTTTTCTACCACGCTCCAGGCTACCCGGTGTAACTGGCCGCTTTGGGCTTCATTGTTGATTTGGATGGTGATATTAGTACTGATAACAGCCGGCACCGCTTTGGGGGCAGAATAGTTACGGTTATCAGTACTATTGATCTGATAGTATTGCTTATCGGCATTTAAATACGTGATATGGTACTGCTTCTTTGAGGCATTGTACGTCACGACCGGCTTAGCAAAGGTGTGTCCTTTAGGAAGAAAAGGATACGCCTGAGGCTGCCAGTGAACCAGATCGGCCGACGAAGCATACGCAAAGGCGTTATCGGTATCATTCACGCTGAACACAAGGTGCCAAAGGCCATCGGCACCTTGTAGCAGGTAGGGATCGAACATCCGCTTTTGCGAACCCCAGCGCCCGTAGTCGCTTTTGACGAACCCATAGCCATTGGCCACGTTCACCCAGTGCTGCTTGTCGAGGCTCCAGGCAAATTGCAGACCGTTGTGTGCTCCATTTTTGAGCGTAGCATATGAGAATAAGTAGACCGAATCGGGCGCGCCTACCACGGCTGTATGGGTACCCATGAATGCCAACATGCAGGCAAGGGATAATTTGATCGCTTTCATCATGATCAGTATCATTTAAAATTTCATGTTCAAGCCATACTTATTAGCCAGGCGCTGCGCTTCTTTAGCGGTCACCTGGATCACGGCCGGATGCTTGGGCACCGAGAAATTGGTAGACCGCATCACTCCTTCGTTAAAACGGCCCAGGTTGGTAAAATTTACAAAGTCTGAGGTCTCGCTAAAACCAAAGTTGTGCGGGTTGATGCGATAGATATCATAAATGAGCACCCACTTATTTTGGCCGATGAGCTTGTAAACGGTAGGCGCCTCGCAACCCACGGGCTCAGGATCGTACCATTTGGCATCGTACACGTAGCCGGTATTCACCGAGTCGGACACGGCCTGTTTAACGCCCGAAGTACCATCGTGCGAGGCGTAGAACATGTGATATTTGTTACCCACCTTGGTGATATCGGCATCGATGTAAGGCACGCCATTGGGGTACTCGAACAGCACCTTCGGCAGCGTTTCCATCTTGGTGAAGGCATCGTTCATATAGGTATAATATACCTTTTCCTTACCGGCGCCAAAACGCATGGTGAAGTATAGCATGGTCTTTTTGACGTGATCATCCCAGATCATCTCAGGGGCCCAGGCACAACCAATGTCGGCCAATTGCGGGAACGCCTGGTCCACCCTCAGCACGGTATGGCTCCAGTTGAGCAGGTCGCGTGAGCGCATAAGCACCAGTCCACGGTTGTTGCCCCAGCCATAAGCCTTGCCATCGCGTTCCCATTGCGTGTTGCGGTAACCTTCCTTTTGTGCAAAAATGTGCAGGTCGGTAAGCGCCATGTAGAACCAATTGTCAGGACCGCGAAAGATATATGGATCACGTATACCTTTTTGCTCGGCAATGGTATCGCCAGCGATGATGGGTTTGGCGTTATTGACATCGGTGAAGCTGCGGCCATCCTTACTCAAGGCCATGTAAAGGCCGTGCGTATCATCCTTGAAATACACCATTAGGTAGGCGCCCATATCCCTTTCGCGGGGCGGCACCATCTTACTTTTTACCACACACGAGGATGCCAAAAGGATCAGCGATAGCGCCGCTGTCCAACATTTTCCGGTATTCATGAAGATCTTATTCGGTTTATATAGGGGCAAGATAATAATAAGTGTCGTTCATACAATTATTATTATCAAAAAATCTGGTTGGTGGTCGGCGAGGTGTTCCGGTTTTCGTCCGGAAGGATCGTTACAGGTGTTACAACGATGTAACAGAATTCCCCAAATTTCCCCATTTTTCAGCATTACGAAATTCGCAAAAACCCAACTTTTTCAAGAAAAACTAACAAGAAGCTAAAATGTAACAGAATCTGTAACACTAAAACATGAAATGTAACAGCAAATGTAACACCTGCAGTTACCCGGTCAGCGCCATTAGCTACACGTTGTAGTACAATTTGCAGCTCTTTTGCAAATTTGGCAGATCAGGTATCTCCCCCTCGAACAGCCCAAAAACCGACGCCCCGCTCCCGCTCATGCAAGCGTAAACCGCACCGGCATCATACAATTCTTGCTTAGCTTGTGCGATCACCGGGTAAGCTTTAAAGATGTGGTCCTCAAAGTCATTCTTTAAAGTGTCTTTCCAGGTAGCTACCGGTTTGGTGATCAGCTCTTTTAAAGCCACCGGCGCCGGCTGCGGCCTGATACCGCCATATGCCTCAGCGGTAGAAACATGCACGGGCGGCATCACCAATACGATCTTATAAGCCGATAGGTCAACTTCCACCTGTTCGAACTGATCACCGATACCATACGCCAAGGTAGGCTGGTTACGAATAAAGAACGCGCAATCGGCACCTAAACGGCGGGCGTAATCCTCCATGTCGTCTGCGCTAAGTCCTAAGGTGAACTGACCGTTCATCAACTTGATAAAGAACGCCGCGTCAGACGATCCGCCGCCTAACCCGGCTCCTATCGGAATGTGTTTATGCAGATGGATGGCCACTTTTGGTAGCCGATGGTCTTGCGCAAGCAAGTGATAAGCTTTCAAACACAGGTTGTTATCTGCACTACCGGGTATATCGATGCCAGATGAGGTAAAGCTCATGGTTTCGGCCGGGATCACTTCCAAAGCATCCTGTAGTTTGAGGGGGTAGAAAACGGTCTCAAGGTTATGGTAACCATCGGCACGGCGCTCGGTGATGTGCAGGCCCAGGTTGATCTTGGCATTCGGAAATACGATCATATCATTGTATACAACATGCCATTTTTTGCACATTGGTAGGAAAACCAAAAATGATTCATTTTATTTGTACCCGCAAGCTTTTTTGACCACATGGTCAGCCATACGGCTTGTATCATTCTATGAAGCAATACCACGACCTCATGCGCCATGTGTTGGAGACCGGCGCCCAAAAGCACGATCGTACCGGTACCGGCACTATCAGCGTTTTTGGCTACCAGATGCGCTTTGATCTGCAGCAAGGTTTCCCGCTGGTGACCACCAAAAAACTGCACTTGAGGTCGATCATTCATGAACTGATCTGGTTCCTGAGTGGCGATACCAACATCAAATACCTGAAGGATAACGGTGTACGTATTTGGGATGAGTGGGCCGACGAGAATGGTGACCTGGGCCCTGTGTACGGCTACCAATGGCGCTCTTGGCCAACACCTGATGGCCGCCATATCGACCAGATCAGCCAGGTTGTCAAACAATTAAAGAATAACCCCGACTCTCGCCGCATCATGGTATCGGCCTGGAACGTAGCCGATGTTGACCAGATGGCACTGCCACCCTGCCACAGCTTGTTCCAGTTCTATGTGGCGCCTGCCGATGCCTCAAAGGGAGAAACAAGAGGTAAACTCTCGTGCCAGCTATACCAGCGTAGCGCCGATATATTTTTAGGTGTACCGTTCAATATCGCATCCTATGCCCTGCTCACCATGATGCTGGCCCAGGTATGCGATTTGGAGTATGGAGACTTCATTCACACCTTTGGTGATGCACATATCTACAATAACCATATTGAGCAGGTGAATTTGCAGCTGAGCCGCGAGCCGCGCCCGTTGCCTACCATGCGTATCAACCCAGAGGTAAAGGACATCTTCGCCTTTAAATACGAGGACTTCACCCTGGAGAACTACGACCCGTGGCCACACATCAAAGGTGCGGTAGCGGTATAAGCGGCCGGCTTAAAAGTACCGTTTGATGATGCGCAGTTTGTGCGTATGCTTCTTCAATTCTTCAGAGTAAATACCCTGTCCATCCACCCGGTCGATCTTCACACGACCTGATGCATGGATGATATGCTCATTATCCATCATGATACCCACATGAGTGATGCGGCCCTGCTCGTTATCAAAAAAAGCAAGGTCGCCAGCTTTGGCTTCGGGCAAAAAGTCGACCGTGGTGCCTTGCTCGGCTTGCTGATAGGCATCACGCCTGATCTTGATGCCATGCTGCTTGAACACGTTCTGCGCGAAGCCTGAGCAGTCGATGCCAAAATGCGTACGGCCCCCCCACAAGTAAAAGGTATTCAGGAAGGTCTTCGCGGTAGCGATCAGATCTTCACTCCGCTCTACAAGTTCAGGAATCTCGAAAACCTCGTTATCGATACGGCTGGTGCCGTTCTCAAAGAACGGTAAAGTACATCCGGCCGGCAACAGCATATCGCTACCATCTGAACACCTGCGAGCCACTGTGATCGGGGCGTGGGTCAACACAGGTGCGGCCTGTAGTAACGCTGTGTGATCATCAGCGCTAAGGGTAGTGACCTGTCCTCTGCTAACGTAGCCTTCGTAATCGTCCTGGTCGGTCGCGATCTTTACCCACTCGTCCAACCACTCGATGATCCGGTAGGTCTCCCCAAATAATAATTGGGAGACCTGTTCATAACGGTGAGCCGCCTCACCGCGTATAGGTATGATAGCCAACTGTGCTATGCCGTGTTCCATGCTGCTAATGTATAACTCCTTAGGATAACAAAAAAGGGACACCGATAAGTGTCCCTTTAAATATTTTGATGAAGATCATTGATCAACCTTCGGCGTGTAACCAACCTTTTTTAGCCAATAACTCTTCTTCGGTCTCACGAACGTTCTCATCGTCCACACAGCAATCAACCGGGCAAACGGCAGCACACTGAGGTTCATCGTGGAAACCAACACATTCTGTACACTTGTCAGGAACGATATAATAGATATCGTCTGAAATGGCGGCCTGAGCCTCATCAGCGTTCAGGGTATTGCCATCGCCAAAATCGATAACTCCTTTTAATTCGGTACCATCTGAAAAACGCCACGAAGCACCTGCATCATAGATCGCATTGTTTGGGCATTCAGGCTCACAAGCTCCGCAGTTGATGCATTCATCTGTGATTATTATAGCCATATTATATCTGTATCGTTAAGATCTTATTATTCTGATTAACTTTGCCTTCTTAAAAAGCTTACAAATATAACAAAAAAATCAATTTAGGGTTTCCATACCGGTATCTTATCTATGTCAAAATTGACCACATCATATTTAATTCAAGTATTTACCGAGTTGGGCGCCCGGCTAAGCCAGCCTGATGGGCCCCTGCAACAGCTGGTGATCACGGAGAAGAACCACAACGCCTGGTTCACACCGGAAAGCGTGCAAAAGGCACTTGACGCCCTGTCCGCCCAGCTTAGTAAGGGCAACCTTGAACAATGGCTCTCCGCCTATCAATTTACCGACCATGCTCCAAAGAAGGTCGGACTAATACTGGCCGGCAATATCCCCTTAGTTGGCTTTCATGATGTGTTGTGCGTGCTCATGAGTGGCAACATCGCCCTGATCAAAGCCTCTTCACAAGACGCCAGGCTGATCACTTACCTTTTGAAATTGGCGACCGACATAGAGCCCGAGATCGCACAACGTTACCAAATAGTAGAACGCCTGGAAGGTTTTGATGCCATCATTGCGACCGGAAGTAATAATACCTCACGCTATTTTGAGTACTATTTTGGTAAGGTGCCTAACATCATCCGTAAGAACCGCAATAGCATGGCTGTGCTTACTGGCACTGATACCCGGGAAGATCTTTTCCAGTTAGGCTACGATGTATTTGACTATTATGGCTTAGGCTGCCGCAACGTATCCAAGCTTTTCGTGCCAAAGGGATATGACCTGACGTTCTTTTTTGAGTCGATACAGGATCATTACTCGGTATCTCAACATCATAAATACCATAATAACTACGATTACAACAAGTCGATATACCTCGTCAATCGCGACAAACACTTCGACAACGGCTTTTTGCTGGTGAAGGAAGACGAGCGCATGACCTCTCCGCTCGCGGTATTGTTTTATGAGGAATACGAGAGCATCGCTGAGCTGGAACAAAAGCTTGCCGAGCAAAGCGATCAGATCCAGTGTATCGTTACCAACGCTGACCTGCAGGCGAATAACCAAGTGGTAAGCTTTGGCCAAAGCCAGTGCCCGGCGCTATGGGAATACGCCGACGGAATTGATACGATGCGTTTCTTGGCAGATCTTTAATTTTACGTACTTTTGAAAGGGATGTATATCATCAAAGTAAAAGGCGTTGCCAAGATACCCGATTACGTGCAATTGCGCGACGAGCAGTTCACCTTATTGGCCTACTTCAGGGTGGATCGTCCTGAAAAATCTTTAGATAAGATTGGTCTTGGCGAGCATGCCGAACACATCATGAAACTGGTACAGGAGCTTCCGTTCGGCCAGATCCTGAAACTTGAATTATAAGCACAAATGATAGGAAATAGCATCATAAAACTGCGGAATGTTGACATTTTTCAACAAAAACACCTCGTTCTGTCAGATGTGAACTTACATATCGATAAGGGGGATTTTGTTTGGCTGATCGGCCAAACAGGATCCGGTAAAAGTAGCTTGCTTAAAGTGATCTACGGTGACCTCAACATCGCCAATGGTGAAGGCCATGCGGGCGGTTATGACCTCAAGAAACTGGCCAGCAAGGATATCCCCTACCTGCGCCGCAAGCTGGGCATCGTTTTCCAGGATTTTCAGTTACTGACCGATCGTACCATTGAGCAGAACCTTCTTTTTGTGATGAAGGCTACCGGCTGGAAAGATAAACAATTGATAGCAGAGCGTATCCGTGATGTGTTGGAAAAAGTAGGCCTGCGCTCAAAGATCAAAAAGATGCCTCATGAACTTTCGGGTGGTGAGCAACAACGGGTGGTGATCGCCCGTGCGTTGCTGAACGACCCAGAGATCATTTTGGCCGATGAGCCTACCGGTAACTTGGACCCCGACACATCTGAAGAGATAGTGATGCTATTGAAACAGATCAGCCAGGGCGGTACGGCAGTCCTGATCGCCACACATGATTACCATATCATCCGCGCCTTCCCTTCACGCATTATCAAATGCGAATCGGGCAAGGTGTTGGAGGACGTGCAGATAGCTTAGTTAGCAGCAGTCTTGAGTTGCAGCGGCAGTCGTGACCATACAATCGCTGCTACTGCCACTCAAAACTGCCATCTGCGACATCTACACGACAAAACAGCCTATTTTTTGAGAATGTACTGACAGCCTGACCGCATTGCGGCAATGGCAAGGTACTTGTTTTGCAGTATCATCATGAACTTTAACGACATGTTTAATAAAAATAAGAAGCAGGAAACACCTCAGACCGAGGAGGTGAACGACATGAACAACGAAGCCGTTAACCCTGATACTGACGCCGAGAACCCTTTGGCCGATGAATTGAATGCCGGTGCAGAGGAAGTAAAGGTATCGCCTGAAAGCAAATTGAAGGAAGACCTGGCCCAGGCCAACGATAAATACCTGCGCCTGTATGCCGAATTCGACAATTTTAAACGCCGCACATCTAAGGAGCGTGTAGAACTGTTGCAAACCGCCGGTAAAGAGGTCATCGTATCGTTACTGCCTGTGTTGGATGATTTTGAACGTGCCATTAAAGCGATGGAGACCGCGCAGGATGTTGCTGCCGTTAAAGAAGGTGTGACATTAGTACAGTCAAAACTAAAGAACATCCTGACCCAAAAAGGCTTGAAAGAGATGGAAGCCAAAGGTACTGCCTTTGATGCCGATATACATGAAGCGATCACCAACATCCCTGCTCCTACTGATGACCTTAAAGGCAAAGTAGTTGATGAGCTGGAGAAAGGCTACTACCTGAATGACAAGGTAGTTCGTTTTGCTAAAGTTGTAGTAGGCGCATAATACAGATCAAAATAGTTATTAGTTATGCGGGTTGCGGATAGCTGCGAAGCTAACCACCAACTCAATGACCCAATAACATAATAACCCCCTAATAAAAATGGCAAAGAGAGATTATTACGACGTATTGGGCGTACAGCGCGGGGCCAGCGAGGACGATATCAAGAAAGCCTACCGTAAGATGGCCATCAAATATCACCCGGATAAGAACCCGGGCGATAAAGCCGCTGAGGAAAGCTTTAAAGAGGCTGCCGAGGCTTACGAGGTTTTGAGCAAGCCTGACAAGCGCCAACGTTACGATCAGTTCGGCCATGCGGCAAATGCCGGATCGGCAAGTGGTGGTTACGGCGGTGCAGGCGGCATGAATATGGACGACATATTCAGCCAGTTCGGCGATATATTTGGCGGTGGCGGTAGTCCGTTCGAAAGCTTTTTTGGCGGTGGCGGCGGTGGTCGTCAGCAAGGTGGCCGCAGGGTGGCCCGCGGTAGCAACCTGCGCATCAAAGTTCGCTTGACACTCGAAGAGATCGCTAATGGCGTTGAGAAGAAGATCAAAGTGAACAAGCAAGTTCCTTGTACCACTTGTGACGGCTCTGGCGCTAAAGACAAGAACTCAGTAAGCACTTGTAAGACCTGTGGTGGCTCAGGAGCGGTACGCCGTGTGACCAACACCATATTAGGCCAGATGCAAACCACCAGCACCTGCCCTACCTGTAATGGTGAAGGACAGACCATCACCTCGAAATGTAACCATTGCCATGGCGATGGTGTGATCCGTGGTGAAGAGACCATCACCATCAATATACCTGCCGGTGTGGCCGAAGGTATGCAATTGAGCATGGGCGGTAAAGGTAACGCTGCGCCAAGGGGCGGCGTACCGGGTGATCTGATCATCCTGATCGAGGAGATACCGCACGAGACCCTTAAACGCGATGGCAACAATGTGATCTATGATATGCACATCAACTTTGTGGATGCCGCTTTAGGCACAAGCGTTGAGGTACCTACCATTGATGGTAAGGCCAAGATCAAGATCGATGCCGGAACGCAAAGCGGCAAGATCCTGCGCTTAAAAGGCAAAGGTGTGCCCGAAGTGAACTCATACCACCGTGGCGACCAGCTGATCCACATTAACATATGGACGCCTAAGGCCCTGAGCCGTGAGGAGCGCGACCTGTTGGAGAAATTGCAGAACTCGCCTAACTTCAAACCTAACCCGGGTAAGAACGAGAAAAGCTTTTTCGAACGGATGAAAGAGTACTTTGAATAGTACAATCAAGATCGCATAAGTAAAAAAGTGAAAATAGATCAAAGCCTGAGTACCTCGTGTTCTCAGGCTTTTTTTGTTATATTTAAACGCCGACGCTCCTAATGACACCCAGGAAATTCGGTCGCCGCAGGCATTGTCACCACACACTTCGACCCAAGCTAATGATCTTTGTAAGAACTTTAGAGATACTTGTAACATACTGAACAAGCATTCATCTAACATTCAAATCATAATTTACTGACCCTACCCTATTACCCATGCTTAGCATTCGCAACATTGTTAAACAATACGCCGGTCACCGCGCGTTAGACGATGTGAGCCTTGAGGTTACCGGCGGACAAATATTTGGCCTGCTTGGGCCCAATGGCGCCGGGAAGACCTCGCTCATCCGTATCATTAACCAGATCACCGCGCCCGACTCGGGCGAAGTATATTTTGCCGGTGAAAAACTCAACCAAGGTCATATCGAGCGCATCGGCTACATGCCTGAAGAACGCGGTCTCTACAAAAAGATGGCCATTGGCGAGCAGATCGTTTACTTGGCGCGCTTAAAAGGCCTGAGCAAGGCCGAGGCCACCCGCCGCATCAAATACTGGTTCGAGAAACTGGAGATACAGGATTGGTGGAATAAAAAGGTAGAGGAGCTGTCGAAAGGCATGCAGCAAAAAGCTCAGTTCGTGGCCACCGTACTGCACGAGCCTGACCTGATCATTTTAGATGAGCCATTTAGTGGCTTTGACCCGGTGAACGCTGAGGTGATCAAGAACGAGATCTTGGAGCTGAACCGTAAAGGCGCAACTATCCTTTTTTCGACCCACCGTATGGAATCGGTCGAGGAGCTATGTAACTCTATCGCACTCATCCACCGCTCACATAAGATACTGGACGGCCGCGTGAAAGACATCCGCAATTCATATCGCGACAATACCTACCTGATCGAGTACAGCGGTCAGCAACTGAACTTTGACGGTTCGCAACCTTTTACGGTACTGGCCTCAGGTACTGATGAGGAAAAGAACAGCCTGCGCCTTAGATTGAATGATGGTACCACGGCTAATGATGTGCTGCAGTACCTGATCCCCCGCGCATCGATAAGCCACCTGCAGGAAGTGATACCGAGTGTTAACGAGATATTTATTCAGAACGTGAATCAGAAAGGATAGCCATGAACAAAGTTTTACTCATCATACAACGCGAGTACCTCTCGAGGGTACGCAAAAAAGCTTTCGTGATCACCACCTTGCTGGTGCCCACCCTTATACTGGCCATGTACGGCATCATGTACCTGGTAGGCAAAAACAATTCCGAACTTACTGAGACCCGCACCGTACGCATAGTCGACGAGAGCGGCGCCTATGCCAAGAAGTTCGTTGACAAAAAGAACATTCATTTTGTGGACGCCAATGCACCACTTGCCAAGGAAAAAAGCGGGTTGAAAAGTCACGCGAACGATATGTTGCTGATCATCCCGGCAGATGTGATAACTAAGAGCAATGTTCAATTGCTATCGGCCAAAAAGCCAAACATCATGATCAACGCCGAGATCGAGAAGCAGATGAACCTCATCGCTACCAACAACAGCATGATCGAGGCAGGTATAGATACGGCCAAACTAAATCACATTCGCACTAACATATCGGTATCAGCCAAAGAACTGACCGATAAAGGCGAATCGGAATCAAGCATTGGCGCTGCTTATGGTGCAGGCGTGGCCGGCGCTATACTGATCTATATGTCGCTCTTTATTTACGGTGCCCAGGTGATGCGCGGTGTGATCGAGGAAAAGACCAACCGCATCATCGAGGTGATCGTATCGTCGGTAAAGCCATTCCAACTTATGCTGGGCAAGATCATTGGCGTGGCGTTGGTAAGCCTTACGCAGTTCCTGCTGTGGATCGGGCTAACGGTGGCGGTGAGCTATTTGGCAAAGGAGTACTTTAACTCGCCGCAAAGCCCTATGCTGGGCATCTTAGCCAGCTTAAAGACTATCCCGTTCGGCTATATGATAGTTTGCTTTCTGTTCTACTTCCTGAGCGGCTTTTTGCTTTACAGTGCTTTATTTGCAGCCGTAGGCTCGGCGGTAGACAGTGAGACCGAGACCCAACAGTTCATGTTCCCGATCACAATGCCGTTACTGTTCACTTACATTTTATCCGTAAGCTTTTTGGCTCAGGCACCTGATAGCAGCTTGGCGTTCTGGCTATCGGTAGTGCCATTCACGGCACCGGTGGCTATGATGGTGCGCTTGCCTTTTGATGTACCTGGTTGGCAATTGGCACTGTCCATGAGCCTCATGGTGATAGGCTTCCTCTTCACTACCTGGGTGGCCTCGCGCATTTACCGTGTAGGTATATTGATGTACGGCAAAAAAGCCAGCTATGGCGAACTGGTGAAGTGGTTCTTCTATAAAGAGTAATAAGCTCGTCAGCTTTGATCGGTCCCCGTAATTTGCCAAAACATTTTACGGGGATCTTTTATTTTAGAGGCATGCTCAATAACCGCGTAGCCGTGATGGATCTTGGCACTAACACCTTCCACCTCCTCATTGCCGAACCCGATACTGATACCTTTTTTAAACAGATACAACATGACCATGTAGGCGTTAAACTGGGCGAAGGAGGCATTAATGAAGGCACTATCAAACCTGAAGCCTATCGACGCGGTATAGATACACTCATCGCGTTTCAAAGGTCTATCGAGAAGCATGGGGTCAGCAAAGTGAAGGCCATCGGTACATCGGCCATGCGGAGCGCCAGCAACGGCGGCCAGTTCATGGATGAGGTAAGAGAGCGCACAGGTATCCAGATCGAGACCATTAGCGGCGAAACCGAAGCCGGATATATTTACCAGGGCGTAAAAGCGTCAGGGTGTTTGACCGACAGCAAGAGCCTGATCGTGGATATTGGTGGCGGTAGTGTGGAGTTCATCCTCTGTACTCGTGAGGAGGTGCTTTATAAGCAGAGCTTCGAGATCGGTGCAGCACGCTTAATGTCAAAATTTCATCGGAACGACCCGATCACTCGTGACCAGGTCACTGAGATGCATACTTACCTTGATCAAATGCTTGCACCACTTTTTGACGCGGTGAACGGTCACGACCTGCATGGTATCATTGGCTCCTCAGGTGCATTTGAGACGTTCGCCGAACTGGCCGAAGCAAAAAACGGCCGCACGTTCGATCTCAAGCTAACGCCAACTTACACTTTTGATCTGGCCGACCTGACCACTATCACTGAGCATCTTATACACTCTGACCATGAACAACGCGCGGCTACCAAAGGCATTATTGAAGTGCGTGTGGACATGATCGTAGTGGCCTCGCTACTGACGCGCTACCTGATCAGCAAATTGGGTGTCAATGAAGCTTCGATGACCGCTTATTCACTGAAAGAAGGGGTACTGGCGGAGCTATTCGGGAAATGACCTGCTGACCTGTTAAAGCTCATTGGCCGTCCAGAGGTCATCATCTATTAGTTACTTGAGTAACAACGACCTCTCCCAATACAGAGGCTTTCATCTCAAGCGTTAGTGATCTGCTTTTTCTAAGCTTTCGCACCGGCAGCTCTTTGTTCTCAAACCCTATATACCTGAATTGCAGGATATCGTCTTCAGAATTGACAAAAAGCGAGAACTTGCCTTGTGCATCGGTCGTTGCAAAGGCTTTGGATCCTTTTACATTGATGCTGACCCCTACAAGTGCTTGTTTATCATGATCGACCACCGTGCCACTGATCACCTTCGAACTTGTGGTATCAGCGTTCGGTAAAATGTCTAATCGTTTGGGTGCCACAGGGTGCTGTTCGGTCGAATAAGCCGGCTTAGCCACGGCAGCAGAGTAGCTGAACAAAGCCGCAAGACCAGCAGCTATTCTCAACACCGAAGTAAAGAGACCGGAGCGAGGAGCCGCAGGTTGAACGTAAGTGTTTAGCCTTGCCAGCTGCTCTTTATTGATGTTACCGCAGATCTTGCCACCAGAGCTTAATAGGGACAAGATCTGGCCATCGGTCATGGCACGCATATCGATCACCGTTTTTTGGCAGTTGTGGCAATATCTACCCTGCTGGTGATCGTCCATATCATCCCACTCCTGCTGGCAGGGTTCGGGGATAGAGATGTTATGCATTGGTGCTCTTTTCATCAAGAACACTAAGATAGTAGTTTACAAATAAGTTGCTATTGTTTAGCAAGTTTTAATAACTGCTGATATACCTTCTCGGTGGGTAGCCCTACCACGTTGGTGTACGAGCCCTCGATGCGTTGGATACCAGTGATCCCTACCCATTCTTGTATACCGTATGAACCGGCCTTGTCAAATGGCTTGTAACGTTCCACATAAGTGGTGATCTCGTTATCGGTCAATGTACGGAAGAACACCTCTGATACATCATGGAACAGGTTATAACGGCCTTTGTAGAAGATGCAAACGCCAGTGACAACTCTATGTACCCTGCCCGAAAGCAGCTTGAGCATCTCAACAGCATGTTGCGCGTCATCAGGCTTACCGAGAATTAGCCCATCAATGGTCACGATCGTATCGGCGGTCAGCACGGCCTCATCGGTCACAGTACCATCGTAAGCTTTGGCTTTTTTTTCGGCTATGTGTATGGCAACTTCTTCCGGGGTCAAACCATCAGGGTAAGATTCGTCCACCTCTTTGAGAACCACCTCAAAGTCAACGTCCATTTGCCTCAGCAGTTCCTGCCTGCGCGGAGATTTGGAAGCCAAAATGATCTTAGGAATAGCCATAGGTTTTTGGTGTTAAGATCCACAGGACATGGACCATATAATTGATATTGAATCGATATTATGAAAATGGGCCATGTGGTATGGCCCATTTATATATTTTACCAGCTGTAAGCCTCAGCACCCATCCATTTGCCCTGGATCTTCAGGGTCTTCTCGATCACGTCGCGGGCGCAGCCACGTCCTCCAGGTAATGGCGATACGTATTCGCAAAGCTCCTTGATCTCTTCGGCGGCGTCGGCCGGACAAACCGGCATGCCTACCTGCTGCATTACGGCAAGATCGGGTATATCATCGCCCATATACATCACTGTCATGGGGCTGATGCCGCGCTCGTTGATGTAGGCTTTAAAGGTATCGGTCTTGATACCGCTACCTAAAAATATGTCTTTAATGCCCAGGGTGGTCAAACGGTGCATGGCGATCTTTGATCGGCTGCCCGATATGGCGC
The DNA here is from genome assembly GCF_020783335.1 of Mucilaginibacter daejeonensis. NCBI lineage: Bacteria > Pseudomonadati > Bacteroidota > Sphingobacteriia > Sphingobacteriales > Sphingobacteriaceae > Mucilaginibacter > Mucilaginibacter daejeonensis. The sequence goes on from NZ_CP086068.1 coordinate 3,243,331, forward strand.
ACACATTGTAACCACACTTAACGGCCAACTGCAATGCATAACCGTCCTTGATGTTGAAGGCACGGGTCTGCTCGCCTTGATCGTTCACATAAACTGAGCCATCGGTTAGCACACCATCCACATCAAATATGAAGGTGGTGATGTCTTTGAACTTAGTAAGCAATGTTTTGTAAGATTTTTAACAGATGTAAGATCTTTTAAGAAAACTATCGAACGACCGCTACCGATCGTTATTGATTATCGCGCCACTCGTATACCCATGCCGATTGGATCTGCTCCAGGTGCCCCTCGTTCGATTCTTCACGGGTGCCGGCAAAATTAGGCAGGCTTAACACCCACTCCAACAGGTCAGTAAAGCGGATACGGTATATCCTCGACTCGCCGAACTCATCGCCAAATTTTTCGTAAAGGCCCATGGCGATGTCCTCGTAGTCGTTCCAGTGAATAGGTAATGCAAACTTATCGTTGTTCATGTTCAATTAGATCGTGTTAAACGGTATAGTAAAATTAGTGACCCATAAAGGCCGACTGATCAGGGATCAACACCTCAATGTCGCCATCGATCACCACACACTGGCAGCCCAGTCTTGACGTGATGCGTGGGTTAACGGCGCGGTCAATAAAATCTTCTTCTTTATCTGATATCTCCTGGATGTTATCCATCCCTTTGGTAACATATACATGACAGGTACTGCAGCCGCAAACGCCACCGCAATTATGCTGAAGTTCGATACCATTTTCGAGGCAAACATCCAGTACCGATTCCCCTGCGGCGATCGGCAACTCTACCGGTGCGTGGTCCGGCTCCTCAAAGCTTATCTTAACTTTAAAAATATCCATTTTGGCAAAAGTAACAAAATTACTTAACCTACGTTTAGCCCTGCCCCATTTTGATGATAGCCTGACTTAAGGTCTCGTATATATTTTGCAGGTCGGGCCGATGGACAAGTAACTGCGAATGGGCCTGCATGGTATGCTCGTCATTACGAATCGCAGGGCCGGTTTGCACATTACCAGGCAACTGTTGCTGTACCTTCAAAGCGGTCTCTAAAATAAGCGGCCGTATAAGGTCAAAGCTGATCTGATCGGCAGCTAAAAGCTCTTGTGCCACGTGGTACAAATAATTAGGAAAGTTACAGGCGAACACAGCCGCAAGGTGTAAGGTCTTACGCTGATCAGTGCTGATATCGTAAACATTGTTGCTTATGCTCATGGCCAATTCCCTGATCATTGCATTAAGGTCCTCATAAGCCCCTTCGATGCACATAGGCACCGAACGGAAGTCAACCTCTCGTATCTTGCTGAAGGTTTGCAGAGGGTAAAATACGCCTGCATGCTCGGTATATCTTAAAAGTGTTTTGAGTGGTGTAGCCCCGGATGTATGTACCACCGGAATGCGATATGGAGCAACTGCTTGTGCGGCCTCATCGATCACATCATCCTTGATACTGATGATGAACAGATCTGTGTCGGCATGCAGTTCTGCAAAAGAAGTGACCGGTTGGGCCTTCAAATGATAGGCCAGCAATGCCGCGTTATGTTGGTCGCGACTGTACACCTGCACGATGTGATGCCCGGCATTCTTCAACGCCGCCCCTAAGTGAGTGGCCACGTTACCTGAGCCAATGAGTGTGATACGCATGCTAATGAAATCTTATTTAACATAAAAGCCTGCAACTTTGAGGTTGCAGGCTCTAATTTTAATAGCCTGATCAGCTAACTTTCAATTCCCTATTCCTTCTGAATATCGACATCAGGAAGCCGATCACCATGATGATGGTACCTGACCAGAAGAAGTTGATGTACGGAAAGCTAATAGCCCGCATCACGATGTATGATTTTAAGCGTTCCGGCTGCTGGTATACCATGATCTGGAACTTGTTCTGTTCGGGTATGATCTTCGAGAAACGCACCTTCAACCCAGCATCGGCTATCTTGCGGGCAAAATCGAAGCTGTTTCCATCCTTGATCATGAACACCGGCTCGGCAGTGTATTTGGTATCGTGCGATACGATCTCCAATTGAGCACCTACTGCAACATCATTAGCGGTAAGTTTAATGTCTTGCAAACTCGGCTGCTTGTTCAGGTTACGCAGGATCATATAACCTTCGCGGTAACGAATAGTATCCCCTAAACCCACCTCATAGCTTACCGGCGGGTTGTAATTCTTGTCATCATTACCATGATCATGTTCCTCGGTGGCACCTGCTTCCAGATCTTCCTCGCCTTTGATCGGCGCGGCGGTGATGTGGGTGTAAAGATCATGTAGCAAATAATGCTTGGTATCAGGCGATGAGACCAAACCCATTTTGGCATTGGCCTGCGAATTTGGCTTCAACACAAAATGCTCGGTCAACTTGCCATCTTTATCATACTTCTTATAGTCGACCTTGAAATAATGATTAGGTGCCACCAGCGAATCGCCTACGTAAGTCACTTTGTAACCACCCATATCAACAGGCTGATTCTTGTACAGCATGATGTTCTCACGAGCGTCACCGGCCTTTTCAAAATCTTTCACCTGTATCACGCCGGTCTCGTTTTGCGATACCACTTTACTGGTACCGGCAGCGATCAACGCGCCTACCAACAGCAAGGCAAAACCGATGTGCGCAACGGCCGAACCGGCCAGTTTGAACTTTCCTTTCAGGGCCTCAGCCAATATCTTAGCGTTAGCCAGCACGCCAAATATGGCACCGAACATGGCCAGCCAGAAAACGAACTTCAATTTATATAATCCGCTCACCCAGATCACCACACCGGTTAGCAGTGCAGCGACCACGATGTAAACCAACGTGCTGATGAAAAAGCGGGTGGTGTCGGTCTTTTTGTATTTGAGGAATTGGGTAAAGCCCAGGAACAACGAAATAACGAAAGCGAACGCCGACTCCAGGATATTGTACAACGTAACCGGTTCGGCTGGTGGTGCGATCTTGGTACCAAACATGGCGTTCCAAACCGGTATCGATGTCACGACCACTAATTGCAAGCAAGATAATGCCAGGAACACAGAACCCACAAATACCCAGAACTCGCGTGAGTAGGTCTCTTCTTCTTTTTTAGAGAACGGCAGCTCTTTCCAGCGCCAAACCAGGAAGAAGACCATAATGCCCAAGAAGATCAATACATCGATCACCAAATGCCAGAACATACCCAGGTCGGTAAACGCATGTACCGAGGTCTCACCAAGGATACCACTACGGGTCAGGAACGATGCGTAAAGCACCAGTACGAAGCTCAGCAAGGTGAGCAAGGTTGCGGTAAAGTAGGAATGACCACTATTCTTGTAAACGATCATCACGTGTACAGCGGCGATCAGTACTAACCATGGGATCAGCGATGCGTTCTCTACCGGGTCCCAATTCCAGAAACCGCCAAAGTTAAGCGACTCATAGGCCCAAAAAGAACCCATAATAATACCGGTGCCCAGGATCATAACCGCGAACAGTGCATAAGGGATAGCTGCTGATACCCATTCCTTGTAACGGCGCCGCCATAGGCCAGCCACCGCATAAGCGAACGGCACCACCATGGAGGCAAAGCCAAGGAACAAGGTAGGTGGGTGGATCACCATCCAGTAATTTTGCAGCAACGGGTTCAAGCCGTTACCATCCTTTACATATTTCATGTAGTCAGGACGGCTAAATATCGGTCCTTCGATAGCATCGCGGAGCAAAATGAACGGAGAGCTACCGATGCGCTCGCCCAGGATATTCACACCGATCAGCATCGAGCTCAGCAACACTTGCGATAAGCTGACGATGAACATGACCGGGCGCTCCCATGAGCGGGCTTTTAAGATCAGGATGTTACCCAGCACGGCCTGCCAGAAGGTCCACAGCCAAAAGCTGCCCTCCTGCCCTTCCCAATAGCTGGAAATGATATAGTATACCGGCAATGAGCGCGATGAATGCGCCCATGCGTAATGATACTCAAAAAGATGGTTGTAAATGATATAGAATAGGCAGCAACCTATGGCCACTACCGACAGCGAGTTGATGTAGAAACTCAGGCGGCCCAGCCTGAGCCATGAAAGGTCGAGCTTATCGGTTTGAGTGGTTGCGAAGTAGTAGCTGATAGTGGAGAGCAGCGCGGTACCGAAAGAAAGTATGACAAATAATTGCCCCAGCTGTCCCGGTAAAAGGTGCTCGTCTTGAAAAACTGTATCCATTAAATTTATGTAGTGGCCTGCTTAGCAGTGATCTCGGTGGTTTCTAACTTGTCTTGCGTGTATTTTGACGGACACTTCATCAATATCTTGGAAGCATGGAACTCCCTACCACGCATTTGGCCGGTCAGTACGATCTGCTCCGAGCGTTCAAAATCCTGCGGTTTGGTGCCGGTGAACACTACCTTACATTCCTCGCCTTTGTTATCAAGCATGTAAAAAGAGAAGTAGTTGGCATCCTTGACCGGATCATAATACAACTGTTTGCCTTTGTTCAGATGACCAACGATATGCAGTTCGGTCTCGGTGCCTTTTGCATCACTGAATGAACCGTAAGTGCTTGTGTTAGAGTAGGTACTAACAATGACCGCTATAGCAACGGCGATCACGATAATGCCTAAAATGGAGCTTTTTTTCATGAAGATCTTACCTGCTGTAAAACAATTTACAAAAATACAAAACGATCAGCGAATAAGATCTATTGCAAAGGATATATACTATTTAGAATTTATCTTAATAAAGAAACATAAGAACCCTTGTTCACTTTGTTCTTGTAATAACGGTCAACACCTTCAAATAACCAATAGTAAGTGCCCACCGGTAAGGTGCGCCCGTTGTAGGTACCATCCCAAAAAGCGGTCTTGTCATTGGTGCGATACACCAGGCTACCGTTACGGTCATAAACGCTGACACTACCGAAAGCGATCTCGCCTTCCAGTTTGAGCGTGAACCTGTCGTTCACACCATCACCATTAGGCGTGAATGCGGTGGGCGCACTTACCACGAACGGTGGAGGTGGCTTCACGATCACTGTTACAGGTTTGACCAATTCGCACCCGCCGGAATTGGCTGCTTTCACCCAGTATGTACCGCTTCGCGATATCGTCTCGTAATTATTGATCATGCTGGTGGCTTCCTTGTCGTAATAGTAGGTATAAGTGTAGCCACTTAGCTTTTTGACGGTTTGACCAAGGTCTACTGTGGTAGGGAATACCACCGTAGTGCCGTCCTTCACCGTCAGCTCAGGCTGAGTGATGATCACCTGTACGGGTACAACCGCCTGGCATCCATAAGCGTTCTCTCCTTTGATGTAATAGGTCCCATCCATGGTGACCGCCTCTGGCTTGTAAAGGTACTCGCGGGTATTGGGGTTGGTAAAGTAGGAAAACTTAAGCCCGCTACTACTGCCCGAGGTGACCGATGCGTCCGTAAGGTCCACGCCGATATCAGGGCACCCATAAATAACGGGCAGCGCTTTTACTTTAAAAGCATCGTCGTAAAGCTGTGTGGAGGTGTACAAGGTATCAGTACAACCGATGCCTAGGTAAGGTTCCAATATCACTGCGTAAGTAGTGCCCGGGTCAGGTAACGGGTCAAGTGTCAACGCCTGTCCTGTGCCTTTTTGGGTCTTCAGATCTGCACTGTACCATGTGTAATTGGCAAAGCCAACCGGGGCCAGCAGCGTAATACTGGTTTGATCGCGGCAATACACATTACCGGTAATGCCCGACCCGCAGTCGGAGTCAATGTCGAGGTAAGCGTAGCCAAAATGACCGCCAGGAACGCAGTCGTAAGCGGTGAATTCCAGTCGTACCGTTTTGCCCTGGTACGAGGTCAGGTTGATCGTAGTGGCCGCCCACTTTTTAAAATATACTGAGGTTGGCCGGGTACCACCTATCTGCACGTTGCTCAACTCGAAGCCCGGCAGGCTTGACGATGCCTCGAAGTTGAACGAAGGGCAATCGACATACTTACCATCTGTTACATTGAAAACCTGTGCTGTGAATTTAGGCTGCTGGTTCAACTCATGGGTAGGATTCTGCAACACCACCGCATAATTGAGAATAAGTTTGAACTCACGCCCTTTCGGTATATTGTAAGTGTAGGTAACGCGTGAAGCTTGTCCACCTACCTGCTCATTACCCAGCTTGATCGAGTAGCCACTGCCATTAGGACAAACTTCAGGGAATCCACCGTATTTATCCAACTGCGTGCTGCTTTTGCTGATGATCGTGTGTATAGTAGAGATGGGGTTACTGGGCTCGAGCGGAACGTTAGGCTTTGCGGTACTACTGCCCTTGCGATAAAAGGTCTCCCAGTTAGTGAAGTTACCATCCTCGAACCCGATGTTGGGCGGACACTGGCCATATGCATCGGTAACGATAGCCATGGACAATACGAGAATGATCATTCTGATGAGGTTCACTATACGTAAATGTACAAGTATCGGCCAATATAAAATAAGGGCTCCAAAAAAAAGAGCATCAGGCTATGCCTGATGCTCTTTTCGTAATGATATTCGTCAGTTATTTATGGCCAAACACCAAGGTTTTGGTAGCTCACTGCTATTTTGTTAATGGCGCCCACAAAGGCTGCCACACGCAGGGTGTCAATGCCGCTGGTATTATTGTAAGTTTCGCGTATCTCGTGGTACGAACGGATCATCGTATCCTCCAGACCTGAATTCACTAATTCAAGTTCTGATGCACCTTTGATGATCGTTGAGCGTTGCTCAGAGGTCAATGACACACCGGTGATACCTTCTACCATGTTTACAAGGTTCAGGTTCGAGTTCTCTTCAAAACGACGGTTCATACGACCGAACGATACGTGCGAAAGGTTCTTTAACCATTCAAAGTATGACACGGTAACACCACCGGCGTTGGCATACATGTCTGGAACGATCAAACCACCTTTTTCGTAGAAAATAGCTTCCGCTTCAGGAGTGGTCGGGCCGTTGGCACCTTCCACGATGATCTTGGCTTGAATATTACGCACGTTATCTACAGTGATCTGGTTTTCCAGCGCTGCCGGTACCAAAATGTCACATGGTTGCTCTAAACCCTCGCCTGAGTTGGTGAACTCCTTTGCAGCGCCGGCAAAGCCCAGGATAGAACCTGTTGCTTTACGGTGTTGGAACACTGCTTCGTAATCCAGACCGTTCTCGTTGTAAATAGCGCCTTCGTACTCGCACAAGCCAACAATGATCGCACCGAACTCAGATAAGAATTTAGCTGAGTAGTAGCCTACGTTACCCAAGCCTTGCACGATCACGCGCTTGCCGTTCAAACCGGCGGTAAGGCCTATACGTTGCATATCTTCTACTACACTCACACACTCGCGGGCGGCGATCGCCACACCACGACCAGTAGCCTCTCGACGACCAGCGATACCGTGCAATGCGATCGGTTTACCGGTAACGCAACCTAATGCATCACCCTGACCAGGGTTCATTGTGGCGTAGGTATCAGCGATCCAGCTCATCTCACGTTCGCCCGAACCATAATCAGGTGCAGGTACGTCGATAGTTGGGCCGATGAAGTTCTTTTTGGTCAACTCTACTGTGTAACGGCGGGTAATGTTCTCCAGCTCTTGCACAGTATAGTTCTTAGGGTTGATCTTGATGCCACCTTTGGCACCGCCGAATGGAACGTTCACGATAGCGCACTTGTAGGTCATGAGGGCGGCAAGAGCCATCACCTCATCCTCGTTCACCATATCACTATAACGGATACCACCCTTGGTAGGGCTTTGGTGATGTGAGTGCTCTACACGCCATGCATCGATCACCTCAAAACCATTACCTTTACGTATAGGGAAACGGAAGCGGTAAACGCTGTTACATGACCTGATCTGATCTAACAGACCGGCGTCATGTTTTGTGAACTGAGCTGCATGATCAAAGTTGGCGCAAACGTCACTAAAAAAGTGCGTTTCATGATCGGCTATGATTAAATTACTCATTGTATATAGATTAGTTATAATTGGCAATCTGCTAATTGCTCTTCAAAGGATATGTTAATGAATACGTTAAATCTTTTAAAAGGTTCAATTTTTTTCCTTTTCCAGGCGGCTAAGGCGTTTATCGATCGTAAAAAGGTATATGGCAAGGCCAACAAAAACGATCACTACCGTGCCTACCACCACATAGATCTTACCCGAGCTACGCAAGGTATCGGCCATCTCAACATCTTGTGCAAAGGCGCCAAAGCTACCTATCAATAACAACAGCAGGCAAGCAAGTCTCTTCATCATTTTTTATAGCGAATTATTTTTGTTCTCGATCAAACGGATACGGTAACGAAGGGTGGCCACCCATACCGCCAAGAAGATCCAACCCACACAAGCCGGATAGAACACGGCCCTCATGGCGCTGTCCATATCATACTTACCGAAGGCTGGGTTACCGCCATTGCCTGGATGCAAGGAATCGGTCAAACGAGGTAAGATCAGTAGCAATACTACCATTACCGGGAAGGCAAAAATGTTGTATATAGCTGATATACGAGCACGTTTTTGCTCTTCGTCAATAGCGTTACGCAATACCAGGTAGGCGCAGTAGAGTAAGAAGGCTATTGCGGCACTGTTCTGCTTAGGATCATTGCTCCAGTAATCGCCCCAGGTATAGCGAGCCCAAAGCATGCCACTGAGCAACCCTAAAATGTAGAAGATGATACCGGTGTTCACACTCTCGATAGCCACCAGATCGTACTGCTCCTTACCGGTAGCCAGGTACTTCACGCTGTAAAACACCGATATGCCGAACACCACGAACATGGCCATCCACATAGGGACGTGAAAATAAACGTTACGTATGGTCTCGTGCAGGATAGGCAGTTTAGGCACCGGTAATAAAAAGCCGGCTACCATAGTATAGGCCACTAAAAGCACTGCCATATATTTCCACCACGACCGATAAATGAAATCCATATCAATAAACAGTGCGCAAAGGTATAACAAAAAAACAATTCAAAATACTATGCATACATAGTATTTTGTAACAGCCTTACTTCAAAGTTGCTGTAACAGGTTCGGCTGATGGCGTATAGTCTACAGGCAGTAACTCGGCTACCTTGTTCTTGCTCCAAGTGCCCTCGAACATGTCACTATGTAACGATACTACTGCACCATTCTTGTCAAAAAGAATATAAAATGGCTTAAATAACGTGATCACGCTGACCTCATAGTTAGGCATATCCAGCGGACGGTAAATATCCTTGAATTCCTGCGTCTCACGCTTTTTAGTGTAGATCACATAAAGACTTTCAGGAAATGACAAGGCGAACAATCCCTCTTCGGGCGTGCGTTGCACGACCTGTTCGGGCTTGATGTGATCAGGGTATAATTTGCTGTCATACTTTGACAGGTTATACATATCATACCAATACCTGGATGAATCACGTGGGCCTGCAGCGAATTTATCGAGCTTCTTGTTAATGATCGCTTCGTCGGGGCGTTGCGGATTAGGGCGACGCGCCAGTATGCGCATCTCAAAACCGTCCTTATCAAAGTTGCCATTCACCAATGAGCGGTAAAAGTGCAGGCTTGATCCAAAATAGATTTCCTGCCTCCTTTGCTCCCACTTCTTTTTTTGAGCAGGAGAACCGGGTAACTCTTCATACAGGATCTTGCCCTCCCACGACATAATATTGTTCAGCCTATCGCTCTTAAAATCCTTAAGCAGGAACTTGATCTTGTACCCTAAAGCCTTGTTCTCGATATTCACAAAATCATAAGAGTAAGCCTGTAGCGTTCGCGTCGACTTTCGGTAAATGAGCGTCAGATCGTGTGGATTAAGTATCTGGCATTGCTTGGCGTAAGCCGATGTGCCGAAGAACTCGGTCAGGAACATCTCATAGTTGCGTTTCCAGTCGGCTGGCGTTGTCACCACCACATCGCTCAGTTGCAGCACGGCCGGCTTAAGTTCGGCATTAACGGTCATCGATTGCCCGTTAATGAGCACCGTTCGTATAAAGTCCTCATAGCCAACCGATGTCATGACCAGTTGATACTGCCCTGACTTTATGTTACGAAGCGTGAAGTTACCGTCCTCATCAGTAGCGGTGCCATAGGTAGCGTTACTCAGGAATACGCTTACTTTGCCTACAGGAGCCTTGCTATTTGCATTGATGACCTTGCCGCTAATGGTACCTTGAGCGAATAACCACACCGGGAAGCCCAGCATACATAGCATAACCAGCACCCAACGCTTTATTGAAAAGATGTGCAGTGATGACAATGATGGTGCTAATGAAGCCAAGTTGATACGATATAGCGATCTGGTACTAAATATACGCATGATCAATCGCGCCACAAAAACGGAAACAAAATAAGCGAGACAGCGATCACGATCACATTGATGGCGGCCAGTACTCCAAAATTGCCGAAGGTGAGGCTACGTTCTACCCCATCCATTGCGCTTTTACTGATCTTGATCAGCAGCATGATCACCGGTATGATCACCGGAAAACTCAGGATAGCCATAAGCGTTCCGTTGTTACCTGCCTTGGCCGCAATGGCCGATACCATGGTGAACACTGTGGAGAACGTGACGCTGCCCATTAAAATGGTAAGAAAATACCAAACACCATCGCCCACAGCGTTATAAAAGAAGATACTATAAACGATCAGTGCCAGCACACTCAACAGCCCCATGAGCAAAGCATTATAGATCATTTTGGAAATGATGACCGCATGTGGTGCCGCTATGGTGTAATAGTACAGCATACGGCTTCGACTCTCCTGCAAAAAGCTTTTGGCTATAGCGTTCACCGAGGCGAACAGAATGATGATCCAGAATAATACATTCCAAACCAATGGGTAACCTTGACTTTTTTCAAAACCTGGTGTTAAGTGAAAGGCTATATAACAAACAAAGATGGTAGATACGATGTACAGCAATACACCATTGAAAGCGTACTTTGAGCGCCATTCAAGCAATATTTCCTTCCGGAGCAGGTGCCCCGCCTGGCGTAAAACTTCCATCGCCACAAATATATGATTTATTGTATGGTTACAGGACGATGAAGCTTAAGGATGCTGTTGTGACACATCGCGCTGCTGCGACGAGCATGATCAATACTGCTTAACCGCTTCGTCAAGCAGTCGTTTCATTTTTTCGTGTAGCTGGTAAGGTTGGAAAGGTTTCGACAATATATCGTTCATACCCGCACTAAGCGCTTGCTGCTGCTCATGCTCAAAGGTAGCGGCCGATAGTGAGATGATCGGGATGCTGCGTTTGGGTTCTGCGAAGTTCACGCGTATGTTCTTGGCCGCCTGGTAGCCATTCATCTCTGGCATGTGAGTGTCCATCAGGATCATATCGTAATCGTTATGCAGCAGCTTATCGATCACTTTTTGGCCATTATCCACGATCTCGACCTTTACATTCCAGTCCTTCAACATTTTAGTAAGCATGAACTGATTCACCAGATTATCTTCAGCTACCAGTATACTCACGTCGTTGAATGGCTCAAGCTCGCGTTTAACATCCTCCCGGCTTTTCTCCGGTGCAGGTCGCTCGGCAATGCTGTACCAATTCACAAAGTTGAACACACTACCGCTGCCTACCTGGCTGCTTACGGTCAACTCGCCGCCTTTTAATTCGGCCAGCTTTTTAACGATGGTAAGCCCAAGGCCCGTGCCGCCATATTTGGAAAGGGTATCTTCTTCGGCTTGCTCAAAAGAGTCAAATATCTTGCTCAACCGGTCTGAAGGGATACCGATACCGGTATCGCTAACACTGAATTTCACTTTAACGTTATCATTCAAACGCTGAGTGACGCCTAATTGCAGCTTCACGTAGCCACGATCTGTGAACTTGATCGCATTGCTGAGTAAGTTCATCAGGATCTGGTTGAGGCGCAATGAGTCGAACAATAAGATCTCAGGCAATTCCTGATCGATCTCTAACTGAAGTTCGATATTCTTCTCGTCGGCTTTATATTTTAACAGATCAAATACGGCCTTCACGATCTTGCGGATATCGTTCGGTTTACGGATGATGCTGAACTTACCTGCCTCTATCTTAGAGATATCCAACACATCATTGATCACACCCAGTAATGATTGCGACGAAACATCGAGCAGGTCGACCACGCCTTTTTGCTGCTCGTCCAGCCCGCTTTTACGCAGCATTTCGGTCAAACCGATAATGCCGTTGACCGGAGTACGCAACTCGTGGCTCATGTTGGCCAGGAAGGTCTCTTTTACTTTTTTAGAATGCTCCGCTGCCTCTTTAGAACGGATCAGTTCCTGTTGAAAGCTTTTTTGAGGAGATATATCGCTGATGTTGATGAACAAAACCTTATTGCTGTAGGTGATCCTACATTCGGCCCAGATGAAACGTTTATCAAAGGTCTCGAATTGGTACTCGGCCACAGCATAGCTCAGGTTATTGTTCACGATCTCTGACAGTCGTTTTCTGAACTTTGGTTGGCTCGCAACCGCAGCGAGGTCCACTATGCTTTTCTGAGTAGCCTCGGCAGGTTGATAACCTAATATCTTATATACCGCAGGATTGATGGAACGTATACGGAACGTATGTGCATCCACCGTGGTAATGATGTCTGCCGAGTTTTTGACCATGATCGCGTAGTTGTTAAGCTCCTCGTTCTTGGTCTTGATATCGCGTTGATGCTGGGCCAGTTGAATAAATGAATCGACCTTAGCCGATGTGATGAACGGGTCCAAGGGTTTGTACAGGTAATCGACAGCGCCGGTACCGAAACCTTTCACCGCGTATTTTGATTCTTTGGAAATAGCCGTTACAAAAATGACCAGGATGTCTTTGGTACGTGGGTTGGCTTTTAACATCTCTACCAACTCGAAACCGTCTATCTCTGGCATCTGTACATCCACCAGCGCAATGCTGATGGGATTTTCCCAAGCTATGCGTAATGCCTCATTAGGCGATGTGGTAGAGAGGATATTGATGTCATCACGCTTTAAAAGGGCTTCAAGCGCGATGATGTTCTCCTCCCGATCATCAACCACTAAAATGTTAACATTACTCATAAATTGTAGATAAAATTATAAAAAAGTTCGGCTAAGCTTGCAAAAGCTCAAATATATCATTTACCGTGAGTATCTCGTCGGCCGCATTGATCTCAACCGCAGCGCCCGGCATTTCCCGCATTTCGGCGTCAGCCGGATCTTGCGCTATAGTGAGCGAACCCTGTTCCCTTAACTTCAATAGTCCACGTGCGCCGTCTTGATTTGCACCCGATAAAAGAATTGCTGTGCACCGCCCCTTGAACACCTCTGCCGCGCTTTCGAAGGTAACGTCTATAGATGGTTTTGAATACCAAACGGCTTCGGAGACATCCAGACTAAATTGTTCTTCACTTTCGACCAAAGTATGATAGTTGGCCGGTGCGATGTAGATAGTGCCACGTGTGATCGCATCTTTATCGCTCACTTCGCGGAGGTACATACGGCTATTCTCGGCGAACAGTTTTTCTATTTCTGAAAAAAAATTTTTCTTTCGGTGAATGATGATCACCACTATTTTGTTCAGGTCGGCAGGCAATACCTTAATAAGCCGGAACAGTATCTTGAAAGATCCAGCCGAACCACCCAGCAGCAATACTTCAGAGTTGCGCCAGCGCGATATGGTATCGGGTTTAAGAGCCAATTTTTTGATAGATGTTTTCTTTGGAACTGATGGTCTTGAAACGTTTTTTAAACGCATCAGATCTTATAGCTTCCTTACTGCCCAAACACAAAAAACCTAACGGACACAAACTGCGATAGAACAGGTCGAGTATCTTCTCCTGTAACGGTGACTCGAAATAAATGAACACGTTACGACAACTGATCATTTGGAACTCGTTGAACACATTATCTGAGATCAGGTTATGCACCGAGAACAATGTATTTTGCTTCAGTTCGGTATGAATGGTAGCGGCATCATACAATATGGTGAAGTGATCGGTAATAGTGCCCGGCAAACCTGAATACTGATAATTCTCGGCGTAGGCCTTGATCTTTCGTAAACTATATATACCCTTCTTGGCCTCCTTCAATACTTCGGTATTGATATCAGTGCCGTAGATGAACGACTTGTTGCGCAGGCCAGCCTCATGCAACAATATAGCCAGCGAGTATACTTCCTCGCCTGATGAGCAACCCGCACTCCAGATCTTGATGTGCTGGAAGGTGGACAGATAGGGTAACACTTGATCATTGATCGCCTTGTAGAACAACGGATCACGGAACATTTCGGTCACGTTGACGGTCACCTCTTCCAAAAAGTTCTGGAAGAAGGCCGTATCATTAATCAGCATGTGCTTCAGGTCATAATAGCCCAGGCGTTTCAGCTGCATGATGCGTGTGATACGCCTTCGCAACGACGCTTTTGAGTATCCCGAAAAATCGAACCCGTGTATCTTCTTCACCAGGTCGATCAGATCATTCATCTCTATGGATGATGGCCCTTTACTGTCTATATCATTGATCATACCCTTACCCCTCTAACCATAACTGCATCAATGATATGAGTCTGTCCATATCTATCGGTTTCGTTATATAATCGTTAGCTCCGGCCGCCAAACACTTTTCTCTGTCCTCTTTCATGGCCTTAGCTGTTAAGGCTATTACGGGTAACTTGGCCCATTTGTTTTGCTTTCTTATCTGACGGGTAGCCTCATAGCCATCCATCTTTGGCATCATGATGTCCATCAGTACCATGTCGATACCTGGAGTGGCCTCCAGTTTCTCCAGTGCCTCGTCCCCATCGTTAGCGATCTCAACATTGATGTCATGCTGTTGCAGCGCACTGCTCAAGGCAAATATGTTACGCATGTCGTCGTCTACTACCAGCACCTTTTTACCCTTGAGGATGTCTTTGCCTTTGGTTGGCGCAGCCGCTTTCGCGGCAGGTGCAGTAGGCGCCGAGCTTACTTTATGTAAGAACAGGTTCACCTCATCGATCAATCTATCGGCAGATTTGTTGGTCTTCATCACCATTGCGTTGGCATATTGCATTAAACGACTAACTGATGAACGATCAAGCTCCATGGCGGTATTAATGATCACCGGCAACTCGGTAAAGCGGTCGATCGCCTTTATACGGTCAAGCAAATCCAAACCAGACACATCAGGCAAGTTCAGATCCAGGATCACGCATTGGTATTCGTTCTGGTTAAGCATATCAAAGGCCTGCTCGCCGGTAAATGCCTGGTCTACCGTGATACCTTGCTTTTGCATCAGATCTTTCAAGGCCTGGCTTTGTGCCTCATGGTCTTCTACCAAGAGGATCTGCCTGAAAGGCACACCACTTTGGCTTGCCATATCATGGAATAATTTATCGAGGGTCTCTGTATTGATCGGTTTTTTCATGAAGCTGATCGCACCTTCCTTACGTACTTTGTTAGCCGCAGCCTCTCCTGCCGACATCAAATGCACAGGGATATTTTGCGTATCAGGATCTGCCTTTAATTCACGCAGTATCTCCCAACCGTCTTTACCAGGCAGCATGATGTCCAGTATCACGGCATCAGGCAATTGCTCTTTTACCAACGATGCAGCGTTGGTTCCCTCATGGGTGAGCACCGCATCATAGCCATGCTCGCGGGCGTAATCATTTAGTATGTCGGCAAAATTCTTGTCATCCTCCACGATAACCACCAAAGGCCGTTCGCGACCCGGGCGATTTACGGTGACCTGTGGCAACATCTCTTTAGCCGGCTGGAAACTTTCCACGGTCGGCAATGAAGGCTCTTCATCCTCACGCACCGGTGCTTGTGTGGCCTTTAAAGGTATGGTCAGCGTGAACTCGCTTCCCGAACCTAATTGACTGGTCAGGCTGATCTCGCCACCTAACAGTATGGCCAATTCGCGACTGATCGACAGACCCAGACCAGTACCGCCGTATTTTCGGCTTGTTGAGCCATCGGCCTGCTGGAAGGCTTCAAATATCACACGTTGCTTTTCAGGGGCTATACCTATACCCGAATCCTTAATGGTAAAGCTGATAGTATCGGGCTTTTTACCTGGCTTGGCAATTATAGAAATATGTCCGTTCTCTGGTGTGAACTTGAACGCGTTAGATAACAGGTTCTTCAGTACCTGCTCAACACGTTGCTTATCTGTATAAATGTGTTTAGGCACACCCGATGCAGTGTGATCGAATTTGATGTGCTTGTTGCGTGCCACCTCAGTGAACAGCAGCTCCAGGTCGGTCAAGATGCTATTCACGTCAACATCATCGTTCTGCATATCCATCTTGCCCGACTCGATCTTCGAGAGGTCAAGAATGTCATTGATGAGGGTCAACAGGTCATTACCGGCGTTAAAGATCACACTTGCGTACTTGATCTGGTCCTCGCTCAGGTTGTCGGTCTTGTTATCCTTTAATATACGGGCCAGTACCAATATACTGTTCAACGGAGTACGCAATTCGTGACTCATGTTGGCCAGGAACTCTGATTTGTAACGACCGGTGGTCTCCAGCTCATTCACCTTCACGTTGATCGCTGTGCGGGCCTCCTCAATAGCTTGATTCTTCTCTTCAAGCAGGCTGGCTTTTTCTTCCAGCTCGGCGTTGATGGTACGCAGTTCTTCTTGCTGTACGCGAAGCTCTTCTTCTGAGGCCTGAAGCATCTCTGTCTTGTTGAGCAACTCCTCGTTGGTCACACGCATTTCTTCCTGTTGTGCCTCCAGTTCCTCGGCCTGTTGCTGGGTCTCCTCGAACAGATCGTGCATAATGGTGCGTGCCTGGGCAGTATTGATAGCGATACCTATGTCATCGGCAGCCGACAATATATAATCACGACCAGCATCGGTAAGTGCTCCCTGGAAGGCTACTTCCATCACGCCTTTCAATTTTTTATCAAAGAAGAAAGGCACGATCATGATCTCGGCCAGGTCCTGGCTAATGATCGAGGTCTGCAGTTGTAGTTTGTCGTTAAAGGAGCCTTTTACAGTGGTCGCCTTTTGGTCCTGCGCTACTTGTCCCATCCATCCTTCAGACAGTTTGATCTTCTTTTTAACCAAACCCAGATCATGGAAGGCGTAATAGGCAAAAAGGTCCAGCACGTCCTCGTTCTCATTATAAAGGTACAGGGTACCACTCACTGCATCGGCATACTTACATACCTCCGATAGTACTTTTTCAGAAAGCTCTTTTTCATCAAGCTGGCCCTGCATCTTCTCGCTCAGCAAGGTGATACCGGTGAGCAGCCAGTTGCGGCTTTCGTTCTCGGCCAGTACTACTTCCAACTCCGCATTGGTCTCCTTGATCTCGGCTTCGGCTTTCCGTTGCTGGTCAAAGGTCTTTTGTATGTAGAAGAATAGTACAATGATAATGATCAGGAATATTGCCGAACCAATGCCAATGGTCCATACGGTACGGTCGGCCGCGTAACGGGTCCTTTCCTTACCTAACTGCACGGAGGTGTTCTCGATATCGTTGATCTTGGTCACGATAGCCCGTATCTCGTCCATCATAGCCTTTCCGTTCAACAACATGTCGTGAGATACCATGTATTCAAGCCCCAACTCATCGCGCTTATCCACGTTGTTCCGCATTAAGGCCAGTACATTGGCATTTAAAGCGCCAAGACGGATAACGTTTTGCTGCTGATCCGCATCATCTTTGGTGAGCATTTGTAGCGAATTAAGGTTCTGCGTGATGCGAGGCAGAGCTGCATAATACGGATCAAGGAATTTGTCTTTATTGGTGGCCACGTAACCGCGCATGCCGGTCTCGGCATCTACCAGTGCCTGCAAAATGTTGTGCGAGGTACTGATGATCTCCTGGCTGTGTTCCACCTCCATTTGATTGTTTTGCAGTTGATCGATACTGCGATAGGAAAAGATCCCCACTACAAATACGAGAAGCACGGATATGGCAAAGCCGATCAGTACCTGCGTACGGAAATTGAAGTTTAGCATTCTGTTAGGTAAAGTGTATGTGTCGGCCGATCAGATCAAGCCAACGAACCAAAGCTAATAATAAAATGTGACCAATAAAAAACCGTGTGAATACAACTTTGCTTGTCGTTGCAGCATACTCATCATAGCTCACATGAGTGGTTAACGTAAGTTGAGTAGTGGAGCGACAAGGTTATAGCCACGCGCTATGAACGGATGATCAGAGCGTTTGTTCAGGAAGGGGGTCTTCAGGTTTGTAAAAGTTTCTTGACCGTGGGTTGGCGATCACACTCAGCAGCGGACCTACAAATAAAAGATACCAACCCCATTTGAATTTGATGCTACGGGTGAGTGCTGCGGCCAAGCCCTTGAACGGTATAAAACTAAAGGCATTATGAACCTTCAGTTGGGCAGCTACATATACTAAGACCACCAATATTAAAGCCGACCAGGCAGTCACTCGTGCAGGCTTGTATTGCTTAAGCACCGTACAGGCTATGCCTACCACCGATACCAACAACACGACCATACCATAAGGCTTGTTCAGATCATACAGATCCCAATTGAACAATCCTAACGGACGTAACAAGGGGCACCAGGTAGCGGCCATAAGCAGCACGAAACCAACAAAGGAGATAAAGGCTTTAGGGGGCATTGGGTGTGGTTATAAAATATTTGGTCATTGTGTTACTGGTGTGGCCATCGTTTTATCATATCGGCCTCACTTAACATTAACCCAATAACGGTCACTTAATGACTAAGAACTACTTAGTGATCTCCATTTTTTCGGCAAAGTGAGCACAGTAATCGCGCAGATCCTCAACAATGTTGGTCTCGCCGGTGGCGCGTAAAAAGCTGTCGCCCATGGTTTGCAGGGTCTCAAAAAAGAACTTTTTCATCTCCTCTACCGGCATATCCTTGGTCCAAAGATCGATCTTCAAGGTATTCTTGTAGTTGTGATCCCACAACGAAAGCATAAAGGCTTTTACTGGCAGGGCCTCCTGGGTCTTTGAATCGGTAGATTCCCAGGTTATATTTTGAGGGACATTGTTATCGTCGAGGTCCACAATGAGTTTGATCTCAGCTTTTTTCATGATGATATAGAAGCAACAGGGTTGATTAACGTACAAGTAAATATATAACAGTGGTGAGCGCTATAAAGCTCAGTTCCACCTTCCAAAGCGTTGGCGTATGCTGAAAAAAATTACGGAAGATCATGTCCAGGAACCATGACATGATCCCGAACAACAAGAAGATCAGCGCTATGGTACCAGTAAGTGCCTGGTACTGCTGACCGGTGACCGCCACTGGCTTAAAGATCCAGGTGATAGCGGCCAGTACTATAAAGAATGCCGTGGCAAAATTAAGCGGTGTTAAACGAAGCTTCATTATCCTCTTTTTTTGAAAGATTTACCTCGGGTGGTCTTGGGTTTTCCATGTTTCAACGCAAGCGTTTGTTTACGTCCCAATGGTTTCTTTTTCTCTACCCGCTCCTTTTTTTCATGGAACGCTCCTTTAAAGTCAGGATCATCCCGGCGCTTTTGCATATCGATCTCACGAGCCTGCTCCTGGCGCTCTTCGTAAGGTGTTTCTTCTATAAATACGTCCTCAGGAATAGGCAGTATAGATACCTGCTGGCGAATGAGTTTCTCGATCTGTTGCAGGTAATATTCTTCGGCCGGGTTGCAAAAGGTGATCGCTTCCCCATGCTGGTAAGCTCTGCCGGTACGACCTATGCGGTGTACATAATCTTCGATCACGATCGGCACGTCAAAATTGATCACGTGGCTTACATCGGTCACATCAATGCCTCGTGAGGCAACATCCGTGGCTACTAATATCTTCACCTCATCATTCTTGAACGAGTTGATCGAGTTGATACGGGTATTTTGTCCTTTATTGGCATGCAACACCTTTACCTGGTCCTCATCGTACTTACGCACCAGGAACTTGTAAACATCCTCGGCAGCGGTACGCGTTTTACAGAACACGATCAATTTTTTAACCTCCTCATCACGGTCCAGGATCTTTTTCAGCAAATTGATCTTGGTCTTGATGTTAGGTACAAAGTATAATGACTGGTTGATGGTTTGTGCGGGTGTGGCCTGAGGGGTAACCTCGATCACTGTCGGGAACTCGAGGAAGTTGCCGGAAAGCACGTGCACCTTGTCTGACATGGTGGCCGAGAAAAGCAGGTTCTGTCTTTTGCGCGGCACAACCTCCAGTATACGGTTGATCTGCGGCATAAAGCCCATATCCATCATCTTATCGGCCTCGTCCAATACCAATATCTGCAACGGTTTGGTATGGATGTGCCCACCCAAGTATATATCGAGGTATCGGCCCGGTGTAGCCACAATGATATCGACACCTTTCTTTATCGATTCGATCTGAGTTTTAGGGCCCAAGCCGCCATAAAGCAGAACGGTGCGCAGGTCGGTATTCACCGCGAATTTGCGAATGTTCTCCTCGATCTGCATGGCCAGCTCGCGTGTGGGTGCCAGCACTAACGCCCTTGCATCATTACCCTGAGCATACTTGAGCTTCATGAGTATGGGCAATACATACGCGGCCGTTTTGCCGGTACCTGTCTGTGCGATGCCCATCACATCCTGGCCGTTCAATATGGGCGGGATGGCTTTTTGCTGTATAGGCGTAGCCTCTGTATAGCCGGCATCGGCAATGGCATTAAGGATCTGCCGGTTGAATTTAAAATCGTCGAAAGGTACGCCCATAGCGTGCAAAGATAACAAATTAGTGAGGAAGTCGGTGACGGCAGGGATCCGCAAGCAGAAGCACGGGTGGCGTAGCTTATATTATGCCTTCACCAGATGGCATATCCTCAGGCTTACTTGCTGATCTCGTGATCAACAGCCTCTACCCAACGTTCGAACAGATGTGTCTCGATAGCAACGGCTTTATCAGCATGGACCTGCCAATCAGAAGAGAAACCTTGCAACTGGTTGATCATCTCTTCCAAGTGGCCTTCCTCTTCCAGTATGATCGATTTTACGTTCACCTTGCTGCCGGCCTCGGTCAGTACTTCCTGATAGACCGGGTACAACTCATCGGCACGTACTTCAATAGCATAGGTGACCAAAAGGTAGGCAGCAAAACGTAGTTCATTACCGGTAAGCGCCAATTTATCTTTCAGATAACGGCAAACATCGATATCGAGTTGATTCAAATAACGTTTGCTATGGCTTGCAGCTAAAAGGTATTCGGGAGCATAAGTGGGCAACGACACGCCTTCTATCTTTTCGATCTGTTTTTTCAGGTAGAACGCGTGACGATGTTCTTCGGCCGCATGTTTTAATATGATATAGGTAACGGTGGTGGTATCCTCACTGGCCGAGATCTTGCGGGCGCCTGTGTTCTCCATTAGCGAGAGTGTGTTCAGCCAACGGGCGTGCAAAAGGTCATTATTAACTATGGTCGAAAAAACGTTCTTGAGCTCCATTTAAGTACAAATTATAAGGTATCGAGCGCTTGCCCGATCGTGCGGTAAATATAGCGTAGCTGATCGGTGGTTATGCAATACGGAGGTAAAATGTATAGCACGTTACCCAAAGGGCGCAGCACGATACCGGCCTCTAAAAAGTAGCGGTACAAGGTATCACGCAGGCTGCTGAAGTAAGAAGTATCATTACCGGTCTCCCACTCCATGGCCAAAATAGTACCTGTTTGCCTGATGGCGCGTATACGGCGATGACCGCGTATCTGCTCCGCAAAGGCAGCATGTTCCGCAGCTATGCGATCGATATTTTGTTGCGTTGAAGGGTCAACAAAAAGGTCCATACTGGCCAGCGCGGCAGCACAAGCCACCGGGTTAGCGGTGAAGGAGTGCCCGTGAAAAAGTGTTTTTAAACGGTCGTCAGACAAAAAGGCATCATAGATTTGCAAAGTGCAGGTCGTAACCCCAAGTGCCATAGTGCCGCCTGTGAGGCCTTTGGAGAAACACATGATGTCGGGCTGATGCTTCAGGTGATCACAAGCGAACCGTTTACCGGTGCGGCCAAATCCGGTAAATACCTCATCGTCGATGGTGAATATCCCTTCCTGCTTACAATGAGCGATCAACTGATCCAGGTACTCGGCCTCATACATGATCATTCCGCCCGAACCCTGTACCAATGGTTCGAAGATAAAGCAAGCCAGTTCGGTCTTGAGCCCAGAGATATGGGCTTTAAGCTGATCGATGTTATCAGCATTGGGTAGGTCAATGAACTCGACACCGAATAGTAGCTTATCAAAGGCACTGGTGAAAGCGCTGCGTCCACTTACTGCCATGGCCCCGAAGGTGTCGCCATGGTAAGCATCATTAAAGGCGAGCATCTTGGTACGCTGCTCTCCCTTGTTATGCCAGTACTGTAAACACATTTTAATAGCGACCTCTATGGCCGTTGAACCATTATCGCTATAGAACACCTTTTTTTGATCTAAAGGCAGTATCGATAACAAACGCTCCGCCAGTTCAACAGCCGGCTGATGGGTGAACCCTGCAAAGATCACATGCTCGAGCACCTTTAACTGCTTGGCGACCTTTTCAGCTATATAAGGATGGGCGTGGCCATGTATATTGACCCACCATGAGGATACGGCGTCGATATAGCACTTACCATCCTCATCATATATGCAGGCACCCTCGCCACGAACGATGCCTATAGGTGGCATTGCTGTTTGCATTTGCGTGTAGGGATGCCAGATCACCGCACTGTCGCGTTCGCTTAAGTTCATTTTTTGTTTTTCAATAGTTCAACCACATGTTGATCGATCGGGAAGGTCACATCCTTTGGATGCAACTCTGCAAGCGATCGCCAGCGGAAAGCCTGCAACGAGCCGGAAGTTCCGTCAAAATCGAAAGCCTTGGTCTTGCAGGTAAAGTTCACCGTCCCTGCCGCCCTTACCTTATAATATACACTGATGATCTGCGAATCGTTGAAAGCCGACTTGACAAAAAAATCTGTGGTGTAAAAGTGTTCAATGATCTCTACTTCTGTAGCGCATTCCTCTATAAATTCGCGCTTAAGCGCATCGGTCAGCCCCTCACCATACTCCAAACCGCCACCCGGAAATTTGGTGAAGCGATAGCCCTGCTCCTGCTCATCGGTGAGCAGGATCTCATCGTTATCGTTAACGAGCAGCCCATATACACGTACATTGAAATACATCAGTTCTCGTAGTGCTTTTTATTGCGGATAATATTATCCATGTTCCATTCAATATCGATTCGCTTAGCTTCTGACCGGATCGGGCAGTTGGGCATGCTACAATAATGACAACACTCCGGTACGCAGGGATCGGTATGAATGAAGAGTTCAGTCGGTACACCTGCCTTCTCATTGATCATCTTGTCTACCAACGATACCTCCAAATGCACGCGGTTCAGATCAAAATAATTGGGTAGCGTAAGATGGCAATCGATATGCAGTTCGTGACCATACTTTTGGGCCCTCAAATTATGTATGTCGATCCATTCAGGCTTGCGTTCAGCATTCAACACCTTGATCACATTTTCTACGATCACAAAGTCGGTCTCGTCCATTAAGCCGGCCACGGATCGACGGATGAGTGCGTAACCCGTATAACAAATGTAGGCGCCCACCGCAATGGACAACGCACCATCTAACCAATGCAGACCGGTAACATGTATCAGTAGCAAGCCTACTACTAAACCGCCGCTGGTCACCATATCGGTGATCAAATGACGACCATCGGCCTCCAACGTGATCGAGTTGAGTTGCTTGCCTTTTACTATCATGTAATAACCCAGCCCACCATTGATCGCACCGGTAACGCCTATAATGATCGCGCCGATAAGCAGATCATGCAATACCTGCGGATGAAATAGCCCATATACCGATTTGAACAAGATACCTACACCAGCGACCGAGATCAGCGCACCCTCTAAAAACACCGAAAAGAACTCGATCTTACCATGACCGTAAGGGTGGTTCTCGTCCCTCGGCCGGGAGGCGATGTAAATACTAAAGAAGGCGAAGGAACTGGCCACCACATTCACGATGCTTTCGGCGGCATCGGCAAGTACAAAGTTAGATGCGGTGATAAAGTAGGCGCTGAACTTGGCCAGCATCAACACGATGCTTACAGCGAGCGCTACAATGATAATGTTCCTTTTTTGAAGCAAAACAGAAGAATTGGCTGCAAATTTAATAATAACCACTTCAATTACCCGAAAGGTAATTTTATATATTTGCCCTTCAACATATACGATTCTATTATGAGCGCACTAAGTGACAGGATCAATAACCTGTCTGAATCACAGACCATTAAAATGGCTAAACTGGGTCGCGAATTGGCGGCAAAAGGAGTTGATGTTATCAGCCTTAGTTTTGGCGAACCTGATTTTCACACCCCTGAATACATCAAGGACGCTGCTAAACAGGCGATGGACGATAACTTTACCTACTATACCCCGGTAGCCGGTTATCCGGAACTGCGAAAAGCGATCGTAAAAAAATTAAAGGATGAGAATGACCTGGACTATGATGTTACCGACATCGTGGTTTCTACCGGTGCTAAGCAAGCCATCGCTAATGCAGTGCTATGTTTGGTGAACCCTGGTGAAGAAGTGATCATCCCCACCCCTTACTGGGTATCTTACTCAGAGGTGGTTAAGCTGGCAGAAGGTAAAAGTGTCTTCATCAAAACCACTGTTGAACAGAATTTTAAGATCACGCCTGAACAATTAGAGGCAGCGATCACTCCTAAGAGCAAGTTGTTCATGTTCTCATCGCCGTCTAACCCTACTGGAAGTTTATATAGCAAGAGCGAGTTAGAAGCTTTGGCCAAGGTATTTGAGCGTCATCCACATGTGTATATCCTTTCTGATGAGATATATGAACATCTGAACTACGTTGATAAACATGAGACTATTGCTCAATTTGATAGTATAAAAGACCGTGTGGTGATCATCAACGGTTTTTCAAAAGCTTACGCCATGACCGGCTGGCGCATTGGCTACACCGCATCGACCAAAGAACTGGCTTCGGCATTTGATAAAATGCAGGGACAGATCACTTCAGGTACTTGCTCGATCACTCAACGTGCGGGTACTGCTGCTTACAACGGTGGCTTAGCTGCTGTGTTGGAGATGCGTGAGGCATTCAAAAAGCGTCGTGACCTGGTGCACAGTTTATTGACAGAGATCGATGGATTGAAGGTGAATTTGCCTGAAGGCGCGTTCTACTTCTTCCCTGATGTGACCTCTTATTTCGGCAAGGCATTTAATGGCAAAACCATCAACGATGCCGACGAGCTAAGTATCTATTTATTGGAAGAAGCCCACGTAGCCGTTGTTGGCGGCGATTCATTTGGTGCTCCTGAATATATCCGCTTATCATACGCAGCGGCCGAGGACAAGTTGGTAGAAGCTGTAAAGCGTATCAAAAGAGCTTTAGAACAGCTGAAATAGTATCAATACTTATATCAAGGTAAAAGGCTGGATGCTTAATGCATCCAGCCTTTTTTGCATAATGGAATAATATAAAGGTTTGTGGATCAACACACTTGCTTGGTAAGTTGTCTTTCCAATGAAGCTATACCGATGCAGATCGGTGACCAACCCACAACAAAAAAGGCCGAGCGGTCATCCCACTCGGCCTTTATATCTTTTGACTTACTGAATTAGAAGTTGAATAAGTAAGCTGCACGTAAGACCACAAAGCTTACGTAAGCATTTTGGTGATTAATGTTCTCGTAACGGAACGATAGATCCAATTTGTTAGTCTCATAACCTACAGATGGCGCAATGATCTTGCTGAAGTGTGACTGGCTTTTAGGGTCGATAAAAGGTTTTACATAACCAACACCTACCTCGCCGCCAAAGTAGAACTCAGGTAAAAAGTATGCCTTAGCACCCAATTTAGCTGGAATGATCTTCAGATCGCCCGGGTAGTTTGGGTCTGTTCCATAAACTACTGACTTATTAGAGTTGATCACACTATACCCGGTGGCGAAGGTGATACCTAAGTTTTGCGTAACGTCATATTGGTATTTGGCACTTACACCAAAACCAGGTTTATAGGTCTTGCCTCCCGGGTTGATATTGAAGAAGCCTTCCACCCCAACGTTGACGTGGCTTACGTACTGACTGTAACGCTCGTTATTACCTAACAATTGCGCTTTTACTGTGCTTACGCTAAAAACCGTCGTAAGTAATATAAGGACGCGTAAAATGTTTTTCATAGCCGTAATGTGTGTGACAGATTATTTGTTCACGAATATAATGTTTTGTCTTTAACATTTACATAAATAATTTGTTTTTGTTGATGAAATTACCAAATAAAAATACCTTGATTGAATTTTTGGTAATTTATGGGCAGCAATTGGCGATATTAATGTAATAATGACAGCGCGTTACTTAATTATAAAGAAAAAACATATCAAAAAAAGAGGGATACGCTTTCGGGTATCCCTCTTCTGATATACATATCATATATGTATCATATATTATAATGCGAAGCCGTAAGCCAAGCGGGCAGCGACCATGCCGTAGTTATTGTTGTTACCTGAGAAGTTCTCGTAACGTACGCCCAGGTCAACATTGCTCCATGAATAACCTAAGCCTGGAGCTAAGATCAGCTTGGTAGCTTTTTTATTGTAATCACCAGTTAGGCCACGGTAAGCATCTTTGGTCTCAAATCCGGCACCAACTTCACCAGCGATGTAGAAACCATCGGCGATGAACGCTTTTATACCTGCTTTAACCGGTACCACACCAAAATCCACCGCTTTGTTAGTGATACGTGTCACTGAGGTACCGTTGGTGATGGTAGTGGTATTTTCTTTACCAAAAAAGTTGTAGTAACCTGATGTAAGGGTCAAGGCAACATTATTGTTGATACCGTACTGGATACGTGCGGTACCGCCCAAACCGAAATTAGAGATGTTGTGCAAATTACCGGTCGGAGCCATACCTTCTACACCGATGCCTAAGCGCCATGCTTTAGCTGGGGTAGTTTGAGCGTTAGCAACATTTGCAGTGAAGAACGTTGCAGCGGCAAATGAAGCAGCTGCTATAACTTTGGTTAATTTTTTCATGATCTTTTCTTGTTTAGAATACTTGTGATCTTAAGTTGCGTACAAAAATGTACACGACCCTATTCCCAAATAGTTTGCCATTGGCACAGCTGAGCACAGTTCACAAGCCCTGTTAAGCCTATGTTAACGACCTATGCAAGCAAGTTGCGATAGCCTATCATATAATTGATTTACAATGGCTTTTTTAACCTGCATAGCGTAAGGAAATAACGGTATCCAACAGCTCCGAAAACGGCTTTAGATGATACCCTTGCCAAAGCTTGAAGTATTGACAGATCGTAGCGGTTTTACTACAAAAGCGTTCAAGACGTGCTACGATCTGTATCCGATCAGCATCACCTATCTGCAGGCCTGTACACTATGCCAATGCGAAGTTCATTACGCAATGTGACTTTTTTTAACGATCAGCAAACAATCGACCTTGAACATTGCGGTAATCATCTACATTTGCGATGCAAACAATAATTAACAACTCAATGAAGATCGAGACCCTTGCCATACACGCCGCTACCAAAACCGATGGATCTACCTCCGCAGTGATAGCTCCCATCGTCATGGCTACCACTTTTGAGCGTGACACTGACGGTGGGTATAGCAAGGGTTATATATATGGTAGAGCCTCTAATCCTAATCGTTCGGCATTGGAGAAGGTGCTGGCCGTACTTGAAGGTGGAGCGGACGCAGCGGCATTTTCATCAGGCAATGCGGCAGGCATGGCTGTCTTTCAAAGCCTTGCGCCAGGTTCGCATATCATTGCGCCTGATGACATGTATCATGGTTTACGTAATCAGTTGAAACTGATGTTCGCTGGCATACATAAGTTCGACTTTATTGACGTAAATAACGAAGTGGAACTTACGGCGCATATCAATGCGCATACGGCATTGATATGGCTCGAGACCCCTTCTAATCCTTTGTTAAAACTAACTGATATCAAAAAGATAGCGGCCATCGCTAAAGCCAACCATATAAAGGTAGTCTGCGACAATACCTTTGCCAGTCCGTTAGGGCAGCGACCGTTGGAATTAGGTGCCGACCTGGTGATGCATAGTACCACCAAATATTTAGGCGGACACAGTGATCTTACCGGTGGCGCCTTGATCACCGCTCAAAAGGACGAATTTTGGGAGAAGATACAGCAGGTACAACAAATGGGCGGCGCTATACCTTCCCCTGCCGATTGTTACTGGCTCACCCGCAGTATCAAAACATTGCCTTACCGTATGCGTGGTCACGTACATAACGCACAGTTATTGGCCGAGTTCCTGGAGCAGCATCCAAAGGTAGAGCGTGTATTATATCCCGGCCTCCCATCACATCCGCAACATGAATTGGCTCAACAACAGATGCTAAGCTTTGGCGGGATGATGTCGGTGCTGATCAAAGGTGGTGTTGAAGGTGCAGAGACCGTTGTTAATGAGACCAACTTGTTTACCAGCGCCACTAGTTTAGGCGGAGTAGAAAGCCTGATCGAACGTCGTGCAGCGGTGGAAGGGCCGGATACCAAAACCCCGCAAAATCTGGTGAGAATATCCGTAGGACTGGAACACATCGATGACCTGATCGCCGATATGAATCTTGCCCTGAGCAAAGTTGAGTTATGACCATCGACCCGGCTTCTGTAAGCAGAAGGGCACCTGGCACTCAACTTACGTAAGACCAGCTAAGCAGCTGATGGGTCACACATCTTTCTTGAACCTTTCAGGTCGACCACAGAGTCTTTTCTTTTAAAACAAATCTTTTGCTCAAACCTTGTTCAGTTATAAAACTAAACAAGTATGACACCATATAATGATGCTCCTGATAACGAAGATAGCGGCCGTCCGGGTGGCTACGAAGTGAAGGATGAGAAGAACCTTGAGGAAAAGGACCTGAAAAGAACCTTCCTGGGTGGAAACGATGCCAATCCAGACCAGCCAGGCTATGAGAGCCATGGAATGGGTGGCGAGAGCTTTGGCGATAACAACCTGACCCGCTCAGGTGATGATGAGGCCAATCCGTCACGAAGCGCTGGCTACACCAACGACTATTTCAAACGTACCGAACCGGCTGAAGAACATCCCGAGTTCCATAACTTTAAACCTAAGGACCAGGAAGGCGAAGCTGACGCTAACATGGGTAAAGGCGAAGAGCAGGAACACATAGTGGCGGATGACAATGGCACCCGTAAATATCAGGAAGGTACTGCCGATGCGGATGGCGCCCAACAAAAAGGCGATCAAAAAGATGACGTGAACGATTCGAACACCTCATACTACACCGGCACCCCGCACTACCGTGACCAAGGCGACACCTCAAATAAACAGGGAGAATAAGTTTAACTATAGAGCGAAAAGTGATGAACGAGAATAAAGAAGAAGTTGCAGGCTACCGCGAAGCACCGGAGCAGCAAAAAGTAGGCGGCGTTGAAGGTGAGCCATCACAGCAAGACACCACTGGCCAGGAACAACGACCGTCAAATGAGTCGAAGAACGGCGAGGAACAAGGTACCGCACCTTATAGCCCCGAAGACGACAAAGGGACACCCGATTACGGGAGCAACAGTCCCGAAGATCAAAAAGAACAATAAAGAGAAAGCGCCCTTGTTGAGGGCGCTTTCTCTTTATATACAGCTACTGTTCACTCTATACGAACACTTCCTATCCCTACCACTTCATCTTTTTAGCAACGTGAGCGATAAGCTGCTCGGCCATTGCTATTTGTTCTGATGCACTTGGGTGACCCGGTGTGTTCTTGTAAGGGAACATCAAAGTGCTGATGTTAGGGTCTTTTGAACGGGCAACGGCTTTCTCAACATAACCCGGCCAAACCGAGCCTGGTCGTGTGGCATCCATGCTGCCCAGAGCACAAATGATGTGTGCCTTTGGATATTGCTTTCTGATGTTCTTTACAAATACCTCATAGGCCTCAATGATCTTTTCGGCAGTGGGCGCCTGGGTGCCAAAACGGGCTTTGAACTGTGGATTCTCCGGCTGCTTTACCAGCCATGAATCATTTTGGAACAGGTTGATCACCACAAGGTCGGGCGTATACTTTTTAAAATCCCAATGGCTATTGGGGTCGGTAGCATCAAGTCGGTCATACATCTCTGGCATGATCAGCGGGAACCAGCTGATCAACACGCCTATCCCACTTCGGGCTATACATGAATAGTCTGCATTGAAATGCCTTGCGGTGATCGCAGCATAGCTTTGCCAGTTATCTTCAAATTGTGCAGTACCACGGTCCTTACCAGCGGTATCCAAAATGGCATATCCGCAGGTGATGGAATTACCGTAGAACTCTACCTTATGTTTACGAGGAGCGGGCGCTGCAAGTACCCTCGTCTGAGCACCCGTGGAAAGGCCGTAAAACCAGCTTCTACCCATCCCCCATTCCGTAAGTTTAAATAGTTGCAGGGTATGCTTTCCTACTGGAAGTCCTTCGGCCAGCGTATACCAGCTTTTGTATTGCCCGATCAGCAGTTTGTTGCTGATCGCACCATCGATCACTACATTATAGGTATTGCTACCGGTCTCATCCTTTAACATAGCCTTAAGCTCGGAGCCTTCAAAGCTGATGTCAAAACCGTTACCACTCCATGATAGCATCGTACTGTCGGCTTTAACGTCTACACGGCCGTTGTAGTGGAGCCGTGTGTCATTCGGCTTTATATCTATCGTTTGGGCGCAGCAGGTAGCCGCCCAGGTAAGCAGGCCGCTAATGAGGTAAAAAGATCTGTTCATAGGCAAAATGATGATGCGTTAAAACTAAAAAATTTCAACAGTAATTTTATTTAGAATAATTATAAACTATATTTGTGAACGATAAGTGCAATGGATAAAGAACTATTAAAACTTGCCGGCTTTACCGACGAACAACTGTCACCACTTAAAGAATTCAGCTTTGAGTTCGAGTGTGTTAAAAAGAAGTGCTGTAAAAAATACAAAAAAGGCAAACGCTGCGGAAGCTGTCCCAAGCGCTAACCCTGCTGCTTATTCATCTAACCCTTCCCCTCCTCTATATCTACTCTGAATAGAACTCAGTTTTGTGCCTGCCAAAATTCATTGTTTCGTTCCGATCCCCCTCATCATTTATCAGAACACAGTCAACTTCTCTTGACCATCTACATATCAGATCGCTCATTTAGACGTTAAAATACTAAACACTAATGCGTTATAGTTAGGCCTTAACTCTGCTTGCGGTCAGTATTGAACCTTTTCCAGCGTAGCGATCGGCGAACAACCACGAGTTGTTGGTAAATGTGACTCAAAAAATTAACCTACAGTAGCGTTCGGTTTAATTTATACGTAACGGTGAATATTGACTTACTATTTAGATCTTAAAAAAATGAAAAACAGTACACAACTAATGAGTGGGAAAGCCAAGGTCATGGGCGTGATGTTAGTTGCCGCAATGGCTTTCACTTCGTGCCTTAAAGACCGAAGCGATGATAATGTTCCTCAAACCCCGGCCGCTTTAGTATCAGTGATCAATGCTTCGCCAGGTTCTAGCTCTGTTGACTTTTATCTTGACCAGAACAGGGCCAGCGTTTACAGTATCCCTTATGGTAACGGCCAGGATTACGTGCGAGCCTACACTGGCAAACGCACCTTTAAGTTCACTACCGAGGGCGGCATCCAGACCTTAAAGTCAGATACCCTTACCCTTCAGGCCAATAAGTTCTACACAGCATATCTGGCCAACACGTCCACTGCGCCTGATCTGGTGATCGTGCGCGATACCATTGTGCAGCCTGCCGCCAATAGCGCTACTATACGCCTGGTGAACGTAAGTGCCAATGCTCCAGCGGTCGATCTTGCCGTTACCGGCGGTGCCGTAATAGCCACTAACCGCGCGTACAAGCAAGCATCACCTTTTAAGACGGTAGCTGGAGGTACATCTTACAATCTGGAGATACGCCAGGCCGGTACCACCACCGTTTTAACCACCCTGACCGGAGCCAACCTGAACAGCGGCTCAGTTTACACCGTGTGGTTACAAGGAGTTAACGGTGCAACGGATGGCACCAAACTGACCGCCAAGATCCAAAAGAACGCCTATTATTGATAAACTGTAATACGCGATAACTATGCGAAAGGCCATGCATGATCTGCATGGCCTTTTCTTTTTAAAACGAACACTTTTTGGTCTTTATCAGGCGCAAAGCTCCATCTGTCATCTATAAATTTAAAAACCTATCTTTGCGCCTCAAAATACATCGTTTTTAGTTATGAGTATCGCCGCTTTATCAGAGCAAGAGATCATTCGACGTGAGTCGTTACAACAACTGCGGGCGTTGGGCATCGACCCTTATCCCGCTGAGGCCTACCCCGTGAACGCATGGGCGAAGGATATTTTGGACAATTTCAATAGCTCACCCGATAAGTATAAAGAGGTAACTGTTGCCGGCCGTATCATGACCCGCCGCATTATGGGTAATGCCAGCTTTGCCGAGTTACAGGATACCACAGGCCGTATACAGGTGTACATCAAACGTGATGAGATCTGCCCCGGCGATGACAAAACGCTGTACAACACCATATTTAAAAAACTGCTGGACATTGGCGACTATATAGGTGTTAAAGGCTATGTGTTCACCACACAGACCGGCGAGATATCGGTGCACGTTACCGAGATGACCATCCTGGCTAAATCATTGAAGCCGCTACCAGTGGTAAAGCGCGATGATGATGGCAACATCTATGATGGTTTTACCGACCTTGAACTGCGTTACCGTCAGCGTTATGTGGATCTTACTGTAAACCCCGAATACAAACAGATATTCATCAACCGCTCAAAAGTGATCAGCACTATGCGTGACTACTTTAATGAGCAAGGCTGGATGGAGGTTGAGACCCCGATCCTTCAGGCTATACATGGCGGTGCTGCGGCACGTCCGTTCAATACGCATCACAATACGTTAGACATGCCGTTGTTTCTGCGTATAGCTAACGAACTGTACCTGAAACGCTTGATCGTGGCTGGTTTTGACGGCGTGTACGAGTTCGGTAAGATGTTCCGTAACGAGGGCATGGACCGTACCCACAACCCTGAATATACCGCTATGGAGATCTATGTGGCCTACAAGGACTACATTTGGATGATGGCCATGGTAGAGGAATGCCTGGAGCGCGTTGCCCGCGCGGTGAAAGGTAGCCCGATAGTGAAGGTTGGCGACAATGAGATCAACTTTGCCGGTCCGTACGAAAAGCTGTCGATGTACGAGTCGATATTTAAGTATACGAACATCGACGTATCGCAGATGGATGAAGCGCAATTGCGTCAAACCTGCCGCGACCTGGCCATTGAAGTGGATAGCACTATGGGCAAGGGCAAATTGATCGACGAGATATTTGGCGCCAAAGTGGAGGCCAACCTGATACAGCCTACTTACATTACCGACTACCCTATCGAGATGACGCCGCTTGCAAAAAAGCATCGCAGCAAAGATGGCCTGGTAGAACGTTTTGAGTTATTTGTGAACGGTAAGGAGATCGCCAACGCTTACAGCGAACTGAACGACCCGCTTGATCAGCGCGAACGCTTTGAGGAGCAGCTCTTATTGGCTGGTCGTGGTGATGAAGAAGCTATGGCCATGGACGAGGACTTTTTACGCGCCTTGGAATACGGTATGCCACCAACCTCAGGTTTGGGGGTAGGTATCGACCGTTTAGTGATGCTAATGACCAACCAGAACACCATTCAGGAAGTATTGTTCTTCCCGCAAATGCGCCCTGAGAAGAAAGCTAAAGTGGTGACCATTGATGATTTTGTGAACATTGGCATACCTGCCGAGTGGGTGCCGGTGATCAATAAAATGGGATTCAATACCGTAGAAGAACTGAAAGCGGCCAACCCCAACAAGGTATTCAATGACCTGGGCGGCATGCGCAAAAAATTGAAACTTGACCTGCCCATCCCTACAAAAGAGAGCGTGATGGCTTGGTTCGAATAATGGCAAATTTCAACGGTCCACTGTTTACTTTCTTGTGATGAGGAAGCAGAACAGTGGACCGTTATATAATGAGATACTAACCAAATGACGATCAGCATCGTAGTAGCCATAGCCTCCAATAATGCCATAGGCAAGGAGAATAAATTGTTATGGCATCTGCCTAATGATCTTAAACACTTTAAAGAAGTGACCAGCGGCCGCAGCATCGTCATGGGCCGAAAGACCTTTGATTCCATAGGCAGGCCGTTACCTAAACGCCGCAATATCGTCATCACCCGCCAGCGGATCGAGATACCGGGCTGCGAAGTGGTTAGCTCACTTACCGATGCGATCGAACTTTGTAAAGGCGAGGATGAGGTATTCATTGGAGGTGGTGCACAGATCTATGAGCAGGCCCTGCCCCTCACCCATAAGATATACCTGACCATTGTACACCGAGCGTTCGAAGCCGATACGTTCTTCCCGCAGATAGACCGGTCAGAGTGGTCGGAAACCGCCCGTGAGGACCACGAAGCTGACGACCGGAACCCCATCCCATACTCGTTCATCACACTCGAGCGACGCTAACATCTAACGAGTTTATTTTGTTTTATTTAAACTGTTAGGCTTACGAAATTTTATTAGATTTGCCTCCTTATTTTAAAAAGCTTATAAATTAATTTTTACACATAGATCACACCATGCAAGGTAAAGGGGTTATTAAATTTTTTGCCGTATTGTTGGCGCTTGTCTGCTTATACCAGCTATCATTCACCTGGGTGACCAGGGGAGTCGAGGCTGATGCCAAGGCTTACGCAAAAGGCGATCCTAACAAAGAGAAAGCGTATTTAGATTCTGTTTCAACACAGCCGGTGTACCCGCTGTTCAAGCACAATTATCAGTATTGTAAAGAAAGAGAACTTGCCTTAGGTCTGGATCTTAAAGGTGGTATGAACGTTACCATGCAGATATCGTTAAGCGAGCTGATCCGCTCGTTAGCTAACGATAACAAAGATGTGACCTTCAACCAGGCTTTGCACAACGCTGATGTTGCCGCCAAGACCAGCCCTGAAGATTACATCGACATCTTCATGCGTGAGTACAAAAAGCTTAGCCCTAACGGTAAGCTTGCCCCTATCTTCTCTACTCAGTCAAATCAGAGCGTCCTTAAATTTGACGCCAGCAACAGCCAGGTAGAAAAATACCTTCGTGATCAGTCAAGCACTGCCGTTACCCAGTCATACAACATCCTGCGTAACCGTATCGATAAATTTGGTGTGACCTCTCCTAACATCCAATTACAAGCAGGGAACCGTATCCTGATCGAGTTGCCAGGTGTATCTGAGGCTAACAAAGATCGTGTACGTAAACTGTTACAAGGTTCGGCCAAACTGGAGTTCTACGCTACTTACGAGAACCGTGAAGTATTGCCTTTATTGAGTAATATCAATGGCATATTGGCCGCCAAGAACAAAGGCACTAAGAAAGATACCATCAAAGCTGATACCGCTAACGCCGTTGCCAAAGCAGATACTGCAAAAAAAGGCGGCAGCTTGTTAAGCAAACTAAAACAGAACTCAGCTAAGGATACTTCGGCCAACGCGTTAAAGAACAAGAACAACATTGCAGAGACCATGCCTTTGTTCTCGTTATTGCAACCGGCTTACAACCAAGGTCAGGCTTTCCCTGGCCCGGTAGTAGGTATGGCAGCGATCAAAGACACGGCTAAAGTGAACAGCTACCTGAACTCAGCTGATGTTCAGGCGGTGATCCCTAAGAACATGCGTTTACTGTGGGGTTCAAAACCACTTGATGGAAACAAAGTATTGCAACTGTTCGCCATCAAACTTTCAGGTGCCGATAACGGCCCGGTGTTGAGCGGCGAGGTAGTGACCAACGCGGTAAGCGAACTGGACCAGAACACTGGTGGTTACGCTGTATCGATGGAAATGAATTCTGACGGTGCTAAAAGCTGGAGACGCGCTACTGCTGAAGCTGCAGGCAACCCTGCTGACGAGGCTGACAACCGTGCGATCGCCATCGTGTTAGATGATAACGTAGTATCGGCTCCACGTGTAAGCGGCGAGATCGCCGGTGGCCGTTCATCGAT
Organism: Mucilaginibacter daejeonensis; assembly: GCF_020783335.1. NCBI lineage: Bacteria > Pseudomonadati > Bacteroidota > Sphingobacteriia > Sphingobacteriales > Sphingobacteriaceae > Mucilaginibacter > Mucilaginibacter daejeonensis. Next base: position 3,279,245 of record NZ_CP086068.1, read on the forward strand.
CAGTGGTAACTTTACCCAAGATGAGACCAAAGACTTAGCCAACGTATTGAAGGCTGGTCGTTTGCCTGCTCCTGCACGCATCGTGTCTGAAGACATCGTAGGTCCGTCATTAGGTCAGGAAGCCATCAACAACGGTTTGATGTCTTGCGGTGTGGGCCTAGTAGTGGTACTGGTGTTCATGATCTTCTATTACAACAGCGCAGGTACCGTAGCTGATATCGCTGTATTCGTTAACGTATTTTTCCTGATGGGTGTACTGACCAGCTTAGGTGCGGTGCTCACCCTACCAGGTGTTGCAGGTATCGTGTTGATCTTAGGTATATCGGTGGATGCAAACGTACTGATCTATGAGCGTGTGCGTGAAGAGTTGGCCTTAGGCAAATCAAAACGTATCGCTATCGCTGATGGTTACAAGCACGCCTTGTCATCGATCCTCGATTCGCAGATCAGTAGCTTTTTGACCGGTTTGATCCTGTTCATCTTCGGTTCAGGTCCTATCCAGGGCTTTGCTACCACTTTGATGATCGGTATCGTTACTTCATTGTTCTGTTCATTGCTGATCACCCGCGTGATCTTCGAGTGGATGCTGGACAAGAACATGGATATCAAGTTCTCGAATGCATGGAGCGCTAACCTGTTCAAGAACGCTAACTACGGCTTTGTAAAGAACCGTTTCAAATTTTACGCTTTCTCAGGTATCTTCATCCTGGCTGGTATCATCTCTATGTTCACCAAAGGCTTTAGCTACGGTGTTGACTTTGAAGGTGGCCGTACTTACGTGGTACGTTTTGATAAGAACGTTACCTCACAGACCGTACGTGATGCTGTTGATGCTACTCTTGGCGTTGGTAACTCCGAAGTTAAATCTTTCGGTGGCGACAACCAGGTACGTATCACCACCAACTACCTGATCGAGGATAACACCACCGCTGCCGATAACAAGGTGGAGGCCACTGTACGTGCCGGTGTATCTAAAGTGTCACCATCATACAAGATATTGAGCTCGCAAAAGGTGGGACCTACCATTGCAAGTGATATCAAATCATCAGCGATCTGGACAGTGATCATCGCGATCCTGGTGATCTCGGGTTACATTCTGATCCGTTTCCGCAAATGGCAGTTCAGCTTGGGAGCTATGGTGGCCACCGCACACGATGCGTTGCTGGTATTGTCGTTCTTCTCGCTGTTCGATGGCATCCTGCCGTTCTCACTGGATATCGACCAAGCCTTTATCGCTGCGATCCTGACCGTTATCGGTTACTCGATCAACGATACCGTGGTAGTGTTCGACCGTATCCGCGAGTTCCTGAACCTGCACCATGCCAAGACCGACGACCCTGCCGTAGTAGTTAACCAGGCGATAAATAGTACACTAAGCCGTACCATTATTACCGCATTAACTGTTATCTTTGTGCTGATCGTATTGTTCATTTTTGGTGGCGATGTGATCCGTGGATTCTCGTTCGCCCTGTTGGTGGGTGTATGCTTCGGTACATACTCGTCCATCTGCGTGGCAACTCCTGTAATGCTCGATTTCGGCGGCAAGAAGCTTAATGCATAAGTTTATTTCTCAATAAATAATCAAGGCTTCAAACAACATTTGAAGCCTTTTTTGTTAACTAATAACACACTTCATCTCATAGCATGGATGCAAAACAGAATAGCAAATTTCCACTGGTAGTTATCGTTGGCGGCGGCTTCGGCGGTGTTGAGCTGGCCGGCCGGCTGGCGAAAGAACCGGTAGAAGTTCTTTTACTTGACAAACACAACTATCACTCTTTTCCTCCCCTTTTATACCAGGTAGCAACCGGCAGCTTAGAGTGCGAATCGATCGCCTTCTCACTGCGTAAAAACTTTGAAGGCCAAAAGAACCTGCGTTTCCGCGTGGCCGAAGTTACCGGCGTTAATGCCGAGCAGAACTACATCGAGACCACCATTGGCGAGATAGCTTACGATTACCTGGTGCTGGCCACAGGATCGACCACCAACTTTTTTGGCAACAAGGACATAGAGCACTATGCCATGCCAATGAAGACCATACCTGAGGCGCTCAATTTGCGTTACATGTTCTTACAGAACCTTGAGCAAGCCGTAATCGCCACCACTCCTGAAGAGCGCGACCCTTACCTCACCTTCGTGATGGTTGGCGCCGGACCAACAGGTGTGGAACTTGCCGGCTCATTCGCTGAACTGCGTAACCACGTACTTTCTAAAGATTATCCTGAACTTAAGAAAGAGGATATGAAGGTTTACCTGGTAGACTTCCTGCCAAAGGTACTGGGACCAATGAGCGATGAGGCATCAGCAAAAGCTAAAGAGGCTTTGTTGAAGATGGGCGTTGATGTGTTGCTTAACGTGAAAGTACAAAGCTACGACGGTACCGAACTAAAGTTCGAGGACGGACGTGTGATCCGTACCCGTAACGTGGTATGGTCGGCCGGGGTAATGGGTGTGGTTCCTAACGGTATACCTAAAGACAACATCGTTCGTGGTAACCGCATCAAGACCGACGAGATCTGCCGCGTGGTAGGAACCAAGAACATCTTTGCCATTGGCGACGTTGGTGCGTCAATTACCGAGGCTACCCCTAACGGTCATCCTGGCGTTGCACAGGTGGCCATACAGCAAGGTAAAAAGCTGGCCGAGAATATCGCTCACTTAGTGAAGCATGAGCCAACAGAGGCCTTTAAATATAAAGACCTGGGTTCGATGGCTACTATTGGCCGTAACAAGGCGGTGGCCGATCTGGGTAAGATCAAATTACACGGCTTTATCGCCTGGCTCATCTGGATGTTCATCCACTTGATATCGTTGTTAGGTTTCCGTAACAAGGTGATCACCTTTATTAACTGGCTGGGTAGCTATATCACCTACAATGGTGGTACCCGTTTGATCATACGTCGCTATGTACGCGAGGCATTGCCCGAGGTTGACGAAGCGGTCAAACTGCCTAAAACTGACTGATCAGACCTTTAGCACATATGACCAGGTCGAAGTACCTTTCAAAAACAATAAAGCCGCTTGTAAGCGGCTTTATTGTTTTATTACAATTGTTATTTGCTGTGGCTCGTGTATATGATGTGTCACCTCTCGCAAGGTACTGCTCGAGTTTACTTTTCCTGAGAGATACCGATATGCATCGGCATGACAGATGGTGAGTGTAATAAGTGCAACTTAAAGCCAACGGTCATGCTGAACTTGTTTCAGCATCCCACATGCAAGGTAGCACTTGGTCACTCCGCCTCGAGAATGATAACCTACTGCACTATCGGGAACGACCTTCACCTCTTCAACACCATTTTATAATGCTTGATACCGGCCTCCTCAAACTCAGGTCCGTTGGTCTCAAAACCGACTTTCGCGTACAGGCCGGTCACCTGGGTCTGAGCGTTCAGGTATATACAGCTGGCGTCTGCTGGCAGATCGGCCAATACGGCTTTGACCAGGGCCTGCCCTACTCCCACCCCCCTGAACTCCTTTAATACGGCAAATCGCTCCAGCTTGTAGCCCAGCTCCGTTCTGCGCCATCTGGACGCACCGGCAGGCACATCACCAACGGAGGCTAAAAAATGTGTGGTCACTTCATCGAACTCCTGCTCCAATGCCGGCGGACAACCCTGTTCTTCCACAAATACTTTATACCGTATAGCGAAAGCTTTCTGCAGGTCGGCTGGGTCAGTTATTTTGCTTATGCTTATGTCTTGCTTCATTGATCCTGTCTGTTGTATGTCTTGAACGTTCGGACTTGGTCTCGTGGTTCAGTTCGGCCGCATCTATGGTATGGGTGCATCCCAGGTTATCCTCTTTTTTGGCCAGGTGTGATAACCGCACATAGAACTCGTGGATCTGCTCAAGTTCCTTTTCGCTAAGGTCCTCGATATTAACCATACGATTGCTGGCGCCTTCCATAGCAGCGATCAGCTCGTTCAACTTCAAATGCACTGCCCGTGAGTCCTTATTCTGCGCCTTTTGGATCAGGAATACCATCAAAAAGGTGATGATTGTGGTGCCGGTATTGATCACCAGTTGCCACGTTTCCGAATATTTAAAAACCGGCCCGGTGACGGCCCAAACCACCACTACTATGGCAGCTAATATGAACGCTGCCGAGCTTCCGGTAGCGGCAGTGGCCCAATTGGCGAACCGCTCAAATATGCCCTCGTCTTTCTTACTCATCCTAGTAATATTAATCTAATCTCAATATCAACAAAAAAGCGCCGATACTTATTGTAAAGGCGCTTATTTTATGGAGGTGTGACAAATTACAGCTTGCTGTTCACATCCAAACAGTTAAGATCGGCAAATGCCTGGGTCAAACGTTTAACGAAGGTCTCTTCGCCTTTACGTAACCATACACGCGGATCATAGTATTTCTTGTTCGGAGAGTCGTCACCATCAGGGCTACCGATCTGTGATTGCAGGTAACCTTCTTTCGATTTGTAGTAATCTTTGATGCCTTCCCAGAACGCCCACTGCATATCGGTATCGATATTCATTTTGATAGCACCGTAAGAGATAGCCTCACGGATCTCTTCCTGGCTCGAACCTGATCCACCATGGAATACAAAGTTGATCGGTTTTTCGGCAGCGATGTCATGTTTCTTTTTCAGGAACTCTTGTGAGTTGTGCAGGATCACCGGCATCAGTTTCACATTACCTGGTTTGTATACGCCGTGCACGTTACCAAAAGCAGCAGCCACCGTAAAGCGGTGACTAACGGCAGACAGGTGCTCATAAGCGTAAGCCACTTCTTCTGGCTGAGTATATAAACGTGAGCTGTCCACATCGCTGTTATCCACGCCATCTTCCTCACCACCGGTAACACCCAGCTCGATCTCGATGGTCATGCCCATTTTTGACATGCGCTCCAAATATTTAGCAGATACCTCGATGTTCTCTTCGATAGGCTCTTCAGAAAGGTCAAGCATGTGTGATGAGAACAATGGCTTACCGGTCTCGGCAAAGAACTTTTCGCCATGCTCCAGCATACCATCGATCCATGGCAGCAATTTTTTAGCAGCGTGGTCAGTATGTAAGATCACCGCAACACCGTAGTGCTCGGCCAGTAAGTGAACGTGTTTAGCAGCCGATACCGCACCCAGGATGCAGGCTTGCAGTTGTGCATTGTCTAACGATTTTCCAGCATAGAACTGAGCGCCACCGTTAGATAATTGAATGATCACCGGTGAGTTCACCGCTTTGGCGGTCTCCATTACAGCATTGATAGAGTTGGTACCGATCACGTTAACGGCTGGCAAAGCAAATTGGTGCTTTTTAGCCGCTTCGAACATTTCCTGCACCTGATCGCCGTGCAATACGCCTTTATAATTTTTAAGATCCATGTGTGTAGAGATAGTTTTACTTGGTACGAATGTATACATTTTATGCATTTTTACCTTAATTATTGTATCATTTTAGCAATAAACATGCACTAAAGAACCATCGATCTGACAGTTATTGACAAGATTTGGGTTAATTAAGTTAGATAATTTTTGTTTCTTTGCACCCTCATATATATTGTTCAAACACTATACATACTATGGCGTGGTTTAAACGAGAATCGATAGGTATAACGACCTCTACCGAAGATAAAAAAGAAGCTCCTGATGGCGTTTGGAACAAATGCCCCAACTGCAAAAAGCCATTACATTATACCGAGCAGGTAGAGAACCAGTACGTTTGCCACTACTGCGGATATCACCTGCGCATCGGCTCCAAAGAATACTTTTCTGTTCTATTTGATAATAACGAGTTCACTGAGTTGTTTGGTAACCTGCGTTCGGGCGACCCACTTGAATTTGTTGACACCAAAAAATACAGTGACCGCTTAAAGGATACTATTGCGAAGACCGGCCTTAATGATGCCATTCGCGCCGCGCATGGCACCGTAGGTGGTATGCCTTTGATGGTTGCTTGTATGGACTTTAACTTTATAGGTGGCTCGATGGGATCGGTAGTAGGCGAAAAGATCGCCCGCTCGATCGACTATAGCATCGAGAATAAGATACCTTTCCTGATGATATCTAAATCAGGCGGCGCCCGTATGATGGAAGCGGCATTTTCGTTGATGCAAATGGCCAAGACATCGGCTAAATTGGCTTTGCTAGCTCAGGCACGCATCCCATATATCTCGTTGTTGACCGATCCTACTACTGGTGGTGTTACCGCGTCATACGCCATGCTGGGCGATATCAACATCGCTGAGCCGGGTGCACTGATCGGTTTTGCCGGGCCGCGTGTGATCAAGGAAACGATCAAAAAAGATCTTCCTAAAGGCTTCCAAACCGCCGAGTTCCTGCAAGAGCATGGCTTCCTTGACTTCATCGTCGACCGCCGCGAAATGAAGGAGAAACTATCCTCGTTCCTGAAAATGATGGCTCACTAAGCCTTAGGTATAATTAATAAAAGCCTCGCTTTACAGCGAGGCTTTTTTGTTTCCCATAATCAGTGCATTTGGACGATGAGCCAACGATCTACAACTTGCACTTTGCCAAATTTAATTTTGTAACAAAACGAACTTACTCCTTGTCAAACACTGTAATTTAGTTACATTTAGCTTTTTAATTTTCTGTAAATGAGTTTAAAATTTGGAAATTGGGTACTTGCAGCTGCGGTTTGCTTCACGGCAAATGCGTGGGCTGCTGATGGTGGTAAGAAGGCTGAGAAGAAAGCCGATCCGCCAAAAAAATTCATTGATCCGGCCAATATGGACCGGTCAGTTAAACCTGGCGATAACTTTTTTGAGTACGCTAACGGCGGCTGGTTAAAAAGTAACACCATCCCTGCAAAGGAAAGCCGTTGGGGTAGCTTCAACATCCTGAACGACGAGACCAAGAAAAAACTCCAGGAACTGGTGGTAGATGCCAGCAAAAAAGCTTCGGCCTCGCCAAAAGGCAGCATCACCCAGCGCGTAGGCGACCTGTACGCCAGCGCTATGGATACCGTAGCCATCGACCGTTTGAGCTACAACCCTATCAAGCCTGACCTGCAACGCATAGACGGTATCAACAACGTTGACGGCGTAGTGAACGAGATCACATATCAACGCACCAATGCGATCGGTAGCCCGCTGTTCAGCTTTGGTGTTAGGCAAGACCCTAAAAATGTAAGCAAATATGTAGTTGGCTTTGGCCAGGGCGGTACCAGCCTGCCTGACCGCGATTACTACTTGAAAAGTGATGCCCGTACCAAACGCATCCAGGATGCTTACAAGCAATACATCGTTGACCTGTTCACCCTTACCGGCAGCACTCCTGAGCAAGCCGCTAAGAACGCGACAACCATTTGGAACATCGAGACCAAACTGGCCACGGCACAAATGAGCCGCGTTGAGATGCGCGACCCGAACAAGACCTACAACAAATTCGCGCTGACCGACCTTTACAAGACCACCCCTCACCTGAACTGGGCTGATATACTGCCTAAGTTGAAAGTGGGTAAGCAAGATACTGTACTGGTATCATCACCGTCTTTCCTGGCCAGTGCCGACCAATTGTTGGCCAGCACCCCGGTTGAAGATTGGAAGACCTACTTGAAATGGAGCATCCTGAAAGGCTCAGCAAGTACATTGAGCTCACCTTTCGTGAAGGCGCAGTTCAAATTTAGCAGTGTACTGAGCGGCCAGTTGGTGCAAGCGCCTCGTTACGAGCGCATGACCTCATTGGTTGATGGTGGCTTAGGCGAATTGCTGGGCCAATTATATGTGAACAAGTACTTTGCTCCTGCTGCCAAACAATACATGATCGGCCTGGTGAACAACCTTAAAGTTGCCCTGGGCGACCGCATCAAACGTTTGGAGTGGATGACACCTGAGACCAAAGAGCGTGCACTGCGCAAGTTGAACGCCTTTACCGTGAAGATCGGTTATACTGATAAGTTCGAGACCTATACCGGCCTGACCATTGACCGTAACGATTACTTTGGTAACCTGCGCCGCATTGGTGTTTGGGGTTATAATGACATGGTAGGCCGTTTGGGCAAACCTGTTGACAAGACCGAATGGGGTATGACACCTCCTACCATCAACGCTTACTACAACCCGGTAAATAACGAGATCGTGTTCCCTGCTGGTATCCTGCAGTTCCCGTTCTTTGATTTTAAAGCTGATGATGCCGTGAACTACGGTGGTATCGGCGCCGTTATCGGCCACGAGATGACCCACGGATTTGATGACCAGGGCCGTCAGTATGATGCCGATGGCACCCTGCGCGACTGGTGGAAAAAAGAAGATGCCGACAAGTTCAAGACCCGTGCCGACCGTGTGGTTGAGCAATACAACGGATACACCGTGTTAGACACCATCCACGTGAATGGCCGCCTGACCTTAGGTGAGAACCTGGCCGACCTTGGTGGTTTGAACATCGCTTACGAGGCGTTCAAAAAGACCGCTCAAGGCAAGTCGAACCAAAAGATCGATGGTTTTACACCTGACCAGCGCTTCTTCCTGTCATGGGCACAAGTGTGGAGAGGCTTACAACGTCCTGAGTCGGCTGCACAACGCATCCTGACCGACCCTCACTCACCTGAGCAGTACCGTACTAATGCCCCGTTGACCAACATCGACGCATGGTACAATGCCTTCGATATTCAACCAGGCAACAAAATGTACAAAAAGCCTGAAGATCGTATCAAGATCTGGTAACCATACCTTTTTTAAATAAAAAGCCCGGCCTATATTAAGCCGGGCTTTTTATTTTAATGCTCGTATATGAGAACATTACTAATATTCACTTTATTATTGCTTACAACGGTTTGTAAAGCACAAAACCGAGGGAAGATCGGAGTTGGTATACTTACCATCGACATTGAACGCTATCCCGTGTTGAAACTTTACTCGGACACTAATAGCAATGTTCCTAACACGACCATATTTGTTAAAAAGGTCAAACAAGACGGTGTTGTTGTGAATACAGTTCCTCAATTGAAAGGGTTCACACCGGAGGCATTGTGGTTGGACTACTATATATTCTTGCTACGGGTAGAGAAGGTCTCCCCAAATTGGTTCAAGGTATTCGTATCAGATCACACTACTTTTTGGCTTGGTAAAAGCACTAAAGGCGTTCGTTTCGATACATGGCCGGTCTTTTTAAAAAGCCATATCTCAGCATTATTTAAGCTTGATGGTTACGACCTGGACATCAAGCTCGCTCCGTCAGACAAAGCCAAGACCATCAAGAAAATGGAGGAAAAGGACTGCTTCGAAGTGTTGGAAGTACGGGGGGACTGGATGCGCATCAGGACTAACACAGGATTGGAATGCAGCGAAACTGAACGACCGGTCAGGTCGGGCTGGATCCGCTGGCGAAAAGCTGACCGCCTGCAGGTCGGTTATACTCAAACCTGTTGATCAATTATTAATTTCGCAATTATCGCTCTTCTCAGATCTTGTGGTTTTGGAACTGAGCCGCCAACTGTTTCATTCGGTGTTACATTTTGCTGTTTCGCTGTTACATTTGGTGTTACATTCTGGCTTTTTGTTGAAAATTTTGGAAAAAGTTGGGTTTTTACGAATTTCGCAAAGCCATAAAGTGGGGAAATTTGGGGAATTCTGTTACATCGATGTAACGCTTTTTTCGAGATGTAACAGCCGATCATTACACGGCTCATCATCGCTCTGATCGCCGCTTCAGAGGCCGTATCAATTCACTGCCGTCAACCCGAACAACTTGTACTGGCCCTTGTCTTTCACGAACTGGAACGCATAACGCTGACTTTCGTAACCCTTCACCATGGTGGTGGGCACTTTGGTCACATACCAAACATCGTACACGTCCAGTGCTTCGCTTTTTACATCGAGGTTGAGGGGTTTGTAATTCTTGATGCGCTCGGTCACCATCAGGTAGCGGCTGGTGCGTACTGCTTCCCATAGCTTGGTCTTGGGCAGGTTGGTGAGCATGTCCTTCACAAAAACATCAGCGTTCACCAGGTCGCCGCCGCCGATCCTGATGGCGCAGGGCTGGCAATACACTTGCGGTAACGACAGCTTTTTTAACAGCTTAGGGTTGCGGGCCTTCACGCCGCCTACATACTGCTTCCAAACATTGTCTACCGCCAACGAATCGTTCTTTTCAGTGGCCACCATTTTCATTTTTTGTCCGCATGACGATAAGAAGAATACCGCTGCGGCTACGATGAAGCTATACTTGAACATGTGATAACAAATTATGCGGTAGGCCATGCCAACCAGCACCGGCCAAACCATATGAGTGATAACATTCCATAAACGCCACAGGTGGGTTTGTGTTTGGGGCGGGCATGTGCTTCGGTAGTACATGATGGCACTGCACTGACCGAAAAGCATCCACATGCTTTTTCAGGAATAGCGGTAAAGACTATCTTTGCGGCACGTATGCTCATCCATCAATTTTACGATACCGACCTTGCCCATGCCTCGTACGCTATACTGCGTGCTAACAAAGTGATCGTGGTAGATCCTGCCCGCGATCCGCAGCCTTACTATGACTTTGCCGCCTTGCACGAAGCCGATATCGTGGGCATTATCGAGACCCACCCACATGCCGATTTTGTGAGCGCTCACCTCGAGATGCACCAAACCACAGGCGCTACTATATATGCCAGCCGCTTGCTGGATGGCAACTACCCGCACCAGACCTTCGATGATGGCGACGTGATCCACCTGGCAGACATTGACCTGAAGGCGATCAATACGCCTGGTCACTCGCCCGATTCCATTTGCATACTGGTAGAGGACGAGAATGGCAACAGTACGGCCCTCTTCAGCGGCGACACCCTTTTTGTGGGTGATGTGGGCCGGCCCGACCTGCGCGAAGAGGTAGGCGGCATTAAAGCTAAAAAAGAGGATCTGGCAAAGCAGATGTACAGCAGTACCCGAGAAAAGCTCATGACCCTGCCGCCCGATGTGGTGGTTTACCCGGCGCACGGTCCCGGATCGTTATGCGGAAAGAACATGAGCCCCGACCTGCAAAGCACCATAGGACGCGAACTACGTGAGAACTATGCGCTGCAATTGATGGACGAACCCGAATTTGTACGGGTATTGACGTCTGACCAGCCGTTCAGCCCCGTGTATTTTGGGTACGATGTAGAACTGAACAAGAACGGTGCTCCAGCCTATGCAGCCAGCATGGCAGCCATTGAGCGCATGCCTGCCGATGTTGAGTTGGTGGCTGATGCCTTGGTGGTGGACACCCGCCCGAAGGACAAATTCAATGCAGGACACGTTAAAAATGCCATCAATCTACAATTGCAGGGCAAATTTGAGACCTGGCTGGGTGCCGTGATCAAACCCAAAGAAGCATTTTATCTCATTGCCGATAACCACGACCTGCTAGAACTTTCGCTTGCCCGCGCGGCCAAGATCGGTTACGAGGCGCAGATCAAAGGCGCACTACTTGCTCCTATCAACGCGACAGAAGCATCGGCGCAACTGGATACTGAGCATTTCAGGAACCACCCCGATGAATATACCATCATTGACACCCGCAACTGGAACGAGATCAACGGCGGGCTGATCTTTGCCAACAGCCTGACCATACCCCTACCCGAGTTGCGTGACCGCCTGAACGAGATACCGGCCAATAGACCCATCGTGGTTCATTGCGCTGCGGGATACCGTTCGGCAGCTGCGCGCAGCATCATCACCAGCGTGATCAGCGAGGTGCCGGTGTATGACCTGGGCGAGGAGATCAGGAATTTTTAAGGGCCCCACCCCTCCCTCCCCGGGAGGGAGGGCTTTATTATAGTTCGGAGAATATAGAAGAAGTACCTGATGTCAAACCTTTCGATAGTGACCACGGCCGATGGGTCGAGAACGATATTTAATGCTGAGGTGGGCGAAAATTACCACTCCAAGCATGGTGCATTGCAAGAGAGCCGCCATGTTTTCCTGCAGCAAGGGCTCGACTATTTTTTGACCAACAACGGCCAGCCTGGGCAGTTATCGGTATTGGAGGTCGGTTTTGGCACAGGCCTCAACTTTTTACTCACGGCCGATCACTGCACACAAAATAACATCAAGCTCAATTACACAGGTATAGAGGCTTACCCGCTCACCACCGATCTGCTATCGGCCACGGGCTACCAGGAGCATGTTCCAGAGGCGATATGGAATAGCTTTTTATATAGCTACCCTGATGCTCTTCTTGGCGAGGTCGAACTGAATGATACGATCGACCTGCAGATCGCCCATACCCAACTCCTCACCTACACCGCCGACAGCACTTTCAATGTCATCTACTTTGATGCTTTTGCGGCCATACATCAACCCGAAATGTGGGACGAAGAAGCCATAGCCCACACCATTAAGTTCCTGGCTCCGGGTGGCGTCTTCGTCACTTACGCTATTACCGGCAACCTGAAACGCCAGTTAAAGGCACTGGGCCTTACCGTGCAAAAGGCACCCGGCGCGCCGGGCAAACGCGAGATGCTGCGTGCCATCAGTCCGGTGTAAGCCATCGTTCCAAATACCCCATAAAGCTTCGTAAAACAACGGCGGTTAGCGGCGTAATGCTTATTTTTGTGAAAAGAGATAACATATGCCTTTGATCCCTCCTGTTACCGGCCAAACACCTGCCACCTCATTTGAGCGTTTACTGCACATCATGAACGACCTGCGCGAAAATTGTCCGTGGGATAAGAAACAAACGCTTGAAAGCCTTCGCCACCTCACCATCGAGGAGACCTACGAACTATCGGACGCTATATTGAGCGACGATATGGACGAGATACGTAAAGAGATCGGCGACATTATGCTGCACCTGGTGTTCTATGCCCGTATCGCTTCTGAAACGGGTGCGTTCGGCATCACCGAGGTGCTCAACGGCATTTGCGATAAGCTGATCAACCGTCATCCCCACATCTATAGCGATACCGATGCCAATAATGAGGAAGAGGTAAAACGCAACTGGGAAAAGATCAAGCTGCAGGAAGGCAACCGCTCGGTGCTGGGCGGTGTACCAGCCTCGTTGCCAGCGCTGGTGAAGGCCTCTCGCATACAGGAAAAAGCCCGCGGCATAGGGTTCGACTGGGAGAACAAGGCCCAGGTATGGCAAAAGGTGGAGGAAGAGATGCAGGAATTCAGGGATGAGTTCAACGCGGAGGACGATACTATCATTGATCACGACCGTGCCGAAAGCGAATTTGGCGACCTCATGTTCTCGCTCATCAACTACGCCCGCTTCATCAACATCAATCCCGAGGATGCACTGGAAAAGACCAACCGCAAATTCATCAAGCGCTTTCAGTACATGGAGCAGCGCGCGCACGAGAACGGGCAAAAGCTGCAGGACATGACCCTGGCCGAAATGGACGTGCACTGGAACGAAGCCAAAAAGTTGTGATATTTTTTAAGGCTGGTGTTACGATCACCGCCGGGATCACGTAGGGGTTTACATAACTATACAGAGATATGATGAAAAAGCAGTTATTGTACCTTTTGATCGGTGTTGCGTCGTTAAGTGCCGGTTGTATGAAAGACAACGATAGTGATGTTACGCCTGTTGCCGCTCCTCAGGGCAGCTTTTCAGGACAGTTCATCCGCATACACCTGAACCGCACCACCAACAAACGCGATACCATTAAACTGCCTATTGGCCTGGAGATGGTGAACAATACTTTTAAGATCACCGGCGATACTACCAAACATGCCGGCAGCTTTGGCACCTTTAGCTACAATAGCTCATACATACAGTGGGTAGATGCCACGGTGCCTACAGGCGCCAACGCGCTTAACCTGCCTAAATACCATTTACACGGTATTTACCTTTACGCACAAGACGCTACCAAACTACAATTTCAAGCCAGTAACGATACTTTACTATACTTTTACGACCTGACCAAAGCAACCAAATAGCATAGCTGCGAAACCGATACTGCATGCACGAACCCAACAGCAGCGCTGAGTACGAACTGATACAGCGTTGCAAAACAGGCTCCATCAAGCACCAGGAACAGCTATATAAGCAGTTCTATGGCTATGCTATGGGCGTTGGGCTGCGTTATTGCGATAGCCGTGATGATGCACTGGAGGTGGTGAACGACGCCTTTATTAAGGTATTCAACACCATTATGAGCTACAATGCCGACCGCTCATTTAAAGCATGGCTGCGGCGCATCATCATCAATACGGCCATTGACCGGCGGCGCAAGGACCTCAAGTTCCAGTTGCATACCGACATGGATCATGCGGGCCACATTGGCCATAATCACACGGCCATACACCTGCTCAATGCTAAGGATATATTGAAATTACTGGACGGGCTGCCCACCGTACAACGGGCCATATTTAACTTATATGAGATCGACGGTTACGACCATGAAGAGATATCCGTTATGTTAAGCATCCCGGCGAGTTCATCGAGGGTATATTTAAGCCGGGCCAAAGAGAAATTAAGAAAGGCGTTGACCACAGAAGCACATAGCCATGAGTGAAGAGCTGGATAAGGAGCTAAGAGAACGTATTAGCGAGGTATTCGAGCATTACGAGGATACCGCCCCTGCCGATGCAGGCTGGCAGCTGCTGCGTGAGCGTTTCCCGGAGCCTAAAAAAGAGCGCCGCATACTGCCGCTATGGTTCAGCGTGGCCGCGGTACTGCTGGTGCTGTGCGTGATCGGCGTGTACCTGTATCAGCAAAAGCCTGCTATGGATGAACAAGTGGCCAACACCAAACCCGCTCAACGGCCCAACGTTGGACCGGCAGATACAAAGGCATCTGCGCAGCAAAGCACAGGTACTAATGATACACAGAACGATGCGACCGTAGACCCTGCGACCATCAGGCCCGACCAAAACTCGGCCCTATATACTGAACAAAAAAGCGGCCCCGTCAATGACGGCCTGATCGTACCTGAGCGTCGTGATGCCAGTGCAACCACCATACCAGCCACAAGTGCCGATGGTTTAGTGCTGTTACCACAGCAAAAAGTGGCACCAGCTACTACCGTCACTCCAGAGGTGAAGGACCGTACAAGCACTAACGGCATCGCCACCACCTCACCTGCCATAGCGCAGACCAGTACCGGCAAAGACCGTTCGACAGTTTCTGAGCCTTATCGCGCCGACAGCGTGGGTAAGACCGATGCGAGCGTATTGGCTGCCCGTTCGGCCACCAAGCAGCCCACCGAACCATCGATCATGGCTGCCGACCCTGCCAAGGCTAATGAAAAGGCCTCGCGCATGGAGAAACTACTGGCCAGTGAACAAAATAAAGAGGCCGCTAAAAAACTAAATAAAGAGGTGAATGCCGACAAGCGCATCTTGTACAGCGTTTACGCCGGAACATTCTTCAACTATGCTGAAGGCAGCAAAAGCCAGATCAACGCGGGTGCCGGTTTCAGTACCGATATCAAACTGGCGCGTAACATCAAGTTATCTACCGGTGTGGCCATTGCCCGCAACAGTTTAAGCTACAACGGTCAGCCTACTCGCTCAGGCATACTGAACGATGCCATTGTGGCCAGCACCCGCTCAAAGGATGCCCAGCAATTCGCATCACCCGTGATCGGGCAGTACAATACTGCGTTAGGCATCGTTCCGCTGCGTGTGGTGGCCAATCCTGTGGTGGCCGGGTATGATATCAGCCTCACCGGGTTAGATGTGCCGCTCAACCTGAAATATGAGTTCAATGCCAAAAAGAGTACCGATGCCTATATTTCGGCCGGTATCAGCTCGGGTACGTTCATTAACGAAACTTTCAGGTATAATTACGACAATACCGCTAATGCCTTAGGCAGCTCCGAATCGATACCGGATGCTTCCACCCGCCGCAGCTTTGCCAGCTTTGACCTGGCCCGTACACTCAACCTTTCGGTAGGTATGGGTTACCAGATCACCAAGGGCAACCGTTTAGTGATCGAGCCATTCCTGAAATACCCGCTCAACGGCATGGGATCGCAGCAACTGCGTTTCGGCGCCGGTGGTGTCAACCTGCGATTGAAGTTCCAGACGTCTAAAAAGTAGTTGCAGCTTATTTAAAGCGGATCGCTTTTACCGGCTGTATGCGGCTCACCAGCATTGATGGGATGAGCAACACCAGCAAACAGATCACCAGGGTACCTATGTTGAGCAACAGCACATCGGTGTAATGGAGTTCGATGGGCACAAAGCTCATGTAGTAAGATTCTTTATCGAGCTTAAAAAAGTGTGTACGCTCCTGGAACCAGCTGATGCCTAAGCCAAAAGCATTACCCAATAGCAGACCCAGCCCGATCAGGTAAGTGGCGTTATATAAGAAGATGCCTTGTATGCCCCAGTTTGATGCACCCAGCGCCTTGAACATCCCGATCATGGCGGTACGCTCCAATATCATGATCAGCAATGCCGATATCATATTGATCACCGCCACAATGATCATGAGCACCAGCATCACCTGGGTGTTCACATCCAGCAGTTTGAGCCATTCAAAAATGGTGGGATAGGTCTCATCCACGGTGTAAGCACGTAAATAGGTAGGCAAAAAGGTATTGAGCGAATCATGCACGGCATGCAGGTCGTCAAAGTCGTTCACTTGTACCTCGTAACCGCCAGCCTCGCGATGTGTCCAGCTGTTGAGGGTTTGGATCACCGACAGGTCGCCTATCACAAAGGTCTTGTCCACTTCCTCTACCCCTACATCGAATATGCCTACGATCTTGAGTTTGCGCGTACGCATCGGCTCCTGGATGAAGTACATCAGGAAGCTATCGCCCACCTTAAGCTTCAAGCGCGAGGCCGTGTACGACGAGATCATGACCTGTTTACGTGCCTCGGCCGGGTCGGCAAAGTTGAGCACGCCACCGCTTTCCATAGCACCCTTGAACAGGCCCCACTGGTAGGTACTGTCCACCCCTTTCAATACCACGCCCTCGATCTCGCCATTAGCTTTAATGATGGCCGGTTTGGTACCATACGGAACGATGTGCTTGATGAGCGGGTCGCGTTTGGCCCGGTTCACAAAAGTGGTATCCACCATAAAAGGTGAGTTCTCGTATGAGAAGTTGTTATCGAACTTGGTGATCTGGATATCACCGGCAAAACCGCGCACCTTCTCCCGTATCTCGCGTTTGAACCCCTTTACGATGGCGATCGATAGGATCATGACCCCCAGCCCCAGCATAATACCCACTATGGCGATGCGCACAATGAGCTTGGAGAAGGTCCGCTTACTTTGAAAGGTAAGCCGCCGGGCAATAAAGGATGAAAAATTCAAGGCAGAGAGTTTTTTTGTACTTTCGCAAATATGCAGATCTTATACCGATAATTGGTCAAGAACGCATTACCTTTTAATACCTTGCACTTATGAAGAACGTAGTACTCAGTATGGCCTGTTCGCTGCTTACGCTTACCGCTACCTGCCAGCAAGCAGCCACCAACCCCAAGAGCCGCGCCCTGATCGATCATAAGCCTTTGCGCAATGAGGCGGCAGGCCCGCGCCCCGCCGCCGACGAAACGCAGCTTTACCTTAGCTACCTGAAAGGCCGCAGCATTGGCATGATGGTGAACCAAACCTCGGTGATCGGTGCCAGTAAAACGCCTTTAGTTGATAGCCTGTTAAAACGTGGCGTTAAGATCGCGCGCATTTTCGGTCCTGAGCATGGTTTTAGAGGCAACGCTGCCGACGGCGCTCATATCAGCAATGATGTGGATAGCAAGACCGGTATACCGGTGGTATCTTTATACGGCAAAAAGTACAAGCCCACTCCTGCCGACCTGAAAGGCATCGACCTGATGCTATTTGACGTGCAGGATGTAGGTGCCCGCTTTTATACTTACATATCCTCGTTACATTACCTGATGGAGGCCTGCGCCGAGAACAACATCGAGCTCATGATCCTGGACCGCCCCAACCCTAACGGTTACCTGGTAGATGGCCCGATACTGGATACGGCCTATCATTCTTTTGTAGGTATGCACCCCATCCCCGCCTCACACGGTATGACCATTGCCGAATACGCGCAAATGATCAACGGCCAGGGCTGGTTAAAGAACGGCGTGAAGTGCAAATTGAAGCTGGTCAAAATGACCAACTACCGCCGCGATATGGATTATGTGCTGCCGGTAAGCCCCTCGCCTAACCTGAACACGCAGCAGTCGGTGATCCTGTACCCGCATATTTGTTGGTTCGAGGGTACTACGGTGAGTTTAGGGCGTGGCACCACCTTCCCGTTCACGGTGATAGGTTCGCCGGAGTTGAAGGGTAAGTACAGCTTTATGTTCAAACCTGTGCCGATGCCGGGCATGAGCGATAACCCACCACAAAAGAATATGGAATGCTACGGTCTTGACCTGCGCACCTACGATGTGGCCCAGTTAAAGAAGAGCGGCAAGCTGAACCTGGAGTGGCTGCTTACCTTTTACAAGAACTATCCCGATAAGTCAAAGTTCTTTAATGCCTACTTCACCAAACTGGCCGGTAACCAAACCTTCCGAAAGCAGATCGAGGATGGACTTACCGAGGCACAGATCCGCCAAAGCTGGGAGCCCGGATTGACCAAATTCAAGCAGATCAGAAAGAAATATTTGTTGTATAATTAAACCCCTGATCATTACGTCATCGCGAGGAACGAAGCGATCTCTGCGGAGACCCATCTTGTGTTCTGAGATCGCTTCTTTCGTCGCGATGACGCATCTTACATATATCTAACCTATGAGAATAATATTTATGGGCACGCCCGAATTCGCAGTGGCCTCATTAGAAGCACTGCTCGATTCGGGGGCCGAGATCGTGGGTGTGGTCACCGCACCTGACAAGCCCGCCGGCCGTGGTCAAAAGATCACACAGTCGGCCGTTAAACGTTTTGCCGAAGCTAACGGATTAAAAATATTACAACCGGAAAAACTGCGCGATCCGCAGTTCCTGGCCGAACTCAAAGCACTCAACGCCGACCTCCAAGTGGTAGTGGCGTTCCGTATGCTGCCCGAAGTGGTGTGGAACATGCCGCCTAAGGGCACCATCAACCTGCATGCTTCCCTGCTGCCGCAATACCGTGGTGCAGCACCGATCAACTGGGCCATCATCAACGGCGAAAAAGAAAGCGGCGTGACAACCTTTTTTATTAAGCAAGAGATCGATACCGGTGCCATCCTTTTTGTGGAGAAGATCACCATTGCCGATGATGTGACCGCCGGCGAATACCACGACCGCCTGATGAACAAAGGTGCCGGCCTGCTGGTCAAGACCGTGAAAGCGATCGAGAGTGGCCGTTATACCGAGCAGCCTCAAGAGCAACTGGCTGAAGGACAAGAGCTGAAACACGCACCCAAGATATTTAAGGACGATTGCCGCATAGACTGGCAACAGCCCGTTCAAAAGGTTTACAATCTCATCCGCGGACTAAGCCCCTATCCGGCCGCCTTCACCGCTTTGAACGATAAGACGTTCAAGATATATGGCGCAAACAAGGAAGAGTCCAATCCCAACATTCAGCCGGGTGAGTTCGATACTGATAATCGCACCTATTTAAAGTTCGCCTGCACTGATGGCTACATCCATGTTACCGATGTGCAATTAGAAGGTAAGAAACGGATGGGTATAGAGGAGTTTCTGCGCGGCGTTAAGCTTTAGACCTATCGCTACCGCAAGAAATGCAAAAAGCTCGTGAGGTCAGTTCTTCACGAGCTTTTTTGCCTCATGGCTGAAATTCAAGTATATCACCTGGTTGGCAGTCCAACGCTTTACAGATCAGCTCCAAGGTCTCGAAGCGGATGGCTTTGGCCTTACCGTTCTTGAGTATGGAAAGGTTGGCCAGCGTGATACCTACCCGGTTATGCAACTCGTTCATTGACATTTTGCGCCGGGCCAACATCACATCTAAATTAACAATGATCGGCATAAGTCAGATGGTTAGGCGGTTGTCTTCTTGGAGGGTGATGCCTGTGCGGTAGATAAGCGAAAAAATGAGGATGAAAGCACCGATCTTGATATTAGAAAGATCCTCCCTAAAACCGGGATAAGCACTGGTCAAACTATGGTTAATGGCCTGCACCCTGAAAGCCATGTAAGCAGCGGCAGCTATGGTGATCACGCCATAGGCAATGTACAGAATACCCATCCAGGTAATGTGTCGGGCAGTTATAGTGGTAAAAGGGTCAGCCGTATCGATGTGACTGATCATGACCAATAACAAGCCACACACTGTAAAAGTAAATAGCGACTGTAGTAGATCATGATAGCCATATACATGCTTGAATAACACCCGATCAAGCAGCTGTTCTGACCTGAAGGTGAGTGTTCCGGCGTTGGGTTTTAGTTGAGCATGGGGTAGTGAGCGAACCTCTTTAGTATCGATACGCACGTTGGCCAGCATTTCATTAGTGGTGAACAAAAGGCTGGTGGTATTAACCAGTGTTACTCCGAACCCGATCAGTGATACCCACAAAATGACCTTGACGATCTTGATCCAATTTTGAATATTTTTCATGTTCATTAGTTTTAGACAAACATAAAAGATCATATCGATATTCAAAATATATTTATTGAATAACGATAAATATATTAATAAAAAAAGGCGTGCTTTAGCGGCACGCCTTCATATATTCTGGTGTATCTTATACCTTTTTGAAGATGGCCACCGCATTGTGTCCGCCGAAACCGAAGGTGTTGCTCATGACCACGTCTACTGTTTTTTGGATGGCGCTATTGGTCACGATGTGCAGATCTTGCGGCAATTGCGGGTCGAGCGTATGCGTATTGATGGTAGGCGGCACCACATTGTGCAGTACCGAATTGATCGAGATGATAGCTTCTACCGCTCCGGCAGCACCCAACAGGTGACCCGTCATCGACTTGGTAGCACTTACCGAGAGCTGTGGACTGTTAATGAACGCCGAGTGGATGGCCTTAGCCTCGCTGATGTCGCCCACCGGAGTGGATGTAGCGTGTGCGTTCAGGTAGTCCACATCGTTATGGGTCAAACCGGCATCTTCCAGAGCCAGCTCCATCGCTTTGATGGCGCCTTTACCTTCAGGATGAGTGGCGGTAATGTGGTAGGCGTCGCCCGTCATGGCCGCACCGGCCAACTCTGCATATATGGTAGCACCGCGTTTAACAGCATGTTCATATTCTTCCAAGACCAGCACACCTGCGCCCTCGCCCATCACAAAACCATCACGCCCCGGATCGAACGGACGCG
The DNA here is from genome assembly GCF_020783335.1 of Mucilaginibacter daejeonensis. Classification (NCBI taxonomy): domain Bacteria; kingdom Pseudomonadati; phylum Bacteroidota; class Sphingobacteriia; order Sphingobacteriales; family Sphingobacteriaceae; genus Mucilaginibacter; species Mucilaginibacter daejeonensis. The sequence continues at coordinate 3,300,332 of NZ_CP086068.1, forward strand.
AGGCCTCCTGTGGGTTACCGTTCTGCGTAGAGAGTGCCTTTAAAGCATTGTATCCACCGATAGAACCTTCGGTGATAGGCGCATCGGCACCACCGGTGATAATGATCTTGGCTTTGCCCCAACGGATGTAGTTAAGCGCATCCATAATGGCGCTGTTAGCGCTTGCACAGGCCGATACGGTGGTATAGTTCAATCCCATCAAACCATATTTGATCGAGATGAGGCCCGAAGCCATATTGACCAGCGTTTTAGGGATGAAGAACGGGTTGAAATGTGGTTCGTGGTCGGTAGCGCAATATTCGCGGATCTGGGTCTCAAAGGTATCAAAACCGCCCTGCGCCGAGCCAAAGATTACCCCCACATCATAAGGCGACATGGCGTTGATATCGAAACCCGAATCTTCAACGGCTTGTTTGGCCGCTACCAGAGCATATTGGGTATAAAGATCGTTGCGTTTAACCTCACTTTTGTCGAGGTGATCGGCCAAATTAAAGTCATCAGGCAATTGAGCCGCAAATTGTGTTTTAAAGCGTGAAGCATCAAAGCGGCTGATGGTCCTGGCGCCGCTTTTTCCGTTTTGGATATTGTTCCAGAAGGTGTTCACATCGGCACCTAAGGCCGATACCACACCCATTCCGGTCACTACTACTCTTTTCATTTAAGTATCTTGACAGCCCCTTCCATTCCCTCCCCGGTAGAGAAGGCTTTACAAAGAGCGTATTTTGTTTAATGTCGTTTTGTTGATCAAATAGTTCAAACCATCCTTTCGGAGAAGGTTTAGGCTACTTTAATACCACCTTGGTGGCTCCGTAGCCAAATTTCTCTTTGCGGGCATCCATAAAGGTGCGTACCTTTTGGTTCTTGCCCAGCAGTTTGTGCAATTCATTGCGCAGTGTGCCATTGCCTGCACCGTGTATAAAAGTGATCTCGGGCAGCTGATGTACAATGGCGGCATCTAATGCTTTCTTGAAAGCATCGAGTTGGATGTTCAATATCTCGGCGCTGCCCATAAAATGATGGTCATCGCGCAGCTTTTCAATGTGCAGGTCCACCTCGTTCAACGGCCTGTCTACCTGTTGCTTTTCGGCAGCCGGTTTAAAAAAGCTCTCTTTAAGCTTTTGAGCATCGATCACCATTTCCGGTTCGTCGATCCTGATCAGCCAGCCCTGGCCACCAACCACAGGCAGATTCTTTTTAGCACCTGCAAAGTCCTTAGCCTTGAATTTTTCGTTGAAGACCAACGGAGGCAATGGCTTTACATCCTGAGCGGTGAAGTACAAAGCTTGGATGCTGAACTTTGGCCACAATTGAATATCGGCAAGTTGAGCAGAATACATATCGGCAGATGAACGCGGACCAATAATGCCCAGGTACTCACCTTTGTTGCGCTGTCCTTCGATAGTAAGCGTTATCATCAGTTGGAACGAAGTTTCATTGATGAGATGGAAATGCACTACCAAAGCCGCTTTGGCATCGCTAACTACACCTAAATATATTCCCCGGCTAACGAATTCGGCCGTTGGGATGGCTACCTCTGTACCCACCTTGCCTTGGGCTGCCTGCTGCTTGTTAGCAGCATGGCCGTGCACGGTGGTAACTTTGCTAGCCAGTACCGGTATCTCGAAATCATCGTCGCCCGTGACGCCGATCATCTGCTCGTCAAATATGCGTGTCACATATCCTTCCCGCCTTTCGTCAACAAAACGCACAAAGTCGCCCAGCTTATATTTCATCCTTTTGTAATTAGCGGCGCAAAGTTAAACATTATGGCACATATCGGTCTAACTTTACAACCTATTAATATTCATATAAAACATATTTAACATTGTACAGAAAGCATTAATTTTGCAAACCCATTTTTAGTTTAGATCTGTGAACCGGATATCATTTAATTTAAAACAGAACTGGAAGGCCACCTGGTCATGCACGTCGCAGCGATCGCTCATGGTGATCGGCTCTGCTATAGTTGCGCTGGTACTATCGGCCATGCCGGCTTTCTTCCAACATATCGAGCGTCGTGCAGGCGTTCAGCTTCATGACCCTATCCTATCGCACATCGCCCCTCAGGATGTATCGATCTATATTTTTATGGTGATCTGGGGTATGGGGTTACTCACGCTTTTACGGGCGATAGCCAACCCGGCCATTTACGTACGTTACGTTTGGCTATACATCGTGATCTGCCTTACCCGCCTGCTTACCATCACCCTGGTGCCTTTGGCGCCACCTGCAGGCTTAAAAGAGTTGGTAGACCCTTTGACCGGGATATTTTACGGCCACGCGGTAGTGACCAAGGACCTTTTTTACTCCGGTCACACGGCCACACTGATCACCATGTATTTTTGCCTCGAGAAACGATCGGACAAGATCCTCTCGCTGATCGCTACCTTCATTGTAGGTTGCTTGCTGCTGGTGCAACACGTACATTATACTATAGACGTGCTGGCCGCACCGGTGTTCGTGTTCCTGATCAACCGCGTATTATCGGCAACGCTGTTCGCGGATAGTGATGAACTGGCTACCGCCAAATAAGATAAATGTTTACATAAAAACAAAAAGGGGCTGCTCGTGATCACGAGCAGCCCCTTTTTGTTTTTAACGATATTAGGTAACGTTATTGCGAATTGCTGCGTTTTAATGTCGTATAAAGCTGATCACCATGATAACTGATCTTCATGTTGATCGAGTCGGCAAATACGGTAGCGGTGTGCATAGCCGTCTCGCCATTGATGTTCACTTTAAAGGTCATGATGTCTTTTTCGATCTTTCCATCCACAATGTCGGCAATGCCCAGTGGCGTTTGCGAAGTACCCGTCACCTTGCCGTTCTCTACCTTAAAAAAGTACGACAAAGGGACCATACTACCGTTGTAATCAACGTTTCCTGACCACTTTCCGTTGGTATCGGCCACAATGAAACAAAAAAGAATGCCGCATACCACTAATACAAGCGAATTAAAGATCTTGGTGTTCATAGGTCATCATTTAGGTGGGATCGTAAGTTAATTGGTTAATATCACAAAAGCAACTATTATCGTCGCTCTCAGTAAGTTAGTACCAAGATCTGCGCCAAGTATATTTTACAACACCAAAACATAAGTACGCCCGATGATCAGTAACTTTGGGGTCACGATATGGATAACTCGACCCAAGATACGATCGTTGCATTGGCAACGCCCAACGGTACCGGAGCAATAGGTGTGATCCGCCTTTCGGGGACTGACGCCATACAGATCGCCAACAGTGTTTTTAAAGGTAAGGACCTTACCCGCCAGGCCACGCATACGATCCATTACGGCACCGTGGTCGACAACGGGCTGGTGCTGGATGAAGTATTGATGTCGATCTTCGTTGGTCCTCGCTCCTACACCCGCGAGAATGTGGTGGAGATATCGTGCCATGGGTCGAACTACATCATTCAATCCATCATCAAGCTCCTGATTAAAAAAGGAGCGCGGTCGGCCAAGCCGGGCGAATTCACCCTGAGAGCGTTTTTAAACGGGCAATTCGACCTGTCTCAGGCCGAGGCTGTGGCCGACCTTATCGCGTCAGATTCGCAGGCTTCACAGCAAGTGGCCTTGCAGCAGCTCCGCGGCGGCTACAGCAACGAATTGCAGACGCTGCGCGAACAACTGGTGCACTTTGCCTCTATGATCGAACTGGAGTTGGATTTTTCGGAAGAGGATGTGGAGTTTGCCAACCGTAGTCAGCTCAAGCAGCTGATCCATGATCTTACGCGCATCATTGGCAAGCTGATCCGCTCGTTCGAACTGGGCAATGCCGTGAAACAAGGTATCAATACCGTGATCGCTGGCCGGCCCAACGCCGGTAAATCGACCCTGTTGAACGCTCTGCTGAACGAGGAACGCGCTATAGTAAGCCACATTGCCGGTACCACGCGTGACACTATCGAGGAAACGCTCAATATCAACGGTATCAACTTCCGACTGATCGACACCGCCGGCATCCGCGAAGCTACTGACGCCATTGAGCAAATCGGTGTGCAAAAGACCATGGAGAAGATCAGCCAAAGCGCGCTGCTATTATACGTGTTCGATGCGGCCACCATCACTGCTGATGAATTGCAGCAGGACATTAACTCCCTACATAAACCTGGCATCCCTACTCTGGTGATCGCCAATAAGATCGATCTTAACACGGGCTATAGTACCTACCAGGCCCTGATGCCCGAAGGCGTGCAGTTCGCAGCGGTATCGGCCCGTGAAAAGACCCATATCGACGACCTGCAGCAACTCATCTACGAGACCGCTATCCAAGGTCGCCTGAACGGTAACGAGACCCTGGTCACCAACATACGCCACCTGGAAGCGCTGCAGCGTACCGAGCAGGCTCTGATCCGCACCCTCGAAGGCATCGACACCCAAACCACCTCCGACTTCCTGGCCATGGACATCAAACAAGCCCTCCACTACCTAGGCGAGATCACCGGAACGGTGACGACCGATGACCTGCTGGACAATATATTTTCTAAGTTCTGTATCGGGAAGTAACAGACGCAAACATCGACACATAACCGTAAACAACAACAAATAAAAACCTGTAAATCAATACTTACAGGCTTTATTATTTTCTATTATCGTTTGCATCTCAAGGTATTTTTGGTTTATTTTTGTTCCTCATTTGATCCTCGTCTCAGATTCTTGTTCCTCAAACAGCATTAAAGGGAGAAACAACTGGACACTTTTAAACAACTATAAACAAATGAGCACAAAATTAACCAATTTAGCATGAGTTCTAATATCCGTATCACCAGGATTTGTCATAATTGCGGTGCACATTTTGAAGCAAGGACCACCGTTACCAAATACTGCGGGGACCGGCGTGCCAAACTTGCCCACAAAGCGAGGATCATGGGCACCAAGGTCGCTCAAAGTGATATGGAGACGAAAGCCGTTATTGATAAGCCATTGACAGACCTCAAGGACAAAGAATTCTTATCTGTCATTGAGGTCGCCAAATTGCTCAACAGTTCCAAGCAAACCGTCTATACTTTGATCAGATCCGGTGTCATACATGCTGTCAACCTAAAGAAGAAAAAAACCGTTGTTCCCAGGGCAGGGATCGACGCGCTATTCAGATTACCGGATATTTCCAGCGCTGCAGCACCTAAGACCTTGGAGGAACACGACCCACCGGAGAGCATGGAAACTTACAGCCTGGCAGATGTTAGGGAGAAGTTCGGTTTGGGCGATTCGACCAAGGAAATAGTAAAGATTACAGGACGGGGCAGATGGTAAATTATAATACCTAATTCTACATGATCAAACTGGTTCGCATTGAACGTGCTATCCTCCGCTACTATCTATATCTGGCGGCAGCCCCGGAGGGCCGCCGCCCATTGGTCCTCTGAAATTACCCGGACCGTCTCCTGGCGTTGGTCGCTTACCGGCGAACTTCTGTAACCGAAGGGTAAACGTCAGCAAATAGTACCTCCCTAAGCGATTGCTTTGCGTTTGAGTGATGTAGCTACTGCTCTGTGTGGTGCTAAAGCCGGTGTTCTGGTTGAAAAGGTCAAAGGCTGATAATCGTATCGCACCAATGTTCTGCTTCAAAAATTTCTTTTCAACATAGGTATTTAAAATGTTTGGGTTGGTAGCACCTGCGTATCCATAGTAGATACTCTTAGTGTAATCATAGCTCAATGTCCAGGTGCTGCCAAAGTAGTTCTTGCCGGTCAATCCCAGGTTCAGGGTCTGGAAATCGTTGTTGGTGTTGTTCTGTGTGAGCGAGTTATTCGTACGGGTAATGCTGTAACTGGCATTGAGCTCAGCGTCGATGATATTGGTGATATCAGTACGAAATTTAGTGCCTTGGGTAAACGTCAAGCTCTTGCCGACATTCTTTTCTGTGGTCATGACATAGGTTGTTGGCGCCACATTACTGATGTAGGATATATTGTTGTTGTAACTTAAGCTACCGTTAAACATCAGTGTATAGCGGCGCTTCTGCCATGGCTTAGCGTAAGTGTAGCCTCCCTGCGCCGAATAAAAGCCGTCGGCATTCAAATATTGAGTGAGTATAGTACCTGCCAACTTGGTGTTGGGCGTGTAAGTTGCAGGGTAATTAATGGTATTGGCGACGATCTTATCATCTGTTTTGGCGAACGATAGGTTAGCAAATAATACGTTACCTGACTCGAAGTTAAATTGGTTATACCTGAGTGATATATTGTTATTGAACTCCGGTCGCAGATCGGGGTTACCTTGAGTGGGGTACAGTGCATTGGAAAGATCGATAACGGGTTGTAACGTACTATAAGTGGGCTGGTTGCTCACACCATTATAATTCAAGCTGAATGACTGGCTTCTTGATGCATTATATATGAAGCGTGCCGTAGGTGCCCAATTTAAGGTGGATTTTCGAGTATCAACCCCATTGGTCGCCGAATATCCAGTAAGTAAGGTAGGCTGGGCCGCCAAACCTAAGGTATAATTGTATTTTTTTTCAATGAAGCGGTAATTTAACCCAACGCGGTTGGTGATAAAATCGAACTCATAATCGTTACTCAACAGGTCATACCTGTTCCGTAAGCCGCTCGTGGTCAACGTATCGGTAGCCTTGTTAGAAGTTGTATGCGCAAAATGATAAGCATAGTTCAGCTCCAGGAACGAGCGCTTGCTCAAAGGTTCGAGGTATGACAAAGTGGTGCCTATGCTATCGAGCTTGACCTTAGTGCTGATCAGCTGATCAAGTGGTGCAGTGGCTACACCGGCGGTATAGTTATAAATGGGGTTTTGCGTTTGGGTCAGTTCGGTAGAGCCTGCGCTGGCATTGATGCTGAAATTCCGTCCACGGCTATTGAACTTGTGGTTGTACAGTAAATTACCACCGAAGTTGGGCGCCGAAGAATTCAGCGTTGACAACAACGAATAATTACTCACCGTAGCACTATTGCGCACCAATGAGCTGGTCTGCGACAGATCTGTATTGATGCCAGCATACGATATGGATGGCGTGAATTTGAGATAGTTCATCGTATCGATCTTATATTCGATATTGAAGTTAAAACGATGGCTGATATTGTTAGTGGTTTGATTATTGGACAACGTATTTACGCTGGGCGAAGTTAGCGAGGTGTTGTTCTGTATAGTTGAGCTGATGGTGTTCACCGTGTTGTCGGTGTAACTATAACTACCATAAGCCGATATCTTTTTGCCCCACTGATCGCGATAGTTAAGCCCAACCGAGCGGGTCGTAGTGATACCATCCGTACTTGCCGCACCGCCCGCTCCTGTCCCACGGCCGCCGGCACCACCCGGACCACCACCACGCGGCCCGCCCGAACCAAAGCTAAACAAGCTGGTATTGGTGTTGTTGAAATTGGCCAGGCCAGCGATCTGCCTGTTGCCGTTAAAGCTGAACAAGCTGGCCGACGCCACATACCGGTTCGAGCCATCTTTATCCACGATCGCTTTTTGCGCATCTGAACCGTCTCCAACAGTGCCCTGCCCAAAGTATCCGTAATTCTTATCAGGGCGGATGGTGATGTTCAATATCTTTTCGGGCTCACCTGTCTTTACACCGGTCAGATTAGCTTGGTCGCCGTAATCATCGATCAGTTGTACGTTTTGGACGATATCGGCTGGTAAGTTCTGCGTGGCCGTCTTGAGGTCGCCGCTAAAAAAGTCCTTCCCGTTCACTCGCACCTTGGTCACGCTCTTACCTTGGGCGGTAACGTTCCCATTCTTGTCCACGTCAAAACCCGGCAGTTTTTTAAGCATGTCCTCAACCGGTGCGCCTTCCCGCACTTTATATGCATTGGCATTGAACTCGGTCGTGTCTCCCTTTAATTTGATCGGTGTGACCGATCCTACCACTACTGTATTTAATTGGGTCGCTTCTGCTTTGAGAGTATAGTCACCAAGCGCACTTTCTGCATTAGCATACTGCTTCTGGATAGCGCGATAGCCAATAGAACTGACCTTTATCTTAAATGCAGCAGCTTTGACATTGGGAAAACTGAATGCGCCGTTTAGATTGGTCATGGTGGTCATGCTATCGGTACCAGCTACTAGTTTCACAGTGCTGCCAGGTATGGCCACGCCAGCAGAATCCTTAACTGAACCAATTATCGTACGGGCCGACTGACCGAACGAACATAAGGCTATAAGACTAAAAAAAATGAAAAAAGATATGTGTCTCACGATCATCTTGTTTAAGCTCATGCTGTGTCGCGCTCCAACATTCCATTATATGTCCCGATGGCGGGAGCACGTTAACAGCCTGAGTAAGTGTTTGATGTTACAAGATTAGCGCGAATAGCAGCCTACTGAAAAAAAAGTATACCACCCGACCGAATGTAGCGACGAGAGAATGAATTGCAGCGACAGAGATTCACAGTGCAATTGCCTTATTCACCAAACAAGAACATCAGAGCCGTCTCGTTCAACCAATGATCACGTGATCAGAAAGGTTAAGATGTAAAAGCATAGCATTGCCTCCCTTAGCATACGAACATGCCTCGGCACAACGGAACGCTATGCATTGCAGGGGCTTTATTGTATGAAGTGAAAAGCGTTCGATCAGCCCAAATGCAGGGTCAACTCTACGCCAAATGAGTTTTCGGTTCGGTTAATGTTGAGGTCATGCCTTTGCGGATATAGAATTGCCAGGCGGCGTTGTACGTTACTTAAACCGATACCAGAGCTGTCGTCTTTCGATTGATCAAGATGGCCAATCGGGTTTTGCACACAAAAGTTCATTTGATCACTTTCATCGCTTATATGGAGTGATATATTGATCACAGGCCTGTCAACCATCCCTGTGCCGTGTTTGAAAGCATTTTCAATAAAGGGGATCAACAGCATTGGCTCGATCATAAATACATCAGTATCGCCTTTTATATCAATATTCACGCTCACCTCTGATCCAAAACGTAGCATCTGTAAATCGATATAGCTTTTTACATATTCGATCTCTTTATTTAAAGGCACCCGATTGTCATCGCTCTCATAAAGCATGTAGCGCATAATATGCGACAGGTTCATGATGGCAGGTTCAAGCGCATCGCTTTTTTTCCGCGAAAGCGACACCAAGCTATTGAGGATGTTGAATATAAAGTGCGGACTGATCTGCGAGCGCAAAAAGTTCAGTTCCGTCTTGAGGTGGATGGTTTCCCGCTCCCGCATCCGTTCGGCGCGGGCGGCATTATCCAATATAATACGGTAACAAAAACTACAAAGCAAGGCGATCAGCGGACCTGACACTGCCATAAAAGAATCAGGGCCGCGATGTCTTCCAAAACGTTTACCTACTGCTATGTCACCTGGCATGGGGCGTGGCCAATCATTATGATGAGGCGGTGGTGTGTTGGCAAATACAGACCAGTAGGTCCAGTAAAGTCCTAACATTATCAGCAATGCTATCACATACCAGGCGATGCCTTTCTTGGTGATAAGCGGATAGATGAGATAGGTATGAACGTAGAACAGGCACAATAACATAAAATTATTGCGCACCACAGTTTTGATAAAATGATGGCGCACATCGGCAGGGACGTTCGCCGGGCCTTGCAAGAACGGAAGTACCAACAACAGGAACCATACGATCAAGGGAACAGCACTATACACCCAAGACTTACCGATCAGTTTTTTCATTGCTACAAATAAAGTTACAAATTAATAAGCCGCATAACTTATGAGATAACGACAATGATTGTGTAGACCAAATGGACATAACTATCTGCTCATTGGCAAGCTTAGTTCAAGTTCGTTCTTAGAATCTGGCATTATGCTCTTTTTCGTCTATACATTCCGCCTGTACATCTACACATCGGCATGTTGATACACTAAGGAACGTAACTATACGGTTATAGGTACAAATTTCACCTAATGCATAATTCAGTATATCAAACTTTGCTCAGTGCGGATCAAGAGGTCAGCTATCTGAGCGCCTACATTGATCACTATCGGCAGCATTATCGCTATTCAGCACACATTGCACTGTACGCTAACATAGCGCCGTGTGATCACCGTATAGAGCATGACATATTACTTCCGCTTATCAACGATGTATTTCGTTTTGGTATATTGCAGGTAGACGATCCGGTCATCGTTTTTGACCTGCAACTGGACCGATACTGTTTTACTTTTGGGCTTTATTATAAGCTCAACCGAGCAGTATACGATGAGCGGCTACAAGTTACCCTGATCAAGTTAAGGGTAAAGCTCGAAAAGCAATATCCGGATATGCACATCATACACCGTGACCAGCGGAACGGCACTCACCTCGTATTCATAAAAATACTGTTCTAAACATGCGCTGCCTGATCATTGACGACGAGCCTCTGGCTATCGACTTATTGGAAGACAATCTCAAACGTGTTGACAAGTTGCAATTAGTAGGCTCGTGCCGTAATGCGGCGCAGGCCATGCAACTATTGCAGGAACAGCCGGTGGATCTCATATTTTGTGACATACAAATGCCTGGTGTCAGTGGCCTGCAATTGGTTAAAAGCCTGCCCCAAAAACCGCTGGTGATATTTGTGACCGCCTACCAGGAGTTTGCGATAGATGGTTTTGAACTTGATGTGGTGGACTACCTGCTGAAACCTGTAGCGTTCGACCGTTTCCTGAAAGCCTGTAACAAAGCGATAACCATTTTTGAGAATAATAAACGCCTGGCTGAAGTGTCTGCTCCTGCTCCGGCAGAAAAGCCGCGCAAGTTCCTGTTCGTTTATGCTGACTACAACTTGATCAAGTTAAGCCACGGCGATATCACCTACATTGAAGGGTTAAAAGATTATGTAAAATTGAATGCGCGCGGCTTATCCAAACCGATCCTATCACGCATTACTATCAAAGCACTTGAAGAACAGTTACCAGCCGACCAATTTTTCAGAGTGCACAAATCATTCATCGTTAACATTGATCACGTGCGATCGATCCGTAAAGGCAGGATCAAGGTAGCCGATGCCGAGGTGCCATACACCGACAATTATAAAGACGCTATAAGCCGCATGACCGGCAAAGAGCAATGATTCCCGGCGCACAAAGCACCGTTTGGTCTACATTTTAACGTCGCTTATCTCAATTATTTGAGCCAAGCGGCCACAGCACGCACTTTAGTACCCATTACTCACTACATTAAATGAAGCGAACCTTTATTTTTTTGACCCTTTTATTGACCTTTTTTGCCGGGACGGGTTATGCCCAGCAAACCAAGCAGATCCTTAAAAGGACCATGATCGATCATTTTTTTACCTGTACTATGGACAAAATGCTCGACACCCTTTCGGCCACATACCGCCTACCCGTATTCTTTGAAAAGGAGGCGATGGAACGATATGATGTGAACGTCCGCTTTTTCAATGAGTCATTGTTGGATGTGCTCAAAAGCGTTTGCGATGAGCATGGCTTGCGCTACTGGATCGAGAATGATGGCACCTTATACATTATGGAAAATCCAGACGACCTCCCGCGTTTACGCCGGTTGAAGAGCCTGCGCCGCAACATGGCCATCATCAAACCCAAGGCACTGGAGGCGCCCAAAGGACCTCCTCAAAAATTCAAATTTGCAGTAAGCGGTCGTGTCACCGATCAAAACACCGGTGAAGCATTACCCGGCGCCTTGGTAAAGGTGCGCAACTCTGACCTAAGCGTGCTGACCAACGCCAACGGCAACTTCACCATCATGAACGTACCTAACGATACCTCGGTGGTAGAGGCCTCATTTATGGGCTACCAGAATGATGCGTTCCGACTAAATTCTAAGAACATCACCGACCAGCTTGAGCTATCACTATTCCCAAATATGAACAATACCCTTAACGAGGTGGAAGTTGTGGGGAAAAAAGCCGGTGTGTTGAATACTGATAGTAAGAAGGTAAGCGTACTTCAGCTTACTCCTGCGGCGCTCGACAAGTTGCCCAATATAGGTGAGCGTGACATCATGCGTTCGTTCCAACTGATGCCGGGTGTCAGTGCTACTAATGAATCCTCATCAGGAGCATACGTGCGTGGCGGCACACCTGACCAGAACCTGGTAACGCTCGACGGCTTTACCGTTTACCAGGTAGATCACTTGTATGGATTCTTCAGCGCGTTCAACAGTAACGCCATACGTGACGTGGAGATGTACAAAGGTGGATACTCAGCTAAATACGGCGGCAGATTGAGCAGCGTTACGGAAATACGCGGTAAGGACGGTAATAAGAACGAGACCAATATTGGTGGAGATCTGGGGCTGTTAAGCACAAACGTTTATGCTGAGACCCCTGTAGGAAAAAGGTCGACAGCGTTGGTAGCCTTCAGACGTTCTTATCAAGGTCCGCTTTATGACAAGATATTTGGTCAGTTCAATACCACCACCACTAATAACGCGACCGGTGGTGGAGGTGGTTTTGGCGGAGGTGGCCGCATGGGCGGCCCCGGAGGAGGTTTCGCCAATCAGGTAACGCCAACCTCTTACTTTTATGATGTTAACGCAAAATACACGTTCACGCCATCTACCAAAAACTCTTTTTCGTTGAGCTTTTACAACGGTACAGACCATTTAGACAACGGCCGCAAGCTCAACTTCCCATCCTTCCTCACCACCATCACTAATAGCGACCTGACCGTCAATGACAACTCGCGCTCAGGAAATACCGGAAGCAGTTTAAAATGGACCAGCAGCTTGGGTAAAAAGTTGTATGCTAATACTGTAGTGAGCTACTCCGGCTTTTACAGCGACCGAGCACGTGGCACCATAGGCACCATCACCGATAGTGCCGTTACCCGTACGATCAACAACGGATACGTAGAGACCAACCGACTTAACGATCTGAGCTTTAAAAGTGATTGGGAATGGCGTGCAGGGACAAAGGCCAAGTTATTATTTGGCGGTTATGGCTCATACCTCAACATTAAATACAATTACACTCAAAATGACACCTCTCGCCTGATCGCTCAAAACAATAGCGGCACCGTTGCAGGCACTTTTACCGAATTGGAGTATGACCCAACCCCCGACATACACATACAGCCAGGTATACGTGCCACGTATTTTACTCCTACCGGTAAATGGTATACAGAGCCGCGCCTCAACGCCACCTGGGATATGACGAGCAATTTTAAGCTTAAGGGCGCTATGGGCAGGTTCTATCAGTTCACCAAGCAAGTAACGCGTGAAGACGTGATCGCCGGCGACCGTAACTTTTGGGTACTGGCCAATAACAGCAACATTCCGGTGAGTTATGCCGATCACTTTATAGCGGGTATGAGCTACGAGACCGATGGTTTCCTGTTCGACGTAGAAAGCTATTACAAGCGTTTACATGGGCTTACCGAGTATTCGATCCGTACCACCGGGGGCAATGGCGGAGGGCCAGGTATGATGCCGGCCAACACCACGACCACGGTCACCGAGAACTTTTACAATGGCGAAGGGTACGCACGAGGTGTCGAATTCCTGGCGCAGAAAAAAGCGGGCATGTATACTGGCTGGATTAGCTATACCCTGGGTGAGGCCAAAAGCAAATTCCCAAATTATGGCGACAATTACTTTTCCTCAAATCAGGATATCAGACACGAGTTCAAATCGATCAACATGTACCATTGGCAACGGTGGAGCTTTGCGGCCGTCTTCATCTTCAGTACCGGCCATCCATATACTGCACCTATGGGTAGTTACACTGTCAACACTATTGACGGTGGCCGCAACACGTACCTCACCATAAGCGCCAAGAACGGCGAACGGTTACCGGCCTATCACCGCCTGGATCTGTCGGCCACTTATGATCTGCTCAAGATAGATGGCCGTAAAGTAGGCAGCATCGGATTCTCTTTATTCAACGTTTACAACCACGCCAACACCTGGTACAACGAATACTATTTGCAAAGCAACCAGGTGATCACCACCAATGTCAAGTACCTGGGCCTTACCCCCAACATCACCCTCAGTTTAAAATTAAAATAATGGTCAAAAAAGCTTTACCTGTCATCGTTATTATGAGCATCATTTATAGCGTGATGCTTATATCTGCCTGTAGTAAAGACACCGGCATAAGCGTGGATACGCAGCCTGTGATCGAAGGCTATCTGATACCCGGACACCCGATAAGCGTGAAAGTATATGAACAAAAAGGCACTGCAGATACGGCTACTTACGGACCCCTGATCAGCGGCCTCAGATTGCAAGTGAGTGATGGTGCCAATATCCGCACACTTACTGAGACCGCTAAGGGCACTTATACCCATGCTGACGATAATTTCTTAATTGCTGGCAAAACCTACAAACTCAGCTTTACCTACAATGAACTGGCTGTTAGCGCTTCTACTTTAATGCCGCAGAAGCCAAATGGATACACGGCTACCCGAACTACTATTAATTTGCCTTACACCACGGGCATGGGCGGCGGAAATCCTGTGACCGGCACCGATGATTCTGTAGCTGTCACCTTCAAATGGAACAATACTGACTCCTTGTACCATGTGCTGACCTTTATTAACGATGAGAGCGATCCGGCCAAGGCTAACCTTATCAGTAACCGGCCGGTCAACTTCACGCAAAACGTCAGGCAAGCCGACCATTACGACATGTATTATCGCTCGTTCAACTACCTGGGCACCTATCGGGCCATCTTGTACCGGGTCAATAAAGAATACACCGACATACTGACCACCAACACCAGCACCACTTCACAAAAGCTGACCAATCCGCCAACTAACGTGGTGAACGGTTTTGGCATATTTACAGCCATGCGACCCGACACCATCACCTTACATCTAACTCAATATTGATCACATGATATGTAGCCGTGATCAAGTCACCAAACATCACCATATAACTTTTAAACTAATAAGCCCCGACATTAATTGTCAGGGCTTGTTAGTTTGAATAAGCAAATGAAGGTCAGCTGCTCTCAAAAGTCAGTAACACCGCATTCTCACTTAATGCTTCTATATCTGTCTCCGTTGTGTCCCATAGGGCTAATCCATCACCTTTGTGAAGTAAACGGCCCTGTATCTCGAAGGCGCCATTCATCACAAAGGCGAACAGCACAGATGAACTACCGCTCAGTTGACATACGGTCTCTTTTCTACCCGCGAAATAACCCACATGAAGCTTGATAGGTATTTCAGAACTGTAAGGGGTCAACAGTAGCAACTTATCCGGCGAACTTGCAAGATCAAAGGGCACCTTTCGGACAAAATCGAGGTCAATTTTTGCGGAAGAACTAACCTCCACATGTAAAAAATTCACACTTTCTTTGCTATCAGGATCGATCAGGCAGAATCGGGTACCGGCAGACACATACTGCATTAAAACCTCATCAACGTTTACAGATGTAGGACCTACACCGTTGATCTGGCAGATCAATTCTCCGGTGAGCGGGAGCAAGATCAGATAACCTTCCTGCTCAACTGACAACTCGACCCTTGCTTGAGGGGCAAGGTACCATTCATTGAATACGCGAAGATCGCTGCGAGGGCTACGATGTTCATAGTAATAATTGGAATAGTTAAACGTACTGAACCGCCGTTTCTGTGCATCTTCAAAGACGCCGCGTTGGTCGGCCAGATAGATCTGCCCGGGTGTAAGTTGTGTCATGATGGTTAACCTCTGATGGAATGGATATTTACATAAGGAGGTATTTTGAACAGAAAGGTCTGAACTTCAATATTAATCTCCTCTGCCGGCCCATTGGTCGGTTTCGCTAATAGCAACATATCTCCTATCGTATCCAGCCAAAGTAATTCGCCTGAATAAAAGCTGATAGCTATCCGATGGTCTTCACGTCTGACAAGACTCGAGTTGATGATCTCGAACTCGAAATTACTGAAGGTCAGAAAACGCTTTCCTATGTTATTGACCAGATCAGGGATAACTTGATCGAGTTGCTGGATATAGCCGGTCACCGATGGCGTCACCCTGGCAACCAGTTGGCTTGCCTGTGGGATGTGCCGGATGATGTCGGCGTAGTAGGTATACGATGTACCTAAGGTATAGTTTTGAGCCTGGATCTTGAACTCCATGTAACTATCCTCGAACACCATTCGATCCCATGGCGCCGTCGAGCTAACATCGATCAATTTGCGGTAGCAAAGGGTTATAATGCGCGACATGATCTTTTTAAATAAATAAGACGCCGGGTATTACACCCGACGCCCTGACTCAACCTATTTACAACACATTTTTTGATTCATTTTATCACGCCGGAACGCTGAATGCGATGAATAGCTGAAATCCGTCGGTCACACTGCCTGTCACCGAGGCGATCTCGACGCCGGCGGTGTCATCGCTGAACACGTTATCGGTCTTGTTATAGGTGTAACCTGACATCCCTTTTTTATAACCGTTCACGGCGGCAACTGCCGAGCCCGAACCCTCAGGAAATGCGATCTGTGTTACTTTTAATGAGACCCCGGCCGAGTTGTAGATGTGCGCATGTATATGCGTAGCACGTCCGCTGTACCAGCCTGGGAATACGGTAGTAAAGTTCACAAGACCATTGGCATCGGTGGTTTGTCGGCCGCGTAAAAAGTGTACTGATTGGTAATTGGTTGATTGCATACCTGTTCCGCCATATTCAGAGTAGTTCCCTTCAGCATCGCAATGCCAAATGTCTACCAACGCATTGGCTAGTACATCACAATTCTTGTTGTTGTTGGTGACGAGTATCTTAACAGTTAGCTTGTAGCCCACACGGCCATCAGTAATATCGCTGCGCACGTAAGAAGCCGGCACCTTGGTCGGGAAAGGACCTTCGGTTTCGGTAGGCGCGACAACACATCCGCCCGATGCTGTACCGGCCGTTGAACCGGTTCCGGTAGTCGTGGCCGCGGCTTCAGTAGCCGAGTCTTTTTTACAAGCTTCGATCACTACCGAGCTTGACACTGCGCCTATCATTAGGCTTTTTAAAAAGTTTTTCCTCTCCATGGTATTGGGTCCTTTCAATTGATCACTGACCCAAAAGTAGCGGAGGTAGTAAAAGCTTGTAAATTTGTATCGGTGAATGGCCGGTTTGTACCGATTAAACATTCAATTGAGCTTGTTCTTCCAGTGACTTAACACATCAATGTAGGTGTCGCTCACAGGTAATTCAACGGTACCCACCCTTATCTTACGATTTTGGATGGAATGGATATGACGCAGGCCAACGATAAAACTGCGGTGTATACGCTTGAACTGTTCTTGGGGTAACTTGGCCAGTATCTTTTTTAAGGGCATTAAGGTTAGCACCGGCTTGGTCTGTGTGGTCAGATGTATCTTGATATAATCCTCCATGCTTTCAATGTAAATGATCTCCTGGACGTCTATCTTGATCATTCGATACTCTGAGTACACATAAATACTTTGCTCTGCCTCCATGTTAGCTATTGACGTTCGATATTGATGATACGCCAAAGCCCTATCGACAGCTTTGCTGAAGCGGCTCTGATCGATCGGTTTCAACAAGTAGTCCAATGCTTCCAGCTCAAAGCCTTCAAAGGCGAAGTTCTTGTATGCTGTGGTAAAAATAATGATAGGTCTATTCTTCAATGATCTTACGAGGTCTAATCCGCTGATATCGGGCATATTGATATCAATAAACAGCAGATCAACGTGATGTTGCCTTAAGAACTCGGCGCCTGAAAGCGCATCCTCAAAAACTTGCAATAACTGCAATGAAGGGAATCGCGCCGCGTACACCTTGATCAGTTCAAGAGCCAGCGGTTCATCATCAATAGCGATACATCGTAAGGTCATGGTGGGTCAATGATCGGTCATACCAGCAACGTTAAATATACTGTAAAAAGACCATTTTCAGAATTTATGGCAAGATGATGCTTTTCACCATACAAATACTGCAAGCGCTGCCGGCTGTTCGCTATGCCAATGCCTACTCGTTCAATTGTTGTGTTACCGGTAAATATCCTGTTCTGACAAAAAAAGCTGAGTTGATGTGGCTCTGTCTTGATATCGATACGTACAGTGCTTGGATCGCGCTTACTGATCCCGTATTTAAAGATGTTCTCGATAAAGCTCATCAGGATCAGTGGTGGCACCTCGTGCCCACTCAGATCACCTGTCACGCTTAGATCAATGTTGGTTTTAGTGCCGATGCGCAAGCGCTGCAGGTCAAGATAATCATATATACTGTCCACCTCCTTTTGTAAAGGCACCCGGTCAGCACTTACTTCATCAGTAAGATAGCGCATTAAATTAGACAGCTTCATAATGCTGGTTGCGGTATGGATATTACCAGTGACAGCCAGCGTATAGATGTTGTTAAGGGTATTGAACAAGAAATGCGGGTTGATCTGTGCTTTTAGAAATGAGAGTTCGGCACTGGTCTTATCTGCCTCGATCTGTATCACGCGTCTTTCGGTAATTAGCCATTGCTGCACAGAACTGACCGACATTCCCAAAGCGATGAGCATCACATAAATAAATAGACTTGTTATATCCAAATGCTGTCCACCGCGCATCGGTGGTGGCATGCCCACATCGTGGTGTGAGAAAGCCCGTCCACCAAAACTATCGTCATCCGACGGCGGAGGTGGCGGCATGTGCATTTCATATCCTGAAGGCATGCCAGGAGGAGGACCATGCGGTCCCCCCGGAGCATGCACTTGCTCGCCAATGTTGATCAGCTTATCAAATGGACGTACAAAATATACAGCCACTAGCATCAAGATCAAAGCTGAAGTGTAGGAAAAGTATCTTTTCTTTATAAAATAGCGGGGAATGAGAAGCAGTGTATTCATGTAGAAAACACTGAGATATGTTATACAGAACAACCAGTATTGGGCGCTGGCTAGTATAGGCCATGGGCTGTATTCAACGCTATTATCTCGGTTTAAGAATAATAGTGGGAAAGCCATGAACAACAGCCAGCAGGTGATATGCAATATGTAAGTGGTAGTTAATCGAAACATATACAAAGCAACTTTCAATTATACGAACATTGATCAACAGTATCGGCGTTCAGGACATTTGAATAGATTAAATACTTGGTACTTAACATCTATCGTCCTATACGCTCAAAAAGAGTAACATGGCTTGCATTGATGTCCTGAAAAGCGGGAGTGTTAAGGTCGCTCAATCTTCTAAGTTAGGGCGTTATTATAAAGCGACCAATTAAATATCATTAGGTTGCATCACCCCGGCCAACAAATATTTTACATTAGTCATTTTCCACTGCTGACCGAATCTGCTTTCTGAACCAGCTTAACCAAGGTACATTAGAAGATAAGCCCCGCAGCATCAACCATGGGCCTAAAAGCAATAGCAATTACACAATAAAACTCATCTAGCAAAACTTGGCAAGTCATATTGATAGAATGTCGATTCAGTTTAGAATATTGGTGTGATACGTACATATGATTAGCCCTGAATTAACAAGTGCTTTTGCAGGATCTGGTTTGTGGCAACTAACTCTATCTGGCAGTATTTATCCGGCTCGATATTCTCTTATCAAAAAATCTAAACACAGAAGGACTCCGCCGATATACATCCTTGTGATCTGATGATGCATTAGAAATTTTGTGATGTCATTTAGTAAGCTCCCTCCTATACTTTCGGCGACCGCAATGAATCCAGCTAATCCTAAAGACCCACAACCAAGTATGATCAAAGTGGAAACGAGTATTGATCATATTTTTTGCATTAACAAACGCGCTAACTTACGCCCAACAAATATCAATTTACCGACCTTCATTTATTACCAGTTCGCTCACAATTATCTGAACAACCAACAATTCGATCAGGCCAGGCAGATCACCGACCAATTGATCAAAATTCGTCCCAACAGTGACGAACCATATGCGCTCATGGCTGATATCCTAATCAAACAAGGCAAAAAGAAGGGCGCTATCGAACAGCTCAAATTAGCAAGCTCAAGGTCAACAGACGATAAATATCTTAAAAGGATCGAATCGCTGAGTCAACAGTAAAGGTTTAACGGAATCCATAAGTGTTCGCGTTCTGATCTGGCCTTGTTAGTTTTTACGTCGTAGAACACACCGTGCCTAACAAAGCGATACTATGCTACGAATAAGGCGTTTGATCAGAAGCCTTTACGCTTTTCTGTAAATAATTTCCCTTTACAGAACCGGTGTGCAAAAAAATTAGTAAGTTCATTCTCCGGGAGTATTGATCAAAGAAAATAGGAACTTAGCGTTACCATCCTACGTAGACGCTAACGAGTCTCGATCAAATGCGTTCTGGGACCAATATTATGCCACAAAGGGAATTAGAGCGGTTGCGTTCTGTCAATCGATTTTTAAAGCTGGAGATCAGCAAAGATGCCGAACTCGAACGTATCGTAAAACAAGCGGCCGAGATCAGCGGCAGCCCTATCGCAATGATCACTTTCATGACGGACGAACTCCAACATGTAAGATACCGTTTTGGGACGGATCTGACCTCGCTAACTTACGACAGATCATTTTGCAAAGAAGCTATACTCCAAGATGACCTATATGTTGTTGAAAATGCCAGCACACACGCTTACTTTTGTTCAAATCCATTCGTAGCTAATGAGCCAAATATCAGATTCTACGCAGGTGCACCTCTTACCACTGGCGAAGGAGATAAGATCGGTACGGTATGCGTTTACGACCATCAGGTAAAAACACTTACTGAGACCCAGAAACGGATGTTAAAGAGTCTATCAAAACAGATCGTTCATTTATTGGAGTTCGATGCCAGTCTCCAGTTACTTAAAGAAGAATTCATCAGATCAAAAAGTACAGCGATCACGCTTCGTTCGTTCTTTGATGCGTCCAGCTCTTGTCACTTATTGCTTGATCGGGAAATGCGTATCGTTGCTTTTAATAAGGCTTTAAATGAGGTCACTTTTGCTGCGCAAGGCAAACATTTGAAAGAAGGCGGAGCGATCATTGACCTGGTCCACCCACAATTTAAAGCCGAATATGAACGAGCTTTTGACCGAGCCATTACCGGTGAGACCGTCCATGTAGAACGGGATCTCATGTATAGTCTCGGACGCATATGTTGGTATATGACCTTTGAGCCTGCCTACGATATTGAGGGTAAGATCAGTGGCGTGTCGTTCAATGCGGTGAACATTACCGGTCGCGTTGAACAGGAGGAACTCGTACGCGAGCAAAGGACCGCGCTTCAAAAGATCCGGGAGATAGAGGTAAGTGAATTGCGAACGCCCGGATCAGAAGTGATCAGATTATTGACCGTAGCACAGGCCGAGCCATACTTTTTCAAAATAGAGGAAGGACCGTTACTTGCGGCTGCTGTTGATGAGCTTAAAGACAAAATGCTGGCTTTTTGAACGAAGATATTATTATGCCACAAAATGAACTGGCGCGCTTACAGGCCGTTAACCGTTTCCTCAAACTAAAGATCAGTAAGGAGGATGAGCTTCAGGAGATCGTTTCAATGGCCGCCGAGATCTGCGGTACACCTAGTGCGTTGATCTCATTGATCGATCAGGACACTCAGCATATCCCGATCAAGCGGTCGTTCAATTTTAAAAGCACGCCACGTAGTCAGGCATTTTGCAACCATGTGATCGAACAGAATGGCGTGATGGTGGTACCTGATGCCGTGATCGATAGGCGTTTTACTAACAATCCATTAGTGACCGGCGATCCTCACATACGCTTTTATGCCGGCACACCATTGACCACGAGTGACGGCCTTAACCTTGGCAGCTTGTGTGTGATCGGTCAAGTACCGGGGCAATTAGATGAGATACAACAGCGAATGTTGCAGATACTGGCCGAACAGGTGATTCAATTGCTGGAATTTGATGCCAGCCTTGAACTGCTTAAAGAGCAATTCCTGATAGCTAAACAGGAAGAGATGATCATGAGATCATTTTTTGATAGCTGCTCCTGCGCCCATTTATTGCTCGACCGTGAGCTTAAAGTTATTGCCTACAGTAAGGCGATGCAAGATTTCATCTCTTTACATCACCATGTAGATATAGACGTGGGTTACGACATCATGACCCTGATCGATCCAGCCGACCGCGATAAAGTGACAACGGCCTGTGTAGAAGCTCTGAGCGGACATACCACTCACCTGGAGCGCCACCTTGAGTTCGGTGAGCGGTCTTACTGGTGGGAAGTATACATTCAACCGGCTTTTGACCTTGATGGACATATCATCGGCGTTTCGTACAATGGTAATGACATCTCAGCACGCATGCAGCAAAAGCAGGATGCCGAACGTCAGCAGCGGACCTTACAGGAGATAGCGTTCGTTCAGTCACATGAATTGCGAAGACCGGTGGCCAGCATTCAAGGGCTGTTGGATATTATCTCTATGGACCATCACGATGAATTCTCAGAAACGCTGACCGATATGCGGCAGAGTATCGATCTGATGGACCAAAGGATCAGGCAGATCGTCGGATATACGGATATGAAAAGCTGACACCAAGTACATCGCTATTATGCGGATCATCACGAGGTACTGCTGAAAAACCACATGATCCAAATAGCTGATCATATCTGGTAACGCTTCAGGATATTTAGGATCTCGGGTCGGATCTTTTGCAGCATCCTGTCAAAGCCAAGATCATTGGGATGGATGCCATCGGTCGTTCCTTCCTGGTCTTTGCCTAAAAGGCCATCTCCACCAATTAGGTACAGATCTTTATCTTGCTTCTGCAACTTCCTGATCTCCTGTTCAAAATATTTGTCCTTAAGCGCCACTTTAGCCGCTACCACTGTGTCGAAATTCCCCTTTTCTCTGGCCACGCTTCCTATACAAATGATCGGGACCCTGGGGTGCGACCGGCGAATAGTGCTGACCAGGTAGTTAGTGCGCGCAAGAACCTCTTCAGGCGAAGGATTGGGTACGCAATCCAATATGATCGCGTCCATCGGCATAGCGGCCAGCATGTTGGCAACTGATGCCTCCATCTTTGCGTTGCCACTGAAACCTAAGTTGATAAAGTTATAACCGGTCTCTCTTGAAAGCCGAGCCGGATAAGCCAGTCCCGGACGACTTGCGGACGCGCCCTGAACGATGCTTGACCCATAGATCAACACTTTCTTTTTGAATGGCTGATCACCCCGCTCTATAACTGCTCCCTGATCAATGCCGATACTGAGAGACAAGGTCTCGTCATACGTGGGCAAAAAAAGGAGACATTCCTTTTTTCCGGCTTCCATATTTTCAGCGATCACGCTTTCCGAACATTCGTGAGATACATGCCTTGCCACCCCTGCAAATTGCCAGCGCCCGTTGCGCTTGATGTAGAGGTCCATCCCTTCAAAAGCTATACCGGTCATATTATCGGCAGTGGCCAGCTTGCTTGTGCACCATTTGGCCGATACGGTGGCGCTGTTCGTTGTAAAACTTAAAGCGAGGCCTGCTGACCGCGTGGCCAGAGTTCTCACAATGGCAGGTATATCCTGATGTGCCGAGGTGTCCAGCCGATGATAGTACATCTTGCTGTCTTCTGCCTTACCGATCAAATTAAGGTCATGCGCATCGGTATATACCATTTTCGACTGCGCATTGCCTGTGAAGGTCAAGAATAATAGCCCTATAACGATAAAAATATGGTTCAGTGATCTTTTCATTTGATACGTGGCATTAAAGAATTCAATTTCATTGCGTGATCGGCACCTTGATCTGCTCTGCGTTGAACGCATCAAGCATCAATACCGCCGACTTATTGGCACTTGCAGGCGGTTCAATGGTCACTACCTTCGTCTCTCCTGGCAGTAGGTTGAAAAAGTTATCGGAGTAAAAAGTTGGCGCCAGATTATTGCCTTTACCATCCTGCAACTTAAGCTGGGTAAAAAACGATAGTCCTTTGGATGGATTGCGCACCTCCACCGTCATTATGTCTTTACCATTAATCCTTTGTTTCGTGACGGCGGCCTCTACCCTAACACGCGGTAGCTTATTGATATCCTCGAAACCGGATACTGCCGGCCCGGTCATGGTCCATGCGCCTTTATATTCGTCTCTCGAACGCCAGTAGAATGCATCCGAGATCAACTTCCCGCCACGGCCCTTTAATTTCAGTTTGATAAAGTGGACCTGGCCCACATTTTCAGGGAATTGGATCTTGATAGCATCGTTCACCACACCATCGGCAGGGATATCGATCACCGAGCTTTTAGACCAGATGAGTTTGCTTTCTAAGCTATATACCTCAGCCTCTAGTTTATAACCCTTATAACTTTGACGTAGATCATTGTACACCGAAACGGTATTCTTCAGATAGTCGAACTGCGGATGCAATGGTGCCAGGCCGTTTTGCGAGTAGTAGAGCGCTGCGGTAGGTTCCAGATACCAGTCGTACATGCGCGATGCCGTTTGCGGTGCCGGGCTATTGTGATACCAGAATAAAAATCCTGATGCCCAGCGATCACCAAAGTTGAACTTGTTGTAGTTCCAAACTTCCCATATGGCCCTAAAATTCAATGCGCCTACGAACTGCCCTTTTTTGGCGAACTCCTCGATGCTTTTAGACGGACCAAATGCGTTCACGGCTTCGCGGTATCTAGTGGTCACCTGGTGAAAACCGTTCCCGTCCAGATAGTTCCAAACCGCATCATTGATCGGCCATGCCTGGTCTGCGGGCATCATTTTGAGTATCGATTCGGCTATAGGTATACAAGGTGCGCCGTACTCTGGGTTGAACCCATCTACCCGGCTGCCACGGCGTGACGCGGTATTCTCGAAATACTGCATAGGGTTCTCATACTTGTAAGGGCTGCCATCATGTATGCCGCAACACTCTGATTGTATTTGATAGCCAATGGTAGGATCAAGCTTATAGATGAGTTCGGCTGTACCGGGAACCTCTTTAGCCTCGTTGGCCGCCACATAATAAGCCACCGATGGGTGTTTACGGATGCGTTTGACGGTATTCTCAACGTTACGCAGATACAGAGCGGTATCTACCGGAAAGCGAGTATCGCCTGTAAGCCAAAACTCGTTCCATACCATCAACCCAAATTCATCGCAAAGCTGGTAAAAATAGTCCGACTCGGCTATTCCCCCTCCCCATAGCCTTAATAGGTTAACACCTGCCTGGCGCGTGTACCTCAACTCAGCATAGGTACGTTCAGTACTGTTGCGTAACATGGCCTCGGGCACCCAATTAGTGCCCCTAATAAACACAGGAACGCCATTTACCAGGAAGCGTCTGGAGCTGTCAGGGGTGTTTTGATCTGAGGTTACCTGGCGTATGCCAAAACGCGTAGTGGAGCTATGGCTTAAAGTACCATCGTTACTACGGAATTGCAAGGACATGGTGTATAAATGGGGTTTACCTTTATTAACAGGCCACCACAACTTAGGCCGTTGAATGTTCAGTTGCTTAAATTCTTTGGGGCTGAAAGTGATGGTCCTTTTCTCGTGTGCAAGCAAGCTGATCTTTTTGCTGAAGGATATACCAGCTTCGTTGATGCGTCCGGTAAGCGATCCGCTTTGTGGTGTTCCAGAAGCGTTTTGTAGCTCTACCGTTACTGTTTCTTGAGCATGAGAGGTGTCAGGCAGGTCCATTTTGGTCATCACGAAAGGGGCGTCCATGGTCACGTTGCCGGTAGTGTACAACTCTACATCCCTCCAAATACCAGTGTTACGGTCGCGTACACCATCGGGTATGGTAAAATCCCAACCCACGCTCATCAGCATGGTCACATCTTTACCGATCTCGCCATCGCCGCCATTGCGGTTCTCTCCTACGGCACCAACGCGGTCGTTGTTCTTACGCTCTGACGTGCCCGGATGATCAACAGGAAGCATGTCCACAGCCAGCACGTTAGCCCCTTTCCTGTTCACAATATTGGTAATATCAAAACTCTGTGCATTGAACATACCTTCCATATTTCCCAGTTTATGACCATTGAGCCAAATCTGGCAACTATAGTTGATACCATGGAACTTAAGCCAGGTCCGCTTGCCACTTAAGGTTGATGGAACAGTGAATGACCTACGGAACCAGTAATGATAGAACTCGCGCCCGGCATCGGCGATATCAGGGATAAGCTTCTTGGATTTGCGGTTATTGTCGCTGTAATACGGATCCGGGTATACCTTGTTGGCCACCAAGCTGTTCAAAACCGTTCCCGGAACTATGGCCCGCTGCCATTTCCCAGTATGATATCCCGGTTTCGAGATCTGCTTACCCTCGGCACCTGCCTCACTGGCGTTGATCATTTGCCATTCGTATGCTTTGGAGGTGCCGGCTTTTGACCCCAAGAAAATGGAATTAGTGGCAGAAGGCGCGGTAACCTGAGCCGGTCGTTGAGCATGTACGTTGATCACTGTTAAACAGGTAGTGATGATCGTTGTGAAAAGCGAAAGTGATGTTTTTAACATTGAGTTTCTGATTGGTTAGGCAAGTAGTATAGGTGTATGATGCCGGTCGATTTATTCTTTAATTTGGATCTTTGATATGAATTTTATTCCACCGTAATAGAGTTCATGGTCAAAAGTTTATTCAGGAAGCCTGGATAGCTATTGTTATCATTGGAGCCGTCGCCTTTGGTAATGCTATCCCCAAAACATACGATCTGTTCGGTAGGGAGTTTGTTAGCTGTTATATATTCATATACCGAAAGGCCAATGAACCGATAGCCGTTGGCCGTAGGGTGGATACCGTCGGTCTTGTTTGCATTGGCCTCGTTCTGTATCAGTGAATCTTTATCTAACCCTACCTTACCTATGGCTTCGAACCGCATACCTATATCAAGCAGGTGCGCCCGGTGTGCTTTAGCCACCTTTTTGATCACCTCGTTCACCTGCCGGCGGCGTGTAGCTACACCCTCCGGTTGGTAGAAAGATGCCGGGTGCCTGGTCAGCAGATATGGCTCATACAAAGGCAAAATGGTCATGATCAACAGCTTGCTTCCGCTTTTTGTTATGAGCCGGGCAAGCTGATGCATATTTGCTTCATACTGCTCCAGCGGAACATGCTTAACGCTGTTCATATCATTGGTACCCGCCATTAATATGGTCAATTTGGGATGATGCGCAAGGCAATCTTTCTCGATCCGGGCAAGCATTTCATTGGTGTTATTACCACCGATACCTGAATTGATGATACTTACAACGCCTATATTGATGCTATCAAAAGTACCCTTATCGCTTGCGAATATTTTAGGCGGCAGTGACAATAACGCGGCACCTGCGCCTATTCCTTTGATCACTTGTCTTCTGTTAATGGTCATTGTGTGTCGCTACTTTTTGTGGAACAAATAATACAGCGTCGGCCACTACCGTGCCGTTAGCACCTTCAGTCGATATTTCAACAAACCCACGCTTTTTGAGTTGAAGATCGGCAGTGCCTAAAGCCACCCACTCGCCCGAGGCTTGCCCTACGATCTGTATCTCATTCTTTTGGATCTTTTTGATCACAAGCTGTTCTCCATTAAAGATCTTTACCGAGGTAACGTCAGATGGGTTGGGCACTTTGGAGAAGTAAGCATATACCTGATATTTGCCGGGCGTAGTGATCGCGGCCGTGAATCGTACAGCAGAGGTCTCTGCCGGCGCTGTCGCTTTCAAAAACGAAGGGCCATAGCCGCCGTTCTTTTCCTTGCTCCAGGTACCGGTCACTGTTACATTTTGGGTATCGTCATTGTCGATCAATGCCTCCGCTAAGCTATGATCGGCCAGCGGGTTACTTTTTAATTTCTTTTGTAATTTGGTAACATTGATATGTTGTATAGCACAACGGTCATCAATGGCCTGGCAAGCTGCCACTGCCGATGATTGCCCCAGCACCATGAACACCGGCTCCATGCGTATAGATCCATAGGCCATGTGGCTGGCCGAGAGGCAAACGGGAACGGTGAGGTTGCTACACTCATTTTGCTTTGGCGTGATCGAGCGATAGGCGATCGGGTATGGGCTGATCCCGCGTAATTGCACATCGCCCTCATTTTTGACCATACCATTGACCACCAAACGTTGTGCATTGTGCGAATCCATGTTATAAGCTCCCATACCTACCCCATCAGGCACCACCAATTTGCGTTCGCAGTTGGCTTGGGTCATGACATAAGCGCCGATCATACGGCGTGCTTCGCGCACATACAGTTGTTTGGTGAAGTGCCCACTCTCTAAGTATTCATCTTTTGGGTAGCCCCACTCCAGCATTTGGGTGCGCAAATGTTCGGGCATACGCGGATCATGGCCGGCAAAATATAACAGACCTTTGGTATAGTCTTCGTGCGCAGCCAAAATGGCTTCACGGGTTTGATAGCTGGCCTCGGGATACTCGTAATTCATGCCGATCATATCGGTAGAAAATGGGCCGTTATTATTGATGTCGGTCTTGTGATTGGGCATCAAACTCATTTTCAAAAATGCCCATAGGTCCTTACTTGGTTTGGCAGCAAGATACCTGAGTAGTAATTCATACCGGCTTGGATCGTACCTTTCTGGCTTGGTGATCTGTATGCGGTTGTCAGGGTCATCACTCAGGCAAATGCGAAAGTTGTAAGCCTGGATCTTTTTATCGCCTGTACCATTGGGTTCCAGTTCAGCGTCGCTGATGCCCCACAGCAAGCCGCTTTTGGGATCGCCCGGTATCTTATATGGGTCAATGTTATCAGGGAACTGGTGTTCATGCTTTAGCTGCACGCCGCTTACCGTCTCATTATAAACTGAATTGTCTTCGCGTCCGATCGTGTAGCTTACACCTGCCTTTGCCATAAGATCGCCCTCGTATGAGCAATCAATGAACTGTTTGGCAAGTACCGACCTTTTTGCAGCTTGCGGATGCTGGCTTTGTTCTAACCGGATGCTTTTGATAACGGTCCCTGTCTTGCTGACCGCATTGAGACGCCAATTGTAATAGATGGTTATTCCTTTCGCCTTTGCATATCTTCGAAACACCGCCTCAGCGACTTTAGGCTCAAATGTCCATTGCTCCAATTTACCATAGTGCTGGCCTATCTGTCTGTAAAAATCGCGTGCCAGCCCAGTGACCACGTACTTGTTACCAATGTCGGTAAAGCCCAGCCCGCCGCTGGATAGGCCACCCAGCCGGTCGCCTGGTTCGATCAGTATCACGCTCTTGCCCGACTTCGCAGCTGTATAGGCAGCGATCACACCGGCCGATGTTCCGCCATAGATACACACGTCGACCCCTGGCTGTACCAGGGGCCGGGCGTGTGCCCATTTAAGGGTGAGACCAAACAGTAATAGCAATATGAATTTTCTGTTCATTTTAATTGGTCAGGGTGTAAGTGAAGGTCTTGTAGTTACGGTCAGACCCCATGCCCACCTGAACATTGTTAGATGCGGTGGTCATGGTGATGATGATCGTGCGGTTGCCGGTAAGTGGGCTGTTGATCACTGGTATCTGTATATCCGAGTACCATTTACCGGCCGGGATAGTGACCGTTAATGCCGCCGGTGGCGTGTAATTAGTACCTGCCACAGCAGTTCCTGATAAGGTATAGTTAACGTTAACATCAAAGTTTTTCAAGGTATTAACATACACCCTGGCCACGGCGGGTGATACCGACACTTTACCTGATGCCGAGTTGGTGATCGTGGTAGAGGCTGAGGCGCCCGAACCTGTATTGGCATTAGAAGCGATATAGACCGCATCTACCACCGACCCTGTTACTTCATCTTTTTTACAGCTTACGGTCACTGTAAGGCACAATGCCGTAAAAAGCACATATATTTTGGTTGTGATCTTGGTATTGAACATGATGCAAAAATTAATAACCTGGATTTTGAACTAAATTTCTGTTTCGGATGATCTCGGTTGCAGGTATCGGCCAGCGCAAATAATTAGCGTCGGTAAAACCGGTGACCGTAGCATATCTGCCTGTGCGTACAAGGTCATAGTACCTTTTTCCTTCAAAGGCCAGCTCCGTAAAACGTTCGTTCTCGATCGCTAAACGAACGTCACTTTGTGAGGTGGCGGTGGTGGCACTTAGTCCGGCCCTCGTCCTGATCTGGTTCAAAAGCGCTATAGCCTGAGTGGTCTGTCCAAGCTCATTCAGCGCTTCGGCACGGAACAGGATCACCTCTGCCAACCTGTAAATAATAAAGTTAGAATCCTGGAACAACACAGAACCTACCAATGTGCCGGGATATTTGGCAATGTAGATCCTATTAGCATCACGGAAGGGGGCGGGCGTGGCACCAGTGTTTTTATAAGTAATGGCAGCTCTCAGGTCGGTAGCAGTTAATGCGGTTAGTAATTTGTTAGATGGCAAGTAGCGCCAGTTGCCTGCGATATAGGTGCCTCCTATTGGCAGGAACTGCTCGGTCAATCCATTTACATCATTCGTTCCAGGGGTACCTTCCTGGTTCGCATTATTGTATTGAATCTCCAGGATAGATTCAGACTGATTTTTCAGCGTGAAAAGGTTACCAAAATTAGCGCCTGATACAAGCGAATAACCCGCGGGGCTGCTTATGACCAGCGCCGCAGCATCTGCCGCTTCCTGATACTTTTTATTCCACAAATAAAGGTCGGCCATTGCCGTGCGTACCGCAGCTTTGGTGGTCTTTCCTTTGTTCTCGATAGTGGTAGAGAAAGGCAGATCTGGCACCAGAGGTTCGGCAGCTTTCAGGTCTTTTTCTATTTGTGCGAATATTGTCGCACGGTCGTTATTCTTTGGGAAGAAGTCGTTGCTTAGATCTTCATAAGGCTTGATGATCAGCGGCACGTTCTCGAAGGTCCTCGCCAGGTAAAAGTAGAACAG
This sequence comes from Mucilaginibacter daejeonensis, assembly GCF_020783335.1. NCBI lineage: Bacteria > Pseudomonadati > Bacteroidota > Sphingobacteriia > Sphingobacteriales > Sphingobacteriaceae > Mucilaginibacter > Mucilaginibacter daejeonensis. The sequence continues at coordinate 3,330,945 of NZ_CP086068.1, forward strand.
GGCACGTAAAAAATAGGCCTCGCCAATGATCCTATCTTTACGACCGGCCAACGATGGGTCGGTAATGTTGGGTACGTTGGTAAGAACACTGTTGCAGCGATTTATGCCACTATACAAAGCGTTCCATCCGTTCACGTAACTGTTACTTGCTGAAACATTTCCATTGACCACCTGCAGGTCAGCGCTTAACGGCCTGTCGGTAGCTGCAAGAATATCGGCACGGCCATCTCCCCAAAGCTCGAAGTTGGTCGGTAATTTCTGAAGCACATCGTAACAAGCATTGATCGCATTATCAGCGTCTGAAGCCGTTTTGTAAAAGTTCGACGGTGTGATCTGGCTGTCGGGAACCTGATCAGTTACCTTGGTGCAGGAAACTGCCCAAAGGCTAACCAAGATGATAACGGTTAATATATTGAGTTTCATTTTTTTCGAGTTAAAATCCAACATTGATCCCAAAAATGTAAGCGCGGTATTGAGGATAGGTGCCTTGATCCACACCTAACTGAATAGAACTAGCCTCAGGGTCGTAACCAGTATATTTAGTTAGCGTGAACAGGTTTTGCGCAGTAGCGTAAAGCCTGCATGATCTAACCTTCACTTTTTCAAGTAAACTGGTGGGCAGTTTGTAGCCGATCGTCAGGTTCTTTGCTCTTAAGTATGAGCCGTCCTCTATCCAACGGTTCGAGAACCGCCTGTTACCAGCAGGGTCTACATAATTGGCTCGTGGAATATCGGTGATGTCGCCTTCATTTCTCCAACGGTTCAACAACGTTACTGATCCGTTGAAACCGGTGGCCGATTCGGCGGCATACCGTGTTCCGTTAACGATGTCGTTGCCGTAGCTAAAGGTCATCAACAAGTTGAGGTCGAAGCTACGCCAGGTGACCGTGTTGGTAAAGCCACCTGTGAACTTGGGCTGCGCATTGCCAATGATCATACGGTCATCAATGTCGATCGTGCCATTACCATTCAGGTCCTGAAAGATCATATCACCACCTTTAAAAACATATCCGTTGGTACCGAAGCTTGTACTGGTGATCTTGGCTGTATTATCGGTTGAACTACGATACACACCAGACTCTCTCCAGCCATACAAACTACCGATCGGACTGCCGACCTGCAAAATATTGTACGATGTAAGCGATCCCGAAAGACCAGCTCCTACGGTTTGAATGATGTTAGCGGCGCCACTATAAAGTTGCACTACCTTGTTACGATTGAATGAGATGTTGAAATTGCTCCTCCATGTCAGGTCCTTGTTGTCGATATTGATCGTGTTCAGACCAAACTCGAGACCTTTATTCTGGGTAGCACCAATATTTTGCAACACAGAGCTAAATCCTGATGTATTAGGTAAAGGCACTTGTAGCAATAAGTTAGAGGTATTCTTCACATAGGCGTCTATCGTAAAACTAACTCTTGATGCGAACAAAGAGATATCGACGCCAGCATTATACTGGAGGGTGGTCTCCCAGGTAAGGTCGGGGTTAGGGAGCGTAGTAAGTGCTATACCGCTTTGACCTAAGTAATTGGCCCCTGTAGAATATTGTCCCTGTGCCACATAATCGCCTATGGTCTGGTTACCTGTTTTACCGATACTTGCCCTGAATTTCAGATCATTGATAGCCGAGGACTTGTTCCAAAATGACTCGTTCGATACGCGCCAGGCAGCAGAGACCGCCGGGAATATCGAGTAGCGTTTGTTGGCGCCAAACCTCGACGACCCATCGCGACGGGCTGATGCCTCTAACAGATACTTATCATTGTAGGCATAACCTACGCGTGCGAACGCCGAGGACAATCCATAGGCCGAAGTACTTGACGATACACTGGTAGGTGTGGTTGCTGCATTTAAAGTATAAATGTTGTTGGTAGAGTATGGCGTACCTCTGCCATTCAAAGCGAACGAACTGCGTTCCTGCTGGCTATAACCCAGCAATCCGGTCAGGTGATGCTTGCCTACATCGTGCGAGTAACTTAACGTGTTCTCAATGATCCAGCCGGTCACGTTGGAATTAAAGGCCTCTCCTACCGCAACACCGTTACGCACTGCATCAGATGGTTGAAAGAACTGGTCCGTGACAGCGTCATAGTCAAGCCCTGCCGTACTGCGTAATATCAGCCTCGGAATGATCGTATATTCACCGTAGATATTTCCTTTTACGGTGCTTACCTGGTTCATGTACTTGAGCTTGTTGGCAAATGCAACAGGGTTGATAAAGCCTGATACATCTCCCTGATAAAAGGTACCATCGGGATTATAAATGGGTAAGGAGGGTGATTTTTTTAATGCCACCTGGATCAGGGACGAGGCGCCGTCATCAGTAGAAACACGGTTATTGGTATATCTGGATAAAGACAGATTGGTACCGAATTTGAACTTGCTGGACGCGTCGTAGTCAAGATTGATACGGCCCGTACCACGTGTGAAACCCGATCTGATGATGATACCCTGCTGATCCAAATAGCTGCCGCTTACCGAGAACCTGAGTTTGTTCTCTCCGCCACGTACCGATACCTCATAATTAGAGATCGGTGCGGTGCGGAACAAGGCGTTTTGCCAATCGGTATTCGAAACCGTACCGTCGGGTGCCGGCAGTAAAAATCCATATAAAGAGGTGATACCGTCATTTAATGCGTTGGCACGTCCTTCCTGTATCAGGTCTATGGCTTGCTGGCTGTTCATTAACTTTACCCTACGGTTAGGATTATCTTGTTGAAAACCGGTATAGTAATTCAAGTTAAATACGGTGCTGCCTTTTTTACCATGCTTGGTGGTGATGAGCACCACGCCGTTGGCTGCCCTTGATCCATAAATGGCCAATGCACCAGCATCTTTTAAAACCTCCATCGATTCAATATCATCGGCATTGATGGCTGCCAAAGCCGAAGGCTGACTCCCCGATAAGCTGATGCTGCTTAAGGTGCCCGACTCTACCGGCACACCATCGATTATGTAAAGCGGATCGTTACCGGCATTGATCGAAGTGGTTCCCCTGATACGAACGGTAACACCACTGCCCGGCGAACCTGAATTTTGTATCACCTGTACACCGGTGGCACGGCCTTGTATAAGTGATTGAGGGGTTGCCACGGGTAGGTTCTCGATGTCCTTACCCTTGATAGACGATACTGCCGATATAACGTCTTTCTTTTGCTGCGTGCCGTAACCCACCACGACCACTTCATTCAGTGCCGATGGCGTCTCTTCCATCACTATATTCATGATGTTCTTGCCTTTCAAAGGCACTTCTTGTGAAGTATAACCCATTAGGGTAAATACGATGGTCCCGTTATCATCGGGTACCCTCAGGGTAAACTTCCCCTCTGCATTGGTAGCTGTTCCTGTGGTAGTTCCCTTGATCGAAACGCTGACACCTGCTAATGGCTGTCCTTTATTGTCGTTGACCGTTCCTGTTACAACGATCGGTACAGCGGATCGGGTGATGATGGGCGCAATGGGTGTTGCGGATGTGACCTTCTTTTTAATAACGACCGTATTGCCGTTGATCACAAAGTTGAGCGGCTGATCTTTGAAACAGGCCTCTAGGGCATCGGTCAACGATCCGTTAGCAACGTTCAAATTGACAGGTTTGGCTGTTTTGATCATTGCCGAATTGTAAATGAAGTTAAATCCCGTTTGTACGCTCAAATTGGTCAATACATCGTCCATCGAGGCATTCACGACACGGATATTCACCTTCTGTGCGTAGCTTGCTGCGTTAACCTGAATTAGGGCAAGTGCCCATATTACGATGGTTAATTTCATTACTCTCAGAAATTTAGGTGGAATGCAGGAGCAAGCCCTGCATATCATTGCAGTAAAATTTTTATACATTTGAATGTTAGGTTATTGTATAATTGGTATCAGAACTACTAAAATGCGGGACCTGATCCAGCTTCTCAAGGCTGGGATCACCGGGGACGCGGCAATGTAACCGGTGATCTTTTAAGGACGCATTTATTCAAGTGAGGAGAGTTATCGCATAACGGTGATCCTCCTTCCATCTATCTTAAAGTGAACGGTCCCTGTTAATTCCAGGTTATTTAAGAGCTCAGAGATATTTTTGTATTTGGTCACCCGACCACCGTAATCGTCTGGTGAAAAATCCTTTTCATAGTTTATGTCAACGTCGTACCAGCGTGATGCCTGACGCATGATGCTAACAAGACTTGCATTGCGGAACTGAAAAAAACCATTCTTCCAGGCAACTGCCTCCTCTACATTCACCTTGTTTACGATGAATCCATCTTGGTTGCGAGCGCCGACAGCCTGTTGCCCTGGTGTGAGGATCTGCTTTTTGCCGTTACGGGTCAATTTTACTGACCCTTCCAGCAGCGTGGTCCTGGTGTCAGGCTCGTCATCGTATGCCGTAACATTAAAGTGTGTGCCTAACACTTCGATCTCCTGATCATTAAAGACCACTTTAAAGGGCCGGTGCTTATTCTTGGCCACCTCAAAGTAAGCTTCACCGCTGATGTATACACGGCGCTCTTCGTTGTTGAAGGCTATAGGAAACTTTAAATTGGAAGCTGCATTAAGCCAAACCTTCGTACCATCTTCGAGTGTGATATGATACTCGGCCCCGCGCGGAGTGGTAAGGGTGTTGTATCCGGCCTTAGCGTTCGCCTTGCCTGCTGACGATACGATGTAGTTCAAGGCCCCACTCTTTTCTTTGCGTACTGTCATGCCCTCCTGATCGACCAACGTACCGCTTCCCTCGTCTGACAGTACGATCTCTTTTCCACTTGCAAGCTTCAATACAGCTTTATCCACACCGGGCTTTATATCATTTTTTCGGAGCACATGTGTAGTGATCACGCTACTTGAACTTTGGATCTTGCTCCTGATCAAGATGCTTGTTGTCAAAAAGATCAAGATCGCAGCGGCAGCATACCACCTAACACCAAGGCGAACAACGGGACTAGCTATTTCACCTGTAGATCTGCCGAGCTTTGATAAGATACGCTCCCCCCTTTGATGGTCAGCTATGTCCATTTCATCGGGATCAGCAAATTCGAAGTCATCCTTATAAGCCATGATCTTTGCGATCTCTTGTTCAGATGCGTCTCCAGCCAAATATTTTTCGAAAAGAGTGATATACTCGTTACGTGTCATGGTATTGTGCGATCAAGGGCATGCCTTTAATATAGTAGAGTGTTTTTCAAAGCCGCACACACCATCTTGATAAATATTTTAGGGTTAGTTATGACATGAAAGACGGTCACCGACCAAGCGCGACACAAGTCCGGGTACTATTTTCAGCCAATTAACAGCTATAGACGAACGAGGAATTAAATGTTAAAAGTTCGCCCCCTTTTTTGCGAGTTGCGGCCGCTATCATCTTGTCCAGCGACCATATGCAAAGACGAGTTATCCTTTCGTTGTATGCGTACAGATAAACTTAAAAAATTTGGGTGGCTGAGATCAACAGCACCATGATCTCTTTAAGGTTAAACCTCAGATGTCGTAATGCTATGGTGAGCTGATTCTCGACAGAGCGTTTAGAAATGTTCAGCATGTTCGCGATCTCATCGTTGGTGAGGTAGTCTCTCCTGCTAAGTAAAAATATCTGCCTGCATCGCACTGGCAACACGTTGAGATAAGAATCAAGCAGTTGCTCCAGTTCATCAGAGTGTATCTTTTCGCTGCCTAAATTGTAGCTAACGATATCGTTCTTTGCTTCCAAGTCTTCGCTGAAGATCATCACCTCATTCTTCGACCTTTTTTGATGACTGTATACCTGGTAACGTATAGAAGCCTTTAAGTAATGCTCAACATTGCGGATGCCTAGGAATTTACGCCTACTCCATAGATTTAAGAAAAGATCATGCACGACCTCCTCGCAAGCGGTCTCGCTTCGAATATATCTTTGCGCCGTACGGTATAACCTCAGCCAGTACCGTTCAAAAAGCACGGTGAACGCACGATAGTTATCGCCGACGATGAGAGACCATAAGTCGGCGTCACTTAAGGAATGGAGTTGCATGTTTATACTTGGTTAAGTAAACATACTGTTAAATAATGAGAGAGAACAATCAGCGGCAAATTTGAAACGAATCGACAAAAGAATGATACAGATCATACTTGTTGATATTGCGATCATGGCAAATAGGGAATTATGAGTAGCGAAAATGCCCTTTTGATGATCAGAGTTTTAATTTTCAGGATATTTCTAAAATTATCTTGAAAACAAATACCTTATATTTAACCGATGTCAAGGCTTTTGGGAATTAAAACTGGATGCGGACGGTCACAAAAATAGTTTATCGGATACTGGTTCTTGCTTAGCTTGAACACTGATGAGCGCTTTCTCACACGCCATACATGAACACACTGTTTATCAATTATCAAAATAAGGTCAGGTCGAACTTGTCCTCATCCTCACCAAGCGATGACGGTGACGTGAGTTACTGGCAAGGCCAGCTGTTCTATAATTTCCTGATCTATTGCCTACCGATCAGCCTTATTGCATTGATACCCAGTGTATACATGTCATTCAAAGATGATCTTCCAGCTATCGCGGTCGTTGATCTGCTATGCTTCTTTTTGATCGCCACAGCCACGTTCTCCTCACAACTGAAGGTCCGTCAACGCAAGATTTTGGTGATCAGTGTATTCTACTTTTTGGCGGTCTATCTGATCAACGCGCTGGGTTATATAGGCCCGGGTATCTTTTACCTGTTCTTTATTACTGTGCTTATCGGACTGATATTCCCGGTTCGCTACGCGTATCGGTCGGTAGGAATAAACGCCATGATCCTGGCCACATTCGCCGCACTTATCAATTTTAAACTGGCAAATTCGGCGTTGATCAACGAATACACCACCGGCAAGTGGATCGCCTTCAGTGTAAATCTCATTTTCGCAAGCTTGGTCATCATTTTGGTGATCGATAAGATATTTGATGGTCTGCAGCTGACCATCGTGAACAAAAGCCTTCTGGAAGAACGCTACCGGCTGATCTTCGACAAAAGCCCCTTACCGATGTGGTTATTCGATACGGAGACCCATAGATTTTTGGACGTGAATGAAGCGGCTATCAGACACTATGGTTATGACAAGAACGAATTCCTCTCAATGAGTATCATGGATATTCGTAGTCCCGACCAGATATCCGATACGGCAGACCTGGTGAGAGCTAACAAATTGTCTGGACAATACTATGGAGGTACTGCGCAGCATATAAAAAAGAATGGAGAGACCATACAGGTAAAGATCGAAAGCAATCTGATCACGCTGAACGGCAACGCTGTACGGCTGGTCCAGGCTACGGACATCACTCTTCAGGTGGCTCATCAAGCTGAGTTGAATCGTTACAATCAAAAGATCAAAGAATCAGAATCCAATCTTCATGCTTTATTTGACAGCGTTATGGATGGTATCGTGTTGTTGGACGCGGAGGCTCGTATCAAGCTCTTCAATTCAGAAGCTTCGCGTTCAATGGATCTCAATAAAGGTAAGGCCGCTTTAGAAGTGGGTCGAAGCATCTTTGACTTTGTGGAGGACGCAAGAAGGGATCATTTTGAAGCAGTGTTGTCAAAAGTTTATAAAGGCGAGACGATCGACTACGATCGCAGGTACCGAATCAGGGGCGATATTCATTGGATAAGGTTCACGGTCAATCCTGTCCGTGAAGATGATGACAAGATAACGGGAGCTTGTATAACCGGGCGAGACATTACAGCCAGAATGCTGTATCTGCGGTCTGTAGAGGACCAGAACAAGGTTTTCCGCGAGATCGCATGGATGCAGTCTCACCTTGTGCGTGCGCCATTGGCACGTATCCTTGGCCTTTTGCCCATGGTCGATAGCGAAACGGATTCTGACGAAAGAAGTGTCATCCTGAAGTACATCGGCGATTCTGCGAACGAGTTGGATTCCATTATCAAGAAGATCAACGAAGAGTCGACCCGTATCACTCAAAAATATCCTCCACTTCCCTGAATGGTTGAGTAAGACCATCGCTTGGAATTGCTGGGACAGATCAGCTGACTTGTGCTCCGCACAACCTGTGTCGTGAACTACGATGTACAAAGATCACGTGCAGCGAAGTGCTGCTCGTTAAAGATCGGTTTCACATAAGTTAGGCATGATAGCTTACAACCTTTTTGTTTAAAAAACGTTGTAAGCTATCATGCTTGATCTATTGAATACTTTGAGCGACGACGCTAATGCTTTTAACGCCGATCACCAAGCCGTATTGAACGCTGTCATGACGGCCACTGATGATGCGATCATTACCCAAGACCTGAATGATAACATCATGTCTTGGAATCCAGCCGCCGAACGGCTGTTCGGTTACACAAGCTTGGAGGCTTTAGGTCAGCCGATCAGCATTATCGTACCTTCTGAAAGATCTGCCGAACAACGGTATATCAATGGCCAAATATCAAAGGGGAAGAAGGTCGATAGATTTGAGACCATTTGTTTGACCAAGCCAGGGACCCAAAAACTTATTTCCATCAATGTAGCTCCTATATACATTACTGAGAGGGTCATTGTTGGAGCGGCCATAGTTGCTCGGGACATTAGTGAAAGGCGGTCAGAAGATGAAAAACAAGCTACGCTGACAGCTATAGTATCCACGTCTGATGATGCCATCGTGAGTAAGACCCTGCAAGGCATCATCACCAGCTGGAACCCGGCAGCAGAAAAACTATTTGGCTACACCGAACAGGAAGTTATTGGAAAACATATCTCCCTGATCATTCCGCAGGATAGGCTGCAAGAAGAGAACTTTATCATCGATCAGGTGGCACAGGGCCGCAAGGTAGACCAGTTTGAAACGGTTCGACGTACCAAGGATGGCCGAGATATCCATTTGTCCATAACCGTCTCTCCCGTCACCGACCCATCAGGCAGGGTCATCGGTGCATCTATAATAGGAAAGGACCTTTCGGCCACCAAACAATTTAGAGAGAAGCAAGGCATGTTGGCTGCACTGATCAGCAGCTCTGATGACACGATAGTGAGTAAAACACTGGATGGCAAGATCACCAGTTGGAACCGTGCGGCTGAGCGGATGTTCGGCTATACGGCTGCCGAAGCTCTGGGCCAGCACATCTCACTGATCATCCCGACCGAGCGATTGAATGAGGAGACCTTCATCATTGGTCAGGTGAGCAAGGGTAATAAAGTGGACCACTTTGAGACCGTACGCGTTTCAAAGGATGGCCGTTCGATACCCATCTCCTTATCAGTATCTCCGATCATTGATGAGAATGGTCAGATCATCGGGGCATCTAAGATCGCACGAGACATCAGCGAGCAGGTAGCTATGCAGGAAGAGAAGGCCCGGCTTTATGACGAGATCAAGGCACTCAATGACAAAAAAGATGAGTTTATTGGTCTCGCCAGCCATGAATTAAAAACGCCGCTAACCAGCATTCAGGCTTATTTACAGATACTGAATGGCGAGTTAAGTGATGAGCGCCGTAAAGAATTCCTCCGAAGGGCGACTCATCAGGTCAAAAAATTAAATAGCTTGGTATCTGACCTGCTCGACATCTCTAAGATACATGCAGGAGAATTGCGCTTTGACCCTGCACCTTTCGACCTGCATCAATTAGCACTCGACGCTATCGAATTGATCTCGGCCGCCAACCGGCAATACAGCATCGATTTTAACACTGACGTTAAGACCATCATCGTACAAGGCGATCCGCAGCGGATAGAGCAGGTGATCTTAAATTTGCTTACCAATGCTATCCGTTACTCCAATAATAATCACCAGATCGATGTTTATTTATCTATAGATAGTGATGTAGCAAAGGTGGCTGTTCAAGACAGGGGCATAGGCATACCCGCCGACAAATTAGAACAGATATTTTCACGCTTTTACCGGGTGGGAGAAAACAAGAACGTATCAGGCCTGGGCTTGGGGTTATACCTATCGCAGTATATCATCGACCGGCATGGTGGGCGCATATGGGCCGAAAGCCAGCCTGGAGAGGGTTCAGTATTTTATTTCACCTTGCCTATTGAAAAAAAATAATATGGACCTGTACTACTTGATCTATACCAGCTCACCTGCTAAACCAATGGATGATGATTCGCTGCTTGAACTGCTGACCACCTCCCGAGAGGCCAACAGCCGTTTTGGTATCACCGGGATGTTGATCTATCTGCCTGATAATTTTATCCAGTTGATAGAGGGGCCAAAGGACCATATCATACAGCTTTACCATAACATTCAGCGAGATAAAAAGCATTACAGGGTGACCTCCTTACAGGAAGGACCGATCACAGAACGTTTCTTTCCTGATTGGGCAATGGCGTTCGAGAATAAGCAAGCGTCAGATCTGGGTAATGCTCAATTAAGTTTGCAGGATGAAAGGGTACTTGAACTGTTCGGCATAATGGAAGGCCGTCCCTGAGTGACCAGCATTTCGGATCTTTGAACAAAAGGTCGACCTTGTCCATTTGATCAGTGATCATTTACTCATCTAAGTATTTGATATTGTATGAACGGCCCCGCGTATTTCTGCTTGAATGCTATGGCTCCCGCTAAGGACTATTCATTACAGAACTAAAATGATCGCTTTTCACCTTTCCAACCGGTCTTGCGAAGAAATTGTTCCCAATCGAGACTTTTTGGGTCTATCTGCCGACTCCATTCAAGGTCACGATCACTTTTAAAATAGCCATATTCTACGGCGTACCTCACCATCCCTGTCAGCTCCCTCACCAGGTCTTCATTCGAGGCAAGTTCAGGGAACTGACCAAGTAGTTCTTGCTTTGTATAGGCGGACCGATACTCAGCATTTTTACCCGTCACCCTGTTGAACGTTTCGACCATTTCTCGTGGCGAGATAAGATCACCTATTACCGGTAGTGACCGGTCGGCATAGCGTTCGGGATCAGATAATATCTCTAACACCGCCGGACCCGTTGCCGTAAGCGGGTCTACGAATGGCGCACGAAAGTCTTCGGGCAAATAAATCGGAAAGATCATCTTATCATGTTCCATCTTAGGCGTGTAAAACTCCATAAAGTTGGTGTAAAAGAATGCCATATAGATGAATGAACTGGTGACCGGTAACGTACGGATATAGCTCTCGATCCTGGCCTTATCGGTAAAATGTGGTGCGAACAATTGACCATTAGTAAGCTCATCTACATTTTCAAGGCTGCTGAAGACGATGTGCCGCACTCCCGCGTCAACAGCGCCATCTGCCAGTTGCTTACCTAATTCAAATTCATGAGTATCAGGTGGTACGATACTTGGCGTCATCAAGAAAACGCTATCCGAGCCGCTGAAAGCCTTTGTATAAGCTGCCTGATATCCTACATCAAGTGGCAGAGCGATCAGCTCAATTCCTTTTGCCAGTAGGCTGCGGGCTTCCGCGGTATCGGTACGGCGGGTGATACCCCTAACACGGTAACGCCCGCTTTCTAATAAGGTATGGGCAGCACTACATCCCTGCTTTCCTAAGACACCGGTAATTGTGATCAGTGGCTTGTGTACATCTGCTGATGTTTTGTATATCATTGAATCGTTCATCGCTGTAACAATAAGTTGGTACTATGAAATTTATAGTTGCAAACCTATTGATAGCTTGTTAGCTTTGCAATAACTATCCATTTGGATAGGTGGCTCAAATGAACGACATGACGATAGAATGCAGATCCGACCTTGTAAAATTCAATGATAACTTATATCCATGTACGGTCAGTTTAGCGATGGAGTTGATCGGCGGAAAGTGGAAGACCGTCATTTTATATCATCTCAAAGACGCCCCTAAACGTTATAGCGAGTTGAGAAAGGAAATGCCCTTCATTACCGAAAGGACATTGAGCCTTCAACTGAAACAATTGGAGGAAGATGGGTTGATTACCAGGCAGGTTTATGGTGAAAAGCCACCTATCAAAGTGATCTATAGCCTGACCGAGTTCGGTGAAACTGTCATCCCTGTACTTCAGGCTATACTTACATGGGGTAATGAGATCGCTTTAAGGAACGGAGAATTTGTACAGGCAGATAGGTAGCTAAGTATTCGACACCTGAATGCTTAAACAAGAGGAAGAAGCCGATCTCTGGAGGTAAAGACTATGCTTTGTCGAGCATGTTCAATAAGCTATCTTATGTTCATGGTTAACTTTTAAACTGATTTTGAACCCGGCTAGATCTTTGGCCTTTGTCAGGCATTGGCTATTGTGGTGATGACCTCTTCCGCGAATCGTTCCATCTCCTCTAATTGAGGGCTGCATTGCAGCAGAAAAAAGTCAACGCCTATCTTTTCGAACTCTGCTATGCGATCCTGTACCTGCCATGGTGTACCAATCAGGCCCGAACGCAATCCCCTGTTGGATACAGAGTAATCCTGCAAGGATACCTGTTGTTCGAGCTGTGTGCCTGACAACCATTGTTGATAGTTCTTGTATCCTGATGACCCCTCCTTAACGTTTGTGATCCGTTCCAATTCTTGCTTCACCTCTACGTCGCTGTTGCGTATAATGCTGTAGGCCGCCACGCCGAATTTCATTGGCGGTAAGCCTTTTCTATCGCGTCGTTCACGCAGGTCATTGATCCGCCGTGCGATGAGTTCAGGCGAATCACCGTGCATCACATAGCCGTCGCAAGTGGCTGATATCAGCTCCTTAGCGGCCTCTGACTCGCCACCGGCATATATATTAGGGCGCGAACGGTTAGCGACCGGTTTGGGTTGAAGCACATTGTCTTTAACATTATAGTAGCTGCCGTTAAAGCTGAAATGATCCTGCTTCCATACATTGTCCACCACCTTGAGCCACTCGGCAGTGCGGGCATAGCGATCATCATGCTGCTTGAATGAAATACCGTATTTTTCGGCTTCGTCCTTCCACCATGATGAAACCACATTTAGCGATAACCGGCCACCACTGATGTGATCGATGTTGGCGGCTTGCTTTGCCAACAAGGCTGGGTTATGAAAAGTAGGCCTAACGGCTACCATCAACTCCTGCTTTTGTGTAACGGCCGCTAAAGCAGCAGCTGTGGACCAAGCATCCAACGAAGGTGCTTCTTCACCTTTTATATCGTTCAAATATAATTCGGCAATAAGGGCAAGATCAAAACCGATCTCTTCACTCCTTACAGCCAACTTCTTTACGTATTCCCAGCTGGGCGCCATGCCCTCGTCCTCAACATTACGCAGCCAACCACCAAAAATGGGCAACCAATATCCGTATCGCATATCGTTATATTTATTGTGCTACCGCTTCGTCAACGGTCGAGCGTACCGCTTCCTGTTCTAAATAATCTACCAATCGCTCGTGTGGGTTAAAGCCGATCACGTTCACTGCATCGGCTACGAAATTCGATAGCGCATTTACATCATAATAAAGCACCTCTCCGTCGCGGTCATCAATAATATATTCGATACCGCCTACATCGATACCACTCTGTTGTACAATGGTCTCTATATTTTGGATAACATCAGCCTGAGGTGTATCGGCTTCCACTTTTAAGCCGTTCTTGGGAGCGTCCACCGCACAGGCGTTACGTACCAGGTCCTGCCCCGTTGTGGTTTGGCATATATCTGCCGGGCACAAGTTGAAACTTTCGCCTGATGTGTACACCTTAATAGCATATAAATATTTGCCTCCTAGTGTCTCCACCCGGGTGATGTGACCGCCACGGGCAGGAATAAATTCCTGCACCAACGCCGTATGATCGATACCAAGATCGATCTGTCCGTTTTTGACCGCCTCGCGGACCTCTTCGATGTCATTGAATTTTTCGATACCTGCACCGCTACCGCCAATATTGGCTTTGACCACGATCGGAAATCGTAACCCCTCCGTAGCCGCCTCCAACTGCGACGCATGGTTGATCACTCTTGACTTAGGATATTTGATGCCAAGCTTTTGCAGCAATTGTAATTGTAACGCTTTCGAGGTCTCATATACAAAGGCCTTGTATCCATTGATCACCCTAACACCATTCTCTTCTAAATGCTTCAGGTAATTTAAGGTGTAAAAGGTGCCTTGTACGCCACCACGTAGATAAGCCGACGGGCTCATTCGGTTAAAAAATAACGATATGCCACCCGCGCTCTCTTCGATCGCGTAATGATGCTGGGTGGGATCCGCGGTCTCGTAGCTCAGCCCTCTTTTTTCCAGTTCAGCGAACAAAGGTTTGAACCAATCAGGATGTTCATGTGAAATAACGATATTGCTCATGATCTATAAATTCTATTTATTTAGTAGACATTGCAAATGTATACGTTTTGAGCTTGATCAGATCAACTTAGTTCGTTGTATTTATTTTTTTACAAAAGGCTTTATCAGTTCAGACCTGGATGTAACAGGAAGCGTTGAAACATTTGTATACAACTTTCATTCCTCTGCCTGATTAATTGACCTTGCCGCCTTTAAAAGCTGCACCTGAGGCGAACAGGTGCAGCTTGGATATCGGTCACTCCGCACCGAAGCCTCCCCCACCGTTAAGCAGGTTGGCAAAGAAAATAGCGTTGAGGAACAAACGGTTAGTTCCCAACCAGTAACCCCGGTAAGTAGGGTCATCAGCAAATAGCACCACCTCGCCATTACCGCTTGCGGCAGCAATGATCGCGGCGGAATTAGCCACTCTGTCAATATTCAATTTGGATGAATAGCCATTAATGAACGGCTTGCTGTTATACTGTGCCACCGTTGCGTATTTGTTAGCGCTCGGTACCAATATGGTAGGCCCATTCTTGTTTATGAATAATTTACGGCTCGTAACACCAAAAGCTATCGGGTGTGTGATATCCAGATCGGCCTGAAAGATGGCACCGTTGATCCTTCGCGAACCTTCCACATCCTCCTGCCGGGCGTAGTTCAATCTTTGCTGTTTTTCTTTCTTAGGTTCTTCATTCCCTATAGGCCTTGACGAGTTAGCAGCACGTGTCGTGCCAGGGCCAGTGGCCGCATCTTTGGCATCTTTTGGTGCTGGTGGAGGAATGTCGCCGCGGCCGCCCCGGTTAGCGAAGTCAGCTTCTACCAGTTTCTCTTTTACCAGGCCTTGCTGCACCGCCCACGCTGTAGCGGTTTGAAAAGTGATCAGCGTGCCTCCATCATTCACCCAATTCTTCAACTTCTCAATAATGGTGTTATCCCAGGCGCTGTAGTTGCCAGCAGGTAATACCAATACATTGTATCGTTTCAACGATGCCCTCGCAAAGCTGCTCAGGTCGATCTTGGTGACCGGCAGGTCCAATTGCTGGTTCAGCAAGAACCACACCTGACCCGCCTCTGATGCCGTTACGCCCTGACCGAACGCCAGCGCTACTTCCGGTTTTCGTACCGCTTTGATGTTGCTGCTTCCCAGGTCGATACCTTCGGCGCTAAAACCGCCATTTACAGCCAACACGTTGATATGAGTCTCTGCAGCTACATCGCTGACAGCTTTATGCAAAGAATCGGCTGATATGGTTTGCCCTGCTACAGGTATCACTAACGATCCGGGTGCAAAGCTACGCTTGCCACTACCTGCATTCACAACGAAAGACTTGAAGGCCGTTTTCACCAGCACGTTCCTGATCAGCAGTTTATATAAAGCTTTACTTGCATTGTAATCACTATAGTTGAGCAAGTAAGCATAACTCGCGCGATCGCCCTCGATTAGGCCTTTAGCAAGGCTTACATTGCCGACCTCCGATCCCTTTGCTATGACTGTTGGCACCTTCGCATATTTTAGCCCGTACGCATGAATGATGCTCCAGCCGGTGTTATCATAATAGATACTGTCGCGCAAGATGTTCTCCTCAAAGATAGAGTGTACTAGTAAGAAGTTCGGCTGGGCCGAAGGCACCACAAAGGCTTTTCCCTTTTCAAAGGTTTTACCATCCTGGCTGTAATTGTCGGTGAGCCCGTAAACCTTTATGCGGTGTTGTAGTAACAGTCCTAAAAACTTTTGCGTAAGGTTCACGTCCTTACTATCGCCAAATATATAGGACTTGGCTGTGTTCTTTTGACCTTGCTCCAAGGCATATTTAAAGAAGTCTTTTTGTACTTTGAACAGACCGGTCTTTTCGGCCACCGCGCCACGTATGGTAGAAAAGCTGGTGGCTAAATGGTTACGGATAGTGAACGCAAAAGTGACCAGACCATTGCTCGATTCCTGTTGAATACCGCGTGAACTAGCCTGCTCGAACGTGGCCGCTACCGACCCAAAGAACTTAGGATAAGTAGAACCATAGATCGGCGACAGGTTATCGTAATTTTCCTTAGTAAAATAGAATGAGCCGATATCATCCAGCGCTTTTGCATGGTATTTGGCCAATATAGCTTGGTACTCATACAAAAACTGTGGTATAACCGGGCTCTCATGCCTTTTTGGTGTAGGCTCAAAATAGTAAGTGGCATTGGTACCCTGCTCGTGGAAATCGATCTGCACGTTAGGATACCATTTGTGAAAGAACTCGATGCGGTTGCGGCTTTCCACCTGCACTAAATTTAACCAATCGCGGTTAAGGTCGGTAAAGTAATGATTGGTGCGACCAGCCGGCCAGCCTTCAACGTGTTCCTTATCAATGGGGTCACCCACCGGCGGGAAAGAATGATAAGCATTATGCCAATTGGCCGCGCGGTCGCGGCCATCAGGATTTAGTGCTGGGTCAATGAAGATCACCGACTCGTTCAACCATTTCTGTGTCTCGGCATCATTGCTGGCTGCCAGGTAATACCCGGTAAGTAAGCTCACCTCGGTACTCGATGTCTCATTGCCGTGCACACCGTAGCCCAAATGGACAATGATCGGGGCATTGCTGCTTAGTACCGGTTTGGCCGGATCGGTCTGATTCAGGTGTTCCTGGCGTATCTGTTCCAGTTTGTTATAGTTAGATGGCGACGTAATGGTCACGATGATCTGCTCACGCTGCTCGTAGGTCTTTCCTATGGTTTGAACATGCACCCGGTCACTTACGCGGGCAAGCTCTCTAAAGTATGCATTCACCTGCTCTATACGCGTGAAATACGAACCTATGGGATATCCTAAAAATTGTTCAGGAGTTGGGATCTTGCTATCTAACGCGGTAGCTTTCGGGAAATAGTAACTATTCTGCGCCTTGATCTGTTGCGCAGGTGCGGCTAATGCGGCCAATAACAGTATTTTGTATAAGGTCTTCATCTATGTAATATTTAAATTCAATTAATAACCTGGATTCTGTGTAACGTCGGGGTCTGATAGGATATCGGAGTAAGGTATAGGGAACAACCAGTAATTGCGGTTGGTTAATCCTAATACTGCCCCGGCACGCTCTGTGCGGGTAAGGTCGAACCAGCGATGAGCCTCGAACGCGAACTCTACCCCGTTCTCATCCTCGATGGCCTGCATTAGCTGGGCTTGCGTAGTGGCGGTTGTCGCTGCCACATCTGCTCTAGCGCGAATGATGTTCAGATCTGCGGCTGCATCTGCCAGCTTACCTTGCTGGGCACGTGCCTCGGCACGGATCAGGTACAATTCGGCTATGCGGATCAGGTATGAGGGGTCGACGCTGGTAGATGTGGTATTGTATAAAACGCCATATACCGAACTTCCAGTGCCAGCAATTAAAGTATTCCGGCTGCCACCAATAGCAGGATTATTCAACTTGGCCACCAAAGCATCAGAAGGCTTTAAAGTGTATTGACCACCGGCCGAACTTGGATACCACAGATTCCAATAGGTGTTGCGATCGTTGACCGAGTAAGCCAGTTCGAACACCGACTCGGAAGTTTGAAAAGGGGCGGTAAAGAAACTTTTGTAAGGTTTTACCAATGCATATTTGGTATTGCTGATCACCTGAGTGGCATAGTTCTCGGCATCGGCCCATTGCTTACGATACAAATGCAGCCTTGCCCTTAAAGCCCGGGCTGCGCTTTTTTGTGCCCTGTTACGTGTCGTAGCATCTTCGGGGAGCAACTGTTCGGCCTGAACCAGGTCAGCCTGCACCTGGTCATACGTTTGATCAAGTGTACTGCGCTTGATGCCTTTCAACACCGAAAGGTCAGTGGTCGGCTTAAGTTGTAGTTGTACACCGCCCCAACCTCGGGCAAGGTCAAAATATCCCAATGCCCTGATAAAATAAGCCTCGCCCAGTATCTTATTTCGTTCAGTATTGGTCAGTTGAGCGTCCTGAACACCCGGCACATAGGCTATCACGCTGTTAGCTGAGTTAATAGCACGATAAATGCTTTGATAGGCCGATACGGTGATCACATTATCGGTCGGTACGGCGTTCTGGTCTAGTTGAAGGTATTCGCTCAGGGTACCGTTAAATATCACGTTATCGGTAGTGATGGTGCCCAGGGTCGGGTAGCTTGAAGCATAATATCCCTGTACCCGGTCATAGGCTCCAATGATGGCTGCACGAGCGGTGCCAGCGTCAGTAATGGCGCTCTCCGTTGGTAAGGCGTTGTTAGGAACGACCTCCAGATATTTCTTGCATGATGTGGCCACTAATAAAGCAGCGATCAGGAGTGTATTTTTAAGATATGCAGTTTTCATGATGTCCATTTTACTTGTTAGAAGGTTACGTTAGCGCCGATCTGGAAGGTCTTAGGCTGCGGAACGGTCGCCCAATCATATCCTGCGGTGTTCTGGTTGCTGCTTTGCGAGCTTACCTCAGGGTCGAGGCCTCCATAACGGGTGAAGGTGAGCAGGTTGGTAGCTTGTGCATAAAGCCGGATCTTGTTCACTTTGATCTTTTGTAAAAATGCCGATGGTAGATTGTAGCCCAAGGTCAGTGTCTTTAACCGGATGAACGACCCATCTTCCAGATAGCGTGAGCTTAGATTGGCTACATTGCCACCATAGTTGTTGGCAGCACCTCCATTCACTGCCGGATTGCGGCTGTCGGTGGTCAAGCGCGGTATGTCGGTCTGATCACCCGGCTTTTGCCACCGTTCCAATTGCCGTGGCAGGAAACCGATGTTAGCTTGTAAGCCACCATGCACCATGAAGAAATCGTTCATGTTCATGATCTTGTTACCCTGCTGAAAGTAAAAGAAGAAGCTAAGGTCAACATTTTTATAGCTGAGGTTGTTAGTGAAGCCACCGGTGAACTTCGGTAGAGCATTGCCTACGATCTGGCGATCGGCCGAGGTGATCTGACCATCCTTGTTCACATCTTCATATACAGCGTTACCGGTTTGCGGGTCCACATAAAGCTGTTTGTATAATTGGAACGAGTTGACCGCAAAGCCCTGCCTTAAAATGGAAATGTTACGGCCCGAAGCGCCCAAGGCTATATCTGATGCTAATTTCTCGATCTTGTTGTTATTGAAAGAGATATTGAAGTTAGTGTTCCATTTAAAGTTGGCCGACCTAACGTTGGTCGAATTGATGTTCAACTCTACACCCTTGTTACGCACTGCACCATAGTTTTGAAGGTAAGAAGTGAAACCTGAGCGGTAAGGCACCGGGACGTTCAGCAAAAGGTCGTAAGTATATTTGTTGTAGTAATCCACTACAAAGGTCAACCTGTTCTTTAAGATACCGAACTCCGCCCCCACATCGACCTGGCGGGTGGTCTCCCAGCCAAGATCAGGGTTGGCCAATTGCGAAGGTGCAGTACCCGGTTGCTCGAGGTAATTGGCTCCTGAAGACCATTGCCCTTGGGCGGCGTATGACCCGATACCGTTTTGATTACCCGAAAGCCCGATACTGGCCCGGATCTTTAACTCATCAAAAATATTGAGCTTTTTAATGAATTCTTCCTGACCGGCACGCCACGCAAACCCACCTGAAGGAAAGTATCCCCAACGGTTGTTCACCCCGAACTTGGTCGAGCCATCGGCACGTATGCTTCCATCTATTGTGTATTTGTTATCATACGTATAACTCACCTTGCTGAAAAAGGAAAGTAACTTTGACTCAGCCTTTGATGAAGAGCCAGAACGGGTAGCTGCCACAGCAACTGACTTTAAGCTGTTAGCAGCGAACCCTGTCCCGGTAGCTGTGGTGTTTTGAGAGAGCACGGTATTAATGGTATTACCAATGAGCGCATTGATATTATGCTTACCGTTCGGGCCGAACGTCTTAATATAGTTCAGAACCTGTTCGTTGGTCAGCACCAAATTCTTGTTCTCGTATGATGCGGCTGATCCATTCGTCGCTATACCTGCGCTGATCAGCGTATTTGAGTAATTATTTTCATATTCGGAGCCGTTGTCAAGGCTCCAGCTACTGCGCAGCTTCAATCCTGGTATAATGGTATACTCGCCATATATATTACCAATCGTGCGCCATCCCACGGCATCATTGTCCAGGTTCTCGATCAGTGCGATGTGGTTGTCAAAACTACCGTACCGGGCATAGGTGCCGTCGGGGTTGTAAATAGGTAAGTATGAACGGGGAAATAACGCCGAATTGATAACACCGGTAGGATTGTTGTCGCTACCGCTGATCTTTCGTCGTGACCGGGTGAGGTTGATGCTGGTCCCTACTTTGAATCTGTCGATCAGGTAAGTATCGTAGTTCAACCTTGCCGTATAGCGGGTATAGTCAGATGGTCGTACCACCGATTCCTGGTTCAAATAGCCCAGACCTATGTAATAGTTACTCCTTTCGGTACCCCCCTGCGTAGCCAGCTCATAATTTTGGGTACGCGCGGTACGGAAAAGATCGGCAAAGCGATCATACGTGGGTTGCCCTTCCGCGTTAGCGATCAATGTTGGTGCGGGCAGGGCAGGATTATCCTTCACGGTATTCACGCGCGCCTCATTGGTCAATATGGCGGTCTCAGGTCCGGTAGCTACTTTGAATTTTTTAATGGCGGTAGACCAGCCCTGATAAGTGTTCAGGCTAATGCGAGCCGCTGTATTACGCTTGCCCCGCTTGGTGGTCACGATCACCACACCGTTAGCGCCTAATGAACCATAAATAGCCGTAGCGTTCGCATCTTTAAGTATCTGTATATCCTCGATATCGTTGGGATTGATATCTGCCAATGGATTAGAACCTTGTTGGTTACCCAAGCCGGTCTGGATCGGATCAGTGTTGCTTACAAAAACCCCATCAATGATATATAGCGGGTCTACAGAGGCATTGATCGAGTTATTACCTCTCACTCGGAACGTGATGCCACCACCCGGCACGCCATTGCTGGCCAGCACCTGCACACCAGTGGCCTTACCTTGTAGCAATTGGTTGAAACCTGCCACCGGCTGGTCTTTGATCACATCACCTTTAACGCTGGTGATGGAGCTGGCCACATACTTTCGTTCTTGCACAGTATAGCCGGTAATGACCACATCATTCAGTTGACTAACGTTCTCTTTGAGTTGGATCTCCACCGGGCTCCCATCAACTTTGGTCTCCTGCTGAATGTACCCAATAAAGCTTACGACCAATGTATACGGAAAACTTTGACCAGTTACGAATGAGAACTTACCGTCGGCATCGGTAGCGACCGCATGCGTGGTCCCTTTGATCTTGACCACAGCACCGGCGATAGGTTGTTTATTATTAGCATCGACGACGGTGCCTAATAGTTTGGATTTGATGGTGGGCTGGCCACCTTGTTGCGCCATAGCAATGTGAGTCACCAAGACCCATAGCAATGCCAGGACACTGTTTTTGTAAAAGTGTTTCATGTTGAAAAGTATGTTATTGAAAGATCGGCCGGACCTCACAGATGTTAAATATGCCAGCCTTAGGAGACTTACTGAAAAAGCATCAGGGCTGATGCGCTCAGCAACAACAGTGGAATTGCATTACTTTGGTGTTGGTCAGGCTATTCAGCACACGTTGTGGATCAACGGCGCGCTCAGCCAGCCCCCATCGTTCGAAGATGCTGTTGGGTTGCAAAAGGTCGTGCTTCATGGATTATTCTATAATATCTATCGATTTAGTAGACAAATAAAGCGATTTAAATCTTTCCTTGCAAATTTTTAGCACATTCATAAAAATTAAGACCTTTTGCAATGAGCGCCATATCCTTTTGATCACTTTATCCGCCTATTCTACTCAAGCGAGGATGTGAACATTCAAGCCTCTCCCACTTCCGTTCATCATTAGGATATTTATTATGACTGAGATATCAAGTGCTCGACACTGCACGCTATGTGGTGATAACAGCTCGTATCTCGTGCAGCACTTACAACCAATTTATTGTTTCAGAACCTGCTAAAACGGCTACTCATTTGACCAAAACGGCTACATTCAAGCTATCAGATCTTATGAGATTTGCTTCCTAATCAATAGATATGAATAGCGAGATAGCAGGAAAAGTAGTAGTGATCACAGGTGCCAGTAGTGGCATCGGCAAAGCAACAGCCGAATTATTAGCCGCTCAAGGTGCAAAGGTGGTGTTAGGTGCACGTCGAATTGAACAATTGGAGAGTATAGTGGATGCGATCCGGCAAAATGGAGGTCAGGCGGCATATACACAGACAGATGTGACCCAACGTCAGGATTTGGAAGCATTGGTGGCCCTTGCCGTAAAACATTTTGGCCGTCTGGACGTGATGGTGAACAATGCGGGTATCGCACAGTTATATCGTATGGAAGAAACGGACGTAGAAGGCTGGGAACAAATGATAGATGTGAACATCAAGGGTACGCTTTACGGCATCGCCGCTGCTATGCCTGAGTTTCTGAAGAACGGTTCAGGGCACTTTGTGAATATTATCTCTACCGCTGGTATTGCGATCGTGCCCACCATGGGCGTTTACGCAGGAACCAAGAACGCGGTACGTACGATCAGCGAAGCGCTTCGTCAAGAGTCGGAAGGACGATGGAGGGTAACGGGCATCTCCCCAGGGTACGTGGCCACCGAATTTGTAAGTAATATCAAGAATGAGGCCATACGGTCGGCCAGCCAGGCAACAGCTGATCGGATATCGATACCTCCCGAAGCAATCGCGCAGGCGGTGGCGTATGCTATCGGTCAGCCGCAAAATGTGGATGTAGGTGATATCGTTATCCGGCCGTCGGTTCAAGGTTGAATAAGTAAAATTACCTAAATACAGATCATGTGAACACAATTAGATTTGAAACGATAACTGATCTGATCCGCCGCCTGGGGCTTGAGGCACCTGCTCATCCATTGATCACACTGGTCAATTATGATGAGGTAACGGTGGATCTGCGTGATGCGGGTAATTGGATCGTGCTCGACTTTTATAAGGTCACTTTCAAGAAAGATTTTACTGGCAGCGTGAAATATGGGCCAGGCACTTATGATTACCAAGAGGGCGGCATGGCTTTCTTGGCTCCCGGCCAGGCTGTTCAACTAACGGCCGAACTTGACAATTTTAACGGCTATGCCCTATACTTTCACCCTGATCTACTGACCGGCCACTCCCTTGCACAAGGCATCCATCACTATGGTTTTTTTGACTACTCGGTGGCAGAAGCATTATTCCTCTCATCGAAAGAGAAGTCGACGATGGAAGGGCTTTTTCAAGCCATCCATACAGAACTTGAAAATAAAATCGATCAGTTCAGCCATCAGGTACTGCTGTCTCAATTGGATCTGTTGCTCAATCATAGTGATCGCTTCTATAACCGGCAGTTTCAGACCAGGAAGAACATCCACCACGAGCTTATCTTGAAAATGGATAAGTGGTTGGCCGACCGCTTTAACAACGCGATCGTTAGCGGGCCGCCTTCGCCCAAAGACATCGCTGCTCATTTGAATGTATCACAACGTTACCTATCGGATATGCTCAGGTCAATTACCGGAAAGACCACTCAACAGCATATTCACCTCGCGTTGATAGAGAGAGCTAAATCGTTATTGGATCAAACCGACCTCACCACTGCAGAGATAGCTTACCAACTGGGATTCGAGCATCCTCAGTCTTTTAATAAGCTATTCAAGCAACGCACCAATATGTCTCCTGTAAGATACCGGCGTGACCAGTTGCGTGAGAACTGATCACGCCGGTGTTATTTGTGCCCTCTAAAGGTCTTTTTGTTTGCGTAGCATGCTCAAAAAGGCTGCGGTGATCCCCAGGTAGCTGGCGATCTGCTTTTGATCGATGCGCTGCTCAAGACCCGGGTAATGCTGTCGGAATTCCAGATACCGCTGTTCTGCAGTTAGCGAGAGATTGGACGTTACCCGGCGCTGAAACATGTCAAAACCGTTTTGGATCAGTATCCGGAAAAATCGCTCCAGTTTAGGGATACGGGCGAACAATTCTTCCAGATCTAGCAAGGTAAAGTAACTGACCTCCGTATCTTCAAGCGCTTGTATGGTATGCGTAGCAGGCTTCCTCTTAAAGAACGATACGTTATCGCATGCCCACCAATTCTCGGGGTAAAAACATAGGTTATGTTCCTGTCCGTCCGTATCAGTATGGAACATTCGCAAACATCCTTGCTCAACGAAGTAAATATGCCGTTCAACTTCCCCCGGCCCGATCAACACTGACCTCTTCTTTACGCGTTTCCGGCCCATTACAGCCAGTATCTGCTCCTCTTCGTCAGAGGCAAGTGCAACGTGAAGAGCAAAATTCCGCAGGATCAGGTGAGACATGATACAAGTATATTAAATGTCGATCTGCCGGGTCATGATCAGTTTAAGTTCGGCGGTACCCGCAATGCGAAGCGGGTTGGCGATCGTTTGGTATACTTCACTTTGAGGAATGGTCATGAACGCTTCGGCACTGGGGTACTCTACAAGTACCACCTCGTCCCATTGTTCCTGCCCATCTGCAACAATATTCGCTACCACTTCGCTCACGAACCTTACTTTAACGCCTTCGATGCCTAACTGCTTAACGACCTGGCCGAAGGCAGGGATATACTCGTCAAAATAGACCTTCTTGTCTTTGAACCTTATCAGGTTCAGCATCACCACAGGTCCCTGACCTGGCTCGATATCGGGAAATTTGATCTCTTCCATAGCACAAAGGTCGCAGTGGTTCGCCGTAAAAAAGTTCAAGTAGTTGAAGAGTTAAAAAACACCGTGCACCGACCTTTAGTTGAAAGAGGCCCTGAACTCCAGCGGCGACCGCTTGGTTTTGCTTTTGAACAACTTACTGAATGACTGTGAATGTTCAAAACCCAGGCTGTAAGCGATCTCGCTTACAGAAAGCGTGGTGGTGGATAATTGCTCTTTAGCCTTTTCGATCATTTTTTCGTGGATGATGTGCTGGGTCGTTTGACCGGTCAGCTGTTTTAAAAGGCTGCTCAGATATTTGGACGACATGTTCAGCGTGTCGGCAAGATACTGAACGGTAGGTGCGCTTTTGGAAAGCAATGCTTCATCATTAAGATACTCGTTTAAAATTATTTCCAACCGTTCCAATATCTTATGGTTGGTTATCTTACGCGTAATAAATTGGCGCTGATAAAAACGCTCGGCATAGTTGAGCAAGGTTTCCAGGTTGGCAATGATGATATCCTGGCTAAACCTATCGATATTAGCATTATACTCATTCCTGATGTTTCTGATGATATCGTTAATAACGGTCTCTTCCTTGTCAGACATGAAAAGCGCTTCGTGGGTAGCATAACCGAAGAACTCATATCTCTTGATCTTAGCAGCGAGCGAGGTGTTCCATAAAAGGTCCGGATGGATGAAGAGCATCCACCCCTCCAGGTTGGCGGGTATACCGTTCTCATCTCCTCGTAAGATCTGACCGGGCGATAAGAAGGCCAACAGGCCTTCATCAAAATCGTATTTTTGCTGGCCGTATACCAGGTTATCACAACCCCTCTTCATCGAGATAACGTACATATCAAATACCACCGCGTCGATGTCATGGTCATTCTTTAAGCCTTTCAGGTCAACGATACTGATCAGCGGATGGTGCGGCTTGGGCAGCGCCATCAGGCGATGTATCTCTGTCACCGAGCTGATGCGGTATGGCTTTGCTTTTTGCATAACACAAGATAAGTTAATTTTTGAACGGATATTTTAACCAGATCATTAATAACGGCATGATCAGGAACGGTACCTCGATCAGGGTCACTTTGACATTACCGGCCCTTAGCGCCAACCCCATGATCAATACTATAGTCATCGCATTGATCATGTTACCCAAGAAGAACGTTCTGGGGATCAATATAAGAACGCCGGTCAGCAAGGCCAACCCTACCATTACCGGGATCATAGACCTGTTGATACCCAAGCTCTCCATCATAGTAAACGATTTGGGGTTATTTTGGTAATGCGCGGTATCCCACGCATGCTTGAAGCTGAGCGATACAGACACAATGAGCAATGTTAAAGAGATGAAATTTTTGATCATGATGAATTAATCTATAGTATTAACTGAAGAGGCGGCCGAAAGCTATTATACACGTGCTATGGTATCGGAGCCTTTAATTTATCTTGTTGAGTTGTTGGCCTTAGCGTTCAATTGCTTGAACCGTTCAAATTCTTTGTGTCCGAAGTTAATGAGCGCACCTGGAACGATCCTGCTTGCCCATTTGATTACACTGATCAGGGTCGGATTGAGTTCGGGTTCGTCGCGCTGCAATCCCTTAATGGCAACCTTGACCATTTTGCCGACATCCATGGAGAGGGATGAATTGGTATCCGTTGGCAATATCCAGTCCTTTTGCAGGTTGGTTCTCACTCCGGGAGGTATCATTTCAAATACCTTGACACTGGTCCCCTTCAACTGTAAACGTAAGGCCTGAGTGTAAGCACGTACCCCTGCTTTGGATGCACTGTACACGGGTGCCACAGAGAATGGCATGAACGCGATACCCGAAGATACGTTCACGACGGCAGATGATGTTTGTCGAAGCAATATCGGCAGGAACTGATGTGTCATTTGTATGGTCCCTGAAAGGTTGATGTCGATCTCTCGGGTCATATCTTCAAGATTCGGCACATTGTCTTGCAGATCAAGCAAGCGCATCTCCCCCGCATTATTAATGAGCATGTTAAGCTCTGGGAACTGCCGCGACACGGTATCATAAAGCTTCCGGATGCTATCCGGATCACTCACATCGCTTTGGAAAGCATGAACCTTAGGAAACACGGCTCGTGTTTCATTCAATTTATTCAGGTCGCGACCGGTGATTATGATAGTAGCTCCGATCTGCGTAAGCTGTTTCACCAGTTCCAAGCCTATACCACTTGTTCCGCCGGTGATCAGTATAGTGCTATGTTGTAGGTCCATATTGCTAATGTTTTAATAAAGCAAATTTGCATGGTGCAAGGCAGCAGAATGTGTGCAAAAGTCGCAGGCTTGTAGCCATTTGTCATCACGTTCATCCGTGATTTGCTTACGAACTTCAGGGATTTGCTTAAATGGGCGACGTTTGGCCTACCGATCTTTGTGTCATGGAGATCAAACACATCACATTAGGCAGCGAGGGACTCGTGGTGCCGAGTATAGGCCTGGGTTGTATGGGCATGACAGGCTTTGAAGAAGGACACATGTACGGCCCGGCGGACGAGCAGGAAGCCATTGCCACCATTTATCGTTCATTAGAATTAGGCGGTAATTTTTTAGACACTGCCGACCTTTACGGGCCGTTGAAGAACGAGCAACTTATCGCTAAAGCGATCAGCGGCAAGCGCGACCTGTACATTCTGGCCACCAAATTTGGCTGGGAGATCGATGACAACAATAAAGTGACCTGGGCCATCAACGGTAAAAAGGAATATGTAAAAAGGGCATTGGAACGTTCGCTCAAGAACCTGAACACCGATCACATTGACCTGTATTACTTGCACCGCCTGGATAAGAGCACTCCCATTGAGGAAACGGTAAGTGCTATGGCCGAGTTGGTAAAAGAAGGGAAAATTAACTATATAGGCCTGTCAGAGGTTTCGTCAGAAACGGTTAAACGAGCGCATGCCGTACACCCGATCACTGCCGTACAAAGTGAATACTCGTTGTTTGAGCGAACTGTAGAAGAACGCGGTGTGCTGGCGACCTTGAAAGAGTTGGGGATAGGCTTTGTCGCTTATTCGCCCTTAGGCCGAGGATTTTTATCAGGCCATATTAAAAGTTTGGACGACCTGCCGGAGAATGACTTTCGCAGAGCGATCCCGCGTTTCCAAGGGGACATGTTCCAAAAGAATATTGAATTGGTCAAGGCCATAGAAGCTATGGCCGAAGCAAAGCAGGTCACCTCCTCACAGTTGGCATTGGCATGGATCATTAGCAAAGGCATAATGCCCATACCAGGAACTAAACGCAGAAAGTACTTGGAACAGAATATTGCGGCCGCCGCCATCAAACTTACAGACGCCGACATCACTCAACTGGAAAGCATCGTTCCGTTGGGTACTGATACCGGTGCCCCTTATGACGAGTTCAGTATGGGCTTAATTGATTAAATTTGAGCATGAACGCGATCAACTCAATATCCCAATTCCATCGTTTGTTGTCGTTACCTGAGCCGCGGCACCCACTCGTTAGCGTGATCGACCTGGCCGAAAGTGTCTTCCTGGATGACGAGATCTGGAAAGGATTCATTAACCGTTTTTACTGCGTGGCGCTCAAACGTGAGGCTAAGGGAAAGATCAAGTACGGCCAACAACATTACGATTATGATAAAGGAGTGTTGAGTTTTACAGCGCCTAACCAGGTCCAGCAACTTGACCTGCAGAATATGGAATGCGGGTCGGGCTATCTACTGATATTTCACCCCGACCTATTGTTACAGCACTCACTGGCCAACAGCATCCATCAGTATGGCTTTTTTGATTACGCGGTCAACGAAGCGCTACATCTATCGGCCGAAGAAGAAGAGGACCTGATCACCATTCTGAATAAGATCGATAAAGAGTGCCGACATATAGACAAGTATACTCAAGAGATCGTCCTGACCCATATAGAGAGCCTGCTAAAGTATTCGAACCGATTCTATGAACGTCAGTTCCTGACGCGTAAGAACAACAACTCAGCACTACTGACCCGGTTCGAACAGTTGATCGATGACCACTTTGATGGCGATGTACAGGGACTGCTTACGGTACAAGACATCGCTACCCGAATGAACCTATCGCCCAACTACCTGAGCGACCTGCTACGGATACATACCGGGCAAAACACCCAGCAACACATTCATGAAAAGCTGATCTCAAAAGCTAAGGAGAAACTATCGACCACCGGTCTTTCGGTAAGTGAGATCGCCTACGCCTTAGGATTTGAACATGCACAGTCGTTCAGCACACTTTTTAAAAAGAAGACCAACCTGTCTCCGCTGGAATTCAGACAGACGTTCAACTGATATAGAAGTTCTGACAGGCGAGATGGGCGACAAGTGTTGTTCGCGTTCAGCACCGACCATGATCATAAAACGGCCCGATCAAGTTGACCGGGCCGTTTTATTTATCATCTACTGCGAATGATCGCTGAGTTACGCTACCACTGGTAAAGAACCACCATCTATAGCGTAGATGGTACCGGTAAGGTAGGCTGCCGATGGCGAAACCAAAAAATGAACCAACTGGGCCACCTCTTTTGGCTCGGCCATACGGCCCATCGGGATACCACCGGTTTGGGCCATCAATTGTTTCATACCTTCTTCCGGGCTTATGCCTGCCGATGTTGCATAATCATTCAGGAACTTTACCATCGGATCTGTTTTTGTGGCACCCGGCGCAACGGTCAGTACACGAACGCCTTTATCCGCCAATTCTGTAGACAGGGCTTTGCTATAACTGTTCAATGCGGCTTTAGAAACAGCATAAGCCATGTTCAAATTCCATAAAGCTTGTTTACCAGAAACAGAAGAGATATGGATGATCACGCCACTTTGTTTAGCAAGCATTTGCGGCAGTAATATCCTGTCAAGGCGGATGGCTGAAATGAGGTTCAGGTCCAACTCCT
Source organism: Mucilaginibacter daejeonensis (assembly GCF_020783335.1). Taxonomy (NCBI): domain Bacteria; kingdom Pseudomonadati; phylum Bacteroidota; class Sphingobacteriia; order Sphingobacteriales; family Sphingobacteriaceae; genus Mucilaginibacter; species Mucilaginibacter daejeonensis. The sequence continues at coordinate 3,360,646 of NZ_CP086068.1, forward strand.
GTTGCCAAAGGGCATCTGTCAGCGTGCTGTGACCGCCGCCCGGAGTGGTGAGTCCGCCAACGTTATTGATCAGTATATCGATACCTCCAAAAGTATCCTCTATCTCCTGCGCAAGTGCAGCTACCTGATCAGCATCGGTAAGGTCCGCTTTAATAAAATGATGAGCGGTCTCCTCGGGCCTTGTTCTGGCACTTACGATCACCTGTGCACCAGCGGCAGCCAACTCATCGGCGATCGCCTTGCCAATACCTTTGGTGCCACCGGTCACCAATGCTCTTTTTCCGTTAAGATCTTTCATTTCCATGTTGTTGTAATTTAATATTCTGAAACATTTGTTTCAAAATTGGTCAAAAAATTTATTTGGTTAATTGTTTAATAAAATATTCAGCCATACGCTTGATCTTTACGGCGTCGCGGTGTAGGATGAATGACTCATACCACCCCGTCCAGGTGCTGTTAAAATAATCGGCCAGTAGTGCGGGGTCTTCATCATCACGGATCTCGCCATTGTCCATAGCTTTTTTGATCAGGTCATGTAAGAACTGGTACGACCGCCGGTCGTCCGCAGCCAGTATCTGCTTTATCCGGTCATCATTGGTCGCCACCTCAAAGGCGCTTTTTACCGCCATGCAGCTATCCTCACCGTTGATGATGATCTTGACCGCTTCATGGATGTAGTCCACCAGAACGGATAACGGTGACCTTTCGCTGCCCAAGCGTTCTTCCCAGTCCTTCTTCCGGATATCTGTATAATGCTGCACACACCTCACGAACAGTTCCTGCTTATCACCAATGGTATTGTACAAACTGCTGCTGTTGATCTGCATGGCATCAGTCAGGTCGCGAAGCGTAGTTGCGTTGTAGCCCTTCTTCCAAAAGACCTCCATCGCTTTTTGAATAGCTTCTGCTTCGTTAAATTCTACATTCCTGGCCATGACGATGCAAAGGTAGGCAAATTTGAAACACTTGTTTCAGATATAAGTCATTTTGTGATCAGATAAGTCTAAAGAATGTTTAACATCATACTGTTATATTGCAATTCTACAGATCAAAATGCACCAATACATCGCTCATATCGCACTGACCGTTCTTGACTACGACGAGGCGATCCGCTTTTACACTGAGATCTTAAATTTCAAGCTGGTTGAGGACACTCCTCTCAGTGATACCAAAAGATGGGTGTTGCTATTGCCTCCGGGTGCCAAGGAATGTCACTTACTGCTGGCATTGGCCACTGATGAGCGCCAGCGGAACAGCGTAGGCAACCAGACGGGTGGACGGGTCTTTCTTTTTCTCTATACCGATGATCTGGTACGCGATATTAAAGCGATGACCGCTAAAGGCGTTAAGTTTATTGGCGAACCACGAAAAGAGACCTATGGATCCGTAGCAGTATTTGAGGATCTGTATGGGAACAAATGGGACCTATTGCAACCGACGCACTTTAAATAAAGTCTGTGACAAACGTATCTATGTTAGCCTAAGCTGCTATCGATGGTCAATCTGCTAATCCTATTGCGGAACCTTCAACCTTACTAATATACCTGTCAATATTATGATCAGTTGTCGTCAAGCAACTCATCAAAATGGATCGGTAGCTTATTGATGCGTTTACCCGTAGCATGAAATATAGCATTAGCGATGGCCGCAGGCATGCCGACCAACCCTATCTCCCCTACCCCTTTGATGCCCAATTCGTTGATCATTTCGTCTTTTTCATCGGCGAAGATCACTTCCAATTGGCCGATGTCGGCATGTGTAGGTATATGGTATTCACCCAAATTGGTGTTCATATACTTACCTAAATTGGGATCGGTAATGGTCTCCTCGTGCAGTGCTTTACTGATACCCCATACCATAGAACCGCTTATTTGACTGGTCGCTGTTTTAGGATTAACGATGGTGCCCGCAGCCACCGCTGTGACCGCTCGCTTCACGGTGATCACCTTAAGCTCCTTATCCACTTCAACCTCAACGAATGAAGCACTATGGGTCATTTTACTGTACTTGCGCAGCTTCAGCATATGAGGACGGCCCATATTGGTGGTACTGATCGGTCTGCCTTTATTTGAGGCCACCAACGATACAAAACTGATGAACACTGACGGTTCATTCACCAGTGAGATACCACCGTTACGAAACACCAGATCAGCTACATCCGCTTTGGAGAACGGTGAGCCATCTAAACCCTTGGCGATCTTCAATAGCTTCTTCTTCAACGCATTGGCTGCCATCACGATAGCCACGCCGGTAGACGAGGTCGTTGATGACCCGCCCTGGAACATGGAGAATGGCTTTTTGCTATCGCCATAAGCAAAGGTCACGTCTTCCAACGACAGGCCAAGTTCATCAGCTGCGATCTGGGTCATTACGGTCAAAGTTCCCGTCCCTATATCGGTCACGGCGTTATCAATGATCAGCTTTCCCTCCGCTGTGATCGTTGCCTTCACCCTTGATGGGAACTGATAGGCATCCCAAATACCAGTGGCCATTCCGTAACCCACTAATTTATTGCCGCGGGTCATGCTGCCAGGTCGGGGATCACGTTCCGACCAGCCGAAACGTTCAGCTGCGGATAGGTAACACTCGCGCAGTGCTTTACTTGTAAATGGATTCCCGGTCGATGAATCGATATCTGCGTAATTTCGCAAACGTAGCTCCAACGGGTCCACATTCAGCGCGTAAGCCAGCTGATCCATGGTGCACTCTATAGCATGCAGCGCGGTAGAGCCGCCGGGGGCACGCATATCTATCGGTGTAGGCGTGTCAAGCGGAACGACGTTATATTGGAACAGAGTATTGGGCGACGGGTAGAGCTTATGGCTCCAACCTGAGATGACCTCAGTATAATCCTCATAATTCGAGGTCTCCACAAAAGCTGAATGCGCTGTGGCACTTAATTTTCCGCTCTCATCAGTGGCAAAACGCAGTTGCTGCAGATTTTGCGGCCGATGCCCAAGCGCGAACATTTGCTGACGGTCAAGGGTAAGTCTCACATTTCGCTTCAAATGCAGTGCAGCCATTACGCAAAGGAACAGCTGATACTGAGGTCGCAACCCTAAACCGAACGCCCCGCCAACGTAAGGCGCCAGCACCCTTACATCCTTATAACTCAGTCCAAACACGTTGGCCACAAAGAGCTGGTTATTGATCGTGCCCTGGGTCTTGTCATATATCGTGAGCTTACCATCGCCCTCATGAACGGTCGTGGTAGCGAACATTTCCATAGGGTTATGGTGTTCGGTACCGTGTTGATAGGTGGCATCCACTTTAAACGGTGCTTTAGCATAAGCATCCACAAAATCGCCGACCGGAGCGGGTGGCGGTGGTTTTAACGCCGTGGCCATCCCTTTTTTTGCCGGTCTTGCCTCTTTAAGGTTGTCTGTCAAATTGGTAGCGTAAGCGTCCTTCTCATATTCAACCTTGACCAGCGTGGCTGCATAGCGGGCGGTCTCCAAATCATTGGCCACCACTAACGCTACGGGTTGCCCGTAGAACTTGACATCAGTGTCATGCAATGGCTTCAGAACGGTACCCGGCGGCGCATCCATATCCGCATATTGCAGATCGAACCACGCTAATTTAGGTCGATTGTCGTGCGTGAGTATATCCACTACTCCGTTTATCGCCTTGGCTACATCCGTATCAATACTCAGGATCTTACCTTTAGTGATGGTGCTGTTCACCACGTAGGCATAAAGCAGCCCCGGTACGTTATACTCGGCTGCATATTTTGCAGTTCCTGTTACCTTGGCTTTACCTTCTAAACGGCTTACCGGCTGCCCAACTTGCTTTTGTATCCCCATGATATTGTTGTAGTATTAAAGTGAAGGTTGTGCGCCTGGTCTTTGTGAGGATGGGTCCAATGCCATTATCCCGTTTCGAACGATGGCTCTTTTGGCCAACTCGATCTTGAATCGATTATGCTCGTAACCTCTGGCATCTGCCAGGATGATGTTCGCGGCACCTTCAAAACTTTCGGCCGTTGCAGGTTTACCTTTAAGGAATTCTTCCGCTTCGGGCGAACGCCATGGCTTGTGGGCTACCCCGCCCAACGCAATGCGGACCTCATCAATGATACCATCCTTCAATTTAAGACCTGTTGCCACAGAGACAAGTGCAAAGGCGTAAGAATGCCTGTCGCGCAATTTGAGATATGAATAATGCTGTTCAAAACCCTCGGCAGGAAGGTCGATGCTTGTGATCAATTCGCCGCTTTGCAACGCGTTATCCTTTTCAGGCTTCGCCGCTGGTAAACGATGAAAATCGTGAAAAGCGATCTGCCGGTCACCGTTCGGGCCCGTAATATTGACCACTGCATCCAGCGCTGATAAGGCTACGCACATGTCGGACGGAAAAACAGCGATACACTGTTCGCTTGCACCCAGTATCGCATGGATACGGTTATATCCATTGATAGCCGGGCAACCGGAACCTGGTACCCGTTTATTACAAGGCGAAGCCGCATCATAAAAGTAGTAGCAACGCGTACGCTGTAGCAAGTTACCTCCATTAGTGGCCATGTTTCGTATCTGTGCTGATGCGCCGGCAAGTATCGCTTTGGAAAGCAATGGATACCTATTTTCCACCTCCGGGTGATAAGCCGTGTCGGCATTAGTGACCAGTGCCCCTAATCGCAGTCCGCCGTTGGCGTTGTTAGTTATTTGCTTTAGCTCATTGAGTTTACTAATGTCGATCAATAATTCAGGATGGGTCAGGTCATACTTCCACAGATCGACCAGGTTGGTGCCGCCACCCAAATAGGCAGCATCAGGCGACTCGCCAGTGGCCCGTAGCGCCTCGCTCACGTTTGAGGCAGTTAGATACTCGAAACTATTCATTGATACCTGCCTCCTTCACTTCCATGATCGCGTTAATGATACCGATATTAGCTCCGCACCTGCAAAGGTTGCCGCTCATCAACTCCTGTACTTCTTCTCTGGTATGTGCCTTACCTTCTTTTAGCAAACCGATGGCACTGCAGATCTGCCCGGGAGTACAATAACCGCATTGAAAAGCATCATGATCAATGAAGGCCTGCTGCAATGGATGCAGGTCATCTCCATTGGCTATCCCCTCGATCGTGGTGATCGATGCACCATTTTTTGAAACGGCCAGCGTAAGGCAGCTTAGTACCCGTTTACCGTCACATAACACGGTGCACGCACCGCACTGACCATGATCACATCCTTTTTTTGTTCCGGTCAGGTCAAGTCTTTCACGTAATGCGTCCAACAAGCTTACCCAAGGTAGGATGCTTAATTGATATGGATGTCCGTTCACATCAAGATGGATGTCGTGACGGCCTTGTGGCAAGCTGCTCTCATTCATGTAGTGCGGGATTTAAAAAGGCAACAATGTACATCCCTTAATGTTGTGCGTGAGATGTTAATATATCTTCCAATCATTACAACGTGATGCCGTTTTTAAATTGTTTAATGTCTGTTCAACTTAGGCAAGATCTTAAACAGCGAGCTGGATCTTTGGTCCAGGTAATAATGACCTGCCCCGCAAACAAAGTTTCACTGACAGTTGCTTAGCTTTGCCGCATGGCAGAGTTACTCCGGCAGCAAATAGAAAAGATAGTAGAGTTGACCGACGATGAATTTGAGTTCTTATTGTCGCATTTCACTGCCCGCACCTACCGTAAACATCAATATGTGGTACAGGCCGGAGATCCCGCTCCCAATGATCACTTTGTGCTGAAAGGCCTGCTCAGATCATTCTATATCAACGAGGCAGGCAAAACGCATATCCTGCAATTTGCCATGGAAGACTGGTGGATATCTGACCCGCAAGCTTTCCATAACCGAAGCGTCGCGACCCTGAACATCGACTGCATAGAAGATACCGAGGTGTTATACCTATCGCTCGATATGCGTGAAAAGCTTTGCGCTGATCTCCAAAAAATGGAATACTTCTTTCTGAAAAAGACCGCAGCAGGCTATGTTGCGCTGCAAAAGCGCATACTTTCGCTTCTTGACCAAAACGCGGAGGACCGGTACGATCAGTTCGTGCGATCGTATCCGACATTGGTCCAGCGTTTACCCAAAGCGCTTATCGCATCTTACCTGGGAGTATCCAGAGAGACCCTGAGCCGCCTATCAGCCACATGATGTGACGTACCTCACACTAAATTTGTGCGGTAGCTCCTATAGTATTTTAACACCACTACTGACCTTTGCCTGTATACATAAAGTCAAAGTAGAGATCATTGGAAATGGAAAAGATAGCATTAGTGGTGGGTGCAAGTGGCATCACCGGAAGCAACCTGGCCGAAAAGCTCATATCAGAAGGCTGGACCACCTACGGTTTGGCTCGTGGTCCAAAAACAGATATACAAGGCTTGCGACCAGTAGCCGCAGATTTGCTTGACACTCAAAGTTTGAAAGTTGCCCTGGCGCATATAGCCCCAACGCACGTCTTCATCACCAGTTGGATGAGGAATGATACCGAGGCGGAAAATATCAGGGTAAATGGTATGATGGTTCGAAACCTGTTGGACACTTTATCACCTAAAAGTTCGGTACAGCACGTTGCACTGGTGACCGGCCTCAAGCATTATCTTGGCCCGTTCGATGCCTATGCAAAGTCTGGAACGCTCCCCGAAACGCCAGTTCGCGAAGAACATCCGCGACTGCCGATCGAGAACTTTTATTACGCACAGGAAGACGAAGTATACGCTGCCTCCGAACGTGACGAATTCACCTGGAGCATTCATCGCCCACATACGGTGATCGGCAAAGCGGTTGGTAATGCCATGAATATGGGCACTACGCTGGCCGTTTACGCAAGTATCTGTAAGGAAACCGGCAGACCTTTTCAGTTCCCGGGTTCAGAAGCGCAATGGAACGGACTATCAGATGTAACGGATGCCCGCATATTGGCCGAACACCTGATCTGGGCCTCTACCACCGAGGCAGCTAAGAACCAAGCGTTCAACATCACCAATGGCGAAGTTTTTCGTTGGAAGTGGTTATGGTCACAACTTGCCGACCGTTTCGGCATCGAAGCTAAAGGCTTTGATGGAACAATACATCCGCTGGAGGCAGAGTTGGCGGGCGACGAACAATTATGGAGAGACATAGCATCCAGATATCAATTGAAAGAGCCGGAACTGAACAGGCTTGCTTCAGCTTGGCACACGGACCTCGACCTGGGTCGCCCCATTGAGGTAATGACCGATATGTCCAAAAGTCGCAAACTCGGCTTCACCCTCTATCAGGATACGCGTGATTCGTTCTTCGACCTGTTCGAACAATTGAAAGCAGAAAAGCTTATCCCATAAGTATGATAGCGCGTTGAGTTAGGTAGATGTGGGATGTTCATATCCATATCGAGAATATACTTAGCATACAAAAAGGGGCTTATGATGTACATCATAGGCCCCTTTTCGTATTGATGATCAAAAGCTGAATGCGCAGTGCTCAATAAAGGATCAGGCGTTCTGCTTTTTCTTGATCTCGATGAGTTTGGTTAAGAGTACGGCTTTATGTTCTACAGCAAGCGACACGAATTTTTCCTCTTTAACGGCCATACGCACCATCATGGGCAGCAATGGGTAAACCTTGCGGGCAAGTTCTTTAACGTTCTCATCCACCTGGATAGCCGCGATGACCTTGTCGGCGTACGGCTCTATCGTAGGCCAGTTCTCGGTCAGCACGGGTTCAAGGGTGCCCATTACCCTGGCGGTGATGTCGTTGTTCTCAGTATTATTGTCTTTACCTTGGAAGAATGATAGCATATTAATAGATATTTTGTGTACGGTCAAATCATGAACAGATCGCATTCAGTTCGGTTTCAGTGGCGGCATAACACCATATAATAAATGATGCGAAACATTGGCTAACAGCACCATCAGCTCATTGGATCTCTTAAGTCGGTCCATTCACGATCTCTGCTCAAAATAAAAATGCCTGCAAGCTTTCGCTAACAGACATTTGCTTTCGTTAGGTAACACAAGGCATTCTCTTCAATGAAATGCCTTGTATAATTTCAATTAACTAAACTCAAATAAAGAACGTTGAAGATGTGTAACGGCTAATAAATGATCTTACAACTGCGCTTTTACTTCTCCGCAGGTCAGCATATTCTTGGGGTAATACGGATTCTTGATATCCTTGCTGGTGCTCACCCAGGTCACGCCGGTCATGGGGCATTGCTGATAGTAGATCTTAGCTTCTTTAATGAAGCGATATTTTTGAGCCAATTCCCAAAAATCTTTAGACACGGTAGCAAAATGCTTACGCTGAACGTTGATATCAGTGGTAGCAGCGATGGCCTTGGCCTCATCTATAGCTTCAGCACGAAGTTTCTTGAGTGTCATCAGATTATTGAGTTCGTGCGAACGCAACCTCACCTTAATAAACTCGTTAGCAAATATTTGCGCTGATGATGCGGCCTTTTTTGCATCAGAAACTAACAAGGCATCCTTCAGCGCGAGGTAAGCCGGCAAGGCAGTATCATTACGGCGTGAGATCACAGAGTCACGTTGGGTCAGGGTGCTATCGGTCTGAGCGAAAGCCTGAAAGGTGGTGACCATCAATAGCACGAAGGTCAAAATTTGCAGCATTTTCATGGTTTTTGTATGTTAAAGTTTGCTTTGTTCATGTAATATCTTGTTGATCTGATGTACGATGTCCTGGTAGTGGACAGCGTTCCACGGATCTTTAGCAGCCATAGTCTTGACTTCGGCCAGCAGGTTGCGGGTGTGTTGGATCACTACCAATCGGGTATCATCGCGTTGTGCGTTCGACCTTACCCAGCCTTCCTTCACCTGCTTGGGGTTGATGATGAAATCAAGCTTCTCCACATATGACCGCTCCAAGCTGCGCCTGAAACTATTGGTCAGTTCATTCTTACCTAAAGGCTTCCAAACCTCGCGCTTGATATCATTCAGGTATTCGGCAACGGGATAGTCCTTACGGATGGTCAACTCCATGTTATGCAGATTATAGAGATACGTAGGCGCGATGAGCGTGTTCATGAAGCGGTTCTGCTGGTCCAGGATATCATCGGCCACTTTGGTGCCTAACTTGTTGGTGATCGATTCAGGGTACAACCACATCGGGGCCTCGAACAGGTTGCGGCCAATAAAGTGGATAGCTTCCTTGGTGCGCTGCTTAGGTATCGGTGTATACACCGCCCCGTTCTGTTCTACACTTTTAACAGTAATGTAGCGGCCCACGATGTTTTTGACCACGTGATCGAGATATCGGCTGTATTGACCGATAGCGGCCTTATGCAACTCTTTCAGATTGTCATACTGGTCACCTTCCTCACGGGTCCATAGCGGTAAGGCGGCCACTACCCTTTTCAGGTTCTTCATGCCGTATTCATTGGCACGGGTCACGTTGTCGCTCAGATCCTCAGCCTGGCTGCGTGGGTCCTCGTTCTTGCCTTCACCACCGAACCACAAACGTGGGTTGCGAGCCAAGCTATCAACGATCATTTTATTCAATACTTTGCTCTCCTGCTCCTCGCTTTGATCGCCGGGTAATAAGCGGTAGCCCCACTGTATGGCCCATTTATCATAAGCGCCAATACGCGGGTATATCCCCTCTTTACTGATATGATCTTCAGGTTGAGCCACGTAGTTAAAGCGAGCATAATCCATGATGGACACTGTATGACCGTTGGCCTCTACCCATTTCTTTTCGCGCAGTTTTTCGACAGGTGTTTGGCTGCTGGCACCCATGTTGTGCCTAAGGCCAATGGTGTGGCCCACTTCGTGCGATGATACAAAACGGATCAATTCGCCCATTAGCTGGTCATCAAATTCCATTTTGCGGGCACGCGGATCAATAGCTCCGGCCTGGATCATATACCAGTTATGCACCAACTTCATCACGTTATGGTACCATACCACGTGGCTTTCCATGATCTCCCCGCTTCGTGGATCGCTTATACGCGGCCCGTATGCATTAGGCGTTTCGGAGGCCATATAACGGATAACCGAATAACGGGCATCCTCCAGGCTCATGGTGGTATCGTTCTCAGGCCATTCTTTAGCCATGATCGCATTCTTGAAACCTGCCTTTTCAAAGGCCTTTTGCCAATCGTTCACACCGGCGATCAGGTACGGGCGCCACTTTTTTGGCGTAGCTGGGTCCAGATAAAAAACGATCGGTTTGGCCGGCTCTACCAGGATGCCCTTGTTGTACTTATCCATATACTCGGGCTTAGGTTCGAGCCTGAAGCGTTGGATATAGTCTTGCGTACGGGTTCGCTGGCTGTTCTCATTGAACAGGGTATATCTGTTGGCAAAATACCCTACCCGCTCATCAAAAAAGCGTTTCTTCATGGGCACTTTTGGTAATAACACCATTGATACATTGAAGCTATAAGTGATCGCACCGGCCACCTGCGCCGCATAAAGTGACCCAGAGGTAGATGTGTATGTTTTGGTGGTGCGCGCCTCTATGTTCAACGGGTATGCCGATATCTTTTCGATGAACGAGCGATCGTCGGCTATGCTGCCCACTTTAGCTATTCCCTTGTCCTTTGAGCTGATGCTCATTACCGGGTTATCCTTTTTGAACAGATCGGTCACATCGATCACCGTGCTTTTACCAGCAGCATTAACAGCCTTGATATCGAACGCTGCTGCGATGGGGTTAACGTTAGATACCTTGAGCGAACGATAGATCGCTTGCGTGCTATCGGCACTATCATTACGGTATACCACGCCACGCATGAACACCTTATTGCCGGGCGCTTTCTCAAAGTATACGGTCTGCTCGTTGGTCTCTTCGCCGCCCATGCTCACATTGCCCGAGGGGGTGCCTGTGTAACGGGTCACTACCAAAAAGTAGCGTCCCATCAAGCTATCAGGTATCTCAAAGAACCATTTGCTCTCGGTATTTACCACTGTGAACACACCCTTTTGCTTACGGGCACTTGCCGGTATCACTTTGCTGTAGGGTTGCACAGCGACTGGCTTTTTCACACTATCGGCCTTGGCGGGTGTTTCGGGTGCCTTTTGGGCACTCGAAGCAAGACCGCACAACACAAGGCCGCACATCATCACATATCTCATATTTAAAACAAAGTTCATCGGTTATCTGAACGGTACGGTCTCGTCGGTATTCAAGGTGAGCAATGGGTTGAGCTTGAGCACATCCTGCGCGAACGGTACGATGTACATGCGCGAGTTAGGCTTTAACGTATAGGTCACCTGTGGTACGGTCTTATTCACGATCGGGAAAGTATGCACAAGTGTTTTGGCGTAGTCAGGCTCCAGGTTAAAGCGCTTAAGGTCAAAAAAGCGATTAACCCCGAACATCAACTCTTTACGGCGCTCCTGGATGATGATGTCCATAGTTGCCTTGGTGGTGGTCGGTACGGCTAACTGAGCTTGCGCCGCGTTGGTGATGCGTTTAGCACGCAGGTCGTTGATGATCCTCATGGCGTCAGCGTAATTACCTTCACGTGCAAAACATTCGGCCAGCATCAGGTATACCTCAGTGGTCTTCATACCCACAGTAGAGTAAAAGAATTTGGTGTACGGCACGTTCCAGAACGCAGTACCTGCACCGGCATCCAGGTACGGGCTCGGGCCAGTGGTGAAGAACAGGTTGTAACGGGCATCAGTAGTATTGAACAAGCCTTTCAACTCTGGGCTCATCAGGTAAGTGTAGGCGAAATTGAGCTCGTTGTAACCGGTCATGTAGGCATAGTTCAACACCTCCGGGTTATCGGCTGCGGTCACCGCTAACGAATTAGGGCCACCCTGGCTGGTGTATTTCACCAGGTCAAATATCTGACCATTATAGGTCAACGACCGTTGAGCAGCAGCCTTAGCTTGAGCATACTCACGCTTGAACAAGTGCACCTTGCTTTTCAAAGCATAGGCGAACGCCAGCGAAGGATGATAAACGTCCAGCGGTTTTTCCTGCAGGTAAGGCAAGGCCTCATCAAGGTCCTGTTGAATGAACTTGTAAACCTCCGCTACGGTCGACTTAGCTTTTTTGGCCTCCAGGTCATATTTATCCATAATGATCACGCCGCCATCATTGGCTGCCGTTGCCGGGTCATACGACTTGGAGTAAACGTTGATCAGCATGAAGTAATCGAATGCTCTTAGCACTTTGGCTTCGGCCTTGGCCAGCGTTTTGATCGATGAGCTGCCGTCCGTATCGTCGATCAGCGAGATGACCATGTTCCAACGGTTAATGTAGCTGTAGGCCTGATTATAATAGTTACTGGCGGTCAGGTAATCAGGGCGGTTGGCCGTTTCATCAAAAGTGAAGTTGATGATGTCCATGCTCTTCGGCAAACCGATTACGTATGATTCTTTGATCCAAAGGTCATCAGAAAGGTAGGTGAAGTTGCCCGTATAGTAGCCCCGGTTAGGGAGCGATACCATTTTATAGAAATCATCGGTGGTAGATATCACCGTTTTGCCTTTAGGCACTACATCCAAATACTTGTTGCATGCAGGCAAGGTAAATATGCTCAGTAAAGCGAGCGTTAAGTATGATCTGAATCTCATGTTGTACTGCATTTTAAAATCCGACACTTAAACCAAATAAGAACGACTTAGGGACAGGCAATGAGCGTGTGCCACTATTAAGACTGTATGCCTCGGGATCGATGTCCTTTCCGGCCGCGCTCCAATACCACAGGTTATTTACCTGAGCGGTCAACCGAAGGTTGGTCATGTGAATGCGTTTCAGGAAATTATTGTGTATAGCGTAAGACAGCGACACGTTGCGCAGCTTGATGTAGTCGGCGCTCAGGATCTGGTTGTCGCCATATCTCCATAGATCGCTCAGTGTACTGGTGTAGTTCTTGATCGCGTTAGGGTACTCAAAGTACAAACGTGGCATATCTGTATAACCGTTGGTGTACAGTTGGCCTATACCCTCATTATAAGTATTGCTGGTGATCGCCGATAAGGGCACCACCTCTTTACGCAGGTTATTACCTCCTGAGTATACGAATAACACGTTCAATTGAAGATCCTTATAGCGTATGCGTTGAGAGAACGAGCCATTGAACGAAGGCAGTAATTTACCTACAGGCACTATGGCAGCAGGCGAATTGATGCTGGTCACACTGGTCGGTGTTCCGTTGGCATCAAAGGTCACGTTAGACTTACCGTTCTGATCCAGGAAGTAAGGATAGCCGTTCACCATACCGCCGTATTTATAGGCATACATGGTTTGGAACGAGGTATTGGCAAAATAATAGTCCGTTGGCGATGAGATGTACGAGAATGCACTGGAGGCACTGTAATTCACATCAATGATGGTGTTCTTGTTGTAAGCGTATACCACGGTAGAACCCAAGGTCAGGTCCTTGCTTTGGAACCAGTCAGATCCTAAGCTCACCTCTATACCACGGTTACGCATGTTGCCGTTGTTGATCACACGACTTTTCAGTCCAACCGTTGGGTCAAGATCGTTATTGACAAGCAGGTCAGAGCTGTAACGGTTGTACAGGTCGAGGCTACCTTTGATGCGGCTGCCGAACATTGAAAAGTCGACGCCAAAGTTGGTGGTCGTTACTTTTTCCCAACGCAGTTTAGGGTTAGGGAAACTGCTCAGGTTGGTATAGATGAGGCTTGGGTAAAGCACATCATTACGATAGGTAGCTACGGCGTATGGTGATGAGGTAAGATCCGAGTTACCGTTGATACCATAAGTGACACGGGCTTTCAGGTAATCAACCCAATTCACTTGTTTCATGAACTCCTCGTTACTCACGTTCCAGCCACCACCTACCGACCATATCGGTTTCCAGCGGTACTCAGGGTCGAGGCCAAAGAAGCTGGCTTGATCAACCCTTACGCTACCGGTAAGGTTATAACGATCGTTAAGTGTGTAAGCCGCGTTACCGTAGAACGACACATAACGGTTCAATGGATTTGACAGCGTACCGTTGTTTCCGCTCATGGTGCGGCGGCCATATAGGTAACTGGTGATACCGGTCGTGCTCAAGGTCTTGAAATCCATAGGCTGCGATGAAAGCAACTGCGGATCGTAGCTATACCGCACATCTGAAAGATACAGCGGTGTTTCATTTTGACGGGCCTCGAAACCACCGATGGCCACGATGTTGTGCTGCAGATCACCCGTCTTGAACGTACGGTCGAAATTCAGTTGCTGCCTGAAAGTGTAATTGTAAGAGCGCAAGTTCTCTTGCTTGAACCGCCCACCAGTAGTGATCACATTGTGCTCGAACTTGTTAGTGGTGGTATTAAGTGAGGTCATGCCGTTGTACAGGAACCGCATTTTGTATGAGTTTGGGTCATAATACTGCTCCCTGTTGGTATTAGAGGTCTCGTACTGGAACGACACCTCATAGTTCAGTCCCTTCATCAACGTGGCACGCAGGCTGGTGAATGCACGCAGGTTGAGCGCTTTTGAATTGGTGACCCCATACTGCAATTCATCCATCACATTGAACTTAAATGATTTGAAGTCGGCGTTGCCCAGCATTCTGGAGGCTACTTGACCATTGATCGCACCACCGCTTCCGCTCGAAAAACCATCGTTGAAATTAGCATAATCAGACAGCACGGGATTACCGTTCTCGTCGACGATGCGCACGTAACGCTCTTGAATGTCGTAATTACCGTAGTCGGTATCGGTAGCGTTAGAATTGGTGTAACGGCCGTTCAATCCTACAGTGGCCGTAAGCCACTTGTTAAAGTCGAACGTAGATTTGAAATACATGGTAAGGGCTTTGCTGTCATTGCCTTTCACACGCATGGCGTTCTCGTCATAATTCAACGATACGAAGCTATTGCTTTTGGCCGAACCTGAACTTAGTGCAAGGTTGTAACGGTTGCGAGCCTCGTTACGCCAAATGTTATTGGTGTAATCCCTGATATAGTCGTTATTACGCCAGTTATTCAGTGTTGTATTTACCTGATCGGCGGTCAACTTACCTTCGTATTGCGAGCGGTATAATTGGTAAAGGGGCGAATAATACCTGATGGAACCAACGCCCACATCACCGTAGTAAGCGAACATGGCACCTGCGTTGGCATAGTTCAACACCTCACTTTTATACTTTGCGGTCTCGTAATCAATGATCTGGCTGGTAGATGCATAGTGCATCTTATTCAGATCAGGCTTGGTGGTCACAAAATAGTCGGCGTTGCCTGTCACACTTACGCTGCCTTTAGCACCTGTACGGGTGGTAAGCACGATCACCCCATTGGCCGACTTGGATCCATATATCGACGCTGCAGCGGCATCTTTCAATACATACATCGAGGCGATATCGTAAGGGTTGATCTCATCTATACGTGAGTTAGTGGGCAAACCATCGATCACTACCAATGGGTAAGTTGCCAATTCGGTTGGCCGTAAGGTGGACGGACCACGTAATTGTATGTCGTTGCCTCGCGGATCCTTCCTTAAACCGGCTACCCTCCCCTCGATCGCCGAAGCCAGATCAGGGTTTAGTTGCTGGTTCAGCAAAGCCGAATCCACCTTTACGATGGCAGCCGTACTGCGCTCTTTAGATATCGACTGATAGCCGGTAACTACCACCTCTTTTAAGTTGGCGTTACTGGCCAGCATCACAATGGTCACATAAGCGCCTGCACGTACGTTGGCCAAAGGCGTCTCTTTCAAGGCGTAGCCCATACTATGCGCCACGATCACCGGCGACGAGTTGGAGGTAGATATGGTGAACGAGCCATCAAGGCCCGTTTTGGTCACTGCCGTTTCGCCTTTTACCTGCACATCTATACCGGGTAGCGGTGTGCCGAGCGTATCGATCACCTTACCATTGATCTGCACAGGCACAGCTAACTGTGGCCTTGCTTTGATAATGATCGTTTTTTTCTTGACCTCGTAAGTAAAGGGCTGCCCCTGAAACAAGCGCGGTATCAGATCAGAAAGCTCAGTGTTGCTGGCGCTCAGCGTTACCGGCGAAGCGTTTTTCAGAAAGCTGGCATCGTACACGAACTGGTAGCCGCTCTTTTTTGAAAGATCGGCCATGGCCTTGGCAAATGGCGTGTTCTTGTACTCGACCGTTATCTTTTGTGCCGATGCCTGCATGGAGAACAGCATCACCAGACACAGTAAAAATGTATACAGTTTGCTTTTTTCGGGACATAGTAAGCCTACACCCCTCTGTTTTTGGGTAAAAAGAACCATAGTAAATTATTAGGTGATTAATAGTGTATAAGGAGAGTAAAGTTGAACGGAGCAGCACGTTACATGACCGTTACCCTCCTTTCGTCGATCTTGAATTTGACACCGCTGGTGGTGGTGATCATGCTAAGAACCTCTGACAGGTTGACCTGCCTGCTGATCCGCATGTACAGGTTCTTTTGTGGAAGCTTGCTATGATCGATCTCGAAGTTATACCACCTCGATAGTTTGTACATGATAACATCCAACGGCACGTTCTCGAAAACGAAGTCGCCGTCCTTCCAGGCGCTATACAGATCCGCATCCACGTCGTTGACCGTGATGCCTGTTGCTGTTGCATGGCTCTGTTGGCCTGGCTTCAACATGGCCGTGGCATTATGACTAGTCACCTTCACGCTACCCTCGGTAAGTGTGGTTACCGGACCGCCATCCTCAGGCTGATCGCTGATGTTGAACTGGGTGCCTAATACCTGCACCTTTTGACCACCTGTTGCTACGATGAAAGGCTTTTCTTTATTCTTTGCTACCTTAAAGTACGCCTCGCCGGTCAGTTTCACCACGCGTTGGTTGCCCGTGAAACCTACCGGGAATTCCAGTTTAGAGCAAGCATTAACTACCACCTCGGTACCATCGCTCAGGCGTACATGATATTGCCCGCCGCAAGGCGTGATGAGCGTGTTGATCCGCGCCAGTGCTGCGGTATCGGTTCCGTAGGCGGTGTAGGTGATCACGCCATTGGCTGTTTTAGCTATATTCACCCCCGCCGACCGCTGGATAATTTTGCCAGGCTTGGCCATGTTGAGGTCTACCGTATCAGTACCACCTATAGAAAGCATGGCAAAATTGCCGCCCGGCTTAAGGTCGGTGGTGTGAGGCTTATTAGCGTGCTTGTTCAGGAACAAGGCTCCGGCAACGCTGATCATCACTAACACACTTGCTGCGTAGTACCAAACCGCACGCGAACGGGATCTCATCGTTATAACAGGAGTTGCATCCCGCCCGGCATGCTGCATGATGCGGCTGCGAACGTTTTGGAGCAACGCCTGATCAGGTATCCTCTGATCACCAACATTGGTGTTCCTTAAAGCCTCTGCAAGTAACTGCTTAAGCTCACTTTCGCCGCCCTTTTCCAGGAAGCGAAAGAGTTCGTCAAGCTCTTGCCGGGTGGCCACATTGTTCAGGAACTTCTGATAAATGTCAGCTATTTGTTCGTTCTTATTCATATAACACTTGCTAATACGCTCAACTTTTCAAAACACACTATCCGAAAGCAAGAAAATTTGAAAAAAAATGAAACAATTTCGAGATCAGCGATTCAATACCCAAGAAATGAGCAATAATGTTAGCGTTTTTGAATTAAAGATATATTCTTTGACAGACCGGGTGGCCTGAACCAACTGATTACTGACCGTTGATGCACTTATACCAAGCTCTTGAGCAGCTTCCTGGTAACTTTTTCCTTGCAAACGACATAATTTGAATATAGCGAGCCGCTGAGGTGGCAGTTTTTCGAGCGCTTCGTTCAGTAATTGACGCCTTTTTTCAAAAATTTGATCATCATTAACATCAGAATTATATATATCTGCGAAATGACCAATCATCTCTTGCTGCATACGGGCATCACGCGACAACTTGCGGTAATGGTCATATACCACATTCACTGCTATCGCATATAACCACGACCGGAACGAGCGCTCCAGGTCGATCTTTTCACGGTTATTCCAAACTTTCAAGAAGACATCTTGCAATAGTTCCTCGGCGGCACCATCATCTTTTACCATGCTTAAGATCTTGGCCAAAAGTGGTGCACTGTACCGGTCATATACCTGCCCAAAGGCCTGGACGTCTCCCTGCTTTAATAAAATAATGTGTTCATGCCCGGCTTCCAAACCAACACAAGTAATGAAGTTGCTAAAAAAAGAATGTCAAGTTAATCTAACAGAGAAGCCTGCCCTCCCTGCTTAATTAGCTAAGTTAAAAATTCTTTGGAAATAAGCGAGCATTTGGGTGCAAGACCAGCACTTATGGTTTATAGCGAGCAATACCCTTACGAATCAATGATGAGGCGAGAAGGAAATACGGACTTCAGAGAAAGCAGTGGCGCTCGGTAAGATCAGCTTGCCTTGTTGGATATTTGATGGATGATGTTATCTAACTCGTCGGCGCTTTGAGTAAGCATCTGGGTGAGCATGGGTATCTCCGAAGCGTCCTGTACCCCACTTAGGATCTGGGTGATGCCCATGATGTTGGCCAGAGGACGGCGCACGCCATGTGATTGAATAAAGCTGATCTCATCTAACTGTGAAGAAGCCTCATCAAGCTTGGTCTGCGTGTCAACGAATTCGGTGATGTTATACCCCACGCAAAAGATACCCTGCGGTAATCCGTCATCATCTAACATACCCTGCATTTCCCATTGAGTGATCACATAACCACCTTTACCATCGTGCTTACGTAATGTTACAGGGAACAAGCTGGCGGGATCTGCAAAGCATTTGGGCCCAGCCTCTTCGCAAAGGCGTATATCTTCGGGGTGTAAGGTCACCGAAAAATGCTGACCGAGCAGGCTGCCTTTACCGAAACTAAAATTACGGTCGTAGTTAGGGCTCACATAGCTATACCGGCTGTCCATCCCGATGGCGATAGTATAAAAGAATAAAGAAGACTCTAAAAAATTATTGATATGGGTATATCTTACCATTGTGGATGTTTCCTTGGCCGCCAAAGATCGTTTTAAAATGTAGTATCGGAAGCATTATCGAAACTTTTAGGAAGCGGCTTGAATGTTAACAAGATACCACATCCCTTCAAATTAGCACAATACTGCGCCTGATCAACCTAATTGTTACATATTGAGGCACCTGAACGCCTTCTAATAACCATTGAGTGCACTTTGATGATATATACGTGAACTGAATGACGTCAGTTCAGCGGCAAGGCCCCATTTTGATAATAGGCTTTGATCCCTTTACGTAAAAATCCACCATCATCGTCAGCAGTTTCGTTGCTGGCGGTGGAGCCGTTACCCTTCAGGTCATAATAACTGGTACAACTGGATTCGCCCCTACCGAACAAGAAGGCGATCACCCCGGCCTTTTGGTAAGCCGACAAATTAGCGGTGTTGGTATCGTTCATTACAGGCTGCAAAAAGTACTCGGCGCGGTTATCCTTGTAATGACCTGGGGTATTGTTACAGGTATTGGTGATACTGTTACCGATCGGGATCTGCCATAAAATGATCTTTTGACCGGTAATTTGATTAAGTTTTTTCAGGAAACGTTGAAAACGGTCAAAATCGCTCAGGTTATGATTGGCTTCCTCGGCCTTTACCGACCAAAGCGCATCGGCCTTATTTCTCACGAGCATATCGTAACCCGCATCGCGATCCGCAAACTCAGAAAAGATCATATCGAATTTGGCATTCAGCGAATGGTACCAGGCAGCCGTCTCGGCGGCGGCCTTTTCGGGGTCATGCTTGCCTTTGATCACATCCATACCAGTGGACCATTGCGATGCATGCCACGCCAGGATCACATTTGGAGCATACTTGTTACGCATGCTTACGATAGCCTGCGCCAATCCCTTGGCATCATTACTAAAGGAAAGCACATCGGCTTGTTTGCTTGCCCCTACCTTGACCGTGTTGCGGGTAGCGTCGTTCCTATACATTTGCAAATAGCCGAACAGATCAGGCTCATAATGGATGATAACGGTCTTGCCGTAATTCTTACAGATCTGGAGCAGCAATTTCCAATCGTCAAAATAATGGTTCATTACCTCAACATCGTTCAGGTTGGTGGTAGCCGGTTCCTCGTAACGATGCTTGGCAGGTACTATATTATAGTAGGTAAATACAGGCATCTTGCCCATCTTACCGATCTGATCCAAAAAATTACGGGCGAATTGACCATTGGGCGAGTTCCAGGTGGCCCAGCCATTAGAGAAGATATCACCGGCCAGATACTGATACTGATAGTCACATTGCGGAATGTATTTGTCGCTTACCGATATATCACCCTCGGTACCAAAGGCTAACCGGCTTGGCAGGCCAGACGGCAACCTTGCGGTATCAGTGTTAGAAAGATCAGGACCTGTAGCTTTATAGGCCGCATCGCTAAGCGGTGCTAAGCCTTTTTTGATACAGCCCGTTACCAGTAGTAAAAAGCAAACTAAGATCAATAGACTCGAACGCTGCATAAACTAATTAGGGGAAAAAGTTTTCTACGAGTTTACAAGTAACTATGTTACAGCAATAAATTTAACAGAAACTTTCTATTTTTCTTCTCAAAACATTTTATTTCTTTTTTTCTTTCCATTGATCGTTCAAACACTCACTTAAAGATCCCAGGCTTAACACCTCATTACCATGCAGTTTGGCCCCCATCAGTTTAATCATCAGCTTTAAAAATATTGGCTTGATCCATTTTTTTAACTAAAGGTTTTAATTGTGAAAGACTTGATAACCACTTGCCTGAATGACCATTTTAATTTTTATACTTGTTTAAATTTTATCACAATAAGTTATAAACCTTCCAATTTGATGTAACTAAAGATACCAAGGCTCGTATAAGCCAAAATGAGGCTTGTTGAACTTGGACGTACAGTGAGAAGACGATTGGAACTCAATTTCATGAATAGTAAGGTGAAGGCAAAGAAGATCAATGACAACAAAATGCTGGAATTAGCAGGTCGGCTTAAGACCGAACTGCCTGATTGTGGCTTTGCATTGCTTGCCTTCGATATCGAGAACGGAGAGACCTGCTCGAATTACGTATCGAACCTTACCGACGAATTTATGATCAAAGCTTTGGAGGTTCAATTGAACATCTTAAAAAGCCGCAACAACATTCCGTTGGTGCTGGAAGTTAAACCCTGATCACTGCCTCACACACCTTTTAAGGTCGTTACTTTTTTACTGTTAATTCTCCTCTTTGCCCTTTTTCTGGGGGGCTTATATACTTTTTGGTATATATTATACGTATGTATCTAATTAACCTCTACAATATATATTGTTACTGTACTTTAAATAATACACACGTGTTTAATTTTAAATACAAATTTTTTATTTTTTAGTGTAACAAATTATGTACCTTAGCGTAAACAGTTGATTAAAAGGCCAAACTTACCGTGCCAACTTTCTTTGAAAGTAATTTTGTTCGAAATTATGATCACTGTTTAGGACACTTTTAAGATCGGTCTCATATAATAAGAACTGTTATTATGAAAAAGGTACTTCAAAAACTGGTGTTATTTAGCTTATTTGCCGTATCAAGTGGTGCATCTTACGCCACTACTTATTATTTCTCCAGCACATCAGGTAATGATGCCCGCAGCAGCATGGAAGCAAGGAACCCTGCTACTCCATGGAGGTCCATCGAAAAATTGAATACCTTTTTTAAAGATCTTAACCCTGGCGACTCGGTGATGTTCAAACGCGGTGAAGTTTTTACCGGTGCTATCAAAGCCACTCGCTCAGGTGGTGTCTTTGCTCCTATCTATTTTGGTGCGTATGGTAAAGGCGCCCGCCCCGAGATCACTACCCTAACCAAGCTTACTAACTGGAAAGCAGTTGGCAACGGTATCTATGAAGCTCCCTGCACCGCAGGCGGCGACATGCTGATCATGAACGGCAAACAACAAGCCCTGGGCCGCTACCCTAACAAAGGTTACCTGACCGTACGTTCGCATAGTGGAAACAACTCGATCACCGATCAGGAGCTGCGGAACACCGCCCCATGGACGAGTGGCGAACTGGCGATCCGTAAGAACAGGTGGATCATTGACCGTAACAAGATACTATCACAAACCGGTGGCACGATCAACTACGAGGCCGGCTCGACCACTTATGAGCCTACTAACGGTTACGGTTACTTCATCCAAAACAACCCTAAAACGCTTGACCTTTTAGGCGAGTGGTACATGGATGCCGCACGTAATACCATGATGGTTTACTTTGGCAATAAAACTCCTGGCAATTACAACATTACTACTAACACTGCCGACAACCTTGTGGATGTTCAGCGCTGCAATTACCTTACCTTCGATAACATTAAATTCAGCGGTGCAGGCAAGAACGCCTTCAACCTGGTGCAGTCAAAAAAGATAACCATTAACGATTGCCATATCGATATGACCGGCGCCGTTGCCGTATTGGCAAATTACTCTCCGCTGCTTACCGTTACGAATACCACTATAAGCAATTCATTAAGCGGTGGCATCAACCTGGATGCTGGCTGCGCTAACGCCATGATCTCTGGTAACAGCATCTCTAACACTGGCCTTATAGCCGGTATGGGCAAAAGCAATTCAGGTACCTATGAGGCCATCACCTCGTTCGGCGACAATACCAAGATCGAGCGTAACAAGATCGATAGTGTAGGTTATAATGGTATCTACTTTGGTGGCAATACCTCATCGGCCAAGAACAACTGCATCAGCTATTTTTGCCTAACCAAAGATGACGGTGCAGGTATCTACATTGGCGATTGGTCAAAGACCGTTAACAAAAAGGTGACCAGCAACATCGTGTTGCACGGTATAGGCAACAGCGAAGGTGCGCTTTATACCAACTCCTTACAGGCTGAAGGTATCTACATCGATGATAACAGCGAGAGCGTGACCATCACGAATAATACGGTATCAAAGTGCGCTAACAATGGCATTAAGGTACACAACGCCAAGAACATCAACATTTTTAACAATATAGTTTTTGATAATGGTGTGCAGCTGAGAATGGAACAGGATCATTACATCCCAACCAGCAGCTATATCAGGAATAACAACGTACGCAACAACACGTTCTTTTCAAGCTCTGAACGTCAGCCGGTAGCTAAGTTCTCGACCCACCTGGACGACATCGACGCTTTTGGTCACATCGACAGTAATTTTTATAACAAGGGTAATAATGATGCCAGCAGCATCAAGGCCAGCCGAGTAAAAAATGGTAAGAATGTGAATTCGAATTATTCGCTTTCAAGCTGGAAAGCTACTTCTGGAAAAGACCATTCATCGGTGGCCACCACTTCCGACGACGTATTGTTCGAGTATAATGCGAGCGGAAAAGCCAAGACCTTGGTGTTAAAGCAACCTTATGTTGATGTCCATCAAAAAAGGTATGTGAATAAGATCATTATCGACTCATATTCATCAGTGTTGTTGATCGCCGCTAATAATCCATCATCGATCAAACACTCCTCAGCCATAACAGCTTCTCTCAGATGAGGGAAGCTGTAAGCGTTCAGTTACATGGCATGGCCAAGAGAACGTCTGAATAAAGCTTTTTTTGCGAACTCTTTACCGATCAGCCAAACGAATACCGGGCCGTAAACAAGGTAACGTTTCCATAAGCGCTTAGGCTCGTTGATCAGTCGGCCCAACCACTCTAGACCCAGATCAACCATAATGTGGTTAGGACGTTTAACGGTACCTGCATAAAAATCGAACACTGCGCCCACAGTACAGATCATTTTGCTATTGATCCTTTTTTTGTTGGCATAAGCCCATTTCTCTTGTTTAGGAGCGGTCATACCAATAAATAGCACATCTGGTTCAAAGGCATTGATCGCGTCAATGATCGCGTCATTCTCCTCTACGGTGAACTCCTTTTTAAATGGTGGCGAATAAGTACCTACACGAACGTTAGGGTATTCCTTGGCCATTTTATCTTTTATCTTGTCAAGGGTTTGCTCTGACGAACCCAGGTAAAAGCAGCTTCCGCCTTTAACGTTGAGATCTTTTAGTAGGTGTTGGTGCAGGTCAGCTCCTGATATTTTTTTGATCACCTTGCCGGTCAGCATATATTCGGCTGCAACCACCGAGATACCGTCTGGTAGGAGAACGTCAGACATTTTTAATGATTCCCGGAAACCAAGGTCTTCATTAGCCATGCAAAATGAATATTGATTGATGGTGTTTACCAGAAGCGAAGACCTTAACGGTAGATCGTTAAGTGATTTGGTGAAAAGTGGATAGTCAAGAAATTTTTCTTCAGTTTCTGTAGGTATCATTTTTTTCGTCTCCTTCATTTTGATCTTCGGTGCTGACATTCACTTACTTAGCCCCATCCGGCATACGAACAATTATTCTCTTATTTGGAAATTAATTGAACAAATCGAAAGTCGCTTTAACCGATATGATCGGTGTTTCAAATCTAAGTTAATTATCGGATGTAAATACTATCATTACATCATTTTCATTAAAGTAGACAAATTTGTTGCCATTGCGGCTAAAGACATATTTTTGATACACATATTAACCATAGAGAAACTTTTACCCCTTTATAAGTTAATATTTAGAAGATTTTTTTAGAGCTGTAAGGTGTTGTTGTAATTCTTGTTGACTATTGAAACGATCTTTGACCTTTTTTGCGGGCACTCCTGCATAGATCGAGTAGCTTTCTACGTCCTTTGTGACCACCGATCCGGCCGCGATGATACTGCCCGTCTTGATCGTAACGCCACTCATAATTACCGATCCGTATCCTATCCAAACATCATCCTCGATCACGGTAAGGCTATTTAGGCCATGCCAGTTGTAATCATGATCACGGATCTGAGAGGCTAAACGGATAGGCATGCCGATCTGCTGATAGTGGTGATCGTACCGGCCAACTATAGCGGTACGGTTGGCCATGATCACATTATCACCGATCACGGCGTCACTCTCGATGAATGAATCACGGCCGATATAAAAATTTTCGCCAATGACGATCTTCTGCTTTCCCCAAATGCGAACCCTGATACCGCTATGAAAATTTTTACCGATCTGATAATGGCGATATTTTACCTTCCGCAAGAACTCGTTGCGGAGCTTTTTCAATACTTGGGTCAAGCTCATTGCTGATCTATTATGGTACGTAAGGTCTCCGCCAATTCGGCCGATACTTTTTCTTTGCTAAAAGAAATGCCTTTGGCCTTATTATGTTGGCGCATATGAGCTAAAAGCTCTGGTCGCTGCAACAGGGTCGATACAGCTTTGTATACACTATCTACATCCTTGGGGTTCACCCAAAGGCAATTTTCTGGATCGGTCAAATGATCGGTGGCCGCCCTGGTAGGCGTTGTAACGATGCCCATCCCCGCGGCCACCGAGTTGAAAAGTCCCATGGGAAATCCCTCAGGAAAGTAAGTTGGGAACACCAAGATATCGCAATTGGCATAATAAGCTACCACATCTTGCTCCGGGATAAAACCGGTAAATACTACCCGTTGCTGGAGCTGCAGATCATTGCTTAATTGCCTTAACGCTGGCATGCTGCTACCATCCCCTACAACGATGAGCGTGACATCAGCCCTTTCCTTTGCGATCATCCCGAACGCCCGCATCACCTCGAATACTCCTTTTTCTTCTATGGTCCTCCCTACAAAGAGCAGGGTAACATGATCATCAGGAATATTGTGCTTGCTTTTGAAATTGAATGAAGGTTCGAACTGATCGTTCCTGACTATATTTTTGGTAACGAAAATGCGTTGTGCAGGCAAATAGCCTGTAGCGATCACTTTGCTTTGCTCCTCGGCCGATAAGAATAGCCATCCTGAAACATGGCGTTTTAAATATGGCATGATCACTTTACCCCACACACCACGCGTTTGCTCAAGTACCTCGATATCTGATCCATGAGACTTGATCACGAACTTTACCTTGCCTTTGTAAAAGGTGCGGCAAATAGCGATAGTGATCATATCCCGCACACCGGCAAGTTTCTCTAGCCGGGAATTGAAGTAGATCACATCGGGCTTGAAACGACGGGCGGTCTTGACCAGCCCCATAGCATTTTGAAAAATGACCGACATACGGCCTGCTTTGGATACCACGCCCTCTTTTGCAGCGTAGTTGAATCCTTCGCATAAGAAGCCCAATTCACGCATTCCTTCCAATTCATCTAAAGCGATCTCGACGTGGTGTCTGGTCGGTATACTAAATAATATCTTTGGTCGGTCCATCTGTAATATCGAAATTTTGAAGGTCCTTACGCGGACGTTCTACTCCTGGGTTACCGGTCACCACGCTATAAGGTGATGCGTTCTTGACCACCACTGCACCACTACCGATCTTCACATGATCACCGATGGTAACTGCACCAATGATGCAAACATTACTGCCAATGTCAACGTGATCACCAATAACCGGTGAGTTGCTAAAACCATCAGCAGTTTGGCGGTTGCCTATGGTGGTACTTTGCCTTAAGGTACAATCATGCCCGATCACAACCTGGTCCGTCATCACCAAAGCCTGCCCATGATAAACACGTAGATTCCTGCCGATCCTGGTGCGCCATGGGATCTCGATGCTGAAGAACCACTCCACCAATATGCGGTAAAAAAGTAGGTGTATAAAACCGATATAGTAGTATATTTTGCGGCGGGTACAAAAGTTAGCTATGCGAAAAAGCACTAAAATGATACGTCCTTTGGCGTTACCTTTATTCACCCGCCAGTCCTGGAAAACGAACTGGAAAAAGTTCATTTTATCCTGAGATATATCTTCCATAAGGCAATTTATTGATAATATAAACGATCGCCGCGCTGATCACTAAACAGATGACCGAGGTAAGCGGGATACCGACCACAGGTGTGATCAAGCTGTAATTGATGCCGAAATGTGCCAGAATACTGAGTACCAGAAGATGTGAAAGATAGATGCCGTATCCATAGCGCCCGATGAATTTGCTTACGGCCCCAGGTGCGTTATTCAATGAGCGGCCCGTGCCAATGGCCTTGAACAAAATGAATATCCCTACCGATGCCAGAACCACGTTGACCGTCAGGTACTCATAATATTCATGGGAGATGGCGCCTTTTTGAGCTGTACTGATGTAGGTTCCCCAGGCGGTCACCACGGCGCCAGTGATGAACAGCAACATAGCGCCCCACAGTACGGTTGACCTGACCACTGCACGATGAGCTACAAAATAACCAAGTATTAAATATCCTACATAACCGCTGAAATACCTGATATCTAAAGGGCTATTTATTTTGACCACCTCTTGCTGACCGAACATGACGGTCAAGAACCAGATCAGCAAAAAGAACAATATGGTTTTGTTACTTGCATTGGCCACCCATGGTTGAATGATGGGGATAAACAAGTAAAGACCGGTCAGCATATAAACGTACCATAAATGAGGGGCCGCGCCCTCGGCCAGGTGCCTGAACAACCAGCTGCCCAAGTTAGGCAGTGCATCATGTTGATCCCTCACCTTTAGTACCAGGTCGAACATAATATACACCATGCTCCAAAATAAAAATGGAAGTAAAATTCGGTTCAAACGCTTTTGAAGGAACTGACCCAAACTCATGCCTTGGGGTAACAACAATGCCCCGCTGATCATAACAAAAACGGGAACACAAAAACGGCAAAATGAGTCGTAAACGTTACCCACCCACCAGGCCGAATTATTCACGTTATATTGAGTGAACACGCTCTGCGTGGCCACATGGATCACAATAACGGCCAAAGTGGCCACTACCCTGATGTCATCTATCCATACTGATCGGTCGTCAACGTGTTTCAAATCACTTCTCTCCTATGGTGGATATAAAATATCGATCGAGCAATTGCTGAAAGCTTTTTTCCCAGGTGTCTCCCGCTGTATCGAGCACTACATTGGCTTCCAGCTCCCGATAATGATCACCGGTCAACGCCTGCTGAATAGCTTGCGCCAGCGCCGTATGATCAGCTGGAGGTACCAGCAATCCGTTTTGACCCTGAACAATGAACTCAGGAAAAGAACCCACCTCGGTCGCGATCACTGTCCTGTTCAACGCAAATGCGGTCATTAGTACACCGCTTTGGGTGGCATCCAAATAAGGGCACACCACGAACTTGGCTTTGGTGATCAGGTCCACCAGCTCATCGTTATCTATATAACGATCAAGCACGGTAATGTTCTGTTCATGTTTTGAAAGTAACGCCTGATCGATCACATAGTCGTTAGCACGCTTCCCAGCGATAACTAGCCGCTGACCAGGAAAGCGAGCCAGAACTTGAGGCATCGCTTTCAGCAATACATCAATACCTTTGTATGAAGATATGCGCCCAAAGAATAAGATGTGCTCACGAGGCCCGTCATGCTGTTTTGCCCGGTGCTTAAAATACGAGTAAGGCCTCATCCTTATCACCTCCCGTTCACCTTTCACTTGCGGGTAGTTATCGTTAAATAGCTTTTTGGCGAACTCAGAATAAAAGATGAAGCACTTTTTGAATGGAAAATTAAAGAATAGCAAGTTAGGCAACCCGATCTTCCAGCTACCCTCTCCGGTATGGGGAACAGGGTCATGAATAGCTAAAAATGCTTTTTTAAAACGGAGCAGGTAAGGCAATAGTCCTACTGTTCTCAGGGTGTAACCTTCAAAATAAATATAAGACGGCTTATAGTTTTTTACCTGGGCAAGCACAGCTAACGATGCCTTAATGGTTGACCATGAAACCCCGCTTGGATGCTTATGGATAACGAACTGTGTACTGGCCGTACCTTCAAAGTATGGCGAGAGCGTATCACAGCATGATGGCGTCAGCACTTCTTCAGGCTTGGCCAGGTATCGTCCATCCGGTAATTCTTTGATATCTGCCACGGTGGCCGTTCTGGATGCTGAGGTAACTTCGATGAACACGTGTACATCAGCATGCTGCTTCAGTACGCTGATCACATCGAGCGACAAGTCCAGAAAGAAGGTGGATGTGTAGTAAACTATCGTCATGCCTATCCGTGATCTTAAGTGGTCAATGGCTTACGCAGAAAGAAGAAAGCCGCCGCTCCTCCCGCAAAGACCAGCGCACCGGCGAATAACACAAAACTATTTATATATGGGGCCGACCGCATACACAATAGAACGGTGCCGATCATTGCGGTGTAAAATGCTACACAATGGCCCACTGTCATAAATTTTCTCTGGATCAGCGATACATCCTGTAAAACATGAAAGATCAGGAACGATGCGAACACCGAGTAGTTGACCATAGCCAGTTCCTTGTAAAAGTACAGCCCGGCAAAGCAGCCGGCCACATTGATCACCAAGCTGGCAATGTTGAACCACATATCCAGTTTTTCCTGGCCAATGGCTACCAATAAGTTGGCTTGCAACAGCACGGTGGGCAACACCAAAAAGGTCAGGAACATTTCCTGCAAACAGGCAATGGCCCCCGGGTAGCCGTTACCGAACGCCAATGGAATGATCAGCCCGGCAAATGCGTACATAAAAACGTAAGTAAGCAAAGCGAACAAAGTATAACCGATGAAGATGTTCTTGTACAACTGCCTCAGCTTGTCTGTATCGCCGTCATTATAGTATTTAATGAATTGCGGATAGATCGTGGTGGAGGCGATGACCGGCATGATCTGCAAAACCGAGAAGATGCGAAAAGCTACCTCATAATCGGCGACATCGGTAAGGGTCAGCATTTTAGAAATGATGATATTGCCGATCTTCCAGTAAATTATGGAGATACTGCCGATCACAATGAACTGCCAGTTGCGGGCGATCAGGTCTTTCAAGTCGGCATAGCTTACGGCTGCGTTCCACAGAGAGCGAAGCGACAAACTGTTAGTGGAGCCAAGCTTAATGAACAAGCCCAGCGTGAACAAACGGATCAGAATGGTGGCCAAGGCCAGCACAGTGATCGGGAAAGGTGTTATGAACAACACGCATCCTACCAAAAGTCTCAAAAAACCATCGATCACCAATATGACAGCCGTTTTGCGCTGTTCATTTTGTACGATGTTAAGGCTTTTGATCGCGTTAATAAAGTTGTCGAATATAATATTGGTTCCCAGCAGGATGCACAGCAAGCGTATTTGTGGGTTAGGATAAAGGATGTACGCTATGATGATGTTGATCAGGTAAAAGGCAACACCTAACCCGAATTGGGTCTTAATAAATTTAGCGGTGAAGCCTACAGTATCCTTCTCCAACACATACTGCCTGATGAACCATTGCCCGAGTCCCATGGACGAGAAGGCAGCTACCAACTGGTAAACCGTGGTCGAGATCAGGAACTGCGCGAATATCTCGGCACTGTAACGACGTGCCACGATAGCGAAGAACAAAAAGACAAAAAGTATTTGCAGGATGTTGGCCACAACACCCCAAATGCTGTTCTTGACCAACGCCGAACGGGTCGGGTCAAGCTTCTGCTTCCGGGATATATTCAACATCATCTTCATATACTGGGTAGCAAATGATCAGGATGAGCATACTCACTGCCATGATCAATATCCGATAGTCATATATGGAGTATACCGTATTAAAGGCCACCGCCCAGCTGATCAGTGATGCGATAAAGAAGGCCACCTTACGGTCGTAAATGCCTTTGAAGTAGTAGATCAGTCCCTTGAACAAAGGTATAAGCAGGAACAGCACGAAAATACCGAATCCGATAAAGCCTGTTTCAGACATGATCTTCAGGTAACCATTCTCAGGCTGGTCAAAGTAAACCAGCTGACCATCGGCCACTTCAAGGTACTGGCCTTGTGCATGCCTGATCACGTAGTTCTGGTAATTGCCCGAACCGATACCCAGCCAAGGGTGTTTCTTTGATATCTCGAAAGCCTCTTTCCATATGCTTTGACGGAAGATAAGGTCCTCAGATATATTCTTGGTACGATCGAACACCCCTGTTTGAACCGAGATGAACGTGAAGATCAGGTAACCGGCAATGGCGGCCACCACGCCATGTACGCGGTAGCGTTTAGCGGCCATAAAGAATACGATGACCACACCCAGTGCAAAACCACCGAATGCTGCCCGGCTACCAGCCAAACTGATACCTACGATAGCCAGCACAAATACCAGATAATTGAGCAGATATTCACGACGTGAGGCATTGCTCTCTACATACAGGAACAGGAAGCTCCCTAAAGCCAGATACTGACCACTGGCTTGCGAATCGTAGAACACGCCCGGGTAGCGGTTGATCTTAAAAATAGGGTCAACCGTGTTAGGACTCAGTTGCGGATACCAGGTGAATTTCAAACCAACGATAGCTTGTATAAGCACGAAGGAAAGCGAGAACAGGTAGGCAACTTTTAATGCTTTGATAGACCGGCCAAAAAAGGTCGGGTCTTTATAACACTCCGTTAAATAAAAACGGGCAAAAATGAATATGGGTAATACCTTAAAAAAGTTCAGGTATGCCCTTGAAGGAAAATCTGACGCAAGCCCGCCCAACAATACGATGGATGCAAAGCATACGAACAGGAAGAAGTAGAAACCATTAGGGTTATCATGGTTAATGACGGTGAATTCTTTTAATAAGAATATAAGTGCATAAACACTCACTACGTCAAAAACCTTGATACCTCCCCACGCCTCATTAGTTACCTTCAGGTCCATAAAGGGTAAAAAGAAAAGTACGAAAAGTACAAAGGAGCTTACAGAGTTCCCTTTAAAATAAATGTAAAAGGCAAAAAGCAATAAAGCTACACCCGGTAAAATATAGATCAGCTTATCGAGCATTGATCAATCGCTTGTTAGGAAAAGTGATGAAAGGAAGAAGAAAGGGCTAAGCAGATCAGAATCTGCTTAGCAACCCTTTCCAAAAACGTTTGAACGAAGTACCTCTTGATTGAGGATTGTAGTAACTGTTATCGTAGTTGTAACCGTAACCGTATTTATTCTTTTTGATACCGTTAAAAACGATATTCAAGTTAGGCAAATACTCGTTCTCAACTACGTTACCTAAAAAGTTAAGCTCATCGCGGCTGGTGTAGCCCTGCCTGATCACGTATAAGCAAACATCAGCCTGTTTGGCAATGATCATGGCGTCGGTGACCAGGTGTAATGGCGCGGTGTCAATAACCACGTCGTCGTAGTTGTTCCTCAACTCATTGATGAAGGTCGATAAACTGCCCTTTTCCAACAACTCCGAAGGGTCTAGCGGTATCTGCCCTACCCCGACCACATCAAGACCAGGATTATTTGGCGTAGCCTGAATGATGCTCTGTAAAGATGCATTACCGTTCAGATATTCGCTGATGCCCGGGTGGTTCGATGGCAGGTCATAGATCCTGGTCACTTTCGGTTTACGCAGGTCCATTTCCAAAAGAACCGTTTTACGGCCCGATGCTGCCAATGATGCTGCCAGGTTGGTGCTCACAAAGCTTTTACCTTCTTTTGATACACTCGATGTCAGCATGGTCACCCTGCCTTTTGGCTGACCGTAACCGCGGTCATCGTAATGCTCGCCTGCAGGCACAGCGGTTCTGGCTTCAACATTTTGGTGCAGATAATTCAGGTTGGTACGTAACGTACGGAACTGCTCACCTACCAAATGATGCTTGGTATTCACCACAATGGCCTCATTGTCCAGGTCATTGTATGATAGTTCAGCAATGATCGGCACGTTCAGGTTGGTCTCAATGTCGCGACGACCAGTGATCCTGCCGTTGAATGCCTGCCTGAAGTAAATGATCAGGAATGGCAGCCCTAAGCCGATCAGCAGTGCTAAAGCCATGACCAGTGGTGGCTTAGGCCATTTTTTGTCGCCAATGTTAGCCTTGTCCACAATACGTGCATCAACAAAGGTAGAAGCGTAGCTCAACGCCAATTCCTCACGTTTTTGCAACAAATACACATACAGGTTCTCTTTGATCGATTGCTGGCGTTTCATACCAACGAACTGACGCTCCTGTACCGGTATGTCCTTGATCGATGATTCGGTCTTGTTACTTACGGCCAGCAACTCACGTTTAGAGTTCAATAAAGACGCCTTGATACCGCTCACCGTCTCACGGATAGCCGTTTTGGTCAACGCGATCTGTTTGTTGATCGGCTCAAATAACGGGTTGTTCTCAGGCGTGGTGGCCAGCAAGGCACTTTTTTTCAGTTGTAACTCGGTCAGTTTCTCAACTTGGCCGTTCAATGTAGGATCTGATATACCTATCGTTGCCGGCGCACTTACACTGTTAGATGAAGAGTTAACATAGCGCTCGATACCATCGATCACGTTCAATTGAACGTTCACTTCATTGAGTTTACTATCATTAGCCTGTACGTTCTCCAGGTAAGCCTTAGCCTGCGAATTGATATCGGTCAACCCTTGGCTACTGCGGTAACCCTCAACTTGCTTTTCGGCACTGCTTAGCTCTCCGGTGAGTGAGGCTAAACGGCGATCGATAAAGTCGATAGTACTTTTGGTGGTGCGTTTCTGTTCATCTGATGCCGCATCGTTATACGCAGTGATCAGACTATTTAAAAAGTCAAGACCACGTTGAGGCACTTCGTCAGTGATGAACAGACCTATAGTTGGTGCAAGTTTATCGAGCAAATGCGCATCCAGCGCTTTGATGTAGTCGTTGCTTACTACTTCAGGGTCGTTCACGTTAACAGTGACCACTGAACCAACGTATTGATCAAGCGAAGCGGTAGGTTTTAACACCCAGGTACCACCGCTATTTTTAAATGATTCGTTGAAAGCTATGCTGCGTTTCTTCTCGTCCTCCTCTACCTCAAAGTGTTTGGCATCTTTGATGGTCACATCAAGTTCGGCATTGCTGACCCTTCCCTTTTTCAAAAGAACCAGTTTGAACGGAGGATCTTCGTAAAGATCTTCCGTTTTTAGTCCTTTTTTCAATTTATAGGTGGTCCACAGTTGCAGGTCATTTACCACCTTGCTCACCAACTTCTTCGACCGCAAGATCTCGATCTCCGATTCTGCGTTCTTTGGCGAGCTGGATTGCTCCAGTTCAGGTAACGCAGCTTTGTCTTGCGGCGATTTCTTCTCGTCCTTCACTAATATGGTGGCACTTACTTCGTACGATGGATTCGCATTTTGTAAGTAAAGGTAAGCGCCCGCAAATGCTAAGGCCAGGCATAGCAAAAAGAGCGGCCAATGATAGAAATACTTACCCAACACCGTTTTCATATCAGAAAACTGATGTTTATTGGCTTTGGGATTGTTTGACGCCTGCCTTGTGTTCATGATCAATTAGTGAATAATGAGATAGCGATGGCCACTAATGTTAAGGCCGAGATGATCAAGCTGGCATTGCGGTAACCGGTATCAACAGTAGCCAGTTTTGATTTGCTTGGTTGTACGAATAAAAGGTCGTTAGATTTCATGTAGAAATACGGCGACTGAAAAAGGTTCTTTGAGGTAAGGTCAAGAGGGATGTAAGTTCTTTTACCGTCGATCTCCCTTACTAAAGTGATATCGTCACGTTTTGCAGTGATGTTCAGGTCACCGGCTAAACTCAACGCTTCAGTAACGGTCAGCCTGTCGCTGGTGCTGCGGTAGATGTTCGGACGCATCACATCACCCAGAACGGCAACTTTGAAGCTTACGATCTTAACGGCAACGGTAGGTTTGCTCAGGTAAGCGGTAAGTTGTTGTTGTAATTTGGTAGCCAATTCAGAGCTTGACAAGCCACTTACTTTAACCACACCTAATAAAGGCAGGGTCACTTCGCCGTTAGCGTTCACAGTATAACCATAAACCGGGTTCAAAGCATCAGTACCGGCATTGATGATATTGTTGGTGAATACGTTGGCAGCATCCTGGTTCAAGCTGGTCACGCTGATAGACAGCTGATCATCAGGTTGAATGGTTAATGACGACATGTTGGTGATGGCCTCAGAGGTCACTTTTGAACGGTCAAGATCCTGGAAGTAAGGGATCTTTTTGTAAGAAGTACAGGAAGATAACGCGGCAGTTATTCCCAATACTACGACCAAATTCTTGAATAGCTTAGCTGTTCTAGTACTCGTTCTTGATTTCATAGATAGATAGTTATATGGTTATTAAATTATACTTGACGTGTGATAATACTTGAACATACGGCAGAACGATATATGGATATATGTTTTATAGCGTATGTGTGTATGTCGTGATAGCTACTAAATGAAATTTTTTGCCTTTGGTTTGCGTAAACGTCATTTAGTTATAAACTATTTTTTGCACAGGCCTGCGATCGATATCATATTAGCGGGCTTTAAGAACCATTTATCTGCCCAAGCGTATTCGAAAAAGCATTTTTTCTCTGCTCACCGGCCATTAACAGCACGAATCATTTTTAAACACAATAAAATTTAAATTTTGTTAACACATCACGGTACTAATTACCGATTCAATATGAGGTCAATATATTTTTTGATAATATTGTTTTTAACTGTGCAAAGTACTTCTGCAAAAAGTATATATGTAAGCTCAAGTAACGGCAATGACAAGTACGATGGCTCAAGCACCGGCCGCGCTAAAAAGACACTTCAGAAGGCTGCAGACATGACATCACCGGGCGATACCGTTTTTGTGATGCAGGGCACCTACACTAATGATTGTAGCGTTTGCAACGTGGTGAACATCACCCGAAGCGGTAAAAAGGACCGGTATATCACGTACATCAACTACCCCGGCCAACATCCAGTGATCCGGTTCAATGGCTGGGCGGGCATCTCGCTCACTAAAGGTGTAAGCTATGTCAGAGTTGAGGGTATGGAGGTGGTAGGTTATAATGCCAAGCTTACGCTGGCCAATGCGCTTAAACAACCTCAAAGCTGCGCAAATAAAAAAGGCGAGATCGATCCAAGATACAATGGTAACGGCATCGTGATCGAAAGTTATAAGCGCAAACGTTCGCATCACATCGCTATTGTGCGCAACACTGTTCATGATTGTGGCGGCGGGGGCATCGGTGCATCGCAATGCGACTACATCAACGTGGAAGAGAACGTGGTTTACAATAACAGTTTATACAGCCTTTTCGGTACCAGCGGTATCGCCTTTTATCAATTCTATAACTATGATACTGCACCCGGCTATCACAATGTGATCCGCAGGAACAAGTGCTACAACAACCGCTCGTTAGTGCCTTGGATCAAGATGTGTAAGATCTACGACGGCAATGGCATTATCATCGATGATTTCAGGAACAAACAGAACGGTTCAAAACAGGGCGATTACAAAAGCCGCACACTGATCGAGAACAATATCTGCTGGTTCAATGGCGGTACGGGCATACACGCCTTTCAAAGCGACCATGTGGATATTATTAACAACACGGCCTATTGTAACTCGCGAAGCCCGGAGTTCAACCCTGGGCAGATCCTCACCGGTGTGAGTAACGATGTACGCATCGTCAATAATATTTTGGTGGCCGATAACGCCTCGGTGATCAACTCCAATTATCAGAATACCCGTTTGATCTATGAGAATAATTTGCATTACAATGTGACAGACCCCTCTAAAGCGGTGATCAACGTGACCAGTGGCTCATGTATCAACGGCAAAGATCCAGGCTTCGTGAACGCATCGAATAGCCTGAACGCCAATTTTGATATCAAAAAGAGCAGTCCTTGTGTGGGTAAAGGCCATCCGCGTATGTACAGCACAACTGATTTTACAGGTGCTGAACGCAGCAAAACTTCTACAGCCAGCATCGGTGCATTCGAGCCGTGATCAGTGTACAAATACCAGCCATAAACAACAAAAGGCGACCATATGGTCGCCTTTTGTTGTTTATGGCATGAATAGTTATTCGCCAATGGGCACACCCAACTTGGTGCTGCTTGAAGCAGGGGTACCAAAGTTTGGTGACCCATCGCTATTCCAGGTCAGCTTTTGCATACGAGGCGGACGGCCGCCGTTAGGTGTACTGGCCACAGTGCGGGCATGGTAAATGAACCAGTTCTCGGTACGTGACACGCCATTGGGGTCGGTATAACTGCTGGTGAAGAAGCCATTATGCCCCGGGCCATATACCTGGGCTGCATCGCTCTTTACAAATACCTGCTTTTTGTTGATCCAATTAGCGGCAACCATTGGATCGGCCCCGGTGCTCAGCTGTATCTGGGCCAGGCAATAGTTGTCGCTACCATAACGGCTGCCCGAGTAGATAATAAATACAGGACTGCTGGCATCCTTTTGCAGCGCGATAGGTCCTTCATTCACCCCTGCTCCCAACGAGCCGCTTGGCTCATAACGCTCCCAGTTGTTGGTAGGCGATGATATGCGTACTCGTGCACCGCTCACCGTCCATGGGTTGGTCATTGGGGCTATGTACAGGTATTGTTTGTACTTGCTGGCATTGCTATCCCAACCTGACCATACAAAGTAGTTGCTGGTGCCAATGGTGAGCACGGTACCATCAATGGCCCACTGATCGGTAGTATCAGTGATCTTGCCCTTAAAGGTCCATGTGCCGGTGGTAGGGTCGCTGTTGGCGTTCTCGAGTACATACATGCGGTGGCTATCAGGCACGGTAGAGCTTTCGGCAGCAAAATAGATGTACCATTTGCCTGATAAGAAATAAAGCTCAGGCGCCCACAGGTTGGCCGAATACTCCGTACCTGATGGCGGTGTCCAAACGGTGGTCTCAGGCGCTACCGCCAGTAATGACATATCCTGCGTTTTGGTGATCGATATGCGGTTGCCCTTGGTAGAAAGGAAATAGTAATATCCATCCTTTTGCGCCACATATGGGTCAGGCCTGCTGTTATTATTCACCGGATTTTGGAACTCCAGGTTATGGAACTCGAAACGGTCTTGCGTACCGGTAGCGGTGCTCTTTTGCCTGATCTTGGCACCAGCGGTGTTGGTCTCAGGGTCGATCACCATTTTGAGGCCGGTGGCTTTGTTGGTGAGCGCGAATACGTTGCCACTGCCCGTATAGGTGATCGTCCAGCGTTGGCTGTCGGTACCGTCATCTGTGCCTTGAAGCAATATATCGCCCGAGGTGGCTGATGGCGACTTCAAGCACTTGCTGCTGGTCAGGTTCACCAGCTTGTAATAAGTAGCGTCGGTTTTGATCACGCGCCATTTTTGCCCATTGTTAGGGAACCAGCCCCACTGCTGGATCTGCTGACCATCGGCCGTAGAGTTTCCGGTAACCTCCATCACCGGGCCATTGGGTAACGATGATACCCCCCTGATGCGGTAAACGCCGCTATCGATGATGGTACCCAGCGCCGGGGCCGCCAGCGTTTGGATGTTGCCGGCCGCAGGCCCGGCTACAGTAGGATCATCGACCACATTGCTCTTGGTACATGACACGGCCATACATGCCACGCCCGCAATGAAAGCAGTAAACACTTTGTTTCTCATAAAATGTACATTTAGGTTATTGAATTGGTGAATAAATTGGCTGGTGCTGATCAATAGTTTGCTATGGCTCTCCAATGGTCGCTTCTCACTTCGACCAAAAGGCACATTACCGAAAGCCACCGTAGGGAACGCTGGCTTTCAGGCTTTTACCAAAGGAAATCATAAACCGCATGCGATCCGTCTCAAACTTTTGTCGGTTCGTATCAATGCGTGATCAGAGCCTGCTAAAGGGTAGAAAAAGAAATAGCCCGATGATCCGTTAATATCGGACCATCGGGCTGTTGTACCAAAGCAAGATCAATGGGTATTCTATTTCTGCTGGAGTAAAAGCTTCATCATCTCTTCGGCGGCCACACGGCCCTTTTGTAGCAGTTGCGGCCGGGCGGTGTTATCGCCTACCTCGTAAGTAAGCGCCTCGGCACCCAGTACCCGGCTAAACCAGCTTTTGGATACATTACCGCCATTGCCTGAAGGTTTGATGTTGGGATTGAAACCTTGTATAGCATTTTTCATAGCACCTAACCATTTAAGTGTGAAGCCCGGCGCATTGGAAGATGCCGGATCAGCCAGTTGGTTGATGTAAAAAATATCATAATAGGTGGAATGGAAATCGAGCGCAAAGTAGACACGTGCATTTTGCTGATCGATCA
Source organism: Mucilaginibacter daejeonensis (assembly GCF_020783335.1). Taxonomy (NCBI): domain Bacteria; kingdom Pseudomonadati; phylum Bacteroidota; class Sphingobacteriia; order Sphingobacteriales; family Sphingobacteriaceae; genus Mucilaginibacter; species Mucilaginibacter daejeonensis. Next base: position 3,399,443 of record NZ_CP086068.1, read on the forward strand.
TGCGGGTCATGGCCTGCTTTACAGACTGGGTCTCCGGTTGTTCAAAATTTTCCCAGTCGCGGTTCAGGTCAACACCGGCAGCGCTGTGGCGCCAGTTGCCTTCATCCACCCCGTCGGGGTTAAGCATCGGGAACAATACCAATTCATACTGCTGCCTGAAGCTTTCCGCCAATGCTGAGTTCCCTGTCACCGTGCGCACGAACTCTTGCATGGCCATATAACCGGTCACCTCAGGTGGGTGTTGGCGACTTAATACCACTACCAGCTTCTTACCGTCGCTGCCTTTAGTGGTCAGCATATAGATCGGTTTGCCCATGAGGCTCGTACCAACTCTTTGCCTGGTGATAGAGGCATTGGCGCTGGCCAAGCTATCCATCCAGGCGTAACTCATGGCCGAGCTGATCACCTCTTGTGCAGCAAGGGTGAGCGTGTCGCGCCCCACGGTAACCTTAAAGCTGGCCTGGTGTTCGTTGGTGCTTATCGTGACCGGCAGATCCTGCCAGTGCTTTCCATCAGCACTTTGTTTGGGGTTGTAACGATGCTTGGTGGTCGGATAATTTAGGGTGAAGTAAATGTTACGACTCGTTGCCGACCATACCTTGAACGCATACCACGGGCTCGGGTTCACCGGCTCATTCTCGGGTAATACATCTACCTTAAAGGTACTGTCGTTCACCTGCGATACGTCGTTTGCCCGGGCCGATGCAAAGCGGTTGTTGATCTTGATCCGGCCGTTATTAAAAGTCCACTCCTGCCGCTTTTGCAAGCTGATCTTGACCTTAGCATTATCAGCCGTCGAGGCCACTCCTACCTTAGCTGTATGGCAGCCGGTCTGTGTAGCCACCGCCAGCCATAAAAGTCCTAATAATCTAAAGGACCGCCCATTGAGCGGTCCTTTACTATGAACTAAATACAACATGGAAAAATTTACGGGTTTTGGTCACCAGGTTCGATAGCCGGGTTAGAGTTGATCTCGTCTTGCGGGATGAGCCATTGCCATGACGGGTCGCCAGCGGCCACGAACAGGATGTTGGCCACATCTACTTTGTGGTTGGCATTACGGCGGTCAAGATCAGCGTTTGTACGTTTCAGATCCAAAAAGCGGAAACCTTCGCCCCAAAGCTCAATGCGGCGTTGAACCATGATCTCATCGATCAGTGCGGCGCCGGTCTTGGTGCTTAGGGTATAAGAAGCATCACGATTTTTGGCCAACGGCAACAGCGCTTGTGCGGCAGCAGCATTGTTACCACTGCGGGCCTGGGCTTCGGCTTCGATCAGGTACATCTCAGCTATACGCATGTAAGGGATGTCGCCTGCGCGGGTAGCCACATCAGGTACCAGGAACTTGCGGTGCATGTAGATCACCTTGGTTTGACCTGATATGTTGGGGAAATTATCGCGATCGGCTGCGGTACCGTTCCACCAAAGTTTTTTGCGAATATCGGTAGACGAGATCTTGGCGTACAACAACGAGTTGATCAATTTAGGGTTAACGCGGGTAAAGGCAGAGTTAAAGTTTGCTGACATATACGCATAGAACGACCCATAAGTTGGAACCTGATCGGCGGGCTGTATGATACCCCACATCCATTCCGGATTGTTGATATCGGTAAAACCGGCGGTGTATTGAGTGTTGCTCATCAGGTTGTCGATACCGGCACGAGCCTCCTGTGCAAATTTGATGGCTGAGGCCCAGTTCTGCATCGTTAAAGCCACGCGGGCCTTGAAGCCTTTGGCCACGTTAATGTTGATGTGCGTTTTGGCGCTGCCGGTACGTGCGGCTGGTGTTTTGGCCAGCGCAACTATGGCATCATCAAGGTCCTTGTTGATCTGGGTGTATACCGCCTCAACGGTAGAGCGTGGCTGACCTTCGGTAGTGGTGGTGATCACGATCGGGATGCCGGGCTGTGAGTTGGTAGCACCTGCACTGTAACGTTTACCGTACAACTGCACCAAATTAAAATGCGCCCAGGCACGCAGGGCCAACGCCTCCCCTTTGATCCCCGATTTGGTAGCGGCATCGCCCTCTACTCCATCTATACGCTCGATGATCTGGTTAGCGTTCGATATCACGATGTAATAAAAATAGTAAGCAAAGCCGTTCACGTTATCATCGGCCGAGTTGCGGTGTGCCAGCCAGCGATATGACTGGTAATGATAAACGTATGAGGCATTGGTACGCACGTAATCCTCGCCCATGGCGTCGAGGTTGATCATTATTGCGCCATGACCATCGCGGTGCTGGTTGGTGTATTGGGTATAAAGTATACGGTAGATACCGTTAAGCGCCTTTTGCGCATTGCCTACCGATACAAAAGCTGTCTCGTCAGATATACCACCGGTTGGGTTGGTGTCAAGCGCTTCTTTGCTGCACGAGAACAACAGGAACAGGGTACAAAAGGAAATGACCGATCTGATGTGTTTCATGATCTTACTGATTATAAAGTGATGTTGAGGCCTAAAGTAAGTATACGGGTCGGGGCGTAAGTGTACGATGACACACCGGTGAACGATTGTGTTGGATCTAAACCTTTACGTTTCGACAGGATGAACAAATTCTCACCGGTGAAGAAACACTGTGCACGGCTTACACCTGCCTTAGAGCTCACGGCACGCGGTAAGGTGTAAGTAAGCGATGCGGTACGCAGGCTCACTGCCGAAGCATCGATCAGCCAGCGGTCGCTATCATACATCGTGGTGCCTGTGTTGCGGATAGGCACATCGGTGATGTCACCGGGTTTTTGCCAGCGTTTCAAGGCATCTATATGCAGGGCTCTGCCGTAAGACCCGTTGTACATCAATGACTGGTAATCAGAGTCAAATGCCCTGCCACCTACCTGGTACATCAGCAAAAAGTTAAGTGAAAAGTTCTTATAAGTGAATGTGTTACCCAAGCTGCCATAAAAGTTCGGAATAGCCGAGCCTACATAGCGATACAAAGCGGCATTAGCATTGCTGGTCACGCGGTCGCCGTTGCTATTGGTGAAAGCAGAGGCATCGGTGGTAACGTCCGGGTCGGCATAATATAGTTCCAAACCATTGTCGGGGTTAACGCCGTACCAGTCGCGTAGCCAGTAATCATAAACGGAGTGACCCACTTGGCGGTTCTTGGTACCGCTGATGATCCTATCCTGGCCTTCAGGCAATTTGGTGATACGGTTCTTAAATTTGGTCCAGTTCACCGCCACGTTCCATACAAAGTTCTTGCTACGGATCGGGTCGCCGCTCAACTGGATCTCGAAACCGCTATTATTCAAGCTACCTATATTTTTAGGCTGACTTGTACGACCAGTTGATAGTGCTAGGGGCACGTTGAACAGCAACTTCCGCGATCCACGCCTAAAGTATTCTACAGTTCCATTGATACGGTTTTTGAACAGACCAAATTCCACCGCTACATCAAAGGTCTGATTTATTTCCCATTGAACGTCCTCGCCACCACCTACAGTGCGGCTTTGGGTCATGCCCGGTTCAGAGTTGTTGTTGTTACCAATGTTGTAAAAAGATTGATAAGGGTAAAAACCTATCTGGTTAGACCCAACCTCACCGTAAGATGAACGCAGTTTTAACAGGTCTATCCAGGTATATGGTTTCATGAACGACTCATTGTGGATCTGCCAGCCACCACCTAATGACCAAAAAGTACCCCAACGAGACGACGCCGCAAAACGGGATGAAGCGTCGGTACGCAACGATGCGGTAAGAAAGTAGCGATTATCATAACTGTATTGAAAACGGGATAAAAAACTTTCTAACTTATCTTCGTCGACACTTGACTCGGCCACAGCAGGGTTGGCATAATTATCTAATTCCACAGGACCATCCACTACCTGATTATCACGTCGAGCTGTAAGGCTAACAGATCTATAGGTGTAATATTCGTGTCCTGCCAAAGCATCGATACTATGTTTACCATAGTTTCGGTTGTAATTTAAGAGCTGATTAATAGTAAGTGTTTGGCTTTTAGTGTTGGTACGTGAGGTACGGCCGTTCACGCTCACACCATCACCAATGGTGGGATTACGGTAGAACAGGTATTCGTAATTGTTCACATCTACCGCCAGGTTGGCTGTAGCTTTTAAGCCAGGCAATAGCGTTACTTCGAGGTAAGTACGCCCACCGATAGCGTTACGTTTGTTGTAAAGCTGATTCAACATGGTCTCGGCAACGATGTTACGGCCTTGAAAGACCGGGCGCAGTTCGCCGTTGTCGAACGCTTTGTTGCCGGTAGCGTCATACACATAGTTACCTTGTGCATCATGCTTGTAAACAGGATATATAGGAGCCATTAAAAGGTCTACATAGAATGGGTTCTCATTGATACCGGCATCCTCATTAGCTAAAAGCGTTTTAGAGATGGTACCCGACATATTGATACCTGCCTTTAACCATTTTTTGGGGCTAAGGTCGAGTTTGGCACGGCCGGTGATCCTGTTAAAATCACTGCCTTTGCTATAACCTTTATCGTTCAGGTAATCTACCGATCCATAGTAGCTTGACCTTTCGGCACCACCACGTAGACCTAACGAGTAATTTTGCCTTACACCGGTCTGCTGCATGGCTTTACGGAAGCTTAGGTCATCAGGGTAAAGGAAAGACGCCGATGGGTTGATGGTACCATCGGTACGCACGATCTGGTTGTCAGGCACATTAAAAGGGTTGTATACCAATTGGCTCTTCACGTTATCGGTGGCCGATTGGTTAGCCACTGCCAATGCCTGACCATTGGCCAAATACTGGTTACGCATCGATTCCCATATTAACGGGTAGTATTGAAAAGCGTCCACCTTTTCATAATTTGCCAAACCGCGGGAGGTGATACCGCCTGTAGCACGAGCCTCGATCACATCCTTGTTCTTAATACCGGATTTAGTGGTGATCAACACCACGCCGTTGGCTGCGCGCGAACCATATAGAGCCGTAGCGGCCGCGTCCTTCAATACCGATATACTTTCAATATCGTTAGGATTTAGGTTATTGATCGCGCCGCCAAAAGGAGCACCGTCCACCACATATAATACGTCAGTACCGGCATTTATCGATCCAAATCCTCGAATACTCACGCCTACACCCGAGCCTGGTTGCCCGCTGCCAGTGGTGGTCTGTATACCAGGTGCTGCACCTGCAAGGGCCGTGGTAACACTAGTAATAGGGCGTTTTTCGATCTCTTTTGCACCAATGGTTGCCACTGAATTCGTGAGCGCTCCGCGTTTAATAGTACCATAAGCCTGCACCACAACTTCTTCTAACTGCTGATTGCCTGGTATCATCTTTACATCGAGCGAGTTACCACTACCAACCTCTACTTCGCGGGTAATGAAGCCGATATATTTGAACACCAGCACATTGTTGCCACTTGGTAAATTGATCGCGTAATGACCGTTAGCATCGGTCATTACAGCGCCCGACCGGCCTTTTACCGATACCGTGGCACCGATCACCGGCTCATTATCTGTTGACGAGGTCACCTTGCCTTCGATCGTTCTATCAGGGGCGTTGCGGATGATGGGCATGGTCTTAACGATGATGGCCTGGCCGCTGATCTCGTAACTAAGCGGTTGCTCGGCAAAGATCTTTTTTAGCGTACCCTCCAGCGTTTCGTTATGCACATTGATGGTCACCGGCCTCGAGCGTTCCAACACTTCATTATTGTAGATGAAGTCCTGACCGGTCTGTTTACGTATCTCCTTAAAAACTTCTTTTAAGGTAGCGTTGCGGATAGAGATACTGATCTTTTGTGCGTAAGCGATAGCATTGGCTTGCAGTACCAGCATCATGACCAGCACAGTGATCATTGGCCTTGCCATGCGGCTGGCGTCCCATGACCGGCTTTTTTTTGGCCATAGGGGTAGTAAGGCCCTTTTTTTAAAGGGTAAACAATTGATCATAGAAGAGCATTTTGGGGTTAATTAATAGCGTTCAAGAAATAGGGCCCCATCACAATTCCGGTTCACCGGTATCCCGTACATGCGATGGGTCAGTATTATTTTATTTTGCTTTATTCATTCAAAACGATCATTTACTTTTTACGATCACCTGGTTGTCAGCCAGTTCAAGGTCCACACCGCCGGTAGACCTCAATAACTCAAGTACTCTGGATAATCTATAGTTTCGCGAGATCATACCCGTAAATTTGACCGATGGCTTAGGCCCCTGAAATTCCACATCGATATTGTACCAGCGTTTGATCTTGTTCATCACCTTTTCCATACTGGCGTTGTCGAATTGAAAATAGCCGTTCTTCCAGTCTATCGCCTCCTCCACATCCACATCCTTCAGAGCGATCATGTCGTCATGACGGTTAAAGGACGCCTGTTCGCCAGGTTTTAGCACCGTCAGTTGTTTGCCTACGGTTAGTTTCACCGAGCCCTCGCAGAGGGTCACCTCGCTTAGGTCCTCATCAGGATAGGCCGAGATATTGAAATGCGTACCCAGCACCTGCACCACCGAACGGCCGCTTTTGACCATGAAAGGATGGCTGGCATCTTTAGCGATCTCGAAGTAAGCCTCCCCTTTCAATTCAACCTCACGGGTGGCACCGGTAAACGCGGCCGCATAGGTCAATGAAGAGTTCGAGTTGAGCCATACCTTACTATTGTCAGGCAGTACGAGCATATACTTGCCCCCGGCCGGTACAGTTAAAGTATTGGGTAGCGGCACCGCCTTACCTTTAGAGCCGTCGGCCGCGTTATAGCTAAGCTTGCCTCCTTCCTGTTGTTCTATCAGGGTAGTACCCTGTTTGGTCAGCACTCCTTTGCCGGCGTTATCCAAAACGATGCGGGTACCATCGGCCAGTTGCAATACTGCTTTGTCGGTACCTGGAGATACATCCTTTTTGGTCGGTATCTTGACCATGTGTTGCTGTGCAGGGCCATCACGCTGCACCAACCACCATGACAAGCCTGCGGTGCAAAGCATCACCACGGCAGCGGCGGCCGCCAGCTTACGGCTGAACATGCGCCTGATGTTACCTCCGCCATTTTGCTGACCTACGATGTTGGTATAAATAGTATCCCAATCTACCTGATGCACATCGGCGCCCGGCGAAAGTGACCTGAGCTCGTCTTTCATGCGCTCTTGCATCAGCTCATCATAAGCCGGATCTTCTATATAGGTAAAGAACTCGGCGAACTCCTCGGGAGAGCACTCCTTGTTCAGGTACCGGTCAAGCAGATAGTTAAACCTTGTGTTGTTCAATTCCATGCAGACACATTAAATGTGTTGTTTAAAGATATAGAGTACATTAAGGGAGAAAAGGACCGGAAAAAATGTAACTTTTTTCAATTTTCCATGAACCAGGCCACCAGGCCCAGTACTCCGGCGCATTGTTCAAGATAGGTACGCAGGAATTTGAGCACCTCAACAATGATATTCTTTACACGGCTTTTGGATAGCCCTGTTTGTTCGGCGATCTGCTCATGGCCCAAACCTTCGTAACGGCTAAGCTTGAAGATGTATCGTTTTTGCTCAGACAGCATGTTCAGCGCATCCTTGATCATGCGGTCGCTGTCGCGCAGGTGCATGAGGTCGTCGGTGGAGTTATGGTCTTCTTTCAGGTTGGCCCACACCTCTTTCATCAGCTTTTCGCTTTTGGAGGCTTGCTTGAGGTAATGAAAGGTTTTGTTACGAACTACGGTATAGATATAATTACGCGGATGTTCAATATTATTGAGCGTATAGCGGTTCTGCCATAAGGTGAGGAAGGTATCTTGTAATATTTCCTCGGCATCGGCCCTTGAATGGGTAAACCCTACGATAAAGGTATAGACCTTGGTCTTATACAGGTCAAATACGCGCCTAAAAGCGATCTCGTTGCCTTTTGCTATCTGCTCAAGCAGCACTTTTTCGCCAATGAGGTCATAAGTAGCCATTATGATCGTATTAACCTTTTAAAATTACGCTAAACAACAATTAATTAGTGATATCATCGGCCCAAAAGGCTTTGATAACGCAATATAAATAAAAGAACGAAGATATTAATGCTATTAAAATAAAAAAGACCGGCAAAACCGGTCTTTTTAACGTGTATGATTAGTTTAGGGTCAATTATTATTCGGATAGGTATAGCCGTACCAGTAGTTTAGGTAATTGATCACCGCTTTTTTGATCCTCGGACCTGAAATGGCAATGATGGATGAGTTATTACGTACGGTGATACCCGGCGTCTCGATCTGTATGGCAGCTATATTATCATTATAGCCAGTGGTAGAACCTGCACTGATAGTTCCATATTTACGCGTGCAGTAACCACCATTGAAATATGGCCTACGGTCAGGCTTGCCCGATGATAGCGTTCCAAAAAGCGTTGCATTGCGATCAAGGATCTGCATCACATTGCCCGGCACCGCATGTACACTCTGTGCTTCCAGCAAACCGCCGAAGCTGTACGAACCCCGGATCAGTTGCGAGAACGGTGTGGACGGGTGCGACAAAGCGATGTTACGTACGCTCGATGAATCGGCCAGGCCGTTCAGGTAAGTGTCGTTCTTTTCAAGCGAAAAATTGCTCAGGCCATAACCTACCTCTGTTTGATCAATGAAGTTGCTTTGTATACTGTTGCCGGTGGTGGTAGAAGTGTAGGGCTCGGTATGACCATTATCATACTGATGCGCATGACCATGTATATCTAAAAAAAGCGCCCCTTGTGTACCAGCGGCTCCGCCTGCCACGGCATTGCGGGCAAAGCTCAGTAATTCATGGTAGCTGTTGTACGTGTTCACGGCCTCAGGGTCGGTGTAACGGCTGGCCACTTCGTTAGGGTAAGTATTGGGATCAACACGCTTGCGGCCTATCTCGTTAATGATCATCCAGGGCTGCAGGCCGGTATCATTCTTGAAAGCGGTAGCGATAGACTTGGCCAGCAGTTTGGTGTTCAGGTCGCGGCCGGTGTCGCCGGTCTCTGGTATCACCGGGCTGCCGGTCATCACACCATCATGTGGTACACCCAGTATCAGCGGACTGCTGCTGGCTCCTACTACAAGCTTGATGTAGTTTTTGTATCCATAAATGGTATCGCCCACGTTGTAAGTTTGCCCTTTGAAGGTCACGGCGTTCACGTCCACCTTGTTGCCCTTTTCGGCCGGTGTTTCAGTTGCAGATACCGCATCGATCTTCTTACAAGAGGCATAGGCCATCAGCTGCGCCAGGCAGCAAGCAGAGAGTAACACTTTCAGGTTGTTCTTCATGTTCAAAAGTCTATGGTAATTAATGATATAGAGCATTGAATCGTGATGAAGGACCGCCTCTGATCAAAAATTTTTTCGATAAAGGTTGAACGATAGTTGCCTGATCAATTAAAGCTTGACCGGAACTGCAATGGCGAACTGTTGGTTTTGGAGCGAAAGAGCTTACTGAACGATTGCGAGTGCTCAAAACCCAGCTCATAAGCGATCTCACTTACCGATAAGTTAGTGGTCGAAAGTTTTTCTTTTGCCTTTTGGATCAGCTTCTCGTGAATGTGCTGCTGGGTGCTCAACCCGGTGGTGACCCGCAGCAGGGAGCTCAGGTAGTCGGGCGATAGATTAAGTTCATCGGCCAGGTAATTCACCGTGGGCAGGCCGTGTTGTGATGACCGGTGTAGAAAGTATTCATCAAGCAGCTTCTCTAACCGTTCGAGCACCTGGTGGTTGGCCATTTTACGGGTAAGGAACTGGCGATGGTAGAACCGGTCCGAATAATTGAGCAATACCTCGATCTGCGACAGGATGATCTGCTGGCTGAACCGGTCCATGTTCGTCTCACACTCCCGTTCTATGTTTTTGACGATATCGGATACAATAGCTTCTTCCTTTTCGGACAGGAAAAGTGCCTCGCGGGTAGAGTAGCCGAAATACTCGTAATTATTGATATCACGTGCTAATGGCGTACCCCACAACAGGTCGGGGTGGATCAGCAGGAACCAACCAGAGCGGTCTTGTGGCTGCTGCTGATCCATCTCTATCCTGAACACCTGATTAGGCGCAATGAAGAACATCGTACCATCAATCATATCATAGGTTTGCTGCCCATAGCGGAATACCCCGCTGATGTTCTTTTTCATGGCGATCATGTAAAAGTCGTACACCCAGCTAACGGCGTTCTTGTCGGGTGAATGCTGGACGTCACGATAATCGACCACGCTGATCAATGGGTGCAGCGGACTGCCCAATCCCCTTGAACGATGGTACCCAGCTATCGTGCTGATCCGTTGGATATGTTCATTGCTCATAATTGCCCGATGTTTAATGTCCCTAACTGGCCAATATCGGCATTTTGTACCAGAACAACTATTGGTCGAATATTGACCTTTAGAAATAGACCGCCTCCATGTCCTCAATTAAATTCGGGCCGGTAGGCTGCCAATCAAGTGAGTGCCTGGTCCGTTCGCTGGAGGCCTGTATATCCATAGCGGCAAAATGCGCAAAGCCACCAAAGTGTGCGTCCGCATCGGCTGCATCCATACCGGTCACCGGCAAGTTCAAACCCTTGCCTATAGCGGCAGCTATATCCATAAATGGAATACCCAGCTCGGCAGTAGCATGGTAACGAGTACCTGTTGGGGCAGCTTGTTCCAGTGCCTGTAGGTATAGTTTCGCTGCATCTTTGCGGTGCACTGCCGGCCAGTGATTCTTCGGTTCGTTCTGATATACCGACACCCCTTTTTGCCGGGCTATACCGATCAGCATGGGTATGAAGCCACGATCGCGTTCACCATGTACCGTGGGCGGCAAGCGCACCAACACTACGTTCACTCCTTTTTGCGCCACGGCATCGGAGGCCTGTTCGGTAAGTATGCGTGGGTTTTGGCCGGGTACAGGCTGGTCATTCTCGTCTACCATGCGGCCGCGTGGCAACAGCCCCAAGGCCGAGGTGATCACCAGCTTACAATCCGTACCGGCATACACTTCACCCAAAGCTTCAATGATGCGCCGGTCGTTCTCGCAACTAGCCTGATAAACCGTAAAGTCGTCATGGTTGAACGCTGTGTGGATCGTGCTGTCGGCAAGCGCCGCACCACGGCAAATGCCGTCGATATCGGTAAGGTCAGCAAAATGCGCTTGTACACCTTTGGCGGTCAAAGCGTCGGCTCCCTTTTGCGATCGCACCATGCCGATCACCTCGTGCCCTGCTCCTAATAATTCATCAATAATGGCTAAGCCGATAAATCCGCTGGCTCCGGTAACAAATACTTTCATAATCTTTGTAAGTTAAGTAAAGGGCGATGAAGGACTTACTCCTTGCCTTATCTTTCACAAAAATGAAAAATACCGGATCATTACATGTAGCTTAATCCGGCATCATAGTAGCCATAACCGATACATTGGAAAGATCAGCTATCGTAAAGCGATGTATCAATCTAATTCATGTGCACTTGCATCGCTTCTATCTCACTTTGAGTTCCTTTCCGGCAATATCTTCCCACCGGTAATAGTGAAATGTGCGATCTGTACTCATCACTACAAAAATGCCGTGCCTGAACTTGCTTGTTAGCGGTGTGGATAGCACCTCCGATCCGTCACTTTCGCGAGCGGCCACGGGCACGATCTTCAACTGGTCATGCTCGAACGGCTTGCCGGGCTTTCCTTCGCGGCTGAAGACCTGGAAACGGTTAGCTCCCTGGTCAGATACCAGGATGTAACCGGTGGTATCAGTGAGTTTGTAGATCGAGATCCCCTCGTGATCTACCGCAAAGCCTTTGGTACCGAAGATGGACAGTTGACGGTTACCTTTAGCTGGGTCAGCGTAGTATTGCCTTACCCCTACCTGCTCATCTGAGTAGTAAACGTAACCTAGTTCATTATCCACCGCTATGGATTCGATCTCCTTTTTACCGCTGTACTGGCCAAATTTGCGCACCAGCGTAGCTTTAACATTTCCCTTACCATCATCGCCTAACAGGTATTGCCATAGGTAACCGTCCTTTTGCGGTCCATTCTTACGGCCCACTATGGCGTACATCTTCCCATCCTTAGCGGTGTACATGGCTATGCCCATCAGGTCGCGATACTCGGGGCCGTTCTCGTTCTCAAATACGGGTATGCCACCATTGTCTACTGGCTTCATATCAGGCAAACTAAATATGCGCAGTTTGTGGGTCATGCGCTCGGTGACCACAGCTATATCGGTCGGCTTTCCGGCCAGCATCAAGCCATAGGCAATATCCACATTGTTAGGCCGCTTCAGGCCTTTGACCGTTAGTTGGGGCATGATCTTACCATTAAGGTCGAACACATACAAGGCGCCGTCCTCATTTTTATCAGTGCCTATGATCAGGCTCTTAGCCGTATCGGCAGCGTTGACCCAGATGGCCGGGTCGTCGGTATCATATTTGACCGGCTCGGTGATCACCACCGGCTTTATCTCGGCCGATACCGGTACGCCTGGCGCCACCTGGCCCGATGACGGCTGATGACAAGCCGACAATCCTAATGCACCAATAGCCAGCACAGTGATCAATAAACTAATTCTTCTCATTTATCAATTAAAACATAAAGCGACCGACCAGAAGGCCGGTCGCATAAAGATCTTTAACAATTACTTGGTACCAAAAGCGCCTACATATGCCGATGGAGCCGGCGAAGCGTAAGACACACCGTTAGCAATAATGCCGTTAGCATGATTGCGGGTAAAGGTAGTAATGCCTTTGGTAAGTGCGGGCGAACCAGCCTGCAAGTGAAAATCCCAAGCGGTGTTGAACGTCGATGTATTGGTAGGTGTATTTAATGGATAGTTCACCAGTTTGGGGTCGTTATCGCCTGCCACTTTGCTGATCACATCATTAACACCACCGATCACATCACTGCTTGGCTGGAACTGGTTCACGGTGGTTTGATCATAACCGTAGTACCAGTTGTTCTTAAATATCGACCTTGAGTCTTCAGGCTTTTTGGTATCACGCTTTACACCAAAACGGGTGTTCAGGAACAGGTTATTATACAGCTCGGCACGTACGGTACTTTCTACCCAAACCGAACCTCCTTTAGCGGTGGGCCTGCGCCAGCCTGTATTTACCATGGTATTATTATAAGCCACGATGTAAGCTTGAGGCGTTCTGTCGCCGCTGTTAGACAATTTGAGTGCATTGGTGTTGGTGCTGTAGATCAGGTTGTAGGCCACATCGGCCACGCAGCCCGACTTGAAGTTCATGGCCTCGCCGCCGGTCAAACCGGTGGTGTAAAATACGTTGTTGGCAAAAATGATCTTTCCACCCTCTATGTAAGTACAATCTTCCTGAAAGTTGCGGAACACGCTGTTGGTCACGATCAGTTTACCATTCACGTTAGCGAACCATAAGGCCGGCAGGTTCTCACCGGCAACGGCTTTGTACAGGCCTTGCTTTACAGAGGTAGAAGCATCAGAAGTGGTATTGCCGCCATACTCTAAAATGGTATGGTCAAGTACCAGTTCCTGGCAGGTGGGTGACGCCAGTATACCGCCCCACAGTTTACCGAAGCGCTTGGCATCGGTCTTGTAAAACTCATTCACGGTGAAGCGCACCGGGTTTTGCGCAGTACCTAACGAGTACAAGTTACCCTTTACAATGATCTCGGGCTTGGCAAGGGTATCCATCAGCACGGTAACACCTTCTTCAATGGTGAGCGACTTGCCCGCCGGGATAATGATATCGCCTTTGATCACCTGGGTACTGCCTTTAGCCCACACGCCCGACACCTCGCCGGTGGCCGAACCATCGGCCGAGGTGGTGTCCACATCAATGTTGGCTTTCTCGCAACCCGTAAAGATGAAGGCCAACAGGCCTAAAGCTGCTAAAAATGGTCTTAAAGTCTTCATATCAGTTGTAGTTTCTGTTAAAGTTTATAGCGGATACCGATCAGGTAGCTTTGTTTGTAATAGTCGGCACGCATAAGGGTCTGCCCGTCAGATACCACGTCTTCCCTGATGTTATTATTGGCCGGGTTGGTGCCTTTGATGAATAATTTGAGCGGGGTATTGAGCAGGTTGCCTGCCTTAATGAAGATACCCAGGTTGTTCTTGAAGCGTTTCTCGGCCGAGGCATCCATCTGGATGAAAGCTTTTTGCCAGAGGTCATTGTTCAGGAACTGCGATACGGTATTGATACGCTCGCCGGTGTAAGCAGCCGCCAACTGGGCATCCCAACCGCGCTTGGTGTCCTTATAAAGCAGAGAGATGTTGCCGATATGCTCAGACTGACCGTAAAGCGGGCGGGTTTGGTCCACGTTCACTAAACGAGGGTCGCCGTTGGCATCAATGATGCGGGTGCTTTTAGGCGTGGTGATGCGTGAGTGGGTATACGTATAATTAGCCTTGATGCCCACTTTGTTGAAGAACTTGATGTAATCCAGCTCGGCACCGAAGTTGCGTGCGGTGCCAAAATTGCCCGGACTATAGTAGATGTCCTGACCACGGGTAGCATCGGCCTTAAAGATGTATTCGATAGGGTCTTTGATGGATTTGTAGAACACGCCTGCAAGCAATTGCTCCGAAGCGCCCGGGAACAGTTCGTAACGCAGATCAAAATTATCGGCCAGGGCCCGCTTCAGGTCAGGATTGCCACGCTCCTGGAACTCCTCGTTCACCACCTTGCTTGGCACGATCTCATAAAATCCCGGGCGATTCACCGAGCGGTAGTAAGAGCCGTGTAACTGCTGATTCGGGGTCAGCCTATATTTCAGGGTCAGGCTTGGCAAAACATCAGTGTACACCTGGCTGCCATTAGGGCGTGGTTCACCCGCCGGGAACAGCAGGTTGTAACCCTGATCGGTATGCTCCACACGGGCACCACCGATCACCTGCAGGTCCTTTACATCGAGCTTGACCATAACGTAACCGGCGCCGATCTTTTCAGATGCATCATAGGTTAGCGGGTTGTTCACCGCACCACCCGGGTTGGTCACGTACAGTTGGATCTGGGTATAATCCTGAAAGTCTTTTCCGTAGGCAGCGGTCGAGTTGACCGGTGCTAAGGAGTAGTTATTGTAGAAACCGCTGCGTTGTTTGTCGCGGTATAATCCGCCAATGGTCACATCAACATGTTGGGCAGCTTTGTAGCTCAGGTCAAGGTAACCGGCCTTATCTTCGTCGGTGTTGCGTTCCCAACGGCGAGTAACAGGTGAAGTGTTCACCAACACGGTGCGGGTATCTACTCCATTCACGCGGTTGCCGTTCAGGCTGATCGAGGTGTTATCAGGCACATCGTTCTTGGCTGATGAGTAAACGGCCGACCATTGTAATTTTAATTTGTCGTTCAACAGCAGGTGATCACCATGCAAGGTGCTGTTGTAGATCTGCTGCTCGGTAAGCCGGCTACGGGTAGTAAAGGTGAGCTGGGCATTGCCGGTAGCAGGGTCAAAAGCGGTAGAATAATCGGTGTTCACGGCGTCACGCAGTTGGGCGTTGGCCAGCTTTACATACATATTATAAAAGCTCAGCTTATTGCGGCTGTTGAAGGCATAATCCAACTTAGCGTGCAGGCCATAACGCTTTTGCTGCTCCGAGTATTCACGGTAGCTTTTGCTGGTGATCTTGGCATACAGGTCAGTATTGTTCACCGCCGAGTTGTAAAAAGTGCTGTTGCTTCCGCGATAGGTGTTTTGGTAGCTACCGGCCAGGATCACGCCTAATTTATTGTTCAAAAAGCGCTGACCGATCGATAAACTACCCACCACGTTAGGCGCAGGCTTTTTACTGGTATAGCTCAGGTTGCCTTTTGGGAAATCGTTAGCGGTGGCATTATACGTGCGGCCATTGATCTCATAAGGCGACTTATGGTCAATGCCGCTACGGTCGAAGCTTACAAAGTTACGGTCGAGAAATAACTGGTTATAACCGCCGGCAAGGTTACCGTTGATGGTTAGGCGGCTTGGTGCGTCCTTCATTACCATGTTCACGGCGCCGCCTACGGCATCGCCTTCCATGTTCGGGGTCAAGCTTTTGTACACTTCCAATCGGTCGAGCAGGTCGGCCGGGAAAATATCCAATGGCACGTACCGGTACTGGTTGTCAGGGCTGGGGATCTTAACGCCATTCACTAACGTGTAGTTGTAGCGTTTGTCCATACCTCGCAGGATCGCGTATTGGGCATCGCCATTGCTGTTACGCTCTACCGATACGCCCGACACGCGCTGGATCACGTTGGCCACTGTGACATCGGGCGACACCTCGATGGCTTTGCCCGATACGATGTTCATCACCTGTACCGATTGTTGCTCCAACCGGCGGGCCTCCCGCTCGGCCGAACCATCTTTGCGCGACATAACGGTCACTTCGGTGAGGTCCTTGCCGGCCGGTTCCAGGTATATCTTTAAGTGGTGCAGGTCGTCCTTCTCTTTGGTGGCCTCTACCTCCAGGGTAGCGGTCTTGTACATGATATAGCTGATGCGGAGCGTGTATGTACCAGGCTTAACGTCTTTGATCGCGAAAGAGCCATCCAACCCGGTGGAGGTTCCTTTGCCGGTACGGTCGAGCATTACGGTGGCGCCTACCAGGGGCTCACCTGTGCGCTGATCGTAGGCATGTCCCTTAATAGTGGTGGCCTGTGCGGTGAAGATGCTGAGTAGTAATAGCAAAAAGATTTGTAGAAGTTTGTTCATTGCTTAGGGGCATTCGTTTACATGATCGGGTCATTTGACCGTTGATGCAGCAAAGGTGTTAACCCTGATCATACCTGCGAAATTTTGAGCGTTACATAAAGGAAACACCGTTACCAAGACCGTTAACCGAACATTACAACACTTTTAAAATCAATTGAAAATCAATGATTTACAAGCTTAAAAAAGCGCCGTTATGCTTTTATTAGCGTTACATTAAGCCAATGTTAACACCCATTTTGAGAAGATTTTTCGCTATAACGACTGGATGAACGACGACAGGTTGTCACCCTGCTCAATATTCAGTTTCTTACGTAAACGATGGCGGGCCACCCTTAAACTGTCCATGGAGATGCCCAGCAAACCGGCGATATCTTTTGAATCCATGTTGACCTTAAGCAAGGCGATAAGACGCATATCGGCCGAGGTGAGGTCGCTGCTGTGGGCCTTCAGTTTTTCGAAGAAGCTTTGGTGCACCTGCTCGAAGGCGCCGGTGAATTCCTTCCAGTTCTGTTCATGGTCAAAGCTTTGATCGATCTGTTGCACGATCTGCTGCATCTGGCGTTTTTGGTCGCGCTTATCTTCCTTCACCATTTGTTGCAGGGTGGCGCGCATGCCCTCCAGCAATTGATTGGTCTTGATCAGGTTGAGGGTATGGTTTGATAGTTCTTTGGTCTTGAGTTCGAGTTGCTGTTTCAACCCCTGCTCCTCCAGTTCCTTATTGCGGAGCTCGAGCTGCATCAGGTCATTTTGTGCCTCGTAGATGGAGCGCTGCTGCTCGGCCAGTACCTTTTGGTCGTGTATCTTGAGGCGTTGCCTGCTGAACACCACCACCCCAATAATAATGAGCAAGATCACCACTGTTACCACAGCCACGGTGATGATACGGTTGGTTTGGCGGATGCTGTTCAGACGTGCGATCTCGTCACTTTTCTTGTTGATATCATACAGCACCTGCAGGAATAGCGTTTGGTTAAGCCCCTCTTTTGAGTACACATCGAGCGATAACCTACGACTCAATTCCACGTAATGATATGCACTGTCCATTTGCTTGAGCAGCTGAAAACTTTTGCCCAGATCACGGCTGGCGGCTGCCTCCTGGTACAGGTTATTGGTACTCACAGCCAATGCATAGGCCTGGTGCGATAGTTTCAAGCTTTCTTTCAGGCGGCCGGTCTTTCGCAGTACATCACCTATGTTGTTGAGCACCTCGATCCTGGCTACGGTGTTGTGGTCTTGCTGGTATAGCCTGTCGGAGTTGGTGAAGCATACGTAGGCGGTGTCGTACCGTTCGAGGTCCTCATATATGCTGCCCAGGTTCTCATAGATCTTGGCCTGGCCCGACCGCGAGCCGACCTTTTGGTAACCCTGCAAGGCCCTTTGCTGATAGTAAAAGGCGCTATCATACCGTTGTCGCTTCTCGAACAGGTGCCCTATCTCGCCGAACACGGCAGCCTGCCCGTTCTGATCGTTGGTTCGCCGGTACAGGTACAGCGCTTTATTGTAGGTGGTGCGGGCCTTGTCCAACTGCTTGTTGTAGTAGTATAGGATACCGATCTTAAAGAGGTTATTGGCCAGTTGGGCTTTGTTGTTCGAGGTTTGAAAGATCTTCTCGGCCTGTAAATAAAGGTCGAGCGCCTGGCCGTAGTGGCCCTGATCAAAGCAGATCTGCCCCATTCGTTGCAGGCTGAGCCCGGCCTTCAGGTCGTCATCCTGGCTTAGGGCTTGGGCATGCAGTTTACGTAATTGGATCAGCGCCGAGTCGGGCTGGTGCTGGGCCAGGGTATCGAGGTAAGGCCATGGGCCGGCGTTGCCGTACTGCGCTATCGAACTTAAAGACAAAGAACTAAGGATCAGTATGGCCAACGGCCAGCATAAAAAGAGCTTACTTAAATACTTGATCATCAGCTATTAGGGCAATGGATCACACAGGCGACCCGTCACACAAAATAACACAGTTGATGTTAACTGAATATTAATAACACCGCCAGTAAGCCCATTACAATATAACATGCCGTTAACAAGCTGTTAAAATACTTTATGCTTACTTTGCGATGGTCAGGATCGTGATGAACGATCTGACATCATATTCGAATTACCTACTGACATGAGAAACACTATTGCCCTGTTCTGCTTTTTACTGATCGCCACCGTTGCCATGGCGCAGCCTATTAACGTGGCCACCTTTAACCTGCGATATGCCAACACCACCGATACGGGCAATCTGTGGACCAGTCGTGCGCCTATGGTGGCCAACCTGATCCGCTTTCATGACCTCGACATATTTGGCACCCAGGAAGCCCTGAGCAACCAACTGAACGACATCAGCACTGCCCTGCCCCAGTACGAGCACTATGGCCCCGGCCGCGACGACGGATTGGAGAAAGGCGAGCACTCGGCCGTATTCTATAAAAAAGATAAGTACCGGTTGTTGAACAAAGGCAGCTTCTGGCTGTCGCAAACTCCCGAAAAGCCATCCTTAGGCTGGGATGCCACCTGCTGCAATCGCATTTGCTCATGGGTATACCTGCAAGATGTGGCCACCAAAAAGAAGTTCTATTTTTTCAACGTGCACTATGACCACCAGGGGAAGGTGGCCCGCGAGGAAAGCAGCAAACTTATCCTGGCCAGGATCAAAACAATTGCCGGTACGCAACCGGTGATCCTCACCGGCGATTTTAATGGCGACCACGAAAGCGTACCCTACAAGCTCATTGCTACGTCGGGCTCCCTGCGCGACACCTATGCACAGGTCAAATACCCATACACAAACAACAATCCCACGTATCAGGATTTTGGCCGAAGCCTTAAGAACGACCAGATCATTGACCACATATTCACCTCAAGCCAGTTCAAGGTGAGCCGCTGGGGAATCCTGACCGATAGCTACCGGGGTAAATTCCCATCTGACCACTTCCCGGTAATGGCCACGGTGAGTTTGAAATGACTTCTATCAAGACAGTTACCTATTCAGGGCGGCTGCTCTTTTTGATAATGAGCCGGCCGCTCTTGATCAGCTTTTGTTCGGCCTGGCTAAAGGGTACGCGGCCGCCAAGGTCCTGTACCCAGTAGCGGTCATGCTCGGCAATGCCGATCTCGGTAAGGTCAGGGTTCATGAGATTGAGGCAATGGCCCGGGCTTTTGAACCAGCCTTCGGTCACTTCGGCTATGCTCTGCTGGCCTTGGGCAATATTCTCACCAATAGCGTAGCTCTTATATCCTTGGTACGTGTAGCCGGCCTGCATAATGCGGTCCTGAATGCCGCGGCCGTCCTTACTGGTGTGGCTAAAGTATCCGCGCCTGCTCATATCGCGTGCATGCCCGGCGGCGGCCTTGGCCAACACATCGTTCCAGATCAATGGCGGCGCAGGCTTCATGTACGTGGTACCGCAGTTACAACCCCTGGCCCGCACCCTGTTGATGCGCGACAAGAACTCCGACGCGAATTGTCCGCCGTCATCGTCATTCTTCATACTAAATGCTGTCACCGCCAGCACGATAAAAAGCGTGGCGGCAAGCAGGCTTGCTTTGGTCAGTTGCTTTAACATATATCGTATCATATGACAGCTGCCACAAAACATAGTTTAACTAATTGTTATATATTTTTGCTTTAGTTATCAGCTCTTTAGCTACCAGTTCAGTTCGCATTGATTTTTATTTAATATGAGCTCAACGTTAAATTATTAGCCGTTATTTGATTATTTTTAAGCCCGATAATATAACCTGACCGTGCCGTTCAGCGTACAAGCACTTATGTTCACCGTAAACAATATCATTATCGCTTTTTTTGGTACCGGTTTAGCGGCTATCGTTCTCATCACATTCATCATGAGCCGTCAAACCACCAAGGTGCGGAGCTTTATGAAACATAACAAGAATGTTACACCACTGTTCCTGCACCGGTCTATACAGCATAAATTCAACACGATACGTACACGCTTACCTAATACACCAAGCGTTCAGCATGACCACATTAAAGGCCAATTAGAGCATTTAGCCACCCAATTCAGGAACCAGGCGATCTGCATCCGCACGTACGACAAAGGCTTAGATCATTTGATGAAACAGCTGCGTTAATAAACCTATAGTTTAGCGCTTTTAACTATGAGATGCTTTTTTTGCAAATAATAATTATCATTGCAGAAAAAGCATTTTTTTATGTCAGATGATGCACTGATCAGGCGCTTAAAGGTCATTGTGAAGGAGCACGGCGGACAGCTGGGCCTGGCCAAAGCCATTGAAGTTGACCAGGGGTTCATTAGCAAGGTGATTAACCGTAAGCAGGAGATCAGCTACTACCTGATCCGTAAACTTTGCTTTCAACTTAAATACTCGCCTGAGTGGATCATTTTGGGCAGCGGCGAAAAAAAGCTTACCAAGAGCGAAGGCCCCAAACTGATCACCGAGATACAGATGCTGCGTACCGAGGTAGATATTTTGCATGCCCGTATGCGTGCTTACGAGATGCAACTGAACGAGATACGCCAGCAAATACCCGAGCAGGAACACGTAGGCTGACCTTAAGCCCCGCACGGGCCGATATAAATGTTTAATTTCGCCCCGAATTATGATCACTTCATTCGAGGCATCACTGCAACACATTTCTGTACATCACGTAGGTAACCCGCTTCAGGACGAGCGCTACGTACTTTCTGACGCTCCGCTTGAGCTTAAGGACGAGGTGATCCCACGCTTACTGCTCCAATACTTCCTTACCCCTTTCGAGAAGACCAACGAAGTGTATCACCTGATGCACCCTGGCGATGACCTGCACCTGAACGAGATATTTCATTACTGCACTGAGATATTTGAGGATAAGGACCGCTTTCATGAGTTATCGCAGCAGATCAGCAAGCATTTATACAATGTGTCCAGCCACCCCAAGATCAAGAGCGGCGAGGTTTATATCGGCTTCTTTTCGGGCGTACAGTTGGAAGGCGAATTGCTGAACGCTGTGGGCATATTCAAATCAGAGACCAAGGAGACCTTCTTAAAAGTGTACCCGCAGGATGGTGGCTTTGGGCTCGATTACGAGGAGAACGCCATCAACATCAATAAGCTGGATAAAGGCGCCCTGATCTTTAATACTCAAAAGGATGAAGGTTACAAGGTGGTAGTGATCGACAAGACCAACGGCAGCAATGAGGCCGTTTACTGGAAGGACGAATTCCTGAAGTTGAAGATCCGCAACGACAACTTTAACCAGACCAATAACGCCCTGCACATTTACAAGAACTTTGTGACCCAAAAGCTTGACGATGAATTTGACATGAGCAAGGCCGACAAGATAGACCTGCTGAACCGCAGCATGAAGTACTTTAAAGAAAAGGATACCTTTGAGATAGACGAGTTTGCGGGCGAGGTGCTGGGTAACGATCAGGCCATCGAATCGTTCAAGACCTATAAGAGCCAGTACGAGGAAGAATTTGACACACACATCCCCGACAGCTTCGACATATCAGACAATGCCGTAAAAAAGCAGGCCCGCGTATATAAAAGCGTATTGAAGCTGGACAAGAACTTCCATATCTACATTCACGGCAACAAGGACCTGATCGAAAAGGGTTTTGACGATGGCAAGGCCATGAACTACTACAAAGTATATTTTAAAGAAGAACAATAACCATAACTCAATTACTGACCGAAATACACCTATCATGAACAAGCGCATTGTACTATTATCTATTACCCTGATCACCATGACCGTAAGCCTGCAAGCCCAAACTATGAAATGGCTCAATGAGCCCAAAAAATGGAGCGACAAATACCGGGTACTGAACATGACCGTTGACCCGGGCACCGATTACTGGCAGGTGACCCACTATGGCTTTATCAGGGACTCAGGTCCATTTTACTACCAGGAGGTAGAAGGCAACTTTGAGGCCAGCGTAAAAGTGACCGGCAACTATAATGAACTGTTCCACCAGGCAGGTTTGATGGTACGCATTAACGATAAGAACTGGATCAAGACCGGTATAGAATACGTGGACGGCGTACAGAACGTAAGCGCCGTAGTGACCCGCGACTACTCGGATTGGTCAGTAGTGCCCCGCACCGATAGCCCGCGCTCTATATGGCTTAAACTGCTCCGCAAAGGCGACTATGTGCAGATCGAATATTCCTTTGACGGCAGTAAGTACAAAATGTTGAGGCTGGCCTACTTCCCTACCAAAAGCAAGGTACAGATCGGCATGGTAGCCGCCGCCCCGGGCAAAAAGAGCTTCCCGGTGGTGTTCGAGAACTTTGTGGTGAAGGCGATCAAGTGATCAATACCATCTTCAGGGTATTAAATAGACTTGACCAACTCTGTCAACGCACCTTTGACGGTTGGAAAATGGGTGCAAACACGTGGGTCCATGATGTTACCACCGAACCCATTTTCCTCCTCTGACGCTGTAGTGGCGATCTTGATAAGCCGGGGTTTGAGTTCAATTGGGGTATATGACCTCAGTGTCCAGATCGCTATTACCTTAACAAAGTCGTTGACCTCTTTTGCAGTTAACAGCTCCATCAGAGCTTCCTTACTTTTCTGAGTATTGTAATTGGTCAGTGCGCGAACTGCTGATACCTGTGCATGAAAATTTTGCTTGTCACTCAAAAACTTCAATACCTGATCAGCATGACCTTTCAATTGCAGGTGGTATACACATTCCAACGCTACATGCTGGTTAAAAAAAGTATTTAATTCCTTAGGCTGTAAGCCAGCGGGCTTCATAATCAGATATTTATTGACGTAACTTTCAATTGCACTGGTGTCATAAGGCTTTTGGTGATAGTGACTGAAAATAGCCCCCATAGTGAGTTCGAACGGGGCGATATCCACACGTGCCTGATGGTAACTATGGCGATAAGTAGCGGCTACCTTTCCATTCTTTATCCACGCATATCCGGTAGTTGGAGTTGCAATGGCGTATCCGCCCGTACCATTTTCTTTTAAAAGAAAATAACAACTATCGATGCCTTTGAAATGATACTCAGGGCCATCGCCGCCTGATCGGCTGCACAAATGCAGATCGTAAAAACCGCTGAGTATGACGCGACCTTGAATCGCCTGGCCAGCAACGGTCTTTAAGACCAAGATCTTTAATTGACCTTTGTCGGTGCCGGCAGTATCTACCTTGGCCAATACAAAGCTATTAGCCTGCTTGATGACCTTATCCATCCAAGGCTCATCCCAAGTGGTCGCGAAAGCCTTGCTACACATGACCGAGAAGACCAATAAACAAAGAAGTGATATCGAATAGCGCATAGGTTAAGATTTTTATTGTTAAATATAATGGGAATATTTGACCTGCGTATACCGTGGCCATCGATCATATATCAACATCGTTCACGAGATGCCAGTTCGCCATTTGCCAATTCGTGCTTTAGTTATCCTCTAAATGCTTTTAACAATATTAAGTGATATAAGCACGGTGCTGAACGCTGTTTCGACAACCTTAGTGTACCGAAATAGTGTTACAGCCTGTAACAGAATTCCCCAACTTTCCCCACTTTTGAGCTTTGCAAAATTCGTAAAAACCCAACTTTTTCCAGAAAAAGCATACAAAAAGTGAGAATGTAACACCAAATGTAACACTTAACACGCCAAATGTAACACCGCATTGGTGTACCAACTTGTCGCAAAAACGCCCACTTGTGCCGGTTCACGACATGCGATCACGAAATTGGCAATGATGTAAAGTTACAAGGACACGAGGATCTGGTCGGGTCCCCAGCGCTCCTCTATGCCCAGCCCGAAAAGGGCAAAGTCATATTTTACGGGGTCGGCCGGGTCAAGGTCGCGCAGGTGTTGGGTTAATTCGAGGGCGGTTTGCCAGTCGGTCTGTTTGCGGGTAATGAGCTTTAAACGCCTTGCCACGCGGTCCACATGCAGGTCGCACGGGCATACCAGGTCGGCCATGCTGATGCGATCCCAAATGCCGAGGTCTACCCCTGCATCATCCTTACGCACCATCCACCTCAAGAACATATTTAACCGCTTACACGTCGACTTTTGCGACGGCGACGACACATGCTTTTTGGTACGGTGCGGGTGATCAGGCAGCGAAAAAAAGTATTGGCGGAAATGGTTCAAAGAAGATTCGATGCTCACCCCCCCGCCCCCTGAAGGGGGATTATAAATAGTACGCACTTCCTCCTTCCCGGCTTGCTCCCCCTTCAGGGGGCTGGGGGGCAAAAAGGCATCCTCCAAACTATCAAAACGCTCATAGTGGTGCCTAAATAAGGAGATGAAGTACAGTGTATCGATATCATTAAAAGTGCGGTGCTTAAAGGCCAGTAACTTTTTAAGGTCGGGCTCCTGATGGTTGATCACGAAGTCGTATGGGGCGCCATCCATTAGGGTGATCAACTCGCGGCATTTTTTAATAATGGTGACGCGCTGGCCCCAGGCCAGAGTGGCCGCCCAAAAGCCCATGATCTCGATATCCTGCTTTAGCTTAAACTGATGCGGTATAACGATGGGATCGTTCTGGATGAACTCCGGCCGGTTATACTGCGCTACCTTGGCATCTAAAAAAGCTTTAAGATCAACGATCATGGGTGCAGGATCAGTTATTATTCTCGCTCACGCTCATCTCCGTAATGCGGCCGTTAGCATCGCAGCTTATCGTTACGAACGCATCCGTCACGACCTTACCTACCGCGATACCCATTACAAGATGCCGCTGAACTTTGGCGTCTGCCAAGCCTGCTTTATAGGAGACCGGGAATTGAGTCCTGAGCACTTTACTGTCGTCTCCAACGCGGTAGCTATGCTTGCCCAACACCAATTGGTAAGCCTTGCCCGTAATGGTCAGATCTTGCACATGGTCATCATGAAAGTAGGCTTTAAGTCCATCATAGCGATACTTGTAACTATAACCACCGAGCACCTCATCGGCCTGCTTAACGACCTTGGCCTTACCGAACGCTTGTTGCAAACGAGCAGCAGTGCTCAGGTTGAAAGTTTTGCCCTGCGCATTTTTGACACTGATCTGCTTGTACTGGATCATGTCCATACCAAGCTTTACGCCAGCCTGAGCGAATGCTTTAGTGCAACCGATAACAAGCAAAAACAGAACGGTCAGATACTTTATGTTCTTCACGCAGGGCACTGATATGTTAGCTTAAAGCGTTCTTCAGGTCTTCCAGCAGATCCTCAATATCCTCCACCCCTACGCTAATGCGCAACAAGTTGTCTACCACACCAACTTTCTCCCGAACCTCTTTAGGTATCGATCCGTGGGTCATAGTGGCCGGGTGATTGATCAATGATTCAACGCCGCCTAATGATTCGGCCAGGGTAAACACTTTAAAGTTAGAGGCGATGCGGAAGGTCTCCTCTAAACCGGCATCTTTCAGCACGATAGAGATCATACCGCCAAAATCGCGCATTTGCTTTTTGGCAACCTCGTGGTTAGGGTGATCGGTGAAGCCGGGCCAGTATATCTTCTCTACCTTAGCGTGATCTTTCAGGAACTCGGCCACCGCACGGCCATTCTCGCAATGCGCTTTCATGCGCAGGTGCAAGGTCTTGATACCGCGTAGGGCTAAAAAGCTATCCATTGGTCCCGGAGTGGCACCACAGGCGTTGTATATGAACCAAAGTCGCTTATAAAGGTCCTCGTCGTTCATCATCAGTGCGCCCATCACCAAATCTGAGTGACCACCTATGTACTTGGTCACCGAGTGCATCACGATATCGGCACCCAGGTCCATTGGGTTCTGCAGGTAAGGTGAAGCAAAGGTATTATCCACCACCAACGTTAGGTCATGCGCTTTAGTGATCTTGGCTACCGCCTCAATATCCACTACCTGCATAGTAGGGTTGGTAGGGGTTTCGATCCACACCATCCGCGTGTTCTTGTTCAGATAATCCTCAATGATGGTCGGGTCGCTCAGATCAAGGAAATGAAAAGTGATGCCGTAGTTAGCAAATACCTTGGTGAAGATGCGGTACGAGCCTCCGTAAAGGTCATTACCGGTGATCACCTCATCGCCGGGTTGCAGCAACTTCATCACCGCATCAGTAGCACCCATACCACTCGAAAAAGCCAGCGCATGGTTAGCGTTCTCCAAGGCAGCCAGACAGTCCTCCAAGGCACGGCGTGTAGGGTTGGTACCGCGCGAGTACTCATAACCTTTGTTATCGCCCGGCGCGGCCTGCGCATAGGTGGATGTTTGATATATAGGCGTCATTACTGCGCCTGTGGTTGGATCAGGGTGTTGCCCTGCATGTATCGCTTTGGTACCGAATTTCATAAGTGTGTGATGTGTGTTATGAGGTCAGAGGGCTGTATTATGCCGAAATTATCTGGCCTCAAAGATCAGCCCTCCGTCCTCAATATTAATATGCTCTCGCGAACAATACTCTTTGTGTTGATGGTTTGCCGGTTAAGATACACTTGCCTTCCTCTTGTTTGTTGTTGAGCGGGATGCAGCGTATAGTGGCCTTGGTCTCTTCCTTGATGCGTTGTTCGGTCTCTGATGTACCATCCCAATGCGCCGACAGGAAACCTGGCTTTTCATCTAATAAACGTTTGAACTCTTCATAATCGTTCACCTCGGTGGTATTTTCTGCCCTGAAGTCGAACGCTTTTTGATAGATGTTCTGTTGAATATCCTCTAACAGCTTCTCGATGTGGGCGGCCAAACCTTCCTGGCTAACGGTCTCCTTGGTCTTAGTATCGCGGCGGGCAAGTTCTACGGTACCGTTCTGCATATCGCGGCTACCGATGGCTATGCGCAGTGGCACACCTTTCAATTCATACTCGGCGAACTTGAAGCCAGGACGCTGGGTATCACGATCGTCAAATTTGATCGAGATACCTTTGGCGCGCAGCTCAGCGCTCAGGCCCCTAATGTATGTGCGAATGTTCTCCAATTCTTCATCATGCTTGTAGATCGGCACGGCCACTACTTGTATTGGAGCCAGCTTTGGTGGCAATACCAAGCCGGCATCATCAGAGTGGGTCATGATCAGTGCGCCCATCAAACGGGTCGATACACCCCATGAGGTAGCCCAAACGTGCTCCAACTGACCTTCTTTAGTGGTAAATTTCACATCGAAAGCTTTAGCAAAGTTCTGACCTAAGAAGTGCGAGGTACCTGCCTGCAGAGCTTTACCATCCTGCATCAAGGCCTCTATACAATAAGTATCCAAAGCACCGGCGAAACGCTCATTGGCGGTCTTGCGGCCTTTTACTACCGGTACGCTCATCCAGTTCTCCACGAAATCTGCATAAACCTCCAGCATCTGTTCTGTTTCGGCTACAGCTTCTTCGGCGGTGGCGTGGGCGGTGTGCCCCTCCTGCCATAAAAATTCGCTGGTGCGTAAAAATAAACGGGTACGCATCTCCCAACGCATCACGTTGGCCCATTGGTTGACCAGGATAGGCAGATCACGGTACGACTGTATCCAACCACGGTACGTGTTCCAGATGATGGTCTCCGAAGTTGGGCGAATGATCAGCTCTTCTTCTAATTTCGCTTCCTCGTCCACAATGATCTGGCCCTCGCCATCGTTCTTTAAGCGGTAATGGGTCACCACAGCACACTCCTTGGCAAAACCTTCAACGTGGCTGGCCTCTTTTGAAAAGAAGGATTTGGGTATCAACAGCGGGAAATAGGCATTACTGTGACCGGTGTCCTTGAACATCTTGTCAAGCTGAGCCTGCATTTTTTCCCAGATCGAGTAGCCGTACGGCTTAATGATCATGCAGCCTCTTACCGGTGAATATTCGGCAAGATCAGCTTTTATTACAAGGTCATTAAACCATTGCGAATAATCTTCGTCTTTACTTATGATACCCTTACTCATGTGCTATGTTATGGAATAGAATTTGACTATTGAAATACGTAATATTGCGGCCAAATTTATAAATTTATTATGTTTTCGACTTTAACTTTTAATATACCCCATAAAATGAAAAAGAACATCCTGCCTATCGCCGTTCTTTTGAGTGCCCTGGCACTGGCCTCCTGCTCAACGCCCAACCAACTGGCGTCAAGCAAAAATGCCAACGACGACGTTTACTTCAGCAAGGCCGAAGCAGGCGACGCACCGGTTTACCGTCAGCCAATACGCGATGAGGATCGTTACGTGAATACCAACAGTGATGATGACGATTACTATTACTACGATAGCTATTCATCACGCATCAACCGTTTTGCATACAACACACCATTTGATTATTACGACGATTACTACTACGGATATAGCTCACCCTATGGATACGGCAATTACGCTTACAGCCCTTGGGGCTACGGTGGTTTAGGCTGGGGTGGTTACGGCGGTGGCTGGGGCATTGGTTTAGGCTTCGGCTACGGCGGCTGGGGTTACAGTCCATGGGGTTGGGGCGGTGGTTTTGGCTATAGCCCTTGGGGTTACGGCTACGGCGGCTACTATCCTTACTCATACTGGGGTACCGGTTATGGTTACGGCGGTGGTTACTGGGGTGGCGTATCGGCTAACAACGTTGTACGGTCAAGACCTTACCGCGGCGCTGGTTTCCCTACCTCAACAATGGGTGGCCGTACCTCAACTGCACGCCCTACAGGTTACGCAGGCAACTATCCTAATACCATGAGCTATCCGGGCCGCAGGCCACAGATCGGCTATGGCAATAACGGTGGCTATTCTAATGGCACTTCATACAGCGGCGGCCGTCCGGGCCGTGGTGGCGATGGAAGTCAACCATCTTACCGTCCTACCCGTTCGGAAGTTAGCCGTCCGCAACCTCAACCAACTTTTGACAGAGGTTCTACACAAAGTTCATCTCCAAGCTTCGGCGGTGGTGGTGGTGGCGGCGGTAGCCGTGGTGGTGGCCGTCCGTCAAGACCTTAATTCTTATTGCATTTACGCTCATGAAGATCAAATATCTACTAATGGCAATGGCTACAGTAGCCATTAGCCAGAATGCCTCTGCCCAATATTCGCAGGATGCGATCCGGTTCTCGGGTAGCCAGGTCGGTTCTACATCACGCATCAAAGCCATCGGCGATGCCAACATAGCGGTGGGTGGCGACCTTACTTCCATTGGTGGCAACCCAGCGGGTCTGGGTTTCTTTACCCGCTCGGAGGCTAGCATTACGCCAGAGTTCAACCAGTCGCGCGCTACAGGTTCATACCTTAACGCCACCACAAAAGATAAACGCAACGACGGCAACTT
Source organism: Mucilaginibacter daejeonensis (assembly GCF_020783335.1). Lineage (NCBI taxonomy): Bacteria > Pseudomonadati > Bacteroidota > Sphingobacteriia > Sphingobacteriales > Sphingobacteriaceae > Mucilaginibacter > Mucilaginibacter daejeonensis. The sequence continues at coordinate 3,429,144 of NZ_CP086068.1, forward strand.
TAACAATGCCTCGATCGTGTTCTATGGCCAATTGAACAAACAACGCGGTGAGGACAAGACCCACGGTTGGCTATCGGTCAACTTTGGCGCCAACTATGTTCGCACTAATAACTTTTACCAGAACACTTATTACTCTGGGGTGAACGGCTCGAGCTCCATAGCTGACTATTATGCTAACCTGGCCAACCAAGCACTTGATAACGGCTACAGCCTTGACGGTTATTTGGAAGGTTGGGCACGTGATCAGCGACTGATCAATTTGAACAGCAGCAACTTTTACGAACCGTCTACCACCCTTGGTGGCACACAGTCTAACCTAATTACTGCTACCGGCGGCCAAACTGAGTATAACTTTTCGTTCGGTGCTAATTACAGCAACAAACTTTATATTGGTGCAGGATTCGGCATCACGAATATCCGTTATAACTACAATTCGCAGTTCACTGAAGATAACTATGAATATGTTAACGTGAACAAGGACTTTGTTTCGACCTATACTCGCGACCAGGTGACCAAAGGTAATGGCTTTAACGGTCGTTTAGGTTTGATCTATAAACCTGTTGAGGCAGTGCGTATCGGTGCTACCGTGACCACTCCTACCTGGTACAATATCGATGATAGCAGTTACGAAGGCTTAAGCACTACGTATCAAGGCGAGGCCCGCCGTACCGCAGGTTCAACCTACCCTGCAAGCTACAACTTACGTACACCATTCAAAGTTGGTGGTGGTTTAGCCATATTTGCAGGTAAATACGGTTTCATCACCGGCGATGTAGAGTACCTTGACTACAGCAGTGCAAAACTGAGCAGTAATGATTTTGATGTTTCGCAGGACAATGCCGACATCAAGCGCTACTATGGTTCAGCAGTAAATGCCCGCTTTGGTGCGGAAGCCCGCATACCTGGCAACTTCTTTTTGCGTGGTGGCTACGGTATACAAGGCAACCCGGTTAAAAACGATGCCACTGCAAAAGTTGGCAGCGATGTGAAGACCATTAGCGGTGGTTTAGGTTACCGTTTTGGTGATTACTACATTGATGCTACTTACGTGAACGTTAAACGTTCGGCCACCCAATATCCATATGAGATCGGTGACCTGAGCCCTGCAGCAGCTCTGAAATACAACAACAATAACCTATTCCTAACCTTAGGTATCAGATTCTAACAGTTGTTCATCCGATAAAAAGAAAGGGCCCCGGAATATCCGGAGCCCTTTCTTTTTGGTTTGACGGTCAGCTCAATTTTGATGACCTTCCTAATTCCTTAATCCTCGTTCACAAATGAACGCAGCATCCAAGTGTTCTTCTCTTTATATTGCATAAAGCGGTTCACCATATCGTTTGTACCATCGTCACCTGCATCGGCGGTGATGTCCAAGATACGGCGCTCTAACTCTATCAATGAGGCCATATCGGCGATCAGTGCACGTACCAGGTCTTTGTCTGACACACCTACGGTATCCATCTCCTTCAATTTAGAATTGGTGATGTAGTCGTTAAAGGTGCTATATGGTGGTTTGCCTAGTGTAAGGATACGCTCGGCCAACTCATCAATGGTGGTCAGTGCCTCGGTATAGAGCTCCTCAAATTTAACGTGCAGGGTAAAAAAGTTAGTGCCTTTCACGTTCCAGTGGCAACCACGTAATTTTTGATAGTGTATATGGTAATTGGCCAGTAGCTCGTTCAGGTGATCCACTACGGGGCGAACTTCTTTTTCGTCAAGGCTTATCTCTTTAGCATCCATGATAATAATGTATTTTTAAAAGTTAAAATCTCAACACAAACGCATAGCAACTGTTTTAAAAGCCGGCAAATTATTGGCAGCCCAAATAAAAGAATTACATTTAAACCATGACGCTGTTCAAACTACTGGTTGCCGAGCATTTTAGCGGGCAGATCTGGCGCATGGAGATCGACCACATCAGCCATACGCTGTTCGCCGAAGTACGCGATCAGTCTGCCCGTAAAGTAAGTTTTGCAGCGATCAGTTTAAACAACGGTAAAACGTACTTTAAAGATAACACCATCGATGAAAGCTGGCTCACCGGTATCGAGACCGCTTATAACGGTGTGTTGTTGCTTCACTACTATCAGGCCGCAGGCAGCCCTGCCCACAAAGGACTTGCCGGTGTGGACGGAACGACCGGCCGTGTACTATGGCAAAATTTCAATTATACCTTTGATCATCTCACCGTGAATGGCCCTGTGGTATTTGACGCCCGCATACAACCACCTCGTTATCAGGTGATGGATATATTTACGGGAGTGTTAGAGCGACAGATGACACCGGTAACTGATAGTATACCTGACTCGCCCATCAGCGTACCGCACAGCATGCCAGCGCCGCCAAACCTACCCAAATTGCCGGCAGCCCCCTACCACAACATTGTTCATTACCTTGAATACAATGATCTGATAATTGTATCTTTGCACACGCTTTGGGCCGATCAGCTAAAGCAATGTTTGTACATCGTTAAAGGTAACGAAGTGGTGTTCGAAGATATATTGAACACCAATATACAAAAGTTGCAGCCCGAGGCGTTCGTATTATACCGTGACCAACTCATCTACTTAAAAGATAAGGTGGAAATTAAGGTGCTTAATTTAAGCTGACAGGTTTTTAGAACATGAAATTAAAAATTACTGTACTGGCCGGCGCATTGTCTTTCTTCGCTGCGCCGCTCATAGCCCGTCCCCTGCTCGACTCCATTGGCGTGGAGAACAAGGATGGCAAAAAAGTGATCCTACATAAACTCGATCCTAAAGAAAGTTACTATTCACTCGGCCGCAAATACAACGTTAAGCCCGGCGCCATTATGCAGTTCAACAACAACGCCGCGCTTAAGATAGGCGATGTGGTGAAAGTGCCTACCGAGCTGCCTTTTATTTCAGCAGCGCCTGTTGTGGCAACACAACCGTCGGCACCAGCCGGTGGCTCAGCTACCGAATACAAGGTATCGCAAGGCGAAACGCTATATGCGATCTCGCGCCGCTTTGGTGTTCGTGTGGAAGACATCATCGCTCAAAATGGGTTGAAAAGCAACAGCCTGCACCCTGGTCAGGTATTGAGGATCAGTGGTGCATCAGCGTCTACCGCTCCACAGAATAATACTGTTGTGACCAATGCACCTGCACAAGCCAATACGCCGCCTGCTCAGCAACAACAAACGCCGGCCCCGGTGATAGCCCCACGGCCAGATACCGCTAAGCGCGATACCACCGCCGTAACGCATCCTGACAGTACTGCCGTGAACCGCCCTTTGCCGGCCAACCGTTACGGTATTACCGAGCGTAATGAAAAAGGTGTGGCGACCTTTATTGACGACGCCGGACTTGACCCGAACAAAAAACTGGTATTACACCGTACCGCACCTGTGGGCACTGTGTTAAAGATCACCAACCCCATGACCAACCGCACCACTTTTGCCAAGGTGGTAGGCCGCTTTACCGATAACGAGATGACCAAAGATGTGGTCGTCGTACTTACTAAGAGTGCTGCCGATGCTCTGGGTGCATTAGATAAACGCTTTTACGTGAACATTAGCTACGGAATGCCTACTAATGAACAATAAGCCTTATTTGATCGGGATAGCCGGAGGTAGCGGATCCGGTAAGACCTTTTTTTTAAAATGTTTCCTTGAACATTTTTCGGCCGAGGAAGTCTGTCTGGTATCGCAAGATGATTATTACATCCCTGTGGCCCACACCATGACGGCCGAGGAGAACAAGCTATACAACTTCGACCTGCCATCCACCATTGATATGGACCATTTTCACCGGGACATTTCAAGCCTGATGAACAATGAGCCGATCCTTAAGGAAGAGTATACTTTCAACAATCCGAACGCTAAGCCGAAAACGCTCGAGATCAAGCCTGCGCCTATCCTGATCGTGGAGGGCTTGTTCATTTTGCACTTTGAAGATATTGCCAGCAAACTTGACCTCAAGATCTTTATCGATTCGGCCGAGGAAGTGGCCTTGCAGCGCCGCCTAAAGCGTGACCTGAACGAGCGTGGCTACTCTAACGAAGATGTGCTTTACAAATGGCACAACCATGTGGTGCCTTCATATAAGGAATTCCTATTGCCTTACCGCGAAACCTGCGATAAGATCGTGATCAACGATACCAATAACGCAGAGGACATCATCAAGATAACCGATGATATATCTGATGAACTGCGCGAAAAGCTGTTCGGCGAGAAGCACTGATATTTTACTGATCATGACGGCCCGGGTGCATGCCATTGCGCCGGGCTCTTCAAAACATTTGATCAGCCCCAAAGTTATCCTGTATAGTTAAAGTATTTGACCATACATGAAAGCTTATCTTTCTTTCCCTCATATTTCGAACTATCCCACCGGCTTTAGCGGCTTGCTATTTGGTGCCGCCGACCGAGGGTTGATCTGCCTGCGAAATTCTATTTGCATTCCTTTTAGTGTCGTTGATCAGTCCGCGGTTGCCAGCAATGCTGACGGTCCTGAACGTTCCTTTACAGAGGTGTCATACCGGCAGATCGGTCATAAGACCGTTATGGGATATGTATCAAAAACATATCAGTTTTAAATTTTTTGTGGTGTTTTCATCATAAAGTTGTAATATCACACATTTTATCAAGTACACTACAATTGAGTGTACATTTGTACCGTTCGATGTTAAAATGACCAACAATTCGTATACCCCCGATACCGTTACCGATGTAGTGCTGATAGGCGCTGGTATCATGAGCGCCACCCTTGGCGTGATGCTGAAAGAACTGCAGCCCGACCTGACCATCGAGATATTTGAACGACTGGATGTGATGGCCGCCGAAAGTTCTGATGCGATGAATAACGCCGGCACGGGCCACTCCGCTTTTTGCGAGCTGAACTACACACCGCAATTACAGGATGGCACGGTCGACATCTCTAAAGCGATCAAGATCGCCGAACAGTTCGAGGTATCAAAGGAATTTTGGTCGTTCCTGATCGATAAAAAGATCATCGCTTCTCCCCGTTCGTTCATCAATGCGGTACCGCACATGAGCTTTGTATGGGGCGATGAGAACGTAAGCTATTTACGCAAACGCTTCGAGGCGCTGTCCAAACATCATTTCTTTGCTGATATGGCGTACTCGGAAGATACCAAACAACTATTGGATTGGATACCATTGGTAATGGAAGGCCGCGACCCGAATGAAAAAGTATCGGCCAACCGTATGGACCTGGGCACCGATGTTAACTTCGGCGCGCTGACCAATAGCTTATTTAATTACCTGAAACAACAGCCAGGCGTTAACCTGCACCTGAGCCATGAAGTACGTGGTGTTGACCGTGATAAAAAAGACGGTAGCTGGCGCTTACGCGTAAAAGACCTTAAAGGTGGTACGAAACGCAAATTGAAAGCCAAATTCGTATTTGTTGGTGCCGGTGGCGGCGCATTGCATTTATTGCAAAAATCGAACATACCGGAAAGCAGAGGCTTTGGTGGTTTCCCTGTAAGTGGACAGTGGCTGGTTTGCCACAACCCTCAGGTGATCGAGCGTCATCAAGCCAAGGTTTATGGTAAAGCATCAGTAGGTTCGCCGCCAATGTCTGTCCCTCACCTGGACACCCGTATGATCAATGGCAAAAAAGCTTTACTGTTCGGTCCTTACGCTGGTTTCTCAACTCGCTTTTTAAAGAACGGCTCCTTGCTGGACCTATTCACCTCGATCAAACCGGGCAACATCTTCCCAATGATCAAGGCAGGTATCGATAACATCCCTTTGACCAAATACCTTATCGGTCAGGTCACCCAATCGCAAGAGGACCGTGTGGCCGCACTGCGAGATTACTTCCCTAATGTGAAAGGCGAGGACTGGGATCTTGATATTGCCGGCCAACGTGTACAGGTGATCAAAAAAGACCCTAAACGCGGCGGTGTGTTAGAATTCGGTACCGAAGTGGTAGCTGCAGCCGATGGCAGTATAGCAGCCCTGCTGGGTGCTTCTCCGGGCGCATCTACGGCGGTATCGATCATGGTACAACTGATCGAGCGTTGCTTCAAAGCCCAGGCCCAAACTCCTGAATGGAAAGAGAAGCTGAAAGGCATGATCCCATCGTACGGGCAATCGCTGGCCAAGAACGCAGCATTGGCCAATGAGACACGTGAGCGTACCAGCAAGGCGTTACAATTAGCATAACGAAAACGTAGATCCGTATAAAAGAAAAGCGCCTCTTATATCAAGAGGCGCTTTTCTTTTATACCAACGCACAAGATCAGTGCTCCACAAAGCTGCCTTTGTGCCGGTCCTTTTGGAAGCTGTAGTACAGGTAAAATAACGCCGGTAGTATGAAAAGGCTACCGATCAACAAGGCCCAGGCTAACGCCGTCATAGTGGCTTGAGGTGCCTGATGTTTCAGGAGCGACAGGTGTTGGCCGTTCTTGAGGATGAGCAGATCAGGGAAATGCACATAGCTCACCGCCAGTAAGATCATACTCGCCTGGAAGCCCGCCAAAATACGCGGTATCACCGTACGCCCGCGGCTGATTAGGAACCACATCACCAGTAATGATATAGAGGCGGCTATAATAGCCGTAAGTCCCACCGCGTTACCTAGTACCCAGGTCAGTAATGGTACATGCTCTACCACCGAGGCTATAAATACTAACCCACCGCATAGTACGGCCACCACGTTCCATAGACGGGCTTTACGGATGAAGCTGTTGCGGTCGTCACCAGGCTTAGCCTCTCCTATCAGGTATACGGATGCCAGATAGCCACACAAGGCCACGGTGAACAGCCCAATGGTCACCGAGAACCAGTTGAGCCACACGAACACGTAAGATTGCAGAAAGCTCGTGCTTTCCGTATCTACACGGCCCGACAGCATGCTACCGGCAATTATACCCACGAACAATGGGGTCACTACACTGGAGTACAAAAAAATGCGGTTATAAATGCCTTGCATCTCGTCTACCACAGCATCATAATTCCTGAACACAAAGGCGGTACCGCGTGCCGTGATCCCCAGCAGCATGACCACTAACGGAATATGCAGGTATATCGACATGGTGCTATAAATGACCGGGAACCCCACGAATAAGATCACCACCGCAATGATGAGCCACATGTGATTGGCCTCCCATATAGGTCCTATGGCCTCATAAGCCGTACGCCGTGTACGGTGCCGGTTAGGTGCGGATGTAAAGAGTTCAATGATACCTGCGCCAAAATCGGCTCCACCCAACACCAGGTAAAGCAGTATGGAGAGCCATAAAAATCCGATGATCACGTATTCCATATCAATTGTGGCTTAAGGTAAGGTCTTTAGTCGATGATGCAGGACGGTCATATAATTCGGGCACCATGCGTATTTGCCTGTATAAAAGGAACACCACCACTATACTGAGCGAGATGTATATGCCTGTGAACAGGTAAAAAGACCAAGCGATACCCGGCATTGGCGTCACCGCATCGGCCGTGCGCATTACCCCTTGTATGATCCAGGGCTGGCGGCCGATCTCGGTCACCATCCAGCCGGCCTCTACCGCAATAAACCCTGTAGGTATGGCGATCACGAATAGGTTTAATAACCACCGGCTGGTCAACCATTGGTTTTTGAACCACAGTGCGATGATGTATAGTACCGACACCAGCATCATGAACATCCCTAAAGCCACCATCACCTGGAACGAGTAATGCGTGATAGGCACCGGCGGTTGTTCTTTCTCTGGGATCTGATCTAACGCCTTTACGGGTTGGTGAAAGTTGTCATACACTAAAAAACTGAGCAGGCCGGGCACTTCCAATCCATAGTTCACTTTTTTATTGGCCGGATCGGGTATACCGCCGATCACCAATGGCGAGTATGGCACGGTATGATAATAAGCCTCCATGGCGGCGAGTTTGGCCGGTTGGCGTTGAGCCACATTCTTGGCGGCCACATCACCGGTGAGCGGTTGTATAATGGCAGCCACCACCGCAAAGCCTGCGGCGATCTTAAATGCTTCCCGGTGGAAGGCCACATTGCGATCGCGCAATATCATCAGCGCATGTACGCCTGCCACGGCAAAACCTGTTGACGCGAATGCCGCAAAGGTCATATGCAGGGCTTCGGAGAACCACGCGCCATTGAACATAGCTTTGATGGGGTCGATGTTGAGGTATTGTCCGTTCACTTGGTCGAAGCCTGCGGGGCTGTTCATCCATGAATTGGCCGACACTACCAAAATACCCGATGCCAGTCCGCTAATGCCCACCACCACCCCGGTGAACCAGTGAAAATAAGGGTTGAGCTTATCCCAACCATATAAAAAGAAGCCCAGGGCGATCGCCTCGATAAAGAAAGCGGTGCCTTCTAAAGAAAAAGGCATGCCAAATATTGGCCCGGCATGCTCCATGAATTTGGGCCATAACAAACCTAACTCGAACGATAGAATGGTGCCCGACACGGCGCCGGTAGCAAAAAAGATGGCCACGCCCTTACTCCAGGCCTTGGCGACGTTCTTATGGGCCACATCACCCGTTCGTAGCCAGCGGTAATGGGCCACGGCCATAAAAAAAGGCATGACCATACCGATGCAGGCATAAATGATGTGAAAGCCCAGCGACAGGGCCATTTGTGAACGGGCGGCTAAGAAATCATCCATATCGAGTTGACATTGTTGATGCAACTAAATTACTGACCATCAATATAGCACGCTCTATTATTTTCAATTTATATTGATCATATATTGCAGATATTCTTGACCATGGCTCTTTTTGGCACGAGGTGATGTTACCATACGAGAGATATTTGTATTTTGTGGAATCAAACATACCATATGCCAACTCAACCTAACACTAATGTAAAGGTCAGCCTCACCGGTATCAGCTCACTGATACTGCTATTTATATTCATCATCGTTTTAGGCCTCGTAGGATGCCCGCGCTATCGCGTGTATACCCAAGAGATGGAAGGCAAGGCCGAACTGCAACGTGCGATCAGCAACCGGCAGATCGCTATCCAAGAGGCACACGCCAAAATGGAAGCTGCCAAGGATCTTGCCCAGGCCGAGATCATTAGGGCACGAGGCATAGCCCAGGCCAACAAGATCATTGGTAATTCGCTTAAAGACAATGAGGCTTACCTGCACTGGCTGTGGATCGATCAATTGGAAAACAACAAGAACTCGGTGATCTACATCCCTACCGAGGCCAACCTGCCTATCATGGAAGCTAATCGCCTGCGAGGCCAGATACAAAAACAGGCACCTACTAAATAAGTATTCTTACATGCGGTCGTTGTAAGGCGTCTATCCTGTATAGAAACTTTCAATTTAGTACCGTGCACGAAAACCATTAACTTGGCCTCAAATACTGAATGATCTATGGAAACTCCTCAAGCAGATATATTTGATCTGGCTCGCAGCAATAAGGCCGAAGAACTGAAGGCCGCATTGACCGCCGAAAATGTGAACATCACCGACAACCGTGGTTCGACACCGTTGCTGATCGCGGCCTACCATAACAACGCTGATGCTGTTAAGGCACTACTGGAAGCCGGGGCAGACCCTGACCGCCAGGACGCGATGGGCAACACCGCATTGATGGGTATCAGCTTTAAAGGGTATACCGGCATTGGCCAATTACTACTTGACCATGGCGCAAAGGTGGATCTGCCTAATGGTAACGGCTCTACCGCGTTAACCTTTGCCGCTACCTTTGGCCACCAGGAACTGATCAAATTGTTACTGGCCCGCGGCGCTAACAAAATGTTACGCGACCGTTCAGGTAAAAATCCTGCGGATTATGCCCGCGCCCAAGGACATCACGAAGCGGCCAACCTTTTATCATAAACATTGACGAGCACGGCCTGTCACTCTCCTGTACTCACGGTACATAGCCTGTTAAAGGCATGGCGATCAAAGACCTTGTACAACAAAGAAGGCCGGTCAATTCTGACCGGCCTTCTTTGTTATGATCATATAGATGATCTATCGAAGATCCACCACTTCAACACCAGGATATTTTTTGGGGTTGAAGGTGAAAGCATCAGCCGCTGCAGGTGCATTTGGCGTAAAGCTGTTCACGGTGTAGGTGTAACGGCTACCGTTCTTATCAAATAGCTGCGCGCTGTAGATCTGTTTCTTCGCCTTATCGATCAGCAATTTGATCTTAAAGATGCTTTGCTTGGCATCGGTCGGGGTCAGCTCGATGGCCTGGTAGGTCTTCCCTCCTTTACTTTGTAAACCCGAAAAAATGTATTTGTACCCTTTCTCGTACACAGTGAAGATCTGTGCCGGATTCATGCCCTCAGCACTAGATGATGCATCGTTCACCTGTACCTCCTTTTGCTGAGGCAAGTAGGTCCACTGCGACTTGCCATCGCTGTAGATCTGGCGTTCCAACACCTTCGACTGTGGCATATAAATGTCCAACTTGTATTTATTGGTCTTGGCCTGGGTAAGCAGGGTACCGCTCTGGCTTTGGTTAACCTTTTCCTGAGGTATCTGTACGTTGATCACAAAATCGGCCTTTACACTATTATAAGAGCGGTATTGCTTGCTTACATCGTTCAGGATGGTCTTTGCGGCGGCGTCTTGCTGAGCGTAGGCTGCAGAACTACCAGCAGCGAGTATAAGGTATAAAAAAAGTTTTTTCATGTTAGATAGGACCGCGTTCGTCATCACCTATACGAAGCGATACATGTCAAGACACATCAAAAAATGCATGCCAAACAGGGATCACTTCGTACCTCGCAATGACGCAGTGGAATTTATTTGTTGGTTAGAACACCGAACTGACCGGATAGTTTAATCGGGCGAACCCTTTTGTAGTTCTTCAAGGTAGCGCTCGAGGCTGTACTCATCGGGATAAAGCACGTCACGTGCCTTACTGCCTTCGAACGGACCCACGATGCCAGCTGCCTCCAGCTGATCGATTATGCGTCCTGCCCTATTGTAACCCAGTTTAAGTTTACGCTGGATCAGCGACGTAGATCCCTGTTGATGTAAAACGATCAGGCGGGCAGCATCATCGAACATCGGGTCACGGTCGTTCAGATCAACATCTTTGGCTGCGCTCGTCTCGCCCTCGCCTAAATATTCAGGCAACAACAAAGCGGTAGGATAGCCGCGTTGTTCACCAATGTGTTCTGATATCTTCTCTACCTCCGGGGTATCCACAAATGCACACTGGATACGGATCAGGTCGCTGCCGGTGGCCAGCAGCATATCACCCCTACCGATCAGCTGATCGGCGCCGCCTGCATCTAAAATGGTACGCGAATCTATTTTCGACAATACCCTGAACGCCAAACGCGCGGGGAAGTTAGCCTTGATGGTACCAGTAATGATATTTACTGATGGACGCTGAGTAGCGATCACCAGGTGTATACCAATGGCACGGGCCAACTGGGCCAACCGGGCGATAGGCATCTCCACCTCTTTACCCGCGGTCATCATCAGGTCGGCGAACTCATCGACCACCAGGACGATAAACGGTAAAAAGCGGTGACCGTTCTCCGGGTTAAGTTTACGGTTAACAAATTTGGCGTTGTATTCCTTCAGGTTACGTACCTGTGCATCTTTCAGCAGATCGTAACGCTGATCCATTTCGATACATAACGAGTTGAGCGTGTTGATCACCTTCTTAGTATCGGTAATGATCGCATCGGCCTCGTCAGGAAGTTTGGCCAAAAAGTGGCGCTCGATCTTTCGGAACAGCGTTAACTCCACCTTTTTAGGGTCCACCATCACGAATTTCAACTCGGCAGGGTGACGTTTGTAAAGCAGTGACACCAAAATAGCATTGATACCTACTGACTTACCCTGACCGGTAGCACCCGCGACCAGTAAGTGAGGCATTTTAGCCAGATCGGCGATGAACACCTCGTTAGAGATGGTCTTACCTAAGGCGATCGGCAGATCCATGGTGGTATTCTGGAACTTCTCGGTAGCCAGTACCGATCGCATGGACACCATCTCGGGGTTCTGATTAGGCACCTCTATACCGATGGTACCTTTACCCGGCATTGGCGCAATTATACGGATACCCAATGCAGCTAAACTCAAGGCAATATCATCTTCCAGGTTCTTGATCTTAGAGATACGCACGCCTGGTGCCGGTATGATCTCATACAAGGTCACGGTCGGGCCAATGGTGGCCTTGATCTTATCGATCTCGATATTGTAATGATTCAGCGTCTCAACGATCTTGTTCTTGTTAGCCTCCAACTCGCCCGCATCAACAGCGATCTTATTCGAACCGTAATTCTCCAACAGGTCAAGCGTGGGGTATTTGTAAGACGACAGGTCCAATTTAGGATCATAGGTGCCGAATTTATCCACCAGTTCGTTAGCGCTTACCTCAGGTGCCTTTTCAATAGCCAGTTCAGGCTGCGGTCTGGTCTCCTCTACGGTTAGCGGGATGTCGTCCTCTTCTTCAGGCACGTCATCATGTACCACAGGAGCGGTATTTTGCGGACTTAAAGTGATGGGCTCATGCATCAAAGTATTGCTGATGGCCGCTGCCTGTGCTAAACGGTCCGGCAATACTGGTGGTGGAGCCACCGGCTCTACCACTGGCCTGCTCAAAGGCTCTTGCTTGAGTCGCTCATTTACGGTACGGATAGGCGGAACGATCGCATCTTCATCGTCGTCCACTTTACGGCGGTTGTTGGCGCGCGGCCATTCCACCGGTTCAAATATCTGTTCTTCTTCTAATTCAATGTTGTCATCACCACCGATAAGGTCATAGGTCTTTTGATCAGTTACGACCTTTTTAGGGCGCTCAGGTAATTTGAAGTCGATATTGTAAGCAATGATGAGTACGGTAAGGGCCGAGAATAACAGCAAACAACCTGTACCGGCCTGGCCGATCTGTGCATTGAGCAAACGTGCGCTCCAGTAACCGAACTCGCCTTCGAGGTAATGCGGGTACTCACCTATGAAACCGTGAAAGAAGCCGATGGCCACTGACAGGAATATCAATCCGAAGAAAGAATAAGCCAGCATTTTATCGACGGCGAACAGCTTGACCTTGAACAGCAATCGATAACCGATCACAAAGAACACCATCACGAACAGGTATGATGCCACACCGAACCACTGGTAAACGAACTGATCGGCCAGTAGGGCGCCCAGCTTGCCCAGCCAGTTCTCCACTACAGGGTTATTGACGCCGTTATCGATCAGTTCCTGCTGGGTCTTGAACAAGTTGCTCCAGCCGCCATTGGATCTGAGCACATAGCTCTGATCGATCTCCCAAGTGAACAGGTAGGATGTGAACGCGATAAGGAAGAACACCGATATCACGAGGCACAACAAGCCCACGATCTTGACCACGCGGCCATCGCCCAGGTTAAAGGTAGGCAAGCTATCGATGCGTGGCCGGGCAGACGCAGCACGCTCTGAACGAGGCTTCCCCCCTTCACGTGCGCGATCCTCACCTCTGGGCACATTACCTCTAAATTGATTTCCTTTTGGCGGCATCTTCAGTAACAGTTAAAGTACAAATATAAAGTTATTGACAAAGATTTTGATTTGGCACGATTTTTAATTTATAGTTTAAACGAAAAGAATTGACTATGGGACAGTTAGAACATTTGATAACCACCGGAGACCTCAACGCCTTAAAATATCTGCTAGCGCAGAATCCCGCTTTGGCCCGGACCGCCATTGACGACGAAATATCACCATTGATGCTATCCTGCTATCACAAAAAGCCGGATGCCACCTCGTTATTACTCAAATACCTCGACCAGATCGACATTTTTGAAGCTGCAGCAGCTGGAAAGTTCGATATTTTGGCCTATTTGGTGTATACCAATCCTGAGCTGGTGCATGAGTACAACGCTGATGGCTTTACACCGTTGGCATTAGCTTGCTATTTTGGTCAATACGAAGCCGCCCGATATTTGATCTATAAGGGTGCTGATGTGAATCAGCCGATCAACGGCAACACCGGTATCCGCCCTATACACTTAGCCGCCGCGGGCGACCAGCTCGACATCGTGCGTATGCTATTAGAACACAATGTATCAATTAACACACAGCATGATACCGGAACCAGCCCATTACACTATGCGGCTCAAAACGGCAACTTAGAGATGCTGGTTGTTTTGTTGGAGAATGGCGGTGATGTATCGCTTCGTATGAACGATGGAACATTACCTGCCGATCTTGCGTTCAACAATGGCCATAAAGAGATAGCTGATATTTTATCGATCTGAGCGTCCGTCCGGTCCCATCATATAAATAGCAAAGCCTCTGTATAATACAGGGGCTTTGCTGTTATCAGAGGTATTGATAGTGTGCTGCAAAACTTTATATTTGACACTGCTGACCAAACAATAGCTGCATAGGGTACATTTAACCATAAACTGAAGTACGAAATATGAAGACAGAGAAAACGGTGATGCTTACCGGTAAACAATACCAGGACATCAAACAAAGTCTCGAAACGGGTTCAACATACGAATATAATGCCGGCACCAACAGTGACCCCGACATCGTACACATCACCGACATTTACTTAGATACCGACCCTGACTTCACCCGAAACCCAACGCAATTTGCCAAGGTGCACAATGACAACTTTGTACAGGTGAAGATCGAGTATGAGCATTAAGATCGGCCTTTGTCGCTCAAAATTTACTTCCCCTTACATAGCTGCTAAATGCGCACTGATTATCTTTGTGCGTTAATATGCTTATGATCCAACGCTTACTCGTTATAACAAGCTTGCTTTATTCGAGCTTGGCCTTTGCGCAGGCTCCTGATACCACTCAACAGATCGTGAGTGGCAGGGTCAATAGCCCCGAACAGCAAAAAAAGCCTTATGTGATCCTCATATCTGTAGATGGTATGCGGTGGGATTACGCCAAAAAGTATGGTGCTAAGCACCTGCTCGACCTGGCAGCGACCGGCGTGCGGGCCGAATCGATGGTTCCCTCCTACCCGTCGGTAACTTTTCCTAACCACTACACGCTGGTGACCGGTTTGTACCCCTCACACCATGGCATTGTGGGTAACAAGTTCTATGACCGCAAATTCAAAGAGAGCTATACCACCAAAGGTAAGACCGTGCTCGATGGCAAATGGTACGGCGGCAACCCGCTTTGGGTACTGGCCGAACAGCAAAAGATGCTTACCGCCAGTTTCTATTGGGTAGGATCAGAAGCGCCGATCAACGGCATGTTGCCGACTTACTATTACAAGTACAACGAAAAGATACCCATCCATAGCCGCATACAAGCGGTGGTGAACTGGTTGAAATTGCCTGCTGCGGCACGGCCACACCTGATCACCTTTTACTTCCCTGAAGTAGATCATGCAGGCCACAACTTTGGCCCAGGCTCCGAACAGGCCAAACGGTCGGTACTATTTATTGATTCGGCAGTGAATGAGTTGAACAAAGCTGTTAAGGCCACCAAATTACCGGTAAGCTTTGTAATAGTGGCCGATCATGGCATGACCGAGGTGTACACCGATAAAGCACTCCCTATCCCGGCCCTTGATACCGCTAAGTTCAAGATATTGAGTGAAGGCGAGATCGCCCACATTTACGCCAAAGACACTACTGCCGTACCCGCCACCTACGAGGCCTTGAAGAAAAGCGCGACCAATTACCGAGTTTTCCTGCGCACTAACACCCCTTTAGCCTGGCACTACAGCAAGGCCACCGACCGCTATGACCGCATAGCCGACATACTATTGATCCCTGATCAGCACTATGTCTTCGCTTCATCAGGTCATAAGATCAATCCCGGCGCACACGGATATGACCCTGATGCCGTGAAAGACATGCATGCCTCCTTTTATGCATGGGGACCGGCCATTAAACAGCATATGGTGATACCTTCATTCAAGAACGTAGAGGTCTACCCCATCGTGACCCGCATCCTCGGCCTGAGATCAAGCACACCGGTCGACGGCAAGGGTACCATTGCCAAAAAGATCTTAAAGTAGAAATTTCATGCAGATCGAGCTGTTAGACCTCGATATAACCGAAAAGGCGGAATGTGATCACATTCCGCCTTTTCGGTTTTTAATTTAGCTCGTTAACCTTTTTTGAGGTGCTTGTAAACGGCCATCAGATCTTCCTCGCCCAATCCATCGTTCATGGCAGCTTGATAAGTGTTGAACAAAGGGGCGCTTAGTGGCTGATCCAGCCCTTCCTCACGCGCCAGGCGCAGATCCTTAACGATGTGCTTTAAGGCGAACGCTGCCGGGAACTCTTCTTTTAATATATTGGTTGTCTTCAGCTTGGTAATGCCGCTGCCCACCGCACCTTCGTTGACGATATTCAGCATATCTTCGGCCTTTACTCCATTGCCGGTTGCAAATACCACCGTTTCGGCCAGGGCCTGCAGGTTGGCCGCCAAAAAATAGTTGATAGATAGCTTCGCGACTGCGGCCTTACCCACCTCGCCTAAGTGTACCGACATCTTTCCCAGCACATCAAGCAGTGGTTTGGCACGTTCAAGATCATCGGCACTGCCACCTACCAACATGATAAGGGTGCCATCCTGCGCCGGTTTAACGCTGCCTGATACGGGGGTCTCCAAAAAAGATGCTCCATGTTTCTGGCATTCGGCTTCCAATGACCGTGAAGTATCGGCACCCACGGTGCTTACATTGATAAATAGTTTGCCTTGCACCTCGCCCGACAAAAGTCCGTCGCCCGAAGTAAAGATCTCTTTAGCGGCGGCATCGTCAGACACCATGACAAAAATGATCTCGTTCTCCTGAGCCAGTTCGCGTAATCCAGGCGCTGAGGTTGCTCCGTTGCTAAGTACGTCTTGTTCCTTATCACGGGTACGGTTGTACACCTGTACCGGGTAATTGGCCTTCAGCAGGTTGTTCACCATGGGCGTGCCCATATTACCTAAACCCGCCCAGCCTATTTTGGGTAGCTGCATATGTTGTAGTTTAATGTTCAGTAAAGGTCAACAAATACCTGGTACATAAGTTTAATCATCAACACGAACAACACCGATTTGCGACACACACTTTTCGCCTTCCTGCTACTGACCGTTAGTTACTGTGCGTTCGGCCAATCGGTGCAGAACCAGGGCTGGCTTTTCATTAATCATAAGCAGCAACTCGACCAGCACTTTGACCTGCTGACCGATGTACAGCTTCGCAGCGCCGACCGTTATGACTACCTGACCACCGTATTGTTGCGCACCGGCATTAGCTACAACTTTAATAAGAAACACTCGGCAGCGTTAGGTTATGCCTACAAGTATGATCAGGAGTTAATGGACGGTGTGTACGACCGCAGTTATGAGAACCGCATATTTGAACAATACCTGTTCAACTTCAAGATCAGACGTACCGAGATGATGTTCAGGGCCCGCCTGGAACAACGTTGGCTCGACGAGCAGACCATTCACTTTGCTCAACGCGGCCGCGCTTTTCTGAGCGCACAGATACCGCTCATTGCCGACAGTGCTTTTACCAAAGGCATGTACGCCGGTGTTCAGGACGAGATATTTTTGAACCTACAGGGAAAGAAGCAGGTGAACAACAGCACGTTCGACCAGAACCGCGCCTTTGTGTCATTGGGTTACCGCTGGAGCAAGAAGATCGATACCGAGATCGGGTATATGTACTGGCTACAGCGCACTGATGAAGCGAATGTAAAGACCAATGTACTGCAACTGATGATCACCACCAGCTTTTAAAGCGATATACATCGCCTACGAGGTCTATCTCTCCCGTTCTCACAACTTTTGTTTGTGAGTAAAATTTAGCGTACTTTGAGAACCCTCACAACCTTTACCTAAATTTAACGTAGAACCAATTGCCGATCAACAAATGACACACGACCTAAATGCTCTTTAACGATGTATATAAGATACGCTCGATGGAAAGGTTCCTTGACCTTGATGTCAGTCGGGAGAGCGAGTTACAGAATATAGTGACCTTAGCCTCAGAGGCCTGCCAGACCTCGGCAGCGTTTATGGTGTTCTGGCATGAAGGTCAGCTGCGTTACCATTTCAAATACGGCTTTTTAGCAGACACGCTTAATGTAGAACAGACCTTTTGGGATATGCCGATCACTCGTGACCAGGTGTTGGTGATCGAGGATCTGTCGGCACACCCGCAACTCCATGACCATCCATTGGTAAAGCAAGAACCGCAAGTAAGGTTTTATGCTGGTGTACCACTGATCACTCATGACGGGCAGAACATCGGGAGCTTGTACGTGCTTGGCCAGGAGGCAAAACCATTATCAGCACGCCGCCGCCGAATGCTTGAACTCTTGTCGCACCAGGCCATAACTATGGTGGAGTTCGAACTGAGTATGGGCGTACTGAGAGAACAGTATTCCGAGGTCAAGAACGCAGAAAATAAATTGAGGTCATTTTTCGAGAGCTCAAAGTCAAGTCATCTACTGGTTGGCCGCAACCTCGAGATCATCACCTTTAACAAGACCTATAACGATATAGCCAAAAGCATCTTCGGCCGATCCATCACCCCCGGAGAACCCGCAACAGATTTCATCCACCCCGACTACCGCACCGATTTTGTAGACAACGTACAAAAAGCCTTACAAGGCGAAAGCATCCAGTTCGAACGGAGTATCAACATCCAGGGACTCGAATCGCGCTGGGCAAAGTTGTCATACAACCCCACCTATGACGCCACGGGCTATATTTTTGGCGTGTCCTTTAACAGCACTGATATTACTGAACGTAAACTTGCTGAAGAAAAGATCCTCCGACAGAACGAAGCCTTACGTAAGATAGCGCACATGCAATCGCACGAATTGCGTAAACCTGTAGCATCCATATTAGGATTAATGAACCTGCTCAAGTTAGAAGAGACCGGATGCAACGCTGAATTATTAGGGATGATGGAGCGCGTGGTAATGGATCTTGACGACATGATCCATCACATCGTTCGCAATACCGAACTTCACGACCATCCCGCCGATCTGCCCGAGACCTTCTAAAGGATCCAACTTCGCGCTCATTCGCCTCACCTGTGGCAGATGTAGCTTAATTTGCTATGTTTGCTTATATCAGGTCACCCATGGCGCAGCATAACATCACACAACTCTCGGTAATTGACCGGGTAAGATCGATCATTGGCGGGTCATTGGGCAACCTGGTCGAATGGTACGACTGGTACGTTTACTCGGCTTTCTCGCTTTACTTCTCGGCTGCCTTCTTCCCCAAGGGAGATGCTACCGCCCAACTGCTGGATACCGCAGGCATATTTGCCATTGGTTTTTTGATGCGCCCGGTAGGTGGCTGGGTAATGGGCGCCTACGCCGATAAGCACGGCCGCAAAAAGGCGCTCACCGTTTCCATATTACTGATGAGTTTAGGGTCGCTGATCATCACGTTCACTCCAGGGCATGACCGTATAGGTATAGCTGCCCCACTATTACTGGTGCTGGCCCGCGTGATACAAGGGCTCAGCGTGGGCGGCGAATATGGCACCAGCGCCACATACCTGAGCGAAATGGCCACCCGCAAAAGCCGTGGCTTTTACTCCAGCTTTCAATACGTTACCCTGATCATGGGCCAGCTGCTGGCTCTTGGCGTATTGGTATGCCTGCAACGCTTCATCCTTACCGATGAGCAATTACACAGCTGGGGATGGCGCATTCCTTTTGGCATTGGAGCCATACTGGCGATCACGGTGATGTACCTGCGCCGCAGTTTGCATGAATCGGCCGTGGAAGTGAAAGCTCAGCATGAACCCTTACGCGGCACCTTGAAAGCGCTGATGCAGCACCCGCGGGCGGTGGCTACTGTGATCGGCCTTACACTGGGTGGAACTGTGGCCTTTTACACCTTTACCACTTATATGCAAAAGTTTTTGGTGATCACCTGCGGATTTACTAAGGCCGGGGCAACTACTATATCTACGATCACCCTATTGGCCTTCATGCTGCTGCAACCATTATTTGGCGCGATAAGTGACCGCATAGGCCGCAAGCCGCTGTTGATAGGTTTTGGTGTACTTGGCTCGCTTTGCACCGTACCATTGATGACCATTCTGGCCAACACGCATGACCAATGGATGGCCGTGCTACTGATCATGATCGCGTTGGTGATCGTGAGCGGCTACACCTCGATCAACGCGGTGGTGAAGGCCGAACTTTTTCCGACCGAGGTGCGGGCCCTCGGCGTTGGCTTCCCTTATGCTATAGCGGTATCGCTGTTCGGCGGTACTGCCGAGTACATTGCGCTGTGGTTCAAAAAAGCAGGACATGCGGCATGGTTCAACTGGTACGTTACCGTATGCATAGCGGTATCGTTGCTTATTTACCTGTTCATGAAGGATACGCACAAGCATTCAAAGATCGAGCACGACTGAGGCGATGAGCCGAGTTCGCGCTCCTTATTTTAATTACACACATCTTCTCAAAATTTCACACTTTTGCAGCATGAGCAAGCTGTGGCAAAAAACTACCAATGTTGATCAGTTAGTGGAGCAATTCACCGTAGGTCGCGACCGCGAATTTGATGAGCAAATGGCCGCTTTTGATGTATTGGGATCTTTGGCCCATACCCAAATGCTGCAAAGCATAGGGCTAATGAGCACTGATGACCTTGAACTGGTGCAAGCCGAGTTGAAAAAGATCTACCAGGAGATACAGGCAGGCGACTTCAAGATCGAGGAAGGTGTGGAGGATGTACACTCGCAGATAGAACTATTGCTTACCCGCCGCATTGGCGAGGCCGGCAAAAAGACCCACAGTGGCCGCTCACGTAATGATCAGGTGTTGGTGGATCTTAAGCTCTTTTTCCGCCATGAATTGCAAGTGGTGGTGGAAGAGGTTAAACAGCTTTTTGACCAACTTATTCAATTAAGCGATCGTTATAAAGATGTGCTTTTACCCGGCTATACCCATTTACAGGTGGCTATGCCGTCATCATTCGGCCTTTGGTTCGGTGCGTATGCCGAAAGCCTGGTCGATGACCTGGAATTAGTGCTTGCCGCCTACAAGATCACCAACAAGAATCCGCTGGGTTCGGCAGCGGGTTATGGTTCTTCGTTCCCGTTGAACCGTACCCTCACCACACAACTATTAGGCTTCGAAAGCCTGAACTATAACGTAGTGTACGCGCAAATGGGCCGCGGTAAGACCGAACGCATCATTGCCCAGGCCTTGAGCTCGGTGGCTGCCACGCTTGGCCGTATGGCTATGGACCAAACACTGTACTTGAGCCAGAACTTTTCGTTCGTGAGCTATCCGGATAGCCTCACCACCGGCAGCAGCATCATGCCGCATAAAAAGAACCCCGATGTTTGGGAGATCATGCGTGGCAAGTGCAACCGCCTGCAGGCCCTACCGACCGATGTAGCCATGATGACCACCAACCTGCCGTCGGGCTATCACCGCGAGATGCAATTACTTAAAGAATTGCTTTTCCCAGCTTTTGCGGAATTAAAGAGCTGCCTGCATATGGCCAACTTTATGTTGCAGAACGTTGAAGTGAAAGCCAACATTTTGGAAGACCCCAAGTACGCCTACCTCTTCAGCGTGGAGGTGGTGAACAACATGGTGTTAAATGGTACACCTTTCCGAGATGCATACAAACAAGTAGGCATGGACATTGAGCAAGGCAACTTTAACCCCGACAAGACCGTTAACCACACGCATGAGGGCAGCATTGGCAACTTACAGAACGAGCAGATCGGTGCGGCAATGAGCAAGTTGGTAGATAGCTTCAATTTCAGCAAGACGGCACAGGCCGTTCAACAATTAGTAAGCTGATCCCTTTCTCGAACAACTCAATAACCCAGTAACTAATAACCGAAGTGAACGGACAGAATCGTAAAGATATTTACCCCGGTTTGGAGGTAGACATCATATTAAAGAAAGATCAGCGCAGCGGTACGCTGACCCGTGGTGTGGTCAAGAACCTGCTCACCAGTGCTGCTTACCATTCACGTGGCATCAAAGTGCGGTTGGAGGACGGGCAGATCGGTCGCGTTGCTCATATTGTTGACGAGGAAGACTAAAACAATTTGGGGTTCAGTATATTTATGCCAGATACACCATGTCAGCTACCCCGAACAATACCCGTAAAGCACCATTCCGTTTCGACGCACATCACCGCCTGATCCTGGCGCTTGTGGTGGGCGTTATAGCAGGCTATACCTTCTCGAGCCTGCTCCCTGGTACCGAAGCCATTTTAATGACCTGGATATGCTTTGCCATATCGCTGATCATCCCAGAGTGGATCACGATACTGAGCGCGCACCCACGTGATGTAAGGCATTATGCTTCGATCCAAGATTCCAGCCGGACGTTCATATTCCTTTTTGTGGTGGGCGGCACGCTGATCAGCCTGCTATCGATATTCTTTTTAATGCGATCGCCTGAGAACGCCAGCCCATCCCAGGTCACCTTTCACGTGTGCATGACCATTGGCTCGGTGATCACTTCGTGGTGGCTGGTGCATACGGCATTCACGCTGCGTTATGCCCACGTTTTTTACGACACCCGCGACGATAACGGCAAGAAAGTAAATGCCGGCGGTTTGCGCTTTCCCGAAGAATGCGAACCGGACTACATGGACCTGGTATATTTTTCGTTCAATCTTGGCGTAGCGTTCCAGGTGTCTGATGTGGCTACCACCAGTCCACGTATGCGCAGGCTGGTGTGGATGCACAGTTTGATCGCGTTCGTGTTCAATACGGCTATCGTGGCTCTGAGCATCAATATCACCTCAGAGTTGCTGTCAAAGCATTGATAAACACATCGCACCAGTTATAAAATTATCGCCAAAAATTGGATGGTAGGCCTCAGGCTATACATTCATGACAGTTATGTAATTACAAGTTACACTGCGGTTACATAAAGTTAGCGCGAAAATTTCGGCACACCAAAGCGTATACCTACCTTTACACCGCCAAAAAGCTCGGCTTTATGGCAACGAACCTAATTGATCAAGATGTCGAAACGCATTTTAGTGCTGGATGATAACCAGGATATCCTGGAAGTGGTGAACGAAGTGCTTTCGTACGAGAACTTTGAGGTACACACCACCTCAACAAGTCAGAACATTTTAGAAGTAGCTCATGAATATCACCCCGACCTGGTGATACTCGATTATCTGTTGCAGGACGGCAACGGCGGCGATATATGTAAACAGCTTAAAGCCGACGAAAAATTGAGCAACATTCCCGTGATCATCTTCTCAGCTTACATTAACCGCGACGTGGATTACCCGGCTTTTGGCTGTGAGGCAGTGATCCCAAAACCATTCGACCTCGATGAACTGGTGAACAAGGTGAACGACCTGACCAAGCAGAACTGACCTCCGCACCCACCGATCGTCCTTACTTTCGATACACGTCCAACATCCTTTGTATCATAAACGATACATTTATCACCACTCACAGGCGCTACTGAGCCGTTTTCTTACTTAGTTAAGACAATGGCACGCAATTGGTATAAGTTATAACAACTAAATAACTGAACTACCATGAAAGCAACCAATACCACCGAATTACTGTTAAAGACCATCGATATAGAATTGAAGAAAATGTTGCAGCAAGATCTGCAAGCATACCGTACCGCTCAGGTTAAAAAACAGAGCATACAACAGGTAGTTAAACAAGCTGCCTGATCAATATATCATCTACCCTATGTAAGCGGAAAGAGTTTTTGTAGAATGCAGGAACTCTTTCTTAGTTTAAAGAGTACTTGCTGACGCACTAAAGCGCATATATAACTCTACCAACCAATTGCCGAGATGAAGAAGAAGATCATGATCATTGAAGAGGACGTGATAGAACTGAACCGTTTATCACTGCTGCTGGGTTTCAGAGGGTATGAGGTATGTCCGCTGCACCGCTCATATAAAGTATTCACAGAGATCACACGGTGCGAGCCCGACATTATTTTGCTGGATGCAGAACTGTCATCTATGGATAGTGCAGTGGTATCACGGGCATTGAGCACCATGAACCAGACACGTGATATACCGGTGGTTATGATCGCGGTGGAGCAAGGCGAGGAAAACATCACCTATTGCATCAGGAAAAAAGGTCATAACCTGACCAGGAGAGGCGACCTTGATGTGATGTTAGATGATCTGGGTTTAGCAATGGCCAGCTAAATGGCAAGATCACCAATCCATTACCCGGGCGTGCATACGTTTGATGTAGTTGCGCACATCAAGCACTATGCCGGCAAAAAAATAGAAAGCCAAAGGGAAACCTACCGCCAGGAACGACGAGTAGATAAAGAACAGGCGTATCTTGGCAATGGAAACGTTGAAGCGCTCGCCGAGATAAGTGCATACTCCAAAGGAGTAGCGCTCAAAAAAGGTCAATATCCGCTGTATCATGATCTGTTGGTATTTAATATCTGATTCCCGATCCCACAATTCAAACACTTTTTATGATCGCAGTACTTGTTCTTTAACTGGATCAGCGCCTGCGATGCAAATGCATTGTTAGCTTTAACTCCCATTGCCTTAAAGTCGTTCACGATGTTGTTGTGCTCGAGCGGCAGATTCTCAAGCAGCTTCAAAGCCTGGTCAACATACTTTTCAAGCTTCAAATGATCACCGTAAGCGAACAAACATACAGCAACGGTATTCAGCAACAAAAGATCAACAGATGAACCGCCCAGGTTCTTTGAAGATGGTTTGCTTTCCTTCCCGAACCTGTAATGATCTTTCCAATAATCATTTACAACAATATTACTAAAAAGTTTGCGCAATTCGGCAACACTGCTGGTCTCTAACACTTTAGAGAACAAATGACTGGATGCCACGGTAAGTGCCGCGAACTGTGCCAGCCTGATGGTCGGGAAATTGGACGGGCGCAAGCGCATGAACTTCCATAAGTGCTGCTCGATCGGTCGCAGGCTATATTTCTTTTGGAGGAAAGCATACTCCGTGCGTAATCGTACCGGATACTCTTCCGTTAGGTCATCGGTCAGCATACCCGCCTGGCCAAAGATCAGGGCTTCTACCTGCAAACCATTGTTCTTGTGCTTGGCCAATATGGTTTGCGGTAACGACCGGGCCAACAACTCGAACGGCAGTGCATTGATCTTAAAGCCAAAGTTAGCGGCAAGATGCTGGTAGAAGGTCTCCTCCCAGTTGCCTCTGTTCACCTCAAGCGTACGGATCACTGCTGCGGCCTTGTCCTGCAAGCGTTCTATCGTCATGCGGGTAAGCCAGTTATGCAGGGTCATCTCGCTTACTGTGCCGATAGCGCTTTCGCAGGGAATGGTCCTCTTCAACCCATAAATAAGTTGATGGTAGCGCAGATACAGATCTTCAGGTATACGGCCCTGCAGTTCCAAGGCAGGTAATACCCGGCCCGCTGCTGTTACGATAGGGTGATCTCCCTGATGCACCACATGCAGGATCACGTTATTGTAGGCATCATCGGTATCATGTCCATGTTTCAGCCAGTCGCCCGGCGAGGTATGGATCTCCACATTACCCGCCCAAACCGTATCGCCTATCTTCAACCGGGCATTTTGAAAATCAGGACCTGAATTGAAGTTATGGATACCCGCGTTCAGGATCTCGATCGGTTCGCCCGCGGTGGTGCGCAGATCTGTCCGGTCGAACAGCTTGAATTTCCATACGTAATGCAACAGGTCTTCGGTGAGTAACACGCCACAATATACAAATATCTGTCAAGCCATCGCGTGCACGGTCAACTCCAAATTAAGTTCTGTAACAAAGACGCTATAGCTTCAGCTTGTCAGGCGATCGGCATATCTTTAAAGTTCACATAGCTAACTTAATTAATGAACAAACTATTACTCACCCTGGCATTTACGGCCGTGGCTGCGGGCAGTATTGCGCAAACCCGTCCCGACAGTACTGCACGCCGCACGGCTATACCCGGTGGCTTTGCCGGTGCCGCTCAGCAACGTGCGCAACCCAAGCCTTACAAAAGTGTGATTACCGAAAAGGCGGTGACCCGCAAAGGACTTTTCAAGACCCACAAGATCGACGACAAATATTACTTTGAGATCGGCGACAGTATCCTTAACCGTGATATATTGGTAGTGGCGCGTATATCACGCGCTGGTGCCGAGGTACGCGCAGCGGACGGCTATGCCGGCGACCAGATCGGCAGCACCGTGATCCGTTTTGAGAAAGGGCCAAGCAACCGCATCTTTTTGCGCAAGGTATCATACCGCGTGTACAGCCCTGATAGCACCAAAGCCATGTACCGTTCAGTGCAGCGCTCCAACATACAGGCTATTGCCGCGGCGTTCAACATCGCCGCTTACTCACCTGATTCGAAAGGTTCGGTGATCGACATGACCGATTACATCAACAGCGATAACGAGATCTTCTTCTTCAGCTCTCCGCAGTTGAAACAGCGCATCAGGCTGGGCACACAGATCGCCGACCGCAGCTATATAGAGAATGTTCGCAGCTTTTCGAACAATGTGGAGATCAGCACCGTGAAGACGTATGGTCTACTGGCAGCAGCATCGCCTTTCGGTCGTACGACTGCACCGGTACCTACCGCAGGCGGTGCCAGCGCGGCCAATGGCTCGGTGACCGTGGAACTGAACACCTCGTTGCTGATGTTACCTAAAGTGCCGATGAAGGGTCGTTATTTTGATCCGCGTGTAGGCTACTTCACCAGCAACTATACCGACTTTGACCTGAACCCTCAGGGCGTAAAGGATGTACAGCTGATCGCACGCTGGCGCCTGGAACCAAAACCCGAGGATATGGCCAAGTACAAACGCGGCGACCTGGTAGAGCCAAAAAAGCAGATCGTTTACTACATCGACCCTACCACTCCTCAAAAATGGATCCCGTACCTGATCGCCGGTGTTAACGATTGGCAAAAGGCGTTTGAAAAGGCTGGCTTTAAGAACGCCATAGTGGCTAAGGTGGCCCCTACCGCCAAGCAGGATAGTACCTGGAGTTTGGATGATGCCAGCCACTCGGTGATCGTTTACAAACCATCTGAAACGGAAAATGCCAGTGGTCCGCACATCTCTGACCCTCGCAGCGGCGAGATATTGGAGACACATATCAACTGGTACCACAACGTAATGAAACTGGTACATGATTGGTATATGATCCAAACTGCGGCAGTTGACCCTCGGTCCCGCAAAATGACCTTTGATGATAAATTGATGGGCGATCTGATCCGTTTCGTATCATCGCACGAGGTGGGCCACACTCTTGGTCTGCGCCACAACTACGGTTCAAGCTCTACCGTACCTGTCGAAAAACTTCGCGACAAGGCATGGGTCGAGGCCAATGGTCACACCCCATCCATCATGGACTACGCGCGCTTTAACTATGTGGCTCAACCTGAGGATAACATTACCGCTAAAGGCTTGTACCCACGTATCGGCGACTATGATAAATGGGCCATTGAATGGGGTTACAAATACCTGGGCGACAAAGGACCTGATGCCGAGAAAGAGACGTTAAATAAGATGACCATCGAAAGTGCCAAGAACCGCCGCTTGTGGTTCGGCACCGAGACCAACCCTGATGACCCTCACTCGCAAAACGAAGATCTGAGCGACAATGCCATGGTGGCCAGCACATACGGCATCAAGAACCTGCAACGCATCGTGGTAAAATTACCTGAGTGGACCAAAGAGACCGCCGAAGGTTACGATGACCTGGAGAACATGTACAACCAGCTGACCACTCAATTTGGCCGTTACATGGGCCATGTAAGCAAGAACATTGGCGGTATATATGAGAACCCTAAGACCAGCGATCAAGCCGGCCCGGTTTATGAATACACACCGGCCGCCACCCAGCGCGAGGCCATGGCTTTCCTGGATAAGCAACTATTTACCACCCCTACCTGGATGCTGGACCGTACCGTGTTAAGCAACATCGGCGCTAACCCATTGCAAGTGGTTTACACCCGCCAGGATGCCGTATTATCGCGTTTGGTGAGTGCACGTACCTTTAATAAGCTTATCGCCTTTGAGGCCAGCGAAGGTGCTAAGGCCTACAAGGTGACCGACCTGATGAACGATATGCAAGGCAACATCTTCCGTGAGGTGAAAAGCAACCAGGCCATTGATGTATACCGCCGCAACCTGCAAAAGCTTTATGTTGATAAGCTGATCGCTATGGTGAAGCCCGCCCCTGCCAACGCCGCTGCAACCCAAGTAGTGTTTGGTGGCCGTGGCGGTGCCGTTCAACGTGAATTAGAGCAAACGGATGCTATATCGGTAGCCAAAGCACAACTACGCTCGATAGCCGCGCTGATCAAGAACTCGAACGTTACTGACTCTATGAGCAGCTATCACTTACAAGATCTGAGCGATCGCATTGCCGAAGCGCTGGATACTAAAAAATAAGCAAGCACGATCTGACAAGCACAAAGCCGCCCTGTAATTGGGCGGCTTTTTTGTTTTAGGTGAACATCCCGGTCATGTCGAAGAATTTCGGCACCCCTCATGCGAAGCAGACCGATCACCCACCTGCTGGTTAACTCTATCCGTGAGATGCCGAAATGCCGGCATGATGGGTTGGATATATTAGCTTTTAAACAAAACCAGCCCGTGCAACTCATCGTTGCACGGGCTGGTCAATATATCGATCATCAGATCTTACTTATCCAAACCACCACGGCGGGTAGCTTTGGTTTGCTCTGGCCATTTCATGGGTTGGCCGGTACGTGGGTTGTTGCCCAGTGGCGCCCTTTCGGTGGAGGTGTGCTCAGGATCCTCGCTGGCCATGTAGATCATGATGGCGGTCAGTATGGCGTTACGGCGAACCTCGTCGAACACTATCTTGTCGTAGGTATCGCGGTTGGTATGCCAGGTATAGTTACCATAGCTCCAACTTAGCGAGCTTAACGAAAAACCCGGAGCGCCTACTGCCACAAATGAGGCAAAGTCAGATCCGCCACCGCCCGGTGCACCCGGGAAGCTGGTCTTCACCGAGTCGCGCAGGTATGATGGCGCCGCGTTCAACCAGCGGGTCAGGTACTCGCCAGCCTTGGCATAGCCTTGGCCTGAAAGGTTCACTACCCTACCGGTACCGTTATCCTGGTTAAAAAGTGCTTGTAAATTCTTCACGATCTCGGGATGGTCCTCCACAAAGGCGCGTGAACCGTTCAGGCCCTGCTCCTCGCTACCCCAATGGCCAACTAAAATAGTGCGCTTAGGTTTTGGATACACCTTTTTAAGAATGCGCATAGCCTCCATCATGGTTAACGTGCCGGTACCGTTATCGGTAGCGCCTGTACCGCCATCCCATGAGTCAAAATGGGCCGATAGCATCACATACTCATTAGCTTTGCTCGAACCTTTCACCTCAGCGATGGTGTTGTAGGTAGGCACCACACCCAATTCTTTCGATTCGGTATGTATGCTGATCTTTGGCTTCATGCCGCTTTCGGTCAAACGGTACAATAAACCGTAATCTTCCAGTGCGATATCGATCGTAGGCACTTTTTTAGTGTTAGCACCAAATATCTTATCCACCCCAAATCCTGCCGACCAGTTATTGATGATCACCGCAGCGGCTCCGGCTTCCTCCAACGCCACCGGCAAGGTCTTAGCCGTGTAGCCAGTGTTCTTGATCCGCTGTTGCCAGGCTGTGGTCTGCGCTGTACGCGCGGCCTTCATCTTCTCAAACTCTTCTTTGGTGGCATATTCCTGCCAGTTATAGTCGGGCCGGCCAGTAGGCTGCGCCATCGATATCATTACAAACTTACCTTTTACCTTAGGCAACCATGCTTTAAAAGCTACTGAATCGGCCACCTCGGGCAGGATCACCAGCTCGGCAGTAACGGTTTGATTACCCATACCGGGGCTCCAGGCCAGTTGGGTGGCCTCTAATGACTTAACGCGTGGGTATACCATATCGATATGCGATATGCCACGCTCCCATCCGCGCCACTCACCCCACTTTTCGTTACGGGCAGAGATGCCCCAGTTCTTGTACTTGGCAAGCGCCCATTCGTTGGCTTTAAGCATTTGCGGCGTACCCACCAGGCGGGGGCCGATGCCATCGAGCAATTCGTGCGCAAGCTTTTCGAGCTGCGAGTTCTCGTTACCCTCCTTCACGATCTGATCGATCACCGAATTCTGGGCATGCACCGTTCCTGTTGCCAATAGCAGGGCTACGGCAGGTACATAGGTCAAATAGTTTAGTTTGAGTTTCATTAAGCTAATATAATCAATAGAAGCGGCGGGTGCAGGTCACGCTGTTGTTACAAAAAACGGTATGTTGTTGCGCCCCCCAAATTATATATATTCATTAAATGAACGCTCAGGTCTTTTTCAAAGGTGAATATATTGGATCAACTCTTTTGCAGGTAGGCGACGCGAGTATGGGACATTTATACGGACAGCTAAAGCCATATAAAGATCGCGTTCGCATTATTCAAAAATTGACGCGGTCTCTCAACTCAGGAGGTGATGATAATTCAAAAGCCTTGAACGATCTTGAGATCAACGTGCAACTCGAGAATGGATATTTTCTTTTTGCGGAAGGCGGTATTACGATAGGATATATTGAAGACGTAGAGAAAGATCTGATACAAATAGACATTGCAGGCGTTGATCATCAGGTGATCGAAGATTACTTGTTAACTAACCCACCTGTTCTGTTCGTAGAAGATCCATGGTATGTATTGAACATAAAAAAGAAGATCAAGTTAGAGGAGATGTTCTTACAAGATCTTAACGCCTATACGAATAGATTTGACATCCTTTTTGCCTCACACCATACAAGTGAAAGATCAATCGGACTTAAGGTTTTAGCGTTATGTTATACGGGTTATCAAGGATCTACTGTCACACTGTATATTGTCAAAGAAGAAGGTTTCGCCAAGAAATTCGTTACAGTAGATAGGATGGTTAGAGGTGATGAAGTGTACCGTCCCAAGCTCGAGATCTTTGAAGACCTCCATCATTTCAAATATTTCCGGATGTTCCCCGATAAAGCTGATTGGCTATCTTAAGTATTCTTGTTTTTTGGTTAACTATTTGCGTACATTTAGTTAACTAAACTATAATGAAGCACTTTTGGACATCGATGATACTATTGGGTATCAGCGGACAGGTATTGGCTCAGCGCGCGGTGAAGATAGATGTGCGCATGTTCGCCAGCAATGCCGGCCACTGGTATGGGATCAAGGACGATCATAACGTGATCGGCCCTAAAAAGGACCAACCCAAATACAAACCTACCCAATTGCGCGAGATCGGCGACAATATCCTGCTCTTTCAAAAGAACAACGGTGGCTGGGCAAAGAACTACGACATCATGGCCATCCTTACCCCTGTCCAAAAGGATAGCATCAACAACGATAAAAGCAACCTGAACACCACCTTCGATAACGGCACCAGCTACACCCACGTTACCGGCCTGGCCCAGATATACGAGGCTACGCAAGATCAGAAATATGCGGATGGAGCCATCAAGGGCATCAACTTTATACTGGACGCTCAGTACGGCAACGGTGGCTGGCCGCAGTATTTCCCTTTACAAAAAGGCTATAGCAGACACATCACCTTTAATGATGATGCCTACGTGGGCATCATGAATACGCTAAAAGATATAAGAGACGACCGCACCCGCTATGGGTTCGTGAACGGTGCCCTGCGCGACCGGGTGAGCAAAGCGTACGACAAGGGCTTGGAGTGCATCCTGAATAGCCAGATCAATGATTTTGGTGAGGTGACCGCCTGGTGCCAGCAGCACGATGAAGTGACGCTACAGCCTGACTGGGCGCGTGCCTACGAGATGCCATCGATCTGTAACGCCGAGAGCGCTGGCATCGTGCAGCTACTCATGGATATCGATCAGCCATCTGCAAGAGTGGTCAATGCAGTGAAGAACGCCGTGAACTGGTTCAATGAATCGAAGATCGAAGGCATCAGGGTCAAGACCGTTCAGGCAGCGCCTGATACCAGCCGCTATACCGTATCACGAGTGGACCGCGTGGTAGTGCAAGACCCTGCCGCTCCTCCTATTTGGGCCCGCTTTTATGAACTGCAGACCCACCGCCCGATATTTTGCAACCGCGACGGCAAGATCGTGTACTCGCTGGCCGAGGTAGCGCGCGAACGTCGCTCTGGTTATGGCTGGTACACCTACAACCCGCAAAAAGTGCTCGACCGCTATCCTGCCTGGGCTAAAAAATGGAACGTAACAGAATAGTTAACCGTTGCTCGACTGCTGTTTAGGTCCGCTGTTAGGACGGCGCTTACCGCCTTTACCATTATTACGGCCGCCTCTGCCACGGTTACCCCCGCCCCTGCTGTTACGCGGACGATTGTTGGCCTCCTCCTTGAATTTCGGCGCTTCACCCAATTCAGGTGGCAGGGTCAGTTCCTCGATCTCGCGTTCGATCAGTTGCTGTATGCTCTGGAAACGGCGCATATCGCGCTGATTCACAAAGGTGATAGCGGTACCCGTGGTTGCAGCACGTGCGGTACGGCCTATCCGGTGTATGTAGTCCTCAGGGTCGGGCGGCACATCGTAGTTCACCACCAGGTCTATACCTTCCACATCTATACCGCGCGATAGCGCATCGGTACCAATGATCACGGGCAGTTGCCTGTTCTTGAACTCCAATAAGATGTCCTCACGCTCGTCCTGTTTAATGTCGGAATGGAAAGCTTTAGCATTGATGCCTGAACCGCGCAGCTCTTTATCAAGCGATTTAACACGGTCTTTAGTTGATGAGAACACGATGATGCTGGTAAAGGCCCCGCTTTTCAGGATACCCGAAAGCAGCTTGGTCTTTTGCTCATCGTGAACTTTATAGATCTGTTGTTTGATACCAACGGCCGGTTGCGAAATAGCGATGTTGATCTGCTCAGGCTCGTGCAATATGGTACGCGCCAGTTGCCTGATGCGGCTCGGCATGGTGGCCGAGAAGAGAAGCGTTTGACGTTTGGCGGGCAAATAGCTGATGATACGCATGATATCTTCCTGGAAACCCATGTCAAGCATGCGGTCGGCCTCATCCAGCACCAAATATTCTAAATGGTTAAGTTTCAAGGAGCCTGACGCCAGGAACGAGATCAGCCTACCCGGGGTAGCGATCAAAATATCCACCTTGTTATCGATGCCGCGCTTTTGCTGGGCATAGGCCATACCATCGCCGCCACCAAAAACAGCCATGGAGCTGATCTCGGTAAAGTATGCCAGGCCTTCTACCTGCTGGTCTATTTGTTGGGCAAGTTCGCGGGTGGGTGCCAGTATAAGGGCTTTGATCTGGTGGTTAGGGTGCGCACCGATCATATTCAATACCGGCAGCAGGTATGATGCGGTTTTACCGGTACCTGTTTGGGCACAGGCGATCACATCCTTACCCTCCATGATCACCGGGATGGCCATTTGCTGTATGGCGGTCGGGGTCTTGTACCCCATGCTCAGCAGGCCTTCGGCTAACTGTTCATTAAAATCAAGGTCGTTAAAGGTCACTATCTCTGCAATAAAGATGCAAGATATGAATTAAATGAGGGTTAACAGCATAACCGGCCAAATACCTTGACCTATTTGTCAAGCGTAAGCATGATCACAATACGCGTTGCAGCAGGTTAGATACCTTTTCCTGCAACACTTCCATCTCAAATGGCTTGGCCAAATGATCGTCGGCACCACAATCGGCGGCCTTGCTTTGGATGTCCAGACTGGCCGATACGATGATGACCGGTATGTCTTTGGTAGAGGCCTGGCGTTTAAGCTGTTTGCACACCATGAGGCCGTCATGACCGGGCATTTGAATATCCAGCAGGATCAGGTCAGGCTGTGCTTTTACGGCCTGCATCACCGATGTACCATCAGTGACCGACAATACCTCATACCCCGAATGATCAAGTATAGCTTTCATTGCGTCAACGATAGCCTTGTCATCATCTGCGATCAATATCGTTCTTTGCCTGGTATCCATATTCAAATTTGCATCAAAAATTACGCCTTTTTTTCTATCTTACCACCTCACCAGGCCAACATCGTACATATTTGGCCTGTTAACCGATGTTTGACCATCTATCTATCGTATGAAAGTAACCAAAGAAAAATTAGTGATCGATTGGCTTTTGATAATCCTAGGCATGTTCTCGGCCTGCCTTGGGCTTAAAGGATTCCTGTTATCGAGCCACTTTATAGATGGAGGAGTTACCGGCATCTCCATCTTGCTGGCCAACATCACCGATGTACCGCTGGCCATCCTGATCTTTGTGCTCAATATACCTTTTTTGATCCTGGGTTACAAGCGGATGGGCCTCAATTTCGCCATTAAATCGCTCATTGGCATCACCGGGCTATCGCTATGCCTGGCGTTCATCAATTTCCCCGACATTACGCCCGATAAATTACTTACCGCGGTATTTGGCGGCTTTTTCATTGGCGTGGGTATAGGCTTCGCCATGCGCGGAGGCGCGGTGCTTGATGGTACCGAGATAGCTGCCCTACTACTCAGCAAAAAAGCGCAATTGCTGAAGGTGAGCGATGTGGTGCTGATCTTCAATGTACTGATCTTTGGTGCGGCAGCTTTTCTGCTCAGCATCGAATCGGCCCTCTATTCTATCCTGACCTATATTGCCGCCACCAAGACCATGGACCTCATCCTGAATGGTATAGAACAGTATACAGGCATCACGGTGATATCACTCAAGAGCGAGGTGATCCGCAAGGTGATCACTATGCAGTTAGGCCGTGGCGTGACCATTTACAACGGTAAAAGCGGTTATGGTAAAGACGGGCAGGTGAACGACCCGCGGGATATCATTTTCACGGTGGTGACCCGTTTAGAGGTACCGGCCTTGAAAGAGCGGGTCTTAAAGGTAGATCCGGCCGCGTTCATCATTCAGCATAGCATTGATGATACCACAGGCGGTTTAATGAAACGCCGGGCGCTGCACTAAGCAAATAAGCCGCCCGGTAATGGCTGCGCCAGCGTAGGCCGGGCAACATTAAGTCCCAGTTCCTCATTGATGCGCTGGATAAAATAGTCGCACAGCACGGGCGCGGCCATTTCATCGCTTTGATGCATACCCAACCATACCGAACGCAACCCCTGGGCGGTCCATTGCTTGATGCGCGCTATCCAGGCATCCATCC
This sequence comes from Mucilaginibacter daejeonensis, assembly GCF_020783335.1. Lineage (NCBI taxonomy): Bacteria > Pseudomonadati > Bacteroidota > Sphingobacteriia > Sphingobacteriales > Sphingobacteriaceae > Mucilaginibacter > Mucilaginibacter daejeonensis. The sequence continues at coordinate 3,464,126 of NZ_CP086068.1, forward strand.
TGATATGATCGGTGGCGTGCAGGGCATTCCCCACAAAACGCAGGAACAGGTGTGGTGTAGGCAGGGCCATATGGATCACATCGCGTCGCCCTACCGTATCAGTGATCACCGCGCCAATGCCCAGTTGATGCATCAGCTCAAAAACAGCATTGAAGTTGGATGAAACGCCAAACCAGTCCTTATGCCTAAGCTCGGTGTAAATGGGCAGATCGCGTGGCAGGCTTTGCAGGTAGGCCTTGTAATCATCAAAGCTTTTAGGCGCATAGTTATCGCTCATCTGCAAAAATATCGGCCCCAGCTTTTCCTCAAAAGATAACATACTTTCCAGGAACGATGTGGTGAGTTCATCGGCACCTTTCAGGCGTTTGATGTGGCTGATCAGCTGGTTCACCTTGGGGCAAAACTTAAAGTCAGGGTTTTCGGCTACCTTCTCCTTCCACTTGCTAATGGCCGCACTATCATACATGCGGTAGTGCGTAGTGTTGAGCTCGATCATGTTGAAGTTGCGGGCATACTCGGTCAGCATGTCGGCATCCTTGATCTTGGGCGGATACATGTTACCCTTCCACACCTTTTGAGTCCAACTGGAGCAACCTACATACACCTGCAGCGGCTCTTTGCCTTTAGCAGCGGCCAGCGTGTGCGCCGTGATCGGTGCATCGGGCGGCAGGCTCAGTTCAGCGTTGCCCAGTTCATTTGCAGGTAACTTGCCGAACTCCATTTAGTTGATGCTTTCGAGCATTTTGATGTACAGCGCTATGCCCTCGCGTATCTCATCGAGGTAAATGAACTCATCGGCCGTGTGCGACCGTGCCGAATCGCCCGGGCCCATTTTGAGCGACGGGATATCGAGCAGCGACTGATCTGATGTGGTAGGTGACCCATAGGTCTCGCGGCCCATGGCTATACCCGCCTGCACGATCGGATGGTTCTTATCGATAGAAGAAGGTTTTAAACGGATCGAACGTGGCACCACATCGCAACTTACCTGCTCTTTAATAATGTTCAGCACTTCCTCGTTGCGGTAAGCATCGGTCACGCGTACATCTACCGTAAAGGTACAGGCCGCAGGCACTACATTATGCTGCGAACCGGCATTGATGATGGTGACCGACATTTTGATGGGACCAAAAAGTTCAGACTCGTTAGCGAAACGGTAGTTGCGGAACCACTCGATATCGGCCAGGGCCTTATAAATGGCGTTCTCCCCCTCCTCGCGGGCAGCGTGGCCAGCCTTGCCATGAGCGGTACAATCCAGCACCATTAGGCCACGTTCGGCAATGGCCAGTTGCATCAGCGTGGGCTCCCCTACTATGGCGAACTCCAGTTTACCCAGGTCGGGTATCACCAGTTCGAGCCCGTTACGGCCCGATATCTCTTCCTCGGCCGTGGTGGCCAGGCAAAAGTTATATTTAAGGTCGGTACGATCATAAAAGTGCAGGAACACCGAGATGAGCGACACCAAACAACCACCGGCGTCATTACTGCCCAAACCGTAAAGCTTACCGTCAACGATCGCAGCATCGAACGGGTCACGGGTGTAGCCCGAATTAGGCTTCACCGTATCATGGTGCGAGTTCAGCAAAATGGTGGGTTTGCTGGGATCAAAGTGCTTATTATAGGCCCACAGGTTGTTCAGCTTACGGTGCGTAGGCACACGGTGACGGCTCAAAAAATCTTGCAGGATCAGCGCGGTCTGGTCTTCCTCTTTACTGAACGACTGGGTGCGGATCAGTTGCTGAAGCAGTTCGACAGCCTCCTGGTATAATGTTTCGGTATTGGTCATAGATGCTTAGGGCTAGTTGCCCAAATGATCGCCACAAAGGTAATTGATCTTTACGACAAACGGTATGGCTTCAATAGCACCTATGAGTCCATTGTAGTGCTTCTGCATGAGTAGTTGAAGTGGCCGCCATCAGAAAAACTATTGATAAAGGTCCTTATAAATACTGAAAAGTCCCGGTCATGCTATTCAAGCATCCCTCCTGCACGGCCGTTCACTTGTCCTGAGAGATGCCGATAGGCATCGGCATGACGAGATAGTGAGTGAAACGCTCACCCATCAAACGAACCGATCATGCTAAACTTGTTTCAGCATACCTAATGCAAGGTCGTTCACTTGTCCTGAGAGATGCCGATAGGCATCGGCATGACGGGATGGTGAGTGTAAAAGTTCACCCATCAAACGAACCGGTCATGCTGAACTTGTTTCAGCATCCCTCATGCAAGGTGAGAAGCCACTATGGAAATAAATTTAGGCATAAAGCAAGTTTTCCTTCTGTTGAATCCTTTGGCTCTAAAACGACAGATGCATTTTATTCATATCTGATAGTACATAGGACGTTAGGAAGAACAGGATATAGAACATGGAACACATATAACTTTGCAGAAGCAACTGCTTATTAACAGGCCAGAATATAGAACCTATCAAATAGCACAAGAGAGCCGCTAAATTCAATAATGGGATCACATACAAGATAAAGGAATCAGTTCCTAGTGACCCATACGCGAAGTATGCGTCGAAACGGTCGCTGAGCGTTGGGACCAACAGACAAATCCGTAATATAACCTCCAAACTTAATACGACGGCAGTTAATAATATGAGTCTGTTGCCTATGTTTTCCATAAAGTGATGTGGTCTTAGCTATTATATACACCGAACAAGATAGCTAAAGTCTAGACTTATTGCCCCTGCTAATATTTGATAAGTATTATTGAAATTGTTGCTCACGACCTTACCCCGTGATTAATTATGCCTGGATGATCTCGATAGTTAAATTCAAGACCTCCTTTATTCACAAATTTTTTACACATCTCAGCACGCTAAACACCACCAGTGACAACATCCTACAATACCTTGCAAATAGCAGGCAGGGTTCCAGTGATCACTTGTAGGATATTTGGTGATACCATTCACCACTTACAAAACCTGAAAGTTTATGCGCTTAGGCGCACCGTATTATGAGCACTGAAGATAAACGCAAATTTACTGCACCTTCCCTACCGGGTAAACGGACATTAGGCACGCTGGCTTTACTGGCCGGCATATGCACCTTCAATACCGCTAAAGCACAATATCCTACCATACCTCCTGCCGTACAGGCCAAAGCCGATTCGGCACTTGCCGTTGAGGAACGCCTGAGTGATGAGGCCTGGAAAAAAGCCCTGCCCATCATTGAAGTTGACGAGAAGAAAGGCAAGCCATACGTGCCATGGGCCAACAAGCCGGAGGACCTGCCGCAAGCCAAGATCGTAGCCTTCCCCGGTGCCGAGGGTGGCGGCGCTTATACCTTTGGTGGCCGTGGCGGCAAAGTATATGTGGTGACCAGTTTGGCCGACCGCGGCGAGGGTACCCTCCGCTGGGCCTGCGAGCAAGGCGGTGCGCGTATCATCGTGTTCAACGTGGCGGGTATCATTAAACTGAAAAGCCCCATCATTATCAGGGCACCTTACATCACCATTGCCGGGCAAACAGCACCGGGAGATGGAGTTTGTATAGCCGGCGAATCGGTTTGGATCAACACCCACGATGTAGTAGTGCGTTACATGCGTTTTCGCCGTGGGGCTACCGATGTGGCCCGCCGCGACGATGGTTTGGGTGGCAACCCGGTGGGCAACATCATGATCGATCACGTGTCGGCCAGCTGGGGATTGGATGAGAACATGTCCATTTACCGCCACGTGTATGACCGTGCCGGCGCCAAGCAGGAAAAGATGGCAACCGTGAACATCACCATCCAGAACTCCATATTTTCGGAAGCGCTGGACACCTATAACCATGCCTTTGGCAGCACCATAGGTGGCTTGAACAGCACCTTTGCCCGTAACCTGTGGGCCAACAATATCGCCCGTAATCCATCCATCGGTATGTACGGCGATTTCAATTTCTTTAACAACGTGATCTTTAACTGGTGGAACCGCAGCGCCGACGGTGGCGACGACCGCTCGTACTTCACCTTCATCAATAACTACTACAAACCCGGACCGATCACACCCAAAGGTAGGCCGATCGAGCACCGGATCTTGAAACCGGAGGGTAGTCGGCAAAAAGGCCGCCATGACGTTTATGGTAAGGTGTATGCCAGTGGTAACATCGTTGAAGGCAACGACCGCGTGACCAAGAACAATTGGGATGGCGGCATACAGATCGGTGAGGGTGAGGATGCAGGCGCACTGACCGACAGCATCAAGGCCGATAAGCCGTTCCCGATGAAGCATAAGGTGACCATCATCCCTACCAAACAGGCGTATGATTATGTACTGGCCAATGCAGGCGCCACCTTGCCTAAGCGTGATGCTGTAGATACCCGCGTTACCACTGTAGTGCGTACCGGCAAACCGATCTACGTAGAAGGCACAGCCAACCAGATCGGCCGCGAGTACATCAAACACCGCCTGCCTGACGATTCATACAAACAAGGCATCATTACCCACCCCGACCAAGTAGGTGGCTACCCTGAATACAAAGGCACCCCATACAAGGACAGTGATAACGACGGCATGCCCGACGCTTACGAGATCAAAGCAGGCCTAAATCCGAAGAACGCTGCCGATGCAACGGCTATGGCCAAGAATGGCAGTGGTTACACCAACATCGAGGTATACCTGAATAGCGTGGTGCCACTAAGCAAAGTGATCCCAGGTAAATAATATCGAAAGCTTTTTTTCATCAATTGGAGGGTGGCCGTTTTGAATGGCTGCCCTTTTTTGTTAGTGATCAATAGCCGATCACGGTATCAAAGAAAGCCGCAAAGTACCTGTTACAAGTGTTTCATCAATGTAACAGTTTCGGGCGTTTTTGAGCGGTAGGCGTACTGTCAAAACCAAGAAAAATCTGTAAAAAGCTGTAATTATCTGCAAAAGTGAAGCAGCTTATCCGCCTAACCGCTTTTGTAACACAAAATGTAACACTTTGCCGTTATCTTTGACACCGTGACCGACATGCAAAAATTACCACCTGAACCGCCGCAACTGCGCACGGTGAACGTCATCCGGTATGTGACCCCGCTGCGCGAAGGTGGCTCGCTGCCGGCCATTGCCGAGGCTGATGACGAGTTCCTGTACGTGCTCAAATTCAGAGGCGCCGGCCAGGGCGTAAAGGCCCTTATTGCCGAACTGATCGGCTGCGAGATAGCCCGGATGCTGGGCTTGCGGGTACCTGAACTAGTTTTTGCCAACTTAGATACCGCCTTTGGCCGCACCGAACCTGACGAAGAGATACAGGACCTGCTGAAAGCCAGCACAGGTCTTAACCTGGCGCTGCACTACCTATCAGGCGCCATCACCTATGATGCCGTGGTGACGCGGCTGGACGATAAGCTATCATCGCAGATCGTGTGGCTGGACTGCCTGCTCACCAACGTTGACCGGACACCCCGCAACACCAATATGCTGATGTGGCATAAGGAGTTATGGCTGATCGACCACGGTGCGTCCTTGTATTTTCATCACTCGTGGCATAACTGGGAAGAGCAGGCCAAACGCCCATTTGCGCAGATCAAGGACCATGTACTACTCCAGTGGGCCTCACAGCTTGATGAGGTAGACGAGGAATTCCGCGCCATACTCACACCTGAACGCATACGCATGGTGGTGGACTTGATCCCTACCGATTGGCTCAGCGACAACTCTACCGAGGATAGCGCCGAGGAGCGCCGCGAGGTGTACTACCAATTCCTGACCACCCGTATCAACGCATCGCAAACTTTTATTACCGAAGCCAAAAATGCCAGAGCAGCACTTATTTGAGTACGCCGTGATCCGCGTGGTACCCAGGGTAGAGCGCGAGGAATTCTTGAACGTTGGGGTGATACTGTACTGCCCTAAGGGCAAGTACCTGCAATGCCAGATCACGATCGATGAAGAACGCTTGCGTATCTTCTGTAAACAGCTGGACGTGGAAGAACTGGCAAAAAATTTGTATGCCTTTGAGCAGATCTGTATAGGCAGCCCCCAGGGCGGTGCGATAGCCCGTTTGGATGCTGCCTCCAGGTTTAGGTGGCTTACGGCTACGCGCAGTACGGTGGTACAGACCTCCAAGGTACACCCCGGGTTCAGCACTGAACCCGGTACGACCTTGAAAAGGCTGTTCGACCAGTTGGTAGCATAAAACTTATAAAGATGAAATTATCGCCTAACTCGCCCTTGCAAAAACTGATGAACACCATGCCGCAGCAAGGCAAGGTGACCTGGATAGGCGTACGCCCTAAACGTAAGGCCCCACTCTTATCAGTAGACAATGTGGAAGCTATCACCTTGAAAGGCTTACAAGGCGACCATTTTTCGGGCTCGGCCACCAGCAAACGGCAAGTGACACTCATTCAGCAAGAGCATATCGATCTGGTAAGTTCGGTGATGCAGCTGAATACCCTGACGCCCGGTATGCTACGCCGCAACATCGCGGTGAAAGGTATCAACTTGCTGGCGCTAAAAGATCGCAAGTTTTGGGTGGGCGATGTATTATTAGAATATACCGGCGAGTGCCACCCCTGCTCCCGGATGGAAGAGATCATGGGACCAGGTGGCTATAACGCCATGCGTGGCCATGGCGGCATCACCGCACGTATATTGAAGGGTGGAGCTATCGGATTGAACGCTACGGTCAGTATGGCCGAAGAAAATATCGGTTAGCCTGTAGCGATCCGTTGTGATCGAACGTCTCTGATATCAAACCCGCTTATTATGAGACGCCTACTTATCCTTCCATTGATCATCATGATCAGTTCTTCCTGCAAAAAATCTTCGGAGTCAGCCAAACCCGTGGTTTTAGACGATGCCACCTACAAGGGTACCTTCCAACGTAAACTGGACACGTATGGCAACATCTCTAACGTGCAGCTCAACTTTTCGTCGGGCAAATTCAGCGGCACAAGTGATCAAGGGAAATACCCGGGAATCTGTAACGGCACATTCTCCATCAAAGGTGATAGCATTGAATTTATGAATGCGTGCGTTTGGACGGCTGAATTTGACTGGAGCCTGATTTTAGGTGGAAGTTTCGCCGTAAAACAAAATGGGAACGACCTACGATTGAGCAGGAAATATATGAACGGCAAGTATGAGGACGTCTACCTTCTCACCAAACAATAATACCACTGTGTAGAGGCGTGTGAGCCAAATGGCAAGCACTCTTCTTTACAATAGTGAGCGTATATAACATACAAAAGGCCGCACTCCTAATAGAGTTGCGGCCTTGTTCTTTATAATAGTTTAGTTAGTCGCTTATGGTGGGGGTATTACTCTGCAGAGTTAGCTTTTCTGTAATTCTGGTTAAGGGCGTAGCTACGGCCATCGGTAGCCATGCGAGGGAACACGATGCATTCGCTGTATTGGTGACCTTTGATCTGCAAAGTACCGGCATAACCGTTGATCAGTGGCGATAACACGATCTGGTAACCTTGTGCATGGGCGTCAACGGCTTTTTTGGCTTCGTTGTAGCTGAACAAAGTGTTAGCTTTTTGCACCATTTGAGCGTAAAGATCTTGGTGTTGTATGTAGAATTGGTGGAAATTTGCTTGTTTGTACAGGTCTTGCAGTAAAAGTGCGTAACGGCTGAAGTTAACTTTATTCAGGTCGATGCGGTAGTCGGTCTTCAACACTACGCGGTTGCCATTCATTTTTAAGGCATACAGGCCATCCAGGTAATTTTTGATCATCTTAGGATCGCGGGCAATATCAGCGTTCAGTTGTTGTACCCCTTTGCTGTTCTTCAAGCTACTAAAGGCGGCGATCACTTCGTTGTAATAAGCACTGTGTTGGTTTACCACGGTAGTATCGGCTTTAGCAGCGTCGGTCAAGGCCAGCATCACGTAACCTAACTCGTACGCTTCAGGCACTTGTGCGGTAACTTTGCCGGTGTTAGCGTTGATATATTTTGAAGAATAGCGTGAAGCTACGTTCTGAGTTTGGCAGCTGGTCAGGAATGAGGTAACTGCGGTAGCTATGATCAGGGCGGCGATGGTAAGTTGCTTTTTCATTTTAATTAGGGGTTGTATTTGTTGTTGTTTGATAAGATATAGGCAACTCCAATGCCCAACAAAAGCAATTATCAATATTTCAACATATGGCATTTAAAATTACAAATCACACAACGACCTCATAGGAACACCGACCATATTCTTAATTAGTGCAGTTTAGCTACACTTTAAGTTGGGGAATGCCTACCCCGTAGATCAGGCCTTGAGCCGCAAAGTGGGAATATTGCTGAACAAATAGCGCTCTCAAAAGAAAGGACCGCAACCCCTTTGGCACAGGTAACTAATGGTTGTTTGATACAGGCTCACATCCTATCCAAAAAAACACATCTGTATCATCACGATGGCAATAATTAGTATATATTTGCCGCTCAAAGTTCCCGTAGTTCAATGGATAGAATGGCTGATTCCGGTTCAGCTGATATGAGTTCGAATCTCGTCGGGAACACAAAAGGCTCCAGCAATGCTGAAGCCTTTTTTATTTCCTTGGATATTGCCAGTTGACCAGGCCGTCTCATCACCCTATCGGTCAAATAAGGTTCTTTTGATACCCATCTCCAAACCCCTTAGTTCGGCCAGGCCTTTCAACCGTCCGATCACCGAATAACCCGGATACGTGTCATAACGGTGGTCGTCCAATATCTTGTGGCCATGATCAGGACGCATCGGGATGCTGATATCTTCCCGGCCGCTTTCGGCACGCTTCTGTTGCTCTAAAATGATCCGTTTCATCACCGCATACATATCGGTACTTCCGCCCAGGTGATCAGCTTCGTAAAAGCTGCCATCGGGCTCCCGCTGCACATTACGCAGGTGCAGGAAATGGATATGTGCACCTAACCTTGCCACCATACCCGGCAGATCATTTTTGGGGTTGGCCCCTAATGAGCCCGTACAAAAAGTGATGCCGTTGCTGGGCGATGGGCAAGCATTCACCACATCGGCAAGATCCCGCTCGGTAGAGACCACCCTTGGCAGGCCTAATATCGGGAAAGGCGGATCATCAGGGTGAACGCACATCTTCACGCCTAAACGTTCCGCCTCCGGGATGATCGCCCTCAGGAAATAGGCCATATTCTGCTTTAACACGGTAGCATCGATGTGCTCATAACGCTTCAAATGTACTTTGAACTCGTCCATGGTAAACACCTCATCAGTGCCGGGTAACCCGGCCATAATGATGTTGATAAGCTTGGTCTTGTCATCATCGCTCAGGCCATCCAGATATTGTTTGGCCTTGCGCTGTTGCTCCTCGGTAAATTCGTCGAAAGCCTCCGGTCGTTGCAAAAGGTAAAGGTCGAAGGCAGCCAACGCGATGGCATCATACCTCAGCGCCGATGCGTTGTTAGGCAACCGGTGATCAAGGTCTGTGCGGGTCCAATCCAGCACGGGCATAAAATTGTAGCACACTATCCTTAAGCCGGCCTGGGCCAGATTTCTCAGCGTGTTGATATACTTTTCGATATAAGTATCACGCTCACTCCCCGCAATGCGAATACTTTCATGAATGTTCACGCTTTCTACCACCGACCAACGCAGACCGCTGGCCTCGATGATGCCCTTGCGCTTATTGATCTCATCCATGCTCCACTCCTTTCCTGCGGGAATGTGGTGCAGCGCGGTGACGATCCCAGTGGCGCCGGTCTGTGTGATGTCAGCTAAGCTGACAGGGTCGTTCGGGCCGAACCATCTGAACGTTTGTTCAAGGTCGGCGATCATCTCATTATTATCTGTATAGCTCATTTTATTTTGATCTGCTTTTATTTATTAAGAAGGTCATGGCCTACCTGAACTGCCACCAGCTAAAGTTGAACAGCTCATCACCTTCGCCTTTAAATACAAGATAAATATCATGCACGCCGGTCATCTTTTTGATTTTAGTGGTGATGAGGCTCCACTTATTGATCCCGCCGGTGTTACGCACGTCACAGTTACCGATCAACGGACCGTCAAGCTCATCTGCATGTATCTCGATGCGTGCAGGTTTTACAGCCGCCACGTTAGCTACAAACGACCGCGGACCCTTCCTCAGGTCAATGTTCCTGACCTTTACATATCCGTTATTTTTTATCCTGGTTACATACACACCTTGCCCGCTAACACTATCTTGGCTCGTCTCGATGCCCTGCTCCCTGGCGATCGTAGCGGCTCGGACCTTTTGGTAAGGGTCCAATGTGCCCAAGCCATTTTTCAGGCCTTCGGTCGGCTCTACACGCTTGATAGCACCGTCGGCATCGAACGTTACTTCATCCACACAAACCGAACGATCGAAACCGCCGCCACCTGGCAAAGCGCCGTTATGGTAAAACAGGTAAGTCTTACCTTTATAGTCCACCAAACCGGGGTGGTTGGTAAAAGCGCCGCCTTTACCGATCACCTTCATAATGGTATCGCGGTATTTCCACGGACCTATCGGGCTTGTACTGGTGGAATAAGCCAAATGCTCAGGCACGCCACCGGCAGGGTACAGCAGGTAATACAATCCTTTGCGCTTGTAAAACCATGGCCCTTCCTCGTAAGTGGTCATCCGCTTTTCGGTCGCGTTCACGGTAGCTCCTATCTTTTTACTGACCATCTCTTGCTGATCAACAGGCGTTTCCATTATGCCGATGGTTTTGTCGTAGCTCATCATGTCGGCGTTGAGTATGGCCTGCCACTTACCGTTCTGCCAGGTCAGCCATGGCTGCTTTTCAGCATCCCATATCACGGTAGGGTTCAAAATTTGGCCATCGGTATGCTCGGTGATCAGTGGCTTACCGAGCACATCGGTGAACGGACCTATCGCCCTATCGCCCACTCCCACTCCGATCACTTTTTTACCCGTGGTTTTGTCGGTAGCCGCTACGTACCAGTATGATCTTTTATCGGCTGTATTGTTGACCGTGTGTGCATCTGTGCCGTTGATGGAGCTTGCCCATTTGAAGGTTTTGTGCGCATTGATCACGCGCAGTTTAAAAGCCTCCTCAGTAAGTGGCACCTTGACAATACCTACTGACGGGTCGTACGAGGTCATGTCCTTATTGAGCTTTACATAATAGAGATGCGGGTTACCCCAGTACAAGTAAGCCTGCCCGTCAGTATCGATAAAAACGGTGGGGTCGATGTAGCCCCACCCGCCGGTGATCATGGGTTTGCCTAATGCATCTTTGAAAGGCCCGGTCGGGCTATCGCCCACGGCCACACCTATGGACATGCCGCCATTTTTAGCGTTCACGGGCACATACCAATAGAACTTGCCGTTACGCTCGATACATTGCCCCGCCCAGGCATCTTTGCTGGCCCATTTAAAGTCGTTCAACGATAATCGTGCACCTCTATCGGTCCAATTGACCATATCGGTGGTGGAGTAAACGTGCCAATCCTTCATCACGAACCAGGTGGCTCGGTCCTCGTCATGCCCCGTGTACAAGAACAAGGTATCCTTATAAACCATGGGAGCCGGATCGGCCGTGTATATGGTTTGAATGATCGGATTTTGGGCTAACGCATTCCCGATCCGGAAGATGAACAACAGGCCGGTCAGAGCAATTATTTTAAAGTGTCTTTTCATGGATGGACCTAATAGTTGACGCAGGCAGCGGTACTATTTACTGTTAGTATCAGCATATGAATCTTTATAACCCAAGATCGATAACATCTTTACTCCATAACGTTTACCCAATTCTCGGTAACCGGCGGCATCAAAATGCAGGTGATCTTTGGAACAGGTACAACCCGCCGACGAGATCACATGCGCATTGGTTATCACATCAGGCAGCGTAGCTATGATCTTGTTCATGGATGCGCAAATGCCGCCCTGATCAGCATTGACCACCTCGCCGGCCAGTAATGGCACTTTGGATGGCCGCAGCGACAGGTCATGCATCAGGCGGTCGTAAATGCCTTTCACCCGGCGGGTCCAGGTGGTGTCATTCGTATTTGATTCGCCCTGATGTAACAGTATCCCTTTGATCATGCCTTGCTTTTGAGCGATCTTGGCCAGCTCCAACAACCGCGCGTAAGGATCGCCGCCATATTGAGCGATGGTGTTCTTCATCCAGTCGGGTGCCGTAGCGGCGTAGGCCTGGTAATTATCCTTTTCGAACACCTGGATCTTTGCGCCGGCCACAGCCACATTGATCACACCCACCTTTACCTTTTTGGGCAAAGCAGCGACCAGTGTACGGCCAAAATAGTCGGCCGGGTTAATGCCGGTCTTGCACCGGCAAAGCGGCGGCTTGGCTGTGTACCATTTATTCTTGACGCGGCCCAGTTCAGGGCAATCAACGGCCTGCAATACCCTAAACCGCTCATCTACGGTGGTGTCCTGCGCTTCGAACGGGGCATTGCCCTCCATATTGGATTGGCCAAAGCAAAGGAAAATATAAAATTTCCGGTCTTGTGCGCGTGCATTGTGGCTAACCAGCAGCGTGACCAGGCATATAGCTAAACCCAGCGAGCACCTGAATAATTTATTCTTCAATGATGATATCATAAGATGATGCGTTAAGATCACTGACCGCTGTTAGAGGTGCTTGCTGTACTGAACAGCGCCGGATCTACCGGTTTAAAGATCAGTTGTGAGAAGTTGTACAAGCCATCTTTCCAAACCTTAAAATCGTGTACGCCGGGCTCAATGTAGTAGATGTGTGGCACACCGTTCTTTTCCAGATACTCATGCGTGCGATTGCTGAAGCTCAACAAACCATCACTTGCTCCGCATGATATCCAAAGCAATTTGAGTTGTTTTTTTGCCACTTGCGGGTCAGGCACCAACTCTTCAGGCTTGCGGGTATTAGGTGCCGATGAAAAGCCACCCACCCAGGCGAACTTATCCAGATTACCCAAACCAAAATTAAGAGACTGCCCTCCACCCATCGAAAGGCCGGCTATGGCCCGGTGCTCGCGGTCTTTCATGGCTGGATATTTACGTTCAACGAATGGGATCAGGTCATTCAGCAGGTCCTTTTCAAACGTGGCGAATGCGGCCACCTTATCGGCCGCCATGATGTTGCCGGTAGGCCGGTCATCTTTCATGGCCCTGCCGTTAGGCATCACAATGATCATGGGCTGTGCTTTACCTTGTGCATACAGGTTATCCATGATCACCTGCGGTTGCCCGCCGTTCAGCCATTCTTTTTCATCGCCACCAATGCCATGCAGCAGGTAAAGCACCGGGTATTTCTTTTTAGGGGAGAAACCCGGAGGGGTGTACACGAGCGCCTTCCGATCATTGCCCACGGTGGCGGATGCGTAAGTGATGGTATCGATCTTACCACGCGGGATGCTCACCTGCACTTGATCGAACCCGGCAGGTGAAGGTTGAATAGACTGTTGTGCGTTAACGGTCAGGCTGACCATCATCAATGCGGAGGCCAGTAATGATGGCCAGGCAACGTTCTTTTTAAAGTTCATTATCTTGAAATTTAGATTCGTGATCAATGTTTTGGTTCAATAAGTTGGTATTTACCGCTCAAATGCATCAGGCTGAACAGATACAGCAAGCCATCATAATAAGGGTCAAAGTATCCGTCGCTGTAAGGTTCCAGCTTAGCGTTCCACAAGGCCTTTACAAAGTCGGCACTTTGAGGTTCGATATTCATTAAAGAAGCGGTTGCCGCGGTAGATACTAACCCCAGCGAATGACGCAGCTTTTTAACGCTGCCAGACTGTAAGATGAACGTTGGCCTTGAGCCATCCAGCTCGAATTGGTCCTCATAGGTGTCCATTCCTTTACTGCGTAAAAATCCCTGGAACCTCTTTGCATAGTCACTTTGCCATTGGCGGTCCTTTCCGAACCATTCATGATCAATAGCGATGTTCATGGGCACCCGCCATGAGTCGTACCGAAAAGCGGCGGGCATCCATGGCGTAGAGTGTGGTTTGCCGCTGAACTCTGCATAATCGGCATTGAGGGCGGTGACCGGGTCGCATGCCCGGTGCAAAAAAGCTCTTGAGGTATCGGCACAGTCACGGTAGAATTGCTCGTGACCATCGCGTGCATACTTTGCCCAAACCTCGTAAAAAGCAGGTAAGTGATAGGAAGGGTTGGTCCATAGGTGACCATTGCCCTCAGGCACAAAGGTGATCTGCTTGTGGTCGGTATTGATCAGGTTGAATACATTGCCGGTGCCGTCCTTTTTCCACATGGCGTCCAGTATCTTACGGGCTTCAGCATAGTAGTCGATACCGGTGTTGTTGCCCCAGCGATTGGAGGCAAAAAGCAAGCTTGTTACATAATAAAGTTCGCCATCAGACGCAGAACCTTCTGAGTTTCGTTTCAGTGTTTTAGGGTCGATGCTCCAGGCAAAATAGCCCGCTCTTGGGCCATCCTGATGTTGGAGATACTTTTTTGACCAGCGCCATATCCGATCGAACACATCCTTCTTGTTTAGTTGCACGGCGATCATCATCCCGTATGAGAGCCCCTCAGTACGAGCGTCATGATTTTTGACGTCCGACACATAGGCCATCGTATCGCCCACCTCAAAATAGACCTTGTTGGGCCCTTCGAATACATCGTGATAAGCCTTCGCTACTTTTTGATCGATCTCCTTCTGGCTGTATCCCATCTCGCGGAATAGGTTGCGGTACTTGCCCGATATCGCGGCCGGTCGATGTTCGGTCGGTGCAGCCTTCTTCTGGCATATTCCTACAATTGGCAATGCGATCGTGCATAGCGCCGATATAGCTACCCTGACCAGTTTTTTTACAATATCCATATTCATCGTTTATCGAGTAAAGCTGAACTCTTTCGCCATTAAACTTTTTGCTGTTTCAGGCAAGAAACGAACGAAAACATCATGCTGGCCGGTAACTTTTTTTAGTAGTTTGCTGATCACTTTTTTGTTGCCACCCGAGGACCCATTTATAGAAGCCTGAGCGATAAGTTTCCCGGTTTGCAGGTCATCTACCCAAACTTCTAACTTTCCTTTGCCCGCAGCAGTGAGCGAGATAGCCGATGGCGACGTAGTGCCCAGGTCAACGCCCGAAATCATGAACCATCCACCGTTATCGGTGGTCGTGGTCACTCCTGCTGCATCGCGGTCAACCCCAAAGTAGTTGCTGTAACCCGCGGCATTTATAGGTGAGTAGCCATCCTTGCAAATAAAGAGGTCAAAATCGGCGGGCTTGCCTTGGGCAAAAAGCCCTAAGCTGGTGCCTACCCAGCTGTTATAGTTGGGCTGAACCTTGTCGAGTGGGCGTGCATCGATAGGCGCACCGAGCGACGTCCAGTTTTGGCCGTTGATACTAAAATAGCCTGTCAGCATGTGCAGGTTACGCTCCACTTTGAGCCATACCGTGCTACCCGCAGGTGCATTGGTCGTACGCACAGCGGTGTCCATTTTAAAGATGATCTTTTTACCGTTATCAAACCCGGTAAAAAGCTTGACGTTCACTTTCTGATCGCCATTGGTCAGGTAGATGCCCGCCTGCTGATCAGGTGCCGAGGCATCAAGGTCAACCTTGGTCACGGCCGTATACCAGTGGTCTGTTTCCTTTTGCATCAGGTGCGTGCTCCCGCTATCAGGTGTTAGCCTCACCCAGCCCTTGCGTGCAGTGAGCGAATAGTTGCCCGACGCTCTTTTGGTCAAAAAGTGCCAATCCAACCCAAGCACCTCATTGTCAAATCGGTCTGACGTTACGCTTCGCCAACTAATGCCGCCTTGCGGAAGTTGAGGCTTAACGATCGGTTGTGTGGTAGGTGCCATACCCCATGGTCGGTCGTCTTCCCACATCACCGGGTACAAACCGGTTTGCCTGCCGGTACCCGACCAATCATCACCGTCGTAACGTTCATAGCTCTGCCCGATGGTCCACCAAGTACCATCTTTAAGTTGGATGGGTGCCGCGATATGGTTAGGTCTGCGGAATCCCACCTTGGCATCGGAGATCGGCTTGAAGAAATTACCCAACCGCTCCCACTTGGTAGAGTCGCTGGTTAAGGCCGATGCGCGAAGCACGTATTGCCCGCCCGAAACATCGCCCGCAGGGAAATAGTAGTAATAGCCGTTGCGCTTACACATCACCGGTCCCTCGGCCCAGCTGTATTGTAATTTGGCGTTGATCCAATCTAAATTGATCACCTTGTCGGTCAGCTGACCATCACGGCCCAAAGCCTGTAAGCGGTTCACCTTTTGCCCATTCTTGATCACCATGTAGGGTTTGCCATCGTCATCCACAAAAATGGAATTGTCATAGCCTAATGGACCGGTCTCTCTATTGGTCTTTACCTCCACCGGTTTTGACCAGGGCCCCTTAGGCGAGCTGGCCTTGCAGAACCATTGCCCGCCCGCCGAAAAATATATCCAGTACGAGCCATAAAAGTAAGTGATGGCTCCCTGCCATATCCCTGTAGACGGACGGTCATTCACCCATTTGGCATCAGCCGCGGTCAACACCCTGCTGATCACCTTCCAATGCACCAGGTCCTTAGAATGATAAATGGGTAGGTAAGGATTAAAGTGAAAGGTGGAGCCGCAATGATAAAAATCATCGCCCACCTTCAAGAGTGTAGGATCTGGATGGTCACCAGGCAATACTGGGTTCACGTAGGTCTTTACCGTTCGATAAAAAGACGCATCGGGCTTGGGCTGATCCTGGGCATTCACTTGCCCAGCGTTGATGGCTGACAATATTAGTAGTGCCGCACTGCGGAGATGTTTGTTCATATGGTCAATAGGAGAGTGATCCGTATTCAGTAATTAATTAGTGCCTAACCCCGGAACGTTATAATAATGCAATGAGCGATAATATTGCAGATCGTGTTCAGGCTTTGAATATTGATCGCCTATCGGTTTTTTCGAAAACGTTTGGAAGTACAGCACACAGGAGTTGCGCCAACGGATGGCCTCGTCATACTGCACGGCCATGAGCTGTTTGACCTCGTTGTAGCGGGTGGCGTCAACATATGGTCGCATGCCATTCCACACCTTTTGCATACCCTGAACGGCGGCCGCACCTTTATAGTAGTGGTCAACCAATTCATCCCATAGGGTTTTGCCTGAACGCATCTTGTAGTTCCAGCTCAGGTGATGGAACCACAACAGATAAATATCGGGACAGGTGGACAGGTCAGCGAAATGGTCCCTTACCTCGGGGAAATACTGAGCCACGGCGTTACTGCCAGTGGCAGTACGATCAAAGCCTATGCCCAGGCTATCGGCCTTATGGTAGTACACGGCGGTCCAGTCGGCACGGGGCATCTTATCGGTCCATGGACCGGGGCCGTAATGACCGTCGGCGCTCATGATATGGTGTAACCCAAGCGGCGTCATGTAGTTCACGGTATTTTCGCGTGAGCGCATCATATGATCCTTTATCGGGTCAATGAAGCGCTTATCGTTGGTGAAGGTCATGCGCAGCCAGTCGTCAGCTATGGCTTCGGCACTTGCGCCTGGATCCCATGCCAGCCTGCCAAAGCTGTACCAGTTGGCCTGGGCAAAAGGATGTCCGCACCAATTAAGGTCGGTTCCGATGTTCGCCACACCTGCCATGCCGGTCAGCTTGCCGGGCTGATAAGTACCCTCCAATACTTTGGCAACCGTGGCACCTTTTCCTTTTGCATAAGTATCGGCGTCGAGGCATTCCTTGAACAATGGAGCCTCATAGACCAGATGTGTAGAAAACCCGAGGTATTCTTGCGTAAGTTGCACCTCAAGCATGAGGGGTGTCTTTGCCATGGCCCCAAACAATGGATGGAACGGCTCACGCGGTTGAAAATCGATCGCGCCGTTCTTCACTTGTACGATCACATTATCATTGAACTTTCCATCAAGTGGTTTGAATTCGCTGTAGGCTTGTTTGGCGCGGTCGTCGGGTACGTTGTTATCATACACAAAAGCGCGCCACATCACGATACCATGATGCGGTGCCAAGGCCTCGCCCAACATATTGGCACCATCTGCGTGAGTGCGCCCGTAACTTTGTGGGCCAGGCTGACCTTCTGAATTGGCCTTTACTAAAAATCCTCCAAAATCCGGGATGACACTATATATCTCGTCAACCTTATCCTTCCACCATTTCCTCACCTGCGGGTCAAGTGGGTCGGCCGTGCTGAGTTTGCCCAGTTCGATCGGGCTACTGAACTTGATCGATAAGTACACTTTGATGCCATAAGGTCTGAACACATCGGCCAGTGCTTTAGCCTTTGCCAGGTAGGCCGGTGTAAGCATGATCACATTGGCATTAACGTTATTGAGCACCGAACCATTGATGCCTACCGAGGCGTTGGCCCTGGCATAGTCGGTGTAACGCGGGTCAGTATAGCCGGGCAGTTTGTGCCAGTTCCATATCGAGAACCCGGCATATCCCCTTTCCACGCTGCGGTTCGGGTTATCCCAATGATCCAGTATGCGATGCATCATCTTAGGGTGCTCGGTGATCTGCAAGTTGGTAAGATCCTTATTGGTCTGTACATGGCGGAGGAAGGCGAACACACCGTAAAGTACGCCAAGGTCCGTACCACCGGTGACCACCACCGCTTTGCGTCCTTTATTGGTCACCGACCGGATAATGAACCCATCGCCTGTAGGCCGTTCGGCTTTGGACAGTTTTAAAATATCGCCGCGCTTGGCGATCTGGTCGATATTGCCGATGATGAGTTGAGCCTGATCAGCTGGTGTGTTGACGATAGCTGTTTTGAGCATACCTTTTGCTGCGCGGGTCAACTCCTCGCGCGCAGCCTGAAGTTGTGGCGATGAACCTGCAAAATATACATGACTCATCATGGCCTTGAATTGGGTAGCGCGGACAGACGCCTCCATAGGGCGATAATTAAGCCACAGGTCATAACCACTTTGGGCCGACGAGCCAAAGGCGACCAGCACCAGAAGCGCTGTGATCATTAAAACAGGAATGCGGTTCATAATTTTAGGAATGGTGTAATTTAGGAACATCCAGCGATAATTCACAATCGATTGCAAAATATTGGTCATATCAATTTTGTGCACCACTTCAGTTACCAATTTACCTTTGACCGGATGAACGTGATCAGACGGTCAGCCATCCGTTGATGTTCTTTGATGCCGGGATGTTGATCCTTTTTGTTAGAGGCGGATCATACGGAAAGATCAGCGAATAGCATTTGGCATCGTTCATATCTTTTACTGCGGTCTCCAAATAACCAGGCCATGGCGAACCTGCTGTAGTGGCATCCATCGAGCCTAATGTGCAAATGATATGCGCATCAGGATATTTCTCCCTTAACTCTTTGAAAAAAGCGATGTAGGCCTGCACAATGACCGCTGCTGATGGAGCCTGTTCACCAAAACGGGCTTTAAATTGCACATTCTGCGGCTGATTCACGATCCATGAATCGTTCTGACCAAGGTCGACCACCACTACTTGCGGCACATAGCGCGAAAAGTCCCACTTGCTGCCGGGTTGGGTGCCATAAACTCGATCATACATCTCGGGCATGATCTCGGGGAACCAACTTACCATGAGGCCGATGCCGCTTTTGGCGATACAGCTCAGGTCGGCATTAAATGCCCTTGCGGTGACCGAACCATAAGCCAGATAGTTATTCTCATCCACTCCGGTGGTCAAGGTATCGCCAATGGCCATACCACAGGTGATCGAGTTGCCATAAAATTCGATATGACGTTTCCGCTCGGGCAATTTGGAAAGCTTTGCGCCTTTATTCAATTTGAATTGGTATAACGACGTCCCTCCTACGCCGCCCTCGGTGCGCTTGAATAGCTCGATCGTGTGTTTGCCTTTACTCAGTCCTTTGGCCAGCTCATATTCACGGCGGACGCTATCAGGTGTCAGGATGCTGGTAACGCGCCCATCAATGATCACGTTGTAACGGTCGGCACCATGATCGTCTTTCAGATCAACGCTCAGGCCCGAGCCTTCAAAACCGAACCTGACCGACGTTCCGGGCCACTCCAACCGTACATGGTCGGCATCGGGTAGCATGCGGCCATTGTAGCTTAAACGATCATCATTAAAGCGGACGATCTCCTGTGCGAAGGCACTAAACGTGACTAATAAGGTAACCAATAAAAATAGAATGCGTTTCATGACGAGCATTGTTTCAATATCGACGATGAGTTATTGACCACTTGCTATTACCGGCCTGTCGGTACGGAACGGCGATGCTGGTAGACCTTCTTTATTGTACAGGTCGGCATTCTCGGGGTTATCGGCCCAGGCATAACGAACATATTTGGGTTGAACAACCTCAGCGTTGCTTACGACCACCTTGTTGCCTACTATCTTGGCATCCGCCCAAACGAAGCGTTTATCCTCGCCAGCTATGGCAAAACCTGTCACGACGGTATCGCCGATGGTGGTAAGCCCACTGCCGATGTTATCAAAGGTCAATTCGATCTGCCGGCCTTTGATCTCCGTTGAATGTAAGGTCGGTCCTGAGTATACTACAGAACGGTCGCCATAGGCCAGCTTTTGCGCGGCGAGGGCCAGGCGGTCTCCGACGATCTTTTTGCGTAGCGGGTGGATGTCATTCCATTCGCCGGCATCTATAGTGACGGCCAAAGCGGTATTGGGCAATGCCAGGGCATCACGTTGTGCCTCCCGTATCTCGGCCCAGCCACTTTCGGCCGGGGTATATTGCACATCGCCAAAGTTAGGCAGTTGCACCACCAGTAATGGCAGATCACCTTGCCCCCATTTGCTGCGCCAATTGGTGATCAGTGTCTTCAACAAGCTCGCATAATCGCGCGAGCCCACGTTCGATTCGCCCTGATACCACACCATGCCTTTAATGGTGTAAGGTGTAGCCGGAGCGATCATGGCATTGTACAAGCCAGTAGGCTCATTCTGGGCATTGAGCATCATCATGGGTGGTGCGCCACGGCCCATGCGGCGGTCGTCAAACACCTGTCCTACTTTGTACCACCAGTCCCCGCGCAGGTCTATGGTGGTTCGCCCGTCAGTAAGCTCGTAGCGCTTATCGGGCACAAAGCCACCTTTACCAGCAGTGCTGGTGAGCCGCACCACGATCAAATTTTTGCCTGCCTTAAGCAGGCCGGCCGGTACATTGTAACGCCTTGGTGGATACTGGTAAGTGATGTTTCCTACCTTTTGCCCGTTCACGTAGGTCTCGTCGGCATCAATGATGCGCCCCATGAACAGCTTAGCGGGTTTGCCAGCCATAGAAACAGGAACATCGATCTCCTTTCGGAACCAAACGATACCATTAAGGCCCTTCACACCCTGGTCGGCCCAGTAGCCGGGCAGCCAGAATTTATGCCAGTTGTAAGGCTTATAAGCAGGGTCGAACCACTTCACCTTTTCGGCCATGCCAGCATCCAAGCTTTTTGCCGCAACTGCGGGCGCGTTTGCCGGCAGCGCAGGTCGTTTAAAACCCTCGAAGAAAGTGCTGTCGTTAAACTGCGCTACCCGTTTGCCATACTCGCTTACCTTGCTGATGGCATCGGCACTGATCCACGCTTGTATAGGTGTACCACCAACGCTGGAGTTGATGATGCCGATAGGCACATGATATTTTTGGTACAGCGCGCGTGACATAAAGAAGGCTACGGCACCAAAGTCGAGTATGGTTTGCGGATCTGCTTTCACCCATTTGCCGGGTGGCAGGTCCTGGTGTACCTTGCGTACATCGGCCATCGTGGGCACAAAAAAGTTGCGGATATCAGGATAGTTAGCCGTGGCTATATCCTGCGGATAAACTTCCTTGACCCGCTCCATTAAAATGGTCATGTTCGATTGCCCCGAGAAGAACCAAACATCACCCACCATGATATCGGATAGCGTGATATGGTCCTTACCGTCAAGCTGCATGGTGTACGGGCCGCCGGCACGCATGGCCGGTAACTCGGTACTCCAATTACCCTGAGCATCGGCCTTGGCCGTCACCTTCTTTTTGTTGAACGTGATGCTCACCTTTTCACTTGCATCGGCCCAACCCCAGATCCGGATCTTGGCATCGCGTTGCAGGATCATGCCGTTGCTTACCAATTGCGGCAGGCGGATGTTTGCAAAAGCCTGCCCTGTGGTCAAGCCTAATACACCTACCAGGCAGGTCACCATTTTCTGGCAAGTTCTGCGGAGGTTATTGCTTATCCTATCTTCTCTTGTGTTATGATCTTTGTTCAGGATCATCAGCTTATTTTCTTTCCAACTCACTTGTACCTTATTTAAAACTTATCCAATCTATCTGCACCGGGGTGCCGGTATCTGACATAACGAACAGATCATGCACGCCTTTCAATTTTTTGGTGAGGGCATGCTCTCTCACCTTCCAATTACTGCTTCCGCTCAATTTTACCCGAGCTATGGGTTGCCCAATAGGCTTATCGGCATAAATGCTAATGACAGCACCATCAGCTGCGATCGCGTTAATGGTCAGCTTGGCCGAGGATGGAGTCTTTGACAGGTCGACCTTGTTGTATCGCACCCACGCGCCTTTTTGATCAAATGCTACCTTCCAACCTTTAAAACGGTCGGCGGTATCAATGAACTGTACGTTGGTACCCTGCGGGCTTATGGCGCTGTAGCGATCGAGCTGTATGTGGGCACTAGCTTGCGTGATACCTACTCCGCGAAGCGTTGGCGTCACCTTGCGGATCGTGCCATCGGCGTTGAAGAACAGGCTATCGGCTCTGATCGAACGGTTCTTATCAAAGTTGGGCGACAGGTCCTTGTCGTGGTAGAACAGGTACCATTGATCTTTGAGCAAGATGATGGAATGATGCACGGTCCAGCATCCGTTAGGCGATTCGTCCATGATAACGCCCTTGATGGTGAACGGCCCCAGCGGATCAGTAGCTGTGGCATACTCTAACCGCTCGATCTTGTTCTCGACATGTGGGTAGGTCATGTAATAGACACCCTTACGTTCGAACAAATAAGGTCCTTCTTTGAGGCCCTTTTCAGGTAATGCACTTAATATTTTTGGCTCTGAGTCCAATTCGAGCATATTCTCCTTCAACTTGGCACCATAGATATTGCCTTGCGACCAGTACAGGTAAGCCTGTCCATCTTTGTCGATGAACACGTTAGGGTCGATGCCATGCACGCCTTTGATCGCTTCGGCCTGCGGTTTAAAAGGGCCGTAAGGCTGATCGGCAACCGCCACACCTATGCCGAAACCTTTGCGGGGACCATCACCTTTAACAGTAGCTGGGAAATAGAAATAATATTTACCGTTGCGGGCTACACAATCAGGTGCCCACATGGCATAACCGGCCGGATCGGCCCAAGGCACCTGCGTTTGGTTGAGGATAACGCCATGGTCGGTCCACTGGGTCATATCAGCCGATGAGAAAACGTGATAGTCTTCCATACAGAACCAACCAGGCCTGCCTTTACCTGGCTGCGCCTTGATATCATGCGATGGATATATATACACACGCCCGTTGAACACACGTGCCGAGGGATCCGCCGTGTACTGATCGGTAATCAGGGGGTTCTGGGCCGCTATCACGGTCGGTAATAAGATCAAAGCGCTTAAGGCGGCGAGTGCAGTTAATAGATATTTGGACATTTTTAGATAGATGTATTGATACGATGGATCTAAGGTCTTTTCGCTGGTATCAGATCTTTGGCTTCATTCAGCCTGTCACTGATCTTGAACTCATCGAAATCGGCATAGCCACCGGGTACTGATGTGGCATAGTTGAACAAGCCAAATCGATAACCCATAAAATGCGGGATGGTATAGGCCATTTGCACGGCGGAGCCAAGTGCTGTCCACGACCTCCCGTCGAGGCTGTAAGCGAAGTAACCCTTGTCTGTACGGTCCCTAACATCACATGAGGCCTTTAGATAGACCTTGTCCCGGTCGAGCGGTACAGCGGCCACCTCTTCGGCCTTACCGCTTTGCGCGTTCACCATCACGATATATTTTTTACCACCAGACATCCTGACGCCGATCCAGCCATATCGCTGCTGAAGCAGCATCAGCCCGGCGTGGTCCCCATCTTTAAGGTGCGATACATCGACCACCGTAGTGGCCACGCATACCGGGCCAACGATACGTTGTGTTAGGGTATTGCGGGCTAACAAGATGGAAGTATCGATACGGCCTGTGGTAAGACGCAAGTGACCGGAGCGTGCGGTAAGTGACCAAAGCGCCGGGTCAGGGTTATGGTTCCACTGCCAAACCAATGGCAAGGGCCTGTCACCTTTTTTACGCGAAAAATCATCTGAGGCTACAATGTGAGGGATAAGCCGTTTACTTGGAGGCAGGGCGAGCTGCATAGGCACTTTACCATTCTCGCCCAAAACCGGCCAGCCATCCTGCCAGTTCACGGGCACCCAATACGGGACACGGCCTACGGCACCATTATCCCTGAACAGGTAAGCGAACCACTTGCCTTGAGGTGTGCTGATCAATCCGCCCTGTGCAACGCCCTTATCCTGCAAAGCCACCCGGCCCTCGTAAGGCCCGGTCAGTTTATCGGCCTTATGAATGATCACCGTACGCATGTTTCCTTTAGGCCAACTGATGTTGAACAGGTAGTACTTGCCGTTCACCTTGAACATTTGCGAACCTTCGGCCGGCAAACCGTCAGTGCCTGCCACCGCACTGGCATTCTCAATGATCACTTGCGGCGTAGTGTTAGGCGCTATGCCGGTCAGGTCGGCATTGAGTTGGGCCAGCATGATACGGCCACTGCCATAGATCATGTAAGCTTTGCCGTCATCATCAAAAAACAAAGAATGATCATGCAATGATGGCTTGAACGAGACCGCCTTCCAGGGGCCTTTTTCAATATTGCTGGTGCTGTAAATGTACGTTTTGCCTGTGGTGCCCGAAAAGGTACTGACGTAATATTTCCCTTTGTGATAACGTAAGCTGCTGGCCCATGAGCCGCGGCCATAGTTACTTTTGCCGTTCTTTAAATTCAACTCATCGGTATCGTCGAGCGTGTCATACGCATAGCTTACCAAGGTCCAGTTGACCAGATCGGTCGACCGCATGATCGGCACACCAGGGCTCATGTGCATGGTGGTGCTGCTCATATAATATACCTTCCCTACCCTGATCATGGACAGATCGGGCACATCGGCATAAATGATCGGGTTGGTGGCCTGTTGTGCCATCACATTTCCAGTGGCCGTTATCATCAGGGCGAATACCATAAGATGGAACGACCGCAGTTTTTGAAATATTGATCTGAGCATGTAGCTTACCAGAGGTAGTTAAGTGGTTGGCTGACCCGCAGGGCAATTTTGCCTGACAGGTCAGCAATGGTTCATCATTGGTTAGCAATGCATCGCACCGCTTTGTTGGCCATAAATATCACCATGATCAGCAGTAATGTATATCACATTTGTTTAATATACATGGCAGAATGTTCACTCATATGTTTTTACGCACTTGAAATGGCTGTTTGAGGTGCTCAACAATTGAGCTATAACAAAACGAACGTTCCCGGATGAACATAACTGTTACTCCTTTGCACATTTGAGCCTACTGACCTTGTTCAAGGTAGCTACTTTTAAATTGCAGTGGTACGGCCGATCATTAAGATGAATGGGCCATCTCCGCGCTAGCAAAAACCAATTATACACTATGCTTAAAAAACTACTCATTGCACTGCTTATTACCGGCTCGGCACAGTTGACCACACAAGCCCAGACCAAGGTCAACAATCCCATACTGGCTGGCTTTTACCCCGACCCCAGTATAGTTAAAGTGAATAAGGATTACTACCTGGTCAACTCCTCGTTCGCTTATTTCCCAGGCATACCGGTATTTCACAGCCAAGACCTCAAGAATTGGAAGCAGATCAGTAATGTGATCGACCGCCCTACCCAAATGAACTTTATGGGCGACCGCGTGACCCGTGGCCTGTTCGCACCTGCGATCAACTACCATAACGGCACCTATTACATCACCTGTACCCAGATCGATCAAAAGGGCAATTTCCTGATGAGCTCCAAGGATCCGGCCGGACCATGGAGCGACCCGATATGGCTGCCGCAGGTACGAGGTATAGATCCGTCATTGTTTTTTGATGGCGACAAGGCCTACATCATTTACAACGGTGATGCACCTGACAATAAGCCCTTGTACAGCGGCCACCGCACCATACGCATGCATGAGATAGACCCGTTGACAGGCAAACTGATCGGCGACAATCAGGTACTGGTGAACGGCGGTGTGGACCTGTCGAAAAAGCCGGTTTGGATCGAAGGACCGCACGTTATGAAAGTGGGTGATTGGTATTACCTGTATGCGGCCGAAGGCGGCACATCTGTCAATCACTCTGAGGTAGTTTTCAGAAGCAAAGCGGTCAATGGCCCGTACGTACCTTATGAGCACAACCCGATATTGACCCAGCGCGACCTGCCTGCCGACCGTAAAGATCCTATCACCTCTGCGGGCCATGCCGAATTTGTGACCGGTCCTGATGGCCGCACTTATGCCGTGTTCCTGGCGGTAAGGCCTTATGAGGGCAACTATTACAACACCGGCCGCGAGACCTTTTTAGCCCCGGTGACCTGGAAGAACGAATGGCCGGTAGTTGATCTTGGCGGGCCGGAGATACCCTACACCTTTGAGCTACCCTACAAAACCACTACGGTTAAAGGCCTGCCCCCATTGAACGGTAACTTCAGCTACCGCACCCGGTTCGAGAACGGCATCGATGGGTCATGCTTATTCCTGCGTACTTACGAGCCCGGATGGCTCACCTTCAATAAAGCCGACGGATTGGTCATGAAGATCAGACCGGAGACCTGCATGGGCAAAGGTCATCCATCATTCATAGGCAAAAGACAGCAGCACATGCGCTGCGAGGCCACCACAACCGTACGCTTCAACCCTGCCAAGCCTAACGAAAAGGCCGGTCTGTTGGCCTTCCAGGACGAACATCATTTTTACTTTGCCTGCCGTTCTAAAGACAGCACAGGCAAAGCCGTAGTTCAGCTGTACCGCTCACCGCAAAAAGGCGAGACCATGGAACTCATGACCGAACGTACATTGACCACCCCTAACGCCGAACTGAACCTGCGCATCAAGGCCGACGGCGCCCGCTATAGTTTCGAATATTCGGAAGGCGGTCAGCCTTGGAAGATGCTGGACGGCAATGTGGATGGAAAGTTCCTGAGCACGCAAGTGGCCGGCGGTTTCATAGGCAGTTTGTTCGCGCTTTATGGCACCTCATCAGGCGAGGCCTCGAATAATAAGGCCATATTCAGATCATTTACCTACTCGGGTAACGACAGCGTTTACAAATGATGTAAATAACTATAAATCCCAAGAAAAAGCGGGATATATCATACAAATAGCTGAGATATCCCGCTTTTTTTATTGTCAATTTGAGGCCTGGCCCGACCTTGAGCGGGCAGGTTTTCGTTTTTGATTAAGGTACTCGGAAGGCAGTATCTCGTACTTGGCCTTGAACGATTTGGCGAAATAGTTAGGTGTCGCAAAGCCCACCGTGTAGGCGATCTGCGCGATGTTCAGGTCACTGTTCTCCAACAGCATGGCTGCTTTTTCCAGCTTGATCGACCGAATGAATTCGACTGGTGAAAGTCCGGTTATCTCCAATAGCTTATTGTACAGCGACCCCCTGCTCATACCAATATGCCTACTAAGGTCCTCTACAGAAAGCTGGGTATTGGTCAGGTTATCCTCAATATATTTCACCACCGACCGTAAGAACTTCTCATTCGCAGATTCCACCTGTGGCTCATTAGTAGCCAGTTTCACCTGCTTGGCATAGGTTTGCTTCAGGGTCCGGTTAAAGCTTAGTAAGTTCTTGATACGGATATTCAATATCTCGAGGCTGAACGGCTTGTTCAAATAATCATTAGCACCTGATGCTAAGCCTTTTAATTGCTTCTCTTCACCACTTGATGCGGTCAATAGAATGATCGGGATGTGGCTGGTCCGTTTATCGGCCTTGAGCTTTTGGCTAAGCTCCAATCCATCCATAAATGGCATGGTGATATCGCTCACGATAAGCTCTGGATGCGAGGCCAGCGCCTTTTGCCAACCCTCCTTGCCGTTAGCCGCCTCAATGATCTTGTAGTAAGGCTTTAAGTTATCTCTTAAAAAAAAGCGGAAATCCTCATTATCCTCCACGATGAGTATCAATGGCAGGTGTTCGCCGGTGGCCGCTGTTTGTTCGGCAGGGCGCTCATGATGCGCGATAGTATCGTCTATTATGACCGTCTGGTCCTCTCCTTCTGTGGCGGTCGCATCGCGGTCGGGTTCTGCCAGTAACGTTCGGTCATTGGCCACAAAAGGCAGCTCGATCTTGAACTTGGTTCCTTCGCCCTGCACACTGTCCACAGTGATCTGGCCGCCATGCAATTGCACGAACTCCCTTACGATCGAAAGTCCTATACCACTGCCCTGATCAGCTATCGAATCGGTACCTCTGCTTTGGTAAAAGCGCTCGAAAATGTAGGCTTGGCTGTTCTGGTCGATGCCTATGCCGGTGTCGGATATTTCCAGGATCAGCGCGTTCTCGCCGTCATCTTGCAGGGCATTCTTCAGATAAGCTACGAGCATTACCTTGCCACCTTCCGAGCTAAATTTGAACGCGTTAGACAGCAAGTTAAACAGTATACGCTCCAACTTATCAGCATCGAACGGAATATTCAGCCTGTCGATAGCGGTGGTGACCACAAAAGCGATCTGTTTTTTCTCTGACAGGTCCTGGAACGACTCACAAACCTCCTTGATAAAGCCGATCACATCGCCGGTAGTAAGGTTCAGTTTCAGTTCGCGCTCTTCTATCTTTCTGAAATCGAGCAACTGGTTCACTAGATTAAGTAATCGCCTCGCGTTACGTTTCACCAACCGCAATTGTACTACCGAATCGCCTTCCAACTGCGACCGGTGCAACAATTTCTCCACCGGCCCCATGATCAATGATATAGGCGTGCGCAGGTCATGGCTCAAGTTGGTCAGAAACTTGATCTTCAGCTTGTCCAACTCATGCAGTCGCTCGGCCTCCATTTTACTTTGCTCGTGCAGGAATTCGCGCCTCAGTTTGCGGATACCACGGTAACGCAGCAGCAACAATGCCGAACCTGCCAAGGCAAGATATAGCAGGTAGGCCCAAATGGTCATCCAGAACGGTGGCTCGATGTTGATCTCGATAGACGCAGTATGCTGGCTCACGATACCATCGTTATTGGTAGCCTTCACCTCGAAGATGTATTTACCCGGACTCAGGTTGGTGTAATAGGCCGTGGTCTTGTTACCGGCGCTGATCCAGTCACGATCGAAACCTTTCAGGCGGTAGTGATAGCTATTTTGGCGGGGGCTGGTAAAGTTCAGCGCCACAAAACTGATCGAAAAGTTCTGTTTATAGGCCAACGTTGCACCCTTGGCCACTGCTATATCGGCATCAAGGATGGTAGAATCCTTACCGCTGATCACCCGATTACCGATACGGAACTCAGTGAAGATGATCTCGGCCGAGCGGCGGTTGAATTTGATGGTACGGGGATCGATGAAGTTCAACCCCTCTCCTCCACCAAAGTATAAAGTGCCGTCATTGCTGATCATGCCTGAGCCATTCTTGAACGAGCTATTCTGCAATCCGTTATGATAACTATAGTTGACCACGCGGCCTTTGGTGGGATCAAGCCAGCTCACCCCTCTATTGGTACTCATCCAAATACGGCCGCTCTTATCACCCAGCACCTTGTGGATCACTCCATCGGCCAGGCCCATTTTATAGCGGATCAGGTCTATCTTGGTCAGGTCCTCACTGATGGGCATCAGCCCATCGCCACCCGTACCGACCCACATGGCTCCGCTGGCATCTTGCCAAAAGCTGTTCATTTTGTTGCTGGGTAAAGCATATACCGAACCGCCCAGCAATTCGAAATTCTTTTTTGCAGGGTCATAAATAGCTATACCGGTGCCATAAGATCCGATCCACATGCGGCCTTTATTATCCTCGGTCAGTGAGCGTATATAACCGTTCAATGGCAGGTATTGCATGCCCTGGCCTTCGGCAGGTGGGCCATACCTAACGATCGAGCCGGTGGCTTGGTCAAGGATGTTGACGCCACCGCCGTTGGTACCGATCCATAGGCGGCCAGCCCGATCCTCCTTAAGGCAAAAGATGTCGTTGTTGTTCAACGTGTTTTCAGCCGTACCTTTGAGGTAGTGCTTCACTTGTCCGCTAGCTGGGTTCAAACTGAACAGGCCTTTTTGATAGGTACCTATCCACAAGGTTCCGTTACGGCTTGCTTCGAGCGCCAGGATCTTCATTTCCGATGATGCAGCACCCTGTCCATTGAGCGTGACGTGATCGAACAGACCTGTCTCAGGATGATAGATACTGAGCCCTCCGCCATCGGTCCCCACATAGATGTTCCCATTTCGAGCTGGTGCCAATGCGGTAACGAATGGCGCACTCAGTCCATGAACATCGTACGGATTACTTTTCTTCAGGCCAAAATAAGTAAGGTTGCGGTCGTACTTATTCACTCCCGCCTCAAAGGTACCTACCCAGGTAATGCCATCGCGATCGTTGAGCACGCTCCGCACCGAACGACCGGAGATGGTAGACACATCACGCCCTACAGGGTAATGGTGTGATATTTTACCCGACCGGATGTCCAGTATGTCCAACCCGTTCTCGGTCCCGATCCACAGATCTTGCGACCGGCCCACGTTAAGCGTATAGATAGTGTTGCTGCTCACATGCTCGTTAGTG
Source organism: Mucilaginibacter daejeonensis (assembly GCF_020783335.1). Lineage (NCBI taxonomy): Bacteria > Pseudomonadati > Bacteroidota > Sphingobacteriia > Sphingobacteriales > Sphingobacteriaceae > Mucilaginibacter > Mucilaginibacter daejeonensis. The sequence continues at coordinate 3,494,709 of NZ_CP086068.1, forward strand.
CTGCTCTCGGTGATGTTATGAAAAGTTCGCTTGACCGCATCAAAGCTGCTCAGGCCACTACCCGTACCGAACCACATGGTACCGGCGCTGTCTTCGGTAATGGTCTTCACCATATCGCCACATATACTTTGCGGATCATCATTACGATGCTTAAAGGCACCAAAATGTCCATTGCCTGCCGTGTAAGTGAACAACCCGTTCTTGGTACCGATCCACATCATGCCGTGGCTATCACAGTATACTGACAGTACTTCGCCACGGCTTATCTCCCATGGCACACGCCGGTCGGTGGCCAATTTGGTCACCTGATCAGTTTCGGGATCGAGTATGTTGAGGCCGCCCAACGTAGCGATCCATATCTTGCCTTTGCGGTCGCTGCAGATGCTCTTGATGTTAACGCTCGAAAGGCCGTTGCCTTTTTGGTCTTCCTTGTAGCGTACAAAGCGGTCGCGTCGGCGGTCATACAATAAAAAACCTCCACTCGTACCCACCCATAGCCGTCCGGCCTTGTCCTCATGCAAACTCGAAACTTCGTTGCCGGAAATACTGGTGGGGTCGTTGACCGCATGGCGGTAAACGTTAAAGGTAAGACCGTTGAATTTAGCCAAACCATCTTCGGTAGCGAACCAAAGTAAACCATAACGGTCCTTTAATATAGCATTCACGGTGTTAGACGGTAGTCCGTCCTTCGAGCTCAGGACCGTAAAGTGGATGTCACGGTTTTGCGCGTAGGACCGGCCTATGCAAAGCTGCAGGCAAAGCCATATAAAGAGGTAATAGCGGGTTCTTTTGAGCATATAGGTATTGTCCATACCCGTAACATTGACAACGGTCATCGCCAATGATGCATCCACGTTAAGGACGGAACATCAGCCTTGATGGTCATATCACGAAAATTCGCTGTTGAAGAACAGGTATGGTCACTGGTTAAGCAAATATAATGTGGGCGGTGCATCAACAATGGAAAATATGTCAAATTTAGTGCAACTTAAGTTTAAAGAAGTTAGCGCTTAAGCACCGATAAAATACACATCTAATTATATATCAACCACTTGCCATCGATATAACATTGTAAGCAAAGAGAACAGATGTGCTTGTGCAGACCTTGATACAAGCACATTTATTTCATCATCATACACATTAATTTGCCACATTAGCTGTTGCGAAGTATTAGCTTTACAAGATCACTCCTGAACCTTATCGCTTATTGAACCGCTCTAACCTGACCATGAAAAGACCTATTATATTTCTCCCTCTACTGTTGCTAATGGGCCTTGGCATTTGCCTAAGCTTTAAGCCTAAGCCACCATTCGCTTTCCGATTTCAAGACCCGTCGCTTAGTATCGAACAGCGTGTTAACGATCTGGTGTCACGATTGACCCTCGAAGAAAAAGTAGGGCAAATGCTCAACGCCGCCCCTGCGGTGGAACGGCTGGGGATCCCAGCCTACAACTGGTGGAACGAAAGCCTGCACGGCGTGGCCCGGACACCTTTCAAAGTGACCGTTTACCCGCAAGCGATCGGGATGGCTGCCACCTTCGACACCAATAGCATGCATCGCATGGCTGAGTTCACGGCCGATGAAGGAAGGGCGGTTTACAACGAAAGCGTAAAAGCAGGCCATCGTGGCATTTACCTGGGGCTTACCTATTGGACACCCAACATCAACATTTTCCGGGATCCGCGCTGGGGCCGTGGACAGGAGACCTACGGAGAAGATCCCTACCTGACGGCCAACATCGGCGCCTCGTTCGTGAACGGTTTGCAAGGCAATGACCCTGTTTATTTAAAGGCCGCAGCCTGTGCCAAACATTATGCCGTGCACAGCGGGCCCGAGCCTTCCAGGCATGAATTTGATGCCGAAGCTACCGACCATGACCTATGGGATACCTATTTGCCTGCCTTTCGTAAGCTGATCGTTGACAGTAAAGTGGCCGGGGTGATGTGTGCCTACAATGCCTTTAAGGGCCAACCTTGCTGTGGCAGCGACCTGTTACTGAACAACATTTTGCGTAAGCAATGGCATTTTACCGGCTACCTCACGTCAGACTGTGGCGGCATCGATGACTTTTATCAGAAACATAAAACGCACGCCAGCGCCGAGGATGCCGCTGCCGACGCGGTGCTTCATGGGACTGACATCGAGTGCGGCAACGTGACCTACCGCTCACTACTGGGTGCTGTGCAACATGGCAAGATCACCGAGCAGCAACTGGACGTTTCGTTACGCCGCTTGTTCACTATCCGCTTCCGACTGGGCATGTTCGATCCTCCTGAAAAAGATAAGTACGCCAAGATCAACGCCTCCATGCTGGAAACGCCCGAACATCAGGCGCACGCCTTGAAGATGGCACGCCAGTCGATCGTGTTGTTAAAGAACCAAAACCACTTGCTTCCCCTAAGCAAAAAGCTAAAGAAGATCGCTGTGATCGGTCCAAATGCTGATAACCCGATTAGCGTTTTGGGTAATTACAATGGCACCCCATCAATGATCACTACGCCCTATCAGGCCATTGCCGCTAAGTTAGGTAAGGGTACAGAGGTCAGGTATGATCAGGCCATCAGCTATACCAGCGAGAGCTATACCCGTAACATCAACATGGGTGAGTTAGGCAAGGTGGACGGCCAAAAAGGGTTCAAGGCCGAGTACTGGCAAAACAACACCCTGAGTGGCGAACCTGCCGTGACTCGCCAGGAGCATGACCTGAATTACATCTGGCGCGATGGTACATTTATTACCGGCCAGGTAAGCCAAAAGAACTTTTCGGCACGGTGGACCACCAATTATGAGGCCAGCAGTAATGAAGATATCACCTTTGAATTGACCGGCAACAAGCCTTACAAACTGATCATTGACGATGAGGAACGCCAGTTAAGCGGTGAGCCGGACGGTTTCGGCCCAAAGACCTACATCCTCAAGACCAAAAAAGGCCGCAATTACAAGGTTGTGATCGAATATAGGCAAACCGAGGGACGAGCCACGTTCAGCTTTAGATCGGGGGTTGCGGTTAAGGCAGATATTGATGCTATTGCCAAAAGCGTGAGTGATGCCGATGCCATTATTTATGTAGGCGGTATATCACCACAGTTAGAAGGTGAAGAGATGCGCGTGAACCAAAAAGGTTTCAACGGCGGTGATCGTACGACTATCGACCTGCCAAAGGTGCAAACCGACCTGCTTAAAGCGTTGCAAGCCACCGGTAAGCCCGTTGTTTTTGCAATGATGACCGGCAGCGCCATTGCGATCCCTTGGGAGGCCGAACATATACCAGCCATCGTTAACGCCTGGTACGGTGGCCAGGCAGCAGGAACCGCGTTAGCCGATGTACTTTTTGGCGACTATAACCCTGCCGGGCGCTTACCGGTCACCTTTTACCGGAGCGATAATGACCTCCCTCCTTTCGAGGATTATACCATGAAGAACCGCACTTACCGTTACTTTACGGGTAAGCCATTATATGCATTCGGTCATGGATTGAGCTATACGACATTCGCTTACAGCGACCTGCAAGTACCTGCAAGCGTTATTAAAGGCAAAAATGTGACCGTGCGCGTAAAAGTGAAGAACACCGGCCAGTTGGATGGCGAAGAAGTAAGCCAGCTCTACATCACCCATCAAAAACTGAGAACGCTACTGCCGATCAGGGCTCTTAAAGGATTCACGCGGAACTTCATCACTCACGGAACTACTAAACAGCTAACCTTTGTGATCAAGGCCGAAGACCTGATGGTAGTTGACCAGGACGGTGAGTTAAGATACATGCCGGGGGCATTAAGCATTAGTGCCGGCGGGCAACAACCCGACAGACTATCGGCGAGTAACAAGACCACGATCAGCCGATCGATCATGCTGAGATAAAAACGAAGAAGCCTGACCAGTGACGGTCAGGCTTCATTATCAATCATAAGACAATATCGTCCGAATACTGTCTACTATGCCTTTTTGAACGGATCGATCAGGGCTATGGTGCCATCGGCGTTATGCTTAAGCTCGGTCACCTTAACATTTCTTAAATGGGTCTTTCCTGACAGTTGAGTATCGTGGTAGAAGATATACCATTTGCCCTTATCCTCAATGATGGAATGGTGAGTGGTCCATCCTTCGACCGGCTTCATGAAAGTGCCTGCGTAAGTGAAAGGCCCCATCGGGCTATTGCCAATGGCGTAGGCCAGGTAATGCGTATCGCCGGTGGAATAGGTAAAATAGTATTTGCCATTGTATTTGTGCATCCATGAACCTTCAAAAAAGCGGCGGTCGTGGTCCTTGCCTAACAATGGCTTGCCAGCGCTATCTGTGATCAGCACATCCTTTACCGGCCCGTCAAAGGTGAGCATGTCGCCACTTAATTTGGCCACTTTGCAAGTAGCTGCCGGGGCATCGTCCTGCAACAGGTCGGTCTTGGAGCCGTTGGCGTCGTACTTACCATCTTTCCAGCGTTGGAGTTGCCCGCCCCATATACCACCAAAATACATGTAGCTGTTGCCATCGGTATCGGTAAATACCGCCGGATCAATGCTGAAGCTACCCGGAATAGGCTGTGGTTCGGCCTTGAACGGACCGGCCGGATCCTTGGAAGTGGCCACTCCTATCCTGAACACATCGCTCTTATCTTTAACCGGGAAGTATAAATAGTAAGTGCCGTTCTTGTATGCTGCATCAGGCGCCCACAACTGGCGACCCGCCCATGGGATGTTCTTGATATCAAGCGCTACGCCATGGTCGGTCACCTTGCCACCCACACTATCCATCGACAAGATGTGGTAATCGCGCATGTCGAAGTGGTCACCGTTGTCGTTCTCAGGTTTGCCTGCCTCTATATCATGCGATGGATAGATGTATATTTTACCATTGAACACATGAGCTGAGGGGTCTGCCGTGTAAATGGAGGTAATGAGCGGCTGCGATAGATATTCCTTTTTGGTGCTGTCGGCTGCGGTCTTGGCCATTCCGTTAGACGAAGTGGATGGGCCTCCGCATGAGGCCAGCAGACTGGCAATGGCTAAAAAGTTGGCGTAATGATAGCTACGAATTAATTTGGGTATCATATGTCTGTTTAATTGGTCGTGTGGTGATGATCAGATATAGGTGATCAAGTTAGGCTTATGCTTATGGTCTATCTTTTTGCTTTGGTATTTGTAGTGTTGGCGTAAGGCGGTGGACCGAGATAGCTCCGTTGAACTCCACCGGTATCGAACACGATCTTTTGCAGCACCACGCCAGGATCGATCCGCCAAAACTTAAGGACATGCTTACCTGCTTTGGCGAAGTGATGCTCGGAAGCCATCTCCCGTATGCTGTTAGCCACTAACCGATTCCATTCGCCCGGCGTTTCTTTGGCGTGCATATTCATGATCTCAGGCTCCTCATTATCTATCGACACGGCGAAACGCAACCCGCCTTTGTCGAGGATATCGAGCGTGGGCGATAGGTAGTACTTAACGGTCACCTTGCCGGTATCCTGGGCGAATACGGTGTATTCCAGATGAGGCGAACTGGCCGTGATCTTGGTTGGAGCCTCGGTAACGTTGCTATAGAACACGCCAGATCTTGTGCGACCGAGATCCGGGACCACCGTCCACCCGTTGGCCGGAACAGCTGTTGAAAATCGTTCGGCCTCCAACGCTAGATATGAATTGCGAGGCAGATAATTCGGCTGGCTCTCCACAGCAACTTGCGCCTTATTGATCATTGCCATGACCTGATAAGTGCTTCCAGCGCCTTTGATCTCGATCAGTACTTTATTTTCGCCTACGGTCACTTTGTCCCATTCTGCTTTGATCCATACACGCTGTTCAGTGGTCAGTTTCACGGTGGTCATGCCGGCATGTAACCACGGTTTACCGGTGGTGATGGTCACGTCGAAGCTAGCCTTCCCTTTGTTGAACACATCGATATAATGCTCCCTGTTCATGGCATTAAATACCGGTAAGCTGGCGCTCTGCTTCTGAGTGTCCATCGCTTCGGCATCGCCTTCTATGGCTACGCCAAGCGCGGCTTTTTGAGGTACGTCGATGGTCTTAACGTCAGGCAGCACATCCACTTTGGGTTCATTCCACGAGCGGTAGCTGATGTGGGTCTGGTCCATCATATGGTCCCATTTGCCACCGGCGTTCACTTTGTTATACCGAAAGCTGATCAGCGAATCATTTTTAAAGAATGTGCGTGCCTGGTCGGCATACTCATTGGTAGTGGAACGACCTTGTTTGGCGTATAACCTATTCTTGGCCACGGCCAGGTACATTTCGTATAGGTTAGAACAGGCCATTACCGGATGAAGCACCAGCTCAAAGTAAGCGTCGCGGTAGTTGGCAGGTAGTTGCTCTTCAATGATCTCTGCCTTCTTCAACAGTTCTTTGTAATCGGCCACTGCGGTCTCATACTCGCGGTAATTGACCAGGCTGTAAGTATCAGGCGATAGGAGCTCAGGCTTCCTGCGACCGTTGAATTTTAAATAGGTGGTGATGATATCAGCTATCTGGGCCGCATGAGCAGGACCGAACTGCGCCTCGGCCCATTTACGGGTATAAGCAGGCAATAGCGCAGCATTTAATTTATTTGGCGCATAAGCATAGTCGAGGAAGAATTCGATCGGAAATTCCATAGGTTTCAGATCACCCACGTTAACGATCCAGATCTGATCCACACCGTACTCGTAGGCCAGGTGCATCTGCTCCCAAACCTTCGCTATCGGATTAGTATTAAGCCACTTGTAATTACGCGGACCGCCCACATAGTCGAAGTGATAGTAGATACCATATCCACCTGCACGCTTCTTATCGCCAACGGCAGGAAGTTTTCGGAGGTTTCCCCAGTTGTCATCGCAAAGCAAAAGCGTGATGTCATCAGGAACCCGCATACCTTTATCGTAATAGTCCTGTACCTCTTTGTATAGCGCCCATAGCTGTGGTGTATGTTCTGGTTTGTCGTGCGTCACTTCGGCAATGATCTTACGCTGATCAGCAACGATGCGTTCCAGCACGCCAATGTTGCTTTCTTCACTCATCGGCATATCGCCATCTCCGCGCATGGCCATGGTCACAATGCTTTCATGCGTTCCCATGTTACGGATACCGTCACGCCAAAAGGAGCGCAATACCGAATCATTGGTCTGGTAGTTCCACTCCCCTTTTCCATAACGTTTCCATTCCTGTTGGCTGCGCATCATAGGCTCGTGGTGCGAGGTCCCCATCACTATACCATATTCATCGGCCAAAACCGGGTTAAGCTTATCGTCATCGTTAAAGGCATTACCCCACATGGCCGGCCACAAATAGTTACCCTTAAGGCGCAGCAGCAACTCGAACACCTTTTCGTAGAATTTGTGGTTAAGTCCGCCAAAGGTCTTGCGGGCCCAGCCGGTAAGCGCCGGAGCTTCGTCATTCAAAAAGATGCCGCGGTATTTTACGGCAGGTGATGCCAGCACATGGCGTCCAGGCGTCACACTCACCACCTTGTTAAGTTCGATAGGCACATCGGCCCACCAATACCATGGCGATACACCCATTTGGGCCGAAAGGGTATAAATGCCGTATATCGTTCCACGCTTATCGCTCCCGGCGATCACCAACGCCTGATGCACGCCCGGCATAGGTTCGATCACTACCTGGGTAAGTGACGACTCCCATTTCCCTTTAACATCGTTAACGTTGATCTTTTGCTTGCGGATCAGCTCATCGATCAGCTTACTTCTACCGATCGTGCCTACAATGATAGTATTGGATGTCCCTGCTGCAGCGCCCTCACCTATTGATGGGACCACACCGGTAACGGCCTTGATATCGGCCTGCAGATCGGTCACTGCCCTGGTCACGCCCTTCCAGTCATCAGCACTCGTGATCAGCCTGATGCCCTTGTTATTCCCGGCAAGTGTGTATGATCCTTTGCCCTTACCAAATACCACCCACTTGTCGGTGTCAGTGGCTAAAGCCGTTGCCGATAGCAACATCAGGCATATCACTGACCACAAGGGTTTATTTTTCCAATTCATTCTGTTATATTCTTGCCTGATCTTTAAAATTTGACCACTTCCCAATAGGCCTTTTTGGGCTGAAGCTCAGCATCGAATAGAAGCGGATAATTCTTGCGTCCGCGTCCGTTAAGCCAAGTGTAGCGGTCAGACACATTCCAGAAAGTGACACCAGTGATCTTTTTGCGATACTGCCTGAATACATCGAACACCATCTTATATTTTTCGAGCTGCTGCTGTTCCATTTCAGGTGTGAAGGCGGAGCTGCCAGTGGGCTGCTGCCCCTGTACCAATTGCCCGCCCTGTCGACCGGCATACACCGATATATCCAATTCAGTGAACTGTACCTGTAGGCCCAGAGCAGAGAACTCCTTAATAGACCGCTCCAATTCCTCGCGGCTTGGCGTTGATACCGACCAGTGAGCCTGCAGACCTACGCCATTAATGGGTACTTTTTTGGCGATGAGGCTTTTTAGCAGCTTCAGGATCTTCTCCCGTTTAGCCGGTATCTCGGTGTTATAATCGTTATAGAACAGAATGGCTTTGGGGTCGGCCTCGTGGGCATACTCGAATGCCTTGGCAATGAAATCCTCCCCGCATATCTGGTACCACTTTGAGCGCCTTAAATAGGTCGAATCATCAGCGATGGCCTCATTCACCACATCCCACGCGTATATCTTCCCTTTGTATCTGGTCACTACTTCGTTAATGTGATCATGCAGGCGCTTCAACAGCACCTCCTTGCTCACATCCTTACCAGCCGAATCAACGAACAACCAGCGAGGCGTTTGGGCATGCCAGCACAGTGTATGGCCGCGCACCTTCATTTTATTACGCTGGGCAAAGGCCACTATACTGTCAGCATCGGTCCAGTAGAACCTATCCTGCTGGGGGTGTATCGGCCCCATCTTCATGGCGTTCTCAGGGGTTACGCTGCCAAATTCTTTGGTGATCAGACCAGCCTCCTCGCTTTTCAGTTCGCGTGGCGTTACCGCCACTCCTATGGTGAAATATTTTTTGTAAACGTTGTTCAGTCCTTTGCGGTCCTGTGCCATTGCTTTTGATCCAAGTGCTAATGATGCTGACAACGCCAGCAGGCAGGATATCAAAAGTTTGGTTGAACAACTCATTGTTGACGGGTATAATTGTTTTATCATGTTTCCTCTGGTTCGAACTCACTGTTATAACTGCCACCGGACTTATCTGGCTCCAGCTTTCGACAGGCCGACTTTTTTAAAAGGGATAAGGAACGAATTAAGATCATTGATCTGCTAAATTGGCCTGTCCTGAACACCTGCATCTGGTCATGATCCCGGCACTTTATCATGTTCAGGTGCATCAAATGTAGCTCTGGCGATCACCCTAAAGGAGAACGTTTGTGTAAAATAGTACGAAAAATGTTCGTTCTTGTGGCGTTAAAGGCATTTTTAGCCGTTCATCAGCATACCTTACTAAAACCGCACATCGTAACTGCTTTTGACCTTCATTAAAATGCAAAAGCGTCACCCTTTGAGTGACGCTTTTGCTGAGTTGGCAACTTGTTTAGTGTCTTGTTGGATCTTATTAATAACCGTTGTTCTGCGGATATTTTGGACCTGACAACACGCTGTTGATCAATGATTGTGGTATTGGCCAACGGGTGTGGTAATCCTTAACGTTCGGTCCACCGGTGGTGTTGTACATCTGATTACGGCGTACCAGTTGCTGCGTACGTACCAGATCATACCAGCGACGTGGATCGCCGTAGAACTCGCGGGTGTACTCCTCTAAAATTAGATCCATACCGCACAGAGAGCCTGTTGAAGTGGTATTGTTAGGCACGGCCAACTGAGCTAACTGAGTAGCATTCAAGGTCATGAAATCAGCATTGGCCGAATTGACAGCAGCCATGTTAGCTGAGGTCACGCTTGCCGCATTTTTTGCCACATATTGTGCATCATCAGGGGTGCGGTAGGCTGCCCTTCTCCTGATCACGTTAAGCGAAGTAGCGGCGGCGCTCACGTTACCCAACATATAGTTAGCTTCGGCATTCATCAAATAAACTTCAGAGAAACGCATCAGCGCGATCGGGCGGCTCGAGAAGTCACCGGTAGCGGTACGTTTAGGGTCGTCGAACTTTTTCACGGTAGGGAATACGATGTTGGTGTACTGCTTAGGTGCAACGATCAAGCCTTTAAAGTCATCACGGCGTGCCATGGTAACATCTGTACCCGGCATTAACATTGCGGTATCGCCATCTATTGGACGTATGTAGGCGCTGGTAGAAGGGTTAGATGTTGGTACCAGCTTGCCCTTCAAAGAACCATCACTCTTGGTACCGGCAGCTACGTTAGTATTGCAGATCCAAAAAGTTTGAAAGGTAGCATCATAACGGCAATCATGTAACTGATCGGCGAAGGCCACATTGATAGAATATCTGGTATTAGGTGCTAAACGAACATAAGGCCTGCCGTTGTATACATCACGAAACATACCGGTCTTGTTGGTCAGTTTCTGCGGAACCGCATCGATACCAGCAATGTTATCGATACCAGGGCCTACATAGTTCATACGTGCCAGTACATAGAGCTGATTGAGGCCGTAACCACCCGACCCTTGCAGGGTATAGCCGGTGTACTGAGGATCAGAGGCGCCACCGTAATCGATAGCGAACATATTCTCTTTGCCATAATCGTTAGCTGGCTTGTGTACGTCATTGTAGTCTTGCCACAGATCAAGGCCATAAGTTCCCTTGTTGGTGATCAGCGCAGCGGTCAGGTCAGCAGCTTTCTGGAAATCACCACTTTGCTTTGCTTCACTGTAACCGCGTGTTAAATAAACCTTGGCTAAGTAAGCACTGGCAACCGCAGCAGTAGCTGTTTTACCTACACCACCTGCCGAGAATGGGCTGGTAGAAGATACGGTGTTCGGTAACTCAGCAGAAGCTTCGGTAAGATCCTTAATGATCAGGTTGTAAATGTCGGCTAAAGGTGCCGGTGCATCGGCTGTGCTGGCCTGAGTAATGTAGGTGGTGTGCAAAGGTATACCACTCTTTTGGGTAGCTGTTGTTCCACCATAGGTTTGCACCAGATAGAAGTAGATAAAAGCTCTCAAGAACTTGGCCTGAGCAACAAATTGTGTCCTGTCGTTAACATTGGTAATGGCCGATGCATATTGAAACACACCATTAAGGGTGTTAATGTCAATGTACAGACCCATGATATCAGGCGTGTTCGAAGAGTTGATACCATTGAATGCGTAATACAACAATGGGTTTCCGCTTGCGTTACCACCCGGAATGGTCTCGTCAGTACCGTTATAGTAGAACACCAGGCCCTCGCCCGAAAAAGCACCTCTAAGATCATTGTAAACACCTGTTACGGCTGCTTGCACACCGCCCGAGGTGGTAAAATAGTTCGGGTATAACGCTGATCTTGGATTTTCGTCCAGGATCTTTTTGCAACTGGTAGCTGTTGTTAGCATGGCAGCTATCGCAATGCCACTACTTACTTTATTAAATATCTTCATATTTATTATCGTTAAAAACGGGCGTTGATCCCTAAAATAAAATCACGTGTTTGCAAACCGGGGCTAAGCGCTAAACCTCGGTAGTTATTATTGTTGCCATCCTGGCCAGCAGCGTTACCACTGGTAGAAGAGTTGATCACCTGCTGGTTGTATACCGACTCAGGATCGGTTACCGTAAAGCTATGATTCATGATCGGTGCATAAATGATGAACGGATTGGTCACGTTGGCATAGATGCGCAGTGAGCTCATACCGATGCGTTTGGTCAAGCTGCTTGGCAGGTTGTAACCAAAGTTGATACTTTTTGCCCTGATCCATGAGCCATCATAGTACTGCAAGGTAGAGTAATAGTTTCCCTGACCTTGCGCGTTAGGTGTAGGGAAAGCATTGGTAGGGTTATTCATTGTCCAGTAATCGAGCACCGGCTGGTTATGACGACCAGTGTTCAAATATTGCCAGCCGATATAAGCCGAGTTAGCTGACGATACGTAAGGTACCAGCGTAGTGAACTTCATACGGCCTTGAATAACGATGCTCAGGTCGAAATTCTTGTAGCTGAATCGGTTGGTGAGACCGAACTGATACTTTGGCTGGAAATTACCGATGATCTGGTTATCGTTCTGGTCGATCTTACCATCACCGTTCACATCTTGTACACGGATCTGACCAGGATATTGTAAGGTGCCGGTCTGGCCACGCACTGGCAAGTAAACAGGACCGTTAGCTTGCGATTTTGAAGCATCGATACCAGGAGAATCACCTAACTGCCAGATGCCGATCTTTTTAACGTCGTAGATCACGCTCAATGGCTGTCCAACGAACAGACCCGAGTTGATATTCAATGGGGCACCGTTAGGTAACTCCACGATACGCTCGCGGCTGAATGATAAGTTTGCATCGGTAGACCAGGTAAAGCCTCCAACGTTTTGCAGGTTGATACTGCTTAAAGTGATCTCCAGACCTTTGTTGGCCGATGTACCTAAGTTGGTCACCTGTGCTGATGAACCATTGGTAATAGGCAGGATGTTAGGCAGGATGATACCAGTAGTACGCTGTTTGTAAACCTCCACCGAACCGGTCAAACGGTTCTTGAACAGACCGAAATCCAACGCCAAGTTGTACTCGTGAGTACGCTGCCAGGTCAAAGTAGGGTTGGTAAGGGTGGTTACCCGTACGCCCTGTGCGTTACCGGTAGATGCACCGCCATACTGATATTTAGATGAGCTTAACGCACCCAGGGTATTGTAAGGGAATATAGTGTTGGTAGTAGAGGTTATGCCGTAACCGCCGCGAAGCTTCAGGTTGTTAATGAAAGCATACTTCTTCATGAAGCTCTCGTTACTGATCACCCAGCCCAAACCGATAGATGGATATGAAGTGTATTTATTTTCAGAACCCAAAGCCGAGTTACCATCCCTGGTGATCGATGCGGTCAGGTCATACTTATCATCATAAGCATAGTTCAAACGACCAATGTACGATACAAGTCCCTGCTCAACGAACGAACCACCTACACCGGCGATAGTGGTGGCCAAGCCAAGGTTACTGTTCTTCACCGCATCAAAGGGGATACCGGTGGCATTGATGTTCGAGTTCTCGTCGTGCTGTTTCTCAGCCCGGTACACACCCACCAAATTCACGTGGTGCTTTTGGGCGAAGGTGTTATCATAGGTAAGCAAGTGCTCTTGAGCCAAACGGTAACGATAATTGTTGGTGGTACTGGCAGTGGTCCTAGTAGCGTTAACGATGTCAACGTTGTTGATACCACGGTATGTACCTTGCAACGACTGATTAAAACCGTAGTTAAAGGTGTAGCGGTATTTGAAGTGGTCCACCGGCGATACCTCACCGTAAACGATGTCGTTGTGTTGGAAACCGCGGGTATAGTCATAATACTGGTCAGGATTGGCGCCAGGATACAAAGGGTTCAACAGCGTAGCATCGATCTGATCTGACTGAGGCGTTGGGTTAATGGAACCGTCAGGATTGTAAGGGAAGGTCAACGGGCTCATGTAACGCGCGGTAAGCAGCTGATCGCCACCACCTGCATTGATCATACGTACGGTGGTTTGGGTAGACAATCCAAATTTTAAGAACCTGTTGATCTTGTGATCTAAAGTGGCGTTCAACGATACACGCTTAGTAGAGTTATTAGGCTGTAAGCCGGTATTTAAACGATAGCCTGCGCCAACGGTGAACTGAGTTCTTTCGGTACCACTGGCCACGCGTAAGCTCTGATCCCATATCATCGACCTTTTCAATAACAGGTCAACATAGTCGGTGCTTACTCCCTGGTTAAGGGCTTGTTGCTCAATAGCAGTTAAAGAGTAAGGGTTAGTTTGCGAGTTGTTCTGCAGGACCGCACCAGCTAACGCATCCTTTTGTAATTGAGCGAATTGCTGACCGTTCAAAAGTTCCAGGCTGCCTTCCAGCTTACTTACACCTACATATGAATCGTACGAAGTTACGGTTTGGCCTACCCTACCGCGGTTGGTGGTCACCAATAAAACGCCGCCCGAACCTCTGGTACCGTAGATCGCGGTGGCTGATGCGCCTTTTAATACGTCGATACTTTTAATATCCGCTGGGTTGATGTTCTCGATAGAAGCATAATAAGGCTGACCATCTAACACGATCAGTGGTCCGTCGGTACCTGGCGCTGCGCCAATGGTACGGTTACCCCTGATCGATACTATCGGGCCATTGCTTCCGCTAACCACATCGACACCGGCCACACGGCCTTTTAATTGTTCAACAAAGTTAGATGCCGGGATCTCCTGCAAGGTCTTGGCATCAACGTTCACAACGGTACCGGTAACATCTTGCTTACGCAAAGTACCGTAACCTACTACCACTACCTCGTTGAGGTCCTTACCGCTTCTGTTCAGCGTAATGGTACCGAGGTTGGCAGTGCTGGCGCTTACAGGTTTTACTTGCTCGTTATAACCTATAAATGATATTGTTACGCTCCTGGTGCCTGCCGGAACGCTCAGGGTAAAATCACCACTTACGGTGGCTGAGGTTGCGGTGGTGGTACCGGTCACGCTAACGGTGGCACCGGCCAGTGGTTCATTCTTTTCGTCAACCACTTTACCGCGCACCTGGAAGGTTTGCGCGTTAGCAAGGAAGGAGATCATGTTCATTATCAATATGAATGAACACAACTTCCAGTATCGTAAATACTCAAGTCGAAATTTTCTCATGCTGTTTAGTTTTTCTTATGATTTAAAATTGGTTTGGGGGGGCGTTTTGTCCTTGACAATAGCGATGGTCTAAGTTCTCATTTCAGGTCGTTATGATCATATATTATATATAATACCTTAGGTTATTGAGCACTGGCTCTGAATCTTTACAATCGATTACATAAACCAGATGTAAAAAGGTTTATATATACATTTTGATCAGGATGAATTAAAATTTAAATTGGTTTATAATTCTTGGAGGCGTCAGACAACGGGAAGTTGGTGAAGCAACGATGCTAATTTCTACCATTTGCAATGTTACAAATGTCTTATTTGATCAAAATGATGGTACAATTGTTCAACATTTGTAGCATCACAAGTGCATTTGGAAGCCACAGAGGCCTGTTAGGCGCAAAATTGGCCATTATCGCTGCGTGAGCCACGCGTCTATCTTATTCCATCGAACCTAAAATGAACCGTCGACGTAAAAATTAAAAGGTGGCTCAAGCGAGCCACCTTTATGATAGCGCGCAAAAAATATTTGAAGCGCTTATTAAATACGGTTAACAGTGATCGGCCTACTTCCGCAGCAGCTTTACGTTATATACAGCACTTACCGCGCTATTGTCATGTGCCTGGAACTTTACCCTTATGCGTTTCTTGCCTCGGGTCAGGCTATCAGGTATATCATACTCTACGTTCATGAACTTACCGGCGTTGCCCTTGTCGGGACCGTTCAGCGTCATCAATTTCTGATCATCTATATAGATGTCAAAAGCCTTGTCGCGCTGCTCCCCTCCCCTGTAACGTACCATCAGTTTCAGTCCCTTCTCATCATTAGTGGCCAGGTCATAGCTGAAGTAGCCGCCATTGCGGGCATCGCGCCAAAACTCATCGTAATTGTTGCCGGTGTTCGAGTTCTTGGTCTGCATGCTATGGTCAACCTCCGGTTGCTGTTCGCCGGGTGCCACCTGGTCAATGGTTCGCTTGTCCAGCGCCATCTTATCGCGCTCTACAGCGGCCATCGAGTCTACGTATGATCGGTACTGCCCGTGGGTAAGCGTCATCCAGTACATCATGTAGCGGGCATCATGTATCTTGAAGAACGGTTCCAGCTTTACCGGCTCACCATTGCCTAAGTTGTCACCAGCCATGGTGAAGTTCAGTGGTTTGCCTGCTACCGGTTTTAGCTGAGTAGCTATGCGGGCTTCGTCATCCTCTACAAATATCGGTGCCTTGTCTAACGGAAGCTTGCGGCCACTGGCAATGTGCCCCCAACGACTATCACCTGCTACTAAACCTTTAAGGTCCTCGGTGCCGGTGTTGGAGGCCAGCACGATAGGGCCATGCAGCACAGCCACATAATTTGGCACATACGGCAATTGCTCCACACTGTTATGCATAGGAAGGCTGATCTGCACCACATCGCCTTTTTTCCAGGCACGATCGATCGCCACATATGATGATGGTTGAGCGGTGTACTTCACCGGTTTGCCGTTGACGCTGATCTTGAGCGCGCCGGCATTCACCCATCCCGGATAGCGTATCATCATTTTAAAGTGGGCTTTGCCCGAAGTGATGCTGAGTTTGCTGTTCTCCTGGTAAGGGAACGCGGTCTCCTGCCTGATCACCACCCCTTTTTGGCGCCAGTTCAGTACCGATGGCATAAAAAGGTTTACATACAGCGTATTTTGGTAATGTGTGTAGATGAATTGGGCATACTTGCTCTGGTTCTCCATACCACTACCCACGCAGCACCACATCCCCTCATTTGGCGACGAGTACACACGATAATGACGGGGCCTTGCCGGGGTAAAGTACACAAAGCCACCGTGCTGCGGGTGCTGGCTGGAAAGGATATGATTATACAAAGTACGCTCATAATAATCGGCGTATTTGGCCATCGGCTGTACTCTGAACAGGTCTTCGGTCAGCTTGAGCATGTTATAGGAATTACAGGTCTCCGGGCCTTCCACATCGTTCACCAGGTCGGTAGCGGCGGTCTTGCTCGGGAAGAACTCCCTCCGACTATTACCGCCAAAGGCCAGTGTACGGTCGGCAGTCACGGTCTCCCAAAAAAATTGGCCTGCTCTGGCGTACGTATCATCATGATCAAGTTCGGCTATACGCTGAAAACCAACCGCCTTTGGCACCTGTGTGTTAGCGTGCTTATTATCCAGGTCGTCGCGCCCCTGGGCCATGGGATCCAGCAATGCACGGTGCGAGAAACGCTTGGCCGCCTTTAAATACTTATCATCATGAGTCATCTGATAAGCATCGGCATAGATCTCGTTCATGCCGCCATGTTCGGTGGCCAGCATGGCCTGCATCTGCTCATCAGTAAGCGCAGATGTTATGTCGATGCCCCAATCGCAAAATTTTAGAAAGATGTCCTTGGCGGTAGCATCGCCATTGTATACCCAAACGTCGCGTAGGCCGGCGTACATCTTGTGCACGTTATACCACGGCACCCAGGCCGAGCGGTAAGCGCCAAAGTCGCCGTTCTTAAAGGTGCTCCAAACCTTATCGCTATTAGGCACAGCACCCACATAACCTACGCCCCACTCGGGGTTATTAGCCGTATTGGCATCCTGGCAAGCTTTCAGTTCCTTGATAAAATATCGCATCCGCTCGCCACATCGAGCATCACCTGTTGAGGCGTAGCTGATAGCCAGGGCCGACAGGTAATGCCCGCCTACATGCCCGTCAAGGCCATCCCAGTTAGGATAGATCTTCGCTTTTACCGGTAGGTGGGCAATAACCCGGTAGCCGGCCAGCAGACGGTCGGCATCATACTTAAGCAGCGTGCGTACGTTAAGGTCGCGGGCGTGCTTAAAGTCGCCATCGAGCAAGGTCACATCCTTTAACGGGAACTCATTGGAATATAGCCTTTCCTGTGCACATGCTACGCTCACGGTAACAGCTAACAATGCTGTAGATAGATATTTGATCATGATCATCTTTTTCGCTCTTATTTAACGAGCTTCACGCCCGTGGTCGTCTGTACGATCTCTTTTATGGTACCATCAGGGTTGTAGAACATTTCGTCCACACAGATCGACCGGCGGTAGCTACCACCGGTGGGCAATGCTCCATTATGGTAAAAAAAGTAACTTTTGCCTTTAAAGTCCAATATACCAGGGTGGGTGGTAAAACTATTAGGTACATTTTTTTGGATAATGCCCTGGTAGGTCCATGGTCCTGTGGGGCTGGTGGCCGTGCAGTACTCGATCATTTCGGGCTTAGTACCGGCGCTGGCATACACTAAATAATAAAGTCCTTTACGCTTGTACACCCAGGGGCCTTCGATGTAGTTCTTGGGTTTGAAAACCGATATAGGCCCGTCCAGTTCGGTCATGTTCTTCTTCAACTTCACCCACTTACAGCTGCCGTTACCCCAAAAGAGGTAAGCCTGACCGTCATCGTCAATAAATACCGTTGGGTCAATGTCATCCCACCCGTGTTTCATATCGGTGGTCATCTCATTTACGATCAGAGCCTTACCAATAGCATCCTTGAACGGACCGGTAGGACCATCAGACACCGCAACACCGATGGCCGCCCCTCCTTTGCTGTTAGCATCATTCTTGTGAAAGGTAGATACGAACCAATAGAACTTCCCATCACGCTCGATGCACTGCGCGGCATAAGCGTCGCCTGTGGCCCATGAAAAGGTATGGGGCGATAGCAACGCGCCGTGATCTTTCCAGTGTACCATATCTTTGGAGGAGAACACGTGCCAGTCGGGCATTTTGTAATTGGTGGCCGTTACTGATGCCGTATCATGGCCGGTGTACAGGTAAACGGTACCCTTATGCACGATAGGTGCCGGATCGGCGGTAAAGATGCTGGTGATGATCGGGTTTTGGGCTTTAGCACCCAATACCGCAAGGCAGGCCAATGCAATGGTCAGTGATGTCTTCTTCATTTATAATTGGTTATGGGTAGGTCATACCGCTTTGCCTCCACTTAGGTGGATCAGGCCGTTCGTAACTAAAGCCTCTCCTGATAGGGTCAACAAAGCATGTTCATCCACAAATCTATCTGAACACTTGCCGCTTGTATGCTTCATTTGTTTAAACCTGCAAAAGGAATGTTGGCATGCCCATCCTTCATCTGCCGATCAGGTGTACTAAAGTAATAATAATTGTCTATTTAACATTTATTAATTAAAATACTTAAAACGCTGACGATCAAGGTTGAGTATACGGACTACGATCTTTGAACAATAGGTTGAACATATCATCTGCTCGATCTGAACAAAAATGCCATGCTGGGTGATCGCACTCTGCTATATTTGATATATGGGCGTGGCTCGCCCGTAACGGGACTGACCGCTACTAACCAAAAATACCTAATAAACATCTACATGAACGGAACATTGACCAGGGCCTTGTTGGCCGGTGCCTGTTGTTTAATGCTGGGGCTAAACCCCACCCAGGCGCAGGTAACAGAACCAGTAAAACCGACGAGCCGAATAGTTGAAGATGGTGGGACCGGGCCTTACAGAGCCATTATGCTACAGGAAGCATCGCTGCCTACGCACACCGTGCTGCGACCACAAGACCTCAAACCCTTCGGCAGGGGCAAAAAGCTGCCTATCATTGCCTGGGGTAACGGCGCCTGCGCCAACTCGCCATGGGAGCATATCAATTTCCTGTCGGAAGTGGCCTCTTATGGTTTCCTGGTGGTGGCCATAGGGCCCATGCCGCAAGAAGGCGAGAAAGGCGGCGGGCGCTCCACCTCTTCACAAATGAAGGATGCCATTGATTGGGCCATTGCGCAAAGCAAGGACCATAAGAGCATGCTATATGGCAAGATCGACACCAGCAAGATAGCAGTGAGCGGTATGTCGTGCGGTGGATTGCAAACGTTGGAGAATGCTCCCGACCCAAGGGTGACCACTGCCGTGATCTGCAACAGCGGCATATTAGGTAACCCCGGAGCCGGAATACCCGGTATGCCACCGGTCTCCAAGGACCAACTAAAAAAACTGCACACCCCTACCCTTTATATTTTAGGCGGAGAGAAGGACATAGCCTACAAGAACGGCATGGATGACTTTGAACGGATAGACGATGTGCCAGTATTTGTGGCCAATATGGATGTGGGCCATGGTGGCACCTATCGCCAGCCGCATGGCGGTGAATTTGCCAAGGTAGCCACGGCCTGGTTTGAGTGGCAGCTCAAAGGCGACCGCAAAGCAGGCGAAATGTTCACCGGAAACCCGCCGGGTTTAGCAAAAGACCCGCACTGGACCGTTCAAAAGAAACGATTGTAAAAAGGCAATTACCCACTGCCTCCAATAAATAACACGAACCAATACCCTCTAAACCATGAATTATAGACCACTATTTGCTTTGCTGGCCCTGCTGGCCGTCCAGGGGATCAGTAAAGCACAAACCACACCATCTACTGTGGCCGATGATTTTAAACAATCATCGCTCAATCAGCCCGGGCAGGAATACCCGCAGGTTAATTCGCAGGGCTATGCCCGCTTTAAGATCAAAGCTCCCATGGCCGATAGTGTTAAGGTAAGCTTGGGTTTGGGTGGCCGCGGCGGCACCCGGCTTACCAAGGGTGCCGATGGCTATTTCACCGGCACTACCGAAGGCCCTATGGACGAAGGCTTCCACTATTACCACCTCACCGTAGATGGCGGTACCTTCAACGACCCCGGTACGCTCAACTTTTACGGTTCCACCCGTTGGGAAAGCGGCATCGAGATACCTGCCCACGACAGCGACATCTACGCGTTGAAAGACGTACCACACGGGCATGTTCAGCAAATACTCTTCCCATCCAAAAGCACCAATACCTCGCGCAGGGCTTATGTATACACGCCGCCTGGTTATGAAAAGGAAAGATCAAAGAAGTACCCTGTGCTTTACCTGCAACACGGCTGGGGTGAGGACGAGACCGCATGGAGCAACCAGGGCCACGCCAACCTGATCATGGATAACCTGATCAGCGAGGGCAAAAGCAAGCCGTTCATTATTGTAATGACCTACGGCATGACCAACGAGGTAAGGCCTGGTCCCGGCGCACTGCGCAACTTCAAGATAGATGCATTTCAAACTGTACTAACCGATGAACTGGTCCCATACATTGACGCCAATTTCAGGACCATGGCCGACCGTGTACACCGCGCAATGGGCGGCCTATCGATGGGTGGAATGGAAACGCATACCATCACTTTGGCTAAGCCGGAGTTGTTCGGCTCGTATGCCTTATTAAGCGGCGGCTTGTATAATGCTAAGGAGCTGGAAGGAAAGGCCAAACCGAACCTGATCTTCATGAGCGCCGGCAGCCGTGAGCGGCCCGATGGCGTACGCAACGCTGCTACCGAACTTAAGGGTACGGGCTACAACGCCGTTGCGTATGTGTCAGAGAATACCGGCCACGAATTCCAAACTTGGCGCCGTAGTTTGCACGAATTAGCCCCAATGCTGTTCACTAAGTAGCGTAAGCATCATACTAAACAAAGAAAGGCCCGTGATCAAACGGGCCTTTCTTTGTTTTTAAGGAAGAACTACTACAGTTCGATACCTTCCATACGCTCGACGGTCTCGCGCAGGTATTTCAGGAATGGTTTAGCGAATTCTTTACGGCGTAAGGCAAAGTCAACGGTGGTCTTTAAAAAGTCCAGCTTGTTGCCAATGTCGTAACGCTTGCCCTCGATGGTGTGCGCATAAAGACTCTCGGTCTTCAACAGGTTCAGCATGGCGTCGGTCAATTGTATCTCATTACCTTTTCCGCGAGGGGTCTTCTCTAATGAGCGGTAGATCTCGGGCGTAAGGATGTAACGACCGGCGATAGCCAGGTTAGATGGCGCTTTGTCAACGGCAGGCTTCTCGATCAGCTGATCAAGCAGCATCAGGGTGTCTGATTTCTTTTCGCCACCAACTATACCATAGCGAGAAACCTTGTCATGAGGCACGGTCTCCACCGCGATCACGGTGCTTTGGTACTGCTCGTAAATATCGATCAGTTGTTGGGTTACTGGTATCACCGAATCGATGATGGTATCGCCCAGCAACACGGCAAATGGCTCGTTACCTGTGTGGTGACGAGCGTAATAGATCGCATCGCCCAAACCATTGATCTCTTTTTGACGGATAAAGTGGATGTTGGCCATGTCGGCCAGGTGACGGATCTCTTCATACATCGCGTCCTCTTTTTCCTGCAAACGTGTTTCCAACTCGTGGTTACGGTCAAAGTGATCCTCGATGGCACGTTTGCCTTTGCCTGAAATGATCAATATATCTTCGATACCTGAGTCAACAGCTTCCTGAACTACATATTGTATAGTAGGTGTATCAATGATCGGGAGCATCTCTTTAGGTGATGCTTTGGTGGCCGGCAGGAACCGGGTGCCTAAACCTGCAGCAGGGATAACGGCTTTTTTTACCATGTTTTATACTAAGTAAGGTTTTATAACTCTTGAATTTGTTTTTTTTAACGCGATCACCAAACGCTTCAGCATCTCGTCGTCTTTGTAAGTACCGATGATCGATCCGCCCGAACCGGTGAACGCGGCCGATGCACCGCATGAACGGGCCGTGTTGATCAGTTCCATATTGCTATCGCTAATGGTCATGATCTGGGTACGATAGTCAAAATTTTGGTTGATGAGCTGGCCAAGTCTTTCGTGGTCGCCGGCTAAAATGGCTTCCTTGCCTTCATCTGCCAATGAGGCGATCTTGCCTAAAGTACTAATGGTGTGCTCGTCGCCCTTGTCATATTTGGCGCGTATCTCGTTCAATACCTTGCCTGATACTTTACCAAGGTCGGTCTTGTAAGCGATGTATAATTTGGGCAGTAATGATGGGTCGATAGGTATATACAGGCCATGACCTGAATTGGCCATCTGTTCTTTATTAAAGTCCATATGCACGCAGCCTTCATAGCACTGGATCACGCGATCCTGCAGCCCTGCGTTGATACCCATCTCCTGGGTCTCGGCTTGCAAGGCCAGCGTAGGCAGATCCACCAGTGGTATCTCTACCTTATAAAATTGCATCAGCGCCCGCAGGGTAGCGATCACGATAGCGCTCGATCCTGCCAAACCCACCTGACGCGGGATGGTAGAACTGTAACGCAACGTAAAATTCTTCGAAAGGCGGATACCGTTCTTGTCACAATAGTCGCAGAATTTTTTGATGGTGGCTTTGATCAGGGGGATACCGCCATTGTAGCCGATCAGGCTCACGGTCTCTTTCAGCTGATAAATGTTCCTGAAGTAATTACTATCGGCCTGTTGTGGCTCGATGCATAGTTCGGGCGACTCATACATGAGGATCTGCGCCCCAAAATTTTTAACGATGAGGCTTACCGTTTTGCCGTTGTAACCGTCGGACGGGTTGCCTAAAAAGCCGGCCCTTGCATAGGCCCTTGAATCAATCATGGTAGGATGTTGGTGATTAGATCATGAAATAGTGCTACCACCGGCCATGCGTATGATCATACAACAGCCAGCGGTAACGGAAACAAGGTATGAACTATTGCGCATACGGCAAAAAATAATGTGACAGTAAAGGACAGTTCGTTAACTAAAGGATGTATGTACCTACAGATGCATGATCACTGGTCAGGCGAACAGCCGTTGATACACCAGATCGCCCAGCGTTCGCCAATCGGACACGGGGCGTTGCCAGCCCAGTACCTGTGCGATCAGTGTGAATATATCAGGAGCGGCGAACCCATTTTCGCGCAGGTATTTCACCGAGGTATCACCCATTGATTTGGACAGCTTGTTACCATCGCCACCCATAATGAGCGGATGATGTAAGAAATGAATGTCGTTGAAACCTTTCACGCCGAGCTGATCGGCCAAATAGGCCTGCGCCAGCGTCGATGCCCATAGGTCCTCTCCTCTAACTACCAGATCCACACCAAAATGCAGGTCGTCGATCACGCTGGCTAACTGGTAGGCCGGATGGCGGTCCTTTTTGCGCACCACAAAGCTCTGCATTTCATCGGGCAATTGATGTGTATGTACCTTGCCTAGATGGTCTCTGATCTTCAACTCCTTTTGTTGATCGATGATCAGCCGCCAACAACTATCATCAGCATCCAAACGTATACCGGCGTTGCGGCAGGTACCGGGGTACAAAGGAGCCGACCGTTGCAACTGCGACCGGCTGCACGTGCAAGCGAACACCGCTCCTGAACCAGCCAGCTGATCAAGCGCCGCCTCATATAAAGGCATGCGGTGCACCTGGGACCACGACGCCTTAAAGTCGGCAACGTTACGAGGCCCTTGATCATATGGTAGGTCCAGCAGCACGATGGTATCAAAGATGTCCTGCAGGTATTCGTCACGCACCCGTTCACGGTCGAGGTCGTCTATTCTCAACAGTATCCCTGCTCCTCGTTTTTGAGCGATGGTGGCCGTAAGTACAAAGGATAGTACATTACCGATGTGCAGGTAACCGCTTGGCGTAGGCGCATAACGGGTAAGCCCCGATGAAGGAGATGGTTCGAAAAACATTAGCGCAATTTAAATATCAGGTTAACAACTCGTCACTTTTTTGATACATATGGCAACAGCGTAACAGGTAATTTACAACTCATAAAGTTTGTAAAAGAATAAAATTAGGCTCAGATCAGCTTATATTTTCATATCTCTTGATTTTAGCAAGTCATTGACAACCATTAGTTTAACTTTTAAAAACCTTAAATTTTCTTAAATTTTACTTAAAGATAGAATGCGGATGCGTTCCGGCTATTTACTTTGTATCATCAAAGTTCCCAAATAAGCTTTGGTACCCCTAACCAATTATACTTTAATAAGAAACCAAGAATTGATCCGCCACGAATTGGACAGATAACCTGTACCGGCATGGACGCTATTTGCTCTTGATCTGGCTAAAGTATCAAATGTGTAGCATGAGAAGAATTATACTATTTGCAAGCCTTATTGTGTTAGCCCTGAATACCCGGGCCGCACAGATCGTACGCGTTGAACCGGCCAACTGGTGGGTGGGCATGAAGAACACCCAGCTACAGGTGATGGTGTACGGACCCAACATTGGCAAAACGCAATTGAGTTTTACTTACCCCGGCGTAACCTTGAAAGAGGTTGCCCGTACCGATAATGCCAATTACTTATTCGTTTATTTGAACATTGCAGCTTCGGCCAAACCGGGACTGGTGAAGCTGCAATTCAATGACGGTAAACAAAAGCTTACTTATAACTATCCGCTTAAGGCCCGTACCAAAGGAGGCGCGGCTGGCTTTAATGATACGGATGTATTGTACCTGATCACGCCCGACCGTTTTGCTAACGGCGACGCTACCAATGACAACTGGGACGGTGTGAACGTTGACCGCAATGACCCTAATGCCCGTCACGGCGGGGACCTTGCCGGGATCGAACAGCACCTTGACCACATTAAAGACCTTGGCGTTACTGCTGTTTGGCTGAATCCAGTACAAGAGAACAAGATGCCGGGCGGTTCTTACCACGGTTACGCGATCACTAACTTTTACAATATCGACCCTCGCTTTGGTACCAATGAGCAATTTGTGCGCTTAACGCAGCAAATGCACAATAAAGGCCTTAAAGTGGTGATGGATATGATCTTTAACCACTGCGGCAGCTCACACCCATGGATGACCGACCTGCCGGCTAAGGACTGGATCAATAACAATAGCGGCAAGTATGTACAGACCAATCATGCCAAATACACCATTATGGACCCGCACGCGGCTAAGGCCGACCGTGATGTACTGGTAGATGGCTGGTTCGTGCCATCGATGCCTGATCTGAACCAACGCAACCGTCATTTGGCCACTTATTTGATCCAGAACAGCATCTGGTGGATCGAGTATAGTAAAATAGATGGTATCCGTCAGGATACTTACCCTTACCCAGACTATGCCTTTATGCAACGCTGGTGCCGTGAGGTAGAGGCCGAATACCCTCAATTCAATATCGTGGGCGAATCATGGTACGGCCGCTCGTCGGCATCGGCCTGGTGGCAAAAGAAGGACGCGCTGAACAAGAACGACGCCGGTTTAAAGACGGTGATGGACTTTCCGCTCACCTTTATCAGCGGCAACGCTTTTGATTATGATCAGAACGGCGGCGGCGAAGGTTCGGCCATGTTCCGCATTTATGAAGAGATCGCCCAGGATTTCATGTTCGCTGATGTGAACAATGTCCTGACCTTTTTAGATAACCATGACCTTGATCGCTTTGTACGTGCGAACGACCCTGACCTGCGTCGCTACAAACAAGCTTTAGCCTTTTTACTCACTACCCGTGGCATCCCGCAGCTTTACTATGGCACTGAGATCCTGATGGATGGCAAAAAGGAAAAAAGCGACGGCTACGTACGTACCGACTATCCCGGAGGCTGGAAAGGCGACAAAAAAGACCTGTTCACCGCAGCAGGCCGTTCGGCCAAGCAAAATGAGGCTTATAGCTACCTGCAAAAGTTGTTGCAATGGCGGAAGGCCAACCCGGCCATCGCCCACGCCAAGCTAATGCATTACCTGCCTGATAACAGCGGTGTATATGTGTATGCACGTACCGCTCCAGGCAAGACCGTGGTGGTATTCCTGAATGGCACCATGAACGATCAAACGATCGATACCGGACGCTTTAAAGAAGCGATCAGGAACGCTACTCAAGGCCGTGATGTGATCACCGGCCAGCAGGTATCTCTAACCAAGCAATTGACCATTCCTGCAAAGGGCCAGTACATTTTAGAGCTAACCCAATAAACCAGTTTATATATGAGATAAAACTTACTTCGACCAAGAAAACTCAAAAGGACCTGACCAACCTTTTCACTCCCCCGTTCACAAACCATTTTTAAACAGCTTTTACAAGTATTTCAAATTGTATGAGAAACAATTATTTTAAAAAGTATGCGCTTGTTTGCTTTTTGCTGGCCCTGTCGTGCGCAGCATTTGCCCAAACAGGCAGCATAACCGGTAAAGTGCTTGACAACAACCGTCAGCCATTACCTGGTGTTACCGTTGGCATCGCTAACACTAACATTGGCGCCCCTACCGATGTTGATGGTAATTTCCGTTTGAACAACGTGCCTGTAGGTGCACAAACGGTTACTGCACGTTACTTTGGCTTCACCAGCGCGCAGCAAGCCGTTACCGTAAAGGCTGGCGCTACCGCCACCGTTACTTTTGACCTGCAACCTGAGAACCGCGCTTTAAATGAGGTTGTGGTGATCGGTTACGGTACTCAAACTCGTAAGGATGTTACCGGTGCCGTTACTACCGTTACCAGTAAGGATTTCCAGAAAGGTGTGATCACTACGCCTGAGCAACTGATCGCCGGTAAAGCACCAGGTGTATCGGTTACCTCTAACGGTGGTGCCCCAGGTTCGGGTAGCACGATCCGTATCCGTGGTGGCGCGTCATTGAACGCTTCTAACAACCCATTGATCGTGATCGATGGTGTGCCTTTGAGCGATCAAAGCATCTCTGGCGCAGCTAACCCATTAAGCCTGATCAACCCTAACGATATCGAGTCGTTCAACGTGTTGAAAGACGCTTCGGCTGCTGCGATCTACGGTTCACGTGCTTCTAATGGCGTTATCCTGATCACTACAAAAAAAGGTCAGCGTGGTACACCACAGATCAACTTCAGCACCCAGTTCTCACTTTCAAAGATCACCAAAAAAGTGGATGTGTTAACTCCTGATGAGTTCCGCAACTTTATCAACACCTACGGTAATGCTTCACAAAAAGCACAATTAGGTACTGCCAACACTGATTGGCAAAACGAGATCTACCAAACCGCCAAAACCACTGATAACAACCTGAGCATATCAGGCTCGGCCGGCAAGAACCTGCCATACCGCGTATCAGCCGGTTACCTGGATCAGGAAGGTATCTTAAGAACAGGTAAATTGCAACGTACCAGTGTGGCCATCAACTTGTCGCCCTCGTTGCTGAAAGATCACCTGAAACTGACCCTCAACGTTAAAGGTGCTCAAAGCAAGAACCGTTTCGCTAACGAAGATGCGATCACTAACGCGGTATTGTTCAACCCTACCGTGCCGGTATTATCAGGCAACAATAATTACGGTGGTTACTACCAGTTCTTGGACCCAAGTGCAGCTACCGGTTTGAAACAACAAGTACCACGTAACCCTGTAGGGTTATTGGAGCAACGTGAAGATAAAAGTACTGTATACCGCAGCATCGGTAACTTGCAGATCGATTACAAGTTCCACTTCCTGCCTGACCTGCACTTGAACATCAATGCCGGTTACGATATATCTAAAGGTACCGGTACCGTTTACATCCCGGGCAACGCTGGCGCAAGTTTCGGTCGTTTCACTGATGCTAACGGCGTACTGCAAAGCGGCCAGAACACCCAATACAAGCAAACTCAAAGCAACAAGACCCTTGAGGCTTTCCTAAGTTATTCTAAAGACATCCGCTCGATCGAAAGCCGCGTGGAGGCCGTTGCCGGTTATGCTTACTATGACTACAAGACAACCAACTACAATTATGCCGACTACTCTGTTAACGGCGTGTTGAACCCTGGTACCACTCCAAACTTTGCGTTCGATATCCCGCAGAACAGGTTGCTGTCATACTACGGTCGTTTGAATTACACATTCAAGAACCGTTACTTATTGACCGCCACTGTACGTTCTGACGGTTCTTCAAGATTCGGCCCTAACAACCGTTTCGCTACCTTCCCTTCAGGTGCATTGGCCTGGAAGATCAAGGAAGAGGATTTCCTGAAAGGTGTTAGTACATTGTCAGATCTGAAACTGCGTGTAGGTTACGGTATCACCGGCCAGCAAGAAGGCATCGGTAACTATGACTACATCTCTTACTACGCCCTGAGCACCAACACTGCGCAATACCAGTTCGGTAACACTTTCTACAACATGTACCGTCCGGGTGGTTACTACCCTAACCGTAAATGGGAACAAACCGCTACCACCAACGTAGCAGTTGACTATGGTTTCCTGAACGGCCGCATCACCGGTAGCTTGGAGTACTATCACAAAAAGACCAAGGACCTGTTGAACAAGATCGTGCAGCCTGCCGGTACCAACTTTACCAATGAGATCGTTGCTAACGTAGGTAACATGGAGAACGACGGTATCGAGTTCGCGATCAACGCCATCCCGGTACAAAGCAAGGACCTGACCTGGAACATCGGTTTCAACGTTACTTACAACAAGAACAAGATCACCAACCTGACCATCTCTCAAGATCCAACCTACGCAGGTTCGCCTACAGGCGGTATCGCTGGCGGTACTGGTAACAACATCCAGATCCAGTCAGTTGGTTTCCCACGCAACGCGTTCTATGTATTGCAACAAGTATATGATGGCAATGGTAAACCTGTTGATGGCGCCTTTGTTGATCAAAACAAAGATGGTGTGATCAACGAGCTTGACCTGTACCACTACAAACAACCGGATCCACGCGTTTACATGGGCTTAAGCAGCAGTGTTAACTACAAGAACTGGAGCGCTGCCTTCACCGCACGTGCTAATCTGGGTAACTACGTTTACAACAACGTTAACTCAAATACTGCTACTCAGCGTAACATCCTGAACCCGATCGGTGTGATCAACAACGGTTCGGCAGATATATTACGCAGCGGCATCACTGGTACGGTATTGACCGACAGATTCTTCCTGTCTGACTACTATGTAGAGAATGCTTCATTCTTGCGTATGGACAACATCAACGTTGGTTACACCTTCGGTCAGTTGTTCAACTCAAAAGCAACTTTACGTGTGAGTGGTAACGTACAAAATGCGTTCACCATCACTAAGTACAAAGGCATCGATCCTGAGATCAACGGCGGTATCGATAACAAATTTTACCCACGCCCACGTACCTACGTGCTTGGCCTGAACCTTAACTTTTAATTTGATAGATCATAAATATCAATAAAGATGAGAAAGACTCCGATCAAAATATACGTATTGGCAGCATTACTGAGCATGAGCGCAGTGTCTTGTAAAAAAGACCTGAACCTGCTGCCGACCAATGATATCACCGCAACAACAGTATACAGCACCCCTGCCGGTTACAAACAGGCTTTAGCCAAAGTTTACGGTAGCTACGCGCTTACCGGTAACAAAGGCCCTGCTGGTGATGATGGCACTAAAGACATACAAGGTATCGACGAAGGTACCTCAGACTTTTACCGCTTATACTGGCAAGCACAGGAATTACCGACCGACGAAGCCGTTATTGGCTGGGGCGATGCCGGTTTGCCTGACTTCCACAACATGAGCTGGTCGTCTAACAACGGCTTCCTGAAAGGTCTTTACTACCGTTCGTTCTACCAGATCACCCTGGCTAACGACTTCATTCGCCAATCGACCGATGGCATGATCTCGTCAAGAGGGATATCAGGTAACGATGCTACTGCCATTCGCGCTTACCGTGCTGAGGCCCGTTTCCTAAGAGCTTATCAGTACTCAGTTTTAATGGACCTTTTCGGTAACGTACCATTCGTGACCGAGAATGACGACCTGGGTGCGAGCCTGCCAAAACAGATCGCCCGCAAGGACCTGTTCAGCTATGTAGAAAGCGAATTGAAAGCTATCGATGGCGACCTGGTGGCCGCTCGTCAAAATGAGTATGGCCGTGCCGACAAGGCCGCTGCCTATGCCCTATTAGCTCGTATCTACCTGAACGCAAACGTATATACTGGCACTCCACGTTACAATGACGCCGCTACTTACGCTAAACGCGTGATCGATGCTGGTTATTCACTGATCGGTAACTACCGCAACCTAATGACCGCCGACAACAACCTAAATACCAGTGAGTTCATCCTGACCATCAATTATGATGGTGTGCGTACTCAAGGTTACGGTGGCACTACTTTCCTGCTGCATGCCTCTATCGGTGGCAGCGAGTCGGCCGCTTCACGTGGTGCCGATGGTGGCTGGGCTGGTCTGCGAACCACCAAGAACCTGGTTAACCTGTTCCCTGACAACACTGGTGCTGCCGATAAACGCGCGCAGTTCTACACCAACGGTCAGAGCCTCGAGATCAACAACGTTAGCAACTTTACCGATGGTTATGCGATAACCAAATACCGCAACCTGAAGGCTAATGGCGGTGCCCCATCTAACCTGACCTTTGCTGATATAGACGTACCATTGTTCCGTTTGAGCGAGATGTACCTGATCTATGCTGAGTCGGTATTGCGCAACCCTTCTGCAGGCGACCTGGTTACTGCGTTAGGTTATGTGAACCTTATCCGTGCCCGTGCCTACGGTAATGCTACCGGTGCCGTGACCACCATCAACCTTGATTTCATCCTGGATGAGCGTGCCCGCGAACTGTACTGGGAAGCACAACGCCGTACCGACCTGATCCGTTACGACCGTTTCGTTACCGGCGCTTACCTGTGGCCTTTCAAAGCCGGCGTGATCGGTGGTCGTGCATCTGATGCCAACCACAACCTGTATCCGCTGCCGGTGGCCGATGTGACCAGCAACACCAACCTGAAACAGAACCCAGGCTATTAATTTGAATATCGGTGCAGGGATGCCTGAATGATCAGCATCCCTGCATTTTACAGAAATATCAGTTTTTGAACCGAAACATGAAAAGATATACCACTTTTATGCTTGCTTTGGCCGGTTTGGCAATGCTGGCATTTGCATCATGCAAAAAGGACGAGAACCGCGTTACTGCCACCACCGGTAGCACCACCGCGCTTTCGGCCACCAACACAACGTTCACGGTAAGCAGTGCCACTTCGTCGAACGCGGCCACTACCCTATCGTGGAACACGGCTAACTTTGGCTATTCGGCTTCTACCAGCTACTCGCTGGAGTTCGACCGTAAGGGCAATAACTTTGCTGCTCCTGCTGCCGTTTCGGTATCAGGTGGCTCAAGCAAAGCTTATACCCAGGGCGAGATCAACGAGATGGCCGTTAAAGCCGGTTTCGCGCCTGACAAGGCCTCACAACTGGAGGTACGTTTAAAGGCGTCTATCAGCCCGTCATACGCACCATCATACTCTAACGTGGTAACGCTGAACTTTACACCTTACCGCGCATTTGTGAGCTACCCTACCTTATGGGTACCGGGTGCTTACCAAGGCTGGAGCCCTGCTACCGCTTCAACACTGGCTTCAGTAAAAAGCGATGGCAACTACGAAGGCTTTATAGCCTTTACCCCAGGCAACCTGGAGTTCAAAGTTAACGTGGCCCCTAACTGGGATCAAACCAACTACGGTATCAAAGGTGGTGCTTTAGCTACTGATGGAGGCAACATCACTGTACCAAGCGATGGTTATTACATGCTGCGCGCCAACCCGGATACCAAGACCTTCTCGGCCACCAAGACCAGCACTTGGAGCCTGAACGGTACCGCCACCGGCAACGCCGACCAGAACCTGACCTACGATGCTACCAGCAAGACCTGGAAAGGCACTTTCACCTTAGCTGTAGGTACTTTCAAGTTCCGTGCTAACGGTGCCAACACCATCGTACTGGGTGATCGCACACCGGTGACCACCTTCCTTACTGCTGATGGCGCTGCCATTAGCGTACCTACCGCCGGATCTTACCAGGTCGTTTTGAACCTGAGCGTGAGCGGCAACTACTACTACGAGCTCAACAAGCAATAATACCTGATAAGCCGGCCCTTGTGGCCGGCTTATTCAATTGATAACGAAGAGAGATATGATGAAGATCAGAACAAAGCTTTTGAGCGTTGTAGGCCTGAGCCTTGCCTTAACGGCAGGTGCTATGGCGCAAAGCAACGCGGTAAAAAGCATTGGCAACGTTACCGATGTGCAGGTACAGGGCCAGCAGCTGAGCCTGATGGCCGGTGTGGCCCATGTGCAGGTATCGGTATACAGCCCATCGGTGATCCGTGTACGCATGGATAAGCAGCCGCTGGGTAAGGACATGTCGTTCGCTGTGATCGCGCAGCCTGCAAAGGTGAAGGCCAACATCACGCAAACGGATAATGACATCACCATCACCACCGATTCATTGCGGATGGTGATCGGTAAAAAGCCTTTTCACACCACCTTTTACACGCTTGATAACAAAGTGATCAGTGAGGATGAGGGCGGCCTGAACACCTCATGGGTGAACGAGAACGTGACCACCTACAAGCACATGCAGCAAGGCGAGCACTTTTTAGGCCTTGGCGAGAAGACCGGCAACCTTGACCGAAAGGGCAATGGCTACACCAACTGGAACTCCGATACCTACGGATACCGCGTTGATCAGGACCCTATTTACTCTGACATACCGTTCTACATAGGCGTACACCACGACCTTAACTACGGTATCTTCATGGATAACACCTATCAAAGCGATTTCAACTTTGGCGCCAGCAATAACCGTTTTTCCTCTTTTGGAGCGCGCGGGGGCGAGATGAACTACTATTTCATCTACCACAAGCGCCTGGCCGATATCATTGCCTCATACACCACCCTGACCGGGCGCATGAAAATGCCACCGCTATGGAGCCTGGGCTACCAGCAGAACCGTTACAGCTACTACCCCGATACCGAGGTGATGCGCATCGCCCAGACCCTGCGCGAAAAGAAGATCCCGGCCGATGGTATCACCCTCGACATCCATTACATGGACAAGTACAAGGTGTTCACCTGGGATAAGCAACGTTTCCCCGACCCGGTAAAAATGAACGCCAAGTTGAAGGACATGGGCTTTAAGCTGACCGTGATCGTTGACCCTGGCGTAAAGACCGAAAAGGGTTACGGCGTTTTTGAACGTGGTTTGAAGAACGACATCTTTATCAAGTACTCCGACAGCACCAACTACACCGGCGAAGTATGGCCCGGCTGGTGCTACTTCCCTGATTTTACCGGCAACAAAGCCCGCCTGTGGTGGCAAACCGAGATCAAGAAGTACGCCGACGACGGCATCAGCGGTATATGGAACGATATGAACGAGATATCGACCTGGGGCCAAAAGATGCCCGACAACGTGATCTTCAATTACGAAGGTCAAATGGCTTCACACCTGCAGGCACGTAACGTGTACGGCCTCAATATGGCCCGTGCCAGCTATGAGGGCTTCCGCAAGGCGTTGAACAAACGTCCGTTCATTTTGACCCGCTCGGGCTATGCCGGCCTGCAACGCTACACCGCGATCTGGACCGGTGACAACCGTGCCGAGGATGATCACATGCTGATGGGGGTGCGCCTGCTTACCAGTTTGGGTATGAGCGGTGTGGCCTTTTCGGCAATGGATATCGGTGGCTTTACCGGTAACCCTACTGTGCCGTTGTACACCCGCTGGATGCAGATCGGTGCCTTTACCCCCTACTTCCGTAACCACACGGGCGTGAACACCAAATCGGCCGAGCCATGGGCATTTGGCGAAGAAGCGTTAGAGATCGTGCGTAACTACATTGACCTGCGTTACCGGTTAATGCCTTACCTGTACTCATCTTTCTACGAAGCCACCCAGACCGGTATGCCGGTGATGCGCTCGCTGGCCATTGACCATACGGCCGATGAAAAGGTTTATACCGCCAAGTTCCAGAACCAGTACCTTTTCGGTAACTCGTTCATGGTGGCACCTTTTGCCAGCACCGATACTTATGGTACCGTTTACCTGCCCGAAGGCCGCTGGTATGACCTGTACACCGATGAGGCTTTTGCAGGCAAGCAGGAAAAGATATTCCCGTTGACCATCAGCAAACTCCCTGTATTCGTGAAAGAGAGCAGCATTATCCCGATGCAATCGCTGGTACAATCTACCGCCGAGAAGCCTACCGACACCCTTACCCTGCACGTGTACAAAGGTGATCGCAATAACAGCTTTATATATTATGAAGATGATGGCGAAAGCTACAACTACGAGAACGGTGCCTATTACAAACGCACCATGACCTACAATGCTACCAAAAAGCAGATCACCTTGGGCCAGGCAGATGGCAGCGTGACCTCAAAATTCAAGCATATCAAATTAATGCTACATGGTTTTGATGGCATGAGCATCAAAGTGAACGGCAAGGCGGTTAGGTCGGCACAGGAGTTCTCGTCGGTATTAACGCCGATCTCCAAATTTGACCCGACAGGCACCGCTAACAGCGCCGAAGGAAAGAACGTACAGACCCTGCTGATCGATAATAGCAGCAAAGCCATCACGCTGAACTACTAACTTAACTAAACTAAGTATAATTACCCCAAGCCCCGCGTTTCTCAATTTAGCGGGGCTTTTTTGTGCCCTGCATGTAACAAACCTTGCGCACCATCGTTCCAAGTTACAGTTCAACTTCAATCATCATTACCGATGCGACGCCTCTTACACTTCCCCTGCTTTTTCATGCTCATCATCGCCTTTTCGTCGGGCGGGTGTAAGCACCACACCCATGATGACCATTTGGCTTTTTATGTAGATAGTGCCTGCAAGGCCGGTGGCGGCAAGCTCAACATATCTGCATTTAAAAAAGTAAAGTGGGATACCCTGTATGTGATCAGGCCTTACACCCCTATCGGTAAGTTGCCCGCGCAACTTTTGCCTTACCAGGAGCAGATCGCCAGCACAGGGATAGACCAGGTGGACCGCTTTTACGTATTGCTGCTCACCGATAAAGGCAAGCTGACCGAAATGGCCCGCATACCGGCCGGACTGGTAGATTGGGCCAGGCTTGACCAGCATACCGGAGGTAACAACGTCGGCATCTTTCAGCGCGACCGAACCAACTTCAACACCACTTACGACGCGGCCCAACACCGCTTTGTGCTGACCCGCCCTTAAGCAGATCAAAGTACCGTTAAAATATCGTTCGCCCCGGCAGGCGCTCTGTTCTTATTAAAGTTTTTAACTTGTACTTTTGCTCCGTTAAAAACCTGGTATGAGAATTTTTTGGTGTGTTGTTTTCTGTTTGATAGGCATTGGCCGTGCGTTAGCCGACACCCCGGAGCTCATAGGCCAGCTCAAGACCGAGATCGACCGCAAGCACGAGTATGACCAGGCCAAGCAGAAGCGTATAGACGGCTTAAAACGCCGTTTGAAGACCACCCCTGTGGGCAGAACGGATGCCCGTTTTGACCTGTGCACCCAGATCTACAACGAGTACAAGACCTACCAGTATGATTCTGCCTCGGTGTATATTGAAAAAATGGAGGCCATGGGCGATCGTTATAACGACCGCGCCAAGCAGTATTACAGCAAGGTGCAAATGGCCTTTATCCTGCTATCGTCGGGCATGTTCACCGAAACCTTCGACAAGTTGCGGGGTGTAGACCCGCGGTACCTGGACGATAGCGCCCGTTTTGACCACTACTCCATCCTCACCAGGGCTTATTACGACCTGGCCCAGTATGATAATGATAAGACGTACTCGCCGCGCTACAACGCACTGGCCAACCGGTATATCGATTCGGCCATTGCCCTTACCTCGCCCGGCTCGTATGATAACACCTACCTGACCGGGTATAAACTGATGAAGAACCGGCAGTACGCTCGTGCCGAGGAGATATTTAAGCGCCAGTTGCAGGAGAATAAGCTCACCCGCCACCAGTACGCCATTGTGGCCTCTACCCTGAGCGATCTTTATATCAGCACCGACCGCAACCAGCAAAGCATCGACCTGCTGATCCAGGCCGCCATTGCCGATATACAGACCTCCACCAAGGAGACCGTAGCTCTGTTCTGGCTCTCGCAGCAACTGTACAAGAACGGCGACTCGCGCAATGCCTACCTGTTCATCCAGCAGGCCATGGCCGATGCCGAGTTTTACGGTGCCCGCCAGCGCCAGTTTCAGATCAGTTCGCTGTTGCCTATCGTGGCCGCACAGGAGTTGGATGCCTCCGAAAAAGCACGGATGCGTTTCCTGCTTTACACCGTGGCCACCACGCTGATCGCGGCACTGGTAGTGGTGTTCTCGTTCCTGTTGTACAAGCAGTTGAAAAAGGTGCAGGCCAAAGAGAAGGAGATCGAGGAGAAGAACGAGGAATTGGAGATCATTAACGGCAAACTGCAGGAAGATGCCCGCATTAAGGAGGACTACATCGGCTACTTCTTCAACGCCATATCGGGCTACATTCTCAAGCTGGAAAAGCTGAAGCACTCGATCGATACCAAGCTATCTATCAAAAAGTACGACGATATCCAGATCACGATCAATAAGATCAATATTAAAAAAGAGCGTGAGGACCTGTTCTACACCTTCGACCATGTGTTCCTGAAGATATTCCCCAACTTTATCACCTCGTTCAATGCCCTCTTTGCCGAAAAGGACCAGATATGGCCTAAAGAGCACGAGGTACTGACCACCGACCTGCGCATATTTGCCCTGATGCGTTTAGGTATAACCGATACCACCGCCATAGCCAACATACTTGAGTACTCCGAAAAGACCATCTACGTGTACAAGATGCGCATGAAAGCTAAAGCCCTCATCCACGGTGACGAATTTGACGCCAAGATCATGGCCATCAAAGCAGTGGATAGCGCGAAAGAGCGACCACAATAGAAAGCCGTCATTCGAGGAACGAAGCGATCTCTGCATGTTCAAGATTTCCGGATCGAACACAATTTAAGGCGGTCATTCTTGCTTGTTGATAGACAATTTATTTTTGACCAGATCAAATTTTGCGATTTTATATAAATTAGGTCTTTCAAAATAAACCTGTCACACATGAATAAAAGATCGTACCTCCTTATATTATTATTATTGGCCGTTGCTTTTACACAATGCAAAAATAAGGTCAAAGAAAGAGATGACGCTTTGAAGCTCTCTCTATCTAAATATTTCAAAACAGAACTTGATACAACATCCAAAATAGACAGCATCATACTTCTCAAGGTTGACACCTTGAACACTAAGAATAATTATGGCTTTGAATCTGATGCATGGTTGAACTATGCCCTCAGGAGATCAAGTTTAGATTCCTTGAACGCTACTTTCGTCATTTCAAAGTTCAAAATAGCTAACGCATATGATGAAATTTCATCCAGCTTAGCATCAACTGAAAGAACTGAAGCGATCGCGATGAAAGAAAAGTATCGGAGCCAAGCTGATGAGACCTTGAGCATTATCAAGAAAGCCACTGTATTAGATTCTCTTCGTACCAACAGTAAAGACAGCTTGAATAACCTCGGGTACATCGCGAACTTTAAAGTCATTTATCGGGATCATTCAAATGTTCAAGGTAAGGTCGAGGGTTATCTACGATTTGCACCCAACTATTCGATATTAATAACAAAAACTCCAGAGATCGACTTTGACAGCTATGTTGTAAAATAGCTTCATGATTTGACCATGAGGGTAGCATGACCGAACATCGGTCGAACCATCGTTCTGTAGTAGCATGACAAGCTGTTTCACATCGAAAAAAGTATTACATCCCTGTAACAAAATTCCCCAACTTTCCCCACTTTTTGACGTTGCGAAAATCGTAAAAACCCAACTTTTTCCAGAAAAAGCAACATTTTTCGAAAATGTAACACCAGATGTAACACTTTTTGAGTGAAATGTAACACTTACCACAGGCTAAAAGGCATGGACCGATGGCGGTCATCGTGCCTTTTTGCGCTATTTTTATTAATTTCGTAATGGTGATTTCTGGCCTGTTGTGGCAGGCCGGCCCCCTATTGATCGAACCATTTTTAAAAGGCGTGCCGGCGGCATGGCGCGAACGTATGCAGTTAACTAAGTTAGAGGTAAAAGGCTTTAAAAGCTTTGGCGATAAGATCACCATCAACTTTGATGAGGGTGTTACGGCCATTGTGGGCCCTAACGGCTGCGGCAAATCTAACGTGGTGGACTCAATACGCTGGGTCCTGGGCGAGCAAAGCACGCGGGCCCTGCGGTCCGAAAAGATGGAGAATATCATTTTTAACGGTACCAAAAGCCGCAAACCAGCCAACCTGGCCGAGGTTTCGCTCACGTTCGACAATACCAAGAACGTGCTGCCGACCGAATTTTCGCAGGTGACGCTTACCCGCAAATTATACCGTACCGGTGAGAGCGAGTACCGCCTCAATGATGTGCAATGCCGCCTGAAGGACATCACTGACCTGTTCCTGGACACCGGTATAGGCTCCGACTCCTACTCCATTATCGAACTGAAGATGATCGACGAGATCATCACCAATAAGGAAGGCTCGCGCCGTAACCTGTTCGAGGAGGCATCGGGCATATCCAAATACAAGCTTCGTAAAAAGCAGACCTTCAACAAATTAAAGGAC
Source organism: Mucilaginibacter daejeonensis (assembly GCF_020783335.1). Classification (NCBI taxonomy): domain Bacteria; kingdom Pseudomonadati; phylum Bacteroidota; class Sphingobacteriia; order Sphingobacteriales; family Sphingobacteriaceae; genus Mucilaginibacter; species Mucilaginibacter daejeonensis. The sequence continues at coordinate 3,533,529 of NZ_CP086068.1, forward strand.
ACCGAGGCCGACCTGGAACGCGTACAGGATCTGCTTTTTGAGATCGAGAAGAACTTAAAGACGCTGGAGAACCAGGCCAAAAAGACGGAGCGTTATTACCGGCTAAAGGACCAGTACAAGTCGTTAAGTATCATGCTCGCCTCATTCCGTATCGTATCGTTCAGTGAGTCGCTGGTACGTATAGAGGAGCAGGAACAGAAGCACCGTGAGGAACGCTCGGGCATTACCACCAGGATCGATACGCTGGAAGCTACCCTGCAACAGCAAAAGCTGGACAACCTGACCCGCGAAAAGAACCTCTCGTTACAACAAAAGACCACTAACGAGTTCATATCCAAGATACGGGCTTACGAAAGCGAGAAAAAGATCAAGAACGAGCAGCTCAAATTCCAGCGCGATAAAGAGAGCCGCCTCACCGAGGAATTGGAACGTGACAAGAACCAGCTGAACCACGTACTATACAACATTAAACGCCTCAACGAAGAGAAGCTGCAGGAAGAAGAGAACCTACAGACCATAACCAGCAAAGTGGCCGACCTTAAACAGGCCGTCGATGACCTGCGCCAGGACCAGGCCGCCCTCCGCGGCGAGTTGAACGAGCTGACCAGCATCAACAACCGTTTGCAGAACCAGATCTACCAGACCGAGAAGGACCTCGACATCTTGCGTATACAACAGCAGGCCCTGGAGCAGGAAAGCCAGCGCAATATGGAAGATACGGCCAGCCGCGAGGTGGAGCTATCGCACTTTAATCAACTGGTGGCCGAACTGGAAAGCCGCACCGGTACCGCTGAAAGCGAGATGCAGGCGGCGGTAGAGTTCGAGGCACAACTGCAACAACAGATCCGCGATACGGATGACGAGATCAACCTGACCAAGGACCAGCTATCCAAGCAAAGCCGCCAGCTGGATGCCAAGCAGAACGAGTACAACCTCACCAAAAGCATGGTGGATAACCTGGAAGGCTTCCCCGAAAGTATCCGCTTCCTAAAAAAACAAGCCGATTGGGCTAAGAACGTACCGCTGTTCAGCGATATCCTTTTTTGCCAGGAAGATTACCGCATCACCATCGAGAACTATCTCGAACCATTGATGAACTACTTTGTGGTGGAGGACCGTGAGAGCGCCATCAAAGCCATTGGGCTGTTGCGCAATGCCTCTCGCGGCCGCGCCCAGTTCTTCATTTTGAATGAGTTCAAAGATCTGGCCAATGGACCAGTGCATGTCCAACAAGGTTGGGTACCTGCCTTGCAGGTGATCGAGGTAGATGCGCGTTACCGCCCCCTGTGCGACCACTTGTTAAGGAACGTTTACCTGATCGATGACACGGCCGAGACCGCACTTAATGCGTCACCAGTGCCTGATGATGTGGTGTTGTTGGGAACAAGCGGCAAGTTCAGCAAAACACGGCTGATCATGGCCGGCGGATCAGTGGGTTTATTTGAAGGTAAACGGATAGGCCGCGCCAAGAACCTCGAGAACTTAGCCAAGGAGATACGCCAGAGCGAACAGCAGATCGGACAACTCAAGGCCAGCCAGGAGACCTTGCAAAGCAAACTCGCGGCCCTGAAAGCATCAGGAAAGGCGCCCGACATTTTACAAAAACAGCAGGAACTGAACCGCCTGCATACCGAACTGGTAACCGTGACCACCCGCCGCGAGCAGTACCAAACCTTTATTACCAATAGCCGCAACCGTAAGGACGACATTGCCCGCAAGATCGCCACCATACAGGAGGACGAGCAAAAACTCATCCCTCAATTGGCAGAGCTGCGGACGCAAAAAGAGATACAGTCGGACCAGTTGCTGGACAAGCAGCAGGCATTTAATGAGTTGAACGAGTATACTACCGTTCAAAGCAATGCCTACAACCAGGAGAATATCCGCTTTCACCAACAGCAGAACAAGGTATCGGGCCTGGTGAAAGACCTCGAATACCGCGAAAGCCAGCAGGATAATTTGGAAGGCCGCATCAGGACCAATTCGGCAGAGATGGAAAAGGTGCAGGCAGCCTTGCTGGAGACCCTACAGCACAGCGACCTGTCAGACGATGAACTGTTAGACATGTACACCCAGCGCGAGGCTTTGGAAAAGGCCACCAAGACCGCCGAAGAGGAATATTACAAGGGTCGTGGCGCCATCAACGAGACCGAGAACGATATAGCCCTGCTGCGTCGTCAAAAGGACCAGGCCGATGTGATCGAAAACGACTTGAAGGACAAGCGCAACAACTTAAAACTCGAATTGAACGCCTTAAAAGAGCGCCTGGCCGTGGAGTTCAGCATTGATATCAATGACCTAATGGAGACCGAAGTGCCGGCTGATGAAAGCGAGCAGGACCTGCGCGAACGTACCGACAAACTCAAAAAGCAACTGGATGATTTTGGCGCCATCAACCCAATGGCTCTCGAGGCTTTCCAGGAAATGAACGAACGCTACGAGTTCATCCAAAACCAAAAGAAAGACCTCATGGAGGCCAAGGCCTCGCTCCTATCTACCATTCAGGAAATAGATGATACGGCCAAGGAGAAATTCATGGGAGCCTTTACGTTGGTGAGGGAAAATTTCATCAAAGTGTTCCGCTCGCTGTTCAACGAAGAGGACTCGTGTGACCTCATCCTGACCGAGCCGGATAGCCCGCTGGAGTCGGACATTGACATCATTGCTAAGCCCAAAGGTAAGCGCCCACTGTCCATCAACCAGCTATCAGGCGGCGAAAAGACCTTGACCGCTACCGCGATCCTATTCTCGCTGTACCTGCTCAAACCAGCCCCCTTCTGTATATTTGATGAGGTGGACGCACCTCTTGATGATACCAACATCGATAAGTTCAATAATATCATTCGCAAGTTCTCGTCAAGCTCGCAATTCATCATCGTATCGCACAACAAACGCACCATCGCCAGTACCGATGTGGTTTATGGAGTCACCATGGTCGAGCAAGGTATATCGCGCGTGGTACCAGTAGATCTTCGCCAACTGGCCGATCAGCCTGCCGCATAAAAAAGGCCATCCTGTATCAGGACGGCCTCTCTCAATATTATTTCTTTAAATATTTGTTATGGCCTTAATAATTTAAGATCACGTTCGTGGATCGCGCCATTGAACTGCTGCTTGGTATCCAGTAATTCGTTAGCGTTACGCAGGCTTGCAGCATCGTTATTGCTGTTAAGTGATGCTGAGGTCTTGATCGGGTAGCTGCCCTTGTCTATAAAATTCAGCGCGGCGGCCAGCATGGTCTCCAGCGGATCGCCAAAGTCGTGGGTAAGGTCATCGGTGGCGGTAGTGCCCGGCGCATAAGTGCCCGGGATCATGCCCTGATAAAAATCGGCCTTACCTTCTGAGTTGCGGCTCTCGATCTCAGACAAATAAAGATCATACTCCGACTTAGTACCCAGCGGGATGCCGAAAAAGCCTACCGGTTTACCGTAGCTGGTAGCGCCAATGATCTGCACACCACCCGAAAGCGCTGGTTTGATGTTATTGATCGTAAGCTCACTGGCCGAGGCGGTGCTGCCGGTGATCAGGAAAAACACGCGGTTGAGGTTCAATGAACCTTTCTTGCTAAAGTTATAAGTGTTCTTGGCTATGCTGAAATCACCTGCATTGATCTTGTATTTTTTTGATAGCAGCGGGTGGTCGCCTTTTTGTAGCCTATCATTGAACGCCTCAACGAACATCAGCGAGCCGTTCTTGGCGCTTGGCACCAAATAATTGTCAATGTATTGTGCGGTCTCGATAGCGCCGCCGCCGTTATAGCGCAGATCGATCACCAATTCGGTAATGCCATCCGAAGCGAATTTGTTAAATGCCGCATCGATCGACGCCCTGGCGTTATCCAAAACGGTGAAACGGCTAAAGGCAAAGTAACCGACCTTAGTACCACCCGCAGTGGTGATCGTGGTAGCCTTGATCACCGGGTTAACGGTGTAGGTGGTCTTGCTCACGGTAGCCGTAAATACCGAGTTATCCGGACGTTGCAGGGTCAATTTGATGGAGTTGCTGCTCAACGCCTGATTAATACGTACGATAGCCGGATCGGTGCTGGTGTTGGTGGTAAGCGTAACTGAACCATCATTAACAGCTGTTACACGATAGCCACGGGCCAAACCCTGTGTCGCAGCCGATGAGTTAGGATACACATAACGAATGCGCAGGTCATCGGTACTTACGTATTTTAAAGCAAAACCCAGGTCGCCGCCGGTACCGCCAATGGCTGTGGCCGCCTGGCCGCCATCGATGTATGAATACTTTGAAGTATTTGGATAGCTGGCGTTATACTCGTATGGCTTGTTGGTGGTCGGGTTGATCTTGATCTGCGAAAGTGCATCGATCTCGTTCTGCAAAGCATCAAGATCAGAGCTGCCGGTGAACCGGGCCGTATTGAAAGTGCTGGCGCTTGGCAATGCATCATACCACAAGTATTCTTCCTGGGCGTAGGCGTAAAGGGAGTCCTTCAGTAACTGTAAGGTCTTTCCGTTATCAGCCTCACCATTATTCTTATCTTTTTTACACGACGCAAAAACACCCGCGAACAGGAACAGGAACGGTAAGAACTTCTTCATGAAAATTAGATTTGTTTAGTAACGTACAATATAGCAATAAATTATACGAATAAACAGACCGTTCGGATGTTATATTTTGATCAGGTCTATGCCACATGCTTCGGCACAAAGCTGGTCGGTCTCGGTGTGTCCGATCATGACCACATCACGTCGTTGAAACTGATGTTTTTCCAACAGTAAATGGATCATATCTGGCTCTGGCTTAGGTACCAGTTCGTTGGCAAAGTAGCAGGTCAAATAAGCCTCCAGGCCTTGCCAGTCGGTATGTTTGATCTTGTTGAGCTGTGTTTTGGGGGCACCGTTGGTCACGATGAAGATCTGTTTGCGGTCCACCACGATATCTTGCAGCAGCGTCAGCATCTCGGGGTACAGCATGATGCGCAACGGGATCTGTGCGGTGGTGTGCAAATGCTCAAAGTTTTCGCGATATTTCTCGTCTATCTTGAAGCGCTCCTGCAACACATCAAAAACCTTAGCGGCACCCTGCTCCTCATGTGTGGCCACCATCAGGTTCACCAACACCTTGGCGTCAAGCAGTTCGGTATATTCTAAATAACCGGCAAAGAGGTAGTACACCTGGTACAGGTACTCCTTTTCAGGGAAAAGCACATTATCCAGCTCAAATATAAAAGCCTGCTTACGGGGGTCGATGTTACTATAGCTGATCATACGCTGCGGTTAGTTTGATGCCATACTCGCTGAACAACAATTCGGCAGGGGCCAGCGCGGCCATCTCCTCAGGCCGTAGCAAATATACTTCACCGATATGGTGATCCAGACACAGGGCCAGCATCTCGTGCGGGTAAGTATCGCTTTGGGGTTTGGGTGTGGTGATCATGGCACCGCTTTTAAGCATCACCTCGGGCAGATCGGTGTGATCACCTAATAAGACGTCATGGCCGTTCAACTGGCCTTTTAACTGGTAAGCTTTGGCCGTTGCGGCCGCTGTGATCAATATACGCACTGTTTATCTACTGAACTATTAATCCATCTTTCATCATCACCTTGCGGTCGCTCAGGTCGGCCAGGTCCTCGTTGTGGGTAACGATGATGAAGCTTTGATCGAACTCATTACGAAGATCGATGAACAACTGGTGCAGATCCCGGGCGTTGGCCGAGTCAAGGTTTCCTGAAGGCTCATCGGCCAGTACGATGGCCGGCTCATTGATCAGCGCACGGGCCACGGCCACGCGCTGCTGCTCGCCTCCTGAAAGCTGGTTGGGCTTATGATAGGCCCGGCTGCTGAGGCCAAGCTTACTTAACAATGCTGCTGCACGCTTTTGCGCATCGGCCTTGCTCACACCGGCTATAAAGGCGGGTATACACACGTTCTCGATGGCGTTGAATTCGGCCAGCAAATGGTGGAACTGGAAAATGAAACCGATCTGCTTATTGCGCACCTGGCTCAGCTGCTTGTTGTTAAGCTTGCTGATCTCCTGTCCTTTTAAATAGAGCTGACCAGCATCGGGCTTGTCTAACGTGCCAATAATGTTGAGCAGCGAGCTTTTACCGGCGCCCGATGCGCCCACAATGGTCACGATCTCGCCCTGCGCTACCTCAAGGTCAACGCCCTTGAGTATTTGTAACGACCCATAAGTTTTTTGGATACCCAACGCTTTAAGCATGTGCAAATGTAGGAAACCTCACCTAAATCCTCTCCAAAGGAGAGGACTTTAAAACACATAGACATTATAAATTAAAATGTCCTCCCCTTGGGAGGGTTGGGTGGGGTTGCTAATTTCATAAAATCGGCTTTCAAATTTTATTACTCCGACTGAAATTGTAGATTTACCGCAAATTCTTCACAAAACATGAATATTCACGAATATCAGGGCAAAGCGATACTAAAAAGCTTTGGCGTAAGGGTACAGGAAGGCATTGTGGCCGATACTGTGGAACAGGCTGTTGAGGCTGCCCAAAAAATGAAAGAAGATTTCGGCTCGAGCTGGGTAGTTGTTAAGGCCCAGATCCATGCCGGTGGTCGTGGTAAAGGAGGCGGTGTTAAATTAGCCAAGAACCTTGATGAGGTGAAAGAAAAAGCAGAGGCCATTTTAGGCATGCAACTGGTTACTCCACAAACCGGACCTGAAGGTAAAAAAGTACATAAAGTATTGATCGCTCAGGATGTTTACTACCCTGGCGACAGCGAGACCAAAGAGTTTTACATGAGCGTATTGTTGGATCGTGCCAAAGGCCGCAACATTATCATGTACAGCACCGAGGGTGGTATGGACATTGAAGAAGTAGCACACGCTACCCCTCACCTGATCCACAAAGAAGAGATCGATCCTAAAGTTGGTCTGCAAGGTTTCCAGGCACGTAAGATCGCCTTTAACCTGGGCCTTTCGGGCGATGCTTTTAAAGATATGGTGAAGTTCATCACCGCTTTGTACAAAGCTTATGATGCTACCGATTCATCTCAATTTGAGATCAACCCGGTATTGAAAACATCTGACAATAAGATCCTGGCCGTTGACGCTAAGGTTAACCTTGACGATAACGCTTTATACCGCCATGCTGATTACGCGGCCATGCGCGATACCAACGAGGAAGATCCAACCGAGGTTGAAGCAAGCCACTCGAACCTGAACTACGTGAAACTGGATGGTAACGTAGGTTGTATGGTGAACGGTGCCGGTTTAGCGATGGCCACTATGGACATCATCAAGATCGCTGGTGGCGAGCCTGCTAACTTTTTGGACGTAGGTGGTACCGCAAACGCACAAACCGTTAAAGCTGGTTTTAACATCATTTTGAGCGATCCTAAAGTGAAAGCTATTTTGATCAACATCTTTGGTGGTATCGTTCGTTGTGATCGTGTTGCTCAAGGTGTGATCGATGCTTACCAGGAGATCGGTAATATCCCTGTGCCGATCATCGTACGCTTACAAGGCACTAACGCTAAAGAAGCTAAAGACCTGATCGATAACTCAGGTTTGAAAGTGTTCTCGGCCATACTGCTTAAAGAAGCTGCTGAAAAAGTAAAAGAAGTGTTGGCCTAATATCCAACGGCCCCACCCCGGCCCTCCCCAGGAGGGAGGGAGTAATAATTATAGCAAAGAAGCCCCGTCTAGTTTAGACGGGGCTTCTTTGTATCATGAAATTTAAAGCCCTCCCTCCCGGGGAGGGCCGGGGTGGGGCTGCGGGCAATTTTTCTTAACCTACATTAAGTGTCATTATTCAAATAGTGCGTTCCTTTGTTAATAGATAATTGACATTAAAATTATTTGTTTAAACATACGAATCGTTTATACTTGTAAATACTTAAACATCATACATATGGCAACTAATAAATGGGTAATGGACCCAATGCACTCAGAGGTACAATTCAAGGTTAAACACCTGGTGATATCTACCGTTACTGGCTCGTTCCGTAAATTTGAAGGAACCGTGACCAGTGAGAATGATGATTTTCAAGGCGCCGACATTCAATTCTCATTGGATGTGGACAGCATTGACACCACTCAAGAGGCTCGCGACCAACATTTGAAAGGCGAAGATTTCTTTAACTCTGCCGCTCACCCGAACATCAGCTTCAAGTCTACCTCGTTCACCAAAGTAAGTGGCGACGACTACAAACTGACCGGCGACCTGACCGTTAAAGGTGTGACCAAACCAGTTACCCTGGATGTTGAATTTGGTGGATCAGCTACCGATTTTTACGGCAACACCAAAGCCGGATTTGAGATCGCTGGCAAGATCAGCCGTAAAGAATTTGGCCTGACCTGGGACGGCGTTACCGAAGCCGGCTCGATCGTGGTTGGCGACGAGGTGAAACTGATCATTAACGCTCAATTCGCTAAAGAGGCGTAAGAAGATAAAACATCGTCATCGCGAGGTACGAAGCGATCCCTACGCAGATTTATTAGCTAACATAGCTGAGAGATCGCACCACCTTCGCAGTGACGTAACAAAAAGCCCTGTCTACTATGACAGGGCTTTGCTATTTGACATGATCTTTTAGCCCTTCCCCATGGGGAGGGCCAGGGTGGGCCGCAAACTTATTTTGCCGATATTTGCTTAATCATTATGCTGATCAGAATATATCCCGAAAATCCAAATCCTAAGGCCATAGAACAGGTGGTGCAGGTTTTACGCCGCGGCGGGATCATCATCTACCCTACTGATACCGTTTATGGTCTCGGTTGCGATATCACTAACCACCGCGCCATTGAGGCGGTGGCCCGCATTCGTAACATCAAGCCTGAGAAAGCTAACTTTTCGTTCATTTGCCATGACCTGAGCAACCTGGCCGATTATACCAAACCGATCGATAATGCCGTGTTCAGGGTATTGAAAAAGGCTCTCCCTGGTCCTTTCACGTTCATCCTGAATGCCAGCGGACTGGTTCCGAAGCTATTGAGCTCCAACAAGAAGACGGTGGGTATACGTGTGCCTGATAACAATGTAGCGCGCGAGATCGTGAGGCAACTGGGCAATCCTATACTGTCCACTTCCATCCGCGATGATGATGATATTATTGAGTACTCCACCGACCCTGAGCTGATACACGAGAAATATCAGGACCTCGTGGATATTGTGATCGATGGCGGATACGGCGGCAACGTGGCTTCTACAGTGGTGGATGTCACCTCAGGCGACTTCGAGGTGATACGGGAAGGCAAGGGCGACCTGGATGCTTATTTATAGCCCCCCAGCCCCCTGAAGGGGGAGCCAATGGTTATCACCTTAAAAAAGAACGGTCATCCCGAACTTGTTTCGGCATCCCACAGATAGGTAATGGAATTGACCTGTTACCTTGCAAGAGAGATGCCGATATGCATCGGCATGACGGATCTCAGTGTTTATTCTCTTACGCCTTTGACGAACTCACCTATCCGCTCTAAATAGTTCTCTTCGCCTAAAAACTTCACGAAGGCACTGCCTACGATGGCACCGTTAGCATATGAGGTAGCTTTATCAAAAGCCGCTTTATTGCCAATACCGAAGCCGATCACCACAGGGTTGTTCAACTGCATGTCCTTGATGCGTTGAAAATAGGTCTCCACCGAATCATTGATCTCCAGGCTGCGGCCGGTGATCGATGCTGATGATAGCAGGTAGATGAAGCTGTTGCTCAACTCATCGATCTTGCGAATGCGTGCCTCGGCGGTTTGCGGCGTCACCAGGAAGATGTTGCTGATGTTGTGTTTGGCAAAGCAGTCCTTATAAAGGGTCTCGTACTCATACATGGGCAGGTCGGGCACGATCACACCATCTACCCCCACCTCGGCTGCCTTGGCACAAAAGTTCTCTACGCCGTACTGTACCATTGGGTTGGCATAGCCCATCAGCAGCACCGGGATGCTCACTCGCTTACGCAGATCAGCCAGTTGTTCGAACAGCAACTTGAGCGTCATGCCATTATCCAGCGCTTTTTGCGAGCTGTTTTGGATGGTAGGTCCGTCGGCTACCGGATCAGAGTACGGGAAACCGATCTCTAAAAAATCCACACCGGCCTTTTCCAAGGCTTCAGCGATATCTAAAGTAGTATTCAGTTCAGGATAGCCGGCAGTAAAATATACCGATAGCAAGTTGTTCTTTTTAGTAGCGAACAGTTGGTTAAGGCGGTTCATTGTTTGTCTAATTAATACGGTCGATCGTTAACGAGTTCTTATCATGAAGACCATCTCTATCAGATCAACTTGGGTTGCTTTGAAGTAAGTATCGCTTACGCGGCGTGAAAAGCCTATTTCAAATGAATCGGTTATGGCTTCAAGTTCAAAAATAAATTGGTTGTTCTTTACAGGAATGGAGCAATCCTTTCCAGATATAAGCTTGCCTGCAAATTGAAAGCATCCTCCGTACAAGTGCTCCTCGTTTCCATAATCCGTGAGCTCTGCTTCTTTTGCGAGATCGACGCCTAAATCTTCAAAGAGTTGCTTTATTTCAAGTGGATATAAACGGTCTTTTATTTCGATGAAATAACTACAATTGCTGCAGTTGCACTTCTCTGCATCGGTCACAGTAATATTGTTATATAACAATTGAGTTAACGGTCGATCAACTTCCATTACCCATCCTCTATATCTAACAATTTTAAGAGGCATTTAGCTAAAATCCGAAATGTTTGATATAAGTGCTCAGGTCCTTATCTCCACGGCCTGACAGGCATACTACTACGTTATCGGTAGGTTCAAATTTCATTTTCTCGAGGTAGGCAAAAGCGTGGGCCGATTCAATGGCCGGGATGATGCCTTCCAGTTGCGATAACAGTAGGCCGGCATCTAATGATTCTTCATCGGTAATGTTCACATACTGTGCACGCTGTATCTTGTGCAAATGCGCATGCTGCGGACCAATGCCTGGGTAATCCAGGCCTGCTGATATGGAATATGGTTCTACCACCTGCCCGTCATCGGTCTGCATCAATATGGTACGGCTACCGTGCAGGATGCCTTCGCGGCCCAGTACTGAGGTTGCTGCAGAATGACCGCTATCTACCCCTTTTCCGGCGGCCTCAACGGCGATCAGTTTCACGCTTTCATCCTCTAAAAAGTGGTAGAACATGCCCATGGCGTTGCTGCCACCACCCACGCAGGCCAGCACGTATTGCGGCAATTCGCTGCCGGTATGCTCGAGTAATTGTTTCTTGGTCTCTAACGAGATAATGGACTGGAACTTAGCCACCATTTCGGGGTATGGGTACGGGCCCACCACCGAGCCGATGATGTAGTGAGTATCTACCGGGTTATTGATCCAGTCGCGCATGGCCTCATTGGTGGCGTCCTTCAGGGTCTTGCTGCCTGAGGTGGCCGGCACTACGGTAGCACCCAGCATTTTCATACGGGCCACGTTAGGGGCCTGGCGCTCCATGTCGATCTCGCCCATGTATACCACGCATTCGATACCCATTAGGGCGCAAACGGTGGCGGTGGCCACGCCATGCTGACCGGCACCGGTCTCTGCTATGATACGTTTTTTGCCCAGGCGCTGGGCTAACAGGATCTGCCCGATGGCGTTATTGATCTTGTGCGATCCGGTATGGTTTAGATCCTCGCGCTTGAGGAAGATGTTGGCACTATACTTTTCAGACAGCCGCTTGGCATGGTACAAAGGCGAAGGGCGGCCTACATAATCCTTCAGCAGGCTTTCGAACTCGGCCTTGAAGCTTTCGTCGGTAATGATGGCCTGATATTGCTGGCGCAGCTCTTCAATGTTGGGGTACAACATCTCGGGGATGTACGCTCCGCCAAAATCACCATAATATCCCTGCTCGTTAACTGAATACTTCATCGTTATGCTCGTAATATTTCGAATGCTTTACGCAATCTGTCAATGTCCTTAATTCCGGGCCCGGTCTCGAACCTGCTGTTGAGGTCAACACCATAAAAGGCCGGATGTTGCAAATTTTTCACGCTTTCAAGGTTCTCTAAGCTCAAACCGCCTGATAAAAAGAAGGGCACCTCAAGCTGATAGCTATCAAGCACCCGCCAATCGAACGTTACGCCAGATCCACCGTGCGCTTCGGTCTTGGTGTCGAACAGGAAGTGATCCACCACACCCACGTATGGCTTCAGCACCTGCATATCGAACTGTTCGTTAACACCAAAGGCCTTGATCACCTTGGCACGATCACGAAGTGCAGCGCAAACCTCCGGGCTTTCGGCTCCATGAAGTTGTACCGCATCAAGGCCATGTGCATCGATCAGCTGGTCAATGGTGTCGATGTCCTCGTTCACAAAAACACCAGTTTTGATGATCGGTTCGTGTGCCGCGCTCAGGGCTTCCTGTATCCATTCTCCCACATACCTGGGCGATCGGCTGTAAAAAATGAAGCCGAGCAGGTCAGGATGCAGCGCTGCTACTTTCCTTATGTTAGCCGGGTCTCTCATCCCGCAAACCTTGATCTTCATACAATAAGTGATCTAAACGTTTGGCCTTGCTTAATTATTGATCCAATAATAGCTTGAAGCTTTTCAGCGCCTTGCCGCTTAGCAAAGCATCCTCGGCCTCATAAAAACTATCGGCAAAGGTCTTTTCAGGCGTGATAGTGCGTATGGCCAGTGCAGCGTTGCACAATACTACGTTATTTTGCGCAGTGGAGGCCTCGCCGTTCAATACTTTCATAAAGATCTCGGCCGATCCGGCTACCGTGTGGCCACCTGCTATCTCGTTCGGGTCCAGTTTATCAAAGCCTAATCCGGCAATGCTGTTAATCTGCTCGCCCTGGCTCGAAAAGGTCTTGAAGTCGCCTGTTAACGATATTTCATCATAACCATCCAGCGCGTTAACGATCGTATACTTCACGTCCGACCGTTGATACAGGTAAGCATACAAGCGGGCCAATTCCAAGTTATACACCCCTACCATCTGGTTCTTAGGCCTGGCCGGGTTCACCATGGGGCCCAACATGTTAAAAAAGGTCTTCACGCTGAGCTCGCGGCGTATCGGCGCCACGGTCTTCATGGCTGGATGGAACAACGGGGCATGCAAAAAGCAGATGCCTGCTCTGTCCAACCCACGGCTTAGCTCGTCCATATCGTTGGTGAACTGGTAACCCAGGTACTCCATCACGTTGGATGAACCACAGCCTGATGACACGCCGTAGTTACCATGCTTAGCCACCTTATACCCCGCTCCTGCCACCACGAACGATGCCAGGGTAGAGATGTTAAAAGTATCCTTGCCGTCGCCGCCGGTACCGCAAAGGTCGATCAGGTCGCCGGCGTCCAGTTGTACGGGCAGGCAAAGCTCCAGCATCGCATCTCTGAAACCTTCCAGTTCGTGCACCGTGATGGTGCGCATACAATAGGCGGTCATAAAGGCAGCCATTTGCGTGGCGTTATATTGGCCCTGGGCAATGTTGGTCAGTATCTCTTTCGATTGCTCGCGGCTAAAGGTCTTGTGCTCAAATAAATGGTTCAGTATGGCTTTCATTACCCAGTGCCCTTTTTAAGGGGACTTATATCGTTAGTGTTGTTATTTCCCCTGGATATTCACCCGCTTCTCCGTCAGGGGGCCGGAGGGCATGGACACAAAAAAAGGGCTGCCTGATGGCAACCCTTTTGTATACGTTCACATAAACAGGAAGTTGCCTTACGATCTCTCGTTCAGCCACCACCAGTTGTTGTTCATTAGTTTCATTTCTGTATGCGGCAAATATGATGATAGTTTTTGAAAATGCAAATATGATCGCACTTTTTACCATCACCAAAATTTCAAACCGCTTGGGCGAATCTTGTGGGTTAATTAAATAAACTATTAATAAACATGCACCCCATCATAAGGGTTATATTCAAAACATCAACAAAAGCTTATGTCGAACTATCCAGAAAAATTCCCTGCCGAAACACAAGATCATCAGCCCGGCACCGAGGCCGAAATGACGCCAAGGCCCGAATACATCAAACCCGATTACCGCGCCGCCGGCAAGTTACAGGGCAAAGTAGCACTGATCACCGGTGGCGACAGTGGCATTGGCCGCGCAGTGGCCATACATTACGCTACGGAAGGTGCCGATGTGGCCATCGTGTATCTTGACGAGGATGAAGATGCCAAAGAGACCCAACGGCTGGTGCAGGAAGCCGGGAGACAATGCCTGCTCATCAAAGGCGATATCAGGCAAAGCAGCTTTTGCAAGGAGGCGGTCGAACGTACGGCCAGCGAGCTAAACGGACTGAATATATTGGTGAATAATGCCGCCGTACAATATCCGCAAGAGGACTTCGAGGCCATTGATGAGGAACAGTTACAGCGCACGTTCCAAACCAATATCCTGTCGCATTTCCACTTTTCATCAGCGGCCATGAAGTATTTAAAAGAGGGCGACAGCATCATCAATACCACATCGGTAACGGCTTACCGCTCATCGCCCCATTTGATCGATTATTCGACCACCAAAGGCGCTATCGTGACCTTTACACGGTCATTATCCAAGAACCTGGCCGAGAAAAAGATCCGCGTGAACGGCGTGGCACCCGGCCCGGTATGGACACCGCTGATCGTATCGAGTTTTGACGAGGAGAAGATCGCCAAATTTGGCCAGGACGTGCCGCTGGGCCGTGCCGGACAACCATCAGAAGTTGGTCCTGCGTACGTGTTCCTGGCTTCGGATGACGCCTCGTACATCACTGGCCAGATCATTCACGTAAACGGTGGCGAGATCATTAACGGCTGATCACGCGGCTTATTGCGTTCACACATTTAGGGAGTAAGGAATATCGGTTCACAGCCAGGCCAACGACAACAATGTAGCGGCTATATTCGTATCATTGTGCCTTTCCGTCGTCCCCTGATCTGATGAACCGATATCTTTCACTTTTGCTGATACCTTGTATCACGCTGGCGGCACAAGCTGCACGGGTGAAAGTAGCTGCCAGCCAGGGCATGAGTGCTATAGCTGCACATGACCAAGTGGACAGCTTGAACAACGCTGCCTTCAAGCTCTTGATGTCGCGACCGGCCCTGGCGCGTGAGCTGGCGCAAAAGGCGCTGTTACTGGCCCGTCGCCAACGATGGGACAAAGGCATTGGCGAGAGCTTTTTGAATATCGGTAAAACCTACTGGACGCAGAACCACTTCCACATCAGTCTTTTTTCATACAGCACGGCGTTGACCTACCTGCAACGAACGCGCGATAGCACGTTACTGTCTGACTGTTACCGCTGCCTGGGCCGCAACTACATTGACCTGAAAACGCTTGATGCTGCGCCCGGCTACCTTGATAAGGCTCTCCATTACGCCGGTAAGGACGATGCCTTGCGTGAACTGGCCTTACGTGAGCGCTCGCAATATTTTATCTATAAAAAGCAGTTCGACCGGGCACTGGCCGATATTAACGTGGCTATGGCCATTAGTCGTAAGGCCGACCGCAAGATCAGCTTAGGTGTGTTGTACGCACGCCTGCTTGACCTCAGCGTGCATAAAGGCCAACTGACCCAGGCCCTTACCTATGCCGACACTGCCATACAACTCAGCTACGCCGCCAATAACAAGCGTTTACGGGCCGTAGTGTTGGTAGATGAGGCTGGTATTTATCTAAAGCAAGGCCGCCAGGCAAACGCCATTAAACTGGGTAAAGAAGCAGCCACCCTGGCGCGAGCCATTGGCAACACCGAAGTGTACAAACGCGCGAGTCGTTTGCTGTACGAAATTTATGCGCATATAGGCAATAAGGACATGACGCTAAAGTACCAGCATGATTACATTGCCATGCAGGATAGCCTAAGCCTGCTATCGGCCCAAAGTAATACGCGTTTGATACAAGAGTACCTGGCTTTGAACTCCAAGCTGCACAGCATCGATAAGATCACGCATCAGAACGAGGTTGGCGGACTGCTCATCCGCTCGCAGCGCATCACGATCATTAACCTGGCGGTCACCGTGCTGATATTGACCATACTGATGTATGTGCTTTACCGCAGCTACCGCTCAAAGAACCGGCTATCAAAACAATTGCACGCCGAGCACCAGGAAGTGACCGAGCAAAAGCGACTGATCGAACTGCAAAGCCGCGACCTTAACGAGCTGAACTTGCAGAAGAACAACCTGCTGGCCATTATAGGCCATGACCTGAGAACTCCTATGGCCAACATTAACATGATCATTGAGCTTTTTGAGGAGCAGGAAGTGGACGAGCAGGAAGTGAAGAACCTGATCAGGGACATGGCCCCGGCCATAAAAGGTGCCGAACTGACCTTGAACAACCTGATGGACTGGGCCGGTAGCCAGATCCGCGGTGCACAGATCAACATCACTCGTGTGGATGTGACCGCCGTAGTGAAGGACACGCTGAGCGCCTTTACCCTGCCATTATCACGCAAGCAGATCGCCACCGAGGTACGGGTGCCCGCCGAGGCAATGGTAATGGCCGATGAGTACCAACTCAAGACCATATTGCGCAACTTTTTAAGCAACGCCATCAAATTCACGCCCGATCAGGGCGCCATATGCATTTATGCCGAACCCAAAGCCGACCGCTGGATCATAGCCGTAAAAGATACCGGCAAAGGCATGACCGAAGCCGACATCGATCGGTTGTTCAAGGCCAGTTCTCACTTCAGTAAGACCGGTACCCGGGGCGAGAAAGGCTCGGGCATAGGCCTGCTGCTATGCCGGCAGTTGGCCGAGGCCAATGGTGGTACTATAGGCGCATCGTCCAACGGTGGCCAGGGCGGTGTGTTCTATGTTTCGTTACCCGCTGCGGTACTCATTACGGCCTGATCACAAAAAAGAACGGGCAAGCCTGATGGCCTGCCCGTTAGATATATTCCGGTATATCCGCTATTAAAAGTTGGGTTTAAGCAGATATTTATTGTAAAAGCGGAAGATGTGCTCCACGGCTTCTTCGGCGGTATCCACCACACGGTAAAGGTGCAGGTCATCAGGGCTTATGTTGTTCTCGGCTTTGAGCATCTTCTCTTCAACCCAGTCAAATAAACCTTTCCAATAATCCACACCGATGAACACGATCGGGAAACGCGCGATCTTACCGGTTTGGATGAGAGTGATGGCCTCGAATGATTCGTCCATGGTACCAAAACCGCCAGGTAACACGATGAAACCTTGCGAGTACTTCATGAACATTACTTTACGCACAAAAAAGTAATCGAACTCGAGTAGTTTATCACGGTCGATGTACTTATTATGGAACTGTTCGAAAGGAAGTTCGATATTCAAACCTACTGATTTGCCACCGGCCTCGTAAGCGCCCTTATTGGCCGCCTCCATAATACCAGGGCCACCGCCCGATATCACGCCGTAACCCTGCTCGGTCAACAAGCGGGCACATTCTACCGCACACTCGTAGTACGGGTTCTCGTTCTTAGTACGTGCCGACCCGAATATGGACACGCACGGGCCTATCTTGGCCAGTTTCTCAAAACCGTCCACGAACTCGGCCATGATCTTGAAGATCGACCAGCTATCCGTCACTTTGATCTCGTGCCAATCCTGGTTCCTGAAGGCTTGTCTTATTTTTTCATCACCTGTCATTATCTGTCTTGTCTAAGTTGTTATAACGCTAATACCCTCGTTTTTGCTTTAGAGGTAAGCAGCAAACTTACAAAAGTGATCAGACCATTCACAATGATCAACTCATTATCGAAAACATAGCCTCCTAAAATGTTCTTCGACTCGGTGCTCAAGAAGTAACAAACAGCTGGCGAAATGAGACAAATGAACGGCACCAGCTTATCATTCACCTGGCGGCTACTCATGAACAGGCCAAAACCATAAAGCCCTAATAGCGGCCCGTAAGTGTACGAAGCCACCTTGAATATGGCGCTTACCACAGCATCGTTGTTAACCGCGTTGAACAAAATAATGGTGAGGAACATGAGTGCCGAAAAGGCGATATGCACATAATGACGGGTGCGTACCATGGCCTTACTATTCTTGTCCTCTTTTTTATCAAAGTTCAAAAAGTCAACGCAGAACGAAGTAGTGAGGGCCGTTAACGCCGAATCGGTAGTGGCAAAAGTGGCAGCCGTAAGCCCAAGCATGAACACGATGGCCGGTGCCAAGCCCAGGTATTTTAAAGCGATGGTCGGGTACAGATAATCGGTCTTCTCTACCGTGATGCCATTTTTTGCGGCATACAGGTATAACAATGCACCCACACTCAGGAAGAAGATGTTGATCACCACGAACACCGCGGTAAAGCTGAACATGTTCTTTTGTGCTTCGCCGATGTTCTTACAGCTCAGGTTCTTTTGCATCAGGTCCTGGTCAAGGCCGGTCATGGCCACGGTGATGAACAAACCACCCAGGAACTGTTTGCTCAGATGCAGCTTACTGCTCAGGAAATCATTGGTGAAGAATATCTTGCTGTAGCTGCTCTCTTTGATCGCCTCGGCCGCCTGGAAGATGTTCATATCCAAACTGCGGCAAATGAAGTATATGGAAAGGAACACCGACGACACCAGGAACAGCGTTTGCAAGCTGTCGGTAATGATGATCGTTTTTAACCCGCCCTTGAACGTGTACGACCAGATGAGCAGCAGGCAGAATAGCACCGTTGCCCAGAATGGGATGCCATAGCTATCAAAAATGAAGCGCTGCAATACGATCACCACCAGGTACAACCTGAACGATGAACCGATGGTACGGCTGATCAAAAATATGGTAGCCGCTGTTTTATAGCTCCACCGGCCCAATGCGCTTTCAATGTAGCTGTAGATAGACGTTAGCTTCATGCGGTAGTACAAAGGAAGCAGCACCGTAGCAATGATGATAAACCCCGCCGCATTACCCAGCACGAATTGAAAGTAAGCGAACTGATCACCGCCGGGCGCCCCTACCTTGCCCGGAACGGATATGAATGTCACACCACTGAGCGCTGTACCGATCATACCAAAGGCCACCAGGTACCATTTGGAATTACGGTTGGCCACAAAAAAGGCATCATTATCTGACGAGTTGCGCGACGTGAGGTACGAGATCAGGATCAGTACCAAAAAATATCCGGCGATGAATAATAGTAATACTCCGGGCGACATGGGCTACTTGGTTTAAATATGTTTAGTAAAAGTAAGGGTTAAAACTAATACAAAAGAGTTGAACTGCCTAATAAGCGATCGCATTATTATGCATGTTGTGTAAAACAACAGGCAACAACTGGCGACACCCATGAAACATCCCGCTGTTCGGCCTATTTTTTGTAAATTTGAACTTATGAATTTTTCTTCGAAGTTGTTGGAAAATGCGGTGACCGAATTTGCTAAACTGCCCGGTGTTGGGCCTAAGACCGCGCTCAGGCTGGTGCTGCACCTGCTTGATCAGGACAAGCCCGACGTGGAGCGCTTTAGCACGGCGATCACCAAGCTGCGCAACGAGATACAGCACTGCCGCGTTTGCCACAACATCTCTGACCATTCCATTTGCGAGATATGCAGCTCCAAGAAGCGCGATCACACCACCATATGTGTAGTAGAAGATACACGCGATGTGATGGCTATTGAGAACACTGATCAGTATAATGGTGTGTACCATGTGCTGGGAGGCCTCATTTCGCCTATGGATGGCGTGGGCCCGGCCGACCTGGAAGTGACCTCTTTGGTGACCCGCATCAGCGAGAATGAGGTCAAAGAAGTGATATTTGCCCTGAGTGCGACCATGGAGGGCGATACCACCATTTTTTATTTGCATAAAAAGCTTAAAGATCAGCAAATAAGCATCTCGACCATTGCCCGTGGCATAGCGTTTGGAGGTGAACTGGAGTACGTGGATGAGATAACCTTAGGCAGGTCTATCGCCACCCGCGTACCTTACGAAGGTTCGCTCTCCAAATAACACACATGCAACTATCTGTCATCATCGTCAACCACAACCAATGCAGGCTGCTACACCGCTCGTTAACGGCTCTCCGCCCTGCGTTGCAACACCTGGAGGCCGAGATCATGGTGATAGATAATGCCTCTTCAGACCGCTCACTGCACATGCTGCAAGCCGAGTTCGGCGAGGTGCAGGTGATGCCTAACAGCACCGACGAAGGCTTTTCCGCACCGGTGAACCGGGCCATCAAAAAAGCCAAAGGCAGTTACGTGCTGGTGATGCATCCCAGCATCGTGAATGGTGAGGACACCCTCGACAAAACACTCAGCTTTATGGACGAGCATCAGCACACCGCAGGGATCACCGTACGTGTGTTGGATGCCGAAGGCCACTTTGTGAAAGGCTCCAAAAAGGCCATGCCCGAGGAATGGGTCAAGTTCTTCCGCTTCACCGGGCTTTCCAGATTGTTCTCCAGGTCAAAGCTATTCAGTCCGCACTACGAGCCAGGTTGGGATGAGGAATTTGAAAATACCGAGACCGACGTGCTTAACAGCTGCTTTATGCTGCTCAGGCGCTCGGCACTGATGGAAGTGGACGCCTTTGATGAGCGTTTCCCGATATTCGGTTACGATATCGACCTCTCTTACCGTTTAAGGCTGGCCGGTTACCAGACCTACTATTTCGCCCGCACGTTTGTGATCCAACAAGCCATGGCACCGGCGGCGCAATTTAGCCTGCGGTACGTCCGCAACTTTTACGGTGCAATGCTTACTTTTGCTGCTAAATACTTGTTCAGGATGCCCGAGCTGCGTTTAAAGACCATGCCGGGTGCCCCTACCACAGCAGCAGCATATGGCATCAAACAATAAAGTAGCGATCATTACCGGCGCATCGTCGGGTATAGGCAAGGCGTTGGCTTATGAAATGGCTCGTCGCGGTTATGACCTTGTACTTGGCGCACGCCAGTTCGTTACCTTGTGTGAGATAACCCAAGACATCGAGAAAAATTTCAGTACCAAAGCCGTTGCAGTGCAATGTGATGTGAGCGTGGAAGAGGACTGTGCCCACCTGATCAAGCAGACCATCCTGACCTTTGGCCGCATCGATGTATTGGTGAACAATGCCGGCATCTCTATGCGTGCCCTGTTTAAAGACCTCGACCTCGACGTTCTACGCAAGTTGATGGATGTTAACTTTTGGGGTACGGTTTACTGCACCAAATACGCCATACCCGAGCTGCTGAAAAGCAAAGGCACCGTGGTCGGTGTATCTTCCATAGCTGGCTTTAAAGGTTTGCCGGGCCGTACGGGTTACTCAGCCTCTAAATTTGCCATGAATGGTTTTTTGGATGCGCTACGAGTTGAAAATCTCAAGACCGGCGTACACGTCATGACCGCCTGCCCGGGTTTCACGGCTTCCAACATCCGTAACACGGCCCTCAACAGCGAAGCCAAACAACAGGGCGAAAGCAGCATGGACGAGGACAAAATGATGAGCGCCGAAGAAGTGGCCGCCAAGATCGCCGATGGCATCGATAAACGTACCCGCACGCTCATCCTCACCAGCCAGGGCAAGCTGACCGCGCTGCTCACCAAGTTCATCCCCGGCTTTGTAGATAAGAAAGTGTATGAGCTATTCTCGAAAGAAAAGAACTCATTATTAAAGTGATACACGCCTGATACCGCTGGCAGAGATAGGCAGTGGTCACTTCAGATAAGCCGCCTCGTTTCTGTTTTTTTTGGTAATTTGCCCCCATGGAACAACCTGCACAACCTAAACGTGAGGCTGCTTTAGGCTTTATTTTTATCACTCTCCTGATCGATATCACAGGCTTCGGCATCGTGATACCGGTATTCCCCAAGCTTATCCAGCATCTCATTCATGGTGACCTGAGCCAGGCCTCACGCTACAGCGGTTGGTTGCTGGCCATCTATTCGATCATGCAATTTATCTTTTCGCCGGTGATCGGTAACCTGAGCGATAAATATGGCCGCCGCCCCGTGCTGCTGGCCTCGCTGTTAGGTTTCAGTATCGATTATGTGTTCCTGGCCTTTGCACCCAACATTTGGTGGCTATTCGTGGGTCGAATGATCGCGGGTATCACCGGGGCCAGCTTCACCACGGCATCTGCCTACATTGCCGATGTGAGCGCGCCTGAAAAACGCGCACAGAACTTCGGTATCATCGGTGCGGCCTTTGGTCTGGGCTTCATCATTGGCCCGGTGCTGGGCGGTGTATTGGGTGCTTACAGCACTAAATTACCGTTCCTGACCGCTGCCGGTTTAGCGATCCTGAATGCTATATATGGCTACTTCATCCTGCCCGAATCATTATCCAAAGAGAACCGTCGTCCGTTCGATTGGAAACGCGCCAACCCGGTAGGTTCGCTCATGCAACTCAAGAAGCATTCGGAAGTGAGTGGGTTGGTAGCTTCTCTTATCCTCATTTACATCGCCGGCCATGCCGTGCAAAGCACCTGGACCTATTTCACCATGGAGCGTTTCAACTGGGGCGAAAAGACCGTTGGTTATTCGCTGGGCTTAGTGGGTTTACTATCGGGCCTCGTACAAGGTTTGCTCATTAGGGCCACCCTGCCTAAACTGGGCATGAAAAAGAGCATTGCTATTGGCCTGCTGCTGTATAGCATCGGCTTGTTCCTGTTCGCTTTCGCTAACCAAAGCTGGATGATGTTCGCCATATTGGTGCCTTACTGCCTGGGCGGTATAGCCGGACCGGCCTTGCAAGGGCTGATCAGCAACCAGATCCCACCTAACGAGCAGGGCGAATTGCAAGGCGGATTGACCAGTTTGATGAGCGTGACATCGATAGTTGGTCCGCCGTTAATGACCACGCTTTTTGCCTGGTTCACCAGCAAGAACGCGCCGGTGGCCTTCCCTGGGGCACCGTTCTTAGCGGGTGGTATATTGATGCTGCTGAGCACTTTGTTGGCCATCCGTAGCTTCCGCAAAGCACGTATCGTTGATGCCACCCAACCATCATCTGCTGATATTCCTGCACATGGTTAAAACAAACCGCCCTTAACCACCTTTAAAAATGGTTATGATATATCAAAATGACCGAGACCGTTAAGCACAAGCGCCCCGCCGCACTAAGTTTCATCTTTGTGACGGTATTTGTTGATACGCTTGGCTTAGGGGTGATCATCCCGGTGTTGCCCAAGTTATTGGAAATATTGGGCCATGCCGATATAAGCGGGGCCACCCAATTGAGCGGCTACCTTACCTTCGCTTATGCGGCCATGCAGTTCATCTTTTCGCCGGTGCTGGGCAACCTGAGCGATCGCTATGGCCGCAGGCCGGTGCTGCTTACCTCACTGGTAGGTTTCGGTATCGATTACCTGTTCATGGCCTTTGCCCCTTCCCTGTTCTGGCTTTTTGTGGGACGCATCGTGGCGGGCATAGCCGGTGCCAGCAGTACCACAGCTACCGCTTACATTGCCGATGTAAGTACCGGCGATAACCGCGCGGCCAACTTTGGCCTGGTAGGCGCCGCCACTGGTTTGGGTTTTATTTGCGGGATAGGTTTGGGTGGATACCTGGGCGATGTAGGCATCAAGATACCTTTTATGGCCGCGGCCGGTATGGCGTTGCTTAACGCACTTTACGGCTTTTTTGTACTGCCCGAATCATTACCGGTAGAGCATCGCCGGGCGTTCGACTGGAAACGCGCCAACCCGATCAGCTCCCTTACCCGTTTGGGCATGTACCCAACCATAGCCGGACTGATCAGCGCATTCACCCTGGTATACGTAGCCACCAAAGCGGTAGAGACCGTGCTGGCCTTCTTTTTGATCGAGAAATTTCATTGGACCATGAGCAGCATCAGTACGCTGGGAATCTTCATTGGTGTGCTGCTGGTGGGTATACAAGGCTTTTTGATCCGCTGGGTGATACCCCGTTTGGGTCAGGAACGCAGCATCACTTTCGGGTTATTATTTTACGCCATAGGGCTCATCCTGATCGCTTTTGCCAACCATGGTTGGTTAATGTACCTGTACATGATCCCGTATTGCCTTGGCGGTATATCGGGCCCGGCCTTGCAGGGTATGATCACCAGCCATGTACCCTCTAATGAGCAGGGCGAATTGCAGGGGGCGCTTACCAGTTTGCAAAGTATCACCACGGTCATCGGTCCGCTGCTAATGACCAGTTTGTTCGCGCATTTCACCAACCCTAAGCTGTCGTCCATTTACTTCCCGGGGGCACCGTACCTTTTGGGAGCCATACTGATGCTGATCAGTACACTGATCGCGGCACGTAATTTTAAACGCTCGGCACCGGCCAACTCATGAAACCCGAGGCGTCCATCAGTCAGCAACATGACCGATTTGGCGGCCCTGAACTATTTATCTACATTAGTACATCTGTTCAGCCTTTCATGAAGTTACTTAAAGCGTTATTATCGGTAGGGTTAACACTTGCCCTGATCTGGGCCTTGCAGACCAGGTTCGGCCCTGTGCCACCGGTGGGCAAGTTCCTGAACCCGCAAACCGGCTTCTGGCAAAATGCCGAAAGTCGGAACATCAAACCCGAGGAGGACCTGCAGCTTACCGGCCTCAATGACCAGGTGACCATCAAATTCGATGAGCACCGCGTTCCCCACATATTTGCCCGTAACGAACATGACCTGTACTACGCCCAGGGTTACGTTACCGCGCGTGACCGACTTTGGCAAATGGACATGCAAACACGCGCCGCATCAGGCCGCTTATCGGAAGTGGTGGGCACACGTGCCCTTGAGCTCGACCGCTATCGCCGACGCATGGGCATGGGTTATGGTGCCGAGCAAGCCATTGCCGAAATGATGAAAGACCCGCGTACCCGCCGTAGCATCGAGGCTTATACCGATGGCATTAACCAATACATCCGTGATCTGACCATCCGCAACTACCCTATCGAGTTCAAACTGCTCGACTATAAACCCGAGGAATGGAAGCCGATCAATTGTGCTTACCTGCTCAAGGCCATGACCGAAACGCTGGCCGGTGGTACCGACGAACTGGCCATGACCAATACGCTGAACCATTTTGGCGCAGCCGTGACCAACGACCTCTTCCCTGATCAAAGCTTTCAGCAAGACCCGATCATTCCTGTGGGCACCAAGTGGAACTCTAAGCCGCTACCTATCCCCCAGCCTTCAAAGGCGTTCAAGGATATGATGATGACAGGCGGTAAATTATCCCAAGGAAAATCGGAGGGCATAGGCAGCAATAACTGGGCGGTATCGGGCAGTAAAACGGCCAGCGGCTTCCCTATACTGGCCAACGATCCGCATTTACATCTAACTTTCCCTTCCATTTGGTACCAGGTGCAGCTTACCGCACCGGGTGTGAACGTTTACGGTGCATCGTTACCTGGAGCGCCTAACGTGATCATTGGCTATAACCAAAAAGTTAGCTGGGGCGTTACCAATGTGGATGCAGATGTGTTGGATTGGTACCGCATCAAATTCAAGGACAAGAGCCGCAATGAATACTGGTACAATGGCCGCTGGAACAAGACCACCCGCCGCAAGGAAGTGATCGGTGTGCGCGGCGAAACGCCCCACACCGAGGAAGTGATATACACTCGCTTTGGCCCGGTAGCTTATGAGGACGATGCCCAGAAGCCCACCAAGGCTCCCAATGATGTGCCCACCGGCGCAGCCGTTCGCTGGATAGCCCATGAACGCTCAAACGACCTGCTCACCTTTTACCTGCTCAACCGATCCGCCAATTATGCCGACTACCGCAAGGCGCTGGCCACCTACACTGCACCGGCCCAAAACTTTGTTTTTGCCAGTGCCGACAATGATATAGCCATTACGCCCAACGGCCGCTACCCGCTTAAGTACCGCGATCAGGGCAAATTTGTACTGGATGGCACCGACCCCGCCGACGATTGGCATGGCTGGATACCCGCCGACCAGAACCCGACAGTGAAGAACCCGCCACGTGGCTTTGTAAGTTCGGCCAACCAATCTTCTACCGATGCCACTTACCCATACTACCTGAACTGGCAGTTTGGCCCCTACCAGCGTGGTGCCCGCATCAATGGCAGGCTGGCCGCCATGAACAAGATCACGATAGATAGCATGCGCACCCTGCAGACCGATAATTACAGCATCACCGCACGCGATATACTACCTACCCTGCTCAACAATCTGAAAGGTACTAAACTGGACACTGACCAGCAGCAGGCCCTTGATCTGTTGACCAAGTGGGACCTGTATTACAACGCAAACTCGGCCGCGGCCACCATATTTGACCGCTGGTGGGAAAACCTTTACCAACTGATATGGAAGGATGAGTTTGAGGTGAAAGGCGTATCATTACAGATACCATCACGTGATCGAACCATCAAGTTGCTAACCACCGAGCCGGGCTCCAAATGGTTCGATGAAGTGAGCACGCCAACCACCGAGACCTGTGCTGATATGGTACAAAAGGCCTTTAAGCGAACCGTGACCGACCTGGTGCGCGATCATGGCAAAAAGCCACAAGACTGGCAGTGGGGCACCGTAAGGCCGGTCGAGATCGGTCATTTGGCCAGTCTACCGGGTTTTGGGTCGGGCAAATTCGCCTCAGGAGGCAACCGTGGTATCGTGAACGCCATATCAGGCAGCAACGGCCCATCGTGGCGTATGGTGGTGCAGATGGGCCCGCAGGTGAAGGGTTATGGCATCTACCCTGGCGGGCAGTCAGGTAATCCGGGCAGTTTTTACTATACCGATATGCTGCAGACCTGGAAGAACGGCGAACTGAACGAACTGTTGTTCATGCGATCACCCGATGAACGGTCGCAGCGCATCAGCTCCACCTTGATCATGACCAAAAAGTAAGAACACGGGCATAAAGCCTTAATAAGAAACTATCAATGCTTTTTTTCCTCATATTCATCCTTTGTTTGGCCACCAGCTATGTGCTGCCGTGGTGGGCTGTGGCCATAATCGCTTTCGTGGCATCGGTATATGCAGGTAAGCGTCCCGGGCAGGCCTTTTGGTCGGGCTTTGGCTCGGTGTTTTTTGTGTGGATGATATTGGCCATCTTTAAAAGCATCCCTAACGATCACATGCTGGTGATGCGCGTTGCCGCGTTATTTGGGCTGCCTAACTGGATCCTCCTCTTACTGATGACAGCCATCATTGGCGGCTTAGTAGGCGGTATGTCGGCCCTGTCGGGATTGATGGTGAAACGGTTATTTGAGAAGGAACCGACGGTCGCAAATTGATCGGTGAGCAGCGTTACAGGTGTTACACCGATGTAACATAATTCCCCAACTTTCCCCACTTTCAGACATTACGAAATTCATAAAAACCCAACTTTTTCAAGAAAAAACAACATTTTTCAGGAATGTAACACCAAATGTAACACGCATTGGCGAAATGTAACACTCCAGACGAACGTTTCAGAAAGGCTGTTAAACACAAAAGATCTGACCATTACCCACTTTTACAAATTTGGCAATGATCAGATCTTTCGTATCAAGTACTAAGCTTGCTACGGCTTACAAACCTTTTAAAGCGGCGCGTAAAGCATTCACAGTAGCCGACGAGCTCTTGTTGGTCTCGAAGATCTGCTGTGAGGTGGTACCCGTACCATAGAAATTAAAGTTCGACGATTTGTCGATACCCAGGTTGGCACCGTTAACGGTCACACCGGCAAACAAGCCTTTGCTGCGTGAGTATGAATACACCTCGGCCTCGAACTTATGGTCGGTGCTGGCAGTTGAGCTGCGGCCTACCGGACCTGCAGTGGCCGAGATATCGCCACCGATGGTGAAATCGCCGTCCTTCACCTTGGTCAGTACACCACGGTTCTTGAACACCAACACCAGGTCTACCGATTGTACACCGATCTGCAAACCAAAGCTACCACCGGTAAGGGTAATGAACACCGGGTTGCTCCAGCTACCATCGGCCAGTTTTACGACGGCCACACCTTTGCCACGTTTGGCGCCGGCCACAAAGCCGGCATTGATCATTTTCGGGATGATCACGAAACCTTCCGTCTTCTTCAACAATTCCTGTGGTATCTTGCCGGTCATACCGGTGAAGGTCTTTAATACTTTGGTCGAGTTTTGGATACGCTCGGTCTCTTTACCGGCATCCTTGGCTGATGCCATCACGATCAATCCGCTTAACAGCAATGGGGCTAATAAAAATTTTATGGCTTTCATCTTGTAAATGTTTCCATCACAACACTTTAAAACAGCCAATGTTTACAGCAGCCGATCATCTTAGTGTTACAATAGCTAGGGTGCATTGGCGGCTTGGGGCAGGGTCGTTATCTTTGCCCCATGCAAAAGCCAACGCAGCAACAAGTATTCGGGATAAACAACGAGCGATCATTCGCTGAGGTGGCCTTGCGAACCTTCAGTTACCAGGCCCAGCACTGCACCATATACCGGGAGTTCATCAACGGGCTAAGCATCGACCCTGAACAGGTGCGAACACTTGAACAGATACCCTTTTTACCGATCGAGTTCTTCAAGAATCACGCTGTAGTAAGCGATCCTGCCCAACCGCAGATCACCTTTACCAGTTCAGGCACCACCGGCATGATCACCAGCAGCCACCACCTTACTGATGTGAGCTGGTATACCGAAAGCTTCACGCGTGCCTTTGAGTTGTTCTATGGCAACATTGAGCAGTACTGCGTTCTGGCCGTGTTACCGGCGTACCTGGAGCGCGCAGGTTCATCCCTGGTTTACATGGCCGATGCGCTAATCAGGGCATCCAATAACCCCGATAGTGGCTTTTACCTCTACAATTACGAGGAACTGCACGACCAGTTACTGAAGCAACGGCAGGCCGGCAAGCCTACCCTGCTCATTGGCGTTACCTTTGCCCTGCTTGACCTGGTGGAAAGATACCAGTTCGAGTTCCCAGAACTGATCGTGATGGAGACCGGTGGCATGAAAGGCCGCCGCAAAGAAATGATCCGCCAGGAACTGCATGACACGCTCTGCAAAGGCTTTGGTGTGGCCAAGATCCATTCAGAGTACGGCATGACGGAGCTGTTATCGCAAGCCTATTCGAAAGGCGACGGTATATTTGCCTGCCCGCCGTGGATGCGCATTCTTACCCGCGATACCAACGACCCCTTGAGCCCTGTAAGCAATGGCCGTACAGGGGGTGTTAACATCATAGACCTGGCCAACCAAAACTCCTGCTCCTTTTTAGCTACCCAGGACCTGGGCAAGCTTTATCCCGATGGCTCGTTCGAAATATTGGGGCGCTTTGATTCGTCGGACATTAGGGGTTGTAATTTGCTGATCGCTTAGTCGGATCAGCCTTAAAGGCTACTCGAATAGCAACATATGGCCTGCATTTGCAAATAGCAGAATATTAGTACATTTGGGTCGACAAGACAATAACTTGATCTTATGATAGAGAAATTTTTGAACGACCAGCAAGATCCAAAAGCGGTCGAGAAAGTATACTCACGTTTGGTGGAACTGCTGCCGCCGGGCGAGGAGACCCTGTATATAGCCACTCAGAAAAAGCCATTGGTGAACCTCCTGCCTGATTGCGTAGTGGTGACCAATCGTCGCGTATTGTTCTTTACCCCGGCCAACCTGGGCCTATCCTTAAAATTCATCGATTTTGTGTGGAAGGACATTGCCGATGTGAACATGAAGGAAGAGATCATTGGGTCGGTATTCACCATACGCACCACTAAGGGCGCCGAAATGGGTGTTGACTATCTACCTAAGGTTCAAGGACGTAAGTTGTACAAGCAATCGCAGGAGTGCCGCGAGAACGAGCGCAAACGTGAGGAACTGCAAAAGATACAGCACACCCCATCGCCTGCACCTGCTCCGGAACCAAAACCAGTTGAAGAACCGGTGGCACCACAGCCGCCGGTGTTCGAGGCGCCTAAACCAACGCCTCCGCCAGCCCCTGCCCCTGCCCCGGTGATCGAAGAAAAACCCGATGAGCTGACCGAGAAATTGAAGAAGCTGAAAACGTTGTTCGATAACGGCCTGATCGCTCAGGAGGAGTACAACGCCAAAAAGATGGAACTACTTAGCGACCTATAATACGGTCCATATAAAAAACAAAAAAGCTCCTCAAGATCATTGAGGAGCTTTTTTGTTGAATGAAAGGCCGAACTTTGACCTTATCCTCTCCGTACAAAGCTTCATGCAGCACGACGACGAGGTGACCCTGAATATCCTGACCCATATCGCATTCTCGATGATCATTATCGCTCTGACCTTGCGGGTTTTCGTGATCTATATCGGTGGTACGGCGGCCGACCCATTCATCAGGATGCTCGACCGATAAGGTTTCTGTTATAATTTTGTTTTCCCGATGGTGTACTGTATACCCGCAAGCAGATGTTGCAGGAACAGCGGATCGCTGTAACTTTCGTCAGTATGGCCCAGCGCGGTCACAAATACTTTGCTGCCTTCAAACTCCTGATACCAGCTCATGGGATGCTCAGCCCCGTTCTTGCCGCCGATGTACGAGGTCTCATCAATGGTTAGCACCGGATGTATCTTGTCAGATATCGACTTAAAATTATACCACTCATCGGTACGTGTCCAGCTGGCAGGCAGCATCTTGTTCAAAACATTGATAGGGCTTACTATCTTAAGGGTAGCTTGCTGTACTTTAGGATGATCGCTAAAGTATGCTCCGGCCAGTTGCCCGTACCATGGCCAATCGTACTCCGTATCAGTAGCGGCATGTATGCCGACAAAACCTTTTTTAGAGCGGATATAACGCTCAAATTCGGCCTGCTGCTGGTTGTTAAGCACATCGCCGGTGGTGTTCAGGAATACTACGGCCGCATACTTTTTCAAATTAGCATAAGTGAATTTGGTGGCATCGGTGGTGGTGTCGACCGAAAAATTATTTTGTTTGCCCATCAGCATCAGGGCGTTTAGGCCAACGGGTATGCTTTTGTGGTGAAAGCCTGCCGTTTTGCTGAACACCAGTATACGCGGCATCGCCTGGGTGATCACTGTGGTGAAGGTAGCCAGCACGGCGATCATGAAGAATATCTTACGCATCATTTCAAGTTTGTTGGTCGTAGGCAAAGCTGATCAATTTTATCTGAATATCAAGTGATGCTATTCAACCAGGCGATCGCATCAGCCTCGTTATCGAACTCGCGCGCCACGATGCCTGATCCTAACTCCCTCATCATGTATTGAGCCGATAGCTTGCTGAACGTACTGGGCGAGGTTACCCAGGCCAGGTATTTCAACCCACTGGCTTCAGCCACAGGGAACCAATCATTCACCAGCCAGTTGCAGGCGTCCAGCCATCCCCCTACCACGTTCTTATTCACATTGAGCAAGCGGCCGTTATTATGCGTGGTGATATGGCTCAGGATCAGTTCGCAGCCGTCGCGTATGGTGAATTTGTTATGGAACGAGGTCCAATCGGCACGGGTAAAGCAGTGCATACGATCGAACGTGACCTTGATGCCGGGATCTTGATACACCGAAAAATCAGTGCGGCCTGATACGATATACTGGGCCACGTTAGACAATGGGAATCGTAGATAGAAAGACGTACCCGCACCGGGCGCGCTCTCGAGCCACATGCTGCCGTTATGGCGCCGGCATATCTCGCTGATCTTAGGTAACCCCATCTCTATCGATATGCCGCGCATCTGATTCATGCGCTCAAATTGTTCCCTCACCTGATCGGCGGTCATGCCCCGGCCCTCGTCGGTAACAGAAAGTACGATGTTCTGATCCATGACCTGTGTCTCGATGGTGATCCGCGAGCCTGGCTTGGAGTAGCGGGCCGCGTTATCGATCAGGTACATCAGCGCCAGTTCGATGCTTTGGCATATGCCGTAATGGTCGCGGTAAATGTTGTTCTTGACAACAATGGGCGACGGCCTGTACAGCAGTTCCACCTCTTTAACGGCACCATCTACCATGCGGCCGAAGTTGAACACACCGGGGGCGTGTTCCAGTATCTGAAAATGGTCCTCGTCACTTACACGGCGGTTCACATCCTTCACCACCTCATCCAACTCGGCCACACACTCCTTGATCAGCACATTGATCTGGCTGTATTCATCGGGCGGAATGATGCCATCACTTACCAAATGCGTCAACCCGATCAAACTGGCCACCGGTTTGCGCAATGAGTGTGAGTTGATGAACGATATCTCTTTCAACTGATCCACTTTTTCCATCAAGGCCCAGCGCGAAAGACGTTTATGGGTGATGTCCATAAAATGAACGATGATGCCCGACCCGATCGGGTAAGCATGGCACTGGAACCAGCGCTGCCTGGGCCAGTAATAGTCCGCCACGTCGGCGGGTTTATGGGTAAGCATGGTGCGTTCGAACTGCTCGTACAGGTCTGAATGGCGCATTTCGGGCAGTACAGCCCAAAGGTTGCGGCCCATCACATGTACCCGTTGGTAGCCGATCAGGTCCTCAGCGGCCTTGTTCCAGTATACGATGTTCCAGTCGGGGTCAAGCTGCAAAAAGCCGATAACGGTACTCTCGAGTATGTGCAACAACTTGCGCTGGGTGAGAATGAGCCGCCCGGCCAGTTCCTTTCGGTCATCGATGCTGCGGGCGTAGATCACGCGTGCGGCCCGGCCTTTGTATTCCATATGGTAAGATACGATGGTGGCCTGGATCACCACGCCACTTTTGGTGATGTGGCGCATATCGCGGTAATGAACCTCCCGGTCGCGGCGCATGGAGGGCAACAGGTGCTCCACAAAGATGCGATCTTGCGGCGGACTCAGATCAAGCACGTCCATTTGCAATAGTTCCTGTCGGTCATATCCATAGATCCTCAAGGCAGCCTCGTTCGCATCCAAAATATGGAGCGTCTCCACATCGAACACCCACATAGGTTGCGGGTTGGAATAGAACAGCGCGCTGAAATCTACAGTTCCGGGTTGGGTACTAACTTCGATGCTCATAAGGGTTACCTTTCGGCTATAATTGGTGACACACGAATAGAAATGACCAGTGCGTAAGACCGTCAGATACAGATCATGGCCTATACAAACTTACTGATTTAACTGATAAGAGAACAGTTATTTCACCCTATGAAAAAAAGTATTTTAACCTATATGGCTCTGTCTACGAAGAAGATACAGATAAGCGGGATCCGACTACCGGTCAAGATCAGTGACCCCGCCCGAGATAACGAACTTCATGATATCGGCAGCGCTGCGGTCGATGTGCTTCACCTTATCAGCCGGTACGATGACCACCTGGCCGGCAAAGGAGTATGAGTACGGGAAATAAACGGCCACTTCGCCAGGCAAGCCAATGGACGACATATCCTTACGGGTCAGGAACCCGATCTTTTTGATGCCTGATGAGCCCACTTCTACGATCACCGGCTCGTTAAATTTCTTTTCTTCTCCTACAAAGGCCTCGGTAAGATCTTTAATGGACGAATAAAGGAATTTGAACAACGGCAAGCGGTTGAGCCAATAGCTCATCCATTTTTTGATAGGATCGGTGATCACATTGGTGACCAGCACGCCCGCTATCATGATGAGCACCACTACCGTCATGATACCCAGACCGGGGATGTAGATGCCCTTGCCGGTCTTGGGGTTTACCCACAATACGTCACTCAGGTTCAGCGCATAGTCAAGCTTAGCTACGGCCCATACGATCAGGAATATGGCCACGCCCAAAGGCACCACTACCAGGAGGCCTTTGATAAAATAATTAACTATACCGCGCACGAACCTGTTCATCAGGTGCAATTTTACTCATAAAAATACACTCTTTTTACCCGCTGCGAAATATTGGTCAATATTTCATACGGTATGGTGCCTATCTGCTGCGCCAGATCTTCGATGGTTTGCTGCTCATTAAAGATGATCACCTCGTCGCCTTCCTTCACCTCTACGGCACTCACATCGATCATGCACATATCCATGGCAATGTTGCCAACAGTAGGGACCAGCACGCCCTTTACCAGCATCTTGCCTACGCCATTACCAAAGGCCCGCAAGTAACCATCAGCATAACCAATGCGTACCGTGGCAATACGGCCGTCATGTAACAGGCTGCCCTTGCGGTTGTAGCCCACGGTCTCGCCGGCGGTGATGTACTTTACCTGCGATATACTGGTCTTGAGTGTGGCAATGGGCTGCAGGCCGTTCAAATGCTGAGGCACGGCACTATCGATGCCATAGAGGCCTATACCCAAACGTACCATATCAAAATGGGCATCGGGCCAGCGCATAATGGCCGATGTGTTGGCGATATGTTTGATCACTGGGTGACCCAACGCGGCCTCGATCCTGGCCGCCGCATCACGGTAGGCCTTGATCTGCTTGCGGGTAAAATCATCATGGGCCTCGGCATCGCTGGCCACCAGGTGCGAGAACACCGAGTTGACCTTGATGTATGGGTTGTCTTCCAGCAACTCGCAAAGCATATCCCATTCGGCGTATTCAAAGCCCAAGCGGTGCATGCCTGTATCGATCTTGATGTGTACGGGGTAACCCTTCAGATCGTGCTGCTGCGCGTAGCGTACGAACTTGTCGAGTATACCGAAGCTGTACAGTTCCGGTTCAAGGCGGTACTCGGTCATTTTATCGAACGCTGAAGGCTCGGGGTTAAGCACCATGATGGGCAGTTTGATATCGGCCTCGCGCAGGGCAACACCCTCATCAATGTACGCCACGGCCAGGTAGTCCACCTTTTGATGCTGCAGGATGTTGGCTACCTCGAAAGTGCCGCTACCGTATGAAAAGGCCTTTACCATGGCCATCATTTTAACGCCCGACTGTAATTTGGAACGATAAAAGCTCAGGTTACCCAGCAGCCCGGTCAGGCTGATCTCGAGCATGGTCTCATGAGCTTTTTGCGACAGCGCCTTACTAATGCGCTCAAACTCAAAACTGCGCGACCCCTTGATTAGGATCGCCTCGTTATTAAAGTTGATCTCCTTGCGGTGGCGCAGCATATCGGCCGTATCGGCGTAAAAGAACGTCTGCGGACCATCTTCAAAGTAGCTGCGGTGCTTGCTCAGCGCCTCGCCTACGCCAATAAAGCGGTTCACGCCCTTGGCTTTAACCATATCGGCCACCTGGCGGTACAACACATCCTCCTGCAGTCCCGACTGAAATATATCGGACAGGATCAGCGTATGTACCTTATGCTGATTTTGCTGCTGCAAAAAGTTGAGGGCGATCTCGAGCGAGCGCACATCAGAGTTGTACGTATCATCGATCACCGAGCAATCGTTGATACCTGTGCGCATCTCCAACCGCATACTTACCGGGGCCAGGTGCTCCAGGCGTTTATCGGCCTCAACGGGGCTATAGCCAATAGCCAGCAGCGTTGCCCAGCAGGTGATCGCATTCTCCACCGAGGCTTCATCCAAAAACGGGATCAGACACTCGATCTCCTTACCCTGGTAACGGGCGCGCAGGTAATAACGTTTGGAGATGATGGTCTCGCTGAACACCTGCAGATCGGCCTGTTTACTGCGGCTCCAGCTAAAGGTACGCGCGGTAGATGGTAGCTCCTGCTGATATTCGATCAGTTGATCGGCGTTGTGAATGATCAGCTCACAGTCTTTAAATAGTTTCAGTTTTTCGACCACCTTTTGTCGCCTGTCGGCAAAGCCTTCATCATGTGCCGAACCCAAATGGGTAAGCACGCCAATGGTAGGCCTGATCATGGCTTGCAGCGCTTCCATCTCACCAACGGTGGATATACCCGCCTCAAAGATGCCCAGATCATGATCAGGACCGATCTGCCATAACGACAATGGCACTCCTATCTGTGAATTGAAGCTCTTGGGATTGCGTACGATGTTATGCCCTGAGGCCATCAACTGGTAAAGCCATTCTTTAACAATGGTTTTCCCGTTGCTGCCCGTGATACCGATCACCTGGATATTAAAACGGCTGCGATGGTGTGCTGCCAGCGTTTGCAGCGCCCTCAACACATTAGGCACCACCAGGAAGTTTGCCGCGGTGTAGGAGTTGGCAGGTATGTGCTGCACCACAAAATTGCGGACACCATGCGCATATGCCTCATCAATAAAATCGTGTCCATCGCGGCGGCCTTGCAGGGCAAAGAACAGGCTTTCGGCCGGGTGAGCGATCTGCCGGCTATCGGTCAGGAGTATGCTGATGCTGTTCTCGCGTACGATGGTAGCGGTGGCGTTAATGATCTGCTGTATGTCAACAATAGGGTACGGAGTGCTCAACATAAGTGCGAAGGTGAAACTTTTTAGCTAAACACCCAAACGCGCAAAGTGATGAGCGATCGTTAGAAAAAAACAGCGAACGCGATACCTGTATCGTACCGGCAATGGCAAGCGAAATGCTTATTTGGAATTAGCCTTCAGCATCACACGGCCTTTTTTGGTCAGCGCACACTCTGGCACCCGCTCTTCAGGGTTGGTGATGTCCACAAGGGTGTAAGAGCGGAGCGTTTCCAGGTCCTCCTTACTGATGCCTTTGGCTTTCCCGGTCTCGGCAATGATCTTTAATGCGGCAACTACCTCTTCGTGTTTCATGTATGATACTTATCAATAACAGTTATGACCTGCAAAATTGCTGTTTTTTAAGCGAATAGCCAAGCGCCTTGTTCTATGGTGCCACATCTTCCAGCATTCTTAAGACTGAAAAAGCCGCCCTCCGGCGGAAGACAGCTTTATAGATCGTTTATGAACAGACGACGGCGATCAATGCCAAAGCATACCTACAAGGCCCAACACGGTGCCCATCCACAATCCAATGATGTATATCACGATGCTTAAGATCACGGCAACTGCCTTGTAGCGATCAAGATACCAATTGATCAGGTAAGCAAAGGCGCCACCGGTAGCACCGGCCAGTGCGATCATCACGAACGGCCGCAACATCCACATAGGCCCCCACTCGGGCTTTGGATGCTTTACCGGTAAAAGGAATAGGGCCATGAGGAGCAGGCCAAGGCCGGCACCGGCAGCTGCAAGGTTCAAAAGCTTACGGTAGTTAATAGCTCGGGGTACAAGGGTGTTCGGTGTCATGATGATTTGAATTGATGAACAAATATAGAAAAGTACTTTCAAAATAAAAGTACAATTAAACAAAATATTTTTCCTTTAATATCGCTGCAAAAGAAATGTCATTTGAGAACGCCTCGAGAACAAGTGAAAGGATGCAAAGTAAACCGTGATATATAAAAAAAGCCTTCCTGAGAACCAGGAAGGCTTTGATGAGCGAAAGACGAGATCCACTCGCGACCTCGACATTGGCAAGGTCGTGCTCTACTAACTGAGCTACTTTCGCGTTGGCTTATAAAAAACCCGATACATCATGTCGGGTAAGTACCTGGGGCGGGAATCGAA
Organism: Mucilaginibacter daejeonensis; assembly: GCF_020783335.1. Classification (NCBI taxonomy): domain Bacteria; kingdom Pseudomonadati; phylum Bacteroidota; class Sphingobacteriia; order Sphingobacteriales; family Sphingobacteriaceae; genus Mucilaginibacter; species Mucilaginibacter daejeonensis. The sequence goes on from NZ_CP086068.1 coordinate 3,570,620, forward strand.
CCCGCACTCGCCTTAAGGCGAACCCCGACATTGGTCGGGGCGTAACTACCATAATGCTTAGTGATCGGCGACCAAACGTTCAATGTAGACCCGGCTCTTCATCTTTTTGATATACAATTCCCGGGCATTAGCCTCTTGCTTGGTAGTAAAGGTCTCGATGTACTTGACTTCCCACGGTCCTTTGTTGCGTGTGGCTGTTACCATGCCGCTATTATAACGACACGAACGCTCATCCATATCAGCTTTATGGCCGATATAATAACGACCACCTTTTTGCGACCAAAGAATGTAAGTGTAGAACATAGCGCATAAAAAAAGCCTTCCTGATGACCAGGAAGGCTTTTGTGAGCGAAAGACGAGATTCGAACTCGCGACCCCGACCTTGGCAAGGTCGTGCTCTACCAACTGAGCTACTTTCGCGTTGGCTGATAAAAAAACCCGATACGTCATATCGGGTAAGTACCTGGGGCGGGAATCGAACCCGCACTCGCTTTAAGGCGAACAGGATTTTAAGTCCTGCGTGTCTACCAGTTCCACCACCCAGGCAGGTGATATACCTTTTAAAAAACAGATCCCTTCTGAACTCAGGAGGGATCGTGAGCGAAAGACGAGATTCGAACTCGCGACCCCGACCTTGGCAAGGTCGTGCTCTACCAACTGAGCTACTTTCGCATTTTCGTAAGTGATACTTGCCGTAACGTGTACCCCTTTCGTTTTTGGTGATGCAAATATAGGCACAAAAGCGTACTGTGCAAATAAAAAATTTAAAAGTTTTTTAACTTTCCTATAACTCGCTGGCTTTCAAAACATCGTTGATCAGGTCATTTTCAAAACCCCGGCACATGGCATACTGCATCAACTTATACCGGCGTTTGTACGGATCTTTTTCGGTCACCTGGGTGGCTTTTTTGGTGAGCACATTGGTAAGCAGGCGCAGGTATTCGTCGCCATCGATGGCGCGCAGTGCCTTACTGATCAGTTTATCTGGTACCCGTTTTAGCTTCAAGCCCTGCTTGATCTTGATGCGCCCCCACCCTTTCATCCTGAATTTGCCCTGTGCGTAGGCATTAGCGAAACGCTCCTCATTCAAAAAGTTGTTAGCGATCAGCTCGCCGATCACCTGCTCAACACCGGTCGGGTACATGCCCATATCGTACAGCTTATCACGCACTTCCTGTTGTGATCGCTCCTGGTAGGCACAAAAGTGCTCGGCCTTGGCCAGGGCGGTCTTTACATCGGTGATACGTTTCTTTTTGGGCTCGTCCATCGGTACAAATTTAGCCATCAGCTAACAAAAAGCAGCAGCTGATCTTAAGCCTTTACCGTGCCGTGATCACTTATTAGCCGTCACCCTGAACCAGTCTACATCGGCGTAGCCCGAATCATTGGTTCGCCCTTCCCGTGTGCAGAACAGGCCCACTTTGGCGCCTTTCCAGCGGCCTACTTCGGCTGTGAACACGTCGACTACTTCTTTAAAGCTATTGCCATCGGTACTGTAACTGAACCGGCACTTACCGCCTGCCTGCACCACTACTCGCAGGTACACGGGCACTTTGCTTTCCAGTTCGGTGATCACCGTTTCTTGTTCGGTTTTGCCTTTCTCGGCGTCTTGACAAAGGGTGTACACCAGGTATTGGCCGTCCTTTTTGCTTTTGACCGCTATGTTGGCGTAACTGAAACCCATAATGGTGAGTCCGGCCTTCTCGTTCTCCACTTTGGGGTTAGGCGTAAAAGTGAGTTTGACGGTAACGGTGAACTCATCGGCCATGAACTTTTGCAGCAACACATTAGGGGCACGCCAAAGGTTAGGCGCGCCTTCGGGCCATTGATCGCTGTAGAGCCTTAAGGTGCCTTTGGCTGCGTTCAGGTACAGCCAGGTGGGTTTGGGATTGGCCTGCCACTGCCATTGCATACCAAGTGTGGTGGTGTTGAACTCATCGCTCTCAACCGGGGTATTAACAGGGTACACCTTACCTACATTGGGCTTTTTGTAGGTGAGCACCGGCTCGCCTTTACCATCGCCGTCCTTATCGATGCCGATCACCGGCCAATCGTTCTTCCAGGTCATGGGTTGCAGGTGTACTACGCGGCCGTAGGCCTCTTTATCCTGAAAGTGCATGAACCAGTCCTCACCTGTGGTGGTGTTCACCCAGGCGCCCTGGTGCGGGCCGTTGGTAGTACTTTTGCCCTGATCCATTACCACCTTGCGCTCGTAGGGGCCATACAGGTTCCTGGAACGCAGCACTAATTGCCATCCGGTAGGCACACCCCCTGCCGGAGCGAAGATGTAGTAGTAGCCATTCCGCTTATAGAATTTAGGACCTTCGATGGTGGGGTCGGTCTCGTGGCCGTCGTATACGATCACGCCATCATCGGTCACACGGGTGCCTTCCTTATTGAGCTTATTGATGGCGATCACACTCTTAATACCCGCCCGGCTGCCTGCAAAGGCATGTACGAGGTACATCTGACCGTCATCGTCCAATAGCGGACAAGGGTCAATGATACCTTTACCTGCCATGACCAGCACAGGCGCGCTCCACGGGCCAGCGGGATCTTTGGCTTTCACGAGGTAGATGCCGTGATCAGGGTCGGGATAGTAAATGCAGAAATCGCCTTTATAGAACCGGATGGCGGGAGCCCATACCCCATCGCCGTGACGCGGTACGCTGAAATGCTCGAAAGGAGGCTGCTTTAATAACGCATGCCCGATGATCTTCCAGTTCACCAGATCTTTAGAATGCAAGATGGGCAGGCCTGGAATATCCTCAAAACTCGACGAAACGAGATAGAAGTCGCTTCCTACACGGATCACATCAGGGTCGGAGTAGTCAGCGTTGAGGACCGGGTTCTTGTAGGTGCCGTTACCCTGATCGGCCGACCATACTTTTGAGATGTATCCGCTGGGCGCTGGTCTTCCTGTCGTCTTTTGCGCAAAGACCGCCTGACCGGCCATTATCATACCGCCCAGCAGAACGAGAACGTTGATCTTTTGCCTGATATTAATGAAGTTAGATAGGTTCAAATCGGTGATGTTGATGATGGCCGTGCGGCCTAAGCAAGTATAGCGAATAAGTTGGACGCGCAGCAACGCTGCTCAACGCTATCTTCAACATTCTGATCATTTTAAAACAAAAAAGGCCTACGGAGAGGCCTCGATATGGTTATGAACCGAACGGCTCGAAGTCGAGCGATACGGAGTTCATACAGAAGCGCTTGTAAGTGGGCGCCGGACCGTCGTCAAAAATGTGGCCCAGGTGCGAGTTACAACGGGCACACTCCACTTCGGTACGTTCCATCCCGAACGACTTGTCTACCTTGTAGATCACCGCGTTCTTGCGTACGGGCTCAAAAAAGCTGGGCCAACCGCACTCGCTGGCAAACTTAGCGGTAGATAGGAACAGCTTATTGCCGCATACCGCGCAGTAATAGGTGCCTTTGGCATTGGCGTTCCAGTACTTGCCGGTAAAGGCGCGCTCGGTGTTTTGCTCGCGGGCCACAGCGTACAATTGCGGCGACAGGATCTTCTTCCACTCGGCATTGCTCACCTTGAGCGGGCGGGTATCGGTGTTGGAATAGTAAGGATTGTTCTGGTGTCCTTTGGAGCTTTTGATCTGCTGCGCCATCACACCACCTGCAGTAGCGATCAGTAAGCAGCAAATGAATATCATCTTTTTGATCATGGTCATCATTGTTTGTACACATATACGGCGTTTCCTCACATAGCGTATCTCAAAACTCCCGTGTTTGACAATTTTATTACACAACATAGAAAAGGGTAGTGCCAATGCACTACTCTTTTTCAGATCTTTGCGATGATCGTTACCTCTCGTTCTCCGGGAAATCGGCACCTAAGGTGAGGTCCTTTAACTCCTCAAAGTTCTTACGTTGTGTGTCCAGTTTTTCAATGGCCATGTCAAAGGCCATCTTGCCTAACAGTAAACGCAATTGGTCACTGCCCGAGGTCACTACCTCGATGATAGCCTCGCAACCGCGTACAGGGTCGCCCACCTGCTTACCGCTGTTGGCCTGACTGGCCTGCATGCGCTTGCCCACAGTGTCTTGGTAATCATCGATCTGCACTTCGGTACGCGCGGTAGACCGGCCTGCCCAATCGGTACGGAACGGACCCGGCTCTACGATCAGCACCTTGATACCCAGCGGACCAACCTCTTGCGATAACGACTCGGAAAGGCCCTCCACCGCAAATTTAGTAGCGTGATAATAGCCGGTAGACGTAAACGCCCTCAAACCACCAATGGACGAGAAGTTGACGATATGCCCGCTGCGTTGTTCACGCATCACTGGTAACACAGCTTGCGTCATGCTGATCAGGCCGAAAACATTGGTCTCGAACTGGGCACGGATCTTTTCATCCTCACCCTCTTCAATACTGCTGAAATAGCCATAGCCGGCATTATTCACCAACACATCGATGCGGCCAAATTTGTCGAGCGTCTGCTTTACGGCAGCGTCCACCTGCGCTTTGTCGGTCACGTCTAACGACAGTACCAGCGCGTTATCTTCATGCCCTTGGGCCAGATCCTTCACCTGGTCGGGCTTGCGGGCCGTGATCACGGCCTTCCATCCCTTGTTCAGTATCAATTTTACCAACTCGCGGCCAAAACCGGTAGAACAACCGGTGATGAACCATACTGGAGTGCTTGTGTTTTCCATCAGGTAGTTTGTTTCAGTTTGTTTGCTAACATAACTGATGGTATGGCCGTGGGTTTTGATCCGCATGCAAATTGACCGTGACATTAAAAAGGCCGGTAGTGTTCAGTACTACCGGCCTTTCAGGTCGTTCAATATCTTATGCTTACTTTAATAGGTAAGGCTTTAAGGCCTTCTCCCACAAGGCATATCCTTCAGGCTTCATGTGCAGGCGGTCGCCTCTAAAAAGTTCTTCTTTAATGTTGCCCTTACCATCTACCATTAGCGGGTAGATGTCCACAAAAGCGATGTTCTTTTCTGTTTTGATGAACTGGCTGATCAGCTGGTTAGTGGCCTTCACCTTATCAATGAATTGCACACGGCTTGGGCTGGGTTTCATGGCAATATACACCAATGGCACGGTAGGCAGCTTGGTCCTGATGGTGCTGTACAGGGTCTTGAAACGGGCAAATATGCTGTCGGCGTTCAGGGTGTTGTCGCTAATGTCGTTCTCACCCACATAGATCACCACCTGTTTGGGCGCGTAAGGCACGATCAGATCATCCACATAGCGGGTGATATCGTTAGTGCGGGTGCCGCCCACTCCCCTGTTCAGTACCGTGTACTGCGGAAAAGCCTTGGCCATGCCGCTCCATAAACGTATGGACGAGCTGCCGGTAAAAACGATGCCGCCTTTGGGCGCCTCGTATATCTTATCGTACTTTTTAATGGTTTGCACATCATCATAAAATGGCGGCAGTTGCTGCGCCGATGAATGTGCAGTGCCTATGGCCATCATGACCAAGGCAATGGCCCATGACCGTAAGATCGTTCTTCTCATTTTGGTAAAATATTATCAGTTAGATGGGCGGCAATATACGAACATAAACCACAAAGGCGACCCTTTGCCGGGCCGCCTTTGTGCATAGGTAGATGGCAATAAGCCTTTACAACCTGATCTTTACAAAATAGATACGGTTACGGTCCAACGAGTTGGTTGCCGGTAGGATCTTGGGCGCAAAGGTGTTGGAGCCATTGTCCACCACGCTAAAATCATCATCGTTGGAGATGGCCAGTATATTGCCGGGCAGCAAAGCCAGGCCTTCGGCCTTATCATGCGGGTAAACGGTGGGCAGGTCCTTCAGCAAATCAAGCACCTGAGTTTTGGTGACGGCGTTAATGCCTGCTGCGGTAAGGCCGGCGTTATCGTTCAGCTCTTCCACCGTTTTACCACCGTACAGTTTGCCGTTGGCACCGTTGGAGGCATCAGATATATCGGTAGCGTTACTGATATCGATCTTGAATACCTTTTTAAAGGTGGCCGGGCTGGTAGATGCACCGCCGTAAAGACCATCGCGCTCAAGGGTCAAAAAGGTGGTGGCGTTAACGGCAATGATCTCGCTCACGCCGGTCAACGATTTGTTGTCCATCAGATAAGCGTACTGTTTGGTAGCGCCCGAAGCGATATCAAAGGTCACGATGCTCAACACCGTCGAGTTAGCCACCGCGTTTTTCGATGGATTGTACATGGGCGATTGCATCATCCCCACCAAAGTTTTACCATCGGGTGTGATGGCCAAGCCTTCCATGCCACGGTTGGCACGGCGGGTCATGAACACGGCCGGTATCTTGCGGCCGCCAGTACCGGTACCAAATGGGTTGATACGTTCGATAGTTTTGCCAGTAGCATCAAAATGCACGATGTGCGGGCCGTACTCGTCACTGATCCAGAATGAGCCATCGGCCATGCGTACCATCCCTTCCGAGTCGATACCATCGGCGCTTGGGGCGATCACCTGGCCATTCAAGTCATAGGCGGTCTCGCCCGAGGCGCCCATACCGGCCGGGTTAGGCAGTCCGTTCAATTTGCCGCCATTAGCGTTCTTCAGTTCGATGGTCTGCTCCAATACCAACTTGCCATCCTTTAACCTGAACTTGCCGATCTGCGGGCAAAAATCAGGACGGCCGATAATGATCGAGTTGGCGGCAGTGCCCGCCACATTGGGGCCACGATCGGTAAGCAGGTAAAATACATCGGCCTCGGTGGGATCAGCCGCCAGGGATGATCCGAATCCGCCGTTGTATACCTTCACGCCCTGCGCGGTGGTGTACAACAAAGCCGGATCTGACGCCTCGGCCATATCAGGGTAAGTAAAATTGTCGTTGTGGTGCTTTTTGCAGGATGCAAAGCATACGGCAGCCAGTGCCAGTGTAGCCAAAAGTGATCTGTTCATTGTTGTTTAGTGTTCGATCCGCAAAACAAGTGCGGCAATATGAACACACCATTAACTTATGAACAAGTGTTGGCTCAGCTGCGCTTACTGATCGGCCAAGTAGCTGATCGTTTGCTCAATGATGTCGCAGCATTCGGTCATTTGCTCGGCCGTGATCACCAGCGGTGGCGAAAAGCGGACCGTATGGCCATGAGTAGGTTTAGCCAGCAGTCCGTTACGCGACAGCGCCATACATACATCCCAGGCGGTAAAGGTCAGGTCAGTGGCTATATCGATGGCATTAAGCAGTCCACGGCCCCTAACAGCGGTAATAATGTTGGGGTACCGCTCCTGCAATTGGTACATACGCCCGCGAAACACCATGCCCTGTGCATTGGCATTGGCCGGAAGTTCTTCTTGCTGGATCACTTCCATTGCGGCAATGCTCACCACGGCGGCCAGCGGGTTGCCTCCAAAGGTGGACCCATGCTCACCGGGCTGTATACACAGCATGATATCATTATTAGCCAGCACGGCCGATACTGGTAACACGCCACCGGCCAGGGCCTTACCAACGATCAGCACATCAGCCTGTACCTCATCATAATAACTGGCCAGCAGCTTGCCGGTACGGCCAATGCCGGTCTGTATCTCATCGGCCAGGAGTAACACGTTATATTGTTTACAAAGGGCATGTACCGCGGCCAGGTAGCCCTCATCCGGTACGATCACGCCGGCCTCTCCCTGAATGGGTTCTACCAAAAAGGCACAAATATCAGGGTCAGCCTTCAGGGCTTGTTCAAGCGCATCTACATCGTTATACGGGATGATGCTGAAGCCCGGCAGGTAAGGCCCAAAACCCTCGCGCGATTCGGCACTGTCAGAAAATGAGATAATGCCTGTGGTACGGCCATGGAAGTTGCCCGAGGCCGTCAGTATCCTGGCCTTGCCTTCCTGAACACCCTTGCGCAAGTAGGCCCATTTACGGGCCAGCTTGATGGCGGTCTCCACGGCTTCGGCACCCGAGTTCATGAACAGGGCCTTATCATAATTGAACAGGCGGCAAACGAATTCTTCAACGCTGCCCAGCTTATCGTTATAAAAAGCACGCGATGTAAGGGTAAGTTGCGCGGCCTGCTGCGTGAGGGCACCAATGATGTGCGGATGGCAATGACCCTGATTAACGGCACTATAGGCCGACAGGAAGTCGAAGTACTGCTTGCCTTCCACGTCCCACACGTGCACGCCTGAACCACGGCTCAGCACCACAGGCAGCGGATGATAGTTATGAGCGCCAAAGCGTTCTTCGGTATCGATATAATGCTGCGGATCGGTGGTGATATTGGTCGTCATACGCCTTAGAGTGTTGAAATTGTGGCCGCAATATACCTTTTTAGTGAATAGTGACCGGCCCTTTTATCATCAACGCTGAGGGGTACCTTCGCCGTATATTTTAGGTGTTCTTGACAATGATGCTTTCGATGATGTCGGTCGCATCTTCGCACTTGTCTGTCGCATCTTCCAGTGCGGCCAGTATCTCGGTATATTTGATGAGTTCGATGGAGTTGGTCTCGGTATGTACGATGGCCGACATGGCCTTGTCATACACCTTATCGGCGTAATTTTCTAACTGCTTCACCTTGCTGCAATGGCCGGCCATCACCGGCGCGTTATGCAGATCACGCAGTGCCTGTATGCAGTGGTCAAGCTCGATACTGGCCTCTATCAGGATGCCCGCTATCTCACGGATGGCCGGTTCCACAAAGTCGAGCTTGTACAGGCTGATGCGCCTGGCGGCCACGTTCATGCTATCGCAAACCTGGTTCATGGCTGATGCCAGCGCATACATATCGTTACGCTCGAACGGCGAGATAAGCGCACGCGACGAGCGCAGGTACACCTGGTGCTTAATGTCGTTCCCTACCGTTTTTAACCTGCTGATCTGGTTAAAGTGCATCTTTTCGTCGTGCGGCGAATCGCTGCAAACGGCCTTGTACAGCAACTGGCTCATTTGCACGTTGTTGGTGGCCGACCGGCCGAAAAGGTCATAAAAAATTTGATTGCGCGGAACGAAAAAGCTTAACAGGCCAGACATTGAAATGGTGTATGCACCAAAAGTATGTGCACCTTGTTAAGCCTGCGTATACCCTGCTTTACCATTTTGTAAGCATCCGTTCCGCGCAGTGATCAGGCCTGAGCCCGGCAGATCTTTACCGTTTTTTGTCAAGCGCTACCAATGCTATACCACCGATCAGCAGTATGCCACCGGCATATGGGGGCCATGATACGGTCTTTTCCTTATCGGCAGATACCTCGATCGGTCCTGCATCAATGATCTTTTCTTTTTTAGTGTAGGTGAATCCGGTCCAGATGAGCATGATGGCTCCGATCACGATAAATACGATACCTGCTGTTCTCATATCAGTAAAGGTTGTTTTTGATACCAAAGTACCAACGGCCATAATTGTTTGCAAAGGCAAGCGCAAGCCAGCGTTCCAAGCTACCGAACAGTGGTTCTTTATGAAGACTTAGTGTACCGAATCGTGTTACATCAATGTAACAGAATTCCCCAAATTTCCCCACTTTCCAGCATTACGAATTTCGCAAAAACCCAACTTTTTCCAGAAAAAGCATACAAAATACCGAAATGTAACACCTGATGTAACACTTTTGACCCTATATGTAACACTGCGATCGTGTATCGAGCAGTGCGCATTACTCCTAAAAGTGGTGAAACTTCAGTTTTTTGCGGATCTCATAATTATCAGAGACCTGATCAGATTTTAAGTGCCCGACAAAACCAGGGAGCATTGATATTGGTTAACTGACTATTAATATACATCAACCGAAAAATTATGGCCGACCTAAGCGTACAACCTAAAAGAAGAACACCCTGGTGGTTATGGATCATATTACTGGTGCTTACCCTGGCCATACTGATATTTTTTATGCGTGGCTGCGGTAATGTGGCCATTGGTGCCTAAGCATTAATAACATTAACTATTCACTAAAGCCATATCCTGGCCCACTGACATACCTATGGACGATACCGTATACAGCCGCCTTGAAGAGCTAAGCGGCAGCGATTATGAGATGACCGACGGACAGCCTAACATTAAAGGCTGGGACGTTAAGAACGACAAGAACGAGGTGATCGGCGATATAGAAGAACTCCTTTTCGACCCGCATACCCGTAAAGTGCGCTACATTATCGTTGATACCGACGCCAACGACCTCAAATTGGAAGCACGCAAGATCCTGATCCCGATCGGTGTGGTAGAATTGCATGCCGACCATGATTTTGTGGTGGTGCCACAGGTTGAGGTATCACACCTGGAAACGCTACCCGCATATACCAAAGGCAGTGTGACCGCTGAGCACGAGGGACACATCCGCAATGTTTTCTCGAGCCTTGGCGCCGCCGGCATGGGCATGGGCGCTGTTACCGCCACCCCCACCGAAGACTTTTACGAGCACGAGCAGTTCAACCAGAACCGCATTTACAACCGCCGCAAGCAAGAGACCAACCCGGAAAAGTTGTTGCCCGAAAAAGGTACGGCTGATGAGGATAACCGCGACATCTTTTAATAACAAAAAAGGCGGGCCGAATAATCGGCCCGCCTTTTTTATGGTCATTCAATACTTATTACCGGATATTGAACGGTAAAAAGAAACCGAACGTGATGTTACGGCCCGGATTAAATACGCCCAGGTCAAGGTTCTCCTGGCTGATGCGGCCTGGTTTCAGGCGGCTCAGTGCATCATAGTAACGTTTGTTGGTCAGGTTAGCGCCCGACACGTAGATCTTAAGCGGCTGCGAACCTAATTTGATCGTGGTACCGATACCTGCATTCAACAAGGTATATGAATCGGTGGGTGTTTCAAAGGTGGCATCTACACGGGTCTGCTTGAAGTAATTATCCAAACCTACGTAGAAGTATAAAGAGTTCAGTCCTTTTACCTTTGGCTCAAAACGCAGGGTGTTGTGCACCGCACCGGCAGGTGTAAATGGCAGCGGACGATCGAACGAGCGGTTCTGCGCATGAGTATAGTTAAAGGTATTCTCGAAGTGGATGAAAGATACCGGGTGCAGGGTCAGGGCTGCTTCAGCACCGTATAAATTGGCGTTCACCTGTCCGTAGCGGTATACCGGGTAATCTACCAGCGGTTCGTCAGGTATATTTACCGATTCGCCATTGGTCGATGCATAAATGAAGTTGTGCACATAGTTCTCATACACACCAACACTACCGGTCACGATACCCGAACCGAACTCTAAAGTAGCATCGGCCTGGTAGCTGCGCTCAGGGCTCAGGTTACCATTACCTACCTCATACCTGAAAGTACCTTCGTGAACACCATTTGAGCCTAATTCGGCCGGGTTAGGTGCACGGAAAGCCGTACCTGCATTGGCTTTGAAGTTCAGGTTATCATTAAAGATGTGGGTGTATCCCAAGGCACCGCTCACACTGTTAAAAGTGTTCTTGAAGCCGGTGAACTTTTGCTCACCATCTTCGGTCAGTTGTTTACCGTTGTTCTTGATATAGTCGTAACGCAAACCGGCGCTCACGGTATTTTGTCCGTAGGTCTTCTTCACGAAACCGAACACACCGGCCGCATAGGCGGTATATTCAGGGATCAGCTTCTCTTCGGCCTTGTTCAAACTATTGCCAATGCTACCACTCAAACCGATCACCGGTTCCCATCCATTCTTAGCAGGTAATGAATATTTGGTGTCTAATGAGTAGGTATTAAGGTCGAAGAACAGTGATGGATCAGGGCCATCTTCCAGCTCGCGGCGCTGGTTCTTTTGATATCCCAGATCAACTTTCAGGGAACCTTCGCCAATCACAAAGTTATTGTTCAGTGCGATCTTATAATGACGAATGTCCTGACGAGGGAAATCCAGCGTACGTGAGCGCTCGGTGGTATACAGGTCATCTACCGACTCAGGGTCGAAGAAACCGATGTTGTTCTTGTAATAAGAAAAGTTCAGATGTGAGTAGCCCCAGCTTTTATTCAGGCCTACCATACCGCTTAGGTTAGTATTGTTATAACCACTATTAGGGAAATAACCGGCTGGGGTCTTGAATGAATAGGCATTCTGGTAAGAGCCTCTTCCACGCCATACAAAGCCATTTTCGTTACCGGTCAACATCAATGACGAACCGGTCAGGCCGTTGTTGGTGGAATAGTTGCTCAACACCTCACCTTTGATCAGGCCTGGTGCTGGAGCCAAGGGCTCAACTAGGTTGATCACACCGCCGATCGCGTCCGATCCGTATTGTAAAGAAGCTGCACCACGCAATACCTCCACTTTATCGGCCTGGTACTGATCCAACTCGATACCGTGCTCATCGCCCCATTGCTGGCCTTGTTGTTTAACACCATCGCTGATGGTCACTACGCGGTTGTAGCCTAAACCGCGGATCACCGGTTTGGATATACCCGGGCCGGTAGTGATCTGGCTTACACCAGGCACTTGTTTGGCCAAGGCATCGATCAGGTTGGTGTAAGGACCTTGCAGGTCTTCTTTATCCACCACCGTGGCCGATGTACTGTTGTTCTTGCTGGTCGATGTGATCAGCGTGCCGGTGACCACCACCTCCCGCGTTTCGATCATGCTTGGTGTAAGGGCCAAGTTCAAAGCCGTTGGCGACGAAAGATCGACCGTGCGGGCTAAGGTCTGGTAACCTAAATAACGTACCTCAACCACGTAGCGGCCACGGGCTGGTAAGGTACTAAAGCTGAACTGACCATTGGCGTCGGTGCTGGTACTGATCTTTAATTGTGGAATGGTAACGGTAGCGCCAACGATCGGGTCATTGGTCTTGGCATCGGTAACTTTTCCGGTAAATGCGGCTAAACCCGCGGCATATATATATACAGGTAATAACAGCAGCAATAAGCTGCCTAAGAATTTTGATCTCATGGTAATAGAAAATACTTAACAGATGATTGAAAACAGAAATACACAGCTACGCCAGGGCAGCTGTTATGGTCAGCACATCAAACTGTCGGTGGACCTCTGTTACCTGATAGCAGCAGCTGGATACTCTGATATTGTACAGCATGCGCTACCGGCCGGTATGAGCTGGTAAGTGTCCAGAACTGGAAAACGTCGTTCTGTGGGAGTAATAGCTGAAAGTTGCCATGCTGCGCACAAACGGGGCAATCATCGTCGCTTAAACGAGAGCGGTCCTTTTGGGCAAAGTGCTTGGCAGTGCGTGTGTCAAACTTGTGCGTATGTGCGAACAGGATGAGCTGCCCCGCCACGAACGTGAACAGGAGCATCATCGACACCCATAACTTTGCACTCTTTTTATTCACAACTTTGTTGCAAATATATCGCTCCGACCGGCTTTTTCGCAATTAATTCTCATCATAACTGTTTTATTACAAATTCAGGGCTTCATCGTCGCTATTGCTAAGGTCTTTCTTGCAAAGCCATCCAAACCCATCAGGCGTTACCCTGTTAAGGCTGTATGGCCGCATCCAAGACCCCGATATATACCGCACTTGCTGCAAATCTGCTCATTGCAGCCACCAAATTGACAGCGGCCATATTCACCGGCAGCTCGGCCATGGTATCTGAGGGGATACACTCACTGGTGGATACCAGCAACGAGGTGTTATTGCTTTTAGGGATCAGCAAAAGTCAACGCCCTGCCGATGAGCAACGCCCCTTCGGTTATGGCAAGGAGCTTTATTTCTGGTCGTTCGTGGTGTCGTTGCTATTCTTTGCGCTGGGCGGCGGCTTTTCGATATATGAAGGTATCGAGCACCTGATCAACCCACAGGAAGTGACCAACCCTATCTGGAATTACGCCGTGTTAGGCATAGCGTTCATATTTGATGGCATATCATTCATAACCGCCATGAAGGAGTTCAAGCGGCAGCGTGGCGAAACTCCATTTTGGAAGGCGGTACGGCAGAGTAAAGACCCATCTACCTTTGTGGTGCTGTTCGAGGATGCGGCCGACGTGATAGGTATACTGATCGCCTTTAGCGGTATCCTGATCGGCCAATTGACCGGCAACCACTATATAGATGGCATAGCATCGGTATTGATCGGCTTGCTGTTAACCGCCGTAGCTATCATATTGGTACGGGAGAGCCGCAGCCTGCTCATGGGCGAAACGGTTGACCAAGCCGAAATGGAAGAGGTTTTAGCGATAGCAAAAAGCCACCCGGCGGTAGAACGCATCATCCATCAACAATCGATGTACCTTGCCCCCGAAGAAGTGATCCTCTTATTGCGCATCGACCTTAAGCAGACCAACGCCTCCTCCATCGTTAAGAGCATTAACGAGATACGCGATAGCATCAGGCAACGCTATCCGCATTATAAGCAACTGTATATAGAGCCGGCGAGTTGAGGTGAAATGTGCAGATGTGCGGATGCGAATATGTGCATATGCAGGAATCGGGACCGGTGTTCAGCACATCCGCACATTCATCATCCGCACATCAAATGATCCCCGCCTTCTCCAGTTCCTCGGCCATTTGCTGTTGGAGCTTTAAGGCTTCGGCGCGGGCGGCTTCCGCAAAATCCTCGCCGTTGGAGGCATAGATGATCGAGCGGGATGCGTTCACTAACAAACCGCAATCTTTGGTCATACCATAGCGGCATACGTCCTCCAGGCTTCCGCCCTGGGCGCCTACGCCGGGAACCAGCAAAAAGTTATCGGGCGCGTAACGGCGTATGTTCTCAAATTCGGTGCTTTTGGTAGCACCAACCACGTACATAATGCGGTCGGCACCGGCCAAAGTATTCATTTTTTTGATCACGGCCTCGTATAAAAAGCCTTTATTGGTTTGCAGGTATTGCAGATCCAGGCTACCTATTGATGAAGTTAGCGCCAGGATGATCACCCATTTACCGTCATATGCCAGGTAAGGCGTCACACTATCGTGGCCCATATAAGGGGTGATGGTGATCGCATCGAAGCCCATCCCTCCGCTTTGCTCATCAAAAAAGGCACGGGCATAACGATCGCTGGTGTTGCCTATATCGCCACGCTTGGCGTCAATGATGCTCAGGCAGTCTTTAGGTAAATATTCGTAAGTACGGGTGAGCGCCTGGAGGCCTTTTACGCCATAAGTTTCATAAAATGCGGCGTTAGGTTTGTAGGCCACACAAAGGTCACGAGTGGCGTCAATGATACGCTTATTGAATTCGAATATAGGGTCTTCATGATCGTGCAAAAAGGCGGGTATCTTATCCAAGTCGGTATCCAGACCAACACATAAAAACGTTCTTTTTTGCTTGATCTGATCAATGAGGTCCTGTCGTGACAGCATACTTATAAATTATATATATGACTTTTTTTGAGATCAAAAAAACTAAAAATCATTGGGAGTGTTAGCCAATTGCAAGTATTTTTTAAAATAATTGCGGATCTTGAAATAAATGGTTACTATTGCAGCGTTTCCAACACAGATTTTTCTTGCGCTAAAGAAAAGTTGTAAAAAATCCCACGTTGCATACCATTATTTGATAGAGTATTTTTCCGAAGGTACGTTACAGCCGCAAGAGCGATTTTCTTATACATTTCTTACAGAATCCCATATTGAATTATAATTCATAGCATGCCTGATACACTTGAATTGAATGACAAATTAGTGTCTGAATTACGTCAAATGGCTAAAGAACTGGGCATTGCCGAAGCAGACGAGCTGCGTAAGGCCCAACTCATTACCCGCATTGTTGAACAAGAAAAAATGATCGATGCGGCCCGCGCCCAACGATCTACCTTAGATAGTAATTACGGTGGCGCAGAAGCTGCCACTGCCGAAACTCCTGCCGAAGCACCCGCAGCCGAAGATAAACCACGCAAAAGAACACGTACCGTTAAAGGCAAGACCGCCGCACCGGCCCCTGCCCCGACCGCAGAGGAGGTCGGCGCCGACCTTTTTGCAGCTCCGGAGCCTGTGGTACAGGCCGAGACCGCACAAGCCGGTACACCAAATGATGTAGAGGCTGTAGAGGCCTTGAGTGAGCAAGCCGCGCCTATTGCACCTGCCGCCCTCACTGAGAACACTACTCCTGCCGCGCCTGTTGCACGTCCTCAAAAATTTGAGCGCAGACAGAACGACCGCGACAACAATAACAACAACAATAATCAGCCGAAGCAGAACCGCGAAAAGAACGACCAGAACGCTAAAAAAGAAGAGATCAACCTTGACTTTGATAACGTGATCGTTAACGAAGGCGTGCTCGAGATCATGCCTGATGGTTACGGCTTCCTGCGTTCTTCTGACTATAATTACCTGACCTCGCCCGATGATATCTATGTATCACAGTCGCAGATCAAACTTTTTGGCTTAAAAACAGGCGACACCGTTCGTGGTAGCATACGCCCGCCAAAAGAGGGTGAAAAATATTTCCCGCTGGTACGTGTAGAGGCCATTAATGGCCGTATACCTGCCGAGGTTCGTGATCGTGTGCCATTTGATCACTTGACCCCGCTTTTCCCGTCTGAGCGTTTGAACCTGTTCACTGATGCCGGTAACTATTCTACCCGTATCATGGACCTGTTCTCGCCAATAGGTAAAGGACAACGTGGTTTGATCGTGGCCCAACCTAAAACAGGTAAGACCATGTTATTAAAGGACGTGGCTAACGCCATTGCCAAAAATCACCCTGAGGTTTACCTGATCATCTTACTGATCGATGAACGCCCCGAGGAGGTTACCGATATGGCCCGCAGCGTACGCGCCGAGGTGGTATCATCAACCTTTGATGAGCCGGCCGAGCGCCACGTCAAGATCGCTAACATCGTTTTAGAGAAAGCTAAACGCATGGTAGAGTGCGGTCATGACGTAGTGATCCTGCTCGACTCGATCACCCGTTTGGCCCGTGCATATAACACCGTTGCACCTGCCTCAGGTAAGATCTTATCGGGTGGTGTGGATGCTAACGCCCTGCACAAGCCTAAGCGCTTTTTTGGTGCGGCCCGTAACATTGAGGATGGCGGCTCGCTTACCATTATCGCTACCGCACTGACCGAGACCGGCTCTAAAATGGACGAGGTGATATTCGAAGAGTTCAAGGGTACCGGTAACATGGAGTTACAATTGGATCGCAAACTCTCGAACAAACGTATATTCCCGGCTATCGATATCACTGCTTCAAGCACCCGTCGCGACGACCTATTATTGGATCGCGACACCTTGCAACGCATCTGGATCCTGCGCAACCACCTGGCCGACATGAACTCATTGGAATCAATGGAGTTCTTGCAAGCACAGATCCGTGGTACCCGCTCAAACGAGGAATTCCTGGTATCGATGAACTCATAAGCGAGTCACACGATAATGATACTGTAAGTAATGCCGAACTTGTTTCGGCATTACTTATTTATACCCACCTGCTGCGCAAACAATTGAAGTTAAGATCTGCTTAAAAGGTTATGCTATTCATGCACCATATCTATTTATTGGCTATCTTCAACCCCTGAAATGAGGAAACGCGTTCAAAAGCATGTGCCCAACGCCATTACCTGCGCTAACCTGTTCAGCGGTTGTGTGGGCATCGTTTGTGTTACTTTTCAGGACAACCTGATCTTTGCATCCTACTGTATATTCCTGGCGGCCATCTTTGATTTTTTTGACGGACTGGCCTCACGCGTGCTACGCTCCTTCTCACTGATCGGTAAAGATCTTGATTCCCTGGCCGATGTAGTAAGCTTTGGCGTACTTCCGGCCTTTATCATGTACCGGTTGTTCCTGCAGGCACCGCAGATCGAGCATGTGAGCAACTACCTTAACTACATCGCGTTCCTGATACCGGTATTCTCGGCTTTACGATTGGCTAAATTTAACAATGATGAGCGGCAGACCGATAGCTTTATTGGCTTACCTACTCCGGCCAACGCCATACTGATCGGCTCGTTCCCACTCATTTTGAAAGACAATTACACCTTCTTCAACGATTTTATCCTCAACCCCTTTTTCCTGGCGTTCTTTGTGGTGATCATGTGCGCCCTGCTGGTGATGGAGTTGCCGCTCATGTCGTTAAAGTTCAAGGACAGGGACCTCCAACGAAATTTTTACCGCTATTTATTGCTGCTGTTCTCTGCTATTTTGATATTGTTTTTTAAATTTGCGGCCATTCCGGCGGTCATCATAATGTATATCGCCCTATCATTTATTCAAATAAGACTCGCTAAATAGTATGAAATTCCAGGCCGAAATTGATGTAATGCCCAAAAAAGAGATCTTGGATCCTCAAGGTAAAGCTGTTACCGGCAGCATGAAGAATCTTGGTCTTGCCGAGATACAGAACGTACGCATCGGTAAACACATCAGTTTAGAGATAGAGGCTGAGAATGAAGAAATAGCTAACGCGAAGACCGAGCAAGCCTGTAAAAGCCTGTTAGCTAATCTTATTATGGAGAGCTATACCTTCACGGTAACTCCTGCTTAAGTCAAGCGCATTTCAAGATATTCTTTAAAACGAATATAGCCCATACAAAAAGGGTGTCAGCCGATAAGACTGACACCCTTTTTTCATCAAATACTAAACTTATCATTGCTTTTCAGCTTTGATCTCCTGTAGCTTTACCAGGTTGGCTTCGATCTGTGCCTTGGCGGTATCGAACTTTTGAACCACGGCACCTTCATCGGGTGCACCACTTTTGGCCATCATCTCAATATCCTGCATCATGCTTTGCAAGGTCAGCATTCCAAAAAAGCCCATGTTAGGTTTCAATTTATGAGCAGCAGCACCTACAACAGGCCAGTTCTTATCGGCAATGCCCTGGCTGATCTCAGTAACTAACTGAGGGGTCTGCTGCATGAACATATCTATCGATTCAACAATGAACTCATCGCTTCCATCGGCGATCTCGTACAAAAAAGAAAGGTCAAGGTCTGGGTTGGGTAGGGCTTCTGCCATGAGGTTTAATAATAGTTTATATCAAAATTAATTTTTTTTTACTTCCAAAGTATCGGTCAGCTCATTTTTTAATTGGCTTATGTCCTTTTGAAGTATTGGGTGTATAAGATCAGGCGCGATCTGTGCTAAAGGCTCCATTGTAAAGCGCCTGTTATGCAAGTGCGGGTGCGGTACGATAAGGTCTGGCTCATTGATCACCTGATCGCCATAAAATAGGATATCGATATCCAGCGTTCGTGAACCCCATTTTTCTTCACGCTTTCGTCCAAGTAACAATTCGATCGCTAATATCTCGTTCAATACTTGTCGGGCGGTCTTGTCGGTATGTATCAGGATGACCTGGTTCAGATAGTCGGGAGCATCGGTATTGCCCCAGCTCTGTGTACGATAAACGTCTGACGTGGTGACCACCTGCCCTACCCGGCTCTCGATGTGTTGAATGCCCTGTTGCAGGTATGCGGCGCGGTCGCCCAGGTTACTGCCCAACAGCAAATAAACGTTTACCATGTTGTAACAAATAATAGATTATACGCTCTAAAGCTTATATTGTACCCGATCATTAAGTTTGCATAGATAAATATTTAAAATAGTTAATGAAACAATTTTTCAAGTTCGTACTGGCCACCATGGTAGGCATCATTGTCATGAGTGTGATCCTGGTGTTCATGGTACTGGGACTGATCGCCTCGGCCGGCAGTGATAAGGAGGTGAACGTGGACGACAACTCGGTACTGAACATCTCTTTCAAGACCGCCGTGACCGAGCGTACGCCTAATGATCCCCTAGCCAACCTACCGGTGCTTGGATTGAATAGGGAGAAAAGTATAGGCCTGAACGATATATTAGCCAGCATCAAAAAAGCCAAGACCGACGACCACATTAAAGGCATCTACCTGAATGATGGCTACATGCTGAGCGGTCAGGCCACTACCGAAGAGATACGTAATGCACTGATCGACTTTAAACGTTCTAAAAAGTTCGTTATCGCCTACTCGGAGGTTTATACTCAAGGCTTTTACTACCTGGCCTCCGTTGCTGATAAGGTATATCTTAACCCCAAAGGTTACTTTGATTTTAAAGGCTTAAGCCAGGAGATCACCTTTTTTAAAGGTGCGCTTGATAAGTTGGGCATCGAAGCACAGGTTATCAAGGTAGGCACCTATAAAAGTGCCGTTGAGCCGTACATCCTGAATAAAATGAGCGATGCCAACCGCATGCAAGTGAATGCTTACCTGGGCTCACTTTACCAGCAATTCCTGACCAATATAGCCAAAAGCCGTAAGCTTGATAAGGATAGCCTTTATAACATTGCCAACGAATTGAAGATACAAGCACCGGAAGATGCCGTGAAGTATAAAATGATCGACGGCCTGAAGTACAAAGATGAGGTACTGGACGAGCTGAAGAAACTCACCAACATTAAGCTGAACAAGGACCTGAAAAGCATCGACCTGGCCGATTACGCTGATAGTAAGGGTGATAGCGATAGCAAAGGTGACAAAAGCGACAGCAACCAGATCGCTATGATCTATGCCTCGGGCGAGATCAACGGCGGCGACGGCGACGACAACTCGATAGGATCTGACAAGATATCGGCGGCTTTACGCAAAGTGCGTTTGGATGATAAGGTGAAAGCTGTTGTTCTACGTGTCAATTCTCCGGGCGGCAGTTCGCTGGCTTCTGATGTGATCTGGCGCGAGGTATACCTTACGAAAAAAGTGAAACCGGTGATCGTATCTATGGGTGACTACGCGGCATCAGGCGGTTATTACATCTCCTGTGCGGCCGATTCTATCTTTGCTCAGCCAAATACTATTACCGGCTCCATCGGCATCTTCGCCATATTACCTAACATGCAAAAACTGCTTAACGATAAGCTGGGCCTCACCTTTGATGGTGTAAAGACCGGCAAATATGCCGACCTGGGCGATGTTAGTCGTCCGCTTACCCCAGAGGAGCGCGCCATATTGCAAAATGAAGTGAACCGCGGTTACGACGACTTCACAAAAGCCGTTGCGCAAGGCCGTAACAAGACCCAGGCTTACATAAACAGCATTGGCCAGGGCCGTGTATGGACAGGCGAACAAGCCATCAAGATCGGTTTGGTGGACCGCTTAGGCAGCATCAATGATGCGATAGCCAGTGCGGCCAAAAAAGCCAAGCTGAAAGATTACAAAGTGGTGGGCTACCCTGAGCAAAAAAGCCTGTTCAAAAAATTTGGTGCCGATATTGAGAGCCGCGTAAGCGAGCACTTCATGAAGGCGGAACTGGGTGACAATTACAGCTACTTCCAGCAGATCAAAGGTTTACAAAAAATGATGCGTACACCGCAGGCTCGCCTGCCTTTCGTGGCCGAGATCAAATAAGGCTACTTGCCAGCAATGCTGATGCGTTATCAGCCGCTGCATAGGCAGTAACCATTTTCAACAAAATAAGACCAAAAGCTGTTCATTAGAATGGCTTTTGTATTTTTACAGCCTCACACCTCGTATGGAAAATAAACCTATTGCCGGCCGGCTTAAGCTTTTAGCGCAACTGATGGAACTGCATGAGCAGAACGCATTCAAGATCCGTTCGGTGGCCAATGCGGCCTTTAAGGTGGATAAACTGCCTTTTAAGCTTGCCGGTAAAAGCATCGAGGAGATGAACCAGATCGATGGGATCGGCAAAAGCATATCGGCCTACATCACAGAGTTACTGGATACCGGCTCCATTGCCGACCTGGAGGACCTGCTCAAGGCCACACCTGATGGCGTGGTAGAGATGCTGCACATCAAAGGCATAGGTCCAAAAAAGGTAGCCATCATTTGGAATCAGTTAGGTATCGAGAACACTGGCGAGTTATATTACGCCTGCAACGAGAACCGCCTGGTAGAGGCCAAAGGTTTTGGCATCAAGACCCAGGACGAGATCAAACGCGCCCTGGAGTTCAGGATGGCCAGCAACGGTAAGTTCCTTTATGCACAGGCCAAACACGAGGCACACGAGCTCATGACCTTGCTTAAAGGTATGTTCCCCGGAGCGTTGCTTGAATTTGCGGGCGATTATCGCCGCTGCTGCGATGTGATATCTGAACTGAACATCGTATTAGGGACCCGAGATGCGGAGATGGGCCTGAATAACCTGAGCACCTCTGCCCTGTTACAAAATATCACCGTGAACAGCGACCATATCAACGGCGAAACCGCTAATGGGCTGCTGGTAGATATTCAGGTGACCGAAAAACGCTTCTTTTATCTCGAGTTGTTCAAAGCCACTGGCAGCGATGACCATGTGAAAGCTGTGCAGGCCCGGTTGAATGATATCGTTGACCAGCCCGACAGCGAGGAGTTCATCTACAAGAAAGCGAGCTTGCCTTGGATACCACCTGAATTGCGGGAAGGTGACAGCTTCATGAACAAGGCCATCCTCCCCGACCTGATCGATGTTTACGACCTTAAGGGTTCAATACACAACCACAGTACCTGGAGCGATGGTATCAACACCCTGAAAGAAATGGCCCTGTACTGCCGCGACGAGATGAAGCTGGAGTACCTGGGTATTTGTGACCATAGCAAAAGCGCGGTGTACGCCAAAGGCCTCAGCATTGAGCGCGTGTTGCAGCAACATGAGGAGATAGACCGACTGAACCAGGAACTCGACGGCTTCCATATATTTAAAGGTATCGAGTCTGACATCCTGAACGATGGCTCGCTCGATTATCCTGACGAGATATTGGAACGCTTTGACCTCGTGGTAGCCTCGGTGCATTCGAACCTGAAAATGGATGTGGATAAGGCTACCGCCCGTATCATCAAGGCGGTAGAGAATCCTTATACTACTATATTAGGTCACCCTACGGGCCGCTTATTGCTGAGCCGTAAAGGGTATGAGATAGACCACCAAAAAGTGATCGATGCCTGCGCCGCCAACGGCGTTGTGATCGAGATCAATGCCAACCCGCTCAGGCTCGATTTGGACTGGCGCTGGCATCAATATGCGATCGAGAAGGGCGTACTGCTATCCATTAATCCCGATGCGCACCGTGTAGAAGGCTTCAAAGACATGGAATTTGGTATACTGGCTGCCCGTAAAGGCGGCGTGACCAAGACCAATTGCCTGAACGCGTTATCATTAGAACAGATCACCGCTTACCTGGCAGAGCGCCGCACTAAACGATCAGCCAAATGAGGGATAATTTAGAAGCACAGCTCCTGCACAAGATCACCGACCTGGCCACCTTGCAAGGCCGGGTGAAGGACTGGCAACAGAACGGTCAAAAGGTGGTGTTTACCAATGGCGTTTTTGATCTGTTGCACATTGGGCACCTCACCTACATGGCCAAAGCTGCCGAAATGGGCGATAAACTTATCATTGGCCTCAATGCCGACAGTTCGGTGAAACGCCTCAAAGGCCCTGACCGACCGGTAAATGGTCAGGACAGCCGGGCCATGCTGCTCGCTGCACTGTATTTTGTGGATGCGGTGGTATCGTTCGAGGAGGATACCCCACTTGAACTGATCAAAGCCCTGTTACCCGACATCTTGGTAAAAGGTGCTGATTATGCCATTGAGAATATAGTTGGCGGTAAAGAGGTATTGGCCAATGGCGGTGAGGTCAAGACCATCACTTTTGTAGAAGGGTATTCTTCTACCTCGATCATCCAAAAGATCCGCAACCAATTAGGTCAATAGCACGCTGAACATGAAGATACTGGTGATCCGCTTCAGCTCCATGGGTGACATTATATATACCACTCCGGTGGTACGCTGTCTGAAACAGCAATTGCCCAATGCCGAAGTGCATTTCCTGACCAAGCCAGCGTTTCGCTACATTTATGACAACAATCCGTACGTAGATAAGCTGTTGCTCTTGCAGCCCACCCTCGGCCAATCCATTGCCGATATCAAGGCCGAAGGTTACGACCTTATCGTCGACCTCCACAGCAACCTGCGCACCAGCATCATCAAGCTGCGCACCGGCATACGCTCGTACACGTATGACAAGCAGCGCCTGCGCAAATGGCTCAGCCTAAAGTTCAATTTAAAGCTGGTACCACCCGTACACCTGGTGGATCGTTACCTGAAAGCTGTGGCGCCTTTAGGTGTAGTGAACGATGGCCAGCCGATCAACTATTACATCAAGAACCAATATCAACTGACCGATCTGCTGCCGGCCTCTCACCTGCAGGGCTATGTGGCTTTTGTGATAGGTGCCACACACAACACCAAGCGTATGCCTAACCATAAGATCATCAGCATATGCAATCAGATCAGCAAACCGATAATATTATTAGGCGGTAATGATGTAAAAGCCAATGGAGATGAGATCACAAATGCCGTTAGCGCAAGAGTTTATAACGCGTGTGGCGTCACCACACTGGACGAGTCGGTGTTTTTAGTATCACAGGCAGATAGCTTATTAGGTTTTGATACCGGGCTTACCCACATCGCCGAAGCATTTGATATACCTATCGCTTCCATTTGGGGAAGTACGGTACCTGAGCTTTTAGGCGTACAGCCTTATATGGTGAAACGGTCGTTGGTTGCCGGAGTTGAACTGCCGTGCCGTCCCTGCTCTAAATTCGGGCAGGAGAAATGCCCGCTCGGTCACTTCAAATGTATGAACGATATGCCCGAGCTACCGCTGATCACCTTCGCGGAGCAGAAGAACGCGTAATGGTCACTTTATAATTGTACTGGCAAATGCCTACATTTATTCTTGTATGAAGAAGCTACTATTGATACGTCATGCCGAAGCGGTATCCAGTTCTAACGATGGCGATATGGGTCGCCAGTTATCGGCACGGGGTGAAGCTGATGTGCAGGCTTTGGTGCAAAAGCTACAGGCTACGGGCAACGTACCGCAGTACTTTGTCAGCAGTCCATCGGTACGCACCATTAAAACAGCTACCACGCTTGCTCAGCAGTTGGGTGCACCTTCACCGCTATTAGCACCTGCTATATATGAGGCCAGCGAAAAGGCATTGTTAAAGACCATCAACCATTTTTCAGACCAGTATGACTTTGTGGCCATGGTAGGTCACAATCCGGGTATTGCTTACCTATTACTCAACCTTACCGAAAAAGTTCGTGATGTGCTTCCCTGCACGGCCATATTGGTAGTTTTCGAAGATGTTGACAGCTGGCAGGAAGTGACCCATGGCTCGGGGGTGATCACTTACTATACAACACCTGGTCACTCCTAAGGTGATCTTGAAACAGCCAAACATATCTCTTTCCGGGCCTGACGATTGGACTATCCGATCACATACATCTTACCGGGCTTGGCGCTTATGTAGCCCTGCATCTCCATGTTGAGCAGGTCCATGGCCAGTTTGCTCAACGGCATACTCAGCTTGATAGCCAGATCATCTATGCTTACCGGCGCCTTGGCGTGTTGCAAAATATCCCAAATATTCCTTTCATCAGCGGTGAGGTCAATTGGCAGCGCGAACTGTTTGGCCTTGGGTTTGGCAGCGTTATCTTTTTCGGTGTCCCAACCCATCAAGTGGGCCAGGTCGGCCGCACAGGTCAACAAGCCCGCTTTGTTGTGCCTGATCAGGAAATTGCATCCCTCCGAATACTCATCGGTGATACGACCGGGAAAAGCGAACACATCACGGTCGTAAGAGTTGGCTATCTCGGCCGTGATCAAAGCGCCCCCCTTGATACCTGCCTCGATCACCACTGTAACATCGGCCATACCGGCCACAATGCGGTTACGCGCAGGGAAGTTCTCGCGATCAGGCTTAGTGCCCGATGGGTACTCGGTGAGCAACCCACCGTTCAGCAACATCTTATCGGCCGTTTGTCGGTTCTGGCTCGGGTATAAGCGGTCTAACCCATGGCCTAAAACACCTACCGTAGGCAATTCTGCTCGCAAGCTTTCCTTATGTGCGGCCACATCTATACCAGCGGCAAGCCCGCTCACGATCAGTACGCCGTATTGTTGCAGGTCGTCGATCAGTTGCTTACACAAGGCCCGGCCGTAGTCGGTCGCGTTACGGGTTCCTACGATGCTTACTGCGCGGCGGTTGTTCAGATCGGCGTTGCCTTTACTATATAATAAAATGGGGGCGTCATTACAGTTCTTAAGCCGCTTGGGATAGCGCTCATCGGTATAAAAGATCACATCGATCCCATGCTTCTTTACATAAGCTTCTTCAGCTTCGGCACGTTCCAGTGCCTGGGGTAGGTTGAGCTGCTCAATGATCCTGCTGCCAATGCCCGGCACTTTGGCGAAACGTGCCGCAGGCACCTCAAAAATTTTTTCGGGATGGCCAAAATAAGCCAGTAGTGATCTTGATAAGGTTGGGCCTATGCCTTTAATAAAGGTGAGTGCCAATTGGTGTTTAAGTGACATAAAAACGCGGCGCCACCAAAGTACAAAAACATATTACCCTTTAGGGTGAAAAAATTTTTTCTGAAAAAGGGCCGTTTCACGCTAAAAAGAGCACTCAACTACACAAATAGTTTGCAAACTATAAAAATAGTAGTATTTTCGTGTATTCGAACTATAAAAACAGTTGACCAACTATTCGGATAGTTTACCCAAACTACTGATATAGTTAGGGTTTTGGACCAAAAGAACGTATGAAAGAATTGACTAAAGCAGAGGAAGAAGTAATGCAGATCCTATGGAAACTGAAAGAGGGCATAGTGAAGCAGATACTGGAGAAAATGCCGGGCGACCCCAAGCCAGCGTACAACACAGTAAGCACGGTGGTGCGCGTATTGGAGACCAAAGGATTTGTTGACCACAAAGCCTACGGTAACTCCCATGTGTACTTCCCTATCGTGAGCGAGGAAGATTACAAGAAGTTCGCTTTTGACAAAGTGATCAAGAGCTACTTCAACAACTCGTACAAAAGCCTGGTGTCATACCTGGTAAAAGAACAGAAACTTAACCTGAGCGAACTGGCAGAGCTGATCCTATTGGCCGAGCGCAGCCGCAAAAAGACCAACAACGATGAGTAATTGGATGCGCTATTTGCTTGAGGCCAATGCTTACCTGTGCGTAAGCTACGGCCTCTATTGGCTACTGCTACGCAAGCAAACCTTTTACACCGCCAACAGGACATATCTGCTCCTGAGCATAATGGTGTGCTTTGCGCTGCCAGCCATAAAAGTGAGCTTTGAACCGGTAACCTCAGCAATGAAGGACCCGGTGGCTAAGGCGTCGACCATGGTCGTGCATGCTGATCAGCGCTCCACTACCCTATCGCAGCCGCCCGTTGTAAAGCCATTTAAAGCCGCTAAGGCGATCTATTTGCTTGGATGCGCATCAACGCTCGTCTTAACATCGATGAGGCTTTACAGCGTCTTAAAATTGATCGCTGGCAGGAAGGTGTATGTTATGGGAAATTATACGGTCGTTAAGGTCGCTAACGCGAAGGTTCCATTCTCATTTCTGCACTACATGTTCGTGAGCGATGAGGCCGATGTGGATGAGACCATACTGCGCCACGAATGCGTGCACATGCGGCAAAATCACAGCATTGATATTCTGATCACAGAAGCACTGAAAGCGCTGTGCTGGTTCAACCCGGTGGTATACCTGCTGCAGAACAGCCTGAAGGCGGTGCACGAGTACGAGGCCGACCGCTGTGCCGCGCTTGATGAGACCGACCGCTATGTGGATCTGCTGATCGGGCAGGCCTGCCTAAGCAGCGGCATCCCGCTCACCAGCGATTTTTCTGATACGAAACTTTTAAAAACCAGAATAATGAAGCTCTATCAAAAACGCTCAGGTAGGTTAGCCAGGCTAAACTACCTTGCAGCACTACCCCTATCGGTAGGGATGCTCCTCGCATCCTCAGCTGCTTTCAGCAAAGATCACAGTTTGATCACCGTTCATTTGGTCGGCAGTGGATCACCAACAACAACCCACTATCGATCAAAGTATTTTGACTCAAAACATGAAGTATCTGTCGATATTGAAAAAGCGACCGTTCGGAATATTTTAATGACACCTGGCTACAAAGGGCCTGTCAAATTTCCACCACCAATGACAACGAGAGATACTAACCAAAAAGGTCCTATTAAGTTCCCGCCTCCGAGCCAGGTAAAACACAGAGAAAAAAGCAATGTTAAGTTCCCGCCACCGGCGATCGATCGTGGCATTGAAGCATCCAGCTCGTCAAAAGCAAGTGCCATACCTAGTGCTGAGGGTGTTGTTCCGCCCCCACCGCCGCCGCCTGCTTTGCCAAGATCATCAAAAGCACGTGCTATAAGAGGCAAGAATGGCTCCATTCCACCGCCCCCACCGCCGGTATCATCAAGAATACGCGCTACACCTAACAGCGATGGTTCGATCCCGCCGCCGCCACCGCCGCCGAGCACACAGCCGTCATCAACGAAAGCAAAAAAGCACGGCAAAACTAAGCATACCTGATCGTTGATGTAACATACTACAATAAGCTGATAACTATCAAATTAATTTCTCGCCCCCCCAAAAAAAAGTAATTGATCAGATAGAAAACGAACTACCCTTTTACGTAGATGACCTGCTTGGTCTCGAAGAACTCTTCCTCAAAATAGTTCTTCAGGAAGTATTGCTGAACGGCCAAACCCGATTCGGCAATTTCCTGTTCAAGGTCTCCCCCCTTCAAATACAGGATCCCGCTGGGTAAAGTGTTCTTCGCGCTTTTGGTGAATTTTCCTTTCACCCATGGATAAAAATCCTTCAACTGCGTTACCGCACGCGATACCACAAAATCGAATTTACCAGGCACTTGTTCGGCCCTCGAATGAGTAGCTTTAAGGTTGGTCAAACCAATTGCCGACGATACCTCGGTGACCACTTTGATCTTTTTACCGATACTATCCACCAAATGGAACTGCGTTTCAGGGAACATGATAGCCAGCGGCACGCCGGGGAATCCCCCACCGGTGCCTACGTCAAGCACCTGCTCGCCAGGCAAAAAGCGCATCACCTTAGCAATGCCCAATGAATGAAGCACATGGCGCTCGAAAAGCGAATCCATATCCTTGCGCGAGACCACGTTGATCTGCTGATTCCAGTATGGGTATAACTCGCCCAACTGTGCATACTGTTCTTGCTGACGGGCGGTCAGCTCCGGAAAATATTTGGTAACGATACCAGCGTCCATCTATCGCTCTATACGGTTTATGATATTGCCTAACAAGTATTTGGCCCTGAACAATTGTGCTTTAACGGTGCCCAGCGGCAGGTCGAGCTGCTGGGCGATCTCCTCGTACGAGAGCTCGTCAAAATACCTCAGCGTGAGCAAATTACGGTACCTTGGCGGCAAGCTTTCGATCAGCACCTTTAACTCTTCCGACTGCTGTTTTTTGATAGATGACTCCTCTGGGTTCAGCGTATCGGCCTTTATCTGTAGCGGGCGCTCATCCTCCTCGTCGTTCATTTGGTTGATCGATACGGTGTTGAGCTTTTTCTTGCGTAAAAAGTCGATACAATTATTGGTGGCTACCCTGAACAGCCAGGTACTGAAGGCGTAGTCAGGCTGGTATTTGTCCAGTTTCTCGAAAGCCTTCGCAAAGGTCTCTACCGTGATATCCATCGCATCCTCGCGGTTATTCACCATTTTGAGCGACATGAAGTAGATCGAGTCCTTATAGCGCTGCATGAGGTCGGCATAAGCTTTTTGATTACCCTCCCTGGCTTTCAGCACCAATTGGTAGTCGTTCTTAGCGTTCTCGGTAAAGTTTGCGTTCACTTCCATTGGGTAGTTCGTGTAAAGGTTCCTATTAGGCCAAATATGTTAATGAATAAAAAATAAAGCACATCATAGAACGGCAGGAACCAGATCAGGCCCGTACCGGTAAGTTTTTTTGCTGAGCTGTGGTAGATCACGCCCTGCGTAAGCAACCGTAACAAGTAAGCCCCGCCAACAATGAACAAACCTATCGGCTGATCATACCTGAAATACAAGCAAAGCCCCAAAGCGATGTAGAAGAATGAGCCGCTAAGCGCCTCGAACGTGAGCATACGCCGGTGCTTGTTGCGGTACAGCCTGCCCACGCCCATGTGGCGACGCTTTTGCCTGAAGTACGCACCTATCCCGCGTTTGCTTTCAGTGTAAATGAACGAATCGGGGTGTATCTCGATCGCGGTATTGGTAGGCGTGGCGTTACTGTTCACAAAAAGATCATCATCACCGGCCATCACGTGCAGGTGCGATGCAAAGCCTTTGTTTTTGAAAAACAGCTCTTTAGTATAAGCTAAATTACGGCCGATGCCCATATATGCATCTTTTGCCAAGGCGGCCGAGAAGTAATTGATCGCGGTGTGCAAGGTCTCGAAACGGGTGAAAGCGTTGATAAAGCCACTACGGCGGGTATATGGCGAATACCCCAGAACGATCTCGGTACCGGGCTGAAAATTGGAAGCCATGCGCGCCACCCAATAAGGCGAAGCAGGCTGACAGTCAGCATCAGTGAATAGCAAGTGATCGTATCTGGCGGCTTTGATACCCATGGTCAAGGCGAACTTTTTGCCGGTCTTGAATCGGCGGTGTTCTGTAACAGTAACCAATTTAAGATGAGGATGTTTTCTGCTCAGCTCCTCAAGCACCTGTTCGGAACTATCGACCGAGCAATCGTTCACCACCACTACTTCAAAATTCGGATATCGTTGCTCCAATATCGCGGGCAGGTACAGGGCCAGATTCTCGGCCTCGTTGCGGGCACTGATGATGACCGAAATAGGCAGATCAACAGCAGATACATCGGTATCAGGCACCTGATAAGCGGCCAAACGGCGCTGGCGGATGAGCAAAAAACCCATTTGTGCTAAAAAACAGATCAGGAACAGAACTAATAAGGCCTGCGGTAAATATGGTGCCAACTCTTAAAAAATATGATGCGCAAATTTGTTAAAATTAAGCGACTTGACCGTCAAATACTTTCAATTAAGAAGGCTTCGCCCGCTTGCAGGCGCCCTATCGGGGCGCGGGGTTTGGGCAGGGGGTTTATTATTAGTAATTTTGCCTCATCAAAATGAAATTTGCTCTCACCGCTCAAGATAAACTCTCAAAGGCCCGCGCCGGCGAGATCACTACTGACCACGGCGTTATCCAAACGCCTATATTCATGCCTGTTGGCACCGCCGGAACGGTCAAGGCCGTACACCAGCGCGAACTAAAGGACGACATTAAAGCCCAGATTATTTTGGGCAATACTTACCACCTTTACCTGCGCCCGGGGTTAGAGACCCTGGAAAAGGCAGGTGGCCTGCACAAGTTCAATGGCTGGGACCGCCCTATTTTGACGGATAGTGGTGGTTATCAGGTATATTCATTAAGTAATGCCCGCAAGATTAAGGAAGAAGGTGTGACCTTCCGCTCGCACATTGATGGGTCCAAGCATTTGTTCACACCCGAGTCAGCTATGGACATCCAGCGGGTGATCGGTGCTGATATCATTATGGCATTTGATGAGTGCACGCCCTACCCTTGCGATTATGGCTACGCACGCCGTTCCATCGAGATGACGCACCGCTGGTTGAAGCGTTGCTGCGAGCGCGTGGATAGCACCGAGCCCAAATACGGCTACCATCAAAGCTTGTTCCCGATCGTGCAAGGATCTGTTTATAAGGACCTTCGCGAAAGATCGGCCGAAGTGATCGCCTCGTTCGGCCGTGAAGGGAATGCCATCGGTGGCCTGTCAGTAGGTGAGCCGGCCGAGGAGATGTACGCCATGACTGAACTGGTTTGTAACATACTACCGGCCGATAAGCCCCGCTACCTGATGGGCGTGGGTACGCCTGCTAACATATTGGAGAACATCGCTTTAGGTGTAGATATGTTCGACTGCGTGATGCCCACCCGTAATGCCCGCCACGGGTTACTGTTTACCCGTAACGGCATCCTGAACATGCGCAACGAGAAGTGGAAGAACGACATGAGCCCTATTGATGAGGAAAGCGACCTTTGGGTAGACCGCGAGCACAGCAAAGCTTACCTGCGTCACCTGATCGCCTCGGGCGAGTTATTGGGTGGTCAGATAGCCAGCTTGCACAACTTGCATTTTTATCTGTGGCTGGTGACCGAGGCACGCAATAAGATAATTAGCGGCGAGTTCTATAGCTGGAAGAACGCCATGGTCACCAAATTATCGCAACGCCTGTAATGTCTAACTTTTTGAACCGATACATCAAGATACTGGACTGGTACATCATTAAAAAGTACCTGGGCACGTTCGTGTTCACGCTTTCGCTGTTCCTGGTGATCATTGTGGTATTTGACGTTTCGGAGCACTTGGACGACTTTTTGAAAAGCAAGGCACCGTTGAGCGCCATCGTTTTCCAATATTACGGCGGCTACCTGCCCTACTATGCCAATATTCTGCTACCGCTGATCAACTTTTTGGCGGTGATATTCTTTACGGCCAAAATGGCCAACCAGACCGAGATCGTGCCCATTTTGAGTGGCAAAGTAAGCTTTAATCGCTTCCTGAGGCCTTATTTTATATCCTCCGGCGTCATCTTTATCGTTTTCTTTTTCGGTAACGTATATTTTATACCTTACACTAACCAGTTGAGTGTCAAGTATGCCAATACCTATACAAACGATACCGACCCCACATTGAAGCAGCTGCATATGCAGTTGGACAAACACACTTTCGTTTACCTCGAATCGTACGATAACGTTGTGCATTCGGGCTACAATTTCATGATGGAGAAATTCGACGGTGACGTGATCAAGGAGAAACTGACCGCCCCGCGTATCACTTACGACTCGCTTAAGCGCACCTGGTCATTGCTGGATGTGCAGGTACGGTATGTGAATGGCCTGAAGGAGCAATTCCTACAGATACCCCGTAAAGATACCACGCTGGACATGCGCCCATCCGATTTTGAGGCCAATAACGATATCAATACTAATATCTACAGAGCCATCCCAACTAAAGAACTGGCCAAACGGATAGAAAAAGAGAAGATACGCGGCACAGGCCGCTTGGTAGAATTACGCCTGGAGATGTTTAGGCGCTATGTTTACCCGTTCTCGGCCTTCGTGCTTACGCTGATCGGTGTGTCCATATCCTCGCGTAAGGTACGCGGTGGTATAGGTCTGCCTTTGGGTATAGGCATCTTGCTATGCTTTTTATATATCGTGATCGACCGGTTCGCTAACGTGTTCTCGCTCAAGGCTAACCTGCCGCCTATCATCGCGGTATTCATCCCTAACCTTTTATTCGGACTAACCGGGTTATATTTGCTGCGCAAAGCCCCTAAATAGTCTGCCGGCGTAGTGCTCTTGTGGTCGCGTAATAGATGCGATATACAGGGTATACGTCTTTATATTTCTTTACAGCTCAATGTCATCCAGTCAAAACGCATCTGCTCAACTTAATAAGAACCTGCTCATTCTGCACTTCACCGTTTTCATATGGGGTTTTACAGGCATACTGGGCAACCTGATCACTATGACCGCCGTTAACCTGGTGTGGTACCGGGTGCTGATCGCGTTCGCTACGCTGTTCCTGTACTTTAAATTCAATAAAAAGCATTTCAGCATCGATCGCAGCACCTTTCTGAAACTGATCCTCACCGGGGCGCTGGTGGGCGGGCACTGGATCTTGTTCTTTCAGGCCATCAAGGTATCCAATGTCTCGATCACGCTGGTGTGCCTATCTTCTACCACACTGTTCACGGCTATTTTTGAGCCGCTGATCAACCGTAAACCCATTTCTAAGCTCGAGATACTATCGGGCATACTGATCATTATAGGCATTGTCCTGATCTTTAAATTTGAAACACAGTACACCTTAGGTATCACGCTTGGGCTGCTTTGTGCGTCCGCATCGAGCCT
Organism: Mucilaginibacter daejeonensis; assembly: GCF_020783335.1. NCBI lineage: Bacteria > Pseudomonadati > Bacteroidota > Sphingobacteriia > Sphingobacteriales > Sphingobacteriaceae > Mucilaginibacter > Mucilaginibacter daejeonensis. Next base: position 3,604,164 of record NZ_CP086068.1, read on the forward strand.
GTTCTCTATCATCAATTCGCGCCAGGTCAAAACCACCCATCCTACCATCATTTCCTTTTATGAGCTGATCGGCGCGTTCTTTTGGATAACTATATATATGCTCCTTAGCGGAACGTTCACCGACCTGCAGATACCCCAGGGTGAAGACATTGGCTACCTGATCATTCTGGGCACTATATGTACTTCCCTGGCCTACGTTGCAGGGGTGTCGGTCATGCGCGAACTATCAGCTTTTAAAGTAGCCCTGATCACCAATCTGGAGCCTGTATACGGCATCGTTATGGCCTTTATGTTTTTCGGAGACCTGCATACCATGAGCATTGGCTTTTGGGCTGGCGCCGTGGTCATCCTGTCTACCATCTTCCTTTTTCCGGTGGTTCAGCGCAACATTGGGCGCCTTAAAAATCGCTGATCATTGGCTCATTCGAATGCTTGACCAGGACAAAAAAGCACGCTGCCGAGCTAAGTTCTACTTTGATCATTTCCACTGCTATGGCAGCGACACACTCAGTGTTACCACTGGCTATCGGACAAATTCGATACAATAAGCTCTTTGCTTTGCACCCGATTCAGGAGAAACCTCACATCAATAGTGAGCGCCTCATGTATTAAATTCTCTTAAGCTGTATAAGCCGGTCATCTAGTTTAAAGATGTGATGAGCACATCGTGATGATCCATTGTTGACGCCTGCCGTCGACCCAACTTCGCACATCTTATTTGTTGGTCGAATTTTTACCGACGATCTCTCTTGCCAGTCGAGCTTTACGGATCTTTAAACTTACCCACCGCCTCTCTTGCTCCGGCCGCTCATTTGTGCGTCTTATACCACGTCAACGATGGCATTGACCTAAACAAAACAGGGGTCAAGCGCCCACTATTTTCGACTTGCGACGTAAGACCCGCTCATTTGCGCTGACGCATTTTAAAGCCCTATGAGCACTCCAATTTTTTGGACACTGAAATGTACGTCTTAATGAAGATGATCCAGCACAGCCAATTTCTATTTCGAACTTAGTGTACGGTTCAACACCTCACATCTTGACTCTTCAACTCCTAAAAGTTTCTTTAAGCACGATGATTAAGAATAAAAACCTATTAAATTTATCATCATATAAATACTGAATACCAGTATTTTATAAATTCCAAATTATAATTTACTTGATTTACAAACGGTCGTTGAACATGCATAATGCTATTATTTTTAGCATATTTACTAAATGAATGATTTATAATTTAATAAAAACATGATTATCAGCTATTTATTTAAATCTAAATAAACTAATATTATCAGAAGGATTTTTCTTGCGAGGAAGCAAGATAGTGTACTGATGTCGTAAACCCCTAAACCTCAATTTTTACTTGAGGTACACGGCCTATTATCTTTTTGTATACGAATGCCTAAAGAACGGGCCGATCTTGATCAGGAAATTTAGTGGAACATTCCCCTCCTACTGGTATCTATTATGGTCGGCAGACGCGGTTCATCGATGAGAAATATGGAAATAACGTGTGCGATCTTTTTTGCATATTGTATAACAAAATTGCCGATCGCACCATGAGCTTTAAAACCATATTGGCTATCCTGATCACTATAGTGCTTACGGTGTTCATCATCCAGAACCAGGACGAAGCAACGTTCCATGTACTGTTCGGGACCATGACGACCTCTAAGATGACCGCACTGATCGGCGTTGCGCTGGGAGGTTTCATCCTGGGCGTCATTGTGGCCACACCGGGACGTAAGAAATATGAAGAGCGGGAAGAAGAGTACGACGAGGAAGAGGAGGAAGATGATGCACCACGCAGGCGTCCCGATACACTAAGTGACGAGGACAGAGATTATATCAGCTAACAGGACGTTAGTACCGATGGTATGTCCACCAAAAGAAAAAGCCTGACTTTCGTCAGGCTTTAGGGTTACAGATTTCTTTGATCTTGGCCACCGTGAGGTCGATCTCCTCGCGGGTGTTGTACTTGGAAAAGGAGAACCTTACTGCCGGCCGGTCAGGGTTGGCCCCGATGCCGTTGAGCACGTGAGATCCTATGTTGCTACCTGAGCTACAGGCACTGCCGCCCGATGCCGAGATGCCGGCGATGTCCAAACTGAACAACAGCATATCGGCCATCTCCATCTCCGGGAACGAAACGTTGAGCACGGTATACAAGCTCTTGGCCGGATCGGTCTCTCCGTTAAAGTGAATGCCTGGGATCTGCTCTAATTGAGCCATCATATAGCTTTTAAGGCCTTGTATATGCTCTTGATGAGCGGCCATGTCCGTATAGGCCATTTCTACGGCTTTAGCGAGCCCCACGATACCGTAGATGTTCTCGGTCCCCCCACGCATATTTCGTTCCTGAGAACCGCCGTATATCATCGGGTTTATCTTCACTTTGTGGTTGATGTATAAAAAACCTGTGCCTTTTGGGCCGTGAAGCTTATGCGCAGCACATACGATGAAGTGTGCTTTAAGCTTGCTCAGGTCGTGCGGATAGTGACCGAGCGTCTGCACCGTATCGCAATGATACAAGGCATTGTACTGCTCACACAGGTCGCCTACGCGCTCCATATCGGTTAGGGTACCCAACTCATTGTTGGCATGCATCAAGGATACAAAACTGCGCTCGTTGGTCTTTAACAACTCCTCTAAATGCTCATAATTCACGCTGCCTTTATCGTCAACGTCCACAAAACTGAGCTTGATCGTGCCATTCTTTTCCAGTGCCTCCAGGGTATGTACCACGGCATGGTGCTCAATGCGGCTGGTGATGGCATGCTTTAAACCGTGATCAATGATGCCACAACGGATGGCCGTATTGTCGGCCTCGGTACCGCCTGAGGTAAAAAAGATCTCGGCAGGTGAGGTATGCAACAGGTTAGCGACCGTTTTACGAGCCTTTTCGATCAGCGAGCGCGACTCGCGGCCATGCGCATGTATAGATGACGGATTACCATAATTACCTTCCATCACCTTCACCATCTCCTTCATCACTTCAGGGTCGATAGGCGTGGTAGCGGCATTATCGAGATATATTCTTTCGTTCATTAGTAGTTATATTTCCGTCATTGCGAGGAACGAAGCGATCTCTGAAATGTGTATGGCCATCAAGCCTACGCAGAGATCGCTTCGTTCCTCGCAATGACGTGTTTGGTCTTAATTATATATTTAAGATCCCCTTGATATCAGCAATGATCTGGTTAGCTAATGCATTGGCTTCCTGCTCGCCTGCTGCTTCAGAGTATATGCGGATGATCGGCTCGGTGTTAGACTTGCGCAGGTGTACCCATTGCTTGTCGAATTCGATCTTTAATCCATCGATCGTGCTGTGCGGCTGATCCATGTACTTTTCTTCCACTTTCACCAGCAGAGCATCGATATCCATGCCTGGTATAAGCTCGATCTTATTTTTGGAGATAAAATAGTTAGGGTAGCTGGCACGCAGGGCAGATATCGGCCCGTTGAACTTAGCCAGATGCGTTAGGAATAAAGCGATACCTGCCAGCGCGTCACGGCCGTAGTGCAACTCAGGGTAGATCACCCCTCCGTTACCTTCGCCACCGATCACGGCGTTCACCTCTTTCATCTTGGTCACCACGTTCACCTCTCCTACCGCAGCAGCATGATATTCGCCGCCGTGGGCCTCCGTCACATCGCGCAACGCACGGGTAGACGACAGGTTGGACACGGTATTACCCTTATGATACTTCAACACATGGTCGGCCACGGCCACCAGTGTATATTCTTCGCCAAATACGTTGCCATCTTCACAAACGAAGCACAGGCGGTCAACATCAGGGTCCACGGCTATACCCAGATCGGCCTTATGCTCCACCACCTGCTTGCGCAGTTCGGTCAGGTGCTCAGGTAGTGGTTCAGGGTTGTGCGGGAAGTGCCCGGTCGGTTCACAATACAACGGATGAATAGTATTCACACCTAATTGCTTTAACAAGGCAGGCACGAAGATCCCTCCTGTCGAGTTCACGGCATCCACCACTACGCTAAAGTTAGCGTTGCGGATGGCCTCCACATCAACTAATGGCAAGGCCAGTATTTGATCGATATGTTTTTGCAGGTAAGTATCATCAGCGGTAACGGTACCGAGCTCATCTACCTGAGCAAAATCTATCTCGCCGCTTTCAGCGATGCGCAACACTTCCTTTCCGTCCTGATCATTGATGAACTCGCCCGTGGCGTTCAATAATTTGAGGGCGTTCCATTGCTTAGGGTTGTGGCTAGCGGTAAGGATGATCCCTCCGGCAGCACCTTCGGCGGGTACGGCCACCTCCACAGTAGGCGTGGTAGACAGACCCAGATCGATCACATCGATGCCGAGGCCTTGAAGCGTACCGATCACCAGGTTGTTCACCATGGTGCCCGAAAGGCGGGCATCACGGCCCACCACGATCTTACGGATGCCGGTACGACCCATGGCCCACGCGCCGAAGGCTGCCGTGAACTTCACTACATCCAAAGGAGTTAGGCCATCGCCGGCGGCACCACCTATCGTTCCCCGTATGCCTGATATAGACTTAATTAATGTCAAAGCGGATAATGTTTTAAGTGTGCAAAAGTAAAAATTTATTAACTACGCGTCATATAAAACCGCCCGGTATTTATGCCAAGGGTAATTGGTTATATTTGCAGGCGTTTTCCATAACGTCATCGCGAGGAACGAAGCGATCCCGGAACTATGTATCGTTGTACATGCTTGACCAGAGATCGCTTCGTTCCTCGCGATGACGGATCACTTTTGAAGCACCGTGATGCCCGACCTGTTATTACAGTTAGACCGTAAGCTATTCTACTTCATTAATCATACGCTGGCCAACCCGGTGTTCGACGTGGTGATGCCGTGGCTACGCAACCCTAAATTCTGGATACCGGTATATATATTTATTATCGTGTTCACCATATGGCGCTACAAGAAGGCGGGCGTGATCCTGATCGTGACCTTGCTCATCACCGTTGGCGTGGCCGACCTTACCAGCGCAAGCCTGATCAAAAAACAGGTGCAACGTATGCGCCCCTGCCATGACGCCGTACTGGCGCCTACCATTACCAGCCGCGTGCCCTGCGGTACGGGGTACAGTTTCCCGTCTACCCATGCTACCGATCATTTCGCTATGTCGGTGTTCCTGGGAATGGCTTATCAAAACAAATGGCGCTGGGTGTGGTTGTGGGTGATATTGTGGGCCGCTATCGTTTGCTTTGCGCAAGTGTATGTAGGCGTCCATTTTCCGATAGATGTTACCGCGGGTGCGCTTTACGGCGGCTTGCTGGGGTTCTTATTTGCCCGCGTATTCAAAAGATCACAACCTCAGTTTTAAATGACCTGGTATCTACTTCTATTATTTTTTTGTGCCTTTTTTGGCGGCGTATCAGCGTTGTTCTTTAAGGGGAAGGATCATAAGCAACTTAAGCTCATCCTATCGTTCAGCGGTGCGTACCTGTTCGGTATCACCGTGCTACACCTCATACCCGAAGCCTATCACGGCAACGACCACCTGGTGGGTGTGTTCATATTGGCCGGCTTCGTTTTCCAGGTGATCTTAGAGCAATTCTCAGATGGTATAGAACATGGCCACATGCACCTACATCAACATGATAAGGTGGCTTTTCCGGTAGGGATCATGGTGAGCCTTTGTTTGCATGGTTTTTTAGAGGGCATGCCCCTTGCCGGCGGCCATAAGCAGGAACTGGTTTTCGGGATCGCGTTACATCATATACCGGCGGCGTTCGCGCTGGCCACGGTGTTAATGGCCAACCACCAAAGCAGGACCATGACCATCATGTTCGTTGGCCTATTTGCGGTGATGGCCCCTGCCGGTTACTTTTTTAGCGATGCGCTGAGCAATGGCGGCATCGGTAACCTGCAGCAATATTTTAACCGCATTATGGGTGTGGTGATCGGGATCTTCCTGCATATATCCACCACCATCTTATTCGAGGCCGGGCCTGATCATAAATTCAACCAGCGTAAACTGATCGCCGTATTACTGGGCGTGGGTATCGCACTGGCGGGCTTCGTGAGTGGGTTGTAAATAGCCCCATCCAAACCCTCCCCGGGAGGGAGGGCTTTAAAAGCTTGGCTTCGTTTAAAAGTCTCCCCTTCCGGGGAGATACAGAGGGGCCGTTGGTTCTTTTTCCTTACTTTAGCCGCATGAGCAAGCCTGATATACAAAAGTGGAAAGTACTGAAGGAAGAGGACGTTTCACCGAGCCCTTGGTTCCCGATTTTGAAGCATACCGTTGAACTGGCCAACGGAAAGATCGTTGACGATTATTATTTTTCTCCGCTGGGCAATGTGGTTCAAGTGCTGGCGCTAACTCCTCAGCATGAGGTGGTGTTGGTAAGGCAATATAAACACGCCCTGGGCGAGATCCTGCTCGAACTACCCGGAGGTATGCAGCAAAAAGGCAGAACTCTTATTCAGTCGGCTCTTAATGAGCTGGAAGAAGAAGTGGGCATAAAGGCTGAGGCCGATCAGCTGATCTCGATAGGTAAGATCACCAACAACCCCACCAAGACCAAGCAGATCACTTACGGCTATATCCTGTTCAATGCGGTGTTCAACTCGGAGCAAAAGCTGGACGAGACCGAGAACATAGAGGTACTGACCATGCCTGCACCGCAGGTATTGCAGCATGTAAAGGACGGCCTGATCTGGGTGACCGATTCGATGAACTTTATATTGAAGGCGGCCTTACAGTACCCAGAGATATTTGGTGTTTAAAACTCACTCAAACTACGAGTTCGCTCCATCCCATCATCTTCATCACCCTTACAAATTCAGCTTGCAGTGGCGCTTCAATGCTGACCTGCTCGTTGGAGACAGGGTGTGTGAACACTAATTGACGGGCGTGCAGCAGCATGGTGTTCATGTCCCACATTTCGGTAAAGAGCTTATTTTGTTTGTTACAGCCGTGCGTGCGATCGCCTATGATCGGGTGAAAGATGTGGGCAAAATGCTTGCGCAATTGATGCATACGCCCCGTGGTCGGGTTGGCCTGCACCACCGAATAGCGCGACGTAGGGTGCTTACCCAAAGCTACCGGCAACTCGGCACGGGCTAAGGTTGTGTAAGCGGTAAATGCCTCCTGTAGGGTACCGTTCTCCTTTCTCAGCCCATAGTCGATCTCGCCGCTATCAGGCGTATGGCCGCGCAGAATGGTCCAGTACGTTTTGTGCACTTCATTAGCGGCAAATTTTTGCTGCATGGCCACTTCAGTCGGTTTATCCAGGGCGAACAACAACACCCCTCCTGTCTTACGGTCTATGCGGTGAGCCGGGTATACCAGGCGGCCTAACTGATCACGCAGCAATTGCAAGGCGTATTCTTCGGCATCGGCCGCAATGCTGGAGCGGTGCACCAATAAACCGTGTGGTTTATTGATCGCCACTAAATGATCATCCTGGTATAGTATATTTAACATGGGGCTGCTAAATTACCAATTACTGCCCGCATGTGAATATGCCCACCATAATAACAGTAAACTAACTGAACTGATGATCTGTATATAATGTATATATACTTGCAAATATGAGCACCGAACTGAAAGATACCGCCGAGGGATTAGATCACCTCATCATTATAGCTAACGATGGCAAAAAAGGCTATGCCCAAGCCGCCGACATTGCTAACGACCCGATGCTGAAAGCCATGTTCACCCGCTATTCGGCCGAAAGAGCCGAATTTGTCGAGCAGCTGCAAACGTTGGTGGCCAGCATCGGCAAAACACCCGCTACAGGCGGCGGCCCGTTGGGCGCCTTGCACCGCGTATGGACCGACATTAAGGCTTCAGTAGTCACTAATGACGACCTTACGACCCTGAAAGAATGTATAGATGGGGATGAGACCGCCCTAAGTGCTTACAGATATGTATTGGATGAGCACGCACTTACCCCGGCACAGGCCGACATCTTGAAAGCACAGGTGGAACTGATCAATGATGCCTTGTTCTCCTTAAAGCAGGAACTGGATAAAGAACGTACAGCGTAATGGCTACCCTAACGGTACAAGAGCGTAAAAGCTCGGTGTGGTGGGCATTGCTCGTCAGTATCCTCATTACCGAGGGTATTGGTGCTACAGCGTCGTTCTTCACCATCCCTCAGATACCTGGCTGGTACAGTACGCTCACTAAGCCCTCTTTCACGCCGCCTAACGGCGTGTTCGGGCCGGTATGGGTAACGCTGTACCTGATGATCGCTGTAGCGGCATGGTTGGTATGGAAGCAGCACCATAACGACCTTAAATATCGCCGCACGCGCAACGTGTACCTGGTGCAGTTGCTGCTTAATTTCTCGTGGTCCATGGTTTTCTTTAGGCTCGAGAGCATTCTTGGAGGGTTGGTCGTGATCACCTTGCTTTGGTTCAGCATCATTGTCAACATCATATACTTTGCCCGGTATAGTAAAGTGGCCGCATGGTTATTGGTTCCCTATTTGTTGTGGGTGAGTTATGCCTCTATGCTAAATCTGTATATTTACATCCTCAACAGGTAAGAGTACGCATCTTTTTGCCTGTTGCAACATATCGCACCCGGATGAAAAAGATACTGTTCGCTGTCCTGCTATTTTTACTATCGGCCACTGCCTTTGCCGATACGGTAAGCATCAATAGATTTATCATTAAAGAAAATCCGTTCGCCCGGCAGGAGATCGCTGTGGTAGCCACCGATACGGCCGACCACATCCTCGAAAATGTGAACGGCCGTTTTGCCTTTACCATCAACGGCTTTAGCTATAACCTAAACTTCCAGAACGGGACGGCCTTTGTGCGCCAAAAGCTGGAAAAATCGAGCTTTATGTATGTAAAGCACGCTAACGAGAGCGGCACGCATTCGGTATTGTATTACGTGTACAAGAGCGACGATAAGCTTACCCCCATCCGCATCAGTTGGATGTGGCTGGTGGCCATACCGTTGCTTATCATGTTCGCGGGCTATTTGTTCAAGCGCTTTTTGGTGATCGCAGCGGTGATCCTGATCATCTTCATTTACTTTAACTACCATAACGGGTTAAGTATACCTACGTTCTTCGAAAGCATCTTCGACGGATTGAAGCACAGCTTGATGGGTTAACTTATGGATGCGGAACATGTACATAATTACCTCCGTGAGGTACTGAGCGAGCGTTATACCTCTTTAGAGGAGAGGTGGATGTTCGGCGGTACCTGCTTTATGGTGAACGATAAGATGTGCATCTGCATTAACGAGCGCGACCTGCTTTGCCGCATTGGTGCCGATAGCGTAGCCAACGAAGTGGAAGCAGGCAATTGCCACCACATGATGATGAATGGCCGTACCTCCAAAGATTATGTTTACGTGGAGCTGGACACGCTGCATAACCTTAAAGATGTTGACCGCTGGCTGGATATGTGCCTGGCGTATAACCCGCACGCCAAGGCATCCAGAAAGAAATAGACCTTATTATATGAATGCAGAACGCCCCATGGTCATGACCATGGGGCGTTCTGCATTCGTTACTATATATAGCTCCCGTTCTACTTCAATACCGGCTGCACATTGGTCAGCCCATAAACGCCGGCCAAAAAGTCGTCGCTGGGGTTAATGCGACATGTCTTTGAGGGCAGATCGATGAACAGGTTCTCTTCGCCATCTTTGATCATCACCCGTAAAGCACAGTTCTTGACGTCGTATTTTTGATTGTTGACCGATATCAGTCGCTCCAGTTCGTCAACAAATTGCTCGTTGATGTTGTGCAGGTGCATACATACCGTGAGCGATTTGGTCATCTTATCGCGCATCTCTGATAACAGGTTAATGGCCGACAGCCTGAGATCCCAGTTATCTTTTTGGCGGTACTTTTCCTCTACCGTGCCTTTGATCTGGATAAAGTATCCATCGCCCAGCAGGTTGCGGAACTTGATGTAATCATCACCGAACAAAGCGAATTCGTAGCTGTCAAAATAATCCTCGATCACGAAGGTGCCGAAGGGTTTACCGGTTTTGGTCATTTTGTGCTGCACACTGGCCATCAGTCCGCCAATGCTCAATTCACCCTGGCGTTTGAGTTGTGCAAAACGCTCCATCGTTTCGGGTGGAGCCTCGCCGTTGCGCATGGCCACCAGGATCTTAAGATCTGATACCTTATTCTGGCAAAACTTCTCAAGCTCGAACTTATAATTGTCCAGCGGGTGACCGGTCAAATAGATACCGATCACATCCTTCTCGTATTTTAGTTTCTCGATCAGCGGCCATTCCTCACTTTCGGGCATGGCCGGTTCGGGTATGTAAGCCTCTACCGTACCACCGAACAATGACGATTGCGAACTGCTTTGCGTATTTTGATAATCGTTGGAGTATTTAATCAGCCTTTCTACCCCGGTCAGTATCCCATTCTCCGTCTTGGCAAAGAATTGGGCCCGGTTCAAGCCAAAGCTATCGAACGCACCGCTGTAAATAAGGTTCTCGTACGCCTTTTTATTAACGTTACGGGTATTGCTACGCTGGGCAAAATCAAATATCGAGGTGTAAGGGCCACGCTCTAACCGCTCTTCAATGATACTTTCGATGGCCTTTTCGCCCACCCCTTTCACACCGGTCAAGCCGAAACGCACCTCACCTTTCAGGTTAACGGAAAAGGCCATGTCCGACTCATTCACGTCAGGACCCAGCACGGGGATACCCATGCGCCTGGTCTCTTCCATAAAGAAGGAGATCTTATCGATACTGTTCTGGTTATTCAGTACCGCCGCCATGTACTCGGCAGGGTAATGTGCTTTCAGGTAGGCCGTTTGATAGGCAACGAAGGCATAACAGGTAGAGTGCGATTTATTGAACGCATATTGCGCGAAGGCTTTCCAGTCGGTCCAAACCTTGGCCAGCTTATCTTTAGGGTGACCTTTGGCTAAGGCACCGTCCATGAACTGGGCCTCCATTTTGTTCAGTACCTCGATCTGCTTTTTACCCATGGCCTTACGCAAAACGTCGGCATCGCCCTTACTAAAGCCTGCCAGTTTTTGCGATAAAAGCATCACCTGCTCCTGGTACACGGTGATACCATAGGTCTCGCCCAGGTATTCTTCCATGTCGTCCAGGTCGAACGATACCGGCTCTAAACCATGTTTACGTTTAATAAAGCTGGGTATATACTCGATCGGGCCCGGGCGGTACAAGGCGTTCATGGCGATAAGATCCTCGAACCTATCGGGCTTAAGATCGCGCAGGTACATTTGCATACCGTCACTTTCAAATTGGAACGTACCATTGGTATCTCCCCGCTGGTAAAGTTCGTAGGTCTTTTGGTCATCTAGCGGTATATAATCTATGTCGATCTCGCGGCCGTGGTTCTGCTTGATCAGGCGCAGCGCATCTTTGATGATGGTGAGGGTCTTTAAACCCAAAAAGTCCATCTTGATAACGCCGGCATCCTCGATCACGCGACCATCATACTGGGTCACCAACAGATCAGAGTCCTTGGCCGTGGCCACAGGCACGATGTTGGTCAGGTCGTCGGGTGCGATAATGATACCCGCAGCGTGTACACCGGTATTGCGTACCGACCCTTCCAGCTTTTCGGCCTCGCGGAGTACCGTTGCTTTGAGGTCATTACCTTCTTTAATGGCTTTCAGTTCCGGAACCTGCTCAATGGCCTGTTTCAGGTTGATGCCCAATGTATCGGGCACCAGCTTTTTCATGGCGTTCACATCGCTCAGTGGCATATCCAGTACACGACCTACGTCCTGTATACTGGTACGGGCAGCCATGGAACCATAAGTAATGATCTGCGCCACCTGGTTCTTGCCGTATTTATCTACCACGTAATCGATCACACGCTGACGACCGGCGTCGTCAAAGTCGGTATCGATATCGGGCATCGACTTACGATCGGGGTTCAGAAAACGTTCGAACAGGAGGTTATACTTGATCGGGTCTATATTAGTGATACCTATACAATAGGCCACTGCCGATCCTGCGGCCGATCCACGGCCGGGGCCGATGAACACGCCCATGTTACGCCCCTCCTTAATAAAGTCGGCCACGATGAGGAAGTAACCCGCAAAACCCATGGTCTTGATGGTGAACAGCTCAAAGTTGATCCGCTCCTCTACATCCGGTGTGATCTCCTGGTAACGTTCGCGCGCGCCGGTAAAGGTCAGGTGCTTGAGGTATTCCCACTGGTTCAGCACATCGGCCTCGGCACCCTGGTGTATCTGGAACTCGGGCGGTATCGGGAAGTTGGGCAGCATGATGTCACGCTTCAACTTCAGCACCTCTACCTTATCAACGATCTCGTTGGTATTATCTAACGATTCGGGCAGATCATGGAACAGCTTGCCCATCTCGGCCTGCGTTTTGAAATAGAACTGATCGTTGGGGAACCCGAAACGATAGCCCTTACCACCCTCCTCATCCGTCGCGATGGGCGTGCTCTGCATATCGCCCGTGTTCACACACAACAAAATATCGTGCGCGTTGGCATCCTGCTGATCCACGTAATGCGAATCGTTAGAGCAAATGATCTTGACCTGGTGCTTTTTGGCGTATTTAAGCAGGGTATTGTTAATGATCTCCTGCTCGGGGATGGCATGGCGCTGTAATTCGATGTAATAATCCTCACCAAAAAGGTCAAGCCACCATTTGAACTCCTGCTCGGCCTCATCCTCTCCTTTTTTGAGGATGGCCTGCGGCACCGACGCACCTATACAGCACGTGGTAGCGATCAGTCCTTTATGGTATTTAAGGATAAGTTCCTTATCTATACGAGGCCATTTGCTGTACAGCCCTTCCATGTAGCCAAGTGAACACAGCTTGATCAGGTTCTTATACCCCTCGGCATTTTTAGCCAGGAACAATTGGTGATGGCGTACATCCTTCTTCTCTTTGGTGAACTGCTTTTTGTGCCTGTCCTCTACCACGTAGAACTCACAACCCACGATAGGCTTCACGTTATGTTTCCCCGCCTCGGCCACGAATTTGAACACCCCGAACATGTTACCATGGTCGGTAATGGCCAACGCCTTCATGCCATCCGCAGCAGCTTTTTTGTAAAGCTTGGATATATCGGCGGCGCCGTCGAGCAGAGAAAATTGAGTATGTACGTGTAAATGAGAGAAATCAGGCATAGCAGTATCATTACGGCCCTAAACACGGGGGCGTGATACAAATCTACCAAAATATGATGGCTATTCGGTCCTGTTGATAACTTGTGACACACTATGCAGATAGCCTTCGAAGTTGGAATAGAACGACCATCGTTATCTTTCGTAGGAGTAACGCAAGGCCGATGCCTATCAGAAATGTTACTTCTGATAGGTTAAAACAAGATCCGAAGGCTATTTGTATTACAAAGGTCACATCATCCGTCTCATCTTACAAACACAAATAAATTGGGAAAATTTGGACGTATAGCTCTAAAGACTATTTTATGGATCATTGCAAGTGTCATATTCCTGCTACTGCTGGTCGTTATATTGATACAGGTACCGGCAGTGCAGCAATTTGCCAAGAACAAAGCCGTTAACTTTTTGGAAGGCAAGATCCACACCAAGGTGGAGATAGGCCATATCACCATCGGGTTCCCGAAAATGCTGGTGCTGGAGAACGTATACTTCGAGGATCAGAAAAAAGATACCCTGATCGCCGGCGAAAAATTGAAGGTGGACATCAGCATGATGAAATTGCTGAAAAGCCAGGTAGAAGTGAATGAGATCAACCTGCAAGGCATCACCGCCAAGGTTAGCCGCGGCGCCGACAGTACCTTCAACTTCGACTACATAATCAAGGCCTTTGCCAGCGAGAACAAGAAAGAGCCAAAACCGCAGGATACTACCTCTACGCTCAAGATATCACTGGATAAGATCATCCTCGATAAGATCAACATCGCTTATAAGGATGTGACCACCGGCAACGATATCAAGTTCCTGCTGGGGCATTTTGATACCCGCATCAAGACCTTTGATCTGGATAGTATGCGTTTTGCCATACCCAAGATCAACCTGAGCAACGTTAACGCACGCATCATTCAAACGCCGGCCGGTTCGAGCATTGCGCAAACCAACGCTATCGATACCGCCACCAAGCCCATCAATTTAAAACTGGATCTGGGTACCATCGACCTTTCGAAGATCAAGGTAGATTACCGCACCAACGAGATGAGCACCAGCATGGACCTGGGCCAGCTATTGGTAGAGATGGATAAGATCGACCTGCAGCACCAACGTGTGGGTGTAAAAAGCATCACCCTCAACGATACCCGTGCCGGGCTTACCCTTGCCAAACCACAATCGGTGGCCAAAGCGGTAGAGAAAGGCGTGAAAAAATTGGATACGCTGGTGACACCGCCGCAAAGCAACATGCCATGGCGGGCCACTATTGGCAAGATCAGCTTAGCTAATAACGATATCAAGTTCGATAATAATGCCCTGGCACCGCAACGACGCGGACTCGACCCTGGTCACGTTTTTATAAAAGGACTCAATACCGAGATCGAGGACCTGTCATACAGTCCTGATACCATTTCGGGTAAGGTGAAGCAGTTCGCGTTCAGCGACAAGAGCGGCTTCAAGCTCAACCAGTTCCGTACTGATTTCATGTATGGCGCCAAGAATGCATATTTGAAGGACCTTTATGTGGAGACCCCATCTACCGTTATCCAGCGTAACGTAGAGGTGGCCTACCCTTCTATCGGGGCGATCAGTAAAGATATCAGCAAACTGAGCATCAATGCCAACTTAGATGGCACCCGCATTGGCCTCCGTGATATATTGATCCTGATGCCTACCATGGCCAGCATGGAACCGTTCCGCAGTACACCTAACGCCGTATTTATGGTGAACGGACGAGTGATCGGCCGTGTGGACAACCTCAACATCCCTAATTTTGAGGTGACCGGTTTGAGCAATACGCACATCAAGACCTCTGCCCGCTTGAAAGGCTTACCTGACGTGAACAAGGCCTACTTTGATGTGGACCTGGCCGACCTGACCACCAGCCGCCGCGACATCTATCGCCTGGCGCCTAAAGGCACCATCCCTAACAGTATCAATATCCCTGAATACCTGAGCTTAAAAGGTAAGCTTAAAGGAACCATGAAGAACCTGAGCACCCAACTGGCCCTGCGCACCAGCCTGGGCAGTATGGATGCCACCGCCAACGTGAAGAACGCTACCGACATGAAGCGTATCGCGTACTCGGCCAATGTAAAGGTGAACAACCTGAACGCAGGTGCCATCACCAAGCAGCCACAAACGGTAGGCCGCCTCACCCTGACCGCCAACGTTAAAGGTGCCGGTGCCGACCCTAAACACCTGAACGTACAATTTGCCGCTAACGTGGTAAGCGCACAGATCAAAGGCTATACCTATCGTAACCTGGTGGCTAAAGGCAGCGCCCGAAACGGCAGCTACGTGGCCAACGCCACCATGAAAGACCCGAACATCCACTTTAGCCTGGATGCCAAGGCCAACATGAACCAAAAATATCCATCGGTTAAAGCTACCATGATGGTGGACAGCATCAACCTGCAAAAGCTTCATTTTGTAAAGGATGATATGCGTTTCCATGGTAAGTTGGTGGCCGATCTGCCTACTGCCGACCCTGACCACCTGAACGGTACCGTATTGCTGACCGAGCTACGCGTGATCAACAAAGGCACGCCGATAGCCATTGATACCGTTAGCCTGAAGGCTACCGCCAATAGCGATAGCAGCAGCCTGTTATTACGAACGCCGTTCCTGTACGCCCACTTGGGTGGCAAATACAAACTGACCGAGATCGGTACCGCCTTGCAGGATAACATCAACAAGTACTTTAACATGGCATTGGCCGCGGCCCCTGCACGTACGGCCAAACCGGTGAAAAGTGCGCCGTACTCGCCTCAACAACTGAACTTCCAGCTCAAGATCGTAAAGACCAAGCTGTTCGACCAGTTCGTGCCTGATCTTAAACAGTTAGACCCAGTGCTGATCAATGGTAACTTTGATAGCCAGAGCGGCCAGTTATTGGTGAACGGCACGATGCCTAAGATCATTTACGGTACCAACATCGTTGATAACGGTAAGATCAACATCAATACCAACAACAACGCGCTCAACTATGCGCTTACCTTCGACCAGATCAAGGTCGGCGAGAGCTTGAAACTACTATATCCAAGCGTATCGGGTAACGCACAGAACGATAAATTGAACGTGAGCCTGCAGGTGCGCGATGCTGCTAAGAAAGAGCGCTATCGAATTGCCGGTATCTTCAGTGTGATACCAAGCGCCTACCAGTTCAGCTTTGCTCAGGATGGCCTGTTGCTTGATTATATGAAGTGGGCGGTCAATCCTAATAACTCGTTCCAATACGGTAACAAAGGTATCCTGGCGCGCGATTTTTCGATCACCAACAGCAACCAGGTGTTGAGCATCAACAGCAACCCGCCACAAGCCAACGCACCGCTTGATGTCAAGTTCACCAATTTCCACATCGAGACCCTGACCCGTTTGGCTCAGCAAGACTCATTACTGGTAGGCGGTACCATTAACGGCGGCGCCACCTTAAGCAACCTGCAAACCTCACCGGTGTTCGTGGCCGATATGAACGTGGGTGACTTTAGCTTTAAGGGCGACACCGTAGGCAATATTGCCATCAAAGTGAATAACCAAACGGCTAACGCTTACGCGGCCAATGTTGACATTACCGGCAAAGGTAATCAGGTAACGTTGAACGGCATGTACTATACCGATGCCCCACAGGGCCGTATGGACCTGAACCTGAACATCGTGACGCTTAACATGAAGAGCATCGAAGGTTTCAGCTTTGGCAGCATACGCAGGGCTACGGGTAATATCACCGGTCAGCTCAAGATCACCGGAACCACATCAGCACCGGCAGTAAGGGGCGATATCCGTTTTAATAAAGTGGGCTTCAACGTATCGATGCTGAACTCGTACTTCACCATGCCTAACGAGAGCATCACCTTTAATAACGAGGGCGTGCGTTTTAACGACTTTAGCCTGATCGATAGTACCGGCAACAAGGCCGTGGTATCAGGTGCGATATATACCAAGACCTATACTGATTTCCGCTTCGGTATCGACATTAACGCCAACAATTTCAGGGCGGTCAACTCTACTCAGGCCGACAATAAGCTGTTCTATGGCAAGCTGTTCATTGATACGCGCATACGCATACGTGGCGATATGAAAAAGCCGGTGGTGGATGCCAACCTGACCGTTGATCCGCAAACCGACATGACCTTTGTGCTGCCGAGCACCGACCCAAGCATTGAGGATCGTAAAGGCGTAGTAGAATTTATTGATAAGAACGCCATCCCGTTAGACTCCATCCTGCTGGCTAAGCAACTCGACTCGTTACGTAAATCGGAAGTGACCGGTTTGGATGTGAACGCTACCATTAACGTAGCTAAGGAGGCTAACTTCAACATCGTGATCGACCCACGCAATGGCGATGTGGTACACATACGCGGCGAGGCACAACTGAACGGCGGTATCGATCCGAGCGGCAAGATCAGCCTAACCGGTACTTACACTGTGGCACAGGGCTCTTATCAATTGTCATACGGTCCGGTGAGTAAATTATTCAAATTTAAGCCCGGCAGTACCATTGTTTGGAACGGCGACCCTACCGATGCCAATGTTGACCTGACGGCCATTTACGTAGCCAACGTTCCTCCTATTGACCTGGTAGCCGATCAGTTAGGCGGCTCCGACGCGCAGAAGACGATCTATAAACAAAAGCTACCTTTCAACGTGAACCTGAATATGAAGGATAAGCTGATGACGCCGAAGATCAGCTTTGACATCATATTGCCTGACAGCAATTACTCGGTAGGTACCGATGTTACAAATGCCGTAGATACCCGTTTGGAGCAGATACGCCGCGACCCTAATGAGATGAACAAGCAGGTGCTTGGCGTACTGGTACTGGGCCACTTTATTGGCGACAACCCACTGCAAAGTCAGGGCGGTAGCGCCGGTGCCGAAGGTTTGGTGCGTAACAGTGTGAGCAGCCTGCTCTCGAACCAGTTGAACAAACTGGCGGGCGACCTGATCGGCGGTGTTGACCTGAACTTTGACCTGCAATCGGGCCAGGACTACTCTTCCGGTACCGAACAGAACCGAACCGATCTTAACGTGGGGCTATCCAAACGGTTCCTGAATGATCGTTTAACGGTCACCGTGGGCAATAACTTCCAGTTGGAGGGTAAACAGCAACCGGGCCAGCGGGCCAGCACCATTGCGGGTAACGTGGCGATCAATTACCGCTTGACCAAGGACGGCCGTTACGCCCTGCGTGCTTACCGCCGCGACCAATACATCGTGATACAGGGCCAGGTGATCGAGACGGGCGTTGGCTTCTCTGTGAACGTTGACTATAACCGCTTTAAAGAGATATTCTCGAAGAATACTCCTGAAGAGCGCAGGCTACTACGCCAGCGCAAGCGCGAAGAGCGGGAAAAGAAAGCCGAAGACCAGCAAAAACAATATGAGGTACAACCTGGCGACGACCCTAAAAAGGCCAAAGGAGCAACCGATACCGTGACCACTTTTAACTGATCCCATGACCCAAAGATCTGCATATATCCTACTTACTATGTTAGTGGTGCTGAGCGCTTGCAGCACCACTAAAGACCTACCGCCCGGACAAAAATTATACACCGGTGCCGAGATCGATTTTACTGACAAAGACCTGAGCAAAAAAGAGAAAAGCTTACTCACCGAGGACCTTACTGGCCTTTTACGCCCTGAACCCAACAGCAAACTGGGGCCGTTCCGCTTTAAGCTATACATCTATCAAAAGACCAAGGACAGCAAGAAAGGACTGAAAAAGCTACTTAAAAAGTTTGGTGAGCCGCCGGTACTGGCCAGCAGTGTTGACCTGGTGCAGAACGCTAACATTTTAAAGAACCGCCTGGAGAACCGTGGCTATTTTCAGGCCCAGGTTACAGGCGACACCGTAGGTAAAGAAAAGGTAGCCAAGGCCGTTTATAAAGTAAGCGCAGGCCCGGCTTACAAGTATCGCAATATCAATTTCCCGGCAGGTACCGACTCGCTGAGCCGTGCCATCAAAGCCACCGAAGGCGAAACGATATTGAAGAAAGGTGAGCAGTATAACCTGGACGCCATTAAGGCCGAACGCCTGCGTATAGACGCCCGTTTAAAGGAGAAAGGCTTCTACTACTTCGCCCCCGAGAATTTGATCTTTAGCGCGTATGATACCACCATTGCAGGCCACCAGATCGATGCCAACATGAAGGTAAAGGATGATGTAAGCGACCGTGCAAGGCAGATCTATACCATTAACAAGATATATGTTTACCCGGCTTACACGCTGCGTGATACCGCGCTTAAGCTTGACTCGGCCACTAGCTACAACTGGTATAAAGTGATCGATCGCCGTCGCCAAACCATACGCCCTTATGTGTTCAAGAACGTGGTATTGCTGCACCCTGGCGAAGCTTATAACCGCACCGACCATACCAACTCCCTGAACCGCTTTGTGGAGCTTGGCCCATATAAATTCGTGAAGAACCGTTTTGAGGACGTTTCTACCGCCGACTCATCAAAGCTGAACGCCTTTTACTTCCTTACGCAGTATCCGCGTAAATCGCTTTCACTGGATGCCTTGGTACGTACCACTTCGGCCAACTTTAATGGTACACAGTTGAACCTGAACTGGCGCCATCGCAATGCCTTTAAAGGTGCCGAGCTGCTGACCATCACCGCCTTTGCAAGCACCGACGGACAGATATCGGGCAACGCCGGTGGTAACAATGCCCTGTTCCAGATCGGTTTGCAGGGTACCTTATCATGGCCAAGGTTCATCAGTCCGTTCAACTTTTCGGCAGACAATGCTTACATTCCCCGCACCAACCTATCGGCCGGGTACTCGATCATTCGCCGTAGCGGCCTGTACAGCCTCGACTCTTACAACGGATCATTTGGCTACCAATGGAAACAAAGCCAGCATAAACAGCACGAGTTGAACCTGCTTAACGTTACTTACGTACGTCCATCAAGCGTTACACAGCAGTACCTTGACAGTATCACCAGCACCCGTAACCCAGCGCTGAAACACGTGATCGATCCGCAGTTCACCTTTGGTCCAAGCTATAGCTACACCTATACCAACACTACCGAAACTTACCGCACCAATACGTTCTATTACAACGGTCGTGCAAGTACATCGGGCTTCCTGACCGGTTTGATCACCGGTGCCGATACCTTGAATGGTAAGGCACGCAGTGTGTTCGGTACGCACTTTAATCAGTATGTTAAGCTGGAGAACGAGATCCGTTTCTTCCACCGTGTGGGCGCTAAAAGTACCATTGCGGCAAGGGCCATAGCCAGTGCCGGTATACCGATGGGCAACAGCACCATACTGCCTTACAGCCAGCAGTTCTTTATTGGCGGTGCTAACAGTTTGAGAGGCTTCAGGGCACGTTCGATCGGTCCGGGTTCGGTGGATCCTACCCAGTACATCAATAACAACAACAGCTTTATTGCCGATCAATCGGGCGATATCAAGATTGAGGCCAGTTTAGAATACCGTCCGCACTTATTCAGCATCGTGTACGGTGCTCTATTTGCCGATGCGGGTAACATTTGGAATGCCCGTGGTCACCAGCCCGGCGGCACCTTTGGCCCCAACTTTTTAAGCCAGATGGCGGTGGATGCCGGCTTCGGCCTGCGCTTTGACGCCAGCGTGCTGGTGCTGCGTACCGACTTTGGTTTCCCGCTTAAAAAGCCGTTCACCCAAAGCAATCCGCTCATCAACTACGACAAGATGGTGTTCAACCTGGCCATCGGTTATCCGTTCTAATGAGTTAATATCAACGTGTGATCGATCTACCGTCATGCCGAACTTGTTTCGGCATCCCACAGGACCGTACGCCTGTAGTGTATACCGGGTGGCCCAACGTGTGAGATGCTGAAACAAGTTCAGCATGACCCTGGAGAATTGAGTGCAGTGACTATCTTTACCCCCTGCTATGAAGATCAAGATACCGCTGCAAGTGATCGATATGAAGGGCGATGGTTACCACGTGCTCATCGAGGTGATGGTGGGGCGCAAGCGCTACCCGCTGGTGTTGGACACCGGTGCATCCAAAACGGTCTTTGACCTTGCGGTGCTGCGCACCCACAAAAAGATCGATATCCGGTCCACTCATCACCTATCGGCGGGCTTGGGCACGCTCAGTATGGAATCATTCACGGCGGTGCTGCCCGCATTCAAGATCGGAAAATTGAAACTGCCAGGCTTTGAGGTTGCCGTGCTCGACCTATCCACCATTAACCAGGCCTATGCCCAATTGGAGCATCCGCAGGTGCTGGGCGTTCTGGGAGGTGATATATTGGTGAGATACAATGCAGTGATCGACTACGGAAAACAACGGTTGATACTTAGTGCAGATGCAAAGTAAGTTGGCTATATTGCATCATCAAAACATACACGCTACCATGATGGACCAACTATTATTCTTGAATTTAAGTGACGGAGTGGTAGTGCTGTTGGTACTGGCCCTGGTATTGTATCCGCTAACGGTCATTTACTGCCTTGTGGATATCATCCGTTCGAGGGTAAAATGGTCAGCCACTAAATTGCTGTGGATATTGGTGATCGTATTCGCGCCATTTGTAGGTTCGATAGCCTACCTGATGATCGGCCGCGACCGGGAATTGGTCGCTTAAAACTCAGCGTTACGATCGCTTATAAGTGTTACATCGATGTAACAGAATTCCCCAAATCTCCCCACTTTTTGGCGTTGCGAAATTCGCAAAAACCCAACTTTTTCAAGAAAAAGCCACGTTTTCCGGAAATGTAACACCAAATGTAACACTTGAACGGTGAAATGTAACACCTGCAAGATGGCCTAAAGCTGGCCCAGTAGCACTACAGGTTGTAAGCCGATCAAATTTTATGAAAATGCTGATCACCGCGTTAGAGCAGGCTGTTGGTAAAATCGATCTTGATCTTACTTTGAAAGTTACTGATCACCTTGAATATCTCCTTCAAAGTAACGCGCTCGATCTTAGTGAGCGATGAAATATCGATGTAATTATCGGGCGCGGTCTTGTCGTTCAGGATCTGCGTGGCCTGTTTTTTTAAGCGCATGCTCATTAAAAAGTAGTACGACTGGTACAACTCATGGTAAGCCGTTTCGGTGAACACATCCAGCTTGCGTAGTGCCTTCATCCGTTCGCCGGTATTCACCTCAAATACGCGGTGTTTAAGCGCATATACGCGCACCAGATCAACGATCGGTGTCATGGCCTTCTTGATATCAAAAACCTCGCGGTGGCCCTTGGTAAAGGTACGTATGCTGTTGAAGAACGTGAGCGGTGGTTCATATTGCAGCGCGTTCACCGCCATGTTGTGGAACAGCTTATCTACCGGCTTTTGCAACTCCTTGTTCAGGAACTGCTTCAGATCATCCATGATGGTGGCATCACCGAACACGAACCGGCAATCGAAGAAGGTAGAGAAGTTGATCACCGTTTCGGGCAATGATTCGGCTATCCAGCTCAGGTAATTGCGTTTCCAGTGCGATAAGGAGTGCGTCCACTTAGGATTTTTAGCCATGAAACCGCCCGTACAATAGGCAAAGCCGGCCGTATTTAACCTGTCTGATATCCGGGTAGCGAATTCAAGAAAGTAAGCTCTAGCCTCTTCGCGGTGCTCGTTGGCTTTATCCTCGTAAATGATGGCGTTGTCCTGGTCGGTCTTGAAGGTCTGCTCCTTGCGGCCCTCGCTGCCCAGCACCATGAACACGAAACGTGCCGGGGCAGGTCCCATTTCATCCATTACGCCCTGGATCACCTTTTGAGCGATCGTATCAGCAATGGTGGTCACTACCTGGTTGGCTATCTGCGCATTAACACCGCGTTCGAGCAGCTGGTTCACAAAATGCGGCACCGAGTCCCACTTGCGCTTCAATTCCTCCTCGCTCACCGCCGACCGTACCGACTGGATAAATACCAGCGGCGATTGGGCCTGTTCGCTCAGCAGTTTATTACGGCTCAAAAAGCCTACGTATTCTTCATTGCGCTTTACCAGCAGGTATCGCGTTTTAGTGCTGAACATCATGAGGATGGCCTCATAAACATAGGCTTCCACATCAATGCTCATGATCGGGTTATCGGTCACGGTGCTTACCGGGTCGGCACTGTTGCGCTGCTGGGCGATCACTTTATCACGCAAGGTGATATCGGTCACATAACCGTTGATGTTCCCTGTAGCATCGGTAATGAACAGGCAACTTACCTTGTTCACGGCCATTTGCCGGGCCACCTCATATATGGGTGTATCTTCGGTACAGTGTGCTATGGGCCGGTATTCCACACTCTCGATCTTGCGCGAGTACAGCTGATCGGCGGCCAGGTAGCTCTCTTCAAATGCTGGCGGCTGCTTAAAAAAATGCACGAATTCTTCGTTCTGCATGCGCCTGCCGAACTCGGCAGTGAAGTACAGAAAGAAATCCTCATAAGCTTTACAAAGCGCCCTGAAATCCTTACGATGTAGAAAGTAGACCAGCGTACCTTTTTTGGCGATCACCGTACGTAATGATAACCGCCTGTTGAGTAATACCGACACGCCGCCAAAGCAAAAGCCAGGCTGATGATGCTCAACAAGGCGCTTGGTTTGCACGCTATCATAAAAAAAGGACTCGTATTCGCCCTTTACAATGATATCTACACCCTTTAGTTTGGATACTTCCTGCTGGTATATCACCTTGTCTTTAGGGTAGCGTATCTCCTGTAACTGCTCGGCAACGCCTTCCAGCACTTCCAGGGGCAGCAGGTTGAACGGTTCGAATCGCTGAAGATATTTTACGCGCTCATTCATAAATGACGTGACAAAAAGACCAACAACATTGCGATGATCAGCGGCAACAGCATGGCGAACAGCTTGCCCGACCGCGGCTTCAATTCTTTGATACCGGCATCCTTTTGCTGGCGCTCGATCAGTTTGTCATTGATCTCGCCGCGCTGCTTGAGTTCAAAGAAGCATTTCGCCGTAGCCTCGGCATCGCACAAGGCGTTATGCTGATCATTCAAGGGTTTATAAAACAGATAGGAATACAGGTCGCCCAAAAGCAAATTACGTGGCATCGGGTTCCATACCAGTTGGCTGGTGGCTATCATGGTACAAAATATGGGCAGCTTTGCTAACCGGCTTTGGATGCCCGCCCGGTACATATCGGCACCAATGATGTGGTAATCAAGTTGTAAGAAATGTCCCACTACCATGGGCTGATACTGTTCAAGGTCATTCTCCAACAGTTGCATGATGCCTTTACGCTCACGCCCTTTTACCGCCAGCAAACCAGGATTGATACCATGGATGGCCATAGCGGCCGGACTGATCGTAAAATCGGTGTTGCGGATGTAGTGGTCCTCCCGTTTCACTTCCTGCCCATCCTTGCTGTAAATGATCCAACTCACTTGTACCGCCGACGGCCAGTTACCCTCAGCAGAATATGGCTCATGCCAGTTGACGGGCAAGCCCGACGATTCGGTATCGATGAACAGTAGGTGGTCGGTCACAATTTAAGCGATTAGGGGTTGACCAGCTGTAGCTTCACGAAGCGAGTGCCGGTCAATGGTGTTGCAAAATACTACTTAAATACAATTCTGCAGCAAATTTGCTTTTAAGCGACCGTTAAATTTTTAGTGATGCGTTGTAAGCGGTAAATACCATGACGGCTATGATGCCCAAGCCTCTTTCTTGAGGTTGTTTTGGAATACTTTGACCGCGCTGAATCCATAGACCACATAGACCACCAACAAAGCGGTCACCAAGGCAGCGTGAGCCTGAAAGATCAACCGGTAATGTCCATCGGTAAGCATACCAGGTAGAATGATCAGCAAATTGTTAATGGTGATACCCAGCGAGCCGATCTTTTGAGCCGCACGGTCTTTCACGGAGGCCTTGTACTTTTTGCTCCACGTACTGAAAGAGATGAACCTCGAACTGAAACCCATGGGGACCAAGACGGCAAATAGCATAATGAAGAAGGTGACGCCCCTATCTACCTGTGCGGTCGCGAAGAAGGCACAACCTGATAGCAACAAGGTAAAGACCAACAGAGGCAATTTGAAATATCTCCGGAACTCAGCCCAAAGGCTTTTCCATAAACTCGTCCGCAGATCGCGTTCGCGTTGCTTCTCCAGTTCCTTAAGGCCATCCCACCCACCGAACTCGCTATCAATGATGATTTTGGCCATTTGATGAGGAGCCATATCGTGATCAGGCTGATGCTCGATACTGGTCAGGATGTGATCGTACACCTCGTTGAACGTTTCGCGATACTTAGTGTGATACCACAACACTTCACGAATATTGTCCTGCTGAGCGGTCGTCAATTGCATGGAAGTGGTTGTTATTTAGCTAAACTAATGCGATAATGCTTACGATACATCATCAAAAAGCTGATGCCCTGAACCAGGTACAATGATATCAGGAATACCGCGACCCAAACATGGGTCTGAGCAAGCATCTTGTAACTTTTGGTTCCGCACAGCAACTTGGCAGCCCATTCAATACCCCTGATCGCGTAAAAGCTACACAAACCTATCCTGAATATGGCCAGATCGGTTATGGATGGTTTTTTGGTATCAGGAACAAAAAGGTTGGCCAGCATACGATAAATAGCCATGATCATAGGTATCAAACCCAGCACTACTGAGAATGCCAGCAAGCCACCTGCCGCAAAAGAAGTTGGCCAACCATATATGACCAGCGTGACCACCAATATCAACGCGCTATACGGCGTATAAAGGAACGACAGCAGCATCTGCATATACTGGCGTATCACCTGCCGGGTGGTCATTTTAAAACGATCTTTTTCGTGTTCTTTTATGCCCTTCCATCCACCAAGGTCATTAGCTATTATCTCATCGACCACGGTCATTAACGGCTTGCCGTCATCAGGACGCTCCTCTAAGGCAGTAAGCACGTGGTCATACACTTCGGCTATTGTCTCGCGGTATTTTACTTCGGGCCACAAGGCACCTCTCACAGCAAGCACTTGTTCGTGGGTCAATTTCATGATAGGTTAGGTTTAATATTCAGTAGTGCCTGTAATTGTTCAATGAAAGCTTCTGCTTCCTGCAATTTATTACCAACCTCTTGTCCGCCTTGCTCGGTAAGTCGGTAATACTTGCGTACGCGGTTATCCACTACCTGATTAAAGGTCTCAAGCATACCATCGGCCTCTAATTTGTGCAAGGCCGGATAGAGTGCGCCCTCGGTCAACTTCATCTCACCGTCGGTTAGTTCCTTAACTCGTTGAGTGATCTCATAGCCATACATCTGCTCGTTATCTTCCAGCAATTTGAGAATGATGGTCTGCAGTGTACCTTTTAGTAATGGGTTAGTGCTCATTTGAAGCAAATGTATAATTTATTTATATACATAAGAAAACTATGTATTCATTTTCCCAATAAAAAAGCCCTGTTCGAACGAACAGGGCTTAAAATATCAAATTGATCAAGTTACGCGTCTATACGAGCGTACTTGGCGTTCTTTTCAATGAATTCGCGGCGCGGAGCTACCTCATCACCCATCAGCATCGAGAAGGTGTGGTCGCAGTCAGCAGCACTCTCGATAGTGGCTTGGCGCAAGGTACGGGTTGCAGGATTCATTGTGGTTTCCCAAAGCTGGGTATCATTCATTTCACCCAAACCTTTGTAACGTTGTATGTGTACGCTATCCTCTTTACCGGCTCCTTTTAAGCGTTGTACGGCGGCATTGCGCTGTTCGTCATTCCAGCAGTATTCGAACTCTTTACCTTTTTTGACCATGTATAACGGCGGCGATGCGATGTAAACGTGTCCCATCTCGACCAGTGCACGCATATAGCGATAAAAGAAGGTCAGGATCAACGTGGTGATGTGCGAACCATCCACGTCTGCATCCGTCATGATCACGATCTTGTGGTAGCGAAGTTTGGTCAGGTTCAATGCCTTGTCATCCTCCGGGGTACCAATGCTCACACCTAAGGCCGTGAACATGTTCTTGATCTCCTCGTTCTCGTAGATCTTGTGCTCCATGGCCTTCTCTACGTTCAGGATCTTACCACGCAAAGGCAAAATAGCTTGAAAATCGCGGGCACGACCTTGCTTGGCCGTACCACCCGCCGAGTCACCTTCGACCAGGAATATCTCGCAAGCTGCCGGATCGCTGTTGGCACAGTCGGCCAGTTTACCCGGCAAACCTGAACCACCCATCACGCTCTTGCGCTGCACCATTTCGCGGGCCTTACGGGCAGCAGCACGGGCAGTGGCCGCTAAAACCACCTTGCTGATGATCATGCGGGCCTCTTTAGGGTTCTCTTCCAGGTACATGCCCAATATCTCGGCAACGGCCACGTTCACGGCACCACTCACCTCGCTGTTACCCAGCTTGGTCTTGGTCTGTCCCTCAAATTGGGGCTCAGCTACCTTTACTGATATAATGGCGGTCAAACCCTCACGGAAGTCATCACCGGCAATATCAACTTTAAGGTTCTTTAACAAACCTTCTTTCTCAGCGTAAGCTTTAAGCGTACGGGTCAAACCCATACGGAAACCGGCCACGTGGGTACCACCTTCAATGGTGTTGATGTTATTTACGTACGAGTGAACGTTCTCACTATAGGTATCATTGTATTGCAAGGCCAGTTCTACCGGTACACCTTGCTTGGTGCCCTCAACATAGATCGGCTCCGGGATGATCGGCTGACGGGTGCCATCCAGGAACTTAACGAATTCCTTCAAGCCACCTTCAGAAAAGAACTCTTCTGTAAGGAAGGTTCCGTCATCTTCCTGTACACGCTCGTCTGTCAGACTCAAGCGAATACCTTTGTTCAGAAACGCCAGCTCACGCAAACGTGCCGCAAGGGTATCATATTTGTACTCGAGTGTAGTGGTAAAGATCTCGGGATCGGGCTGGAACCATTGAATGGTACCGGTACGGTCCGATTCGCCAATGGTCTTAACGTCGAACATTGGTTTACCACGCTCGTACTCCTGGGTAAATATCTTACCCTCGCGGTGCACAACGGTCTTTACGTGGGTCGATAAAGCATTAACGCAGGATATACCCACACCATGCAGACCGCCCGACACCTTGTAAGTGTCCTTATCGAACTTACCGCCGGCGTGCAAAACGGTCATTACGATCTCAAGCGCTGATTTATTTTCTTTAGTATTGATACCTGTTGGTATACCCCGGCCATTATCCTCAACGGTGATGGAGTTACCTTCATGAATGATCACTTTGATATCGGTACAGTAACCGGCCAATGCCTCATCGATAGAGTTATCGACAACTTCGTATACCAGGTGGTGTAAACCTTTTACCCCGGTATCGCCAATGTACATGGAGGGTCTTTTTCGAACTGCTTCCAGGCCTTCAAGTACCTGGATATTATCTGCCGAATAATTTGACTTATTCTGATCTTTTTCGCTCATTATTTAAGGTTAAATACGACCTACAAATATACTGAATTTTGAGCACAACTCCTCAATGTTGATAATTATAGAGGCTTTCAACGGCCAAGCAAAAACTTTAGGATAGTTAGGGTGAAATCATATATTTGTGAAATTTTTTAAAACAAAGTTACGATGAGAACCCCGGCTTCGATCATATCGAAAATCACTTTAAGCTTAATGCTGGCAGGAAGCCTGGCAGCCTGCAACCAGACCAAGACCGACGATAAAGCTGCCGCACCGGCCGCCACATCAAGCACTGCCAATAACCTGAAAGCAACTGACATCGTGTTCGTTAACTCAGATACTTTACTGAACAAATACGATTACTTTAAAGATATGGCCGACCGTTTGGAGAAAAAAGGCAAAGCTGCACAAGCCGAGCTACAAAGCAAGGGTCAGGCTTTTCAGCGTGAAGTGGCCGAATACCAAAAAGGTGCTGCTACTATGGCTGCCGATCAGCGTCAGGCCACTGAGCAACGCTTAGCCCGTAAACAACAAGAATTACAAGCTTATCAGCAAAACGCTGGCGCTCAGGTCCAACAAGAGCAAGCCGGTGAGCAAGCTAAATTATACGAAAAGGTAGCCGACTTTTTGAAGGTATATGCTAAAGAAAAAGGCTATAAAATGGTAATGACCTATCAAAAAGGCAACAGCGGTATCCTTTACGGTGATGCCAGCCTGGACATTACTCAAGACGTAGTTAAAAAACTGAACGAAGCTTACGCTAAGGACAAGAAATAATAGCCCCACCCTAACCCTCCCCAGGAGGGAGGGAACTTAATAAAACATTTAATGCCCTTTGTAATTATGCAAAGGGCATTATTTTTTGATGCTGATTATAAGTAAAGAGCTTTATGACCCACGAACAATATATGCGCCTGGCCATTGAATTGGCCGAAAACAATGTAGCCGAAGGGCTTGGCGGTCCATTTGGAGCCGTGGTCGTGAAAGATGGCCAGATCGTTGGTGCAAGCGGGAACAAAGTAGTGCCTACTAATGACCCAACCGCACACGCCGAAGTATCGGCCATCCGGTTAGCATGCCAGAAATTGAATAATTTTAGCCTGGAAGGCTGCGTGATCTACACCAGTTGCGAGCCCTGCCCCATGTGCTTAGGCGCCATTTACTGGGCCCGTATCGAGAAGATCTATTACGGCAACAACAAGGCCGATGCCGCCGCCATAGGCTTTGATGACCAGTTCATTTACGAAGAACTTGACCGCCCTAAGCAAGACCGCAAGTTACCCATGGTAGAGTTACTGCGCGACGAAGCGCTGGGTGCGTTCAGGGCTTGGGAAGCGCATGAAGGGAAGACTCATTATTGATGTGCATATGATCTGATGTGCAGATATGCAAATGATGGAACCATCTGCACATTCGCACATCTGCATATCTACAAATTACCTATCTGAATGGCCCAGGCTTTTATCAGGAGCTACCACATCGCGTACCAACTGCTTAAGCTCTTTGATCTCGGGGAAGCGGCCTGCCGATCTGCGGTCGAAGACCACATTGCCATCGATGCTAATCACATAGCTGCCACTCGTTTCACTTGGCTGCAAAAGCACGCCATGCACCTCGTTGCTAAAAGTGGTCAATATCTCCTGAGCCATGTAGGCCGCACGCAACATCCAACCGCATTTGGGGCAGTACTCGATGGTTACGGTCGGCTTCATTTGGTTTCCCCTTCATCGCTGCCACCTGCCGGTGAATCGGGCGTAAAGTAATTATCTTGCAGGTCATCGATCTCGCGTCGTTCACGCTTGGTTGGTCGACCGGTGCCCCTGTCACGGCGCAATACCGGTGCATGGAACATGCTTTTAAAGCCGGGTGTCTGATCGTTCGGCGTCAGGTCAGAGTAGTAATTGACCGCTGTCTTGGCGTCTACTCTGTTCTCCAACAAGCCGGTAACGGTGATGATCTTACGCTCGGGGCCCTTGGCCACATTATAGGTCTCGCCGATCTTTACCTCATGCGAGGCCTTTATATTTTGTCCGTTAAGCTTCACGCGCCCTGCCTTGCAAGCCTCGGTGGCCAGTGTGCGGGTCTTGAACAGGCGTATGCTCCAAAGGTATTTATCTATTCTCAGTTTCTCTTTCTCAGGCATGATGCAAAGTTACAAGGAATGCCCCATAAGCACCAACAGGTGGTAATGAACATCCCCTTTATCAAATATGCCTAAAAATCCCTTTATTTGCGAAAAGATTGAACGATGCCACCTACATTAAAACAAATGATCGAAGATGCCTGGGAAGACCGGGGATTGCTTAACCTTAACGAATATATTGACGCTATCGAGACCGTTATCGAACGTCTGGATAAAGGCGAGCTTCGCGTGGCCGAGCTTATCACCAACCGCTGGCACGTGAATGAGTGGATCAAAAAAGCGGTGATCCTGTACTTCCCTATCCGCGAGATGGAGGAGATCAAAGCAGGTCCGTTCGTGTTCCACGATAAAATGAAACTCAAGACCGACTATAAAAAGAACGGTGTACGCGTGGTGCCTCATGCTATAGCCCGCTATGGCGCTCATTTGGCCAAAGGCGTGATCATGATGCCATCGTACGTGAATATCGGTGCTTATGTTGACGAAGGCACCATGGTAGATACCTGGGCCACTGTAGGTTCATGCGCACAGATCGGTAAGCATTGCCACCTGAGCGGCGGTGTGGGCATTGGCGGCGTATTGGAGCCGGTTCAAGCCTCTCCGGTGATCATTGAAGACAACTGCTTCATCGGCTCACGCGCCATTGTTGTGGAAGGTGTACACGTAGAGCGCGAGGCCGTGCTTGGCGCCAATGTAGTACTGACGGCATCTACCAAGATCATTGATGTTAGCGGCGACTCCCCTATCGAATATAAAGGCCGTGTACCTGCCCGTTCGGTAGTGATCCCTGGTTCATACACCAAAAAGTTCCCTGCCGGCGAATACCAGGTACCTTGTGCCCTGATCATCGGCAAACGTAAAGAATCGACCGACCTCAAGACCTCACTGAACGATGCCTTGAGAGACCATAACGTGGCGGTTTAGTTACATACCACTCTCGTCATTGCGAGGAACGAAGCAAACTCTGAACGGTGTATGGCAGCAACGCCTGCACGCTGAGGCTTCATTCCTCGCATTGACATTTTAGCACCGATCAACAACGACCAACTAAAAAAAATGAACATCGGGTACGACGCCAAACGTGCTTTTTTGAACAACACCGGGTTGGGTAATTACAGCCGGTGGCTCATCAAGGCTATGTCCGCGTTCTATCCTGATAACCGATACGGGCTTTTCACACCCAAAACGGGCAACGGCGAACATGCTGGCCAGTTGGAAAAGTTAAAAAACGCCTATACCTTTGTACCGCGAGGCAAGTTCTCCCCTTTGTGGCGTACTAAAGGCATCGTTACCGATCTGCAAAAGAATGGTGTTGAGCTTTATCATGGACTAAGCCATGAACTGCCCCTGGGCATCCGCAAGAGCGGTATCAAAAGTGTGCTTACCGTGCATGACCTGATCTTTTTGCGCTTTCCCCAATATTTTAAACTGATCGACCGCCTGATCTACAAGGCCAAGCTAAATTACGCCTGCAAGGCTGCCGACAAGATCATAGCCATAAGCCAGCGTACCCGGAAAGACCTGATCGAACTGCTGGGCGTTGATCCCAACAAGATCGAGGTGATCTACCAGGGATGCAACCCGGCTTTCACCCTTTACCAAAGCGAAACGCATCGGGCACACATCAAAAAGACCTACAAGCTTCCTAAAAGATACCTGCTCACAGTAGGCACTATCGAAGAACGTAAAAACCTGATGTTACTGGTAAAGGCCCTAACGCTCACCAAATGCAATATGCCGCTGTTGGTAGTGGGCAAGCCTACGCCTTATGCTGATGAGGTGAAGCGTTTTGTGGAGGCCAATGGTCTGCAAAAGCGGGTGATCTTTTTGCACCAGGTAGGGTTCGATGACCTGCCTGCCTTGTATCAGCTCAGCACAGTATTCATCTATCCATCGCGTTACGAAGGCTTCGGGATACCTATATTAGAGGCCATTAATAGCGGGGTGCCCGTGATCGCGGCTACCGGTTCATGCCTGGAAGAGGCCGGCGGTGCCGGGAGCATCTATGTAGACCCTGACAATGAGCAGGAACTGGCCAAAAAGATCGACCGCGTTTGGCGCGACACAGCGCTGAGGCAACGCATGATCGATCAGGGCTTTGAATATGCCCGGAATTTTAAGGACGAGGTACTTGCGGCCCAATACATGCAAGTATATCAAAACACATTGCAACATGCTTAGAGACGAAGTAAAGAAAGCATACGAGGTGATCCGCGACGGCGGTATCATCCTTTACCCTACCGATACCATTTGGGGCATAGGCTGTGATGCCACTAACACCGCGGCCATCGAGAAGATATATGAACTCAAGCAGCGCGCTCAGGAAAAAAGCATGATCATATTGCTGGAGAGTGAGAACATGTTGGAGAGCTACATATCAAATGTATCACCGTTAGCGTATGACCTGATCGAATTTGCCGAACATCCGCTTACGCTGGTGATGCCTGGCGCCAAAAATATCTCGCCCCTGCTCATCGCCGAAGACAAAAGCGTAGGCATACGCGTGTGCAAGCACCCTTTTTGCCAGCAACTCATCCAGCGGATGCGTAAGCCGTTAGTGTCAACTTCGGCCAATATCAGCGGGCAGCCATCCCCACAGAACTTTGGACAGATCGCGCCCGAGATCATTGAAGGAGTGGATCTGGTGGTGGATGTGGACCAGCACGACACCTCCGTAAAACGACCATCTACCATCATGCGTCTTTCTGCGGATGGGGCGTTCGAGTTTCTGCGTAAATAATTATCATTGTGCTTTGAAATAATTTAAGCGGATACCCGTTTTTTTGTTAAACTTTGCATATCAACTCCATTTATCATGAAGATCTTTGTAGCCAAACTCCCTCCTGATTACGACGAGACCGCCATTGCCACCTTGTTCATCACTTATGGCGATATCTCGACCATTAACCTGGTCATGGATCGGGAGACCGGCCGCAGCAAAGGTTATGCGTTCATTGAGATGCCTAATGATGAGGAGGCTCTTAACGCGATCAGTCACCTCGACCAAAAAACCATTGGTCACAACCGCCAGCTTTCGGTAAGCCAGGCTCAGGAACGTCCTAAACCTGCAGGCGGTGGCTTTAACCGCAATAACAACAACCGTCAAGGTGGTGGCTTTCAGCGTAATGCCGGCGGTGGTGGTTATAACCGTAACAACAACTATAATAAAGACCGTGGTCCGCGCAATGGTAATTACGACCGTAGCAGCAATTACGACCGCAACAAGAATGGTAACAGCACTGAAGGCTGATACCAAGCGAAACTACTTATATATGAAGGCCTCCGGACACCCGGGGGCCTTTTTTGTAACAAAATACTACACATTGTACAAAAAAAAGGCCGTTAACTCCGTAAACTGTTCGACTACCATACACAATGTATACAAGTTGCAACGATCAAATCATAAGACGACGCTGTGTGGAAAATTTGGAACATTATCCACGATCGTTAAGTATGGAGTTATACGCCACACACCAGATTTCTCTTATCCAATGCTTATAACAAACTTTCATCATATCATTACTCCGTAAAGACACAAGCCATCACCATCGATAGCATCATTGATCACATAACCTTCTGAAAGTATTTTGGCCTGTAAATTGTAAATGTGTACTCGTACAAGCAGACGCGCGAAAAAGTTCGGCCGACAGCTGCCCGCCACTTATTTTTTAAGACGATACTTACAAGATGAAAACGATCATGAGCAGGATACTCGCAGTTGACGATGATCAGGGAATATTAGAGGTCCTGCAATTCATATTAGAGGATTCAGGATACGAGGTTAAGACCATTTCAGACGGTCACCAATTATTTGACGCTATTCGTGAAGGCCAACCAGACCTTATATTAATGGACATCATGCTTAACGGATTAGATGGGCGTGATCTTTGCAAACACGTGAAATCTAACGATACTACGCACGATATACCGGTGATCATGATATCAGCCAGTCATAGTCTGGGAGATGTATTACATCAGGAGAACGCTCCGGATGATTTCCTGGCCAAACCTTTCGACATTAACGTATTGCTGAGCAAGATCGAGCGCCAATTGGCTGCATGATCTATATCGCTCGCTCCAACGTGACCTCATACTAAATTAACGAGCTGTTAATAAAGTATTTATTAGCGCGATAAGACAGGTTTATACCATCTAATAATTACTTTCGTTAAAAATATGCGATCCAGGGTTGTTTAAACCTCCTGTTGATCGCATTTTTGCATTTGCATTGTTAACGGCTCTCTATGATCAAACTAAAACCCATTGCTGCGTGCGCTTTGCTGCTGGGCACGCTTACGGTAAAAGCTCAGCAAAATGCCTCGTATCATATTTATAATACCTATCATAACGCTACCAGCCTGCTCAACAACGGCCAGTTCGTGGCCGCGGCCGAGCAGTTCCGATTGATCGAACGTACGCGTGGAAAAGCTTCCAGCGCTCCCCAATTTGAGTCAGAACTTTCATTGCTGAAAGAGAACGCGCAGTATTACGAAGCGTTATGCGCGCTGGAACTGGGCAATGATGATGCGCTTAAGATGTTCCAGCAGTTCATCAAAGAACATCCTGAGAACCCGCTTTCGCGCTTGGCCAATTACCAGATCGGCCGCTCCTACTCTAAACAACGGCTTTACGGCGATGCGTTGCTTTGGTTCAATAAGATAGATGCCAAAGAGCTTACCGGTAAAGAATATACAGAGTACAAGTTCAGGAAAGGATATGCCTACTTTGAGACCGGTGATATGCCTTACGCGCAAGAGCAATTTGCCGAGGTCAAGGACCGCCGCTCACCTTTTCAGGAGGATGCTACCTTTTATTACGCCTACATTGCCTACCTCAACAAGGATTACCATGTAGCCTTGGTGAACTTCGAAAAACTGAAGAACTCCAAAAAATACGAGAGCAGCTACCCATATTACATTACTGCCGTTTACTTTTTAGATAAGCGCTACGATGATGTATTGAATTACGCTATCCCGATCCTGAATACCACTAAGCAGCAACACGAGACGGAAATGCTCCGCATCGTTGCAGCCACCTATTTTGCCAAAGGCGATTTTGCCAACGCGGCCAAATACTATGCCCGTTTCCAGGACGGCGACCAGAACAAGACCCAGAACTCGCAAGACAGTTACCAGATCGGTTATGCCAACTACAAGATCGGCAATGACACCAAGGCCGTTACCGAATTAGAGAAGTTGGTGGACAAGTCGGACCCATACAGCCAGAACGGTAACTACACGCTGGGTTCCATTTTTTTAAAGGCCAACAACAAGCGTTCGGCACGCAATGCGTTCCAGGTAGCTTCAAAGCTTGATTTTGATAAGCAATTGCAGGAGGATGCTCTGTTCGAGTATGCCAAGCTTTCTTACGAACTGGACTTTAACAGCCAGGCACTCGAGGCAACGCGCCTTTATTTGCGCAACTATCCACGGTCGCCAAGGTTGGCCGAGGTCAAGATCCTGCTGGGCGAAACGTTACTGAACTCGAAAAATTACAAAGAGGCGGTAGAGATACTGGAGCCTATAGTGGCCAACACGCCGAGCGCATCGGAGGCCTATCAAAAGGTTACGTACTACCGCGGACTCGAATTTTATAACGAACGTGCCTTTGAGAACGCCATCGGTATCTTCCTGCGCTCGTTGCAACACCCGCGCGACGAAAAGATCGTGGCCCTTACCCGTTATTGGCTCGCCGAATCAATGTACGAGGTGCGCAAGTATAGCGAATCGGTGGAGCAGTTCGAAGCATTTTTGGAGAACCCTGAAGCTCGCAACTCGGGCGTTTATAACTATGCCAATTATGGTTTAGGCTATGCCGCCTACGGTGCGGAGCAATATCGCAAAGCGGCCACCTATTTTGAGCGTTTCCTGAGCGGGGGCGCCAAGGATAAGAACACCATCAACGATGCGGTAGCGCGTTTGGGCGATAGCTACTTCGTGATGAAGAATTACGGTAGGGCCATGTCATACTATGACCGTCTGATCGCCAGCGGTAGCCAAAGCCAAGATTATGCCCTGTTCCAACGCGGTATGATACAAGGCTTGCAAGGCAGCCCTGACACCAAGATCGCCACTTTGAACGATGTACTGACCCGCTACCCTAACTCTGACTTTGCCGATGATGCCTCTTTCGAGATCGCTTATACGTACTTTTTAAAGAATCAGGGCGACCGTGCCAAGACCGACCTGCAAGCCATGATACAAAAGTATCCGCAAAGCAGCTACGTGCCACGCGCATTGGTGACCATAGGTTTGATCGACTATAACGCCAATCAGGACGACCTGGCCGTTGAGTCGTTCAAAAAGGTAGTACAGACCTATCCTTCTACTGAGGAAGCCCGTCAGGCCCTTAAACAGATAGAGAAGATATATACTGACCGTGGTGATGCACAAACGTTCATCAACTATGCTACAACTACGCCTATCGGCAACTATAGTGCTGCCGAACAGGAAAGCATCATGGCCACAGCTGCCAATAACCTTTACTTAAAAGGCGATTGGAACGGTACCGTGTCAGCAGTTAACGGCTATTATGACAAGTTCAGGAACAAGCCGATCTACGAGAAGCAAATGCGCTTCATTCGTGCGCAGGCACTGGTGAACCTGAACCGTACAGACGAGGCTGTTCAGGATTACAACGTGATCCTGAACGATTGGACCAGTGCATACACCGAGAAGTCGTTGATCGCCATGTCCAAGTTATATATCTCTCAAAAACGATACAACGAGGCTGTAGTGTTCCTGAAACGATTGGAGACCAACTCAGAGTACAAGGCCGATTATACCTTTGCGATCAATAACCTGCTTATGTGCTACACCCAAATGGAAATGCCGGATGATATTCTGCACTACGTGAAGCTGGTACGTGAGAACGAAAAATCATCAGAGGAAGATAAGTTCAAGACCGGCTTGTATGCGGGTAAGGCTTACCTGGCTAACAACGATACTACTTCGGCCATCAAAGAATTCAACTACACGCTGTCCAACACCAAAACGGTAGCAGCTGCCGAGGCCAAATATAACATTGCCGAGATCGAGTATATGAAAGGCAACTACAAGGCATCGTTGAATACCTGTTTCGACCTTACCAAGAAATTTGATAATTATGATTACTGGTTCGCTAAAGCTTACTTGCTAATGGCCGACAACTATGTGGCCATGAAGGACACCTACCAGGCCAAAGCCACCCTGCAAAGTTTGATAGACGGCTACAAAGGTAACGACGATATTCTGCCTGCCGCCAAAGCTAAACTGCAGGACATTGTAGAGAACACCAAACCTGCGGCCACCACTGCTCCTAAAAAACAGTAAGCAACCCAACCATTTAATTCCATGATCAGAACATATCATTATATAGCGCTTGCAACTGCTTTAACGTTCAGTTTTACGGCCACGCAGGCACAAACGCAACCTAAAAAGACCACGACTAAACCCGCGGCAAAAGCCACGACCAAACCTGCTGCAAAACCCGCCGCCAAGATCGGGGAGGCAGCAGCTAAGGTTAAACAAGACACCACTAAAAAAGGTGGAACCGCGGGCAATACGCCTGATAACAACGGAGGGAGCCTTTCGGAAGAGATCGTTGTGACCACCGTATACAAGCCAGTACTGGCCGATGCGGTGAAGATACGCCGTAACCCCAACCTTGAGGATACCCAGCCATACAAAGCTCCGCTCACCTATGCTACGTTAGACAAGCGCCTCGACCGCAACAGCGATATACGCCAGTTAGAGGCCATGAAGATGCCGGTGGAACGTGATTCCATTCCGCTCAATAACTTCGCAAGGGCCGGCTTTGGTAGCCTGCGCACCTTATTTGGCGAGGCTTACGTGAACAACGGCGCCGACCAAGCGCTTCAAATGGGCGCTTATGCCAAGTACTTTGGCCAACAGGGAACGGCGCTCACCAAACAGAACCAGGACCGTGCCGAGGTTGGCGTTTTTGGTAAGACCATTGGCGATGTACATACGCTGAACGGTCGCATCAACTACCTGCGCCGCAGCAACTACTACTATGGTTATGATAACACGCTTACCACTGCGCCTATCGACCCGGCCAAGCAGCACTTCAACACCATCAGTGCCGAAGGCGAACTGACCCGCAATTTCCAAGATACTGAGCGAGCATTCACCTATGCGGCTAAACTGAGCGGCTACGCATTTAGCAACGCTTACCAGGGGCGCGAGAACAACGTAATATTAAGTGGCTTCCTGAACCAAACCATCAAGCAATTTTATGCCGGGCTGGGTGCCTCGTTAGATGTTGCCAACCAAAAGGACTACCAATATTCACTGAACAACAGCTTGTTTAGGGCCAACCCTTACCTAAAGTTCCAGGGCGAAAAGTATAAGATCGATGCAGGGGTGAACATCGTACAGGAGTTCGGTTTTTCGAGCCGTTTCTTTGTGTTCCCTGCCGCCAAGCTGGAGTTCCAGGTGCTGCCTAAATATGTACGTCTGTTCGCAGAGGCTAAGGGTGATATCAACCGTACATCTTTACGCTCTTTGTCAGAAGACAA
The DNA here is from genome assembly GCF_020783335.1 of Mucilaginibacter daejeonensis. NCBI lineage: Bacteria > Pseudomonadati > Bacteroidota > Sphingobacteriia > Sphingobacteriales > Sphingobacteriaceae > Mucilaginibacter > Mucilaginibacter daejeonensis. The sequence goes on from NZ_CP086068.1 coordinate 3,643,233, forward strand.
CCCATTCATCGGTCAGAACATCAACATTAAGAACTCGGTTGACAGGCTTGACGTTACCGTTGGTTTGAAAGGTCAACTCTTCCCGGGCATGGGCTTTAAGGCGGCCGTTTTCCGCAACGAGGTAAAAGATCTGCCACTGTTCGTGAGCAATGTACAAGCCGCTATCAGCGGTCAGCCTGCAACCCCGGGTGACCCTGTACCGGTAGGCAACAACCGCTTTAATTTGATCTATGACAATGGCCTCTCGCACATCACCGGCTTCAATGGCGAGCTGGATTACAAAGCCTCTGACGACCTCAACATATTTGGCCGTGTAGAAGTAAGAGACTATAAGCTTAAGAGCGAGGCCGAGGCCTGGAACCTGCCAAAGTTCCGCCTTACTGCCGGTACCGCCATCCATATCAATAATAAGATCGATATCAATGGCTCGTTACTGTTCCGTGGTGCCACTAAGGACCGCATTGCCGGTAACCAGGTGGTCACCCTCAGTTCATTTGCTGATGTGAGCGGCGGCGTTAACTACAAAGCCACCAAAAAACTGTCGGTATTCGTTCAGGCCAATAATATCCTGAACACCAAATACCAGACCTGGCTGTACTACCCTAACTACGCATTTAACATATTTGGGGGCTTGGGCTACAGTTTTTAATTATATTTGCTCAACTGTCATCAAAACAACTGGGTGCACTGAACAATGGATCTGTCGGTTTATATAGCTGAATTACTGAACAAAAATGGCACGGTAAGCATACCCCGAGTAGGTGTGCTGAGCCGCGTACGCATGCGTGGATATTACAACGCCGAAGAAGGCAAGCTATATCCGCCTTACTACCAGACCAATTTTGAGTTCCAGCCCGAGACCGATGATTCTTTGGTGAGATACCTGGTATCTCGAGCCAACGTGTCCGAGCAATCTGCCAAGTACTTCATTGATAAATATTTACAGAACCTGTTTCAACAGGCCGAGATCGGCGAAGCTTTGTTAGGCGGCTTAGGCTGGCTATCGAAGGATGGCGATAAATTGCATTTCAGGGCTGATAAGCGTATGAGCGCTACCGTGGCCACCTTTGGCTTTAGTCCGGTAGATCTTAATGCTCAACTCGTTGCTGCCGAAAAAGAACTGAACGAGCCGTTCAACCAGCCGGAAGTACCTACACCGGCACCTCAGGAAGTTGTGCCTCCTGCAACACCGGTACAACAAGTGCCGGAGCCAGTGGTACCAGTAAGTCATGAGCCAACACCTGTTCCTGAGCCTGTGATCGAAGCACCAGTTGTTATCGAGCCGGTTCAACCTGTTGAGGTAACTCCTGCTATTCCTGTACAAGAAACACCAGTAAGCGCTGTGACTCCTGTGGAGGTACCGGAGGTGGTCAACACACCTACGCAGGTGTCGCCGCTTATGCGCCGCAACCAGAACGACACTCCACGTACTCCTCCTGCCACGCCCGAGCCACCGGCTCGTGTAATTCAGCCAAAAGCAGCGGCACCGGTACCTGACCAGTACCCTCAGCCAGGTAAGAAAGAACCAGCCAAGCAGTTCTACGAGAACCCTTGGTTAATGGCGCTGATCGTAGGCGCGGTCGTTATTGCGGGCCTTGTCATGTTCTATCCCCGGCAAGGCAGGGTCGCAGGAACTGAAAGGTCTCAAAAGGATGTAGTGACACCCAGCACCGACTCGGTGAAGGTCACACCATCTGTTGCGGCCCCGGTACTGACCACCGATACTACAGCTGTGCCTTCTAACGATAGTTTGAAAGTCGATAGCGCCAAGACCACGATATCAGGGATGGCTCGAGCCACTCCACTACCTGCTTCGACCGAATTTGCGCCCGAGGTGGAAACACCTGCTAAAGCTGGCAAAGGCAAAGAACTGACCAACCCTAACAATTACCGTTTTGTACTCATTGGCGGCTCATACGGTACCTGGGAGCTTGCCCGCGAGGCAGCTGCACGATATCATGCCGCCGGCATCGATGCTTCAGCGTTCGAGAACACCGGACGTACCGTTAAAGTAGCCTTGGGTTATTTTGCTACCTGGCCCGAAGGTCAGGAATACAGGAAGCAACTCATCACTCAGAAAAAGGTATTGAGCTGGAAGTTGTACATGGAAACTCTAAGAAAAAAAGCTAAAAAATGATGTTATTAGTACTGTTGCAAGATACAGCTCAGCAGATCGTAGATACCGCTAACAAAGCCGCACAAACCGTAGCAACGCCTGTTGCCGCCCCTGTTGAGGACCTCCGCTTCGGCGAGCTCATCATGAAAGGTGGTTGGGTAATGATCCCGATCGGTATCCTAGCCGTACTGGGCCTGGTGATCTTCTTCGAGCGTTATTTTACCATCCGCAAAGCTGGTAAGGACGAATCGAACCTGATGTCACAGATCCGCAGCAGCATCACTGCTGGTAAACTGGAATCGGCCGTCGCGGTGGCCCGTAACAGCAACTCGCCGCTTGGCCGCATGTTGCAAAAGGGTCTGTTACGTATCGGTCGCCCCATCAAGGATATCGAAGGCTCTATCGAGAACATCGGTAAACTGGAAGTGTCTAAACTGGAAAAGAACATCGGCATCCTGGGTATCGTTGCAGGTATCGCTCCCATGTTCGGATTCCTGGGTACCATTGCGGGTGTTATCCAGATCTTTTATAACATCTCCAAGACCGACAATATCAGTATGGGTGCCATCTCAGGTGGTCTGTACGTAAAAATGGTGACCTCGGCCGCTGGTCTGTTAGTGGGTATCGTGGCCTACGTATGTTACCACGTACTGAACATGATGGTAGATAAGGTGATCCTGAAATTGGAGACCGATGCCATCGAATTTATTGACATGTTAGAAGAACCCAGCAGATAATGAATCTCCGTAAAAAACATAGCCGTGCATCGGCTGAGGTACACACCTCGGCCATGAATGATATTATGTTCTTTTTGCTGCTGTTCTTCCTGATCGCCTCTACGGTGACCAACCCTAACGTGATCAAGCTTTTGTTACCGAAGTCGTCATCAGGGCAGGCGGTATCAAAAAAGACCATCAATGTGGCCGTGACACAAGATCTGCGTTACTACGTTGAAAAAAAGGAAGTTCCGGTAGATGCCTTGCAAGCCACCTTAGAGGGCTACAAGAACATGGCAAAAGAACTCACGATAGTGCTTAGCGTTGACCGCACCGTGGCCATACAGGATGTGGTACAGGTAATGGATATTGCGCAAAAGCTGAACATCAAATTGGTATTGGCTACACAGCCTAAGTGATCGATCGCTCATGGACCATCGTCAGGAAGAGAATAATTACCCTAAGGCATTTGCAGCAACGGCCGTGATCATGGCCATACTGATCGGCCTGAGCTACTTTATTGTCTTTCAGCACCCGGCCAAAGAAGAGGACGGCACCGGCGGCATCCTGGTGAATTATGGCACCGTAGATGAAGGCATGGGCGATGACTATATGAGCACCGAAGAACCTTCGGTAGCTGAACAGGCCAACAATACCCGCCCTGATAAGGTGACCACCGCTCCTCCTACTGAGCAGGTAACTCCCAGCGAGAACACCAGCCAGGATGTAGTGACCCAAAATACGGAAGATGCTCCGGAGATAGCGGCCAACAAAAAGCCGGAAAAAGCGGTAACAACTCAGCAGCAACCCACTAAAGAGCCGGCAAAACCGACGATCAACCAGAACGCGATATTTAAAGGCAAGACCAATAACGGTACCGGCGAAGGAGATGGCAACGGCAACACGCCGGGCAACCAGGGGAAGACCACCGGCACCACGCTCACCAACAATTATGATGGCACAGGCTCAGGCAACGGCGGTAACCTTACCGGCATGCCTCAGCGTAACTTCATTAGCAAACCATCGGTAAGTGACGATAGCCGCCGTACCGGTAAAGTGGTGGTAGATATCCGCGTGGATAAGGATGGCAACGTGACCTATGCCCGTGGCGGCGCCCGTGGTACCACCATAACCGATCAGGCCCTGATCGACAAGTGCGAGGATGCGGTAAAACGCGCCCGCCTTAACTCGTTAGACAACGGCCCCGACCTGCAGCAGGGTACCGTGGTGTTCGTTTTCAAAGTACAGTAAGTCAGCTCTTATTATATCCAACGTCATCGCGAGGAACGAAGCGATCTCTGCGGAGGCCGGTCGGTCATATGAATCTTACAGAGATTGCTTCGTGCCTCGCAATGACGGTCTCAAACGCTATCATGAATTACCAGCAAACCCTCGAATATCTATACACTCAACTCCCCATGTTCACCAGGGTGGGTGCGTCGGCTTTTAAAAAGGACCTGACCAATACGCTGGCGTTGTGCGAGGTATTGGATAACCCGCAACACAAATTCAAAAGCATTCACATAGGTGGCACCAATGGCAAGGGTTCTACCTCGCATATGCTGGCCGCGGTGTTGCAAATGGCCGGTTATAAGACCGGGTTATATACTTCCCCTCATCTGAAAGATTTTCGCGAACGCATACGCATCAACGGCGAAATGATCAGCGAGGCCGAAGTGGTGGACTTTGTGGCCAACCAACAAGCCCATATCGATGCTATACAGCCCTCATTTTTTGAAATGACAGTAGCCCTTGCGTTCGATATATTCGCTCGCCACGAGGTGGATATCGCCATCATAGAGGTAGGCTTGGGTGGCCGGTTGGACAGCACCAACGTGATCACGCCTTTGCTATCTATCATTACCAACATCGGCTGGGATCATATGAATATGCTGGGCAATACGCTCCCTGAAATAGCAGGTGAGAAAGCTGGCATCATCAAGCCGCACATCCCCGTTATCATTGGTGAGCGCCAACATGAAATAGAACAGGTCTTCATCGATAAAGCGGCTGCTCAACACGCTGATATCAGATTCGCGTCAGATCATTTTGGGATCATACAAAACGATCAGCCTGCTGATCAGGCGCTACGCAATGTGACCGTTGTTCCAGCACAAGCTAATGCACAGGCCTCCTATCAACTGCAACTTGACCTTACCGGAACTTACCAACTAAAGAACGTGAAAAGCGTACTGCTCGCTGTTGAAGAACTCAATAAGCAGGGCTTTGTGATAACCACTGATCAGGTAAAGCAGGCTTTGGCAAAGGTCAAGACGCTGACCGGATTACAAGGACGCTGGCAAACACTCAGCACGCACCCGCTCACCATTTGCGATACCGGCCACAACCCCGACGGCATACAAGAGGTTTTGAAGAACATAGCGGCCATTCAATTTGACCACCTGCATTTTGTGTTAGGTATGGTGAACGATAAGGATATCACCAAGGTGCTTAAACTCCTTCCCCGAAACGCTACGTACTACTTTTGCCGGCCCGACCTGCCGCGTGGTCTCGAAGCCGAAAGCCTTCAGGAACAAGCACAGGCCGTAGGACTGCAGGGCGAAGTGTACCCATCGGTATTACAAGCACTGAAAGCCGCCCAGCAAAAGGCCACCGACCGCGACCTGGTATTTGCCGGTGGAAGTACCTTTGTGGTGGCCGAAATAGTTTGATATATTTGGGAAAGTTCAGGGCTCATGATCGATTGGAAATGGTCCTTTTTTGGAGGCCATACCACAAGTTACAGCCATGAACGATGCACCTAACATACTACCATGGCCTACCTACCTTTAGCCTCACGATATGAGGAAATGACCTACCGTCGCTGCGGCAATAGCGGCATCCAACTACCGGCACTTTCATTGGGCCTATGGCACAACTTCGGTGGTGTGGATGTTTTCGAGAGCTACCGCAAGATCCTGCAACTGGCGTTCGACAGCGGCATCACCCACTTTGATCTGGCCAACAATTATGGTCCGCCATATGGCTCGGCCGAAGAGAACTTTGGCATCCTGCTTAAAAAGGACCTTGCCGCACATCGCGACGAGCTCATCATCTCGAGCAAAGCAGGTTATGACATGTGGCCCGGCCCTTATGGCAACTGGGGTTCCAAAAAGTACTTGGTAGCCAGTTTGGACCAGAGCCTCAAGCGCATGGGACTTGACTATGTGGACATCTTTTATCACCATCGCCCCGACCCTGATACGCCTTTAGAAGAGACCATGGGTGCGTTAGACCTTATCGTCCGCCAGGGTAAAGCGCTTTACGTAGGCATATCCAATTACCAGGCCACCGAAGCTAAACAAGCCATCGATATCTTAAAGCGTTTGGGCACACCTTGCCTGATCCATCAGCCTAAATACTCTATGTTCGAACGTTGGGTAGAAGGCGGCTTGCTCGATGTATTGGAGCAGGAAGGTGTAGGCTGCATTCCCTTTTCGCCATTGGCGCAAGGCATGCTTACCAATAAATACCTGCACGGCATCCCCGAAGGGTCAAGAGCCGCCAAGGCTTCAGGCCACCTGCAAACAGAGGCCATTACTGATGCAAAGATCGCACAGATCAGGCAACTGAACGATATAGCCATCACCCGTGACCAAACGCTTGCTCAAATGGCGCTGGCCTGGTTAATGAAGGACAAGCGGGTCACCTCAGTGCTGATCGGCGCCAGTAAGCCCGAGCAACTGGCCGACTCGCTTAAATGCCTACAAAACACCCATTTTGAAGCAGAAGAACTGAACCAGATAGAGAACATTTTACAGAACAGACCATAATGCAAAATATCAATTGGGGTATCATTGGCTGCGGCAACGTGACCGAAAAAAAGAGCGGACCAGCTTTTAACAAAGTGACGGGTAGCCAGTTAGTGGCCGTGATGCGTCGTGATGCTGAAAAAGCTGCCGATTACGCAAGCCGTCACAACGTAGGTAAATGGTACAACAATGCCGATGAGGTATTCAACGACCCCGAGATCAACGCCATCTATATCGCCACCCCGCCGTCTTCGCACCTGGAATACACGCTGGCCGCCCTTCAAAAAGGCATGGCCGTTTATGTGGAAAAGCCTGTTGCCATGAACGCCGCAGAAGCCCAGCACATGGCCGAGGCCGCCCGCACTTACGGTGGTAAACTGGTGGTGGCTCACTATCGCCGCCGTTTACCCATGTTTCTGAAAGTGAAGGAACTACTGGATAACAAAGCGATAGGTGATGTTCGCACCATACAAATGCGTTTATGGCAAAGCCGTAAGCCTGCATTAGTGACCAAAGACGCACCCAACTGGCGTACCGACCCAAACATCTCAGGCGGTGGTTATTTCCATGACCTGGCCCCTCATCAACTCGACCTGATGCTGTACTTTTTTGGTCAGCCGCTCCGTTATCAGGGCTTTAGCCTCAACCAATCAGGCGATACTCCCGCCGACGATCATGTGACCGGTTCGATACTGTTCGCCAATAACACCGTGTTCAACGGTTCATGGTGCTTCAATGTGGCCGAAAATGAGAACATGGACCGTTGCGAGATCATTGGCAGCGAAGGCAGTATCAGCTTCGCGGTGTTCGGCACATCGGTCACGGTAAAGGTAGGGCCACGCGAAGAGGTATTTGAGTTTGAGCACCCCGAGAACATTCAGCACCCTATGATCAGTAGTGTGGTAGGTTACCTGAACGGCGAGGAAGCTAACCCTTGCACCATTGATGAAGCGATCACTTTAATGAAAATAATAGATACTTTTACCACGAATTGATCGTATCTATAAACGAAACTAAAAGTTCATTTTGATAACATGAAGAACCTGTTCAGAAAATTCGCATTTGTTGGCCTCATGATGGCCGCTATCACGGCATCGGCCCAGCAGCCTAAAAAGCCACGCCCAAGTCCTCCGGATACCGTGAGAGCTACCTTGAACAACGGCACAGCCGTACAAGTGGCCTACAGCCAGCCATCAGTAAAAGGTCGTACCATCGGTACCGACATTGCTCCTTATGGTAAATGGTGGCGTACTGGTGCCAACGAGATCACTACCGTTGAGTTCAGCAAAGATGTGAAGGTAGAAGGCAAGGCCCTCCCTGCTGGTAAATATGCCTTGTACACTATTCCTGGTGAAAAAGAGTGGACCATTATCTTTAATAAGGACAACAAGAACTGGGGAACCAAATATGAAGAAGCTGACGACGTATTGCGCGTGACCGTGAAGACCGGTAAGTCGGCAGCCTTTGTGGAGCAACTGAAATTTATGGTTGACCCAGCCGGAAAGATCAGCTTTGCCTGGGGCGATAAGTTAGTGGCTTTCAAAGTGAAATAAGCTGTAAAATTCAAGATAAAACAAGAAAAGCCGTGCAAATGCATGGCTTTTCTTGTTTTTATAGGACCGTTTATCAGTCTTTCTTCTTGGGTACTTTGGCACCTTCCTTACGTGCTTCAGACAGGCCAATGGCTACCGCTTGTTTCTTGCTGGTCACTTTTTTTCCGCTGCCGCTTTTCAGTTTGCCTTCTTTCATCTCATGCATGGTCTCCCCCACTTTTTCCTGAGCCTTTGCTGAATATTTTGCCATGGTGTATATCAGTTTATGTTATATGAATAACTATGGCTATGGTGCAAAAGTTTTGACCACCTGTTCAAGTGCGTCCAGATCATTGGAGTTGATGAGTTTGACATTACGGGTGATCGTCTCTGCGTCCCAGTCCCACCACCTCAGCTTGAGCAAGCGGCTGATCGTATCCTCGTCATAACGCATGCGGATCACCTTGGCCGGGTTTCCACCAACGATCGCATAGTCGGGCACATCGTGCGTTACCACGCTCCGGGTAGCTATGATGGCACCGTTACCTACTTTTACGCCCGGCATAAACATAGCGTCGTGGCCTATCCATACATCATTACCGATCACCGTGTCACCTTTGTGCGGATACTTGGTGGTCAGGTCGGCCCCTTCATGTACAGCCTCCCAACCATGGCCAAAAATGGCGAAGGGGAAGGTGGAGACAGGCGCTAACTCATGATTACCGCCATTCATGATGAACTTTGCGCCACTCGCAATAGCGCAAAACTTACCAATGATCAGCTTATCGCCCAGGAACTCGAAATGGTAAAGGACGTTCTTCTCGAAGTTATAGGCATCCACGGTATCATCATAGTAGGTATAATCGCCCACGATGATATTGGGGCGGGTGATGATATTTTTGAGGAACACCAGGTTAGGATAATGCTCTAACGGATGTATCTTATGAGGATCAGGACCTTGCAGCATAACTTAGATAATTTGGTGTAAGGCAAAATTAGACAATTTGCTCGGAGGATATCAGGTATCACAGATAGCATATTAAAATATAAAGGGCCACATCGATTGATGCGGCCCTTTTTGCTTTACACTGCTTTGTGTTGTTCGTTGTTCTCTTTGTTTCTATGTTGCTGATGCGCCTGGCTTATTTGCTGGCCAGGGTCAGTTCCTTTACATCGGCTGCACCTGCGGTGGTCTTCAGCGTCTCGATGGTCTTGCCGATCCAGTAAGCATTAGCGGCATTGTAACCGGTAGTGTGGTATTGTACCAAGCCGTGCTGATCGATCACTACGTCCGTCGGTTGACCAACTACGCCTAACCTGCTGCTCAGTTCTTTGCCGTTCTCCAGGTGCTGGTAGGCCAGTGGGCTATATTTCAGGAACTCTTCTACCGTTTTTTTATCATCCAGTGGTACGGACAGGAACACCACGTCACCATCTGCTTTGTAAGTTACGGCCAGTTCGTTCAGGTCTGGCAATTGCTGACGGCATTGGATGTTGTTCACATACCAGAAGCTCATCACCACGATCTTGCCTTTTAGTTTCTCATTGGTCCACTGCTCACCGGCATAGCTTTTTTCTTTCAGTTTTTTGCCGAAGGCCTGACCGGTAGTGAAGAACGGGCTTTCTGCCGGTTTACCCATCTTAGCGAACTTGGCATCTCTTGCAGCTTTGCTCATTTTTACTAAACGCAAGGCGCCTTTACCGTTCTCCATCACTACTACCTTTACTTCGTAGCGGCCGCTGTTCACTAAGGTGGTCCAGGCAGTGTAATCCACTTTACGTCCTGCTGAGTCCAGTATAACCGAGCGCTCGTCCAAACGTGGCAGGCGATATACTTTTTGCGGGCCTGAGGTGCTGGTCTGGGCCTTTGCGAAGGTCACGGTAAGTAAAAGGGCGATGGTGTAAAGCAGTGTTCTCATTGTTATTGTTATTAGGGGTGTTATGCTTAAGGTATAGGCAAACGCTGTTCCCATAAAATACGCCCCACTGCTCAAAACGGCCTTTTTTGCCATTTTCACAAGAAACGCCTGCCAAAACGCCTCATTTTCGCCAAATGAGACCCCACATTTTACCGATCGTTAAATTGTTAAGCCAGGCGACATTTTTATCGCCGGGGGAAATATTCCCCAACACTCGCTACCTCAACTCCCCGCTTCCCCAATGCGTGGGCACTTTCGCCACGGTTAAAATGTGAAATATTGATCGAGCTGATGCATTAGATAGCGGTACAGGCGACTAAACAGCCTCATTACTTCTACCAAATAAAAAAGGCTGTACGGTCAGTACAGCCTTTTGCTTCGTTGATATTGTATTCAAGCGTTTTTATCTACATAAATATGATGAGGAACCTTCGACCGCAGATCCAGCTCTTTCTGAATGTGCTTACTCGTTCCTACTTCCTGGTGTAAATGCGGAGCGATTACCAATGACACGATCGACATCAGTTTTATTAGAATATTCATGGATGGCCCTGATGTATCTTTGAATGGATCGCCCACCGTATCACCCGTAACAGATGCCTTGTGCGGGTCTGATTTTTTGTAAAAGGTCTCGCCATTGATCACCACACCTTTCTCGAACGATTTCTTGGCGTTGTCCCAAGCGCCGCCGGCATTGCTTTGGAAGATGCCCATCAGCACACCCGAAACCGTAACACCGGCCAGCAGGCCGCCCAGTACCTCAGGCCCAAAGGCGAAGCCAATGATGATCGGCGTGATCAGCGCGATCAGTCCCGGAGCCATCATTTCGCGGATGGATGCCTTGGTCGAAATGGCCACGCACTTTTCGTATTCAGGCTTGGCCTTATACTCCATAATGCCCGGTATCTCCCTGAACTGTCTCCGCACCTCCTCAACCATTGACATGGCCGCACGGCCCACTGCGGCAATTGCAAGCGAGGAGAAGATGAACGGGATCATGCCACCCACGAACAACCCGGCTAATACATCGGCTTTATATATGTCGATGTGATCGATACCAGCCACGCCCACAAAAGCGGCGAACAAGGCCAGCGAGGTCAAGGCAGCGGAAGCAATGGCAAAGCCTTTACCTGTGGCCGCTGTAGTGTTACCTACCGCATCCAGGTTATCGGTACGGTGGCGTACTTCCTCAGGTAATTGGTTCATTTCAGCAATGCCTCCGGCGTTGTCAGCTATAGGACCGAAGGCATCGATAGCCAGTTGCATGGCCGTGGTGGCCATCATACCCGCGGCCGCAATAGCCACGCCATAGAGGCCGGCAAAATGGTAAGAACCATAGATACCTGCCGCTAATACCAGGATCGGCAGTACGGTAGATTCCATACCTACCGACAATCCACCGATGATGTTGGTGGCATGACCGGTGGACGACTGCCTGATAATGCTCATGACCGGGCGCTTGCCCATGGCCGTATAATATTCGGTAATTATCGACATCAGCGTGCCTACCACCAGCCCAACCACAATGGACAGGAATACCCCCATGCGATCAAATACCAGTGCACCAGCTTTGATCACGCCATTGGCCTCGTCACGTACCAGGTGGAATTGCCCCTGAGGTAACATCCATTGCACCACAAAATAGGTGGCAATCGCTGTAAGCAATATGGACGACCAGTTACCGATGTTCAACGCGTTCTGCACGCTATCGGTCTCGGTCTTGATGCGAACGAAGGATGCACTAATGATCGAAAAGATCAGCCCCATCCCGGCGATCACCATGGGCAATAACACCGGGGCAATGCCGCCAAAATTGTCATGGGATACGATCTCGCGACCTAAGACCATGGTCGCCAGGATGGTGGCCACATACGAGCCAAAAAGGTCGGCGCCCATGCCGGCCACGTCGCCTACGTTGTCGCCAACATTATCAGCTATGGTGGCGGGGTTGCGCACGTCGTCCTCTGGTATACCGGCCTCCACCTTGCCTACCAGGTCGGCGCCTACGTCGGCCGCTTTGGTGTAAATGCCACCGCCCACGCGCGCGAACAAGGCGATAGATTCAGCACCTAAAGAGAAGCCGGCCAATACCTCCAATGCTTTTGACATGGCCTCGCCATTGACGTTACCGCCGGTCTTGACCACATACAAGTGATAAAATAAGATAAAAAGCGAACCCAAACCCAGTACCGCTAAACCGGCAACGCCAAGGCCCATCACGGTGCCGCCGATGAACGATACTTTAAGTGCTTTAGGAAGACTGGTCTTGGCAGCCTCGGTGGTACGCACGTTGGCTTTTGTAGCAATGCGCATACCCAAATACCCTGCAAAAGCCGACAAGAACGCCCCTATCAGGAACGATACCGCGATCACCGGGCTCGAGTTTTGCACTGTAGTGCCCGACCAAGCCAGTAAAATGACCGCGATCACCGCAAAGTAACTGAGCACTTTCCACTCGGCACGCAAAAAGGCCATGGCGCCATCGGCAATGTAGCCTGCCAATTGGTTCATGCCTGCATCGCCCGATGGTTGCTTGACCACCCAAGCCGATTTCACTGCCATGGCCAACAGGCCAATGATACCCACTAAGGGTATACAATAGATCAGATAATGGTACAGAAGATCCATAATTTAGTTGGTTTTAAGAAAGTTATGATTGGTTATAACGAATGTGCGAAAAAAATAACTGAATAAAGCAATAGCCTGCATATCAACGCAAAAGATAATTTGGTTAAATGGTGTCCACCCGTGATCAGGGATGATCGCCGGCCCGTTCTTCTCCACGTCCACGTGGTATGGTCAGCCGTGCAGGCACGGATTAGATCATTTTAGCCTCTTAATATTTTCGTTACCACAGTGCTTTCCCAACATTTTTGGATAGATTAGGGCTTCAAACCCCAAATTATTGATGGAACCTACTAATTCTCAACCTAAGCTTAAGAGCGAACTCGGCCTGCTCGATGGCACCATGCTGGTGGCCGGATCCATGATCGGCTCCGGGATATTCATTGTCAGCGCTGACATTATTCGCAATGTAGGTTCATCAGGTTGGCTGATCGCCGTTTGGCTCATCACAGGTTTCATGACCCTTACCGCGGCCGTTAGCTATGGCGAGTTGAGCGCTATGTTCCCCAAAGCAGGCGGGCAGTACGTATACCTGAAAGAGGCGTATAACAAGCTCATCGCCTTTTTGTATGGCTGGAGCTTTTTTGCCGTGATCCAAACCGGAACTATTGCTGCCGTGGGGGTGGCCTTTTCCAAATTCGCGGCCTACATTTTTCCGGTCGTTAGTGAGGAGAATATCCTGTTCAGCATGCCGATCGGCACTTATACCTTCACGCTGAGTGCGGCACAGGTGGTATCTATCATTACGATCATATTGCTCACCTATATCAACACCCGCGGTGTTAAGGGCGGAAAACTGATCACCACTACCTTTACCCTTACTAAGCTGTTAAGTCTTTTTGGCTTGATCGCCTTTGGCTTTATTATGGCCCGTGGCGATGTTTGGACCGCCAACTGGACCAACGCCTGGGATATGCACGGCTTAGCTAAAGACGGCAGCATAACCGCCTTGACCATCACCGGCGCGCTGGGTGCTATAGCCGCATCAATGGTGGGTTCTATATTCAGTAGTGATGCATGGAATAACGTTACCTTCATAGCCGGCGAGATGAAGAACCCTCAACGCAACATCGGTCTGAGTTTATTCCTGGGAACGATGATCGTGACGCTGATCTACGTATCGGCCAACGTGATGTACACCTCGGTGCTTCCGCTAAATGAGATCGCCACAGCCGAAAAGGACCGCGTGGCCGTAGCGGCTTCAACCGTCATATTCGGTAACGTCGGCACGTTGATCATTGCGGTTATGATCATGATATCCACCTTTGGCTGTAATAACGGCCTGATCCTGGCAGGTGCAAGGGTGTATTATACCATGGCTAAGGATGGCTTGTTCTTCAGCAAAGCTGCTAAATTGAATGATAACCAAGTGCCCGAGTTCGGTTTGTGGATACAATGTGTGGTGGCCAGCGTATTGTGCTTGAGCGGTAAATATGGCGACCTGTTGGATATGATATCCTTTGTGGTGGTGATATTTTACGTGCTTACCATCATCGGTATTTACATCTTACGCGTTAAAAGCCCTGATGCTCCTCGCCCTTACAAAGCTTTTGGCTACCCGGTATTACCGGCCATTTATGTGATCATGGGTATAGCTTTTTGCATTTTACTCATAAAATTCAAACCACAATACACCTGGCCGGGTTTGATCATTGTGCTGATAGGCATACCTATTTATTACATCTCAAAAAGCAGCAGCAAGCATGAGGATACTGTCCCTGATCGTACTTAGTTCGTTAATATTTCAAACCACTACCCGGGCACAAGGCCTGGAGAAGAACTTACAGACCGCGTTAGACCGGCTACAGCAGGACAGCCAGTGCCGCTATGCGTCCATATCGTTAACGGTGTTGGATGCAGAGACCGGTAAGGAAGTGTTCAGCGCCCACCCCAATGTGGGGCTGGCACCGGCATCGACGCTGAAAACGTTAACCTCGATCACGGCATTCAACGTACTTGGAGCCGATTTTAAATTTCAGACCCTATTTGGCTATAGCGGCGCCATTGATGCCACCGGAACGCTTAATGGCGATGTGATCATTAAAGGTGGCGGCGACCCTACCCTGGCCAGCTGGCGCTACCCACAAACCAAGGAAAATAATATTCTCACCCAACTGGTGGCCGCTTTAAAGAAGGCCGGCATCAAAAAGATCAATGGGCGCATCATTGGTGATGATTCGCTATTTGATACGCAGGCCGTTCCTGACGGCTGGATCTGGCAGGATGTGGGTAATTACTACGGCGCAGGCGCATCGGCCCTTTGCTGGCGCGAGAACACTTTTGATATCAAATACGAGACCAGCACCGTTGGCAATCCTGTAAAGGTGATCGGCACCTCGCCAGCCATGCCTTACATCGACTTTAGGAGTGAGGTGACCACCGGCGCGCCCGGTACGGGCGACCACTCTTACGCCTACGTGCCTGTGGGTACCAAGAACATGTACGTACGTGGCTCCTACTCTACCGATAAGGCCGAGAAAAGCATATCTGTATCCATGACCGACCCGGCTTACGATGCGGCCTGGCGTTTAAGCGATACCCTGAAGCGCATAGGCATTGCCATAAGTGGGGAACCGGTATCAGTGACCACCTTAACAGCCGCCAACCTGCCTTTGCCGGCCATGAGCAAGACCCTCACATCCATCAATTCGCCAGACCTGGGAAAGATCGTGTACTGGCTCAATAAAAAGAGTATCAACCTTTATGCGGAGCAGTTGATCAAGACCATTGCACAGCGGAGCGGTAAAAAGGTATCGACCAGAGGGGGCGTGTCTGCCGTGAAAAGCTTTTGGCAAGCTAAGGGGATAGACAGCGCTGCATTGAACATTTATGACGGTAGCGGCCTGTCGCCCGGCGACCGTATCACTACCAGCGCGCTGGCACAGATACTCCGCACTGCGGCCGATCAGCCATGGTTCGGTGTTTTTTACGAAAGCTTGCCTTTGTATAACAATATGCACATGAAAAGCGGTACCATTGCCGATGTTGTGGCCTACGCCGGTTACCAGACCCACCAGGGACGTAAACTATGCTTTTCGGCCATTATCAACAATTACACAGGTTCGACCACTGCGGTAAGGCAAAAGCTGTTCAAGGTACTGGACGAGCTGAAATAGCTATTGCAGCATGAACTCTGCCTTTTGAACACCATCGAGTGCCCGAATCTGTTGTAACACTTGCAGTTTGTTCACATTCTTGACATCCTGTTTGACCAGCGTGATGCTGATCTCATCGGTACCGTCCTCAACCTTTTTAAGGTCGATGTGAGTATAGCCTAAGTGAAGTTCTTTCAGTAAAGGGTCTAATTGGTCCACCAGTGTGTTCCCGTGTTGGATGCTTATCCGGATCTGGTCGGTTTGCCCTGCCTTAAAGTATCGTAGCTCCAGGGGTTTGATCAGCGCCAGTATGATGAGGGCCAACACAGTGGTCAATACCGCAGCTCCGTACATGCCTCCGCCAACCGCCAATCCGATCGCCGCTACCGTCCAAAGGCCGGCCGCGGTGGTCAGTCCTTTGATCACTTGTTGCCGCACGAACATGATGGTACCTGCGCCAATGAAGCCAATACCACTCACCACCTGCGCGGCCACGCGCGACGGATCAAGCTCGATCCCTTTTTGACCGACAACATCGGTGAAACCATGCATCGATACGAGCATGAACAATGCAGCACCCATACAAACCAGCATGTGGGTACGCAGGCCTGCGGTCCAGTCGCGGCGTTGCCGCTCCAGACCTATCACGCTGCCCATTAAACAGGCAAGCAATATCCGAAGCATTATCTGTGTCAAGGAGATCATAGATAATTCACGTCTATACACTCCTATATGTTTTAAAGAATTGTAGAAAGCAGTATCGATCGCTACCCTATTGCGGCAGATACCCGCCAGAACACCGCCATACCGTAGATGATCAACATCACGGCATTAACGATCAGCAAAAGGTTGAGATCAGTGTATTGGAACTTTTTGACCGTGCAGGTGATCAGCAGACCAATAAAGCTTAGCATTAGCAACAGCGGGAATATATTTTGCCACTGGTACAGGTTAATGTAGCCCAGGTGCTGCATCTTGTCCTTATATTGTATAAGCGCCACACCGGCTGCCAGCAGCATTATGAAAAATAGCCTCACCATAAAGCGGGCTATGTATCTGATCGCTTTCATATCGGGCGTAAAATTAGGTTTTTACGATGGTATGGTTCGCCATAGCATAAATTTATTACCGATGGTTAACTTTAGGGCATGAAAAAGCTTTACGCTATCGTTTGCTGCCTGGCCATTATATCGCTGACCCAACCTGCGGCTAACGCTCAGTCTCCCTCATTCAAGGTGGTGCCGTTAGGCGTTAAGGGCGGTGTTGATGAAAGCGACCTTTCGGCATATATGGTGGCGCCCGTTGCTGATGATCGCTTTATTTGCCTTGATGCCGGCACCATACATCACGGTTTGGAGCGTGCCATTGCCAACAAGGCATTGAATGGTACCCCTGAAGATGCACAACGCAGGCTGATCAAAGCTTACTTTATCTCGCACTCTCATTTGGATCACTTGAGCGGCCTGGTGATCAATTCGCCGGAGGACACCTCGAAAGCTATTTATGCCAACGCCGACTGCATCGAGGCTTTCAAGAACTACTACTTCACTTGGAAAAGCTGGGCCAACTTTGCCAATGAGGGCGAAAAGCCACAGCTGAACAAGTACAAGTACGAGGTGATGACCGGAGGACAACAAGTGAGTGTTCCGAATACCTCTCTCAAGGTCCGGTCATTTCCGCTTAGCCATTCCAATTTGCAAAGCACCGCGTTTTTGGTGAACAGTAAAGATAACTATCTCTTATATCTGGGTGATACCGGCCCTGACGAGATCGAGAAAAGCGAGAACCTGAATAACCTGTGGAAAGCGATCGCACCAATAGTAAAAGCAGGTAAGCTTAAAGCGCTGCTGATCGAGGTGTCCTTCCCTAACCAGCAGCCGGATAAGAACCTGTTCGGCCACCTGACCCCTAACTGGCTGAACAAGGAAATGAAGGTACTGGCAGGCTATGCCGGTGCTAGAAATATGAAAGGCTTTAAACTAATGGTAACGCACGTAAAGCCACCTCAAAGCAAGATACTCATGATCCAACGGCAGCTAAAAGCTCAAAACGAACTTGGGTTACAATTGGTATTCCCGAAGCAGGGCAAGCAATTGCTCTTTTAGACTTTTTTAAAAGTCAACTAAAGCAAACAGCCACGAGGACCCGTGTCCTCGTGGCTGTTCTGTACTATATGTCAACGGGATCACTCCGTTTTCATTTCTTCCTGAGCTACGCGGTTGTATTCATAATCGCCCCCTAATAGGTAGCCCCACGGCCGGAGACCCTCGATATGGTCGAAGATGATCTTGCAGATGGCGATCACCGGAATAGACAGGAACATACCTGATAAACCCCAAAGCATCTCGCCCAGTACGATACCGATAAAGGTGATCAGCGCGTTCAAACGCACTTTTGAGCCCACTACCATTGGCAATACCACGTTGGCATCGATCGCGTGAATGGCTACCACAACTATGGCCACTATCACGGCCTTACTTACCGCACCAGTAGCAAAAGTGATCAGCGTACTCAGCAGCAAGGCAGAAAAGATGCCCACGTACGGGATAATATTGAACAATGCGGTGATGATACCCAATAGCATCGCATATTTAACACCAATGATCCAAAAAGCTACGCAGGTGATCACAGCAACTACCAGCATCTCGATCAACAAACCCAAGATGTATTTACGCAGAATCAGTTGAATGTTCTCGACCACTTTATGCACGATAGGTGTAGCTTCTTCCCTGAATACGTACAGGATAAAACGGAATAGTAAACGGCGATAGAATAGGATCAGGAAGGTAAAGATGGTAATGAACAAGTAGAATAACACTAATGAGGACAACGCGCCGAAAGTGCTACCTACTACCGTGGTACCCGATGCTACCAGTTTGTCGGTAGTGTCGTTCACATATACCATCTGCTTTTCTACATTGACATGAAAGGTACGTTGTACCCATAGCTGGATATCCACGGCCGACTTATTGATCTGTTCCTTAAGGAGCGGCCAGTCATGCGCAAGGTTAGAAATTTGGGTGCCTACCAGATAAACAATGCCGCTGATGAACAATATCATCAACAGTATAGAAACAAAACCTGCCATACTGCGTGGCAATTTGAGTTTACGTTCCAAAAAATTACTTATCGGCAACAGCAATATCGCGAACAGGAAACCGAACATCAGCGGATCAAGCAGCTCTTTACCTAAAATGATCAGGAATCCAAGAGCAAGAACACCGATCAGTACAAAGGCAAGGCGGGCATAGAAAGGCAGGTCATCTTTAAGGATCATGGGCAATTATATAAGTTTGTTCATATTAACGGATCTTAGCGGTCAACAAGCTTTATTATGTAATGTTTTTATTACACAGGCTTTTACCATTCAGCGTTTAAAACTTCTATCTCTTGAACACCGAACAGTTCAAGATGCTCCAAGCCTTGAGCAGCCGGCCGGTCCTCTTCCAAACTTATTTCGATACAACGAAAGAGCTGTGAGATAGCTTTTATCTAAAGATCAGCTTCTCAGGCTCGCTAACGATGTCCACAGAAGGACTAAAATGCGGATATCAGATAATTAATGACCTGAAATGCAACAATTTTGGCTTGTGTTTGTACGCTACCCGCCCCACCCTTTAGATTATCAATAAAAATGGTTAGGTTTGAAGGGATAAACATGATCAAATCTATACAACTGTTCAAAAAACATGAGTTTATTTATTAAAAAATCCATCAAGTCGTTGCTTGCTGCATCGGTCGAGTCGGATAAGAGTTTAAAACGTACCCTTGGGCCGGTTGCCTTGATCGCATTGGGTATCGGGGCTATCATTGGCGCGGGTCTGTTCGTCCGTACAGCGGCAGCTGCCGGTGGCAACGCAGGTCCGGCTGTTACCATTTCATTTATCATCGCTGCTATAGGTTGCGCACTGGCAGGTCTTTGCTATGCTGAGTTCGCCAGTATGATCCCTATCGCGGGTAGTGCCTACACCTATTCATACGCTACCATGGGCGAGTTCATCGCCTGGATCATCGGGTGGGATCTCGTATTGGAATATGCCTTGGGTGCTGCAACAGTTGCCATAGGCTGGTCGCAATATCTCAACGATCTGCTCAATACGTTCTTCGGGTTCACCATACCTTATGAGTGGAGCCATTCGCCGTTCCAGGTGTCGGATCTGGGCGTGCATGGTATCGTTAACCTTCCAGCTATCCTGATCATCTTATTACTGACCATGCTGCTGATCCGTGGCACGGCCGAGTCGGCATTGGTAAATAACATCATCGTGTTCGTTAAAGTGGCCATCGTGTTGCTGATCATCGGCTTCGGCTGGCAGTTCATCAACCCGGCTAACCACACCCCATACATGATCCCTGCTGATGCCGGTACCGTTAAACTGAATACCGGTGCTATACATGACTACGCCGCTGCTGGTAATCACGGCTGGTTCGGGGTATTGCGTGGAGCCAGTATCGTATTCTTCGCCTTTATAGGTTTTGATGCGGTTTCAACTGCTGCCCAAGAAGCTAAGAATCCACAGAAAGATATGCCACTGGGTATCCTGGTGTCATTGGTGATCTGTACCGCTTTATACATCCTGTTCTCGCACGTGTTGACCGGTGTGGCCTCTTACAAAGAGTTCCTGACCCAAGGTAGCGAAGCTTCAGTATCATATGCTATACGCAATCACATGCCTGGATATGGCTGGTTGGCTAAATTAGTAACAGTGGCCATCCTGGCCGGTTTCTCATCGGTTATCCTGGTGATGCTGATGGGCCAGACCCGCGTGTTCTACACCATGAGCACCGACGGCCTGGTACCTAAAGTGTTCTCTAAACTTCACCCGGTATACCGCACGCCATACAAATCACAGTGGTTATTCTTCGTATTCGTATCGTTGTTCGCAGGTTTTGTGCCTGATAGCATCGTGGGCGATATGGTGAGTATAGGTACGCTGTTCGCTTTCGTATTAGTATGTATCGGTATCTTTATCCTCCGCAAGACCGACCCTAACATCGAGCGTCCGTTCAAGACCCCGGCTTACATGATCGTTTGCCCGCTGGGTGCGTTAGTTTGCTTGTCAATGATCGCCAGCGAGGGCTGGGAGAACTGGGCCCGACTGATCGTTTGGCTGGCTATCGGTTTTGTTATCTACTTTGGCTATAGCATCAAACATTCAAAGGTGCGCCACGGTGACAGCGGTATCCCGTTCGATCCACCTAATCCTACTTACGTTGAGTAACATCCTTCATACATAACAAAAAAGGTTCTGCCGCAAGCAGAACCTTTTTTGTTAATGATCCTTAGTAACGTGCACACCGTTATCAACCTCAATGAAAGCCGACAAAAATCTATGGATACTGGTATTCATATGCGTCATCAACTCGATGGGCTTCGGCATCATTGTGCCGTTGCTTTACGACTATGGCAAAAAGTTCGGCCTTAACGAGCAAACCATTGGCATCTTAACAGCGTCATTTTCCGTTGCCCAGTTCTTCGCCACGCCCCTGCTGGGCGCCCTGTCTGACCGTTGGGGACGCAAACCCCTATTGGCCATAAGCCTGGTAGGCACCTGTATCTCTTTTTTGGTATTCGCCTTTGCACAGAACCTGTTGATGCTTTTTGCTGCGCGGATATTAGACGGCATCACCGGCGGTAATATATCGGTAGCGCAGGCCATGGTGTCTGACAGTTCCACCTCCGAGGACCGCGCTAAAAAATTCGGCATATTAAGTTCAGCCTTCGGGTTCGGTTTTGTGCTGGGGCCAGCCATTGGCGGTTCATTAAGCAATTGGGGCATGCAGGTACCGTTCTATTTTGCGGCGGACATTGCCCTCATCGGCGCCTTATGCTCTATCTTTTTACTGAAGGACACCTCAAAGAACAAAGACCAGGCGGCAAAAGCAGACGCTAAAAGCGACCGCCCCAAGAACTTCAATTTCTCGTCACTGATCACCGCTTTAAAGATCCCAGTGATCGGCACAGCGGTGTTCACCGGCTTTTTGCTGACCATGGCCCAGTTCGTGATGATCATCGGTTTTCAAACCTTTTCGGTTGATGAGTTGAAGATCAAGCCAGCGCAGATCGGGCTGTTATATGCCGGCTTTGGCGTAACAGGCATCCTGATGCAACTGGCTGTACCGCTGATCAATAAACTCATTCCTTCAAGGTCGTCGGTGCTGATCATTTCTACCACTCTTTGTGCTATAGCCATGGCACTCTCAGGATTCACCAGCGCGTTAATACCGTTCATCATTTGCATTTACGTTTACGGCCTGTTCAACGGGCTACGTAACCCTATGCTGAATGCCGTTATAGCCGATCACAACAGCGATGACCGCCAGGGCGAGATACTGGGCGTTAACCAGTCGTATGCCTCGGTAGGGCAAACGCTTGGCCCCATAGCAGCAGGCTTGATCACCGCCGTTTCCATACATGCGGTGTTCTTTCTTTCGGCCTTTTTTATTTTGACTGGCCTTTTGCTTACCTTTAGGCTGAGAACCAAAGAGCAGCAAAACGCTCACTGATGTATGCTGAACGCCTTCGACCCCAGGCAGGTACTGTCTGTGACCATGATCCTTTTCGCCATTATCGATATCGTGGGATCCATCCCCATCATTATCGACCTGAGGCAACGTGCGGGCCATATTCAATCTGAAAAAGCTGCGCTGACCGCCCTCGTACTCATGGTGATGTTCCTGTTCGTGGGTGATGAGATGCTAAAGATCATTGGTCTTGACATAGCGTCATTTGCCATTGCCGGTTCATTGGTGATCTTTATCATTGCCATGGAGATGATCTTGGGTATACAGGTGTTTAAGGAAGACGACCACATCCCTGCTACCGTATCTATCGTCCCGCTGGCCTTCCCTCTCATTGCTGGTGCAGGTACCATGACCACCTTGCTATCCTTAAAATCACAATACGCCACCATCAACATCGTAGTAGCGATCATGCTCAATACGGCGATCGTTTACGTGGTACTCAAGAACGTGAAACTGTTGGAGCAACTATTAGGCAAAACGGGCTTGGGAGTGCTGCGTAAAGCGTTTGGCGTGATCCTATTGGCCATAGCCATCAAGCTATTCAGAAGTAATAGCGGGCTGTAAAAAAAGAGAGGCAAGAGCTAAGAGCGGACACTATTCCATCTCCACTGATCGGTCGTTAAGACTTTTTGGCTTATCCGGCGCTATCAATCTTGCAACGAACATGGTATCGGCCTTGTGTTCATAACCCTTCAACACCTGCATCTCTTCCAGCTCTAATCCTAACTCTTCGGTCAGATAGTCGACCGCGTCCTCGTTCTCTGCTTTGAAGGCCGAACAGGTGATATAAATGAGCGGCTTACCGGGGCTAAGGTATTTGGCCACATTGCGGGCGATACTTTGCTGCAGGCGCTGAAAAAAAGCGATGCGATGCCCATCAAATTGGGTGATCAGCTCGGGGGTACGCCCCCAGGTGCCAGAGCCGGTGCAGGGCGCATCCAGTATGATACCGTCAAAAGCATAATCATGCATCAGGTAGTCGGGATTTTGGGTCAGGTCCAGTATCTTTTTCTGGTACTTCATCAAACCCACCTGCCTGAAGCGTTCATCAAGGTTGGCCAGTATATTCTCCCTCACGTCAGAGACCACCAACTTCAGGTCGGCCTGTTGCTCATGCAGCAAGAGTGACTTTCCGCCTGATGCGGCGCAGGCGTCCCACCATTTCTCCCAACGTTGCGGCCTGAAGTACCGTGCGGTCTGTTGCGAAGAATGGTCCTGCACCTCGAACCAGTGCTGATTAGGGAACAAGGTCTCAAGCTTGGTACCGTTAGGTAACGTCAAACAGTTGTGGCCTTCATCTTTAAAGGTCACTCCTGCCTGGCTAAGCGTAGCCTTCACCTGCGCCTCAAAGCCTTTACGCACCCTGATGAAAAGATCAGGCTGAACAAAGAATGATCTCAAAAAAGCTTCTTTATCTATAGCGGGCGACAGTTGCCCGTGCTGCGGATAAACGTCATGCAGGTCGAACTGTGGATAGCCTGCTTTCACCATATCCAGTTTTTCCTGCAGGTCGAAATGTATACAGGCCTCC
The DNA here is from genome assembly GCF_020783335.1 of Mucilaginibacter daejeonensis. NCBI lineage: Bacteria > Pseudomonadati > Bacteroidota > Sphingobacteriia > Sphingobacteriales > Sphingobacteriaceae > Mucilaginibacter > Mucilaginibacter daejeonensis. The sequence continues at coordinate 3,667,044 of NZ_CP086068.1, forward strand.
CACTCTGGCTTAAAATGCAGCAGGAAGGAGTTGGTTTGGGTATTACACAGGAACTCGGCCACCATCAGGCGGTCCTCGGCAGGCAGGTCGGCCAGGGCGTTACCCAGGCGGAAGTAGTTATATACTAACCGGCTGGCCACCTTACGATCGGTAGAGCCCATTTGCTTGTTCTGCCTGAAAAAGCCTGGAAGGAACTTATTCAGTTGAACATCGGCCGGGTACTCGGCCAGTATGCGTTGAAAGGTCTTGAGCTGGTTAAGGGCTTTCATTGTACCTGTTTTAACTCAAAGTTAGTGTATTTGAGCACATTCACATGGGCATTTATCCATCCTAAGCCCGGCCTCCTCACAAAATCGAAACGGTTATGCAATGCCTGGTAAGGATATTGATCTAAATGAGAAAGTGCGTCACCCTCTTGCGCCACTAACCCACCAAAGTACATAGCCTCATCAAAACCCTTGTAAGCATAGGCCGATGGCTCGCTGCCATAAAAACGGCGGTACGAGCGTATGAACGCTGTGGTGGCCGACTGCCTGTAGCTCACACGGTCACTTGACGTGATGTGGGCTTTGATGCGCTGCAGAATGTCTGCTTTCAAAAAGGTCAGCTTTTCCCAATTAGGGTGACCGATCGTAGTTACCGGATAATGTCTTGAAAGGGTATCCAGTGAGCGTAGGGTAACGGTCAGGAACGACTTGTTTTGCGCCGGAACGATGAAGACGTTCTCGACCTTGTTGTTCAGCTGCGGAAGCAACTTGGTCAGGCTGCCGTGCGATACGATAAAGTATACCACCTGCACCTTACGTTTGCTCACCGTATCCATACTGTGCTTGAATGGCGTAATGAACTTTTTATCTTCACTAAAGCCCGACAGCAGGATGAACACCTTGCGCGGCTTTACGCGTGTATGCACAAATTTAGCGGCCGCAGCGGCATGATACTCCAATGGAGGCATCACGGTGATCAGCTTATCGCTGTGCAGGTCGTCAGGCGAGGCTGGCGACAACGGCGATACCAGCGGCCTGGTCAAGGATGCCGGTGTACCAATGAAAGTTTTAAGCCCTTCGGGAAATACAGGACCAACGATCAACGCACTGCTACGTACCGATGGGTTCACGGATAAGCTATGCGTGTAAGCCAACTCATCGCGCGTATCAAATACCTGTAACTTGTAATTGTAGCCTTTGGCAGTAAGCGAATCAAGCGCCAGTTTAAAGCCCTGGTAATAATCTACCGCTATATTGGCTTTTTTGAGGTCGGCCGCATTATAACCTTTTACCGAATTGAGGTTATCAAGGCCGAACGGTAACAACAACGAGATGTTGGACACACGAGCATGCTCGACCGTTGTAGCCGGTTTGGTAGTGGCCGGAGTAGTAGCTTGTGGCTTGACCGGCTGTGTGGGCGTTCCATTAGCCGATGGGCCTGTACGGCCCACGGTACGTACTTTTGGCGAGCAGGCGCTGATGATCACCAGCGCCAGCAGCCAAAGTTTTTTATTCCCACTCAATAGTAGCCGGTGGTTTCGAGCTAATGTCATATACTACCCGGTTAATGCCTTTTACGTTGTTAATGATCTCGTTGCTGATCTTGGCAAGCAGATCATATGGTAAATGGCACCAGTCGGCGGTCATACCGTCCAACGATTCTACGGCACGTAAACATACTACGTTCTCGTAAGTACGCTCATCGCCCATTACCCCTACCGACTGTACCGGCAAGTAAATGGTGCCGGCCTGCCAAACCTTATCGTAAACACCGGCCTGGCGTAAATTGTTGATATAAATAGCATCGGCTTGTTGCAGTATGTCCACCTTTTCAGGCGTTACCTCGCCTAATATCCTGATAGCCAAACCTGGCCCCGGGAATGGGTGACGGCCTAAAATATTATCATCGATGCCTAAAGCCTTACCTACACGGCGAACCTCATCCTTGAACAGGGTGTTCAACGGCTCAACCACTTTCAGCTTCATAAAATCAGGCAATCCGCCCACGTTATGGTGTGATTTGATGGTGGCCGACGGACCCTTTACCGATACCGACTCGATCACGTCAGGGTAAATGGTGCCCTGTCCTAACCATTTAACATCTTGCACCTTATGAGCTTCATCATCAAACACTTCGATGAACACGCGGCCGATAGCTTTACGTTTTTTCTCAGGGTCGCTTAAGCCTTGCAACGCATCGTAAAAACGTTGTTTAGCATCAACACCGATCACGTTAAGGCCCATGTGCTTGTACGAATCCAATACCGACTCGAACTCATCCTTACGCAACAACCCGTTATCAACAAATATGCAATACAGGTTCTTGCCGATGGCCTGGTGCAACAGCACGGCTGCCACTGATGAATCGACACCGCCTGAAAGCCCTAACACCACCTTGTCATCGCCCAGTTTTTCTTTCAAACCGGCAATAGTGGTATCAATGAATGATTCGGATGTCCAATCCTGGTGGCATCCACATATATCTACTAAAAAGTTTTTTAATAGTTGTTTACCGTCAAGGCTGTGCGTAACCTCCGGGTGGAACTGTATACCGTAGGTTTGCGAGCCTTTGATATGGTAGGCCGCCACGCGCACGCTATCGGTGCTAGCAATAATCTCGAAGGTATCGGCCACGTTGGTGATCGTATCACCGTGCGACATCCACACCTGCGAATTCATAGGTACGTCCTTGAACAATGGGTTCTCCTGCTCGATGTATTGAAGATTGGCCCGGCCGTATTCGCGGGTGTTAGATGGTAACACCTCGCCGCCGTTATGCTGCGCCAGATATTGCGCACCGTAGCAAACACCCAGTATAGGCATTTTACCATGGTAAGGGGCAAAGTCGAACTGCGGGGCATCTTCCTGCCTTACCGAGTAAGGGCTACCAGAAAGGATGATACCTTTGATGGTGCTGTCGATGTCAGGAAAATTGTTGAAGGGGTGGATCTCGCAATAGATATTGAGCTCTCGTACGCGGCGCGCTATAAGTTGGGTGAACTGTGAGCCGAAATCGAGAATAAGAATTTTTTCAGGCATGAGCAAAGATATGTTTTTGAGCCGATAAATGGGGAAAGAGTTGTGAGATGATCGATAAGATGTAAGACGGAATGGCGTTGAATGTGTAGTTTAGCTCTTGAAAATGAGAACATCTACCCTACTGACCATCCCCCGGCAACTGCTCACAGCCCTGCTGCTCATTGCCGGCTCGCTATCGGCGTATGCGCAAAAGGCAGATAGTGTTTACAATAAATATACCGACATGAACCTGGAACGGCTTCAGGGTCATACAGCATCAGCCTTGAATTTGGCCTTGCAGATCTTGCCTGTCGCCAACCAATTGCCTGCCAAAACACAGATCCCCTTCTATAATAGTTTGGCCAAGCTGTATGAGGATACCCAACAATTTGACAAGGCCCGGCCGTTATATGAAAAGGTGATCGCTGCCGAGCCCGATTATTATGTGGCTCACCTGGCTTTGGGGCACCTGTACCTTGATCAAGCTAAAGAGCTCACCAATAAACTGAACGCCAGTAAAGGCGATGCAGCCAATTATCAAAAGCTACGTGCCGAATACATTGCCATGGCAAAAAAGGCGCTTCCTCATTTAGAAAAGGTACAGGCCTGCGACCCCTATGACGAAAATCTACAGCTGATCAAACAACTGTACACCAACATTGGCGATGCAGCGGCATTCAACCAGCTACCTGCCCGCTTGAAGCCACTGCAAAAGAAGTGTGTAGATATCCTGAACGATAATTGACCAACAATTACTCGGTCCACCGTTAGAAACGGTAACCCAGGTTCACGTACACGAACTTGCCCTCGTGCGAGCGTGCCAGCGTAGCCTGGATCAACAGCAACTGAGCAGGGATCAGGTAAAAGCCACCGCCATAACCATCATGCCATTGGGAGGATGATTCGCCGGGCGACCATACACGGCCGATATCATTAAAGGCGATCAAACCCAAACGGCCCGGAAATAGGTACGAGTTGAAATCAAATAACTTGATGCGTGCTTCCACATTGTTGTAAAGCATGCTGCGGCCGGTGAAACGCCAGGTACGGAAGCCTCTCAAATTGTCGGATCCGCCCAATTTCAGTTGCTGGAAGAACTCCGGATCACCTAATGTGGTACCACCACCAAAACGCGTAGCAAGCACGAAAGTAGAGTCGCGGCGGGCGTCCCAATAGAAACTGAACTCACTTAATAATTGGCCGTAACGGGCATTGTCCTGATTCAATTGCTGCAAGCCGCGTACGGTGGTCTCAAAGTACACACCCTTTGTAGGCATGAGCAGGTTATTACGCGTATCTATCTCGGCACCGGCGATCAAACCCGCGAATGTTTTATTGCTGAACACCTGCTCGCCCGGGTTCAGCTTATCATATACTTGTAAGTAGCGGTTGTCATTATCGCCTTGATATGCATGGTAGTATTGACCGGTAACACCTGCGCTCAATTTCACTTTGCCGTAGGTGTGGGCAAGGCGTGCATCGCCATACAGATAATCGTAACGGTTGCGGAAGAACTTGATCCACTCGCTATCCTTTTGGAACACGGTGTTGTTGCCGATGCCAAAGAAGTTGCTGATATTATCAGGACCGCGCGAGGTAAAGTGGATCATGATGTCATTATTACCAACGGCTTGCTTAAAGTCGCCGTTGTAATGGATGCGCCATGATTTACGGCCGAAAGCATAATCCACCAACAATTCCTGGCGCCAATCATATGGCGCCTTGCGGAAACCATATTTGGTATAGGCGAACCCACCGGTCAGGATCACGCCGTAATCGTTATTATATCTGGCGAACACGATCGGTTGCGGGCGGTCGTACTGGTAGTTCTTGCGGTCGTAATAGGTCACGCTGGTATCGGCAGCGGTATGGATCTTGGCCTGCTTTCGTGAAGGCAACACGTTGGCCTCGTCAGACCGGTCGTAGATGTACAGGTTACGTTTATCATCAACCTCCTTAGCTACCGTAAAGGTATCTACACCCGGCGCACCTACCAATCTGAACTTGATCGGGCTGCTGCCGCTGCCGGTCACTTTAAAACGGTCGCCACCGCCGTAGCCATAAACACGCACCTCTTTGGTCACCTTAGGATCAAAGGTGCGCTCGAAAACATCCCGGCCAACGCTATTATCCTTTTTGATATTGCTGATGGTGAGTTTCACCTTGCCGCTGTCTTTGAGTGCCACCTTGATCTGCTCGTTCTTGGCACTCGCCGCCACATCTACCTGGGCCGACAGGAAACGGTAGTAATCCATCCCCTGCTTGCTCATATTGTCACGGCGGGCTTTCACGGTCCTGATCAGCTCCTCACCCGATATGGCGAACACACCCGGCGGCATGCGGTGCATGGCCTTGGTGATAACTTCATCAGTAAGGTGGCTCTGTACGTAGGCGATCTGCTCTTTCCAGTCCTTTTCGTCCATCTCGGCCAAAAAGTAACGATCGAAGTACATGCCGTTCAGGTTCCAGGTCTTGATATCGCGTATCTCCGGTTTGAAGGGCTGAAATTTGGCCTTTAACCATTGATGCGCCACGATCCAAGGCAGTATGCCTGAGGTTTTGTAGTATACCTGGTCACGGTCGCGCGGTACGGCTGTGTAAACGGTCTCTTTCTTGCTTTTATCCTTATCCCAGCGCCACTGATCATCATGACGGTCCCAGTCGCCAATGATCATATCCAATATGCGGGCGCGCAGGGCCATTTTGGCATCTATCCGAACATCATTATCCTCACGTAGCTTTTTTTGAACCTTGTGGGTATTGTCGGTGTCCTCACTTTCCAGTGGCTCGCGTTCTTCAAAAAGGTAAACATCGTTGCGCAGGTCTTTACGGTATTTACCTAACGCAGGGTCATCACCTATATAAACGATCTCGGGGTTAGAATGCGGTACACCAAGCACTTCGGCCATGGGTGGCACGGTAAGCGCAGCAAATGGATTGCCGGTGGTCACCTGGTCATCAATGATCACTTTGGTCAGGCCGGCGCGCAGTGCCGGAGGCAAGATACGTTCAGGAAATTTTTGCACCGAACGCAGCACCCACTCATGCCCAGTAGGATCCACCAGCCGTAAAGACTTGGTTTGCATACCGCCACCTTTTTGCTCGATCTTGAGGCCGCCCTTTTCTTTGCTGAGGTCCAAAACCCGCACTTTTACAGGCGCTGCCCATTCTTTGCGGTAATTCTCGCCCAGTAAGATGCGGTGTAAGGCCCCCACGCTATCATAACGGGCACCTGCCCTGATCACGATACTGTCGGGTTTTGATTGCGCCGTAGCCAGTTGCTGAGCGAAACCGAGTGACAAAAGCGATAAAGAAAGTACAGCGCGCGGGTAAGATATTTTATGCATAAAAGAGTGTGGGCAGCTTAGGCAAAGTTAAGCTAAGCGTTATAACATTCAACATACGGATCTGTGTTGAGCAAGCCGCCGGTGTTGCTAAAAAAAATTAGACATTGATATGACCACGGTCTTTAATTAACTTAAAGTTCACAAAAACAAACTTAGGAGAGATTCCGTACAACACCTCATCAGTACTTCCCAAAGCCGCACCATTTGTTGCGCGTGATCGAAATGGATAAAGCGGCTAACAAAATATAAATGCGTTTTGGGAGTTATGATATGACCGATCCCCCTAATTATTGACCTGTTGATGAAAGAAAGACGATTACTGCTTTTGTTGCTGATCTTGAGCACCGTGATAACTAAGGCTCAAAACCTGGATATCGCCTTGTTGAATAAGTTCAACCCTAACAATGCCTCATCAGAGAACGCCGCCTGGAAGTTCATGTCTGACCGGGCCATTTACATGTCGGCAGCTACGCCGGTGGCTTTAATGGCTGTGGGGTTGGCCACACATGATCAAAAATTAAAGCAAACCGCTTTCACAACAGGCATGGCACTGGCCGGTAACACCGTACTCACCATGTATATGAAAAAGACCATCCAGCGCCAGCGCCCATTCGTGACCTGGGCCGACAGGGTGGAACTACAAGGCAACACCTCTCCAACTGATTATTCTTTTCCTTCGGGGCATACCTCTACCGTTTTTGCGGTGGCCACATCAGTAAGTATGGCTTATCCTAAATGGTACGTGATCGCGCCAAGCTTTGCCTTTGCGGGTGCTACGGCCTATTCACGCATGTATCGTGGTGCCCACTATCCTACCGATGTATTATGTGGTATGATCGTAGGTTCGGGTACGGCCTACCTAACCAATAAACTTCAAAAATTCATGTTCAGGGACCGGGCCCGCGAGCGTCGCCTTAAAGCACTGGCCATGACCTCTACGGCCGAACTGGTCACGCCATAGCAGGCATGCCGTAGGCCGCCCATTCCTCGGCCGATGGGCCATACAGACCGGGTACCATCAACCCCAGCATGCGCATGATAATGGTCATTTGGCTGCGGTGATGCGCCTCATGCGATACCAGAACGGACAGTACCACTCCCTTGGTCCATTCCTCGGTGTACATTTGCACACGATCGGTCAGGCTGGCATCGGTCCAACGCGAGTAAACGGCATCGGCCAATAAAGCATTATAGCGGGCATGTGTAGCCGCTATCTCGGAAAAGGTCGCTGGGATAGGCTGATCCTCTAAGGCGTCATGATCAAAGATGCCGGCACGGCTACCCATCTCGGTGATCGTTTGCGTGATGTGCCACGCCAAACGCTCCAGCGTGCGAATATTGGGCGCTATCTTTTCGGCCTTTGTTTCCTCGGTGATGTTTGCAAATATCTTTGCGGTGTTCTCGGCCGCGAGCTTCCAATCGGCCAAAAAATCTTGAATGTGGTGGTACATAAAGTGCAGATGTTCTTGGATACAAAGATGATCGATCGCTACATTATTTACTAATATTTTTAGAGATAGTTACAGCACGCCCACAGCGATCACTAAAATATATGTGTGGCTTCTTCCGGCTTTGACGTACTTTTTTGAATAAAAAGCGGTTAATTTGTAAGTTACATGGCACTTTATATCGCTTCACTCAACTCAGGCAGTAACGGCAACTGCTACTATGTTGGCAACCACCGGGAGGCCATATTGGTTGATGCCGGACTATCATGCCGCGAGACCGAGCGCCGCATGCTACGCCTGGGCTTGAACATGCAAAAGGTAAAGGCCATTTTTATTTCGCACGAGCATAGCGACCATATTCGTGGACTCGAGGTGCTCTCCAAAAAATACCAGCTACCGGTGTATATCACGTCGGCCACTATGCAGTATGGCAAGCTGTTCTTGCAGCGCGAACTGGTGCGACCGTTCAGGGGGCATGAGGCCATACGGATCGGCGACCTGTCGGTCACTGCTTTTCCCAAATATCATGACGCTGCCGAACCACATAGCTTTTTAGTGAGCAATGGCCAGGTGCGGGTAGGCGTATTTACCGACATAGGCGTACCTTGCGCACACCTGGTGACTTATTTTAAACAATGTCATGCCGCCTTTTTAGAGGCTAACTATGACGAACAGATGCTGGCCACCGGCCGATACCCATACCATCTAAAACGGCGCATAACCGGCGGAAGGGGCCACTTGTCGAACAAACAGGCGCTTGATCTTTTCATTGACCATAAGCCTCATTTTATGAGCCACCTGCTACTGGCTCACCTCTCTAAGGATAATAACTGCCCCAAACTGGCACTCGAACTTTTTGCTGCCCATGCCGGCCGCACCCACGTTACAGTGGCCTCACGCTATGAGGAAAGCCCAGTATTCAAGGTCAGCAATGAACTGGGTAACGAGGTCTCTGTCACGAATACCGTCCCAGCTTTTAGTACCACTCAGTTCTCCCTTTTCTAGGTATCGTACATTACTGTCTTAGGTTGTAAGCAAGTTTTGACCCGAACCAAAAATGGGTCATAACAGCGTGCTATAGATCGGGGCAAAAATGTAGATTTGTTACCTGAGCATGGACCACCTTGAAAATGACGTTGCCGCTTTGCGGGCCCTGATCGAAGAATCGCCTACACCTATAGCGCTTTATGTGGGCCCTGAGATGCGTATCCATATAGCCAATAAGGCTATGATATATGGTGCGTGGGGCAAGGATACTTCAGTACTTGGACAGACCCTAAAGGCGGCACTACCTGAACTTGAAGGTCAACCTTTTCATCAACTGCTGGACGATGTGTACCGCAGCGGCATAGCCTATGAGGCCAAACAAGACCCGGCTACACTTATCATTGATGGCAGGCCGGTCGAGCGGTATTACAACTTCACCTACAAGCCGCTTTTAACTACTGATGGCCAGGTTTGGGGCATCCTTAATACGGCCACTAACGTTACCGAGCTGGTTTTGGCCCGAAAGCAGATCGTTGATGTGGAGGCGCAACTTGCCTTTTCGCTCAAAGCCGCCGGCATTGGTACCTGGGACCTCGACGTCACTAATAAGAGCATTACGTGGGACGACCGCACCAAAGAACTATATGGCTTTAACCGTGCTGATACCGCCTCGTATGATCAGGTGTTGCGGTATATGCACCCTCAAGATCGGGCGGTGGTAGATAAGGCGGTTAGGAACGCACTTGATATATCATCTGGCGGTGTGTATGATGTGCGCTTTCGCACCATTGGCGCCGATGACAATAAATTGCGCTGGCTGCACTGCAAAGGAAAAGCTTACTTCAATGAAAAAGGTGAGCCCTACCGATTCTCAGGGATAGCCATGGATATTGGTGCACAGATCAGTGCCGACGAGCGGCTGCGCTCGGCTGAGCAACTCACCCAATTAGCGCTCGAGAACATTGACGCCGGCAGCTATTTTATCCATCTTCCCTCAAAAGATATCACTTATACCCCACTTTTTACCAGGGTGCTCACCGGTAAGACGGAACTTGGCCTTGAGCGTGACGAGTTCATTAAACATATTCACCCCGACGACGTGATCGTGCGCCGCAAAGCCTACGAACTGGCCGTAAGCAGCGGCAGCCTGGACTTTGAGGCGCGCTACGTTTGGAAGGACGCCTCCATTCATTGGGTGCGTGTATTGGGTAAATATACATACGATGACCAGAATGACCCCGTATACCTTTCGGGCATTGTACAAGATATAACCGCTGAGGCCGAGGCCAAACAAGAGCAACGAAAGCTGCTTTGGCTGATCGAGAACAGTACGGACATGATCAGCCTGATGGATAAGAGTGGCGACCTTACCTACCTTAACGAGGCTGGTCGCCGTATGCTTGACATCAAAGTACTGCACGAAGATACCCGTAAGCGCGCAGCCTATTTGATGGAAGCTGAGCTTGACCGTGTCAGGCAGGTGGTGGATCCCGCCTTATTGACCGACGACCGATGGTCGGGCGAATTGATGTTCCGCAACACCAACACGGGCGAAGCGATCCCCTGTTTTGTGACCACTCTGCTGTTACGCGACACTTCAACAGGCCAGCCTTTGGGTTCAGCGTCGGTAGTGCGCGACATGCGCCCCGAACTGGCCGCTCAAAAAGCTCTGATCGATAACGAAGAGCTGTTCAGGGCCATTACCACGGCATCGCCCGCGGCCTTATGGATGACCGACGCCGAAGGCAGCATCACCTACGTTAACGATATTTGGCTCAACTGGACAGGCAGATCTTTTGACGAGCACCTTGGCCAGGGATGGGTAGAGGCTGTAGTGGCCGATGACCGAGCATTGGCTGGCGAACGTTTCGTTAACGACTTTACTCAACGCGTGTTCCATGAAAGCCAGTTCAGGATACAACATACCGATGGCACCCGGCGCTGGATCGTGTGTACCGGCCACCCGCAATACCATGTGGACGGCGGCTTTAAAGGTTATATAGGCGCTTGCGTGGACATTAGCGAACAAATGCATCTGCAGCAGCAAAAGGACGAATTTATAGGTGTGGCCAGTCATGAGCTTAAGACCCCAGTCACCAGTGTAAAAGCCTATGCCCAAGTATTGCAGACCATGTTCGAGCGCGAGGTGGACGATAAAAAGGCGCTTATGCTGAGCAAAATGAACAGCCAGATCGATCGCCTGAGTTCGCTTATCAACGACCTGCTCGATGTGACCAAGATCCAGTCGGGCCGTTTGCAGTTCCATGATCGCCACTTTGATCTTAATGACCTGGTACTGGAAGTTTGCGAGGACCTGCAACGCACCGCTCATAAACATCAACTGATCACCGACCTCCATTCCACTGCACCCGTGCACGCCGATGCCGACCGCATCAGGCAGGTACTGACCAACCTGATCACCAACGCGATCAAATACTCTCCGTCTGCCCATAGCGTGACCATAAGCAGCTCCATGACCGATACTGAGGCCATCATATCGGTACAGGACCATGGCATCGGCATTAGTGCTGATAAACAGCCAAAGGTGTTTGACCAGTTTTACCGGGTAAGCGGCAGCAACCAACATACCTTCCCGGGGTTAGGATTGGGCCTATACATTACGGCTGAGATCATTAAAGGTGAGGGTGGGCGCATATGGCTCAGCTCAGTACCGGGAGAGGGCTCGATCTTTTACTTCGCACTGCCGCTAAGTTCGGGTCAAAGCATTGTGAAGTAACCCGGCGTCCTATCAGTTCGATAGCGGTTGCAACAAATATTTTTAGGAGAACCTTTTAACTGAATGAACAAATAATTAAGTTTGCTCATATCAAATGAAAGATCTGCCGAAACGGATAATGATCGCTGACGACGATCCGGGTATCGTTGATGCGGTCGAGATGATCCTCGATCTACATGGCTACGAGGTATCAAGTACATACAACGGTAATGATGTGCTCGAACTGGATGATCAACTCCCCGACCTGCTGCTCCTGGATATATGGATGTCGGGCTGCGATGGTCGCACCATTTGCAAAGCACTAAAGGCCAATGACGATACACGGCACATGCCTGTGCTCATGTTATCGGCCAGTACCGATATCAAAGGCTCGGCCATGGAGGCAGGCGCTGATGATTTTTTAGCAAAGCCATTCGAAATGAAAGAGTTGGTGAATAAGATCAACAACTTATTGCAAGAACAACGCTCGATGGCTTAGTTGCGGTACCCTTCGCTGCACTAACTTGACCTACGGAACTCTGTACACTCCCAAGGTGAAAATATTTTCGTATGTTTGCCTTAGTTAAGCCCTTTCATCTCTATATTAGCCCAACACCATTACTATTGCGTAGCTGCCAGCCTCTGTTCAGTAAGCGCCATTAGCCGCTGCTCCTGCATACCAGGTCAACAAACTTTTTATGCTTAAAAAGATATTAGTACTTGATGACAATATGGACATCCTCGAGATCGTGCACGAGGTGCTCACCTATGAGCGCTTCGAAGTAAAAAGCACGTCGACGAGTGTGAACATCGTTGCATTGGCCGAGTCGTACTTACCTGATCTGATCATTTTGGATTACAAGCTGCTTGACGCTAACGGTGGTGACATTTGCCGTATGTTCAAATCGCACAAGGTGCTGCACAGGATACCGGTCATCATCTTTTCGGCTTACAGTACCAATGTTGATTTTTACAGCTTTGGCTGCGATGCCGTGATCGCCAAACCATTTGACATTGATGACCTGATCGGCACGGTGAATAAATGCCTTGAACTCGCGGCCTGATCAATTTGCTGTGCTATCCTGATAGATAGCTCTCCTACCTACACCTCCCCTTCCCGCTTACGCAAGAACCATTCGACGCTTAACAGTATCAAGATCAGCCCAAAAAGCCATTTATTGTTAATGAGGTCACTGTAATGTTCATCATCATACACGATGGTCTTGATGTTGTCATTATGCCGTATCAGATCTACCAGCTTTCCTAATTGAGAGGGTTGCAGCATTTGTGCGCCTGAACGTTTGGCCATGTCATACAGCAGGGCGTGATCAGCGGTACTTTGCCTGCTTTCCAGGTCGAGCGGCTTAATGGTGAACTTGCCGGCAGCATTGAAGCGCTGCTTACCCAATACGCTGTTGGCTTTAAAGCTATATTCGCCTACAGGCAAGGCACCCGCATTAAGTTGGTAGCTCTGTCCCGTGCGGGTGAACAGGAACCCATAACTTTTGCCTTTCTCATTACGAATATCTACGCTCACATCGGGCGTGTTGACCAACTGCAAGGCATCATTATAAAGCTCGGCGTTGAGGATAACGTCGTCCCCTTCATCAAAAACATTATGAGCAGGGTATACCCGGAAGCGCTGACGGTTAGTATTGGCCGTAAGGTACTGTATGCTTTGGCCAAATAGTTCTTCCAGCGCCAGGTGGTCGTTGTGCTCTTGAAATTCGGCCAGGTTCCAGCGCCATATGCCCTCACCGGTCAGGGTGGCGGTACGGCGACCATTCACCTCGTTAAAGGCCAGCAAAGGGTAAGTAGTGCTCACGCTGCCGATGCGTTGCTTCAATAACACCGATGCACCGGGCGCCGAACCATAATTACCGAACGGCGCCATCAGCGGCGGGAAGCGTTCGAGCCTCTTCAGCGTAGAATCAGACAAGGTGAACAGCGAGAAATCTTTGACCGGTACGGCGAACTCCTCCTGCACATCGGCACGGCCACCAATGATACGGATGGTGTTCTGTTCCTGGTTCAGGTCGTCCAGGTTGGAGCGCGCACCAGCCATGTACCAAACAGGCACCTTGCTTTGGGCAACATAGTTCTTGAGCGCCAGGTTATCGCCGGCGGTCACCTGATACAGCATCAGCAGTCCATAGTCGGGTAGTTTAACGGTCGATAGCTTATCGAGGGCAACCGCTTTAAGTTCAAAGTTACGGTCATGCTCTACCAGCGTTTTGACCACGCCGATATCAGGGTGGGCAGCATCATATACCAGCAGTATCTTTTGCCGGGCATCCAGTACTTCTATGTAGACGGTCTCAGTGTTATTTTTAAGTGTGAGCTCATTAACGGCCGGGGCCAGCCCTATCGTGAAGCGGTGGATACCCTTTTTATCGGCGCTGACCTTGACCGGCACCACTTTACGGAAGCTGTTATCATTTACCGGTATGCTTTGCGTGAACACTTTGCGACCATCCTCAGCTACAGTAAGCCGCATGGTCTCTCCTCTGCTTTGATAGGCTTCTACCAACACTTCCAGGATCATATCATTCCCTAAAAATGCGGTACGGTTATAGTTCACGTTGCCAACAACGAGGTCGCGGCGTGGAATGGTATCGCCCAGAGCTACGGTATAGATGTTGGTCTTGAGGTCGCGCGCCACATACCGAGGGTCGGCGCCGTGGTCGTAAAGGCCGTCGGTGGCCAGCACGATGGCGCCAATGTTCTGTCCAGCGTACTGCTCTTTTAATTGGGTCAACGCTGAGGCAATGTCGGTGCGGTCGCCGTTATAGGCAGATGAGAGCCCTTGCTGAAGGTCACGGTCAAAGTGGAATTCACGAACATCATACTGATCACCCAAGTGCGCTTTCAATGACGCCAGTTGCTGATGGAACTTAGGCAGATCGAAACCCTTAGGCTTAAAGGCCTTAATGGACGTAGAATTGTCCTGCGCGATGATTACCAGCGGCTTTTGCGGTTCATAGTTGACCGTGCGGATCAGCGGCGATACAAGCAGGAAGCCGACCAGACTCACCGCCACAGCGCGCAGGGCGGCCAGCAGCCAGCGCATACGGTTATCCAGGATCACCGGGTCGCGGTAGAGCAGCCATGCGTACAGCACACCCAGCAACACACATAATGGTATATACCAGCCCGAAACCGTACCCCAGGTGACCGAAAACAAAAACAGCATACTTGTATCCCAAATATGCTGTTTATTTCTTATTTACCTGAACTTTTTAGCTCATGGTATCGGTTAGTGTGCTTGCTAATTACATACCACCATCAACGCCCAATACCTGGCCGGTGATGTAAGCGCTCATATCTGAAGCCAGGAATACGCAAGTATTGGCCACATCATCGGTCTCGCCGGCACGTTTAAGCGGGATATCGTTGGTCCAGCCTTCAACCACTTTAGGGTCGAGGATCTCGGTCATTTCAGTTTTGATAAAGCCCGGGGCCACTACGTTGGCGCGGATATTACGCGAACCCAGCTCTTTGGCCACTGACTTGGTGAAGCCGATGATACCGGCCTTTGAAGCCGCGTAGTTCGATTGACCCGGATTACCTTTTACACCCACTACCGAGCTCATGTTGATGAACACACCCTGACGTGCTTTCATCATGATACGTGAAGCAGCCTTAGTGATGTTGAATATCGATTTCAGGTTCACGTCGATCACCTCGTCCCACTGGTCTTCGGTCATACGCATCAGAAGGCCGTCCTTGGTGATACCGGCGTTGTTCACCACGATGTCGAGCTTGCCCATATCGGCTACGATATCGTTGATCAGCTTATCGGCCTCGTCGAACTTAGAAGCGTCGGAACGATAACCTTTTACCTGGGTGCCGTAAGCTTGTAATTCCTGCTCAAGGGCCTGCCCTTTTTCTACTGATGACAAATAGGTAAAAGCCACATTAGCGCCGTGCTCGGCAAATTTCTCGGCTATTTTACGACCAATCCCTTTCGATGCACCGGTGATAAGCGCGGTCTTTCCTTCTAACAGTTTCATATTCGTGTTCTCGAGTAATGTTTTTTTCGAAGGCGTGAAGGTAAGGATTTTTTGTTGAAATCACGGGCTTCCATGCTTGTGGCTATAGCGACCTTAAGGCGTATGATCGGGCAACGTTATTGTCCTGCCCCACTGCTAATATTTCGCCCATAACGTTATCAAACTTAACAGTAGGTACGGTGTTAGGGTATTAAACTTACACTACCTATGAACACCGCTAAGATCATCCGTCACCGGCATAAATACCACCATTATTTGAATGACGACCTGAAAGAGGTCAAGGAAGACACCCATTTCAAGATCGTGTTCTCTGAGCCTGCCGAATTTGACCGGTTCAGGGACTGGATCAAGGAGCATGATGGAGAGTACAATTATAACAAGGAAGAAAGCCGCCAGGAAGGCAAATTCCCTAAGGTACCCATGTTTCATGACGAGATCTGCTGGTGCGATATCATGACCTATTACCTGATGCACGTGGCCGGGTACGATTTTTACGACACCATAAGCCCTTACAAAGGCGAGGTTTATATTAAGAGATAGAGGCAAGTTGAGAGACAAGATATAAGAAGCAAGACACAAGAGTTAAAAGATAAAAAGACAAGAGCCAGGATGTCCTTTCAAAGGTCCTGGCTCTTGCATCTTGGGTCTTTGCTCTTACCAAGATCGGGCTATTTCTTTCCGCCCTTTTTCAGTTCGCTTTCTGATTTGATCACTTTAGTGCCGTTGTCTTGTTTGATCTCGTAAGCAGGCTCATCTTTGCTGGCCTTGCGTTTTACGGTGGTACCTTTGGTCTTTTTTTCTACGGTGCTGGTGTGCTTAGCCTCGATCTTTCCTTCGGCTTCCGATTTGCCCCACTCCCAGTGTACGGTGTCTCCTTTTTTCATGGTATTTGATGTTTTTGCCTTCGTTGTTGCAAAAGCCACGCCACCATTGCCCACCACTCAAAATTGGAGTATTAACCCGCCCGACGCTGGTAGCACCGCCGCCACGCCACCATTGATATCAGCAGTGCTGATCAACTTACCGGTCAGCAGATCGGTGAGCTCGATGGCACCGTTCAAGCCCCATTGCTGAAGCAGATCGGCCGGTATCCTGATATTGAAGTTGCGCTCGTGGCGGCTAAAGTTCACGGCGATCAATAAACGTTGCTGATCGGTGTATCGCAGGTACAGGTAAAGCTTATCGTCAAAGCCCCACTCCCGTTCGTTGGCCATCATCAGCTCGTAAAAGCTACCATGGGTAATGGCCTCATGCTTAGTCGTTACGTTCAGCAGCGTACGGTAAAATGAACGCAGCTGCTGCTGATCTTCCGATAGCCGGCCTCCGTCGCATTGGCCATCGTTCAACCATTTCTGGTGTTCGGGTACAGGGCAGTAGTCAAAAATAGAGGTGCGTCCATCATCGCCGCTAAAACCTTGGGCGCCGGCTGCGGGTTCTCCCACTTCCTGGCCAAAATAGATCATTACCGGTCCAGTGTTCAATGTGGCCGTCACGATCATAGCCGGTATGGCCAGCCAAGCGTCACCCGCGAAGTAAGGCGAGGCGATGCGCTGTTCATCATGGTTCTCCAAAAAGCGCAGCATCCGCTCATCTATACCCTGGCTATCGTGGTTCCACACAGCATTGATCTGCCAGGTGCTGGCGCCATGCTCATCGCGGATCAGCCGCTTCAGGGCATCGTACAGGCCCACCTTGTCATACAGATAGTCAAATTGACCATGGAACAGGTAATTACGGTACTCACCCGTGCGATAGGCCTCGCCAATGAAGATGATACCAGGGTAGCGCTCCTTCATCTGCGGGATAAGCCATGCCCAAAACTCAGTAGGCACGTATTCCACCATATCGCATCTGAAGCCCTCAACGCCTTTGTCCGCCCAATAGCTCAGGATATGCAGGATCTTATTCCACAAAGGCGGCACCGGGTCGAAATGGCAATGGTAGCCGCCATTAAAGTCGACACCATAATTGAGCTTTACCGTTTCGAACCAGTTGTTGACCGATGGACTTGGCGTAAAAACATCATCGCCTGTTCCCTTGGCCGGATACTCGTCGAACTGACCATCTTTTAACGGGTCAACGAACTCCGGTCCGCCGGGATCATAACCTTGTGGCACGGTAAAGCGCTGGCCGGGGATATAGTACAGATCGTTGGTAGGGCTAAAGGCTTTGGTCACATCATCATCCTCACCGATATCGCGTACGCCGTCGGGCTTCACATCTGAGGCATAGGTGCGCGCCACGTGGTTGGGCACCAGATCAATGAGCACCTTCATGCCCTGCTGATGAGTGCGGGCGATCAGCGCTTCAAATTCGGCCATACGGTCAGGTATGCTCACGGCCAGGTCGGGCGCTACATCATAAAAGTCCTTAATGGCATATGGCGAACCGGCACGGCCTTTCACCACATCTGGATCATCGCGCTTGATGCCGTAGGCCGTATGGTCGGTCATGGTAGCATGCTCGATCACCCCGGTGTACCAGATATGGGTAAAACCCATATCCTTGATGGCTTTTAAAGCGGTACAGGTAATATCGTTGAACTTGCCGCAACCGTTCTCTTCAATGCTGCCGTAGAATTTGTTATTGGTGTTGGTATTGCCGAACAAGCGCGGCAGTAACTGGTATATGATCAGCTTATGATCGGGTGTAGATGCCATGTAAGGTGTGATGTAAGTACCGCAATTTACGGTTTGACCGGCACCAAGGACAATATTTACGTTAAAAATTTACCAGCTGCATTGTGCGCTAATATTTACCAGCTACGTTGCGCGCTGCTCACATTGTAGCGGTTGTTGAACAAAATGGCCAGCACTATCTCGTGCGTGCCATTGCTCACCGTACGCAGGTTGGAGCTGGTAAAATCATACGCATAGCCCAAGTTGATCACCTTGCTCAGGTTCAAACCCAGCATGGCCGATTTAGCATCGTTATGACGGTACGACCCGCCCACCCAAAATTTATTGCTGAAGGCCAGCTTTAAGTTAATATCGAAGCTTGCCGGAGCCGGGCTCACCAGCTTAAACAACGCCGAAGGCAGCAAAGTGATGTCATCATCCAGGAACACCTTTACACCACCGGTAAAAAAGTAGTGTGGCACCGTTTTGCCCTGGTTATAAACCGAGCGATCGCCAAAGGTGATCGTTTGTTTGATGAGCTGCTGCACCGATACGCCAAAGTAGTACTGGCCTGAGTATGCCCAAACACCCATACCCACATCAGGCCGGTATTGGCTATTGTTACCATTGTAAATGGCCGGATCGTCGGGGTTCTCCAACTTTACCTGGCTTACATCCAACGTGATGCGGTTGATGCCGGCCGATACCCCTACCGATAGGTTGAGCTTGCTGGTGAGGCCCAGATGGTAAGCATAAGTACCGTTGATACTGGTTTGATTGATAGGGCCTGCGCGATCGGTCATGGCTATGATGCCTACGCCGTGGTGTGGCTCGGCCGCCATATAATCCTGCGTGGCCAAACGGCTCAGTGGGTTTTGATTCTCGCCCTGCATGCTCATGGGGTCGCCGTATAAAAAGCGATCACCTAAAGGCATATTGACCGACAGGTAGCTGGTCACTGGCGCACCTTCAAGGCCTGTCCACTGGCTGCGGTAGCCGGCACGCATATCCGTATAATTCTCTATACCGCTCACCGCAGGGTTAAGCAGGTAATTATTGAACATGTATTGCGTATACTGAGGCTTTTGCTGCGCCAAAGCAAGGCACCAGCACGCCATTAAAAGTGATAAGGTAAGTATAGGTCGTTTCATAAATTCATCGTACAATGGTGACCCACCCGCTCATGACCGCGCGGCCATTTTTGGGGTCGATAATATAATAATAAGCACCCACCGGAAGATCCTTACCCCTGTAGCGTCCGTCCCACGGTACGGGGTAGCCTATGGAGTTGAATACCTTGTCGCCGTTGCGGTCAAATATCTCCACCGTGGCTTTAGGGTAGCTATCGATGTGCTCGATCACCCAGGTATCGTTACGGCCATCATTGTTAGGTGTAAAAGTATTATATACATTGGGTTGCTGCAATACCTTAACAGTAAATACTGCGGTGGAAGGGCATTTATCTGGCGACTGCACCGTGAGTACATATCGCGTATCGGTAGTTGGGCTGGCTACCGGGTTAGGCGATGAAGGGTCATTAAGACCGGTGCGCGGCGTCCAGCTGTAGGTAAGTGGCGTGCGGTTCACCGATACTACCGATGGTTCCAGCGTGATCTGCCCGCCTGCCAGGATCACCAGCTCGCGGTTGCCGTTGATCACCGGTACCGGCAGCACTTTAATGGTGAACACCTTGGTGTAGGTACAACCACCCTCGGCTGATGTGAACACATAAGTGATGGTGTGATCGCCCGGCCCGGCCACCTTAGGGTCGAACGTGCCATTGGCCGCTATGCCGCCACCACTGAACACACCGGTACCTGCAAATGTGGTGGTGCCGGTAATGGTAAAGGCCGGGTCGCTTTGGCAAACGCTGGTGGGTGGGTCAAGCACCACATCAGGATTGGCGTACACCCTTACTGCAGGCTTATCATAAACCGCCTGGCAACTGGCCGAATTACCCGAATACACTAAAATGCGGATGTGATAGTCATTATAAGCCGGTGTGGTGCTAAAGCCATAATCATGGACAAAACGTTTATCGTCAGGTATGGCGGTATGGTCCTTATCGTACTGAATGAATTCGGTCGGGTGACGGTCGTAGTCATAATAGATATCATACCGCACGATCTTTCCCGGGTCCACCGTGCTCTGATCTTGGATCACCAGGTCATCGCTGCTGCAGATCTGGTCAGGTATCACAAATTTAGTGACCGGGAAAGCACCGTTCAGTGCGAAGGTCTTGCTGGTCTCGGTAGAGCAGCCATCCTTAGAGGTCACCTTCAGCTTCACAATAAAGTTACCTGCCGTGCTGTACTTATGTGACCCGTTGGCGGTGGTTGCCTTGCTGCCATCACCAAAATCCCATTCATAGGTGAACTGGCTCTCACTGCCATCGGCAATGGTGCTGATGTTGGTAAAGCGGGCCACATCTACTAAACACGCCTCCGGTAACAAAAAATCCACCACCGGGTTAGGATTCACCACCACGTTGCCGGTGTACACAGTACTGGTACAACCTTTATCGGTGGTCACCTTCAGGGTCACGGCGTAGGTTTTTACATCTGCAAAAACATGAGTGAACGCGGCGTTGGTGGTCATGGTCTGCTCAGGGGTGCCATCGCCAAAGTTCCATACCCACTGGGTGATCGCACCCTCATTAGGCACCGACAGATCATTAAAAGTGACCTCCTTACCCCCACACGACGGCGACAGGTATTTGAAGTTGGCCGATGGGTTGGCCGTCACATGTATCACCTTGGTCACCGTGGCCGATTCGCAACCGTTCTGGTTCACTACGGTAAGTTTAACGTTGTAATCGCGGCCGCCAACGGTATACGTGTGTTGAGGATCTTTCAAGGTGGACGTGTTGGGATTGGCCGCTGTGGCGTTAGGGTCGCCAAAATCCCATACATACTTGCTGATCACGTTACCCACCGCATCCGAGGCATCAGCAAAGGATACGGTACTACCTGCACAATTGCCTACTGGCGGCGTAAAGTTGGCCACCGGATATTCGGCAATGTTAAAGTTGAAGCTGATCTGCTTTTCGGCACCACAACTGCTATTGGTGATCACCGGTACGGTCACTGTAGCCGAAGCCGTATAGTTGCCGGCCGGATAGGTCACCGTGCGTGAGAAAACGTAGGTATACAGCACCGTGCCGTCGTCTTTAGTGGTGGTAGTACTGTATTTGGGGTTGGTTTGAGTTACCGGTACGCTGCCATCATTAGGATCCCATACGATCTTGGTGGGCTGATACGGCACAGTAAGTTCCAGGTAATATGGAATGCCGGTACAACCGCTGATCTGCGTTGGCCCGCTACTGGTACCACTCAACGCAATGAACTCCGACAAGTTGCTCAGGTTGGTACCTGCCGCATAGCCGTACGATTCAAAGTTGCCGAAGCCATAAGCAATGGCATTGAAAGTGGTACTGGCCCTGATCAGGTGCGTGGCGTTAGAACTCACCGGCACCTGCGCATATGAATAATTGGAACCTGCTATAGGTGTAAAATTGGTGTAAGCCACCCCATCTACCGTGAATGATGACACCGCACTGGTAGCTAAGATCACGTTGATATAGCTTTGCGCGATGCTGAACACCCCCGGCGAGTACAGGGTCACATGATCCAACCCCTGCTCGATAGGGCTGAGGTAGATCATCTCGGGATCGCCTACTGTTGTGTTGCCGTTGCCCTGGGTCACGGCATACTGTGCTACCTGGATGGGCTTATCGGCGGTGATCACCTGCGGGGTGGCGATCTTGGGTAATTCGTAATAAAAGTTGTTGGTCAGGAGCGTCTTATCCAGCACCACGCCGTTCACGGTAACGTTGGCGGCCGGGTCGCTGGTCACGATGCGGATATAGTCGTACGCTCTGGTGGCCAGCGGCGCCGTGATATAGCTGAGGCCCCAAACCACGGTAGGGTAATTTTGCTGGAAAAAGTTATCGCCCGAGTTACCGGTATCGCCCAGGGTCATGAAGCTGCTGCCCGAGTACACCGCTATACGCTTACAAGTGCCAGAGCTGGTACTTACCGAGCGCACCCTCGTGCCCGTAAGATCGGTAGACGACAACGCCTGGTACAACTCTCCTTTTTGCAGGGTAATGGTCTTGACCTGGCCCTTCGGTGAGCCATCCACTAAAGTAGCACTGGGTGTGATCTCTACTGTGGTGGCATCCTCCGCAGCGATCACGCAGACCGTGGAATATACGGGTACAGACCCGGTAGTACCTATAGACGCCGCCTGGGCTTTTTGCCGGTAGCTAATGGCATAATAATCATTGGTGAGCGAAGCCACAGGCAATACCAGCGTGGCCCCCGACCGGTTGCTGGCATAAATATGTGCATATACCACGATCGGTTTTTTGGATTGGATATGGATACCCTTATTGAACTGCGCCTGTCCGCTTAAATACGCCGATGGGTCAATGGCAACGGTGGTGATGGTGTTCGGTGTTACCGTGAAGTTGGCGGTAAAAGTACCATCGGCGGTGCTGACGGTGCCGGTTGTGGCCACATCGCCGGTGATGTAAAGGTTCATGCTGCTGGAGCCACTGCCGGTAACGCCGTTACTATGCATCATCCAGGCGGTCCAGAATTCGGTACCCTGGTTGGTGGTTATTTGTGCCTGGGCAGTGATGGCCACGCATAGCAATAACAACAATAAAAGACACAAGCCCGATAGCCTCTTCACTGCTTCAATAGTTTAATTGGGGATGCCGCGATCGCCTGAGGCAAAGCAGCCTTTAAAACTACATAATATTTGATAAATAATATTGCGTCAAAATAAAATGTCGTACGCCCCCTGAACGATATCATATATACATAGGGCACGGTCAAGCCTCCTACCGTTTTTGCTCAATTTATCATACCGATATATTAATGATATATCAACGCAATGTTAAGAGCGCGATAAGCATGCATAAATTTTAAAATAATAGTTGACATATCAACCATTATTGATACTTTTGCGGCGTGGAAAAGTGTGATGTAAAGACCGACCTCCTCTTGTTCAAGATCTTTCACATTTACAAAGTGATCGGTAACAAGTCGAACAAAAGGTTCTCTAAAGAAGGGATGAACATACAGGTGGAACAGATCCCTGTGCTGATGGTGCTGTTTTACGAAGGCCCGCACTCGCAGCAGGACATTGCCGACGAGTTGGAGCGGGATAAGTCATCAGTGCTCAGAACCGTAGCTTCATTAGTGGCAGCGGGTTTTTTGAAGGTGCAACCCGATACGGTAGACAAACGTAAGAAGCTGGTGAACCTGACCGAGGCCGGCCAGAAGCTGGCAAAGCAGCTGCACGAAGAGATCGGGCTGATGGATAACATGATGTTCTCGAACCTATCGGTAGCCGAAAAACTGATCCTGACCGAGCTGCTGGACAAGTGCACTGAACACATCAACAGCATGGATCTAAAATTTGAATAATAGTTGACATATCAACATGATGTTACGACATATATCACTAAGCAACACTAACTCTATCATTATATGAATATCCGCGAACTAACAGCAGCGATCCTACTGTTCAGTTGTTTTCCAGCCTTGCTATTCGCGCAGGGTCAACCGCAACAAACTGCGCGGCCTGCCCCTACCCCAGGCCAGATCTACACCTTTAGCTTACAAGAGTGTATCAACTACGCGTACGAGCATCAAGACACCGTGGTGAACGCCAATTTGGATGTCAAGAGCGCCGAGTACCGCGTTAAAGAGATCGTAGGTGGTGGCCTTCCGCAGATCAATGGTGGCGCCAGCATACAAGACTACCTGAAGATCCCTACCACACTTATCCCGGGCGAGTTCATCGGTCAGCCGGGCTCGTTCATACCGGTAAAGTTCGGGGTAAAATACCTGTCGAACCTTACGTTGGATGTGAACCAGATCCTGTTCGATGCCAGCTACTTTGTAGGCTTGCAGGCACGTAATACCTACAAGGAGTTGTTCGTACGCAACTACAAACGCAGCCGTATAGATGCTAATGTGAACGTGACCAAGGCTTACTACCAGGTACTGGTGAGCGATGAGCAGATCAAATTGCTGGATGCCAACCTGGCCCAGCTGAAACAGCAACTGGATCAAACCACTGCCCAAAATAAACAAGGGTTTGTAGAGAAGATAGACGTTGACCGTTTAGCCTACCAATACAATGACCTCCAGACCCGACGCGAGAACACGCTGCGCCTGCTTGCCCTTAACTATCAGCTCTTAAAGTTTCAGATGGGTATGCCTATCGAGGAGCAACTGGTGCTGAAGGACAAGCTATCTGACGTGAAGATGGAGGAGACCGCTGCCGACCTGAACACCGATACCACATTTTACCGCAACCGTATAGAGTACAATATCTTTGAGACGCAGGTAAAACTGAACGAGTACGATGTAAAGCGCAGCAAAGCTCGCTTCTACCCAACGCTGAACGCATTTGGTAACCTTACCTCATCGTACCAGAACAACAACTTCAGCGGCTTGTACAGCAGCAACTTCCCAGCAAGCTACATTGGCTTACGCCTTAACGTGCCGATCTTTAGCGGTGGCCAGCGTTTGAACCAGCTGCGCCAAACCCAGATCACGGTACAAAAATCAAAGAACGACCGCGACCGGCTGAAAGATGCCTTGAGCCTGCAGGCCAATGCAGCACGCATCAACTTCTATAACGGTTTGCAAACGCTCAACAGCCAGCGTAAGAACCAGGATCTGGCCAAAGAGGTGCTGCGCGTATCCAAGATCAAGTACCAGCAAGGTGTTGGTTCCAGCATTGAAGTGACCCAGGCGCAAACCAACCTCGAGGACGCCGATAACAAATACATACAGGGCCTTTACCAGGCGCTGGTATATAAAGTTGAACTCGAAAAAGCATACGGACGCATCCAGTAATATCATAACCATAACCTCATATCCATACCATAAGCAATGAAAAAACTGATATATATCCCCGCATTGATCGTGCTGGCAGCTTGCAATAACAAGCCTAAAGACAAAAAAGCTGAGCTGGCCGACCTGAAGAAACAGCAGGCCGAGCTGAACAGCAAGATCACCAAGTTACAGGCCGAGGTGGGCACCACCGACTCGACAGCCGCTGTTGAAGTGGGCGTGGCCGAAGTAAAGACCGGCTCTTTTGTGAACTACGTTCAGTTGCAGGGTAAGATTGATGCACAGGATAACGTGACCGCCTATCCGCAGGCTCCGGGTACCATCATCGCCATTAAAGCGCGGGTGGGCCAGCATGTAAGCCGCGGACAGGTACTGGCTCAGTTGGACAACAATGTGCTCAAACAAAGCATTGCTCAGTCTGAAGCGCAGGTATCACTTAACCGCACCTTGTACAACCGCCAAAAAGCCCTTTGGGATCAAAAGATCGGTACAGAGGTACAGTACCTGCAAGCACAAACCACTTTGCAGGCCAGCGAAAAGGCTTTGGCCTCATTGCGTCAGCAAGCCAGCCAATACCGCATCGTGTCGCCCATCAGCGGCACTATCGACCAAATGGATCTCAAACTGGGCCAGGTGGCTCAGCCCGGTCAAACCGGTATCCGCATCGTTAATGCGGATAACTTAAAGGTAAAGGCCGATGTGCCTGAATCATACTCGGCCAGCGTGAACACCGGCAACATGGTCAAGATCCTGATCCCTGATGCTAACGACTCGCTGACCACCCGCGTTACCTTTGCTGCCAAGGCCATCGACCCTACCTCACGCAGCTTTGCGGTCGAGATCAAATTACCTACCCGCCGCACCCTGCGCCCTAACATGACGGCCATCATCAAGATCGCCGACTACAATAAGGCCAATGCCGTGGTGATCCCGGTAAAAGCGATCCAAAGGTCAGAGGATGGTGACTTTGTGTACATCAACGAAAACGGTACCGCCAAAAAAGTGAACATCAAAGCCGGTGTTACCTACGGCGGACAGACCGAGATCCTGTCGGGCCTTAAACAAGGCGACCAGCTGATCACCGAAGGCATTGCCGACGTTGAGGATGGCGATAAAGTAAAGGTATCGCAACCGGCCAACTGATCTGTTCAACGTAAACGACCTCCATCATATCGCTATATATGAAAGATGTAAAAAAAGAATTTGGCCCATCGAGTTGGGCCATTGATAACAAAACGGCCATATATGTGCTGATGTTCCTGATCACCATACTGGGTTTGATCAGCTACAACAACCTGCCCAAGGAAAATTTTCCTGACATTGCCGTACCCAAGATATTTGTGACCACTACGTTCCTGGGCCAATCGCCGCAGAACGTGGAGAACCTGGTAACGCGCCAGATCGAGAAGAAACTGAAATCGCTGAAAGGCTTAAAAAAGGTGACCTCGAACTCGGTGCAGAACGTATCGATCATCACGGCCGAGTTCCAGCAGAACATCAAGACCAAAGATGCCAAGATCGATGTTCAGGATGCGGTAGACAAGGCCAAGCAAGACCTTCCGCAAAATGACCCTAACTTTAAAGAGCCCGTGATATCTGACATTAACGTGGCCGATCTTCCGATCCTTTACGTGAACCTTTCGGGCGATTATGACCTAAAGAAACTGAAGGAATATGCCGACCTGCTGAAGGACGAGATCGAAGGATTCAAAGAGATATCGAAAGTTGACGAGATCGGTGCCTTAACGCCCGAGATCCAGATCAACGTTGATGTGAACAAGATGGCCGCTGCCCAGATCAGCTTTGGCGATATTGCGCAGGCCGTGGGTAACGAGAACATCCTGTCATCGGCCGGTACCATCAAAACAGATGGTGTACGCCGTGCCATCGACATTAAAAAGGACTTTAAGAACGCCGATGAGGTGGCCGCCATGGTGATCCGCAACCCTAAAGGACAAGCGGTTTACCTGCGCGATATTGCCGAGGTGAAGGATTCATTTTTGGAGCAGGAAAGCTACGCGCGTTTGAAAACGCCCGAGCAAAGCAAGTTCAAAAATGTGATCACCCTTAACGTGAGTAAACGTGCCGGCGAGAACCTGATCGAGGCCTCAGACAAGATCAATGCCCTGATCAAGGAAAAACAACGCACCGTGTTCCCTAAAGGCTTGAATATTACTGTTACCGGTGACCAGAGCGACAAGACCCGCACCACGCTGAATGACCTGATCAACACCATCATTATCGGTTTCATATTGGTGACCGTGATCCTGATGTTCTTTATGGGTACCACCAACGCCATATTTGTGGCGCTATCGGTACCACTATCATGCTTTATCGCCTTCCTGATCATGCCGGCCATTGGCTTTACGCTCAATATGATCGTGCTTTTCTCGTTCCTGCTGGCGCTGGGTATCGTGGTGGATGATGCCATTGTGGTGATCGAAAACACGCACCGGATATTTGCCAACGGTAAAGTACCGATCAAAGAGGCCGCTAAAATGGCCGCCGGTGAGGTGTTCCTGCCGGTATTCTCGGGTACCATGACAACCCTGGCGCCCTTCGTGCCATTGGCGTTCTGGAACAGTATCATTGGTAAGTTCATGTTCTTCCTGCCGATCACGCTGATCATCACCTTATTGGCGTCGTTAGTAGTGGCCTACATCATGAACCCTGTATTTGCCGTGGACTTTATGAAGCCGCACCATGACGGCGAGCACGAGAACCCTAAGTTTGACAAACCGACCAAACGCGCACTGATCTACTTGGCCATTGCCACCGTGATCTCATACTTGATCAACTTTGGATTAGGCAACTTCATGGTGCTGATCATCATCCTGTACCTGGTGAACCACTTCTTCCTGCTCAAGATCATTGACAGGTTCCAGAAGAACGTATGGCCGCGCTTTCAAAACTGGTACGCCAAATGGCTGGAGCGTGCGGTACGCCGCCCGATCACAGTGTTGCTGGGTACTTTAGGTCTGTTCATCGTGGCCTTGGTGATCAATAGCGTATTGGGCAAAACCCCTGAGTTCTTCCCATCGGGCGATCCTAACTTTGCTTACGTATACATCACCATGCCTATAGGCACCGACCAGGCCACCACTAACGAGGTGACCCAAAAGGTAGAGCAACGCGTGGCCAACATCGTGGAGCCTGATAAGGACATCGTATCCTCCATCATCTCCAACGTGACCAAGAGCGTTACCGACCCTCAGGATGAGGATCAGGGTGACTACCAAAATAAAGGTAAGGTGACCGTTGCGTTCAAAGAATTTAGCGAACGTGAGGGTAAGGATACCAAGCTCATTTTAGCCAACATCCGTAAAGGTATACAAGGCATAGCGCCAGGCGTGAAAATATCGGTAGCCCAAGAATCAAGCGGCCCGCCGGTACAAAAGGATATCAGTATCGAGATCATTGGCGATAACCTGGATACGCTGGTACGCACCGGTAACCGCCTCAAGACCTATTTGGATAAACAGAATATACCGGGTATTGAGAACCTGGTGGCCGACGTGCAGAACGACAAGCCCGAGATCGTATTCGATATTGATCGCGAGCGTGCCAACCGTGAGGGCGTAAGCACCCAAACCCTGACCCAAACCTTGCAGACCGCAGTATTTGGTGCACCTGCGGCCAACTTCCGTAACACCAAAGAGGATGATTACAAGATACAGGTTCGTGCACTGGAGCAACAACGCAGTAACCTGAACGAGCTGCGCAACATGAAGGTGACCTACCGCGATATGGGTATGGGCGGCGCAATACGCCAGGTACCGGTATCGGCCTTTGCCGATGTAAGGTACACCAACACCTTTAGTAACATTAAACGCAAGCAGCAGCGCCGGGTACTTACCCTGGGCTCTAACGTGATCAAACCATATAACGCTAATGAGGTGAACGCGGCCATACTGACCGCCATTGGCAACTTTAAAAAGCCCGACAACGTGATCATACGCCAGGGCGGTGGCCAGGAAGATCAGATGGAGGCCGTTACCTTTTTGGGTGGCGCATTGCTTACCTCGTTCGGTTTGATCCTGATCATTTTGATGATCCAGTTCAACTCGATCGGTAAAACGCTGATCATCATCTCCGAGATATTCTTCAGTATCATCGGTGTATTGCTGGGTGTGAGTTTATTTGGTATGACAATGGCCATCGTAATGACAGGTATCGGTATCATTGCCCTTGCCGGTGTGGTGGTACGTAACGGTATATTGCTGGTGGAGTTTACGGATATGCTGATCGAGCAGGGAACCAGCGTACATGATGCCGTGGTTGAGGCGGGTCATACCCGTATGACGCCGGTATTACTTACCGCAACAGCGGCCATCATGGGTCTGATCCCACTGGCGGTAGGTTTCAACATCGACTTTGTTGGCCTGTTCACCAGCTTTGAACCACACATCCACTTCGGTGGTGATAACGTGGCGTTCTGGGGTCCGCTGGCCTGGACCATGATCTTCGGTTTAGGTTTTGCCACCGTGATCACCCTGATCGTGGTACCATGTATGTACCTGATCCGTGTCAATTTAAAGAACCGCCTGTTCGGTAAAAAAGCCGACAAGCACATCGACGAAAAACCATTGATCGATCCGGCCCACTAAGCCGATCGGTATAATAAAAGCAAGGCCGCCCTTTTAACCAAAGAGCGGCCTTTTTATTTGCACTGATCAGTGGGATAAGCGCTCACGATTTTTAAAAATTCAAGCGTTACAGGTGTTTCATCGGTGTAACAAAATTCCCCAACTTTCCCCACTTTTCAGCATTACGAAATTCGTAAAAACCCAACTTTTTCCAGAAAAAACCACATTTTTCAAGAATGTAACACCAAATGTAACACCATATGTGAAATGTAACACCGAATGTAACACTTGCAAAGCACGGCGATAAACCTAAAAGATCTGAGATTCGTCGGTTTTACGAATTTGGCAATGATCCATACAGCCGCTACCCTACTGCCGAGCGCCCGCCTGACCCGGAAGTGTACGGGCTGGCTCGTAATGGTAAACCACCTGATAAGGCTGCTTTTGGTATTTAGGCGATAGCTGCCCGATAGGCAGATCATCGGGCTGCAAAGTAGGTTCACAAACCGAATAGGCCTTTCCCTGGTAAATGACCGACCGCCCCACCGGCTTATTGAATTGCACGGCCATGGTGATATGGGTTGGATACAGCATAGCGATCATAGGCAGGTCGTATATCTCCTTCACGAGGTAAAAGAACAGGGCTGCCCGGTCATCACAATCACTATACTGATTGAACAGCGTTTCTTCCGGCGACATGCGCTTTTCCTTACCGAAATTCTGTTCATCGTTCTCGTATAAAAAGGCGTAACGGGTAAAACGCATCAGGTAGTCAACACCTTTGGTCTGGCTCATGCCCGCCACGTTCTTCTTTAACAGTGGTATCAGTGAACTATAGGTCTCGCGGGTGAGCGGTATGTTGAAATAGGTCTTGAAATCTACCCCAGGATAATTAGTGAACAAGCTGTCTACCTGCCTGTTGAGCTTGATCTTGAAGCTGTAGGTCTTGTTCTGATATACAAAGGCCAGTTCCTTATCAAAATACCCTGAAGGCTCAAAGTCAGGCATACGGGTCACCTCGTACGAAAAAGCCCTATCAGCATCCGGCACTTTGATGTTGACCGGATAAGGGGGCTCCTGGTGCAGGTCGGTATTGGGATGATCATGGTAATTAAGGCACATGTACTTTTTACCATCGATCATAAAGAAAGGTATATCGCTGATGTCCTCATCGTTATACACATAAAAAATAAGCTTATTATTGGCCAACGCCAACCTTGCATCATACCCCGAGCGTACCATCAGGAACCATTTGTAAAGGGTATACCGGTCGTAATCATTCTGTTTGGGGGCTAATTGCTGGGCCACACGGCGGATGAGCTGGTAATACAGCCAATCGTTCAATTGATGCTTTTTTTGGTAAGCTGCAAGCGCATTGATCAGCGGTTGGTAATTAGCCTCATTCACCATATCATAAAAGGCGCTGATGGTGCGCTTATTCACCGGCCGGTCCAATGCAGGCAGCATCGCAACGTCGGCGTCTGCCTCGAAAATGTCGTTGTAAAGCTCCAATTTAACGTGCACAGCATGGCCTTGTGCATGAGCCAAATCCGCAGCACATAACAACAGGATCATTCCGATGAATACAAGCGCCTTCATTAGGCTTTACAAATTGGTTATACTAAGGTAACGATTAATTAACGTTAAGTTCACACTGATAGTTGCCGGATATGACATTAAATTTTGCACATCATAGCGCACAAAAAAAGCGGTCACTTAACCGCTTCTTAACTTCAGAATATACTTTGTGAACTTAAACCTTCAGCATTTGCAGCCTGACAGACAGCTCTTCCAACTGCGTGGCCGTAGCTAAAATGCTGTTGAATTGTTGCGTCAAATTGCCTTGAGGGGCCTCGTTAGCGGGAACGGCGTCGGTCAGATGACCTTCGACCGGGACTATGACCAGCGGGTACTCCGCATCGATGCCTAACTTTAACCTGCTTAGCGCATCGTTCACCGATCGTAAATGTGCAGGCTGGACCTGCTGGTCAAGATCGCCATTAGACGATAGGGACGCCACCGTACCGTACAATTGGTGGTTCAATGCCTGGAAGCGTTGCATATCCTCTACCGATACCCGTGTGCGGTCGGGCTCCAGCATGGCCCGCTGGAAGGCGGCCGAAAGATCGGCCAATTTGGTATAAACGTTCTTACGGATGAGTTTGTAGGTGTGATGGTCGGTACGCTTACCGGAGATGCGTTGTTGCAGGTTCTCGAGGTAAGCATAGTTGGCTCTGATCACCTCGCGGATGTAATTGGTGATCCCCCAATGCTCCCAAACCGGGAACAGGTACGAGGCGGCCAAGGCTATGCCACAACCGATCAGTGTATCGTACACTCTTTCGAGGATGAACAAGGTTTGCCTGCCGCTGTAAATGTGCAGGCAAAGCATCACCATGGGCGTAATGAACATCACGCTCAAGGCATAGCGGCTCCTGGCGAAAGTGAAAAAGCCCAGCAGGAAAACTAGTGCAATGACCAGCAACACCACCGTATTATGGATGAGCGCCAGCAGCAGCAACCCCATACCCACCCCTATAAGCGTCCCGATCAGGCGCTGCTTATTGCGCTGACGGGTGATGCTATAGGCCGGCTTCATGATCACTACCACGGTCAGCATGATCCAATAGCTATACTTCCCCAGTGGCAGTATACGGCCCAAGCAAAAAGCGAACACGCAGGCCACCGCTAACCGCAACGCGAACCTTAATATAGGTGAGCGCAAGTTAAAATGAAGTTTGAGCTGATCGATGCTCTGCGGGCGGTAGGTCAAAAAGTCCTGGTATACGGGCGGCTCACCACCCTCAACCTCTTGACGTTGGCTGCTCCCGGCAAGCATGGCCCTCAGTTGGGTAATGCGGCCACTAATGTCTTTGATGTTGCGGTGCAGCTCGGTCAACAGCAACTGGTTGGATACATCTTCATGCTGGATCACATAGTTGAGCCGGCTCTCTAAATAGGCAACCTCCTTGGTATGCTGATCCTGCACAAGCGGCTTGTTCAAATAAAAAGCATGCCCGGCCTGTTCCAACTCAATGGACATGATCTCGATCAACCGGCTCACGATCTCGAGCGCACCGGTCACGCCAAAGGCCTGTCTGAAGTGCTGATAATCGAAATGCACCGTGGTAATGTGCTCATAAAGATCGATCACCTGCATGGCTATGCGCAGCATTTGTTGTCCTTTGCTGTTATCAGGCCGCATGGCCAGCCGGTCGCGCAGTAGCAGGTCCCGTACATTTTCCTGCCGTTCGCTTACCAGGGTGTGCAGCGGAATGATGTTGTGATAGCACTCATCAAGCGGGATATTATGATCGTAGAACGCTGTACGGGCCTTCATATAAGATGCCGTAGCCATGATACACTCTGCTACCGCTTGCCTTAACGACCTGAACGGCCACAGCCAGGCTTGTAGTAAGCTCACCACGTAATAGAATACTCCACCAACCAGGATGTACGCACTGAACTGAAAGCCATCCTCCGGTCGCAAGCCGCTGATGAACACGCAAAGCGCGATAGCTGTGGTGCCAACCATCGAGAACCGGTTACCCAAGGCGGTCAGCATCGAAAAACTTACGCAGAAGATGAACAGCACCGCGCCCATCAACCATGGATAAGGCCAACAGAACGACGTAGTGAGCGCTACGATAAAGAACAGAATAACGCTCACCCATGATATGGTACGCTTATCATCATAGGTACCGGAGCTATCGGTAAGGCTGGTGAGCAGGGTACCAATACCCACGGCAATGGCCATTTGTGCGCTACCGACCTCGAATAATATCCACACTGGTAGCAGGATACTGATGACCGTCCGCAGCGCATCGGTAAAGAACTCGCTGGACAGGAAATAAGCTATATTTTTTTTGACCGAAAGCCAGTTCATTTGCACCATCAAAAGTAAACATTTGGCTGTTATGACTCACTAACCGTCAAATATCATTTGAGGTAACTGTAGCACTTGCCCAATCAATTACGTCAAGTAAATGATCAAAAGTTCCGTTTTCTGAAAAAGAACGTTATTTTTGAGACTTCACAATAATATTATTGCCCGTTCATGATCGCTTAACGGACAATAAATAAGATCCTAAACTGACACACTGCAATGATGCGTTCCGCTCTGCTACTGCTCACTCTATTTTTGGCGCTGTCAAGTTCGGCTCAGGTTAACAATATTCCTGCCGATAGCTCTTTGACCGATACGCCACTCGGCAACTCTGTTAAAGTATTCATCAAAGGTATCGGCGATAATGCCGAGATATACAACGGACGCGAATACTTTTTCGCCCCGAAAGCTTACAAAGGCGACCCTTATTTTGGTGATACCATCTTATTTCGCCCGGCGGTGATCAAATATAACGGCACCTGGTATAAAGATATTTCCACTCTTTACGACAGCTACCAGGGCGTACTGGCTGTTCTACGCCCGACCAACCAAGCCATATTTACTTTAAAGGACAGCCTGGTATCTGAGTTTTACCTGCACGACCGCCACTTTTACCATATCACTAAACCTGATAGCGCAGGTGTGCTTAAAAAGGGCTTTTACGAAGATAATTACCACGGCAAAAGCAACGTACTGACCCAACACTACAAGGTGCGAACCGAAGAGGCCGTGCAACCGCGCGTGCTCGTGACCTTCAAAGGCGAAAAAAATTACTACATCATTAAGGACCGGCAAGCCCATCGCGTGAACAGCAAATCGTCGGTACTGAACGTATTTAAAGACAAGAAGGCCGAGCTCAATAGTTACATCAAAAAGAACAGGATCGAATTTGATGATAACCGCATCAACGCCATCGTGAAACTAACCTCTTATTACGACCAGATAAGCCAATGACCGCATGAATAAACTTTACTTGTTATTTTTCTTCTTTATTGGTTTACCATTGCTGGGTTTGGCTCAACGAGCTTCAGAGGGTCCTATCAGTGTTCATTTTGAGCAGGCCGGGGTCAACCAATTCGTGACCGAGCTGGAAGCTAAAACGGGCTACCGTTTCTTTTACGATGCCAGCAAGTTCGATAGCTTACGGGTAACGCTTCACCTGGAGCGGGCCATGCTGAGCACAGTGCTTGATTCAGCTTTCAAAGGAACTAAGTACCATTTTGCCATCACTGCGCAAAAGCAGGTACTGCTTACTAAAGACATCGCTATCCTCACTCAACTTGCATCTGGGTATTACAACGACGCCCCGACCAACGCTACCCGGCCTACTACAACGGCCGCACCTGATTATACCTCCGCACTTGCTGAAAAAAAGGTGATCGAGGCCACGTCAGAGAATAAGACCTACGAGATAGGCGTGCGCAGCAATAACATCAGAAGCGGGAAAGTGACCCTTGCTGGCTATGTACGCGATGTAAAAAGCGGCGAACCGGTGATCGGTGCCAGCATTTACCTCCCAGCCACCAAGACCGGCGTGGTGACCGACCAGTTCGGTTATTATTCGCTCACGTTGGAACGCGGTCCCCACACCTTCCTGGTACGTGGCTTAGGTATGCGTGACACGCGCAGGCAGGTGGTACTTTACACCGACGGCAAGCTCAACATTGATATGCAGGAGCAGGTGACCTCACTTAAGGAAGTGAGAATATCGGCCGAAAAGATCGCCAACGTACGTAGCGTGGAGATGGGTGTGAACAAAGTGGATATCGTAAGCATTAAACAAGTTCCCGCCGTATTTGGCGAAGCCGATGTGCTGCGGGTAGTCCTGACCCTTCCCGGCGTACAAACCGTTGGTGAGGCCAGTACCGGCTTTAACGTACGTGGTGGCTCGGCCGACCAGAACCTGATCTTACTTAACGACGCAACGATCTATAATCCGTCACACTTTTTCGGTTTCTTCTCGGCGTTCGACCCAGACATCGTGAAGGACATCGAATTGTACAAAAGCAGCATTCCTGAAAAGTTCGGCGGACGTTTGTCCTCTATTTTGGATGTGAACAATCGCGAGGGTAACAAAAAGAAATTTACCGGATCGGCCGGTATAGGCTTGCTTACCAGCCGCTTTAATATAGAGGGGCCTATCGATTCTAACCGTACCTCATTCATCTTCGGTGGGCGTACCACTTATGCTAATTGGTTGCTTGATCTGCTGCCTGCTCAATACAAGAACAGCCGTGCTAACTTTTACGATCTTAGCTTGAACCTGAGCCACCGCATCAACGAAAAGAACGACCTTTATTTCAGTGGATATTACAGCAACGACGGTTTCAGGCTGAACAGCGATACCTCTTATAATTATGGCAACCGTAACTTCTCGTTAAAGTGGAAGCATAATTTCAATAACAAGCTTTATAGTGTGGTTTCAGGTGGATACGACCGCTACCAGTATGGCGTGAGCAGTACCGTGAACCCGGTGAATGCTTACAAGTTCGCATTCAATATCAACCAGATCAACTTCAAAAGCGACTTTAGCTATTTCATCAACCCTAAGCATACGCTATCATTTGGCTTAAATGCGATCCATTACAAGCTGAATCCGGGCAGCAACGTACCGGTAGGTTCACAGTCGTTGACGGTCGCAGAAACGGTACCTGCCGAACAAGCCTTGGAAAGCGCCTTATACCTGGGCGATAAGTACAACATCACCAACGCACTGACCGTGAATTTCGGTCTGCGTTACTCGATCTTCAATTACTTAGGTCCACAAACAGTGAACAATTATGCACCGGGCCTGCCACGTACCACAGTGAACCTGCTTGACAGCACCACTTATGGCAGCGGCAAGTTCATCAAGACCTATGGCGGTCCTGAGATCAGGTTATCGGCACGGTATATCATTACTGATAACTTCTCTATCAAGGCCGGTTACAATACGCTGCGCCAATACATCCACTTGCTATCGAACACTACGGCCATATCGCCTACTGATGTTTGGAAGCTGAGCGACCCGAACATCAAACCGCAATTTGGCGATCAGGTATCGTTCGGTATCTACAAGAACTTCAAATCGAATACCGTGGAGACGTCGGTTGAGGTATATTACAAGCGTCTGAAGAACTATCTGGATTACCGGAGCGGTGCCACCCTGGTGCTGAATCAAAATATCGAGACCGATGTATTATCGACCCGTGGAAAGGCCTATGGCGTGGAGTTCCTGGTGAAAAAGAACGCAGGTAAGCTGAACGGTTGGATGAGTTACACCTATTCGCGCACCTTCCTGAAACAGGATGACCCCAACGCGGGCGAGCTGATCAATGGTGGCGCTTACTATCCGGCAAATTATGATAAGCCCCACGCTTTCAACCTGATCGGTAATTATCGTTTTACGCACCGTTACAGCTTCTCGCTAAATACCGTTTACAGTACCGGCAGGCCGCTTACGCTGCCGATCGGCCGCTTCTATTACGCTGGCGGCGAGCGGGTGGTGTATTCTGACCGTAATCAATACCGTATCTCCGATATCTTCCGTATGGACGTTTCGGTGATCCTGGAAGGTAACCACCGCCTAAAACAACGTTTCCATAACTCATGGACCTTTGGAGTGTATAACCTGACCGGCCGTAACAACGCCTATTCAACTTATTTCAGCCAGGAACAAGGCCGTATCAACGGTTATACCCTGTCTATTTTTGCCAACCCGATACCATTCGTCAACTATAACATAAGGTTTTAAAAGATGAAACGCACACAGATCATTTACTTACTTGTGGCGATCGCCATGGTGACCATCACCTGTAAGGAGACCTATACGCCACCCGATACCAACATCAATACCAACTGGCTGGTGGTGGAAGGCAACATCAATACCGGGAACGACTCTACCATCATTAAACTGAGCCGGACGGTCAAGCTAACCGCATCAACAGCGATCAAGCCTGAGTTGAACGCCACGCTGACCATCGAGAGCAATACCAACAACAATTACACGCTTACGCAAAAAGGTAACGGCGTGTACTATACCGTGCCATTAGCACTTGACCCGAATAAACAATACCGGTTGCGTATACGCACCAGTGATAACAAGCAATACCTGTCAGACTATGTGGTACCAAAAGTGACCCCAGCCATTGATGAAGTGACCTGGAAGGCCGATGATGCCAGCCTGAAGATATATAATAACACCCATGATGCAACAGGCAAAGCCCGTTACTACAAGTGGGATTTCAGCGAGACCTATCAGTTCATTTCTGCAGTATCGTCAAGCTGGAAGTCGGACGGCAAGCAGATCGTGGCACGTAACTTTCCGGCAGATGATATCACCACTTGCTGGAAGACCGTGGAGTCGACCACCATCGGCCTCGGCTCATCAGTGAAGCTGACCCAGGATGTGATCAAGGACAACCTGCTCACCACCGTACCATCGTCGGAAGAAAAGGTAAGTTACAAGTACAGCATCCTGGTCAAACAATATGCGCTTAACAAAGATGCCTTTGAGTTTTGGGAGCGCCTGAAAAAGAACACCGAGCAGTTAGGATCCATATTTGATGCGCAACCATCCATGCTGCAAAGTAATATCCATAATGTGACCACTCCTACCGAGCCGGTGATCGGTTACCTATCGGCATGTAACGTGACCACTAAGCGGATATTCGTTAGCGCATCTGAGCTGCCTTCCATCTACAGCAGGCCACGTTATAGCTGTCCTTTAGATACGTTCTATTTCCGCAACCCCAATACGAGGGCCAATGATGTGACCGACATCCTGATACCGAAATTCGCTATACCTGCGGCAGAATACACACACCCGGAAACAGGTGCCGTGATCGGCTACACCGGTCAACGTGGTAACTGCATCGACTGTACTTTAAGAGGATCCAACAAACGACCTGCATTTTGGCAATGATCAACTACATGACAAGCAACTTCAAGCTAAACCTCTTCGCGTTGGCCACGTTGGCGGCAGGTATCGTTCTTAACCCGGAAGCACGTGCGCAAAACCTCAGCTCGTTACAAAACAGCTTTAACGCCTACCAACGCGCGGCCGTTACCGAAAAGATATACGTACATACTAACAAAGAGCTTTACCTCACAGGTGAAGTACTTTGGTTCAAGTTGTATAACGTTGATGGCGATAGCAACCGCCCGCTGAACCTGAGCAAAGTTGCCTACATTGAGATACTGAACGCCGAGAACGTTCCGGTTTTGCAGACCAAGGTAGCACTGAAGGAAGGTCGTGGCAGCGGATCACTGTTCATGCCAGCTTCGATCAACACCGGCAACTATCATTTAAGGGCCTACACGGCCTGGATGAAGAACTTTTCGCCCGACTACTTTTTTGAAAAGCCCCTATCGATAGTGAACGCCCAGCGGTCGCCCGAGGTAGCTGCGGCGAGCAAAGCTGCGGGATATGATGTACAATTGTTCCCGGAGGGTGGCCATTTGGTGACCGGACTTGCCTCTAAATTAGCGTTTAAAGTGACCGGTGCTGATGGTGTTGGACCGAACACCTTCAGAGGTGCCATCATTGATCAAAAGAACGATACAGTGGCCCGCTTTGCCCCTCAGCGCTTTGGAATGGGCAACTTGATGTTCACACCCCAGGCGGGCAACACTTACAGGGCTGTGATCAAAGTGGCCAAGCAAAACATCATCAAACCCATACCGGCAGTAGATGAGCGTGGATACGTGATGCAGGTAGCCGATCGCGGTCAAAGCTGGGAAGTGACCGTTAAGACCTCAGGTACCACCGATAATAACCTTTTCCTGTTGGCCCATACGCGGCAAAGCCTTAAGCAGGCAACTCAAATGGGGCTGAATAACGGCGCAGCCACCTTCACGATCAGCAAAGATAAGCTGGGCGAAGGCGTAAGCAACATCACCCTATTCAACAGCGCAATGAAGCCGGTGTGCGAGCGCCTAGTATTCAAAATGCCTACCCAACGCTTAACGATCAGTGCCGGCACCGACGCTGCAAGTTACAGCACCCGTCAAAAGGTGTCGCTTGCCATCACCGCTAAGGATGAGGCGCAAAAGCCCCGCACCTCTGATCTTTCGGTATCTGTGTACCGCACCGATGCCTTACAAATGCCTGCAAAGCAGCATATCTTAAGTTACCTATGGCTAACCTCTGAGCTAAAAGGTAACATCGAAGACCCTGCCTATTATTTTGAGAATGGCAGCCAGGCATCGGAAGCTTTAGACAACCTGTTGCTCACCCAGGGCTGGCGCCGTTTTGAGTGGGACAAGGTCATGACCGGCAAGCCCGAGATCCGGTTCATGCCTGAATACACCGGCCATATCATCAATGGAAAGTTAGTGGACCTGAACGGTCAGCCTGCCCCAAATATCAACGCCTATCTATCCATACCGGGCAATCGAGTGCAGTTATTCTCCTCAAAGAGCGATTCGTTAGGAAGGCTGTTCTTCAACACCAAAGACCTTTACGGTGCTGGCGAGGTAGTGCTCCAAACCGACTACAACTATGACAGCACCTATCGGGTACAACTGCTCGACCCTTTTGCAGAGCGTGCATCGGCAACTATGCTGCCCAACTTCAGCCTAAACCCTGATACCCGTGCCGCATTGGAGAACAACAGCATAGGCATGCAGGCGCAAAACATTTACTGGGCGCCTAAGCTGCGCGAGTTTTACAACCCAATGGTGGATAGCGCTGCCTTTTATGGCAAGCCTAACAAAATCTACTTCCTTGATGCTTACGTAAGGTTCACCTCTATCGAGGAGGTGTTCAGAGAATACACCTCGTGGCTGTTCGTGACCAAAAGCCGGGGCAAGTTCAAGGTAAAGATGTTCAACGAAAAGAAGCTGCTGGACGGCAATCCTTTGGTGATGTACAACGGCATACCGTTCTTTGATATGAACCGCGCGTTCGCTATCGACCCGCTCAAAGTAAAGCGCCTTGAGGTAGTGAACTCTAAATACTTTTATGGCAGTGCAGGATATGACGGCATCCTGAGCATGACAGGTTACAAGGATGACATGGCCGGTGTAGAGATCGACCCAAGGGCAGTTATCTTGGACTATGAAGGTCTGCAACTGGAGCGTAAGTTCTACTCGCCGGTGTACGATACCGAGCAGCAACGCAACAGCCGAATGCCCGACCTGCGTAACGCCCTATACTGGCAGCCCGACGCCTTTACCGATCAAGCAGGCAAACACGTGGCTTCCTTTTATACCTCTGATCAGCCCGGTAGATATGTAGGTGTGGTACAGGGTATGACGGCCACTGGCCAGTGCGGTAGCCAGGTGTTCAACTTTGAAGTGAAGTGATCAGGCTGATGGCAATGCAAATTATGACCGTGCGTTAAAGGGTGTATTTATATATTTGAAAAAATATTGATCATGATAGCACACCACGTACTTTTTTGGCTTAAAGCCGACACTACCGACGAGCAAAAGAAAGCGTTCCGCGCCAGCCTGGAGACCCTTCAGGGTGTTGAGGTGGTACGCACCATACACATTGGCACCCCGGCCCCTATCGAGCGCGCCGTGGTAGATACCACTTACACCTTCAGCTTGCTTTTGACCTTTGATGACCTCGACGCTCACAACGTTTACCAGGTTCACCCGTTGCACCAGGCCTTCCTTGACGAGTTCAGGGTATACTTTGATAAAGTAGTGATCTACGACGCCCAATAAGCGCTTTACCCCCGCATAAAAAAGGGATTGCTCAGCAGAGACCATCCCTTTTTTATTATCACATTGTTCGAACACAAAAAAAGCCGGACCTTTTGCAAGGTCCGGCTTGATCTTTTAGAATAATATAAGCTATTATTTCTCTTTGTTCTTTAAGGTAGTTACCTCTTCGCGTACTTCTTGAGCAAGAGCTTTCAGTTGTTGCATGGCGTTACGCACACGTGTACCGGCAGCTTTGTTGCCTTTCTCAAAAAACGCGGTGAAATCAGCCTCGCTTGCCGCGATCACTTCTTTCAGTTGGTTGAATTTTTCCATTAGATGTGAAATTATTTAGTTAAAGCCCGCAAATGTAACTTTTTATTTGGCAGTTGACGAATGCGTATCGATAGTGATCACTCCTGCTTTCAAACCTTTGGCCGAAGCTTTCAGTTGGATCTTGCCTGGCTTCTCGCTGCTTTGCACGATCGGCACCATCATACCACTGAATGCGTTCATCATTGGTTTTTGGAATGATTGCAGGTTGGTAGCATCGCCATTAGCTACAGCCTTAAAGCTACCAGCACCAGTAACCTCAAAGTTGATCAGGTTATTGGCATCAGGGCAAAGGTTGCCATTAGCATCTACCACGCTCACGTCAACATAGGCCAGGTCCTTACCATCAGCGGTGATCGAGTTGCGGTCGGCCTTCATCACGATGTGGTGTGGCTTGCCTGCGGTCTTCACCTCTTTTTCGGCTACAGCCTTACCGCTAGCATCATAAGCCACGATCTTCAGGGTACCTGGTTCGTACTTCACATCCTTCCACATCAGGCGGTAGCGCGTTTGGTTGTTGGTATTGTTCTTGGTTTGTTTACCCATGCTTTTACCGTTGATGAACAGCTCAGCCGTTGGATAATTGGTGTAGCAGAACACCGGGGTCACCTGACCTTCGCGGCCTGGCCAGGTCCAGTGTGGCAGCACGTGT
This sequence comes from Mucilaginibacter daejeonensis, assembly GCF_020783335.1. NCBI lineage: Bacteria > Pseudomonadati > Bacteroidota > Sphingobacteriia > Sphingobacteriales > Sphingobacteriaceae > Mucilaginibacter > Mucilaginibacter daejeonensis. The sequence continues at coordinate 3,709,145 of NZ_CP086068.1, forward strand.
AAGGTCTGCTGTGTTGGGTTCCACTTGGCGCGGTACAGGTAAAAACGATCTTTAGGTAAGCCAGCCAGATCCACTATACCAAAGTAAGAACTGTGCGATGGCCATTTGGTATCATAAGGCGTTGGCTCGCCCAGGTAATCAAAACCGGTCCATACGAACTCACCGATCACGAATGGCAAATCGTCCTGCTTCGCAAATTCGTCATCAGGTACCTGCGACCAAGGACAGGCCTCGAAATCGTAAGATGAGCTTTGGTTATCCGGGTATTGTTTCTCTTTGTAGAACTCGACCGGGAACTTGTAGATACCTCTTGAGCTTACGGTAGAAGCTGTTTCGGTACCCAGTAAGAATCCCTGTGGCAATCTGTCGTTAGCTTTGTCGTAAAAGGCTGGTTTATAATTAAATCCAGCAATATCCAATACCGAGGCAAAATTATTGTTCAGCGCCGCGTCCAGGCGGTCCATACCAGCAGTTACCGGGCGGGTAGGGTCCTCGCGATGGCAAATGTCCTGCAGCATCTTGGCGATCTTGTTACCGCCTTTAGCGCTCTGATCTGGCACCTCGTTACCAATGCTCCACATGATCACACTTGGGTGGTTACGATCGCGGTGGATCATGTTCACGATATCCTTTTCCGCCCACTGATCGAACAGGTGGCTGTAGCCATTCTTTACCTTAGGGGTCTTCCACTCGTCAAATGATTCTACCATCATCATGAAGCCCATCTCATCGCAAAGCTGCACCAGCTCAGGAGCAGGCATGTTGTGCGAGGTACGGATGGCATCGCAACCCATATCTTTCAAAATGGTCAGTTGCCTGCGTAGGGCAGCAACATTGATAGCCGCACCCAACGGACCCAGATCATGGTGATTACATACACCCTTGAACTTGCGTACCTGATCGTTCAAAAAGAAACCCTTACCTGCTTCGATACGGATCGAACGGATACCGAATTTGGTGGTGTATTCATCTACTAATTTGTCGTTGTCATACACGCGTGATACAGCGGTATACAGAACAGGTGTCTCAGGCGACCATAATTTTGGCGACCTAACAATGGCTTGCTGGCTAAAGGTCTGCTGATCGGTGGCGGCCAGTGTGCTCGAAGTTTCCGATACTTTTTGACCTTGCTGATCCAGTACCTCAGTAACTAATTTCAACGGTTTGAAAGTATTGCCCGGAAGGCTCACCTGGGTTTGAATAGCCACTTTAGCAAATTCCTTATTGATCACCGGGGTGGTGATGTAAGTACCCCAAACCGGGATGTGTGCAGCGTTGGTAACCTGCAAGTGCACATTACGGTACAAACCAGCACCTGGGTACCAGCGCGACGCTTCAGGCAAATTCTCTAAACGTACGGCCAGTACGTTATTGCCACCCGCGATCAGTTTATCGGTCACGTCAAAATAGAACGAGTTATAACCATAAGGCCATGCGCCAACCTCTTTACCGTTCACGAAAACTTTGGCGTTGCTCATGGCGCCATCAAATATCAATGATGCCCTTTTACCATTGGCAAAGGCAGGCGCTTTGAACTTCAGCCTGTACCAACCAATGCCAATGAATGGCAAACCACCAGTACGGCCTGACTTTACAGAAGCCTCTTTTTCTCCGTTCTGCTCGATCTTAACCTCTTGCTTATCGTTGTTACCATCGAACGGTCCGGTGATCGCCCAGTCATGAGGGATGGTCACATGTTCCCATTTGCTGTCATTATAGGTTGGCGATACAGCTTCCTGGCGTTCGCCTTTGCTAAAGGCCCAACCTTTGTCTAACAGGTACTCAGTTCGAGTTTGCGCACAAAGAGCATTGGAGATGATGGCAGCACAGAACACACCACCGATCCTCACTAATTTCGTCGTGATACTTAACGGCATAAAAAAATTGTTGATCATTTGACACCAATGATACGCATTATTGCGCTTTAACAAAGCTTTTCTGGTAGCCTAATGGGCTTTTTCCGGTGATCTGCTTAAAATATTGGTGAAAGCTCGCAAAATTGTAGAAGCCACTCTCGTAACAGATCTCTTTTACGGGCAGTTGATCCTCTATAAGTAGCTTACAGGCATGCCCTACCCTTATCTCGTTCAGGAACAACGAGAAAGTTTTGCGGCTGCGCGACTTGAAATACTTGCAAAAAGAGTTGGGACTGATGTTAGCCACCGCCGCTATCTCGGCCAGTGTGATCTTTTTCTTGAAGTGGGTAAGCGCATAATTATAGATGTCATGTATCCGATCCTTTTCAGCCTCCTGAAAGTTATGGGTGAATCCTAACGATGCCAGCAAGGTCTTACCGTCAGTGGCACCGATCATATCCAGCACTTCTAATAACAGCGTGATCTTACGTATCCCGTCCGCATTAATGATCTGCTCCAGTAACAAGCCGATCGGTCGTGCCTCATCACCACTAAGGTGTATACCGCGTACGGCTTGATCGAGCGTATGCTTCACTCGTTTGCTTTCGGGTAGTGAAAGCAAGGTATCGCCCCAAAAGCGTTCGTCAAAATGGATCACGCAAACGTCTACTGTGTTAGTGCCTTCGGTATCAAAGTATCGTTCATCAAATCGCCAGTAATGAGGTAGGTTGGCACCTAATAGCATCACGTCGCCGCTGTTGAATTGGCTTATGTTATCGCCGATAAATTGAGTGCCGTCACCTTTTTTAAAGTAGATGAGTTCCAACTCCGGGTGGAAATGCCAGCGGTTATTGATGTCGGGCATATTGTCGCGACGGGAGCTGTACGAGTAGGTCAGATCACGCGATACTTTGAGCAGCTGGGGTTTCATGGCGGCAAATATAATTAAGCTTAATTACTACTGATCGCCTAAGATCAGTAGTAATGATACAATATAACTGAATAAGTGGCTAAAAATATAGCACATTGCTATTGGCTTATGAACTTAATTTGTATCACCAGTTATACTCATGAAAAGATACTGCCTTACTCTTGACCTTAAGAACGACCCGCACCTTATTGCCGAATATGAAGAATGGCACCGTAAGGTATGGCCCGAAGTTCTGGAAAGCATAAATACTTCCGGCATCGAGCATATGGAGATCTATCGTGCAGGTACCCGCCTTTTCATGATTATGGAGGTATCACCTACGTTCAGTTTTGAAGAAAAGGCCAAAGCCGATGCGGATAATGCAAAGGTGCAGCAGTGGGAAGAACTGATGTGGAAGTACCAGGAGCGTTTACCCGGAAGCCAGCCCGGTGAAAAATGGGTACTGATGGACCGCATATTTGAGTTATGATACAACGTTAAAAGATAAAGATGAGCGACAGCCGACATACTTTTTTACAGATACACCCGCACGATAACGTGCTGGTTGCCCTTGCCGACCTTACCGCAGGAACCATCATCAATTTCAATGGGCACGACATCTTACTGACCGATAACGTGGCCGCTAAGCATAAATTCACCATACAGCCGCTTGATACAGGCGCTGAGGTGTTCATGTATGGCGTATTGGTAGGCAAGGCCAGCAAGCCGATCCCTTTGGGTGGACCTATCACGGTAGATAACCTGGAACATGCCTCTGAAGATTTCAAGATGGGCAGTCGCAAGATCGACTGGCAACAGCCCGATGTGTCAGCCTTTCAGGAGCGTACCTTTATGGGTTATCACCGGGCCGATGGTTCGGTAGGTACGGCCAACTACTGGCTGGTGATCCCGCTGGTATTTTGCGAGAACCGCAACATTAACGTACTGAAGGATGCCCTATCGGCTAAGTTGGGTTTTGCTAAACCCCGAGGTTACGAGAACGAGGTGGACAGCCTGATCGACATGTACCGTACCGGCAAGACGGTGGAAGAGATACTGACCGCCGACCTGCAAAGCACACCCGACCAGCAGCCGGCCAACCGCTTGTTTCCCAACATAGATGGTATCAAATTCCTGAATCATGAACTGGGCTGCGGTGGTACCCGTACCGACTCTGACGCCCTGTGCGGACTACTTGCCGGATACATCACCCACCCTAACGTGGCAGGTGCTACCGTGGTAAGCCTCGGTTGCCAGCACGCGCAGGCAAGTATCCTGAAGGACGAGATCGCCAAACGCGACCCTAATTTCAGCAAGCCATTGATCGTGCTGGAGCAGCAGCAATTAGGTACCGAGAGCATCCTGATGCGCGAGGCGCTTAAACGAACCTTTACCGGTTTGATACAGGCCAACGCCCAGCAACGCAGACCTGCTCCACTGTCTAAGCTGTGCATCGGCCTTGAGTGTGGTGGATCTGATGGCTTTTCGGGCATATCGGCCAACCCAGCCTTAGGTTATTTGTCAGACATGCTGGTGTCCATGGGTGGCAGCGTGATACTGGCCGAGTTCCCAGAGCTTTGTGGTGTGGAACAGGAAATGAGCGACCGTTGTGTTGACGAAGGCACGGCTACCCGCTTTATGGACCTGATGCGCACCTACAACGCCCGTGCGGAAGCAGATGGCTCCGGCTTCTACGCCAACCCATCTCCCGGGAATATAAAGGACGGTTTGATCACCGATGCGATCAAATCGGCCGGGGCCGCTAAAAAGGCCGGTAACTCGCCTGTTGTGGCCGTGCTTGATTATCCTGAGAAAGTAAGCCAGGCAGGTTTAAATCTACTTTGCACGCCTGGCAGTGACGTGGAAAGCACCACAGCGGAGGTAGCAGCAGGAGCCAACATCGTGCTATTTACCACCGGCCTGGGCACGCCTACCGGCAACCCGGTAGCCCCGGTGGTCAAGCTATCCACCAATACGAAGCTGTTCGAGCGAATGCCCGACATCATCGATATCAATTGCGGTACCATCATCGAAGGAACGGAGACCATTCCACAGGCTGCCGAACGCATACTTGACTATGTGATCGAGCTGGCCAGTGGCAATATCAAACCCAAAGCCGTAATATTGGGACAGGATGACTTCATCCCATGGAAAAGAGGTGTTTCATTATAGATCTGATAAAATACAGGATATGTTCAGTTTAAAAAACAAGACCGCCATTGTGACCGGTGGCGGAAGCGGTATAGGTAAAGCCATTTCCAAACTATTCGCCAAGCAAGGTGCTGCCGTACACATCATCGAGCTTAATGCTGATGCTGCCCAGCAGACCATTGACGAGATCAAGGCAGAGGGCGCCGAGGCCTTTGCACATAGCTGCAACGTGACCGACCAAGCGCAAGTGGTGTCGGTGTTCCAAAGCATCGGCAATATCGATGTTTTGGTTAACAACGCCGGTATAGCTCATGTAGGCAACGTAGAAAAGACCACCGAGGCCGACCTGGAGCGCGTTTATAGCGTGAATGTGAAGGGTGCGTACAATTGCTTTTTTGCGGCCATTCCGCTGATGAAGCAACATGGCGGTGGGGTGATCGTAAGTATGGCATCTATCGCCTCATCGGTAGGTATAGCCGATCGTTTTGCCTATTCCATGAGCAAGGGGGCTATCCATGCCATGAGTATGTCGATAGCTCGCGATTATTTGCATGATAACATCCGTAGCAACAGCATATCACCGGCACGCGTGCATACGCCATTTGTTGACGGCTTTATAGCTAAGAACTACGCTGGTAAGGAAGCCGAGATGTTCGAGAAACTTTCGAAGAGCCAACCCATCGGCCGTATGGCCAAACCCGAAGAGATCGCCTCGCTGGCGTTGTTCCTGTGCGCTGACGAGTCAGGCTTCATCACCGGTTCTGACTACGCCATAGATGGTGGCTTCATCAGGTTGAACAACTGATCAGTAAGCGATATAAGGCCCGCTAAGGCCACGTATTTTTAGTAAATTGCCGGCACTTTGTCTCAAAGTGCCGGCAATTTTTGTTTAGTAGCTTTGGACAAGAGGTTCACGTGAACAGCACCATGATCAAAGAATTTGAAAGACTCGCGCCCAGGATAAAGGGTGAGCTCTACTTCGATAATAGTCCAAAGCATCAGACCCGTTTGATGGCCTATGCTACCGATGCATCCATATACCAGGAGAAGCCACTGGCGGTGGTATTACCGGCGGAAATCAACGATATCAAGGAACTGATCGCCTTTGCTACCCAACATAAGCTGACCCTCATCCCCCGTGCAGCAGGCACCTCGCTGGCCGGTCAGGTGGTGGGTAAAGGTATCGTGGTGGATATATCGCACAAGTTCACTTCTATACTGGGAGTGAACAAGGAAGAAAAATGGGTGCGCGTGCAACCCGGCGTGATCCGTGATGACCTGAATGCTTATTTGCGTCCTTACGGGCTATTGTTCGGTCCGGAAACCTCTACAGCCAGCCGGGCTATGATCGGTGGCATGGTAGGTAATAATTCATGCGGTCTGCATAGCATTGTTTGGGGCGCCGTTCGCGATCATTTACTTGAGGTGAACGCGATCCTAAGTGATGGTTCAGAGGTAGTGATCAAAGTCGGCGACCATACGCAAGGCCATACCGGCCTGAAGGGCAAGATCTACCATGAATTGAACGACATGCTGAGTAATGAGCACAACCAGCAACTGATCAAAAACTCCTACCCCAAAAAAGATGTGGTGCGTCGCAATACAGGTTACGCATTGGACGCCTTGCTACAAATGCAGCCTTACCAGGCAGATGGCCAACCATTTAACCTGTGCAGCCTGATCGCGGGGTCCGAAGGGACGTTGGCGTTCATCACCGAGGTCAAGCTTCAACTACTGGACCTGCCGCCATCACAGATAAGCGTGGTATGTATCCATACCAATAGCATTGATGAGGCTTTACGCGCCAACATTGTGGCGTTGAAGCACAAGCCCATGGCATCCGAACTGGTGGACAAGTTCATTATGGACTTCACCATCAACCATCCTGAATACCATAAGAACCGGTTTTTCATTGAGGGCGACCCGGCCGCCATTTTAATGGTGGAATTTATGGCTGATACGGCCGAAGCTTCATCAGGACAGGCCAATGCACTGATCAATGAACTGCAGGCTTTGGGTCTGGGCTACGCCTACCCTGTTCTACATAACAAGGACACCGTTTTTGCCTGGGATGTACGTAAGGCCGGTCTTGGTCTATTGCGTAATATTCAGGGTGATGCGCAGCCGGTCAACCTGATCGAGGATTGTGCGGTTTCGCCGTTGGAACTGCCCGATTATGTGAAGGACCTGGAAGTAGTATTGAAAAAGCATGGCGTTCAAGCATCATACTATGCCCATGCCGGTGCGGGCGAACTGCACATCGAGCCAATCGTCAATCTCAAGACCACCGAGGGACAGGCGGCTTTCCGCGGCATATTGGCCGATACCGTTGAACTGATCAAGAAATATAACGGCTCTCTCTCCGGCGAGCATGGCGACGGCCGTTTACGAGGCGAGTTCATCCCTACTGTATTGGGCAGCGAGACCTACGAACTGTTGCGCAAGGTCAAATACCTGTTCGACCCTAATAACATATTCAATGCTGGCAAAGTGATCGATACGCCCAAGATGGACACCCATCTGCGTGTTGACACTAAACCTGTTCCGGTCACTGATACGATCTTTAATTTCAACAAGAACGGCAGCATACTGCGTCTGGCCGAAAAATGCTCTGGATCGGGCGACTGCCGTAAAACAGCGGTCACCGGCGGGCTCATGTGCCCCAGCTATATGGCCACCCGGCAGGAAAAAGATACCACTCGTGCCCGTGCCAATGTGTTGCGCCAATACCTGAGCGGTCAGGAGACCAACCCTTTCGACCACGAGGAGATCAAGGAGGTGATGGACCTGTGCCTCAGCTGTAAAGGTTGCAAGATCGAGTGCCCTTCAAGCGTGGATGTGGCCAAGATGAAGGCGGAGTTCCTGCAACATTACTATGATGCCAATGGGGTGCCCATGCGTGCCAAGCTGATCGGAAACTTCACCAAGCAAATGAAGCTGGCCTCCATTGCACCGGGCGTGTACAACGCGATCGTGAACAACGATGTGGCACGACGTGCCATGAACAAGCTGATCGGCTTCCACCCCGACCGTACCATGCCTGAGCTGGCCAAACAGACGCTCCGTTCATGGTTCAAGGGCCGTAAGGCAACAAGATCAGCAGGTAAGCTGGTGTACTTGTTCTGCGATGAGTTCACGAATTATAACGATGTGGAGATCGGTAAAAAGGCCATTCAGTTGTTGGAGAACCTCGGCTACCAGGTGGTGATCCCTGAACATCTTGAAAGCGGTCGTACTTATCTATCCAAAGGATTGGTGCGTAAAGCTGCCGAGATAGCCAACCAGAACGTCCAGCTCCTGGGCGACCTCATCTCGAAGGACGCACCGCTGATCGGTATCGAACCATCCGCCGTGTTGACGTTCAGGGATGAGTATGTTGACCTGGCTAAGGACGAGAACCTTGAAAAGGCACTCAGGATAGCCAAGCATACGTTTACTATAGAGGAGTTCATCGCACAGGAGTTCACCGAAGGCCGTATCAGTGCTGAGCAGTTCAGTGATGAGAAGCGTACGGTGGCCATACACGGGCATTGCTATCAAAAATCGCTATCCTCGCAGTCGTACATACAAACGATGTTGAGCATACCTGCCAATTATGAGGTATCGCTCATTCCATCAGGCTGTTGTGGCATGGCCGGCTCGTTCGGATATGAGGAGGAGCACTATGAGGTATCGAACAAGATCGGCGAGCTGGTCCTGTTCCCATTTGTGCGCAGCCAGCCTGAGGAGGTGATCATCGCCGCCGCAGGGACGTCATGCCGCCACCAGATCAAGGATGGCACCAGCCGCAAGGCCAAGCATCCGGTAGAGATCCTTGGGGAAGCGTACCTGCCTAAGGACTGACCATTACGAGATCCGCAATAACGTGTCGCAAATCGACCAACAAACGGCCATTTGCGACACATATAACGCTTACGGCAGTGTTACATTTGGGTGTTTCCGTGTTACATTCGGTGTTACATTTCGCCTTTTTGTATGCTTTTTCTGGAAAAAGTTGGGTTTTTACGAATTTTGCAATGATGAAAAGTGGGGAAAGTTGGGGAATTTTGTTACAGGCATGAAACAGCATTTCGATACACGAAGTAGGTCGTTCTCCATGTAAGAACCACCCGTCATGGCGAGGCACGAAGCCATCTCTACGGAAGCGAAGTACGCCAACTGATCGCTTGGTGGCGCTCATTCGCCGCTATGGCTTTGTTCTTTTGTCTGTAGCCACAAAAGAACCAAAAAGGCCAAGTCAGCCCGATCCCTGCTAACCCACAGGCCAGCTCCCGGCCGGGCGTGCTGACAGCCCAGCGCTCCTTTAACAGTCGCGTTGCTACGCAACTGCAATTAAATTCTGCTGCTGGCGCACACTTACCGCGTGTGCATCGCACCGCAACTGCTACTAACTACTGCCACTGTTTACTGCCACTTAAAGACCGCCACTAACTACCTGCCCCTTGCCAAACCCGTCAGTTCCCGGCTTGGGCGAGAGCCGGGAAGCACAAGGGGGAAATGTGTGGATGGTAAAGGGCCTTTCAGCTCTTGCTGAAGTGAGGGCCAAGGTGCGAGCGCAGCGGGGCAAGAGCTGAACAGCCCGTGGTGCTGCCGGGATCTGCAGGGCAATGGCCTGTGTGGAAAAAAGCATAGGGAATTGACTTGAATTTTTTGCTACTTTTTGTTTCAAGACAAAAAGTAAAAGGGCCCCGCGGCCCAGAAGCGGTAATTAAGCGACCATCATATGAACCGATCAACATATAGCATTCAACTCGTCGTCATTAAACCCCACTTTGAAAAACCCTATCTTTACCCCTTTCTACATCACCTCATGATAAATTTACGCGCACTCATCATCGTTGCATCGGTACTTATACTCACCGCTTGCAGCACCAACAAACTGGCCATCACCAACCAAAACAACGCCTTTGCCAAAGGGGCCGACATTAGCTGGCTGCCGCAAATGGAGGCTACCGGCTTTAAGTTCTATGATAACGATGGTAAACCGCAAGACTGCTTTAAGATACTTAAAGATAAAGGCATCAACACCATCAGGCTGCGCACTTGGGTGAACCCTAATGATGATAAGGCCAGCGGACATTGCAGTAAGGACGAGACCGTGGCCATGGCGGTGCGAGCAAAAAAGTGGGGCATGCGCATCATGATCGACCTCCATTACAGCGATAGCTGGGCCGATCCGGGCAAACAAAAAAAACCTAAGGCCTGGGAAGGACACGATATGCCTACACTGGTGAAGGACGTTCACAACTACACCCTTGATGTGATGACCGCCCTGCAAAAAGCCGGCGTGAATCCGGAGTGGGTACAGGTGGGCAACGAGACACCCAGCGGCATGATCTACCCCGAAGGCAGTACCGATAACTGGCCTCAACTGGCTCAGCTGATCAATGCCGGTCATGATGCCATCAAAAAGGTGAGCCCTAACAGCAAGGTGATCCTGCATATTGACCAGGGCAACAACAATGCACGCTTCCGCCATTGGTTCGATAACGCGGTGGCCAATAAGGCCCGGTTCGATGTGATCGGCCTTTCATACTATCCTTACTGGCTAAGCGATAACCACCCCAACTATACCGCATCCATCAACGATCTGGGCGCCAACATGAACGACATGGTGGCCCGTTACCACAAAGAAGTGATGGTGGTTGAGGTTGGCGGCGAATCGTCCAAACCGCAGAACACCTACGATATGCTTTTAGCCGTGATCAAAAAGACACGTGAAGTGCCGGGCGGCAAAGGCCTGGGTGTATTGTACTGGGAACCACAGGGTGCCAACAGCTGGAGCCACTACCCGCTCAGCGCCTGGGGCGATGACGGCCGGCCTACCAAAGCCATGGACGCCTTTAAGGATGCCCACTGATCGGCATTAAACCTTTAAGCAGCCACGAAAGCCGCGGGCCCCGTAGTACGACTCGGCACCGTTATGGTATACAAATACAGTGTCATACCGGCGGTCGCAAAATAGGGCACCTCCCAATTTCCTGATAGCTGCCGGGGTGCTTACCCAGCTCGATGTCTTAAGGTCGAACTTGTCGAGCGTTTGTAAGTGCCGATACTGCTCCTCGGTCATTATCTCGATACCCATATCGGCGGCCATACCCACGGCGCTATTGGCGGGCTTATTCTCTTTACGGGCGTTCAATGCTTCGTGATCATAACAGATACTGCGCCGGCCTTTAGGGCTTTCGGCAGCACAATCACAGATCAGGTATTCGCCGGTAGTGGCATCATGGCCGATCACATCAGGTTCGCCACCGGTGGCCTCCATTTCGGCTACCGACCATAGCTTACCTGCATTAGCTTCCAAACGGCTTTGCACATCGGCCCAGTCCATACCCTCGTGCCGGTGTATGTGCTTGTTAAATCTGGTCTGTAGGGTTTGTAATAGTTCAAGGCGATGCTCGGCCGGTATCTCTTTATTGGTCTTGCTCATGATCTCAGTTGTCAGGTGCCCGAATTTAGGCATTGTAGCTCACATACCCTAACGTTAACCGTGCGGCAACCTTCATAAAAACAAAAGCGGGCCGTAATGGTCCGCTTTTGTTAAAGGTAGATGCGTAAAACTTACAGTTTTAATGGAGCACCGTTCACGGTCACATTCTCTGCCTTAATGCCTTTGTAAATATTCTTCAATTCAGGGTCTTTTGCGGTGGCAGTGATATTTTTAAAAGTGATATTAGATACCTTATCCAGCGGGTTGCCTTCCAGCTCGCCAAATTTGAGGCAGTCCACCTTAATGTTCGATAGGGTGATGTCATGCACCGTTCCAAAAGGTTTTTCGGCACTGCCACCCAGGTCAAAGAACTGCTTCCACGGAGCTATCTCAATGATCTTGCCGCACTTGCCGGTAATGTTCTCCACCCTGATGTTCTCAAAATGCTGGTACGTATCGGGGCGCATCTTGAGTTTCAATAGCGGCATATCGTTATTCACTTTGCAATTACGCATCACAATGTTGCGGGCGTGTATACTTTCGCTGCCAAGGGTAAGCGTGGCATGAGCGGGGCCAATGGTGCAGTTCTCTACCAGCACATCCTCTACGATACCGTTCTCGGGCAGTTGATGCGCATTAGGGCCTTTGCCACCCTTGATGCAAATAGCATCATCATTTACCGATACATAGCAGTTGCGCACGGTCACTTTTTTGCATACATCTATATCAACACCGTCGCTGCTTGGGGCCGGTACCGGTTCAAATGGCGAGGTGATACGGCAATTTTCGATCAGCACGTTCTGGCATTGGTACAGGTGGGTGGTCCAAAAGCCTGAGTTAACCAATTTGGCGTTCTTGATGGTCACGTTGTTGCATCCCCAAATGAACAACAAGCGAGGGCGATGCACTTCGAGGTTGGTCGATTCCTTCCCCGCTTTACGCATTGAGTCGCGGTGATCCCAAAACTGTTTCCAAAAACGCGCACCGTTGCCATTGATCATACCCGGACCGGTTATGGTGAAACCATTCACCTGGTAGGCGTTCACCAAAGCTGCATAATAGTCCAGCTTTCGGCCTTCCATACGTGAGGGGAGCAGCGGATAGTCATTGATATTGTCTGACCCCTTCAATACCGCACCTTCCATGAGGCGCAGGTGAGTTTTGGGTTTAAAAAAGAGCGCACCACTCAGGTAAGTACCTTTTGGGATCACTACAGTGCCACCACCGTTGGCAGCGGCTTTATCGATCACCTTTTGTATGGCTTTGGTATTTAAAATGGTGCTATCATTGACCTTCACTCCATAGCGGGTGATCACCAGGTCCTGCGCGTGCGCAGCAAATGTAAAGGCAGTTAAGCAAGCAAATAGAAAGATCTTCTTCATTTATCAGTTCAAGGTGAGCATGTCATGCCCAATCATTCAAGGCTGCCTGACAACTCGTTTTATAAGTCTATAACGGTCAATAACGATGTGCTGGTACCAAATATATACAGGTCGGGTAAAATGCCTGTCCTGCACTGTGGGTTAGCTGGCTGCCCGATACCGGCGTAAGCACTATCATTGGACCATCTTTACTCCTTTTCGGTTTAACACAAACCATCAGGGTATTTACCGAATAAACGCTGTACGACGCCAACCTGATAGGTGCGCTTTGCTCCAAATATTTAATTTTGAAGAAAGCCCGTTATTTGACCAAGAGATGCCGACCCACACCGATCACCATCCACAGCAGGAGCCAGCTAATGCTGCGCACCCCCCGCCCGATGTTACTGACCATGACCTGATCAGCCAGCTTGGCCAGGCCCTTGCTCATGCCCACCAGCCTGAACAGATTAAAGCTATCGCGGCCAGGCTACTGGCCGAGGTCACTGAACGGGACCGTATCGCAGCAGAGGCTGCCAAAGCCGAGGAACAGCTACGTAACAGTGCCGACCGGTATCGTACGTTACTCAACTCTATAGATGAGGGGTTTTGCATCATCGAGATGATCCATGATGAAAACGGCAAGCCTATCGATTACCTTTTTGTAGAGGTGAACCACATATTTGAAAAGCAGACCGGCCTGCGCGATGTGGTAGGTAAAAAGGTAAGCCATCTATCGCCCCTTACTGAGGATCACTGGCTGCAAGATTATGATAACGTTGCGCGTACCGGCCAGCCCATGCGTGTAGAGAACTATCATGCCGGCACCGAGCGCTGGTACCTGGCCAACGCCGCCCGGGTAGGCCATGCCGGGAGCAAGCAGGTAGGCGTGGTATTTGAGGACATAACCGAGCGCAAACGCTTTGAGCAACGCCAGGCCCTATTACTCCAACTGACCGATGCTTTGCGCCCAGTGGCCGACCCGACCCAGATACAACAGACCATGGCTCACACCATACGCGACTTTTACAAGGTGGATCGGTGTTTTTACGCTGAGATAGAAAACGGAGACGCCATTATACGCCGCGACGCCTGCCCTGCCGACCTGCCGTCGATCGCGGGCACGTACGCTATTGGCAGCATGCGTTTGTTCAATAGTGTGCTGGATGCCGGCAAACCGTTCATCGTTACCGATGCTCACACCTCTCCCATTTTGGATGAGGAATTACGCGCGTTATGTCTTTCGCTCCAGATCATTTCTTTTCTTGATGTGCCGGTGATCAAGCATGGTGTACCCGTAGGTATACTGTGCATCACACACTCCGTACCCCGCGAGTGGGATGATTTTGACATTGAACTGGCCGCCGAGATAGCCGAACGCACCTGGACCGCCGTAGAACGATCGCACGCCCAGGCGGCCCTACACCGTGCCGAAGCAGATGAGCGGGTGAGGAAGGTGATGTTACAAAATCAGCAGGAGACCTTTAAAGCCACGCTATCCATCCAGGAAGAAGAACGCCGCCGTATATCAGAAAGCTTGCATAACGGCTTGGGGCAATTGCTTTACGGCATCAAGATCAGCTTGAGCCACCTTACCTGCGATCAGGCCACCGCCGATCCTAATACCTTCATCACGCATAAGCAATACACTGATCAGCTGCTGAGCCAGGCCATACGCGAGAGCCGGCGTATATCGCACGAGTTGATTCCAGCCATGCTGGAGGATTTTGGGCTCAAGGCCGCCATTGAGGATATCTGTAAACAATTTTCGAATGGTGTGCAGTTCAGGTGTAAGATCACCGGCATTACCGAGCGCCTTGATGGTTACCTGGAATTGGCCATTTTCCGTATCGTTCAGGAACTGCTTACCAATGTGATCAAGCATGCCAAGGCGACGCTGGTTTGGGCTAACGTTAAATTACAGAACGAGGTGATCATCATTAGCGTGAAAGATAATGGCAAAGGCTTCAACACGACCGTGGGCAAACGCCCGGGCATTGGGCTGGCATCGATACGCAGCAAGATGAAACTCATGAACGGCGATGTTAAGGTGATCACGGCGGCTAACGAGGGATCTACCGTTAAGGTAACGCTGCCGCTGCAACGTACCGATAGCTGAGCGGAGTGAAAAGCCGCCTTTTAAAATGTGTGAATTACGCTTAAGGATCGAGTATTTGCCGTATTGATTATACTTTCCGATCGTTGAATTTTTGCAGGCTATAGCTATCTATTAACGCCTGTTCATGATCAAGATATTATTGGCTGAAGATCACGCCATTGTTAGGAACGCACTCAAGGAATTACTGGAAAAGGTACCCACGATCAGGGTGGTGGGCGAAGCACTGAACGGCAGCGATGTGATCAGCATGATCACCACACTGGAAGCCGACATTTTGCTGGCCGACCTTAACATGCCCGGACTTAACGGGGTCGACCTGGCCCGGCAACTCAACCAGCAAAAACACCCTATTAAGGTAATGATGCTCACCATGCATGATCACCGATCTTATGTGATCGATGCATTTAGGGCCGGGGTACAGGCATACCTGATCAAGAACGTAAGCGGCGACGAACTGGTGTTCGCTATTAAACAGGTACACAGCGGGCGTAAGTACCTGGCCAACGAGCTGTCGTTACAACTATTGGATGAAAGATTAAAGGCACCGGTACAGGTGCTTGAAGGAGGAATAAAAGCAGAGCTATCGGCACGCGAAAAACTTGTACTTGAGCTGATGGCAGAGGGACTGACCAACCAGCAAATAGCCGACCGGCTATTTACCAGTAAGCGTACAGTGGAAGGGCATCGCCAGGCCATGATCAAAAAGACCGGCGTCAGCAATACCGCTTCACTCATCAAGTACGCCATGATCAATCAACTCATTTGACCTCAAACGGTGATCAGGTTAACGCTTTGCGCGCTGATAAAGGTACGGTAACGCCTGATGGCCTGTTCATCAGTGAACTGCTGCGTTTGCAAGCGTCCTTGTACGTAAACCAATGCGCCTTTATTGAGGTCGTGCACATTGATCAGCCGTTCGCCGATCTTGATATCATGCGTTTCGGTGTGAGTGGTAGTGGCCTCACGTCCTATTTGCTCTATCGTTAATAATGAAAAACAAAGTATACGCTCGCCGCCACTAACGTGCCAGCGGGGCTCTTTGATGATGCGTCCCATCAACATGACCTTATTTACACAAGAATTCTCTTTCATGTACGTTCCAAAAATGTATCTGACCTTGTAAGTGAACTGATCGAATCTGTCATCTCTTTCAGATCAAATGGCTTGGAGATAAAAACGTCGCAATGGTAATCGCCTAAAGAGCGGATCACCCTTGAATGTGCCGACATCAGCACCACCGGTAACTTGCAGGTAGCCTCATTGAATTTGACCTGGTGGCACATCTCGCCGCCATTGATACCATCAAGTATATAGTCAATGATCAAAATATCAGGTTCGTGCTGGTTTATCTCCTTTAATATATCTGGTGTTTCCAGCAAGCCGGTGACCTGATAACCTTCGTATGTAAGTATCTCGCTTAATACATCCAATACGGCTTCGTCGTTGTCTATGATCAGTATTCGTTTGCTACGCCCCTCTCTCGCCATGTTGATCTTTAGTTAGATGACGTAGCGAAGGTACAACCTATGGTTTTGGAACATAACGTATTTATACCCGAAAAACGTTTCGGTAAATACGTAAATTAATTATTGGTTAACCGGAGTGGATCACTGTAGCAGTGAGATACGGAAAGATCAATTGATCAGTCCGTTCTGTATGGCATAGCGGATCAGGGAGGCAGTGTTCTTGGTGCCGGTCTTTTCAATGAGCGACTGGCGGTAGTTCTCGATGGTGCGTTTGCTGGTGAACAGGCGGTCAGCGATCTCCTGGTTGGTCAGGCCGTCGGCGATGAGGATCAGCGTCTCGATCTCGCGTGAGGTGTATTCGATGCCGGTCTCGGCCTCTAATTTATGGCGGTTAGGCTGTTGGATCAGCCTGTCTAAAAAGCGTAGGGATAGTTCGGAGCAAATGTAACGGCCGTCGATATGGATATGCTGGAGCGAGAAGATCAGTTCATCGGCGCTTATGTTCTTGAGCAGGTAGCCGCTCACCCCAGCCTGGAAGGCTTGCACAACGTAGCGCTCGTGATCGAGCATACTCAGGATCACTACTTTTACGATCGAGCCCTGCTCTTTCAATCTTTCGGCCATCTCGATACCGCTCATTACGGGCATATTGATATCGGCCAGGATCATATCGGCGCTGATGCCACTATCGAGCAGGTCAAGTACCTCCTGGCCATTGAGTGCCTCGCCAACGATCTTAAGGTCCTTAACCTTTTCGAGCAGGTTACGGATGCCGTTGCGTACAATATTGTGGTCCTCTGCCAGTATGATCTTTACCATGGCGCTCTTTTAAGTATAACGCTAAAATATAGGAATATGCTTTTGGTGATCGATCAATTTTGCAAGATCAGCATGACCGTTACACAGATGCATTGATCTGGAAACGGTCGGATAAGGAGGCTTGAGGGTCACCGGCCACGTCATCAGGGTGCGGCATGGCGTAATATTCTCCCGTGATCAGCAGGCCCTGATCAGGCTGCTTTTCGACGGAGATCTTAAGAAAACCATGGGCCGCTTCGTTGTAGGTCACCAGGTCAACATCCTTTAATAATGGGCTATCGGCGGTAAAACGGGCATCATCGGTGGCGGCTATAGAGTGCAGTTCACTAAAACCGCCTGATCCTGCCACGATGTAGGTCAAAGAGCCGTTGGCGTAGTGTTTTTGGAAACGCTGATAGTTGTGCACATGGCCGCTTAATACCACATCTGGCCTGATACCTATCTGATCGAATACCCCTTCTAAAAGGCTGATCATATACGCGCTGGCGCCATGGTTGGTATCGGCTGAGTACGGCGCATGGTGCACGCACAAGATCACTGCCTTATCAGGGCGTTGGGCATTGGCGGCGATCAGTTCACTGATCAGCCATTGGCGTTGCTCCTCACTCACTGATCCGAACTTGGGCGTGTTGCTATGCATACCTATGATGGTGGCCAGTGGTGTATCCAGCGTCCAGTATACGTTGGGTTGCGTCATGCTTTTGCGTTCTGCTCCGTTGCTAAAGGGCACGATACGCGGCTCGGTGTCGCAAAAAACTGCGGTAAAAGCATCCAGGCTGCGGTATGGGTTCGCATCCTCGGGGTCTACCTCACTGTCATGATTACCGGCAATAGCAAATATGGGTCCCGGGTAGTTGCGGTAGGGCTCAAAGAACTGGCGTGCGTAACGCGCCGCCTGCCCGTGATGATAAACGATATCGCCCAAATGATACAGGAACTTGGGACGTTCCTTGTCGGTAAGATCGCCCTTGAACTGGCGGGCCATGGCATTTACCACCAGCTGCTGTGATCGCGGGTCGGTCACGTTACCGGTATCACCCACCATGTGGAACACCAGTTTGCGGGCATCGGGAGCCACGGCGGTCACCTCGCTCAGGTTCAAATGATAGGGGTATGCACCCGTGGGCTGGGGTAACGGCTGTATCTTATAACTATCGTCGGGCAAATCTTTCTTGAATACGGGGGTAGTATGTTTCTCTATCGCCATCAGGCTTTACGGGTTGGTGAACGGTGGCAAATCTACGGTTCACAATATAAATCAAAGGTTAAATGATGTTTTTATCCGGATGCAGCACCATCTCGATGTGGTCTATCCCATCCTCGTCATAGATCTCGCCTTCGGGCACGAAGCCTAACGAACCATAAAATTTGACCGCATAGTACTGAGCCCCGATGCGCACCGGCTGCGCGCCATACAGGTCAGCACACGCCTGGATCGATCTTTCCATCAACTCACGCCCTAAGCCGGTGCCCCTGAACGCAGGCGAGGTGACCACTCGACCGATCGATACTTCGGCATACGACACCCCTGCCGGCACGATGCGGCTATAAGCGGCCAGCGCTTCGCCCTTGTACAGCAACAGGTGATGGCATTTCTGGTCCTTATCATCAGCATCCAGGAAAACGCAGTTCTGCTCTACCACAAATACCTCGCTGCGCAGCTTTAATAATTGGTACAGTTGAATGTTGCTCAGTTGCTCGAATGACCGGATGACACTGGTAGTTTCCATAACACAAAGGTATGACAATTTAGTACCTAAAATGCCTTGCAAGCCCAACGCACATGAACAAAAACGACCAACGCAGGGTTAGTAGTGTTACCTGACCGAGGTATGAATATGAAGAAAGAGTTCAATATAGACAAGCTTTACGACCGTGTTTGGGACTGGCTGATCGCTTACGGGCCACGCTTTTTGCTGGGTATGGTGGTATTATTTGTGGGCATGTGGCTCATCCGCTGGCTGCTCGACCGCTCCCGCCAAGGTATGCACCGTAAAGAGATAGACCCATCGGCCAAACCGTTCCTGATCAGCATGTTGGGCGTGGCCATGCGGGTACTGCTCATCATCGGTGTGATGCAGATCATAGGACTTGAGTTGACGCTATTCACTGCCGTAGTAGGCGCCTTTGGTGTGGCCGCCGGCCTGGCCCTTTCGGGCACGTTACAGAACTTTGCCAGCGGTATCATGATCTTGCTGCTCAAGCCCTTCGTGATCGGCGATAATATACTTGCGCAGGGATTGGAAGGCACCGTGACCTCCATCGAGATATTTTATACCACCGTGACCACCTTTGACAACCGGGTGGTGATCATCCCCAACAGCAAACTCTCTAACGAGGTGATCATCAACATCAGCCGTGAAGGCAAGCGCCGAATGGATATCTCCTTTAAACTGCCCAATCAAATAGCCCTTACAGAGGCCAGGCAGGTGATCAACAATGCCATTGATAAGGTGAGCAACGTGTTGGTAGAACCCGCGCGCCGCATAGGTGTAAGCGAGCTGCAGTACGATGGTTACGTGGTGATGGTGAACGTTTGGGTGAACGCCCATGGCTATTACGACACCAAACTAACGCTACAGGAGACCATACTACAGGACATAAAGGATGCGGGCATCAAACTGCCCGGGTTATAAAAGCGCGAACAGCAGGATGCTGTAGGCTTACTGGCTAACGCTAAGGCCGGTAACATTCTCGCTGATGGTCTTTTTGTCGGTGATCTTACCAACGCTCACATTATTGAGCGTCACATTCTTTACCGGCAACTCTTTTTGCCCCTGTATCCTCGACATGAACTGCGCTTCTTTAGCGGTGATGTTACGCAGATGAACATCGCTGATCGGTGTCAGCTTTTTAATGGTGGTAGGTACCAGGTCGCGCCATTGGTAAAGCACGTCGGTCTCTATGCCCAATACGCCCAGGTCGATCTTGCCCGAACTGATATTGACCATGTTGATGTTCTTGACGTAGCCACCCATTCTCTCATTGGTCTTAATGAAGAGCAAATGGCCCAGTTTGGCGCCATCCTGTACGGTACAGTTCTCGGCCAAAACGTTCTCTATACCGCCCGAAAGTTCGCTGCCTATGGCGATCAGCTGGTGACCGTTCTTCACGAGGCAGTTACGGATCACGATGTTCTTGGACGGGGTCTTCAACCGCCAGCCCTCGGGGTTGCGGCCCGATTTGATGGCCACAGCATCATCGCCCTGGTCAAATTCACAATTTTCGATCAGCACGTTCTGGCTCATTTCGGGGTCTACCCCGTCGTTGTTATGGCCGTGCGCATATACCTTCAATTTGCGGATCACTACGTTGGTACACAAGTACGGGTGTATGGTCCAAAATGGACTATTCTGTATGGACACGCCCTCTATAAGCACATTATTGCAGCGGTTGAACTGGATGAACTGCGGGCGCAGGTGCGCCGTATCATTCACCATTTGCCTTTGCTCAACAGGCACATACTTTTCGGCCATCTGGTACAGGCGTTTCAGGCTTAGCATATGTGGCCTTGGCCTTGCGAACCATACCTTCCAAACATCCATCTTGGCCTTTAACTGTCCCTCGCCGGTAATGGCCACATTATCGCATTTATAAGCGTAGATCAAAGGCGAGTAGTTATAGCACTCCATGCCCTCCCAGGTGGTGTGCACGGCGGGCAGATAATCTTGCGGATCATCAGAGAACAGCAGCGTAGCGCCTTTGCTTAAGTGTAGCTCCACATTGCTTTTAAAATGCACCTTGACCGTAGGCCACTCACCGGGTGGGATCACCACCACGCCGCCACCTGCCGCATTGGCTCTGGTAATGGCGTCGGCTATGGCTTTGCTATTACGGGTCTTGTCCCGTTCGGCGGTGCCTAAGCCGGTCACCTCAAATTTGGGGCATCTGGACAGATCAGGCACCTTGATGGCCGGCATAGCAAAAGGGGCTTTTACGGTCACTTTGGTGAACTGTACTTTGCTCCCTTTTTGAGCTTGTGAAACGAATGGCGATGCCGCGAGGGCCACCAACAGCATGATCTTGTTGAAACTACGCATGCTCAATATTAAACATTTATAACCATTTGCAAGGCAGGCGCGCCCGGTATCGATCAGAACTTTAAAGCCACGCTACCCAGGAACTGGGCTGGTGCCTGCGGTGTCAAACGCACCGACCAGGCCTTTTCGCTGGTGAGGTTGTTGACCTTAAAGCTTACGCGATATTTAGGCTGATCATAAAATAGCGCGGCATCAAACATGGTGTACGACGGGATGATCACCTTGGTGGTACGGTTGTTCAATTGGTACGACCGGCTACCGTAATTACCACCGAAACCGGCACCCAAACCGTTCAATTGACCTTTAGACACACGGTAGCTTGCCCAAAAGTTGATCATTTGATCAGGGCCCGAACCATCAGGGCGTAAGCCATTGATATCGGCATTGGCATTGGTGATCACGCTGTAGTTATAGGCGTACCCGGCCACTACATTGAAGCCGGTAAAGGGGTTGGCGGTCAGGTCCACCTCAACGCCCTGGCTTTTGCGGGTACCATCCTGAATAGAGTAGTTGGTATTGTTAGGGTCGGTGCGCAATACATTCTTCACCCTGATATCATAGTAGCTCACCGAGCCGGTAAGGCGATGGCCGAACAAGTTGCCTTTAGCGCCGAATTCCATCTGGTTGGCATGCTCGGGCCTGAACGGTGTACCATCGGCGGCCTGACCGCTCCGGTTAAAGAAACCGCCCATGTAGTTACCGAACAACGACAGCCTGTCCTTAGCCACCTCATACACCAATCCCATTTTTTGTGATACGGATGTTTGCTTGTACGGACCTATGGATACGCCATTGGCACCAAGTCCGCCGGCGGTTTGCCCGGTATTGACATTGTAAACGCCCAGATACTGGTAACGATCCACCCTGATGCTACCCATTACCAGCAACTGATCGGTGATGTTGAACGCATCTGACACGTAAGCGGCATAGGTATTATCACGGTTCTTCTCCTTACGCAATGTGCCACCGGTATTGGCGGCCGAATCTACCTTGAAACGGCTGATGCGATAATTGGCATTAGGCACCAGGTAATTTACCGCAGGCAGGTTAACGGTAACGCGGTCAAAATCGTTGAAATTATTATAATAATCGAGCCCTGCCACGATGCGGTTGCGGTGGTCAGCGATGTTCAGATCACCGATAAAGTTCTGCTGAATATCCGTAGCGATAAAATTAGTGGCGCCAACGATGATGTTAGGGATCAGCGTGTTGTTGGCCCTGCCGTTGAGCGCGGTGATATATCCGTTAATAGTGGAGCGTGCACGTGACACCACGGTCTGTGATGTCCACTGGCTTGATATCTTGTAATTGGCCTGGGCAAAAATATTGAGCATTTGTGTACTGTAGGTCAGGTCATTGCTCATGAAGGTGCGGTTGTAAGGCACGCCGATATCTTCAATGGTCTGTGTTTTACCACTGGTGGTAAGCGGGTTAAAACGCACTACGGAGGTGCCTTTTTCCTGACCGAACTCTACCTCCAGCAGTAACGACAGCCGGTCGGTGATCTGGTACGAGAAACTTGGCGCCAGCGACAGATTATTGGTGAAGCCCTGATCCTGAAACGTTTTTTGGTGCGTAGTGGCCGCATTGAGGCGGAACAGGGCCGTTTTATCGGCGTTCACCGGACTGTTCACATCTACGGTCAAGCGGTTCAGGTTCCAGCTACCGCCAGTGTAAGCCACCTCGCCGCCCACATCATTATATGGCCGCTTGGTGACGCGGTTGAACAGGCCACCGTAGCTGCTGGATATATTGGTACCGAACAATGTGGTGGATGGACCTTTGATGGCCTCGATACGTTCCAGGTTCACCGGATCGATCGACGAGAAGGCCGCACCGGCCACACCATTACGGGCATTGGGTTCCGTCTCGAAACCACGCGAACGGAAGGTCACCCGGCCCTGGTTAGCGATCATAGGGATGCCCGCACCCGGTACGTTCTTGGAGATGCTTCCAAGATCGATGGCCACCTGTTCCTGAATGAGTTCTTTGGAAACGGTGTTATACACCTGCGGGTTCTCCAGGTATTTGAGGGGCATCCGCGCCACAAAGCGGGTCTCTTTTTTGGAGAACTTGTTAGTGCCGCTGGCTACGGTCACTTCCTGTAAAGCCTGTACGTTCTCTTTAGGAAGTTGGTGATCGGCGGTAACGGTTTGCCCGGCCACAACGGTCACTTCTATATCTTTCTCGGTGGCACCCAATACCTGTATCTTGATGTGGTACCTACCGGGTGAAACGTTGTTGAACGTGTAATGTCCGTTCCCGTTAGTTAGTGTGGCCCGGCCCGTCTCTTTAATGGATACCGATACCGAAGCAAAGGGCTGACCATCTATCAGGGTCACGGTTCCGGTGATGGTGCCGGTGTTTTGTGCTAATAAAGGCTGAAAAGTGAACAGCAGAAAAGTAACCAGGACGGCTCGTAAAAATAGGGTCATGCAGCAATAATTAGGGTTGATGCTGCAAATATATGACCTTTATTTATAATTGGTCTAAATAATATTAAAGTTCATCCCCAATTTGTTACACTTGCCCCAAGTGTTAAGCAGCTCCCTTGTTATCCCAATGATCTTTGATCACCTTGCCCTCGGCATCGGTCACTATGCGGCGCACAAAACGGTCACCTTTGATCATACCCTGCTCATTGAATTCGCCCAGGAACAACAGCACCGGGCGGCCTATCGCGTCCGTTTTAAATTGCAGGTCGTACCTCCCCATCTGTTTCTCGATCATGGCATCAGCCTCGTAGGTGCGGTTCAATATCTTCATGATCTGTTTACCCAGTTTCATACGCTTGACTATAAAGTTTGACCAACGGCCGCTTGAGCGGCCTTGTTAGCTGTAAGGGATCGGATCTGAAAATAAGTTATAGGGATCGGCTAAACGGAACGCCCCGGTCCGAACATTCGGACTCAAGGGCGTATATCTATTTTACAGATCAGCGCGCTGGTTGTTTGGAAGATGATGGCGTCAAGCCGGCAAGAGTTGGGCCTTAGTTCATGCGTTGTATAGCTTCGAGCACGGCACGCATCCGCTCCATCACTGCTTGCTGATGCGCGGCCGATATCTCGCTTTCCAACTGGGCCGACAATACGCGCAACTCGGCGAACAGGTCGCTTTTTTGGTAAGTATCGCTGCTGACGCTGGTATCTAACAATTGCGGCCGCACCAGGTAACTGATTTGTCCTTGATCTTCGATATGGTAGCAACTAACACGCACGTTCCTTAACTTACGGTCACGGTCCCAATGCCTGATCGGTCGTTCGTAAGTAATGTCTCCTTGAAGTTCTCTCACCTTGGCCCTCAGCGATGGGGTATCCTCTTTTGGTCTGATGTCCGCATATGGTCATCGTCATAAAATCGGCGTGGGTAAACCCGTAGTGATGGGTAGCGGCCTCGTTCACCTCCAAAAAACGCAAACTCGCCGGGTCGAACATCCACATGGGCTCCGTACTTTGATAGAACAGCTTACTCATATCGGTAACGCGCCGTTCCTGGCCTACCAGCAAATGTGCTGGCGATAAGTTCAGTGCCGAACAAAGCGATATCAATCGGTCTACCGTAAGCGCGGTCTGTCCCGATTCGATGTTACTGTAGCCGTTCTGGCTCATATCTATCTTGCCGGCCAAATAGCTTTGTGAGTAGCCCAGTTCGTTCCTGCGCTGTTTAATGACCTTGATGACCTGGTTGAGTGATCTTTGTTCCATAGGTTAACATTGGTGGATACAAACATAAATATAACACTTATTCTACTGTTCCGTTCACATAACGTGTAGTTGTAACATCTACGTTAGAGAACCAACTAAATTTCCACAATATCGGTGAGGCCGATAGGTCACAGTTGGAATAAGCGCTTTTGTTTACCGGCAAATATTCTCTTATTTGCAATATGAACGTGATCGACCTGTTCGAAAAAGGAAGCGA
This sequence comes from Mucilaginibacter daejeonensis, assembly GCF_020783335.1. Taxonomy (NCBI): domain Bacteria; kingdom Pseudomonadati; phylum Bacteroidota; class Sphingobacteriia; order Sphingobacteriales; family Sphingobacteriaceae; genus Mucilaginibacter; species Mucilaginibacter daejeonensis. The sequence goes on from NZ_CP086068.1 coordinate 3,734,221, forward strand.
ATTAGCTTACCGCTCATGCATCCCGCATGTGTCGGTCGATTGCGTGGTGTTCGGTTTCCACGAGTCATCACTAAAAGTGTTACTGCTGAAGATGAAGGGCTTTAACAAGTGGGGCCTGCCCGGCGGTTACGTCAAAAAAGAAGAGGACCTTGACCATGCTGCTTACCGCATCCTGAAAGCACGCACCGGCGCCTCGGTCATCTTCCTCGATCAGTTCAAGGTGTTCGGCAAGATGGGGCGATCAGAGGCCGATATGTCGCACCTGCCCGAGCATGTTTGGCAGCGGCAGCGCTTTGTTTCGGTAGGCTACTATGCATTGGTGAACTACGGCGAGATCACACCTGTGACCGACCGCATATCTGAACGCTGTGAATGGATGGACATAGACGCGTTGCCCGATATGATGATGGACCATCATGAGATATTGGAGAACGCGCTCCGTACCCTTCGCCGCAACATCAACTACACCCCTATCGGCCTTAACTTGCTGCCGCGTGAATTCACCATGCCGCAGTTACAGCGTTTGTACGAGATCATTTTGGGCAAACCCCTGCATCGCGGTAACTTTCAGCGCAAGATCCATAGCTTCAACATCCTGGTGAAGCATAACACTACCCCGAGCAAACAGGCGCATCGCCCGCCTATACTATATAGTTTCGACACCGAACGTTACAATGAGGCCCTCCAAAATGGCCTTAAACAGGAGTGGTGATCACTTTGCCTGATAATTAAGATCAGGCCGGTGAAAATTTGTAACGATCATAATATATATTTGGAAAAGTAGAAGAGGCTATTATCTTTGTCTCTGAATGAGACATACTACTCGATGTCTGTCATTCATCAAGTTACATGTATAGCAGTTGTACGGTCATACACGTTTGACGCTACGCTGCTGCTGACTCTGCAAGTTACCAATACTTGCTTCATTTAACTATCGATATAAACCTGCTTTATGGCAACCAATACTTATGATGCAATAGTTGTAGGCTCCGGTATATCCGGCGGCTGGGCAGCTAAAGAACTGACCGAAAAAGGTTTGAAGACCTTATTGCTTGAACGTGGTCGCAACATCGAGCACATCAAGGATTACGTTAACGCCAATACGGCTCCCTGGGAGTTCGCGCACCGCGGTACACCTACCCAGCAAATGAAAAGAGACCACCCGGTACTGAAGCGCGACTACGTGCTGTCAGAGACCAACGAGGACTACTGGGTCGATGAAAAGGAAAGCCCTTACATCGAAAAAGAGCGCTTCGATTGGTTCAGGGGCTATCATGTGGGCGGCCGCTCCCTTATGTGGGGACGCCAATCATACCGTTGGCACAACATGGACTTTGAGGCCAACGCTAAGGACGGCATTGCCGTTGACTGGCCTATACGCTACGCCGACCTGGCACCATGGTATAGCTACGTAGAAAAGTTCGCTGGTATATCAGGCAACCGTGATGGTGTGCCTATCCTGCCCGATGGCGATTTTATGCCACCAATGGATATGAACGTGGTGGAAAAGGATGTTGCCGCCCGCTTAAAGAAACAATTTAACGGTAGCAGGCACATGGTGATCGGCCGTGTGGCCAACATCACCGTACCTCACGAAGGCCGTGCCAACTGCCAGTATCGTAACAAATGCTGGTTGGGTTGCCCATTCGGCGCTTACTTCAGCACACAATCGGCCACCCTGCCAGCGGCAATGAAGACCGGCAACCTTACCCTGCGCCCATGGAGCATCGTGACCAGGGTGATCTATGATAAGGATACCAAACTGGCCAAAGGTGTGGAGGTGCTTGATGCCGAGACCAACAAGACCTACGAATACTACGCCAAGGTGATATTTCTCAATGCATCTACCATCAACACAGCAGCTATATTGATGCGCTCGGCCACTGATATTTGGCAAGGCGGTTTGGGTAGCAGCAGCGGCGAACTGGGCCACAACATTATGGACCACCACCTTAACGTAGGTGCATCAGGCATGGTGGAGGGTTATGAAGACAAATACGTTTACGGCCGCAGGGCCAACGGTATCTATATCCCTCGGTACCGCAACCTCAATGGCGAAAAACGCGATTACATCCGTGGCTTTGGTTACCAGGGCAGCGCCTCGCGTGAGCGTTGGAGCCGCAACATACCGGAGATGACCATTGGTGCCCAGTTCAAGGACGAACTGAGCGAACCGGGCAGTTGGAAAATGGGCGTGGGCGGCTTTGGCGAGACCTTGCCTTACCACGAGAACCGCATGTGGCTGGATAAGGATAAAAAAGACAAGTGGGGCCTGGCCGTACCGGTGATTGATGCTATAGTGCGCGACAACGAGAAAAAGATGCGCATCGACATGATGAACGATGCCGCCGAGATGCTGGAAGCCGTTGGTGTTAAAGACGTGAACTCTTACAATGAAGCTGCGATATTAGGCCGTGGTATACATGAGATGGGTACCGCCCGCATGGGTCGTGACCCTAAAACATCGGTACTGAACGAGTGGAACCAGGTTTGGGACGCCAAGAACGTTTACGTGACCGATGGCGCTGCCATGACCTCGGCCGCCTGCCAAAACCCGTCGCTTACCTACATGGCCCTGACGGCCCGCGCTGCCGACCATGCGGTATCAGAGTTGAAGAAAATGAACATCTAATCTCATTTACGCTGATACCATGAAAAACGACGAGGAAGAAAAAAAAGGGATCACCTCCCGCCGCGACTTTTTAAAGACCGGTATGCTGGCCGCCGCCGGCTTCATGATCGTGCCCCGCTATGTATTAGGGGGCCGTGGTTACGTAGCCCCGAGTGACCGGCTGGTGATCGCCGGCGTAGGCGCAGGAGGCAAGGGTGAGACCGACATCAGCAATTTTTACAAAAGTGGCAAGGCCGAGATCGGTTACCTGTGCGATGTTGACGACCGCCGTGCGGCCAACATGGTCAAAAAGTTCCCGAAGGCTAAATATTACAAGGATTGGCGCGAGCTGTTCGACAAAGAGCATAAACATATTGATGCGGTATCGGTGGCTACGCCCGATCATAACCATGCGATCATTACCTATCATGCTATGCAGCTGGGTAAGCATGTGTATGTTGAAAAACCGCTTACCCACGATATTTGGGAAGCCCGCATGCTTACCCAGGCCGCCAAAAAATATAAGGTGGTCACACAAATGGGTAATCAGGGTGCATCTAATGACGGTACCCGGTTACTGTCGGAGTGGTACGATGCCGGTTTGATCGGCGATGTGCACACCGTGTATTGCTGGACCAACCGCCCCGTATGGCCGCAAGGCATTGCCTGGCCATCTACAGGCGGCAACATCCCTAAAGAACTGGACTGGGACCTTTGGCTGGGTACCGCACCCTACAAGCCTTATGTAGATAAACTGGTACCGTTCAACTGGCGTGGTTGGTGGGATTATGGCACCGGTGCACTGGGCGATATGGGTTGCCACCTCATCGAGGCTCCGTTCCGCGTTCTTGACCTCAAATATGTCAAATCAGTACAGTCGAGCGTGGGCAGCGTTTACGTTGATGAATTTAAAAAAGGCGTGTTCCCTGAAAGCTGCCCGCCATCGAGCCACGTTACCCTTACCTTCCCTAAGACCGGCAAAACGAAGGGCGACATCTCCCTGCACTGGATGGACGGCGGTATCCAGCCCGAACGCCCTGACGAGTTAGGCCCGAACGAAAAATGGGGCGGCGAAGAAGGCAACGGTACGCTGTTCATCGGCACCAAAGGAAAAATGTATGCCAGCACCTACTCTACCGCACCAACGCTTTTACCAAAATCGTTGACCGAGCAGGCCAAGGCTCCGCAAAAGTGGGCCCGTGTACCGGGCGGTTCCAACGGCCATTACACCCAATGGGTGGAGGCATGTTTGGCCGGCTATGGTAAACAGGAACTGAGCTCACCGTTCGAGGTGGCTGGTCCGCTTACGGAGGCCTTACTAATGGCCAACCTGGCCGTTAGGGGACATGACCTGCCGGGCGGGCAATTCAAATACGAATGGGACAACAGTGCCATGAAAGTGACCAATTTTGATGCAGTGAACCAGTACGTGAAGCGTAATTACCGCAGCGGCTGGGACCTGAAAGTATAATGATCTATTGACCTGAATTATATCGATGATATTATGGACAGAAGAGAAGCTATAAACCGCGTGGCCCTGTTGCTGGGCGGTACCGTGATCGGAGCCGAGTTCCTGCTATCGGGCTGCAAGCCCGGCGGATCAGTGAACACCGATGACCTTTTTGACCAGGACACCGTTGCCTTTTTGAACGAGGTTGCCGAAACCATTTTGCCACGTACCGAAACACCGGGCGCCAAAGCTGCCGATGTAGGCGGCTTTATGGCCAAGATGGTGCGTGACTGCTATGAGGAGGAAGACCAAAAAGTATTCAAAAAAGGCGTTAATGAACTTAACGACGCCTGCAAAAAGAAATTTGACCGCAACTTTATGGAGGCGGAGCCTGACCAGCGTACCCAACTGCTGATCGACCTGGACAAGGAACAGGCTGCCTACAGCAAAAAGAAGGAGAAAGATGCTCCTAACCATTATTTCACCATGATCAAGCAGCTGACGCTGTTCGGTTATTTTACCTCTGAGATAGGTTGCACCAAGGCACAACGTTACCTGCCGGTGCCGAGCAAATACAACGGTGATTACCCGTACCGTAAAGGCGATAAGGCCTGGGCACTCGCTTAAAGGATATACATCTGCTTATGAAGTTAAAGTTAGGAATGATCGGCGGCGGTCAAGGTGCCTTTATAGGTGCCGTACACCGTATCGCCTCCCGTATAGATGATGAGTATGAACTGGTATGCGGTGCGTTCAGCAGCAATGCCGAACGTTCAAAGGCCAGCGGTGCAGCACTGGGCATCAGTGATGAACGCGTTTATGGCACTTACCAGGAGCTGATCGAAAAAGAACAACAACTGCCCGAAGATATTCGTGTGCAGGTGATCAGCATCGTTACCCCTAATCACGTACATTTTGAACCAGCCAAACTGGCGCTGCAAAGTGGCTTCCATGTGGTATTGGATAAACCCATGACGCTGACACTACAGCAGGCCAAAGAATTGCGCGACGTGGCGAAAAGCAGCGGCAAGTTACTTTGCCTTACTCACACTTATACCGGCTACCCAATGGTGAAACAAGCCAGGGAGCTGGTGGCCGCAGGCCATATAGGCCAGGTGCGTAAAGTATATGCCCAATATCCACAGGGATGGTTGAGCACCTTTGCCGAGGGCGATGATAACAAGCAGGCCTCATGGCGCACCGACCCATCGCAAAGCGGCATTGCCGGAGCTATGGGCGACATTGGTACCCATGCGTTTAACCTGACCGAATATGTGAGCGGCCTGCAGGTAAGCCACCTGTGTGCTGATATCAATACCGTGGTGCCCGGCCGTAAACTGGATGATGATGGTGCCGTACTACTCCGCTTTGACAGTGGTGCGAGCGGCGTGATCACTGCCACACAAATAGCTGCTGGTGCCGAGAACAATGTGAAGATCAGTGTTTACGGTGACAAAGGCGGCCTCGAATGGCAACAGGACGATGCCAACTCGCTGATCGTGCGTTACCTGGACAAGCCTGCGGAGATATGGCGTACCGGCGGTGGGTATACATCAGCCACGGCTCAGTTCAATACCCGTACCCCATCGGGTCATCCCGAAGGTTACCTGGAAGCCTTTGCTAACCTGTACCGCAACTTTGCGCTTACCGTGAAAGCAAAGGAGCAAAAGGAAGAACCTACCGCTGCAATGCTCGACTTCCCTGGTGTGGAAGAAGGCGTACGCGGCATGGCCTTCATCGAGAATGTGATCGCCTCTGGCCGATCTGAACAAAAGTGGACACCATTTACCATCTAACCTATGTTGACCATTAAAGGACCAGCCATATTCATAGCCCAATTCATAAGCGATAAAGCTCCGTTCAACGATCTAAGGTCCATTGCGCAATGGGCAGCAGGTTTGGGCTACAAAGGCCTGCAACTCCCTACCGGTGATCCGCGCTTCATCGACTTACAGAAAGCGGCCGAAAGCAAGGATTACGCCGACGAGATCAAAGGCATCGTGAATGAGGCCGGTTTGGAGATAACCGAACTATCGACCCATACACAAGGTCAATTAGTGGCCGTTAACCCGATCTATAACGAACTATTTAACGCTTTTGCTCCTCAGCATCTGCATAACGACCCTAAAGCACGCCAGGAATGGGCCGTGCAACAGGTCAAGTATGCCGCCAAAGCATCGCAGAACCTTGGCCTTAAAGCCAGCGTGACCTTTAGTGGTGCATTGGCCTGGCCTTTCATTTACCCGTGGCCGCAACGCCCCGCCGACCTGGTGAAAGAAGCTTTTGACGAGTTGGGCCGCCGTTGGACACCCATCCTTGATGTATACGAGGAATGCGGTATCGATTTGTGTTACGAACTGCACCCTGGCGAGGACCTGCACGACGGTATCACTTATGAGATGTTCCTGGACCGGGTAGGCCAGCACCAGCGGGCCAACCTGCTGTTCGACCCATCACACTATGTGCTGCAATGCCTCGATTACCTGGACCATATCGATATCTACCATGAACGCATCAAGATGATGCACGTGAAGGATGCCGAATTTAACCCTACCGGGCGCCAGGGCGTTTACGGTGGCTACCAGAATTGGATTGATCGTGCTGGGCGCTTCCGTTCACTGGGTGATGGCCAGGTGGACTTCAAAGCCATTTTCAGCAAGATGGCTCAATATGATTTCCCTGGGTGGGCCGTGCTGGAATGGGAATGTGCCCTCAAGCACCCGGAAGACGGTGCCCGCGAAGGCGCCAAATTCATTGCCGACCACATCATCCACGTGACCGACCACGTATTTGACGATTTTGCCTCATCAGGCACTGACACCTCGATCAATAAAAAAATATTAGGACTATAACCTACCGACCATGAAAAAGACACTCATCATACTCTCTGTTACCGCTACCTGCCTGTTCGCGGCGGCCTGCGGCGGCTCGCAAAAAGAAGACAAGATCAGCACCGATACCACCATCGCCACTGATCAGAACGCGGTGGCCCAAAACCCGAACGCCGCGCAAGATACCACCGGCAGCATAGGTACCGAGAACACGGCCACCAGCGTGGCCACCAAGTCTAAGGGTGCCAATTTGATCGCCTCGTCAGACTGTTTGAGCTGCCACAAAGAGCACGATAAATTAGTGGGCCCATCATACGCCGAGATAGCGGCCAAATACAAAAAGGATGATATTGACAAACTGGCCGATAAGATCATTAAAGGTGGCTCGGGCAGCTTTGGCGATGTGCCCATGTCGCCCCACCCTGCTTTAAGCGCCGATGACGCCAAGGAAATGGTTAAATACATACTGACCGTTAAATAGCAGCTTATGAACACAAGGATCAAGATCCAGTTATCGACCATGATGTTCCTGGAGTTCTTTATCTGGGGCGCATGGTTCGTTACGCTTGGCACCTACCTGCTTAAAGGACTTAACACCAATGCAACCGAGGTGGGTGTGGCCTATCTCACGCAATCAATAGGCGCGATAGTTGCACCTTTCATTGTTGGGTTGATCGCCGATAAATACTTTTCGGCACAAAAGATATTAGGCGTACTACACATCGTGGGTGCGGTCATGTTATGGTGCTGCTCTACCGCACCTGACTTTGGTGCGTTCTACCCCTACGTATTGGCCTACATGATCATTTACATGCCAACGCTGGCTCTGGTCAATTCTATTTCGTTCAGGCAAATGACCGACCCAAGCAAAGAGTTCCCTCCTATCAGGGTATTGGGTACTTTGGGCTGGATCGTAGCCGGCTTCGCTATTGGCTGGTTAGGTTGGGAACAAAGTGGCACGTTGGATCTGACCTTCAAGACCGCTGCTGCCGCATCATTGGTGCTTGGCCTATTCAGCTTCACACTACCTGCCACACCACCGCTTAAAAAAGGAAGCGCTACCTCAGTACGCGATATTTTAGGACTGGATGCCATCGGCCTTTTAAAAGACCGTTCGTACCTGGTATTCTTTTTAGCATCGGTGGCCATTTGCGTACCGTTGGCATTTTATTACAACTTCACCAACCCGTTCCTGAACGAAACAGGCATGGAAGGTGCCGCCGGCAAGCAAGCTTTCGGGCAGGTGTCAGAACTGGTGTTCATGGCGCTGATGCCACTTTTCTTTAAAAGATTGGGCGTCAAAAAGATGCTGGCTGTGGGTATGCTGGCCTGGGTGCTACGTTATGTGATGTTCGCTTACGGTAATATCGAGACCAATTACTGGATGCTGATCGCGGGTATCGTACTGCATGGCATTTGTTATGATTTCTTCTTTGTTACGGGTCAGATCTACACTGATGAACTGGCTGGCGAAAAATTTAAAAGCGCGGCACAGGGCTTTATCACGCTGGCCACTTATGGTGTGGGTATGCTGGTAGGTTTCGTCATGTCGGGTCCTATCGTTGATGCACACAAGACCGCCACAGGCCACAACTGGCAACAGATCTGGATGATCCCGGCAGCCATTGCGGCAGTGGTTCTGATCCTGTTCCTGTTGTTGTTCAAGGACCGCAACAAAGCCGGACAATTGGCCACTGATACTGAGCTACCACGCAACCTGAACGCTACACCCGACCCTTTATAATTAAACTATTTTACTTAGATCCCCTCTCAATTAATATGAGCACCGACCGCAGATCAGCCATCAAGAACATAGTTGCCGGTACAGCGGCACTATCCGCTACCGGCATGCTGGGTAACATAAATGCTATGGCCACTTCAACCGAACAGAATACCGCCCTCAAAGGCAACATCAACCACTCAGCCTGTCGCTGGTGCTACCAGGATATCCCACTCGAAACACTTTGCGCCGAAGGCAAAAAATTAGGTCTTACGGGTATCGACCTGGTCGGTCCGCGCGAATGGGACACGCTTAAAAAGTACGGTTTGCACTCATCCATGTGTAACGGTGCCGAGATCAACCTGGTAGATGGTTTTAACGATAAAAAGTTCCATGCCACGCTGATCAAGCAATACAGCGAGATGATCCCGCTGGTGGCTAAGGCCGGTTATACCAATCTGATCTGCTTCAGCGGCAACAAACGCAACAAAAGTGATGAGGAAGGCTGGCAAAACTGTGTGGATGGCCTAAAGCAACTGATGCCATTGGCCGAAAAGCACAAAGTGGTGCTGGTGATGGAGTTGCTGAACAGCAAGCTGAATCATAAAGATTACCAGGCCGACCGTACCTGGTGGGGTGCGGAACTTTGTAAAAAACTAGGCTCTGAGAATTTCAAATTGCTTTATGATATCTATCACATGCAGATAGATGAGGGCGATGTGATCACCAACATTAAAGATTTCCACCCATACATAGCACATTATCATACTGGTGGCGTACCCGGCAGGCACGAGATAGATGAGACACAGGAATTATTTTACCCGGCGATCATGCGTGCCATACTGACCACAGGTTATAAAGGCTTCGTTGCACAGGAGTTCGTTCCTACCGCGAAGGATAAATTGAGTTCATTAAAAAAATGTATACAGATCTGTGATGTATAAGCATCCCTGACCAAATTACCGTCGAACATGACCAACAGAAGAACATTTATATTACAGGCAGGATTGGTAGGCGCGGGCCTGGCCATACTGCCCAAATTGCTTATGGCAAAAGGCAATAACGTGGCCGGACTGCAGTTGTACACCCTGCGCCAGCAATTACCTGCTGATGTTAAAGGCGTGATCGCCAAAGTGGCTCAGGCCGGTTACAAAGAGGTAGAGGTTTATGGCTACAGCAAAGCCAAAGGCTTTTGGGGCCTTACCCCTGCCGAGTTCAAAGCTTTAATTGATCAGCATGGCCTAAAGTCGCCGAGCGGCCATTACGGCATGGACCAACTGCTGGAGACCGGCAGCCCTGATGAGGTGAACGATGCCATTGAAGCGGCAAAAGTATTGGGCCATACCTACGTGACCATGCCTTACATCAATGCTAAATACCGCAAAACCGCAGCCGACATCAAGAACATCGTAGAGAAGGTTAACATTGCCGCTGCCCACATCAAAAAGGCCGGATTGAAGATGGCCTACCATAACCATGATTTTGAACTGATCCCGGTAGAAGGTGTGACCTTGTATGAATCACTATTAAAAGGCACTAAGCCCGGAATGGTAGATTTTGAGATGGACCTTTACTGGGTGGTACGTGCCGGCCATGACCCTGTGAAATGGTTCGAGCGTTTCCCTGGCCGTTTTACTATGGTACACGTAAAGGATATGGATAAGCAAGATAACAAACTGAACACCGAGGTGGGTTCGGGCGCTGTTAACTTTAAAGCCATTTTTGCTAAAGCCAAGGTGGCAGGCATCAAACACTACATTGTTGAGCAAGAGAACTTCAAGATAGACCCGTTCGTGAGCATCACCCAAAGCTGCCGTTATTTATTAGATAAATTGTTGAGCTAAGCCTTATAGATATGAAGCACACAAGATCTTTTTTACTAAGCGTTGCAGCTATGGCTCTTTACGTAAATGCCGAGGCACAGCAAAATGCGAAACCTCAGGACACCGAAACCTGGACACCTGTGCCTGCCAAAGTAAATGTGGGCAAGGCACATGCCATGGTGGCCCCTCCATCTGATGCTGTGATCCTTTTCAACGGCAAGGGTTTGGATGAGTGGGTATCCAACGCCGACCGCAACAAACCTGCCGACTGGAAGGTTGATGGCGATGCATTAGTGGTGAATAAGCAGGCCGGCAACATCGAGACCAAGCGCATGTTCGGTAGTTACCAATTGCATTTGGAGTGGAAGATACCGGCAAACATTACCGGCGAAGGGCAAGCACGCGGCAACAGCGGTGTGTTCCTGGCCTCGTTAGGTAAAGGCGATCCGGGGTATGAGTTGCAGATCGTAGACTCATATGATAATAAGACCTACGTGAACGGAATGGCCGGCAGTATCTACAAGCAATTCGCACCGTTGGTGAATCCGTCGCGCGAGCCCGGTCAATGGCAAACCTATGATGTGATCTGGAACGCTCCTGAATTTGAGGAAAGCGGCACCGTGAAACGCCCGGCCACAGTGACCGTGATCTGGAACGGTGTGATCGTTCAGAACAATACTACCCTGATGGGCCCCACACAGTACATTGGCAAACCTTCGTACTCGGTAAAACATGGCAAGGCGCCTATCAAATTACAGGCTCATGGCGATAAAAGCGAACCGATCAGCTTCCGCAACATTTGGATCAGGGAGTTGTAATCGCTTGATCTGACTATAAAGAGAAAAGGCCGGAGGTTAATAACATCCGGCCTTTTCTCTTTTATCAATACTGGTTATGAACCAACATTATAGGCATCCTTCCAGCGCACGATCTCCTGACCATACAGGGCCTGGTTGGCCAGATGGACACATATAGCGGTCTTAGCACCGGTGTATACGTTCGAATCGGGTAGCTTGCCACTTCCTATGGTCTTGTAAAGGTCGTTCAGGGCATACCAGGTACCGTCCTTTGTGGGTTCGGGGAGGATGGATGTGCCTCCCTCCTTTTCCCAGGTGATACGGGTCGCGCCGGTGACCCCGTCAACAAGACCTTTTTCTTTGATGAGGCTCTTCTCGGGATAGAACATTCCCTGGTCTGTCAGTAAGGATACTGTGCCTTTGGTACCCTTGATCTTGAACAGGTAACCATCGCGGCTGTTACCGCAGGTAGCACCAAAATTGCCTACCATGTTCTGGTCATTGTAACGCAAAGCTACTTGTACATTGTCGTAGGTCTCTCGCCCATCCTTGAACACATCGATGCCTCCCGTAGCCATGAATTCATCAGGGTGCGTATCAAATGCCCAGTTAATGAAGTCGACCTGGTGTGACAGCAATTCGGCTACCAATCCTCCCGAATATTCTTTGTACATGCGCCAGTTGATCTGCCGCTCCAGTGATGGGTCAGGCACCGGCCTGCGCCAATTGGCGTTACGGTCCCAACGACAGTCTACCTGGCTGATCTTACCTAAATAACCTTTGTTGATCATCTCCTTTACGCGGTAATAAAGCGGCGAATAACGGTATTGATGACCTACCTGCACCACCTGCTTAGGCCGGCTTTTAACGAGTTTCACCAGATCAAGTGCCTGTTGCACGTTGTAGGTCATCGTTTTTTCCAGGTACAGGTGCTTATCAGCCTTCAAACTATCTACGGCTATAGGGTAGTGCATATTGAGCGGCACAGCGATCACCACCACCTCTACGGCCTTGTCATCAAGCAACTTGCGATGGTCGGTATACTGTTTAAATTGCGAGGCTTTTGAGATCTTTTGTGCCTCACGCAGCCGCATATCCAACACGTCGCACACGGCCACTACGCTGAATTTGTCGGGCATCTCTTCGATCACGCGGATGATCCCTTTACCACGATCGCCACAACCGATAACGCCCACTTTGATCACGCGGTCGGCCGGTAAAGCAAATGTATCTTGTGTGCTGAGGTACAGGCCACCTAATGCTATCCCGCCGTTCCTCACAAAAGTTCTTCTATTCATGTTGATCTGTATACAAATATTTAGTGAACACCTGGGTCGCTGTATCGGCCACCGTACCATCCGGTTTGCGGTAAACGATGTAAGCGCCCATATCTGTTCGGTTAGCTATCCATGTTAATGTTCTTTTCAGTCCAAGCACCATAAAGCCATTATCGATACCATCCGCAGTGATGCCATCTTTGGCGAGCACTGTCACGCTGATCATCTCATTATCGGCCGGGTGCCCGGTACGTGGGTCGATGATATGCGACAACTTTTTACCACCTGCCTCCACGTATTTACGATAGTTGCCCGAGGTGGTGACCGCACCATCAGTAAGGCCGATCACCTTGCGGAAAGGTTCAGGCATCAGATCATTACCACTGATGCCCTCCACACCGATACTGAACGGCTTGCCATCAGGCTTAGTACCTTTCACACGCAGTTCACCACCGATCTCGGCCATGTAGCTACTCACCTTTTTGCTTTGCAGCAAACGCCCTAACAGGTCGGCGGTATAGCCTTGTGCTATGCCGTTAAGGTCAAGCTGCACCTTGGGGTCAAGCTTGTGCAGGAAGTTGCCTTCCAGCCTGATCTTGTGCATGCCTACATGGGCAAGCACTGCTTTGATCTGCGCATTATCCGGCAACCGGCCGCTCTTTGTAATATCAGCCCCCCAGGCATCTACCAAAGGTTTAACGGTAACATCTACTGCACCGTCCGTGGCCTTATTGATCTCGAATGCCTTTTTGACCAGCACCCTAAACGGCTCATCGATAGTGATGCCTTTGACCGACCCATTGAACCGGCAGATCAGCGACGTAGGCAGGTATAACGATACTGACCGGTCAATGCTTTTCAGTTCATCATCTACCTGCTTTTTGCTCACCACCGCATTCGCCGCATAATAAACGATGTGGTATGTGGTGCCCTGAGCAAAGCCGCTGATCTCATATCGTTGTAAAGGTCGGCTCACAGGCAGCGTAAAAGCCAGCAAGGGCATAAGGGCCAATAAAGCCATTACCCTACCCCGGCCGCCGCCAATAAGATCGCCTTTCAACATGATGATCACTCACTTAGGTTAGGGCCTCACCACAAGAACTGGTGCTGCCTCGTGACGAAAGATCGTTATTTAGTTGCTCAACCACAAATGGCGGCATCCTGCTGTCGCAAAATAAGCAGCCGCTTTTTGCGCTAACTGATCGATCTTTTGTCGATTTGTATCATTTTTATATAACGGCATGCCTAAAAACGCGCTTTCAAGCTCATGAGCGCCAATTGTAACAATGAAAGTACACTTGACCGGCAGCCTTTTACAACACCGGCCCACGAGGCTTACCACGCGTTTTTGATATATTTGGAGTTACCGATCATGCACCTATTTCTGCGTTCAGCTTTTATTTACCTGCTGTTATTTGCCTGGGCGTTCACTGCTCGTGCGCAGTCCTTCTACTTTAAACATTACCAGGTAGATGACGGCCTGTCGCATAACTCGGTGACGGCCATACTTCAAGACAGCAAAGGACTGCTTTGGATCGGTACACGTGGCGGACTCAACCGCTTTGATGGATATACTTTTAAAACGCTTAAGGACAAGAACAAAGAACTGGGCAACATTGGCAATAACGTGATCAATGTACTGGCCGAGGATAGCAAGGGCATTATTTGGATCGGTACCGGGAAAGGTATCTTCAGGTACGACCCCTACTCCGAGCAGCTCGACCTGCTGTCGATCGCGCCGCAAACCTTCATCAGGGCCTTGCTGGTGGCCCAGCACGATGAACTTTGGTTCTTGGGTGATCATACCCTTTACAAGTACGACCAACGGGCCAAGAAGATCACGCAAACGCCCTTGCGGGCCAACTGCATGGCGGTAGATCAGCAAATGAACATTTGGCTGGCCGATGATGATGGCGTGCTTACCATTTATTCGCCTCGTGCCAGAACGGCCCAGAGCGCCCGGTTGATCAGCACCAACGTCCCGGCTACATTAAGATCCATCAGCAAGATATATCCGTTACAGAATGGGCAAGCACTTATCGGTTGCTTTAAGCAAGGGCTAAAGATCTATGATCCGGCCACTCGTAAAGTAAGGTCTTTAGCGCTTACCGATAAAAGCGACACCGAGACGTATGTGCGTGACATCACCGCTGCTGATCAAAATGAATACTGGGTAGCCACCGAGGACGGCATCTACATTTACGACCTCCTGAACAACACCAGCCGCAACATCAGGAAAAGGGCCGACGACCCTTTCTCGATCAATGACAACGCAGTGTACACCGTGCAAAAGGACGACCGCGGCGGCATGTGGGCAGGCACCTTTTTTGGCGGATTGAACTATTACTCCAAAGAAAATGCACGTTTTGAAAAGTATTACCCAAAGGCCGGCTCTAACTCCATATCGGGTAATGCGGTGCGCGAGATCTGCTCAGACCACAATGGCAAGCTTTGGATCGGCACCGAGGACGCGGGTATCAATAAGCTGGACCCGGCCACAGGCCAGTTCACCAATTACACTTACAACGGTAATAAAACCGACGTATCATACCACAACATACATGGATTGCTGGCGGTAGGTGATCAGCTCTTCATCGGTCCGTTCTTACATGGCATGGAGATCATGGACATTCGTACCGGCAAGATCACCGATCGGTTCAAATACATTGGCAACAAGGATGACCACGTAAGTGACTTCATCCATAGTATCCATCTCACCCGCGACAGCACTCTGCTCATCGGGACAGCCTATAACGGCTCGGGACTTTTCAAGTATGACCGTAAGCAACGCACGTTCGAACGCATTCAGCAGATTCCCTATAACTCCTACGTATACCATATTGAGGAGGACGCGCAGGGCAATATATGGACCGGCAGCGTTTCGCAAGGCACTTATTATTACAACCCCAAAACGGGTAAAAAAGGCAATGTACACTTTGGCGTAAAGGTCAATGACCACTATGTGAACGAATTTGCGGTGCGCTACATTTTGCAGGATAGCGACGGCGCCATGTGGTTCGCTACCGAAGGCGGCGGCCTGATCAGGCTGAATGCGGATCTGCGTACCTTCAAGCGCTTCACCACCGAGAATGGCTTGCCCAGCAACGTGCTTTTCAGCATGCAGGAGGATGGTTTTAAACATTTGTGGATAAGTACATTGCGCGGCCTGGCCTGCTTCGACCTCAAGACCAACAGATCGGTCACTTACACACAATCGAACGGTTTGCTCACCGATCAGTTCAATTACAACTCGGCCTTCAAAGACGCAAAGGGTAAGATGTACTTTGGATCGGTAAAAGGCATGATCGCCTTTGATCCGGCGGCTTTCTACCGAAAGGAAGCACCTCCGCCTACCTATATCACCGGTTTCCAGATCAACAATAAGGAGCAAGTGCCTGATGATGAACAGGGTCCGCTTTCACGTTCGATATTGTTCACCGACACCATTGTACTGACGCATCAGCAAAGCAATTTTAGTATCGAGTTCGCCTCGCTCAATTATTCTTCTCCCCAGGTAACGCGTTACAAGTATCTAATGAAGGGCCTTGACCAGGATTGGACCTACCTGAATAGTAACCGCAAGGCCTACTTCACTGATCTTTCACCGGGCGAGTATGATTTCATCGTCAGGGCCGAAAGCAATACGGGCAGTTGGACGGGTAAAGAGCGCCGTTTATACATCAAAGTACTCCCCCCCTTGTGGAAGACCAATACGGCGATCGTGATCTATACGCTGATCGTGATCGCAGGGTTGATCATAACGGTGCGCAACTATCACCTTTACCTCGACCGCCGCAACCAGCGCAAGCTACAGCTATTTGAACACGAAAAGGAAAAGGAGATATACCAGGCCAAGATCGAGTTCTTTACCAATATAGCTCACGAGATACAAACACCGCTCACATTGATCGTTGGCCCGATCGAGTGGCTGATCAAAAAAGCAGAGCAGCCAAGCCTTAAAAAGAGCTTGCTGCTGATCGAAAAGAACGCCAGGCGCCTGACGGAACTTACCGGTCAGCTATTGGATTTCAGAAAAACGGAGATGCACCAATTCGGCCTCAACTTTGTGGATACCGACGTGGCCAAGCTGTTGAAAGAACAGGTACTGGCCTTTGAAGAGTCGACCGCCAAAAGTGGCATCAAGTTGGATCTGCAACTCCCCAGCAAACCGCTTATGGCTTTTGTTGACCGTGAGGCCCTAATCAAGATCACGAGCAACCTGATATCTAACGCGGTGAAATACGCCGACCATCTGGCCACCATCACCCTTGCCGACATTGACCAAGCCGAGAAAGAATTCGTTATCCGTTGCACCAATGATGGCAAGGGCATACCCGACGAGTACCGCGAAAAGATATTTGAGCCGTTTTTCAGGCTACGCAGTAATGACCGGCAGGGCACCGGGATCGGCCTGGCGCTGGCCCGCTCGCTGGCAGAGTTGCACAATGGCTCGCTGGTACTAGCCGAGAACCGCCACAACGCCACCACCTTTGAGCTGAGACTGCCTGTGCATCAACGATTTGAATTTAAATTAAGCAGTTGGAAAAAGATCAAATGAATATGACCGACCACGTATTAATAATTGACGACAACGAGGACATCCTTGACTTCCTATCAGAGGTATTGAGCGATACCTATACCCTTCACCTGGCCGAACACGCCGAGAAGGCTTTGGAAATACTGAACAGTGAGATGATCAGCCTGATCGTATCTGACATTATGATGCCGGGCATGGATGGTTTCGAACTGTGCAGGCTGATCAAATCCAATGTTGACCTGTGCCATATCCCCATCATCTTGCTTACCTCCAAAAACACCTATGCCGCTCATATTGAAGGCTTGGAAGTAGGCGCAGATGCTTATGTACAAAAACCATTCTCACCAGAGTTGCTGAAGCACCAGATCGCCAACCTGCTTAGGAACCGTTTAAAGATCAAAGATCATTTTGCAAGCTCGCCTTTTGAGGATGTGAGAGTGATGGCACACTCCAAGACCGATGAGGCCTTTTTGAAGAAGCTGGACGAATACATTCGCAAGAACCTTAAGGATACCAGTATGGACATTGACAAACTCTCTGACCATATGAACATGAGCCGTCCCACTTTTTATCGTAAAGTTAGGTCATTGTCCTCCCTATCGCCCAAAGAACTGATCGACCTTACCCGCTTGAAAAAGGCTGCCAAACTGATCGCGCAGAACGAGTACACCTTATTCGAGATCGCGAAAATGGTGGGTTACAGTTCACAGAGTTTGTTCACCCGTAATTTTCAAAAGTATTTTAAGCTTTCGCCGTTAGAATATGCCAATTCGTTGGAGCGACCAAAAGAATAGTTATCACCATAAATAGAAAGGAGCTGCCGGAGAATCTCCGGCAGCTCCTTTCTATTTCAAATTGATCAGCTCAGCTTATTTAAGCTCTTTGATCTTGATATTACGGAAGCTAACCTCGTTACCATGATCTTGTAACAGGATATGGCCTTGCTTAGCCTCGCCAAAATCTTTCCAGATCTTATGCTTGCTCATTTGTACCAGCTTACGGAACTCTTCTGATCCGCGCTCATATTCCAGCACTTTCTTGCCATTCAGCCAGTGTTCAACATGGTTGTTAGGGTAAACGATCACCCTGCCGCTGTTCCACTCGCCGATCGGTTTGGTAGCACCGGTCTTGTTAGAGGTCTTCAGGTCGTATAACGAGGCCAGAGTACGGTTACCGTCGCGGCCCAACTTGGCATCGGGGTGTACTTCATCATCCAACACTTGGTACTCCAGTCCAATAGCCGATGCACCTGAGTTCTCCTTCAGGGTAACGAAGTATTTGACACCGCTGTTAGCACCACGGGTCAGTTTAAAATCGAATGCCAGTTCAAAGGCAGGCCCGTATTCGCCCACGGTAACAATGTCGCCTGCATTTTGCGATTCAGCACCGTTGGTGGCCTGAATGGTCATGGTACCATCCTTAATGATCCAACCTTTGGATGACTTAGGGAAGGTATCGGCCTTGGCACTGCGCCAGCCTTTGCTATCCTTACCATCAAAAAGCAGTTTCCAGCCTTCTTTCTTTTCCTTAGCGGTCAGTGTATTTTGTGCGTTGGCCGAGCTGCATACAGCGAATAGAGCTACTGCCAGGCCCGACACTTTCATGAATTTAGTTAAGTTCATCATTATTGTTTATGTCTATTTTTTCAACGAATTCAAGTACTTGATGCTTTGAGGCACCTGCTCAATTGAGGAACTGCTTTCGTCCTCTATGTAATAATGCTTTACTCCGGCTTTTTTAGCTGCTTTGATCACGGCCGGTATATCGATCTGTCCGGTGCCAAGCACCACGTCATTATTTTGATCGGTACCTCCTGAGTTGTTGCCCGCTACGCCTTTTTTGAGATCTTTAAGGTGCAACGCACGGTAACGTTTGGGGTAGGTAGCCAACAATTTGGCAGGATCCTGACCTGGGAAAAATGCCCAAAGTATATCCAGCTCGAAGCTCACGTATTTGGGATCAGTGCTTTTAACGATGTGATCATAAAAGGTACCGCCCTGGTAAGGCTCAAATTCAAAGCCGTGGTTATGGTAAATGAATTCGAGGCCGTACTGATCCTTCAAGATCTTGCCCACCCGATTGAACTCGTTGATCGCCATGGTGGCGTTCTCCAAAGTGAACGTACCCTTGGTATGCGGTATGTTGGCCACACGTACGAATTGTGCACCCAGCGCCTTGGCGGCAGCCGCAACCTCGACCGTCTTGCCGGTCAGCGCTTCCCAGCTTACACCGTACGATGAACATTTCAAACCACGCTCGTCGAGCATGCGGCGCAGGTCTTCAGCCTTTTGACCAAAGAGGTTCGAGAATTCGATATCGGTTATGCCATTGCCCTTGATCATATCCAGCGTACCCGGAACATCCTTTGCAAAGTTGTTACGATAAGTGAATGATACGATGCCCGGTGCTTCGGGGAACAGCAGTTTGCCCGATTGCGCTTTGGTGAGGTCGGCCGAGCCACTGATCACCAGGAGCATTAAGAAAGTATTATATAAAAGCTTTTTCATAGATCGATCATTTTTTGGCGAAGCTTTTGGCTTCGGCGTTCAATTGAGTTGGTGTCAAAGCCCTGTTGCCATTGCTTACTATTACCCTGTACTTGAAGGTGACCGACTGGCCGGGTTCAAGGGTCAGGTTCTTGGCAGATGCGCCATTGGTGAAGATCTTTTCGCCCAGTGGATTGGCCGCGAACAATCCATAACCCCTGGCATGCCAAAAGGTAGGATAATTGGGATTACCCGGGTGATCGATCATGGCCACGGTTACCGAATCGTTACCCATTTTGCCATACACCTCGCACCAAACACCGCGGGTGCTCCAGGCGGCATCCCCCATTTTGCCTTCACTGGTACGGTACATGCCGGTAGGAACCTTATCGGTACCACCCTTTACGACGGTAACGATACCTTTGCTATCGGCAAATTTTTCATCCTTGGTTGTAGGCATTTGCAGCTCATGTGCCAGGCGCAGCCCCAGCATACCGTCCTTGGCATCATTGAAAACCGCTTTTTTAACGGCCTTCAGTGTGGTGACCCGGTCAATGATACGTTGACCGTTGATCCCGCTGAATTCGTAACGGGTATTCTCGGTCAGGATCACGTCGCCGGCCTTATCGGTCCAGTTGGCCATGTAAGCTAATATGCCTTTACGACCACTTTTAGCTTCGGTGATCTTTTGAGTGCGTATCCAACCGTACTGGTCTTTTTTGGCGGGAGGTATTGCGTACGAATTATTCCAAAAGTCCAGCCCGTTCAGGTTCTCAAAGTTGAACCATAACCCGATGTGGTGCGGATGATCGGTCGGGTCGCCGGGCTTAGGATTCAACGGAAAGCCACGGGTAATGGTGGTGCCATTGGCCGTAGCGATCGGGTACAGGGTCGGCTTCTCCAGTGTATCAGGGTACATGAATGTGGTGAAGGGCTCGCCCCCGATCATCACGTCCACCTTCTTTTGCTGATCGTTCCGTTTGATGGTGACCTCTGCATCCTGTGCGCTTGCTGTAGTTGCAGCCGCCGCCAGCAGGCAACAGGTCAGTATCCAGCTTTTTGCCATAGCGTTAGTATTTGAATACCTTACCATTCACCATAACCTCCTGGCTCTTCTCGTCAAACGTGGCCTTCGAACCAGTATGAGCAGCTGCGGTGGTCATGATGTTCGCTATACTGTGACTATAACCAGCATCAACAGGGGCATTAGGCTGCTTGCGGCTACGCACACACTCCATCCAGTTACGTACGTGGTTCGAGGTCAGCTTATCGCCGCCAGTGTTGGCTGATGCTACGGCTTGCTCAGAGTTATCGAGCGCGATCTCAGGCAGTAAATTAGCTTGCATGCCCATGGCAGCGGCCGCCCTTGCGGTCAAACCACCTTTAGGCGATATCTTGTTGGTGATCAGGTTCAATTCGCCACCGTTGGAGTAATAGATCTCGGCAGGGTGCTCATCGCCATTGTGCATGCGTGAGCCGAAGGTTACCTGGAAGCCCTTGCTCTTATCATCAAGTGGTCCGTAATCAAAAGCGGCCATGATGGTATCCCAGTTCCTGCGGCCATCCTTCCATTGGTAGATGCCACCATTGGCCACTACGCTGCGTGGATGTTTTAAGCCGGTGAACCAGTGCACAGTATCGATCTGGTGGCTCATCCACTGGCCAGGTAAACCTGACGAGTAAGGCCAGAACAGGCGGTATTCTAAGTAGATACGTGGGTCGAACTTTTCAAACGGGCGGTTCATCAGGAAGCGCTTCCAATCGGTGTCCTGCTCTTTTAGTACATTCAAAAGTTCTGGGCGGCGCCAGCGGCCGGGTTGATTCACGTTCCAGGTCAGCTCTACCATAGTGATCGGACCAAATTTTCCTGACTTGATAAAATCATTAGCGGCATGGTAGTTAGAGCCGCTACGGCGTTGCGAACCGATCTGCACGATCTTGTTCGATTCACGCACCGCTTTCAGCGCGGCCTTATTATCATCCATCGTCTCGGCAAAAGGCTTTTCAACGTAAGCGTCGCAACCGGCTTTTACGGCCTCTATGGTATGCAGTGCGTGTTGGAAATCGGCAGTGCTGATGAATACCGCATCTACCGTTTTGCTGCCATAAAGTTCCTCGTTGTTACGGTAGGCCTTCACGTCGTTCTGCATTTTCTCTTTCCACATGGCAGCGCCTTCCTCACGGCGTTTTTTCCAGATGTCAGACACGCCCACTATCTCGAAGTTCAGTTCTTTATAATGATTCATGAAGCATGGCATGTGCGAGCTGCGGTGACGGTCAGAAAAACCGATCACGCCCACCCTTACGCGGTCGTTAGCGCCAATGATGCGTTTATAACTTTTGGCGCTCCAGCTGGTCTTGCTGAGCATGATACCTGCGCTGGCTATGGTCGCCTGCGTGATGAATTTACGACGAGAGTTCTCCATTTTAGTATAAAGGTTTTTATTGCTGTGCAACTGTAATTGGCTGGGCCGGTGCCGTAGGCAGGGCCCGGTCTCAAATATCGAAGATAAAGTGACATTGTCAGCCTTTTACAAGGTAAATGTTACACAGCACCTAAATAAAGTTTTGATGTAAATAACTGAACTACAAGGCAATGTTGCAAACACACGATCAGCCAGCAAAGCATTTTGAGACGAATCGACAAAATAATGAACAAGCAACGCCTGCCCGCTCCCATACCTTTGGTGCCAACCAGCCAAAACACACGCTGCAAAGTTGTGATAGCACACTCATTTGACCATGAAGAATTTCCTATATACACTTGCCTTTTGCCTCCTATCAATAATGTCGTTAGCCCAAACGACCGACCGTGGTATCAGGCTGGCCGACCCGACCATTTTTGTAGAGAATGGCACCTACTACCTATACGGTACGGGCAGTGCGAACGGCTTCCCGGTGTACACCTCAACCGACCTGGTGAAGTGGCAGCCGCATACTCAACTGGCACTCACCAAAGGCGATAGTTATGGCACCAAAGGCTTTTGGGCGCCGCAGATATGGAAGAATAAAGATCGATATTTTATGGCTTACACCGCTGACGAGCACATTGCCATTGCCAGCAGTGATAGCCCATTAGGCCCTTTTAAACAAGCGACAATACGCCCTGTTAGCATGGGCGGCCGGCAGATCGACCCTTTTGTTTTTAAGGACCAAGACGGCCGTTTTTACCTATACCATGTGCGTTTACAGAACGGTAACCGCATATTCGTTAGCCATTTAAAGGATGACCTGAGCGATGTGGCCGATACATCTGGCGTGGAATGCATTAGCGCCAAAGCGACATGGGAGAACACGGCCAACGCCCAATGGCCAGTGACAGAAGGGCCTACCGTGACCAGGATAGGTGCGCTGTACTATTTATTTTACTCTGCCAATGATTTCAGAAACATCGACTACGCGGTAGGTTATGCCACCGCTCCTTCGCCAACCGGGCCTTGGACCCGCTTTACCGCCAACCCGATCATCAGCCGAAGCAATACCGATCGCAACGGCAGCGGCCACGGCGATGTATTTACCGACAAGCAAGGACAACTTTGGTATGTGTTGCATACGCATAGTAGCAACGACCAGGTAGAGAAACGCCGGACCGCCATCGTTAAGCTCCGCTTAAACAACGGCCAATTTACAATGGTTCCTGGCAGCTTCAGATATCTGGAGTCAGAAGCCGCAAAATGATCATTGCCATTTTGGTGATTGATGGCCGCTAAGTTACCTTAAAGGTCAACTTGCGACACGATGATACACGTTCGGCTTGTTACATTTTGGTGTTTCCGTGTTACATCTGGTGTTACATTTCGCTCTTTTGTATGCTTTTTCTGGAAAAAGTTGGGTTTTTACGAATTTCGTAATGCCAAAAAGTGGGGAATGTTGGGGAATTTTGTTATAGGAATGTAACAGATATCAATACACGAAGCAGGCTGAGGCAGCACACCATGAAGGAGTAGTCCGAGCGGTCTCACCACCCCGTCATGGCGAGGCACGAAGCCATCTCTGCGGAGGACAACGACCATCCAACAGGTCATGCCGAAGCCTCTCGGCATCCCATCAAAAAAGTGGCAAGTCAAACAAAGGCGAGTCACTGGTCGCTCGTGGCGCTCATTCGCCGAGATAGCGTTAGCACGGCGGTCTCATACACAGCTCATCGCTTTAAGAAACACACCCCTGCCCCTCTCAAGAGGGGAATTGAACGTGATTCTCGTTGTGCTGGCGCACGCGTGTCGAGTGTGCTTCGCACTACTAATGCTCCTGACCACCGCCGCTGTTTGACCGCTACTGCTACTAAACACTGCCACTGCCTTCTACCCTAACAGCTCCGGCTTACTTTTATATGTCTTCCATAAAAATTCACCAAAGAGGGTGTTGGCCCAGGCGAACCAGTGGCGGGTGAACTTTTTGGCATCGTCCTTATGGAACGACTCGTGCATGAAGCCAGTGCCGGCGTGAATGCGTTTCAGGGTCTGGATGCACTCGCGGATCTCGGCGTCGTTGGTGCTGGTTAGGCCGCGGGCAATAATGCTCATGGGCCAGATCATGTCCTTACCTACGTGCGGGCCACCAATACCCTCGGCCACTGCGCCTTTGTAGTAAAAGGGGTTGTCGGTAGATAGTACGTACCTGCGCGTGTTCTGATAGATCGGGTCCGTCTCCGGTACCGAGCCCAGGTAAGGCATGGCCAGCAGGCTGGGGATGTTGGCATCGTCCATCAGGATATGGCTGCCCATACCGTTCACCTCAAAAGCGTAGATCTTGCCATATTGCGGGTGATCGATCACAGCATGTGCCTTCAGGGCGGCATCTACTTCGTTGGCCAATTGGGTAAATCGCTGTGCAGTGGCGTTATCATGCGCTACAGCGGTCAGCATCTCGGCCGCCTGCCTCAGGCTGGCTACCGCAAAAAAGTTAGAAGGTATCAAAAAGGAGAAGACCGTAGCATCATCGCTTGGGCGGAAGGCCGAACAGATCAGGCCGACCGGTTTCACCGGGTAGCCGTAGCCATTCATGGGCACGGTATCGGTAGCGAACTCGGTCATGCGCTTAAATGAGTATGGACCATCACCGTCCTTGCGTTGCTGTTCCTTAAAGGTCTGGTAAATGGTCTCTACCGCCTTTTTCCACTGATCATCGAACGGGCGGGTGTCGCCGGTCATTTTCCAGTAGTGGTAGGATAACCTGATGGGATAACATAATGAGTCGATCTCCCATTTTCGCTCGTGCAGGCCAGGCTTCATTTTCGTACTGTCTTTAGCCCACTCGCCAACCTGATTAGGGTCATGGTAAAAGGCGTTGGCGTAAGGATCAGTAAGCACGCACCTCACCTGGCGGTTGATCACCCCGGCGATCAGGTCCTTCAGCTTGCTATCGGTATTCACGAATTGCAGGTAAGGCCATACCTGGGCCGAACTGTCGCGCAGCCACATGGCATCTATATCGCCGGTGATCACATATGTGTCGGGTCTGCCTTTCGAGGCATCGTAAGTAACGGTAGTATCAAGGGTGTTGGGGAAGCAATTGTTGAACAACCATACCAGTTCCTTATCCTTTACCTTGCTGCTAAATTCGGCTATGGCCTTTTCTACAGCAGTGCTGCTAAAACGGCGTTTAGCTGCTGCCGTACGTACCAGCGGAAAGCTTTCGGCCGCCAGCGAGGTTTGGCTAAGGGTAACAGCCGACGCCAGGATGGCACAGTCCTTTACAAAATGTCTTCTCTTCATTGTTTGGTAGAAAAATGGTGGTCGGCACAAACATAAAAGATCTTCATGGTATGATGAAGATCTTTGGAGCGATGGTCGGTTTCAGTTCGATTGTGAGACGTCAATACTCCCGCTTGTCATCCTGAGCGAAAGCGAAGGATCCTGTACAGTGGACCATTCCGTCGTATAGGAGTTTCACTGCTTTCAACATGACAGGGGTTGGTGAGTGAATCCCCTCTTAATAGTCATGCTGAACTCGTTTCAGCATCTCACAAGCAAAGTTAAGAACGGCACACATCGTCCACTTGGCTAGAGGGATGCTGAAACAAGTTCAGCATGACCTTTACGTCTATATCATTCTCCCATGTCATCCTGAGCGGAGCGAAGGATCTTCTACGCAGGATAGACTGTTCAGGCGTATAGTATCTTTCACTGCGTTCAACATGACAGAGTTTTGGTTAATGTCTCCTCTCTTAATAGTCATGCTGAACTCGTTTCAGCATCTCACAAGCAAAGTTAAGAACGGCACATATCGTCCACTTGGCCTGAGGGATGCTAAAACGAGTTCGGCACGACTTAGTTATTTATATAAAAAAACCCTTACTTCTTCACTGCTGCCAGTTTGCGTTTTAGCGTAGGCATGTAGTAGCCTGCTACCACGCTGCGGGCCTGGAAGCCTACCTTTTTGCCGTCGAGCGTTTCGTGCCAGTCGTTGAGCGGCACGCGGGTCGTGGTCTCGGTGGCGAAACGGTATATCGGGTCCACCAGGGAGTGAAACGCTTTCGGGTCTTCGGTCAGGGCCGATGTCCACAGGATCCAGTCCGACTTGGTGTAAGTTTTCCGGCTATCCAGCGGCAGGCCGTACTTTTGCTGCTTGGTCAAATAGTACTTGATCTCGGTATCATAGATCTTTTGCGGGAACAGGTGGAGTTGGAGCACCTTGTCCCACACCATATTATACTTCTGGCTCCAGGTGTTCTTGTTATCAAATACCAGTGCATAGTGATCGCCCGCGTTGGCCATGGTCTCCCATTTTTTAGCCATTTGGGCGGCCATGTTGCTGTATTTTTTAGAGGCGGCCTTATCGCCCAGCATATCGGCCATTTGCGCATAGGCGCCAATAGCCACAATGGCTTTTACCGATAGGTTGGCATTGTGTGCCAGGTGACCGGCAAAATCGTCGGTGCAAAGCTGGCTACCCGGATCCAGGCCGGCCTCGGCCAAATAATTCACCCAGGTGCTGAGGGTCTTCCAGTGCTTGCGGGCATAATCGGGGCGGTTCTCTACCCTGGTAATGGCCGCCGTCAGGATGATCATATTGCCATTCTCTTCTACCGGCATGTCCTCGCCATAGGTTTGCCCGTTAGCCAATGGGTAGGTACCCAGGTCATGAGCCGGGAAAGGCTTGGTCCACTTGCCACTTTCGCTGTAGTAAAATATACCGTTCATCATGCCCTTGAGCAGATCAGGGTTATATAGCAGGAACATGGGTGCCGATGGATACGTGATATCGACCGTGTTGATGGAACCGTTACTAAAATTCTCCTTGGACAAGAATAGCAGATCGCCCTGCGGACTTTTGACCAGCTGATGTGCTGCTATGGCCTGGCGGTAGGCCAGCACGCAAAGCTGGGCATACTTATCGCCGCCTACTTTCAGGGCATCCTGGTAAATGCGGGCATCAGTAGCCTTGCATTTAGCGATCACCGCTGCATAATTTTTCAGTGCTTTGCTCAACTCCCCTTCCATGGTGGCTTTGGCATCGTTACGCCACCAGGGCTTCAAGTCAGTACCAAAGTACTGAATGGCGTCCACCTCGTCATAACCCAACGCTATACTTTTGCTCACCGGCCCTGCGCCTACTTTGCCCAAATGTAATATGGTGTTTAGGCTTAATGAACGACCTTTAGCAGCTTTTTCGCTATTGTTATCGCGGTTGATGAACGAAGTGATCGCATCGGTACCCTGGTTGATATATTGCTGGGCATTTTGCGCGGCCACATAAACATAACCCCAATCGATACGCAGGTCGTCACCGCGTTTCTTTAACACAGGTTGTGCGGTGGTACCGGCTTTCAGGATGTTGAGGCCGTTATTGGTGTAAGCCTTTGCCTCTACCTGCTGTGCAGGCTGATCGACCGACAGATCGGTAGATACGCTTTGCAGCAAGCTTACCTGGTGAGCCTTACCATCGGCCGAGGATACGCTATATGTGATGTACGATACCGGCGTGGCCAGCAGCGACAGGTCATTGAGCAGTAACGGCGAGGTGAAGGTGACCTTAAGATTGGCCGGGCCGCATTTGAACTGGTAGGTGGTTTGCGTGGCGGTGATCACAACGTTGGTCTGCTTAGCGGCCTTGATGGCGTTGTTAGCGGGTTGCGGTAACTCTTCACCCAAACCTACATCGAGCCAGCTGCCACCCACGCTGTTGTTGCAGTGCACGGCGATCACATTCTCACCTTTTACCAAAGCACTTTGGGCCTCGGGTGTAAGTTTCATATATTTCAATTCACCGGTCCAGCCTTTGATCTGCTTGATCAGCTTGCCGTTCAGGTAAACTTCCACATCATCATCATGGAACAGGTTGAGCAGTAGCTCGCCTTTAGGTAATTCGTTGATCGTAAATTTGCGGCGCATCCACACATCGCCCTTGGTCCAGCTCACCCCTACTTTGTCGCGGTCGTCGCCAAAGGGGCCGTTGCCGGTCTTCCATTGGGCATCGTCAAAGTTGGGCTGCTGCCAACCGGCGGCAGGCTGCTGGTTGATAAGGTAGCGGCAGGTGTACGATCCCTCGTCAGCGGCGGCCAGTACGCTACGGTATCGCTTTTGTGCTTCGCCCATAAAACGGTAAGCGGCATCATCCACTTTGACCACACCCAGTAACGACTGCGACTTACCGGTCCAATGCGTGGTGACCGAACCGTTGAGCTGATCGGTGTTCGACCAGATGCTGAAATATGGTGTATGCGTGATGAGCGGGTACGACGGCGCCTTTTTGATCTGGGCGCCGGCCACTACCGGTAACTGTAAAAGGGCCGCGGCCACTACTATCCTGAACTTGTTGAACATATATTTAGTAAGAGATATATAGCTGATGTGGTTTATTTTTTTGCGCCAAAAAGATACAATGATGTGCTTTGATATACTTTGCCCGGGTCAAGCACTGTGCTCGGGAACTGTGGCTGGTTGGGCGAATCAGGGAAATGCTGGGTTTCCATACAGAACGCTGTTCGCGGATCATCTTTATGACCACCTTTCATGCTGTTCTTGCTTTGCATAAAGTTACCACTATAAAATTGCAGGCCCGGCTCGGTGGTGTATACCGTCATGGCTATGCCGCTCTTATCGCCGATCACCTCGGCCACGGCGTCGCCAAATTGGTGTGGGTTGAGCACGTAGTTGTGATCATAGCCCTTCCCGTTGGCCAATTGCTGATCCTTCTGATTAATGCGGGCACCGATGGTCTCCATCTTAACAAAATCGAACGGCGTGCCTTTCACCGGCTCTAATTTGCCGGTAGGGATCAGGGTGCTATCCACAGGGGTGTACCGATCAGCATTGATCCTTACCTGGTGCTGTAAAATGCTTCCGCTGGCCTCGCCGTTGAGGTTGAAGAACGCATGGTTAGTAAGGTTGACCACCGTGCGCTTATCGGTAGTGGCGCGGTAGGTGATCTTCAGGCCGTTATCCATGGTTAGCTCATAGGTCACCTTTACGCTCAGGTTGCCAGGGAAGCCTTCCTCCATGTCTTTGGACACATAGCTTAGCTGCAGGGTATTGTCGTTCAGTTGTTCGGCATCCCAAACCACATCCTGAAAACCTTTTTTGCCACCATGCAAGGTGTTAACACCATTATTGGTGAATAGCTTGTAAGCTTTACCATCAAGCGTAAAACGGCCTTTGGCTATACGGTTACCATAACGACCGATCGTAGCGCCAAAATAAGGTTCTGCCGAGTGCTGATAACCTTCGACCAAGTTAAAGCCGGCCACTACATCGGTGGGTTTGCCGTTCTTATCAGGCACCCATAACGATACCAGCCTGCCACCGTAGTTGGTGATCTGAGCCCTTACACCGTTGCGGTTGTACAGGGTATATAACTGCACCGGCTTCCCATCAATGGTACGGCTAAAGGCAGCGGCGTTCACGGTATCCGAAGCGGTCGACCGTGATGACACTGCGGTACTGTCGTGCGTATCGTTATGTTGCGATGATGGGCCACTGCATGCGGCCAACATTATAACGGCCAGCCCCGAGGCGGCCATAAGTTTCGATGAACTTAAGTTCTTCATAGGATAGATGTAAAACAGAAAGAAAAAGTGATAGGTATAGGTAAAATGTATCTTAATTGTAGGTATCGTTCTATTTGCGGTCGGTCGCCTTTTTGATCGCTTCCACCTCGTCCTGCTTGTACATGGTACCATCCTTACGAAAGATATCGTGGAACCATAGCTTTGGTTCGCTGCCATCGGCTATCGGGGTGTCCCAGGCGTAAATGGTGTTGGTCTTGCCGGCGACCAGTCCCCAGTTAATGGCGCCTACGTTCTCTTTTTTCAACATGGGCAGTACATTGCTGAACAAGCTGTTGTTGCGGCGGGCCATGTATTCGGTGCACACCATTGGGCGGCCATGGGTACGCAGCATCTGGATGATGCGCAGGTGCTTTTCAGGTTCTTCGTACTCATGGTAAGTGATCACATCGGAGTTGAGCGCTTGAAAGGTGTTGAGCTCATTCAATTCCCATTTCCATAAACCGGCCGATACCGGCTGATCATGCACCGTACCCCGCGCCCACTCGAATATCTTGGTGAGCAAACCCATGGAGGCATTGCCTTTTTTGGAGTTACCCGGCTCGTTATAAAGATCCCACAACAAAATGCGTTCATCATGCCCGAAGGTGGTCATCACATCTTTCACGTAGACCGATAAGGTGGCCAGATCCTTGGGATCAGTGATCATGCGGCCCGGATCCTGCGCCCACCCTGAGTTGTGTACACCCGTCTTAGGTTCGGGTTGCTTGCCGATCTTAGGATCAGGGTTCCAGCAGTCATCAAAGAACACGAAAATGGTCTTGATGTGATGCTTAGTGGCGATACGGAGGTATTGATCCACACGTTTTTTGAAGCCTGCCGGATCTTGCTTGTAAGCCAGGCTGTGCAAGAACACGCGCATAGCATTAAAACCGATGCCTTCGGCCCAACCCAGTTCGCGGTCGATAGTTTGCGGATCAAAGGTAGATGCCTGCCACATCTCGAGTTGGTTAATGGCCGTGCTGGGGATAAAGTTAGCGCCCGAAACCCAACCCTGCTTGCTTTGCCATGCGGCGGCCTTTTCAATGCTCCAGCGCGGAGATAGCTGCTTGGCTGTTTTAGGTGCTTGCGCCTGGGCGTAAAGAGTAGTTGCCGATAGTGCCGCGGCCCATAACAACTGGTTCAATTTATTCATATATAATATTCTTATGCGATAGTTCTTATTTATAAGGCTGGTCACTTGCTGCCTGAAGGCACGGGCAGTTCGGCACCTTCTTTTACCGGGATGCCAAAGTTCGGTGTACCGTCCTTGTTCCAGGTGAAACGCTGCATACGCGGCGAACGCTTGCCACCGCAGCCACAGCCGGGTGCCGGATTGGCGTGGTACAAGATCCAGTCCTCGCGGCCATCGGGCGACTTGAAAAAGCTGTTATGACCGGGTGCGTACACGCTATTCTCTTTGCTTCCCTTAAATACTGGCTCAGGGTGTTTGGTCCACGAGGCCGGGTCTAACGGATCAGCATTGGCTGACGCACTGAGCATCCCCAGGGCGTAATCATCGGTCCAACAACCGCTGGCCGAATAAATAAGGTACAATTTATTGTTATGCACCAATACCTCCGGGCCTTCGTTCACGTTGACGTGGGGAGGGTCGCCGGACTTGTCCAGGTCGCCGTTCTTTTCCCAGGCATACTGTGGGCTCGATATCTTGACGCGTTTACCATCAATGGTGTATGGGTTCTTCATTTTAGCGATAAAGATGTCTTGCTGACCATTGTGATCGCCTTCCCATCCTGACCAAATGAAGTATAACTGGCCATTGTGCGTGAACACCGACCCATCTATCGCCCATTTGTTGGTATCATCAGTGATCTGGCCTTTGAATGTCCATTCGCCTTTCATGGGGTCGGTCGAGGCGTTCTCGATCACGTAGAGGCGGTGATGATCGTTCTTACCATCATCGGCGGCAAAGTACATGTACCACTTGTTGTGTAAAAAGTGGATCTCGGGTGCCCATATCTCTTTAGAGTACATGGTACCGGCTGGCGGGGTCCAAACGGTGGTCTTAGGAGCGTTGGCCAGATCGGCTATGTTGCGGGTACGGCGCAGGGTAAGCGCATTACCCGAGGTATTGGTGTAATAGTAATAACCATCCTTATACATGATCCACGGATCGGCGCCTGATGGCAGTATAGGGTTGGTAAATGTCTTTTTTGCGGCATCCTGAGCCATGGCCGTTACAGCCATCGATAACAGGATGATGCATGGCAGCAAAGCTTTTAAGGTTCTTGACAATAGTTTGGTATCAAAAGGGTTCATAAGCAGATGTAAGGGTCCATTCAGCATCCCGGGCGATCAGGTGGAACGCCCGGGATGCCTAAAGGACCCAAGTTATTGGGCGGTCACTGATCAGTAACCAGGGTTCTGTTCTAATTTGGCATCCTTGTTACGCTCGATCTCGCCGGCAGGGATAGGCCACAGGTTATACGTAGGCAGCATGTCCTTATAGTAAGGGTTGCATTTGCGTACGCGATCGTTCAATAAGCCCAAACGGCCCAGGGTCACGCGGCGTTTTTCCTCTACACCTAATTCACGCATACGCTCATCTAATATATAATCGATGGTCACGTTGGCAGCGGCCACTGGCGAAGCATTCGCTCGGCCTCTTACCACATTGATATCGGCAGCGGCGGCGGTCTGGTTGTTCAAACCTAAGTAAGCCTCGGCACGCAGCAGGTAAGTTTCGGCCAGCCTGAAAAAGTACTGATCGGTATAAGTAGCGCCGGCGGTAGTTTTGAGCAGTCCGGTATTGGCATCCTGGATCAGGTTGCTGGGGTGATCAAATGGTGTGGTGGCCTTGCTTTGGTAAGCATAAAAAGCACGCGATGGTACCGTAAGTCCTTTTGGCGGATTATTGGTCGAGATCACCTTTTTGTACAGGTCAGACGCCGGGTTGTTGCACACATAATCGCGAACGAAGTTATGGTTGGCGTTGCGTATATCGGTAGTGAAATCACTCTGCCAAATATCGGTCATGAAGTATTTGGTAGATACTGCCCAGCCTATGCCCCTGCCGCCAGAGTAGTCATTATTAGGCCACAAAAAGGTAGGCACGTTGGTGCTGGTACCGGCCGTATTGATAAAGATATCACGTACCGATGGAGCATGGTGACGCTCGAGCATGTAGCTACCATCGCGCGTGGTGGATAAGGCCCCACCACCGATCACGTCGGTCTCGAACTGGATCACCCAAATACCTTCACGGTTGTTATAGCCAGAGCGATTTTGATTTTTTTGCTGGAAAAGGTCCCAGTAAACATCGCCGGGTGTAACGGAAGATCTTGAACCGAAACGGGTACGCATCAGGCTCACATTCGGGTTGCTGATCACTGCCGTAGCAGCATCAACAGCCAATTGGAATTGTCCAGCGGCCAAATAAACTTCCGATAGCAGGTGCGATGCGGCCAGGTTATTGATCTCACCATCTTTAACAGCGGTAATGGCCGGCAGGTTGGTCACCGCGAATTTGAGATCGGTGATCACCTGGTTCAGGCAGTCGGCCTTGGAGGCGCGTACATAATCCGTCTTAGGGGTCTTTACCTCTTCTAATGAAAGTGGCACGCCACCATATAAGGCTACCAATGTGCGGTAAGCCAAACCGCGGTAAAAGCGGGCCTGTGCCTCGATCAGCAGTTTTTGTGCATCGGTAAGGCTTGAGCCTGCCAAACGGGAAATGATGGTATTGGATTCGGCCACGATCTTGTACAGGTTGGTCCAGTGCGTGCCTGCGATGGTACCTGTTGGGTTATACGCCGCCACCATGTTGGTGTGGCGATCACTGCTTGGCTCGCCATCAAATACCAGGTCGGTACCATATATATAATCGAACGGGCGCACCTCGCTGCCACTATAAAATTCGGCACGGGTAAGCACATACAGGTCGATCACTGATGCAGTAAAGTCGGTATAGGTAATGAATGCGTTAGAGCTGCTTAAAAAGGCGATCGGCTTTTCGGTGAGGAACTCCTTTTTACATGAGGTAGCGCCCACCAATAATAAGATCGCTATGGATAATGTCTTTTTCATGACTTGCATATTATAACGTTACGT
This sequence comes from Mucilaginibacter daejeonensis, assembly GCF_020783335.1. Classification (NCBI taxonomy): domain Bacteria; kingdom Pseudomonadati; phylum Bacteroidota; class Sphingobacteriia; order Sphingobacteriales; family Sphingobacteriaceae; genus Mucilaginibacter; species Mucilaginibacter daejeonensis. The sequence goes on from NZ_CP086068.1 coordinate 3,767,809, forward strand.
TAACTCCAATTGAATAACCTTTCAGCAATGGGCGGCCGCTCCAGTTCAAACCACCATCGGTGATCTCGGGATCCCAGCCTTTCCAGTTGGTCCAGGTGACAAGGTTCTTGCCGCTCAAAAATATGTTCAGGTTCTTGACGTGGATCCTGGTGAGCAAACTTTGTGGCAGGTTGTAGCCCAGGGTAATATCCTGCAGCCTTACAAAGTTGCGCGACTTATAATAGCCGGGATTGAACGTTGGTGACACTTGCGAACGCGGATACTCGCCATTAGGGTTAGTAGGCGACCACCAATCCACACCGGCCACGTTGTTGTACCTGATGTTGTTATCATTCAGGATCAGCAGGTAGTTGCTGGTGGTGGTACTGTTAGGGTTGGCATTGGCCAGGTAACCATTGGTACCGCCTTGTATCGAGTTAATGAAAGCACTTAAGGTAAAGTTCTTATAGTTGAACGAGTTGAGCACGCTGAAACGGTAGGCCGGATCACGTGAACCCAGTATGGCACGGTCGGCATTGTTCACCACTCCATCACCATTGGTATCTACCACGCGGCGTGTGCCCGGGTAGTAGCCGGCCGGAATGCTCTCGTTGAGGCCATAAATGCCGTTCACCCTGAAATCATATATCGCGTTGATCGATTGGCCGACAAACAGACCGCTGTTGATCAGGTCGCCGCTGCCTAACAGTTCGGTGATCTTATTCACGTTGCGTGAGAAGTTAAAGGTGGTGTTCCACTTGAAACCTCCGCTGTTGATATTGGTGGAGGTTAGCGTCACCTCAAAACCTTTATTGGTCACGCCGCCCACGTTGGTGGTGATCTGGGTAAAGCCTGTTACGTTAGGGATGTTCACCCCGAACAACAGGTCATTGGTCTTACGCGAGTAGATATCGAAAGAGCCGGTCAGTCTGCCTTTCAGCAAGGTAAAATCGGCACCTACGTTGATCTCGCGGGTACGCTCCCAGCGCAGGTCAGGGTTACCCAAATTGGTCACGCGCTGGCCGAACTGGGTATTGGAGTTACCATCGCCAAAGATGTAAGTATAACCGCTGGCGCCCACCTGATCTAAGGAAAGATAACGGCCTACCTGGTTACCGCTTACACCGTAACCTGCACGCAGCTTGACATACTGGATGGCCGGCACCGCAAAGAATGGCTCATCGGTGAGTACCCAGCCCAGTGACGCCGATGGGAACACCGCGAACTTATTATTCTCGGCAAAGGCTGAGAAGCCATCGCGGCGGATAGTACCGGTAAAAATATAGCGGTTATTGAACGTGTAGTTCACGCGGGCCATTTGGTAGTTCAGGCTTTCGCGATAACCGCCTGACCCTACTGTTTGTACAGCACCCAAACCGATGTTGTTGTAACCCAGGGTCAATCGGCTAAAGCTGGTGGCCGTGGCACGGGTGGTCTCATCGCGGCGCTCAATGGCACCATATAATAAGGTAGCATTGATGTTATGCTTCTTTATCGTGCGATTAAAGGTCAAAATATTATCCAACGTGTAATCATAGTACTGCTCGATCTCTTTTTGTACGCTACCGGTCTGGCTGGCACCGTAAGGATTCGACACGTACACATTATCGGTACGGCCGTTGTTACCAAAGTTCAAACGGTACGACAATCCCTTCAGGAATGGAAAATCGATCTGCGCATACAGGTTACCGAAGTAAAAGTTATGACGGTCAAAGTTATCAACGTTAGAGGTACTGAACGGGTTAATATCCTGCGAGGTGGTGTAAGGCTGTACGATCAGCGCACCTGCCGGGGTATAAGGCACCAGTAAAGGTGATGTTCTGAATAGAGCCACCATATCGGGCTCGGCACCGTCCTGGTTATTAAACGCCGCAAATGCCTGAACGCCTACGGTCAACCAATCATACACTTTGCCTTCAACGTTCACGCGGGCACTTTTACGCTTAAAAAGGTCATTGATGATGAAGCCCTTTTGGTTAGTATAGTTGGCCGATATGAGGTAGTTCATTTTGTCAGCACCACCCGAAACGCTCACGCCATAGTCATTTATCATACCGTTGTTGGTGCCTTCTTTATACCAGTTGTAATCATTAGGCAATATGCCGCTGGCATTTTTCATACCGCCATCAATGATCTGTACCAATGAAGGCTGCACGTAAGACGGATTGGTGTATGACTTAGTGAGGTCGAGCGCTTTGATATACTCCAACTGTTCATCGCGCGTCATGGGGCGGATGTTACTGGTAGGTGTTTGGGTGGTATATGAGCTGGTCAGGTTGACCCTTGGCGCACCTTTGCCCTTACGGCTGGTGATCAGTAAGACACCATTGGCCGCCTGGGCACCGTATACCGCGGTCGAGCTGGCATCTTTCAATACGTCGATCGACTCGATATCGTCAGGATTGATAGAGGCCAAACTACCGTTGAACTGGATACCATCTAATACGATGAGCACGTTCTGGGTACCGCCGAGGGTGTTTTGACCACGCACACGGATGGTAGGCGTGTTACCAGCACCGGTCACCGGCCCAACGTTAAGCCCCGGTACCGAACCTTGTAACGATTGGGCGATGTTCACGTTAGGTGCATCCTTGAACGCCGCGAGGTTAGCTCTTGCGACCGAACCGGTCACGGTGGCTTTACGTTGTGCACCGTAACCTACCACCACTACGTCGGCCAGGTTCTTGGTATCTTCGAGCAGGGTGATGTTAAGCACTGTGCCTGCGGTAAGCGCTTGCTCCTGGGTAACAAAGCCGGTATAACTGAACACCAGTTTGGCGTTGCGGTCGGCCACTTTAAGTCTGAACTGTCCGTTCACATCGGTAACAGTGCCCGAGGTGGTGCCCTGCACCTTTACTGAGACACCCACAAGCGGTTGTCCTTTATTATCGGTAACCTTACCGTTAACATCAATATCCTGTAAAATATGATCATGATAGGCTGACCTGTTGACTGCCATAGAGGCCTGGCCGATCCACTTTGCATTGGTGGGCGCTTCGGCCGATGTAGCTTCGCCGTGAACCAGAACAGCCAGTGCCAAGCCCGACATCAACCTGATCGTAAGCCATCCTTTTGGCATAAGCCCGGTGGCTTCACGGCGTTTAAAAGCTGTAAATGTTCTATACATTAGGTATTTAATTATAATTGGTTATGGAAAGAGATATTAAATACTACCGGCTGCCATTGTAAGCTTTAGGTAGGCTCGGCGCAGCAAGTAAATACACATGTTTTGAACTGAATAAGTAATGATCTACCTCAATGGTCCTCCCTTCGTTATCTTTGAGACCAGCATCAACGTGGTCGTCATATAATTGGTAGTGAACTATAGCAGGTTCATGACCCACTTTTTTTTGAAACTCACTGAGATCAAAGTAAAACAAAGGGGGTAAAACTAATTGTTCAACGTTTTGACGATTTGTCTCAATTTGCTTTTTTTGAGGTGATCGAATGTGAGTTTGACGTAAATGCCGTAACGTAATATTTATAGCTGAGAGATAAATGATCAAGAGGAATATTCAATACACGTTCTCGCTGCTGAACGTTGATCATGTAAAACTGGGACCAAAGTGGAATTATAAGAACGTGATCAGTCCGTACAACCGGATCTATTACATAAATGAGGGGGAGGGAGAGTTAACGGATGCCAGCGGCACCTATAAGCTGGAGCCAGGCTCGCTATACATCATACCAAGCTACACGCTTTGCGATATGAGCTGTAAGGAAGCGCTTGGCCAGTACTTCATTCAGTTCTTTGAAGATTCGGCCGATGGTAACTCACTATTTGCCGATCATCGCCGCATCGTTCAAGTGCCGGCCACTGATCTTGACCATGCCCTGTTCGAGCGGCTGCTGCAGATCAACCCGGGCAGGGGCATCAACCGCTCCGACGATCCGCGCATTTATGAAAAAGAGGTATTTTATAAAGAGTACCAACAGTTGAACAACCAGCAGAACCTGGCCAACTTCATCGAAACGCAGGGTATTTTGCTGCAACTCACCTCACGGTTCCTGACTCCGCAGTTCTTCAAGACCAGCTCCAAAAAAGTGATCCCCAACAAGATCGCCGAAACGCTGAACTATATTCAGGTGAATTTACACAACGACCTATCGGTGGCCTTATTAGCGGCCCGGCTTGGCCAGAACACCGATTACTTTTCGCGCTTGTTCAAACTGCATACCGGTACGCGGCCGGTCAACTATATCAACGAGAAACGGATCGAACGGGCGCAATACCTGATGGCTTCCAGCCGCATGACCTACTCCGAGATCAGCCGGCATACAGGGTTCGAGGACCTCTCCTATTTCTCGAAAACGTTCAAGCGCTTTACGGGCATGTCGCCTAAGGAATATAAAAAGCAGATGTACAGCGTGATGCACTCATGATCACGCAAGGTGGTGTTGATCATTGTGCTTTGAGGTCGAATATGCGCTGCATGGGTAGCCACTTTTCGCCTTCCTTAGCCCAGGGTAAAGGTTTCTGGAAGCGCCACATTAACTGCTCCCACTCCTGTACTTTGGGGTTACTGGCGTCCATCTCGGCCTTTCTGGTGGCCGAGAACTCGTCGCTCACCTCCATGATCATGAACAAACGGTTGCCGGTGCGATAGATCTCCATTGACAGGATGTGGGCATCAAGGATGCTTTCCCTGATCTCAGGCCAGCCGTTCTCGCTGGAGTGCCAGCGCTCGTACTCGGCGATCAGTTCAGGGTCATCAACAAGGTCAAGGGCATAGCAGTATCTTTCCATCGCGATATCGTTCAAGGGGAAATCAGAACGAAGCAAACTTACGACCGCCCACCGCCTGCGATATGGCTGATATCAGACCTGTTTTTTAACAAATCCGATAAGCTTTAGCGCAATGACTTAAACGTTTACGTAAAAAGCTACCAGGGCTGATTGCATTGTATCAGATATTATTTGAACTTAGCAGCAAAATGCACCTGAACCCACCGGTCGGGTGACCTTTATATGAACCGCCATCCGGCCATTCATGCCGTAAGGACCAACTTATTTCAGCTTATTTGCAGCGCCGATATGGTGATATGACGTACGATAAAACGCCTCCTTTAAAACGACCTGAACGGCTACGTTCGCTTGATGCGATACGGGGTTTCGATATGTTCTGGATCATTAGCGGTGAAGAGATCTTTCATGGGTTGGCCGATGTAGTTCAGCAGCGATATCACCTGTACCGCAACCCTACCAACTGGCAGCTCAGCCTTACCGATCAGGTGCCCTTTTTTCAGCGCCTCATGGTACACCTCAGCAACCAGTTGCACCACAGCGTTTGGAACGGCTTTACTTTTTATGATCTTATTTTCCCGCTGTTCATTTTCATAGCCGGCATTGCCATGCCGTTCGCCTACGCCCGCCGCCCCGAAGCCTCAGGTGCGCTCACCCCGCTCGATAAACGCCGCATCTATACCCGGTTATTGAAGCGAACCTTACTGCTCATCATATTAGGTACGGTGGTGAATGGCGCCTTGCAGTTCAATGGTTACGAGAACACCCGTTTTGCCAGCGTACTGGGGCGTATCGGGCTATCATGTTTTTTTGCGGCCATCATTCATTTGAACTTTGGTACTAAGGGCAAGATCGGCTGGCTGGCTGGCCTGTTGTTGGGCTATTGGGCACTCATGACCCTGGTGCCTGTTCCGGGCCATGGCAGTGGTGTACTTACGCCTGAAGGTAATCTGGCCAGCTACATCGACCAGCATTATTTGCCGGGTAAACTACATCGTAAGATCTTCGACCCTGAAGGTTTGCTGGGTATCATCCCGGCAACGGCTTCGGCCTTGTTGGGTGTTTTAACAGGCGTGTTCCTGTCCATGCAAAGGCCTGACCTTACCGGTAAAAAGAAGTTACTGACCCTGATCGCTGCCGGAGCCGGGTTACTTGTAGCTGGCTTGCTATGGGGCCAGTTGTTCCCGATCAACAAAACCTTGTGGACCAGCTCGTTCGTACTTTACGCCGGCGGCTGGAGCATATTGCTATTTGCGCTGTTCTATGGCATTATCGATGTGGCGGGCTTCAGCAAATGGAGCCAGCCCTTTGCCTGGATCGGTATGAACTCGATCCTGATCTACCTCATGGCACATGGCATGGTGGATCTGCTGGCCTCGTCAAAGTTCTTTTTAGGCGGCATGATCAAGGATCTTGACCCGATCTGGCACCGTCCCATCTTATGGACCGGCGTACTCCTTATACAACTATGGTTGCTGCGAATACTTTATGAGCGTAAGATATTCCTGAAGTTGTGATATTACCCTTTTCCCTGACACACTTGACCTACGTTATTGATAATATGAACTTGAATTTTAAAAAGTTATTCTCTGCCTTTGTTGCCTCGCTCACCATGGGTGCAGCCTTTAGCCAAACGGTGGAAAAAGAAGGCATGGCGCTGGTCCAGCGCCTGGTACCGGCCCACGCTAAAGATTTTGTGATCAAAAAGATAGACAAGGGCGATAAGGACCACTTCGAGATACAGAGTGTGAACAATAAGATCGTGCTGAGCGGCAATAATGGCGTATCGGTGGCATCGGCCTTGTACCACTACCTTACTGAATATGCTCATTGCCAGGTGACCTGGAACGGTACGCAACTGAACCTGCCCAAGACACTGCCTAAGGTACCTACCAAGGTCAGGAAAGATACTCCGTACGAACTGCGCTACTATTTGAACTATTGCACCTTCAACTACAGCATGAGCTGGTGGGATTGGTCGCGCTGGGAAAAAGAGATCGACTGGATGGCCCTGCACGGCATCAACATGCCACTGGCCATCACCGGCGAGGAATATACGTGGTACCTGGTGTACAAGGAACTTGGCTTCACCGACAACGACCTGAAGGACTTTTTTACCGGCCCCGCCTATTTTTCATGGTTCTGGATGGGTAATATGGACGGCTGGGGTGGCCCGCTGCCTATGAACTGGATGCGCACACACTTTGACCTGCAAAAGAAGATCCTGCAACGCGAGCGTGCTTTAGGTATGCGCCCGGTGCTACCTGCCTTTACCGGCCACGTTCCAGCATCATTCAAGAACCGTTTTCCACAGGCCAAATTGAAGACCACTAACTGGAAGAACGGCTTTGCCGACACTTACATACTGGATGCAGAAGACCCGATGTTCGCCCGCATAGGCAAGCTGTTCCTGCAAAAGCAAACGCAATTGCTAGGCACTGATCACCTTTACTCGGCCGATACCTTTAACGAGAATGAGCCTCCTTTTGACGAGCCTGAAAAGCTTAGCAAATTAAGCGCAAAAGTTTACGATGGTATGCGTCAGGCCGACCCGTCGGCAGTATGGGTGATGCAGGGCTGGTTATTTTATAGCGACCGCAAATTCTGGCGCGCCCCACAGACCGAGGCCTTATTAAAAGCGGTGCCTGATGATAAGATGATCATTCTCGATCTGGCCACTGAGATAGAGCCGGTTTGGAAACGCACCAGCGCATTTTACGGCAAGCCGTGGATATGGTCGATGCTGAACAACTTTGGTGGCAACACCAACCTTTTTGGCCGTTTGGAAAGCGCCGCCAGCGGCCCTGCGCTGGCACTTAAAGACCCGAACAGCAAACGCCTCACCGGCATCGGCCTTACTATGGAAGGTATAGAGCAGAATCCGGTATTATATGAGTTGTTCACCGACAACACATGGACCGACAAACTGATCGACACTGACCAATGGATGAACCGCTACATCCGTAACCGTTACGGCGCTACCGAGCCTTTAACGCTTTCGGCATGGAATACCTTACGCAATACCGTTTACACCGTACCTAAGGATAAGTACATTCGTGATGGTGCCGAGTCTATCATTCAGGCCCGCCCTACTTTAGACAGTGCCTCGCGCTGGGCAAGCACCAAGTTGAACTATGAGCCTAAAAAACTGTTACCGGCCTGGAAGGCGTTGGTAGAGGCAGCTCCAAAATATACCAACAGCGACGGCTTTAAGTATGACCTGGTAGATGTGACCCGCCAGGTGCTGGCCAACCACGCGTTGACCGTTCAACAAGCCATGGTATCGGCTTATCGCCGTAAGGATGTGGCCGAGTTTAATAAGCAGTCGGCTAAGTTCATTCAATTGATCGATGATCTTGACCGTTTACTGGCCACCCGTACCGATTTCCTCTTGGGTAAATGGGTAAGCGAGGCGCGTGCCTGCGGCATCACCGAGCCTGAAAAGGCTTTGTACGAGCGTAACGCAAAAGACCTGATCACTCTTTGGGGCGATAAGGACTGCCCGTTGAACGAATACGCCTGCCGCCAATGGAGCGGCCTGCTAACCGACTTTTACAAACCACGCTGGAAGAAGTTCATCACCCACCTATCAGCCGACCTGCGCGGCGAGAAGGCTCTGGATATGGCCGCCTTCACCAAAGAGATCAAGGACTGGGAATGGAATTGGGTGACCGCCCGCAAGGACTACCCTACCAAAACCACCGGCAGCAGCGTAGCCGTAGCACAACAGCTATATTCAAGCTACTGGAAAACACTTAACGAATAGCTCCCTGGATATTTGCCTCACTACATAAAGGGCCGCCGCTACAAAAGTATCGGCGGCCCTTTTTCATTGAGCATCAAAACCTCAATTGAAAAGCCAGCTCGTCAGCTCGGGTTGGCATTGCGTACACCAGAGCGTACCGTTCAACAGGTCTCTTTATTTATCGTGATATAATATTAGCCGTCGCCCTAAGCATTTTGACCCGGGGCCACGCCGTCGGTCCAAATGCGGGGGCCTGACCCATGATCCCTAAAACCACTGGATCCTCAGATCAAGACCATGCCAATGATCGCCCGTGATCTGTAAATATCCGACCTCCCTTAGATCATGCTGACAGCTGACAAAAGCTCTCGCCTACCAGAAAACGGTGTACAAAGCGGCCAGGATACCGATGATGATCACCGCTCCTACCTGGAAGCTCCGGTGAACCTTGAACATGGAAGTATCTACCACGATCTTTTCCTCAGTTGCTGAAGGATCTGAAGAGGTACTGATCAAGCTCATGACCACCATTACCGCCACGATCACCACAAAGTCGATCGCCATACGGTCCAGGAACGGGAATACCGGGAAGCTACCGTTTGTCCACTTAGGCAAGAATTTAAGCACGGTGGATAGCGGGATAGTGATCAATGCACCGGCCATAGCCGCAGCAGAGGTGGTACGTTTCCAGAAAAAGCCTAATAAAAAGATGGCCAGTACGCCTGGCGACACAAAGCCTACATACTCTTGTATGAATTGGTAAGCCTGGTCCAGTGAGCGCAGCGAAGGCGCTACAATGGCGCCGATAGCCAGTGATACTACCACGGCCAGCCTACCTACCCTCACCAGTTTGCGTTCACTGGCATTTTTATCGATGAATTTTCTATAGATATCTAAAGAGAAGATGGTGCAGATGCTATTGGCCTTACCCGCCAGCGAGGCCACAATGGCCGCTGTAAGCGCAGCGAACGCAACACCTTTTAAGCCGGTAGGCAACAGGTTGATCAGTGTTGGATAAGCATTGTCAGACCTCAGCGCGCCGCCGGCATGCATTTCATTAATGAACAAGCCTTTATGGTAAAGTACATACATAATGATGCCCGGAAGCACCGCGATAAGCGGCACCATCAATTTCAGGAATGCGGCGAACAAGATACCCTTACGGGCGGTAGGCAGATCGGCACCTAAGGCACGCTGTACGATGTACTGGTTACAGCCCCAGTAAGCCAGGTTATTGACCAGCATACCGCCAATGATCACCGATGTGCCCGGAAGTTCCTGGTAGTACTTGTCTTTAGGGCCAAATATCATGTGGAAATGATCAGGAGCTTCTTTCACCAAGGTTTTAAGGGCCGAAAAGATTCCCGGCGTGCCGTAAGTTTGGCTGAGGAGTTGCAAAGCTAAGTAAGTGGTCACCAGGCCGCCAATGATCAGCACCACCACCTGTATCACATCGGTATAACCGATCACCTTCATGCCGCCAAGCGTAACGAACATGGAGAACAGGCACAAACCCGCCACGCACCAGCCAAAGCTGAGCGGCGATATGGATGAGATAGCCAGCGCACCCAGGTAAATGATCGAGGTGAGGTTAACGAACACATACACCAGCAGCCAGAACACGGCCATCACCGTACTCACCTGGTCATTATACCTCATGGACAGGAACTGTGGCATGGTGAAGATGCGGTTCTTGAGATATACGGGTATGATATACACCGCTACGATGATCAGCGTGGCGGCCGACATCCACTCGTACGAGGAGATAGCCAATCCCATGGCGAACCCGGATCCTGACATACCGATAAAATGTTCGGCCGATATGTTGGAGGCGATCAGTGAAGCGCCTATGGCCCACCAGGTAAGTGAACCTTCGGCCAAAAAGTATTCCTTGGCATCCAGTTCTTTAGTTTTCCTTTTATGATAGATGTAATAACCGTATCCTGCAACGATCAGGAAATAGACCACAAAAACGGCGTAATCCGTAGCTTGTAAATGATTCATTAAAAAACTCTATATAAATACGATGATCAAGATCAGGCCAACAGGTGATGTGACCATAGGAGAAGATCTTTCAAATTGGTTCTCAAACTTATGCTTACTTTTTACCATCGTGTTGACCATAACGGACCTTGATCTGTAATTTTCCGACCATGGCCTTTATCGCACTGATCAACTTAAACGATTTCGCAATTTATGTCAATTCTTTCATTTGCACATGCACTGATCTTGATAACTTAGCCATCTATACACTAACCGAACCAATTACCGCCCCTTGAAAAAGACCTACGCGTTCATGACCATGCTCATGATCTGGTTACCTCGTGCTGATTCTATGGCCCAGGACCTGGTCAGTTATGTGCAACCTTTGTGCGGAACGGCGCCTTCCACCACACGGTCGGCCACCCGCCACGGCAGCGGCACCGAGCTCAACGCCAATACCATACCCGCTGTAACGGTACCCTTTGGCATGACCCAATGGACACCCGAGACCCAGCGTTCAGAAAATAAATGTGTACCGCCCTATCGTTATAACGATACAAGGCTTACCGGCTTCAGGGCAAGCCATTGGCTAAGCGGATCCTGCACACAAGACTATGGCAGCTTCACCATCATCCCTGCTGGTGCGCACTTAGAACTGCGCCCCGAGAAGCTGACCACCACGTTCAAACACCAAGACGAAAAAAGCGCTCCACATTACTATAAGGTTCAACTGCCAGAGCGCAACCTGACCGCCGAACTGACCGCCACCAAAAGGGCGGGTATGTTACGGTTCACCGCTACCAAAACCGATAGCCTTTACCTGCTCATTAAACCGAACAGCGATCGCGGCGAAGGCTATGTGAAGATAGATAAACAAAAGGGCCTTATTTGGGGCTATAACCCGGCCCATCGCATTTACCAGGGATGGGGCGAAAGCGCCGGCTTCAGCGGCTATTTTGTGATCCAATTACCAAAGGCCATCACCAAAGGCGGCGTGTTCCGTAATAGAGCCGTTGTTACTGCCGATAGTGTAAAGAACGGCGAGGATGTTGGCGCTTACATCAGCGTGGCCTTAAAGGCCGGCGAAAAGCTGACCCTACGTACCGGCACTTCTTTCACCAGTCTGGAAGGGGCGTTCAAGAACCTAACTGCCGAGATCAAGGACTGGGACCTTGATGCATTAGTGAAACGGAATAAAAGCATTTGGGAAACCGCCCTTGGCCAGATCAAGGTAGATGGTGGCTCGGAACAAAAGAAGCGGATATTTTATACTGCCTTTTACCACACCATGCAGCACCCTCGCTGCTTTAATGACATCGATGGTAAATACCCACGCTTTGCCGGCAATTATGTGACCGAGAAGCTGAGCAAGGGCAACTACTATGATGACCTTTCCATGTGGGACATCTATCGTGCACAGTTGCCCTTATTCGAGATACTTGACCCTGCCCTTATCAATGATGTGGTAAGGTCGGTGGTATTAAAAGGTCAGCAAGGTGGCTGGCTGCCTATATTTCCTTGCTGGAACAGCTATACAGCGGCCATGATCGGTGACCACGTGACAGCTTTCATCGCGTCGGCCTACGTACGGGGCATACGTGATTATGATGTGCAGGAAGCCTATCGCCTCATGCGTCAGAACGCGTTCGATATCCCCGACGAGGCTACTTACAAAGCCGGCAAAGGTCGCCGTGCCATGGCCTCCTACCTCAAGTACGGATACGTGCCGCTCGAAGACCCTGTAGCGGACGCCTTTCACAAGAACGAGCAGGTGAGCCGCACCCTTGAGTACGCCTTCGACGATCATGCACTGGCCGTAGTGGCCGCCGGGCTGGGAAAGACCGCCGATCAAAAAATATTGACCGAACGCAGCCGGAACTACCTGAAAGTGATCGACCCGAGCACCGGGCTGGCCCGTGGCCGTTACGCTAACGGCACCTGGATCACGCCTTACCATCCTCAACAAAAGGAGAGCTATATCACTGAAGGAACGCCTCAGCAATACACCTTTTATGTACCCCATGATGTGAAAGGCCTGGCCAAGGCCATGGGCGGTGATCAGGCGTTGGAGCGCCATTTGGATACGCTGTTCAACGCCGGCGAATACTGGCATGGCAATGAGCCCGGCCAACAGATACCGTTCCTGTACAACTACACTAACTCCCCATGGAAGACCCAGCTCAGGGTGGATCAGATCATGCAGGATGAATATACCGACGGTCCTGGCGGCCTGAGCGGCAACGATGATGCCGGGCAGGTTTCAGCTTGGTATGTGTTCGCCGCTATGGGTATGTATCCGGTTAACCCTGCATCTGACGAATATCTGTTGACCTCACCTGCGTTCCGCACCTGCACCATTAGTTTGCCTGGCCAAAAGAACTTCGTGGTCACCTGTCATCGTCAGCAAAAAGGCGCACTCTACATCGACCACATCGTCCATAACGGCCGCCTGTATTCCAAAGGCTTTATCACTCACCAAATGATCCGTAATGGCGGCACGCTTGACGTTTACTTGAGCAATACCCCTAACCGTGAATGGGCATCGGCATCTCCAAACAGGCCCGGTTCGCTCACCAAATAACTGAACACATGAAGATCCTGAATAAAATGATCACACTGGCCGTTATGGTCACTGGCCTTGGTCAATTCAATTACGCCGGTACCATGCCGAAACCATCTACCGACCTGCTCATCACCGACTTTGGCGCCAAAAGCGATCCTAAGACCGACAATGCAGCGGCCATACAACGTACTATTGATGCTTGCTCAAAGGCCGGTGGCGGGAAGGTGATCGTACCTAAGAATCAGAACTTCATGACCGGTCCGTTCGAACTGCGCTCCAACATCGAACTGGTTGTTGAAGCAGGTGCCTGTGTGATCGCTAACCCTGATGAAAGCATTTACAAGAAAAGCGCTTTTAAAGAGAACGTGGGCGAAGGCACGATATGGATCGGTGGCCACGACCTTAAGAACGTGACCTTTAGTGGCAGCGGCTGCCTGGATGGTAACGGTGTATCATTTATGGGTGCTCCTATCACTGACTCATACATACTGAAGCCTTTTGACAAGCTGGACCCGAGGCCTCACCTGCTCACCATCATTGGCGGCAGCAATATCCGTTTTAAGGACCTTACCGTGCGCAACTCGGCCTACTGGACCTTACACCTGATCGGTTGTAACGATGTGACCATTGATAACATCACCCTCCTGAATGACCTAAAGGTCAGAAACAGTGATGGCATTGACCTGGACCATTGTAAAAACGTGCGCATCAGCAACTGCTATATTGAATCGGGTGATGATTGTATATGCCTGAAGAACCGCCGGGAATATGAAGAATTTGGCCCCTGCCAAAACATCGTGGTGAACAACTGCACCATGACCTCCAGATCATGCGCGATCAAGATCGGTTCAGAGAACATGGACTCGATAGACCATGTAGTGATCAGCAACTGCATCATCAGGGCCAGCAATCGCGGCATCGGCATCCAGAACCGCGATGAGGGTACGGTTAGCGATGTGCAGTTCAACAACATCCTCATCGAGTCGCACCTGTTCACTGATGTGTGGTGGGGTAAAGCTGAGCCCATCTACGTAACGGCCTATGCAAGGGCCAATGCCAATAATAAAGATGCTAACTGGCGTTTCCCCAAAGGTGTTAAAGAGGGTAAGGTTGGCAAGGTTAGCCGCATATATTTTTCGGGCATTAAAGCCACCAGCGAGAATGGCGTATACGTTGGCGCCGAGTCTGCCGACAAGATCACTGATATTTACTTTGACCAGGTAGACCTCCATATCAACAAGACGACGGCCAACAAAGGCGGGGTTTATGACCGCAGGCCAGCCAAGGTAGAAGGATTATTGACAGGAAGCACCTCAGGGTTCTATTTGGAAAACGCCGGGCATGTGGTGATCCGCAACAGTTCGGTACAGTGGGGCGCCAATAAGCCCGACTATTTTAAACATGCCATAGAAAGCCATAACGTTCAACAGCTTGACCTGTCAGGGTTCATGGGCACCTCGGCCTTCCCAGGCAAATGGGCTGATGTATCAAAGAATTAAATTATTCAGTAGCCGTTGATCCCCTTGCGTTCAGTACAGAGGGTATCACCTGGCTTTCCTCGGCCAGATCAAGGCCGGGGTTCTTGAGCCGCTTTAACAAGGCTGTGGCGGCGGCTTTTCCCAACTCAAAGGCGGGTTGGGTAATGGTGGTCAGGCTTGGGTTCAGGATCACGGCCGAGGCTTGATTAGAAAAGCATATCACCTTTAGGTCGTGAGGAATAGAGATACCCAGATCTTTGCATGCAAGGTAAATATCGGTGGTGAGCCGCTCAACGGTAGCAATGATCCCGTCGGGCCGTTGATCGCGCTGCAATAACTCCATTAAGGCCGAACGGGTAGCTTCTTCCTCTTCTCCACAATTGATCACTTCGCATAACGCCGGGTCAAGCCCATGATCAGCTATGGCATTGTGGAAACCCTCGCTACGGTCGGAGATGATGGACAAACTTTTGGAAATGGACAGCATCACGATGCGCTTACATCCAGCCTCGATCAAATGCTGTGTGGCCAGGTAACCGCACTCCAAGTCGTTAGTGGTCATTTTGGCCGTACGCGGCTCATGGCACACCCGATCGAAGAACACCACAGGTAGTTTTTTACCAAATTCAACGATATGCTCGTACGAATCCGTTTCTGAACTAACGGACATCAGCGCACCGTCTACCCTGCCGTACAACAATTCCTTTAATATTGCTTTTTCGCGTTCCAACTTTTCGTGCGTAAGGTAGATCAGGGTATGATAACCTTTTTGCAGCGCCACTTCCTCTATACCGTTCAGTGCTATGGAAAAAAAGCTATCGGCCACCTCAGGGATCAGCACGGCTATGGTCTTGCTTTTGTTACGGCGCAAACTGCTGGCATACGCGTTGGGCACATAATTGAGCTCTTTGGCCAATTCAAAAACGCGCTTTTTGGTCATATCGCTGATCTCATGACTATCACCCAAAGCTTTGGAGATAGTAGCGGTCGAGAGTTTGAGTCGTTCGGCAAGTAGTTTTATGGTGATCGTTTCCATGAGTGCATCACATGTGCGCTTAAAGGTCATCATCTTTTTCAGAAACTTAAAATTAATTTAACAGGCCCATGATGTTCAGAACGTTAAGCATGTCAGCATTTCTCGCTTATCTCACTTAATCGTTTACGTAAATAAATGTACCTGTGCCGCTTACGACAATATGTAAAAAGTACCACTTTAGTGCTATAAACCAATTACCAACGATGGTGCTGTTACGGCACATCAGAGGATGAAACGACATTAAATCTTTACGATATGAATTTGGAAAATGGTATCCCGGCCAACGTTCAAGTATCGCCGCTTGAAAGTTTGGATGTGTGGGAGGATGATGTATTGCGTAGATATCCGGATCCTTCAAAGATCAACGCTGATAAGGATGAAGAGCAGTTCAGGAATTATGACGCTACCGAAAAAGATTCGGTACGTGAGTTCTACCGCTTGAACCACCGCTATCAGACGTTCGACTTTGTGCTCAAGAACAAAAAGAACTTCCTGAGCTTCTCGCGCGACAAGATGCCGATCTGGGATGCCTTTACCTTTTTGAATAAACTGGTGGATGACTCAGACCCTGACACCGACCTTGATCAGATGCAACACTTATTGCAGACCTCAGAGGCGATCAGGAACGACGGCCATCCGGATTGGATGGTGCTGGTGGGTTTGATCCATGACATGGGCAAAGTACTGTGCCTTTTTGGTGAGCCACAATGGGCAGTTGTGGGTGATACGTTCCCGGTAGGCTGCGCATTTTCAGATAAGATCGTATATTCGGAGTTTTTTAAGGATAATCCGGACATCAATGATCCACGTTACAATACTAAATATGGCATCTACAGCCATCATTGCGGCCTCGACAATGTACATATGTCATGGGGACACGATGAGTACGTGTATCATATGATGAAGGACCACATTCCGGAACCTGGCCTTTACATGTTACGTTACCATTCTTTTTATGCACAACACCGCGAAAATGCCTATGACCATTTATTGAACGACCACGACCGTGAGATGTTCAAATGGGTAGACCTGTTCAACCCGTACGATCTTTACTCCAAGAACCCGAATCAAAAAAGCTGGCAAGAACTGCGCCCTTACTATGAGGACCTTGTTGCCAAATTTTTACCGGCCACACTCAGCTTTTAATCATCAAACCATTTTAATATGAACTTAATTTTACGCTAAACATGAGATCCAACCTTATTTGCAAAAAGGGTAAACCATTTATCCTATTGCTACTCCTTGCACTGATCTTTAATTTGCAGGCCGCCCTGGCGCAGGATGGCCGGATCACCGGTGTGGTGGTCGACACTAAAGGTGAGGCCCTGCCCGCCGTTACCGTTACCGTTAAAGGTAAGAACCGCGCCACCTCTACTGATGCCAACGGTAAATTCGGCATCACTGCTGCATCAGGTGATGTACTGGTGGTGACCTACATTGGCAGCGCCCCTAAAGAAGTTGCCGTTACTGGTGACAAGACCTACACCATCCAACTTGCCGAATCGAACAACGCATTGAAAGATGTGGTAGTGGTAGGTTACGGTACAACTACCCGTAAAGCGATCTCGAGCTCGATCACTCAGGTGAAACAAGAGGACCTTAACCGTGGTGCCATTGCCGACGTAGGTCAGTTGCTTCAAGGTAAAGTACCCGGCCTGAACATCACTGCCAGCGGCGACCCTAACAAGCCAGCTGCCGTGATCTTGCGTGGTGCTTCTACCGTGAACAGCCCTGGCTCGCCTTTCTATGTGATCGATGGTATCCCAGGTGCTGACATCGCTGCTGTTGCCCCTAACGACATCGTGACCATTGACGTACTAAAAGATGCTGCCGCTACGGCGATCTACGGTAACCGTGCTGCCGCAGGTGTGATCATGGTAACTACCCGCAGAGGCAAAAAAGGCTCTTCAATAGTGACCTACAGCGGTTATGCAGGTATCGAGAAAGTGAGCAATCAACTTGACCTGATGAACGGTGATGAGATACGCGCTTTTCTGACCAAGAACAACACCAGCTTCGCATCTGGTAACGATTTCAATCAGAACACCGATTGGATGAAGACCATCGAGCGTTCTACTGCATTTTCACAAAACCATAACGTATCGTTAAGTGGCGGTGGTGAGCACGGCACTTACAGCGCCAGCATCAACTACTTCAAAAAGAACGGTATTTTACAAGGTAGTTCGTTAGAGCGTGTAATCGGCCGTTTGGCTGTTGATCAGTATGCGCTGAACGATAAATTAAAGTTCAGTCTTAACCTTTCTAACTCTACCAGCAACTCTAACAACGTTCCTCTGCAGAACGTAGTGCTACTGCAAGCTGCAAAGCACTTACCGGTAAATCCTATTTACAATGCTGACGGTTCTTACTTCGAGAACTTTAACACTACTGGTTACTACAACCCGATCGCTATACGTAATAACGCTCAGGATAACACTAAATACAACGTGTTATTAGGTTCGTTCGTTACCGAAGCTAAATTACCTTTCGGCTTCACTTACAACGTGAACCTTTCGTACCAACGTACCACTTCATCACACGGTGAATTCTACGGTAGCTACTACAACAATTACCCAAGTGCAGGTTTTTACAACAACCCTGACCCAGGTATCGGCGTGGTGCACTCGTTGGTGAACTTTGGCAAAAATGGTTCTGCTTTACGTAGCGAATACTCTAATACCATCAAAACGCTGGAAACTTTCCTGACCTGGAATAAAAAATTAGGTGACCACTCGATCAATGCGGTATTGGGTTATTCATACCAGGAGAACGTGAATGGTGATGGTGTTCAAGCTACCAGTACCAACTTCCCTGCCGACAACGTTGGCTTCAACAACCTGGTAATTGGTAACCCTTACGGTGTATCAGGTTATACCATTGACCTTGGTAATCCACAAGCTTACGGCAAGATCCTATTGATCTCTGATTTCTTGAGGATCAACTATAGCTATAAAGACAAATACCTATTTCAAGGCTCGGTTAGAAGAGACGGCAGCTCGGTGTTCGGTGCTAATAACCGCTGGGGCTACTTCCCTGCGGCCAGTGTGGCCTGGCGCATCTCTCAGGAAGAGTTCATGAAAGACCAATCGTTGTTCAGCGAGTTAAAATTGCGCGGTAGCTACGGTGTTACCGGTAACTCTTTCGGCATCGGTGCTTACACAGGTCGTTTATTATACGGCTTAAGCGGCAGATACTATAACAACGGTGTATTGGCCGGCGCATACTCACCTATCCAAGGACAGAACCCAGATCTTAAATGGGAGCGCACTGCCAGTACCAACATCGGTTTGGACTTTGCTATCCTGAAGAACAGGATCACCGGTTCGGTAGACGTTTATGACAAAAAGACCACCGACATGCTATTTGGCTACAACGTGTCAGCAGCGTTAGTACCGGGCGGTTTTATCAACGCTAATGGTGGTAGCATCAGCAACAAAGGTATCGAGGTTCAGTTATCAGCTAATGCAGTATCGAACAAGGATTTCACCTGGTCGACCACTATCAACGCTGCTTACAACAAGAACAAGGTGACCAGCTTGCAAAGCCCTTACGCCAACCGCGACTCTGTATTGTACAGCTCTCCGGAAGGTCCGGGTCAATCAGGTAACACCTTGCAGATCCTGAAAGTAGGTTATCCACTGGGTCAGTTCTTTGCCTTCAAATATGCGGGTAAAGATGGTAACGGTAATTCTTTGTTCTACAAAAGAGATGGCTCGACCACTACTCAGCCGCTTACCGGTACTGATTATTTTTACTTAGGCAGCCCGCAACCAAAGCTGTTAATGGGATGGAACAACTCATTCCGTTATAAGAACTTTGATCTGAACATCTTCTTGCGTGGTACCTTTGGTAACAAGATATTCAACGCTACCAGAGCTGATCTTTCTAACACTACGGCAGCCAACGTTAACAACATCCTGCGCAGCGCTGCTGATGACAAGACCACTGACGTTAGGAATCCATGGTACTCTGACCGTTATTTAGAGAATGGTTCTTACGTAAGGTTAGACAACTCTACTATCGGTTACAATATCAAACAACCGATCAAATCGATCAGCAACATCAGGGTATACTTAACAGGTAACAACCTGTTCGTGATCACCGGTTACAAAGGCATCGACCCTGAGATCAACCAGGGCGGTCAGTCTCCGGGTGTTGATTACAATAACTTCTACCCAAAAACACGCACCTTCTTACTGGGTGTTAACGTATCATTATAAGCAAGCAACGATCATGAAAAAGATATATTTAGCTATCGCGTCATTAGTTGGCGTAGCCGTAATAGCATCATCTTGCCACAAAACGGATGTGAATGTGAATACACAGCTTACTCCTGATGTGTTCCCACAAACCCCTGCTCAGTACACTGCAGCATCAGGCGCAGTATACATCGCCTTAAGGAACGATTATACCGGCGCATACTTCTTTTCACAAAGCCAGACCACTGATGAGAACCTGTTAGCGATATTCAGATCTGACTGGGTGGATGGCAACCGTTACATGGAGTTACACCGCCATACATGGACAAAAGATAATGCTGGTGTTAACGCCATATGGTACTTTATGACCAATATGATCGGTATCACCAACCAAACACTGTCTATCTTCAAATCGGCCCCTGCTGGCGCTGCGAAGAATACCAGTGTTGCCGAGTTAAAGACCATGCGTGCATTTGCCTACTTCATGATGGTAGACAACTTTGGTAACGTGCCTTTAGATACCTTATACGGATCAAAAGACCCTGCACCACAAGCTACACGTACACAAGTGTTCAACTTTGTTGAGAGCGAGTTGAAGAATGCCATACCTTACTTAAAACCTGATGTTAGCGGTGCCACCTATGGCTTGCCTACGAAATGGTTAGCGTATTCGATATTGGCTAAAATGTACCTGAATGCCGCCGTATACACTGGTACACCACGTTATGATGATTGTATAGCAGCTTGCGACCAGATCATCAACTCGAAGAACTACTCGATCGAGAGCATGGCCAACTACCTGCAAATGTTCTACCCTACCAATGGCCCGAGCATGAAGGAGTTCATATTTGCTATTCCTTACGATGCCTCAGTTAGTGGTAACCTGATCTTTGCCCGTTACAACCTTAACCGTAACTTGGGTATCCGTTACCTATATTCAGGTTCAACCCCAGGTGGTTTTACCAACCCGGTAATGAACCAGGCATCAGGCAATGGTTTGGTGAACAACAGACCAAGCGGTCCGTCAATGACAACCTCAGAGTACTATGCTTACTTTGATGATCCTAACGACATTAGGAACAAGCAATGGCTGACCGGTCAGCAATACTGGCAAGATGGTAGCCCGATCATGGTAAGCACTACCAAAGCAGGCTACGACCAATTCTTTAAAGGTACTGCCGATGAAGGTAAGCAAACATATGTTTACCCACTGGTGTTAACTCCACTACCTTTCAGACCACGTACCGGCACTAACTCTGATTATGATCTGGGTGGCGACGAGATCGCATGGAACACTGGTTACCGCAATAACAAATTCCTTGCCGATTACACCAACACCATTAACCGCAACCAGAACAATGACTTCCCGGTATTCCGCTACTCTGACATCGTCTTGATGAAAGCTGAAGCGATCCTTCGTGGTGGCGCTCCTACTTTAGGTGCAACTGCCCTGTCACTGGTTAACCAAATCAAAGCTAACCGTACCACCTCTCCTGCCCTGACCAGCATAAACCTGGACGGCATTTACAGTGAGCGTGTAAAAGAGTTCGCGTTCGAAGGATGGCACCGAAACGACATGATCAGGTTCGGTAAATACGAGAATACCTACGGTTTAGGCAAGACCAACGCCGACACATACCGTCGTTTGTTCCCTATCCCTTCTTCAGGTTTCCAAACCAACCCTAAATTGGTTCAGAACCCCGGCTATTAATTGTTGTTGTTTTTTGATCATATAGTGATGAAGGCCAGCTCGTAAGAGCTGGTCTTCTTTTTTGGTGGCAACTTTGCAATACAATCAATAGGAATATAAAGATGTAAACCATTGCTCATTACGGTTGTTAAAAGGTTATAAGCCGAAACGATGGGTACCATAAGAAAAAAGATACTGGTGGTGGATGATGACCCTGATATCCTCGAGATCATGACGATAGTACTTCGTTCTGCCAACTATGAAGTGCTTGCTGTTGACAATGGTCACCACGTGGCCGACCTTGTGCAGCAATTCGCGCCCAATGTTATCTTACTTGATGTAATGCTGGGCGACCTTGATGGACGTGATATTTGCAAAGCATTAAAGAACACACCTCAAACAGCCAACTTACCGGTGATCATTGTAAGTGCTACGCACGGCTTGCACACTGCCCATGAAAAGCGCTGCGGTGCTGATCAATATATTTCCAAGCCTTTCGACATCGCACATTTAAAACAGCAAGTGCATCAATTTGCTATGTGATCGATCATGATCACAATCGATTTATAGCCTCTGTGAGGCTACGCATATTTTGCTGTACCGACCTTACGCTCGCCTGTAGCTGGTTGTTCATATCCGCCAGGTGTTGAATATCTTGCTGAGAAAAGTACCCTCCCGTTCTAAAGTATCGCAACTCATCTTTGGGGTCGATCTTATCTTCAAATACGAACAGCAGCCATCTCTTCTTCAATGTTTGAATAAGCGAATATTGACCACTATTACTGAACGAACGATCGGTCATCACCCGCCACAATGCCGGAGGAAAGGCATTGCCAGCGTTATTTTCATACCATACATTGTCAAGCAAACTCCTTGTGGAGTGATACTTACCTTTTTGCCTTTAGGGTTAAGAAGCGCAAAACCCAGGCCTGCTCCGGTTACACCACCACTGATGTTGATCGCCTTATTGACGTTATCATTTTTGATCAGCACTGTTGAGATGGTGATCGCGGCGGCGGCAAGTATTGAGGCCACGGTCAAACGGGTGTTAACGCGGCTGTTCCGGTCATTCAGGTAGCGGGCCAGCTGGTCGAAGCGTTCACCGTTGCAATCAAGTTCGGCAACCACTGCCTCTACTTGTGTATTGAAAAGCAACATCTGATCAGTGATCTTTTGCTTAGCGGCAAGTTTCTCAAGGGGTGACGTACTGTTCAAGTAAGCCGCAATGGAGGTGGTGAGTCCTATCCTGCTGGCCAAAGTAAGGTCATGTGCATTTAGCTTTTGAGCCATCGCCGCATTTACTGATGCAATCTTTGTTATGGCTACTGTATCTTCCTGCTGGTAAGAAACGTTGGGTGCGCAATAATCGTTCAGCAACGCATTCACCTTTGAGCTTTTCATGAGTGATGAGCAAGACGAGCAAACAGTGAATGTGGCTATGATGGTAGCTGACACGAGTGCCTTGATCGGCTTTCGACGTAAATCAGATGTTATCATTTAAGGATCGGCAAATGAAATTGATCCAACCAAGTTACTCAATTTTTCGCGCTGGCATACCGGAAACCCATTGATGGTGAACCAGTGAATGTGGTTGTGACCATTATCGGTATTATCGCTTCCATACACTCGAACAGACGATTTGTTTAACTTACAAGTAATTATTTTTTTGGGTTTATAACAAAGTAGAAAAGATCACGTAAGAGTTAAATACCCTAATAAAATTTTACTATTGTATGCAGAAAACCCTGTTATTCTTACTGCTATTGGTAATTTTTAGCTGTAAGAAAGAAGAAGCTATCTCCCCGGCTGATGAACCTTCGTTCCAGGACAAGAACATGTCGGCGTTGAGCGCAAGTGTAACCTCATCGGCCACGGTACCGGCCGGCTTACCCAAAAGACTGGCCTTTGGTATAGAGGGTGATGTTTCGCAGCGTGCGAGTTTCATTACTGAGTCTGAGTATGTTTATGTTTACCTGGCCGGCGATATATTTGGCAACGGCTGGACCACCTGGAACTATCCGTCAGGCCAGTATGCCCGCAACTTCCTGACCGAGATCGGCAACATGGGCAAGACCCCTGTTTTCACTTATTACAATATCGTACCGGCTCGTAATCGTTTCCAGGAGCCTGCTACCATCAACCTGAACGATGCAGCCTTGATGAAGAAGTATTTTGATGACTTCAAGTTCCTGCTACAGATATGCAAGGCCTACGGTCGTACGGTCATCATCCATTATGAACCCGACCTGTTCGGCTATATGCAGATGTATAAGAACGACCCGTCGAAAAGCACGATCAAAGTAAGCCAGAGTGGCCACCCCGATGTTCAAGGCTTCAGCAACGATGCCAAAGGCTTGGCCCAGGCTATCGTTAGTTTGAAGAACAAGTACGCGCCTAACGTTTTGCTGGGTTGGCATGCCTCGCAATGGTCTACCGGTGTGGATGTGATCGGTAACAAATATAATCCTGAAGAACACGCCGGCCTGACCGCGGATTATTACCGCTCGCTTGGTGCCAATTTTGACCTACTTTTCTCAGAATTCTCTGATCGTGATGCTGGTTATTACCAGCTTGTATACGGGCGCCAAAATTCATGGTGGTCAATGGAGCCGCGTGCTGATAACGCCTACCTGAGCGACTATGACCGCTTTCAGCGCTATTTGAAAAAGCTGAATCAGGACCTGTCCAAAAAGATCATTTTGTGGCAGGTACAAATGGGTAACACCATTACGGCCAGCTGTAATAGTACCCCTGGTCATTATAAAGACAACCGTGTGCAGTACTTCCTGCAGCCGGTAATGGAAAGTGGCGACAAGACCAAGATCTCGCAATACGCACAAGCCGGTGTGATCGCCTTTTTGTTCGGTTGGGGTTCGAATGATTGTACCACCTACTTAGACCTGAGAGGCGATGGCGTGACCGCTCAGAACGAACCTGCCGATGATGACGGTGGCTACCTGCGTAAGGGCATCAAGTCCTATTACCAAAAGGGAGCTATCGGGCTTCCGTAACAGCCAGCATTAGCTGATCAAATAACTTTCTGAAGTGTACATGATCACCCGTCTTCACTTTAGTGAACGATGGGTGATCTTTTTTATACCACTAAGCTCCGTCCATCCTTTAAGCAAAGTATATCTGAACGCTGTTCATGTCTTGCCTAGTCCCTTAGTCTGTCTTGTCATCAAAAACACATTTTCATGAATAAAGGAACGAACATTCCAAAATGGTTATATATTTGGAACGTTCATTCTAAAATAGAAAATATCATGAAAAAATTATCAGGCAAGGTCGCTTTGGTGACCGGTGCGTCTAAAGGTATCGGTGCTGGTATCGCTAAAAGTTTGGCTGCTGAAGGTGCTGCCGTTGTGGTCAATTACGCTTCTTCAAAAGCTGGTGCAGATAAGGTGGTCGAGAATATCGTAGCTGCAGGTGGCAAGGCAGTTGCCATACAGGGTGATGTATCAAAAGCAGCGGATATCGACAGGTTGTTCTCAGAAGCAGAAGCCACATTAGGCCACCTTGATGTGTTAGTAAATAACGCCGGCGTTTATGAGTTTGGCGCGATCGAAGCGATCACCGAGGAGCACTATCACCGCCAATTCAATACCAACGTACTTGGTTTACTATTGGTAACGCAACGCGCAGTGCAAAGCTTTGGCGAACGTGGCGGCAGCATTATCAATATCAGCTCTACCGTTTCACGCATCACCCCGCCGCAAAGCGCCGTGTATACCGCTACTAAGGCTTCAGTGGATGCTATCACTCAGGTGCTGTCTAAAGAATTAGGCCCTAAAAAGATCCGGGTGAACGCGATCAACCCAGGCATGGTGGAGACCGAAGGCACCCATACCGCCGGGTTTATCGGAAGCGACTTTCAAAAGCAGATCGAGCCTCAGGTACCGCTGGGCCGCATCGGGCAGCCAGAAGACATCGCTCCTATCGCTGTGTTCCTGGCCTCTGAAGATTCAGGCTGGCTGACCGGCGAGGTGCTGATCGCAAGTGGTGGTATGAGATAATGTGTTGAACTACATAACAATTTCAATAGCTTTGCTCTTTGTAATAAAAGACAAAGCTATTGCTGTTTATGGCCCGGACGAAGGAATTTGATGAGAACGAGGTACTGAAGAAAGCCATTTGCCTTTTTTGGAACAAAGGCTATAACGGCACCTCTATGCAGGAACTGGTGGATGGCCTGGGCATAAGCCGGTCGAGTTTGTATGATACCTTTGGCGATAAGCACCAGCTTTATTTAAAGGCATTAGAAGCTTACCGTGATGGGTATGGCGATCGCTTGTGCACCTTGATCACCGAAGCGCCTTCGGCAAAGAGCGCTGTTAAAGATATATTCGAGCTGGTGGTCAATGACCTTTTGGATGATCAGCAACGTAAGGGCTGTTTCCTGGTGAATGCAGGTATCGAGCTTGCCGCTCATGACCAGCAGGTGAACCAGCTGATCTGCCAGAACGAACAGGAGTTAGAACATACCTTTTTGAAGATCATTACCCAAGGTCAAAAAAACGGCGAACTGGACCCAACTAAAGACGCGCAAAGCATAGCGCGCTTTCTAAACAATACGGTAAAAGGAATGCAGGTATCAGTATCGTCCACCACTGATCAAAAGTTCTTTAACGATATCGTTAACGTTGCTTTAACCGTTCTTAATCAGTAAAATCCTCCTTTATTCGGCCCGGGCAATGATCTCGTCATCACCCTCGGCCGGAAGTTCCTCGTCCTGGCTATCACTGTTCAAAGCTATCGCGGTGGTCAACTGATCCCTGATCTCATGAAGATCCTGGTGTTGGTCAAGTACCCCGATCAAATGCTGAGCCTGAAGTGTGCTGATATCTAATTCTATTTTCATCGTCTATCAAGTACAAATGAGATATCTTTTAGTTTATCATACACTCATCGTACACAATTATATCTGAAAAACATATCACAAACCACCGTTCACAGCCAAAGACCGAGAGGCTCTCTGCGCTCAAAAAGCGGTCGGCGTTCTTCAGTTGGTCTTACCGGCTGTCATGCTTAATAACTGACACAAGCTGCCTGTATCGGAAAATTCGATATGCCAATTCGTTTTAGCATGGTTATTGTTGGCAATGTCCACTGTCTGATGGCACCAATTCATCAGCATTAGTTATAAGCCTATGTTCAAAAAGCACATACTGGTCATTGAGGATGATGCAGATATTAGAGAGGTTTTGACCACTATACTTACAGAGGAAGGTTATGAGGTCACTACGCGTGAAGAAGCGAATGATGTGGTGAAAGAGGTATTGGATATCGGTCCGGACCTGATCATCACCGACTATATATTACAAGGCATCAATGGCGGTGAGTATTGCAGTGCCATCAAGAAAGATGAGCGCACTGCCCATTTGCCAGTGATCATTTTGTCAGGCTTTGGCAAGGTGTTGCATTCGCTTGGAGATTATCAGGCAGATCTGATCATTGATAAGCCCTTTGACAATAGCGATCTATTGCAAGAGGTGGCTAAACTCATGGGATCAGGTACTTGATAGGGATGGTTCTTGCGAATCGTCACCAAATCTAAAAAAGAACCTCGATCGATCATGATCAGAACAAGCGAACATTACAGCCGCAACCAAGGGCGATCAAAGTAAGCGGTCCTCATTACGGTTCGACGTGGATATCCTTCGGCTGCGAACATGGTTGATGAAGCCGATTTGAAGATCCAATTTCATTCGATCAACGGCCAATCGGTCTCCTCCCAGCAATATCACATCTGAGGATCGGCAAGTGGATTCTCCGTTCTAATGAACGATCTTTTTGAGCCAGTTAGCTATCACCTGTAATGCCTGCGGCGAGAACGAGGACCTGATGGAGGAGTATTCCTGTGTTGTACATTTCTCACAAGGTAAGAACAGATGGTTCAAACCGGGCATTACCACGGTTTCTACATTCTTGTTTTTGCCATGGGCAGGCAATGCCTTCCAATTGGCCAGATCCTCTTTGTACGATACCATGAGGTCTTTATCGCCATTCAGTGACAGTATGGGCACTTTCACTTTTGCCAATACCGGTGCAGGATCATACTTTATAAAATAACGATACCAGGGCGATGTTGCCTGCTTTGCGAAGCTGTAAATAGGGAATCTAAAATGGTCGAACTCCACATGGCGGGCTTTGACCCCTTCGTCGTCGGTCCTTTTCCACTGGTTATAGGTATCGATCAGTTTCTGCTCCATGTTGGTCGAGTCGGCATATCGCAATTATTGTGGTAGAGCATTAGGCACTCGTTAGCTTGTACTCTGCTTAAACCAAATGGTTAATTAAGTGTGCATCTTGGTCAGCAGCCAGCAAAAACCCAATACGACCATGACCTTACTCATCAATTCCAGAATGAATCACATCATTTAATAGACATGATTTTGCAAAGACGCTGACGGTTTTGTGATATCTCTAAATTGATGTGTGTATTCCATTTGAGTTCTGTTAGGCCTCAGACCATTACTTAAGAAGTCTTTGTTTTAGTCACCCTTTTCGATCAATCTTCATTATAGGCGGAAGTTTCTATAATATTATCTGAGCTTTTCCTCAACGATCATCAGTCTAAAAAACTGATCGCTCAATAACCCCTCATCTACACTTTGCCTTCTCATGATCTTCGACGTGCGTGGCCAGTATGCAAAGATGTCACCGCGCTTTCGAGTATGACTTAGAATCCATGATAGGATCGGTGCACATGTCAAAGATCAGCAGCGCCAAATAGAGATCCTTTTATGTACCTCCATTGTACTGAACAAAAGCGGGCTTACCCTGGTCCCATCGTATTATTGCAGACAGAATGGTTCCGTTCGCTTGGTGATCTTAAGTGATCGGTCCGGGCATGAGTAATGATCGTATAAAGGCTGAGTAGTGCCGGCGTTAAGATCCGCCTAACAGCTCCTATCAATTTCGACGCGATGCATCCCGCCCTTAGCCTTTGATCACTATCTATATTGAATATCTTACGGCCCTCTTGCATCCTTTTTGAGAATGAGATCGGAATGCACCTAATGGCAGAGAAAGTGGCCAATGGATATCATCTATGACCCTAAGAATCTTTCTCTATGCGCTTGGGCAAAATTCATGAAAGAACTTGGCTGTTGACCGGTCAGCCGGTAGACCTCCTCGCCAAGATCGTGATCATGATGTTTTGCGACCACTTCCGCATACTGTTCAACGAGTCCGTTCGCTAACCAACGCGATGCACCAGTAGCCCTAAGTAAAAGGCGGAACGCGATTGAGGGCAAATTGAGATATCGCACTTTTTTGCCTATCACTGATGATAATTGCTGTGCGATCTCATTCATGTCGAGCGCTTCCGGACCGTTCAGATAGTAGGTAGCCCGTTTATGTTCGCCTGCTGTTAGCACGTGGTAGGCAACTACACCTATATCCTTTGCATCAATATACCCCACCAATCCTTTACCACCGATCTGAGGCAAGTAGCCTTTGGAGATGGGCTTGGTCATGGTTAAAAAGTTTTGCATGAACGCAGTGGGTTTAAGAATGGTCCAGGCGATACCTGACGAACGAAGATAGTGATCGATATGAGCATGAGCTTTTGCCCAGGGTACAGATATCCGCAGATTCGCATCAGATGCGGAAACCCTTACGATGTAGGTGATACCTTCTTCCTTGGCCGCATCAATGGCCTTTTTTTCCGATTCGAGCTGCTTTTCATTCGGCGGGCTCACTAGAAATAGGGTATCACAGCCTTCCATGGCCAGGCGAAGGCTGTCCGTGTCAGTGAAGTCGCCGAGCACCGCCTCGATATTTTGCTGACGGAAGTTTTGTAATTGCTCTTCTTTCCGGCACATGGCACGAAAAGGCTTTTTGTGTGCTGCCAACAGCTCACATAACTTTTGTCCGATAACGCTTGTAGCTCCTGTTACTAAGATCATGATCCTATTATTTTATGCATTTATAAAGTTCTTTACTCGATTCAAGCATGAATCACTAACCTCATCACAAAAGTGACCAACGGTCACTTTTGGTTAAAAAAATCATTTACTCATACCGCTTACGATGATCTCTGAATACGTTTCCAGCAGACCTGTTCTTTTAAGTTTGACGATATCTTCAATGAACACCTTTTTTGCTTCGATAAAATTCATCAGCCCCATACAGCTTCCCCAAATGATATATGTACAATAAGTTGGATCCAACTCCTTCTTGATAAGGCCATCAGCCTGGCAACGGACAAGGTATGCCGTAAAATAATTTTTGATCTCTGAACTTACGCTTAGATAGCTTTTGATAGCGCTTTGAAAATCCGGTCTTTCCATGTAAATAAAAAGCTCAAAATAAACCGGATGCTCCAAATAGAACCGATAAAAGGCCATGATCATTTTACGTAAAGCCATTAAGGGATCCTGCTCTTTTTTCTCAGCTTGTGTAAAGTACTTAAGCAACACATGCAAGGCTTTAACACTCACCTCTGCAAGCACGTCATCTTTGCTTTTATAGTACTTGTAAATGGTACCCTTAGCAACGTCTAAATAAGTGACCATTTTATCTATCGTAAAATCATGAACTCCAACATTCAATAGAACGCGGTCCGCAGCATCCACGATCTGTTGCTCTCTTGTTGCTTTAGGTAGATGTTTATGTTTAGCGATCATTAAAGTGACTATTGGTCACTTTAAGACATTTCAAAGACCGTTTTGTTTGAAGTATTGATCGATTCGATGTTCGTAGAAAAGTTCACTTTCGAAGATCTCCAACATCGAACCGCAAAAATGGCTGAATGCTTTGAATATATCTATTTGATAAATAGAAAGTTAGAAACAAAAAAAATGGGACAAAAGAACTTAAAAAATTCTTTGTCCCATTAAGGGTAAATGATCGGGCTCGAACCGACGACCCTCGGTACCACAAACCGATGCTCTAACCAACTGAGCTACATCTACCGTGTTAGCGGGTACAAAAATAGTATTTTCAGATGGGTTACCAAATCCTTTTTTATATTTTTTTGAACCAGCCTCGTAAAGGCTAATTTGTTTATCATTGCACTGCTTTTTATGATCGAGATCTTTACTGACGGCGCTTCGAGCGGTAATCCCGGACCGGGTGGTTATGGTACCATTTTGCGGTCGGGACAGCATTACAAAGAACTTTCTGAAGGTTTTCGCAAAACCACCAATAACCGCATGGAACTCATGGCGGTGATCAAAGGTTTGGAGGCGCTCAAGAATCCCGGGCAGCAGGTCACGGTATATTCCGACTCAAAATACGTGATCGATGCCATTGAGAAACGCTGGCTTGACGGTTGGCTAAAAAAGGGTTTTGCCGGAAAGAAAAATAAAGATCTTTGGTTACGTTACTTACAGGTAGCCAAATTACACCAGGTGCGTTTTGTATGGGTGAAAGGCCACGCAGGCCACCCCGAGAACGAACGCTGCGACCGACTGGCTGTAGCAGCCGGTCAGCAACGTGATCTGAAGATCGACTCGGTATTTGAAATGGAAAGCAGTAAAGGACTCTCTTAAATTATTGAATGGTCACAACACCCTCAAAGGTGGTCTTGGTGATCTGCGGCGAAAAGCAAGCCAGCATCTCTTCCGCCTTTTCTACCATTTTAGTGGAGCCTATAATGATCGCCGAACGCTGGTGCAATTCTTTTACTTCCAATTCCAATATACGCTCATAACCATTGGTGGCACGGCCGCCGGCCTGTTCAACAATAAAGGCTATCGGGTTGCACTCATAAATCAGTCTTAATTTACCGTTAGGTGCCTGTGCCGTTATCGGGTACATAAATATGCCACCCTTGATCAGCGTGCGATGGATATCGGCCACCATTGAACCAGTATAGCGTGAGGTGTATGGGCGGCGGGTCTTTTCGTCCTCTACCTGGCAAAATTTGATATATTTTTTGATCCCATCCGGAAAGTGGGCATAATACCCCTCGTTGATCGAATAGATGTTACCATCCTGAGGCACTTGCATATCGGGATGTGATAAACAGAACTCTCCTATTGACGGATCGAGGGTGAATCCGTTCACACCTTTACCAGTGGTATATACTAACATTGTAGATGATCCATAAACCACGTATCCTGCAGCGACCTGCTCGGTACCTTTTTGCAGCACATCTTCCATAGTGGCCTTGCCGTCCTTAGATACCCGGCGGAATATTGAAAAGATAGTACCCACACCAACGTTCACGTCGATGTTTGAGGAACCATCCAATGGGTCGATGCATACCACGTATTTAGCGTTCTTCGATATCTCAGAGTCGATGTAAACGTATTCATCGTTCTCTTCAGATACCACGGTGCAGCACTCGCCGCCGCTTTGTAAGGCAGCGATGAATTGCTCGTTGGCATATACGTCCAGCTTTTTCTGATTCTCACCTTGCACGTTCACGGTTCCCACATCGCCAATGATGTCGGCCAGGCCTGCCTTGTTCACCTCGCGGTTAACAATCTTGGCGGCTATACCTATGTCTCGCAATAGGCGCGAAAGCTCGCCCTTGGCATAGGGGAAGTCGGCTTGTTTTTCGATGATGAATTGTCCTAAAGTTTTTACTGCTTTCATAGGCTTAGTGTATTTATTACATTCAATTAATGAGTTCTATCACTTCCAAGTTATGGATTTTTTCTATAGAAACACAAAACTTCATTAAAGTTTTCACCTTATGCCAACCTTGTTTTCCGGCCGCTCCGGGGTTTAAATGCAAACATTGGATCTTTTTATCAAAAATGACCTTCAAAATATGGGAGTGTCCGCTGATGAAGAGCCCGGGAGGCTTAGTGTAAATAGTACGCTTTACGGCAGAGCTATAGCGGTCAGGATAACCACCGATATGGATCATCCAAACATCCAGCTCTTCGCACTTAAAACGAAGCTCTTCGGGGAAGCGCTGACGGATCTCAGGACCATCAATATTTCCGTACACACCGCGCAGCGGTTTAAAGGCAGCAAGCCGGTCTATCAACTCGATGGAGCCAAAATCGCCGGCATGCCAGATCTCGTCACAGTCGGCAAAATGTTTAAATACGGCATCGTCAAGGTAGCCGTGGGTATCAGATATCAAACCGATGCGGGTCATGGATATTCAGTATAGTTATATAAAAGCCAATGTTGGGCAGAACATATTAAAGATAAGTCGGTGAAGACGCCCGGCGCAGCCGTGGTCAGAGCTACCAGCTCAGCTTGATAAGCTCCACATCCTGGCGGGCCAGTGATGTCGCTATACTTAGCTGACCATCTTTTACCGGCATTTGTTTTACCGTTCCTACCATTTTTAGTTGTCCGGCCTTTTCCAACTGACCGATCTGTGCTTTTGTAGGTTTTTGTGGTGAGCCCATCTGTTTCCAAAGTGTGTAGGAGTTACTGTTGTGCTGATCGATGCGGTAACGAGTAATCTTGATCGACCCTGCCGGTATGCCGGTCAGTGTCACACTAACTGGTTCAGCAGCGGGCAGCTTGTCCATATCATGGTAGCTCCACAGCATTACGGCAGCGTCCTTACTTCCTTTGTTGGCCATTGCACCTATATCATTATTCCGGCGGATACTCGAATCTAACACCGCTTTCAACGGGTACATGCGATCGCCCTTTACCTCCACCCTGTCACCCCTCATCATGGCGAACATGCGGAACACGTTCAGCACCGGCTTATCCACCCCATTGGTGGCCAGGTCACGGAAACCCGCGAACCAGGGCTGATCTTCGAACTCGAACGACCAGGTGACCGCGCCTAACAGATTGATCTTATACTGCTGGGACAATTCGTATACTCTTGCAAAGGAGGCCGCAGTGTAGCTGCTATACATGGTCCCGTTACGGTAGGCGTTCTCAGGGTTGGTGCTCATACCGCAGGCCGCGCAACCTTCGGGGTCCGATTCACCAATGATCACCGGTATGTTCTTGAGTTGAGGATAGGTGTTGATCAGCTCGAACATCTCGTCGATATCATGCAGCTGGCGCCTCATGTTCATGCGCACCGTGCCATCGATCACACTTGGTGCTCCTTTGGCGTGGAACAACATGGCCTCCAGCGGCGAACCCACCTTGCCGGTCACGTAATTGGTATCGCTCAGGCAATGTTTCAGGAACGCTTTGAGGAAGCGGGTGCCTCCGCCGGTCACGTTGCAGCCGCCTATACGGGCGGTAGGCAAAGCACGCTTCACGCCATCGGCAGCATAGTCATATAGCTTGCAGAACTCCGGGATAGTACCTTTCCAGTAGGCACCGTTCGGTTCGTTCCAAACCTCCCAGTACCAACTCTCTACTTCCTTTTTGCCGTA
Source organism: Mucilaginibacter daejeonensis (assembly GCF_020783335.1). NCBI lineage: Bacteria > Pseudomonadati > Bacteroidota > Sphingobacteriia > Sphingobacteriales > Sphingobacteriaceae > Mucilaginibacter > Mucilaginibacter daejeonensis. Next base: position 3,801,492 of record NZ_CP086068.1, read on the forward strand.
GCGGGCCACGCAATGCCTCACCCACTGATAGCAAAGCTCACCCCACTTTTTATAGTCTTTAGGCGGATACGCCCACCCGGTCTCGATCTTGTTATAGTCCATACCAGGCCTCCATTGGTGCTGATAGGGCTGCGGTTTAATAGATAACGCTTCGGGCATGAAACCGATCTGGGCCAAAGGCTTCATGCCGCGCTTCACATAGGTATCAAATATACTGTCGACGATATGCCAATTGTAGACCGGTTCACCTTGGGCATCTTCGGTATAGATGTTGGTAGAGCCCCATTTAAGCGCCGGCGTGCCATCACCACTGGTGAGCAGGTTATGCGCCCGCACATATACAGGAACCTTGCTGAAGGTGGCGATCTCGGTCAGCAGTTTTTTGCCGTCCTTCATGTAGGTATAATTGGGTTCGTCGTACCCGAACCATGCCCAAATGGGTCTCATGGCTCCTTGTGACCGTGTCAGGTCCACTTCTATGGATGCCGGGGGAGCGGTTTGCGCAAAGCCGACCGATGCGGCTAGCAGACAGAGCAATAAAGTCAAGTGCCTCATAAATAGCAATAATTGGTTGTGCTATAAATGTACGGCTTTAAATTTAACCGTTAGTTTGACACTTCGTTAATAACATATTGCAGCCGGTCGGCTTCTAATGCCGCCAACCGCTTGATCTTATAATAACAGATGAGCAATGGCACAGAACAGATCACCCCGAAAGAACAATCGATCAGCTGCCAAAAGAACGGGATATGCCTGATGTGGCCGGCGATAAATGCCAATGGAACGATGAGCACACTGGCGATCATACCAAATTGGATCACCCAAATGTTGCGTACAGGATCTTTCAACGGACCAACGAACAATATGGCCAGTACAAGGTGCGCAAAGGCCAGCCAGTCGGTACCATAACTTAAATAGGGATAATGCTCATTGGTATCTCGGATCGCCTGATAGATGGTGTTTAACCATTGTTGCATGGCAACCGGCAACACAGAGGAATGCTGCACAAGCCATTGCAGTTCGGTCTCTAAAGGGAAGGCGGTCACGCCGCTGATGAACAGTCCGGCAATGATCACGATTACGCATGTTCTGATCTGGGTTTGAAGATGAGTTCTCATTTTTTGTTGTATTTATATCGTTATAATGAAGGATGAAGCGACCCTGCCGGGGAGAATCAGTTGAGCGCAACTAATAATACGTCATGGCGAGGCATGAAGCCATCTCTGCGGAAGCGTTTCACCGATCGCTTGGTGGCGCTCATTCGCCGCTAGGGCTTTGTTCTTTTGTCTTAGCCACAAAAGAACCAAAACCTGAGCGCAGCGATCTCATGAACACCAAAGAAGACAAACAACAGGTGAATAACGCCAAGTCAGCCCGATCCCAGCTGCTCCCCCCCGCGGTCCAGAAGCGGTCAACGAGTGACGACCGCCAGCTCCATTGATTCCGCTACCTGTTTGATCACCACATTCCTTTCTTCTAATAACCGCTTCATGTACGCCGTCAACACCCACCGATCGGCCAGTCGACCCAGCCACCCCAGCGGCGACCGGTAGACGAACTCGTCGGTCATGATGGTCATGTCACCCTTCGATTCAAAGCCGTGGTAGTGTCTGAACCATTTGAACGGACCGCTGACCATTTCATCTACAAAGTACCGGAACGGCTGCATCTCGCTTATTGTTACGGTCATGCTCAAAGGCACACCGAAGTGCCTGGCTTTCCAGGTCACGATATCGTGCAGGTCCATTGGTCCGTGGGGGTTGCCAGCAATGGCCTTTTCATGATAACGATGCATGCTTTTCACATGCAGGTCAACACTCCGCGACAGATCAAAGCAGATCTCAACAGGGGCCTTGATCAGTGTTTTTAGTTCGATACTTGGCATGGTGAAGTTATTAGGTCCTTGTACTTAAAATATCATTCACCGCATGTTTAGCATGCGCAAAGCTGAATTGGTAACCGCTATCAAGCAAGCGTTGAGGAGCTACCCAGCGGCTTTTGAGCATGAGTTCGGTCTCGGTACCGATCAGCCAGGCGCCGATCTCCAGCAGCCATTGCGGCGATGGGATGCCCAAGGGTATACCGTAACTTTGGCGGAGCATCTGCATCAGCTCACGGTTCCGCACGGCGTTAGGCGCTGTGGCATTCACCACACCATCAAGATCAGGGTGTTGTAAAAGCCATTCGGTCATGCGGGCGGCATCACGCTCATGTATCCAGTTCACGTATTGATCGCCGTTGCCTTGCCTGCCACCCAAACCCAGTTTGACCAGCCGCATCAAGAGTGGGAACACCGCACTATCGCGCCCCATTACGATGCCCATGCGTAAAGCCACCTTACGAGTGAACGGTGTATGCGCGTCAAAAAATACCTGCTCCCACTGCTTACATACCTGTACTGAAAAGCCGCTGCCCAGCTCGCCGGTAACCTCATCCTGTGCATGATCTTCGGCATGGCGGTAAATCGTGGCCGAGGTAACATTGATCCACAATTTAGGTGGATGGGCCAGTTGTCCAATGGCCCGCCCCAACAAAGCCGTAGGGATGAGCCGTGAATCAAATATCTGCTGCTTGTTGCTTTCGGTATAACGGCAGTTCACACTTTTACCGCAAAGGTTCACCAGCAGGTCGGCGTCTTCCAGGCTGTTCACCCAGTCGCCTCCGTTCAGGCCATCCCACTGTATGGTAAGCACGTTACCTTTTATTGGCGCGGCCTTCCGGCTCAGTATGATCACCTCGTGGGCCAGTTCGCGGTGATGATCAGCCAGTACGCCTCCCAAATAACCTGCACCTCCGGCCAATACGATCTTCTGATACTTCTTCATGGTACAATGGGTGTTAATTGAATAAATAGATCATGAGCAACACCACCAGCCGGTAAGCTACCCAGGTGATGGTGAGCCCCCATCCTATCCCCAGCAACTTGCTACGGCGAATATGTTCCAACAACATTAGGCCGGCCACGGCCATGAAGCATAGTGTGTAGGCCATTGGGCCGAGACCTATGATGTGGCCGATCAATGTTACTATAGAGAGCACGATCGCCCCGCCCATCGAGATGGTCATCATGTTACCTAGGTACTCCCAACGTTTGGCCGGGCGGTAAAACGCCACCACTACACCCTGAACCACCATTTGCATTCCACAGATCAGATACTCACGGTAGCTGCTCCCTATCGGAACGATGGGCACCAAACGCGCCGCGTAGCTTGTCAGGATGTAAGAGGTGACCAACCATGCGAATAGCAGATAAGCCAGGCGATAGTTCAACCTGAACGCCGGCTGTATACCACTTTCGCCATGAGGCGCCGGGATGATCACCCTGCGGTTGTAGGAGATGAAAGCATACACTTTACGCATGATCCCAATGAAAGGTGCCCAGCCGAAAAGCGGCTTAAATACTGGCACCGCGTTGCCGATCACCTTGAACAGGCTTTCGATACCATAACTCACCTCGCCGGTACAGGTGTTCACCAAGGCGATCTCGTTCATGGCGCGTTGCCTGTCCACCAGCGGACAAGCCGCTTCGGGCATGTCCTGGTAGCTGGCCCTGCCGTCGGCATCGAGCATACCAGTACGGGTGAACGCCCGGGTGTACACCTTGCACATGGGGCAATCAGCATCGTATAGAATGATATGGTTATATAGCGTATTCATGATAATGTGTTGAAAAATTATAGTACCGTCATGGCGAGGAACGAAGCCATCTTTGCGGAGGCATTGCCTGCTATTCAAAAAGCGCTTCACTGATCGCTTGGTAGCGCTCATTCGCCGCTATGGCTTTGTTCTTTTGTCTTAGCCACAAAAGAACCAAAAAGGCCAAGTCAGCCCGATCCCTCCTCTCGCTCAGGCCAGCTCCCGGCCGGGCGTGCTGACAGCCCCACGCTCTTTTTAACAGAAGCGTTGCTGCGCAACTGCTCGTTGACCGGTGCTCGCGCTTCCAATTCACTCAGCGCCGTTCACTTGCTGTGCGCGGTTGCGGAGTTTAAAGAACACGATAAGGTTTAGGAAATGCATACCGCCCAGTATCAGGATGATGCGGCCTAATTTGCGGCTCAGGATCTCGAGCAATTCGCGGGTGTCAAGTATGGCGCCGTACTCTTTGAGCACTAAACTGATGTAACCGATGTTGACCAGGTAAAAGCCTACCACCAGCAAGCGGTTAACGGCATCGGCCAGCGGCGTGTTGCCATGAAAGATGTCGACCAGAAAGATGCGGCCATTGTTGAACAGTACCTTGGCCACCCATACGGTAAGGGCAATGCTAACCAGTAAATAAAAAGTGTAAGTGATGATAACGTAGTTCATGATGATAATTATTTAAGTTAGTATAATATATATTGAATTTTCAGTATTAATTGAAATATTGGGGCAAAAAAATAAGACCTATTTAAAGATCTTAAAGATAGAGCCCCAAAACCAGCTCTCTTCGGCTTTGAGCATGGTATCCAGTGTGCGGTTCACGTTAGAGGCCAGTTTATTGATGCCCGCTATCGAGGTCTTGAAGGTTTTATAAGCCGGGTCCTTTTCATCGCCCTTTACACTTTGCAATTCGCTCAGGATCTTGAGCACCGGATCCAGTTCGCGCTTCTTGCGTTCCTGGGCCACCTGGCGGGCAATGTTCCAGGTATCTTTTTCTGCATAAAAATACTCTTTACGTTCGCCTGGTTTATGCTGCTTCTCGATCAGTCCCCAGCTAATAAGGTCGCGCAGGGTCATATTGGCATTACCGCGCGATATGCTCAACTCCTCCATGATCTCTTCGGTGGTCATGGCCTCGGGCGATACCAGCAGCAGCGCATGTACTTGCGCCATGGTGCGATTGATGCCCCACTCCGACCCTAACTTACCCCACGCTTCAATGAACTTTTGCTTTCCCTCTGCCAATTCCATGACCCAAAGGTAAAACAAGTTATTAAACTTTCAAATATTATTGAAAGTTTTTTTTAAGATTACTTTCTTGAGTTTCTCGGATATTCATCGTAATATTGCGATACGATATGGGTGCCACTAAAACAGACCTGTTCACCAAAGAGCAGAACGATATTGCGGCCATGGCTAAGGCCCTGGCTCACCCCGCTCGTGTGGCGATACTGCAGTACTTGGTACGCACCGATACCTGTATGACCGGCACACTGGTGGATGAGTTGGGTTTGGCGCAAGCGACCGTATCGCAGCATTTGAAAGAACTTAAACTGGCCGGCATCATTCAGGGTAGCATAGAGGGAGCCAGTGTTTGCTACTGCATTGATCCTTTGGTGTGGACCCGTTACCGGAACTTTTTCGTCGATTTTTTTAAAGACATCGACCCTTCTAAGTTCAAATGCTGCTAACCCTTTTTTTGACAACAATCATCGCAATATTGCAATAAACCGATAATAATGAGCAGTTGATATGAAGAACGTATTGGTACTATGTACCGGAAATAGCTGCCGGAGCCAGATCGCCGAAGGGTATTTGAGGCACTTTGCCGGACCAAATGCAGCGATATATAGCGCAGGCATCGAGACACATGGCGTGAACCCACGTGCCGTAGCGACCATGAGAGAGGATGGCATCGATATAACTACCCATACCTCCAATCATGTTGATGAGTACCGCGACATCAACTTCGACCATGTGATCACCGTATGCGATCATGCCAGCGAACGCTGCCCATACTTTCCGGCTAACGCCCAACGGTGGCATCACAACTTCCCCGACCCGGCCAAGGCTACCGGAACTGAAGAAGAGGTGATGGAACAGTTCAGAGCGGTTAGGCAGCAGATCAGGACCTATTGTGAGGATTTCGTTCACGATCACCTATCGGCATCATGAGCGCCAACCAATGTGCCCCTGCCGCCGACCGAAAAAAGCTGGGCTTTTTAGACCGGTACCTTACCTTATGGATATTCCTGGCCATGGCTGTGGGTGTTGCCTTAGGTTACTTTGAAAGCCCGGCAGCACGTTGGGTGAACAGTTATAACACGGGTACTACCAACATCCCGCTGGCATTGGGTCTCATTTTGATGATGTATCCGCCTTTTGCTAAGGTACGTTACCAAAAGCTCGGCATTGTGTTCAGCAATATCAAGGTACTGGCCACGTCCCTCCTGCTCAACTGGGTGATCGGTCCGCTGCTGATGTTCGGCCTGGCGGTCCTTTTCCTGAAAGGCCACCCCGAATACATGACGGGGCTGATCTTGATCGGGCTGGCGCGCTGCATTGCCATGGTGATCGTTTGGAACGAGCTGGCCGAAGGTGACCGGGAATATGCCGCAGGCTTGGTAGCGCTCAATAGCGTGTTCCAGGTATTGCTTTACAGTATCTATGCCTACTTGTTCATAACCGTATTCCCCCCTTATCTTGGCATTAACAGTGCGAACATATCTATCCCTATGGCTGATATAGCCAAAAGCGTGGGCATATACCTGGGTATTCCTTTTGCGATGGGCGTGTTGGGACGCTACCTGCTTACGGCGTTAAAAGGTGAACGATGGTATCAGGAGCATTTTTTGCCGTCCATTTCGCCGGTAACGCTGGTGGCGCTGCTGTTCACCATTGTGGTCATGTTCAGCACTAAGGGCAAGCTTGTAGTGCAACTGCCTGGAGATGTATTGATGATCGCCGTTCCGCTGGTCATCTACTTTGCGGCCATGTTCGGTGTGAGCTTTTGGCTGGGTAAAAAAATGGGTGCCGACTACTCACGCACCGCCTCGATCGCCTTCACTGCTGCCGGCAACAATTTTGAGCTGGCCATAGCGGTGGCCATAGGTGTATTTGGGATCAACAGCGGCCAGGCCTTTGCAGGGGTGATCGGTCCGCTGGTAGAGGTACCCGCGCTGATCGCTCTGGTGAGGCTTGCTCAATGGTTCAGGGCCAGGTATACCTGGCCAACGGCAGGCGTCGTGCCATCAAAAGGTGTTCAGCGCACCGTCATTGATCAAGCAGCAAGTCGCTGATCCGGGGTGTTTCACTGTTATACCGATGTAACACTTTCGGGCCATCCTAGGCATTTTGACGAGCCTCAAAACCCAACTATTTCCACAATTTTCTGCAAAGATCTGTAAATATCAACTTTTACCCTGCGGACCGAACATGTAACATGCGATCGTAACACTTACCAGAGTTCGCTGATCATTTACAGGTCGCCCTTGCCTTTGCTTAGTTTTTGGGGCTCGATCACGCCTATACGGTCGGCCCATTGCTGGTAGAGCTTGGTAAGGGTGGTCACCTTGTCGGGGTATTGAGCGGCCAGGTCGTTCTGCTCCGAACGGTCGTTCTTGAGGTCGAATAGTTGCCACTTGTTCTCAGGGTATTGGGATACCAGTTTCCAGTCACCCTGACGCACTGCGCGGCCGCCTTCATGCTCCCAAAACAGGGCATCGTGGCCTTTCCATGTCCTGCCCTCTATCAGTGGCTTCAGGCTGATACCCTCGGTAGGTTTGATGGGCTGCCCCCTGTAAGTAGTCGGGTATTTACCACCCGCCAGGTCCAAACAGGTAGACATGAGGTCAACGATGTGGCCGGGTCGGTTACTTTTCATGGGGTGCTTGATCACCGCCGGATAGCTCACGATGAACGGTGTGGATATACCGCCTTCATACTCCCAATGCTTAAATAAAGCTAATGGCGTATTGCTCACATTAGCGCCAGGGAAACCATAGGCGGTAAAGGAGGTTGGGTCGCTGGCCGGTTTGGCGCTGGCCTCCTGCATTTCCTGGGTGAAGCCAGGCCCTCTGATGGTCTCATGACTGGCTCCATTGTCAGACAGGAACATGATAACCGTATTCTGATCCTGACCGGTCTCCTTCAGAGCCTTGCGGATGCGGCCGATGTTCTGATCCATGCGGTCCACCATGGCGCTGTAAACGGCCATCTTATCATCCCAATCAGCTTTTTCTTTATCGGTCAGGGTATCCCAATCGGGCACCCGGCTATCTCGTACCGATAGTTTGGTACTTGCCGGAATGATGCCTGAACGTTTCATCTTTTCAAAGCGTTCCTGGCGAAGCTTGTCCCATCCACCCATGAACTTGCCTTTGTAATTGGCTATATCCTCCGGAAGGGCATGCAATGGCCAGTGCGGCGCCGTGAAGGCCATGTATAGGAAGAATGGCTTGCCGGTGGCTTTATTGTCTTTGATGTATTTTACCGCATACCCTGCATAGGCATCAGTGGCATAAAAATCTTTGCCGGGTTGGTAAGGTTTGTCGTCGAGCGCTACGGTCAAATGCTGGTTGGGGCGATATGGGTGGGTAGGGTCAAAGTAACTACCCGCTCCATCGATCAATCCGAAATGGTGGTCGAAACCACGTTTTACCGGCCAATGGTCGGGCGCCGTACCTACGTGCCATTTTCCGGCCATGTAGGTATTATATCCGCTATTCTTCAACGCCTCGGCTATGGTGACGCAATTGTTGTTCAAATAGCCTTGATAGGCTGGCTCGACACGGGTATTCACCATATCGCCTACGCCTGCCTGGTGCTGGTATAAGCCGGTCAGCAATGAAGCACGTGACGGGCAACAGCGCGATGCATTGTAGAACTGCGTCATCACCAAACCGGTACCGGCCATCTGATCCAGGTTCGGAGTGCGGGCCACTGTAGAGCCAAAACAGCCTATGTCAGAGTAACCCATATCATCGGCCAGGATAATAATGATGTTCGGTCTTTTTACAGTTCTGGCAGCTTTTTGAGCCATAGCGACGGGTATGGTCAGCAGCAAAAGCGCACCGGTTATAAAGGCATGGGTAGTTCTCATGAAATATCAGGTATGGTCGGTTTAGGTAAATATACAGATCATACTACCTTATGCATGTAAAATTACAGATAGGAACAGGATGGTTCGTGCTACTCGTTCAAAGCAACGGTAACGCGCAGCGCTTTCAAACCGGCCACGCCCTGTAACTCCTCCAGGTCAAGATGTTCTACCTCGGGCAGCAGGAGGCCGTCCTTTTGGAGCTTTTTGATATAGCCTAATTGCTCCTCAGCCTCGGCCTCACTAAAATAAACGATGGCGATCTTACCGGGTTGGGTCAGCCGCTCCTCGCTATCTTTGAGGCACACCTTGTCGATCCGCTTTTTGATCACCTCGTAGCGTATGTTATAAGCGCCCTCCACATCAAAACGGCGCTCGTCATTCCTAAAGCTGATATCAATTGGCATGCTGTGGATGAAGATCATTTGAGTGGTACGCAACAGCGCCGGCATCTCCTCCTGCAGGTCATGGGTGAGGCGGGTCACGTCTATCATTGAGGTGAGTTGCCATAAACGCATCTGCCTCAGGATGTCGGTACTGAACGGACGACGTGGCGCGATGGCCTGCCCGATGTACAGATCGTATTCCACCCCATCAGTACGAATCTTTTCAAAATAGCATGGATATACCTGCTGTATAGTACGCTGGGCCCGCTCAAAGTAGTTATTCACGGCGGTGTTAACCATTTGCATGGATATCTCCAGCCGGTTACGTTGCTTGAAAGCCGGGCCGCTATTCTCCTGCCCGATCATTTTAAGGTAGGGCTCGATCACCCCGGCCGCCTCAGCATTAGTGTTGCGATATGCCGAAAGTGCAGGCCCCGCCTCGTTCTCCAAGAACTGGTCAAGCAGCATCTCATCGTTCGTGTTAACAAAGTCATTTACGGTGTGCAGCCAGTCGTTGGTCTTGTCGATCAGTGCCGACCATTGCTCATTGGGGTGTTGCTCATCAAGCGTGAGCAATACTTTAAGCAGATTCTTGAGTATGCGTTTCAGATCCTGCTGCAGGGCCATGTTCCGTTCAATAGTGGAATTACGGATATCGATAGCGCCATATAACGGATATACGTCCTTGAAAGTGATATTGCCATTGGCCTGCGCTTTACCACCATTCTTGATATGCTCCCATGCCGTTTCGTTGAATTTCCATTGAACCGCAGGCTGTAAGGATGTGAACTTTTCTTTGATCACATCATCAATGCAACTGTTGAAATGCTCTATGCTGTTCTGCAATAGTTGGGCGATCATGGGTATGGCGAACTCCAAACGCGAGAGCAGGTTCTCGTAAAACACCAGCTCCTTTTCAGAATACACTTCCATTATGCCGGCCACGTGCTTGTTATAAAAAACAGGTATGACGGCATAGGACCTGATACCCTCCTCTTTGAGCGCCTTCAGGAAAAAGAACTTTTTTTGACGAGCCTCAGTGATCGAGCTAAAGAACACCGCGTTGGGTTCACGTTCATAATGATTCACCATGGCGTAGTACGCCTCTTCGGCTATGCCATACTTTTTCGACGCCTGTATCACGATGCTTTGCGAGCACGACGTAAGATCAAATACCGGCTCCGCATTCAATTTCAGGAAAGGGAGCAGACCGAAATGCACATCATTGTTCTCGGCCAGGGTCTTGAGCGACCGTATAACGGTCTTGTAAAGCAGTTTTTGGTCATCTACCGGGTCAATGATAGCCTCGCGTATCTGCTCAATGGCCCTTGTCGGCGTCACGTCATGTAATGAGATCACCGAGAATCCTTCAAAACTGAACAGGTCAAGCGGCAATACTTCTGAGAGTATGTCCAAGCCATCATCCTCGTGCAAGTAGTTCTCCAGTGTCTCAAAATCCAACTCAGGCAAATGACCTTTGACATCGATACGGATGAACGTTGTATCTATTTGTACATTATAATAACGTGAAAGCCCGGTGCTTGGATCTACGTACGAGTAGTACATGTTGTTGCTAAGCACCGAGTTAAAATCATACAGCCGCTTCAATATCAAACGGTAAATATATTCGCGCTGCTGAAGTTTGAAGATGTTCTGATCAGTGATGATCGCTGATGATGCTCCCCTGATATCACTCTTGGTCACCAGTTGAAAAAATGCATCGGTACTGTATAAGACCAAGTTGGGCACGGGTGTGCTCAGTGCCCAATAACACTCATTCTCGCTTTGCAGTACCGGCGTTAGCGCGCTGTAGATCAACTCGAGCGCATACTCATTGTTCATCCGCCTACCGGCTTCCTGGGCATCGCTGTTCAACTCTCGATCGATCTTAAAATGGTCAAGAACGAACTCGTAGAACTTGGATTTGATCGAAGTGTGGTCGGCCTCCAGTTTTTCTGCGATATGCCTTATAAATGGCTCGAACGATAAGGCCGCCTTGACCAGTTGATGATCTGCCAGATCTTGATTGATATAGAATGATCTTGCCTGCATGAATAGGTATTATTAGAACTCCAGCAGCGTTGCATCAGATCTTCTCTGATGCTTAACGACGGCTGATCACTTCCCCGACGTGTAATTGAACTTCAATACGTTACCCCTACTGAATTCGTCGCCCTCGTTAGAGATATACATATTGTTTTGGCTATCGAACGCGATACCTTCAGGCTGCAGGAACACCTTATGATCAAGCGGATAAACATTGGTCACGTTCCAATTGCTATCGGCTACCACGAGTATCTGATTGACCGCCGAAACGATGAACCATTGCTTGCTTTGTGCGTTCCACGCCATGGCCGATGGCCTGAACTTCATCTTGTCGTCGCCGGTGATCTTTTTGATCTGCTTCACCTCGATCTGGAAGGTGACACCTGCTTTCAACGTATTGTCGGGCAATATATCAAATACGTAACCGGTGCTGCTTTTGGATGTGCGCTCATCGTCACAGTTCTTGCAAAGCACGTAAAGTTTGCGGGCCGCTTCGTTCACATACATGCTCTCATACTCGCCAGACGGCAGTATCTTGGTCAGCTCTTTTACGTTGGTCAGCTCCTGTTCCTTGATCTCGCTAAGGGGAAAAGTGTAAAGCTTCCCGTTGCTTTTCAATACGATGACCAGGTTGCCACAAATGGCCAGGTCCTCATAATCGCCGTGCTTACCAAATTTGGTGTGGCTTACCTTATCGGCTCCCAGCTTGCCGTAAAAAAGCTTTCCTTCTTCATCTTGTATGGCGTAGAACATATCTGCATTGCCACGGCTGAAGGTAATGCCTGATATCTCGAGCAGGTCGTCAGGCATCTTGAACTTGATAGGCTGATCCAAATTATAACCTTTAGGGCTCGGGTGTTTTTGCGGGGTTTGGGCGCAGGAAAAAGTAAGCAGGGTAAAAATGGCCGAATATAATAGAACGTATCTTCTCATGGATAGGGTCAATAGTTATATGGTGCTTGTTCTTTGTTGTAATAACTGGTAGATCTGTAATTGCGATCGTACCACAGGCTCAGTAGTATTAACAGGGATATTATGCAATTGTGTGTCGAGACGCACGGCCTGTACATTATCCTTTAACTGAAGGTCCATCATCTTTATCACCTCTTGCTTCAAGCGCTCATCTACCACCGGGAAACAAACCTCGATGCGGTGATAGATATTGCGGTTCATCCAATCAGCAGACCCCATGTATACCAGCGGGTCGCCATCGTTATCAAATATGAAGATGCGACCATGCTCCAGATAGCGATCAACGATGCGTGTGACCGTGATATTCTCACTTTGCCCCGCAACGCCCGGCACCAGCCGGCAAATACTCCTGACGATCAGCTGCACCTTCACCCCGGCGTTGGAGGCCTCGTAAAGTTTCGAGATGAGCTTTTCCTCCTCCAGGTTATTCATCTTGATGATCACTGATGCCGGCTTGCCCGCCTTATGGTTGGCTATCTCGGTATCTATCATCTCCATAAAACGTTCCTGTAAGTTGAACTGTGCCACCAAAAGATGCTTGAACGGCATCACTTGCGCCTTGGCGGGCTTTTGCTTTTTGGCCAGGAAGATGAACAACAGTTCCATCTCACGCAGCAGAGCATGGTTGCCGGTGAGTAATATATGGTCTGTATAAAAGCGGGAGGTGTTCTCATTAAAGTTGCCCGTTGCTAAAAGCCCACGGTAAAGTGTGCGATCTGCCTTACGCAATTTTACCAGCGCGATCTTGGCATGCACCTTTAGTGCGGTCACGCTGTAGATCAGCTTGGCGCCTGACGCCTTCAACTTTTTTGCCCATTTGATGTTATTGGCTTCATCAAAACGTGCCTTGAGCTCCACCAGTACATTAACACTTTTACCGTTATGTGCAGCGCTGATGAGCGCATTCACGATCTTGGAGTCACTAGCCACACGATATAAAGAAACATATATCTCCTGCACATCGGGCCTTATGGCTGCCTCATTGAAAAACCGCAATATGGTATCGTAACTTTGATAAGGCGTGTGCAAAAGGTGATCATGCGTACCAATATCGTCGAGCACGGAGCGGGTCTCGTGCAGTTCGGTATAGCGCAAAGCCGGCCACTTGTCAACCTTCAACGAGGCATCATTGATTGGTAACGAGGCCAGATCACGCAGATTGTGGTAATGGCCACCTACTACCAGGCTGGTCTCTCCCAAGCCCAGCACACCAGCAAATGCATGCAGCACTCTCAATGGCATGCCCGGGCTGTATAAAAAGCGGGTGGCCAGACCAAGGTCGCGCTTGCGCAATTGCTTTTCCAGCTCTTCGGCAAGGTCGCCAGTATACTCGTCCTCCAATTCCAATTCGGCATCACGCGTGATCTTGAAACTCCAGCAGCCGGTCACCTTTTGCGGGAATACCTTATCAAGGTTGTGGCGAATGACATCGTCGATAAAAACGATATATCGCTGTTCCTGATCATTGACGCTGTAAAAACGAGGCAACTCGTCCGAAGGAATATTGAGTGCGACCAGTTGCTCTTTTCTGTCCTCATCCTCCAACTGCACTAAAAAATAAAGCTTGTTGTTCTCGGGAAAAAAGCTGCTGCCCTGTTTGATAGTGACAGGCTGCAGAAAAGCCATTACCTGGCTCAGGAACTGATCGGTGAGCGGTTGAATGATCGGTTGAGGCAAGGGCTCATCGTAGATGATATGGATACCCTTCTGCTTAAGCTTGGGCAATATATCATTACGCAGCATGTTGCCATATAGCTCCTGTTGTTTCAGGATCTGTTCGCGGGCCTGTTGCAGCTCATCGCCATGCAGTACGGCTTCGACGGCGTTCTCCTTACTGATCACCTTGTGCAGGGCACCCATTACCGGTACCCTTACCCGGTAGAACTCGTCGAGGTTGGATGAGTAGATCGACAAGAAGTTGATGCGCTCGAGCAGGGGAAGGCTTTGCCTGTTGGCTTCGAGCAACACCCGTTCATTGAACGATAGCCAACTCAGATCGCGGTCAAAGAACTGGTATGACATAGCAGTTGTTTAGTGTTTACCGCCACCGGCAAGGGTTGATGCTATGATAAATGCTGCCACCGATGCGATCAACCCGAACATGAAGATGTTGTAAGAGATACGCAGCAAACGGTATTTACGCCCTAATACTACACCCTGCGAGTAAACGTCGTTGATCAGGCTGCCGTACAGGAACTCGCGGTCGGCCATCACATTGCGCATACCGGCAATGTACTCCTGCAAGCTCATGCGGTAAAAGTTACCGAAAAAAAGCAGGTTCACCTTCTTATCGTCAATATCTTGCGGCGTGAAACGCCCCTCGGGTATTGACGGGCGGGTAGCCAATATGGCAAATATCATGGTGGTCAAGCTAATGAGCAAAATGATGATGGTAGGGATGATCAGGTAACTATAATCCTCTAACCTGCGCAGCAACAAACTGATAATGGCCGACAGGATGATCGAGTTGACCGTGATCATGATATGTGCCTTGTTATCGGCCATATCGCTCAGGCGCTGATGGTTGCTCGAACTTACCCTGAACATGGTCTCGATACCTTTTTCAGGACGGTCTTTCTTTTTAACCTCCTTTTCGGTGTACACGTCGGCCTTTTCAACTTTATTGGCTTCAACGGTCACCACCACCTTACTATCTTTTTCCTTGTCTTTGTCCTTATCTTTTTCTTTCGAACGGTTCTTTTTTTCCCACTCGGCCTCTTTGTCTTTTAAGGCCTGCAGGTTCTTCTCCTTTTGATCGGCCAGCAGCATGACCGCATAGTCGGTATGATAATGATGCCCCTGCATGAACTGGATGGTCTTGCGGCGCCAGTCGGGCTTATTAAAATCGCACTTGTATACGGTGCGGCATTCCTTACGCAGCTGCTTATTATTATCATCGAACTGTTCAGTACCCAAATGGAACACGTCAGCATCACAAACGATACTTTGCAGCAGCCCTGTAGGCCGTTGTGGCATTTTGGTGGCCATGATGCAACCTTTGACCTGGTCGATCACTTCAGCATCTACGTTATGCGAGCTCAGGAATTCGGCCGCGCGGCGCGCGCTTTCCTCCTCATGGGCGCCTGGATCGTGCAGGTAACCCGTATCATGCAACCAGGCCGAGGCCACAACGATAAAAAAGTCGTGATCGTTGAGCTGGTAATGGTTAGCTATTTGAATGGCCGCCTTCACCACCTCCTGCGTGTGGCGCAGGTTATGGTACAGCAGGTCATCGGTAGGATGTGCTTTAAATTGCGAGATCACCTGCTGTTCTGTCTCGGCCAGCAGTTGTTGGTAGTTCATAGGCTAAAGTGAGATCGTTACGGTAGTACCAAGGCTAATGGTATAGCAGTGGTGAACCCTGCATAATAATGCTTTTTTACGCCTTTGGTTTTACCGCTTACCATTATACTTACGCTGTGTACAACGCTTGTTAAAGGTAATAATTACCTGCTGATATATACAACGGTGGCCCAACATACATTTTTGATGTTCAGATGATGTATTTTTGCATCATCTATGACGCCTATGAACGTATATCGGTATGCCCTGCTTGCCTTTTTGATAGTGCTTGGCCGTGCCTACGCGCAGGTGCCGCCGCGGGGCAGCATCATACAGCGGGTGGATGACCAGATCATGATCGATCTGGCCGACCACCGCACCCCAAAGGGTACCAGCTTCAACTACTTTATGTCGCAATCCAACATGTACGGTAATATTCTGATACCGGCCGGGTTACTGGCAGGCGGCATCATCGATAATAACAAGGAGATGCGGCAGAATGCCTTATATGTAGCCAGCAGTACGCTGATATCATATGGCACCATATCGCTCATCAAGCGTTTGGTTAAACGGCCTAGGCCCTACCGGGGCAACTTCCGTATCGTGCCTGTGTATTTGCCTAATGAATACTCGTTCCCTTCGGGACATTCGGCCTCATCGGTAAGTACGGCAACGGCCTTGTCGCTCGCTTACCCTAAATGGTATGTGATCGCGCCAACAGCCTTGTGGGCGTCGTCGATCGTGTACTCGCGCATGTACCTAGGTGCACATTACCCAAGTGATGTTGCCGCAGGCAGCCTGATCGGTGCGGGTACCGCGGTGTACTTTAACACGATCCGCAAGCGGGTACAGTGATCACCCACGCTTTTGCCCTGGCTACAGCCGGCCTCTTAAAGCCAACTATTTTTGTATTTTTGCTTTTTGCAAGTAGGGCTTCTTGTGCCCCAAAGCTGTATACATGGACATCTCAGTTGTAGTACCGCTATATAACGAAGTAGAATCGTTACCTGAACTTACCTCATGGATAAGCCGGGTAATGGATGAAAATAAGTTCACCTATGAGGTGCTGTTGGTGGATGATGGCAGTAACGACGGATCGTGGGACATGATCTGCAAATTACATCAGCAAAATGCACTGATCAAGGGCATCAAATTCAGGCGTAATTACGGCAAATCGGCCGCATTGAACACCGGCTTTGAGGCCGCTAAAGGCAATGTGGTGATCACCATGGACGCCGATCTGCAGGACAGCCCCGGCGAGATCCCTGAGCTCTACCGCCGTATCACCGAGGAAAAATTCGACCTGATATCGGGCTGGAAGGCCAAGCGTTACGACCCGCTTAGCAAGACCATCCCTACCCGTTTGTTCAATGCTGCTACCCGTAGTATGTCGGGCATACACAACCTGCACGATTTTAACTGCGGACTTAAAGCTTATCGCAACACAGTGGTCAAGAACATTGAGGTTTACGGCGAGATGCACCGATATATACCGGTGTTGGCCAAGTGGGCAGGCTTTACTAAGATCGGTGAGCAGATCGTAGAACACCGCGCCCGCAAATATGGCAAGACCAAGTTCGGTATGAGCCGCTTTGTGAACGGTTTTTTAGATCTGTTGTCCATATTCTTTGTCGGAAAGTTCGGCAAGCGCCCTATGCACTTTTTTGGTTCGATGGGCGTATTGAGCTTTTTCATCGGTTTGATCATGGCGATATGGATCCTGGTCGAAAAACAGATACACATCGCCAATAATGAAAAGTACCGCGACGCTACCGACCACCCTTTGTTCTACATCGCATTGGTGGCCATCGTAGTAGGTTTCCAGTTGTTCCTGACGGGCTTTGTGGCCGAATTGGTATCCCGCAACGCATCCGAACGTAATAATTATCAGATCGAAGAGCGACTATAGGATATCGGAGGTCGGATGTTCGATCTCGGATTTATAATATCCAGACCGGTCAAGAGAATGGACAAGACAGAACTTAAACGCAGGACCCAGCTTTTTGCTGTGAACACCATCAAATTTGTGGAAGGGATCCGTCCATCAGGTTCTTTGAAGATCTTGACCAATCAAATCTTAAGAAGTTCTACATTGGTAGGCGCAAATTATCGCTCCGCATGCAAAGCCAAATCAACAGCCGACTTCATTAATAAGATCATAATTGTTGAAGAAGAATCTGACGAATCTATCTATTGGTTCGAGTTAATGGAAATGTCAGGATTGGTTGGGCCGCACCTTGTAGCCCCATTAAAAAAAAAGCGGACGAACTGACAGCAATATTTACTGCGATCGGTAAGACCGCAAGAGCAAATCAAAAAAACAAGAACGTTTGATCTCAGTTAAATCCGACATCGAACATCCGAATTCCGAGATCAGAATGTTTTTTTCCATCATCATACCACTCTATAACCGTCCTCAAGAAATTAAGGAACTATTGCATAGCCTTACCCGGCAAACCTACATGCAATTTGAGGTTTTGGTGATCGAGGATGGATCGACCAATGATTCCCGCGATATAGTGGCGTCATTTGCCGATAAGCTGGATGTACATTATTATTTTAAACCGAACGAAGGACAAGGTTTTAGCCGCAATTTTGGTTTTGAACGGGCCAAAGGCAGCTACTTCATCATCTTCGATTCGGATTGCCTGATCCCACATAACTATCTCGAGATCGTTAAACACCGCTTGGAGACCGACTACCTGGACGCCTATGGTGGTCCTGACGCTGCGCATACCAGTTTTACGCCCATGCAAAAGGCCATTAGCTACAGCATGACCTCTCCCTTCACCACCGGTGGTATAAGGGGCAACAAAAAAGGCATCGGGCAATTCCATCCGCGTAGCTTTAATATGGGTGTATCGCGGGAGGTTTGGGAAACGGTCGGCGGCTTTATCATCACCCGCTTGGGCGAAGATATCGAATACAGTATCCGTATACACACTGCCGGGTTCAAGATCGGGCTCATCCCAGATGCCAAGGTTTACCATAAACGCCGCACCAGCTACCTGCAATTTTATAAACAACTGCACTTTTTTGGCAGGGCACGTATCAACATCTACAAGTTCTTCCCTAATGAGTTAAAACCGGTGCATTTTTTCCCGGCGGTTTTCACGTTGGGCGTGATATTCACGTTGCTGTTCGATCTGTTGGGATGGCAGTTAGGCATGATCGGTAACTATGTGTTACTACTTTTTACTTTGTTGATATTTTTTCATTCTTTATTTCAAAACAGATCGTTAAAAGTTGCATTTTTGAGCATAGGCGCGGCCTTTATTCAACTCATTGCATACGGCTTAGGATTTATGCAGGACCTATGGAAGCGTGTTATTTTTAAACGATCATAAGCACCTATGTATCACCCGTTCTCCGTTCCCGAAACCATTAAAACAGCGTGGAACGTCATCAAGAAGAATTATGTTTCGCTGATCGTGTATTCGATCATCTCGCTGATCTGCTATGAGGTGATCAAATTCTTCACCGGCTTTATCGTGGTATATGATAACCAGTACAGCCAGGTAGCGTTCGTTTTCTTCATGATGCTGGTTCAATCATACATCGTACTGAGTTTTTATAAACTGATACTCACCTTGATGGACCGGGAGTATTACGAGTTCGAGTTCAAGGACATACTGCCATCGTTCCGTATGGCGCTATCTTTCGTCACTATAGCGGTACTTTACACCTTTTTGATCGGCACGATCATGTTCATCAACTTTCGGCTCGATCTTACTGAAAGTGCCCGCGCCATTGTGGATAAGGTAGAGATACTGGCCTTAGGTTACCTACTAGTCAGATCCATGTTCTGCCTGTGCTTCATCGTTGATGAGGATTCAGGCCCCATCGAATCGCTCAAGCAGAGCTTCTTTATCACGTGGAATAACTTCTTCAAACTCCTGTCACTGATATTGATCGTGGTCATCTTTGTAGCCTTGCTGTTGATCATTATCAACCTGATCATCACTACCATGTTCGATCTGGATAATGACAGCTATGTGTTCAAACTGGCGGCCATCTGCTGGTTCGCTATATCGTTCCCTACGGTACAAGTGATGATCATGGCCAGCTATCGCAAACTGGTATACGCCCACCAGGATGTGGACG
This sequence comes from Mucilaginibacter daejeonensis, assembly GCF_020783335.1. Taxonomy (NCBI): domain Bacteria; kingdom Pseudomonadati; phylum Bacteroidota; class Sphingobacteriia; order Sphingobacteriales; family Sphingobacteriaceae; genus Mucilaginibacter; species Mucilaginibacter daejeonensis. Next base: position 3,821,022 of record NZ_CP086068.1, read on the forward strand.
ACGACGTATCGGAAACCTTATAACTATGGGGCTAAAAGCTGCTTTAAGCAAACTATTTGCCGCGTGGGTGAACCGCGACATGGACCGCATGAGGCAAAACGCTGTAGCCATGCAACAGCAACTCATGCTTCAGCTCATCGAACAGGCAGCCCATACAGCATTTGGAAAAGACCATCGCTTTAACGAGATCACTTCTTATGCTGACTTCAAAGCGAACGTTCCTGTGGCCGATTATGAAGATCTACGCCCTTACATTGACCGGGTGACCAACGGCGAGGCCGACGTGATGTGGCCTGGAAAGCCGGCCTACCTGGCCAAGACCTCGGGTACCACTTCAGGGGTCAAGTACATCCCCATCTCCAAGGAGAGCATGCCCGAACATATTAAAGCCGCACGTAACGCCCTGCTGAGTTATATACATGAGACCGGAAAGGCCGACTTTGTGGACGGCAAGATGATATTTCTACAGGGAAGTCCTATCATGAGTAAAAAGCATGGCGTGGCTGTGGGCCGTTTGTCGGGCATCGTAGCTCATCATGTGCCTGCTTATCTGCAAAAGAACAGACTGCCCAGCTACGAGGTGAATTGCATTGAAGACTGGGAGCAAAAGGTAGATGCCATTGTGAACGAGACGTACAACGAGGACATGCGCCTCATCTCGGGTATACCTCCTTGGTGTCAGATGTACTTCGACCGCCTATCAGCCAAGGCAGGCGACAAGAAGATCAAAGATATCTTCCCCAACTTTAAGCTGTTCGTGTATGGAGGGGTGAATTACGAACCTTATCGTGCGCGCATAGAAGAAAGCATCGGTTTCGGGATCGATACCATCGAGACCTACCCGGCCTCTGAAGGTTTCATTGCCTTTCAGGATTCACAAAAAGACAAAGGTTTGCTGTTACAGGTTAACTCGGGCATTTTTTACGAGTTCATCCCCAGCGAAGAATATTTTAATTCCTCTCCAACGCGTCTGAGTTTAGCCGAGGTGGAACTGAATAAGAACTATGCGCTCATACTGAACACCAATGCCGGCCTTTGGGGGTACAGCATAGGCGATACCATTAAGTTCACCTCACTTGCTCCCTACAAGATCGTGGTGACCGGACGCATCAAGCACTATATATCGGCCTTTGGCGAACACGTGATCGGCGAAGAGGTAGAACACGCCCTCATGAGCGTTGCCCAGCAGGAAGGCGTGGATGTAGTAGAATTCACTGTAGCCCCTCAAGTTACGCCCGATAGCGGGTTGCCTTACCACGAATGGTTCGTTGAGTTCGGTAGAGGGCCTGCTGATATGGAGGCCTTTGCTACCAAGGTGGATCAAGCCCTGCAAAAAAAGAACATTTACTATTTTGACCTGATCGAGGGTAACATCCTGCGCCCGCTGATCATTCGTAGCCTGGCACCTGATAGTTTTATTAACTACATGCGGTCGCAGGGTAAGCTGGGCGGCCAAAACAAGGTACCGCGCCTATCTAACGACCGCAAGATCGCCGATGCGCTTGCACAATACGTTATTTAACCTTAATTTTAAACTTGCTTTTGCTACACGTACAACCGTTCAACAATAGTTAACGTATCTAAGTAAAAGCTTTTACCATACAAGTTTTGGACAATAACACTGTTAAGAATATCGCCATACTTGGGTCTACCGGTAGCATTGGTACCCAAACCATGGAGGTGATAGCCGAAAACCCCGACCGCTTCAAGGTACATGTACTTACGGCCAACCGTAATGCTGATCTGCTTATTCAGCAGGCATTAGCGTGTCGCCCGGCCTATGCCGTGATATGCGACGAAAGTCTTTACGAGCACGTCCGCACCGCATTAGCAGGTATTGATACTAAGGTACTTGCCGGATACAGTGAGGTAAAGCAGATCGTGACCCTGCCTGAGATAGATATCGTACTTACCGCCATGGTCGGCTTTGCCGGCCTGGAGCCTACCATCAATGCCATCAAAGCAGGGAAGGACATTGCCTTAGCCAATAAAGAGACCTTAGTGGTAGCTGGCGAACTGATCACCGCTTTGGCGGCAGAGAACGACGTCAAGCTTTTGCCGGTAGATTCGGAGCATTCAGCCATATTTCAGTGCTTGGCCGGAGAGGAAAAGAACCCCATCGAAAAGATCATTCTGACCGCTTCGGGCGGCCCGTTCCGGGGTAAGGATAGCGCATACCTGTCGAACGTGACACGTCATCAGGCCCTTAAACATCCCAACTGGGTAATGGGCGCCAAGATCACGATAGATTCGGCTTCGTTAATGAATAAAGGCCTGGAGGTGATCGAGGCTAAATGGCTTTTCGACCTTGACCTGGAACAGATCGACGTGATCGTGCACCCGCAATCTATTATCCATTCGCTGGTTCAATTTGAGGATGGATCGATGAAGGCGCAAATGGGGCTGCCTGACATGAAGTTGCCGATACAATATGCGTTGGGCTATCCCGAGCGGATCAAGAACGACTACAAACGCTTTGATTTCACCAATTATCCGAACCTGACCTTTGAAAAGCCCGATCTGGAAACCTTCCGCAATCTGGCCTTTGCCTATGAGGCCCTGCGCATTGGTGGTAACATGCCTTGCATAGTTAACGCGGCTAACGAGATCGCTGTGGAAGGCTTTTTGAATGATAAGGTGTCCTTTTTGGGCATGAGCGAAATAATTGGGTCATGCATGCAACAAATAGCCCCTATCAAGCATCCAACCCTTGCCGACTATTTGAATACTGATAAAGAAACACGCATCTTAGCGCAAAATTTAATTACGCGAACGCCGTTAAAGGCAGGTAGCGTTCAAGTTACACACGACGTACAACAACAATAATGGATATAGTGATCATGGCCGGCCAGTTGATACTGGGCCTTTCTATTTTGGTTATACTGCACGAGTTCGGGCATTTTATAGCCGCAAGGGCATTCGGCATTAAGGTAGAGAAGTTCTACCTGTTCTTTGACGCCTGGAACTTTAGCCTGTTCAAGTTCAACTACAGAGGCGTAGAATACGGCATGGGCTGGTTGCCTTTAGGCGGCTATGTGAAGATCGCCGGTATGATCGATGAATCGATGGATACCGAGCAAATGGCAGGCCCGCCACAACCATGGGAATTTCGGTCAAAACCGGCCTGGCAGCGTTTGATCGTGATGCTGGGTGGTATCGTGGTCAACATTATACTGGGTATCGTTATATTTTGGGTACTCACCATTAAATATGGCGAAAGCTATATTCCCAACGATAATTTGAGATACGGTATCGTACCGGGTAAGATCGGTCAGGGTATCGGCCTTAAAGCGGGCGATAAGATCACTAAAGTAAATGGTGTGAAAGTGGAGCGCTTTGAGGACCTGGTGAGTTCAAGAGTATTGATGGGCAACAGCACGCTTACCGTGCAACGCGGAGCGCAAACACTACAGATCAAGGTACCAGGTGGTATCCTGAACGATGTATCAGATCTGGGTATCGAGCAGTTCATCAGTCGCATGCCACGTACCACTTTCGCAGTTGATTCGGTAGTGGCTGGTAGTAATGCACAACGCGCGGGCCTTCGCCGTGGCGATAGCATTATAGCAGTTAACAATGTACCGATCCACTTTTACGATCAGTTCCAGACCGAGTTGCAAAAATACAAAGATAAAAAGGCCGACCTTACCGTAAAACGTGATGGCACTACCCTCCCACTGTCTACCGAGGTGAATAAGGACGGCATGCTCGGCTTTAAAGACGGCCGCTACGGCATCAAGGTCAAAACCGACCTTCCATCCGAAAAGACCTTAAAATTCGGTTTCTTTGGTTCATTACCAGTAGGCGCTTCGAAAGCCTGGGGTACCTTTAGCGACAATGCCAAGGGATTGGGCAAAGTTTTCACCGGTCAGGTAAAGGCCAACAAGGCCTTATCAAGCCCTATAGGCATCGCCCGCCTATTCGGTGCTGAGGTAGATTGGTTCAGGTTCTGGAGCCTTGTAGGCCTTCTGTCGATGGCTCTGGCGCTTATGAACCTATTGCCTATACCGGCTCTTGACGGTGGCCACGCGCTGTTTCTGATCATCGAAATGATCAAAGGCAAGCCTTTAAGCGATAAGTTCCTGGAGCGTGCGCAGATCGTTGGCTTTGTGGTGCTTGTTTCGCTGATGGTATTCGTTTTTGGAAGTGATATCATGAAGATCATGAAGAAGTAGTTCTCGGATCAATTACTGTATAATACAAAGGGCCTTCCATCGCGGAAGGCCTTTTTGCTTAACTAACTACTAATTTAGAACCAAAAGCACCATTAACGTTCGTATATGATCACCGGCGACCTGCGGTCGTAAGAGGATAATGATCCCTCCATTTCCCGGACCACTTTATTCCCGTCCATGATCCGTAATTTATATCGGGCCGAACCGTTCTCACCCACACAAGGATCAAAGTAACGAGCCCACACCTTGAAGGTACCTTTTGGTGCCGTGCCAGGAACCCAGTAAACGTTCTCATTACCACCTTCAGGGCAATCGCCGCAAAGGCAATCTACATCCATTTTACCATTTTGTGCACTGATGTTCTGGTAATTGATCACCGAACCGTTAGGCGTTTGCACATAAAGGTCAACGTCACTACCGTCGTTATTGGTGAATTGCAAATTGAAACGCGGGCTACCCGCCGACCCTTTGATCTTAGTGAAGCTATCCTCTGCATCTGGTCGGCATATTCCGGCCATGATCATGATACTGAACGCTGTAATGCCCACCGTGACCGGGGCTTTACCCAGTGTCCTTTGCTTTGACCACCAATACCAGGGCCTTATTTGTAAATACTGGGTAAGCTGCATGACCTTACAAAAATGCATGTGGAACGCATTAAAAGAATTGCCTACACAACGGAAAGTAAGCCAAGATTTGACGCATAAATAACCGTCAAAACACGGTGCTGCATGTTTGAGAACCGACAATGAATATTTTCGACTGTCGTTCAAGCAGATGCAAAAAAGGGCCTAATTACCGTGAAAACACGGAAAAATGAATGCGAGCGGTCTTATAGTTTTAGATAAAAATATATCTAACATGTCAGAACAACGAACCATCACATTTGAAGAAGCTAAAGCACTGTTTGACAACTACAAAGAGAACCCTGCCAATAAAGGGCAAACCCAACAGGTGTATTTTAAGTACGACGGGCTAATGGACTATCTGAACAGCATAGGCAAAAAGCTTGGTACCGATGACACGAGTAATTTGGGCATTAAGGTGTACTTTGGCCAGTATCCAGATGACCATCCCGACAAGGAAAAGCAGGGACGCCGTACCGTATTTTTTGTACCTTGCATAGCCATAGAAGAGAACGGAAAGATCATTGATCAGGATATCCTTACCGATGATGCTAAGAATAGGTTTGGCATCGACGTGGAGGCTTATAATCATGGTCAGGGCTGTCCTCCTTTTAACGGTACGGACCAGAGCGGTGAGCCGATCTGTACCGGATCGGGCTTTTGATCACAATTATTACTATTGATGGACCTGCCTTTATTCAATTGGATCGAGATACTGACCTGTTTGGTCAGTATCTTATATGCCAAACAACTATTCCGAACCAAGCTCTGGGTACTCACGCCCTACATGATCATGATCGTGATCGCCGAATTAAGAGGTAAATACCTGGCCGAACGTAAGCTTTATGTTGACAATGTGCATGTGTTCAATATATCCACAATTATAGAGTTCATGGCCTTTTATTACATGCTTTATCATCATGTAAAAAGTGAGACCTGGAAGAAGATCATCGCATGGACGGTCCCGGTGTACCTTGTCATCACTGCCATAAATCAAACAGTTGTTCAAGGTTTTGATAACCTGCATACTTACACGTTGGCACTCGGCGGCATATTTGTGATCATATTCATCTTCGTATATTTTTTTGAGGCCTTAAGCACTACCGAACCACGGATACTTACCCGTGAGCCTATGTTTTGGATATCTGTCGGTCTCTTCTTCTTCTACCTGGGCGATACCACCTACAATCTGGTACAGCCGTACATGGTGCGCGAGCACATGCAAAAGGAAGGCATGCATCTTTTCCGGTTGATCAATAATAATCTTATTATATTTGAGTACGCCTGTTTTAGTATCGGTATCATCATATGCGGCAACAGCAACCCTTCAGTATCGAAGCAACGATCATTGCCATAACGATCGTTTTTTTGATACTGGGTGTATTTGTGGTTATCATATTATTAGCCTTCCGCAAAAAACGGAACACGCACATTATCACCTACCGGCAGGAAATGCTCAAAACACGCCTGGAGGTACAGGAGCAAACACTTAATAACGTAAGCCAGGAGATACACGACAACATCGGCCAGGTGCTATCGTTCGTGAAACTCAATCTGGGGCTTACCAACGTGCCGTCGGACCAGTTGCAGCACAAGATGGCCGAAAGCCGCGAATTGGTAGCCCAGGCCATCAACGACCTCCGTGACCTGTCAAAGAGTTTAAGTGCCGAGCGGATCGCTCAACTGGGGTTGGTGAACGCCATAGAAGCATCGGCCGATCGGGTGAACCGTAGCGAACTGATCAATGTGCAAGTAAAGGTGACCGGGTCGCCCTACTCTCTTGGCGAACAAAATGAATTGGTGCTATTCCGCATCTTTCAGGAAACGCTTAACAACGCCATGAAACATGCCCGTGCTCATCATTTTAAGGTAGGCCTGCTATACAAGGATGACAGGCTTGACATGACCCTTACCGATGACGGACAAGGCTTTTCGGTTGATGAAAAGCTTGCCTCAGGCGGCGGTTCAGGCCTCAAGAATATTGAAAGCAGGGCGGCTCTCATAGGCGCCCATACTTCGATCAAAAGTACGCTGGGCGCTGGCTCAGTCATCAGCATAAGATTTCAACCTACTTCTCTTTCACCTAATGCCAACTGAAAATATCAATATCGTTCTGGTAGATGACCACCGACTGTTCAGAAGCGGGATCGCTTCGCTGATCCAAAGTATGCAAGGCTACACCGTGATGTACGAGGCCAGCAATGGTGTTGAGCTTGGCAACAAGCTAACGCCTAAAACAAGGCCCGACATCATACTGCTGGATATCAACATGCCACAGATGAATGGGATGGATACTGCAAAATGGCTAAAGGATAACCACCCTGATGTGAAAGTGATCGTGCTGTCGATGTTCGAGGATGCCGACAAGGTATTGGCTATGCTGAAATTGGGTGTAAAAGGATATTTGCTCAAGGATTCGGAACCGGCTGAATTTGCTCAGGCGCTTAACCGGGTGGCCAATAATGAAGTATATTATCCACCCTTTGTGACCCGGCACCTGGTGCACAGTTTCAACAACGAACCCGATAAGATCAAGCTTAACCAGCGAGAGTTGGAATTTTTGCGGCTGGCCGGATCAGAGCTTACCTATAAAGAGATCGCTGATCAAATGTGTGTGAGCGCACGTACGGTGGATGGTTACCGTGACCAGCTATTTGATAAGCTACAGATCAAAAGCCGGGTGGGCTTGGTGCTTTACGCGATCAAGAATAAGCTGATCGAGGTATAAGGTTTTGCTAAGTGGTGTATACGGCTCAGCCGTTATCTGTTGTGGGACGCCCCTCTCTTTTGAAAAGTATCCCTAAAAGCGCGGATACTGCGAATACCAGGATAGCCGATACCGCCAGTGACCGGAAAAAGCTGCCGATCGTCACGTGGCTACCTTCCTCAAAGGTACGCTGCATATTAGCCTCTTCCTCTGCCATTTTTTTTGCCGGTGTACCACTTGATGCCATGGCTTGTTTACGTGCCTCTATAAAGCTGGTATGCGCTTTTTGAGCAAGCTCCGGAGCTACATACCCTGAAAATACAGTAAGCCCATTGTTCCATACAAATGAGGATACGAAGAGCATGATGAAGATGCCCGTAATGGCTTGTTTAAGGTTCCAGAAACGCCCGATGTTGTTGCGCAATCTGCTGATGAAAAGCAAAGCGGCACCAAAGAATACGATGTAATAGACCGGATACAACACGATGAAGGTAATAATGGGCTTACCCGGTGCATAAGCCAGGTAGCACATCTTCAAAATATCGATGATCAGCATCAAAGCCCCGAACAACAGGCCCAATACCAGTCCGTTCTTTCTTACCGCGCCGTCCAGATCCCTCATCTATGTTTAAGCTTCGTCTTGGTTAAAGGTAACCAGTATAGCATATACGGTCATGTCAAAACCTTTGTCTACTGCATTTTGCGCTACCTCCTCCTCATCGCTGGTTCCAGGACGAGTGTTTTGGAAGAAGGTCATTATGGCATAGAACAGATCTTTAAGCTCTGCATCCTCAGAGATCTTGACCGCCACCTTTTTAACTTCTTCAGGAGTGCTCTCGATCAATATCTGATTGGCGATCACTGGCTCGTAGATCTGGTGCTCATCTTGGAACTCATCATCATCTACCAGCAGGAACTCGGTCAGGTAATCTTCCAATGATGGCTCTATAGCCTCATCACGGCACTCGTTCAAGTACAATAACAGGTTAAGCAGTTCGGTTCCGCGATCAAGCGTCTCGTCCTCGATCTGAGCCCATTCAGGTGAGTCAAGGTAATCCTCTTCCAAGCGGTTCACATCAGCGCTAAAGAAGTTGACCATCAACAGATCGAAGAAAACTTCGCGAAGCTCTTCTAGTTCGGCATGGTCATCAAAAAAAGCGTCAAGGGAACGGGCCTTGGTCAAAAAGTCGTCGTCGGCCTCAAATACAGTGATCAGCTGCTCGCTGAACTGCGCTTCGTTGATGGGAGTATGTTGGTTAAAAGCCTGTAAAGAAGCAGTTATCGCTTTTTTGATGGTAGGATCGATCATATGGTCGGATGTTTTAGATCAGTTGGTGAATACCTGTGCGTTGTTACAGGTTAACAATACTTTGCCTTTTAAGTTCTGGCCCATGAAAGGCGAGTTGGAGGATCTTGAACGGTTGGTATCCTTGTCCAGCGTCCAGCTGCCGTTCACATCGAACAGGGTCAGGTCAGCAGTTGCGCCTTCTTCTAACACTGGCTCAGCTATTTTCAGGATCTTACGTGGACCCACTGCCAGCTTCTCTACGATCAGCTCAACACCCAGTCCTGCCTGTATGGCAAGTGGTAACGCGGTCTGTAAACCGATGATGCCAAATGCGGCGATCTCGAACTCTACTTCTTTACATTCCTTTTCGTGAGGAGTGTGTTGCGATACGATGGCATCGATGGTACCGTCGTTCAAACCTTGTAACAACGCCTCAATATCAGAACTCGTACGCAGCGGTGGTTTTACTTTATACTGGCTGTCAAAACCCAGCAAAGCTTCGTCGGTAAGCACTAAATGATGTGCGGCTACGTCGCAGCTCACTTTTAGTCCTTTGGCTTTGGCATCGCGTATCAATTGTACCGACCGTGCAGTAGAAATGGTGCTGAAGTGAATGGCCGAATCGGTGTACTCTGCCAAGTAAAGATCGCGGGCTATCTGCAGTTCTTCGGCGAGGGACGGAATCCCCTTCATGCCTAACAGGGTACTGGTCACGCCTTCATTCACCTTGGCTTTACCGGCAATGGCCACATCCTCAGGATATGAAAAGATCAAAGCGCCGAAGCCGTGAGCATACAGCAGGGCACGTTCCATGAGCCCGGCATCTTTCACCGGCTTGTTACCATCGGTGAAGGCTTTGGCTCCGCTTAGGTACATGTCATACATCTCGGCCATGTCCTTGCCGGCACGATCTACTGATAAGGCACCCAGCGGGTAAACGTTCACCAGGTCACCTTTACTTTTATTCACCAGATATTCTACCTGGGTCTTTGAATGTACCGGAGGTTCGATATCGGGCATTAGGGCTACGCCGGTGAAACCGCCGGCAGCAGCTGCCTTTAACCCGGTATGAAGATCTTCTTTGGTCTCCTGACCTGGCTCGCCTATGTTGCAGTTCAGATCAACAAAGCCCGGCGAAAGATAGTGACCATTCGCTTCCACGACCTGTGTTTCGGCATCGGCGTCTAAGCTTTCAGCAATGGCCTTTACTATCCCATCAACGATCCATACATCAGCCTTTTTTTGATAGAAACTTGAACCCGGATATAAGATGGTGGCAGACCTGATAAGCAAATTCATGTAAAGGAGCTTTGTGTTTACGCGTTCTGTAAAAACGATCACCATGATGCCGCAGCCTGTTGCTTATCGGTTTTAAAGAACCGTAGCAGCAATATTTCGGCAGCTATAAAGATCAGGGCCAAAATTATACAAAGTTTCCATAATTGCAGTCCAAAATTTGTATCGGCTATCACATCCTGCAATGGCGCCTTGCCCGCCTGTATCACCGATCCGTTACCCGGCAGCAGTTGTTTCAGGTCGGCTTTGTTCATGTACGTCAGGTCTGACTCGGCCCTGCTACTGTTAAATGCCAACATGGCCACCAAACTATCCTGCTTTTTAAGTTGATAGTTACCTGGCTGCTGTACCTGATCAGCTATGTATAACAGCATATTTCCATCCTGCTGGCGAACCTCCGGGATGAGCGCCACATCTCCTTTGATCAGCTTCAGTAACTGCTTTTCATTCACTTGCACTGGCGGCACCTCTATGGAAACATTACTGCCAATAGTATAAGCCAAGGGCTGATCATGACCGCTCAGCAAGGCCATGCGATAAAGGATAGGTAACAATAACGCATGGCGGGGCAAATTGCTCATTCGCTCGTTAAGGGCCACGGCCGATACATATATGCTGCCGGCACCGCTTGGGTATCGGCCCCAAAAAGTGAGTCTACCTGGCAATTCCATCAAATTATTAGCCCGAACCGTTGAGCCACCACTTAACCTGAAATATTGGTGCACTAACGGAAGATCAGGGTTATGTGGTACATCTTCGAAAACGGTACGGAAGACCGGGTCATTCACATTGAGGGCACTCACACGGACATCTTCAGTGATCAACTTTTCTGGATAGGCCGCGCCTGCGGGTCGCAACAGTGCCTGGTAACTGGCCAGATCAGCGTCAGCAGGCGGGAACACCGATAACGTGCCGCCTTTAGCAACATATGCGCGTAATTGCTGAGCCAAACCGGCAGACACACTTTTAACGTTACTAAGCACCACTAACAGATAGCCGCCCAACCCTGCATAATTTACGTTACCATCGGTAGCGTTGACCGGCTTGAAAAAGGGGTCAGCCTCGTAAGCTGCCTGTAAGTATCTATCTACTTCTCCCCGATTGATCAGCAATACGGGCGATATTTCTTTCACATGGAACGTGAAGTAGAACTGGTCATCATAGGTCACCGGGGCATCCTGCAGTTGCACTTCGCCTTGCTGCCAACCCGCTTGAAGTCCTGAAAAGGTCAAGGTATCTGTCAAGGTAACGCCAGCCTTTACGTTGAAGCTCCCCAACGCTTTTTGTTGCCCGTTGATCACTAATTTTAGAGGGATGCGCTGCGCATCTTCTGATGAATAGTTATGCAGCTTTACTGCCAGCTTTTCGGTCTCTCCTGGGCGATGCACCGCGCTGATCAGCCATACGGAATCGACCGCAACATTAGGCACCGAATTGGGTATAACCTGAACCAGATCCAACCGTACACCAGGCGTTACCTTTAACGGCTTCGTTCCTGTGGCATTTTTTTGCAGGTCAGATATTATGTAGGTTGAGACCAGCCCGCTGTCACGTTGTTGCAAGGCGCCTTGTTGTCGGGTGATGATCTGTTGAAGCGTATGACTCTGAGTGCTTACCTTAACTGCATCTACCGCGTCATTGAACTCATTGCGATCAAGTAAGCGCTGATGCCCACCCTCCAGGTCCTGCGTTAAGAGCTGAAAACGATCGTTGATGGAATACGCCGACGCGATCTCTTTGGCCCTGCGCTTGGCCTCGTCAAGCAGGCTTCCCTCAGCATTGAGGGTTCGCATGGAATAAGAGTTATCGACAAAGATACTGACCACGCGCTGCTGACCGGCGCTTATGGTATTTTGATCAGGGATGTAAGGCCGGGCAAAAGCCAGTACCAGGAAAGCGAGCGCTCCTAACCGGCAGACAAGCACGATACGTTCGCGCAGGTTACGCCTCGACGACCGTTGCTCCTGAACCTCTTTTAGAAATTGTACGTTGCTGAAAAGAACCTTTTGATAACGCCTGAAATTGAAGAGATGAACAATGACCGGTATGGCCAACGCCGCAAGTGCGAACAAAAAAGCAGGGTATACAAAATGCATGCTACAGCGTTATCACAGCATGGTGCTGTAAACAAATATAGCCTTATGCATTTAACTTGCCAACTGTTGCGGGCCAACGCTCACCGATGCCGGAAGGCTAATAGTGAACGAACTTCCCTGTCCCGGAGTGCTCTCGATCAATAATTTGCCGTTCTGTTTTTTTACCAGGTCGCGTATCAGCATCAGGCCAAAACCACTTCCCTCTTCATTCTGGGTACCTTTACTGGTATAATAGTTCTCTTGGCTAATGCGGTCAATAATGTCCTTGGCCATCCCTATACCGGTATCGGTCACGGTGACATTGGTAGTAGTATCATCAGTATGACCATCGATAGTGATAGTGCCGCCTATCGGGGTAAATTTGATGGCATTGTTCAAAAGATTTCTAAAGATGATCCGCAGCGTCTCCTTCTCAGCCATCCAATTTAGATCAGGCGATAGCTTATTGACCACGTTGATCTTTTTTTCATTGACCGGCATCTTTTGCTCCTCAATGATACCACCTAACACATATTGCATGTTAACGGGAGCCAACTCTAACTGGGTACCGCTCACCTGTGCCCTGATCCAGTATAACAAATTATCAGTAAGGGCCATTACCCGGTTATACTGCGCCTCCAATTGAGTGAATAGGTCCTGAGCCTCCTCCTGCGATACCAGGTCCATATTGACCAAGTGGATAATGCTTTGCGTATTAGCCAACGGTTTACGAAGATCATGTGTGATGATAGACAATAACCTGCTTTTTAACATACTGTCGCTCTCAAGCGCCTCGTTCTGTTTAAGCACCTCTCCGTTCAGCTTGTCAAGTAGTGCCAATTGCTGCTCGATCTGCTTGTTTTTCACGTTAAGCTCGTCGGTATAGCGCCTGGCCTTTTTGTAGTTATAGGTCAATAGGAATACGATGATCACAAAAACCACCAGAAAGCCGGTGTAAAGAGTGATGAGCGTTTTTTGCTGCGATGACTTCCTCGACACTTCCAGAATCTTTTGCTGTACACGTAACTGCTGCTCTTCCTGCAGCCGCAAAGCATCGATAAAGTTGTTCGACTCGCGGCGCTCCATTTCGGCCATGTTATTATCAACGTACAGTAACACATCCTGCCATTGTATAATGGCATCCTTGTTCAACAGGGCGCGGCTCACGTTGATCTGCAATTGTACAGCTGTTCGTACTAAAGCAAGTCCTTCCACTTCGCTGGCCCGGTCATAGGCCAGTTGTGCGTACCGCGACGCTTCTTTGTACTGCTTAATGGTGTAGTACACGCGGCTCAACTCAACATACGATAATGCCTTGCCGTAAGTATCATTAGTGATGGTGTCAATATGCAGCGCGCGGTTCAAATAACCGATCGCTTCCTGAGGCTTTCCGATCTTTTGCAGTAATAAGGCTCTGTTGTAGTAGCTTTTCTTTTCCCCAAAGGTGTATTTAACCTTTCGGCTTAACTGGTAGGCCCTTTCATAGAACTTTATGGCTTCATTGTATCTCTTTTGCTCTGATTTAAGCAGACCGAACCTTAGCAATATGTTCACCATATCCACCGGCTTGTTTAGCTTGGTGAATATGGCCAGTGTACGGCCCAATAGCAGTTCGGCCTCGGCATAATCGCCACTTTTACGTTTGATTGTACTTACATGCTGTTGGGCACGTGCTATATTGTAAATGTCATCGTTCTTTTGGCTAAGTTGCATCGACCGGTAATACAATTCGAGTGCTCGCTTAGAGTACCCGCGCTGATTCAGTACTTCGGCTTGATTAAGGAGTGTGACCGCTAAGCCTTTTTCATATTTGTACTCAATGGCCAAGGCCTCGGCTTGTAACAGCAGGGTATATGCCCTGCCTACATCCTTGCGGATCAGGGCACTGGCCTGGTTGTTCAGGGTGTCTACCTCAGCTTTTATCTTCTTACTTCCGGATCCTGGCGGGGATGCCAAAGCTCCGCTCAAGATGAACATTCCGGCTATGACCATTAGGCTGGTCAATAGCCATCGCTTTACCTGAGTGCTGATCGCAGGCGTTGTTATAACTGATCTTTTTAACAAAAACATAGATCGTCTATACGTTATTACAAGCACTGCTTGTGTTGATAGGTCGAATGAAGGCATATATACTCATTTGACCAATTAAATGTTACACCATTTGCTTGTTTAATACTATTATAGATGCAAACCAGTTCATTCATCACTATAAGATCGGTAGGTTTACAATAAAAAAGTTGAACAAAATGTTTGATAATCACCCCCCTCTGTTGTGAAAGGCGAAACTTTTTTAGTTGACCACCCCATGACCGAACCATTGCAACAATAATTTATTTAGGATGTTCTGCTTTATATCTACAAAGTATGGAATACAGAAAATTAGGAACAAGTGAGCTGCAAGTGTCGGCCATTACTTTTGGCGCATGGGCCGCTGGCGGATGGATGTGGGGCGGAAATGATGACCGTGAGGCGATAGCGGCCATGAGGGCAGCATATGACCTGGGTATCACCTCCATTGATACCGCCCCCATATACGGCCAGGGCAAAAGTGAAGAACTGGTAGGCCAAGCCATTAAAGGCATACCACGCGACAAAGTGCAGATCCTGGACAAGTTCGGTATGCGCTGGGACCTGGCCAAAGGTACTTTTGGCTTTAAGTCGAAAGATAATAGCGGAAAGGATATCGATATTTACAAATATGCCGGCATGGACAGTGTGATCAAGGAGTGCGAGGATAGCCTGAAACGTTTGGGCACCGACCACATTGACCTGTATCAATTACACTGGCCCGATGCTTCGACGCCTATAGATGAGACCATGGAAGCTTTGGTACGCTTGAAAGAACAGGGCAAGATCCTACAAGCTGGTGTGAGCAATTATAATGTGGCTCAAATGAAGGAAGCTGCCAAGACCATCGATCTGGTGTCTGACCAGGTGCCGTACAGTATGGTGAACCGAGGCATCGAGAGCGAACTGTTACCGTACTGCATCGAGCATCAAAAAAGTATATTGGCTTATAGTCCTATGGAGCGAGGCTTATTAACAGGTAAAATGAAGCCAGGTCAAAGTTTTGGGGAGGGCGACCACCGCGCGGGCGTTAAGTTCTTTAAAGATGAGAACATCGAACGCACCAATAACTTTTTAGCCAAGATCAAACCGCTGGCCGAGGAAAAGAACGCTACCATAGGACAATTGGTGATCCGCTGGACCATTGACCGCCCAGGCATAACCGTGGCCCTGGTAGGAGCACGTAATGCCGAGCAAGCTACACAGAACGCCAAGGCGATCAACGTAAAACTGAGCGCCGAAGAACACGATATGATCACTGCAGAACTAGATAAGCTGCAGTTGGTAGACTAATAGATCGTTAATTAAAAGAGCCTGTGTAAGCCTGGTCAACAGAATTGTTGATGGTCTTATACAGGCTCTTTATTTTATGATCTTGGGCAGATGCTAATGCCTCCTTCTCTTCTTTTTTGAGGTCTCCTTTTTTGAGGAGCGTTTTGATCTCTCTTTCCTGGAAGAGCTATGGGAGGTAGAGTGCCTACGCGATGAAGAGCTTCTTTCATTACGCGACGAACTACTTGATCTGGTGCTTGAGTTGTTAGATGATGAAGACGACTCCTTTTTTGCGGGCACCGCAGCAGCCGATGTGGTGCTGGTGCTGTCCTTGCTGATCTGCTCGGCAGAGATACTATTTCCTCTCAGGCTGTATTGGATCAGTCGTTTCTGGATCGGTTTTTTAGCAAGGGTGTCGTTCTCGTCGTACACATCAAATTCCCGCATCAGGCTACCGTCTTTCATAAAAAAGTTATCGTTACCACGGTACCCTTTGCGTTGCGAGCGGGTCAGTTTTGGAAAATCGAGCTGACGAGCTTTATCATCGTTATATTCAAATGCAAATATCTTCGCAGCATTGGTGCTATCGGCCGCCTGAGTGTGGATGAATATCTCCGGGTTACCGTCGGTATCCATATCTGAGTTCATGGCATCCACTATCTTACCCTCCAGGTCCCCGGTAGTGGTGGTATATTTCATGGAAGATGAATCGGACCGCAGGATCTCAAATGCACCCATGGTCTCGGAGCCGCGACCCCAGGCCAACACATCATAATACTTACCCGGTGCCACCTCAATGGTCTTTTGGTACCTGAAAGGCGCCATGATCTTAGGCGCTTGCGCGGCCGAAGGAGCCGCTATAGTTTGTTGTGTGTCGGGACGGTTGCAGGCGGCAATGCCCAGCACGCCACTCCAAAACAACATGACACATTTCTTCATGCTTGTCATTCTTAAAAAATCAATAGCTCATCGATCAGGGTAAAACGCAGCGCAGCAACTTAGTTGACCAAGGCCTCTGCCGAAAACTCGCCTTTAGGCTTGCCCGGCATGGTCATGTACACCCTCAGCGTACTAAATGCACCAGCTTCAAAATATTTGAGCGTGAACTTGTGCATACCTTTTTGCAGCAGCACTTCGCCCGGTTGCTCATATAAACTATGCTTGCCATCATTATCTACCACCAGCTGATCATCGATAAAGATCACCGAACCATCATCGCTCTGGGTAGAAAAGATGTACTTGCCATCAGCATCTACATTAAAATAACCCTCATACGTGACACCGAAAGTACGGTTAGCCTTTTTAAAGGCCGCGGTGTTGAAGGTCTTAACCACACCCGTATCCAATACACGTGCCCCGTCCAGTTGGCCGGTGCTGGTAAACAGACCGGCTACCAATTCATATTTAACACCCGGGCGCTTACCGGTAAAAGGTACCGGTGGAAGCGGCGTACGATTGTAAACAGTGGTATGGGTGACCAAGCTGCGTTTGCCTGTTGGAGTTATAACGATCGTTTTGAGTTCGCGGTATTCATCAGGCGGAATATTGAGTGTGAACGGATAGGTGTACTCCTCGTTGGTCTCGTTAGGCGTGTACCCGTCTATAGAGTAATAGATCTTGGCGCCGGTAACAGGCACTTTCAGGTTCACCACTAATTGCGCGCTGGTGTATGAGGTGTCCTTGGCGCCAATGGCGGTCGGCACACGGTAATCAAAACGGTTAGCGTCCAACCAAGCCAGATGGCGCGGCAACCTTACCTCGGCCATGTCAGTATAGTTCTTGTTAGCCAGCGGCGACCATGCCACTTCAGACAGGGCCATCAGGCGTGGCAACAGCATGTACTCGGCCTTGGTCTCGGTGGTGATGTATTCGGTCCAAAGGTTGGCTTGCACACCCAGAATGTGTCTTTGCTGATCAGGGGTCAATGCCGGGGTAAGCGGGTTATACGCGTAGGTCTTTGACAACGGGGTGTAACCACCAATGCTTAAAGGCTCCAGATCCGATCGTGCTTGTGAGTGGTCAAAGTATAAACCGCTGCTGCTTGGCGTCATGACCACATCATGGTTCTGCTTGGCAGCGGCGATACCACCTGCCTCACCACGCCAGCTCATTACAGTAGCGTTAGGCGCTAAACCACCTTCTAAGATTTCATCCCATCCAATGATGCTGCGGCCTTTGCTATTCACAAATTTTTCCATGCGCTGTATAAAGTAGCTCTGCATGGCGTGCTCGTCTTTCAGTTTGAGTTTTTTGATCATTTGCTGCACCTGTGGCGACGACTTCCAGATCACCTTTGGGGCCTCGTCACCGCCGATATGGATGTATTTGCTCGGGAAGATGTCGATGATCTCGCTCAGCACATCCTGCAAAAAGCCAAAGGTTTGTTCGGTAGGGCAAAATATATTGTTGAATACGCCCCAGGTCTCGGCCACCTTATATGGCTGGCCAGGGTCGCAACTGAGTTCAGGATAGGCTGCCAAAGCGGCCATGGCATGGCCCGGCATCTCGATCTCAGGGATAACGGTAATGTAACGTTCAGCAGCGTAACGTACGATATCGCGCGCCTGCTCCTGAGTGTAGAAACCCCCATAAGGCATACCATCAAATTGCTGTGGCATACGATCATGGTAATTACCGATCAGCGTTTGTGCACGTTGGCTACCTACACTGGTCAGTTTAGGATACTTCTTGATCTCAATACGCCAGCCCTGGTCGTCAGTAAGGTGCCAGTGGAACTTATTGAGCTTGTAAGCTGCCATCAGGTCGATGTAACGCTTTACGAACTCGATGCTGAAGAAATGACGACAAACGTCCAGGTGCATGCCCCGGTAGCCAAAGCGTGGCATATCCTCTATGCGGGCACATGGGATCTTAGCTGTAGCGGCACGCTCTATCGGGAGTAATTGGATCAGTGTTTGTACTCCGTAAAAAAGACCTGCGCCTTTTGCAGCGATGGTGATACGTTGCGGAGATATGGTGAGGCGATAACCCTCTGCAGGTAAACCTTCGGTACCGGCCGATGTGAACACGATCACGTTGCTGGCGGCCGAACCCTTGTTAGGCAGCACCTTGTTCTTTAATACGAATTTGCTTTGCAGGTAGCTGCTCAGGAATTGCACCGACCTATCCGAGACGGTATCGGCCATGATGGTGGTCTCCTGGCTTAACACGAAATTACCGGCTTGCTTTTGAACCGTTACCGGTGCGGGTATGATCCCCATGTAAGGGTCGGCCGGGGCCGGTGTTTGGGTTTGGGCGTTGGCAGCGCCTGTTAATAGTATTAGTGAGATACAGAACGATAGACAGGTTTTATAAGACATATCAAGTTTACTCAATTAGTTCGTCACGAAAACGTGAAGTTAACAGATCTTGTTCTATACAGGCTTATGCATTGCAAAAAAGATGGCGGATAACCTCAATTTTAAGCACATGTGTGCCCGTTCGGTGTTATAACTCATGAACAAGAACTTTTCACATGCGACCTATCAGCTTTTTACTTCCATTAATATTGATGGCGGCCAAACCTGCCGACCAACCGATCAAGACCGTACAGGTGCCAGCATCTGCCATCCCGAAGGATATCAAGTACTCGGGCAAGATCATCAACAGCGTAAAATATACCGATGCCGGTGGAGACCATCTGGTGATCACTACCGAGACCTTAAGCGGTACTTACCTGAAAGATGACGCAGATACCCGCAAGGCCGAGATACATGCATGGAACTATGACCTCAAGCCTGGTCACCAATTATTATGGAAGGTGGCAGACCTAAGTGAGTGCCCGATAGTGGATGTGACCGCCAAGTACGTTCCGCGCACCTTTGCCGTTACCGATCTTGATCATAATGGCACTGCCGAGGTGTGGCTCATGTACAAGACCGCCTGCCGTGGTGATGTAAGCCCAAGCACCATGAAGATCGTAATGTATGAAGGTCAAAAAAAATATGCTGTACGCGGCACCAGCCGTGTAGCCCTTGGGAAGGGAGAAAGCGAGGGCGGTGCTTATACCTTAGACGCCGCCTTTAAAGCCGCGCCTGAACGGTTCAGGCAATATGCAACAAGCCTGTGGAAAAAGAATATCAACGAGGTTTGGGAATAAAACACTAAAGCCATCCTGTTGGGTATGGCTTTAGTGTTTTATAAAGATCTTACTTATATTATTGATGTGCCATCATTTCTTCGGCTTCTTTATCGGCTAAATAACGCTCGGCGTCCAGCGCGGCCATACAGCCTGTACCGGCTGCGGTCACTGCCTGGCGGTAGATGTTATCCTGCGCATCACCACAGCAGAACACGCCCTCTACGTTAGTATGGGTACTGCCTGCCTTGGTGCGGATATAGCCTGTCTCGTCCATATCGATTATACCTTTAAAAATGTCAGTGTTCGGATGGTGACCAATAGCCACAAAGAAACCGGTCACGTCCAGTATTCTTTCCTCGTTGGTTTGGTTGTTCAACACTGCAACACCAGTAACACCGGTATCGCCACCTAATATCTCCTTGGTCTCGGTGTTGTAGATCACCTCGATGTTAGGTGTGTTCAGCACGCGGGTAACCATGGCCTTTGAGGCACGGAACTCATCGCGGCGAACAAGCATATAAACTTTGCGACATAATTTAGCCAGATAGGTAGCTTCTTCGGCAGCGGTATCACCGGCACCAACGATGGCCACATCCTGACCACGGAAGAAGAAACCATCGCACACGGCACATGCGGAGACGCCAAAGCCGTTAAATTTTTGCTCTGACTCCAGGCCAAGCCATTTAGCCGAGGCACCGGTCGATATGATCACGGTATCAGCAGTGATGGTTTTTACCTCGTCGACAACTACTTTGTGTGGCAAGCTCGAAAAATCTACCGAGCTCACATATCCAAAACGGATGTCGGTACCAAAACGCTCGGCCTGCTTGCGCAGGTCATCCATCATTTCAGGGCCCATCACACCATTTGGATAGCCAGGAAAGTTCTCCACATCAGTAGTTTGGGTGAGTTGACCGCCGGCCAGCATACCCGTATATAGCACGGGTTTAAGATCGGCACGGGCAGCATATATAGCAGCGGTATAGCCTGCAGGGCCTGAGCCAATAATGAGGCATTTAACGTGTTCAGTATCTTGAGACATCGACATAATATTAAGCTTACAAAGCTACGCTTTTAACCGCTATACAACAAATGCTGTACCGTTGGCATCAGGCCATGGTCTTTTGGCAGACGAGCCGCACATCACTGCCAAAATTAATTAGTAGTTAGATCATGTAACAGTTCTTGAAAGTTTAGCGTAAACAAGTCAGGTCGCACAAGCGTTGACCAATACCGGATCTAATAGCCGTTACTATGATCATCATGACCATTATTTACTTGTGTAAACGTTATAACGTTATCGCTTGGTTCAAAAAGCAACCTGCCGCAACATCCTGACCAGGGTATTATTTACGATTGAGCAGTTCGATGATAAGCTCTTTGTCCTTAAGCTGACTCTCTAATAAGCTGATCTGCTTTTTGAGGCTTTCACGCTCATTGTAATAACCTTCAGAGGGCTCGGCCACCTGGGTCAGATGCTCGGGTAGTCTGTATGGAACGCTGCCGGAAGAATGGTCATCAAAAAAGAAAGGGATGGGCTGCTTTAACACCTGCGATATCTTGCGCAGGGTCTTGACCTTGATACTCTCGGTCGAAAGCATTTTGTAGAAGCCTGCCTCGGTCATTTCAATGTGCTTTGCCAGATCAGATAACGTAATGCCTAAGGCTTTGGCTTGTTGCCTTATATTACGCTCGATCACTCCAAAGAAATTGTCAGGTCTTTTGTCAGGCATTTCAGGTAACACTAAGTTTTTTATAGGATGATATAACACATTACACAACTTTAATTAAGCTGCATGCATTCAATTTATCAAATTACCTGAAGTTATAGATGGGATATTAAAATTTTGAAGATAACACCGGGTCAAATCACGGATTATGTGATCACAGCTCGAAATTTTTTTTCTGTAGAGTTTGACTCGACCTACCAAAGCCATTACATACCCAGATCCATGTTTAAAACCTGAAGTTGTTAGTATATATTTAACTAAACTTTATTATATCCGTATAAAACATCGTGGAAACCACCGAATATTTGATCATTTTATTGGAAGAACTCCGTATCAAACGCTCAGTATTTGACGAGCAGATCCGTGCCGTGATCGCTGCCCCTCGCGACACGGGCATCGAGAGCGCTCATCGGGAAGAGTTCATGCATTTCCTTGCGCAACGCATCATCCATATCGAACGCAAGATCAACGACCGGCTCAATGATATCAAGCTTGATCTTGACCAGATCGCTGACCGCTGATCAGGTCAGGTCACGGTCTTTGAACCATACCTCATCCGGCCGTGCCTCAAAGCCATCCAGCAAGTTCACCAATTCGATCGGGTCGGTCGAGGTAAGCACCAGTTCGCGGTTCGCCGGTTTCAGGAACTTTTGCTCCACCATCACATCCATTTGCTTGAGCAGCATATCATAAAAGCCATTCACGTTCAGGATGCCGATCGGTTTTGTATGCAGGCCCAACTGTAACCAGGTGAGCACCTCAAAAAATTCCTCCAACGTACCGAAGCCACCGGGAAGCGTCATGATCGCATCGCAAAGATCATTCATCATTTGCTTACGCTGATGCATATTCTGTACAACGTGTAACTCAGTAAGCCCGGTGTGGCCAACCTCTTTGTTCATCAGGAATTCAGGTATCACACCAATGGTCTTGCCACCTTTACTGATCACCGCATCGGCGATCATGCCCATCACCCCTACCCGGCCTCCACCGAACACTAAGGCGATGTTGCGGCTCACCATTACCTGGGCCAGTTGTTCAATGGCCTGGGCCAACAGCGGATCACCGTTGTAGTTGGCTCCGCAAAATATACATAGTGCTTTCATTGTGTTATTCAGTATCGGGTGCTAAATTAAACAAAGAATATAGTGGTTAGCACCACGAAGGATGTGTTACTTGTTATAAAAAGTATTCATTAATTGATAACGGTCATCGTGCTTAGCTTCCTCCGAACGGCTGTTCACATCGATGATCATGATCTGTTTAGGTACCCGCTCTTGAAGGCTGTACCACTTAGGCAATTTGGTTGTACTGCTTGTAGCGCTCATTATACCATTGGGGTTGCCTGTCTTGATGAAATTGACAAAATAGCTTTGCATGGTATTGGATACCTGATGATCATCGAGCGACCAGGCGTATACTTTGTTGTAACGAAGGTTACCCATAGCATACTCGATCTCGGCCGAGTGCGATGCGCCTTTTGCAGCGGGCTTACCGTCAACAGTGGCAGGCCTTGGCCTTGTATAGTAATAACGGTATACCGGTTCACCGCTGGTACGGCTATGCAGATCAGTGAACTTCCAGGTGGCGTAAGAGATGAACCGGTCAGAGGCCAGTTCGGTGGCTACCTGTTCCACATCGGCATCTGTAGCTGGCTTGTACACTTCGACCACGGCCTGTGCCTTGTCGGGATATAGTCGTTGCAGTGCTGCCTTGTAGTTCTCGATGGTCGGTTCGGCTTTGCCCAATATGGCCTGCGGTCCCCCTTCGGCCGAGTTCCAACCTGCCAGTAAGGGCACCTTCATTTGCTGGCCTGTGTTAAAGGTCTCCTGCGGCTGTTCGGTCAGGAAGTAGCCATCGATGGTCACATAAAAACGGGTGCCCTGGGCAGACCTTAACATATCTTCGGCAGGGATCTTGCGCAGGTCACTGAGCGTAGTGGCACCTACCTTTTTAGCGAAGTCAACACCTGCTTGTTCCGCTTCGGCTAAGGGTGCTGGTGCAAGGTTGCCCAATATGGCGCCACTCTCGCCTATAGCGCCGGCAAATAGGCCTTTTGATAATGGTGACACCACCTGTGCACTCACCGACATAGAACCGGCCGACTCCCCGGCGATGGTGACACGTTTAGGGTCGCCACCGAAAGCGGCTATATTCTTTTGCACCCAAAGCAATGCCGCATGCTGATCCATCAACCCATAATTGCCCGATGAGTGATGTACCGATGTCCGGGTCAGTTCGGGATGAGCCATGAAACCGAACACGCCCAAACGGTAGTTCACCGTGATGGCGATCATTCCTTTGGTGGCCATGTTTTCGCCATCGTACCGGCCTTCAGAACCATCGCCCATTTGCAGGCCGCCGCCGTAGAAGTAAACCAATACCGGCAGCTTCTTGCCCTTTGCGTTGGCGGGTGCCCATACGTTCAGGTATAAGCAATCTTCACTCTTGCCCGCGCTGCGGAAGATCATATCGGTATACAAGAAAGGCTGCATGGCTTGCGGACCAAAATGATCAGCCCTACGTACGCCTTCCCAGTTCTTGGGTTCCTTTGGTTCGGTCCAGCGCAGTTCACCTACAGGGGGTTGGGCAAATGGGATCCCCTTAAACGAATGAACGCCACTTGCTTCGGCCACACCTTCCACAATGCCGTTGGCGGTACGCACCTGAAGATCCTTGCCGCCAGTTTGTGCCATAGCCCCAAAAGCAGTCAAGGTAAGTAGAATGGAATAGAATATTTTCATAACGGTAGATCTGTATCAGTAACGCAAGATAGTGCTTATAAGCCCACCTTATAAATAAAAAAAGGTCATTGAGTTATCACCAAAAATGATAGCTCAATGACCCAGTAACTTTATACCTAAAAACTACCTGGTGTAGTTAGGTGCTTCTTTAGTGATGGTGATATCGTGCGGGTGCGACTCGCGGATACCGGCCGCCGTAATGCGTACGAAGCGGGCCTTTTGCAGGGTAGCGATATCCTTGGCACCGCAATACCCCATACTGGCTTTCAAACCGCCAACAAATTGGTAAGTGACCTCGGCCAACGTACCTTTGAAAGGCACACGACCAACGATACCTTCGGGTACCAATTTCTTGATGTCATCCTCTACGTCCTGAAAATAACGATCTTTTGAACCTGATTCCATGGCCTCGATCGAACCCATGCCACGGTATGATTTGAAACGACGGCCTTCGTAAATGATGGTCTCGCCTGGTGATTCTTCCACACCGGCAAATAACGAACCTGCCATGATCGAGCTAGCACCGGCTGCTATAGCCTTGGCGATATCGCCTGTATGCTTGATACCACCATCAGCGATCACTGGTACGCCGGTACCCTCTAAGGCCTTGGCACACTCGTAAACAGCATATAGTTGCGGTACACCCACACCAGCAATGATACGGGTCGTACAGATCGAACCCGGACCGATACCCACTTTTACCGCATCGGCACCAGCCTCGGCCAGCGCGCGGGCAGCATCGGCAGTGGCAATATTACCGGCGATCACTTGCAGATCAGGGTATTTGGCTTTAACGGCTTTCAGTTGGTTGATGACCCCTTTGGAGTGACCGTGTGCTGTATCGATCGCGATCACATCCACACCTGCTTTAACCAGGGCATCAACACGATCCATGGTATCGGCAGTTACGCCTACGGCTGCGCCTACCCTTAAGCGGCCATGCTCATCCTTACAAGCTATAGGGTAGTTCTTAAATTTTTGGATATCCTTGAAAGTGATCAGTCCGCATAAGCGGCCGTCGCCATCAACAACGGGTAGCTTCTCGATCTTTTGGTCTTGCAGTATCTCTTCGGCCTGCAGCAAGGTAGTACCTTGTGGCGCGGTGATCAGGTTCTCGCTGGTCATCACATCACGTACGGGCCTGTCCATTTGTTTTTGGAAGCGCAGATCGCGGTTGGTCACGATGCCTTTCAGTTTGTGGTCGGCATCGATCACCGGTATGCCACCGATCCTGTACTCACGCATGATCTTGAACGCGTCAGACACCAGGGCATTCTCATCCAACGTTACCGGATCCTGGATCATACCACTTTCCGAGCGTTTTACCTTGCGCACCTCATCGGCCTGGGCCTGTATGCTCATATTCTTGTGCAGCATACCTAAACCACCGGCCTGTGCAATGGCAATAGCCAGTTGCGACTCGGTAACGGTGTCCATAGCGGCAGATACGACAGGGATGTTCAGCCTGATCTTTTTGGTCAGGTAAGAGCTGGTATCAACCTCGCGCGGTAAAACTTCTGAATAAGCCGGAAGGAGAAGAACGTCATCATACGTTAGGCCTTCGGCAACAAATTTGGATGGATCGAGCTGCATGGCAAATAAATATTATTATATGTTATTTGCCGGGCAAAGGTAGCATTTTATGTGCAGATGTGCAAGCGGGCAAATGTGCAGATGAATAAATGATATGGAGATGAGGAAGATGTGCGAATGTGCAGATGGGAAATGTGTAGATGTGCAAGCGGGCTAACATCCCCTACTGATGATGATAAGGTTCGCCTTTGATGATGCTGAACGCCCGGTATAGCTGCTCTACAAAGAAAAGCCTTACCATTTGGTGCGAAAAGGTCATGCGCGACAGCGCAAGCTTGGCGTTGGCCCGCTCGTAAACCGAACTGTCAAAACCGTAGGGCCCACCGATCACGAACACAAGCGACTGTACAGAGCCGATGGCCTTTTTGTCCAGGTAGTCGGCGAACTGTACCGAGCTGAATTCCATTCCGTTCTCATCAAGCAGCACCACATGGTCATGGGGGGTGATCTTTTTCAGGATCATCTCGGCCTCTTTGGTCTTTTGCTGTTCCTGGGTAAGCGCCTTGGTGTTCTTGAGCTCCGGCAGATCAGTGATCTCGAGCCGAGTGTAGTGTTTCAGGCGCTTCACGAATTTATCTATCCCCTCGCGTATGTAGGCATCCTCGGTCTTACCAACGGTGAGCAGCACAATCTTCATGATGCAAATAAACGCAAAAACTTACTACGTGCTAAAATTGCTGTAATTTGCCGGTCACTGTATCACCAACTATGAACACCGACCTTATAGCCGACTATCAACAACGCGTTGCCGCTGCCACCCAAAAAGCTGCCGAGCAAGAAAAGCTGATCAACCAATATGCGCTGTTACGTTTACTGGTGTTCACGCTGTTCCTGATCGGTATCTATTTTTCGGTCGATGCCGGGAGTGTAGCGCTGTTCCTGACGATCACAGCAGTGCTGGCCGTGGCCTTTAATTGGCTGGTACGCCGACAAAACGTATTTGAACGCGATAAGATCTATTACGAAAGTTACCGCGCCGTTAACCAGAACGAACTGGATAACGATGCCCACCGCACCAATATTTACGACAATGGCGCCCGCTTTACCGATGACAAACATTATTATACAGCCGACCTCGACATCTATGGCAAAGGCTCATTATTCGAGCTGATCAACCGTGCGGCAACCCCGGCGGGTAACCGTACCCTGTCGCTCTGGTTAAGTGCGCCCGATAAAAAGGAGACCATCCTGATCGCACAGGAAGCCGTAAAAGAACTGGCCGGCAAAAATAACTGGCGCCTGGATATGCAGGCCCGTCTGCTGTTCGTGCTCGGGCAGGATGAGCAACAGATCCCTCGCCTGCTTTCCTATCTAAAAATGCCGGTAGCTTTTGATGATGAAAAATGGCTGCGGATCTATAGCCGGATAGTTCCGTTCCTGAGCGTAGGCCTGCTGATCGCGGCCGTGTTCTTTACAGAGGCACGTTATGCGGCTGCCGTGTTGCTGGCCATTAATGGCAGGCTGGTACTATCAAGGAACCAGATCGTGGAAAAGGCCGACCTGATAGCCGGACGCATTGGCAAAGGATTGAACAGCTACGCAGAGGTTTTTAAGGAGATAGAGAACGAGACCTTTACCTCCGTATACGGGAAACAACTGGCCGGCATGATCCACCGCGACAAAGGCAAACCCATATCGTACCAGGTGCGGGCGCTGGCGCGGCTGATCAATAACTTAAATCAGCGGCTCAATATGTTCGTGAGTATGGTGCTCAACGGGCTGTTTATCTGGAATATCAGGCAGGTGATGGCCATTGAGGATTGGAAGCGCGATAATCATCATGACATTGAGCAGGCTTTCAGCGCCATCGCTGGCTTTGAGGCAGTGATCAGCCTGGCCGCCCTGCAGATCAATAACCCTGACTGGGCCATCCCCAAGATAGCCGACGGACCAAATTATACCCTTACCGCTAAGGATATAGCGCATCCGCTAATCCGGAAAAGCACAAGGGTCGCTAACAGTTATGAACTGAATGATACGCGCAAGATCGACATCATTACAGGCTCTAACATGGCGGGCAAAAGCACCTTCTTGCGTACGCTGGGCATCAATACGGTACTGGCCCTGGCCGGCGCGCCGGTATGCGCGCAAAGCATGACGGTATCAGTAGTGCAGCTATTCAGCTATATGCGCATCAAAGACTCGCTTAACGAGAGCACATCCACCTTTAAGGCCGAGCTGGACCGTTTGCAGATGCTATTGAAAGCGGTAGAACAACAGCCTAACATCTTTTTCCTGATCGATGAGATGCTTCGGGGCACCAACTCGGTAGATAAATACCTCGGCTCAAAGGCCGTGATCGAAAAGCTCATCGGCCAGCAGGGCGTTGGCTTGGTGGCCACTCATGACCTGCAACTGGCCAAATTGGAGGACGAGCATCCCAAATATGTACGCAACTTTTACTTCGACATCCAGGTGATCAATGGCGAAATGCTGTTCGACTATAAACTCAAACCCGGAGAATGCAAGACCTTCAATGCATCGTTACTGCTGGAGAGGATAGGGATCTTTGCAAGCCCCCCCGCCCCCTGAAGGGGGAGTAAGAGATCAATAAATGCAAAAAGGCCGATGTGATCCATCGGCCTTAATTATTTAATATTTATTAGTTGTTAAAGTACTCCCCCTTCAGGGGGCGGGGATGTCTTACCTCGGACCACCGCCTTGGCCCGCACCACCGCCCATGCCACCTTGGTCGCCACCTTGCATCAGGTCATCATTTTTAACACCTTTTTTCTTTTGCTGGCCGTAGTTCAGCTTGCCAAAGTTGTAGGTGAACGATATACCGAACGAGCGCAGTGGGTAACGGATGGTTTGCTGTTGCTCGAACCCGTTGCTGCTGATCTTGGTATCCAGCTTCAGGTAGTTTTGGAACGGAGATAAAGCGTTCAGTCCTAAAGTGAATTTCTTGGCGATCAGTTCTTTTTTCACACCGAAACCGAACAGGTTGAAAGCTGGGTTCTGACCTTGTATGGTACGACGAGGTGAGTTGAACACACCGAAGAACTCTGCGGTCCAGGTCTTGGTGATGGTTGCCGAAGCACTCAGGAACGCGTTGTAGTTAAAATAGGTACCGGTCGAGCTACCTACACTAGCCTGTGAGGCATTGATAGTTGGCTTGTAGGTATAGGTGTTGATGCTACCACGAATGGTCAACGGTTTCCATGGAGTTACCGAACCAAAGAAGCTGGCACCGAACGAGTTGTTCTTACCGATGTTCTGGAACGTGGTACGGGTCACATTACGGTTCAATTCGGTATCGAATACGGTACGTGCGATACCTTCGATCAGGTTGTTGGTGTACTTGTAATAAGTAGAAACGTTGATCACCGATGAACCGATGAAGGTGTTGTAACCCAACTCAACGGTCTGCGATATCTCAGGGTTCAGATCAGGGCGGCCTTCGGTCTGGTTATCAGGGTTAGCCTTGTTGATGAACGGGTTCAGGTATTGTAAGCTCGGGCGTTGTATACGTTTGCTGTAGCTCAATTTGTAGGTCTGTGTTCCTTTAACGGTCTTTGATAAGGTCACGTTAGGTACAAAGTTGGTGTAGTTCTGCGGGAACGACTGCAAGCCTGGTTGTGCGGTGTTGCTTGGTGTACCGGTAATGTCGGTACCTTCAACACGTGCACCAGCCAATAACGAGAAGTTCTTAGGCAAACTGAACGTGAACTGTGAGTAACCAGCATAAACGTTCTGTGTGTAATCGTACTGGTTAGACAATACGCTGTTAGGCACGAACGGGTTGTTGTTCGGTCCGCTTACCACACCTGCCTGGTTGGCTACCGAGTAATCACTGTTGATGCGGCGGAAGATACCTTTACCACCAGCTTCCCATTTGATCGATTTGTTGATCGGCAACACATAGTCGGCCTGGGCGGTGTACTCATCATTGATACCGTTGTTGCTACCTAGTTGGTTAGGGAATTTGGCAAGGTCGGCAGTGTTGTTCAGGTTAAAGAAGCTGTTAGCGAAATCAGAAGTGATCTTACTGTGGCTCCATTGGCCGGCAATGGTCAGTTCCTCGCCTTCTTTCTTGAATTTGTGCGTATAATCAGCGTTCCAGTCAAAGCCACTGAAGTTAGCCTTGTTAAGTACATTGCTATTGTAATAAGCATCGTTCAACGTGTTGTTGAAGTTGTCTGACCCACCATCAATCTTGAAGTAACCACCATTCAAACGGAAAGTGGTGTTGATGCTGTTATAGTTATTGAAATCATAACCAGCGTTGATCGAACCGATCAAACCGCCACGCTTGGTATCGCTTGACGAGCTTTGGTTGATGATGGTGGTGTTAGAACCGATCACCGCCCTACGGTTCAGGTCAACCAGCGAGGTTTGTGGCCATGCAAAGTTACCACCCAGGTTACCGGTGATGCTTAAACGATTTTGTTTGTAGTTCAGGTTAGCGTTACCGTTGTTTTGGCGGGTACCTATACCACCGCTAACCGATCCGCTTAAGCCCGATACATCTTTACTTTTAGTGATGATGTTGATGATACCGCCCGAACCCTCAGCATCATATTTAGCTGATGGAGCAGTGATCACCTCGATGCTTTTGATCTGATCTGCAGGGATGGTGCGCAACACATCGGCCAAGCTGGTCGATAATGCACCTGAAGGTTTACCGTTGATCAGTACGCGTACGTTCTGATCGCCACGCAGGGCAGGTTTACC
This sequence comes from Mucilaginibacter daejeonensis, assembly GCF_020783335.1. Taxonomy (NCBI): domain Bacteria; kingdom Pseudomonadati; phylum Bacteroidota; class Sphingobacteriia; order Sphingobacteriales; family Sphingobacteriaceae; genus Mucilaginibacter; species Mucilaginibacter daejeonensis. Next base: position 3,851,350 of record NZ_CP086068.1, read on the forward strand.
ATCAAGATCCACTGATACTAATGGCACTTTACGCAATACATCGGTAGCGTTACCACCTGATACGGTGATGTCTTTTTCGGCATTGTAAACGATCTTGTCGATCTTGTTCTCGATAACCGGGACCTGGCCTTGTACGGTCACGGCGCTCAGGGTCTTGGCACTTGGTGCCACGATCACCGAACCCATGTTGTTATCAGGTTTGCTCAGGGTGGTCTCTACCGGATCTATCACCTTGGTAGGGTAACCGATGAATGTTACAGAGATCTTGTATTTGCCGGGAGCTACGTTATTTAATTTGAAGTTACCTTTTTCATCGGTAAGGGTACCGTTCAAAATGGCCTTGCCACCGCTGCGCGATATGCTTACGGTAGCATAATCCAAAGGCTTTTTAGTGATAGAATCGATAACGGTACCTGATATACGGCCGGTGATGCCACCACCCGCACTTGGCACCTGTGCCTGGGCACACATGAAAGAGCTTATTAATGCGATCAGAGTAAAAAAACGTTTCATTTATTAATGATTTGGTATTAGGATGTTGATAGCGTTGATTTGTTACAGGAATTTTAATGATTTTTTAAAGTTTGCCGTGGCAAAGCCTTGTGTAGCAAGAAAGTTGCAATAGATGCCTGATCTGGCGGTCAATGTTGTTCATGATCCAAAGATGCACCGATCCCTGATAACCCCATAGAGCTTTTGGCCGAACGGTGTTATATGACGGGCGAATGGCAGGAACAAGGGAATGAAGGTGGGGTGTGATATCTGAAATACTGTCATGCTGAACTTGTTTCAGCATCTCACAAGCTCATTGATCCGACGGATGAGAGTCGGACACCCTATCCGTGAGATGCCGATATGCATCGGCATGACGAGTTATAAATGACCTGTCATGTTTCACATACATACAACATGACAGGTCAATAGTGAAATCAATTACACCACGATATTCACGATACGGCCTTTTACCACGATCACCTTTTTAGGGGTCTTGCCGTCGAGGTATTTTTGTACATCGGCGTTGGCCAGCACGTATTCTTCCACCTCTTTTTGCTCCATGGTAAGGGCCATATTAAGGTTAAGGCGGGTCTTGCCGTTGATCGATATCGGGTAAGCGAACTCATCCTCAACCAGGTACGATGGATTGAACACCGGGTAAGTTGCATATGACAAGGTACCGGCCTCGTTACCCAGCAACGTCCACAGCTCTTCGCTGATGTGCGGTGCATAAGGTGATAAGATGATGACCAGATCCTGGAGGATAGCCTTCTTATTACATTTCAGCTCGGTCAACTCATTAACGGCGATCATAAAGCTCGACACCGAGGTATTGAACGAGAAGCGTTCGATATCCTCTTCCACCTTGCGGATGATCTTATGCAATGAGCGATACTCGGCCTTTGTCGGTTCGGCATCGGTCACATTGAGTTCCCACTGGTCATTATGGAACAAACGCCAAAACTTACGCAGGAACTTGAACACGCCTTCGATACCGTTGGTGTTCCATGGCTTGCTTTGCTCCAGTGGCCCCAGGAACATCTCGTACATACGCAGAGTATCGGCACCATAACGCTCGATCAGGTCATCCGGGTTAACCACGTTGAACTTCGATTTCGACATCTTCTCCACCTCTACATCGCAAACGTATTTGCTTTCGTGCTGAGCCTCGTCGTTGGGGTATACTACGGTACCATCTTCTAAAACAAAGATCGCTTTGTGGTTCTCAGGTCTCCACTTACGGAAGGCCACGATATCCAGAGCATCGTTATGAACGATGTTCACGTCCACGTGCAACTTGCTAAAATCCATCTCGCCTACTTCGGCACCCTCTGGCAGCAGATCCTTGTAAAATGCCGCTATCTGTTCAATGGTATCAAAATCGCCTTCTTTGTAAAGCTCATACACGCCTTTTGATACGTATACCTCAGGCTTGGCAAAGTTCTCGTCGATGTTCAGCAGCAACGGATTCAGGCGGTAAGTAAAGCTTGAACGCCCCTGGATCATGCCCTGATTGATGAGCTTTTTGAAAGGCTCCTCCTCCACCGCGATGCCGATATCTTTCAGGAACTTGTTCCAGAAACGGCTATATAACAAGTGCCCGGTAGCATGTTCAGAACCACCGATATACAGGTCAACATCTTTCCAGTATTGAATGGCTTCGTTTGAGGCCAGCGCCTGATCGTTCTGCGCGTCCATGTAACGGTACCAGTACCAGCTGCTGCCGGCCCAACCTGGCATAGTGCTCAGCTCATATTCGTATTCTGAGCGGTATTTCCAACCTTCGGCACGGCCTAATGGTGGCTCTCCGCTTTCGGTAGGTAAGTATTTATCGATCTCAGGTAAAATGAGTGGTAGCTCGTTCTCGCTGATCAGGTAAGGCAGACCATCTTTGAAGTATACCGGCACAGGTTCGCCCCAATAACGCTGACGACCAAAAATGGCGTCACGCATACGGAAGTTCACCTTGGCCTTACCAGCGCCCAGTTCTTCCAGCTTAGCGATGATGGTCGCCGTGGCTTCTTTATAACCCAAGCCGTTCACCAGGTCAGAGTTGATGTACTTGCCTTCTTTGGTCGGGTCGGCCTCTTTCTCGGTATTCTGAGTATTGAGGATCGGGATGATCGGCAGGTCAAAATGTTTAGCGAACAGGTAATCGCGCTGATCACCTGATGGTACCGCCATTACGGCACCGGTACCATAACCGGCCAATACGTAATCGGCTATCCACAGTGGTATGCGTTCACCGTTCAACGGGTTCAGCACATAGCTACCTGTGAAAGCGCCCGATACGGTCTTGGTGTCGGCCATGCGATCCAATTCCGATCTCTTTTTCGTTTGCACGATGTAGGCCTCAACCGCCTCTTTCTGTTCAGGCGTGGTCAGCTGAGCCACTAATTCATGCTCCGGTGCCAACACCACAAAGGTCACACCATATATGGTATCTACACGGGTGGTGAATACCTCAATGAAGTTGTCGGTTGCGGGTTGTGAGTTGCCAGACCCCTCTTTTCCGGCAACAGCCAACGGGAATCTTACGCTAGCGCCCACGCTTTTGCCGATCCAGTTGCGCTGCATCTCTTTAAGCGGGTCGGGCCAGTCAATATGATCGAGGCCTTGCAGCAAACGCTCGGCATAGGCCGTGATGCGCATGCTCCACTGCATCATTTTCTTTTGTACCACAGGGTAGCCTCCACGCTCCGAGAAGCCGTCCTTCACCTCATCGTTGGCCAGTACCGTACCCAATGCCGGGCACCAGTTCACGGTGCTTTCGCGCAGGTAGGTCAGGCGGTATTTTAACAGTTCGGTCTGCTGATCATCATGAGACATCGCATTCCATTCGTCAGCCGTAAAGGTCAGTATGTCCTCATCGGTCACCGCATTGATACCGGCCGAACCCTTGGCAGCAAAATGAGCCACCAGTTCATCTATCGATACTGCTTTCTCGATGGCCTTATTATACCACGAGTTGAACAATTGCATAAAGATCCACTGCGTCCACTTGTAGTAATCAGGCGAACTGGTACGTACCTCTCGGCTCCAGTCGAATGAGAAACCCAGCTGATCCAGCTGGCGGCGGTAGGTGGCGATATTGTCCTCGGTGGTCACGGCAGGGTGCTGGCCGGTCTGGATAGCATATTGCTCAGCCGGCAGGCCGAACGAATCATACCCCATTGGGTGCAATACGTTGAAACCCTTTAACCGCTTATACCGCGAAAAGATATCAGAAGCGATGTAACCCAGCGGATGGCCCACATGCAAGCCCGCGCCCGATGGGTAAGGGAACATGTCGAGAACATAGTACTTAGGTTTGTCGGAGTGATTACTGGCTTTGAAGGTCTGGTTGTTGGCCCAGAACTGCTGCCACTTCTTTTCAATATCTTTGAACTGATAATCCATTATAATATAAGCGAGTTATAGAGAAAAACTTATCCCGCGAAACTACAAAAAAGCGGCTACTTTTTAACGCTATGGGCAAATTCGGTGTTTAAGGCAAGGCTCAAAACCAGCTTTTGAGTCCTTTCTCCGGATAATATTTGGTAAAGATCTGGCTTTAAGTGATACTAAAAAAGGCCCACGATATGCGGACCTTTTGTTTTAGAAACACCCGGCAAATGCCAGGCGTATGTTCATATGTCTTTCCTATACGACTATCGATAGAAATAATATTTTGTTACTGAGTACGGCTGGCCGGCCACCTTTGCCGCACCTACGCTATAATCAAATGTATTAAAGTTAAGGTTGATCACGGTACCATTGTAAGTTCCGGTGGCATCCTTGATAGTGAAAGCGGTGTTGCTGGTCACATTGTAAGTACCCGAATTGAATTTTTCCCCTTTTACCGTAGTGTAAGCATAGGTACCGTCCTCTTTGAATTCAACGCGGTATATGCCGGCCCCTGTTCGTGCTGAATCGATAGGCTTGTTATCCGCACCATAATTCACCTTCCAGGCATAACGGAAGATCCAGCTGTCTGACATTTGCTTTTTCAGGTTGTCGGGCGTTTGCTGCTCATCCTTACACGAGCATAACATGAACAGGGCGATGAACAGTAAGTAAAAGTTATTTTTCATTGTAGCGCTTCTTAATAGGGTAAAAATAAGGATTTTTCACTTATAAACACTGATAAAAGCAACTTGTGAGCAGCAGTGATACTTATTTGCCTTAGATCGCAACAATTATGTATCACGATATGGGCCAACAGGATCTTTATCGTATCATTGTTATTGATCGTGAACCTAAATATCTCATGAAGCGTTTTTTCTCTAATCTTACCGTACAGGTGATCACCGCTATTTTGATCGGTGTGGTGGTAGGCCTTTACTTCCCTGGCTTTGCGCCCTGGGCCCAGCGGATCAGCAAAATGTTCATCGGGCTGATCAGTATGCTTATTGCCCCTATCATCTTTTTCACGATCGTGCTGGGCATTGCCGGCATGGAAAGCCTAAAAAAGGTAGGCCGTGTGGGCGGTAAGGCATTACTCTATTTTGAAGTAGTGACCACCTTTGCGCTGATCATTGGTGTTACGGTGGCCAACGTGATCGGCCCCGGCCGTGGCATCAATATACCTATACCTGCCGAAACTGAAAAGGTGGCCCAATATCAACAGCAGGCCAGCGAAATGAACATAGGCGACTATGTGAGCCACATCATCCCTACCAACTTTGTGGAGGCATTTGCCAAAGGCGATATCCTGCAGGTGCTGGTGATCGCCGTGTTATTCGGCTTCGCCATGAGCCATTTGGGGGAGACCGGCAAGGCACTGATCCCTACTTTTGAGCGATTGTCAAAAGTATTTTTTGGCATATTAAAAATGGTGATGAAACTGGCACCTCTGGGTGCGTTCGGTGGTATCGCTTACACAGTGAGCACCCATGGCGTCAAAACACTTAAGCCACTGGCGGTGCTGATGGGTAGCGTGTATGTAACGATGGCGCTCTTTATCTTCATCGTATTGAACCTGATCTGTTACCTGTGCAAAGTAAGTTTGTTCAAGTACCTTAAACACATCAGGCAGGAATTGCTGATCGTGTTCGGCACCTCATCGTCGGAGTCGGCTTTACCGGGCATGATGGATAAGTTAGAAAAACTGGGTTGTGCACGCTCGGTAGTGGGCCTTGTTATCCCAACAGGCTACTCCTTCAACCTTGATGGTACCACCATTTACCTGAGCATGGCCACCATATTTTTGGCGCAGGTATTTAACGTGGATCTATCGCTCGGGCAAGAGCTTAGTATCATAGGCCTGCTCATGCTCACCTCTAAAGGAGCGGCGGGCGTGACAGGTAGTGGCTTCATCGTATTGACCTCTACTCTGGCAGCGATCAAGATCATACCGGTAGAAGGCGTTGCCTTACTGCTGGGTGTGGATCGTTTCATGTCGGAGGCGCGGGCCATCACCAACGTGATCGGCAACGGCGTGGCCACCATTGCGGTGTCAGTAAATGAGAACGCATTTGACAGGGCTAAATATGAAGAGGTGACGGCGTAACGAACAGCCCCTCCCAAACCCTCCCCGGGAGGGAGGACTTCAGAGTCTCCCCTCCCGGGGGAGATACAGAGGGGGCTCCTTCCTGGGGAGGGTTTGGGTAGCGCTACTTCTAAACTATTACCCATCTGCTCGGTTGTGTTGTAAACAACTACCGCAATGAGATCAAATATTATTAAAGCTTCGCTGGCCGTATTCGCACTTGGCCTTTTCTGGATGGGCAAGGCTTCGGCACAGGAATACGTATCACCTACCAAAGCCGCGCAGACCGGCCGCTCACCTGGCGTTAAGGTCAAACTCTTGAGTAAAAATGGCAACGTGAGCACCTACGTGCTGGTGTTTGCCAAGAACGACGAGATTATATCGGGCCTTACCGAATTTGCCCAAAAGTATAATGTTACCTCCGCACATTTTAAAGGATTAGGCGATGCTATGCGCGCCAAAGTGGGCTGGTATGAAAAGAGCAACAAGCAGTTCAAAGTGATACCGATCGATCAGCCGGCCGAGATCACCTCGCTCATCGGCAACATCACCATGAACAACGGCAAGCCGGTGGTACATGCCCACATTAACCTGGCCGATAGCAATGGCATGGTCCATGGTGGTCACCTGCTGGAGGCGTTCATCTTCCCAACTTTGGAAGTGTTCGTGACGGTAGAACCTACCACCATGTATAAAAAGATGTATGAAGAGGCCGGCGCCTTTGTGATCGATGCTGATAAGTGATATTTGAACAGGAATTTTAGGAATTAGTAAAATGAGCCGGATCACTGTTGTGGACGATCAACTGAGCGACCTGGCATTATGCCAATTCTTTATTTAAATAAATTCCGGTTCAGACAAATGATCACCATTTTCGCATTTTTTTATTCTTGCCTCCACTTTCTTGCCTCTTATCTCTTTTTTTATAGCTTTGCCGTACTAAAATCAAAACCATGAGTGTTCTCGTAAATAAAGATTCAAAAGTCATTGTTCAGGGTTTTACCGGTAACGAAGGTACTTATCATGCCGAGCAAATGATAGCGTACGGTACCCAGGTAGTAGGTGGTGTAACGCCAGGTAAAGGCGGCCAAACTCACCTTGACCGTCCGGTATTCAACACCGTTAAAGATGCGGTAGAGAAAGCTGGAGCCGACGTTTCGATCATCTTCGTGCCACCTGCATTTGCGGCCGACGCTATTATGGAAGCTGCCGAAGCAGGCATCAAAGTTATTATATGCATCACCGAAGGTATCCCGACCAAGGATATGATCCAGGTGAAAGAATATTTAAAAGACAAGTCGTCACGCCTGATCGGCCCTAACTGCCCTGGTGTGATCACTGCCGATGAGGCCAAGATCGGTATCATGCCGGGCTTCATCTTCAAAAAAGGTAACGTAGGTGTGGTATCAAAATCAGGTACCTTAACTTATGAGGCCGTTGATCAGGTGGTTAAAGCTGGCTTAGGTATCACTACTGCTATCGGTATCGGTGGCGACCCGATCATTGGCACCCCTACCAAAGAGGCTGTTGAATTACTGATGAACGACCCTGAAACTCATGGCATCATCATGATCGGCGAGATCGGTGGTGGTATGGAAGCTGAGGCTGCCCGTTGGATCAAAGAACATGGTACTAAACCTGTAGTAGGTTTCATTGCTGGTCAAACTGCGCCTCCGGGCCGCCGTATGGGCCACGCCGGCGCGATCGTTGGCGGTGCTGATGATACTGCTGCGGCTAAAATGAAGATCATGGAAGAGTGCGGTATCCGCGTGGTGGTATCACCAGCCGAGATCGGTGCTGCCATGGCCGAAGAACTGGCTAAGATCCAGAAATAAGACATCAGAAGTAACACTTCAAGATAAACAGAGATCCCGGTCAGTTTGGCCGGGATCTTTTATTTTATACCTATGCACTGAACACCGGTGAATAAAGTGGTTCAATGAGATTATCTTTTTTAGGAAAGATCAGCGTTTTTGACTTAACTTGCTTAACAAAACAAAGATCAGGACCTTATTACATGAAAAAGCTTACCCTACTCGTATGCTTGATCCTGTCGTTCGCGCTGACCAATAGCGACGCCAAGATCCCCAAGCCTCAACCCAACACCTACGTTAACGACTTTGCCGGCATCTTGAAGCCTGCACAAATCGCCTCATTGAACGAAAAGATCCACCGTATCGAACGACTATCGACCGTGCAGATCGCGCTGGTGCTGGTGAACAAGATACCCGACGAGTACGACATTGAAGATTATACCCTGCTGTTAGCCCGCAAATGGCATGTGGGCAAAAACAAGAACGGCTTTGTATACGTGGCAGCCATAGACCAGCGTAAGCAACGGATCGAGGTTGGCCGCGAACTGAACAGCAAGCTCACCAACGCACAGTGCAAGGTCCTGCTCAGCAACATTAAACCTTATTTTAAAGATAAAAATTACGACGGCGGACTACAGAACCTGGTGCGCGAATTAGGCGAAAACCTGGTCCCTGCCACATCAACGACCACTGAACCGGCAGCTGCCGCAAAAACCACGCAGACCGCTACCGCCATTACTCAGCAAAAAGCTAAAAAGGACGACGGCAATAATACTGGCATGATCATCGGGTTAGGTGTTATCATATTGGTGATCTGGATCATAGCCAGGATCGTGCGCCCACGCAAGCCTGTTTACGCGCAGCCACAGCCTGGATACGGCGGCGGCAGCTACAACAATGGTTACGCTCCGCAGGGTGGTATCAACATCAATAATTATGGAGGTGGCGGCGGGTCAGGCATAGGCAGCGGTGTTGGCGGCTTTGTGGCCGGCGCAGCTACAGGCTATGCGGTACGTTCGCTGCAAGATCGCCTTGACGACGATGACCGCCATGACCACCATGACCATTACGTGAACGATAATGACGATGATGAGGACGAGGTAGAGGAAGAAGAGACCGACAACTCACGCGATGACGACCCATCTGACTACGGCAACTGGGGCGACGGCAGCAATTCTGATACAGACGAGGATGAAGAAGAGGACGACAACTCCTCATCATCAGACAGCGGCTACGACGGCGACCGCGGCGCCACTTCTGATTGGTAGACCATTGATGCTTTTCAACTGATCAAAAAAGATGAAGAAGCTTCTATTACTAGTAGCACTGCTCATCGGCACTACATGCTTTGCAAAATTGCCGTTGCCTCAAAAGAACACCTATGTTAATGACCTTGCACATTTGCTCACCAAAAAGCAGGTCAGGTTCATTAACGAGCGGATACGTGCGCTCGAGAACAAAACCTCTGCACAACTGGCCGTGGTGCTGATCAACCGTTTACCGGCCGAGTATACGATAGAGGACTATGCTACCGCTATAGGCCGGAAATGGAAAGTAGGCAACAACGGAAAGGGGTTGGTGTATGTTTTGTCTGTTAAAGACAGGAAGCAACGGCTTGAAGTTGCCGACGGTATGCTTAAATACATTCCTGATAATGAAGCAGCAGAAATATTAAGCTGGACCAAGATCGATCTAAAACATGAGTTGTATTTTGATGCGGTAAAGACGCTGATCACCCAGGTCGACGGCACTATCGCCTCATATAAAGCTGATATTGCTGCAAAAGAGGCTGACGCGATCAGGGAAAAGATAGAACAGGACTCGATCGCTAAAGCGGAGGTGCTGGAAAAAGTCGAAAGAGAGAAAGATGCGGACACTACGTTCAGCTTCATTTTATGGGGACTTGGTATATGGTTATTCTTTTTGCCCGCTCTACATCTATTGATGTGTATCATCAGCTTCATCCATGATCTCTTTTTCCCCGGAAAGCATAAAGAAGGGTCGGTAAGCGAATCCTATTTACAGTATCGGGGTGACGGCTATAGCCCGATGGGTGCCCGCGCTGCTGCCAGCTACACCACTATCCGCCGGGTGATCCATAAGACCGTCCGCCGCCCAACGCATACCGAAGATACTCATGAACGACCACCAGAGCGACCGGCACCGAAGCATATCGAGATCATTGAAGAGGTTGAGGACGAAAAAAGATACGGTAACTGGGGTAGCGGTAACAAAAGCAGTTCGTCAGGCAACAGCGGCTTCAACGGTGGAGGCGCCACCTCTGATTGGTAGGCATAGTTGACCCATAAAAGCATTGCGGAAAAGTCGACCCAAACCATCGTTACAAGTGTTACATGGATGTAACAAAATTCCCCAAATTTCCCCATTTTTTAGATTTGCGAAAATTGTAAAAACCCAACTTTTTCAAGAAAAAGCTGCATTTTTCTGAAATGTAACACCATTTGTAACACTTGAACACCCAAATGTAACACCTGATGTAACACTTCGAGGTGGCTGTATCAGCGCTCCAGGTTGTATGATGGGAAGTTATTGCAAATTTGATAATTGCATTTGTCTTACCATCTGGTACATCAAAAAGTCTACCTTTGGCACTTTGTCAATTAAGATCGTCCTGAAATATACATGGTTAAATTCGACCGTTTTACACTAAGCAACGGCCTGCGGGTAGTTGTTCACGAAGATAATACTACGCCAATGGCGGTGGTCAACATATTGTATGATGTTGGCGCACGCGATGAGGACCCTGACCAGACCGGCTTTGCACACTTGTTCGAGCATTTGATGTTTGGCGGGTCCATCAACATCCCTACTTATGATGAGCCTTTACAGCGCGTAGGTGGCGAGAACAATGCCTTCACCAGCAACGATATCACCAACTACTACATCACCCTGCCTGCCGTGAACCTCGAGACCGCTTTTTGGCTCGAGAGTGACCGCATGCTGAGCCTGGCCTTTAGCGAGAAAAGCCTGGAGGTACAGCGTAATGTGGTGATGGAAGAGTTCAAGCAGCGTTACCTCAATCAGCCTTATGGCGATGTTTGGCTGCGTTTACGTCCGCTGGTGTATAAAAAGCACCCTTACCAATGGGCAACCATCGGCAAAAATCTCGAACACATCGAGCATGCAAAGATCGAGGATGTAAAAGCGTTCTTCAAAAAGCACTACAACCCGCAGAACGCTATCATGGTGGTAGGCGGTGCCGTGACCACCGAGCAGGTAAAACAACTGGCCGAAAAGTGGTTCGCCCCTATCCCTGCCGGCGAAAAATATCAACGTGATCTGCCGCAAGAACCTGACCAGCACGAAGAGCGCCGCGAAACGGTGACCGCCAAGGTGCCGCTTAACAGCATCTACATTGCGTTCCAGGTGCCTGCCCGTACCGACAATGATCATTACGCACTTGACCTCACGTCAGACATCCTATCACGCGGACAATCATCACGTTTATACCGCTCGTTGGTACGTGATCAGCAATTGTTCAGCGAGATACATGCGTACCTGACCGGCAGTTTTGATAAAGGCATGCTGGTGGTTGAAGGTAAACCATTGGAGAACGTCAGTATAGAGGAAGCCGAGGCGGCCATTTGGAAGGAACTGGAGACCATCAGTTCGACCCCGGTAAGCGATGAGGAACTGACCAAGGTGAAGAACAAGACCGAGAGCACCATGGTGTTCGCCGAGATGGCCCTGCTTGACAAGGCCATGAACCTGGCCTATTTTGAATTGTTGGGCGATGCCGACCAGTTCAACCATGAAACGGAACGCTACCTGGCCGTAACTGCACAACAGATACAGCAACAGTGTGCAGCCACCTTCCGCAAAGAGAATTCATCGACCCTGATCTACCTGGCCGAAAAATAATGACCATGCTCAACAGAACACAAGCTCCTGACTTCAAGGCTGTGGATCACATCCATCTGATCAAGCCTCAACATACTACCCTGCCTAACGGTTGTCCGGTTTACATATTCAACAGCGGCGACCAGGAACTGGTACGCATTGAGTGGATATTTGGCAACCTGCGTTTCGACCCAAGTAAGCCATTGCTTAATATGGCGGTGAACACCATGCTTACCGAGGGTACTTCTACGCGCACATCGGCCCAGATCGCCGATACCATTGACTATTATGGTGCCTTCCTGCAAGCAGAATATGGCTACGACCGTTCGGCATTGACCCTATACTCGCTGAACCGGCAGTTGGCCAATACCCTGCCGGTGATCGTTGATATATTGACCGACAGCCAGTTCCCCGAAAAGGAGCTGCAGACCTTTGTGCGCAACCAGCAGCAAAAGCTGCAGGTAAGCCTGCAAAAGAATGATGTGCTGGCTCGTCGCGCTTTCAATAAGGCCTTGTATGGCGATACCATATATGGCCAGTCTGCCGATCCGATCGACTACCAACAGCTTCAGCGCGCTGACATGCTCGCTCATTTCAAGCAAATGTATCAGCCCGGCAACTGCACGCTGGTCATCTCCGGTAAGGTGGAAGACGACATTCTGGAGCAGATCACTTCAGCATTTGCACAATGGACCAATGGGCCCGAAGCTGCTGATACCAGCCAACCACCTTTGGTACCACAGCCTGAAAAGTTCTATTTCACCGAAAAGCCTGAGGCCTTGCAGTCGGCCATACGCATGGGCCTGCCCATCGTGAACCGCACTCACCCAGATTTCCCGGCTTTGCAGGTACTCAATACTGTATTGGGTGGCTATTTTGGTTCGAGGCTGATGGCTAACATTAGGGAAGACAAAGGCTATACATATGGCATCGGTTCGGGCATATCCTCACTGAGCCATGGAGCGGCGTTCTTCATTGCCACCGAGGTAGGTGCCGATGTTTGCCGTGATGCCGTATCGGAGATAGAGAAAGAGGTGACCCTTTTACAGACCGAGCTGATCAGCGAAGAGGAACTATCCTTAGTACGTAACTATATGCTTGGCTCACTCTTAGGTAGTTTAGAGAACGTTTTCTCCCATGCCGATAAGTTCAAGAATATCCATTTTGCCGGCCTTGGTTACGATTACTACGACCGCTACACCGATGTGGTAAGGACCATTACTGCTGAGGAGTTACAACAACTGGCTCAAAAATATTGGAACCTGAATGACCTGTACCGCGTGATCGTGGGCAAGTATTAATGCCGATTATCTGCGCTCTGTCAATTTAATACAGGTCTATTGACAGATAGTTGAGCATCAGATAAATTTGGTGCTCAACTATTTATCATTCCAATGCATCTCCTGATCGCCAACCTGTTCACGTTCAAATTCTTTGTGCTTTTTTCGCTCATAGCGGCAACTATGATCGTACATTACCGGGGTAAGGTACGTTACAAGTTCCTACGCCAGCTGGGCGATCACTCTACCTTCATGGCGCCGATCAACGTACCTATGTATGCCTTGTCGGGGGTGGAGAACAAACCTTACATCAGCAGCTCTTACTTCCCGCAGCTGCAATTACTCAAAGAGAATTGGGAGACCATTCGGGATGAGGCCATCTTGCTTGAAAAAAGCGAACTGATCAAAGGTTCGGACCAATACAACGATGCCGGGTTCAACTCATTTTTCAGGCGTGGCTGGAAACGTTTCTATTTAAAGTGGTATGGCGATTTTCACCCATCGGCTAAAAAGTACTGCCCCAAAACGGTCGAACTACTCAAGAACACGCCTAACATCAAGGCGGCCATGTTCGCGGTACTACCTGCGGGCAGCCAGTTGATGGAGCACCGTGACCCTTACGCCGGATCGTTACGATATCATTTAGGACTTATCACCCCCAACTCTGACCAATGCCACATTGTGGTGGATGGCCAAAGTTATGCCTGGAAAGATGGCGATGACGTACTGTTCGATGAGACCTATATTCATCATGCTGAGAATAAGACGGATAAGGATCGCCTCATCCTTTTTTGCGATGTGGAGCGCCCGGTAAAGACCTGGTTCGGACGTGCATGGAACAGCTTTTTCGGCTGGTTCGTGATGGCGTCGGCCGCATCGCCAAACATGGGCGAGGATAAGACCGGTAACATCAACAAAGCATTCCGGTACGTATATTCGATCAGGTTGGTAGGTAAACGCCTTAAAGCTTATAACGAGCGGCTGTACTATGCCGTTAAATATGCGCTGATGTTGCTGATCCTGTATGCTTTATTCCTGAGACACCTGATCTAACATTAGCTTAATGAAATAATAGCTAACTTTACTACATGGGCCACGATCATTCGCACGCACACCACCATCATGACCACGGTCCGCAAAAGCTGGATCATTTGAACACTGCCTTTATCGTAGGCATCGTGCTCAACTCGGCCTTTGTGGTGGTAGAGGCTGCGGTGGGATTGATCTACGGTTCGCTATCCTTACTGACCGATGCTGGCCATAACCTGAGTGATGTAGCCAGCCTGGCCCTCGCCCTATTGGCTTTCAAGCTATCTAAAATGAAGGCGAGTGATACTTATACTTATGGTTTCAGGCGTTCTACCATCGTGGTGTCACTGCTTAACGCGGTGATACTGGTAGCAGCAGTAGGTATCATTGCTTATGAGGCCATTTTAAGGATCGGGCATCCTCAGCCTATACCGGGTGTTACTGTGGCCTGGGTAGCCTTTGCCGGAATATTGGTGAATGGCGTTACCGCATGGCTATTCATGAAGGACAAAGAGAAGGACCTCAACGTTAAAGGCGCTTACATGCACATGGCGGTTGATGCACTGGTATCGTTAGGTGTGGTGGTATCGGGGTTGATCATCTACTTTACCCACTGGTACTGGATCGATAGCGTGGTTAGCCTCATTATCGTGGTGGTGATCATGCTGGGTACTTGGCGCCTGCTGATGGATAGCATTCGTTTGGAATTTGACGGGGTACCCGACGGTATCAAGATCAATGAGATCAGATCTGAGCTACTCAAAGCCAAGGGAGTGCTTGATGTACATCACTTACACGTTTGGGCGCTCAGCACTACTGAGAATGCGCTTACCGCCCACCTGGTGATCCCGCCCGACCAGTTCACCAACTTTGACCAGATCAAGAACGACCTGCGGCACCGATTGCTGCACCTGGATATCCACCATAGCACATTTGAGCCTGAGTTCGCTACCGAACAGTGTGAGGCTAAACAATGTACCCTTTAGATCCATATCATAAAAAAGCCCCGAACGTGATGTTCGGGGCTTTTTGCTTATTTTTTGGCTGCGGCCTTCTTTTTCTTGGCCGGTGCCGGAGCTTCTTCCTCAGTTGCGGGTTCTGCGTTGGCAGGAGCTTCTTCAACAGCGGGCTCTTCTGCTACCGGTGCGGCGGTCTCTTCGGTAACAAAGATCGGCATATCCTTCAGGATGTAGTACCATGAAAGGATCTTCTTCATGTCCGAAGCGTATACCTTCTCTTCATCGTGATCAGGTGCTACCTCTCTAAAGAATTCGCGGAGTGCTTTACCATCTGCTTTGGCATCAGGTACGTTGGCCGCTGTTTTGATGCGCTCAAAAACATCGGTCAGTTTGATATCGTCGTAGTCGCCAAAAATGGTGATCTCATCCAAAGCGGCCAGCTTGGCGGTGCTCAGGTTAGCTACCAGTTTAGTTTTTTTGTCATCAAGGCTTTCCAACACAAAACCTGTCTTGTTCTGTGCCAGTGCCTTCCACAGACCGGGTTTGCCGGCTACTGATACGATCGCTTGTAAGTTCATTTATGTTAACGTTCAAAGGTCGGTGGCCCAAGTCAAAGAACTGCTGCTCTGTGTCAAGGCCACCAACGGCCTTTATCTATTCTTCTATTACTTCTACGCTGGTGATCTTGTCACCCTGACGGATAGCATCAACTACCTCTACGTTATCGATCACTTTGCCAAAGCAAGTGTGGTTACGGTCAAGGTGAGCGGTGTTATCGCGGCTGTGGCAAATAAAGAACTGTGAGCTGCCGGTGTTACGGCCAGCGTGCGCCATTGACAGTACGCCACGGTCATGGTATTGGTTACCACCGGTCAGTTCGCAATCTATGCGTTTGCCTGAACCACCTGCACCGGTACCGGTAGGGTCGCCGCCTTGTATCACAAAGTTAGGGATCACACGGTGAAAGGTAACACCATTGTAAAAGCCTTCTTTAGCCAGGTTAATAAAATTAGCCACGGTGTTAGGGGCATCAGCATCGTAAAACTCGATGGTCATGTCACCTTTTTCGGTTCTCATTATTGCTTTGCTCATAATTTTTTGAGTTTTATAAAGATGGCAAAGTTAAACATTTTGGCCATTACCGTGAACTTATAATAGTTTATGTGATCTATCGTTATATTTAGCGATCCGGTATGAGGTTACTTACTGCTTTCGTGCTTTTGCTCATGCCCCTGCTTGGCAGGGCATCGTCTATCCTGTTACCTATGGACGCGGTGCAAAAGGACCATTTGAAAGCCTACGGCATCGCCTTTTGGACACTTAAGAACGGAGAGGAAGTGAACTGGCTGCTCAACTATCGGGGCGGTAGCTTCTTGTCTAAGTACAGCAAACCTCTGGAAGATGAATGTAAGATACGTGGGGTAAGCTACGAGGTATTGCCCGATGCCAAGGTGAACAGCGTGCTGACCGAAGTAAGCGAGGCCTCCGTGAACATGGATGTGGTGAAGTTGGAAAAAGCGCCCAAAATGGCCGTTTACTCTCCCAAGAACAAACTCCCCTGGGATGACGCCGTGACCATGGTACTCAAATATGCCGAGATACCCTATGATGTATTGTATGATGAGGAAGTGATACGTGGCGACCTTTCCAAATACGATTGGCTGCACATGCACCATGAGGACTTTACGGGTCAGTACAGTAAATTTTATAGCAACTTTCGTTACCAGCAATGGTACCAGGATGATGTACGCGGCCAGGAGGCCATGGCGCATAAATTAGGTTTTAAAAAGGTGTCGCAAATGAAGCTGGCCGTGGTGCAGCACATTCATGATTTCTGTAGTAATGGAGGCTTTTTATTCGCTATGTGTTCGGGTACCGACACGTTCGATATAGCGGCCGCGGCATCGAACACTGACATTTGCGAAAGCATGTTCGACGGTGATGCGGCCGATCAGCGGGCGCAAAGCAAACTCGACTTCGGACAAACGTTCGCGTTCCAGAACTTCAATTTGGATATGAACCCAATGTCGCACCAATTTAGCGACATTGATATGACCATGACCCGCCAGGTGCAGCGCGATCAGGACTTTTTTACCCTATTCGATTTCTCGGCCAAATGGGACGTAGTGCCCAGTATGCTTACCCAGAACCACGACAAGGTGATCAAGGGCTTTATGGGCCTCACCACCGCCTATAACAAGAACCGCATTAAACCGGGGGTGACCATTATGGGCGAGATGAAGACCAGAAATGAGGCCCGCTACATTCATGGCGAGTTCGGTAAAGGGCAGTGGACCTTTTATGGCGGCCACGATCCCGAAGATTATCAACACGCAGTTGGCGATCCTCCTACCGACCTGAAGCTGCATCCCAACTCTCCCGGCTACCGGTTGATCCTTAACAATGTGTTGTTCCCTGCTGCCAAGAAAAAGAAGCAGAAGACCTGATGAAATGGGCAAGTATTTGATAATATCGAATAAGATATTTATCATTGAATAAAACAGCCGCCTTATGAACATCCTCTCTGTCCTACTGGTCATTTATCTTTACATCATTGTCAGATATTGCGTTAGTAATGTGGTAAGAGATGCTCGCATTACGACCACGCAGTACACCCTATGGTTATTAGCCATCATATTCTTACCTTTTTTGGGCTATATACTTTATCTCCGTTGGCTATCACAGAAGTTAGCTTAGGAGCAGATCAACGAACCTCAGCTTTTAATTATAGAACGTCCAGCTCACACCGAACTTGAGTTGCTTGTCGGGCATGGGGTAGCGGTTCACGGTGTAGTACCCGTTGCTTTGCAGGCCCTGATTGGCATAGTCATACATGATAAAAAGGTTGGTACGGAATAGCGTGGCCTTTATGTACGGCGTGATCACCGGGTAGGTATAGAACGATAGGTCGGCACTGTTATAGAACTGACCTATGCCAATGGCGTAATTAGGCGCCTGGTAACGGGTATTGTAGCGTACGTTAACGCCCATGGCAGCATCCAGTACCTTGAAGAACATTTTGGTGTAGCAGAAATTAAAGTAGTTGTACAGCTGCGGCGTACGAATAGTGCTTTGGTAATCAGACTGCTGGTACACCAGGTAATCCTCAAAATGCCAGCGGCCAAAGTCAAAACGTTTACCGGCAGCAAGCTTGAGCAGGTTCATAGGCGAATTGAGCTGCGCGGGTGCTGCGTCTATCCCACCCGGGGTTTGTGAGGCGAAGTACTGATAACCGCTTATCAAAAAGTACTCGGCCTTTACATCGAACTTATATTTATCATTGATGTAATTGAAAGAGAAGTTATTGATCTGCTGCTTGCCTATGTCGGTATTGGTGTAAACGTAGTGGTTCGATATCCAGTTCTTGAAGATCAGCGGGGCTTCGTTATTTTGAGCATAGGCCCCTAAAATGATCTTGCCTGCACGCTGACCGCCGGCCAGGGTAAGCTTGGCATCGTACAAATAATCGCCAAAGTTATAACCGGTCACCACCTGCTGGAAATCACCATCAAGCAATACGCGGTCGCTGAAGCGGTAGCTGAACTTAGCGTTCAGTTTGATGTTCTGGTAGGTCTTGCCCTGCACGCGGCGCACCTGATCACGCAGGTTGTTCACCAGCGAGTCGTTCACGTACTGGTTAAAGTGGAACAGGTCGTGGGTAAGACCAACGTCCAATTTCACTTCGTTCTTCACAAAGCTTACCGAGCGGCCTCTCAAATAAAAACTGTACGAGAACTCGTTACGGAAACTGGTGACCGCGATAGAATCCTGCGAGATGTCGTTGTTAAAATAGTAATCAGGGAAGGCCTTATACGTATCTGGCTCGTTTTGCCTGAACCTGTACTTTTGAATGTTGTAGAAAAAGGTATGAGCCACGCGCTGGGTAGGCAATATCTTGGCTACCTCCTTACTGGCCGATTGTATGGTATCGATGCGGCCCACGTAATAGAATTGCTTCAGATAGAAACCATTATTGCGGTGATTGGTGTACGAGTTGTTCAATCGTACGGCTTCCTGCTGCTTATCAAGCGAGCCGGTGGTGAATACACTTTCATTCAATATGGCGCCACTTTCCGGGGTGCGGATGTTGTTGAAGAACAAAGTCCCTAACAAGTTATATCGCTTGCCCTTCGACTCATACCAGGTAGAGATGGCCGCATTCAGGTCGCTCACGTTCTGCCTGCGGTAATAACCGCGCGACCCGGTATTGTTGAAGTTGACCGTAAAGTTCCAGTTAGGCTTGATGTTCTGCGTGTGCACCATCCTGAACACCTGATCTGCATTGGAGTTACTGAATGCGCCGCTAAAGAAGGAAAGGTTGGTATAAGCCACCCTGGCGCGGTAGTAATTGACATCCTGCGGACCCATCATGTACACATCAAGCGAGTGCAGGCCAACATCGAAACCCACCGTTTTGGCCGGCTCGAAGAGTAATGCGCGTTGCGGCAAACCCGTATTACCTAAGTGGATACGCGGACTGCGCGGTTGCATCAGCGCAGTGTAGTTCTCAAAGTTGGTGAGGCCGGTATCGATAGGGAACACCTGCGTACTATCGTTGAGTAAACGCTCATTGGTCACCTTCACATACTTGGCACTGTAGATCACGGTATCCTTATCACCTTCCAATCGCTTGCGCACGCTATCGATGGATTGCGCCGGGCGCGCACCACGCAAGGTATCGGTACCGTAAGGCACATCAGGTATCTGTGCAAATGCCGTATGCCCCAGCGCGGCCAGCAGCAACGTTAAAAAAAAGTATTTCAGCCCTTTGAGCATTGAGTGTATCTGTGAACCAGCAAGGTCCTCTCGTAATGGAGAGAACCTTGCTGGCATCTAATTCATTATGTATCTCCCCACCGGGGAGGATCAGTAGTGGGCTATGATCCTGCGATCAGTTCCTTCATGATAAAGGTCAGATCAGGTTCGGCGTTATTGGCCACCTCAATGATCTCCTCTATCGATACCGGCTTCAACTGATCAGGGAAACCCTCATCGGTCAATACCGAAATAGCGAACACCGGCAAACCCATGTGGTTAGCCACGATCACCTCGGGTGCGGTACTCATCCCCACGGCATCGCCACCAATGATGCGCAGGTAACGGTATTCGGCCCTGGTCTCGAGGTTAGGTCCCATAACCGCTACATAAACTCCTCGATGGCAGGTAATATTGTTGTCGGCAGCGATCTGTAATGCTTTTTGTACCAGGCCAAGGTCATAAGGCTCGCTCATGTCTGGAAAACGTGGGCCTAACTCGTCATGATTGGTACCCACCAGCGGGTTGGTAGGCTGCAGATTAATGTGATCATCGATCACCATCAGGTCGCCTTTTTTAAAGGCCGGGTTAAGCGCACCGCTGGCGTTGGATACGAACAGGGTTTTAATGCCCAGCATCTTCATCACCCTCACCGGGAAGGTGATCTGCTGCATGCTGTAACCTTCGTAATAGTGCAGGCGGCCTTGCATGGCCACCACTTTTTTACCGGCCAGTTCGCCAAATATCAAACGGCCCGAGTGGAACTCCAGCGTTGATATAGGAAAGCCCGGGATGTTGGAATAAGGTAACTGCTTTTCAACGGCTATCTCTTTTACCAGCCCGCCAAGGCCAGTGCCTAAAATGATCCCAACTTCGGGTTCAAAGTCGCCTATGCGGCTTTTTATATAGGATGCGGTACGTTCAATACTGTCTAACATAGTTCTGTATGGTTTCGTTAAATCGCTTTTCAGCATCGTTCAAGAACATAACACCGATAGGCAGCACATAGATAGGTAAAGCCTCCACATGCGGCAATAATTCGGGCTGGCGCAGGCGTTGGGCATCCTTTTCGGTAGTGATGACCATGGTGCCCGGCGGGGCGTTATGTTGCAGATCTGCTGCAAGTTTAGTAATATTTTTTAAGCTGAACTGATGGTGGTCAGGATAATTATGATGCACCACCTCAAGCTGCAAGTAATTTAAATGACCGATCAGCGGATCGGAGTTGGCAATACCCGTCAGCACAAATATCTTGCTTCCGGCGGGCGGTAGTTCACCTTTCCTTTTACCATATATATCCTGCAAAGGCATATAGCTGATGGACGTAAAGTATACCTGCTGGTAGCTTAAAGGTTTTAATTTTTGCAAAGCTTTTTGCTGCTGCACCTCGGTAAGATTAGCCGGGCACTTGGTCACCACCAGCACATCGGCGCGGTAGCGGCCCACGAACGGCTCGCGCAGGTTGCCTGCCGGTAGTAATAGCTGCGGCCCGCTTAGCCGTCCGTGATCAAAAAGCAAAAGGCTGAACCCCGGCTTAACGGCGCGGTGCTGGTAAGCATCATCAAGCAGCACCACATCGTGCTGTGGCAATAACCGCTCAATGCCTACGGTGCGTTTCTCGCAAACGGCGACGGTAACATCAGGGAACTTTTGCTTGAATTGAGCCGGTTCGTCGCCCAGTTCGGTGGCACCCGTGATCGCATCGGCCAAAACAAAGCCTTTGGTAGCACGGCCATAACCGCGGCTCAGGGTAGCCAAACGGTGATCGTTCTTAAGCATCCTGATCAGGTATTCGGTCATGGGACTTTTACCTGCGCCCCCAACATCAAGGTTACCTACGCTGATCACCGGCTTGGTATACGATCGGCTCTCGAACAGCCCGGCATCATACAGCCAGTTGCGCATCATCACCACCAGGCCGTAAACTATGGAGAAAGGGAGTAGTAACCACCGCAAATACTTCATAATCGATTTTGGACCGCTAAAGATACGTAATTACGGATGGGAGACGCAATAAGCGCCGGTTACTTGAACAGAAAGAAAGTCAGGAAAGGAGGCTTATTTAGAAAACGAACTTATCCTCAGCCTTAGAGGCGTTACGGCGACCTTCGTCACACACCTCGAAATAAAAGAAATCGCTCACGTGGCGGGGTGATCGCAGGCCGTTCACATCCTGATCGTTATACATCACCTTTTGTATGCCATACTTAGCCGACTGACCACCTTTTTGAAAATACGAGATCTTGATCACATGCTCATAACTACCGGTAGGGTTAAAAGTTACCGGGAACGTACCAGGTGATTGCTTATAACCGGCCTGTAATTTGGCCACACCCAGATCTATTTTTAACTTCTGCAACGCCTCATCCATATCGGCATCGGCCTCGCCGTAGCAGATCACTGAGTAAGGTTTATCATAAGCGTTCTTACTCACTTTGATCTTAGCTTTGATCTCCTTGCCACCCGTTTTGATCACGATATCGCTGGTGTCTTTATACAAGTTATATACACGGTCAACATCAAGTTCCGGACCAGCAGTCTTGGTTTGAGCCACAGCTACGTTGATCAATAAAAAACCAATGATGATGAAGCAGATGTTTTTCATGTAACGACCTTGTGCATGTTGTTGAACACTGTTCGAATATACAGCATAACCGCCTAACTATCTAAAATATTGTAACAGATAGATAATATGATCGCCGATCTTTCGTAAAAATAAAGTTTTGCTTAACAAATATTACAGATCAATGAGTTGAGCACACCTGTAGGTCAGAAGTCGAACTTCTCGGGCTTACGGTTCTTTTTGCGGGTCATATCACCCACTTCGAAGTAAAAAAAGTCGCTTGAGTATCGTTCGGTAGTATTCTCTTGCAGAGCCTGGTTACGTTTCTCGGCTTCTTTGATGCCGTACCTGGCATACTGTGAACCCTTTTCATAAGCACGAACCTCTATATTATTTTCATATGCTCCCTTTTGATCAAAATTGACCACCGTAGTATGCGGAACACGTTTGTAACCGGCTTTTTCTTTAGCGGCACACAGATCGCCGATAAGCGATTCCATAGCGGCGTCGGCAGCCGTTTCACCATAAATGATGATGCGGTAAGGCTTGTTGTGGCTATTGTAATTGATCAGCACGTGGGCATTGATCTCGCGGTCGCCGGCAAATATCACTGTTTCGGTCTGCCCTTTGTATTTGGCATATAAGCGGTCAACATCCAGTTGTGCGGTTTGCGCTTTGGCACCAAACAACATCATGTACATCATAACCTTGAACAGGATCAGGCTTTTGTTGACCTTTAACATATGCGTATCAATAATATATGATGCAATAATAAAACTTAAATGGCATAACATACACACAGCCTGCGTGTTTTTTGATCCCGACCTGCAACGGGCGTCAGATCTTATCTCGCGATCGTTACACAAGAACCGGACAGTGCATCACGGTTGCTACCTCTGCTACCTATAGCTTTAAACCGAACAACTATTTTACATCGATGAGATCACTACTAAGATCAGCCGCGATCTTACTTTTCATATTCACCTGCACAACTTCTACCCTATTAGCCCAACGCGCCATGGAAAGGCTTGGCCGCGGGGTGGTGGCCATCAACAAAGGCCATGGCAACATCTATATAGGCTGGCGCATGTTAGGCACCGACCCTATCGATATCGCTTTCAACCTTTATCGCAGCAGCCCAGGCAAAGCGACTGTGAAGCTCAACGACCGACCATTGACCAAGACCACCGATCACACCGACCACCTCACCGATACCACCGCTATCATAAGCTATTTTGTGAAGCCGGTGATCAACGGCGTTGAAGGCGAGGCAAGCGCCCCGTTCCTTTTAAAGGTTGGTGCTGGTGATCAGCCTTACCTATCCGTTCCGTTAAATACTATGGCTGGCTACCACCCTAACGATGCCTCTGTAGGCGACCTTGATGGCGATGGCGAATACGAGATCATTTTACACCAGGTAGGCCGTGGTCATGATAATTCGCACAAAGGCATTACCTCCAACCCCATCTTAGAAGCCTACAAACTTGATGGCACCATGCTTTGGCGCATCGACCTGGGTCGCAACATACGCGAAGGTGCTCATTACACCCAATTTATGGTGTATGACCTTGATGGCGATGGCAAGGCCGAGGTGGCCTGCAAAACTGCGGACGGTACCATTGATGGCAAGGGCAACGTGATCGGCGACAGCACCAAGACCTGGCGCAACGCGGACGGCCACATTTTGCGCGGACCTGAATACCTGACCGTTTTCAACGGGCTCACCGGAGCCGCCATCAATACTACCAATTATGTACCCGCTCTTCACCCTGACACACAGGAACCCACTCCGGAGCAGATAAAAGCTATTTGGGGCGATAGCTATGGTAACCGTGGCATGCGCTTTTTGGCAGCCATAGCCTACTTAGATGGTAAGCACCCAAGCCTGATCATGTGCCGTGGATATTATACCCGTACCGTAGTAGCTGCGTGGGACCTTGAGCAAGGCAAGTTGAAGCAACGCTGGGTATTTGATAGTGACGCCAATTCAAAGAACAAGCCCTTCCGTGGACAAGGGAACCACAACCTGACCATTGCCGATGTGGATCACG
The DNA here is from genome assembly GCF_020783335.1 of Mucilaginibacter daejeonensis. NCBI lineage: Bacteria > Pseudomonadati > Bacteroidota > Sphingobacteriia > Sphingobacteriales > Sphingobacteriaceae > Mucilaginibacter > Mucilaginibacter daejeonensis. The sequence continues at coordinate 3,875,627 of NZ_CP086068.1, forward strand.
ACGGCAAGGACGAGATCATTTACGGCGCCATGGTGCTTGACGATAATGGCCAGGGTTTGTACTCCACCGGAACAGGGCATGCCGATGCGCTGCACGTTTCAGACCTTAATCCCGACCGCCCCGGCCTGGAGGTGTTCGATATACAGGAACGTTTTGGTGATGCCGGTGCCAATTTCAGGGATGCCCGAACAGGCGAGTTCATTTGGAAAAAGGCATCGGTACAGGCCGGTGAAGATGGCGAAGGACCTGGCCGCGGATTATCATTGAACGTTGACCCGCGTTATAGGGGCTATGAATCATGGGTGGCCGGCGCCGGGGTCAGTGGCATGTTCGATGTGAAAGGCAACAAGATATCAGACCGTACACCGTCAGTGAACTTTGGCATATTTTGGGATGATGACCTGCTGAGCGAATTGCTCGACGGAACACGCATCACCAAATGGAATTACCAGGACTCAAAAGCTGAAGTACTCTTCGATGCCTCAAAATATGACTGCGTAAGCAACAACGGCACTAAGCAAAACCCAGTATTGAGCGGCGACATTTTGGGCGATTGGCGCGAAGAGGCCATATACGCCACGCGCGACGGCAAGGAGCTCCGGATATTTACCACTACCATACCCGCCAGGAACCGCTTTTACACTTTTATGCATGACCCACAATATCGCCTCAGTATCGCCTGGCAAAATGTGGCCTACAACCAGCCTCCACATACCAGCTTTTACATTGGCGATGATATGCAACCACCGCCGCGCCCTAACATCGTATTGACAGGTGAAGCCAAGAAATAGCTAAAACAGAACAATAACCGGGCTGTACTATTATTATGACCCGTTACAGAGACCTGTCAGGCAACTCCGGAGTGGTGGCTTACCGCATAGGCACTGACCATATCGCTGTGGAGTTCAGGAGCGGCGACATGTACCTGTACACCTACCACAAGCCCGGCAAAGTGGCCGTTGAAGACATGAAACGACTTGCCGAAGCAGGCCGTGGCTTAAGCACCTACATCAGTCAGCACGTGCGTGATGACTATGAGGCGAGGATATAGCATCGCATTGTCAAGATGATGTATCTGCCTGTCCTCACATTCGCACATCTGCACATTTAGCCTTATCTTTGCGGTCTCAAGATTTAGCTATGTTAAAAGGATTCTTTAATGTGCCGGCCCCCGTTAATGAGCCGGTATTGAACTATGGTCCGGGAAGTGCTGAGCGTGTGGCCTTGCAGGCTGCGCTGGCCGAAGGCCGTTCCAAAGTGATTGATATACCGATGTACATTGGTGGCCAGGAAGTGCGCACCGGCAAAACGCTGGAAGTACATCCTCCGCACGACCATAAACACCTGCTGGCCACTTACCACGAGGGTGATGCCAGCCACGTAAAAGCTGCTATTGACGCTGCCCTGGCCGCCAAGGCCGATTGGGAAGCCCTGCCATGGGAACAGCGTGCCGCTATATTTTTAAAAGCTGCCGACCTGCTGGCCGGTCCGTACCGTGCCAAGATCAACGCAGCCACTATGCTGGGCCAGTCAAAGAACGCCTACCAGGCCGAGATCGATGCGGCCTGCGAGTTCATCGACTTTTTGCGCTTCAATGTGCAATACATGACCGAGATCTACGCTGAGCAGCCTATATCGAGCAAAGGTATCTGGAACCGCTTGGAGCAACGCCCGCTGGAAGGGTTCGTGTTCGCGATCACGCCTTTTAACTTTACCGCCATTGCCGGCAACCTTTGCGCTGCCCCTGCCATGATGGGTAACGTGGTGGTTTGGAAACCTGCCCCTACGCAGATCTACGCCGCTAACGTGATCATGGAAGTGTTCATTGAGGCCGGCTTACCTGCCGGTGTCATCAATATGATCAGTGTTGATGGTCCGGTGGCTGGCGATATCATTTTCAAGCATCCTGACTTTGCCGGTCTACATTTTACCGGTTCTACCCACGTTTTCCAGGAATTATGGAAGACCATCGGTAACAACATAGCCAACTACCGCAGCTACCCACGCATCGTGGGAGAGACCGGCGGTAAGGACTTTGTATTGGCCCATTCAAGCGCCAACGCCGATGTGGTTAGTGTAGCCTTGCTACGTGGTGCCTTTGAATACCAGGGACAAAAATGTTCGGCTGCCTCACGCGCCTACATACCTAAGTCGTTATGGCCTGCGGTGAAAGAGAATATGCAACGCGACCTGGCCACCTTTAAAATGGGCCCTACCGAAGATTTTGGTAACTTCATCAACGCGGTGATCACTGAAGCCTCTTTTGACAAACTGGCCAAATACATCGATGATGCTAAAGCTGATCCATCAGTGCAGATCATTGCCGGCGGTGGTTATGATAAATCGGTAGGTTACTTTGTGGAGCCGACCGTGATCGAGGTACAAGATCCTAAATATGTGACCATGTGCACTGAGTTGTTCGGCCCGGTACTGACCGTTTATGTTTACGAGGACGACCAGTACGAGCAGATCATGGAAGTGATCGATACCACATCACCATATGCGCTTACCGGTTCGATCATTGCACAAGACCGTTATGCCATCACCACAGCTACCGAGCGTTTACGCAACTCTGCCGGTAACTTCTACATCAACGATAAACCTACCGGCGCGGTGGTTGGTCAGCAGCCATTTGGCGGTGCCAGAGGTTCGGGTACTAACGATAAGGCCGGCTCGATGCTTAACCTGTTACGTTGGGTATCGCCACGTACCATCAAAGAGACTTTCGACCCGCCTAAGGATTACCGCTATCCATTCTTGCAGTATTAATATAGAGGCAAGAACCAACAAGCAGGAGCCCAGATATATCAAAAGGCGTATTCTTTACTGAATACGCCTTTTTTAGTTCCAAGGAATCCATCTTGATTCTTGGCTCTTAACTCTTGGCCCTCACCTATTCCTCTTCTTTATCGGCTATGCCTTTGTCCAGATCCAGCTCGTAAGATGGGGTCGATGCGTCGTAGGCATGCTGAACGGCTTCCATTTCACCGGCCTCTTTGTTCTCGGTGTCGTGGGTGTAGCCTAAAGTGGTATCCTGAGGGTCGCGGGTCGATGCCTTTTGGTCCTCTTCCTCGTTGATGGGTACGTTATTTTGGTTATCTGTTGCCATGGCTTTTTGCAATTATCATTTCCATAAAAAGCGATGAGAACAGCCTTTGTTTTAATTTATCGGTCGTGGAGAATCTGCTGCAAGTGTTACATTCAGGTGTTTCACTGTTAAATTTGGTGTTACATTTCGGCTTTTTGTATGCTTTTTCTTAAAAAAGTTGGGTTTTTACGAATTTCGCAATGACGAAAAGTGGGGAAAGTTGGGGAATTTTGTTACAGGCGTGAAACAGCCCCACCCTAACCCTCCCCGGGAGGGAGGGCCTTAAATGACAGGCGTATCACCCACATCATGGCGAGGCATCTCCTACCCCGTCATGGCGAGGCACAAAGCCATCTCTGCCGAGGACAAGCAGCCTCGTTAGAATCAAACATGTTGTTCACTGATCGCTTGGTGGCGCTCATTCGCCGCTATGCTATGGCTTTGTTCTTCTGTCTTTACCACAAAAGAACTTTTCGCTTTGATAGACACACCCCTGCCCCTCTCAAGAGGGGAATAGAACATGATCGCTTCTTTTGCTGGCGCACGCGTGCTGCGTGTGCTTCGCGCGGCCCAGAAGCCGTGAACGATCGACAAGCAAAAACGCTTACATCCTTCCCTGTACCTTCCTCCCACTCATCCGCATACTCGCCACTAACGACACCACTATACAGGCCGTGATGTACCAGTAAAAGCCCTGCTCATAGTTCAGTTTCTTGAACAACAGGGCCACGTACTCGGCGGTACCGCCAAAGAGGGCCACGATGAAGGCATAAGGAAAACTCACGCCTAACGACCGCACATTGACGGGGAACAATTCGGCTTTAACGATGGCCGATACCGAGGTGTTCAAGCTCAGGATACACAACGCTGCGGTGATCAGCAGGGTGGCTTGCCAAGCCTCTTTGGTGGTACCCAGCAACATCAGGATAGGTACAGTGGTGATCAATGCAAGCACGCCATAGATCACCATGATACGTTTGCGCCCTACCCGATCGCCCAGCATACCGGCAAAAGGCTGGGCCAACATGAATACGACGAGCGACAAGGTGGTGATCAGCGTCGAATCTTGCTTACTGAAACCGGCCGTATTGACCAGGAACTTTTGAATATAAGTGGAGAAGGTATAATAGCACACCGTAAGCCCAATGGTGATGCCCACGATGAGCCTTACCTCGGTGCCATACTTGCGCAGTTCGGCAAAGGTACCGCGCTTTTCTTCCTGCACCTCTGCGTTGCGGAAGGAGTCGGTCTCCTGCAGGCTACGGCGCAGGTACAGGGCCGATACGGCCAGCACAGCACCTATACCAAAAGGTATCCGCCAGCCCCAATCGGTCAGCTGGGTGGGCGTTAGCAACCAGCGCTCCAGGATCATGAGGATCAGCAGCGCGGCCAGTTGCCCCATGGTGGTGGTCACGTACTGGAAGCTTGAATACAAACCTCGCCGGTGAGGTGGCGCGATCTCGCTCAGGTAGGTGGCCGCGGCGCCATACTCGCCGCCAACGCTTAGGCCTTGCAGCATACGGGCCAGTACCAGTATGGCCGGTGCGGCCAGCCCAATGGCACCGTAGGTAGGTACGATGGTGATCATCAACGATCCGGCGCTCATCATCAATACCGACAGCGTCAGTGCTGCCTTGCGGCCTTTGCGGTCGGCATAGGTGCCCATGAGCCATCCGCCTACCGGGCGCATCAAAAACCCAATGGCAAAAATACCTGCCGTGTTGAGCAGTTGAGCGGTCTGGTCTTGCTTGGGGAAGAACGACCCGGCAAAGTACAGCGAGAACACCGAATAAGCATACCAGTCGTACCACTCGACCAGGTTACCGATCGATCCGCCAAAAACGGCCTTTAAATGACGAGTGATATTGACTAAGCGTTGCTGCATCTCTGGGTGGTTCCCACCATGACCGTTGGGAATTAGTTACGAACACCGAAAGCTACAAAAATATGCCGAAGAACCAGCCATGAACATTATTTGATGCAGGGTGTTAATCAAGAAACACCATCATTATGGAAGAGCAGAAGATCATCACCGGAACAAAACAAGAGATATGGGACACCATTGAACGCGACCTTACCGTAGACGGTGAGGTGTTAGGTTATGATGCATTGCTTGATGATGGCCAGCACCGGGTGGCGCTGTACATCGATATTGACCTGGGTGGTGGTTTTGAAGGTGGTTCGGCCCTTACCCGTATCACCTCTCCTTTGCATGTGAGCCCGGGTTTCAGGTTCGCGCTGCATGATGAGGACTTTTTAGACAGCATTGGTAAGTTCTTCGGTTTGGAGGATGTGGTGACCGGCTACCCTGAACTGGACGATCATGTGGTGATCAAGACCAACGCCCGCGAAAAACTGGTGGAGCTATTCGCTGATGACGAGGTGCGCCGCGTACTGACCGGGTTAGAAGATTTTGACCTCGGAATCCATCACCGCACGGTGGACGATGTGGAATATCCCTTCCTCGAACTAAACATCAACGACGGAGTGACCGACCCAGCCTATCTTCATAGCATTTTCAACGTTTTTTATAAACTGATAGATGGTTTGGAAAGATAGCTCTAAATTAACTTCAACAGGCCATTCGATCGTCTTCGTAACTGATATCTTATACTGCTGATGCAGTTATTTTCTGTAATAATTAATTTACTGTGGTATATTTAACCACAACATAAAAATTATCACATGAAAAGAATTTTGGTCACAGTGTGTGCGATGATCGCTTTGGTCGGTTGCAAAAAAGATGACAACGATGTAGCCCCTGACTTTACGTTAAGTGCACAGAACGTTTACATTGGTCAGGAACTACAGATAGTTCCAGGCGCTAATTCCGGCGCAAGTTATACCATTAGTTACGGCGATGGAAATTATGGGACCACTTCAGGAACTACCCAACATAGCTATGCAAAGGGTGGCATCTTCACCATAACCATGACAAGAGGTTCATCAAATTTCTCTAAAAAGGTGCGTGTATACCCTGGTACCGCAAGCTATCAGATTCAGAATAATTACAAGAAAAGCTTTTTTGAGCTCATCTCTCAGGTCAACGATAAGAACAGCAATGCGATACAAGACGCAAAGATCCACGGTCAACTCGATAACGGACGGCTTAGCGATACCGTTTTTGTGAATGCCGCCAGCCTTACGTACGAACCAACCGTTGTTGCTTTGTTCAAATGGCGCAACGATAACGCTATCCTGATCAATTTTTTTATTGATTCGTATTTCAAAGCCAGTAAGTTTCAGCATAAGATATTTACGCTCGATCAGAACACACCCGGAATATATAGTTACACGAAAGGTATTAACCAGTATTTGTTCAACGGATCACTGAATGATGCAGACAAGCAGCCTTGATCATTGGTTCTCTTGCCGATACCATAACTACAGGGGCTTCGCCATGGGCAATTTCCAATCGTAACGTACGGCCAACAAGCGCGTAGTGCAGATCACTACGATAGCTATGGTCTCGGCGGCTTGTGCAGGTAAAAAGTGCAGGCTGCCAAAATAGATGCTACCGCCCAGTATGCAGGCGGTGGCGTATATCTCGCGGGTATGGAACAGGGCGGGGATCTGTCCGGTCAATGTATCGCGCAGCACACCGCCAAAGCAACCGGTAATGGTACCCAGCGCCACGCATATCCCATGGTTCAACTCCAGGTCGAGCCCCTTCTTCATCCCGGTTACCGTGAACAGAGCCAACCCGAGCGTATCGAACAGGAACAATGTGGTTCGCAGCTTTTGCAGGTAGCGCCCAAACACCATGGTGAATAGTCCGGCGCCCAGGATCACCAGCGGGGTGGTCAGGTCGCGCATCCAGCTTACGGGGGTATTGCCGATCAATACATCACGTATGGTACCGCCGCCAATGGCGGTCACAAAGCCCAGCGTTAACACGCCGAACAGGTCGAGCTTTTTTTCAATAGCGGCCAGCGCGCCAGAAATGGTGAAGGCTATGGTGCCCAATATCTCGATGATGAACAGGTACTGCACGGTGTTAAGGAGTGATACTGATCAAATGTAGCTTTTTATACATAAAGATCTTGTTACTATACCATCCGCAGTGTGGGCACCCACTCAAAAGTTGCCCAATGTTTTTATTTTAGCTGAATGGATCAGTACAGCATACCCCTCAAGTACCGCAAAATGGAGAACCTGCATATCGTTTTCTGGCTGCTTAAGGATATTGGCTGGTGCCTGATCTGGCAGCCGTTAGGGATCATCATGATCTTCCCAACGCTGCTCATTTCCATTGTGATCGCTTACCGTACGCGGGGCATGATGTCCGAACTTTGCCATAACCTGGCCATCACGCTGTGGATCACGGCCAACTCGTATTGGATGATCAGCGAGTTCCTGCACTTTGATGCTCGCATCGTATTCGGTACGGTCACTTACAAGCATTTGGCGCTCATCCCCTTCCTTTCGGGCCTGGCCTGCCTCATTTACTACTATGCTATTTGGCACCCACGCCACCCCGACGAGGTGGAGACCATGTGATCGCATCTACGCTTAACATTAACTCCAAACTAACTAAGCATACTATGAACAGATCTTTACTTACCAGCCTGCTCTTACTAGGCATGGGCACTACCGCCCTTGCACAAGAGGATTCAGGCAAACCCGCCAAAGCAACGGCCGGCAAAGCTTACACGCAGCAGATCGACGCACTGGCTGGCAAGCCGGTGGTCAAAAAAGCGTTCCAAACCATTGTTGACCTACAGCCCGAAACCCTGAAGGACCATGTGCTGCTCACCGAGATACCTGCACCGCCTTACAAAGAGACCGAGCGCGGTAAAAAATATGCCGAGATGTTGAAGGCCGCCGGTGCCGACTCGGTTTGGATAGATGCCGTGGGTAACGTGATCGCTAAACGTAAGGGCAAAAAAGGCAAACGTACCGTAGTGCTGGAAGGCCACCTGGATACGGTGTTCCCTGAAGGGACCGACGTGAAGATCAAGCACCGCGGCGATACCTTATATGCACCAGGCATAGCCGATGATACCCGCGCACTGGCCGTAGTACTTACCGTGCTCAAAACGGTGGAGATGAATAGGATCGAGACCGATGATGATGTGTTATTTATTGGTGCCGTGGGCGAGGAAGGCCAGGGCGACCTGCGTGGCGTGAAGAACCTGTTCAGCGATAAAGGCCCCGGCAAGATCGATAGTTATATAGCGGTAGATGGCACCGGTTTGAACAGCATCGTTCATCGCGGTTTGGGATCGCACCGTTATAAGATCACTTACAAAGGTTTGGGCGGACACTCGTCGGGCGCGTTCGGGTTGGCCAATCCGCATAATGCACTGGGCCGCGCCATCCATTACTGGACCACCGATGCCGACAAACTGGTGCGCACACCCGGCGTACGCGCTACCTACAATGTGGGCGTGATCGGCGGTGGCACGTCGGTGAACTCGATCCCATTTGAATCATGGATGGAGGTGGATATGCGATCAGAAAGCCCCGAACGGGTGGCCGGTATGGATAAGCTGTTACAAGCCGCCGTACAAAAAGCTTTAAAAGAGGAGAACGCCATGAAGATGCGCGGCCCCGACCTTACCGTAGAGGTTAAAATGGTGGGTGACCGTCCATCAGGTTCAGGCGATCCTAACACACCATTCGTGCAGCGCACCATTGCCGCCACCAGCTACTTTGGTGTGGAACCGGGCCTGAGCGTCAGTTCGACCAATGCCAACATTCCGATCTCGAAAGGAATACCTGCTGTGACCATAGGGAGCGGCGGCCGCTCGGGCGGGGCACATGCCCTGGGCGAGTGGTTCCTGGATGATGGCAAAGCCTACCAGGCCACCCAACGCGCCTTGCTGCTTTTATTGGCCGAAGCTGGCCTGGCTAAATAATATGGTTCCATAAAGTATAATATGCTATTAAGCCCCGCATCGCAATGATGCGGGGCTTTTTTGTTGAAAGAACCCTACTTCTGCAGGTTGTAAAAAGGTGATAAAGGAAATACAGAAAATTACTAACTTACTGACCCTAAACAATATATAATGACCGTTAAACCTTCCAAATTCCAGATAACCGTGGGACTGATCGTGGCCGCTATCGGCTTTGCGATCGCTATCTATTTATACCGTACCCATCCACATGCAAAAAGTGTGTTCCCGATGTTCGTCAGTGCGTCCATTATCGGCCTTTGGGTGGCCTATCTTATCATCAAACGTTACCGGATGACCATTGCAAGCCGCTAAGGCCGTTTATTATTTTAAAATAAGCCGAAACAATACTCATTAATTACTGTTCATCAACCAACCATTATTGACCATGTTCAGGCTTGTTATGCTGATATGAAGCCCATATTAACATTAACAACACTCCAAAACATTTCGGAAAATGCATCGTACAATAATGCGAATGATATGCCCGTGATATATGATAACGCACACTGAAAGACCGATCATCTCTAAAACAGCTAATATACCAGGTTACAGAAGAAAAAAATACTGGACAGGATACAAATTCGAGACCGCCGGAAAAGCCAAACCCGTATGGTCGTGGCTGAGCCTGGTGCTGGTAGCCATCGTATTTTTACTGATCGCCAGGGCCTGACCTGCTGCTCAGCTCACCAGATCTTTACTTTTAATAATAAATGACCGTCAAGAGGCTTTCCTGCATAAGGACAAGCCTCTTGGTGTGTTAACTACTTTTTGAACCGGGGTATCATCCGCAACCTTCTTCCTACAACTTTGCGGTGTGGTCAAAGATCAATGATCCCGCTTTTTACTACCTGATCTCACCAGGGATCCATCTTTTTTCAATGTTCTTTTAACGTATCGCAGCTTCAGGTCAAAACGATGCTTTCTGCTTCAAATGCAGCATTATCAGTGTTAAGCCGAACGTTCATCAACCGTATCACCATCCTTACAATACATTGTATATCAGTATTTTATTTAGTAAAACCTCTTGACATTGGGTTGAATTATCCATTATTTTGGTCGTAACCAATTACCCGATATCCCCCCAGGTATCCATTACTGATCTGCCGAAATGACCGCCTGACCCGCCATGCCCCTGCATGCGCGACCAAGCTCATGTATATACCAATTGATCCTTGTACCTATGAGAAGAAAGACCATAGCGCGGTACTTCATGTGTCCGTTCCTGTTCATGGCTGTGACCGTGCTCACCAACTGCTCAAAGCCCTTACCCGTGGCGCGCCCGAGTGCATTTGCACCCCAGCAAAGGGATAGCCTGCAACACTTCATCAACAACTATTATGAAAATGCCGGCTTGCCGGGCCTCTCGGTGGCTATCGTTAAAGGTGACAGCATCTTCAGTACCGCCATGGGCCATGCCGATAGCAGCGGTAAGGCTTTTACGCCTAACACTACGTTTATGGCCGGCAGTCTATCAGAACCGCTATTGGCATTGGCCGTGCTGCAACTGGCCGATGAAGGCAAGATCGGACTTGACAAGCCGGTGATCACCTACCTGCCCTACTTCAAAATGGGTGGGGACAACTACCAGAACGTTACCGTTAAGCACCTGCTTACTCATACCTCGGGCATACAGCATTACAGCATCATGTGGGATAACCCCACCTTTGCCCCCAACGCTCCCGAGACCACCACGCGCAGCATAGCCGCCCAGCAACCTGACTTTAAGGTGCCTGGGTCACGTGTTAAACGATCCCCCTACAACTACGATATCCTGGCCGATATGATCTGCAAAGTGACCGGCCAGCCCTTTGAAAAATATGTTCAGGAGCGGGTATTGAACGGGATCGCTATGCGGCATTCGTCGTTCATCAAACCCAATAATACCGCCCAGCCCTTTGTCACCAGCAACTGGCTCAGCTATCAAACCCGTCAAGACATCCTGTACCCCTACAACCGTGAGAATGGCGGCAGCGGCGGCCTGCACACCTCGGCCACCGATATGGCCAACTGGATGTTCACCCTGCTGAACCGGGCCTCCGTTGTACCTGGATCACAACTGACAGACAAGCTCCTGGCCAGCGCCATGACCATGCAGTTCAACACTGGCAAGGGTAGCGGCATCGGCTTCGGGTGGGACATTGAACAGATCGACCGTGATCAGGTGTTCGTGAAAAGTAGCAAATATGGCGGTTTTTGCACCACTACGATACTTATTCCTGGTAAAAAGATTGGTGTAACCGTGGCCAGCAATATTACTGATGCAGGTATGGATCCGCTGGCATTGAGCCGCCCGTTAGCGCAATGGCTCATGGGCAAGCCGCTGGTTCAACCCAAGGTACCGGTATCGATACTGATGGGTAAAACGCTCGCGGCCACCGGCAACATGGCCGATGCCTTTGCCGTGTACCGCTCGGCTCAACAACAGGCTGATAGCAAATTCGATGTGAGTCCGGCCGCCCTGAGCCAGTTCGGCATCAATTTGCTGCACCGTGTGCATGACCGGCAAAAAGCACTGGAGGCCTTCAAGTTCTGTGTTGAGCGATTCCCGCGATCGGCTTATGCGCACCTGAACCTGGCCGAAGGCTTTATCTTCAATAAAGATGCTCCTAATACCCGTAAGGCCCTGGCAATGGCCAACTCCCTACCTGATGATTCCGGCCTGAAAGCCCGCTACATGGCCTACCTCAAAGAGAACCTCGAGATACTGGAGGAAAAGAAAAGCTAAAAGACACTCAACCGATACACACTATTAAAAAACCAACAAATTATGAACTTGAGAACTCATTTGACCCGCACGCTTACCGCAGCCGTGCTTATTCCGGCGCTTTTTACAGCGTGCAAAAAGGACGCTAACACACAAAACCCTATCGTTGACGAGGACGCCACCGTGGCCCGCGCCATTTATTCGAGCAAGTCGACCGGCTTTGCGCATGGCGACGGCACTTATTCACAGTCGACCGCCGAGGCCGATATGGGCCAGCTGGCCAGCGGCACCTGGAAAAATGCCGACATTTACAGCGAGCAATGCCGTATACGCATACCGGCCAATACGCTGTCGAACGGTAACATCGTCAATATCGATGTGTCTGACGGTACCGAGTACGAACTGACCTTCCGGGTAAGGTTCGGACCTAATTTTGACTGGAGCCGTGGTGGTAAGGTAGGCTTCGGTTTCCACATCGGTAACGGCTTTACCGGTTGCAACAAGGCCGATGATGGCACCGGCGGTACCGCGCGCCTAATGTGGTACAACCCTAACGGCACCAAGACCGATAACAGCAATGATGCACCTTACTTCAGGCCGTATGTCTATTACAAGGATATGCCCGAAAATTGCGGCAATAACTTTGGCAAGCAGAGTAAAACGCTTAGCAAAAACACCTGGTACACCGTTAAGATCAGGGTAAAAAGTAATACCGGTACCAGCACCAACGGCAGCGTGCTGTATCAGATCGATGGTGTTACGCTGCTGAGCCAAACGTTGCGCTGGACCACCGACGATAACTTCCGTAAGATCAAGAACATCACCTTCCACACTTTCCGTGGCGGCAGTGATACTTACTGGCAATCGGCATCTGATGGTTTGATCTATTATGATGACCTGAGCTATACCCGCATAGCAAGCTAAACTGGATCTATCGCTGTGGTTGGGGGCAATATTCATATTAGCCGTTATCAAAGCAGGAACGCCTTGGCGTCTTCCTGCTTTGGTCGTTCATTCAGTTGGGTCATTGTGGTGTGCCTGGTGGTCGTGGCGGCGGTGTGCCCGCAGGTTACCAACGCGCAAGATATTTTGCACCGATCGGTCAATGACAGGTTAACCATTTCCATTTCGGGTGGATATGCGCAATTGAACACTTCGTGGTCTATCGCCGGTAATGTAAAAGGACAAAAGCCCAATATACTGTCTGAATTGAAATGGACCGGGCTAAAAGGCCCGGTGCTGGATGTGGGTTTGAGATACCAGTTCACCGATCACTGGTTCGTGAGTGGTAAGTTCATCAATACCCTCTTTAGGGGCGGCACCGTTACCGATACCGACTATTCAGGCGACGACCGTACCGGAGAGGCGTTCCGCATCGAGCTGCCTGTGCAAAAAGGCAACGACAAGGTTTATGATCTGATGCTCGGCTACCGCATATCACTTGCCGACCGATGGCGTATGGATATCTCCGCAGGGTACAACGACTATCGACAGCACCTTTACCTGACCGACCCGGTGAACAGGACCGACCTCAACAGCACCTATCAAAATAGCTGGCGCGGAGCGTCGGTGTTGGTGGCTCCTGCGTTTCAAGCATCCTCCAGGCTGACCTTACACGGAACCGTAAAATATGACCAGATACGTTATGATGCGGTAGGGAACTGGGATCAGGTGAATGAATTTGCCCATCCAATCAGTTTCAGGCACCGGGCCAATGGTTATGGCTTTACTGTAGGAGCCGGAGTGATGTATGAATTGAACCGAAACTTATCGATCGATCTGCGAGGATATGGCTTTAAACGAGAGACCGGCAACGGTACGGATAAGCTTTACCTGGCCAATGGAAATGAAAGCATCACGCAGTTCAATGGCGCCCGGAGTACGGGTTACCAGTTGTTATTGGGGCTGATCGTGAAATTATAACGATCGCGTCACTACCTAAGCCTTGCTGGCCATACGGCCAATGTAGCCACTGGGTGATCGTCCCGTCACCGTTTTGAATACACGGTTAAAATTGGTGATACTGCTGAACCCACAGGCATAGGCCACGGCCGATATGCCATTCTCCGGTTGATTCACCAGCATCTTACAAGCCTCATTGATCCTGATCTTATTTAAAAAGCTGATGAAAGTATGATTGGTATGCTTTTTAAAATAACGGCAGAAAGCCTGCGGTGTCATGTGCGCCTGATCAGATACCTCTTCAAGACTCAGGGCGCGGTCATGATTTTGAATGATGTAGTTGTAAATGGCACCAATGCGCATACCCTCGCTATCGGTCAACCCTTGCGGGTAGGTAGTAGCGGTGAGTGGCTCAAGGTTCTTCATGCTGCTCAATATCTTGAGCAATTGCAGGAACTGCATTAACTGATCTACCCCCTCGGCCTTTTTAATGTTCAGCATATTGGCCGACACCACATCCAACATTGCCTCGGGCACCTTAAAACCCGACTGGAACTGCTTTAAAAAAGCGCGTATGCTCTTCATCTCTGGTAGCTCGAACAAGGAGCCAAGCTGGCGGTAAGGATTAAAAAAGATGGTAATGGTATGTACACTTTTGGTACTGCCCTGCTCAAAATGAGCCGATTCGCTTTTAAAAAGATGCGGCAGATCGGGGCCAAGCAAATAGATCTCGCCAGGCCTGAACACGTGGATGCTGTTACCGGTAATGAGCGTGCCCTCACCTTCTAATATCCAGGTGAGCTGTATCTCTTCGTGCCGGTGAAGGTGAGTGTAAAAGTAAGGCAGCACTTCCTCCTGCACAATGATCGTATGATCATGTGGTACGGGTATGGTAAAGGGCAATACTTTCATATCAGGCCAAATTGATGGCTTTAATAGCTAATTAACAGGGGTTGGGAGCGCACACCGTAGTGATGCGCCAATATAAACAACAAATAGCTGACCTACAAGCAACTATCTTGAACAAGCATTAACATTAACGATCAGGCGCGAACGCATCTACCGAGATAGAAGGCTGCACCTCGCTCACGATCTCGGCCACCAGTTTACCGGTAGCCGGGCCCAGGCTAAGGCCCATCATACCATGCCCGCCGGCGATCACCAAATTGCTGATCTTGCGCGAGCGGCCTATGTAAGGCAATCCATCAGGCGAGCAGGGCCTGAAACCGTACCACACCTTGTTTTGCGCAGGCAGGGCGGGCCTTATGTCGGGGAAGTAGCGCGGTATGGACTCTACGATGCCCTCCACGCGGCGCATATTCACCTTGTCGTTCATCGGACCGATCTCCATGGTGCCGCCAAAGCGGATCTGATCGCCCATAGGCGTGACCGATACGCGGGCCTCCATGAGCAGGGCCGGGATGTGCATGCGTTGCTGGGGCTCATCTACCATGAACGAGTAGCCCTTACCGGGCATGAGCGGCATGTTAAGACCGGCCAGTTCAACGATCCTGGGCGACCATGCCCCACCGGCGATCACCACCGTGTCGGCTGTCAGGGACCAGTCACCTGCGAATACGCGGGTGATCTTACCGCCCTTATTCTCAATCTTGTCAACAGCGCTGTTATACATGATCTTCACGCCTTTGCCTTCCAGGTAGCTTACCAACTGGCGCATCAGTGCATTAGGTGTGATGTGTCCGTCGCAACGGTAATGTACGGCCCCTGCAATGTCAAGCCGGATATCGGGCTGCAAGGCTTGGCTTTCAGCGGCGGTGAGCGCCACCACGTCTAAGCCAAGCCCCTTGGCCTTTTCGGCCATATGCAGCTCCTCTTCTCCAACCTTAGGGGTCTTATACAGCATCAGGATGCCATTGTTATGCAACCCGAAATCAAAGCCATCCTGCTTTGCTAATTCCTGATAAAGTATGGTGCTGAACAACGACAGATCACGTAATGGCTCGGCCGAGGCATCCACATGCTTACGGTTGGCTTTTTTCAGGAATTTCAATCCCCAGGAAACAAGTGCCATATCCATTGACGGACGCACATAGAAAGGGCTTTTGCTATCGAACATCCAACGGATGCCCTGCTCCACCATTCCGGGTGCCGCCAATGGAACAAAATGGCTGGGTACGATCATTCCAGCATTACCAAAAGAGCAGTTATCCTCCAGCGAACCTTTTTCAACTACGGTGACCTCATGGCCTGCCTGCTGCAAGTAATATGCAGAGCTCAGCCCAATAATGCCGCCGCCAACAACCAATACTTTACTCATCTATATTAATAGGGGATCTTAATTCAAAAATTTCTAAAGCACCTGGAACCCGTGTGCATACGGGTCATCATCGTCTATCTTAATGGTGTTATAGCCATACACTTTGGCCCAACCTTCAATACTCGGTATAATAGCCTGATGTCCGGCCATGGTCACTACATCCTCCACCCGGCCGATGAATTTACTGCCGATGATGCTCTCATGCACGAATCGATCACCGACCTTGAGTTTGCCTTTGGCGAACCACTGCGCCATACGTGCCGATGTACCGGTACCGCACGGAGAACGATCGATGGCCTTGTCGCCATAGAACACCGCGTTACGAGCCGTTGCATCTGCCGATAGGGTCTTACCTGCCCACAAAATGTGTGTACAGGTATTGATGGTAGGGTTTTGCGGATGCACGAACGTGTAGGCCGCATTGATGCGCTTACGTAGCTCGCGGCTCCAGCTGATCAGCTGGTCGGCGGAATAGTTCTCGATGCCTGTAAAATTTTCCTGCGGATCGATGATGGCGTAATAGTTACCGCCATAGCTTACATCGAAGGTGAGCATACCCAGGTCAGGGCATTCTACCTGCAGATCATGAGCGGCCAGGTATGATGGCACGTTGGTCAGCTTTACCGAGCGCACCTTTTGATCTTCCTGCTTGTACTCGATCATGACCAGACCTGCCGGAGCTTCCATACGGATCACGCCGGGCACCTTGGGCTGTATCAAACCTTCCTCAATGGCAATGGTGATGGTACCTATGGTGCCATGGCCACACATGGGCAGGCAGCCACTGGTCTCGATGAAGAGCACGGCCACATCATTTTCGGGCGAATGAGGCGGATACAGTATACTGCCCGACATCATATCATGCCCGCGCGGCTCGAACATAAGCCCCTTGCGGATCCAGTCATACTCCTTCAGGAAATGCTGACGCTTCTCGCTCATGGTGTTGCCCGTAAGGTTAGGGCCGCCACCGGCCACCAGCCTTACCGGGTTGCCGCAGGTATGGGCATCTACACAAAAAAAGGTCTTACTTGCCATATTGATCCTTTGTCCATTGCTGATCCAGCGTGCGCCATATCTGCAATGGGTTATCGTCCTTTAATTCGTCGGGCAGGTTGGCGTTATCCCAGCCCTGCCAGGCCAGGGGTCTTACAAAGCGGCGGATGGCCGATGTACCTACCGAGGTGAAACGGCTATCGCTGGTGGCCGGGAAAGGGCCGCCATGCTGCATGGCCGCGCAAACCTCCACACCCGTGGGCACGCTATTTAAAATGATGCGGCCTGCCAGTTCGGCGGCCTGATCGATCAGCGGGCGGAAATGCGTTAACTCATCGGCGTTGGCCATAAAGGTAACGGTAAGTTGCCCCGGCAATGTACCGATCAGCTGTGCCAGTTGCTGTTCATCATCGGCCACCACTAACAGTGAATATGGGCCGAACACTTCTTCAGCTAGATGCGGATCGTTGATCAGCTGCTGGGCGGTCACACGGGCAACGGTTGCCAGCGCCTGATTTTCGGCGCCCTCCCGCTTAAGTTCAGATGAAGCGATCACCGACACCCCCTGATTATCCAGCATTTGCTTCACTTTGCCGGTATAGTTTTGGTATATACCGGGGGTTAGCATGGTAGCCGACGGGATGGCGGTGATGGCGGCTTTTAAATTCTCTTCCAAAACATCCAAGGCCGGCGACCTTACGGCCAGCAACAGACCCGGGTTGGTACAGAACTGCCCCGCCCCTAACGTGATCGATGCGGCATATTGGTTGGCCAGCTCGGCCGCGCGGCTGTTGAGCACCCCCGGCAACAAGATCACCGGGTTGATGCTGCCCATCTCGGCAAATACCGGTATAGGCACCCCGCGCTGGCGGGCTATCTTCTCTAACGCCATACCACCGTTGTACGATCCTGTAAAGGTAACAGCTTTGGTGTGCGGATGCTTAACGAGTGCCTCACCCACGGTGTAGCTATCATCATACAAAATAGAGAACACGCCTTCGGGGATATCATGAGCGATGGCCGCCATGTGGATGGCCTCTGCCACCAAAGCGCTGGTACCCGGATGCGCCGGGTGCGCTTTGACCACCACCGGACAACCGGCCGCTAAGGCCGAAGCCGTATCGCCGCCCGCTACCGAAAACGCCAATGGAAAGTTACTGGCACCGAACACTACTACAGGACCAATAGGCACCAGCATTTTACGGATATCGGGCTTGGGCAAAGGTTGCCTTGAAGCATCGGCGGTGTCGATCACTGCCTCTACCCATGAACCTTCCTCTACCACGTTGGCGAACAAGCGCAGCTGGCCGGTGGTACGGCCTAACTCACCTTGTAAACGTGCCAGCGGCAAACCACTCTCGGTCGACGCACGCTCAGTAAGTGCAGGCGCAATGGCTTCTATACCTTCAGCTATAGCGCGCAGGAAAGCTGCTTTTTGATCTTTACCGATATGCTTGAACCGGGCATGCGCCGCCACGGCCAACTGCATAGCCTGATCCACCAATTCCTGGCTGGCCGGGAAAAAGTTCCCATCCAACTCCTTGCCGGTGGCAGGATCGGTAGCCTTGAAGGCTGCCGTATCGGTATCTATATAGGCGAAACCTATCAAGTTCCTTCCGTCCATCTAAAATAAATTAGGCGTTGGCCAGTTCCAGTTTACCCCAGCTATCGGCCGGTAACTCAGGACGGGCCTCTAACGCAGTGTTGATGATGTTCAATACGTGCTCACGCTCGGCACCTTTAATGGCCAAACGTGGCGCTCTTACGGTCTCGGTACCCAGGCCGGTGCAAGCCTCGGCCAGTTTAATGTATTGTACCAGTTTAGGATGGATGTCCAGCTCCAGCACAGGCAGGAACCAGCGGTAAATGGCCAAAGCCTCCTCTATCCTGCCAGCCTTGGCCAAACGGAATATGGCCACGGTCTCTTTAGGGAACGCGTTCACCAAACCTGCCACCCAACCATCGGCACCGATGCAAAGGCTTTCCAGAGCCAGGGTATCCACACCGGTAAGCACGCTGAAACGGCTGCCGAACTGGCTTTGCATACGGATAACGTTACTGGTATCGCGGGTCGATTCTTTAACCGCTTGTATATTATCAAAAGCGGCCATCTCCTCGAACATCTCTAATGTTACCTTGATGCCGTAATCTACCGGGTTGTTGTAGATCATGATCGGCAGGGCCACGTTCTTGGCCACGTCGGTAAAGTAGGTCACGGTCTCGTGGGCGTCGGCTTTGTAACGCATAGGGGGCAACAGCATCAAACCATCGGCACCGGCATCTAATGCCTTTTTGCCCAGGTCGATCGCTACTTTGGTAGCTTGCTCGGCTATATTGCTGATCACTGGTACGCGGCCGTTCACCAGCGCCACGGTATGTTCAACAAGTTGTATCTTCTCTTCGTTACTTAATACACTGGCCTCACCTAACGATCCGCCCAGCACGATACCGTCAACACCGGCCTCCAGTTGAGCCTCGATGCCCTTGTCAAATACAACAAGGTCAAGTTGATCATCAGTAGTGAATTTTGTGGTGACCGCAGGGTACACGCCTTTCCAGGTAACTTTCATATTATGCTTGATTTTATGCAAAACTATATCGAACGCTTTGCAAATTTCAGCCGGGAATTAACCACATATGGCTTGATTTTAACATAATAATGTTCACTACTCCCCTTAACAGTTAATATATGGCCAGCATCGGTCAATATTTAACTCATAAGCGCTTGCTGATATCTTTACATTTGAGTTAACGGCTGTTGCATATGCTCCACCAAGGCGCGCTCCGGCCTTTCCCTTACCCCTAATTAAAATGAGATACCGTTATTTGATGATGGCCGGCATGTCGCTGCTGTATGTTCAGCGGTCGGCCGCCCAGCAAAAAGATTACCGTATTCAGCCGGTGGCCTTCACCAGCGTGCAGGTGAACGATGCCTTTTGGAAGCCCAAGATGGATGTGAACGCCACCGTGACCATACCTTACGTGCTACAGAAATGTCGGGAGAACGGCCGCGTCGACAACTTTTTGCGCGCCGCCAAAAAGATGGACGGCGACAAGCTGACCGAGTACCCGTTCGATGATACCGACATTTATAAGGTGATCGAAGGAGCATCATATGCCATGCAGGTAAAGGACGACCCTAAGCTGGACCATTATGTAGATACCCTGATCCAGATCATTGGGCAGGCGCAGGAACCTGATGGTTATCTCTACACCTTCCGCACCATTAACCCCGCCAAACCGCACCCCTGGGTAGGCGAAAAACGCTGGCAAAAGGAGGAAGAGCTCAGCCACGAACTGTACAACTCCGGGCATTTATTTGAGGCCGCGGCCGCTCACTATACGGCCACCGGTAAAAGGACCCTGCTCAACATCGCCCTCAAGAACGCCGACCTGCTGGTGCGCGACCTTGGCCCCGGCAAGGAGAAAATATACCCGGGCCACCAAGTGGTGGAGATCGGGTTGGTGCGTTTGTACCGCATCACCAAACAGAAAAAGTATCTTGACCTGGCCAAGCACTTTTTAGATATACGCGGGCCCGGCGGCACTGAATACAACCAGGCCGATAAACGCCCAGCCGACCAGCACGCCGCCGAAGGCCATGCCGTAAGAGCTGCTTATATGTACACCGGAATGGCCGACGTGGCCGCCCTCACCGGCGACAAGACCTACCTGACCGCCATTGATGATATTTGGAAAGATGTGATCGGCCATAAACTTTACCTGACCGGCGGCATAGGTGCTACCGGTAATGGCGAGGCCTTTGGTGCCAATTATCAGTTACCTAACATGTCGGCCTATGCCGAAACGTGTGCTTCCATTGCCAATGTGTACTGGAACAACCGCATGTTCCTGCTGCATGGTGATGCCCGCTACATTGATGTGCTGGAACGTACGCTTTACAACGGCCTGCTATCGGGCGTATCGCTCAGCGGCGACCATTTCTTTTACCCCAACCCGCTGGCATCCATGGGTCAGCATGCGCGGAGCGCCTGGTTCAGTTGCGCATGCTGCATCTCAAACATGACCCGCTTTTTGCCGTCGGTACCAGGCTATGTCTACGCCGTGTCGGGCAATGATCTTTACGTGAACTTGTTCATGGGCAACCATTCGACCATCATGCTCCCAGCCACCAAAGTGAACATAAGCCAAACCACCGATTACCCTTGGCAGGGCACCATCAAGATCAATGTTGACCCGGATAAGGCCTCAGCATTCGCACTGAAGGTCCGTATACCGGGCTGGGCGCAGGGTCAACCGATCCCAGGCGACCTTTATACTTATGCTGCTTCGGCAAGCCGACCGGTAAGTTTATTGGTGAACGGCAAGCCGGTACCCATGCCTTTACAGCTGACCAATGGTTACGCCACCATCAACAAGATCTGGAAAAAAGGCGACGTAGTGACCCTGGAGTTGCCCATGGAACCGCAAAAGGTATTGGCCAACGCGCAGGTGAAAGACGATGTTGGTCGTTTCGCTATTCAGCGTGGCCCCGTCGTGTATTGCCTGGAAGGCCCCGACAACCGCGACAGTGTGGTGCAGAACATCATGATCGATAAGAACGCCCCGCTTACTTACGCCTATGAGGGTAACTTTTTAAACGGCGTGACCACCATCAAAGCACAGGGCAGTAGCGCCAAGCGCCTGTTGAACTCTGACCAAGTGGCTACCACCCAGCAGCAGGTAAAGGCCATACCTTACTACGTCTGGAACAACCGAGGCAACAGCGAGATGACCGTGTGGATACCTTACGAGGCATCGGCCGCACGGCCAAAGGCAGCGCCTACCATTGCCGCTACCAGTAAAGTATCGTCCTCATTACTTAAGGCCCGCAGCTTAAAGGCCATCAATGACCAATATGACCCTGAAAGTTCGGCCGATAACAATTATCCGTATTTCCACTGGTGGCCCAAGAAGAACACCACCGAATTTGTGGAATACACCTTCGATAAGCCGCACACCGTATCAAGCTCAAAAGTGTATTGGTATGATGATGGTCCGTTCGGTGGTTGCCGCGTGCCGGCCTCATACCGGATACTTTACCAGCGCGATGGCCAGTGGATGGAGGTCAAGACGACCACACCATATACCATTGCTAAAGATAGCTACAACGCGGTGAGCTTTGACCCGGTGAACACCACCGCCTTGCGCCTTGAAGTGAAACTCCCTGTTGATAATTCGACCGGCATACATGAATGGATCGTTAAATAACATCGACACTAAGCTAAATGACCAATATTAAACTCTGCATAACCGCGCTGCTGATCGGCCAAGCCACACTTTCATCGGCACAATCATACGTGCCTGAGCAACGGGATGCCAGGATAAAGGTACAGCCCAAAGTACCCATCAAGGCTTACAGCTTCCCGTTGCAGGACGTGCGACTACTGGATGGCCCTTTTAAAAAGGCCATGGATGCCGATGCCCGTTACCTACTATCCGTGGACCCTGACCGTTTACTGGCTGCCTTCCGGGCGCACTCAGGCCTTAAGCCCAAAGGCCAGATGTACGGCGGCTGGGAGTCGACCGGGCTGGCGGGCCACACGCTGGGCCATTACCTATCGGCCTGTTCTATGCAATATGCCTCAAGTGGCGACCCTAAGTTCCTGAGCCGGGTCAACTACCTGGTGAACGAACTGGACGAATGTCAAAAGGCCCGCAAAACGGGTTACATAGGTGCCATACCTAAAGAGGATAGCCTATGGACAGATGTTGCGGCCGGCCGCATCCAAAGCCACGGTTTCGACCTGAACGGAGCATGGTCACCCTGGTACACGGTTCATAAGATCATGGCAGGTTTGCTGGACGCTTACCTCTATTGCCATAATATCAAAGCCCTCAACATTGAGCAACGCATGGCCGACTGGACCGGCAACACGGTAAAAGGTTTGGACGACCAAGTGATGCAGAAGATGCTACTGTGCGAATATGGCGGTATGGCCGAGACGCTGGTGAACACCTATGCCCTCACCGGAAACAAGAAGTACCTTGACCTAAGCTACCGCTTTTATGACCGCCGTATACTGGACTCACTGGCCGCTAAAAAGGATGTGCTTCCGGGTAAGCATTCCAACACGCAGATCCCCAAGATCATTGCCAGTGCCCGCCGTTATGAACTCACCGGCGACCAGCGCGACGCCACCATAGCTAAATATTTTTGGGATGTGGTGGTGAACCAGCACTCGTACGTGACCGGCGGCAACAGCAATTACGAATACTTGGGCCCGCCGGGCAAACTGAACGATCAGCTGACCGATAATACAACCGAGACCTGCAACACGTACAACATGCTCAAGCTCACGCGGCACTTGTACAGTGTAGAGCCATCTGCTTATTTGATGGACCATTACGAAAAGAGCTTGTACAACCACATCCTGGCCTCGCAGAACCACGAAAATGGCATGATGTGCTACTTTGTTCCGTTGCGCATGGGTGGCCAAAAGGAGTTCAGCACACCGTTCGAGACCTTTACCTGCTGCGTGGGTTCGGGTATGGAGAACCATGTGAAGTATGGCGAGAGCATCTATTTCAAGGGATCTGACGGGAGCCTGTATGTTAATCTGTTCATTCCTTCGGTATTGAAATGGAAAGAAAAAGGTGTGACCATTAAGCAGGAAACATTGATCCCGGCTAATGACCACACTACCTTGACCGTTAACACCGCCAAACCATCGGCCTTTGCCATGCGCATCCGCAAGCCGCGCTGGGCCGGGGCCGTTACGGTGACCGTTAATGGCAAACCTCAGGACGTGATCCTGAACAATGGCTACATCACCATTGACCGCAAATGGCGTAACAATGATGTGGTGACCATCACCTTGCCGGCAAGTTTTTATACCGAGGCCATGCCCGACAATGCCGCCCGCCAGGCCATATTTTACGGGCCGGTGTTACTGGCCGGCGTATTAGGCAAAACAGAACCCGACCCTGTAAGCGGCAAACCGGTACTGGTGACCAACAACGGCACCGTAACCGACCGCATACGTACGGTGGATCAAAGGAAACTGATCTTCCGCACCGCAGGTGCCGGCGTTCCTAACGATGTGGAGCTTATCCCTTTTGCTCAAGTGCAGGATGATCACTACAATGTGTATTGGGACGTGTTCAACGCCCAGACCTGGGCCAAACAACAAAAGATATACGAGGCCGAAAAGAAAGCGGCACAAGAACTCGATGCACGGACCGTAGACATTTTACGCATGGGCGAGATGCAGCCTGAACGCGACCATGACCTGACCGGCGAACACACCACCACCGGTGATGCTCATGGCCGCAAGTGGCGCGCTGCCGAAGGCGGGAGCCTGTCATTCAAGATGAAGGTAGCGCCAGGTGTGGCCAACACGCTCATGTGTACCTACTGGGGCATGGACAACCGTGGCCGCACCTTTGATATTTTGGTAGATGGCGCACAGATCGCCACCGAGAACCTTGACCATTACAAAGAGAGCCGCTTTTACGATATCAAATACCCCATTCCAGCCAACGTGACCGGCAACAAGCGCGAGGTGACCATCACGTTTGCACCCAAGCCCAACAACGCCGCTGGACCTGTTTATGGCTGTCGTGTGATCAAAGATCAGTAGCATCGCTTAAGAAAAAAGCTGGCCCGGTGGGTCAGCTTTTTTAATTGGAAATGACTTTAAACAAGAAAGCCCCTTAGCGTTAACTAAGAGGCTTCTGACGTTTGTGGTACCAACTGGGATCGAACCAGTGACACAAGGATTTTCAGTCCTTTGCTCTACCATCTGAGCTATGGTACCAGCAGCGTTTTTGAGCTTTAAGACACAATCCGTCGCCAAAATGGCGCCAAATGACCTATACAGCTCCTTCCATCGTAACAAGCGATGACTTAAGAAAAAAATCATACATAACCTTCTACTACGGCACAGAACGGGTTCGCAAGTACAGTGCCCAATGCCTGAATTTGAAAATTGAACCGAACAGGGCGAAGTCCGTAGGTTTGCGGAATGAATTACTTGAAAGACTGCGCTTCGAGTATCACAAAGCATTAGATGCAGGTACATACGGTATACCGATAACCAACTCATCACAACCGTCATCCGATATCATACAGTCAGAACTACCCCACAGCGCAATAAATGAACCTGAGGCACAAACAACGCAGGCCCTATTACAAGAGTCCTTAAATGAAAAGCTGAACTCCGATTTGAGCAGAAGCTATAAACGAGATCTTAAAACCATACACAAGGAGTTCTTAGCTTTCTTAACCGACGCCGAAAGAGTCTCACCTATAAATGATATATCAACCGCTAGGGTGCAGAAGTTTCTAAGTCGTTATGGTTCATCCGGCACCTACTATATGAACAAGCGTAGGAACCTAGCTGTTCTCTTCAATTTCGCGGCCGGACTAGAAGACAAACAGCTTAAAACCGTTAAAGCTACATCGAGGCGCAAGTCCAAGGCCAAGCTCCACGAAAAGTATGAGAAACAACAACTCAAACCTATACTGGAGTTTCTCAAAGAAAAGCATTTCAACTTGTACGTATGTTGTCTTCTCACATACAGCTCTTGGTTGAGGCCTCATGAGGAAATCCGCCTCCTAACGCCCCACGACTTCAAAAAAGGTTTGACGGAAGTTCACCTTACAGGCGCAGAGAACAAAGGGAGACAGGTTAGAATAGTCCATATTCCTGAATATGCCCGGGATTACATAGCCAAGATGCTAACTGGTCTACAGCGTAACGACAATCTATTTAGCCGCTGCCCCGAACCCTTCAATGAGTCTTATTTCAACACAGCCTGGTCACGTATGTACAAGAAGATGGCTAAGGTCAGCTTAATACACGAAAATCAAACAATTTACTCTTTTCGTCATACAGCAGCCGTGGAGGTATATAGACGTACCAAAGATGTACACCTACTGCAAAAGCTACTAGGACATTCATCCATTGTAGTTACATTAAAATACTTGCGTAGCTTGGGCGAATTGAACAGCGAAGAAATGAAGAACGCTGCCCCACAGCTTGACATATAAAGAGAAAGCCCATCACTAAGCGTGGTGGGCTAATTGCCATTGCCTCTTGGTTACTAACTGGGGGCACGAATACTTAACTTGCTAGAATAGCAAAGATAGGAATAATCCCTACGTGCACCTTCGAGGTATCACCATTTTCATCGGTTCTATCCTCTTTCCTATCCTCGTAAATGAAGACCTTATCAAACTCTTTCAAACAACTGGTAGTGATGTTAGAGGTAAAAGTCGGCATTTGATGTTGTGCTCTTGCAGAACACACATGTTGTACGATATCATTTTTGGTGACGAGTTCGTTTAAATCAAACATCTCCGTCAAGGTGGTTAGATAAATCTTTTCTTGGCCGTCACTGTTGTTAACAGCGTCCGACAGCTCAACAAATTTAGACCATTGCCCGCCACGTTTTGACTTAAAGTGCAATACTATGGCTTCTGCATCATCTTCATACCTGTGTTTGATGGACGCAACCTTTTCTAAATCAGCTCTAGATAATGGCTTGGCGGCGACAACTACAGACTGAACTGCGGCGGATTGCGCAGACTTGACTGGCGATTGGGTCAATGTGTTATTGCTTTCTATTGTATTCTGAGAATTTTCGATCATGACTATTAAGTTTAATATAGAAGTAGGTTTTAGAGCAACCTTATACTCCCATTTAGCCATGGGTTAAACTCAATGATTCATTAGTAACCAAGAAGTCAAAGAGCATATATGTTCCACGGTTGAACCGAGTGACATGATGGTACAAAGCTAGAAATTTTTACAAGCCCCTAAAGCCTCAAATTCAAACCTTTCAATACCATGACAGTTTCAAATAAACGGAATCAAACTAAACTTGTAGTTCATGGTTGAGTTTTGTATCTTTGTATCACATTTCAAGGTCGGCTAAAGGTGCTGAGTAAAGGAGGCCATGTTGCAACTGGTCTTTTTTATGCTTCGTACTTTCCTCTCACAAGCCGATTTTGCACAGATCGACTTTCGAGCCTTTTCCAAGGCCGCCGAGATCCCCCTCATACATCTGAACCTTTACATTGAAATGTATACGCACCTACAAGAATATACCATAAGCAAAGAAGCCTACCTAGATACAGTTTTCAATTCCATCCCATCAAATGCCTTCATAGATAAAGGTAGATGCGGCATAGGAGGAACCACATTAGAACTACTCAACAAAACACGTTGCTCGATCATCGTAGCACCAACACGGGGCATACTTCGCAATAAGAAATTAAAGCACCCTGACCTTTTTATCATCGACGGCGATGTCAATAGATCAGACATTGAAGAATACCTACAGCACGTTAAGCCAGCCTCAAAAATAATGGTCACCCCCGATAGCTTTGGCAAGCTTATCGATGCGCTCAAAGCGCGAGGTTTATATGAGACCGCATTAAGTACTTGGTTTCTATTATTAGACGAGTGCCACAGCTTCATTACTGAGGCCTTTAGGAAGAACATACTTAAGCCATTCCAATACTTTTGGGCGTTCACACACAAAGCTATTATCTCAGCAACACCCTATCATTTTTCAAACCCTAGATTCAAACAGTTAGCATATTACAAGATCAACTTCACGGCCAGCTTAGGCACTGTCACATTAGTGCAGTGTTACAGCATTAAGGCTACTTTGAACGCTTTGTTGGCGCGAGCGAATGATGCTTCAGGTAACATACACATCTTCTATAATTCTGTTACTGCTATTGCCCAAGCTATTAAGCTTGCAGGTTTGACCAACTTAAGTATCTATTGTGCCGACGACAAGGATAAGACGAATATGGAAAAGCTCGGTGAGTATGCTAAGTACTATCATGAGTTACCTGATAACAGCAACTCTAGCAAGGTAAATTTCTACACCTGTAAATATTTTGAGGGTATCGACATAGAAGATAAGGATGCGGTTGTTGTAGTGGTTACAGATGTAAATCAACCGCACACCAAAGTACCGGTCAACATGAAACTGAAGCAAGCAGTCGGTAGATTACGAGATGCCCCCGAACAGATCATACACTTAACTAACCATCACCGACGAACTAATATCAAGCGGGAGCTAAGTGAGATCCAACAACAGTTCAAAGCAGAGGCCGACTTGCTTATCAAACAGAGGATAGAGTATCTCGAACTTTGCACTAATCACGCCTTGAAACCTAAACCTGATGATCTTGTCGCCCGTTATGCAGATATAGATGCAGAGACGGGTTACCCCACATTTAACTATGAGCTCTTTGATCAAGTGGTGAATGAAGTTTACAGCAATGAGATCTATAACGACATTAACCTAATAAGAGGAGATTGGGAGGCTGGCTATTATGATGTGATCATGAAACGCTCAGATCTTAAATCCGAAACCTCAACTGCTATGAAACGTAAATCGAAAGCAACCATTTTAAAAGAAGATATAGAGGCCTTAAAAGCGTATAAACTAGCGGCAGCCACAGCCATGATCTTTAACTTCGGTCATACAGTCGAAACAGAGATCAGGAAGCGTAACCCTTTGGCATACGAAGCGGAAAGGGTGTTAAGTATGGAAAAACTGGAAGAACTTAAATATAACCGCATCAAAGTACAGCAGGAAGTGATCATAGCATCTAACTTACAAGTTGAACATAAGCTGCTCAAGCTTCTAAACAGTACATTTCAGGTGGGCCAACGTTACTCAATTGAGGTCATCAACGAGCGGCTTCAAACCATATATGAAAAGCTGAACATCAGAGATGCTAAGGGAAACGTGAGGAAAGCGCAGGCTACTGATCTTGGCGAACCTGGGCGATTCCGTATACATCTTTGTAAGATACAAGGTAGCACCCAAAATGCTTATGATATACTTGGTAAGAACTTTGGGCTACAGATCGCAGCTTAAGTGTCAGGTCAGAGGGATTTCCTTTGAAAATTGAAAAACTACTTTAGTAAAGGGATTTACAAGAATCTCAATTAGAGAGGAAATAGGATTTGAAACTGGCAGCCTTTTGATAGTTCAAACCTTAGATAGTGCATATTGTAGCCCACACACTCGCAATATTGATCAGTTCAAGCGCTGAAACGCGTAAGATTATTCAATTTGTCCACTGTAACACGACGGATACGAAAGTTCAGCTTCTAAGGGTGACACATTGACTGTTTACTTACTAGTCCCCCCGGCTGTAAAATTTTGGATGAGTTAAGCCTCCCCACCCAGACCTGAATTAACCCCCCGCGCTTGATCTTGAGGAAAGCAAATAATATACGCGGCCGCCCTGTCTCTCAGCCAGAGCAATTTGAAGAACGTATCGCTAAACGCTTCCTGCTATATATCTCTATGAAGAATGCCTGATCCAAGATCTGGCAACCTTTCCAACTTGTAAAAATGCAACCAACCTTCATCCTTATAAGTTGGCCTGCATGCAATTATACCTTACCGAACATCTACTAAGCCGCTACTATAGCGGCTTTTTTCATGACCATCCCGCAATAGATACAAACCATCAAGTAACCCACCAACACCATGATACCATACTGGATAACAGCGCTGAAACGCAAACATAACTCTGCACAATATTCGATCAACCTGTCACTTGACACCAACTTTCCCTTCCTTGTAAATAGAGTAAAGGAGTTGTTAAGGCCTGAAAAACCTTTAGTATTCGAGCGAAACTTCAAGACGCATCCATCGGGTTCTCTTGTCACTGTTCATGCGTTTCTCGGCCCATCGGTCTACTTGAACCTTGATTGTGATGGTGCCTACTGCTATCAGATGGAATATTGGTTCGACCATTGCCTTTATGAGCAGGAGATCCGCGTCTACATGCGTGAGTTAGGGCTGCATGATAAAGCCTATGAGAAGAAGCGATGGCCTGACTTCGATACCTTCTTTCATAAGGTGTTACACCATCAAGGTAGAGCAGCCTTTTACCGACTTGGCTTAGAGCCGAACCCTTACCAGTAATTAACCGAAAGCTTGGTGCAATAGCACCAGGCTTTCTTCATTTTAAAACTACATCAATCTAGTCATTATGAACACATCTAACAAGCAAGACCAAAGTGTTAAGATCGCGAACGAGGCAGTAGAGAAAGCCTACCATGCGGTGATCAAACAGGTTAAAGACCTATTAGCTAACTTTCCAACAGAACCATTGCGTACGTATGTTGAACGTACTGGCACAAACAACAATTCTCATTCCTTTTACTCACCGCTTGTCTACATAAGTGTTGCTGAGTACTACGGTAAGCGAATGATCTCTTTTGCAAAGAACCCAAGAGTTAAACCACATATTGGGCCGTACTTGGATAGTCTTATCCCACGTATCATTTACAAGTTGACAAGCGTGGAGGTCACAAAACACAGCATCGAGGACCGGCTAGAAGAGTACACCTATCATTACAGTAAGTATGATGATGCTCTGAAGCACTCCGAAACGCTTGACAACTACAAGAAGGACACCGTTCACTCAAACCAAGCTGCTTAAAAACATCTATCAAACATGCGTGGTGGCAAAGCATCACGCATGTTACTACACCCACACAATGAAGACCAATAAAACTATTGACCCACAGACCGCAGCCTATAATATAGAGGTGCGTAAGGCTTACTTCAAAATACTAAAGCAGGCCAAAGCATTGATCGCGACCATGGTGCAGCACGAGCTTCGCTGTGCGCTTGTACAGGCCGACCGTTCTAAACCAATCTTTATGAACAAGGTGCATGAGTTCGTATCACCGATCATCTATTTATGCTTGATCTGTCCTGTAGATACCTACTGTATCCATTTCGGCTTTGAGATAGGCGTTAGCAGCGACAGCGATCACACAGAGCTTACTTCGAGGTTCATGCGCATACTTTACAAGTTGACATCTCAAGAGCATACTTCCGTCAACATTGAAGATTGCGTTTCAACTTATAATGTGATAACCGAGTGCACGGAACTATTTGATTATATGGAAGAACGCGGCAAAAGTGCTCATACACTGGAGGTGATACCCTACAAGCAGCCATTGAAAAGAAAGTTGCGTAAAGTGGCTTAACGTATCGTTCTGCTGCTTAACTTTGCTTGAGACCAATACAGGAGGCATATACAGACAGTATCATACTTAAACATATAATAAAGATTTAAAGCGTTTGCTTTGTTCTTGCACCCCGAAATCTGGCGATCTCTTAATGCAACAAGAACAGACAAGTCAAATGCTCATGCGAAAGCGTGGGCTGTGACCGTCTGTTGCATTGGGCTCCGCCAGAGCCTCGGGTGTGTGGACTAAGTTGCAGTTCCACGCTCTTGTTTTATATACCCACCGATGAAGGACTGCTTCGGTACTTCAACCCATCACATTGAAAACTTTTCTTATTTCAGCCTTTGGCACCTTCGCCTTGGCTCTTACAAGTTGTAAAAGCGACAGCAGCGGCCGTTATGTAGTTTACAAGGTCACACAGGATGACCAACATTTCTTTTTCAATAGAACACGTTACGCTGACAATGACACTGCGTTTGAGATACTACAGCGCACAAGCCTGTCAAAGCAGTACAACATCAAGTACCAAAAGGACTTCGCTTCTATCACCGGCACCACAGGGAGCGAGAGCTTGATATTAGCGATGGACCAGACCAAGGATGGTAACGTTTTCTATAAGCAAGAGATCCATCAGGACGAAGTTATATACCGATACATACTTTATCCTACCAAAGACACTTTGATGCTTGCAAAACAAATGCTGGTGCCTTTAAGAATACCTTTTTCCCAACCTGCACAGCTCGGAGGCAGCTTGATCACCAAGTTCAAAGGCAGCCAAGTTATCTGTTATCTAAGCAAAGCCGAGTAATGACTGAGGCATATAACTCACTACCAAAAGGGCCGAAGCGGCTTATTTGGTTTGGCTATATCATTTATCTTCTTTGGATGAATGTCTTTGGTGGCTGGGATGCCATCATTGACCCGTTCTTCACCACCTTATGGGATAACTTCGCCGTTACGCTTATAGTGATGCTCACGCTTTACTGGATCCTGGTCTTTCTCATCCTGTGGGTGATCATTGGCTTTCTTGACTAAACAACTTACCGTTTCAATAACACCTTTAACACAAAAACTTATAAAGATGAACAAACTGACCACCTTGCTGCTAAGTGCAGCTTTATTGGCAACCTCATGCTCAAAAAGCGGGGACTCGAACACGGACAAACCAAGTTCGACGCAACCGACCGTACTCCTCACCAAGATCACCAACGTTACTCCCGGAGTGGATAACGGAAAGGTAATTGCCGAGTTCTTATACAATGGCAAGCAACTTATAAAGGCAAATCTGGACAAGCAAGCCAACGGCACATTTGCCGAGGCTCACACCTTTAATTACAACTCACAAAGCCAACTGACAGGCACTACCATCTCAAGTGGTCAATACGGTTATAGAAAAGCTGATGTAACATACAATGGTAGCAACATTGCCACTGTAGCATTTACACGTTATGATAACACCGTTAGAGGCAACACGCTAACCTATCAAAATGGCAGACTTGCTACATGGCGCATGGATACAGGTTTCAGTCCGCAGATCGGAATTGAGTACACATATGACGCTAACGGGCACAATAGTAAGAGGGTGGAAACGGAGTACTATACAACGCCCAGAACATATGCTTTCAATTACAATTCCTTTGACAATAAAAGCAATCTAGCCAGCTCATTGCCGTACTGGATCTATTTTAGAACATATCAGGTTAGTGGTATCGGTGATGTACTTGGCACGAACAACCCATTGACAGGTAATGAAGATGGCTTCACTGCTAACTTCATCTACACATATAACAGCGACGGATACCCATCTAAAGTGACCTCAATCGTTGGCACAAGAGAACATTCTTACACTTACGAGTATGCTACCGCAAACTAAGGAGAATCCTGAAGGCAACCAGTGGTATTTCCTGCTGATGATACTGTTTGCCGTATTGGTGGTGATCATCAAGTCGCCATACTTAATAGTAAAAGGTATCTATCACTATATCAAACAACTTATAGCTGACCAACATCCGAACTTGCTGCACAAGCCTGATCACAAACAGTACTATATCTAACGCCAAAGCCTACCTTGAATGAGGTAGGCTTTTATATCTTATATATCAGATTCGGCAGTTATAAGCCATCCTTCACGAGCGGCTAGTGATATTAATTCTTGCATGTCAGCAAAACTTGGAATCCTTGCCTGCCCCCTTGCAGCTTGTAGCGAGCCGTCTGGACGTCGCCAAATAAATCTATACCCATGATCTGTGTCGCCTTCACTGTAGACATACTCACACCATTGAAAACAAAGTTTCCAGGCACCTTCTGTGCCATTCGACACTTCTTTAATTATAGTAACATTAGCCATGATCTGTAATATTGTTTAAGTGTTAGCAAGATAGATAATTTACAGCTCCAACCATAGCATCATTTCGGCTAACGAACAGATCCTATGCGGTAACGGTCAGAACCATAGTATGCCTTAGCTCGAAGAGGGTGTTTACGCGAGAAAGGCATTCCCTGGATCTTTAGGGTTGTTCCTCCTGGCTATCGCAGGAAGATAGGTATTCTTCACTCTTAAGCTCCACACCAATAGCGCCAAGCTGCATTACGTTCGGTAAGTGCGATGCACACACCTCACTTCATCAGCCATACGGCTGGCTCGTCACAATTGCTGCAGGTCGCAAGCGAGTTCATCATGTTCGCTGCCTCTTAACTTATAAACATTAAGCTACGCTGCATTCTTTATAAGCTAACACGCTCACCTTGCTTGGCTCACCTGCTGTTCGCTCGGGCGGCACGCTGTCACAGCTTTTGATTGGCCTTATACGCGCCAACCTTCGCTTCAAAAGCAGCGCCAGTGTTTGTAAGCATTTCTAAGCAGCCGCCTAGCGGCTCCCTCTGCTTAGACCCGAGCTCAATTCGCAGGACGGTTCGCAAACAAGTTCTATGCTGTCTATACAGTTGTAATGCATATTGTAGTTACTATTGTATACTTATATTTGAGTTATGAAAAATATATCTATCTACTGTCCGTTTTGCCACCGGCATACCGCTGTAAGTCCTGCACCAACACGTTACACGGGAAAATACGGTATTGTAGAAGAAACACCAGCTATGTGGCTCGGTGATGGTGAGTGGTGGATAGGATTATGTAACTACTGTCAAAAGCCTATGTTAGTTCATGCCGATGGTGACACAATATACCCGACACCAATGCCAACACCTACAGATTTACGAATACCTGAAGGTATAAGATTAGATTTAGAGGAAGCAAAGCGGTGTTTTAGTGTCAGTGCTTTCAGAGGGTGCGCTGTTTTAGCTAGGAGGGCTATACAGTCTACATGTATCGACAAAGGCACCGCTCAACGGGACCTAGTTAAACAAATAGATGATTTACAAATAAGGGGAATCATAACGAACGACTTGAAGGAGTGGGCTCACGTAATTAGATGGATTGGCAATGACGCGGCGCACCCTAACAAAGACGTGGTTAGTGAGGAAGACGCTGGTGACATACTCGAACTTTGCGATCAGTTTCTTAATACAATTTACGTAGCACCGGCAATTGCTAAAGAAAGGCGTGAAATTAGAGGCAAGTAGGTGCTGCATCCTACATCACCTTTAGACAAATTGCAGTACACCGCCTTGACAGCAAATTGGCTTTGATCGTTGAAAAGCGATATCTTGCAATCTTATGTTATAACGATGGTAGAAACTACAACCTTAAATTTATCAAACGCTTGTGTGGAAGCGCTTCAAACCGACAACCACGACAGGTTAGACCTCTTGGACGAGGAACTAAAGAACCATCAAGGCGTTGTTCGATTACTATCTGCCTATCATGATGGTGCACATACTTGGTATGAATATCAGTCCTCTGACGTTGACACAGACGGCAACGGTTCTTTCGAGGTGAACTATACCGTGGAAAGATATAGTGGTTGTAAGGACGTAAACTTAGATGAAGAACACCATATGGTCATTTCCATTTCCGTCAATCTAGTTACAGCCGAAGCGACAATTACCAGTGAAGAGAAAAGACAACCCGAGCCGGATGCCTATTGAAGCACAAACGCCATAATGAACCGCCAAAAACTCGCCACTGGCTGATTTGCTCCATACATTCACGGTTATATACTGCGATTGACTGTATATTAGCTTATGTATAAAGCCAAGCTTGTAGCTTGGCTTTTGCATTTAAGTTCGCGCTCATCCAGCCTCCTAATTCGTATATTAGGCAGACTTAAAACCTTAACATGAATAAAGAGATTGAAGACCTATGCGAAGTTTTGGAAGAACTCGCTGAAGCTATTGTAGCTGGATGGGCCAGTGATACGGACTTGATAGACAACTGGGCCTTCACCGTACCACTGAACAAAAATGAATTGAGCGAGGGACCTTTAATTATAGCAAATAGGCTGAAAGAGGCGGAAATTCGAGAGCTCAGTCCTGAAATGAAGGATACGGTGGTCAACCTAGCCGCGAATGTCAAAAAACTTATAGGCAACACGGTGCCACATTTCTATAATGGTAACGGACATATGGCTGTATCTACATTCTTTAATACAATGTACTTTGCTGAACTCGTCTTGCAGCCACTAACAAGCTGGCAGGTGTTGGCTGACACCAAGGCAATGCCGAACCGCCTTGCCAACCGCCTTAAAGGTTTACAAGCTGGCATTGAGGAAATTGTTCCTGACAAAGCCAAACTTGAAGGCCAAATTAAGGTAATCCAAGATGCATATGCAGCAGCGGAATCACTTCCTACAGACCTTCAGTCATTAAGATCTGCCCGTAATACTATTGATCAACTAAGCACACAGTCTTCTGAATTTAAAGTTAAGGCTGAGCTAAGTGCCAAGGCGGCTTTGACCGACGCGGACCATATTAAAGTAAAGAAAGAGGAAGCGGACAAGCTAGTTGAACAGTGTGAGATTGCTTATCGCATCACTACAAGTAAAGGACTAGCCGGAGCCTTTAATCAGAGAAGCAAAGCCTTAAATTGGTCAATCTACGGTTGGGTGTTGGGTTTAATAATAGCCTTAAGTGGAAGTATTTGGTTAGGATCAAGTAGGTACGCAGTGCTTGTTGCGAAGTTGGATTCTGTCAACCCTTCGTGGGGCGTTATAAGCATACACCTTGTTTTATCTGCACTAGCTTTAGCAGCTCCAGTGTGGTTTGCATGGTTAGCTACTAGGCAAATTAGTCAACGTTTCAAACTTGCAGAAGACTATGCTTACAAAGCTTCTATAGCAAAGGCTTACGAAGGTTATAGACGAGAAGCAGCTAATATCGATGAACAATTTGTAGCACGACTATTTTCATCTACCTTGACTAGACTTGAGGAGGCACCTTTAAGGCTCGTAGGGGAAGAGGAACATAGCAGTCCAATACAAGAATTGCTGGCATCCAAAGGTTTTCAGAAAGCGTTGGAGACTGTACCAGAACTTAGAGATTCATTTACAAAGCTTTTCAATGATACTGTCGGCTCGTTAGCTTCTAACATAAAAGAAGTTATCCCATCTAAGGTCATCAAGCCTGATAAGATAGAAAAAGAAGAAGCTTGAGCAGCGCTAGTGTTTATAAGCATTTCTAAGCAGGCGCCTAACGGCTCCCTTTGCTTAGACCCTCGCTCAATTCGAGGGACGGTTCGCAATATCTAAACAAGCAACTATATTGAAGGATGAAATCAGATGAACTCATAAGACAGTTAGATTACTTAATCAGTTTGGCGGCGAACGCTAAACTAGAGGCAGATGGTTCTTTGAAGGTTGTTGATTATGCGGATAGAATTGGTTTCTCGTCCGCTGGTCTTTCATTCATTGGTAAGCTGTATGGTGAGCAACATAGTTACTATACCACTTTTACCCGAACAATGCGAAGTGAGTACGAATCCGGCATTAGGGCGGCAACTAACATTCTACAGCAAATAAAGGTTGAGGTTGAACAAGGATGGCTATATACGATTAGGCAGTTGGTGACGGCCGATATTTTCTCAGATTTCTTGGAAATGAGTGAACATCTTCTGGAGGAAGGCTACAAAGACGCAGCGGCAGTCATGATTGGTTCAACACTTGAAGAACATCTCAGAGAGCTTTGCGACACCTACAAGATACAAACTAAAATGCTCAAGGGTAGTGATGAAGTACCAAAAAAAGCTGATACCTTAAACTCTGACTTAAAAAAAGCCGAAGCATACAATGCATTGGATCAAAAGCAAGTTACAGCTTGGTTGGGTATTAGAAACAGTGCCGCGCATGGAAAGTACGATGAGTATACAAAGGAGCAGGTACAGACAATGTATATTGGAGTTCTTAACTTTATTTCTAGAGTTAAATAGCAAATGGAAGAACAACTAAGACCTATTCATTATCTTGATCACAATGTTAAGGAAGCATTTGAACACTTTGCTAGTCAACTAAGCCAAGTACGGAGGGCAGGAATCTCTAAAGCTACGATAGGTATTGAATTAACGGAAGATGAAGAACCCGCGCGTACACCTGTTGCCGACCTCAACAGTAATCTCATTAAGTTAAACGTAAACCACCTTTCATACGTGTGGACATGCTGCTATTTTTTTACAGGAATGCAAGACTTATACTACAAAGCAGCAATGCAAGATAAGCCTGTAGTTATATTAGAGCAGACACCTGTTGTAAACAAAATGAACCATACGTTTTATTGGGGACGTTCGTTAAACTCTTTTCACAGTGAATGGCCTTCTAACACGGTGTATCCAAGTTCTAACGAACCATACGTCGAAGGCGCTAACACAATTTTTTTATATGCTGTTTGCTATTTGATGTTCCATGAGTTGGGTCATTTAGTCCTGCATCGCGATCTAACACAGTTCATCCAAAGAGTCAAGGGAAGGTATTACGAGAAGACGATTGACGATGTGAGGCGTATACGTAACATGGAACGGCAAGCTGATTCTTATGCACTTGATTGCATGCTGTCAACTGCAAGTGATGATAGGCAAAGGTATATGATAGCAATAGGTGCAATCGTTGGCATTTTTACGATGTTCTACTCTCTACAAAACACTGATATACGTGGAGGCACTCATCCCGACTTAGATGATAGATTGAAATTGGTAATGAAGTCTATTAAGCTTACTGAAGAATATCACAGCATCCATATGCAAGCAACGTCTAGCATAGGCCTGCAAACCTTTCTTAAACTTACAGAAACCGAGTTTCGCCCTGAAGGCAAGAATTTAAGCTATGCTGACTTTAAAGAACTGGAAAAAGACATCTTTGATTTGCTTAGTGATACTAAGGCAAAGTATAATCAGCGCTGGCCATTTAATTTTAAACCTGAATGAATAGCAGCAACAGTAGATCTATAGGAAGTTAATGCTTAATTAAGGAACGCCATTCTCTACTCAGAGTTAGCTGAGCCACCCGGCACACAGGTTGAGCTAGCTTCAAGCTAGTATCTCGTAATTGGGTTTCCCTACCGGGGGCCTCCGCAATTACTCAATCTCCACCTTGCCTTATTATTGCCGTTCAGCAAATAAGCTTGGGCTATACGCATTCTGGAGATACTAGCTCACCCAACTTTGCCGCAATGTCTGACATTGTGTTCTCAAATGTGCTAAGGCCACTTCGTGAACCCAATAAAGGACTTACTTCTCTTAACGCTTCATAGGTCGTATTATGAACAATCGGAACAAGTAGATCTCTTGCTAATAGTGCCGAGAGCTCTTTGTCAGCAATCCCCTCTCCTCGTATTCGGCTTAGGAAATTTGGTGTTACCAAGACTATCCCGACTCGTGACTTTGCTAATCCCTTGTCAATCTCCCGAAGTAAAGGGGAACCTAGTGCTACATCCTTTTCACTAAACCACACCGAGACCCCTTTTGACTCGAGTAGGTCATGTAGCTCTTTAGCAGCTCCTTGTCGGTCATCCCACGCATGGCAGAGAAAGACATCCCGTAAATCAGGTAATGATACTCGCTTCTCTACATTATTACGTACAGGTGTAAGCGTAACTACTTCAGCAGGGGTATAGTAGACAGGAGAACTGGAACGGGACCAACGCGGCTTGCTACTTCTTCCTGAAGTGCCGCCACTACTTCTTCCCGAATAATTTGTCGATGAAGAATAAGACGATGAGTATGAATCGTAAGAACGATAGCTGCCATAGCGACTGCTACCACCACATGCAGGACATGCATCTCTTCCACTTGCAGTGCGGTGGCCATATCTTGGTGCTGTACATCTTGCCATTTGATTTGAATTTCAATTTATTATTAAGGGTTACATCTGCTGCATGCAGTGTAGCCACTTGACTGAGCATCGCTCTTCTTCATAGGTATTGAACTATATCTGAGATAGCTACAATACTCTTCATGATACTTACTGCCAGTTCGAGTTACATATACTGTTGCTTCTTTTCTTACTGCCTTCTTGACGTGCTTAGCATGTTTCTTTTGAGCTATCGAAGGCTGATTGAATCCAATACTTAATGTAGCTAAGAGTAGAAGGTAAAGAAATCTTTTTGTCATGATAGGGTTTACTAAAGGTAGCCGAAGGTACCTTCATTTAGTACTTATGTCTACCGTAGTGATTGCTGGTTCTAGCATTACGATAATGTCCTCCCTTGTGAGAGCTTCCTGAGCCTCCATTATAATGACCACCGTGGCTTGAAGAGTGCGTTCGACCGGAATAACGAACTCGTTGAGCAAATGAAAAGTTAGCTGCTAGCATGGTTACGACTAGCATGATCGTAAGTTTGAATCTCATATTAGCATTGGGGTAAGTTTAGTAAGTTGTCCTTCTCTGTATGGTCTGGTACCGTGCGAATGTATGGTCTTCGTCCTTCTGGTCTCTCTACTTTGACATAAGCCGACCCTGCCGGAGTTTCTACATAGAACTCCCGACTATTGGCTTCGATACGTTTGATGGCTTCCTCTACAGTTATAATTCCTCGCTTGAACAAAGTGTCATAACCGATATGAGTAATGTGCTCATGGGAGCTTTGTGCGTTAGGTTTAGTGATGCATACAACTTGATAGCTTGCCATATTTCAATAAGGTTTAGATTTGGTTAACGGGATGCAATATAACCTTCCTTAAGAGCTACGCAGCAGGTGATTACACCCTATCTACAAAAAGGGAGAAATACTTACTTTCTTTACTTGAAGTAGCATCATAGCACCATATAGCACATAGTCTCAAGGCATCTTGTTTTGAACAGCAAGCTAACTTACATTTGTTATACTCTTTTGATTGCCAACTAGTAAGCAGTGATGAGAGTGCAGGGTAAAGGAGTTGTAATGTCGGACTAACTTCAAATAAGCTTAATAGGCGACCAAGGTTTCAAGGCCTAAGAATTGAAGAAAGCTCTTGTTGTTTAGCGTGGCCGTACAGCTTTAGGGTTGAGCGCATTAGCAAAAGTCGTAGGATTCAAAGCCTGTACTTTGATTTAATCTCAATCCGCCCTGCTAATTCATCTTCAATTCATCAGAAAAAATGGTATCAAGGTCTAGAAACTATACGCACTACATTGGAGTTGATGTATCTCGGAATAAGCTTGATTTTGCAGTAATGCATGGCAGGAAGCTACTCTTCTGTAGAGAAGTACAAAACGAAACACTTGCAATACTTTCATTTATCAAAGACTTGAAGGACATAGATGGGATAACTTTCAGTAAGGTTATCTTTGGAATGGAGCAAACTGGAATTTATACCAATCACTTGTTAAATACTTTAAAGAAGGTTAAGGCTCATGTTGTATTGGAAGACTCCGTTCACATCAGAAACTCACTTGGGAAGATGCGGGGAAAGTATGATAAACTTGACGCTATAAGAATTGCGACCTACTTGTTCAGATCAAGGGATGATTTAAAGCTGTGGCAGCAACGGAGGTCTATCATAGTTCAATTATCCCACTTATCAACCTTACGTTTCCGATTACTCACGCTACAGAACTCATTGAAGGTGCCTTTAAAGGAACAGAATGAATTTCTAACCCCTCAAATCGTCAAACTTCACAGTGTACTATGTAATGACAGCTTGATCGCGCTAAAGAATGATGTTGCTAAGGTGGATAAAGCTATATTAGAACTAATAGCTTCTGATGAACGTTTAAAACGATTGTTCGAGATTATCACGTCTGTGCCTTATGTAGGGCCTGTTACAGCTACACAGATCATCGTCACAACCAATGAATATTTAAACATAACAGATCCTAAAAAATATGCATCCTATGCCGGTGTAGCTCCTTTCCGCAAAGAGTCTGGCACGGCTATTACAAGCGCAAGAGTCTCTCCAATAGCCAATAAAAAGGTAAAAGCACTGCTTCACATCTGTGCAATGGCATCAGTTTCAAGAGACTCAGACTTGAAGACTTATTACCTAAGGAAGACACAGGAAGAGGGAAAACCAAAGATGGCAATGTTGAATGCTATCAGGTACAAGATAATTTTAAGGGTCTTTGCTTGTTTAAAACAGGATAGGCTGTATCAAAAGGATTATGTAAGGGGCTAAGATTTACTCTTAAAGTTGAGACACTTGCACTGGCCGCTGATACCGTCATGGTGTACGAGCTTTCCTGAGTATCAAACATCGAACGCCCGAAGTGAGGACATGCACGATAAAGCATCATTCAAGCACTTATTAGGTCAGCGTCATTGTGTGATCGCGGTCGATGGCTTCTATGAATGGAAAGGCAAAGGGAAGGATAAAGTGCCGTACCACTTTAGCATGGCCGATGGTAGCATGATGATGTATGCGGGTTTGTGGGACTATAATACCAAACTGGAAGCACCTGTGTTAAGCTGTACCATCATTACACGGGAACCTAACCAGATCATTGGAGAGATACATGACCGTATGCCGGTGATCTTGACGCCTGGACAGGTAAAGATATGGCTTGACAGAGAGTTACCGTACAGCGAACGGGCTAAGGTGCTACAGCCGATCGAGAACAGCGCCCTCATTAGGCGTGTGGTCGGTAAGAGCGTCAATGGTGCCGGTAACAAGTCAGGCGACTGGTTCGATGCCAAGGATGAGGACGGTACCTGTTTATTTTAACGTAGAACGGCCGTCAAGGTCATAAGGAGAAAGCTATGCTGATCTTAGAAGATATTTTATACGGAAGGTTCGTTGTAGAAGGCGTACTGGAAGAGCTGATCTTATCAGCACCTATGCAACGCTTGAAAGGTGTGCATCAAGGCGGTGCTATATTTTTGGTCGACCCGGCCCAACAACATACGCGCTTTGAGCACTCGTTAGGTGTGTTCTGGTTACTTCGCAACTTTGGCGGTAGTGTCGATGAACAGATCGCAGCCTTGCTGCATGATGTGTCACACACGGCGTTCTCTCATGTTGGCGATCAGGTATTCGATCACCCAGGCGAGGATTACCACGAGCAGATCTTTGAGGAGGTGATCGCAAGGTCGGAGATACCTATGATATTAGAGAAGTACGGCTATGATCAGGCGTTGAAGCACTTTGAGGACCACAGCCTTTTAGAACGACCATTACCCGAGTTATGTGCAGATCGTATCGATTATACGTTACGGGATCTGTATCATGCCGGTATGGTCGATCTTGGTGATGTGAGGCATTTTCTCACAAGCCTCACTGTTGAGGGTAGGCAATTTACATTATCAACTGACATAGCTGCACGCTGGATAACCACAAAGTTCAAGAAGCTGAATGAGCAGTACTTTAAAAAACCGCAATACCTATTCGCTAATCAGCGAATGGCCGAACTGTTGAAGGCAGCCTTGCTTAAAGGCTTGATCACAGCTGCTGATCTGCAATTGGATGATGAAGCAGTACTTACTAAACTTCGTTCAGTAGGTTACGAAAATCAGGTTGCATCGATAAGCAATCTGGAGGGCTTTGAAGGTTTCGCCGTCACAGGTGCCGCAGAACGGGTAAAACGTAGGGAGCTATGGCCTGCCGTGTCTATTTAAAAGTTATATTGCCATGATGATCACCCATTATGATTTCATACGAATGAGCGAGGCCGAACAGTATGACGCTGTTTGGGCAGGTACGTTCTTAGGTGATCGCAAAGAGGGTGACTTATGGGTACAACTATATAACGTGAGCAGCTTTTACGTTGAGGTCTACTATGATAGCGGTTTCAACAAGATACAGCGTATTAGGTCATTCACTAAGGTTGCGCAATTGGATCTGTATCTGTAGCTGTCCCTTAATGACTTTAGAGGTTGGTAGGATGTTATAATAACTTAGTTGGAAAGA
Source organism: Mucilaginibacter daejeonensis (assembly GCF_020783335.1). Lineage (NCBI taxonomy): Bacteria > Pseudomonadati > Bacteroidota > Sphingobacteriia > Sphingobacteriales > Sphingobacteriaceae > Mucilaginibacter > Mucilaginibacter daejeonensis. Next base: position 3,918,667 of record NZ_CP086068.1, read on the forward strand.
CTGGTTTGTTGTTTTGATACTCAAGCAAAGTTAGGCGACGGGAGCAACACGTTTCAAGGAACTACGGCATAAACACATGCTTAAGCTCAGTTCATCATTTATTCCGTTCCTCCTTGACTTAATTGCTCCCTAGCCTGAGTGTTCGCACGTAAACTAACAACAAAACAAATGGAAATACATTATCAATCATCAAGAATGCTAGGGACGCTCGGTGTATGTACAGTTTAAATATACGACCCGAGTAAGGCAAGTGGGACACAAAACGTCGCCAAATCGTCGCCAAAAACAGCATAGAAAGGAGGAAACCAGTACAAGAAGAGACAAAGTAATGATTGCAACTACAAAGTAATTAAGACAACCAACAGATTAGAAAACCGCGCGGAAAGTGCACAGAGGCTTCTTAAATACAAGAAAGCCCCTTAGCGTTAACTAAGAGGCTTCTGACGTTTGTGGTACCAACTGGGATCGAACCAGTGACACAAGGATTTTCAGTCCTTTGCTCTACCATCTGAGCTATGGTACCGCCGTTTTGGGACTGCAAATGTAGCTTCTTTTTTTATTTATTGAAATTTATTTTGAAAAAAGTTGACCTGTTTTGAACCATAAAGCGCCGATATCAGGATAAGTGATTGAGCGCAAGACAAATAAATATCGAAAAAAATTCACTTACTGGCCACACTTCATACCCATACTGCATAACTGTAATTATATTTACGCTGACCAACTGACCGACCTGATCCATTGCCTTATGAAGAACCTTTTCCTATGCCTGTTAACCTTACTGCTGTTCACGGTTCATGCGTCAATGGCGCAGGGCCCTGCTTTGCCCTCAGGTATCAAGCAACTGGTGCGACAGGTGAACGATCAGGCCACTAATGCGGCGGCAGAGCAGATCTACATTCATACCGACAGGCCAGCATACAATGCGGGCGATACCTTGTGGTTCAAAGCCTACGTGTTCGATCGGGCGTTATGGCAGTCATCGGTCAAGAGCGGGGTGCTGTATTTTGAGTTGGCCAATGATAGCGACCGTGTGGTGAAACGCGCGATGCTACCCATCTATTGGGGTCTGGGGCTTGGCAATGTGCCCCTCGACTCTGAAACTTTTGCACAGGGTGGCTACACCCTTCGGGCGTACACCAACTGGATGCGCAATTTTCCCGAGCAGGTGGTATTCAAACAACGTTTCTACATCTCCAACGCCAAAGGCAATGACCGCATATTTGACCAACGCGCAACCATTGCGCAAGTGGGCAATAAACAGAACGTGAAGCTGAGCCTGCATGTAGGCCAAATGGACCGGTCGGCCGTGATGCTGCGCGATATGCAGCTACGGGTGACAGATGGACGGCGCACCGTTGTCAAAAGCAAGGTAACTACCGACCTGAGCGGCATAATCGACGTGAACTTTGACGTACCCGAAAAAGTGAACCTCAAGGCACTGTCCCTGACCCTACAGGACATTGACAAGACCGGCGAGGCGCCCCGCATCGTGATGCCTATCTTGTTCGACCGTGCCGAGAACATGGACATACAATTTATGCCCGAAGGTGGTAAGCTGGTGGCCGGCCTCCCGGCGGTGGTAGGTTTCAAGGCCATCAATGAGTATGGAGCGGGTGTCGATGTTAGTGGCGAGATACGGGATAGCAAGGCTCAAGTGGTCACCACGTTCCGCAGCAACTACAAGGGCATTGGCGCGCTGTCGTTCATGCCGCAGGCAGGAGAAATCTATACGGCAAGGGTGAAGTTACCCAATGGTTCGTTCAAAACCTATCCGCTCCCTGCCGTGGCGGCATCAGGACTTTCCTTGATGGTACGCAACTCTTATGGTTCGGATACCTGCTCGATAGCGCTGTCGGCCACACCCGACGTGGTAAGTTCGGGCAAGGTGTTCTATCTCATGGGCCTTTCGCGCGGGTTGGTGTGCTATGGCGCGGCTATACAAGCCAACAAATTACCGATGAACATCCACATCTCCAACAAGCTATTTCCCAGCGGTGTGGCGCGTTTTATTGTGACGGACGCCAATTACCAACCCACTAACGAACGCTTGGCCTACATGGACCATGCCGATGATCTGCAGATCAGGGTGAGTACGCATAAGTCCTCCTACCTGCAGCGGGACAGTGTATCTATGGAGCTGGCCGTGACCGATAAGGACGGCGCACCGGTACAAGGCAGCTTTTCACTGGCCGTGACCGACGACACGCAGGTAGATACTGACAGTCTGAAATATAATAGCATGGCGATGGCCCTGCGCTACACCGGCGTACTAAAGGGCGATGTGGAAACACCCGGCTATTACGCCCACGCATCGTCGTCGCCGGTAAAATGGCAGCAGTTAGACCAGTTGTTGCTCACCCAAGGGTGGGTAGGCTACGAATGGGCCGATGCGTTAAAGGCTCCGGCCACGCCGCAGTACCAGGCCGAGAAAGAACCGCTGATCACCGGCAAGGTCACTAACATCTTCAACAAACCAGTGGCAGGTTCGGGCGTCACCTTGTTCTCCAAAAAGCCCACCATGTTCACCGATACCGTGACCGACCAGCGGGGCGTATTCACCTTTCAGCACATCCCGGTGTCTGACACGGCCATATACTTCATTCAGGCCAAAAATAAGCGCGGCAAGAGCTTCAATGTGGGCATTGATATGGAAGACCGTAAACCACCTGTATTCGCGTCGAACACCACACGTACCATCCCGTGGTTCATGAATATCGACAGTACGGCATTCGTATCTAAAAAGAAACAAATGACCTTAAAGGCCGAGCAGCAACGGATCAGCCGGGGAACTTTGCTCAAAGCGGTAGAGGTGAAGGCCAAAAAGGTGGTGAGAGGTAGCAAGAACATCAACGGCCCCGGCGAGGCCGACATCATTATTGATCAGGAGACCATGGAACGGTCAGGGCGGATGAGCCTGCGTGAACTGCTGGAAAGGAACGTGAAAGGCTTTGCATTGATCTACAAAAAAGGATACCCATTTTGGGTGGTGAGTATGACACCGCTTAAACTCATAATCGATGGGATAGACGTGGACTCTACTAAACCTGAGACCATCTCCAGGTATGAATACCTGAAAGAGTACCTGGATTACTACGACGCCGAAGAGATCAAGGGTATCGAATTGATGACCTCACCCGGGAACCAGTCCAAATATGACTCGGCTTTCCTACCGCCGCTGGCACAGCCCTGGCAAACCGTATATATTGAGATCACTACCCGCAGCGGTTCCGGGCCTTTCCTGAAAAAAGCGGTAGGCACTTATGTATATCGTCCGCTGCCCTTCATGCTGCCTAAGCAATTTTACGCGCCCAAATACCGCCGCGACCCAAAACCCGACATGACCGACATCAGGGCCACTGTGCACTGGGAGCCCAACATCATCACCAATAAAGATGGCAAGGCCACGGTAAGCTTTTACACGGCCGATGATATCGGCACTTACACCATACGCATAGAGGGGGCTGACATGGCCGGCAGCGTAGGCTCCTATACAGGCAAGATCAAAGTAAAACGCGGCTCGTGATCAGCGGGCGTTTTTAAGATAAAGCAGTGTATTGAAGAGGCTATCCACCCGCTCGGCGCTCATATCGCGCAGCGGGATCCTCATGGTGGTCGACATCGAATCGACGTTGCCTTTAGGGTCGTTGAAGGTTTGCACGATCACATCGTCGGCCTTGGTGCGGATGCGGAGCATTCCCCTGCTCACATTGCCCAGGTAATCCATATCCTTAAAGCTGCGCAGGTTGAACGAGTAGTATTCCTGCTTGCCGGTAGCATACGTTTTACGGAAGCGTAAAAAGGAGTCATCAGTGAGCTTAAAGTCCCAGCCTTTAAGCTTAGCCTCGGCTAAGTGATCAAAGTTCTGGTAAAAGCACCGGCTCCCCCACTCAATGGCGCTCATCTTATCCAAATGGTAACTACCATAGGTAAAACCGCTGGCCACGCTCAGCACCGCGCCACCCAAAAGCAAACTTTTAAGCCTGGCAAAACCTGATGTGATCATGACAACAGACCCTTCCTATTCAATTTACAAATTTGGTACATTTGCGTATGCGATTTTCTGAGAACTCAAGAGTTTGGATATACCAGTCGAACAAAGCGTTAAACGATCAGCAGGCTGAAGAGTTACAGCAAAAGCTGAACGATTTTACACAAAGCTGGACCGCCCATGACCACCAGTTGCTGGCCGGTGCGCAGGTCAAGTACAACCGCTTCATCATCCTGGTGGTAGATGAAAGCCAGGCCGGTGCCAGCGGCTGCTCGATAGACAAGTCGGTGCGTTTCCTGAAAGACATCGAGACCGAGTTCGGTATCGACCTTTTCGACCGCTTCAACCTTGCCTACCGCGACGGTGAACAAATACTATCGGCACCCCGCGCCCAGTTTGAGGAACTGATCAGTAACGGCAAGATCACCGCCGATACCATCGTATTCAACAACCTGGTGAAAGACCTTAACGAACTGCAGACCAAATGGGAAGTACCACTCAAGAACAGCTGGCATCAGCAAATGTTCGGCAAACTATTAGCTATATAAAATGAGTGCTTAGCTTCATCAGCTAAGCACTCTTTGTTTTTAGAATTGATGCTTTACTTGGTCAATTCGACCGCGATGGAAGGATGATCATTCAACAGTTGGGCAATGAAGCCTGTTCTGTCTTTGGGTGACACCATGATGGTGTCATATTTCCCGTAAGCAATCTCCAGCCTGTCCAAAGAGATCGCCGGAGCACTTAACGGGTTCCGCGTCGCCTTGACGCTTTTGATCGTATTCGCATCGATATTTAAATTCACAAAGAACCCGCTCTTGACCACCAACTCATCTTAATTTAAAAGGTAAAAGGTCGTTTTGAACGTATAAGCGATAAGCGCTCCTATTATGCTCACGATCATAACTCCCACCCATGCCTCTTTGACCACCATTAACACGTCCGTACCGATCAGGATCAGCGCTACGGGAAGCGCTATCTCCAGCCCGATCTAGGAGTTATACCTGGTGAACATCAGGTCGGCTAATTAAGCGATGTAGCTTTCCAGTATCTTGAAGCCACCTTCGGTGGTCAGTTCCACCTTATCTACGGTGTTAGGCAGCAGGATGCTGTCACCCATCTTCACCTCGTAGCTTTCGCCATTGTAATTGATGGTGTAGGCACCTTGCAAACACACGTGGATCACGAATGAATCAAACGCAGAGTAGTCCTTGCTCACGTTCTCGGTGTAGTCCAATACGTTGGTGGTAAAGTACTCGCAGCTTACCAGTGGCACATCCTCGTTCTTTTTAGGGGTGTACTCGGTGCGGTAGTTCGGGTATTTTTTGTAGTCGATAGCGGCCAAGGCCTCTTCAGTATGCAATTCGCGTTTGTTGCCGTGATCATCAACACGGTCAAAATCGTAAATGCGGTAGGTGATGTCTGATGTTTGCTGTATCTCAGCGATAAGTAAACCTTTGCCTATGGTGTGCACACGGCCAGCAGGTAAAAAGAAAACATCACCGGCCTTTACCTCTTCGCGGTTCAGTATATCGGTCAGGTGGCCGCTGTTCAGTTTCTCTACATACTCGTCCTGATCCACATCTTTGTTAAAGCCTGAGATCAGGCTCGAGCCCGGGTCAGCTTCGATCACATACCACATTTCGGTCTTGCCAAATGAGTTATGGCGTTTTTTGGCCAGCTCGTCGTTCGGATGTACCTGTATAGAAAGATCATCATTGGCATCGATGAATTTTACGAGCAGCGGGAACTCATCACCAAAACGCTCATACACTTTCTTACCTACTAATTCGTCCTTGTACTGTACCAGCAGATCAGCCAATGACTCGCCACTTAAAGCGCCGCCATCAACTACCGACACGTCAGACTTAACGCCCGATATCTCCCAGGTCTCGCCGCAATTTGGCAGATCACCAAAGTCTTTATGTAAATAGGTCTTGATCTTTTGGCCGCCCCAGATCTTGTCTTTGTAAATGGTCTTAAATTTTAGTGGATAGAGTGTTGACATGTTCGTTCGATTGAAATACGTGCTAAATTAAACATACCAATACAAAACCGGCAAAATAGTTTTGCAGATGTGCTAACTTGATCAGGCGATACCGAGTTGAGCGGCAGGCCTTAGCCTTGCAGGGTTCAATACCAAAGCCAGCACGGCCATGGCCAACGTATGCAAGTACACCAGATCGGGCACGCCTAACCACCTGCGGGTAGATAGCCATCCGCTATGCAATACCATGCCCAGCAGCTTGAACTCGTACAGGTACATGATCGGCATGGGCAATATGCAAAAGGCCAGCAGCACCCATACTTTGCGATCATTGGTCATGCGCTTATACAGCATTAGGATCGGTGGTAGGGTGAGTGAGGCCACGATCGCAAAGCCAAGTATCCGGCATCCCCAAGGGCCTATGTGAGGCAGCAGCAGTGCTTTCAAAACAGTGATCTCATCGCCCCCACCTATAGCAGCGGTGAACAGACGGGCGAACACCAGGTTACCCATAACTAGCACAAAGGCAAATGGCCAATAGCGGGCATCGTTCTTCCGGAATATCAAGTGACCCGTCCAGATCATGGCGTAGCTGAACACGGGGCCGGCAAGCGTGGCCAGGTAGGTATATTGAGAGTTGTTACATTGGGCTCCTGTGGTCCAAAGGTTCAGGTCGATCTGCCGGCCTGCGCAGCCGCAAACCAGCTGCACCACAAAAAGGTGAGCCATTTCGTGCAGTTGCCCGAGCACAAAAATAGACGCCATAATGGCGATGCAATAGCGTAAGGTGTAAGGTATATTCATTGTTCTTTAGGTCTGTCGGCTCTGACGCCGGTCCGGCCCAACAGGTTACACCTCAAAACATAAAGCCCCGCCTGAATGATCGGGCGGGGCTCATGCTATTATAAAAGCTTAAAGGATATTATTTACCCAGTTTAGCTTTCAGGTTCTCGTTGATCGCTTCCAGGAACTCTTCAGTGTACAAGTAATCTACACCGTGCTCAACCTTAGGCTTAATGGTGATGGCAAGGTCCTTGGTCATTTTGCCGCTTTCAACAGTTTCGATACAAACCTGCTCTAAAGTGTGGCAAAAATCGATCAGCTCCTGGTTGTTGTCCAGTTTACCACGGAACTCTAAACCACGGGTCCAGGCAAAGATCGAAGCGATCGGGTTGGTAGAGGTCGGGTTGCCTTTTTGGTGTTCCCGGTAGTGACGGGTCACGGTACCGTGTGCAGCCTCAGCTTCCATCACAGTGCCATCAGGAGTAACCAAAGTAGAGGTCATTAAACCTAATGAACCAAAACCTTGAGCTACGGTATCTGACTGTACGTCGCCGTCATAGTTCTTACAAGCCCAAACAAAGTTACCGTTCCATTTCAAGGCCGAAGCGACCATGTCATCGATCAAACGGTGCTCGTAAACGATACCTTTCTCGGCAAACTTAGCTTTGTAATCTGCTTGGTAGATCTCTTCAAAGATGTCTTTGAAACGACCGTCATATTTTTTCAGGATGGTATTCTTGGTAGACAGGTATAATGGCCAGCCTTTCATCAATGCCTGGTTAAAGCAAGCATGAGCAAAACCACGGATAGACTCGTCGGTATTGTACATAGCCAAAGCAACGCCATCGCTTTTGAAGTTGAACACCTCGAATGATTGCTCGTCGCTGCCATCTTCGGGAGTGAAGGTGATGGTCAGTTTACCTTTGCCTTTAGTAACAAAATCGGTAGCGCGGTACTGATCGCCAAAAGCATGACGACCGATGCATATAGGAGCGGTCCAGTTTGGAACTAAACGTGGTACGTTGTTCATTACAATAGGCTCGCGGAAAACGGTACCGTCCAATATGTTACGGATGGTTCCGTTAGGCGATTTCCACATTTGCTTCAGGCCGAACTCTTCAACACGGGCTTCGTCAGGAGTGATGGTAGCACATTTGATACCTACACCGTATTGTTTGATCGCGTTGGCAGCATCAATGGTCACCTGATCGTTGGTCTCATCACGATACTCGATACCAAGGTCATAGTATTTGATGTCCAGATCCAGGTAAGGCACGATCAGTTTGTCTTTGATAAATTGCCAGATGATGCGGGTCATCTCGTCGCCATCCAGTTCAACTACCGGATTTTCTACTTTAATTTTTGACATATCGGGTTTGTTGTAATTCGATTTTTAATTAAAACGCCCAAATATATCACATTATATACACTTTGGTTATCGGCAATTTAATAAATTGCACATCCAGAATACAGAGCGGCTAACAATTGACAGGTTGCAAACAAAATGTTACTTTTAGTGGCCATAATGATCGATGAAAAAGATATACGCAGTTTTAGCCCTTGTCACTATCCTGTTCGCCGCGGGCTGTAAACAAGACCCGGCCGTAGTACCCGCTAACCTCCAGAACGCCCAGCTGCTGGGCAAATGGTACCTGACCTCATTGGTGATCGATACTGATGTGGACGGTTCTGTTACCACAGCCGATGCCATTACCGATTTTACCGACCAGGACTACTTTGAATTCAAGACCGGGAATGAGGCCGTATTCTCGTCAAGCCAGTATGGCAAGCTATTTAAAGGCTACTACTCGGCCAACTCCGACGCCAGCCCGCAAACGCTCAAATTTAAAAGTGGCAGCGTGTTGATCAACTACGTTTTAGAAAGCATCGACGATACTGAATTTGTGGTGAATACCTCATCATCATCCACCACAGCTGGTTCAACCACCATTATCACCAGCCATTACACATACAGCCGCACCCGGTAACAGGCATATATTTATATGAAGAGATATTTATTTACCCTAAGCATTTGCCTGATCAGCTTTTTGGCCAAGGCGCAGTTAGGCTACAACTACGCTCAGTATGACCTTGGGGTAAGCGGGGCGCTCAATTACGCCTATACCGATGCCGAGACCATTAAAGGCACGCCTGCGGTGCACCTGCATTTCACTTACAACCATACCCCTTTCCTTAATTATATAGCCGAGGTGCAACTGGGCAAACTGGCCGGTGGCGATTCGGTGAACACCCTTTCGGGCCGTCAGTTCAAGAACAATTATTCGGCGGTATCCTTCAGGGTACAATTACAGGCCGGCGAGCTGATCAACTACGAGAACAGCATGTTCTTCAACGCACTTAAGAATATCTACGTAAGCAGCGGCATTGGAGTGATCTATAACAATATGGACGAGATACACCGCAACTCCTTATATATACCCGACTATACCTCGACCGGCCGCAACAATAGCAGCGAGGCGTTCATACCGATCAAATTAGGTTATGAGTTCAAGATCTTTAACAGCTATGATGAGCCTGCCGTAAAGCTTGACCTGGGTTACCAGCATAACCTGATACTGGGCGATCAGCTTGACGGTATCAAAGCCGGCATACACAAGGACATGTACAAGCAATTTGTGGTGACGCTCAAATTCGGCATCGGCGGTTATACCTCATACCGTAAGAGCATCAGGCCTAACTGATCCGCGTAGCCGCATCTCCCCTTCTTTCATACCATGGTCGGGCTAAAGTTTAAAACTTTGGCAGGATAAGTGCTGTTATGTTTTTAAATAACCGACCTATGAAAAACGACGAGACCTTCTACCCTGGGTTCAATGATGAGAACCTGGATAGAGACAAAAAACTGAAAGACACACTGGACGCTGAGACCGATGCTCACGACCTTAAATATAACGCCGAGAAAGATAGCTACGAGATAGAAGTAGAAAGCGACGATCCTGACTATGATCCACCTGCGCTATTCGATACTGCTGCACCTGGTGGCAGCGACTTTGATTCGAGCTATGATGAGGCCAACCCTTATGATGTGGAAGGTGAATACGATAAGGAACGCTCGATAGAGACCGATGCCGAAGGTTTAGGCATGCATATCGATAGCGGCCACATCGTTGAGCTTGACCCCGTAGATGAATCACTGGCCCGCACCCCTGAGGACGATCGCGATGACCTTGACGAAGAAGGCTATCCAAAAAATGATGCCGACCTGGCCGATGGCCTTTCAAAAGATGATAGCGACATTAGCGGTGAAGGTGAAGATAATGACTATCTGAAATAACCTCACCCCGGCCCTCTCCAGAGGAGAGGGAGACGAAAATAGATCTAAATCAAAAGGTCCTCCTTGATCGGAGGACCTTCTTGTTATTATATCATTAAGCTTTTCAATTACTTCCTCTCCTTTGGAGAGGGCTGGGGAGAGGTATTAATCCAACTCCAAATTCAGCCGCTTGCGCAACTCTAATAGTTGCGGGTTCTTGGCAGCCATATGCTGAAATTTCTCCAGAGCGGTATACGGTTTACGCACCACGGTCTGTTCGTCTATGCGCGTGTTCACCTCAATGCTGAAATTACGCAAGGTGGTGCGCAGGTGGTTCATCAACCCTGGCTTTTCTTCCCTGAAAACGTTCTCCTGCGTACGATTGCTCACGATCACCTCAAATACATAAGGTTGCAGCATCACCGGTGCGTTGGAGGTCAAAATGGTCACCAATGTGGCTTTACCATCGGCCTTTACCTTGGTCACGTGGTCCATCCAGCATTTCATGAACTCATCAGTAGTAAAGCTTTCGTTGTCGGTACCTTTTAAGTAAGGATCTTCCTCATCTTCAACGGCGGTAAGGGCGCCCATGCTGCCACCCTTTAATGATGGACTTAACGATGGCGTGGCCAGTAAAGACGTAGCCAATGGCCGAACGGGTGCTTCGGGCTTGGCAGCCTCAGGCTGAGGCGAAGCCGACGGCAAAGGTTCCGTTACGTGCCGGACCGGTTCGGGAGGTGCCGCCTTTAATGATGGCGTTGAGGATAAACTGGGTGTAGCACCAGCCGTGTAAGCAGGCTTTGGCTCATTCACCACAGGCTCGGGCACGGGAGGCGCAGCTACCGGACGCGGTGCCTCTGTAGCTGCATTCATGACCGGTTGTGCCGCAGCAGGTGCGGCTACGCCTGGATCAGAGTTTTTTTTTAAGGCCTCACCATTTGGCGACGCTTGAACCGCAGGCATACTTGCTGCTGTGAATACCGATGGCAAATGGCATATCTTGAGTAGAGCAAGCTCTACTTGTAAACGCTGATTCTTACTTAGCTTATAATTCAGTTCGCACTGGTTGGCCATGTTAAGCGCCGAGAGCAGGAACGATACCGTTGCCCGTTGCGCCTGTTGTACATATTTTTGACGGATGCCCTCGCTTACCTCCAACAGTTTCACAGTTGCAGCATCCTTGGTCACCAGCAAATTGCGCAGGTGCCCGCACAAGCCGCTAATGAAGTGGCTGCCATCGAACCCTTTAGATAGGATCTCATCAAAGATCAGCAGGGTCTTGGCCGTGTCCTCGCCGAGCAGGCTATCGGTGATATTGAAGTAGTGGTCGTAGTCGAGGATGTTCAGGTTATCGATCACCGAACGGTAAGTGACCTTACCACCCGAAAAGCTCACGATCTGATCGAACATGGACAGTGCATCGCGCAAACCACCATCTGCCTTTTGGGCAATGATGTGTAGTCCGTCGGGCTCAAAGCCAATGCTTTCTTTTTGGGCGATGGAGGCCAGGTGATCGGCCATATCCTCTACCTTAATGCGGTTAAAATCAAAGATCTGACACCGCGAAAGGATAGTAGGTAATATCTTATGTTTCTCAGTAGTGGCCAGGATGAAGATCGCATAGTTAGGCGGTTCCTCCAAAGTTTTCAGGAACGCGTTGAACGCCGCCTGCGACAGCATGTGCACCTCATCGATGATATACACCTTGAATTTGCCTGCCTGCGGGGGTATACGCACCTGCTCGATCAGGCTCCGTATATCATCTACCGAGTTGTTGGATGCAGCGTCCAACTCATGTACGTTAAAGGAAGTACCTTGCTGAAAAGCACGGCACGGATCGCACTCGCCGCAAGCCTCGCCATTGGGCTGCAGGTTGGTGCAGTTAATGGTTTTGGCCAGGATACGCGCGCATGTGGTTTTGCCCACCCCACGTGGCCCGCAGAATAAAAATGCCTGCGCCAGCTGACTGTTCTTGATCGCGTTCTTCAAAGTATTGGTCACATGTTGCTGACCTACAACGCTTTCAAAAGTTACCGGGCGGTACTTACGGGCCGAAACTATAAAATTATCCACAGCCACTAAGTTACGCAAATTTGCCGAAAGGCTAAAGGGGAAAGAACGCTTAGACGTGAGGTCAAGCGCGCAAGCTCAAATAGCTCAGCTGAACTATTTGGCGTAAAAGTTGTACTTTTACCTATATAAAGTGACCATTAATTATGCGATTCTCTGACCTTGACCTCAGCAAAAGCTACACCTACGCCGACTACTTAAAATGGCAGTTCGATGAGCGACTGGAGCTGATCAAAGGCAAGATATTCAAGATGAGTCCTGCACCGAGTGTGATCCATCAACGACTGTCAGGAAGAGTATTTCTGAAGTTAGGCAATTACCTTGCGGGTAAGGCTTGCGAAGTTTTCAATGCGCCCCTTGATGTTCGCCTAACACGAACCGTTAATGATGCACAGGTCACCACAGTGCTTCAACCTGATGTTTGCGTGATCTGCGATCCCACCAAAATTGATGCCCGCGGCGCTGTTGGCGCTCCCGACATTGTGGTGGAGATACTATCGCCGGGGAATAACAATAAAGAGTTACAGACCAAGTACGATGTGTATGAAGAGGCAGGTGTACAGGAGTACTGGATCATTCACCCGTCTGAACGCACCTTTCTTAAATACACACTTGCCAATGGATCATACGTGGCCTCACGTCTGCTTACCGGGGGCGATCAAGTGACCACTCCTATCCTGCCCGGATTTGTGCTCGACCTTGAAGAAGTATTCAAAGATCTATAGGTTCATTCGATGCCTGTGATCTCTTTCACCTTATAATAACCTTTGGCAGCCGGAACATAAACCTCCATCTCCTGCCATTTGACCTTGACCTTTTTGCCTGCGTATGTACTGGTCGCGCTCTGGAAATTCTCCGACCCATCAAATTGCCTTAGCCACAGGAATGACCTTTCCTTGCCGGCAACATCGGTTATCACAACATAATTGAAGCCTTTATTCTCGATCCGTTTGATCGTCCCCTGAGTGGTGCCGATCTCGGCACCCGGATCTTTTTCTTTCTGAGCCATTTTGGTGGCTATCTTCAGGAACGATGCACAGTTAGACTTTAAGAGGTTCTTACCAATGTCGGTACCCAGCGCCTGCATTGCTCCATCATCGCTAACATCGATCTTTCGTTCTTCGGCAACGTTCATCAACAATGCACTATATTTCGAGAATGCTTCATTAAATGCGTTCTCCGCCTGCTCTTTGGTCTTTAATGATGCCACATCCACTTTATTCATCTCCAGGCACAAACTGTCGATGAGCTTTTTTTCTAATGGTCCGGAAGTTACATTGGATTGAGCTTTTAGGAGTTGGGCGCCTGCTGAAAAGATAGCGAGCAAAAGGATGATACGCTTCATGATGATAAGTTGAGTTGCGGGAGTAAATATAGAATAAAGATGCGACAACGCCCGTTAATAAGGGAAGCGCTAAGTGTATCAACGGATTATCTATTGAACACTTGCATATATCCAGATATATTTCTACATTTGCGTCCCCGTTTTGCACGGGTAATTAATTAACAAACGTATAAAATGCAACAGTACGAAACCGTCATCATTCTAACCCCGTTGTTATCTGATGAGGCTGCTAAAGAGGCGATCGCCAAATTTAGCAAGATCCTTACCGATAACGGAGCCGAGATTGTTCAAGAGGACAATTGGGGTTTGAGAAAATTAGCGTATCCGATCCAAAAGAAATCGACCGGATACTACCACCTCACCGAATTCCGCGCTCCGGGTGAATTAATTAGCAAACTGGAGATCGAATACAAACGTGATGAGCGTGTTATGCGTTTCCTGACCATTGCTTTAGATAAAAATGCTATTGCGTACAACGAGAAAAAACGCAGCGGTGCTTTCAACAAAAAACCTAAAACAGAGGAGGCAGCAGCTTAATTATGGCAAACGAACAGATCCAATACGTTACCGCCCCTAAAGTGGACGATAACCGCAAAAAATACTGCCGCTTCAAAAAGAACGGTATCAAATACATCGATTACAAAGACGCTAACTTCCTTTTGAAGTTCGTTAACGATCAGGGTAAAGTATTACCACGTCGTTTGACCGGTACTTCATTGAAATTTCAGCGTAAAGTGTCGCAAGCCGTTAAACGTGCCCGTCACATCGGTTTATTACCATACGTTACTGACTCGTTAAAATAATAGGAGGTTACAAAATGGACATTATCTTAAAACAAGACGTTAAGAACCTCGGCGAAAAAGACGAAGTGGTTAAAGTAAAAGCTGGTTACGGCCGTAACTTCCTTATCCCTAAAGGATTTGGTATACTGGCTACTGAATCGGCCCGTAAAGTTTTAGCTGAGAACCTTAAACAAGCTCAGTTCAAACAAGACAAGATCCGCAAAGATGCTGACGAAGTTGCTGCCCGTTTAGAAGGCGTGAAACTGAGCATTGGCGCTAAAGCTGGCGAAAGCGGCAAGATCTTCGGTGCTGTGAACACCATCCAGGTGGCTGATGCTTTAAAAGCTCAAGGCTTTGAAGTTGACCGTCGTCGTATCACCTTTAACGAGGACCCTAAATTTGTTGGTGAGTACACCGCAACCCTTAACCTGCACAAAGAGGTTAAAGTACAGGTTCCTTTTGAAGTGGTAGCTGAGTAATTTGGCACACCTGTCCTCTCCCAAAGGAGAAGGAATTAGGAAATATCAACAAAGCCCTTTCCATTGGAGAGGGCTTTGTTATTTTTAGGGAAAATTTTTAGATCCCTTAAGCCCTCCCTCCCGGGGAGGGTTGGGGCGGGGCTGTTTATGATCACCAAAGGTATAGGTAAACTGATATGGCGCTTTGTAAGGCTGGCGCTGCTACTATTTTTCGGCATCAGCATTTTGTGGGTGCTGCTGCTGCGTTTTATAAACCCGCCCGTTACCTGGCTCATGATCAGCCGTGCCTTTGAGCGCAAGGCAGCCGGCAAAGAATGGAAGATCGACAAGGACTGGAAGGACTTTGACGAGATATCCATCAACATGAAAAAGGCCGCCGTTGCCGGTGAGGACCAATCCTTTCTTGAACATAATGGCTTTGATTTTAAAGCCATTGAACGCGCGATCAAAAAGAACGCGCACAGCAATAAGATCATTGGTGGCAGCACCATATCGCAGCAAACTGCAAAGAACGTTTTTTTATGGCAGGGCCGCTCGTGGCTGCGTAAAGGTTTAGAGGCCTACTTTACCATGCTGATCGAGATATTTTGGAGCAAGCAACGCATCATGGAAGTATACCTGAACGTGATCGAGATGGGTGATGGCATTTACGGCGCCGAAGCTGCCGCGCAGAACTACTTCCACAAGCCGGCCTCACAACTGACCCGGCGCGAGGCGGCGGCCATTGCGGCCATCTTCCCGAGTCCGCTTAAACGCTCGGCCACCGATCCTACACGCTTTGTAAGGCACCGCCGTTACCTGATCATGAAGAACATGCGCCGTTTAGGTCCGCTGGATTTTTAAATAAAGATCTGTAAAGCCCTCCGTCCCGGGGAAGGTTTGGGAGGGGCTGTACTACCATTCACCATCAAAAAAATACCATTCGGCTAAAAGTCCATCTTTCTGAGTGCTTGTGCTGTACATTTACAGCATGGCAAAACAACCTATCATCACAGTTACCGATCTGGTAAAGCAATACGACGGACTTACCGCCGTTAAAGGCATCAGCTTTGAGGTCCATGAAGGCGAGATCTTTGGGCTATTGGGCCCTAACGGCGCCGGCAAGACCACCACGCTCGAGATCATTGAAACGTTACGCGACAAGACCTCGGGCCGTATTTTGGTGGACGGACTGGATATTGATACCCAAGCCAGCCAGATCAAACAGCGCATCGGCGTACAGCTGCAGGCCGCAGGCTACTATCCGGGCCTCAACCTTACCGAGCTGCTTAAATTATTTGCCGGCCTTTACGGCGTAGGTATCGATCCTATACAAATGCTGGCCAAAGTGAACCTGACCGATAAAGCTAAGGCTTTGTATAAAGATCTGTCGGGCGGCCAAAAACAACGCTTCTCGATCGCCACCACGCTGATCAACAATCCACGCATCATATTTTTGGATGAGCCTACTACTGGCCTTGACCCGCAGGCCCGCCGTAACCTTTGGGAACTCATTCGCGAGATACGAACCGCCGGCACCACTGTGGTGATCACCACCCACTACATGGACGAGGCCGAAGAACTTTGCGATCGCGTTGCCTTTGTTGATGGTGGCCACATCGTTGGCATTAACACTCCTGACACCTTCATTGACCAGCTGATAGAACGCGGCTTTGAACGTAAGAAACACACCAAACTGGCCAACCTGGAAGATGTGTTCATTGACCTGACCGGCAAGGAGTGGCGGGAATAACCCCACACAACCCTCCCCGTAGGGAGGGCTTTAGAAACGAACGATCACATATAACATCCCTAAACTTAAAATACCCCCATAAAACTCCCTCTCCTTCGCAGAGGGCTGGGGAGAGGTACCATGAACTCATCATACTCTAACCTTCGCGCAACTTTGGCCATCACTAAGGCCAGTTTACGTTCCATCTTTCGCAGCCCATCGGCTGTTATATTCAGTTTGCTGTTCCCGCTCATTTTCATTGTCATATTTGCCAACCTGGGCGGCGGCGCTGTATCGGTAGATGTGGGCGTTGATAAGAACAGCGACACCATCAACCCCATCTATCAGATCCTGAAGAACTACAAGGTGATCAACCTCAAGACAGGTCTTACCGATAAGGCGCTGCAAACCAACCTGTCAAAGGGTAGCCTTGATGCCGTGATCAGTATACAAAAGAACAATGGCATGCCAACCTATGTGCTCAACGCCAAATTTTCAAGTGCCTCGCAAGAGAAGGGTAACATGTTCCGCTCGATGCTAAAAAGCCTGCTGTACCAATTTAATAATCGGGCCCAAGCCAACGCCCCGCAAGTGGCCGAGCTGAAAGAGACCACCATCACCGGCCGCGAATACAAATACATCGACTTTATACTGCCCGGCCAGTTAGGTTTCTCGTTGCTTAGCATCGGGGTTTTCGGTACCGCTTTTGTGTTCCTGAGCCTACGCCAAACGCTGGTGATCAAGCGCTTTTTTGCCACCCCGGTAAAACGCTACAGCATCGTATGTGGCGAAATGATCGCCCGTGTGCTCTTTGCCATGATGGGTTCGGTAGTGATCATTGGTGTAGGCCATTATGCCTTTGGGTTTACGCTGATCCATGGCGTGGCGACGGTGCTGAGCATGCTGCTACTGGCTTTGATCGGGCTGATCATCTTTATGGGCTTTGGTTTTATCATCTCTGGTCTGGCTAAAAATGATACCAGCATTCCTCCTTTATCTAATCTGGTCACCCTGCCACAGTTCCTGCTGTCAGGTACTTTCTTCTCTAACTCGGCGTTCCCTACCTGGCTCAGGAATGTGAGCAATGTATTGCCCCTCACCCACCTGAACAATGCCATGCGCAAGGTAGCCTTTGAGGGAGCCGCGATCACCGAGGTAGGCCACGAATTATTGATCTTATTGATATGGGGTATCGTACTATACACCATCGCCATCAAAACCTTTAAATGGGAATAATATTATATTAACAATGAATGGCTTACAAGCCTATATTTGCGCCTTTGTTAATAATTAATTAACAAAGGCGTTTTTATGTCGCTCAAACACACTCTTCTCATCTTTTGCTTAATTTTTAGCCTTACGGCAAGTGCCCAATACCAAGGCTTGGGTAGCTGGAACGTGGTCACCATTAATTTACCGGGTAGTACCGAACACCGCTGGGGAGGTTACCTGGAGGCTCAGAACCGGAACTACGGCCTGACCAGCAAATTTTACTACTATGAAGCCAAAGGCGGGGTCAGTTATAATTTAGATAAGAACAACGTGGCATTGCTGGGCATAGGCCGTTACGTTACTTATGACGAGGACGATGTGGATAATGGTCCAATGCTGGAAGAGTTCCGTTTTTGGGAGCAGTTCGTCTCTAACCAGTACCTGGGCCGCATTCGTTTTGAGCATCGTTACCGCATCGAGCAGCGCTGGTTCAACACCGGCTATCGCAACCGTTTCCGTTACCGGTTCAGCTCGATCATCCCCTTCAACAAAAAGAAGGTGGAGCCAGGCGCACTGTACAGCATTTTGTACGACGAGCTTTTCTTCAACAACAAACAGCCTCATTTTGAACGTAACCGGGTGGCCTTATTGCTGGGTTATCAGTTCAGCAAGCAATTCGCGTTCACGGCGGGGTTGCTCAACCAGTTCAATAATACCGCTACCGGCACTAACCGTAAGTACTATTTACATTTGAACGCCATATACAATATCGTACGCAAATAGAGGCGGATCGCAGGCTGCAATAGCGCCACCATGCCTATATTAAGTTATTGTAAACAAAACACTAAGTATTCATCTTTTACATTTCGAATGTCATTTTTTGCGCTTATCTTAGCGCGCAATTAACCGTACAGACCATATACTTACCAAACTAGATAGCACTATGAGCTTAATAATTGATGTACATGCCCGCCAGATACTCGACTCGCGCGGCAACCCCACAGTAGAAGTTGAAGTATTGACCGAGAACGGCGCCCTTGGCCGTGCTGCGGTTCCTTCAGGCGCTTCTACCGGTGCACACGAGGCCGTTGAACTTCGCGATAACGATAAAAGCCGTTACATGGGCAAAGGCGTATTACAAGCCGTAGCTAACGTGAACGACGTTATTGCCAAAGAACTGGTAGGTTTAGATGTATTTGAGCAAAACACTATCGACAAGATCATGATCGATCTTGACGGTACTCACAATAAAGGTAAATTAGGCGCCAACGCGATCCTGGGTGTATCACTGGCCGTTGCCAAAGCTGCCGCTCAGGAAAGCCGCCAGCCATTGTACCGTTACATTGGCGGTGTTAACGCTAATACCCTGCCTATCCCGATGATGAACATCGTGAACGGTGGTTCACACTCTGATGCGCCTATCGCGTTCCAGGAGTTCATGATCATGCCTATCGGCGCACCTTCATTCTCTGAGGCTTTGCGTTGGGGTACCGAGGTATTCCATAACCTGAAAAAGATCCTTCACGATCGTGGCCTTTCTACAGCGGTGGGTGACGAAGGTGGCTTTGCTCCTACCTTTGAAGGTACCGAAGATGGCGTTGAGACCATTTTACAAGCGATCGAGAAAGCCGGTTACAAACCAGGTGTTGATATTTACCTGGCGTTCGACTGTGCTGCCTCTGAGTTCTATGTAGATGGCAAGTACGATTACACCAAATTTGAAGGCGATAAAGGTGCTGTTCGTACCAGCGCCGAGCAGGTTGAATATTTAGCTCAACTGGCCGAGAAATACCCTATCGTATCTATCGAGGATGGTATGGCCGAGGACGATTGGGATGGCTGGAAATTACTGACCGACCGCATTGGCGACAAGGTGCAGTTAGTAGGCGATGACCTGTTCGTGACCAACGTTACCCGTTTACAACAAGGTATCGATACCGGCGTAGGTAACTCTATACTGGTAAAGGTTAACCAGATCGGTTCATTGACCGAGACCATCAACGCGGTATCATTAGCTCAAAGCAACTCTTACACTTCAGTAATGAGCCACCGCTCAGGAGAGACCGAAGATGCTACCATTGCCGACCTTGCTGTTGCCCTTAACTGCGGCCAGATCAAGACCGGTTCTGCATCACGTTCAGACAGGATCGCAAAATACAACCAGTTACTGCGTATCGAAGAAGAATTAGGCGCTAACGCTAAATTCATCGGTAAGAACTTTAAATACGCTAAAAAATAGTGAGCAGAGAATGGTGAGTGGTGAATAGTTGAATGGTTCACTATAAGCCTTCTTAAAATAAAAAGGCCATCCTAAGCGGATGGCCTTTTTTGTTGTGCTATCGTTTGTCCAAGCTTTTCCACATGATATTACCAACCTACTATCAAGCTCTAAGGTTGTGCTTCAAGATTAAAAATGTTGAATAACCAAGAAAGGCCGCATTAAGCGGCCTTTTCTGTTTATCAATTACCGAACTATTCATGCAATATGTTTATGCACGATGGCGAACAGGTCGGTCAGTTCAAATGGTTTTTTCAGGTAACCATCGGCCAGGCCCGCCTCGCTTACTTCTTTGATGTTACTCACCGCCGATACGATGATCACCGGTATATGGCTCGTGGCCGGGTTGGTCTTCAATTCTTTACTGATCTGCTGGCCATTGGCATCGCTTTTCCAGTCGGTAAGCCAGTTATCCAACAAAATAAGGTCGGGGGCTATCTCGCTAACGTTCTTCAGGATCTTCGCGCTTTCCGATTCGATCACCTCGAAGCCGTCCTCCTTTAACGCCAGTACGATGGTATCCCTTATATCTTTATCATCCTCAATGAGTAGAACTTTCTTAGCCATGGTGTTTTATCAATTAAGCATCTTCAATTAAGCATCGCCCCTCAGGCGACGGCGCTTTTATACGAGTTGTAACAAACAGCACCCCATATATTGTTTTGATCCAACAAAGGTAACTTTAAATAAGTGCATGGCTAAGTTCACCGTTATGCCTCACACCAGGTGGCTAACATAATGAAACTCCAAGGGCTGCTCCAGCAACACCGGTACCACCCGCATAAAATGCTTGTAGTGTGCCGTCGACTGATGCGCCTCGAAGGCTTCTGCATCGCGCCATTCGTCAAGTAATACGTATTTATAGGGCTTATCCTGGTATTGGAATATCTCGTATTTGATGTAGCCCTCATCGGAGGCGGAGGCCTCTACCAGCTTTTTCAATTCCAATTCAAACGCTTCTTCTGCATCGGCATGGCAATGCAGTATAGCTATCGATCTAACGCTCATAACTTGGTCATCATATAGGTGATAAGATAACCAATGGTCAATATCTTCTGTTTGCTTGGGGCGAGCCGATCAGGACGAAAAAAAGCAGGTGCGGCAACGGGGTTCGTAGCTTTCCTTTTCGCCCAGCAGTACACGGCCTTCATCAGGCACCAGGCGATATGAGTACAGGGCGGGGCTGCCACAGCACACGCATACCGCGTGCACTTTGGTCACCGATTCGGCCATGGCCATAATAGCGGGCATAGGTCCGAAAGGTACACCTTTAAAATCCATGTCCAGCCCGGCCACGATCACGCGCACGCCGCGGTTGGCCAGGGCATTACATACGTTGGGCAGCTCATCGTCAAAAAATTGCGCTTCATCGATACCTACCACTTCAACGTTGGCACCTAACAGCAGGATGGCCGATGAACTTTCGACAGGAGTGCAGGGAATGCTGTTCTGGTCGTGTGATACCACCGCCTCTTCGGCGTAACGGGTATCAGTTTTGGGCTTGAAGATCTCGACGTTCAAACGCGCGATCTGGGCACGGCGCAACCTGCGGATCAGCTCCTCGGTCTTGCCCGAGAACATGGATCCGCAAACCACTTCTACACTACCACCATGCTCACTTCGCCTCTTAAAAACGTCCTCACTAAACAACATTCCAAAACTTTTACAGCCGGCTAATATCAGAATTATATCTTACTTTTGAATGCGTACATTTTCAACATCGGCACCCATGAAACAGCAGGAGATACTCAAAAAGATAGGTTTTATACTTAAAGAACTCAACGAACAGTACGACTATCTGTTGACCCAGGAAGGCCACATCAACGACCTTGAATTGGAGCTTTTTGCTGCCAACGCCCGCTTTTTGGGCGACCATAATGACATATTGCGCAAGGTGAATACCCAGGCCCTGAACCTTAGGCCGGCCCTGCCTGAGCATGACCAAAACGCTGCCCCGGTTAATGCTTTTGATACCACCAACACTGTGGTACAAGAACCGGTGATCCTTGATCAGCATTTTGACACACATGCCCCTGTTGATACTTATACCGAACCTCAGCAAGTGATCCACTTGCCTGAGACCACCGAAAGTGCCCCCGAACACACCGAACCTGCTTTGGCCTACCAGGAACCACAGCCCGTTGCTGAAGAACCTACCGTAACCATTGAAGAGTACGAGCACGAAGCCGAACCGGTAGAAGAAAAAAGCTTTGACACACCTGCCGCCTCTGTTGAGCCCGAACATCAGGCGACACAGGACCATGTGTTCCACAAGACGGTAGACATTAATACCCCGCCACCTCCGGCCTACGCTGATACGCACATAGAGGAGGCCCGCGAGAGTAATGACCATTACGACTTTATACGCCACGAGCCGCAGGTGAGTAACGAGCAGCACGAGTTCTCGATCAGTAGCCACTCGGCCGAAGAAGAACGCCCGCCACACGTTGACCTCACCACCGACGAACCGCAACCGATCGATGCCAACGAATACGCGGAACCCGTGAACATCGCGCCGGTTGAGCCGGAACCTGTTGCTCCTGCTCAGGAAGAACGCTCTTTATTTGATCATCCAGCTGAACCTCAAATAACAGTTCCGATAGAAGAAGAACGCCCTGCTTATAACTTCGAGGCTCAAGAGCCGGTAAAGGAAGAGGCTCCTGCCGCTCCGGAACCTTACACCGCCCCTGTTCATGAAGCGCCTAAGGCCACCGAGCCAGAAAAGCCATTGACGCTGCATGAGCGACTGGCCGCCCAATTACGTGGCGACAAACCTGCCGAAGCACCTTTAGCCCAACCTATCACCAGCGCTTACGCCGCACCGCAACATCAACCGCAAACGGCCATTACCGATATCAAATCGGCTATTAATATGAATGATAAGATGCTGTTCGTGAAGGACCTGTTCAATGGCTACAGCCTGGCCTACAGCGAAGCGATCGAGCTGCTCAACCGCTGCAAGACCATGGAAGAGGCCGACCAGTTCCTGAAAGCCAACTACGTGACCAAGAACCGCTGGACCGAAAGACCGGACACGGTAGATAAGTTCTACGCAGTGCTGAGAAGAAGATTTCAGTAATTAATTTATTGTTTGATCGGTCATGCTGAACTTGTTTCAGCATCACACTTGCAAGGTGGTTAGCCTGTCCTGAGAGATGCCGATATGCATCGGCATGACGGGGGTGAGTATGTAAAACAAATAACCCGTCATGCTGAACTTGTTTCAGCATCACACTTGCAAGGTGGCCGACCTGTCCTGAGAGATGCCGATATTCATCGGCATGATGGGGGTGAGTATGTAAAACAACTAACTTGTCATGCTGAACTTGTTTCAGTATCTCACATGCAAGGTAACTACATATACTGAGAGATGCTGATATGCATCGGCATGACCGTAAGCATTCGCCCTCTAAATCCCCAACACCTGCTTCAATTTTGCGTATCCTGTTTTACTGACCGGGATGCGGGCCCCTGATCTGAGGATGGCGATGTGGGTATCTTTTTCGTAAGGGTCTATACGGGTGATCTGGGATAGGCTCACCATATACGAACGGTGCACGCGGGCAAATTGCCGTGGGTCAAGCGTGCGTTCGAAGAAGCTAAGGGTCTTATTCTTTAAAAAGGAGCCTTCAGGGGTGATGATGCTCACGTAATCATCATCGGCGGCCAGGTATTCTACATCATGCACCGGAATGATCTTCACTTTGGCGCCGGTCTTCACCACGATGCGCTCATGTTGCGCGGGTGACTGGGCGGCGGTCTCTAACAGTTCCTCGGTAGGTTTGCTTACGGGAGCCGGGCTGGTCACGGCTTGACCGAGATACTTTTCGATGGCCTTGTTAAAGCGCTCACGACTGAACGGCTTTAGCAGATAATCCACCGCATGCGCCTCAAAGGCCTTGATGGCATACTCGTCAAAAGCAGTGGTAAAGATCACCTGCGGAGGTTGCTCTACCAGTTCGAGCATCTCGAAACCGTTGATCTTAGGCATTTGCACGTCCAAAAAGATAAGGTCGGGCTGGTGCTGCATAATAGCCTTGATACCTTCAAAGCCATCACCGCATTCCTGCAATACCTCTATCTCGTTCTTATATTGTTGTAAATATTCGAGCACCACCATGCGGGCCAATGGCTCATCGTCTATCACCAGTACCCGTTTCATGCTGCCTGTGGTATTTTGATCATGATGGTAAATATATCATCATTCGTGTAAGTTTCAACCAGATCATTACGGGCATACAGCAAATAAAGCCTGCGTTTGATCCCACTCAAGCCAAAACCTGTGCCCTGGCGGGGTCGGGCGGTTTGCGGGTCAAAGGGGTTTTGAACCATCACGGCAAGGTAGTTATCCTCTATCTCGGCCCGTATGCTGATGGTCACCTCGCCGGTGGTATCATACAAACCAAATTTGATGGCGTTCTCCACTAAGGGTTGTAACAACAGCGGCGGCAGCATGGCCTTCCGGCAACGGTCATCACAACTCACCTCCGTAAGCAGGCGGTGGCCAAAGCGTACCTTTTCAATATCGAGGTAAAGGTTGAGGTGAGCAAGCTCTTCGTTAAAGGTCACATGTTGCTGGTCGTCCTTTTTTAAAGTGCCGCGCAAAAAGTCAGATAGTTGATGGATCATCTTGCGGGCCTCGTCGGGCTTGAAACCGATCAGCGCGTTGATAGAGTTGAGGCTGTTGAACAAAAAGTGAGGCTGAAGTTGCTGGCGCAGGTTGTACAACTCTGCATCGCGTGAAAGTTTCTCGGCTTCGGACTTACGCTTTTCATTATCCTTTTGATCTTGCTGTACATACCAGATCAGGCTGATCATGGCCATCCATCCAATGGCTAAAAAGCTGGTAAAAAAACGAAGCATGAGCGACTGTTTCAGGAAAATATCATATGTGTCGCCCATGCTGAACATTGGCATCAGCCACCGTACCGCCACGGTGCAAACCGCTGCCAATGCTACACACCAGATCACCAGGTTAATGTAACTGCCCTTGCCGGGTTGGTAGTAGCGCAGGTTATTATCGATAAGCCAGCAGGCGGCCGCCAAGGGCAGCACGCTCACGCCGCTATCGATCACGGCCACGTACCAGTCAAAACCAAAGCTATGCACCACGTAGGTTTGCAAAGCTGCCCAGGCCAGGCCGCCTATGGACAGTGCGAGTCCTAATTTACCGTAAAGAGTGGTAGTTGGGTTGGCGGTCATTGCTTAAGGGTCAGTTCAGTTAGTGATGTACAGGTGTTAAAGGTTCGGTTGAAAGTAAGATGGATCGGCTACCCGACAGGTCCGCCCAGGGCGCCTATGATGAGTTGCAGGATCGTGTAGATGCTTAAAATGATGAGATACCAGTTCATGACTTTAAATATGATGAAGGTTAAAAACTACGAACGTCTACCCCGGCGAAAATGGAAACTCCTTTGATCACCAGTAATTTATCAGGGTTGATGGCACTTTGCGGGCCAAACTTGCCGAAGCGTTTATCATCAACACTGGCAAATACAGCGGCCATATCTGAAGTGACCGACCAGTGCGGCGGCACGACCAGTTTGATCCCGCCGAACAGTTGAGTGACCTCGATCACCACCGTGCCGTGTATATCGGCCTGGCTCAGGTCTATCTCGGCACCGCCGAAGATGTTCACGATCTGGCCGCCGCGGAAGTTCTTAGACAATACAGCCTTTTTGATACCACCGAACACGGATACCGTATCGATCACGTCGTCGGCCGAGTAGCCGGTGCGGGTGTTCTGGTAAGCGCCGTATGAGCTGTCCTCAGTTTTTTTTTCGGGCTCGGGGTCGTTGGCGTCACGTACTACGTAATCCACTACCGGTACGTCTTGGGTAGTATTGGTGAAGTCGGGTTGGCTTTTCCAGTCGGTATTACCCCAGCGGTTGTTCTGGTGGCTGCGTTTAACGATCAGCCATATACCTACTGCGATCACCACGATCGGCAAGCTCAGGTGACTGATATCGATCCAGGGCGATATACGACCCGACAAAAAGATCACACCGATCAGGATGGCGATCAGCGCGCCGGGCTTTTTAAAGTTGTGCTTGGCTCCGCTGAACAGGCCGATCACGATCAGCAGCATAGGCCAGCTGAACAACCAGTGCGGAATAAAGAAGAAGTGGAACTGGCGCAGCAACAATGCACAGCCAACTACCAGCAGCACCAGGCCAGCAATGGCTTTACCGTTATTTTGTGGTTGGTTAGGATATATGGGTTCGGTGTTCATGACGATCAGATTCTATGTTCCAAAAGTACGATAGCGATCGCCTGTAGTAAATAGCAAAGTGGTGGCCGGGGCCACAACCTCGGTGAACGGCCATTTTTTGTCGGTGAAATTTCTGGCCGCTGTAACATTATCGGTGAACGCGGTGTCTTATCCGTATCCTAAACTTAATATGACACCCCTGGCCTCACAAAAGAGGCTTGACATAGGAGCATATACTCAACAACAAAAGGCCATTGCTGATCAAGCAAATGGCCTTTATTGTGTATTACATCGCCTCAAAAAAGTTACAACCTATAAAAGGTAGTTTATCATAACTTAGGAAAGTCAAACTTAACTAACTCCCGAATGAAAGTAAACTTACTCAGCACCTTAGCGGTATCGTTGTGGTTAGCCACCACGATACAGGTACAGGCTCAGAGCGTCCCCACCCCCAAACAACATTTTGGTTTCAACATAGGCGACGACTACAACCTGGCCAACTACACCCAAACCGAGGCTTATTTTAAAAAGCTGGCCGCATCGCCCCGTACCAAGTATGTTGATATAGGCCTAACCGAAGAAGGCAGGCACCAGCTAATGCTCATCGTGTCATCGCCTGAGAACATCAAGAACCTCGAAAAATATAAAGAGATATCGCGCAAGCTGGCCCGTGCTGAGGACCTTACCGAGGCCGATGCCAAAAAGCTGGCCAATGACGGCAAGGCCATCGTTTGGATAGATGGAGGCCTGCATGCCACCGAGACCGTAGGTACACACCAGCTGATCGAGACGGCCTACAACCTG
Organism: Mucilaginibacter daejeonensis; assembly: GCF_020783335.1. NCBI lineage: Bacteria > Pseudomonadati > Bacteroidota > Sphingobacteriia > Sphingobacteriales > Sphingobacteriaceae > Mucilaginibacter > Mucilaginibacter daejeonensis. The sequence continues at coordinate 3,945,594 of NZ_CP086068.1, forward strand.
GTAAGCCGCACTGATGCCGAGACCATGCGCATCCTCGATAACTGTATCATCCTGATGGTGCATGCCAACCCCGACGGGCAGGAACTGGTATCCAACTGGTATATGAGCCAAAAGGATCCGGCCAAACGCAACATGAACATTCCGCGCCTGTATGAAAAATACATCGGCCATGATAACAACCGCGATTTTTACATGATGAACATGAAGGAATCGCAGAACATCACTCGCGTACAGTTCCTGGAGTGGTTCCCGCAGATCGTGTATAACCACCACCAAACTGGTCCTGCCGGATCGGTAGTGGCCGGCCCGCCGTACCGCGACCCGTTCAACTACGTGTACGACCCGCTTTTGGTGACCAGTATAGATGCGCTGGGCGCCGCCATGAGCAGCCGCCTCAATGCCGAGAACAAGCCCGGTTACACCGAGCGTAACGGCACCCAGTTCTCTACTTGGTGGAACGGTGGTTTACGCACTACCACTTATTTCCACAACATGGTGGGTTTACTTACCGAGATCATTGGCAGCCCTACCCCGGCCACGGTGCCGCTGGTGCCTGAACGGTTGATCCCGAGCAGTAACACGCCTTACCCGGTAACGCCGCAGCCATGGCACTACAAACAGTCTATAGATTATTCACTATCGCTCAACTATGCGGTATTGGGCTATGCCGCCCGCCAGCGCGATATCATGTTATATAACATGTACGTGATGGGCCAAAACTCGATCAAAAAAGGCCGTACCGATACCTGGGGCTTATCGCCTAAAAAGGCCGACTCGATCACCGCAGCTTACCGTAAAGACAGCCCTGCACCTGCAGCTGGCGGCCGTGGTTTTGGTTTTAATGGTGTACCTACCAAGTATTATGATCAGGTGTTGAAAGACCCGACCCTGCGCGACCCACGTGGCTATATCATCCCTGCCGATCAGGCCGACTTCCCTACCGCTGTTAAATTCATCAATACCTTAGTGCGCAGTGGCCTGATCGTTCACAAGGCATCATCAGCCTTTAAGGTAAATGGTGTGAGCTATCCGGCAGGATCATACGTGGTGAAGACCGATCAGGCCTTTCGTCCGCATGTGTTGGATATGTTCGAACCACAGGATCACCCTAATGATTTTCAATACCCGGGAGGCCCCCCTATCCGCCCTTATGATAATGCTGGCTGGACACTGGCCTTCCAAATGGGTATCAAGTTCGATCGTATACAGGACGCCTTTGATGGTCCGTTCAAACGTATACCTTATGGCCAATTACAAACCCCGCCGCTTGCCGCCGTACCTGCTGCTGCTAAGGCCGGTTACTTGTTAGATACCCGCAGCAACAACGCTTACATTGCCGTTAATGACCTGTTAAAGGCCGGCGTTGAAGTGTACCGCGCACCACAAGGTGCCGATGGTCTGCCTGCCGGAACATTCTTCGTTCCATCAAGTACTACTGCACAAGCTGCACTGGCTAAAGAGGCTAACCTGGGCGTGAAAGCCATCGCTACCGCGAAAAAGCCTAAGGGCGCGGTGAAGATCCAGGCCTTACGCATTGGTTTGTGGGATCAGTACGGTGGCTCTATCCCATCAGGATGGTTGCGCTGGTTGTTCGAGCAAACGCACTTCAACTTTGAGCGTGTGTACCCGCAAGAGATAGATGGTGGCAACTTGAAAAGCAAATACGATGTATTGGTATTTGTGGGTGGTGCTATACCAAGTACTACTGGTGGTCGTGGCGGCTTTGAAGGCCGAGGCGGTTCTGCCGAGGACCTGCCGGCTGAGTACAAAGCCATGACCGGCCGCATCACTGCCGACAAGTCGATACCGCAATTGAAGGCCTTTTTGGAGGCTGGAGGTAGCATCGTGACCATAGGCAGCAGTGCCAACCTGGCCTACCAACTTAAATTACCGGTAAAGAACGCCCTCACCGAGACCGTGAAAGGAGAAGAAAGACCACTTTCTGGCGATAAGTTCTACATTCCGGGCAGCGTATTACAAGTGACCTATGACACCACCCAACCGGCCACCTGGGGTATGCCAGCCACCGGCGATGTGATGTTCGATAGCAGTCCGGCGTTCAAACTAGACCCTAACGCCAACGCGCAAGGCATCAAAGCACTGGCCACTTATACCACTGCCACTCCGTTACGCAGCGGCTGGGCCTGGGGACAAAAATACCTGCAAGGCTCCATGGCCGCCTTCGTGGCACCATACGGCTCAGGCAAACTGTACGTGTTCGGCCCCGAGATCAGCTTCCGCGCCCAATCGCACGGCACATTCAAGCTGTTATTTAACGAACTGTACGGCACCGCCGGTAAGTAAATATTATTAGAATGACAAAGGGCCGCGATGAGCGGCCCTTTTTGTTTAGGTAGGTCTTTGATCATGCCGATGCTTATGGGCGTGGTTGTCCCTTAAAAATACTTGTCATGCTGAACGTAGTGATGTATCCTATACACCAGGACCGATCGCACGCATAGGATGTTTCGCATGCGCTCAACATGACAGATGCTTATGTGTGTGTGTGTGTGTTCTCCACATCCATACCCACCTCGTTATGCCGATGAATATCGGCATCCCTCAGGACTGGCTGATCACTTAGCATGTGAGATGCTGAAACAAGTTTAGTATGACCGGTGCGGATGAATGGATGATCATTATAATAAACTTGTCATGCTGAACGTAGTGAAGCATCCTATGAACTATGACCGGTCGAACGTATAAGATGTTTCGCATGCGCTCAACACGACAGGTGTGTGTTCGGCGGAAATCTATTTATCCCACCCCGTCATGCCGATGAATATCGGCATCTCTCAGAACAGGCTGATCACTTAGCATGTGGGATACTGAAACAAGTTCAGCATGACCGGCGCGGATGAATGGATGATCATTATAATAAACTTGTCATGCTGAACGTAGTGAAGCATCCTATAGATACGACCGGTGGCACGTATAAGATGTTTCGCATGCGCTCAACATGACAGGTGTGTGTGTGTGTGTGTGTGTGTGTGCTCGACGGAAATCTATTCATCCCATCCCGTCATGCCGATGCATATCGGCATCTCTCCGGACAGGCTGATCACTTAGCATGTGAGATGCTGAAACAAGTTCAGCATGACAGAGCAGATCATTTACATGTGCGATCAGGATCACTCAGTAATTATGAAAAACTTGGCATCGAAAGATAACCGATCGTTATGACCGATCACTCTGCTCCCAGCCGCTTCAATAGCCGGTTCACGGTGGCTACCGATATGCTGGCCTCTGCGGCCATTTGGCGTTGGCTGTAGCCTTGGAATCGGTAGAACAGTAGCTGCCGTTCAAGGTTGGTGTTGGTCTTGAGGTGCTCCTGCTCGGGTGCAAAGCCGATCACGTCGAAACGGAGCATACTCTTATCGCGCTCAATGCGGCACAGGCAAACATTGCCTTCGCCGTAGAGCTCCTGCGTGCTGCGCTGCTTGATCTGTTTAAGGTAACGCAACTGCGGGATCATGCTGCTTTGGCCAATAGCAAAAGCACCGTCGGCAAAGTTGATCAGCATTTTGCTGCCTTGCAGATCATTGGCGGTCAGTGGCCGGCCGGGCCGTCGTTTTGGGGTGTGGGCCAAAACGAGTATCGACAGCCGATACTGTTGTTTGAGGCGCGTGAGCTCTTTCATCAAAGGCAAAGCATCTTTGGCTCTTTCGGTGCCGTCGCGCAAAAAAGTAATGTTATCGATGATGAGCACTTTGGCACCGGTGGAAATAAGTGCGTTCTCGATACCGTTATATAGCAGTTTATCATGCCGCACGGCGCTCAGGGAAGTGGTGACCGCAGGTTATACTCGGCCCTGTACAGCCGCGGACCAAAGTTGTGGGTGGTTCGGTCGGCCTCGTTGGTGTAACGCCGTTCAAATTGCTGGGCCGAAAGTTCAAAATCCATGTATAGCACGTTCGTGGGCACAGTGTCGATAGCGAATGGCTCGATGCGGCGTCCGTTGGCCAAACTGTCGGCCAGTTGTACCGCCAGTATGGATTTACCCATATTAGTATCCGCGAACAGGATGCAAAGCTCCCGCTCGTACCAGAACTCACCGAACAGCCGTCCCGGTCGCTCTGCCTGGCGTTGTTCGCTAAGCCACTGATCGCCTGTCTTGACAGCGAACAAGCCGCCGGCCGCGTCGGCCTTTTGGCGATCGTGGGTGATCTGCCGGATCTCGGTACGCAGCATCTCTATCTCTATAGGGCGCAATCCGTGTAAGTGATCATTGGTATACATGATGAAGTATTGTGTCACGCTAACATACCGTATCATGACCGATATGCTGGTGGCGCAACTATGTCAGCTATCTGTTCTGACAGGCATCTTTAATGCAAAGAAGGTCGGTGTTACGATCGCAAAAAAGTGTTACACAGTTGTAACATAATTCCCCAAATTTCCCCACTTTTCATCATTATGAAAATGGCAAAAACCCAGAAATTTCCAGAAAAAACTACATTTTTCTGAATTGTAACACAAAATGTAACACTTTTTGGGTCGAATGTAACAGCAGAACCCTGTTCAATATTTCTATATGATTTAATTAATTTACCCTAAGTAGATTTTGGCACCAACTTTGTAATATTCGTAAACGTAATGTGAAGTGAGATAAGCGATGCAGAGTGAGTGAAACAGCCATGAGAACCATGGCTGTTTTTTTGTACTCAGGCTTCAAAAACGTCACGCTCATTTTACGGCTCGGGTGGTAATTTACGTTTGCGTATCGTACCTTTGCGCCCTGATCAGCAATTGGCACTTAAACCACCTCATGAAGCAACATCTGCAGCATCCTGTGTTCAAGACCATATCGGCCGTAGCCGATGAACAGCAGGTACATGCCTATGCCATAGGTGGCTTCGTACGCGACATCTTTCTTGAGCGCCCTTCTAAAGACATCGACATCGTGGTGATCGGCAACGGTATAGCCTTTGCCGAAGCGGTGGCTAACCGACTGAAGGTCAAAGTTTCGGTATTTAAAAGCTTTGGCACTGCCATGCTTAAATACCGGGATGTAGAGGTGGAATTTGTGGGTGCCCGCAAGGAATCGTACCGCTCACAGTCGCGCAAACCAGTGGTGGAGAACGGCACGCTTGACGACGACCAAAAGCGCCGCGACTTCACCATCAATGCCCTTGCTATAGCCTTGCATGCTGAGGAACACGGTCAACTGATCGACCCATTCGGCGGCATGGCCGACCTGGAGCGTAAACTGATCCGCACCCCGCTCGACCCTCAGGAGACCTTTAGCGACGACCCGTTACGGATGATGCGCGCGATAAGGTTCGCTTCACAATTAGGCTTTACCATTGATGAGGTTGCTGTAAAGGCCATCGAACTGAATAAAGAACGTATTCGCATCGTATCGCAAGAGCGTATCACTGACGAGCTGAACAAGATCATTCTATCGCCGGTGCCTTCGGTGGGTTTCAAGTACTTACATGATACCGGTCTGCTTGCGCTCATCTTCCCACAAATGGAAGCGCTTTACGGAGTAGAGTATGTGAACGGCCGTGGCCATAAAGATAATTTTTACCACACCCTGCAGGTGCTGGACAACATAGCTACTACCACCAATGATCTTTGGCTGCGCTGGAGCGCCATATTGCATGACATAGCCAAACCTGCCACCAAACGTTTTGAAGCAGGCCACGGCTGGACCTTTCATGGCCATGAGGACAAGGGCTCGCGCTGGGTACCCAAGTTGTTCGGCCAGTTGAAATTGCCGTTGAACGACCGCATGAAGTTCGTTCAAAAAATGGTGCTGCTGCACATGCGCCCTATCGTGCTCACGCAAGAGATCGTGACGGACTCGGCCGTGCGCAGGCTGCTATTTGAGGCTGGTGATGATATTGAAAGCCTCATGCTGTTATGTAAAGCAGACATAACCACCAAAAATGAGTACAAGATCAAGAAGTACCGGCAAAACTTTGAGCTGGTACAACAAAAGCTCAAAGATGTAGAGGACCGTGATCGCATACGGAACTGGCAACCCCCTATCACCGGCACCGACATCATGGAGCTATTCGGGCTCCAGGAAGGCCGAGAGGTAGGCATCATTAAGAATAAGATACGGGAAGCCATATTAGAAGGCGACATCCCGAACACCTACGAAGATGCATTGGCCTTTACGATCGCTGCCGGCGAGCAGATCGGCTTAAAAGTTGTGGCGAGACCTAATTGAATTTTAAAGTAATATTTTTGAACATTAAATCAACCTATTAAAAATGGCAGTATACCGGTTCAGGGTAACTTTTGAAGATTATGACGACATCAGCAGAGAGATCGATATCAAATCGACCCATACCTTTGTTGACCTACATAAAGCAATTCATCAGTCGGTGGGCTATGATCCTGAGTACTCTTCATCATTTTACATCAGTAACGATCAATGGACCAAAGGCGAAGAGCTGGCCTACAAACCTTCGGAGCGCAAAGTGAACCGGGGCGTAACATTGATGGAGAACGCCAAGCTGGCCAAATTCATTGACGACCCTCACCAAAAATTCTACTACACCTCTAATTTTGACCGTCCGTTCGATTTTCATGTCGAACTGGTGAAGATACTGGACGAAGCACCTGGTGCCACATATCCACTTACCGCTAAAACAGTAGGCGAAGCGCCTAAACAATTTGGCAACGTAGTCGCACCAGCCTCTGGAACGGCCAATGCGGTAAGTGAAGACCTTGATTTCCTGAATGAAATGGAATATAATCCTGAGGATACCGAGCATTTCAGTGAAGTGACCGAGGACGGCGGAACCGATAGCGAAGAGAACGATGAAGAGGATGAATTCAGCAACGAGTTCTCAGATGATGAGAACTATGACGAAGAAGAACGTGGTGGTCGTGGTGGCCGCAACGACGATTATTGATCATTGAACAACAACAGATATCATTTGTCATCCTGAGCGATCAGGATGACTTTTTTATTTGATCTCAGCCGATCTTAGATGACCAGCCATAAATACCTGATATGTGTAGTAGGCCCCACAGCCATTGGGAAAACGGCTGCGGCCATAGCCCTGGCAAGACACTATCATACTGAGATCATATCAGCAGACTCGAGGCAATTCTACCGGGAGATGAGCATTGGTACAGCTAAACCCACCGATGACGAACAAGCCCAGGCGGTACACCACTTTGTGAACTCGCACAGTGTCAATGAACTTTTCAACGTTGGAGACTTTGAAGCTCAAGGGCTCAGTAAGTTGGAGGAGATATTCAGCGATCATGGCATCGCGATCATGGCTGGCGGATCGGGCCTTTATGTAAATGCGATCACCAAAGGTTTTGACGACCTTCCCAAGATCGACGTGGCTGTGCGTGAAGAGCTGAACGCGTTATTCACACAGCAAGGGATCAGCGCTTTACAACAAGAACTAAGCATAGCCGACCCTGGATATTACGCCCAAGTAGACGTAAATAATCCTCAAAGACTGATCCGTGCGTTGGAAGTGTACCGAAGCACGGGCAAGCCGTTCTCATCATATCGTACCGGCAATAGTAAACCACGCCCGTTTAAAACTATCATGATCGGTTTGGAGCTTCCGCGGGAGCATTTATACGAGCGCATCAACCACCGGGTCGATCTGATGATGCAAGCCGGATTACTGGAGGAGGTAAGGTGGTTGCTGCCTGATCGGCATCTCAATGCACTCAATACAGTAGGATATACCGAATTGTTCGACCATTTGGATGGACATACCGATTTGACAACTACTGTGGAACTGATCAAACAAAATACCCGGCGCTTTGCTAAACGCCAACTCACCTGGTTCAAAAGAGACAGGGACACCAAATGGTTCGCTCCCACCGATGTCCCTGCCATTATTCAATATATTGATAATGCGATCAGGCACCCAAACGCTTGATGCATTCTTCGAGACTGTGGCGCCAGTAAGGTATCTGTATGTTGAAGGTCTCTTTCACCTTCGTCTTATCCATTACTGAATAGGTTGGCCTAACTGCAGGTGTTGGATATTGTGAAGTACGGATAGGGTAAGCTTTTACCTGGGTGCTGGAAATATCGAATATGGCCACCGCAAAATCATACCATGAAGTCACACCCTCGTTACTGTAGTGATAGATGCCGTATGCCGTACTTCCTGAAGCGATGATATCTAAAATACATCCAGCCAGATCGATCGCATAGGTCGGGGTGCCTACCTGATCGGCAATGATGTTCAGTTGGTCACGCTCGGCTCCAAGGCGCAACATCGTCTTCACGAAGTTATTACCGAACTCCGAATACAACCAACTTGTACGTAAGGTAAAGTGTTCAGGCAGAATATCAGTTATGGCTTGCTCACCTTCCAACTTGGTCAATCCGTAAACGTTGATCGGGTTGGCAGCATCTGTCTCCACCAAAGGGTAAGGATTCACTCCCTCAAAAACAAAGTCAGTAGATACGTGCACCAGCACTGCACCATGTTTTTTGCACGCATGGGCCAGGTTGGCCGCACCATCTTTATTCACTTTGCGTGCCGTAGCCGTATCTTCTTCGGCTTTGTCTACCGCAGTATACGCTGCACAATTGATGGCAAAATCTGGCTGGTACTTTTCGAACAGTCGGTCGATACCATCTATATCTAAGATGTTTCCCTCATCCTCAGCCGGAAAAAAAACTTCGGTGATCTGACGTTCTTCCGCCACCTTTTTTAAACAATGGCCCAACTGCCCTGAGGCACCTAAAACTAATATTTTGCTCATATAAAACGTTTGTGGCGCAATATAGCAAAATTGCTTATGGTGCATATTAAGTCGATCTTATCCAGTTAGAGAACGGTCTCAAAATTTCGCAAAACGAAAGTTCAAACAGTTCGTTATCGACTTGATGTCGAGCTTGCTTTAGCTTAACTCACACGGTCCGCCATCTGTTCGCGACCGTATGATATTTTTATTCTGATAAAATATTTTAACTACAAATTATTTATATCAAAATATTTGAAGTAAAATTACCCGTTTTATAATATTTAATTTTCGACAAACAAATTATTATTATTATTGTAAAGATTTATACGTTTTACCAGTAAAGTTTCAGTAAATCGGAATTAATCTAATGGGCGCAACTTTCTATGCGTAGTAAACATTTTAATTACGATCTACACCCCCTTAATTAATAACTAACTGATATTTTTAAACGTTCAGGCTCAAAAGAGGTCTGATCTTTGATAGCGTTCACTAAGCATAAATATTTACCTGGAAATAATTCACAGTCGATGAAAATGAAGTTCACTCAAGTCGCGATAACACTTTCGGCGATATTAGCCATTACAGCTTGTAAATCGAAGCGTTTGGCAGACATTGATAACATTGGAAAGTCAAGGACCACTTTGCAGTCCCTCACTCCTCTTGCACCACATGGCATGGTGTTCGTACCGGCCGGATCGATAGTGGAAAAAGATGTTGTTAAGGATACATTAATGGCACAAGATACTGCCGCTAAGACCGTTACCGTAAGTGCGTTCTTTATGGACCAAACAGAGGTGACCAATAAACAATATCGTATGTTCGTTGACTGGGTAGCCGACTCGGTTGCCATAACCGACTATTTAAAGGACGAAAAATACTTCCAAAAAACTAAAAAGGCCGCTACCACCACTCGTAAGGGTAAAGGCAAAAATGCCACCACTGTTGAGGTGCCTACCTTTGCAGACACTACCAAAATGATCGACTGGAGTAAAGCTGATGGCCGCACACCACTTTGGCAAAGCCAAGACCCTACTATTAAAGGGGCATTGTTTGGCAAATTATACACCATGGAGAACGGCCGGCCAACATTGATCAGAAACGCTGTGGTTTACCGCTTCGACCGTCGTTCGGTAGATCGTAACGGTGCAAGCCGCTACATCACTGATACCGTTGCCGTACCACCAAACACAAAAGTATGGTCAACAGATTTTCCTAACTCTCAAATGGAAGTTATGGATAACAACTACTTTACCAATAGGGGTTATGATGAGCACCCGGTGGTAGGCGTTACCTGGAAGCAGGCTCGTGCTTATGCTAATTGGCGCAGCAAAATGATCTACGCTACAGCAGGCGAAAGATCTTTAGTTAAAACCTATAACTTACAGTACAATCTGCCTTCCGAAGCACAATGGGAGTATGCAGCCTCTATGGATACTAAACCGGAGGACATGAGCAAGCTGGCTACTGTTAACCTTAAAGACAAAAAGACCAAAAAGAACGTGGATATGCTTGCTGTGAACTTTAAACAGCAAGAGGGCGATTATCGTAAAGATGGTGGCACCTTCACGATGCACGTTAAATCATACGCACCGAACTCGGTTGGTCTGTATAACATGATGGGTAACGTTTCAGAATGGACCCTAGATGCCTTCAGTCCATCTTACAAACAATTGGTACATGACCTAAATCCAGTGCTATTATATGATGCTGACGATAGCGAAGCTGAAGCCATGCGTCGTAAAGTGATCAGAGGTGGCTCATGGAAAGATAATGCTACATTGCTTACTCCATCTACCCGTAATTACGAGATACAGAACGTAGCCCACTCATACATCGGCTTCAGGTGTGTGATGCCAGCACCGGATATCGTACTTGAACAGACCAAGACACGTAAATTTGCCAACAAATAATAAACAAAGCATAAAGTAGCGGTTCGAGGCTTGATGGGCCATTTGCCTACGAGATCTCGGACCACAATAACGACCAGGATATGAAAAAATTAGCAAATAAGTTATACGTTACTGCCCTTTGTTTATTGGTGGTGGTAGCAATGAGCACTACTGCCGACGCTCAGAAAAAGAGATCGACCAAAAGCTCAAGATCAAGAACTTCAAAAACGCAGATCAAAAAATCATATAAACCTGCAAGAACAACGTCGGTGCCGGTAGATACTGCCACTCAGGTCAATTATGCTCAAGCGCCGACACAACAGCCAGGCATTAAACCTGCCGTGCAGGACACTATGCCGCAGGATACTTTGCCACCAATGGATGGCTATTACAAGAACGATATGTTCAATAATGCTAAAGCATTCAGCTATCCAGGCATCAGCTCACGTGACGTGCGTTTTTACAAACGCGTATGGAGAGATATCGACATCAATGATCCAAAGAACTCGCTTTTCAACACCCCGGGCTCACAAACCCTGGGTGATATCATTGTCGAAGGTATCAGAACTGGGAAATTGACCGCGTACATGCCAAGCATCTACAACGCTAATGATAGCACATTTGCGCATCGCCTGTCGATCCCAGCCGCTATGAGGCTTTTACAAGGCGCTGAGGTAGCTGTTAAACAGTTCAATGAAAAAGGTGAAGAGATCGGTACTAAAATGACCCGTAACGATTTTAATCCTGCTTCATTAGTAAAGTTCAGAACTAAAGAGGACGTGTACTTTGACAAAAAACGTGCGATGGTGGTAACCCGCATTATTGGTATAGCTCCTATCAAGTCAACGGAGGCTGCTGGTCAAGCGATCGAAGCACCGGTTTTTTGGTTATACTTTCCACAATGCCGCGACTTCTTTGCTACCAAAGACGTATCTGACCCTGACCGTAACATCTACGACACCAGCCTTGATGACGTATTTGTACAAGGTAAGTATGTGAGCAATATCGTTCGTGCCACTGGTAGTAATGCTTCACGCGCTGCATCACAACAGATCGCTGCTGCCGCTACTACCGGTTCTGCTGCCGACGCTTTAGCTGCCGCTACCGGTCAAGATAAGACCGCTGTTGCTAAGCAAACAGAAGAGCAGATCCAACAGTTCAAAGAAAAGACCTGGGAGTACGATATCAAAAAGACCCCTACTGCTGCTGAGAAGAAAGCTGCTGCTAACGCTGCTAAACAGGCTGCCAAAGCAGAGAAAGACGCTCAGAAAGCTGCTAATAACGCGTCTAAGCAAGCTTCGAAGACCACAGCAAGCGCTGACATTAAGAAGCCACAATAATCAAGACACTTTTTCTATATATGAAGCCGCTTTGAATCATCAAAGCGGCTTTTATTTTGTCATTAACATTGGCCGATCGCACATCCCATTAAAAGAAAAGGCCCGGCGAGTATGAAACTCACCGGGCCTTATTTTATTTCAGGATCCTTTATTACTTGTTGTATTGTGAGAACTCTTTGTGCTCGATAACGTGCTGTGGAAGTGACTTGAAGTATTCATAAGTGATCTTCAAACCTTCCTGACGGCTAACTTTAGGCTCCCAACCTAATATCGATTTCGCCTTAGTAATATCTGGACGACGCTGTTTGGGATCATCGGTAGGCAGTGGCTTGCCAACCAATTTTTGATCGGTGCCGGTCAATTTAATGATCTCTTCGCCGAACTCTTTGATAGTGATCTCGTCAGGGTTACCAATATTCATCGGTTGTGCGTAGTCGCTTAACAATAAGCGATAGATACCTTCTACCAGGTCATCAACATAGCAGAAAGCTCTTGTTTGAGAACCATCACCGAACATGGTCAACGGCTCACCTCTTAAAGCCTGACCAATGAATGCAGGTAATACACGGCCGTCATTCAGTCGCATACGTGGGCCGTACGTGTTGAAGATACGGATGATACGGGTCTCCACACCGTGAAAGGTATGGTAAGCCATAGTGATAGCTTCTTGGAAGCGTTTTGCTTCATCATAAACACCTCTTGGACCTACTGGGTTAACGTTACCCCAGTATTCCTCTGGTTGAGGATTAACGGTCGGGTCACCATATATTTCAGAGGTAGATGCCACCAGGATACGTGCCTTTTTAGCACGAGCTAAACCTAATAGGTTGTGTGTACCCAATGAACCTACTTTCAAGGTCTGAATAGGGATCTTTAAATAGTCGATCGGGCTTGCAGGGCTTGCGAAGTGAAGAATGTAATCCAATTCGCCAGGTACATGAACGAATTTAGAAACGTCGTGATTGTAAAATTCGAACTCTTTCAGTTTGAAAAGGTGTTCGATGTTTTGCAGGTCACCTGTGATGAGGTTATCCATACCGATCACGGTACATCCTTCTTTGATGAACCTGTCACAAAGGTGTGAGCCTAAAAAGCCCGCAGCACCTGTGATCAGTACTCTTTTGCCACTTATATCCATATTTATCTGTTGTTGAAGTTAAGGTGTGAAACGTAATGTTACTTACTGAATGACCGAACGCTTTTTTATGGTGTCCGGTCATTCAGTATTGATTTATTTGATCTCTTTCCTGCCGATAGAGTTGTAGTAGAAACCACGGTCGATCATCTTGTCCAGGTCGTACAGGTTACGGCCGTCAAAGATAACCTTCGCTTTCAGCAGTCTCTCCATCCGCTCCAGGTCAGGTGTGCGGAACAGTGACCACTCGGTCACGATCAGCAGTGCATCAGCGTCCTTCAGCACGTCGTACTGGTTCTCTGCGTACGTGATCTTGTCGCCCAGCAGTGCCTTCACATTGTTCATGCCTTCCGGGTCGAATGCTGATACCGTTGCGCCGGCCTCTACCAGTGCATCGATGATGTACAGTGCCGGTGCTTCCCTGATGTCGTCCGTTTCTGGTTTGAACGCCAGACCCCACAGCGCGAAGTGCTTGCCTTTCAGGTCGCCTTTGTAATATTTCTTTACCTTCTCGGTCAGTACGTTCTTTTGTATCTCGTTCACTTCCATCACCGAGTTCAGTATCTTGAAGTCGTAGCTGTTCTCTTCTGCCGATTTGGCCAGCGCCTGCACATCCTTAGGGAAGCATGAGCCGCCATAACCGATACCGGCGAACAGGAAGCGTTTACCGATGCGTTCATCCGCACCAATGCCTTTTCTAACCATGTCCACATCAGCGCCTACCAGCTCGCACAGGTTGGCTATCTCGTTCATGAACGATATCTTGGTGGCCAGGAAGGAGTTGGCCGCATACTTGGTCAGTTCTGAGCTGCGCTCATCCATGAAGATGATCGGGTTGCCCTGGCGCACGTATGGTCCGTACAGTTCGGCCATCAGTTTTCTTGCTCTTTCGTCGGTGGTACCTACCACCACGCGGTCGGGCTTCATAAAGTCCTCCACCGCTACGCCTTCGCGCAGGAACTCCGGGTTACTTACCACCGCATATTCCACACCTTCTTTGGCGTGCTGCTGCATGGCGGCGGTCACTTTATCGGCCGTGCCTACCGGTACGGTGCTCTTGGTCACGATCACTTTGTAGTCGGTGATCAGTTTGGCGATGTCGCCTGCTGCACCCAGTACGTAGCTCAGGTCGGCCGCACCATCACCACCCGGAGGGGTCGGCAGGGCTAAAAAGATGATCTGTGCCTCAGCGATGCCTTCGGCCAAACTGTTGGTGAACGTTAACCTGCCTTGCGCGATGTTGCGGTGGAACAGTTGCTCCAGGCCTGGCTCATAGATCGGCAGCTGGCCGGCCTTCATCATCGCCACTTTCTTTTCGTTGATGTCCACACAGGTCACTTCGTTCCCTGTCTCTGCTAAACATGTGCCTGTCACCAGGCCTACATAACCCGTTCCTACTACGGCTATCTTCATATTAGATGTTGTTTGTACGGTTGTCTTATCTGCTTGCTACTGTCTCGGCACTCAAAAAATCGTGATAGGCTAACTTAATGCCCTCAGAGAGTTCAATTGTGTGTTTCCAACCCGTAGCATGTAGCTTGGACACATCCATCAATTTACGTGGAGTACCATCGGGCTTAGTGGTATCAAAATCTATCTCGCCTTCATAGCCAACAACTTGTTTGACCAACTCAGCGAGCTCTTTGATAGAAAGATCTTCCCCTGTACCTACGTTTACCAAACCTGGCTCGTCATAATTCTGCATCAAGTAGTAGCAAGCCGCTGCTAGGTCATCCGCAAAAAGGAATTCTCGTTTCGGTGATCCAGTGCCCCAGATCGTAACAGATGGAGTACCGTTCTCCTTAGCTTCGTGGAACCTTCTTATCAAAGCCGGAAGAACGTGGGAGTTTTGTGGATGGTAGTTGTCGTTGTAGCCGTACAGGTTAGTAGGCATTACAGATATATAATTACATCCATATTGCGCCCTATAGGCATCACACATTTTGATACCTGCTATTTTCGCGATCGCATACGGCTCATTGGTCTCTTCTAAAAGGCCGGTAAGCAACTGATCTTCTTTCAATGGCTGAGGAGCCATCTTAGGATAGATACAGCTGGAACCTAAGAACATCAGTTTTTTCACTCCATTTAAATATGAGGAGTGTATGATGTTGTTCTGTATCTGTAGATTATCGTAAAGGAACTCTGCCCTGTACGTGTTATTAGCTATTATACCTCCGACCTTAGCAGCCGCCAAAAAAACATAATCGGGACGCTCCTGCTCAAAAAATTCAGCTACTTTTTGTTGGTCGCGAAGGTCAAGCTCAGATGAAGTGCGAACGACAAAGTTAGTAAAGCCTTCTTTTTCTAATTTCCGTTTAATGGCAGAGCCGACCATCCCACGATGGCCGGCTATATAAACTTTTCCTGCTTTATCCATATTTGATTAGTCCTTATTCGAACTGATTTTTGATCTGGTAGCCAGAATCTTTTAGTAATTTTTCGCGACGGAAAAGTTCGACGTCCGCCTGCATCATGTCCTTCACCAGTGAGGCCAGGTCATGCTTAGGCTTCCAACCCAATTTGGTTTGTGATTTGGTAGGGTCACCTATTAGCAACTCCACCTCTGTAGGGCGGAAATATTTTGGATCTACAGCTACTACCTCTGTCCCCTCCGCTATTTGAAAATCTGCATTATTGCATTTTACAACATAACCTTTTTCATCAACACCTTCACCTTTGAATTCTACTTCGACACCAACCTCAGCGAACGACATACGAACGAAATCTCTTACGCGAGTGGTAACGCCGGTCGCAATAACGAAGTCCTCAGGAGTATCTTGTTGTAGGATAAGGTACATCGCTTCAACATAGTCCTTTGCGTGGCCCCAGTCGCGTTGTGCATCAAGATTACCTAGGAATAATTTTTCTTGCATCCCCATGGCGATCTTTGATACCGCACGCGTGATCTTACGCGTTACAAAGGTCTCACCACGCAGCGGGCTTTCGTGGTTGAACAGAATACCGTTGCAAGCGTACATTCCGTACGCCTCACGATAGTTCACAGTGATCCAGTATGCATATAGTTTAGCTACGGCATAAGGTGAACGAGGGTAAAAAGGAGTGGTCTCACTTTGAGGAACGGCTTGAACGAGGCCGTAAAGTTCCGAAGTGGATGCTTGATAAATGCGGGTCTTTTTTTCCAGACCCAAGATGCGGATGGCTTCCAATAAACGAAGTGTACCGATACCATCAGCATTGGCAGTATATTCTGGAGTATCAAAGCTCACTTTTACGTGGCTCATAGCGCCCAAATTGTATATCTCATCAGGTTGCACCTGTTGGATGATACGGATCAGGTTGGTAGAATCACTCAGGTCACCATAATGAAGCACTAGGCTTGGATGTGGCTCGTGAGGGTCTTGATAAAGATGGTCTATACGATCGGTATTGAAAAGTGACGAACGGCGTTTGATACCGTGAACTTCATAACCTTTGCTCAAGAGTAACTCCGTCAAATAGGCCCCATCCTGACCTGTTATACCTGTAAGTAGCGCTTTTTTCATATATGTAAAAGTGAGAATATTAATTTAAGAATTCTGCTCTTTGATAAACTTGTTAATTAATGAGTTGTGGAACGTTATTGCTTGATTTGATGTTTTGCATAAAATTATTCATCACATTATCGATATTCAAATACATTAAAGCATACTCTCTTGCATTCGAACGTTTAAGTTCCGTTACTGCATCGCTATTCCTTAAATCTGCTATCGTACGTGCAAGCAGATGGTAGTCTTCTGGTTCAATGATATAACCGACATCATATTTATCTACAACATCATGTAAAGATGTACCCGGCGAACAAGTAACAATGCTTGCTCCGCCTACTGCCAATATCGTGGTTAGTTTAGAGGGCATCACCAGGTCGCCGGCATTTGCTTTTTGAAGGACCAAGTGAAAATCAGCCATGTTCAAAAATTCATTGAACTTTTCCTTATCCTGCACGGGAAGAAAATTTACATTTTTCAAATTTTTATCCTTCGCTAAACTGATCAGTTTTTCTTTATAAGGCCCAGAGCCGCAGATGACAAAATTGATATTCTCATCTTCTCGCAGTATGTCGGCTGCATAAATAACATTTTCCAGCCCCTGTTTTTCACCAATCGCGCCAGAATATAAATATATAATGTCTGTCTCCTTGTAGCCCCACTGTTTCTTTAAATACTCTCTTCCAGCTACAGGAAAAAAGAACGATGTATCCGCCCAATTAGGAAAAAATAGTACATCCTTATTGGTCTTAGCCCGGATCTTATCGATCATGCCTTCTGAGATGCTGCTCACAAAGTCAGCTTTCAGCAATATGTTCTTTTCGATGTTATATAGCCTATCCAAAAGTTTATTATTCGATAGCATGCCAAGATCTTGAGCTGCCTCGATTTGAAGATCTTGAATGTGGTACAACAATTTACCTCCACTATAATTCTTGACCAACAGACCTAAATATGCCAGATGGAAGGGTGGAGCTACAGTAAATATCAGGTCGAATCTTTGGGATGTTAACAAAAGTTTTAACACCACCCACGATTTGAAGAACCAGAATGATATATCTTGAATCATTCTCCTTTTGCCAGTAGGCTTAGCCGGAATATACGAAGGACAGCGATATACGGTGATGGCAGCATCACTATTTGGGTAAGTGATCACTTCTTTTGTATACCACCGATTCTTGTAGGGTGCCTGAACCTTCCATTGGGGATAGTAAGGAAAAGTGGTTACCACCGTGCATTCATAGCCTCTTTTTGCAAGCCATTCGATCATCTCGCCATTGTATTTTCCGATACCTGTAGGTTCCGGCAAGAAGTTGTGACTTATCAATAAGATCTTTTCCTTTTTCATCTCAAGGCTTGGCTCGATCATGCACTATGGCAGGAATACAGCTAAATATGTTTTTTTTATTGGATATCTTAAAATAATATAATGTACCAAATATAGCACAAAAATAATTATAAATCTCATGATCTAGTTAACGGATAATTAACATCGCTTTAACTCTACCATCTATTCTTTATGAATACGGCAGGGTCTCCCTTAAATATTCCATTCCCATGAATATTATTCGTCACCACACTTCCGGCGGTTATAACGCTATCCGCGCCAATGGTAACGTTTGGGGCGATAAAACAGCATGCTCCTACCCACACCCCATCCATTAAAGTAATAGGTCCGTTGCGGTAAGGCATTGCAGGGTCTTTATAGTTATGGTTACCACCGCACAAAAAGGCTCTTTGAGATATGCAAACACTGTTACCGATATTGGTCGTTTCAAAGTTTAAAATAAATACCTCTTCACCGATCCATACATGATCGCCCAACTTCAACTTCCAGGGGAAATGAATGTTGACCCTAGGCTTAATGATAACACCTTTACCTACTTTAGCACCGAAAAGTTTTAAAATGATTATTTTTATTTTGTTAGGGTACGGTAAAGCACTTAAAAAAAAGACGACCTTGGTCAAATACCAAAGTATTTCTTTGACCTTGCTCGCACCTCGATCAAAGTCTCCAGGGTCAAATTTTTCTAATCTTACTTTTGAGACATTAGTTGGCTCCATAATAACTACTTGGAATCCTTTTTAAGCTTTTCTTCCTCAATCAAACGTATAGCCATTAAGATCTCTACCATAGTTCGTTGCAAAGTGTAATGCCAACCCGCCCAGCCATCCAAAATAAGTCCTTTGACAAAGAGCGAGTAAAAGAACACAAAAAATGGTGCGATCACTTTATTCTTCCGAATTTTTGAGCTAAAGGACAGCCTACTTCCAGGTTCAAGCAACTTATGACATTCTTTTACAGAGTATCCATCTTGGTTACTTAACCAGCGGCTCAAAGATTTACGATCATCATGCAATATTTTAGCCTTGTAATTTCCGGTAGGGCCATTGATCTGCAATCGGTGAGCATGGCCATCATCAAAATATGAACCTTCCCCCTTCTTGAATAGCACAGCACGTGGAGTAGTATTATTGCTGGTCAGCTGATGCCCAAAAACCAAAAATTCAAAGCGCGTGAAATAGCCTACGTTATTATCGGCGTCGTCGTTCACAATAGATTTCGTCTCACTAATAAATGCATTCGTAAGCACATAATCGGCATCTAAACTTAAGACCCATTTACTTGTAAGCAATTCCAAACCATAATTACATTGTTGCGCAAAACTGTCGAATTTACGATAATGAACTTCAACGTTTGAGTAACCTCGCAATATATCAATCGTCTTATCGGTGCTGTAACTATCTAATACCACTACTCGATCCATCCACGTAAGTTTATCAAGCACACGTTTGATATTGGGTTCCTCATTTTTGGTAAGGATGAGGGCTTGCAGTCTGTCGACTCTTACGTTGTCCATGTCTAATAGCTTTTATTACCCGGCAATATCAGCATTTTGAGCCAGGTGCTTTTCGTTAAATGTTGAGCAAAGGATCACCGTATTTGGAAAATCCTGGTAGAGTTTTTTTAATTTATCAGAGGCCGATATCGAACGGTCGCCACCGCTAAGAGCGGAAAAGAAGATATTTCGTCGGTCACCTCTATTGTGCTTGATATCCTCGTACTCGTCCATCCCAGGAGAAGCGTTGAATTGCAGAACGTCGAATTTATTGATATAGCTTTGATGCAAATCCAACTGCGACTGATTATAGGCCAAACCAATGGCTTTTATCTTGCCTTCCTTCTTCAGCTTTTCTGCTGTCTCCAATAACTCATCAATATAGATTAGCGAGGTGTTAGGTTCGTGTACAAAGTATACATCAACATAGTCAGTACCCAACGCACGCAAACTTTTGTGGAGGTTGACCTGCATGTCCTGGCCGCGTAATGGTGATATGCGGTCAAAAAAACGGTTGAGTATGGCGGTCTCAGTATTTACACTTTGCATGGCCGCAGTTGGCGCAGGCTTTGGCTTATTACCTTTCAAGGCACGAACTATAGGTTTGACCGGCTTAAGCAGCTGCGCTTTCCAATTAGCTTTTATACCAAATTTGGTGGCTATAACCAAGTCATTCCTTTTACTTTTGACCAGTTTACCTACAAATTGTTCGGCTTCACCATAACCATATGAACGGGCCAGATCAAAATGCGTTATCCCGTGGTCCAAGGCGCATTTAACACCGCGCTCGGCTGTTTTGGCATCAGTAGCACCTAAGATAGACGCGCAACCGAAACCAAGTGCGGAAGAATTGATACCCGGAATAAGTTCTACTTTCCTCATTTGATCAGTTTGTTAAATGATGCGCTAACCGGACGGCAAAAGCACCTAAAAAAAATGTTGGATTGGCCTGTCCCGAAGTTGGAAATACCGAGCTACTGCACACATAAACGTTACTGGTACCAAACAATTTAAGATCACTGTCGACAACTCCTTTATCAGGAGAGTCGGCGATACGCGTGGTACCCGACTGATGTATCCCGTCACGCGATACTCCTCTGATCGCGTTGGGGAGTTCATTTTTCTCATACCAATATTCCAGTTGACCACAATTGTTTTTGCGTAACCATTTGTCCAATGCATCGTGCAATTCGATCACCGATGACACGTCTTTGTCTGACAAAGTATAGTGAATGTTTAATTGTTCGCCGTCAGCGCCAAGTTCCATACGATTATACTCTTCTGGAGTTTGTTCTGCGTGAAAGTGCAGGGCGTATCTGTTTTGACCGCTGTACAAAAATATGCCTGGCAATTTTCGCTTTAAAAGGAACCGCTTGTAAAATATCGTGGCAGGTGTTAGCACCGAGCCCGGGAACTGCTTAATAACATTCCAAATATGCTTGTTAACACCTTTCACAGTGCCTTTCGTAATGCTGTGCGCGATAGCAGGCGGCAGCAGCTTTTTACCAAGTATTGGAGTGATCATGGCCAAATACATTAACGACATAGCCCCACTACGATGCTGTGGATCATGATATAGAGGGTTATCGAGCCACATTGCTGTGTTGAGCAGATTATTATTTACCAGATACTGGGTATCAAATTGAAAACGACGTCGCAGATAAACGCCATCCTTGTCGCGCAGGAATGAATACTCTGTTTTTTTGGGGTCTCCATTGAATTTTACCGAAGCGATCTTGCCTGATACGTGTCCCTGATAATATTTACCTAATGCAGCCGGTGGTTGTGGCAATAAGCTAAAAAGTTGTTTGTTACGTAACAGTATGCGGGTGCTTTCTTGAGTACCAGCGGCCAGTACTATTTTTTCGGCTTTTATTTCTTTGACCTCGTACGTAGTAGTACTTCTAAGTTTTACTGAAGAAACCCTCCCTGTAATATCGGGTTCAGCAAATTCGCGTGCCTCATAACCCTGCAGTAGTGTGATATTGGCGTTATTCAGTATCTCCTGCTCATATCGGGCGCCAAAACGTGTGGGCATGCTCCAGCGCTCAATAGCGGTGTCAGTGACAACTCCTACTTTAAAATTTTCGGTGATTCGGGTGCCTTTAAATTCATTACTATCATCTAAGTCAAAGATACTTTCACCGCATTCAAAATAATCACATGTGGCTTGCAAAAACTGTTTTACCTCGTTAAATAAAGATCGGTCCCACGTACAACCACCGTTTACCGCCGGGCGGTCAATAAAGTCCACCTCATCATACATCACGCACCTTCCGCCCCATGTAGCCGACGAGCCGCCCAATCCTTTATTGGTACACTCATAAGGTTCGTGGTGATTGGTCAAATTGTCAATCTTAATCGTATCGTCAAGCTGATTGGTAGGCTTTTGACCTTTGTGACCATACTCCACGAATAAGATCTTCTTCTCAGGGTAGAGTTTGGCATATTCGAGCACCAGGATGATCCCTGCCGGCCCGCTGCCAATAACGCAAAGGTCATATATATTTTCTGTCATGGTAGCGTTAGAGAGCGTAAAACATTACTGCGTTATTATTTTTTTGTACTCGCTAATATACTCCTCACTAAGTACCTTTTCTGAAAAGTTTTGCTGTATCACCGAACGTCCGTTTTGTCTGATATTGGATAATTTGACCTTGTCTGCATACGCTTGGGTCAATTTGTCAGCTACATCATTAACCTCTAATGTACTTACCCATCCCATTTCCTTGTTCTTCACAAAATCGGCGAGACCCACATCCTGAGATACCAAGACCGCTGTACCAACATGCAATGATTCTATCACCACATTGGCGAAATTCTCATTGAGCGAAGTAAGTACAAAAAGATCGGCTTGCATCAGGCGCAAGAATTTTTCCTCGCGGTCCATCCAACCCAACCATTCAATTTTATCTGTAACCTTTAACTGCGCAGCCAAGGCTTTCATCTCGTCAATATAACCATTCTCGCCCGAGCCGGCTATCTGTAATTTTACATCAAAGCTCAGCTTACTAATGGCAGTGAACAGTATATCTAAACCCTTTTTCGGGTGGATCCGAGATAAAAAGATCAACGTAAAAACATCATTTACCTGATGCTTGACCGGCAACTCAGGCAGGGCAATAACATTGGGTAACATGAACCCTTTCCAACCGGGTATCAACTTGCGGCATTCTTTAAGCTCAGCATCTGAAGTAGCGTGTAAATAGCACTTGGTCAATATAGCCTTACCGAACATTTTGTAGGTAAGCCTTTTTGCCATACTCGCACCAGATTTAAATATATAGGTACTAAGCATACCTCGCGGAGCCAATATCACCTTCCTTCCTTTTGTAAAACAAATCTGCGCGGCAACAGGATTCAGTATATTCCACCACGCATGTATATGAATAACATCGTAACTTTTGGCGTTTTTTAACAATGCCTTCCATAAACCTGGGGTTACGTTAGTGGGATCGCCGGTAAGCCGCTTAAAGTAAATGACGTTCACGCCGTCAACGTCCATAAATTTATTATATGGCACATCAAGCTCTGTTTTTCCATTAGCAGAAGTTGTGTATACATCGACAGTATGGCCGGTCGCTGCAAGTGCTTCACACAATCGCGCCACAGATTCGGTAGGGCCACCGTAAATGTAAGCTGGTTTATAAGCAGGTGCTATGTGTAATATCTTCATCTATCTTAAGCCAACTTTTTCGTACTTTTTAAAACCTGTGCATAAACCGCTTCTATTTGCTTAAGCGACTCTTCAGTATCGAATCTTTTGGCATTATCAATACCAGCTTCTATCACTCTTTCTCTTGTTTCCTTTGGGAGATCCAAGATACTTTCGATCACTTTAGCTACATCATTCGACCACTCGTGCCAATTCTCTTCAAAGCTCTTACGGCGAACGTAATATGCGGCGGATCCCCCCACTTCTGTCATAGGGGCTTCTTCTGTCGTAATAACGGGACAGCCCGATGCCATAGCCTCAGCTATCGGCCATCCAAAACCTTCGGCAAGCGATGGGAACAGAAAAAGTGAAGCCCCGCAATATGCGCTTTTAACAAATTCATCATTCTTTCCACTTAGCAGCATGATATCATCCTTGTAAGGTGAAGTATCGCAACGCCCTTGTAACTTTGAAGACGGCGACGGCCCTATCATTAACAACTGCAAAGGAGTGGTCGTCTCTGATCGCCAAGCGTTGTAAGCTTGTATGACACCTTCTCGATTTTTGTACCACTGGTTACCGCCAACATGTAATAGATAGCCCTTCGTAACATTCACCTTGAGCTCAGAGCTAATCTTTTGACGTGCTTCTACAACATTTTGAGGCCTAAAACCTTGATTTAATCCGTTATATACGACCTCTGATACTTCCGGCTCACGACCCAACATGGCATGTAGGTCCTGCTGAGTTTTCTTGGATACGGAAATGAAATACTTTCCTTTACTATATCCCTTTCGTATGTAATCTTGGTATTTTTTTCCGGTCGCACTCGTTGGATTCTCGGGAATTTCACCCAATGCTGAACGTTGTGCCAGTAGATCATGCGCATGTATGACATGCGGACGATCAGCGACCAATGGAATCCATGGCCCCAAAGCCTGATCAGCAAATACAAATAAGGTATCATCGGCATAAGTTAATAACCTTTTCTTAACCTGAGCAGGGAACACCATGTACTGATCAATATATCCCATCCATTTTTTTAAGCTCTTATAGATCGGCAACTTATAAAACAAAGGCTCCGGAGCCCATACCTCTACAGTGTGCCCGCGGCCCTTCATGCCATTGCTAAGCATAGAGGCGAACCTCGGCATACTTTGCGAGCCTAAAAAGGTAGGATGTGTGAAAAGCACTATATGCATAACGGTGATCAGAACCCCATTCTACTTCGCAACTCATCGATGCAGCCCCGGTGGGAGCGCTCCTGAAATTTCACAGCGATCTGGTGAGAATATTCGCTAAAATTATGGCGTAATACTTCATCGTCCATCAATTTAATGACCTGTTGCGATAGTTGAGCGATGTTACCGAACTCATAAACGTATCCGTTCTTTCCATCCTGCACGTCATCATCAGGACCATAGCTACCGCAACGATCACTAATAATAGCTGGACAGCCCATATACACCGCCTCACTGATAGCCAACGAATGAGGCTCTATGCTTGCTGGATGGGCGTAAAGATCACTCGCCGCATAGAAGCTCGGCAATTGTAATGGATCTACAAAACCGGCAAAATGTACTCTACTCTGCTTTAGCCCTTTAGCTTTCTCCTTCAGTTCATCCATCATCGCACCAGAACCAAGCATGATCACGTGAGCCTTCCTGCCTTTGCTCTCCAAGTCATAAAGCAGGTCGATCAAATGGGACTGGTTCTTCCAATGCACTAATTTGCCTACTACCGACATCACGAAATCTCTCTCAGGAATATCATAGCGATCACGAATATCCTTTCTTAACGTGACACGATCTTCATAGGCATTTTTGTAAAAATCGATATCGATAGGATGGTGCATCCTGATAAACTTTTTCGGGTCGGCTCCATAGGTCTTATAGTAAGATTCATTCTCATCACCAATAGTGAAGAAATAGCTGATCTTACGGAAGCGCCAAGAGAGGTAAAAGTATTTCAATATGCTTTTCCACAGTTTACGCTTCTGCCTGTTCTCGGCATCGGTCATGTAAACGATAGGCACTTTTTTAGATGATGCCCAGTTGTATAAACGCTTTTGCACCTTATGGTAATAACCGTAGTTCAGAACAACATCAGGTTTAAAAAGCTCAAGCTCTTCTTCAAGGTTAGGCGCGTCAAGCTGTGCTGTAGAAGGCAATACCGCGTCTCCGTTCAAGAACATATGATCGAACTCATCAAGACGTAAATTATTCCATACTATTTCCTGTCCAAAATTCTTATCCAGGTAGCTCTTGTAACCCATGGCAGAGGCGAAAAAAAGTTTAACTTCAAGACCTGGGATCTTTGCAAAACTTACATATTGGGGACACCAATACTGTATCGGGTGTGAGGATACAATCGCGAACCGAAGTTTCTTATCTGACATTTTGTAATGTTTTTGACATGTGATTATAGACGGGAGACAGCACTCTTTTTTTATCTTTCTTTAAACTTTCAACGTAATCTGTATAATTTTTGACAGTGATGATACACCCCACCATCAACCAAAGCCAAAGGTTTAAAGGAGGCTGTTTCCCTATGGCACTCATAAGTGCATTCAAAATTATGTATGATAATAAGAACGAGGCAGCCACCGCCCAATCTTCATCTTTTATGCCTTTCCACACGTTAAAGCAAAAAATTATCAACCACACCCTAAAAAAATACCAGATAAGCATTAAATAAACACCTCCCTCCCAAAAAGTAACGTCTACATCGCTTTCTGCGAAGGCTGACTGCTTAGCTGCCGCAGCATAGTTGCTCAATTTCTCAGAACCGTTACTTAATATACCTAAACCGTTACCAAATAAAATCGATATCATATCTTGTTGCATCCCCCATTTGGTCCAACTGAAAAAACTATCCTCAACACGTGACTGAATCTCTTCAGATTGGGTACGACCTCCATATCCCTGAGAACGGGCATCGTACGCTTCAAAATATTCAGGCTTAGCTATTCTAATGGCTCCAGTACCAATAATCAAGACGGCTACAGCAATCGCACCACGCTTCACTAACTTCCCGGGGGAGCGAAAGCTGGCCAGAACAAACCCTAAGATCAGGGTTGTAGCACATCCCAACACTGCAGTGCGGCCACCAGTTATGAAGGCTCCTACGAAAAGACATATCACTGCACCAATCGATATGATTTTTGTGATTGGATTTAATGACTTCGCAGTTTTATCTTTTGGTAGTAAGAGTAAAAGAGCCAAACAGGGACAAACTAAGACTAAATACCATGAAAATTGACCAGTAAAGGAAAATGTCGAGCTTACACGTAATCTACCTGCAGCAGAGAATGCTTCTAAAGACCCTCCGTCAACGCTCAAGTTTAACCAATGACTTGATGGTAACGAGTTTTGTAAAGTTGCAACTCCAACAGTTGGGAACAAGGTCAACACTAAAAAGAAAACGAACGTCTTAAAATCATTGATCTTATTAGGTGGATAAGCTATAGGAGTCAGAAAACCGATTACACAAAATAGTAAATATTGCTTAAGACCGAATATTGCTAGTATAGGCCCACCATTTATCAATGTCATAAGCACAATGGGAATAAATAACGAAAATGTATTCTTAACTTTGTCATTAATCCGGTTGAGCAACTTGCTAAATCTTGCATTCTTCAACACAAAAAACAACCCGATAACACAAAGTATATCCTTTAAGAAAAATATTGAAAGGCCTAAGGAGGAGGGCACAAGTTTACGAATCAGTCCTTCGAATATAAGAACCGTTACCAATGCATAGAGTAATCTCTTAGCATTGACCTGTTCCATATTCTTTTTATCTGGTTTCCTCACTGATGATCTTAAATTATTTTGCAGTATAAAGTTTAGTTAACTCCTCAACAAGTGAATGTTCGGTCTCATCCCACCCCTTTAAACTTGATGCTGTTATTAAGGCTCTCTCCTTCATTTGCATAAATACACCATCATCATCTGCCAGCAGTTGCAGCTTCTCAGCTATGGCGCCACCATTTCTGATAGGGACAATGAATCCTTCTTCTCCATCAGTGATGATGTCATCAGCCCCAGTGTTTTGCGTTGCGATGATAGGAATACCGAATGAAAGAGCCTCGCCTAAAACGAGGGCTAGGCCTTCTTCAATGGACGGCAGACAAAAAACATCAGCTGATCTATAGGCATTTTCCAGGTCATCTCCTTTAAGTGGCCCTGTAAAAATAACACTTTCGGGAATAGATATATCTTCTAACCCGCTTGCTTTTGCCTTCGGCCCAACAATGACCAACTTTTTATTTGGGTGCTTGAAGCTTCGGAAAGCTTCTATAAGATAGCGAAGTCCTTTTCTAACAGATATACTACCTACGTATAAGATGGTAAAACTTCTCTTAATATCATTAGATGTGTCTTCCACACCCTTACTCATTCTATTGAAGCCGTAAGGCACCTTGATCAGCTTGTCCGCTGGAAATCCTAATCCTATAAAACTGCGTTTAACAAATTCTGATGGAAGTAATATACGATCGGCTATCTCAAATTCTTCCATACGTCGACGCTTTTCCGCCGCGTCGAACGGCTGCCAGGGCAGACCCAACGAAAGATATTCATCTTTAAGCAATTCTTCCTGATAATGCACATGACTATTTACAGCTTCAGCTACCGTTATCGTATCTGGAAGTGTTTTTGCTTTTTTACATGTGTTCAAGCCACTACCATTGTAAAACATAAAAATATCTGCTTCCTCAATATGGCGTTCACAAATATTATCTTGCTGAACCTTCGCTAAATAGGCCAAATGTGCGCTTACTTTTATAGGGACCTTAAATTTCAAACTGGCTAAATAGATATTTTGTAATATATCAGCTCTGATTAGTTTATTGCCGATATCAGGTATAGCCGCTCTCGGGCTCCATCTTGAAAAGCCACTAACAAATTTATGCAATATTCCTGCATTATTTAATGCTGTTGCATAACGGTAATGATGTCCACGGTTGGGAGCTGTATAAATTACTTTCATCGCCTTTTATCAGTGATCGATAGTAAAAGTTCAAAATAGCGTTGCGAAACTACTTCAGGTGAGTGTGTGCTAAGCTGGTTTGCCGATGCGTTTTTTAATTTATTTTTTAATCCATCGTTATTCAGCAGCATCTCCATTTTATCGGCCAGGTCGGTCACATCGCCACGTTTGAATACCAGACCTGCCGCGCCTACGGCATCGGGTAGCCCACCGCCATCAGCTACTATAGGTATACATCCGCATGCCAGCCCTTCTAAAGCCACTATTCCAAAGGGTTCGCGCCAAGCGGAAGGTATGAGCATATACTTGTGCTCATTAAGGATATTCACTAAAGGTTCGCCACTTAACGAACCTACAAAACTTACTCGTTCGCTAATCCCTAGCTCGAAAGCCTGGTCTTGTAGCTTTTGCTTATCAACACCGTCACCTATCACCGTAAGCTTGAGTCCGCTGTGATCCATTTTAGACAAAGCATATTTCTTGACCAAAGATGCAAGTGCCAATATTGCCAAATTTACACCTTTATCGGATACAAGCCGACCCAAAAAAACGAACGAGCCGTTCCTTTCAAAGTCAATTAATTTTTTTGAGAATAGCTTGTCATTGTAAGCGTTCTCTATCACCACCGCATCTTGCCAACTGTCTTTCCTGATAGCATCACTAACAGCTACCACTACCTTAGCTTGTTTCAACCATTTAAACTTGACCTTACTCTGTAGCGCGGGCGGTTTTCCTTCAGTGGTCAGCCAGGTATTTAATGAAACAGCTAAAGGCTTGCGCGTAAATAGTACCGGCCACGATAAGCGAAGTACGGGACTATTTTCAAACACGACTTCAGCCCAAAGATGCTCTTTCCATAATTGACAAAACGACGGCTCACGTAATACGATATACGGAAATCTTTTATCTCCGACTTCTTTGGTCCAAGTAATCAAGTGCACCTCAGCCCCTTTGTCGCAAAAAGCTTGTGCTAAGAATTCTGCGTTCGCTTCAGTCCCACCGACATGAGGGTAAAATTTATGTGTGATAAGAAGTATCCTCATAACTGCCGTCGATCGCTACTTACTTGTGAATAATATAATCTGCCTTTCGAGAATATATTCTTAAACAGTCCTATCCAACGATATCTGTTTCGTTCCATAATGTAGCCGAAAAACAAACTCATCATAAGAGCGAATAGTATGCCTAAACACATTTGCATACCGTCATAATACCTAGTTTTTGAAAACCAACGAAATAACACGAGAAAAGGATCATGTAAAACGTAAAGTGGGAAGGTTAGGTCAGCCAGCTTTCGTACGACTTCAACGAGCTTACTTTTTTTATTTTGTTGAACTTGATAGGTTGGTAGCAACCATAAAATCGTAGCTACAACGATGCCGATGATATTATCAGTGATGAACTGACTTGCAAAAAACAAGGGGGCTTTCCCTATGTGTGAGGGTAATCCCGGGAGAAATATAACTAGGATATAGATCAACATTATAAACACGGCAATCAGCATCCAAGATATTCTTCTATTTTTTATAGGGCACTTCGCACGATAAGCAATGTTACCCATTATCCAAATAGGCATCATCACCAGTATTTTAGGTCCTGCTATCACACATGCCAATAATGGCAATAACCATCCTCCTACTTTTTTTGATTTAAATAAGTACAGGCCAAATATAAAGTAATACCAAAACTCAAAGCATAAAGACCAAAGTGGACCATTGAGTAATGGAGATGCTGAAAAAAACCACACCTCATTGATGAAAAGTGCTGAGACGACGTATCTTGGCCAGGAATGACCACGGGTAAAATGAGCTGCCAACTCGGCATCAGAAGAAATTATCAACTCTATCAAGAAAGTAATAATAACTGCTGGAAGCACCACAGAGTATAGGCGACTCAACCTTGCTTGCGCGTAATTTATTGGCCCTCTATTGTTTACAGTTGTCGTGTAAGCTATTACGTATCCTGATAAGGCGAAAAAGACAACTACTGCAACGTGCCCCCAATCAATTGCACCATAATTATAACCTAATTTTGAGTACCATTGCGCGTAAGCATGACCTATGAATACCATAAGTGCCGCGACGATACGCAGGCAATCCATAAAAATGGATGTCCATCCTGCTATCGTTTTATGTGACGATTCGACCTTCATTATCACACTTCGCCTTTCAAGAACATTGAGATCAATTTTGATCGAGAATAAGATTTGTCTTCTCTTATCTCGTTTGACATCTTGAACCTGCCTATGGTATTTATTGATAAATATTCGACCATTAGCCGAGATACGATCAAAGTATTTAATAAATATTTTGCTGGATACTTATTGAATTTCTTCAGAAGCTTCATCCTGTTTTGGTAGAACCTGATCACTCGCTTACTTACCTTTTGTGGGGTTCCGCTACCCTTGTGAAATGCTCTAACCGGAATGATACCTATCTTCCAGCCCTTTCTTATCGCGCTCATGCATATATCATGGTCGAGTTCAAGCCAGTCATAACTTTCGTCAAACCCACCTACTTGTTGAATGACCTCTTTGCGCAACACCATAGCACAGGTATACACCGTTATTTGTTTCGGCTCATTGTTAAAGAGCTTTTGATAATATCCATGTAACTTCTGCCCTAAGATCAGGCTCATAGCATCTGGTTCTGGCTCATAGGCTATCGCAGGACGCCCTGAAGCATTCTCAGTTGTGTACGCTGCTATACCAACTTCAGGATGTTCGTCAAAATATTGCTTGGTCCTTAATATGTAGTTCTCCAATGGCCAAGCATCTGAATCGAATAAGATCACCAGATCAGTATCAACCGCTTGTAACCCTTTATTCAAACTTTTAACGAG
Source organism: Mucilaginibacter daejeonensis (assembly GCF_020783335.1). Lineage (NCBI taxonomy): Bacteria > Pseudomonadati > Bacteroidota > Sphingobacteriia > Sphingobacteriales > Sphingobacteriaceae > Mucilaginibacter > Mucilaginibacter daejeonensis. The sequence continues at coordinate 3,976,465 of NZ_CP086068.1, forward strand.
GCCCAGATTTTCCGAATTGCGTATAAGCTTAATATTTTTAAACTGATTCTCGAACGGCTGGGTAGAATGATCATCAATCACAACAAATTGTTCGATGGTGTCATCAGCAAATGCCATGCAGTTCTCGATACACTTTGACGTGAGTTCCCAGGTGTTATAATTTGTAGTGATCAGCCCTACTGTCATATCGTTATACTATACAAATATTCGTTGGTAACGTTCTACGATGTTCTGAACGTCGTAAGCATATTTAAAATCTTTGACTTGCTCGATAAATGTTTTTATATCGGTTATCTCGATTAATTCTTTGATCTCGCTTACATTCCGGATGTCATGTTCAAAGCCCTTCCGTAAGATCATTACAGGGCAGCCATTGTTCAATAATGCTGCTATGCTACCGCTCTTTTCAGACAACACTTTTGGGTAATTTGACAAACCTACATCTATGTGTGTGAACAGATCAGCAATATCCTGTTCAGGCCACTCACCTAAAACGCAGGTCTCTATTTCCGTTCTTTCACTAATATCTCTAAAGACCGTTTCGATTCCACCGCTACGTCCAACATGTAATATTAATAACTCTTTTCCCAAAGATCGTTTGACCTTGTCACGAAACTCCGTCAATCTCGTTGATATGTCATTATGAAAATGAAAACCTCCGAAGAATCCGGCGATAATATATTTTTCCCGTTCTTCCAAGACCTTGGTGGGTAGTTTTGACAAGATAGCTTCACCCGACACATCGCCCTTAGGCATATTACTGAATACCGGTATCTTATCAATTTTAATTTTGGCCTTCTCAAAACAGCGCTTATAATACTCGTTGGTGGTAGTGACAGTTCGTGGCTTCAAGCGCGTAATCAAATCCAACGACACGCTTTTTTGTAAGCGCCCAAGTATCACATCTTTAAAAGTGCTTTCGTTCGACTCTCCCTGCCAAAGTTCATGAAACATGATATGAACTTTCGCCTTCTTAAAGGCAGCTTGGAGCTCACTTGGCAAGCTGAAAGCGATACCTCTTTTATGATAACTATAAGGAACGTATTGTAAGCTGATCCATTGTGGATCAAATTTTGTTAAAAAGTCTTTTAGAGCTATGCAACGCTCCTGCCTTTTCAAGTTCTGGGGTAACCTTATAACATCAACCCCCCTTTTGTCTACCCACTGCCTTTCTTCCGTTACAGTATTAGTGTTCCGGTCTTTGTAAGAGATGATCAGCACATCATAGCCCTTATTCAACAACCCTGCTGCCAATCTGCGTGTATAATCGCCAACGCCATCTAAACCTGGCTCCATAGATCCACAAATAAAAGCGATCTTCATTGATGATGGATTGACCTTATATAATATTTATTGATCAAATGCTCAGATGCATAAGCATTTGAGTCCGAGCTTCGATCTACTATTTACTATAGAATCTTGAAAGAAAAGCAACAAGCTTCAATTTCATTTTTTGTGTCTTCAGTTTGCCCAAACTGTAAACCGTGATAATACCCGAAGCATTTTCCCAATAGGCCTTGTCAACTGATGAAGGCTTTGAACCCTTTTTGAGCCATGAGGTCAAGATCCTCTTGTTCCAAGGCTTATCTCCTCCTACAGCATGTGGCATCAAGGTAAGGCCCGGACCAAAGCCCATTGCTTCTTTACGCTGAAAGCTAACCGCTCCATCATGTAGTTCAATAGTGGCATTCAACGCATCCTGGTCTGTTTTACCAAAAGCATAAAAATTATTCATCTTCCCCGATGGGATCTTTTTGCCTTTGTTAAAAATAGCTATCTCTAAGCCACCTATATCATGAGCCATGTTCTCTTGCACCTGTTTCCAATGTTCTAAAAAAGCGAGGCTGTTACGATGTACGCCAACAAAACCGCCATTAACATAGATGTTCGTTTTGAAAGACAACTCCTGACCATAGCCTTTGAAATAGGTCCGCCAGAAAACCCGTTTGGGGTTATATTCTTCTACCGGCGAATTTACGTCTTCGCATACTGCTACACCACAATTCACCCATTCGTCCATAAATGACCATGGGGCCTGCTGAACGATATCCGGATCATAGTAAAAGACAGCATCTGCATTTTTACCATAGCCATTTAATAAACCCAACATAAAGTCAGGCTTATAATTGGTCAAATGATATTTAGTGTCAACAGGTAAAAAATATACACTGAGGTCACTATTAACGGTAAGCTTTTTTGTACCTGCTACTTCCCCCTCAACTTGCACCGCTTGATCAGTCCAATGGGGAAGAGATCCTTTGTAGCCAGCATATACGTCACCCCTGTAACCGTTATTATATAACGAGTTTATCAGCACGGCTACACCGATATGGTACGAGCCTTCAAATAGAGTACATACGACAGATGCCATGCTTATTTTTTACCTGACCTTTTGAAAAATCGCATCAGACCTTTATTACCACGTGGCTGTTCGCCGTAATAACTATAATCGTACCGATAACCATAGCCAAAGGACGAAGTATCGATCGAGTTGAATATGATGTTCATATTCCTGAATATCTTTTTGCGGTTTAACTCGTTCACCAACTCAATCTGGTCCTTACGGGTAAAATTATGACGAACAAGGAAAAATGTGATGTCGGCATACTGACTTAATATCTGCGCATCCGTAACCAAACCTATAGGTGGCGCATCGATCAAGATATAGTCATACTCTTTCCTAAGCTCTGTGATCAATTGCTGTAGGTACTTCCCCATCAATATTTCAGCTGGGTTTGGAGGAATCGTACCGCTTTCTATCAAATAGAAATTTTCCTGTTGAGGTACCTTTCTAACGATGTCTTTGTAGTCGATCTTGCCGATCAGGTAATCAGATAAACCGGTCCTTTTATCAAGGCCGAGTGTGCTGAGCAACTTTGGCTTACGGAGGTCAAGCTCAAGAATTATCACTTTTTTGCCTGTACTGGCTAAACTTGCACCCAGGTTGAGTGATATAAATGATTTGCCTTCACCACTATGTGCTGAGGTGAACAATAGCGCCTTTGGCCCTGGCCCGGGTACCAAAAAATCCAAATTGGTCCTTAAAGCACGTATCTGTTCTGCTATAATGGACTTCGGCTTGGAAACGATAGTAAGCGGATCAATGTCGTCAGAATGCGAGATCTGGGCTATTACCGGAACTTTGGTTGCCTTGATTATGTCTGACCTGCGCCTTACCGTATTATTCAACATCTCCTTGATGAAGACCACACCAAAAGGAATACCCAAACCTAACGCAAAGAAAATCATGTATAAAGAGCTTTTTACCGGTTTGATCGGTTTACCACCCGTGCTCGCCGCATTGATAATGCGCACGTCTGATGTATTAGACGCCAAGGTCAGTTGAGTCTCTTCACGTTTTTGAAGCAGGAAGTTGAACAAAGTGTTTTTAACACCTTGATTTCGCATCACATCTAATAACTGGCGCTCTTTAATAGGAACATTCTTTAATTGACCAGTAAAGTTTGCCGACTGTTGCTTTAACGTACGCTGTGACAGCAAAAGGTTACTTCTGACTGTCTTTATAGTACCGCTTAACGTTTGCTTTAAGGACAGGATCTGGTCATTAATGGAAACAATTAGAGGGTTCGTCTCTGGAACCGTAGTCAATAAATTTTTCTTTTTTAATAAAAGATCGGCTAATTGAGCAACCTGACCTGTAACTGTGCTCTCTGTTAGTCCGATCATCGACGGCTGAGTGACATCTACGTTGTCCGTACGGGCCAAAAAGCTTTCGATGTTCCTTAAAATATTCAGTTCGAGATCTATTTCAGCTACTCGTTCATCGTTACTCGATATATGTTTATAAATATCTTCCGACTCTTTACTAAGATCCGTAATGTTATTGCTGATCTTGAAATTTTCTACGTTCTTATTCTCTGCATCTAACTCTATCGCTAATTCCTTTATACGGTCATTAATAAAGTTAACAGCGCTGGTGATGTTTTTGGTCTTGTCGTCCGTTGAAGCGGTGATGTAATTCTTAATCAACTTATTTAAAAAATCTTCGCCACGCTTTGGTACAGCATTCTCTGTGGTCAAGAGTAAAATATTACTTCCTTTAGCCACAGGTGCAACCCCTGTTTTGTTAATGTATTCACCTGCCACATCTCCGACCTTCGAAAATTTTACAAAATAAGGAATGGTAGAAAAGCTTAATCTATTAACTGTTATCTTGATGACACCAGCAGGAGTATTCACGGGCGCACCTAAAGAAACTCTTTTACCATCAAATAAAGCTTCGCTATTATTGGAAAGTTGTACGGGCCAATCAACAGAATAAGTTTTATCAGATGGTTGTATCACCTCTATCTTAGCAGGAACATTGCTATACAAAATCCGGTCATTTAAGGGCCCTTTTGCATAATATGATGTTTGCAGATCAAGTTCCTTGATAGTCACCTCTACCAGGGTTGGCGACCTCAGAATCAATATCTCGTTGTCTACGGTCGATCCAGGAGGCGTTATATTTAACTCTTCAAATACTACCTGATCGGTCAATTGCTTGCTATTGTCTTTGATAAGGATCTGCGCCTGAGTGCTGTATTGAGGAACTTGAATCTTTACGTAGAAATACCCAATGACCAAAAAAATCGTCAATGATATCAGGAACCAGTACCAATATTTAAGGTAGGTAAAAATGACTTCGATCAAACCAGGTCCTTTTTCGGCACCCTCTTGCCCGTCGTCTTCATATAGATCTTCTTCGTTCATTTTACAATGCAGAGGTAGATAAGTATTTATTTAAGGTTAACCAAAATTAATATCAGCAACGATATTGTACTGACAGCGATCGGAAGCACTCTACTTAAGAAACTCGACGCAAGTGCCTTGCCAGGTATTGGCTCCACATAAACGATATCATTAGCATACAAATAATAATATTTTGAATTAAATACAGAACGGTCATTCAGGTTCAGATGACCTACCACTTTCTTACCTTCTACATCGCGAATCACCATAATGTTATCCCGCTTACCTAATTCGGTTAGGTCCCCTGCTAGGTTCAATGCTTCTATAACAGTTATACGTTCATTAGGTATCACGTATACAGATGGCTGCTTTACCTCCCCCATAATCGTGATACGATAATTAAGTACCCGGACGATAACGTTCGGCCCCTTCAAATATGGCTTTAATTTTTCTTTAATCAGGTCTTTGATTTCCAAGGTATTTAAGCCTTGTACCTTCAATTCACCTATGAGCGGAAGTTCAATGTTGCCCTTCGTATCGACTAAAAAGCCAGCTGACTCAGACGCATTCAAAGAAGCTATAGTTGATGTTTGAGTCGTTGGAGTTGCTAAAGTTGGAAAAGGGTTAAAGAATTTACTCGCTTCAGAGTTTAAGGAAACCACCATTACGCCCAATATATCACCCGGCTGTATGGTTGATGGTGTAGCCTCCGGGACCCTCAGGGTATCTGACTGTCCGGGCGCCTTAGAAAAATACCTCAATCGGTTGATGCTTTGACACGCTGAAAAAGTATAGGTTATGATGACCAGTAGAATAAATATTCCAAGTTTGGTGTTTTTCATTGAATAGTTGTATGTAAGATATGGCCGTTGTTAGACTTTCACCGTTCACAACTAAGGCTTAAGCACATCTCTACCAGATTGTAACTTTTTCTCGTTAAAATTAGCGTTTTTTTAAATAACACGCCAATATTTTGAATAATTTATAATCGCCACTATGCTTCGCCAATTGTTCCACCAAAGTTCATAGGAAACCCGGATGACTCGCTGTCGACTTTGATACGACCATTGGTCGCTTCAAATTTGTCAATATTCTCCTCTAATGCTGTTAATAGCCGTTTAGCATGTTCAGGTGTAAGTATGATTCGTGACTTCACCTTAGCCTTGGGAACACCCGGCATCACTCTTATAAAATCCAAGACAAATTCAGCGCTTGAGTGTGTTATAACAGCAAGATTAGAATAGATACCCTCCGCTACTTCTTCAGTTAATTCTATATTCAGTTGTTCTACGTTGGTCTCAGCCATCTCAAGATATTAAACTACAATTATTTATATATATTTTTTCAACTTAGTGATGATACGGTCTTTTTTCGTTTCAGTTCTCTGTATCCCGACAGTTAACTCATTCCTTCAGTAACTATCTGTTTCAAGCGTTGTTCAGCAGTCGACGAGGCGAGCATGAGGTGATCTATAGATTGCGTTCTGTCTAGTACTTGGCCAGTCTGTATCAATTTGATCACCTCAAAAGAATTAGGATGGTCACCGGCCCAAGAACTTGCCCAATCATGAGGAGGTTTGCATATATTCAAGACCTTCCATTCGCCCAGTAAGATGGCAATATGCATCAGTGTCTGGTCATGTTTTTTAGGTATCGAAGGATTTTGCTCAAACCAATCTAAGGCCTTAATAATATCGTCCACTTGCTTGTGACTACGGCGAGCGGCGAAATGCCCGGCAGTGATGGCCTGCTCTAAAGCATCCGTTCCGAATATTTCAGTCGCCTTTTTAGGCTGAACAAAATTATAAATGCCTTCCGTGATGTATTCCTGATCAGCATGAACAAGGTCATTGCTTTGTAAGTGCTCAAAGAGCTCCGTCCAATCACACAAAGCTACGATATCATTATCGCTGTAGATAAACTCTTCACGTTCGCCGAACCAAGCCAAAAAGCGGTACAGGAAGCCTCTTGGACAGTCGCTGATCCGCTCAGCTACTTGCTCAACAAATCGGTTGGCTTCAGGAGAAAAATCTTTTGCCGTGACCAGTTGAGCTTCAGCGGTAATATAAGAAGAGGTCACTGGTTCGCCACCAAAATGGATGACTTTAATGGGTAGTGAACAGCCGAATTGACGGATGGTGTAGATCAGGTTCTCACAGAACTGCTCGCTTCTTTTATTAGCGACCAAGTATATTCCTCGACTGCTCGACATAGGTTTTTTTTTCAAAAATAAGAATATCTTATGCACGCACAACTTTACGATCAACAAAAAGGCCGCTCTCTTTCGGGAGCGGCCTTGTGATTTTATAAGTGATACTTATGCTTCTACATCTTCGGTCTTCGATGCCATCAGGCGATCGAATTCCTCTTGTGAACCTACGCGGATGTTGTCGTAAGCACGCAGACCGGTACCTGACGGGATCAGGTGACCTACGATCACGTTCTCTTTCAAACCAAGCATCAGGTCACGTTTACCAGCTATAGCAGCTTCGTTCAATACCTTGGTGGTCTCCTGGAACGATGCGGCCGAGATGAAAGACTTAGTACCTAATGATGCACGGGTGATACCCTGCAGGATCGGGCTTGAAGTGGCTGCGATAGCATCGCGAACCTCAACCAGTTTCTGATCTTTACGTTTCAGTACCGAGTTCTCATCACGCAGTTTACGTAACGATACGATCTGGCCTGGTTTCAGGTTGGCCGAGTCTCCCGGATCAACAACAACTTTCTTGTCGAATATCTCGTCGTTCTCGATCATGAAATCCCAGCTATCAACAGATTCTTTTTCTAAGAAACGGGTATCTCCCGGATCTTCGATAGCTACTTTCTGCATCATTTGGTGTACGATAACCTCAAAGTGTTTATCGTTGATCTTCACACCTTGCAAACGGTAAACTTCTTGTATACCATTCACCAAATATTCCTGAACAGCTGCAGGACCTTTGATGGCAAGAATATCGGCAGGTGAGATCGAACCGTCAGACAATGGCATACCAGCTTTGATAAAGTCATTGTCCTGTACCAGGATGTGCTTAGAAAGCGGCACCAGGTACTTTTTAACTTGTCCGTCACGTGACTCGATAGTGATCTCGCGGTTACCACGTTTCACACCACCTAAGGTCACCACACCATCGATCTCGGTAACTACCGCAGGGTTTGATGGGTTACGAGCCTCGAACAACTCCGTAACACGTGGAAGACCGCCGGTAATATCTCGGGTCTTACCGGTAGAACGTGGGATCTTAGCGATCACCTGACCTGTCTGTATCTTCTCGCCTTCTTCGATAGCGATGTGTGCACCAACCGGGATGTTGTATCCTTTAATGATGTCACCGCCACGTTCCGCGATCTGGATAACAGGGTTCTTTGTCTTATCACGAGTATCGATGATCACTTTTTCACGGTGACCGGTTTGTTCGTCAGATTCCTCACGGAAGGTGATACCTTCTAATACAGCATCGAATTTAGCAGTACCGGCGAACTCAGAGATGATCACCGCGTTGTACGGATCCCATGAACAGATACGCTCACCTTTAGTGATCTTGCTGCCATCTTTGATGTACAGGTAAGAACCGTAAGGGATGTTATTGGTCATGATCACCTTGTTGCTGCCTGGCTCAATGATGCGGAACTCGCCCGAACGACCCAGAACTACCTCAACTGTACCATCTTCCTCGGTCTCGAAAGGTACGGTACGTACGTTCTCGAATTCGATGATACCGTCATAACGTGCACTGATCTGTGATTCAGCCGCGATGTTAGACGCGGTACCACCCACGTGGAAGGTACGAAGTGTTAACTGTGTACCCGGCTCACCGATAGACTGTGCAGCGATAACACCTACCGCCTCACCAGCCTGAACGCGTTTACCAGTGGCCAGGTTACGGCCGTAGCAAAGCGCACAAACACCACGTTTGCTTTCGCAGGTCAGTACCGAACGGATCTCGATACCTTCCAGCGGAGAGTTCTCTACACGTTTAGCGATATCCTCATCGATGTCCTGACCGGCAGATACCAACAGTTCGTTAGTAAGTGGATCAAATACATCGTGAAGTGAGGTACGGCCCAATATACGATCGTATAAAGGCTCTACGATATCCTCATTATCTTTCAATGCCGTAGTGAAGATACCACGCAATGTACCGCAATCGGTCTCACCAACGATCATATCCTGGGCAACGTCATGTAAACGACGGGTCAAGTAACCAGCATCCGCCGTTTTCAAAGCCGTATCCGCCAAACCTTTACGGGCACCGTGAGTAGAAATAAAGTACTCTAATACCGACAGACCTTCTTTAAAGTTCGACAAGATCGGGTTCTCAATGATCTCGCCGCCTGAACCTGATTTTTGAGGCTTGGCCATCAGACCACGCATACCAGCCAGCTGACGGATCTGCTCTTTAGAACCACGGGCACCTGAATCCAACATCATGTAAACCGAGTTGAAGCCTTGGTTGTCGGTAGACAGGATCTCCATTACGTTGGCGGTCAAACGGTTGTTGATACGGGTCCAGATATCGATGATCTGGTTGTAACGCTCGTTGTTGGTAATGAAACCCATGTTATAGTTGTTCATTACCTCTTCAACTTCGCGTGACGCTTGTTGGATCAGGTCTACCTTTTGCGCAGGGATGTTCACATCCTGCAGGTTGAATGACAAACCACCACGGAATGCCATTTGGAAACCTAATTCCTTAATATCGTCAAGGAACTGTGCGGCACGGGCCATACCGGTGATCTTAACCACCTCACCAATAATATCACGAAGTGACTTCTTGGTCAACAGTTCGTTGATGTAACCTACCTCGGCTGGTACATGTTGGTTGAACAGTACACGACCTACGGTGGTCTCGATCAATTTATTCACGATGCTGCCATCGCGTTCTTTAACATTAGCTTTTACCTCGATAAAGGCATGCAGGTCTACTTTCTTCTCGTTGTAGGCAATGATCACCTCTTCGGCTGAGTAGAAAGAGAGGCCTTGTCCTTTAACCACGCGCTGCTCATCTGTTTTACGGCCTTTAGTAATGTAGTAAAGACCCAAAACCATGTCTTGCGATGGTACAGTGATAGGTGTACCGTTAGCAGGGTTAAGGATGTTGTGCGATGCAAGCATCAAGATCTGGGCTTCCAAAATTGCGGCGTTACCAAGCGGCACGTGCACGGCCATCTGGTCACCGTCAAAGTCGGCGTTGAATGCGGTACAGGTCAGTGGGTGCAGCTGGATCGCTTTACCTTCTACCAGTTTTGGCTGGAAGGCCTGGATACCTAAACGGTGCAGCGTAGGTGCACGGTTAAGTAACACAGGGTGACCTTTCAATACGTTCTCCAAAATATCCCAAACCAATGGGTCTTTGCGATCAACGATCTTTTTAGCTGACTTTACCGTTTTAACCACACCACGCTCGATCATCTTACGTATGATAAATGGTTTGAACAGCTCGGCAGCCATATCTTTAGGTAAACCGCACTCGTGTAATTTCAGGTTAGGACCTACAACAATTACCGAACGGGCAGAGTAATCCACACGTTTACCCAATAAGTTCTGACGGAAACGGCCTTGTTTACCTTTCAGGATGTCTGAAAGTGATTTAAGAGCACGGTTACCTTCAGTTTTAACAGCGTTCACTTTACGTGAGTTATCGAACAACGAATCCACAGCTTCCTGCAGCATACGTTTTTCGTTACGTAATATCACTTCTGGTGCTTTGATCTCGATCAAGCGTTTCAAACGGTTGTTACGAATGATCACACGACGGTAAAGGTCGTTAAGATCGGAAGTAGCGAAACGGCCACCTTCCAACGGCACTAACGGACGCAACTCAGGCGGAATAACAGGAACGATCTTCACGATCATCCACTCAGGGTTGTTATCTATACGGCCTTGAGCATCGCGGAAAGCCTCAACCACCTGAAGGCGTTTTAAGGCTTCGTTCTTACGTTGCTGAGAGGTCTCGTTAGCTGCCTGGTGACGCAGATCATATGATAACTGATCCAGGTCGATACGTTTCAATAACTCTTCCAGAGCCTCAGCACCCATCTTAGCAACAAATTTCTGTGGATCTTTGTCATCAAGGTACTGGTTCTCTTTTGGCAAGGTATCTAACACATCCAGGTATTCTTCCTCAGTAAGGAAGTCCATTTTCGATATGCCGTCACCTTCTTTGATACCTGGTTGAATTACTACATAACGCTCGTAGTAAATGATCAGGTCCAATTTTTTGGTAGGTAAGCCCAGTAAGTAACCGATCTTATTCGGTAACGAACGGAAGTACCAGATGTGCGCAACAGGCACCACCAGGTTGATGTGGCCCATACGCTCACGACGAACCTTCTTCTCGGTAACTTCAACACCGCAACGGTCACACACGATACCCTTGTAACGGATACGTTTGTATTTACCGCAATGGCACTCGTAATCTTTTACCGGACCGAAGATCCTTTCGCAAAATAAACCATCACGCTCGGGTTTGTAGGTCCGGTAGTTGATGGTCTCAGGTTTCAAAACCTCACCGCTCGAACGCTCCAGGATAGACTCCGGAGAGGCTAAGCTGATGGTGATGGTGGTGAAGTTGCTTTTTATTTTATTATCTTTTTTGTAAGACATAGTTCTTTTTTGGTATTGAATGAATGATCAGTGATGAGCGAACGCTGGTTCGCTTTGCACATAAAAGTTAACAAAGGATAGGATGATCGCTCACCCTATCCTTCACTAATTCATTATTCTAAAGTGATGTCCAAACCTAAACCTCTAAGCTCATGAACCAATACGTTGAATGATTCAGGAACTGATGGAGTTGGCAGGTTCTCACCTTTAACGATCGCCTCGTACGTTTTAGCACGACCGATCACGTCATCAGATTTAACGGTCAAGATCTCTTGCAGGATGTTGGCTGCACCGAATGCTTCCAGTGCCCAAACCTCCATCTCACCAAAACGCTGACCACCGAACTGGGCTTTACCACCCAATGGTTGTTGCGTGATCAACGAGTACGGACCGATCGAACGGGCGTGCATCTTATCATCGACCATGTGACCTAGTTTAAGCATGTAGATGATACCTACGGTGGTAGGCTGATCAAAACGCTCACCGGTCAAGCCGTTATGTAAGTATGTACGGCCTGTAGCTGGTAAACCTGCCTTAGCGATCCAGTCCTCAACCTCTGCATAAGTAGCACCATCAAAGATCGGGGTGGCAAATTTGACACCAAGCTCTTTACCGGCCCAACCTAACACGGTCTCGTAGATCTGACCCAAGTTCATACGTGAAGGTACACCCAGTGGGTTCAACACGATATCAACTGGTGTTCCATCTTCCAGGAACGGCATATCCTCATCACGAACGATGCGGGCCACGATACCTTTGTTACCGTGACGGCCTGCCATTTTATCACCCACTTTAAGCTTACGCTTTTTAGCGATGTAAACTTTGGCCATTTGCACGATACCTGATGGAAGCTCGTCACCTACGCTGATCGCGAATTTATCACGACGATAAGCACCCAGTTCCTCATTCACCTTAATGCCATAGTTATGAAGCAGAACTTTGATCTGGTCATTCTTGTCATCATCAGTGGTCCACTTGGTAGGGTTGATGTTCTCGTAGTTAAGCTCGGCCAGTGTTTTTTGGGTGAATTTAACACCTTTAGCTACCAGCAGCTCTTTGTAAACGTTGTAAACACCTTGTGATGTCTTACCGTTCACGATCTCGAACAACTTGTCGACCAAGCGATTTTTAAGGTCCTTGATAGCCTTTTCGTGCTTGTTATCCAGTTTCTCTAACTGTGCTTTTTCTTCGGCCTTAGAGGTCTTTTTAGCACGTGAGAATAATTTAGTATCGATAACCACACCGCTGATCGATGGAGGGGTCTTCAACGAAGCGTCTTTTACGTCACCGGCTTTGTCACCAAAGATCGCACGTAACAATTTCTCTTCTGGTGAAGGATCCGACTCACCTTTAGGAGTGATCTTACCGATCAGGATATCGCCTTCTTTAACCTCAGCACCAACACGGATGATACCGTCCTCGTCAAGGTCTTTAGTGGCTTCTTCTGATACGTTAGGGATATCTGGTGTCAATTCCTCTTCACCACGTTTGGTGTCACGAACTTCAAGTTCGAACTCTTCTACGTGGATAGAAGTAAAGATATCTTGTGATACTACACGCTCAGAGATCACGATCGCATCCTCAAAGTTGTAACCTTGCCAAGGCATGAAGGCGACCTTCATGTTACGGCCCAGTGCAAGCTCACCGTTCTGAGTAGCATAACCTTCGCACAACACCTCACCTTTTGACACGCGCTGACCTTTGGTCACGATCGGTTTAAGGTTCATGGTAGTACTTTGGTTGGTCTTTTGGAACTTGATCAAACGGTAACCCTTGGTGTCATCATCAAATGATACCAAACGATCATCATCGTTACGATCATAACGGATGCGGATCTCGTTAGCGTCAACATACTCTACCACACCATCGCCTTCGGCGTTGATCAGGGTACGAGAGTCTTTCGCTACACGGCCTTCCAGACCAGTACCCACTATCGGCGCCTCAGGGCGTAAAAGTGGAACGGCCTGGCGTTGCATGTTCGAACCCATCAACGCACGGTTAGCATCATCATGCTCAAGGAACGGGATAAGCGACGCCGCGATCGAAGTGATCTGGTTAGGCGCGATATCCATATAATCCAAACGCTCTGGTTCAATAACCGGGAAGTCACCCTCGAAACGTGCTTTAACGCGTGGGCTATCAAATACACCCTGATCATTGTACACTGCGTTAGCCTGACCGATGGTCTTGCCGTCCTCATCCTCTGCAGAGAGGTAGATAACCGGCTCATCAACCGCTACCACACCGTTATCTACACGTTTGTACGGAGTCTCGATGAAGCCTAAGTTGTTGATCTTGGCGTGAACGCAAAGTGACGAGATCAGACCGATGTTCGGACCTTCCGGGGTCTCGATGGTACACAAACGACCGTAGTGGGTATAGTGAACGTCACGTACCTCGAAACCGGCACGCTCACGTGACAGACCACCGGGACCAAGGGCCGACAAGCGGCGCTTGTGAGTTATCTCGGCCAATGGATTGGTTTGATCCATGAACTGTGATAACTGGTTGGTACCGAAGAAAGAGTTGATCACTGACGACAGCGTACGCGCGTTGATCAGATCGGTAGGCGTGAACACCTCGTTGTCACGAATGTTCATACGCTCACGGATGGTACGGGCCATACGGGCCAAACCAACACCGAACTGGGCATACAACTGCTCACCTACCGTACGTACACGACGGTTTGACAAGTGATCGATATCATCCACCTCAGCTTTTGAGTTGATGAGTTTGATCAGGTATTTAACGATGGCAATAATGTCTTGCTTGGTCAAAACCTTGATCTCATCAGAGGTATCAAGCTTCAGTTTACGGTTGATGCGGTAACGACCTACATCACCCAGGTCATATCTTTTATCTGAGAAGAACAAACGATCGATGATACCGCGGGCGGTCTCTTCATCTGGTGGTTCGGCGTTACGCAACTGACGGTAGATGTGCTCTACCGCTTCCTTCTCAGAGTTCGAAGTATCTTTTTGTAGGGTATTATATATAATGGTATAATCACCGCTGGTGGCCGCATCCTCTTTGTTCAGGATAATGCTTTTCACGCCAGCATCAATGATCATGTCAATATTGTTGTCATCCAGTATGGTCTCGCGCTCAAGGATGATCTCATTGCGGTCGATCGATACCACTTCACCGGTATCCTCGTCCACAAAATCTTCCACCCATTTCTTAAGCACTCTCGCAGCCAGTTTACGGCCAACGAATTTTTTCAGACCTGACTTGCTTACCTTAACCTCATCGGCCAGTTCGAACAGCTCAAGGATGTCCTTGTCTGAATCGTAACCGATGGCACGCAGCAAAGTAGTTACCGGGAATTTTTTCTTACGGTCAATGTACGCGTACATCACGTTGTTCACGTCAGTAGCGAACTCGATCCATGAACCCTTGAACGGGATCACACGGGCCGAGTACAATTTAGTACCGTTAGTATGGCGGCTTTGGCCAAAGAACACACCTGGCGAACGGTGCAGCTGAGATACGATAACGCGCTCAGCGCCATTGATCACAAATGTACCTTTTGGCGTCATGTAAGGAATGGTACCCAGGTACACATCCTGCACGATCGTTTCAAAGTCCTCATGCTCCTCATCATTACATGACAGGCGCAGCTTGGCTTTTAATGGCACACTGTAAGTCAAACCACGGTCGATACACTCTTGTATATCGTAGCGTGGCGGATCAATAAAGTAATCCAGAAACTCTAACACGAAGATGTTACGAGAATCGGAGATCGGAAAGTTTTCGGCAAACACTTTGAACAAGCCTTCCTTGTGACGGTTGTCCGAAGTGGTTTCCAGCTGGAAAAATTCCTGAAAAGATTTCAACTGTACGTCCAGGAAGTCAGGGTAGTCAAGGACGTGCCTGCTGGTCGCAAAGTTCACTCTTTGGTTATTTTTGTTTGCCAAGGGATTATAATTTTAAGATGAATTAAACTCTTATTGGTTTATTTAAAGTTGTTCCTGAACTTCAAACAAAAATGAAAATGGTATAAACGGCAATAGACCCCGGCCTATACAGGTCGGGGTCTGAATGCATTTTGGCTCATGCTGAGCGTGAGATATTACTTGATCTCAACTACAGCTCCAGCTTCTTCTAAAGCTTTTTTCAAAGATTCAGCTTCGTCTTTAGCAACACCAGTTTTTAATTCTTTAGGTGCACCGTCAACTAGGTCTTTAGCTTCTTTCAAGCCCAGGCCAGTAAGATCTTTAACTAATTTAACTACAGCTAATTTTTGACCACCTGCTTCTTTCAGGATCACGTCAAATGCAGTTTGCTCAGCAGCAGCAGGAGCAGCATCACCACCACCAGCAGCAGGAGCAGCAACAGCAACAGCTGCAGCAGCAGGCTCAATACCATACTCGTCTTTCAGGATCTGAGCTAATTCGTTAACTTCTTTTACTGTTAAGTTTACCAACTGTTCAGCAAACGCTTTTAAATCTGCCATTTTATTTTAATTTTTACTTTTAATACTTTGTGTTGTTTAATTCCGAACTTTTGTAAAGGTGTTCGATCAACCTTCTCTTTCTTGCAATGTTTTAACCAAGCCTGCGATAGTAGTTCCGCCTGATTGCAGTGCAGAAAGTACATTCTTAGCAGGTGATTGAAGTAAGCCAACGATCTCGCCAACCAATTCTTCTTTCGATTTCAGCGTCAATAATGAATCAAGCTGTTCGTCGCCAACAAAGGCAGCCGAATAAACGTAAGCCGCTTTTAATAAAGGCTTAGGTCCTTGCTTGCGCAGATCTTTGATCAGCTTTGCAGGTGCTTTAGCTGATTTAGAGAATAAGATGGTCGAGGTGCCTTTCAGCACGTCAAATAATTGATCGTAATCATCACCGGCAGCTTTCAGCGCTTTTTTGATCAGGCTGTTCTTGGCCACCTGCATGGTGATCTCGGCATCAAAACATTTGCGACGGATGTCATTTACCTTGGCTACAGTAAGGTCGGCAGTATCAGTAATATAGAAATTACCATACTCCTTGATCTGCTCGGTAAGAGCATTAACCAGTTCGTATTTTTCTTCTTTATTCATGATCAGATCCCCGCTACTGTTTTAGTTTCAACTTCAATGCCGCGAGACATAGTTGATGAAAGGTGAATACTCTTGAAATAGGTACCCTTTGCTGCCGAAGGTTTTAACTTTGAGATGGTTTGCAATACTTCTAAAGCATTCTCATAGATCTTCTCAGCAGGGAAAGATACTTTACCTATCGAGGCATGGATGATACCGGTCTTGTCAACTTTAAAATCGATCTTACCGCCTTTAACCTCAGTTACAGCTTTGCCAACTTCGGCAGTTACTGTACCTGATTTAGGGTTAGGCATAAGGTTACGCGGACCTAAGATACGGCCCAAACGTCCAACCTTCGCCATAACACTTGGCATAGTGATGATAATGTCAACGTCAGTCCAACCGCCTTCTATTTTGGCAATGTAGTCATCTAAACCTACGTAATCTGCACCGGCGTCCTTAGCTTCTTGCTCCTTGTCAGGAGTACAAAGCACCAAAACGCGTACAGTTTTACCGGTACCATGAGGTAAGGTAGCTATACCACGTACCATTTGATTGGCTTTACGTGGATCAACACCTAAGCGCACGTCAATGTCAACAGATGCATCAAATTTAGTAGTGGTGATATCCTTTACTAAACTGGTGGCATCTTGCAAAGAGTACTGCTTGTTAGCCTCAATTTTAGATAGTACTGCCTTTTGATTTTTTGTTAATCTTGCCACTGTCTTAAACTGAATTGTGTGTTAATTATTAATTCCAGGGTGCTGTACCAGAAACGGTAATACCCATGCTGCGAGCAGTGCCAGCCACCATTTTCATGGCCGACTCTACTGTGAACGCGTTCAAGTCAGGCATTTTATCTTTGGCGATGGCCTCAACCTGCTCCCAATTCACATTGGCAACCTTTTTACGGTTTGGCTCGGCCGAGCCGCTTTTCAAGCCCGAAGCCTCTAACAACTGGATAGCTACTGGAGGGGTCTTGATGATAAAATCGAATGACTTGTCGGTATACACAGTGATCACTACAGGCAACACTTTACCAGGTTTATCCTGAGTACGTGCATTGAACTGCTTGCAAAATTCCATGATGTTCACACCTTTCGCACCCAATGCAGGGCCGATCGGAGGAGACGGATTTGCAGCGCCACCCTTAACTTGTAGTTTTACTAACGCACCGACTTCTTTTGCCATTTTAATTAATTTTAATGTACTTAATGTTAGTAAGTTGGAAGCTATGTAACATTTAGAACTGAATATAAAAAATTCAGCCCGCAAAGATATGAACTTTACGGGCTGAATGCAAATTATTTTTAGGTTATTCTTTCTCGACCTGCATGTAGTTCAGCTCGAGCGGCGTACGGCGACCAAATATCTTCACCATTACCTTCAGCTTCTTCTTCTCTTCGTTAACTTCCTCGATCACACCACTAAAGCCATTGAACGGTCCGTCCATTACTTTAACGTTCTCGCCTACGTAGTATGGTACGTTAACGGTCTCGCCTTGGGCGGCCATCTCATCTACCTTACCTAATATACGGTTAACCTCGGCCTGGCGTAAAGGTATAGCATTGCCTGCTTTATCTCCCAAAAAACCGATAACGCTATTGATGTTCTTGATGATGTGTTCAAGCTCACCGTCAAGGGCGGCTTCCATCATTACATATCCGGGGAAGTAGTTGCGTTCTTTGGCGATCTTCTTGCCATCGCGCATCTGGTAGTATTTCTCGGTAGGGATCAACACTTGAGGTATCAGGTGCGATATACCCAAGCGGTTAACTTCTGCGTCGATATATTGCTTTACCTTTTTTTCTTTACCGCTTACTGCGCGAACCACATACCATTTTAACTGATCACTCATCTCTTTAACTGTATTTTATTAGGCAAGTGAACTGTAGAACGTTCTGAGCACGTAACCGATGATCTGATCCATACCAAAAACGAGCAACGCGATGATCAGAGCAGCTACCAGAACCAGGATAGCGCTGCTTTGCAGCTCACGCCAAGTTGGCCAGGTAACCTTCTCGGTCATCTCGATGTATGATTCTTTAATGTATTCAGTTACTGCTGACATGTGCTTGAATTACTTAGGAGCACGGGAACAAGGATTCGAACCCTGATCAAAGGTTTTGGAGACCTCTATTCTACCGTTGAACTATTCCCGTGTGTATTTTAATTTTTAAAACAAAGTACTTAGCGTTGCGCTAAGTACTTTGTTTATAAATTAACCTTACCTTTTTGCTCCCCTATCGGGGAATTTGGGGCTTGGTCTTATTTTAAGATCTCAGTTACCTGACCAGCACCTACGGTACGACCACCTTCACGGATCGCGAAACGTAGACCTTTTTCCATTGCGATAGCGTTGATCAAAGATACAGTGATCGTAACGTTATCACCTGGCATAACCATCTCTACGCCTTCGGCTAATGAGATCTCACCAGTTACGTCAGTGGTACGGAAGTAGAATTGTGGACGGTATTTGTTGAAGAATGGAGTGTGACGACCACCTTCAGCTTTCGACAATACGTAAACTTCGGCTTTGAAATCGGTGTGAGGAGTTACTGAACCTGGTTTGCAGATAACCATACCACGACGGATATCGGTTTTCTCAATACCACGTAACAACAGACCTACGTTATCACCAGCTTCACCACGGTCAAGGATCTTACGGAACATCTCAACACCAGTTACGGTAGATTTCAAGTTCTCAGCACCCATACCCAGGATATCAACCGGATCACCAGAGTTGATCACACCACGCTCGATACGACCAGTTGCTACAGTACCACGACCAGTGATCGAGAATACGTCCTCAACAGGCATCAGGAATGGAAGATCGGTCAGACGTGGAGGGATAGGGATGTAGCTATCTACAGCGTCCATCAGTTCCATGATCTTTTCAACCCATTTTGGCTCTGCGTTCAAACCACCTAAGGCCGAACCTTGGATAACAGGGATATCATCACCAGGGAAATCGTAGAATGATAATAATTCACGGATCTCCATTTCAACTAATTCTAATAACTCTGGGTCATCAACCATGTCAACTTTGTTCATGAAAACGGTCAAAGCAGGTACACCTACCTGACGAGCTAACAGGATGTGCTCACGAGTTTGAGGCATAGGACCATCGGTAGCAGCAACTACCAGGATAGCACCGTCCATTTGAGCAGCACCAGTAACCATGTTCTTTACGTAGTCAGCGTGACCTGGGCAGTCAACGTGTGCGTAGTGACGGTTAGCAGTTGAGTACTCAACGTGTGCGGTATTGATAGTGATACCACGCTCTTTTTCTTCTGGAGCAGAGTCGATAGAGTCGAAAGAACGGGCTTCTGATAAACCTTTATCAGCTAATACTTTAGTGATAGCAGCAGTTAAAGTGGTTTTACCGTGGTCAACGTGACCGATAGTACCGATGTTTAAGTGCGGCTTACTGCGGTCAAATTTTTCTTTTGCCATGATTTATTAATGTTTGTAGGTTAATTTACTCTCAATTGTAACGTTTAGAACGTTGAGCCAACGAAGGGATTTGAACCCTTGGCCTCTTCCTTACCAAGGAAGTGCTCTACCCCTGAGCTACGTCGGCTTATTATTTTTTCACTTGGTGGTTATCGAGTTATTATGTTATCCAGTTATCGAGTAAATGCGTCCATCGACCTTATAACTAACAACCCAGTAACTTGATCACCTATCCGAGCGGAAGACGAGGTTCGAACTCGCGACCTATAGCTTGGAAGGCTATCGCTCTACCAACTGAGCTACTTCCGCTTTTAAATGAGTATGAGCAAAAGATGAAGAGCTGATAGCTCGTTCATTCTTTTACTCATCACTCAATGTGTGGGGAGAGAAGGATTCGAACCTTCGTAGCCGAAGCAACGGATTTACAGTCCGTCCCATTTGACCGCTCTGGTATCTCCCCAGGCTTTTCAGTTAATTTTACTTTGTGTTTCTATCAACCTTTGCGGGGTGCAAATATAGGTTCATTTTTCACAATGCAAACAATGAATTTAAAAAACTTGAGCCCCCTATCGGAATCGAACCAATGACCTACTGATTACAAGTCAGTTGCTCTACCAGCTGAGCTAAGGAGGCTTATTTTTTCTATTTGAAAGAACCGTTTCCCTCGTGTTGAGCACCTCTCCAAAAGGGAATGCAAATCTACACAATTTTACGCCTGTGCAAAATATTTTTACAAAAAAAATGAGCAGGCTTTTTACCTGCTCATTTTTTACGGTGTAACGTGCTGATGATCAATATTCATCCTCTTCAACACCCAGTGTATCTACTTTACGGGCGGCCTCTTTAACGGCCGATTGTTTTTGCTTATGCTTCTGAATTTGCTTGCGCAGGCTCTCGATGCAAAGATCGGTAGCCTCTTCGAAGGTCTTACATTGGTGGCTGGCAAATAATTGTGTACCCGGCGTGAGCAACTTAATCTCAGTGATCTTGTTAGCCTCTTCTCCGGTGTTCTCCAATTTCAAATATACCTCACCACTGACTATACTGTCGCTGAATAGTTCCAGCTTATCGGCTTTTTTCTGTATAAAATCAATTAACTTCTTGTCTGCACTAAAATGAATTGCCTGAACAGTAATTTTCATATGTTCCTCCTTGTTAATTTGAGGCCTTTGGATGGGCCTGTTTATAAATAGATTTAAGTCTTTCGACAGAATTGTGCGTGTATACCTGAGTTGCGCTCAGGCTGGCATGACCCAGCAGATCCTTGATCGCATTAAGGTCGGCGCCATTGTTCAATAAGCTTGTTGCAAAGGTGTGCCGCAGCACGTGCGGGCTTTTTTTGTTTTGGGTCGATATGTAACTTAAATACTTTTGCACTATCAAATACACCATTTTAGGGTAAGCATCAGCTCCTTTGTTTGTAACGATCAATTTTAAGGAATTGTTAGAAAAAAGTTTATCTTTTTTTAACTCCCTGTAACGCTGCACCAGCCTCTTCAACTCGGCTGTGAGTGGTATGATGCGTTGCTTATTGCGCTTACCCAAAACCTTTACCGTTCCTTGTTGCAGGTCGATATCATGATCCTCAATGGCCAGCAATTCGGCTAGGCGCATACCGGTACCGAACAGCAATTCAATGATGAGTTTATCCCTCGTACCGGCAAGATCGTTGGTGAAAACAAGGTCGTTATCAAGCAATTTGGAGAGCTTTTGATCTTCGACCACCACAGGCAACTGTTTGCTTACTTTGGGTGTATGTATACGGGCGGTAGGTGTAGAGGTAATGATCTGCCCTTGCAGCAGGAACTTGAAGTACTTGCGCAGCGTGGCTATCTTACGGTTAATGGAACGGCCGCTAACCTGCTTATCCATCAGGTCAACGATCCAGTTACGTATATGATGATGAGTGACCTCGGATGGATGTGTCACCACCACTTCGGGATGGTTCAAAAAAGAAAAGAATTGGTCAAGATCTGACCCATAAGCAGCCACGGTATGCGGCGAGTACCGCTTCTCGTACTTGATATAAGCTATGAACTGCTCTAAAAACATAAAAACTATTTGAACAATGCCAGAAAGGCAAAGTACAAATAGTTTTTTATATAAGAACAGGAAGTTTACTTATACAGCAGCTTCCTGATTCAAGCCTTGTTTGTAGACGGCATGTTTTACCACGTTACGACGGGTAACTGATTTTTTCTCGAATGCCTGACGGCTGCGTAGTTCGCGCAATACACCAGTTTTCTCAAATTTCTTTTTGAAGCGTTTTAACGCTTTATCTAATGATTCGCCTTCTTTTACGTTGATAATGATCATAGTCCTTCTAAATACCTCCTTTCAGGGAGAGCAAAGGTACAAAAAAGGCCTGCAATGTTGCAAGCCTTTTTTATTTATATTATGCAGATAATTAAGCCGTTGGGGATCACACCGCAGGCTCCTGCTGGCTAAGGCAATGAAAGCTGCCCAAACCCCAGATGATATCGGTAGAATCTACTCCCACCACCTTACGGTCGGCGAAGCAGTTTTGAAGTATTTGTAAGGCCTTATCATCATTAGCGCAACGGTATGTAGGTACTACCACCGCAGCATTGCTAATGTAAAAGTTAGCATATGATGCCGGCAACGGCTGATCCTCGTAGATCACCGGGGTCGGCATAGGCAGTTCGATCACGTTCAATTGCTTGCCATTCAGCAGGCGCATGGTGTTCAATTCTTTAAGATTATCTTGAAGGATGTGATAGTTCTCATCATTCTTGTTCTCTTCTACCACGGTCACTACAGTATCCTCGTTCACAAAACGGGTGATGTCATCAATATGTCCATCAGTATCATCACCTATGATGCCATCGCCTAACCAAAGCACCTGCTTCACACCGTAGTAGTTTTGCAGATAGGCCTCGATCTGTTGCTGGTTCAAATGCGGGTTACGGTTCGGGTTCAGCAAGCACGCAGTAGTGGTAAGTACAGTACCTTTACCATTGAACTCTACCGAGCCGCCTTCCATCACGATACCCGGATAAAATACCGGTAGGCCGAACTCTTGGGCGATACGGGTAGGGATCACATCATCCAGATCGAACGGTGGATATTTGCCACCCCATGCGTTATAGCCCCAATCGACCACTACTTTTTGTTTGGTTTGCGGGTCGATCAAAAATGCCGGACCATGGTCACGGCACCAGGCATCATTGGTAGGAAAATGATAGAATTGGATACGGTCGAGGTTCACACCTGCCGCCTGCAAATGCTGAGTGGCAAAACGCTCCATAGTGGCGTCGGCCACATTGATGCGTACCAACTCTCCAACTGATACCTCCTTGATGAACTCGCAATATTTACCATATATCGTATCGATCTTGCCAGGCCATGAAGCTTCCTTATGAGGCCAGCTTAACCATGTGGCCATATGCGGCGCCCATTCGGCTGGGAACACGAAGCCGGCCTTCGCCGGTAAGTTCTCAAAATTATTCATCGTCTAACAGGCGTTTAGTGATCGGCTGATAGGTCTCTACTCGGCGATCACGCAGGAACGGCCAGTGGGTACGATAGTAGTCGGTCTTGGTCAGGTCAAGGTCCACAACGGTAACTTGCTCTTCTTGATGGTCGCCCTGGAAGATCACTTTGCCGAATGGGTTGGACACGAACGAGCCGCCCCAGAATTTCAGACCAGCCTCTTCGCCTACCCTGTTCACGCTCACCACGTGCACGCCATTGGCCACCGAGTGCGAACGCTGAATGGTTTGCCATGCGTTATACTGATCGGTGTTGGTGTCCACATCTTGTGATGATGCCCAACCGATGGCGGTAGGATAGAATAATATCTCAGCGCCCATCAAAGCGGTGATACGAGCTGCCTCAGGATACCACTGATCCCAGCAGATCAACACACCAATGGTAGCGAATTTGGTTTTGAATACTTTATAGCCCAGGTCGCCCGGAGTAAAATAGAATTTCTCGTAAAAGCCCGGATCATCGGGAATGTGCATCTTACGGTACTTACCTAAGTAAGCGCCATCGGCATCCAATACCGCAGTAGTATTGTGGTACAAGCCTTGGGTACGTTTCTCGAACAATGAAGCAATGATCACCACACCCAATTCGGCCGCTACTTTCGAAAGCTCATCGGTAGATGGGCCGGGGATAGCCTCGGCAAGGGCAAAGTTGTCATAGTCCTCAACATCGCAAAAATACAATGAGGTAAAAAGCTCTTGCAGGCAAACGATCTGCGCACCCTTTTGGGCGGCCTCACGTACCTTTTCAATGGCTTTTTGTAAATTTTGCTGTTTATCAGCCGTACAGCTCATCTGTACCAAACCTACTTTTACTTTACTCATGTCGTTCTCAAAATTTGCGCAAAAATACGCATTGTATCACGAATACTGAATGATGCATCCTTAAATAGTTAAGTAGTACAACAGGTTATTACATTACGATGAGGTGGTAAGTTACACCGTCATTTCCAGTGCCTCAACTACTTGCCCTACACTACCTATTATGCACAGATCGATGATTTTGCTTAGTTTTGCCTCACATGACCGAAAAGGAAATACCTGCAAAACCCAAGACCTGGAAGGACCATTTGTGGACCGCCACCAAACTGATCCTAAAGTTAGGGTTCACCTCACTGCTCTTATACTATATATTCAATAAGATAGATATCCAGAAGGTAAAACTCCTGTTGGCCCAGGCCAACCCTTACTGGATCGGTGCTGCCATTATTTGCTTCTTTATCTCCACTGTGGTATCGGCCTCCAGATTGCTGAGCTTTTTCCGCTCGATCGATCTGCACATCAGCTGGCGTTTTAACCTGCGTTTGTACTTGCTGGGTATGTTCTATAACCTGTTCCTGCCGGGAGGTATCGGGGGCGATGGTTATAAGATCTACCTACTTAACAAGCGTTTCCATCTGCCGGCCAAAAAGGTGTTCTGGGCTATACTGTTCGATAGGCTGAGCGGCTTTTGGGCTATTGGTTTTATCACCGTGATCCTGATCTTCTTTTTACCGCAAATGGGCATACACATCGGGATACCGCTTGCAGTGTTCCTGGTTGGTACCGCCATCTATTACTTTGTAGCCAAACGCTTTTTTAAAGAATATACCCGCTACTTTTTCGAGGCTCATTTGAAGGCCATTGGCGTACAATCTTTACAGGTGCTTACCATATTACTGGTGATGCTGGCGCTCAGACACCAGGAAAAGTTCGCTCCTTACCTGTTCGCTTTCCTCATGTCGTCAATGGCGGCGGTGGTGCCTTTCACCTTTGGTGGATTAGGTGCCCGTGAGTTCATCTACAAATATGTGATCACCGACCTGTTCCACATGAATGATGAGCTGGCCGTATTCCTGAGCCTTTCGTTCTATGTCATATCGGCCATCGTATCCCTAGTGGGTATCTATTATGTGTTCCGTGAGGATAAGTTACAGGAGGGTTTGCCCGCTAACGAAAAACTGGAAGAGGAGGACGTTTAAACCATGAACATCATTATCACCGGCGCCAGCAGCGGCGTAGGCTTTGAGGCCGTACTGGAACTCACCCTGACCAATAAACACCAGGTGATCGCCCTGGCCCGATCACAGGATAAGCTGACCCGCTTACTGGAGATCGCCAAAGGACTTAACCCGGAGTGTACGTTATACCCTGTGGCTTTCGATATCGTTCATGATGACCACCATGCTTTGGCTCAATTCGTTAGCTCACGTTTTGATGGTAAGGTAGATGTACTGATCAACAATGCCGGCGCACTGGTGAACAAACCCTTCACCCAAACCACCGAGACCGACCTGGTAGAGATGCTGCAAAGCAATTACCTGGGCCACGCCCGCATGATACAGACCATTTTACCATTCATGAGCGAGGGTGGCCACATCATGAACATTGGCAGTATGGGTGGTTTTCAAGGTAGTGTGAAATTCCCCGGACTGGCAGCTTACTCGGCCAGTAAAGCGGCCCTGCATACCCTGACCGAGTGTTTGGCCTATGAACTGGCCGACCGCAAGATCAGCGTGAACTGCCTGGCCCTGGGTTCGGCGCAAACGGAGATGCTGGAACAGGCCTTCCCGGGTTATCAGTCGCCGGTGATGGCTTTTGAGATGGGTAAGTACATTGCTGATTTTGCCACGGCGGCCCACAAGTTCTTTAATGGGAAGGTGTTGCCCGTAGCGGTCACCACCCCCTGACAGCACGATCACCAAATTTGTAATTCTTGGTCGTGACCGTACGTTTAAGGGCACTTTGCGACACTAAGTATGGTTTTACAGGTGTTACATTTTGGTGTTTCAGTGTTACATTTAGTGTTACATTCCGGCTTTTTGTTGATTTTTCTTGAAAAAGTTGGGTTTTTACGAATTTGGCAATGTCAAAAAGTGGGGAAATTTGGGGAATTCTGTTACATCGATGTAACACCTGAAACAGTGCCTCATCTTGAAAAAAGTTCACGATATCGCTAACACAACTCCTCCGATATAACGCACTATCTTCTCTTTTCATCTTCATCAACGCTACAACTCCATATCCAATATACGGCTACTCACTATGCCAAAAATGAAAGGCCCGAAGAGTTCATCTTCAGGCCTTCTGTTTATTATGCTGAGCTCGCTTTAATTCTTATCTACGAATTTGCTGCTCGATTCATTGTAGCGTGCACCGGTATCCGGGTACTTTTTCAACAAGGCTTCGATGCTTTGCAGATCAGCTGATGATAGCTCGATATCGACCGCACCTGCGTTCTCGATCAGGTATTTAACGCGTTTAGTTCCGGGTATCGGTATAATGTTATCGCCCTGGTTGAGTACCCAAGCCAGTGCCAGTTGCGCCGGCGTACAATTCTTAGCTTCGGCCAGGTTGGCAAATTCGAGGGTAAGCGCTTTATTGTTCTCCTCGTGTGCCGATTGAAAACGTGGAAGCCCTTTACGGAAATCGCCATCTTTTAAAGCATTGATGTCGAGCGTGTTGGTCATTAAACCACGTGCCAGCGGACTGAACGGAACAAATGAGATCTTCAGTTCTTTGCAAAGCGGCAATATCTCTGCCTCAACTTCGCGGGTCAGTAATGAGTACTCGCTTTGCAGCGCACTGATCGGGTGCACCGCATGAGCCCTCTTGATGGAATTTGCCGAGGCTTCTGAAAGCCCCAGGTAACGCACCTTACCCTCTTTCACCAGATCAGCCATGGCTCCCACCATATCTTCTACCGGCACGTTCGGGTCTATACGATGTGCATAATACAGGTCGATCACATCCGTCTGTAAACGTTTTAAGCTGGCTTCAACGGTCTTTTTGATCCGCGCAGGCGAGCCGTCGAATTCCATAGCATTCTGGCTGTTCAGGTAGAAACCGAATTTGGTGGCCAAAAAGATCTTCTGGCGGTTCGGTCGTAGCACTTTAGCTACCAATTCCTCGTTAGCGCCGTTGGCATATACATCTGCGGTGTCCCAAAAATTGATACCCAGTTCAAGTGCCTTTTCTAAAGTGGCTATCGATGAAGCATCGTCGGGCTCGCCATAACCGTGGTTCATGCTCATGCAGCCTAAGCCAATGGCTGACAACGACACGTCGGTATCCCCTAATTTTCTGTATCTCATGTTATAGATGTTTGTTATAAGCAAAGGTAAAGTACCGTTAACCGGATACCTTGCAATATTCAAACCAATGGTTAATTATTTCAAACATCGCCCAAAACGGCGCATCAGCATATATCGTTTTACACGATCCTTCTGCTGCGCAACGATGGCCCAACTGTCATACATTATTTGTATGTTGGGGTTCAAAAAAGCACATCACACACTATATGAAGATCGAGATCATATCGGGCAGTCCGCGCCCGGATAGCCACACTTACAAGGAGGCCTTATTTATTTACAACCACTTTAAAACCAACACCCAGCACGAGGTAGGCCTGATCGACGTGCGCGAGAACCCGTTGCCATTGCTCGAAAAGGTATGGTCGTCGGCCGAGGCAGCGCCCGAACAATTCCGCTCGCTGGCCGAACGCATGTTCGCGGCACAAGCCTTTATTTTGGTGACTCCGGAATATAACGGCGGCTATTCGCCAGCGCTCAAGAACCTGTTCGACCATTTTCCAAAGCAGGTACACAAGACCTTTGGCATCGTGACCGGTTCGGCCGGACCAATGGGCGGCATGCGCGCAACCCAGCAACTACAGCTCTACATCAACGCCCTGTTCGGCATCGCCTCCCCCTACATGATCGTGACCCCACACGTTGACAAGAAATTTGATGCCGAAGGAAATTTGTTGGACAGCAGCTTCCAGGCCAATGTGGATACCTTCACCGCCGAGTTCCTTTGGTTAGCGGAGAAGGTTAGTGTTTAAAGTTCTATTTGTTACACAACCCGTCATGCCGATGCCTATCGGCATCTCTCAGGACAGGTCGGTTACTTGGCATGTGAGATGCTGAAACAAGTTCAGCATGACCGGGGTGGTAAGGAATAGCTCCCCCAAATAAAAGTTGTCATGCTGAACGGAGTGAAGCATCCTATACGCCATGTCTGATCGCACGTATAGGATGTATCGCATGCGCTCAACATGACAGGGAAGTATAGATCACCACCAACCCAGCCCGTCGTGCCGATGCATATCGGCATTCCTCATGACAAGTCAATCACTTAGCAGGTGGGATGCTTAAACAAGTTCAGCATGACGGGGTGGTAAGGAATAGCTCCCCCAAATAAAAATTGTCATGCTGAACAGAGTAAAGCATCCTATACGCCATGTCTGATCGCACGTATAGGATGTTTCGCATGCGCTCAACATGACAGGGAAGTATACATCACCATTCACCCAGCACTCAACCAACCAACCCGTCATGCCGATGCATATCGGCATCCCTCAGGACAGGTGGACGCTGGGCGACCTTGCATGTGAGATGCTGAAACGAGTTCAGCCTGACCGGGGTGGTAAGGAATAGCTTCCCAAATAAAAGTTGTCATGCTGAACGAAGTGAAGCATTCTATACGCCATTCCTGATCGCACGTACAGGATGTTTCGCATGCGATCAACATGACAGGGAAGTATAGATTACCAACCAACCCGTCATGCCGATGCATATCGGCATCTCTCAGGACGGGTCGGTCACTTAGCAGGTGGGATGCTGAAACGAGTTCAGCATGACCAGGGTGATAAGGAATAGCTCCCCCAAAAAAGTTGTCATGCTGAACGGAGTGAAGCATCCTATACGCCATTCCTGATCGCACGTACAGGATGTTTCGCATGCGCTCAACATGACAGAGAAGCATAGATCACCAACCAACCCGTCATGCCGATGTATATCGGCTTCCCTCAGGACAGGTGGACGCTGGGTGACCTTGCATGTGGGATGCCGAAACAAGTTCGGCATGACGGGGTGGAGAACTAACCTCATCCCAAAAAAAATGTCATGTTGAACCTATGCTCAACATGACATTTTAATATCAACCCAGGGAAAAGACCCTGATCACTTCAGTTTCTCGAACAGGCTTTCGGCGTCGGCTTTGCGGAAGAGTTCGGGGCCGGCGTTCATGGTGGCGGCGCTGCCGCAGGCTATGCCCATACGTACCACGTCCTTTAGCTCCCAGCCTTTGTCTAATGCGTAAACCATACCAGCTACCATGCTGTCGCCTGCACCTACGGTACTGCGTTTCTCAACATCAGGTGCCGGGATGTGCTCACTGTAACCGCGCGAGGCCACATAGGCTCCATCCGGACCTAAGGACACCACCACTACCTGGCATTTGCCTTTATCAATGATCTGCTGGGCCGCGGCTTCCACGCTTTGCTTATCCTTCACCTCGATACCGGTCAGCTTGCTCAGCTCCTTTTGGTTAGGCTTAAGCAGGTAGATGCCTTCGTTAACAGCATTGGCAAGCGCCTCGCCCGAAGTATCAACAATGAGTTTGATATCGTCCTCTTTGCAAACGCGCGCCAGTTTGGCAATAAAGTCATCGCTGGCACCAGGCGGCATACTACCGCTCACTACCATAAATTTAGGCTTAGGTACCAGCTTCTTAATAGTGCTCAGTATCTCGCGCTCCTCCTTGGGCAGCAGCTCTACCGCAGGCATCCCAAAACGATATTCCTCATGCACCTCCCGGTTCACCACGATGAAGTTCTCGCGGGTCATCTTTTCGGTAAGAATAGGTACCTGGTTGATATGCTCAGCTTTAAGCAGATCCTGCAGTAGCTGACCGGTCAACCCGCCCGACGGGAAGACCGCGATGGAATTCACGTTCAAACGTTTTAATCCTCTTGAAACGTTGATGCCTCCGCCTCCCGGCTCGAACAATGGTTCGTCGCAAGCCAGTTTTTGATCGGGCTCTATCCTGTCTACTTTGGTGCTTTTGTCAACTACCGGGCTCAGCGTGACCGTTACGATATGCTTCATGCAATGGTGATCTCTTGCGCCAAATATACATCTTGTATCATATTCAGGAACTCCACGCCCTCAGCAAATGGACGCTGGAACGCACGACGGCCTAAGATCAATCCTGAACCACCTGCACGTTTGTTGATCACCGCGTTCATTACCGAATTGGCCAGATCGCCCTCGCCTTTTGATTCGCCACCTGAGTTGATCAGCCCGGCACGGCCCATGTAGCAATTAGCCACCTGGTAACGGCACAGATCGATCGGGTGATCAGTAGCCATTTTGCTGTACATTAATGGATCAGATTTAGAGAAACCGATCTTGGTGAAACCACCGTTCACATCAGGCATTTTTTGCTTGATGATATCGGCCTGAATGGTAACGCCTATATGATTGGCCTGACCGGTGATGTCGGCCGAGGTCTCGTAGTTAACGCCATCCTTTTTAAAGTCGTTGTTGCGGGTGTAGCACCACAGTACGGTGGCCATACCCAGCTCGTGCGCACGCTCAAAGGCTTGCGATACTTCGATGATCTGGCGACTCGAGTCTTCGGACCCGAAGTAGATGGTAGCGCCTACTGCGGCAGCACCCAAATTCCAGGCATCCTCTACCGACCCGAACATGATCTGATCATATTTGGTAGGATAAGTAAGCAGCTCATTATGGTTGATCTTGACCAGGAACGGGATCTTGTGCGCATACTTGCGCGATACCATGGCCAGGTTACCGAACGTGGTCGCCACCGCGTTACAACCGCCCTCAATGGCCAGCTTCACGATATTTTCGGGGTCGAAATACATCGGGTTCTTGGCGAACGACGCACCTGCAGTATGCTCGATGCCCTGATCGATAGGCAATATGGATAAGTAACCGGTATTGGCCAACCGGCCATGGCCATACATGGCCTGCAGGTTACGCAGCACCTGCGGGTTGCGGTTGCTTTGAACAAATATCTTGTCAACAAAATCAGGTGACGGGGTATGCAGCAGGTCCTTGGCAAAGGTCTCGCTTTTATGGTCCAGATAGTAGCTGGCCTTGTCGCCTAGCAGTTCCTGTATCTTTTGAAACGCCATAACTGTATTATTTAATTCGTTAATGTTTGTGCAACAATAACATCGGCCCAATGTTATTGTTGATCGAAAAATAACGCAGCATTTTTTATGACGATCGGGAGACGGGGGATGATGCATAACTATTCGACCCCGTCATGTTGGGCGTATGCGAAACATTCTATACTTACGATCGGCCATGACGTATAGGATGCTTCACTGCGTTCAGCATGACAAGTTTGTTTTATGGTGCTTGGCGTAGCTTGACCTGTTATGTCATGCTGAACTTGTTTCAGCATCTCACCTGCACGGTGAGTTACTTGTCCTGAGAGATGCCGATATGCATTGGCATGACGGGGTTGGACAATTTTGTTTCCCTCCATCTCCACCCCTGTCATGTTGAGCGTATGCGAAACATCCTGTGCGTGCGATCAGGCATGGGGTATAGGATGCTTCACTGCGTTCAGCATGACAAGTTCGTTTTATGGTGCTTGGCGTAGCTTGACCTGTTATGTCATGCTGAACTTGTTTCAGCATCTCACATGCAAGGTGAATTACTTGTCCTTTGAGATGCCGATATGCATCGGCATGACGGGTTGGATAATTTTATTTGCCTCTATCTCCACCCCTGTCATGTTGAGCGTATGCGAAACGTCCTGTGCGTGCGATCAGGCATGGGGTATAGGATGCTTCACTGTGTTCAGCATGACAAGTTTTTTTATGGTGCCGGCGTATCTTGACCCACCCTGTCATGCTGAACTTGTTTCAGCATCCTATAAGATACGTAGCCGACAGATGCGCAACCTTTCCTGCGAGACCCCGATACGGAGCGGCATGACGGTCGGTAAAAAACTTCCGCCGCAGAGATGGCTTCGTGCCTCGCCATGACGGGTGGGTAGTGCGCTTAGAACTGTTAAAGCATCTTCAACAATTCTTCATCGGTAATGATAGGAATATTTAGTTTGTTGGCCTTTTCGAGTTTAGAAGGGCCCATGTTATCGCCGGCCACCAGGTAGTTCAATTTGGCCGATATGCTGCTCAAGATCTTGCCGCCGTTCTGCTCGATCATCTCTTTGAGCTCATCGCGCGAGTATTTTTCGAACACACCTGATATGATAAATGTCTTGCCTGCCAGTTTATCGCTGGCCAGGACCACTTCCTTTTCTTCGGCCGCGAACTGAAGACCCTGGCTTTTGAGCTTTTGCAATTCCTGCTGATGCACCTCACCGCTCAGGTATTCCACCAGGCTTTGGGCAATGCGTTCGCCGATCTCGTCCACAGCGGTGATCTCTTCGAGGGTGGCGGCTTGCATGCGTTCTAAGGTCTTGAAGTGAGCCACCAGTTTGCGGGCCACGGTCTCCCCCACGTAACGGATACCCAGGCCGAACAGTACTTTTTCAAATGGCTTTTCTTTCGACTTTTCGATACCGGCAAGCATGTTGGTGATCGAGCGTTCGCCAAAGCGGTCCATCTGTTTTAATTCGTCGGCACGGAGGTGCAGGTCGTAGATATCGCTGATATGCGAGATGAAACCTTTTTGGTACAACGTTTCCAGGGTCTCATCACCCAAACCGTCAATGTCCATGGCCTTGCGACCTACAAAATGCTGCATCTTGCTCACGATCTGCGGTGGGCAGCCTTCGTCGTTAGGGCAATAGAACGCGGCCTCGCCTTCTTTACGTTCGAGCGGGGTACCGCATACCGGGCAATTGGTGAGATATACGATCGGCTCGGCATTAGGCTTTCTTTTGTCAGGGTTCACGCTGATGATCTTGGGGATGATCTCGCCGCCTTTTTCTACGTATACGGTATCGCCTTCGTGCAGGTCGAGGCGGAGGATCTCGTTGGCATTGTGCAGAGTGGCACGTTTAACGGTGGTGCCGGCCAGCAGGACCGGCTTCAGGTTGGCCACCGGGGTAACGGCACCCGTACGACCTACGTTGTATGACACGCTTTCGAGCGAGGTCTCTACCCGCTCGGCCTTGAATTTATAAGAGATGGCCCAGCGCGGCACTTTGGCCGTAAAGCCCAGTTCTTCCTGCTGGCCGTAGTTGTTCACCTTGATCACGATACCATCGATATCAAAACTGAGGTCGAAACGGGCCGTATCCCAATGTTCGATGTATTTGAGCACCTCATTGATATTACTGCACAGTTTGCTATCGTCACTCACATGGAAGCCCCATTTTTTGATGGCCTGCAAACTTTCCCAATGTGTTTTGTAGGGCGAGCGCTCCATGTGCAGGGCATATAAAAAGCAATCGAGCGGGCGGCGGGCCACCTCGGCAGAGTCCTGAAGTTTCATGGTGCCTGAGGCAAAGTTGCGCGGGTTGGCATAAGCCACCTCACCATTCTCGATGCGCTCATTGTTCAAGCGGTCAAAAGCCTTGCGGTGCATGAACACCTCGCCCCGTATCTCGAACAGGTCGGGGTAGCCGTCACCTTTCAGCGTTTTGGGTACGGTATGTATAGTGCGGACGTTGGTGGTCACGTCGTCGCCCTCTACCCCGTTGCCGCGCGTGACGGCGCGGGCCAGTTTACCGTTCTCGTAGGTCATGCTCATGCTCAATCCATCGAACTTGAGCTCTACCACATATTCAAAATTATCGCCAATGGCCTTACGCACGCGTTGATCAAATTCCAGCAGTTCCTGCTCACTGTAGGTGTTGCCTAATGACAGCATAGGCCAGCGGTGGCGCACGGTCTGGAACTCTTTGGTCACCTCGCCGCCTACCCTTTGGGTGGGCGAGTCGGCATGGGCAAGCTCGGGATTGGCCTCTTCCAGTTTGGCGAGTTCTTTAAGCTTCAGATCAAAATCCTGATCGCTGATGGTGGGCTGCGCCAGCACATAGTAATTATAGTTATGCTGTTTTAGCTCGGCGGTCAGATCATCGATCTGTTGTTTGATATGGGTAGACATGAGGTAATAATTAATATAAAGTATCAGGTGACCGGACGTATTAATTCACGGGGGCTTTGTCACCCTTGTCACTTGTGGGTGCGGTGGCGGCTGGTGCATCATCCGCCTTTTTGGTGATCATCAGTTCGCGGATCAGTTTGACCGGGGCGCTGCCATAGCTCAGGAACTTTTCGTTAAAGGCCTTGACGGTGAACTTATCACCCAAACGCTTTTTGTAGGCGTCGCGCAGGTCGGTGATCTCTTTGTAGCCGTTGAAGTAGCTGGTGAGCTGCACGCTGCTCACGGTCACCCGCTTCCACTTACCTTCGGCCTCGGCCTGCTGCTGGAAGGCCTCGCGGGTGAGTAACTTGATGGCTTGCTCCTTATTCATGTTGTTCACGTGCACGCCATAGTCGAGTATGGTATTGCACACCGAGCGCAGATTCCACTTATACCACATCAGGCGCATCTCGGGCTCGTTGTTGCCGTAGCCTGCATCGAGCATCATCTCTTCGGCATAAACCGCCCAACCCTCGATCATGGCACCGTTCTGCAGTACGGCCTTGATCATGCTGGGTGCTTTGTTAGAGTATACCAATTGAGTGTAATGTCCGGGTATAGCTTCATGGATGCACAGGATCTGCAGCATATATTGGTTGTACTCGCGCAGATAGCTTTCGGCGCGTTGGGGTGCCCAACCGCTCAGGCTGCCTACGTTGAAGTAGGTGTTACCCGTTTTGTCATACGGGCCTGGCGAACTTACCGATGCACCGGCCACACCAGCCATGTAGGCCGGCTCTTTACGCACGATGAGCGGCTTCGAAGGATCAAGCGTGAGCAGGTCCTTGGCCCGTACAAAGTCCACCAGTTTAGGCATGAGCTTCTCGATAGAGCTTTGGAACTCTTCGGGCTTCACGTGTTTGGCCGATAGCGTGTCGATCATCTTACCGATCAGCTCGATCGAATCTTTAGGCATGGGTGTGTTAGCACCAAAGTATTTAGGCCATAGTTGCTTGCTGATCTTGGCCATTTGACCATGCAGGTACTTTTTACGGTCGACCGCGGCATTATATAGTTGCTGCGCCGTAAGGCCCGACTGTATCTCGAACTTGAACTTATCCTGATACAGGTCATTCCCTAAACGGAAGCTGCGCGGCTTGGTGCTTTTTAATTTGGTGAGCCAGTCGGCAAAAGCTCTAACGGCATCGGCACTGGTCTTGGCGCGGGCCACCATCAGCTTTTGGGTGGCCTCGGGTATCTTGGTCTTCTTGAGCGAATCCGCAAAATCCTTCTCGATCACGCTTACGCCACCGTTCAACTGATCAGCGGCCAGGGCGGTGAGCTCGGGTACAGGGTCTTTGATCTGCTTTTGGGCCTCTTTGTAGTAATCGGGCAGCTTTTGCAGTTTCTCGTAAAAGTTGCGCAGGCGTTTGTCTAACGGGGCATACCGCTCGTTCAAAATGTAAGCAAAGGTGGAGATGTTGTTATAGCTGCCCGGGTCCCACTCCCACTCCTTGAGGGTTTGCAGGCTCCATTGTATGCGCTGCACCTCGTTCTGGATCAGTTGGTAGTCGAGCTTGTTGCTGGCCGGCAGGGTGTTGGCATCGTAGTGGGTGAGTGAGTCGGCCTCTACTTTGGCAAAAGTGATCAGTTTATCACGGTTGCTTTGGCTCGGGATCACCAGCAAACTATCATATACGTGGTAACCGGTCTGGGTGGCGCGGTCGGGCTGTAACTTCCACAAAGCCTCTAAAAAATGCTTGGTGTAGTTGCTAAAGGCCGCGTTGTCGCGCATGGTATCGCTCGGGCCGCCCTCTTTTTTACAGCCAATAAGCAGCAGCGCGCCTATCACTATGGTAGTTAATATCCTGTTGATCACGACTATGAGTTTGATGCGGTTAAAGGTATAAACCTACAAATTTAGCGGGGTAATTAGCAAGCTTGAAATTCAATGAACCATGCCCCCATTGTTTTGTTAGCTCTATTAAAACCCTAACAATATGTCAGATCATAGCCGATCCCTCGTGAATGAGATCATCAAATTGATGAATGGAGGTACTGCACATGCCTCGTTAGAAGATGCCTTAAAAGACCTGCCTGCCGAGCAACGCGGTGAACGCCCGCATGGACTGCCCTACAGCATCTGGCAATTGGTAGAGCACATCCGCATAGCGCAATGGGATATGCTGGAGTTCAGCAAAGATGCCTTGCATAAGTCGCCTAAGTGGCCTGAAGAGTACTGGCCCAAGGAGACCGCTCCAGCCAGCGAAGAGGCCTGGAACAACTCACTGGCCCAGATCAAAAAAGACCTGCAGGAAATGACCGAACTGGTACAGACCGAAGACCTGCACAAACCCATTCCTCACGGAACCGGGCAAACCCTGTTGCGAGAGGCCTTACAGATAGCCGACCATACGGGCTATCACATCGCCGAGATCATTGTGATCCGCAGGTTATTGGGAAGCTGGAAAAGCTGAGTAGTGAGTAGTGAGTAGTGAGTAGTGAGTAGTGAGTAGTGAGTAGTGAGTAGTGAGTAGTGAGTAGTGAGTGAATGCGCTTTCCCTGTTAAAGGTTTGAGAACTTGTCATCTTTTTAATAAAGATGACAAGTTCTGTATATGCTATTCGGACCTTGTTTAGCCCTTTTGACCACCGTCTCACATACCAACAGACTCAAAAGTCCTATCTTACTTGACCGCTTTTACAAAGTCGGTCACGGCGGTCACTAATTCGGGTTTGATGGGGAGCGCGGGTTGGTTGTAGGTGGCCAGGTTAGCGGCTTGGGTGGCAGGTGCTTCTTTCAGTACGTAGTTCATGCCGGCTATAGGCACCAGTTTGGCATCGCTTTTTGCTTTTTTCAAGCGTTCGGCATCGGCCATGCTCACTTGCAGGTCAGTAGTGCCTTGTACGATCAGCACCGGTATCTTCACCTTTTTCAATTCTTTTACGGGATCGTATCGCATCCAACTGGCCAGGTAGTATTGTACGCTTGGGCGGGCTATGCTGTACAAGCCAAAATCTACCTGGTCGCGCGTTTTGCCTTTGCGCAAGCTGTCCAGTATAGCTTTAAAGTTTTGGGTGATATTCTCAGGTTGCGACTTCAATTGCTCGGTCATCACCTTATCGCCCGATAAGCTTTCGCCTTCGGCCGATATCAGGCCGCTCACTGGTTGACCGGCCGAAGCCAGTATGCCTACTAACGAGCCTTCGCCATGGCCGAACAGGATCACTTTCGAAAACCGCTGATCTTCTTTCAACTGGTTGGTGATCGTCACCACATCGTCCACGTAATCATCAAAGCGCCACTCCTTTTCGGCGGCCGGGCTTGCCGAGGTGACATCCAAACGGCGTTTATCGTATCTAACGGTGGCAATGCCGTTCTTGGCTAAAGCACCCGCTAAAAGTTTATAGCTGTCGGTACGCTGATTGAGGCGGGGCTTGTTACCATCGCGGTCGGTAGGGCCCGAGGACGGGATAATGATCACCACCGGCACCTTACCGCTTACCTGTTTAGGCAAGCCTAAAGTACCACGCACCACACCCGAAAGCGTCTTGATCTCCAGCGGTGACTCGTCCATATCAGGGTCGGCCACACGGGCACCTGTTTTGGCGTTAGGGTCTTTAATGTTATCAAAAAACAGTCCGCTTAGCTTACCGTAAGAGTTGATGCTGATCTTCATGGCCAGCGAGCCTTTTTGAAAGTCGGCACGGTAAGTGGCCACGCCATTCTCGAAACCGGCAAAGACCGTGCGCTGCAATGCGCCCGAGCGGCTTTGCAACTCAGCGAACATTTGGCGGTTGGTCTCCTGCGGCATCTCTGACCTTACCTCGGCCGCGAACATATTGAATAAGCTGTCGGGTTGGTTACGGTTATAGTAATGCATGAACTTGCCTAATGCCACGCGGTAACCAACAGGTTCGCTTTGTGCCCAAACGCTGCAAAGACTGAACAGTAAAGTAAAAAGTAAAAGCGGTCGTCTCATTGTTCCAAAAGTAAGAAATAAAAGCAACCCCACCCAACCCTCCCCGATGGGAGGACTTTATTAGTTATATATACTCACTCTCCTTTGGAGAGGGCCGGGGTGAGATTACCCCGCATGCCCGGAGAGGGCACTGGCCACAATGATGAGCAACACCAGCAGGGTTATGCCGGTGTAAAGCCAGTCGCGCTCGAGCACAAAACCAATTGCTGAAAAGATGATGCGGATCACCGGAGTACTGATGAGCAGGATGATGCCACCTTGTATGATGGCACGCCCACGACCGGTCATGATGCCATGCCAAATTCCTCCTGCACTGTGCACAAAGGCCGGCACACCGGTAAAGGCGCTGTAATGTACCTGCTCGGCACCATGGCGGTACAGG
This sequence comes from Mucilaginibacter daejeonensis, assembly GCF_020783335.1. Classification (NCBI taxonomy): domain Bacteria; kingdom Pseudomonadati; phylum Bacteroidota; class Sphingobacteriia; order Sphingobacteriales; family Sphingobacteriaceae; genus Mucilaginibacter; species Mucilaginibacter daejeonensis. The sequence goes on from NZ_CP086068.1 coordinate 4,014,914, forward strand.
TAAATGCATCCACCTATAAACACCACCAGCATGGACACGATCACGCCCACGCGCAAGATCCAGCCAATGATCTGCTGTATATCAGTATCGTGTATGGTGTCTTTGGTTGCCACGCTTATTTATATCTTATGGTTGAGGCCGTTGTATATCATTTGCACGGCCAAAAAGGTAACGATCACGGCAAATACCCAGCGCAGCCATTGTGATGAACTGGTATGCACCAAAATTTTGGATCCGGTGAGCGCTCCCAGCAACACGCCCAGTACCACCGGCATGGATAGCCCCGGGTCTATATACCCCCGTTGCAGGTACACCACCGCGCTGGCCGCTGCCGTAACACCGATCATGAAATTACTGGTAGTAGTTGATACCTTGAACGGGATGCGCATGATGCCATCCATGGCCACTACCTTCAAAGCGCCCGAGCCGATGCCCAGCAAGCCTGATATCACTCCGGCAAAAAGCATCATTAAAAAGCCGCCGCCTACATGGCGTACGCCATATTGAACCACACCAGCCGAGGTCGGGTAAGTGCCGTTGAGTTTAAGCTTTTGCGCCCAGGTATCATCATGCTTATCTATATGTTCGACCTTTGGCTTTAATGACATGATCGCCGAGAATATGAGGATCACCCCAAAAATGACGGCAATGACACTGGTTTGTATATGCAACGCCAGCATGGCGCCTGCCAATGCGCCCACGGTAGTAGCGATCTCCAGGAACATGCCGAGCCTGATGTTGGTGATACCTTCCTTAACATAGGCAGCTGCCGAGCCCGACGAGGTAGCGATCACCGAGATGAGCGAGGCACCGATCGCGTAATGGATGTTGACCCCCAGCAACAGGGTAAGCAACGGGATGATCACCACCCCACCGCCCAGCCCAGTAAGGGAGCCCAGCAGCCCGGCAAAGTATGATCCCACCAAAACGATAACGGTCAAAACAAGTACTGACATGCACGGGCTAAGTTAGCAAGAACCCCTGCCGTAATGCTGCTTTATTTGAAAATAGTGGTCTATAATATCTACCAATAAAGTGGCTTAACGCTTTGCAGGGCAACTTTTTAGCGCTGCGTGCAACTGTGGGTAACAGCATTTTTCCTTATCAATTAACATACTTTAACGATCAATCATGGCTAAATAATGAGCATATTTACGCTCACCTATTCTGTCTCATGCACAAAACGTTTTTCTTGCTTTTATTTACATTCTTGACAGCGTTAGCTAACGCACAAACCTTCACCTTAAAAGGAACCGTAAAAGATCAAAATGGCCAGCCCATTCCCTTTGTTACCGTAGTGGTAAAAGGCACCAGCAAAGGATCGCCGGCCAATAGTGATGGCGAGTACAACCTTAGCTTAGCTTCGGGCAATTATGATATTTTGTTCAAAGGCATTGGATACAAGCAACAGATCAGGCCTGTAGCGCTTACGGCCGATCGTGTATTGAACGTTCAGCTGGAACCGGAATCGTTCGTGTTGCAAAATGTGGTGGTGAAAGCAGGCGGCGAGGACCCGGCCTATGCGATCATTCGTAAAGCCATCCGCAAACGTAATACTTACCTTACCCAGGTAAAAAGCTACCAGTGTGATACTTACATCAAAGGCCTGCAGCGCATGTTGAGCGCACCCAAGAAGTTCCTGGGGCGAGACATCGATCAGATCGGTCGTGAGCTGGGACTCGACTCCAACCGCAAAGGCATCCTATACCTTTCAGAGTCAGAATCTAAACTAAGTTTCATGCAGCCCGACCGCTATCACGAGGAGATGGTGTCCTCCAAGGTATCGGGCAGCAACCGGGCGTTCAGCTTTAACCGGGCATCAGATCTGGACGTGAACTTCTACCAGAACCTGCAGAATTGGGAAGGCATCAGTAACCGCCCACTAATATCGCCCATTGCCGATAATGCTTTAAGCTACTATAACTACCGCTACATGGGCGAAACAGTGGAGAACGGCGAGACCGTGAACCGCATCAAAGTGACGCCTAAACGCCAGTACGAGCCCACCTTCGAGGGCTACATTTATATTATGGATGATAGCTGGCGCATCCATAGCACTGATCTTTATTTGACCAAAAGCTCGGGCATCAACTTTTTAGATACACTCTCGGTAAAACAACAATACATCCCGGTTGAGCGTAAGGCCTGGATGCCATCGTCGGTCAAGTTCGAATTCACCGGCGGATTGTTAGGCTTCAAGATCGGTGGATACTTTGTGGCCGTTTACAAGAACTATGATATTGACCCTAAGCTGGATAAAAAGCTATTTGCCGAGGTGATGAAAGTGACCGCCGGCGTCAACAAAAAGGATTCGACCTACTGGCAGCAGGCCCGCCCTATCCCACTTACCACCGAGGAGACGGTCGATTATGAAAAGAAGGCCGTGCTGGCTCGCAAGCGTGAATCGAAAACGTATTTAGATTCACTCGACCGGGCCAACAACAAGGTATCGGTCGGGCGTTTCCTGTTCTCGGGGCTTAACATCCGTAACCGGTATAACAAAAGCTATTTCAGCACGCAGTCGGTATTGGGCTCTATGCTGTACAATACCGTGGAGGGTTTTACCATTAATTACGGTGCGTCGTTCCGTAAGCAGATCGACAGTGCGCGTAATAAATATCTGCTACTGAACGGCCATGTGCGCTACGGCTTTGGTAATAAATTATTGCATGGCAATGTTAATGGTGTGATCCCGGTGGATGATTACCGGATCGGCTTCAACGTAGGATCTGACGTGGTAGACCTTAACAACAAGGAACCGATTACGCCGCTATCCAACTCCATTGCTACGCTGTTCTATCGCCGTAACTATCAAAAGTTATATGATAAGCATTTTGCTGCGGTATCGGTGTCGCGCCGCATTGTTGGTGGTTTGCAAGCATCGGTAGGTGCCGAGGTAGCCGACCGTAAATGGTTAGACAATACCTCGTACTACAGCTTTTTTTACCAGCAGCGCCGCTTTACGCCTAATAACCCTTTTGCGCAAAGTGTTGATGACCATACGCCGCTGTTCAACAATAACCGGTCGTTCAAGATCAACGTTCGCGCCAGCTATGATTTTAGCGACCGCTACGTGACCTATCCAACCGGGCGTTATTACCTGCGGTCGAAGTATCCCAAACTGGAAGTATCCTACACCAAGGGCATCCGCAACTTTTTAGGATCTGATGTTGATTACGACCTGTTAACGGCCAGCATCACCAAAGATGATGTTGACCTGGGCCTTTGGGGTAAGTTCTCGTTCTATGTGGGTGCGGGCAAGTTCCTGAACAACAAAAGTGTGTTCTATACTGACGCCAAGCACTTTATGGGCACCGAGATCTTCCGTTATCGTAATGCCCCCGACGCCTTTTTGCTGCTCAATTACTATACCTACAGCACTACCGACCAGTACCTGGAAGGCCACATCGAACATAACTTTGGCGGCATTGTGATGAGCAAGATCCCGTTGCTGCGCAAGTTGAAGTTGCAGGAGATCGTTAAAGCCAATTACCTGACCACACCTCAGCTCAAAAACTACACCGAGCTGGCCGCCGGGCTGGAGTTCTATGGTATGAAAGCGCTGTACGGATGGTCATACAATACCCAGGAGAATACCAAGCACGCGTTCAGGATCGAGATAGGGTTTTAACCCCTCCCTCCCGGGGAGGGTTTGGGTGGGGCCCTTTTTAGATTATATAAGTCGGTTTATGGCTTAAAATATTATCTTAGCAACCCTTTTAACACGTAAACGACAGAAATGGAAATGTTTCACGGAACGGGGGTGGCTATGGTCACTCCGTTTACAGCGCAAGGCTCGGTAGACTATGCCGGCCTTGATACCCTGATCGATCACCTGATCAATAATGGTATCGATTACCTGGTCTCGTTAGGTACCACCGGCGAAAGCGCCACATTGAGTAAGGAAGAGAAGCAGAAGGTGTGGGCCTTTACCGCCGAAAAGGTGAACAAGCGCGTGAAACTGGTTGCCGGTATAGGCAGCAACAACACCTACGAGGTGGTTGAGGCTGTGAAGAGTTTTGACACCAATGGTTATGATGCCATCCTATCGGCCAGCCCGCATTACAATAAGCCCATACAGGAAGGCATTTACCAGCATTACAAGGCAATAGCCGAAGTTTCTCCCCTGCCGATCATTTTATATAATGTGCCCGGCCGTACCGGCAGCAACATGACCGCCGAGACCACCGTACGTTTAGCTCACGACTTTAAGAATATCATTGGTATCAAAGAAGCCTCTGGCAACTTCGACCAGTTCAACCAGATCATGCGCGATAAGCCGGCCGATTTCCTGTTCATTTCAGGTGACGATCCGGTAACGCTGCCTATGATCGCTTTGGGTGCCGTGGGTGTAATATCGGTAGTAGGTAATGCTATTCCGCGCCAGTTCAGCGATATGATCCGCCTGGCTTTAAGCGGCGACCTGGTAGCTGCCCGTGCCGAGCACTATAAGTTCATTGAGTTCACCCGGTTAATGTTCGCTGAGGGTAGCCCTGGTGGTGTAAAGACCGCGCTTAAACAATTAGGCGTTTGCGGTGATGCCTTACGCCTGCCATTGGTTCAGGTTAGCCCGTCAACAGCCGATAAGATCGCTGTTGAATTGAAGAAGATCGTTTAAAGCTATTTTATATTATCACATCCTAAAGGTGGCCGAAGCTGTAAATGCGGATCCGGCCACCTTTTTTGTTGGGATAAATTTTAATGTATTCTTGGCTGTAGCTATCGGGCAAGTGGTTGCGTATAGGCTTACACACAACAACCAAAAGTTATGAAAAAAGCTTTCCTATTCCTGTTACTGATCACTGCCATTTGCTCCTGCCAAAAAGATGACCTCAATGGACCTGGCGAGATCATTATCGAACCACCAGCAGTGGTGATGATCTCGAAAGACTCGATCGCTACGGGTCAGTTCTGGGGCATTACCATCGGACAAACCTCGGCCGAGATATATGCCAAGATACAAAGCCTCAGGACCGAGAAAGGCATTACCAGCCTTGGCGTAGTAGACAATAGATTCAGCCGCCTGGATTCGATACAGAGCATGATCCCCTTGTACAGTTCACTGTTCCTGGACGAACGCAAAGGCACCGACCGTGGGATTCAGTTCTCGTTCAATAACGACAAGGTAGAACAGATATTTGTGAACAGCGGCCAGCGATTGCAGCAATGGCCTACGCTATCGAACAAGACCCTATCGGTAGCGGTGGGCGACCCTGTTAGCGAGGTATATAACAAGCTGTCAGCCATCAAGAGTACCGGTAATTACAATAGCCTTTTTGAAAGCCTATCTATCTTTTATAAGATCGTTAGCAAACCTTACGACCCAACCATGAGCAAGTCAAGGCAGTGGTACTTTGCCACACCGGTGGTCAATAAACGCTATTACCTTGTCCACCTGAATTTTGTGGGAGGCAAGCTTCAGTCTATTAAGTCAGAGTTATGGGAGACCGCGGGATAATGGCCCTTGACCTATAGCTCGTTAAAAAAAAGAGGCCCCCTTGACAGGCCTCTTTTTATTTTACCAGGGCTGGTTATAAGTATCATTATATGAATGGAGCGGTTCGCTATCATCAACATATTTCCAATTGAATTTGGCCACGGCTGGTTGCCCCGGAACACCTTCTCCGTATATAGTAGCCGAGGGATTAAGATAGTACGCCGGCACGAACTGGGTTCCATCATAGTACTCGATACTTGTAATGTAACCTTTGACCTGTGCTTCGTTTATCCAGTGTCCGTATAAACGGATCTCCACCCCTCCATCGAAAACGTATCCCAGATAAACTTCGTCTACAGCCTGACGTTTAAGGTGTTTAATGGCATGCTTGTTCGACAATGGTGCTACATGATCAAATGATGACAGCACAGTAAAGGCAAGCAAAGCCGCTGCAATAAGTAAAGTTCTTTTTTTCATGATAAAATTTATTTAATTACAATGTAGATCATTATTAATTATAAGTCAACATTTACCATAAAAAAAGGTCCCGCATATTGCTATGCGAGACCTTTTTATTTATCATTGAAGCGGTGCTTATACAGCAGCCGATTTTACTGTTTTGATGATACGGGCAGCCACTTTGTATGGATCTGCAGCCGAGTTAGGACGACGATCTTCCAAATAACCGCTCCAGTTATGCTCAACAGCGTACAGAGGGATACGGATAGAAGCACCACGGTCAGATACACCGTAGCTAAAGTCGTGGATAGAAGCGGTCTCGTGCTTACCGGTCAAACGCTGATCGTTGTCAGCACCGTAAACCTCGATGTGCTCTTTAACTACCGGACGGAAAGCCTCGCAGATCGCTTTGAAAGTAGCTTCGCTATTAGCGGTACGTAATACTGAGTTAGAGAAGTTAGCGTGCATACCTGAACCGTTCCAATCTAATTGGCCCAGCGGTTTGCAATGCCAGTTGATCGATACTCCGTATTTCTCGCCAATGCGCTCTAATAAGTAACGAGCAACCCAGATCTGGTCACCAGCATCTTTAGCACCTTTAGCAAAGATCTGGAACTCCCACTGACCAGCAGCAACCTCAGCGTTGATACCTTCAACGTTCAGACCAGCGTCAAGGCAGGCATCCAAATGCTCTTCAACGATCTCACGACCGTAAGCATTTTTAGCACCTACTGAACAGTAGTAAGGGCCTTGTGGTGCTGGGTAACCGCTGGCCGGGAAACCTAATGGTTTGTTGGTCTCAGGATCCCACAAAAAGTACTCTTGCTCAAAACCGAACCAAAAATCATTGTCATCATCCTCGATGTGGGCACGGCCATTAGACTCATGTGGCTGACCATCTGAACCTAATACCTCGCACATTACCAGGTAAGCATCTTTACGCTGTGGATCAGGGCAAATGAACACTGGTTTAAGGATACAATCAGATGAACCGCCTGGTGCCTGCTCGGTAGAAGAACCATCGAAGCTCCAGTTATCAAGATCTTCCAATTTTCCGCTGAAATCTTTTACGATCTTTGTTTTGCTACGCAGGCTTTGAGTTGGTTTATAACCATCAAGCCAGATGTACTCTAATTTTGATGCCATTTTTGTGGTTTGTTTAACAATTAAGGGAAAGTATGTTAATTTTTCCTTGCTCAGTTTCTAATTACAGGCTAATATAAAACTTTCCGCACCAAATCTTTGAAAATTTTAAGAAAAAACAAACTTTGTTTTAAATTAATTACGATTTTCCTAAAAAGCATACAAAATATTATACGGCTAATGCTTTTTCATCAAACTGCGACGTTCACCACCATCCATTTCGACCTTGATCACGACTCGAGTGTTTTTGAAGTGTAAATTTATCGTTAAATAGCTGCTAACGAATCATTTACAGCGCCTTTAGGTCTCTAAACTTCCTTAGCAATAAAAAAGCCCCCTGATATGTATCAGGAGGCTTCTTATGGTGGTTCGCGAAATATTATTTCACTTCTTCAAAATCAACGTCGGTAACGGTATCGCCACCTTGCTGCGGACCTTGACCGGCCCCTGCATCAGGGCCTGGCTGGCCACCTTGCTGACCTTCGGCCGAAGCTTTGTACATGTCTTCTGAAGCAGCTGCCCAGGCAGTGTTCAGTTCGTTCTGAGCGGCCTCGATCTCGTCAAGGTTCTTGGCTGAGTACGCCGACTTCAATTTTTCCAGAGCCGATTCGATCGGTGCTTTTTTATCAGCAGGGATCTTATCACCGTACTCTTTCAATTGTTTCTCGGTCGAGAAGATCAATGCATCAGCACCGTTCAGTTTCTCGATCTCTTCTTTTGCCTTTTTGTCAGCATCAGCGTTAGCTTCTGCTTCCTCTTTCATTTTCTTGATCTCGGCATCGGTCAAACCTGATGAAGCCTCGATACGGATCTTTTGCTCTTTACCGGTAGCTTTATCTTTAGCCGACACGTGTAATATACCGTTGGCATCGATATCGAAGGTCACTTCGATCTGTGGCACACCGCGAGGAGCCGGTGGGATGCTATCCAGGTGGAAGCGGCCCAGTGTACGGTTCTGTGAGGCCATAGGGCGCTCACCTTGCAAAATGTGGATCTCAACAGATGGTTGGTTATCAGATGCTGTAGAGAACACTTCCGACTTTTTGCTCGGGATAGTGGTGTTAGATTCGATCAGTTTGGTCATTACACCGCCCATGGTCTCGATACCTAATGAAAGTGGGGTAACGTCCAGCAGTAACACATCTTTCACCTCACCGGTCAATACACCACCTTGAATAGCAGCACCGATCGCTACTACCTCATCAGGGTTAACACCTTTTGAAGGAGCTTTGTTAAAGAACTTTTGTACCGCTTCCTGAATGGCAGGGATACGGGTAGAACCACCTACCAGGATGATCTCGTCGATATCTGAAGTGCTGTAACCGGCATTTTTCAAAGCGGTACGGCATGGTTCAATGGTACGTTTGATCAGGCTATCGGCCAGTTGCTCGAATTTGGCACGGGTCAGTTGCTTAACCAAGTGCTTAGGCATACCGTCAACAGCGGTGATGTATGGCAGGTTGATCTCTGTAGTGGTAGAGCTTGACAACTCGATCTTGGCTTTCTCAGCAGCTTCTTTTAAGCGTTGCAGGGCCATAGGATCACGGCGCAGGTCAAAACCCTCGTCGCTCTTGAACTCGTCGGCCATCCAATCGATGATCACCTGATCAAAGTCGTCACCACCTAAGTGCGTATCACCGTCGGTAGCTTTTACTTCGAACACGCCATCACCCAACTCCAGTACTGATACGTCATGTGTACCACCACCGCAGTCGAATACCACGATCTTCATGTCCTTGTGTGCTTTGTCAAGGCCGTAAGCCAGGGCAGCAGCAGTAGGCTCGTTAATGATACGGCGTACTTTCAAACCAGCGATCTCACCGGCCTCTTTTGTGGCCTGACGCTGAGCATCGTTAAAGTAAGCTGGCACGGTGATCACCGCTTCGCTCACTTCGGTACCTAAAAAGTCTTCGGCGGTCTTCTTCATTTTTTGAAGGATCATGGCCGATATCTCTTGAGGAGTATATTTACGGTCGTCTATCTCAACACGTGGAGTGTTATTGTCACCTTTCACCACGGTGTAAGGTACACGTTCAGCCTCTCTGGTCACCTCGTTAAATTGGTTACCCATGAAGCGTTTGATAGAGTAGATGGTTTTTTTAGGGTTGGTGATCGATTGACGCTTAGCAGGATCGCCCACCTTACGCTCACCATTATCAACAAAAGCCACTACCGATGGGGTGGTGCGTTTACCCTCGCTGTTGGCAATAACTACAGGCTCGTTGCCTTCCATTACCGCAACGCAAGAGTTCGTTGTTCCTAAGTCGATTCCAATGATCTTTGACATATGATTGATATTTCTTTTTATTTGATGTTACCCTCACTAATTATCAAGGCTTGTGCCAACGTGCGATCGGCAGTAAAAATTGTACAGGCACCGACAAAAACGATACTACCGTCAGTACAAGATGAGTTTTCTGTGACAGCTTGTCACTTTGAAAGGGCACTTATTGTGACAAAGCTTGTTGCTCATCATTATTTTCGGCAATTTGCCTTCATAAGGTATGTTGAACATTCGCACCAAAAGACTTTGCATCATTCCGCTTGACCATGAGCTATTGAAACTTTATCATGAACAGCCACATGCATTATTGCAACTGTTGCAACTGAAGCCTTCATTACCCTTGATCAGATCATCGTTTAAAGCGCAAATGGACGTAGCCATGAAAGAACGCTGGCTGCCTGACACCCTCGCCTACCCCGATCTTTATACCTGGTACACCAACTCGCTGATCGTGCACTCGAAAGATAGGCTGGTCCTTGGCACCACTGGCCTAGGTGGTTACCCTAACGACCATGGCGAGACCACTATTGGTTACATGATCGGCGAGCAGTATACGGGTAAAGGCTATGCTACCGAAGCTTTGACCAGTATGATCAATTGGGCATTTGCTTTCAGTGCCCTGCAAGTGATCAGGGCAGACGCATCCCGATCTAACCTAGCATCGCAGCGGGTATTAGCTAAAGCGGGCTTCGAATTGACCCATGCCGATAAAAACGACAATTATTATCAACTGACCCGTAAACAAGTACAACAGCTGATCATTAAACACTAAGTATCATTACACCATGTTTCAACCCCTTATTGATCATATTCAAAAGATAGTTCTGCTCAGTACTGAAGAACAAGCCTTACTTACCCAACATTTGCAACATCAGCACCTGGGCAAAAAAAAGTACTTGTTCAGTGAGGGTGAACGGTGCAATGCGCTGTATTTTGTAGTGAAGGGTTGCCTGCGGATGTATTTCATTAAGGATAACGGTACCGAGCAGATCATTCAATTCGGGATCGATAATTGGTGGATCAGCGATCATACCAGCCTGATGATGCAGGCACCGTCGCAATTTTACCTGCAAGCGGTTGAAGATAGCCAACTGATCATATTGCCCACGAGTAAGCACGATGAGCTGTTGAATAAGCTGCCTAAGATGGAGAAGTATTTCAGGCACATGTATCAACGCGCCTATGCTGCGGCACAGAACCGAACCTTTTACTTTTTTGACATGAGCGGCGAAGAAAAGTATCACAACTTTGCCCGCCGTTTCCCCGACTTTGTGCAGCGGGTACCGCAATACATGTTGGCCTCCTACCTGGGGTTCTCGCCGGAGTTCCTGAGCCGCGTGAGAGCAAAAGACCACTGATCTGCATTTCTTGACCTTGGTCAATTTTTGGCGAGCCGCGATCGCTCACTTTTGCTATGTGAACAACATCTAAAAATCAAAAGCATAGCAACATGACACCAAGATTTAACATCGAGCAATTAGCACCCGAAGCCTACAACGCCTTATTGGGTTTAGAAATGTATAACCGTAAAAGCGGATTGGATAAGAACTATTATGAGCTGATCAAGATCCGCGCATCCCAGATCAATGGTTGTGCTTTTTGCCTCGACATGCACACCCGCGACGCCCGCAAGTTAGGTGAGACCGAACAACGCATCTACGTATTGAACGCCTGGCGCGATACCGACTTCTTCACCCCCGAAGAACAGGCCGTGCTTGCACTCACCGAAGAGATGACCAACATACAGGGCCACGTGAGCAATGCAACTTATGACAGGGCTATCGAGCTGTTGGGGCCAGAGACCACCTATAAAGTGATCATGGCCAACATAGCCATCAACAGCTGGAACCGGCTGGCCATTACAGGTCACTTCATGCCACCACTTGCGGAATAGTATTTGAATAGCCATGGCAAAAAGGGAGCCCGTAACGGCTCCCTTTTGTATTTGATCAATAATAGATATAGCTTTATAACAATGATGAGAAAGGTGGGTATTTCCATTATAGCAGCGTTGTGCATGTCGACCATCGTATATGGCCAAAAACTTACACTCAAGGCAGAGCGCAAGGAATTTCTGACCTTCTACATCGACCATCTATCAAGACCAGTACATGACTCTTTATTATCCATTCTAATACCCCACCAAAGAGAGCCACTGCGATATGATGATGCAAAAGACTTTCACCTAAGCAAAAAAGATATAAGCTTCATGCTTGATCAATACCATGCGAACGCGCCTATCAAGCGCCTTAAAGCTTTACCGGTCGATAAAGTAACGAAGGGCAGCCAACCAACGGAGTTCGACCACTACATTTCGCTCCCTGTGTTCTCAATAAAGCGCGATGTCGCATTCATCAGAACATATTATTACTGTGGCCCCCTCTGCGGAAGTGATGGCATTGAGATCTACATCAAGCGCAAGGGTAAATGGATACCGTCAACATATGACCCACCCCGTGCTGAATTCTAAATATCAGTAAAAACAAAAGCGGCCGGTTCAAATGAACCGACCGCTTTTTCGCTTAAATGATAATTGATGAATTATTCGCCTTTTTCAGCGTTCTCTTCATTGGCTGCAGGAGCTTCTGGAGCTTCTTCAGTTTTTGGTTGCTCGTCAACAACCACTGCTTCATCAGCAGGAGTTACTTCGGCAGTAGCAGCAGGAGCAGCTTTGCCTTTACCAGCACCACCACGACGGCGGGTAGCTTTTTTAGCAGGAGCAGCTTCAGCGCCGGCACCGTATACGGTGTTGTAATCAACCAGCTCGATGATGGCCATCTCGGCGTTGTCACCCAAACGGTTCTCTAATTTGATGATACGGGTATAACCACCTGGACGGTTAGCTACTTTCTCAGCGATCTCGCGGAACAGGATAGTTACCGCTTCTTTGTTTTGCAGGTAGCTAAATACTGTACGACGTGAGTGAGTAGTATCTTCTTTTGATTTAGTTACGATCGGCTCAACATACACACGCAGTGCTTTAGCTTTAGCCAAAGTAGTAGTGATACGTTTGTGCAGGATCAGTGATGAAGCCATGTTGCTCATCATAGCCACGCGGTGGCTCTTGGTACGACCTAAGTGGTTGTGTTTTTTACCGTGTCTCATTTTGTTGTTTGTAGTGGCACGTGCATACCGTTGGGCGGCGTTGCCGTCAAGCCCTCGGAATTATGCCGGGTTTATTTAGAATTTAGACTCAAGAGCCGAGAACAAAGAAATCTTGTATCTTGGTTCTTGACTCTTGAGTCTTGAAATTATTCTTCGTCCAGTTTGTATTTGGCCAGGTTCATACCAAAAGAAAGTCCTTTTGATTTAACCAGGTCCTGGATCTCGGTCAATGATTTTTTACCGAAGTTCCTGAATTTAAGCATATCGGCAACATCGTATGATACCAGATCAGCAAGGCTACGGATATCAGCTGCTTTTAAGCAGTTCAGTGCGCGTACTGAAAGGTCAAGATCAACTAGTTCGGTCTTCAGGATCTTACGCATGTGCAGGATCTCCTCGTCAACCTCTTTGGTCTCCTCTTTAGCCTGAGCTTCCAGCATCATGTTCTCATCAGAGAACAGCATGAAGTGTTGGATCAGGATCTTAGCGGCTTCTTTCAGTGCTTCTTCAGGATGGATAGAACCGTCAGTTGCAATGTCCAGAACTAATTTCTCGTAGTCGGTCTTTTGCTCAACACGATAGTTCTCGATGGTGTACTTAACGTTCTTGATCGGGGTATAGATCGAGTCGATAGCGATAACGCCAACCGCTGCATCAGGGTTCTTGTTCTCTTCGCTCGGGATATAACCGCGACCTTTATTAACGGTCAGTTCAACTTCAAGGGTAACCGCAGGATCCATGTTGCAGATCAGCAGGTCAGGGTTCAATATGGTGAAGTTGTTCGAGAACTGGGTGATGTCGCCGGCTTTGAATGTATTTTGGCCGTTGATGATAACAAAGATCTTTTCGCTATCGCCTGAATCACCTGTTTTTTTCAACCTCACCTGTTTCAGGTTCAGGATGATCTCGGTAACGTCCTCAACCACACCTTTGATGGTAGAGAACTCATGCGTTACACCTGAGAAACGTACCGAGGTGACAGCATAACCTTCAAGTGATGAAAGTAAGATACGACGTAAAGCATTACCAATGGTTACACCGAAGCCAGGTTCTAACGGACGAAATTCAAACGTACCTTCAAAGTCAGTAGACTTCTGCATGATAACCTTATCAGGTTTTTGAAATGCTAAAATTGCCATTTATTATGCTTTGTTTATTGTTTACGAATTAAATAGATAAAAGACATGAGATGTTAGATCTGTACATGGCCTTAACCATATCAGATCTAACATCCCATATCTCAATACTACTAAATATTATTTAGAGTATAACTCGACGATCAGGTTCTCCTTGATGTTCTCAGGGATCTCATCGCGGTTAGGGTAGTTCAACAGCTTACCGCTCAATGCAGCAGCATCCCACTCGAACCAGCTATACTTGTTCACTTTGCGGCCAGCTACCGAGTTGGTAATAGCTTCCAGTGATCTTGATCTTTCACGTACGGCAATAACATCACCAGCTTTCAAAGTGTAGGAAGGGATGTTAACCACCTCACCGTTAACAGTGATGTGTTTGTGACCAACCAGTTGGCGTGCGCCTGAACGAGTTGGGGCAATGCCTAAACGGTAAACGGCGTTATCTAAACGAGCCTCTAATAATTGAAGCAAGTTAGTACCGGTGATACCTTCACGAGCCGAAGCACGGTGGAAAAGGTTCTCGAAGTAACGCTCTAATACACCGTAAGTGTATTTTACCTTTTGTTTCTCCATCAGCTGTACAGCGTACTCTGATTGCTTGCCTCTGCGTTTTGAAACGCCGTGCATGCCCGGAGGGTAGTTCTTTTTCTCTAATACTTTATCAGGACCGAAGATCGGCTCTCTGAACTTACGGGCGATCTTGGACTTTGGTCCGGTATATCTTGCCATTGTTTGTGTGTTTTAAAGTACCAAACAGCCTAAAGCTGAAGGATCTTAGCTTTAAAAATATGATTAATTAAACTCTTCTGCGTTTTGATGGACGGCAACCGTTGTGTGGAAGCGGAGTGATGTCCTTAATGGTAGTGACTTCGATACCTGAAGTTTGCAGCGTACGGATAGCCGACTCACGACCAGAACCAGGACCTTTAACAAACACCTCAACTTTACGTAAGCCCAGGTCATAAGCAACTTTACCGCAATCGGCAGCAGCTTGTGAAGCAGCGTAAGGAGTGTTCTTTTTTGAACCTTTGAAACCCATTTTACCTGCAGAAGACCAAGAGATAGCCTGACCGCTGGTGTTGGTCAAAGTGATGATGATGTTGTTGAAGGTAGCGTTAACGTGTGCTTGGCCAACCGGCTCAACGATCACGATACGCTTTTTGGTTACTTTTTTAGCTTTAGCCATTTTCTTTTTTTACGATATGGTCTATGGATTACTTGATCAGCGAATGATCAGGACCCATGGCCCGTTTGATAATGTATGTTCCCAATAAATGCAGGACCTTTTATAGAAGCCCTGCACCTACTGATCAGTTATTATTTAGTAGCTTTTTTCTTGTTAGCAACTGTCTTACGTTTACCTTTACGGGTACGTGAGTTGTTCTTGGTACGTTGACCACGTAAAGGAAGACCTTTACGGTGACGGGTACCACGGTAGCAACCGATATCCATTAAACGTTTGATGTTCAGTTGAACTTCTGAACGCAGTGCACCTTCAACCTTGATCTGGTCGTTGATGATACCACGAATAGCAGCCAACTGATCGTCGGTCCATTCTTGTACTTTGGTGTCATAAGAGATACCAGCCTGGTCCAAAATGTTTTGAGCCGTAGTGCGACCGATACCATAAATGTAGGTTAATCCTATCTCTCCCCTTTTGTTTCTTGGAAGATCGATACCTGAGATCCTTGCCATATTTTTTGATTGTTTTTAGATGAGCGACCGAACGGCGGGCCACCGTTGTACGGATATCGCTCCAATGTTTTTAATTATCCCTGACGTTGTTTGTACTTAGGGTTCTTTTTGTTGATCACAAAAAGCTTCCCTTTGCGGCGGATGATCTTGCAATCAGCGCTGCGTTTTTTGATGGATGCTCTAACTTTCATGTTATTATTTATATCTGTAGGTTATTCTACCCTTGGTAAGGTCATATGGACTCATCTCCAATTTCACCCTGTCACCAGGAAGGATCTTGATGTAGTGCATACGCATTTTCCCCGATATATGCGCGATGATCTCATGACCGTTCTCCAGCTCTACCCTGAACATTGCATTGGATAATGCTTCCTTGATAGTACCGTCTTGTTCGATCGATGATTGTTTGGCCATATATTTTACTGATTCTTACTTGTTTATACCGATGCAAATCGGGATGCAAAAATAAAAATAATTTTTGAAATATTAATTATTTTTAGCTAAAACTTCTTCAACGTATGAAAATGTTGATAAAAGCTCTGCTTTGCCCTTGCGCACAGCTACCGTATGCTCAAAATGGGCGGATGGTTTACCGTCAACGGTAGATACGGTCCAGCCGTCCTTCCAGAACTTGACGCCCGCTTTGCCCCCATTGATCATGGGTTCTATCGCGATGACCATGCCCTCTTCTAACTTAGGTCCTGAGCCGCGTTTGCCATAGTTGGGCACTTCTGGCTTTTCGTGCAGTTTAACGCCAACGCCATGGCCTACCAGTTCCTTCACCACACCAAAGCCATGACGCTCGGCATGTTCCTGAACGGCATACCCGATGTCGCCTACGCGCATACCGGTAACGGCTTTAGCAATTCCTCTGTCAAGGCACTCTTGAGTCACCTTCAACAAGGTTTGCGTTTCCGGGCTTACCTCGCCAATGGCAAAGGTATAGGCCGAATCGCCGTAGAACCCGTTCAGGATAACACCGCAATCAACAGAGATGATATCGCCATCGGTAAGCTCATGCTGACCCGGGAAACCATGCACCACCTGATCGTTAGGTGATATACATAAAGAGTAAGGGAAACCGTGAAAACCAAGGAAAGCTGGCACGCCTCCATTATCTCTAATGAAGGTCTCTGCCAGCTTATCTAATTGTATGGTAGTTACACCGGGCTTAACGATCTTGGCTACCTCTCCCAGTGTCTTTGACACCAGTTGGGCACTTTGACGGATAAGCTCTATCTCTTCGGCTGTCTTGAATATGATCTTCGACATTATCTGTATTAGATAGCCGGTGGTACGGTACCAGCTGCGGTAGGAACGGCCGTGCGGCCTTTAACCCTACCGGTCTTCATCAGGCCGTCATAGTGGCGCATCAGCAAATGGCTCTCGATCTGTTGCAGCGTATCTAAAACAACACCCACCAAGATGATCAGCGAGGTGCCGCCAAAGAAACGAGCGAACTGACTGTTCACATGTGCCATGTTAGCCAGTGCAGGTATGATCGCGATGATCGCCAGGAAGATCGAACCAGGTAAAGTGATGCGTGAGATCACGGCATCAATGAACTCTGAAGTAGGATTACCCGGAGCAACGCCCGGAATAAAGCCACCGTTCTTCTTCATATCATCTGACATTTGTTTCGGGTTAACGGTGATAGCCGTATAGAAATAAGTGAACAGAATGATTAGGATAGCGAACACCAGGTTATGCAACCATGAAGTATAGCTTGATAAAGCGATCAGTACGCTGTTAGATGCGATGTTAGGGAAGAACGAAGAGATGGTAGCCGGGATGAACATCAATGCCTGAGCAAAGATGATCGGCATAACACCTGCAGCGTTAACTTTCAACGGGATGTACTGACGCACACCACCGTATTGTTTGTTACCTACTATGCGTTTTGCATACTGTACAGCGATCTTGCGTGTACCTTGAACCACCAGTATGGTGAACATGATAACGGCTACCAGCGCCAGTATCTCCACAATGAACAGCAGTGGACCGCCAGACGCGTTGGCACCGCTCACACGTGAGTTGAACTCATCGATGATAGCTGCCGGCAACTGGGCTATAATGCCCACCATAATGATCAGCGAGATACCGTTACCGATACCTTTATCAGTAATTTTTTCACCTAACCACATCACGAACAGGGTACCTGCGGTAAGTACGAATATCGAGCTCAGGTTGAACCAGAACGCACCCATAGCCGGGTTGATCGCGTTAGGCGTGATCTGCGATTTTACGTAACCCACGGCTTGTGCCATGGTGATCAATATGGTCAGATAACGGGTCCATTGGTTGATCTTGCTGCGACCGCTTTCGCCCTCTTTTTGCAATTTTGCAAAGTAAGGCACGGCGATACCTAACAACTGCACCACGATAGATGCCGAGATGTAAGGCATCACACCCAAAGCGAAGATAGATGCACGAGAGAACGATCCGCCGGCGAACATGTTCAATAGGCCTAACAGACCATCTTTTGCTGCCTGATTGTTCAACACGTTGGCATCAACACCTGGCAATGCTACGTACGAACCCACGCGGTAGATCAAAAGAAATAAGAGTGTGTTTATGATACGCACTCTCAGATCTTCGATCTTCCAAATATTGGATAATGTGGTGAAAAAATTTTTCATTTAAAATTACAACTTAACGATTGAACCGCCTGCTGCCTCAATAGCTTTTTGTGCAGTGGCCGAGAATGCATGAGCCTGAACATCGATCTTAGCGGTCAGTGTACCACGGCCAAGGATCTTGACCAGGTCATTCTTTGACGCCAGACCATGTTCTCTCATGGTCTCAAAGTTAATAGTTGATACTGAATAAGTATCAGCTAATTGTTGTAAAGTATCCAGGTTGATGCTGTTGTACTCAACGCGGTTAGGGTTTTTAAAACCAACCTTAGGTACACGACGTTGTAACGGCATCTGGCCACCTTCAAAACCAACTTTTGTAGATGTACCTGAACGTGAGCCCGCACCTTTATGGCCACGGGTAGAGGTTCCGCCACGGCCCGAACCGGTACCACGGCCTATTCTCTTTTTATTTTTAGTAGAACCTTCTGCAGGTTTAAGATTACTTAAATTCATAACATTAAATGTTTTCTACTGCTACCAAATGATTAACTTTTCTGATCATGCCAATAATAGCAGGATTAGCTTCAACTTCAACGCTATGGTTAATTTTCTTTAAACCTAAAGCCTCAACAGTTTTTTTCTGGCGCTCGCTTCTATCGATCACGCTTTTGATCTGTGTTATTTTGATCTTTGCCATGATAATTATCCGTTAAATACTTTACCTAAATTAATACCACGGTGCTGAGCTACGGTATAAGCATCGCGCAGTTGCGCCAGGGCCGATACAGTGGCTTTAACCACGTTGTGAGGGTTTGATGATCCTTTTGATTTGGCCAGTACGTTATGTACACCGGCGCTCTCTAACACCGCACGCATCGCACCACCAGCAATTACACCGGTACCGTTAGCTGCTGGCTTCAAGAATACGAAACCACCTGAAAATTTGCCTATTTGTTCGTGAGGGATAGTGTTATTGATGATAGGCACTTTCACCAAGTTCTTTTTAGCATCATCGATACCTTTGGCGATCGCCTCGGTAACCTCTTTTGCTTTGCCAAGGCCGTAACCTACAACACCGTTCTCATCACCTACCACCACAATGGCGCTAAAGCTGAAAGTACGGCCGCCTTTGGTCACTTTGGCAACACGCTGTATACTTACCAACCGGTCTTTAAGTTCGATCTCGGTGGTCTTTACTCTCTTAATATTTATTGTTGACATTACTCGTTACGATTAGAAGTTCAAACCACCTTCACGTGCACCTTCGGCCAGTTGCTTAACGCGACCGTGATACAAGTATCCATTTCTATCAAATACCACTTGCTCGATACCAGCAGCTTTGGCTTTCTCGGCGATCAGTTTACCTACGGCTACTGATTGCTCACCTTTTGAACCATTCGCTTGAAAATCTTTTGATGCAGACGAAGCTGATACTAAAGTTTTGCCGGTAACATCGTCAATGATCTGTGCGTAAATACCTTTATTACTTCTGAACACTGACAAGCGAGGGCGTTCTGCAGAACCCGATAAACGTTTTCTGATGCCCATTTTAATTCTGTCTCTTCTTGATAATTTACCTGTCATGACGATTATTTTTTAGATGCTGATTTACCTGCTTTTCTTCTTAACACCTCACCAACGAACTTGATACCTTTACCTTTGTAAGGCTCTGGTGCGCGCAGTGAGCGGATCTTGGCAGCTACCTGACCGATCAGTTGTTTGTCGATAGACTCCAGGATGATGGTCGGGTTCTTACCCTTCTCAGCAGTGGTTGATACTTTGATCTCTTGTGGTAACTCGAACACGTAGTGGTGAGAATAACCTAACACCAGGTCAAGTGTGTTACCTGCATTGGTAGCACGGTAACCTACACCTACCAGCTCTTGCTCAATTTTGTAACCAGTGGTAACACCGATAACCATGTTATTGATCAGGGCACGGTATAGGCCGTGTAATGCTTTGTGACGCTTTTGGTCGGTCGGGCGTACTACGGTAAGTACACCGTCTTCTTGTGATACAGTGATATCACTGTCTAACGCCTGCTCTAATTGGCCTTTCGGTCCTTTTACGGTTACTACGTTATCATTAAATGTAACGGTAACACCGGCAGGGATAGTAATGGGGGCTTTTCCTACTCTTGACATTGTTTAATTCCTCCTTGCAATTAATAAACGAAGCATAGAACTTCGCCACCGATGTTTTGCTGACGGGCTTCTTTATCTGTCATCACACCTTTAGAGGTTGACAAGATAGCGATGCCTAAACCATTTAATACTCTTGGCATAGTGTCCATGCCTGCATATTTTCTCAAACCTGGTTTACTTACACGGGTAAGCGTGCGGATAGCAGGAACTTTGGTTACCGGGTGATACTTCAAAGCTACTTTGATAGAGCCCTGAGGACCGTTGTCCTCAAATTTGAAGTTAGCGATGTAACCTTTGTCGAAGAGCACCTTAGTGATCTCCTTTTTCAGATTTGATGCAGGAATTTCAACAACCCTTTGGTTGGCTTTGATAGCATTCCTTACTCTGGTAAGATAATCTGCGATTGGATCAGTATTCATTATATAAAATTATGACAGCGGTTTCCTTCGCCTCTCGGCGACGACCTTCCATCGGTTAAAAATTCTTTTTTTGGCGGCAGGCGTAAATGCATAAAGGAACAGTGAACGCATAGCTCACCCTTCCATTGATTATCATTACTTGCCTTAGGCTACCGCAGTATTTGCAAATTGCCGGCCGCAAAGGTAAGAATTTAATTCTCAACCTGCAACCGGCAATTATTATACAGTGGAGCTGATTACCAGCTTGCCTTTTTTACTCCGGGGATCTTACCGGCCAGTGCCATTTCACGGAAAGTTACACGTGAGATGCCGAACTGACGCATGTAACCGCGAGGACGACCAGTAAGCTTGCAACGGTTGTGCAGTTTTACCGGTGATGCAGCTTTAGGCAATTTGTCTAACGCTTCGTAATCACCAGCGGCTTTAAGGGCTGCTCTTTTCTCAGCGTATCTTGCTACTAATTTAGCACGTTTTACTTCACGCGCTTTTACACCTTCTTTAGCCATTGTTAACTGGGGTTTGATTTTTAAATGGTAAACCAAATTGTTTTAGTAACTCCAATGCCTCAACATCGTTAGTTGCCGAAGTTACAAAGGTAATATCCATACCTTGGATCTTGTTGATCTTGTCAATGTTGATCTCAGGGAAGATGATCTGCTCGGTGATACCTAAAGTGTAGTTACCTTTACCGTCAAAACCTTTATCATTGATACCTTTAAAGTCACGGATACGTGGCAGGGCAACAGCGATCAAACGGTCCAGGAACTCGTACATGTTATTGTCACGTAAAGTTACACGTACACCTACTGGCATACCTTTACGTAATTTAAAGTTCGAGATATCTTTTTTTGACTTTGAAGCTACCGCTTTTTGACCAGTGATAGTGGTCAACTCAACGATGGTAGTATCGATAAGTTTCTTATCGGTAGTAGCACCGCCAACACCTTGGTTAATAGCGATCTTTTGTAGCTTAGGAACCTGCATTACGCTTTTGTACTGAAATTTATCTTTCAGTGCGGTGCGGATCTCCTCTTTATATTTTGATTTTAATCTTGGAACGTATGACATTATTTGATCTCCTCCCCTGATTTTTTAGCTACACGTACTAATTTACCTGCGTCGTTCTTTTTACGACCTACGCGGGTGGCTTCACCTGTTTTAGGATCTACCAGTGCTAAATTCGAGATGTGGATAGCTGCTTCCTTTTTAACGATACCACCGTTAGGGTTAGCTGCGTTAGGTTTGGTATGTTTCGATACCAGGTTAACACCTTCTACCACGGCGCGGTTCTTATCTATAATAACCTCGGTAACTTTACCTTGCTGACCTTTTGAGTCGCCGGCGATCACTTTTACCAGGTCACCTTTACGGATCTTTAATTTGATCTTCTTTTCCATATTACAATACCTCCGGTGCTAATGAAACGATCTTCATGAATTGTTTCTCGCGTAACTCTCTTGCTACAGGGCCGAAGATACGTGTTCCACGAGGCTCATCCTGGTTGTTCAACAACACAGCTGCGTTATCGTCGAAACGGATGTAAGAACCGTCCTTACGACGAACTTCTTTGTTGGTTCTTACAACTACGGCTTTAGATACGGTACCTTTTTTCACGTTACCTGAAGGTAAAGCGCTTTTTACAGTTACTACGATCTTATCGCCAACAGAGGCATAGCGTTTTGCGGTACCGCCTAATACGCGGATCACTAACACTTCTTTTGCGCCGCTGTTATCGGCTACGGTTAATCTTGATTCCTGTTGTACCATCTTATTTAGCCCTTTCTACAATTTCAACTAATCTCCAGTTCTTATTTTTGCTCAGGGGGCGAGTTTCCATGATCGTTACAGTATCGCCGATGCCGCAAGTGTTGGTCTCGTCATGAGCCATGAACTTAGCGGTCTTGTTAACGAACTTACCGTAGATCGGGTGTTTCACCTTACGCTCTACTGCAACCACGATAGATTTGTCCATCTTGTTGCTAACTACCAGACCGGTACGGGTCTTTCTTAAATTTCTCTCTTCCATTGTTTCGACGCTTAAATTATTGCTGTTCAGAAGCTGACGCCGCTTTACGCTTGGTTAATTCAGTGTTTAAACGAGCAACCTCCCTGCGTACATTTTTGATACGGATAGGATTCTCAATAGCCGAAACCGCATGAGCGAATTTCAGTTTGGTAAGATCAGTTTTCACCTCGCTAATTCTTGCAACCAACTCTTCAGTTGACAGCGCTGATATTTCTGAGTTCTTCATTGTTCTCTCTCTTGTGAGTTTTCTGTGTGAGAGGTAAGTTGGATGCTTACGTCACGCTTCTTATTATTTACTTGTTCAAGGTCACAGGTCGTGAGCTCTATTACGGAACTCACAACTCACGACCTGTAACTTTTTATGCTTCTACGTAATCTCTACGTACGATGAATTTTGTTTGGATAGGCAGTTTTTGAGCGGCCAGGCGAAGTGCTTCTTTAGCAACTTCTAATGGCACACCTTCTGCTTCAAAGATGATCCTTCCAGGGCGCACAACGGCTACCCAGTACTCAGGAGCACCTTTACCTTTACCCATACGTACCTCGGCTGGTTTCTTGGTCACTGGCTTATCAGGGAATATCCTGATCCAAACCTGACCTTCACGTTTCATAAAACGTGTTACAGCGATACGGGCAGCCTCGATCTGGCGGCTGGTGATCCAGGCCGGCTCGAGTGATTTTATACCGAAAGATCCGAATGAAAGTTCAGCACCGCGGGTAGCGGCTCCTTTCATTCTGCCTTTTTGCATCTTTCTGAACTTCGTTCTTTTTGGCTGTAGCATTTTATTAGCTTTTTATATCTAAACGATGTCTGTCTCGACTTTGATTAATTATCTGTTACCACCTGGGCGGTTACCACCCTGACGGTTCTGGCCACCACCGCGTTGGTTGTTACCACCTCTGCGGTCGCCACCACCTCTGCGGTCATTGCCGCCTCTGCGGTCACCACCACGCTCGTTACCGAAACCGGCACCACCCTCTGGGCGGCCACCGCGGCCACTTGCGCTGCTGGTTGATCCGATGTTAGGTGAAAGATCACGTTTACCGTAAACCTCGCCTTTGCAGATCCAAACCTTAACACCTATTTTACCATAGGTAGTTAATGCTTCAGCCAAAGCGTAATCAATATCAGCACGGAAAGTATGCAGAGGGATTCTTCCTTCTTTGTACTGCTCGGTACGTGCCATCTCGGCACCACCTAAACGGCCAGAGGTCATTACTTTGATACCCTCAGCACCCATACGCATGGTAGAGGCGATAGTGGTCTTCATTGCACGACGGAAAGAGATACGGGCCTCTAATTGCTTAGCTATGCCTTCAGCTACTAACTGAGCATCAAGTTCAGGACGTTTGATCTCAAAAATGTTGATCTGTACGTCTTTCTTGGTCAGTTTCTTTAACTCTTCTTTGATCTTATCAACTTCCTGACCGCCTTTACCGATAACGATACCCGGACGGGCAGTATGGATAGTTACAGTGATGCGTTTTAAGGTGCGCTCGATAACTACTTTAGATACGCCGCCTTTAGCGATACGCACTGATAAGTATTTGCGGATCTTTTCGTCCTCAACTAATTTATCGGAGTAGTTGTTGCCACCGAACCAGTTAGAATCCCAACCACGGATGATCCCTAAACGGTTACCTATTGGATGTGCTTTTTGTCCCATTTCTAAATTAGTTGATCTCGGTTTTACTATCCACAATTAAAGTAACGTGGTTAGAGCGTTTACGGATACGGTATCCGCGGCCCTGAGGAGCCGGACGCAGTCTTTTCAACTGACGACCACCACCCACTGAAACTTCTTTTACATATAAAGCGCTCTCGTCAATGCTCTTACCTTCGTTCTTTGCTTGCCAGTTGTTGATGGCCGACAGCAGTAACTTTTCTACACGGATAGCCGCTTCTTTGTTAGTGAACTTCAGGATGCTAAGTGCTTTAACTACACTTTCGCCACGGATCAGATCCACTACCAAACGCATTTTGCGTGGTGAGGTAGGGCAGTTCTGTAACTTGGCAACAGAAGCTCCTCCTTGCTGAGCTTTCTCTTGCTCTTTGCGTTGTCTGATCAGTACAGACTTTTTGATTTTTGTTGTTGCTTCCATTGCCTATTATTTTTTCTTCTCTGCGTGACCGCGGAATGTACGGGTAGGTGCGAACTCTCCCAGCTTGTGACCTACCATGTTCTCTGTTACGTACACAGGGATAAATTTATTACCGTTGTGTACTGCGAATGTATGACCAACGAAATCAGGAGAGATCATGGAACGGCGTGACCATGTTTTTACAACTGATTTCTTATTTGAGTCATTTAACACCTGTACCTTTTTGTCCAGGTTATGATCAATATAAGGGCCTTTTTTAATCGAACGTGCCATTATTTCTTCCTTCTTTCTATGATATAACGATCAGATGTTTTCTTCTTGTCGCGAGTCTTGTAGCCTTTAGCCAACAAGCCTTTACGTGAACGTGGGTGACCACCAGATGAACGGCCTTCACCACCACCCATAGGGTGATCGACAGGGTTCATTGCTACACCACGAACGCGTGGACGACGACCTAACCAACGTTTGCGACCAGCTTTACCTAATACTTCGTTCGCTTTCTCAGAGTTAGAAGCGGTACCGATGGTAGCTAAGCAGGTAGCCAGGATCATACGGGTCTCGCCTGAAGGCAATTTGATGATAGCGTATTTGCCATCACGAGCCGATAGTTGAGCGTATGTACCGGCCGAACGAGCGATGATACCGCCCTGACCTGGGTTAAGTTCGATGTTATAGATGATAGAACCTAATGGGATGTTCTTCAAAGGTAAAGTGTTACCTACCTCTGGAGGCGAACCAGCACCTGATAGAACGATCTGACCTACGGTCAAACCTTCTGGAGCCAGCATATACCTTTTTTCACCATCAGCATATACCAAGAGAGCGATACGGGCCGAGCGGTTCGGGTCATACTCGATAGTTGCTACAGTAGCAGGGATATCGAACTTGTTGCGTTTGAAATCGATCAAACGGTATGACTTTTTGTGACCGCCACCTAAATAACGCATGGTCATTTTACCACTGTTATTACGGCCACCTGACTTTTTATGCGCTACTACTAATGATTTTTCAGGAACGTTAGTTGTAACGTCAGAGTAATCAGCACCTACCCTGAAACGGGTACCCGGGGTTACCGGTTTAAATCTTTTAACTGCCATTTCTCTTGTTATATAGTGCTATAAAAATCTATTGTTTCACCATCCTTTAAAGTGATGATCGCTTTCTTGTAAGCAGCTGGCCTACCGGTCACTGTACCTGCTTTAGTGTAGCGGCTCTTCAATTTGCCGGCATATTTCATAGTGTTAACTGCTGTTACAGTTACACCGAACATTGCTTCAACTGCTGCCTTAATTTGGATCTTATTCGCCTTAGGGTCAACTTTAAAAGCATAACGGTTAAGTTTCTCGGTCAACAGAGATACTTTCTCGGTAAGTAGTGGTTTTTTAAGTATTTCCATAATTACTTAGCGAATGCTTCCTCCAGAGTTTTAACAGAACCTGCAGTAAGTAACAGTTTACCGGCGTTCAACACGTCATAAGTGTTCAATTGGTCGGCAGTAATGACCTTGGCTTTTTTCAGGTTTCTGCTTGATAAATAGATATTGTTGTTAGCAGCAGGCAGTACCAATAAGGTCTTCTCGTTGCTGATGTTAAGATCAGCTACCAGTTGTACGTAATTTTTGGTCTTTACAGAATCGAAGTTGAAGTCTTCTAAAACTACGATGCTGTTCTCCTGAGCTTTGTAGGTAAGGGCCGATTTACGAGCCAGTTGCTTAAGCTTTTTGTTCAGCTTGAAGCTATAATCGCGCGGCTGCGGACCGAATACACGGCCACCACCGTTGAACAAAGGCGATTTGATGCTACCCGCACGGGCGCCACCTGTACCTTTTTGTTTATGTAATTTGCGGGTCGAGCCAGCAATTTCGTTACGCTGCTTTGCTTTGTGCGTACCTTGACGTTGGTTAGCTAAGAACTGCTTAACGTCAAGATAAATAGCATGATCGTTAGGTTCGATAGCGAAAACGGCATCAGACAGTTGCACCTTGGCACCTGTTTCTTTTCCTGATACATTTAATACGTTGATCTCCATCTTATTTATCCACAATTACGAATGAACCCTTAGCTCCTGGGATGGAACCTTTAACAACCAGCAAGTTTTGCTCAGCGAATACTTTAACTACTTCAAGGTTCTGCACTTTAACACGTACGTTACCGGTTTGACCAGCCATGCGCATACCTTTAAATACGCGTGAAGGCCATGATGAAGCACCGAGTGAACCTGGAGCGCGTAAACGGTTGTGCTGACCGTGGGTTTGCATACCCACACCGCCAAAACCATGACGCTTTACAACACCCTGAAAACCCTTACCTTTTGAGGTACCAACCACATCCACAAAATCTCCGGCGGCGAAAATATCAACGGTAACAGTGTCACCTAATGATTTTTCATCTTCGAAGGTCTTGAATTCAACCAGCTTACGTTTTGGCGTAGTGCCGGCTTTCTGGAAATGGCCTTTTAGGGGAGCAGAGGTGTTTTTTTCTTTCTTCTCGTCATATGCAAGCTGAACAGCTGCATAACCGTCTGTATCAACAGACTTAACGTGAGTAACCACGCAAGGGCCAGCTTCGATCACAGTACAAGGGATATTCTTGCCTGCTTCGTCGAAAATGCTGGTCATTCCTACTTTTTTACCAATAATTCCTGACATTTTCTTAATTAATTTGTTTTGCCCATCGAAGCAGTAGGGCTTCGTTCAAGGCATTTTCCCGGTTTAAGGGAGGGCAAAGATAGGAATTTTTGATTATGTGTCAAATAGTTACGTAATTATTTTTCAATGTTTTTGAGTTGATGATCAGGGATATATAACCCATTCAGGCGGTCGTCTATATCATTGTATCCATAGCGCTTCCTAAACAATATTATTGCCGTCACTTTTTGTCGATATCTATGGTCATCATTGAGCTCAAGATCGGCACTATAAAATAGCTATCAAAGACCGATATCGATAGCAAGTATTTGACTTACAATCAATAACACACAATGTAATTTTAAAGTTGAACTTGTATCCAACTCGCATCAGCTGATTGCTTTTCTTGATAATTCCTCGAAACCGTATACGTTTCTTCAATAAACAGCACGAGACGAACCCAGTGCATATACCAAAGATTTAAAAAAGAAGACCAAGGTAAGACGGCCTCAAATCAGTAACGCAAGAAGATATTGATCTGCCCTTAAAGACGGTTAAGAACACTTAGCTCCTAAACCCAGAACAATGCTGAGAATATGAGACTCTCTCCTATTTCTTCATTAGCTTCCTGATCATATCTGCGCTGTGCTTTTGGCCTTCTTCCAACCGGTCGGCGAAGAAGGAGCGAACGTGGTCGAAGTGCTTTTTGTAACCTTCCATGTCGCCGTAGTTGATGATGGACGACCACTCGCGTACCGCTGAATGGAATTCGAGGTCGTCGCCACGGATAGAACGGTCATATAGCGCGGTCTGTATGGATTCCTCTAACAGATCATCGTTCTTGAACAGGTATTCGGCAATGCCTAATCTTAAACGGAAAGGTGGTGTTTGGCCGATAAGGTTATCGTAAGGATTCACACCTAAATGATACCAGGCATCTACCATACTCAATATGCTGAGGTGCGAGTTGGGTTTACGTTCGCTGGTGTTGCCATGAAAAGTGAACTCATCCATTACTGCATCGTTAAGCATGATGGGTGTGCGGCTCTCGTGAAATACAAAGTCGCGCGCTTTGAATAAGCGCTCTCTAAAGCTTTGTTCATCCTCCTTGATCATCAATTTGAACAGTTCAGACTCTGACTGGGCATAACGCTTCACCTGTTGGCGTGCGTAAGGGTTGAGTATGGCTAAACCACCGTAAACGTGTGCTTTGTAACTAAAAATGCGCAGCGTGATGAGTATCTTCACGTTATCGATACCGCCAAGGTATGAGGCATTCTCCCATGGGAAAAGACCTGAAGCAGCCCAAGCGGTACCCATACTTTCGAAACCTACGTGGGTCACGGCCTGCGTGTCGGCCACGATCTGATCGTGCTCGTGGTAATCGTTCAGCTCAACAATGTCAGACCCGATGAGAGTGAATAGATCCAACATGCGCTGGTAAGCTTCGTCATCGGACCGATAGCGAATGAGTATCAGCTTTTGACCAGCCGGCTCAAAGCCTCCACCATGCATGGCATGAAAGGTCACGATCTGGGTATCGGCCGGCAGGTACCGGTTAAAGATGGCGATCTCAGGATGCTTAACGGAGGTCTGTCCTGCCACTATAGCGCCGTACTTGATGGAGCCGCAGCTTTCGGCTACTACCTGTTCCATGTGTTCGGCCTCGACCGAGTAGATCAGCAGGTCACTGATGCGTGCCACTTGACGGCTGTCATCCATGATCTTGATACCGAGCGGCGACAGGTCGGCTTCCAGCGACTCCCTATTTTGGGGAAGATCGCACCCGGATACCCTATGGCCAGCCTTGACGAATGCCTTAGCATATACCCTGCCCATGTCGCCCAAACCAATGATCCCGATATTCATGCTGCTAATATAAATAAATATGGTTTGGTAATTTGGCTGTGGTTAGCCTATATTCGTTATCAGGGTGATGCATATCGCCTTTTTACAACAAGGCTTGACCTACAATTATTTACAAAGAACAAAGCATCAGGAATGGTGTTCTGCATGGTAAAACTCCACTTTGCGCTTATGAAAAACCGTTATATCGCAGCCTCACTGGCTCTTTTCACATTATTAAGTATGGGTGCTGCCCAAGCTCAGGATAGTGTTAAAAAAGCGAAGACCGCTCCTACTAAATGGGTACCCAAACCGTCGGCGTATAGCTCCCGCCCGGCAGCAGCTGCAGCCTATGGAACAGCACAACAACCGGGTGCAGCTCCTGTGAATACCGATAAAAGCTTGAATGGCCAGTACCAATACATATCCGGCAAATTCTACAATTATCAAAAACCGCAACTGGCAGCCTTTTATAAGAACGTGACCGATACGCTGCGTGCCGAACGTAAAAAGGTGAAGGATCTGCAAAGCCAGCTATCGGCACAAGGCAAAACCGTTAATGACCTGCGCACCGATGTATCGTCAAAGGAACAAAGCCTCAATGAATCCAATGCCAAGGTCGATTCGATCAGCTTGTTAGGCATAGGCGTAACCAAATCGGTATACAATACCATTATGTGGGGTTTGGTGATCGTGTTCGGTGCGGTGGCAACAGTGGTGCTATTACAATCGGGCAGCGCACGTAGAGAGGCTAAATATCGCATTAAGCTTTATGAGGAGCTTGATGAAGAATTCAAAGCCTACAAGGTAAAGTCGAACGAAAAGGAAAAGAAACTGGCCCGCGAACTGCAAACCGAGCGTAACCGCATCGAGGAGCTTTTAGGCAGAGGCTAAGATCTTACTCAAAACATAAAAATGCAGAAAGGCTATCCACAATGGATAGCCTTTCTGCATTTTTATAAAAACGTTCCTTATTCAGTACGTAAACTTTTTACCGGGTTGGTCAGCGCTGCTTTAATGGCCTGAAAGCTCACGGTCAGCAAGGTGATCACCAACGCCCCTATACCTGACACCGCAAATATCCACCATGAGATGCTGGTCCTGTACTCATAAGCTTGCAACCACTGATCAAGGAAGTACCAGGCGAATGGTACGGCTATAGCGCAAGCGATCAGCACCAGTATCACAAAGTCTTTGGACAGCATACTCCAAAGGTTATATACCGATGCCCCTAACACCTTACGTACACCGATCTCTTTGGTGCGCTGCTCGGCAACGAATGAGGCCAGCCCGAACAATCCTAAAGATGATATTAGTATGGCCAACACAGCGAACAGCGTGGCCAGGTCGCCTATGCGCTCCTCGGTCCGAAACTTTTGAGCATACATACTATCGGTAAAATCATATATAAAAGGTGCCTCAGGATTAAATCTCTTAAATACGGCCTCTACCAGATCAAGTGCCGAACGCACCGGAACGCCAGGCTTCAATTTAACCAAAATGATATTGGCCCAGTTATAGTTTAACATGAATACGCTTGGCTGGGTTGGCAGGTAAGGCGACTCCATGATCATATCATTTACTACACCTACCACAGTAAGTGGCTTACCGTTATACACCACCACTTGCCCCAACGGTTGTTTAAATCCCATCGTTTTAACTGCGGACGTATTCAGGATAATGCCGGAGGAATCGGTCGCAAAGTCGCGGGAAAAATCGCGCCCCGACCTCATTGACCAGCCGATGGTCTTGCCATAATCATGCGTGACGGCGATGGTGCCGAATACCGGTATTGAGCCAGGCTCCTTCCCTTTCCAATCAAAACCGATCTGGCTGCTACTGATACTGGTCGACCGGCTTGACGACTCGGCCATTTCCTGAACCACACCGGTGCGCACCAGGTCACCGCGTAAGGCATCGTAATGACCTGCCAATTCGGGGGTGTTGATCTCGACACTGATCAGGCCTTCGCGGTCATAACCCACTGGCCTGTTCTTGGCATATTGGATCTGCTTGTATACAATGATGGTACCGATGATCAGCGTGATGGATACCGTAAATTGAATTACCACCAACACCTTGCGTGGTAGAGCCGAAAACCGGCCGGCTTTGAACGTGCCTTTTAATACTTTCACCGGATCAAAGGCCGAGAGATAGAGCGCAGGATAACTGCCCGACAGCAGACCGGTGATGATCGTGAAGACGAGTGCCGCTATCCAGAACACTGGGTTGAGCCAAGGCAATTGAATTTGCTTATCAGATATGGTGTTAAATACCGGAAGGAATATTAACACCATGATGACTGATAGTAGAAAAGCCAAACTGACCATGACCATTGACTCGCTTAAGAACTGCGCGATGATCTGTACCCTTAACGAACCGATAGACCTCCGGATACCTACTTCCTTAGCGCGTTTTTCGGATCTTGCCGTGCTCAGATTCATAAAGTTGATACAGGCCAGCAGCAGTACGAACACACCGATAATCCCGAATAACCACACGAACTTGATACGTCCACCACTTACCCTACCATCAGTGAACTGATCATACAGATGCCACTGCGACATCGGGTGCAACTGTATCTTGTCATCGCCCGATACCTTATGCGGGGTGGCTATCTCTTTGATCTTGGCGTTGATGTGGCTGATGTCGGCACCGTCGTTCACCTGGGCAAATAAACGGAAGCTATGGTTGTCCCACTGCTCGGCCGAGTCGCGCACCCAATTCTCGATCTGCGCAAAGCGTTCCCAGGCACAAAAGATCTTGATGTCGTGGAAGGTGGTATTCTGGGGAAGGTCCTCATACACGCCTGCTACCTTGACGTCTGTTTTATTGTTGAGCTTGATGGTCTTGTTAAGCGGATCGGCGTTGCCAAATAGCGACCGCGCTAGTGACCGGGCGATCAATACCGAAGAAGGGTCATTAACAGCACCGAGGCTGCCATTCACCATTTTGATGGTCAGCATTTGCGCCAGATCGGGCTGCGCCCATACTCCTGTGGTACTTACGCTCTGATCGCCCGCCTTTATGGTCATGGTCTCGTTCCATGAGCTTAGCGCTAGCCTTTTTATATCATTAGGATACTTGGTGCGCAGTTCCTGTGCCAGCGGCAAGGCAACCGCCTCATGCGTGGTGTTATGCCCGCTGAACACCTGTGTTACCTTTACCTGCGCAATGGTATCATAGTTATCATGATAGGTGTCGAAGCTGAGCTCATCCCACATCCATAAGCCGATGAGTATGGCCACGGCCATGCCAAGGGCTAGCCCTAATATGTTGATGAACGAGTATACTTTATTTTTAAGCAGATTACGCCAGGCGATCTTGATGTAGTTCTTGAGCATATATATAATGATAAAGGCTGTTCAAAGGTAGAGGCCACCAAGACAATGCCATGCCCGAAAACGACCTTCAAGGGCTTCCAACGGCACTTAGCACAATGTTGACTGTTCGTTATCGATACAAACATACGTACGCTTATGAACATGACATAAACACAAAAGGCCACCCTTTGCAAGGTGGCCTTTTGTGTTCGTATCTTCCGGTACTATCACACTTTGATCTCAACTTCAACGCCGCTTGGCAATTCAAGTTTCATCAGTGCGTCAACTGTTTTAGAGTTAGAGCTGTAGATGTCCAGTAAACGTTTGTAGCTGCACAGTTGGAACTGCTCACGAGCTTTCTTGTTTACGTGTGGTGAACGCAATACAGTGAATACTTTCTTTTCAGTTGGTAAAGGCAGTGGTCCGCTTACTACGGCACCAGTAGGCTTTACAGTTTTTACGATTTTCTCGGCTGACTTGTCAACCAGGTTGTAATCGTAAGATTTCAGTTTGATCCTAATTCTTTGGCTCATTTTAATTGTTTGTTATGACCACCTGTAAGAGCTATTTATTACAAGCGGACGGTTTATTTGATATGCAGATGTGCTTATGTGTAAGTGTGCAAATGATCTGCACATTCACTCATTGGCACATCTGCGAATTTACTTACGCAACAGCGCCTTTGGCTTTACCTTTTGATTTGGCAACTACTTCGTCCTGCACGTTACGTGGAGCATCTTCGTAGTGGTCAAATTCCATGGTAGAAGTTGCACGGCCTGAAGTGATGGTACGTAATTGAGTTACGTAACCGAACATCTCAGAAAGTGGAACTGTAGCCTTGATCACCTGAGCACCGTTACGGGTGTCCATACCTAAAAGCTGGCCACGACGACGGTTCATATCACCGATCACATCACCCATGTTCTCTTCTGGGGTCAAGATCTCGATCTTCATGATCGGCTCAAGCAATACTGGTTTACATTTTGGTAATGCCTCACGGTAAGCTGAACGGGCAGCGATCTCGAAAGATAACGCATCCGAATCGACCGCGTGGAACGAACCATCGATCAGTCTTACTTTCAAACCTGTTAAAGGATAGCCTGCTAACACACCATTTGCCATGGCTGAAGCGAAACCTTTTTCAACAGATGGGATGAACTCACGAGGGATAGAACCACCAGTGATCTCGTTCACGAACTGTAAGCCTTCTTTACCGTCATCAGTAGGCGAAATGATAACCTGGATGTCGGCAAATTTACCACGACCACCGGTTTGTTTCTTGTAAGTTTCACGGTGTTGAGTAGTACCGCTGATAGCCTCTTTGTAAGCTACCTGTGGTGCACCTTGGTTAACCTCAACTTTGAACTCACGTTTCAAACGGTCCATGATAATATCTAAGTGAAGCTCGCCCATACCCGAAATAACGGTTTGGCCGGTCTCTTCGTCAGAGTTTACACGGAAGGTTGGATCCTCTTCGGCAAGTTTACCTAAGGCCATACCTAATTTATCAACGTCGGCCTGAGTTTTAGGCTCGATCGCCAAACCGATAACCGGCTCAGGGAACACCATTGACTCCAGAACGATAGGGTTCTTCTCGTCGCAAAGGGTATCACCAGTTTTGATATCCTTAAAGCCTACTACCGCAGCAATATCACCAGCACCTACGTTAGGGATAGGATTTTGCTTGTTAGCGTGCATTTGGAATATACGTGAGATACGCTCTTTATTGTCTGAACGCATGTTGTGTACATACGAACCGGCCTCAAGGTTACCTGAGTATACACGGATGAAGCACAAACGACCTACGAATGGATCGGTAGCGATCTTGAACGCCAAAGCAGCGAATGGCTCTTTAACATCAGGTTTAACCAGGATCTCTTCGCCAGTGTTAGGGTTGGTACCCACAACACCTTTCGAATCGATAGGTGAAGGCAACAATTCCATCACATAATCAAGCATGGTTTGTACACCCTTGTTCTTGAATGATGAACCGCAGGTCATTGGTACGATCTTACCGGCTAAGGTAGCCTGACGTAAAGCGTCCAATACTTCGCGCTCAGTGATAGTGGTTGGATCGTCAAAGAATTTCTCCATTAACGTATCATCGAATTCAGCTACTGCTTCCAGCAACTTCTCTCTCCACTCGTTAGCTTCATCGACCAGGTCGTCAGGGATAGGCACTTCGGTAAAGGTCATACCTTTATCGTGCTCATTCCAAACCACACCACGGAAGTTGATCAGATCCACAACACCTTTAAAGCCATCTTCAGCACCGATAGGGATCTGCAGTGGAACAGCGTGGCTGCCCAGCATATCACGTACTTGCTTAACAACTTTCAAGAAATCGGCACCTGAACGGTCCATTTTATTTACGAAACCGATACGTGGTACGTTGTAGTTATTAGCTAAACGCCAGTTGGTCTCTGATTGAGGCTCAACACCGTCAACAGCCGAGAACAGGAACACCAGGCCGTCCAACACACGTAAAGAACGGTTAACCTCAACGGTGAAGTCAACGTGTCCTGGAGTATCGATAACGTTCACCTGGTATTTGTTACCACGGTAGTTCCAGAATACAGTAGTAGCAGCCGAAGTGATGGTGATACCACGCTCCTGCTCCTGGGCCATCCAGTCCATGGTAGCAGCACCTTCGTGCACCTCACCTATTTTGTGGCTTACACCAGCATAGTAAAGGATACGCTCGGTAGTGGTGGTCTTACCGGCATCAATGTGGGCGGCAATACCAATGTTTCTTGTGTATTTAAGATCTCTTGACATATCTTGTTTTTATTTAAGCTAAAATGGCTATTGAGGTATTAAGATAAGATGAACTTTGCGTGCACTTATAACTTAATAACTCAATAACCTTTATAACTATATTTTTATTAGAAACGGAAGTGTGAGAACGCTTTGTTGGCTTCAGCCATTTTGTGCGTATCTTCTTTTTTCTTCACAGCGGCACCTTCACCTTTTGAAGCTGAGATGATCTCGCCAGCCAATTTCTCCATCATGGTCTTTTCACCACGACGACGAGCATAGCTGATCAGCCATTTCATACCCAAAGCGATCTTACGCTCAGGACGAACCTCGGTAGGTACCTGGAAGTTAGCACCACCCACACGACGAGATTTAACCTCTACGGCAGGCATAACGTTGTTCAATGCTTTTTTCCAAGTTTCCAGACCATTTTCGCTGGTCTTTTTCTCGATAATATCAACTGCGTTGTAGAAAATACCGTATGCGGTAGATTTTTTACCATCATACATCATATTGTTCACAAAGCGGGTCACCATCACGTCGTTAAAACGAGGATCAGGAAGAAGGATGCGTTTTTTCGGTTTCGACTTTCTCATTTTGTACTATCCTCCTTTAATTATTTCTTTTTGCCTTTTGTAGGTGCAGCAGCTGCCTGACCTGGTTTAGGACGTTTGGTACCATATTTAGAACGACGTTGGTTACGACCGTTAACACCTGAGGTATCCAGTGCACCACGGATGATGTGGTAACGAACACCTGGAAGGTCTTTAACACGACCGCCACGGATCAACACGATAGAGTGCTCTTGCAAGTTGTGACCTTCACCAGGGATGTAGGCATTCACCTCTTTACCGTTGGTAAGGCGCACACGGGCAACTTTACGCATTGCTGAGTTTGGTTTCTTAGGGGTAGTGGTGTATACACGGGTACACACGCCTCTTCGCTGTGGACAGCTGTCCAACGCTGGGGATTTACTCTTATCCTCCAGAGCTACTCTACCTTTTCTAACTAATTGCTGAATAGTAGGCATTCTTCCTTTTTTTCTGTTACTTTTTACAACCCGGTTTTCGGGACTGCAAAAGTAGATATTTATTTGTTGATCATCAAGGGGTTGACAAAAATATATTTCAGAGTTAACTCGCACAACTGTAATGTTATACCCTTTAATAAGGCATACGATATCAGCTCCTGCTATCGCCTACTCATATCAGCCATGCCGAGCCCAGGCTTACAGGTCCAAAAAGTTCAGCAGATACCTACCTCAACAACAAAAAAGCTGCGCCGGTATGATCCCGACGCAGCCCCTACTACTTACTCAACATTAACACTTATGCTTTTTGAGCCTTATGGTGGCGGAAGCCTCTTTTACCATGCTGACTTTTCATAAGCTCTTTCATCTGCGCTTTTTGCTGATCATTGAGCGTTGCTACAAAGGCTTTGCGATCGGCCCTGGCTTTTTCGCGGTTATCAGCAAGGGTCTTTTTTTGCTCATCGGTAAAGGTGGCGGCCAGTTTGGCATGGCGCTCTTTAGGTGCTAAGCTTTTATCTTTAATGATCGCTTTTTGATCGGCTGTGAGGCTGGCATGAAATGCTTTGCGGGCCTCTTTATGCTTTTCCTGGTTAGCCTTCAGGGTAGCTTGTTGTTCAGGGCTAAGCACGGCCTTTAGCTTTTGATGGGCCTCTTTACGAGCCAAACGGGCGCTGTCGTTCTTAACTTTGGTCTGCGCGTTGGCACCTATGGCCAATGCACTCACCATCAGGGTGGTTAAGGCTATTGATCTTACTAACTTTTTCATTTTGCTCTATCTGTTTATTTGTAGAGATAGAGTGTTGCCGGATCAAATGGTTTAAGTAACAAATATGTAACAGCCGTTATAGATGACCACACAGGCTAACGGGTATCCATGGTAAAGTTGCTTACGCAGGTACCAAAACCGATCAGTACGGCCAGGAAGCCGCCTAAAAGCCAGGCCCACCTGCTGGTAACGGCGCCAATGATGCCGCAGATCACAAAATGTGCGATCGATATGATGAACGCCACAAAGCCGCCGCTGCTTCCATCAACCAGCAGACATAAGCCGGTGTAAGCGGCAAAAGCCAGCAGGTTATAGCCCAATATGGCCGCGTCCGATGGTTTTTTCGGTTTAATTTCTCGCTCTGGTCTCATCATACAGGTATCTCGTTACGGAGTGTTTCTAAATAAGCTGCTTTATCGTCACGGTAGAACAGGTTCATGGTCTCGAACGGAATAATGTTCAGATCTTTGTTCACAATGTGGACGCACGATTTTTTGATGGCCCGCACGTCAAAGTTCTGTGCATCTATAAAGTTCATGATAATAACGCGGAACAAGTTATCGTAGCTCAAGCCGGGTGCATCGATGTTGGGTAAACAACACATGATCGAGGTCAGGTGTTCCTGTGCCTTATCTACCGAGTTACCGGTGCTGAACATGTGCAGCAGGTGTTCCTTTAATACCTCATCCTGCTCATATACGATCGTGTTGCGCGAATTGTCGAGCAGGTCATTAGGGTCTATCATTCGAGTTAGCGGGAACACGCAGTCGCCCAATTTAAGCGCGTAACCCATCACCAGCGCATCGGGGTTGCAGGGAACGGGCAACAGATCTTGTGCGGTAAAAATGCCGGTCTGTTCCAAAATGGCGGTGCGCACCTCGGTCATGGTATAACGGTCGGTGGCCGGTTCAAAGTTCTCTAACCGCCCGGCTTGCTGCGTGGGCTGAAAAGTGACCCCTCTTACACAGCGTTGTTTCAAGGCATACTCGGTTATGGCGCCTATCTCGTCGGTGTTCAGTCCTTTTTGCAGGGTGACCACCAGCGTGGTCGATAGGTTGTATTTGTTCAGATTCTCGATCGCTTTGCGCCTTACTTCGCGCAGGTCCTCGCCGCGCATCTGTTCCAGCACTTCCCTTTTGAATGAATCGAACTGGAGATAGATCTCAAAATCGGGCATGTAGGTGGCCAAGCGTTTAACGAACTCCTCATCCTTGGCTATACGGATGCCGTTGGTGTTCACCATGAGGTGTTTGATCGGCTTACGCTTGGCAATGTCCAGTATCTCGAAGAAATGCGGATGCACGGTAGGTTCTCCCCCACTGATCTGCACCACATCGGGTTCGCCCTCGTTAGCGACAACTACATCCAGCATCTGCTCGATCTCGTCGAGGGTGCGATGCCTGCCGTAATGCGGCGATGACATGGCATAACAGGTAGGACAGCTCAAGTTACAGCGGTCGGTCACCTCCACCACGGTAAGGCAGGAGTGTTGTTCATGATCACGGCACAGGCCACAATCATAAGGGCAACCATAGTGGGTGGCAGTATTGAACTTGAGCGGCATCTCACTCCGCTTGGCATAATTGCGGCAACTCTTGTAATATTCTACATCCGTTGCGATCAGCACCTTCTCAAAACCGTGGTGGCGGCAATTCTTGTGCATGTACACCTTATCGTCCTCAAAAACGATCTTGGCATCTACCCGCCGTAAACAGGTAGAGCATATACTGATGGTAAAGTCGTAATAGATGTACGGACGTTCAGGCATAAGGTTGTATCAGTTCTTTAGGATAGACGATGACCCGGTAATAATAAAACAAGCCAGCTAAACAGGCCAGTTGCAATACCGATAGTCCGAAGTTAAAAAAATATGCCGGTTTAATGAATTCGACCATGAGGCGGAATATCAGGTAACTGACCATCATGATCTTGAACCGCGCACCATTGGCCAACTCGTGGTGTTGTTCCAGTTTCCACAAGGATAACCATAACACCAACCAAAACAGCATCTCATACAGGTTAGTAGGATGCCGCGGCACACCATCACCCATATCAATAGCCCAAGGCAGGTTACTCGGTATGCCATAGGTACCATCAGTAAGCCCTGCTAAAAAGCAACCCATACGACCGATCACCATACTCAGAATGATCGGATACACCATCAGATCACCTGATGAGGTATGCACACCGATCCGCTTTTTCATCAGCTCCACCCCGACCAGGCCGCCCAGTAAGCCGCCTATAATGGTGGTATTCCCCATAAAATAAGCTATACTCATTTGGTTCAACTTATCAGGGTCTTCTAAGATGCCCAATAGGTGTGACCCCACAAATGCCCCAGCCGCCGCACCGATGAAAATGAGCATACGCTGATTATCATTGATAGGATCATGCCGGTGCCTGCGCAAATAATTGTAATACCGGTAGCCTATGGCATAGGCCAGCACCTCGCACACCAGGTGCACTGGGATAACGGTATGGCCTAAATGGATATTGACAGGGAACTGCACTGGTTAAAATTAATATGGATCAAATAAGTGCGTTGAGTGACCGTTTATTTTTTACCAGCCTCTTCGTCCTTCTTTTTTAACCTGCCGCTTTCGGTCAGCGCCTTGTGCAGTAACCACTCGATCTGCCCGTTCACACTCCTGAAATCATCGGCCGCCCATTTCTCTATCGCCTTTAGCGTTTCAGCATTTACCCGCAACGCGAACGACCTTTTATCAGCCATGCTTTCTTTCTCCTCTTACCAAACTATTGATATAACGTGCCAGTGTTCACTACCGGCTGTGTTTCGCGGTCGCCGCAAAGTACTACCATCAGGTTGCTTACCATGGTGGCCTTTTTATCATCGTCAAACTGAATGATCTCTTTTTCTGATAATAACTTCAAAGCACTATCTACCATACCTACGGCACCTTCCACGATCTTGTGGCGGGCAGCCACCACGGCCGATGCCTGCTGACGGCGCAACATCGAATGCGCTATCTCGGGCGCGTAGGCCAGGTGACCGATACGGGCCTCGATCACATCGATACCTGCCATGTGCAGTCGCTCAGCTATCTCCTTTTCAAGGGCATTGTTCACATCCTCAAAATTAGTACTCAGGGTGATGTGGGCCTGCTCATCCTCAAAGTGATCGTAGGGGAAACTGCCGGCCAATTTACGCACGGCTGAATCGGTTTGTATGCGCACGAATTGGATATAATCATTAACGGCGAACGAGGCCTTGTAAGTGTCCTGTACCTTCCAAACCAGGATCACGCTGATGAGTACCGGGTTACCCATCTTATCGTTCACTTTGATCAGCTCGCTCTCGAAGTTGCGGGCCTTTAACGATACACCTATGCGCCAGTAAAACGGATTGACCCAGAACAGGCCGCTTTGATCCACACTGCCCACATACTTACCGAACAGCAGCAACACCTTCGAATCATTTGGCCCAACAATGATCAGTCCTTTAAGTAAGATCACACCCACGATCACTCCAGCCACTGCGCATAAAGGGATGTTGATGGCCAGTACCAACCCTACAACAACAGCTACCAAGGCCAGGACCACCGCTACATAACCATTAAGCGGTTTCAATATACGTTCAGTTTCCATGTCTATTCAATTTGATATTAAAATGATATCACAATTGTCGTACATGTTTTGTTCAAATGCAAGAGGAGGCCATTAATTATTTTTGATGTTGCCTTACCTCATTCACTCGCCTTCAGGTCAAACTTTTTTGGACTTATGATCATTCAGTATATATGAAGGGAAACGTGTTGTAAGTTATGTCGGCCATATTTTTTTCAATAAGCGAGCAGCTGCCGCTAATGATCATTCCAGATACTTTGTTCCATAGCAATGGCCACGAGGTTATCACTTACACATACAGTGTGTTTAAAGACATTACCAATGGCGATGCTAATGCCGAAGTGACCAAGAGCAGTGAGCTGCATTTGCAAAAACATGACGACCCTAATTATATGGGCTATATAACCTTTGAAGACCCGGGAAGGCTATTCTCCTATACGGCCGACGGGGCCATCAGATTGGAATTGGCCCAGGTAGAAGAGATCATTGAACACATTAGTCATTACCGCGACAACCCTAACATGTGGCGGCATCTACATCATTAATACACAGATGAATTATGGAATTTAAAATAGGCGACGCCGTAAGCACGCCAAATGGCAACGGCTACATTAACGATATTATTGGCGACCAGGTGATCGTTGACCTGACCGATGGCGACGACCGCCGCGAGATGTTCAGCAAAACTGAGATCACGCTGCTGGCCGAATAGCCCGTGTGTCAAATGCTGCACTTATAAAATAATCGCTAAAGGTCCTTTCTTTTTAGTCTACGAATCTTGTGCTTGAACAGCAACAAAAAAGGGAACTGCATCCTTGGCAATTCCCTTATATAATTTAACTCGCTATGTAGTTACCTGGCGTCTTACTCGTTCAGGAATACGAACTGGTTGTCGAACATATCCAGCTTGATCTTGCTGTCCTTATCTACCTTACCAGCCAATATTTGCTTACTCAGCTCGTTCAGGATCTTTTTCTGGATCACCCGTTTAAGCGGACGTGCACCATATTGCGGGTCGTAACCCAGTTGGGCCAGCCAATCAAGTGCTTCGTCAGAGGCCTCCATGTGGATGCCCATTTCCTGCAGCGTGGCCTGCAAACCTTTGAATTGCAGCTTCACGATATCGGCTATCTCATCGCGACCCAGTGGAGTGAACATGATCACCTCATCTATACGGTTCAAGAACTCCGGACGAATGGTCTTTTGCAACAATTCGAACAGTTGGTTCTTGGTACGTGCCATCACTTCTTCCTTATCACTGTCCTCAAAATTCTGGAAGTTCTCCTGAATGATGTGCGAACCAATATTGGATGTCATGATCACAATGGTATTCTTGAAGTTGACCACGCGACCTTTGTTGTCGGTCAAACGGCCATCGTCCAGCACCTGTAGCAATATGTTGAACACATCAGGGTGTGCCTTCTCGATCTCGTCGAGCAGGATCACGCTGTATGGTTTGCGGCGCACGGCCTCGGTCAGTTGTCCGCCTTCATCATAGCCTACGTAGCCCGGAGGCGCACCGATCAAACGGCTTACCGCATGGCGTTCCTGGTACTCCGACATATCGATACGTACCATGCTTTGCTCATCATTGAACAGGAACTCGGCCAATGCTTTAGCCAACTCCGTTTTACCTACACCCGTAGTACCTAAAAAGATGAATGAACCTATAGGGCGGCGTTTATCCTGCAAACCGGCACGACTGCGGCGTATGGCATCGCTGATCGCCTCAATGGCCTCTTCCTGCCCTGCCACGCGTTTGTGCAGTTCCTCTTCCAGGTGCAACAGCTTTTCGCGCTCACTTTGGATCATTTTAGATACCGGGATACCGGTCCAGCGGGATACCACACCGGCGATATCATCGGCGGTCACCTCTTCTTTGAGCATGCGGTGATCTTCCTGGTTCTCGCGTAGGGCTGCTTTTAGTTTCTCTACCTCTGCCTCGGTCTCACGGATGCGGCCGTAACGCAGTTCGGCTACTTTACCATAATCACCGGCTCTTTCAGCTTGTTCGGCTTCCAGTTTGTATGCTTCTATAGCTTCGATCTTACTGTTGATACCATCCACCAGATCCTTTTCGCCCTGCCATTTAGCACGCAGTGAATCCCGTTCGGTAGACAGGTTGGCGATCTCCTCGCTCAGTTCTTTCACCTTGCGATCATCGTTCTCGCGCTTGATGGCCTCGCGCTCGATCTCGAGCTGCATGATACGTCGCTCCAATTCATCAACCGCTTCGGGTACCGAATTCATTTCTAAACGCAGCTTACTGGCTGCTTCATCCATCAGGTCGATAGCCTTATCAGGCAAAAAACGGTCGGCGATATACCTTTGCGACATCTCTACTGAAGCAATGATGGCCTC
Organism: Mucilaginibacter daejeonensis; assembly: GCF_020783335.1. Classification (NCBI taxonomy): domain Bacteria; kingdom Pseudomonadati; phylum Bacteroidota; class Sphingobacteriia; order Sphingobacteriales; family Sphingobacteriaceae; genus Mucilaginibacter; species Mucilaginibacter daejeonensis. The sequence goes on from NZ_CP086068.1 coordinate 4,057,737, forward strand.
ATCCTTGATGCGCACCTTATGGTGTGTTTCATAACGCTCCTTCAAGCCACGCAGGATCGATATGGCATCGGCAGCATCAGGCTCTTCCACCATCACGCGTTGGAAACGACGCTCGAGGGCTTTATCTTTCTCGATGTATTTTTGATACTCGTTCAGTGTGGTAGCGCCTATGGCTCTCAGCTCGCCACGGGCCAGGGCAGGTTTCAGGATGTTGGCAGCATCCATCGCACCCTCGCCACCACCAGCTCCCACCAGTGTATGGATCTCATCAATGAACAGGATGATCTCGCCATCACTCTTGATCACCTCATTCACTACCGCCTTCAAGCGTTCCTCAAATTCGCCTTTATATTTGGCACCGGCTACTAGTGCACCCATATCCAGTGAGAAAACGGTCTTGCTCTTGAGGTTATCGGGCGCATCACCTTTGATGATCCTAAAGGCGATACCTTCGGCTATAGCTGTTTTACCTACACCAGGCTCACCCACCAATACAGGGTTGTTCTTGGTGCGGCGGCTCAGGATCTGGATCACTCGGCGGATTTCTTCATCACGACCGATCACGGGATCCAGCTTACCTGATTCAGCATACTCGTTCAGGTTACGCGCATATTTGTTTAAGGCGTTATAAGTGGCCTCGGCATTTTGGCCGGTCACCTTGCTATCGCCACGCAAACTAACGATGGCCGTTTTAAGGTCCTTTTCGTTCACGCCATAGTCCTTAAGAGCGGCGCTCACTTTATCGTTCACAGATAAGATACCCATCAGGATATGCTCTACCGAAACGAACTCATCTTTAAATTCTTTTAAATAGCTCTGCGCTTTTTGCAAAGCAGCGTTGGCATTGGCCGAAAGATAGATATTGCTTCCGCTTACTTTAGGGAAGGCTTGGATCTGGTTGTCGAGTGTTTCGTTCAACCTGCTAATGTTCACGTTCAGTTTTTTGAGCAGGTAGCTTACCACGTTCTCATCGACCATTAATAAGCCTTTGAGCAAGTGCGCGGTCTCAATGGCCTGCTGCTGATTGCCGGTGGCTATCTCGGATGCCTTCTGCACGGCCTCCTGTGCTTTTATGGTAAAGTTGTTAAAATTCATGGTACTTAGTGTTAGTCAAACTATTTGCCATTCAACAATTAGTGAAAAAAAGTCAGCTATTTCCAATTTTCAGCGACAATTTGTCTAATTGGTCAATATTCCGGGCGGCCGTTTTGTTTGTCTATAGATATATCGCACGGTCATGCTATCTGCTTTGCTCTAGCATCCACCTGATCGTTAATCGAAAAGACAGCCATAATTAACTCAGGAGTTATTAATACAACATTCGGAGAAAATCGGACTCAACACACCTTTATTTTAGTAGATAACTTTTAGTTTTATAGGTATCCAATAAGTGTTTTGAAAACCTATTATTTCAAAAGTATACCTAAAGCGTACCGGGCCAGCTATCAGCGCCTATACATGCAACAGAACCTTGACACCGTACAAGTTGCGTGCATGATCTTTTTTGGGCTAAACCTGTGTATCAGAGCTTTCTTAAGTCTGTTACCAGTTAGCGTCACCCACATCCACAATTTCCCTGAGTTCAACCTGGCTAATTGGGCCTGTTTGTTACTCACTCCATTATTCTATGTAGCAGGCCATCAACTGGCCAGGCAGTATAGCTGGCGTAAAAATGCGATATCGTATGCCCTGTTCTACGTGATCATCTTTTGTATTTACCTGTCGTTATGCGGCATGTTCTTCAACTTTGTGGCCACGTCCGACCCAAGCTCAAGCATCATCATTTACCTGATCGCGCTGATTGCCGTAGCTGGCGTTTACACCTTTGAGTACCAGGAAAGCCTTTTACTTACCATCGTCAACTGGCTATTCTTCAGCTTACTGCTACTGTATGTACATGCCGACCCCACTCAGATCATTTATAATGAATTGCTGCTGCTTTGCCTTTTACTCATCTTTTTCTTTATATCGAGGCACATATACTCATACCGTGCCGATCAGTACATGCAGCTCCAGATCATTAAAGAAAAGAATGAGGAGATAGAACGCGCAAGCTTGTTCAAGAACGATGTACTGGGCATGGTGGCACATGACCTGCGCAACCCGATAGGGGCGGTAGAATCGATAGCCATGCTGATGGAGATGGATGAGTTGGACGAAGACACCAAAGAGAACGTGAGCATGATCAAAACATCATGCCGCAAGGCCTTTGCGATCATTAATGACCTGTTAGAAGTTGCGCGTAATGATAATAGCAGCCATATGGAGTTCGTGCTGGTGAACCTAAAGGACCTATTGCAAGATGTGGTGAGGATCTGGCAGCGACCAGGCGCGGTGGACAACCCGATTATTTTGCATGCACCTACTTATCCCGTATATGCGGAAGTGAACCAGGAAAAGTTTCAAAGGGTGATGGATAACCTGATCAGCAACGCAGCCAAGTTCTCTAAGGAAAACTCCCCCATTGAGATCACTCTGAGCGAGAAGGATAACCATGTGACCATTGAGATAATGGATCATGGCGTGGGCATTCCGCCTGACCTGTTGCCGCAACTGTTCGATCGCTTTACCCGCTCAGGCCGGCAGGGGCTCAAAGGAGAACGCTCAACAGGGTTAGGACTCAGCATATCAAGGCAGATCGTTGAACAGCACCATGGTCGCATAGAGGTGAGCAGCGTGGTAAATAAGGGCACGACCTTCACCATCAAACTTCATCAGGTCAAAAATGGCTGATACAATTGTATTCAGCGCTTGGATATAATGACCTGGCACTGATCAGCAACTCAACTTTGAACTGTAATTCAGCAAGATGTATACACAACTACTCAATTATCCACACTTTGTGTAACATTGTCTACGTGGACAAAAACTACTCGTTTTCTTTATTCACAACCTTTATACCACAGTATTGTGCGATCTGTGATCATTGACCTGAAACGTTGATGAACTTGTAAAAATGCGCTCTGAGGCTATTTCCAGTATCAATCTTGCTATAATTGTCGTATCGTTTACCATACGTACACCTAAAAAGAAGAGACCATGAGAAAGGCATTCACTTCCACATTTAGCTCATTTACTGCATTTCTTTCTTTGCTATTTTTAGTAGCTGTAGTTTTCTTTAAAATAAAAGACCCACATTATTGATCGCAGTTCGTGACTAAAACACAAAGAGCATCTGTTATCACAGGTGCTCTTTGTGTTTCGAGACGGTTACCCTTCGGCTGGTGCGGCGTAAAAGCGCTGATTGAAATTGACAAGGAAAAGTTCAGTAGTGGCGCGGGTACATGCGGTATAGAACCATCGGAGGAAGTCGGTATTTAACATTTCTTCGGTCAGGTACCCCTGGTCAATAAATACGGCCTCCCATTGGCCACCCTGTGCTTTATGGCAGGTGACGGCATAAGCGAACTTGATCTGTAAAGCGTTGTAATACGGATTAAGTTTAAGTTCGGCCAGTTTCTCGCGCCGGGTAGGTAAATGTTCGTAATCCTTCATCACCTCCAAAAAGAATCGCTTCTGATCATCAGCAGATAGTGCCGGCGAGTCAGCATACAGCGCTTCGAGCAATACCTTGCAATCGATCACCGGGTCCTCTGCATAGTCAATGAACTCGATCTGCACATCAGCGAACCGGAATCCATACAGTTCCTCTATCCGCCTTACTCTTTTGATACGGGCGATATCGCCATTGGCAATAAATCCTGTGCTTGCTTCTTCGCCCCCTTGCAGCCAAAAGTAGTTGTTACGCACCACCATGATCTGGTCGCCGCCGGTCAGTTCTTCCTCACGCATGAGTATGCGGTTACGGATCTGTTGATTGTACAGGTTAGCGTTCTTATTTGACCGGCAGATAACCAAAGTGCCGTCGAAACCATATTTACCATACGCATAACTCAACCCTTCTTCCAGCCGCTCACCGGTCATGCGGTATACATCCTTGTACCCTTTGGTCACGATCTGAGGATAGTTGGCTTCTTCGTGCCTGATCAACTCCCGTACGGCGGTCACATTATGCAGTATACCCGAATTCTTTTGTTGCCTTAAAACTTCGGTCAATTCAAAACTGAACACTTGCAGACCCAGGTCCTCGCTCAATATGCTGGCATCCAATGCAGGGCTATACTCAGAACCGACGGGCGGAAGCTGTGCCGTATCGCCTACCAACATCAACTTGCAGTTCTTGGTGTTGTAAACATAGTTCACCAGATCACGCAGAAGCGTATCTCGAGCGGTGCCCATGGCCTCGTCAGATATCATGGAGGCCTCGTCGACAATGAACAAAGTATCTTCAGACAGATTGGTGGCCAGCATGAACATGTCATCCACATTCATGGCCGAGCGTTTACGGTAGACCCGCTTATGTATGGTGAAGGCCTTACGCCCTGAATAGCCGGTGATCACCTTAGCGGCCCTACCGGTAGGCGCCAACAGTACTGACTTTAAATTGTACGCTCGCAAAGCCTTTACCAGGGCACTGAGCACGGTTGTCTTACCGGTACCGGCATATCCTCTCAGCAGGAAGCACTCGTAACCGTTATCGCTCAGCAAGAACTGGTGCAACTTGCCGAACAGCTCACGTTGCTGAGGTGCAGGTTCGAAAGGAAATGATGCGCTGATCTGTTCGCTTGCTGGCATGGCTTTATGGCACAAAACTCAACAAAGCAAACGAAAAAATAGTTATTTTTGTGCATTACTGATGAACGACGCCTTATACCATTACATTGACCCAAGTTTTAGCCACCTGGAGGTAGGCCATTACACTTTGACGCTGTTGCTTGGTGAACAAAGGTTCTCTTTGTCTGTACTTTACGGTCAACAATTGATGGTTTGGCGTAAAGATGCACCGATCGCCGAACTTACTTCGCCCGGCGAGGTGCAGGAGGTGCTCAACTTTGGTTATCAGGACGTGATCACCGCTGTGCGATCGGCCAACTTTACGCTGGTACCTCAAATAGTATTTGAGGAAGACGGCATTACAGAAATAGCCCGATTTTTAGACGTGCATGCCACTGATACCGTGATGGCCCAGCCTTTAGACGATAACAATGAGGTGGTGTTCAAGATCACCCAAACACAGGCCGAGGCCTTGAACCGCTTTGGTACCGCTCGTACATTGTTCGGTGCAAAAGGTTGGTTAAAGGCTATTGCCAGCGCTCAACCATCAGGTGATGAGTTGTACGTGAACATCTGCGACGGCCAGTTCGATATCGCCTACTTTCAGAATAGTTCGCTGCAATTGTTCAACACTTTTGAGTTCGGTCATGAGGATGAGCTGGCCTATTATGCGGCGTTCATCTGTCAGCAACTTAAGCTCGACATGAGCAAAGTCACTTTGATCCTGAGCGGCATGATCGCCGAAGGCAACCAACGTTACACTGACCTGCTCTCTACTATGTTCAAGTCGGTGCAGTTGAACACTATTACGGTAGCCAACATACCCGACCGCTTTGCTAAGCACCAATTGCTGGCAATAACCTCACTGCCATTATGCGCATCATTGGCGGACGCTTAAAAGGGCTTCGGTTAGACCCTCCCAAAAACCTCCCGGTACGGCCTACTACCGATATGGCAAAGGAGGCTCTTTTCAATATCCTGCAAAATCAAATAGATCTGGAAGGCATCAAGGTGCTCGACCTGTTCAGCGGGACCGGTAACCTGGCACTTGAATTTGCATCGCGCTTTGCCCAGAGTGTTACCGCTGTTGACCGTAGCATACACTGCATCAATTACCTTAAAGGTACTGCACGCAAGCACGGACTGACGCAAATTAGCACGTATAAAGCAGATGTATTTAAGTACCTGGAGATGGAGACAGAACAATATGATCTCATTTTTGCCGACCCTCCGTACGATCTGAGCCGCATACCCGAGATACCCAAGATCATTTTTGAGAAGAACTTGCTACTGCCGGGCGGAATGCTGATCGTTGAGCACCAGTCAATGCAAAACCTGAGCAATCATTTCAATTTTACCGAGCAACGGCGGTATGGCCATTCGTCATTCTCATTCTTCCATTTGGAAGAGGACGACGATAGCCAAGAATAATGCGCTCACCTATTATTGAACACATAACCCACGTATTGACCGTGGTGCGATAATGAAATTGGCTCGGTACTATCAATTCCTGAGCTACTGATCAACGGTATCCCCCGTTCATCTTTTGTGATCACGGCACTTTGGCCGTAAAGAGTGTGGAGCCTTTCCGTAGCCGCTTCCCTGACCGCAGCGGACAACCCCGCCGGCGAATCGTCATCGGTGAGCAGTAAACCCCAGCGGATGTTGTTAAAGCTTTGGTCGTTGCTAACGAGGGTATGTATCACTTCCTGTGAGGAGAATGAGCGAAAATAAAGTGTGTGTTTATCATGAAGTATGCGACCATGATAGCCTTTATCCGTATCAAATATTCGATCGTTTAGCTCTTTGACTACCGTAACAGATGGTTCCTCTGTAGGTGGAGTAAGATTTATGACGGTAAACTTGGTAGGCGAGAATACTAAGTGAGGATGGTGTCTTTGAAGAAATTTAAAGGCAGCCTCTTTAGCCGACCATGACAACCATACATAATGATGAAGCGGCATGGACTGGTGATATCCCTGTTCATACCGCTCTATCTCAGTGGGGGAAAGTATCCTTTTATAGAAAGCCGGCCGCTCTGTGCGGACCTTATCAGTATGGGCTAATGATACGATATCATTGCCTGCACTGATCATGCTTTTTCATTTAGCTTTTCGCTGATCACGTCGATACAAGTACCTACGTTCATCATCTTATCGGCCGAATCATAATCGATCTCGATATCATATTTGGCTTCCGCATCAATAATGATATCGACCAGGTTGGCCGAGTTGATCTGCAGATCTTTAAGCAGGTCAGTATCATCGTTCATCTCGGCAAGTTTATCTTTATGAGTAGTGTATGGTGAGATAACTATTTTAAGTTCATCTAATATCTCTTGTCTTGTCATTTATTGAGTGTATTTACTTAAGATCAAACACGAGTTAACATCGCCAAAGCCAAAATTGGCTTTAGCTACAATATTAACTTCTTTTTTTATCATTTCGGTAGGAATATTGTTCAAACTTACCAGATCAGTGATGGCCGGGTTAGGGTCCTCGAAGTTGATGTTGGGGTGAACGAAACCATGCACGATCTGTAATACCGATGCCACCGCCTCGATCGATCCGGCCGCGCTGAGCGAGTGACCGATCATTGATTTTACGGAATTGATGAGCGGAAAGTTGTCGCCCCTGCGGCCCAGGGCCTGTACCCAGTTCTGTATCTCCTGCCTGTCGGCATTAGTGGCGGTAAGATGACCGCTGATGAGGTCGATATCATTAGTATGAACACCCGACCTTTCAATAGCCTCGGTGACGCAGCGCACCACTCCTACCGAATTTGCGGCCGTCATGGTGCCGCCCAAACGTTGCCCGCCAGAGTTGGTGGCACCACCCAATATCTCAGCGTAAATGTGAGCGCCACGCTCTAACGCTACATCCAGGTCTTCCAATATCATGGCACCGGCACCTGATCCCGGGACAAAGCCTCCGGCAGTAGCACTCATGGGTCTTGATGCTCGCTCGGGCTCGTCATTGAACTTGCGTGACAGTACGCGCATCGAATCAAATGCGCCGTATACGTAGGTGTCCACATGCTCAGCGCTACCCACCAGCATGCGTGGTGCATAACCATGTTTAATATACTCGTAGCCCATTAAAATGGCCTGCGTACCTGTGGCACATGCGGCCGAATTGGTCATCACCTTATTGGCCAGCCCTAACCTGCCCGATATATAGGAGGTCACACTGCTATTCATGGCCTGTTCCACCACACGTGACCCTAATTTCTTTACCTCTTTGTTATCTACCCGGGTGATCACATTCTTCATGGCCTCGGTATCGGCCACACTGTTCCCGAATATGCAACCGGTATCCCAGCGCGGCTCAACGGTCTCACGCTCCAAGCCTGCATCGGCCCAGGCATCAAGCGCGGCAACAAGGCCATAACCTATGTTGGTCCCTTTGAGGCCGTGCAGCACCACTTCCGAAATGTAATCTTTCAGGATACTCCACTCAAAGGCAGGCATACCCGCTACCTGGCAGCTAAAATTAAGCTCACGGTAATGCGGCATGAATTTAATGCCTGAAGTACCCTGTTGTAAAGAGTTCAGAAAGGCTGGGATGCCCACCCCATTGGGCGATACCACACCCATACCGGTGATCACAACGCGCTTAGCCATTATTCTTTTTGATATCGATCTTTTTAATGATGCCCGAGAACGTTCCTCTTGCCACCAGTTCATGTTGACCGTCGAACATCTCTACTTGGCACTTTAATTTACCAAAGCGGAAATATTGTTTTTTGGATATTACGGTCACTTTCTGACCGGGTAACACCATTTTAAAGAACGACACATCGGTCGACGTGAGGAGCGGATACATCGAGGCGTCATCCGTATAACTGTGGTCGGTCTCCTTCATGATCAGGAATATCCCTAACACCACTAAACCGATCTGCGCCATGATCTCAGTAATGATCACGCCCGGGGTCACCGGGTTGTCTTCAAAATGATCCTCGTAAAAAAAGGCATCATGCCTCAGCGTATAATCACCTTGAACACCGTCCTCGCTCAATGCCGATATGTTGTCCACAAAACGGAAAGACGATTTATAAGGAAGATGGTTTAGTATAAGATCTGTCATACGTAAAAGCAGTAGTGTGTATCAGTTGCAATGTTCGCCGCCGTCAACGTGTATCAGGGCACCGTTGATCCAAAATGCCTCAGCCATACAAAGGAGATATATAACATTCGCAACGTCTTCCGGTTTGGTGATACGCCCCATCGGGTTGCGGGTCTCCCCTATCTCGATCAGCTTATCACTGCCTGGAATCTTTTTCAATGATGCGGTAGCGGTGATACCGGCTTGGATCACGTTCGTCTTTAAGCCGTAAGGTGCAAATTCCACGGCCATGTATTTAGCCAGGCTCTCTAACGATGATTTGGCTAGTGATATAGCGGCATAGCCCTCCCAAACCTTATGCGCCCCCTCGCTGGTGAGTCCGATCACTCTCGCATCGGGCTGAAAAAGATCATGCTGAAGCAACGATCTGGTCCAATCCAACAAACTGTTGGACATAGCATAGGTGGTCATTTGTATATCCTCGGCCGATAGCGTACTCAATGTATCAGCATTCTTATCTTCGGTCACCAAGGGCTTCAGGTTCCCGCGCGCTATGCTGTGTAACAACAGCTTTACACTATGTTTAGGTGCGGTCTCCTGGAACTTTTCAAGGAATCGCTCCCGACCTGAGGTTTCCAGAGCGTTGATGTTGAAAGGCAGTATAGTCACCATGCATTCTTGCGCCAAGGCATCAAGCTTTTGGAGCAGTGGCTTTTCAGTAAAGGCTGGTTCGCGGTACAGCAGTGCAACGTTCATGCCGTTACGGGCCAGTTTTTCGACCGTTGCATGGCCAAATCCACTGGAACCACCCAGTATGACCGCCCACTGATCTGCAAATAACTTATTACTCATCCGTAGCTAAACTTTAAACCTTAATGGCCTTTGCGTGTCTTGCTTTGGTGATCAACTACAGCGGAATCGCAATAACGCAACCCCAAAGTAAGCGAAAGTAAATGGATCTTAAGGCATTTATATCGCATTTGTTGCTTCACACCGCATCAGGTAACAGGTAAGATAAGAAAGCACTTACAAATACGTACCTGATACGGCTTATGTACTGATAATTAATTATGTTTGGTAACATGAATTTTAAGCGTGGAGCAGCGCCGATCTTTGCTGCTCTTATATGGATAGGTGCCGGGGCGATAAATAAAGCTGTCGCCCAGGAAAGATTTGATAAAGCGGCCTTTTACAAGGTAATGGAGGCTGGCGAATTAAAAGACATCAATGATGAGATCGATGTGGTTAAGGCATCGGCGCTTAAAGAGAACGATAAAAAAGGTTACGAAGGTGTGTTGCTGATGCGTAAGGCAGGCAAAGTGAAGGTCCCTGCGCACAAACTGAACCTTTTTAGGGAAGGTGCTTATAAATTAGAGAACGCCCTGAAGAATGATACCGACAACGCCGAGTTCCATTTTTTAAGATTGACCATACAAGAGAATGTACCCAAGATCGTGCATTATCGCAAGGATATAGAGAAGGACAAACAGCATGTGATCAGGAATTACAAGAGCCAGCCTGATGTTGTAAAAGCAGCCATAAACAGCTACTGCAAAATTTCAAAAACACTACATGCCGAAGATCTTTAACTTTGCTGCAAAATGCATAAGCGGATTTTAGCCATATACTTCACGCAATCGGGACAAATGGGGCAAATTATTGATGCCTTCACTGCTCCGTTGGTCGAGGCTGGTGCCTTGGTAGATAAGGTGTCGTATAGAACGGTTTCCGACTATGACTTCCCGTGGACAGGTAGCCGCTTTTTTTCGGTTATGCCATCATGCGTATTGAGTATACCAGAGGCCGTAAAGCCGATCAGCTATCAGTACGAACATTACGACCTGGTCATCTTGGGCTATCAACCATGGTTCTTGTCGCCCAGTATACCTACCAACTCTTTGCTGAACGATCCGCATTTCAGGAAGCTGATCAAGGATACACCGGTAGTGACCATCAGTGCAGCGCGCAATATGTGGGTCAACGCTTACGTGCGGGTCAGGATGGCGTTGCACAACGCTGGTGCTAAATTGGTAGGGAATATCGCTTTGGTCGATAAGCATCCCAATGTGGTGAGCTTTGTTACCATTTTTTACTGGATGTTATCAGGTAAAAAGGACCGCTACCTGAACATTTTCCCTAAACCGGGTGTTGCCGATGATGACATTGCGCACACCAAGGTATATGGCCAGATCGTGAACGAACATCTCGAGAACGATGACCTTGATAACCTGCAAGCGGCACTCTTGAAAGAGAAAGCTGTAGTGATCAAGTATCCGCTCATGTTCACTGAGGCCCGGGCCAAGCCAATATTTGCGGCCTGGGCAAAATTTATTTCGAAACGCAAGCACAAGACCCCATGGTTAAGTGTTTTCAAATATTACCTTTTTATAGCGCTGTTCTTGGGAGCGCCTATATTGTTGACGCTGGATGCGATATTTTTGCGTCCGTTTTTTCCAAAGCGTATCAACCGAACAAAATTGAGATATTTACAAGTTGCTAATCTTTAAAGTACATGTCTAACAACGTTTATATTAATCATACCTCCGCTTATTTTCCGAACGACCCTGTGTCGAACGATGAGATGGAGGAGTACTTAGGTTACATCAACAATAAGCCGTCGAAATCAAAAAAGATCGTGCTCCGCAATAACGGTATCACCAATCGTTATTATGCTTTAAATAAGGAACGTAAAAGCACTCATACCAACGCGCAAATGACCGCTGAGGCCATTAAGGCGCTTTTTAGCGACCAACCTGACAAGATCAGGGAGGTACAGTTATTGGCTTGCGGTACATCATCGCCCGATCAGGTGATGCCCAGCCACGGTGTAATGACCCACGGCCAGGTGCCAGAGATAGGCAGCATTGAGGTGGTATCGCCTGCCGGTGTTTGCTGTGCAGGTATGCATGCTTTAAAATATGCTTACTTAGCCATTAAAGCAGGCGACACCAAAAAAGCGGTAGCTACAGGTTCTGAGCGCTTTTCGGGCTTGCTGGTGTCTGATGTGTTCGAAGAAGAGAGCCAAAAGCTGATCGAGATGGAGGCTAACCCCTACATCGCGTTCTCTAAAGAGTTTCTGCGCTGGATGTTGTCTGACGGAGCTTCGGCGTTCCTGTTAAGCGACACCCCTAACCCTGAAGGCCAGTCGTTACGGATCGATTGGATCGAAGGGGTATCATACGCCAACGACATGAACACTTGTATGTATATGGGTGGTGAGAAACAGGCCGACGGTTCTTTGAAAGGCTTTATGGACTTCACCCCTGAGGAGATCATGAACCAGTCGATCTTTAGCGTGAAACAGGATATTAGCCTGCTGAGCGATAATATCGTTCCTCGCGGCGGCCAAAAGATCAAAGAGATATTTGAACGCAAAGGACTTACCGCTGATGACATCGATTGGTTCCTTCCACATATATCCAGCAACTTTTTCCGCAGTAAGATCTATGATATGATCCAGGAGTACGGCGGCGGCATCCCTTACGATAAATGGTTCATCAACCTGTACACCGTAGGTAACGTTGGCGCGGCATCGATATACTTGATGATCAATGAGCTGTTCAACAGTGGCAAGCTAAAAAAGGGCGAACGTATTTTATTATTAGTACCTGAAAGCGCGCGTTTTTCGTATATGTATGCGATGCTGACCGTAGTTTAGATCGCTGGCGGTAAAAAGACAAGATGAAGAAGGACGAGATACCACAAGACCCGGGCGCCCTTGGCCGTATCACCAAAGAGGTTTGTTATGCTACTGATGCCAGCGGCAAATACACTACCGAGCTGAGCAGCGGCTGGGATGTCAAGATACAGGCACTTAATGTAGCTTGGGAAGATATCGACAAGCGCATTGCAGTGGCTAAGCAAAAGGTATTGGATGGCCAGGCCAGCCCGATCTATTTCTTTATGGAATATAGGCTAATGGACGTTGCCCTTGTGGCCGACTATACCGGCTTTTGGCAATGGCAGGTAAAAAGACATTTAAAACCTGAGGTATTCAAGGGCCTTAATGATACAAAACTTCAGAAGTACGCGCTGGCATTTAACACCACCGTAGATGATCTGAGAACCATGACCGTGCACGATGACCGAGTTTGAACACCATCAGGCGGCTCATTGCGAATCGGGCGTAACGCGTGACCTGTTAAATACCCGTACGAACGGCAAACTGACAGAACCTCTTGTTTTTGGTATCGGGGCAGGCCTCTTTTTTGCTAACATCCCGTTCATCAAGATTAATCACGGTCCGGCCATCGCATTCCGCACGTTACCGGGTCATATATTCAGGCGTACCTGCCGCTCACTGGGCATACCGGTGGTACGCAAAAAGTTCTTTTCTAAGGAACGCGCAAAGGCATTTTTGGATGAATGCCTGGCCAACGGGCAACCGGTAGGCTGCCAAGTAGGCGTTTACTATCTACCCTATTTCCCACGTGAGTACCGCTTCCATTTCAACGGCCATAACCTGGTGGTTTACGGGCGCAAAGGCGAGGATTACCTCATCAGCGACCCCATCATGGAGAATGCCACCACTTTGGGCAGTTATGAGCTGGAGCGCGTTCGTTTTGCTAAAGGAGCGCTAGCGCCCAATGGCCAGATCTACTACCCAAAAGGAGATGTAGAATTGAGCGACGACCGCATCAAGCGATCGATCGTTAAGGGTATCAAAAAGAACGTTTACAACATGCTGCAGATACCAGGCAGCTTTGCAGGGATCAGCGGCATATGTAACACCGGCAAAAAGATCAAAAAGTGGCGTGATCAGTTAGGCTTGGAAAAGGCAAAGCTGTATCTGGCTCAATTGGTGCGCATGCAAGAGGAGATCGGTACCGGTGGTGGCGGTTTTCGTTATATTTATGCAGCTTTTTTGCAGGAAGCCGATGCTTACTTACCCGGTCATGGCCTGATCGAAATATCCAAGATGTTCACTCAAGCCGGTGATATGTGGCGCACGGCCGCTGTGCATGCGGCTGGTATCTATAAAGGCCGGTTGAGCAGTCAGGAAGATTTTGACGTGATGGGTGACCACCTGATCCGTATAGCTGATGTTGAACAACAAGCTTTTGAAAGTTTGAAGAAGATAAAATGGCAGATCAGTTAGCGATAGATATCGATCATATCAGCTTTGGCTATCCGGGTAACGCTGGTTTGGCATTTAGTGATCTAAGCCTTAAAGTGGCTAAAGGTTTACGCTTTGGCTTGTTTGGCCCAAATGGTGCGGGTAAGACCACCCTCATCAGCCTCATGACCGGCGTTCTGCAAGCTCAACAGGGCCACATCAAAATGTTGGGTCTGGAGGTTGGCCAGCACAAAAGTGCGGTGAATAAGCTTTTTGGCTACGTACCGCAGGATTTTTCTTTTTACCAGGAACTGAGCCCGGTAGAGAACTTGCAATTCTTTGGTGCCTGGAGCGGCCTTGATAAGCGGGCGATCACTCAGCGTACCGATGAGTTGCTTGACGTGTTAGGGTTGAACGATGTACGCGACAAACAGGTACAAAAATTCTCGGGCGGGATGAAGCGTCGTGTTAACCTGGCCATTGCTGTGATACATGACCCGGCTATTCTTTTTTTAGATGAGCCTACCGTGGGTGTCGATGTACAGACCGGCCATGCTATCATCAACTACCTGATCGGGCTGAATGAAAGAGGTACTACCCTTGTATACACCTCGCACCAATTGAGTGAAGCCGAAGAACTTTGCCAGGACGTAGCCCTGATCGATGACCGAAAGATCATTGCACACGACACACTGGACAACCTGTTGCAAGCCCATCAGCATGAGAATCTCGAACAATTATTTTTAGACCTTACCGGCAAGGAGTACCGCGACTAATGTTCAAACTCAAAGCCACTATCATTAAAGACATCCGGATACTGCTGCGCGACAGGGTAGGTCTGCTCATGATGTTCATTATGCCTATCGTGCTGGTCGTAGTGGTCACCAGTATTCAGAACAGCACTTTCAGTTTAGTGAATAAGAACCGCCTCAGCGTACTGATCAGCAACACCGATAGCGGCAAGGCCAGTAAGCAGTTCATCGATGCCATCGGGCAGATCGGCCTGTTCAAGGTAGAAGAGGCCGACGCGAAACTGACCACGGCTCAAATGAGTGATGCCATGCATCAAAAGGATGCTATGCTCGGCATCATCATCCCGGCAGATTTTTCAATAAAAGTAGCCCGACGTTCGCAGAACGTGACCAATAAGGCACTTAAATCGTTCGGGCTTGATGGCGACAGCGTGAAGAAAGGTAATAACGATAATCCGCTTACCATATATTACAATCCGGTTCTTCAGGAGTCGATACGCTTGTCGGTGCAGGGTGCTATAGGCAGTGCCCAGCAAATGGTGGAAAGCCGCGAGACCCTGCACCGTTTGTACTTTGCTATCAACAACGAGCCTTTACCTCAGCAACTGGAGAACGAGATGCTCAAGAACGGTAACACCATCAGTACTGTACCGGTATCGAAGGGTGGCGCGGCGGTAACACCGAACGCGACCCAACATAACGTACCCGCCTGGACCATATTTGCCATGTTCTTCGTGATCATGTCGTTAGGAGGCAGTGTAGTACGCGAAAAGATCAGCGGAAGCTTTATACGATTGAAGACCCTGCCTACCAGCTATATGGTCAACATCGCTTCTAAACAGGTAACCTATATGCTGGTGACCGTGCTGCAAGCGGCCGTGATCTTTGCTATGGGCATATGGCTGTTCCCTATCATCGGTCTCCCCAAATTGAACGCCCCGAGCGATGTGTTAGGATTGATCGTTGTCACACTGGCCACCGGATGGTGCGCCGTAAGTTATGCAATATGCGTGGGTACCTTTACCCAAACACAAGACCAAGCTAACGGCTTTGGGGCCGTGTCCATTGTTATACTGGCCTGTATAGGTGGATTAATGGTTCCTACATTTGCTATGCAAGGCTTTTTCAGGTCCGCGGCTGCTATATCGCCTATGCATTGGTGCTTACAGGCTTACTATGCGTTGTTCTTGGAAAACGCAAAACTTGCCGACGTATTGAACAATATCGTACCTTTGCTCATTATTACCGTACTGCTCCAGTTCATTACATATCTGGGCTTAAAAAGAAAGAATCTGATCTAAATGGAAACTGCCGAACTGAAAGAACAACTCAAACAACAGATCATCAAATTTTTGAACCTTACCGACCTTACCCCTGCCGATATCAAGGATGATGAACCTTTATTTGGCGATGGATTGGGCCTTGACTCGATAGATTCGCTTGAGCTGATCGTGCTGTTGAAGAAAGAGTACGGCATCGATATCAAAGATCCGCGCGAAGGCCGCAAGATATTGGTGGATGTGAACACCATGGCCGAGTACATCCAAGCCAACGCTACCAAGTAGTGATCAGCTTTTGCTGAACTTTCCCTGCATCTTGAAACAGACCGCATCGTTTGACTTGATCTGAGCCGTAAAGGTGATCAGCTCGTCGTCTGATGGCTTGTACGTAACCGTCAGATGGCAGGTCGGGTGCGTTTGCGGTATCATCATGCTGATGAACTTGATCATACTGGCGTTGGTCAACAGCAATTGGGTGTTCAGCGCTTCTCGCATCACATCTTTCACCACTTGCACTAAACAAGCTCCGGGCATTACCGGCTGATCAGGAAAATGACCTTTCAGTATCACATGGTCAGTGTTCATGCGCAGCAAGGCTGATAGTTGCCCGTCCTGATGATCAAGACCTTCTATGTGGAACAATTGACCGTTCATACTTAGTTAACGGCCGATACCAACATCAGTGAGTGATACTTCATTTGATAATGGTTGTAAAGTAGTATCCTTTTAGGAGCTTGGGCAGGCACTTCCCCTTGCATTACTACTGGTGGAATGGTCTGGGTCTTCAATATGTTGGAGGCCATCCATAAAGCAAAGGATGACGCCACAGGATATTCCCCGCACAGGTGCTTGTAATTAGCTACGGGTATGCCTTTGAACATCCCTTCTACCAGTTCATGATAGGCTTGGTCGTTCTTGATGTCGCCGTTATTGCCGAAGATAACCAGGTCGATGTCGTTCAGAGCGATGCCTTGGCGGTCTATAAAGCGCTGTATCTCGGCATGAATATCATGAGGCTTGTAGAGCGTGGCCAGCGCATCCAGTTTGGCCATATCGGTAGCTGAAGGCTGACTGCCCAACAGAACAAAGGCTGCGCCTTCGCCGCCCATGGTCCCTTTTTCGGTCGATGATAAGAGCTGGAGATTGGATACGGGCTTACGCCTGTACAGTCCTAAACGGGTAAGCACCTTAAAACTGGTATCTACCATCTCTTCGGTACCACCCACCAATACGGTATCGGCATCTTGCTCATTCAGGAGCATGATCGCATCGGTCAAAGCACTCTCGAACGATACGCCTTTATGCACGTAAGTACTGTTGTAGTTATGGCATTGCAGCAGTAAAGCTATTTGAGCGGCAACCGTGTTGTGGGTCGATTGGATGAATGCCGTAGGCGGCAGCATCTCCTCGTTACCTTCCACCAAACGGGTCATGAAAGTGATGGTATCTTCCATACAGCCAAAGGCAGTGCCGGTGATGATGGCGCCCGGCATATCCACACCGGCGTCCATTAAACATTGCTTGGCAGCAGCTACACCCATTTTGATCACATGGCTCATGCGCCTGATCAGCTTTAGGTCGATGTATTTTTTATAGTCGGGGTCAATGACCGGTAGCCGGGTACCAGTGTACTCAGCGATATCGGTCAGGAATCCCTGATCATTTAAAGTAGGTTGCGCCGAAACGCAGGCCGAAGACCGGATATAGATACTCATGATCGAACCGCCGAGAATATTAAAGATGTACAATTACCGCCAAACCCGAAGGAGTTGGACATGACGTGTTCTACCGGAACATCAGTAGTGTATTTTGTCTCCGGCTCAAATGGCATGTTCTCCATCCGCTTGTTGAAACGAAGGTTAGGATAGATGAGCTGATGTTTGATGGCCAACACCGAGAACACCGCCTCTACCCCACCACTTGCACCCAGCGTATGCCCGGTGAACGATTTGGTAGAGCTCAATGGCGGATAGTGCGGGTCGAACAAACGCTTGATGGCTGTCCCTTCCGAATCATCGTTATTCACCGTACCCGTTCCATGTAAGTTGATGTAGCTGATATCCGTTGTGGCCAACCCGGCTTTCTTCAAAGCGCCCTGCATAGCCAAATATGACCCTGTACCTTCAGGCGATGATGCGGTTTGATGGTAGGCATCATTGCTGTTCGTATAACCGCTCAGCTTGCAGATCACCTCTTTGGTCAACCTAGCGGCTACTTTCTCTGATACCAGCACCACATAACCGGCACCTTCGCCCAGGTTGAGTCCTTTACGGTCCTGGTCAAAAGGTTTGCACAGTTCGTTATCCAATATCATGAGGGTATTAAACCCATTGAGTGTGAACTTGGTCAGCGCATCGGCACCACCGGCGATCACCACATCCACCATGTTGTTACGAATAAGCCGAGCCCCGTAGAAAACGGCGTTCGCTGATGAGGAACAGGCTGTACTGATCGTGGTCACCACATCCTTAACGCCAAGCTGATCGGCCACGATCTCGGTCATGCTGCCGCATTCGTGATCATACACATCGCGCAATTTACCTTTGTTATTATCTTCGAGGAACTTCACGAAAAAGTCTTCGCTCTTATCCATACCGCCAACGGTGTTGGCCGATACGAAGCCGGTGCGCCATTGGTGCAGATCAGGGATGGCCGCATCAGCCACTGCCTCACGGGCAGCGATCAGGCTTAATAAGGCCGTGCGGCTGGTGCGATCGGGCAGGCCGGTCATGCTCACCAATTCCTCGTTACTGAGTTTCACCTCGGCAACAGGAAGCTTACCCTGATGAATGGTACGCAACAGGGTGATCGGCCCCATGCCTTCCTTACCGGCTTTGAAGGCGGCCAGGTGTTCACTCACATTGTTGCCAATGGCGGTGATCACACCTGCACCTGCTATATAAACGTTTTGGCTCATTGAGCGTACTTAGCTATTTTTAGTATTGAACAATCGGTCCATATGTTGGGGAGTGAACGGCATGCTGCTCACACGGTCCTGCTTCTCCACCAGGTATAATGCCGCTTTATATTGGTCTCCCAGCACATCCACCCATCCGCAAATACAGGTGTTTAAGATGTCGTGGTCCAGCAGATAACTTACCTGCTCGTGTATAAAGTTGGCATCAAAAGCCGGCTGAATAAAGAACGAATGCTCGCCCTTGATGTTGTTGCGAATGCATATCTCGCCTATAACGATATTGGGCAGCGTATACACGAAAACCGCCGGGCTGGGCACATCATCAATGGTGTTGTAATACCGCAGATCGTTGTCGAGGCTCGAGTTAGCATTGGCCAGCACCATGCCTACTTCTTCAGGCTGGTGATCATTACGCAGGTCAATATCCTTTAACAGAACCTCTGAGGCCAGCCATCCCAGCTTGCTCAGGTTATCCATTTTATAAAATTTAGGATAATTGAAATGGAAATGCTGGTAGATCGACAATAACAGATTCGCTACCCCTGTGGCTTGCTCATTACTGAACAGTTCGAGGCCGTTATACATTAACGAATGCCGGTCAATGACGCAGCTTGCAGATATATGGTATTTTGCCGACAAGGAGTTAGAGGATCGTTAAAAAAGGTTCACTTTCCAAATATAACAGCTCCGTTGCAACCGCCAAAACCTGAGGCGGTTTTTAAAAAAGTATCGGCTTGTAAGGTTTCGGTATGGGCACTCACTTTTACCGGGTGGGTTACACCCAAATGCTCGTAGCCTACGGTAGGTAATATAACACCTTGTTGTATGGCCTCCAAGGACGCAATGCTTTCGATCAGGCCTGCTGCACCCAGCGTATGGCCATAGTTGGCCTTTAAACTGTTAAGCGGCACTTGTGAAAGCCCTGCCAGTGTGATGGCCGCAGCTTCCATCTCGTCATTGTATGGTGTGGCTGTACCGTGGGCCGATATCATGCCAATGTCTTCCGATCGCTTACCGGCATCGGCCATGGCCTGGGTGATCGCATGAGCTAACTCCTGCCCGGTACGTGATGGCCCGGATATGTGATTAGCATCATTGCTGATGCCGCCACCCAAAACTTTAAAGTTGCCTTGGTAACGATCGTTCGATGACAGGATGATGGTACCGGCACCTTCGCCGAGGTTAAGCCCGGTGCGGTCACGGTCGAACGGACGGCAAACGCCATCGCTCAGGGCCTTGAAGGAGCTAAAACCCGATGCCACAAATCTGGAAACCAGATCAGCGCCGGTCACAATCACGTTCTGATATTTACCGGCCCGAAGTGATCGCATAGCGGTCACTATAGCCAATACACCTGAAATGCAGGCATTAGACACCACGATAGGTGCAACAGTGCCGCCAAAATATGAGGCTACTAATTGCGCTGAAGTTGCTAATGATATCCTGGTATTGAGCTCAGGCGTATGCTCTTCGGTCTCTAATAATCCTATGTTCCCTTTGGTGGAGGATACGATGAAGATCGTATCAGGTGCGGCCACGTCGATATCGGTTCGACTTAAAGTATCTTGCACCGACGCGATAAGTAACCGCTCGAAGCGGGTATAAGTATTTGATGTATCGTTTATGAAATGTTCGTCCTGATCAAACATTGAGGCGTAGATGGGCGTAGCTGAAAGCGTTTCATCGACACGACGCTCTACCCCGCTCTTACCTGCTTTCAAGGCCTCAACATTGTCGATCGTCGTTCTTCCAAGTGGCGTATAAATGTTGTGCGCCACTACATATGCGTTCGGTGTTTCGTTGCTCATGCTTAAACGCTTTCTTCCTCCTCCAGCACCCGCATGTCACATTTAGCGATCAGTTCGGTCCCTGACCACACCTGACCGGTCAATATGGTCATGTTGCCGATCTGGCTATCGACACGTATCTCGGTGATCAGCTCGTCATTCACTTTTGGCAAAGCCAATATCTCCAGGTCCTTCACACTGCCTATGTAACCATTTTTAACCGGTGTGCCATTTACCGATGCCACATAACCGGCACGCAATGCGGCCGTCTGTGCTATGTTCTCGATCAGGCCGCCTTCGGTAAAATGCCCGTTGCTGACCATCATATTATCAGGGCTGATCACAAAACTGCTTCTGATCAGTTCATCATCCACGTGCAGCAACCTGCCTACCATCACAAAAGGGTGCTTTTGCGGGATCAATGCGGTGATGTCGTCAACAGGCAGCTGCATATCGTTTATGAATATAGTCCCCCGTTAACAGAAAGGATCTGTCCGGTAATATAAGCAGCATCTGGTGAGGCCAGGAAAGCCGCCGCATGAGCTACTTCTTCAGGCTTGCCGAAACGGCGTACCGGGATCAGGTTCCGAAGTTCTTTTTCGTCCAGTTCTTCGGTCATATCGGTACGGATAAAGCCAGGGGCCAGGGCGTTCACTGTGATACCCTGCCTGCCTACCTCCTGTGCCAGTGCTTTGGTAGCACCGATCACACCGGCCTTAGCAGCCGAATAATTGGTTTGACCAGCAAGGCCCTTGATACCTGATAGCGATACTACGTTAACTATGCGGCCATATTTACGGGTCAGCATTCCGTTGAGTACAAGGCGGGTCACATAAAAAAAGCTATCTAGGTTGGTCTTCATCACGTTATCCCATTGGTCCTCTTCCATCCAAGCCATCAGGCTATCGGCACGGATACCGGCATTGTTCACCAATACCTCTATCTCGTGATCTTCGTGGGCATCTATCCAGGCGCTTAACACCTGTTTGATCTGTTCTTTATCGGAAACGTCGAATTGCAGGATCTCACCGGTACTACCGGCTTGCTTGACCTGCTCTAACGTATTTTGTGCCTCTTCGAGATTGCTTTTATAATTGATGAGCACATGGTAGCCCAATGCTGCCATTTTAACGCAGATGGCGCGGCCTATGCCACGCGAACCACCGGTGATCAGCGCACACTTCATTCGGCAAAGGCGTTTATGTGCTCCGTAGAAGCCAGCATTTGGCTCAGGCGGGCGATGTCCTTATACCTTGGCTCGTCTTCCACAAATTTAGGGAAGATGGCGCGGGCTTGATCGTAAAATGCTTTGGAAACTGGCGCTAAACGGTCCTGGCACTCCAACAGGTCGATCGCCTGTAAGATGGTCATTAAGTGAATGGCCAGTACCTCGAATGAGTTATCGATCACCTTTTTGGTCATGAGCGCGGCATTGCAGCCCATGCTCACGATGTCCTGGTTATCGTTATTGTTCGGGATGCTGTGCACGTACATCGGGAAGGACAGTGTCTGATTCTCGGCCACTGTTGAGGTAGCGGTGAACTGCACGCCTTGCATACCGAAGTTGAAGCCCAAGATACCCATATTGACGAATGGTGGCAGCTTTTGATTAAGCCTGCTGTTAAGCAGGTAATTCAACTGGCGTTCGGCCAGCATAGAAAGCTTAGTGATGGCGATCTTTAGCTTATCCATTTCCAGCGATACATAGTCGCCGTGGAAATTGCCGCCGTGGAATATATTGTGGTTCTCGTGGTCGATAACCGGGTTATCATTGGCCGAGTTCAGTTCGTTCACCACTACCTCGCCGGCTTGTAATATGGTGTCGTATACAGGGCCTAGTACCTGCGTTACACAACGTAAAGAGTAATACTCCTGAACCTTGTCCTCAAATACCTCTACATCCAGGTTTTCGGGATTGTACAAATGCTCGGACCGGTTACGGATCATGCCACTACCTTTCAGAATATCGCGCATGGTGGCCGCGATCTGGTTCTGGCCTTTATGATGTTTAACGATGTTGAGCTCTTTAGAAAAGTGATCATCAAAGGCTCCTACCACCTCGTTCACCATGGCCGAGAATAGTACCGACCAGTTGAGTAATTTGCGGGCCTGGATCACATTCACCATACCGATACCGGTCATGGCCGAGGTGCCGTTCAGCGTGGCCAGCCCCTCACGGATATGTATGGTCAGTGGTTTGATACCGCATTGCTCAAATACCTCTGCGGTAGAGCGTACTTGGTCCTCGAACCAAACTTCGCCCTCACCGATCAGCGTAAGGCCTAAGTGCGCCAATTGTACCAGGTCGCCGCTGGCGCCTACGCCACCGTGCTCATATATACAAGGGCTGATATTTTGGTTGATCATTTGCTTCAGCAATTCGATCACCTCAGGGTGAACACCCGAATGGGCCTGCATAAAGCTGTTCAAACGAGCGATGGTAAGTGCTCTTGACAGTTGGGACGGTATCATTTTACCGCTACCTGATGAATGGCTACGGATCAGGTTATATTGTAGCTGTAGCAGGTTATCCTCACTTACCTTGTACTGAGCCATTGGCCCAAAGCCGGTATTGATACCGTAGATGAGTTTGTTAGAAGAGAACTGCTTTAAGAACTCATAGTTAGCGGTCACCTTTTGCAGGGCGGCAGCATCAATGTCTATCTGCTTTTGTTTGAATATGAGGTCAGAGAAATCTTGTAAAGAAAGCGCACCTTGTCCAACAAATATCATGGGTAAATTACAGGTATTATCAAAAATGAATTATTTGGCTAAAGTATGAAATATATACAGAACAGTTGAAAAGAAGGTTTATTATGCCCTTAGGCTCTCTTGTCGATAAATTTGATCGGCTTGCGCGTGGCCTCAGTGAACTGTATCTTTTGGATCTGTTCGGCCGTCACATACTTGATATGCGGACTAACCCTTAACCGGGCCTGCAGGTACGCGCGGATCTGGTGATCACACTCTTCGGTCTCTTCGGCTGGCACTACGTATAGCAATACCTCATCAAGGCCTACATCATTAGAGTACACCTCGATCACAAAGTCCAGTATCTCTTCGCGCTCGTTCAGCAGATCGAATAATGCCGGCGGGTAAAGCGTAGTACCTTTGAATTTGATCATTTGCTTTTTACGACCGATGATGGACGATAAACGCAGGCTCTCGTTACCGCAAGCGCAAGGCTCGTCAAAGTACATGCAAATGTCGCCCGTTTTGTAGCGTAATAAAGGCATTCCCTCAACGCCCAGGGTGGTAATGGTCACCTCGCCGGGAATGTTAGGACCTACCGGATCATTGTTCTCATCGAGAAGCTCAACGATCATCAGGTCGGGTTGATAGTGGCCTCCCCTGCCCTGACCGCATTCGGTAAAGGCCGTTTGCATCT
This sequence comes from Mucilaginibacter daejeonensis, assembly GCF_020783335.1. Classification (NCBI taxonomy): domain Bacteria; kingdom Pseudomonadati; phylum Bacteroidota; class Sphingobacteriia; order Sphingobacteriales; family Sphingobacteriaceae; genus Mucilaginibacter; species Mucilaginibacter daejeonensis. The sequence goes on from NZ_CP086068.1 coordinate 4,081,595, forward strand.
CGGTGCTGGCGTAGGTGGAGTAAAGCGGTATATCCCAAGCATCAGTGATCTTTTTACCCAGAATATTCAAACTAAAATCAGTATTCCGGATATTTTCCCCGATACAGATCGCTTTTTTGACCGATGTACTATTGATGTCGATGCCAGTCTCCCTAGCAAATTGGATCAGCTTAAGGATGAACGAAGGCACCGCCACGATCGCCGTAGGTTTCAGTCGCTTGATGGTCTCCCATTGCAATGCAGGCACACCCGGCCCTAACCGCACCACGCTGGCACCTAACATTCGTATACCCGAATAATAGGCTATACCCGCCATGAACTGCCTATCGAGTGTTAGCATTAGTTGGTATACATCGTCCTTTGAGCCATCGGCACATACAAAGGAGTTATATTCGTTATAGGCCAGTCGCTTAAGGTCATTCTCGCTCAAAGCTATGGTCACTGGGCTACCCAAGGTACCGGAGGTCGACATGTATTCGGCCACCTCATTGCGTGGTATACATAAGAAGTCGTCGTTCTGGCGTTGCAGATCATCCTTGGTGGTCACGGGTAGCAGGCGCAGGTCATCCACCGACCTAATGGCATCGATATCCACCTCGTGGCGGGCAAATAGGTCCTTGTAGAACGGCGATCGCTGAGACAGATATACCAGTAGCTCCTGCAGCTTTTGCTGCTGGGTCAAGGTCGGGTTATCGGCTTTGTCTGCTAAATATTCCATTACTCGTAGTTATTATCCAGCGTTGATGTTGCTTACCTCAATGCCTTATCAGCCTGAACTGCACAACAGGCCGGGCACCAAATTTAGTAAAAAAGCGGAAAGCACTTTGCTACGCTACAAACAACCGATATGCTTGTTTGTAGCGTATATACCGTATGAGATCAGTTGCCGTCCTTATATTATCCGTCATGCTACCTGCCCTGGCATCAGCCCAAACCATTACCGGGATACGGTATAAGGATCACGTATTCGCTAAGGTGACCGAGCTAAAGGATCAGCGTTATGATAATGGCCAGGATAAAAAGGACAAGGCACACCTGTTCGACCTGTACACACCGGAGGGCGACACGCATACTGGCAGGCCGCTGATCATTTGGATGCACGGCGGTGGGTTCAAGTTCGGATCAAAGGATGCTAAAGGCGTTGAGCTATGGAGCCGTGATTTTGCCCAACGCGGCTATGTGGCGGTGTCGCTTAATTACACTCTGAGTAAAAAGTTCCCGATATTCAATTTTGATGAGTTGCTACGCAGTGCCTACTTTGCCGTGCAAGACCTGCATGAAGCGGTGGCCTACTTTAAAAAGAACCATACCCGCTATGGAATCGACCCTGACCAGATATTTTTGGCCGGTAACTCTGCCGGTGGAATGATCGCTTTGCAGGCGGCGTTCGTGAGCAATGCTACGCTGGCCAAATTTGTGAACCTGCCGGACACTGTTGCCGGGGCCAAGATCACCACCATACCTAAAGCAGCGGGTGTGATCAACTTTTGGGGTGGCATATTCGACCTTAACTGGTTAAAGAATAGCCGTACACCGGTGTTCACCGTTCATGGCAGTACCGATGGTACCTTGTCGCCTACGCATAAAGATGCGCCATTGTACGGCAGTATCGACATCCACCAAAAAGCTGATGAGATAGGTCTGCCCAATGGCATCAAGATATTTGAGGGCTATTCGCACGAGTTACAAAAGCATTTTAACCCGGTCTTTGGCGTAGGCAAAGGCACCAAGCAGCGTTGGATGGAAGCATCGGACCTGGCGGCCAAGTTCATGTACCAGCAGGTGCTGAGCAAAAAATAGTTAGCGCCGCGAACAATTCGTTAAACCTTACCGTTATAAGGTCATTCTATATATCTGAATTAACCACTGATATTTTATGAAGATCATCAAGTTAAGCCTTGTGGCCGCTTTCACGGCAGCAAGCATCGTTATTGCCGACGCTGCCCCTGTGGTGCACGTTACCACCGAGAGTTACGGCCAGCCAAAACCGCCACCACCACCGCCAGACCCGCTGCACTTGTTCAGTAAGAAAGGTAGCCGTTCATCGCGCGCCCGAGCGCCACGACGCCGGAAGGTGAGCTTCCCTAAAGTGAAGCTGCCATCACGCCCGGCACCGCCGCCAGGAGCGCCACCGCGACCTTTCTAATAATGAATGATCGATATTTGAGGCCCGCATTACATGATGCGGGCTTTTTTGTATATGGCGATGATCTGTACACAATATGGTCATACCTTATTACTTCTTCACCGAACGTTCATACTTGTCAAGCGAATGATCCAGCCGCTCGCCTTTTAGGTGAATATCCTCGCAAAATATTCGGCAGGCCTTCGTGTCCTTATCACCACGGCACTGTAGCTGACAATCGGCATAAGTGTTGCGCGGCTTGATATCATAGATCTGTGTGAGCAGCATAATGACCGTCACCATGGTTACCAGTACCCCTCCAAAGAATTTGAATGGGAAATGCCGGTCGTTAACACTGAGATCTAAAGGCTCAGGCCACTGACGTGCAAAGATCGGCCTTAATTTATAATAGTCCCAGCAAATGAGGAAAAGGTTAGCTAACAACATCAAAGGCGACGAGACGAGCGAACCATCGAACCTGACGGCCAACGACAGTACGCAGATATTGGTAATGATCGGCAGGTACAACAAGGCACCCAGCGTGGCCGTGCGCGGTATGAGTAGCAAGATGGCTGCGGTCATTTGAGCTACGCCGATGAAGGTGTAATAATATCCGGTATAACTCAACGCTTCGAGATAATGCCCCATGGGGTGGTTCACTGATAGTGACGTGAATCGCTCGCCCATGATCTTGACAAAACCTGAGGGTAAGAAGCCTAATGCTAGGGCCACTCTACAGAAAATGGCAAAATAGCCTAACCACTTATTGCGCCTTAACCTAATATACAATCTAAACATAAAAAAAGTACTTTTATTTTCAAAGTTAGTTATTGTACGCTGGACCGTCAACATTTTAGCCATCTAATATCCTATTTAATTGTGTGCCGATAGATATTTATATACCTTGTGATCAAGCGCCACCTGCACAATTGCGCTTAAAAATACATCGTTAACTAAAAAAGTGCTTATGAATTTATCACGCACACTGACCGTTATGGCCATATTTGCCTTGAGCACCGCGGCTACACAAGCGGCCTTTGCACAGACCGCCCCGGCAGACAGCCGGCAGGAACACCCTAAACCGCCGCCACCGCCGCCAAACCCTTTCGACCTTTTTAAAAAGAAGAAGAAAAAAGACTCGACCAAGGTAAATCCTAAAGATACCATTGGATCTGCCACAAAAGATTCGACCCGCAAACGCAGAGGATTCCGTTTCCCGAAACTTCCGCATCCGGGCGAGCCCCGCCCTACCCCACCGGGAGGTACTATTTGATCATATTAAAAAGGCTATCGGCATCGATAGCCTTTTTGGTGAATGAACATTTCAAGAATTTGCTCGGCATGATAGCACTTCTTATTTTTATGCTCGAACGATGACCTTGAAAAGCATGACCACGGCCGAACAAGCGCTTTGGGACAAGATCCAGAACTTCCAATTAGACGACGAGGCACATGACCTTCAATTCACTGACAGGCTGGCCCGGGAGAATGGCTGGACCAAAGCCTATGCCTTAAGGGTAATTGAAGAGTACCGTAAATTTCTTTTCCTTTGCTGCGTCTCGACCTCTGGCATCACCCCTTCAGATGCCGTGGATCAGGCCTGGCACTTACACCTCACCTACACCCGATCATACTGGGTAGACCTTTGCCGTAACACCCTTGATCGTGAGATCCATCACAATCCTACACAAGGCGGTAAAAAGGAGGCCGATAAGTTCGACGGCATGTACACTGATATGTTCGACCTGTATACCCAAAAATTCGGTGTGCCTCCACCGGCAGATATTTGGCCAGCCAATGAGCAACGCTTTTCAGACATCGATTTCAGGCGGGTGAACGTAGGGCGGTACTTACCTGTGAACAGGCATATCATCACCGCACTAAAAGTGGTAGGCATGCTCACATTAGCGATGATCGGCCTTATCGTTGTTCCGGCCTATTTCCCGCGGATCGATAAAAGTTTAATAGCGGTACTCCTGATCATTGCCTGCGTGTTGGTCTTCAGCAAAGGCGACGTCAGTACAAATAACAACAGCGGTGACAGCGGCGATGGAGGCACCAGTTACGATAGCCATCACGGTCATCACAGCGACGGCCATCACGGCGGGGATCATGGTTGCAGCAGCGGCTGCTCAGGCTGTTCGGCATCAGGTTGCAGCGGTTGTGGCAGTGGATGCGGAGGAGATTGACAGATAGGTGATTTAACTTGCTGCACAACTATTAGCTGCTATATTTGTCATTACCGTGCCGGCCCGCCGGCAGTGTGTAAAAGCTATCTACCCTACCATGATCAAAACCGTTTTCATCACCAGTACTGAGCCCTACAGCGGCAAATCCATCGTATCATTAGGCCTCATCAATATGCTTTTGGGCAAGGCGCAAAAGATAGGTTATTTTAAGCCCATCATCAGCACGCCAGGGGGTAAGCAAGACGACCATATCCGTACCGTGCTGCAATACTTCGATCTGCCTGTAAGCTATGAAGATGCCCATGCCTTTACCTGGCAAGAGGCCATGCAACGTTCGGAGAACGACAGCCAAGGCGAGATGATCGACACCATTATCCGAAAGTACAAGCAACTGGAGGACAAGTACGACTTTACGGTGATCGAGGGTAGCGACTATCAGGGCGAAGGCACGGCCTTTGAGTTTGAGGTTAACGCATCGATAGCCAAGAACCTGGGCGCGCCGGTGATTGTGACCTTATCGGGCGAGAACAAGACCACAGCTCAGGTAGCCAATTCGGCCATTACAGTGGTACGTAATTTTGAATCGCGCGAGTTACAGATATTGGCGGTTATCGTTAACAAAATAGCCCATGAGCAGGTGGCCGATGTGCAGGAACTCCTCACCGCCCAACTGCCGCAAGGCGTGATCGTGACGGTGATCCCCACCACACGCGGCCTGCAGGCACCTACCATGAAAGAGATATGCGAGAGCCTGAACGCCAAGCTACTTTTTGGTGCCGAACGCCTGAGCAACCAGGTGGACAACTTTGTGACCGGCGCCATGCAAGTACCTAATTTTTTACGGTTCATTAAAGACAACCTGCTCATCATCACCCCCGGCGACCGTGGCGACATCATTATTGCGGCGTTACAGGCCAACCTATCCACCAGCTATCCGCAGATCGCCGGTATAGTGCTTACGGCCGATACCGTACCCGAGGAGCCGATCATCAGGCTTATAGAAGGTCTGCAAACGGTGGTGCCGATCATAGCGGTCAAAAGTGGGACCTTTCAAACCACTACCGAGATAGGCAACATCCGCTCAAAGATCACGCCTGATAATACCAAGAAGATACAATTGGCCATTGACGTGTTCAATAAACACGTTGACGTAGCCAAGCTCGACCAGCAGATCGTCACCTTTAAACATAGCGGCGGCATCACTCCGCGCATGTTCCAGTACCAGCTTACCAACTGGGCCAAGGGTCAAAAGAAACACATCGTACTTCCTGAAGGTAACGACGAACGCATCCTGCGTGCAGCTGCGCGTTTGGTTAGCCAGGACATCGTGACCCTGACCTTGCTGGGCAACCCCGACGATATTTGGGCCAACATCAAACGCATCGGCCTCAACCTGGACCCTACCAAGATCAACATCGTGAACCCGGCCGCATCTGAGTTTTATGAAGATTACGTGAACACGCTCTACGAACTGCGTAAAAATAAAAATGTGAACATGGAAATGGCTACCGACATGATGACCGACGTATCCTACTTCGGCACTATGATGGTGTATAAAGGCCACGCCGATGGTATGGTTTCGGGCGCGGTACATACCACCCAGCATACCATTCGCCCGGCCTTACAATTTGTGAAGACGAAGCCGGGGATTTCAGTGGTATCTTCAGTATTCTTTATGTGTTTGCCCGACCGTGTATCGGTATTTGGCGATTGTGCCGTAAACCCCAACCCTACTGCCGAGCAACTGGCCGAGATCGCCATATCATCGGCCGAGAGCAGCAGTCGTTTCGGTATCGAGCCACGCATCGCCATGTTATCGTACTCATCGGGCACGTCGGGCGAGGGCGAGGATGTAGAAAAAGTACGCCGTGCCACCGAGATCGTAAAGACCAAACGCCCTGATCTAAAAGTGGAGGGCCCGATACAGTATGACGCTGCCGTGGACCCGATCGTGGGTAAAAGCAAGCTCCCGGGCTCAGAAGTAGCAGGGCAGGCCAGCGTGCTCATCTTCCCCGACCTGAACACCGGGAACAACACCTACAAGGCCGTACAACGCGAGACCGGCGCCCTGGCCATTGGCCCCATGCTGCAAGGCCTCAACAAACCCGTGAACGACCTCAGTCGCGGCTGTACCGTAGATGATATATTTAACACGGTGATCATTACAGCTATTCAGGCGCAGGAGGAGTAGCTTTATTAGTTAATGGTTCATGGTTCATAGTAGCTCATTTATTTAACTTGTAACAAACGCTTCATGGCATTTAGATTTGAGAATTTGCAGGTTTGGCAAAGGGCTATGGACTTAGATGATCAGATCAACTTACTGACTAAAAACTTTCCGAAAGACGAACTTTATTTACTTACCTCTCAGATAAAACGGGCTGCCGATTCGGTCGTACTAAATATTGCCGAAGGTTCTACGGGTCAAACAAAAGCTATATTTAAGTTATTCCTGAGCTATTCGATGCGGTCAGCCATTGAGGTCGTCAGCTGCCTATTTATCGCAAAACGCAGAAATTATATTTCAGATGAACATTTCAAAGCCTTGTACGCTGATTACGAGTCGTTGGTGAAGATGCTAACATCACTTAAAAACTCGATATAGGCATAGTCAACGTCCAGACTCCTTCCATGAACCATGAACTATTATCTATGAACTCTAAAAACATCTTCGTTGTCAACTCGGGCAGTAGCTCTATTAAATATCAATTATTCAAAATGCCGGCCCATGAACCGGTGTGCAGCGGACTGGTAGAGCGCATTGGCTTGAGTGGCCCTACCATCACACATAAGGTTTACCTCAACGGTGAAGAACAGGTGATCAAACTAACGCCTGAAGAATTGCCCGACCATGAGGCCGGGTTAAAGCAAGTCAACAGGTTACTGACCGAGGGCGATCTTGCGGTGATCCAGGACCCGGCGGATATACAGGTGGTGGGTCACCGCATCGTACATGGTGGCGAGCGTTTCACCACCACCACAGTGATCGATGCCAAGGTAAAAGAGGAATTGAAAACCACTTTTCAACTCGCACCATTGCACAATCCGCCGAGCTATTTAGGCATCGAAGTGGCCGAAAAGATATTTACCAATGCTACGCAGATCGGCGTATTTGATACTGCTTTTCACCAAACCCTGCCACCTAAAGCTTATAGGTTCGCCATCCCTAATTCGTATTATTCGGATATGAACATCAGGGTGTATGGCTTTCATGGTACCAGCCACAAATATGTGACCGAGCAGGCTGCAGCGTATTTAGACAAGGCCGACAGCAAACTCATCAGCATTCACCTGGGTAATGGCTGCAGTATGGCTGCAGTTAGCAACGGCGCATCAGTGGATACCACCATGGGATTTGGTCCGCTGAGTGGACTGATCATGGGTACACGTTCAGGTGATATAGACCCGACCGTGATCTTTTACCTGGTGAATCAACTGGGCTACGACATAGAACAGGTAAGCAACCTGCTTAACAAACGCAGCGGAATGTTAGGGCTTACCGGGTACAGCGATATGCGTGACATCACGGCCGCCATCGAGGCCGGCGATGAGAACGCCCGCCTGGCCTACGACCTGTACGCTTACCGCATCAAAAAATATATCGGGGCTTACGCCGCCGTACTGAATGGCCTCGACGCGATCATCTTTACGGCAGGTGTAGGCGAGAACGATGCCCTGATCCGCCAAATGATCTGCACAGATATGGAATACCTTGGCATCCAACTGAACGCAGAAGCCAACCGTACTCGTGCCAAAGGCATTCGCGAGATCAGCATTGACGGTTCAAAGGTTAAGGTACTGATCGTGCCCACCAATGAGGAGTTGGAGATCGCGCAGCAGTGTTATGGAATGATGGAATAAACCATAACGGTCATGCTGAACTTGTTTCAGCATGACCGTTCTTTAGCCTAAGTTTTTATCCTATCTTTAGGCTATGCCTCAAGCCTACCCATCTTCACGCGTTACTTCTATCGATATCCTTCGCGGTCTGGTCATGGTCATCATGGCACTGGATCACACACGCGATTTCGTCCACATAGATGCCATGCGTCAAGACCCGCTCGACCTGCAGACCACCACCGGCGTCCTATTCTTTACCCGGTGGATCACGCATTTTTGTGCACCGATATTTCTGCTGCTTTCAGGCATTTCGGCAGGCATCTCAGGGCAGCGGCATAGCCTGAGCGAAAAGTCGACGATGCTGATCAAGCGCGGACTATGGCTTTTACTGATCGAGGTGGTGGTCATGGCGCTTGGTTTGAGCTTTGACCTGAGTTACGGCACTATCTTTTTTCAGGTGATCTGGGCTATTGGCGGCAGCATGATCTTCTTGGGGTTGATATTAAGGCTAAGTACAAAGCTGGTATTGCCTATGGCCTTGATATTGATACTGGGCCATGACCTGCTGACTTACCTGCCGCCGATCAAAGATCCACTTGGGAATGGCATTATACAGTTGTTGTTCCTGGCGCGCTTTTACATTATACCGTTGGCTCCTGGTCACGTGATCGCTGCCTTTTATCCGGTGCTTCCCTGGGCGGGTATCATGTTGTTGGGTTATGCTATCTCAGCCTGGTTCAGGCCGGAGTTCGATGTGGCTAAAAGAAGATCACTTTTATTAAGGAGCGGAACTGTTGCGATAGCCTTGTTCATCATCTTGAGACTGGTCAACCACTATGGTGACCCTCGCCCCTGGTCGGTGCAGGATAGTCCGTTCAAAACGTTCCTGTCGTTCATCAACGTGAGCAAGTACCCCCCATCATTGCTTTACACTTGTATCACCGTAGGCACCGGACTTTTATTTTTAGCCGCAACAGAAAAAGTTAATAACTGGTGGTCACGCATCCTGACCGTTTATGGCAAGGTGCCATTCTTTTACTATATCCCTCATTTCTACCTGATCCATGCGGTGGGGGTCATCATTTTCTTTGCACAGGGCTATACGTTAGCACAAGCCGCCGACCCAAACTTACCGTTCATGTTCCGTAGGGTTGATATGGGTCTATCATTAGGCTATACATACCTGATCTGGATAGCCGTAGTAGCCGCCTTGTATCTGCCGTGTAAATGGTACGCCAGCTACAAACAAACGCACCGTGACCAATGGTGGACGAGGTATATCTAGCATATCCTTTAAAGTAAAACGTCATGCCTAATTTATTTCGGCACCCCAGCAGGCAAGCTGAACCAACGAGCATCACTGTTGGCGAACTTGCATGAGAGATGCTGATATACATCAGCATGACGTTTCTTACTATTTTAAGGGTCGCTTACGACACCGTTAACTCACCGCGCATGTCGGTCTCCATCCATTTTTTCACCTCGGCCGGGTCTTCGTATTGGCTCAGGAGGTACATGGTCTTGGTCACGGCGGCTTCAAAGGTCATGTCGTAACCGTTGGCTACGCCGATATCCTTGAGCTGCTTACTGGTCTCATAACGGCCCAGTTCTACGGTGCCCACTTTACATTGAGAGATGTCGACGATCACTTTGCCGCTATCGATAGCGCCTTTAAGCAGATCAGTGAACCACTGATCGGTAGTGGTATTACCGGCACCAAAGGTCTCCATCACGATACCGCGAACGTCAGAGTTCACAATGTTCTCTACCACTTTAGGGCTAATGCCTGGGTAAAGTTTCAGTACGGCCACATCGCTCATCAATTCTTTATGAACGATAAGAGGCTCCTGGCCGGGCTGGCGGATATCATTGATGCTGAAGCGCAGGTGCACGCCCGACTCGGCCAGTACCGGGTAGTTAGGCGAACGGAAGGCTTCGAACTTAGATGAATTGTATTTAAAAGCACGATTACCGCGGAAAAGTTTGTAGTCAAAGTAAATACAAACCTCAGGTACGCGTACCTTGTCGTTCTTTTTGGCTTTGGCCAGCTCAATGGCGGTCATCAGGTTCTCCTTGGCATCGGTACGGATGGCGCTGATCGGCAGCTGCGATCCCGTAAAGATCACCGGTTTGGCCAGGTTCTCGAGCATAAAACTCAAGGCCGATGCTGAGTAGGCCATGGTGTCAGATCCATGGAGTACCACAAAGCCGTCCACCTCGTCGTAATGTTGTTGGATCAGGCTGGCCAGATGGCTCCAAACGGCAGGGCTCATGTTCGATGAATCGATGATGTCCTCGAAGGAGTGCACCATGATACGGCAATTCAAACGTTCCAGTTCAGGAACGTTCTCCATGATCTGTTCAAAATTTATGGGTACAAGCGCTTTGGTTCGCGGGTCGCTCATCATACCTATTGTCCCACCGGTATAGATGATCAGTATTTGGCACATGTATAATTGGTTATGCTTTAAATATAAAAATCATTAATTGAATTTCCGTTCACACCCCGAAAATGATCTTCGAATTTTCGGTCGTGATGCGGGCCACCTCCTCTACACTTGTTTGGTGTAGGTCGGCCACTTTTTGTGCTACGTATATCAGGTATGAGCTTTCGTTAGGCTTTCCCCTGTACGGTACGGGAGTAAGATACGGAGAATCTGTTTCCAAAACGATGTGTTGAAGGGCTATCTGCTCAACCACCTTATCCAGGCCACCGTTCTTGTAGGTCACCACACCGCCAATGCCCAAACTTAACCCAAGGTCAATGATCTGTCGGGCTTGCTCAACCGTGCCCGAAAAGCAATGGAATATGCCTTTCAGCTTATCGTCGTGCTGTTGCTGTAATATGGCATATACCTCATCAAAAGCGTTACGGCAATGAATGTTGATCGGCAGGTCACGCTCTTTGGCCCAGCCGATCTGGCGGGTAAAGGCGTCGCGCTGTTGCTCAATGAAGGTCTTGTCCCAATACAGGTCGATGCCGATCTCGCCTATGGCGTATACCTTAGTATCTTCCAGTGCATGGTGTATGGCGTCCAGCTCCTCCTCATAGTTAGCTTTTACATCACACGGGTGCAGGCCCAGCATCGGGAAGCAGTGCTCAGGGTAAGTGTTCACCATATCCATCACCTGGGCAATGCTCGAGGCATCCACATTGGGCAGGAACAGCCTGCTGATACCATTGTCTAAGCAACGCTGCATCAGGGCCGCCTTTTTTTCAGGATCTGTTTCGTAGTATTGGTGGGTATGGGTATCGGTAAGTACCATGGCGCGAAAGTAAAAAGCCCTGCGAGGTTAACGCAGGGCTTTTTCATAATATTATTGTTTGGTGACTTTTTTCTTAGCTGCAGTTCTCTTCGCGGCGGCCTTTTTGGCCACCGGTCGTTTACCTTTCGGCGCAGCTTTAACCACTGGTTTTGGCTTGCCAGGTATCACCTTGATCAGCTCTACATCGAACAACAGCGGGCTGTAAGGCTTGATATCTTCGCCAGCACCACGCTCACCATAACCCAATGCCGAAGGGATGATCAGCGTAGCCTTTGAACCTTCGTTCAACAACAAAAAGCCTTCGTCCCAACCCGGTATCACTTCACCATTACCCACCACAAATTTGAAGGGCTCATAATTACGGCCCGGCTGTTGTAAACCAGCGGCTTGTGCCACCTCGGCAATGCTCGAGTCGAACAATTTGCCATCAGGCGTGCGGCCCGCATAGTTCACCAGCAAGGTATCGCCTGCTTTAGGTTTTTTACCGGCCGATGCCTGTGTGATCACATACTTAAGGCCCGAAGGAGTCGTTTGTGGGTTAAGCTTTTTATCGGCAATGTACTTAGCCATCGTTGCTGCTTCTGCAGCTTTCAATTGGGTGGCCATCGCTGCTTTCTCGGCACGTTCCTTTTCCATCTTGGCATTACGCTCAGCCATGGCCGACTCTAACGACTGGGTCTTTTGGATCTTGACCAAAAAGTTGATAAAACTTCCTTTAGGGAAGAAAGGCGGCCTCCTGTCGTCATGACCGGCAAATATGCTGTCGGTAGGTACTTTGATCAGTACGCTATCGTTAACGCTCAATATCGAGAACACGTCCATCAGGTCGCCCACGTTCTTGGATGGCTGTACTTGCGCCATAGCTGGCTGGCCCATTTGGTAAGTGCTGCCCAGTACCGAATCTTTATCGGTCTTTTGGGTCATTTGGAAGGTGATCACATCACCGATCTTGATCTTTTCGCCGTTACCGGGTTTCAAGATCGCGTATTGTGCGCCCCTGGCAGTTTTGGTCATGGCGGGTTGAGCCACGGCCTGCGCCACGATCGCTAATGGGAAAATTAGGCAGAAGAATATTTTTTTCATTGTACTTTATTAAACAAGAACGAAGCGACAAGTACTTTCAACTCATCGCTTCGTTCAGGGTATTCAACTCGATCAGGAGTTTTTTATTATTGGGCGGCCGGTGCCTGACCCGGCATTTGCGGGGTGGCTGGCTTTGGAGCGTTAGGGTTTGGATGAACGATATCGATCAGCTCAACATCGAACACGATCGGCGAGTACGGTGGAACCGGACCAACACCTTGCTGGCCGTAAGCCAGGCTTGATGGGATGATCAGCGTAGCTTTAGCACCTTTGTTCAGCAATTGCAGACCTTCGTCCCAACCCGGGATAACGGCACCTGCACCCACCGCGATGCGGATAGGCTGATAAGGACGCATGGCGTCAAATATCTTCTCTTTTTGAGCTACTTCTTTAACGCTGGTATCAAATACTTTACCACTGGTCAAACGGCCGGTGTATGATACCACAGCGGTATCACCTTTGCTGATCACCGGACCTGAACCTGGTTTAGTGATCTGGTACTGCAGGCCGGTAGCTGTCTTGCTAGCTTTGATGTTGTTATCGGCAATGTACTTGCTGATCTTGCCTGGCTCCTGGGCTTTCATTTTTTCGCCTTCGGCTTTAAAATAATCGCTCACACGGCCTTGGAACACTGCGTCGGTCAGTTTGCCTTTAGGGATGATCTTAACCACTTTTACCTGGTATGTGATGTATTTACCTTTAAAGCCCGGAGGTTTTGGACCATGTTTAAAGGCCGAATCAGCGTTCACTTTAAAGGTAGCACTATCACCTTCGCTCAACATACCGATACCTGAATAGATATCGCCTTTGAATTGCGATTTGGGCATCAGCGTAGGCATTGGCTTGCCTTGATCGTAAGAGTTTAGCAACACCGAGTCAGCATCGTTCTTAGCAATGATGTTCACACTAATAAAGTCGCCCTCTTTTACCGGTGCGCCATCTTTATCCTCGTGGATGCTGTAAAGCAAACCACCGTCGCCTTTTTTCAAGCCGCTGTCGCAACTGGCCAAGCCGATCGCAGCAACCGCTAAAAGCATGAAATTCTTCTTCATTTTTATTGAATTAATAGAGTTTTGTATTCGGGTAATATTTGTTTGAATCTTTGGATGGTCATCTCCAGGCTATCAACCGATTGGCCTCCGGCAGCATTACGGTGACCGCCGCCTTTGAAATACTTTTTACATATCTCATTGGCCGGGAACTCGCCGGTTGATCGCAGCGAAAGCTTGACCAGATCGGTACGCTCCACGATAAATGCAGCCAGACGTATGCCGGTGATCGATAACGCGTAGTTCACGATGCCTTCGGTATCGCCGGTATTGCTTTCGAAACGTTTAAGTTCCTCTTTAGTAACGCTGATGAGTGCGGTATTGTATTCGCGCAGTATCTCGAGTTTATTGCTCAGGCAAAAGCCTAAAAAGCGCAAGCGATTCTCGCTTTGGTTACCGTACACCAGTTCATGTATGCGGTAGTTAACGGCACCTGCATCGATCAGGTCGGCCACTATACGGTGAACGGCCGATGTAGTATTAGGTAAACGGAACGACGCCGAATCGGTCATGATACCGGTATACAGGCAGGTGGCCACATCGGCGTCTACCAGGTCGGGCCTTTGGAGTTGCTCGGTAATAAAGGTATATACCAACTGAGCAGTAGCACACGCGTTGATGTTCCAGTGGCGGTAGTCGTCAAAATCCTCGGGTTCGAGGTGATGATCGATCATCACTTTTTTAGCGCTGCTTTGGCGCACCAACTCGCCCATATCATTGATACGGCTCAGGTTATTAAAATCAAGGCAGAAGATGATGTCGGCATCGGCGATAAGCTGAGCCGATAGTTCAGTGTTCTCGGTATAGATGGTCACTTCCTCGTTGCCGGGCAGCCACCATAAAAACTCAGGATAATCGGTAGGTGCGATCACCCTTGCATGATGCCCCTGCTGGATCAGATAATTATACAACCCCAATGATGAACCCATGGCATCGCCGTCGGGCTTATGATGCGTGGTGATAATGATCTTTTGGGGCTGGTTTAAAATGTCGCGGAGCGAGGCTATGTCTAACATCAACTAAAAAACGAAGCTGCAAATTTATATAAATATATAACATACAAGCTATGCAAATTATACAAAAAGCTTTAGTTTTCAGTGACAAAAGTTTACTTTTGCGGCAATTATTAAACAATAATGGAAAACAACAAAACTTTTACCATGATCAAACCCGATGCCGTAAAGAACGGTCACATCGGTGGTATCCTGGATCAGATCATCAAAGGTGGTTTTAAGATCACAGCTATGAAATACACCAACCTTACTGCCGAAAAAGCAGGTGAATTTTATGCTGTACACAAAGAGCGTCCTTTTTATAAAGACCTGGTAGGCTTTATGTCATCAGGCCCGATCGTTGCTGCTATTTTAGAGAAAGACAATGCAGTAGAAGACTTTCGTAAATTGATCGGTGCTACCGATCCTAAAAAAGCCGAGCAAGGCACTATCCGTCAACTGTTCGCCGAGTCTATCGAAGCTAACGCCGTTCACGGTTCTGATTCTGATGAGAACGCCGCTATCGAAGGCAGTTTCTTCTTCTCAGCTTTCGAAAGATTCTAATAAGCTTATACCAAGTAAGTTGAAGGACTTACTTTCAGCACAGAGGCCAGATCTGCGTTATAGGAAAGGACAACTTTCTTTTAATGAAGATCTGGCCTCTTATTTTACGTTGTGGCACAATTTTTAACAACAAAGAACTGTAATTGATTATATTAGCGTTATGAAGTCAACATCAAGAGCCGCTATTTATTCTGTAGTGATCGTTTTGTTCGTTATTGGTACTTACTCATTGGTGAAAGCTCACCCTGAGGTTCAGTTCGCTTTTTATGTACCTGCTGTTATGGTAGTGATGTATGCCATCATACGTGATGACCTTTTTGGCAGTTCCAAAGCGCACTTGCAAATGCGCCACGCGGTTAAAGGAAAATAATTTCCTCTACCAGCACATCGCCTGCCTGGGTATTGATCTTTTCGATGATCTGCGAGCGCATCATCAAGAGTTCATTTTTGACCACCGATGATTCGATACGCAGGAACAAGCGTTTGTTGTTCACAAATATCTCGCTGGTACGGTTAGCCACCGGTTTACCAACGATCCCGGGCCAGGCCGTTATGATCGCCGTTTCATCGAAGCGGCGTTTTATTTTATACACATTGAGCATTTGCGCAATGGCTTCTTTCATCGTTTTATCGTTAGGCTTACGCATCTTATTTTAAGTTAATGTTGAAAGATAAATGGCTGAGGAAGCTTTCAAACTCCCAACCATCATCACTCACTATCCTTACTCACCGCTCACTATCTCTCCCCCGGCCACATTGAACAATTTGAGGTCGACGCCTATTTGCTCAAATATGCGCTGAACCCGGCCGGCGCTGGCATCGGTGATGAACACCTGGCCAAATTCATGCTGTGATACCAGTTGCATAAGCTTGGTGATCCGGTGCTCGTCGAGCTTGTCAAATATATCATCCAGCAAAAGCAAAGGCTTGAAGCCCTTTTGCTGTAACAGGTAATTGTACTGCGATAGTTTGAGCGCGATCAAAAATGACTTTTGTTGCCCCTGCGACCCGAACTTTTTAAGCGGCATGCCATGTATGCTGAACACCAGGTCATCGCGGTGTATGCCAGACGTGGTACGCTCGAGGGCCCGGTCCTTTTCGGTACTGCGTTTGAGCAGTTCGCCCAGGCCGGCATTCAGCAATTGCGAATCATATACCAGCTCTACCCTTTCGGCCTCCCCCGTAAGGAAGCGGTAATACTGATCAAATATGGTGGTGAACGTTTCCATGAACGCCCGGCGCTTTTGAAAGATGCGCGTACCTGACGCAACCAGTTGCTCGTCCAGTATCTCCAGCAAGGGCGGATCGAAACGACCGGTATCTGCAATACTTTTTAACAGGGCATTACGATTGGCCAGTACCTTGTTATATACGATCAGCTCGTCGAGGTAGCGGTCGTCGGCCTGTGATATCACGTTATCTACAAAACGCCTGCGCTCCTCGCTGCCTTCCATAATGATGCTCGAATCATATGGCGACACCATCACCAGGGGAAACTGCCCGATATGATCAGCCAAACGCTGATACTCTTTTTTGTTACGTTTGAACAGCTTCTTTTGTCCCCGTTTCACCGAACAGGCCACCATTTCGGGCACATCATCGCGCTCAAAAGTGCCGTTCAGCATAAAGAAATCGGCACCTTGCTTGACCTGCTGTATGTCGATGGTATTGAAGTAGCTCTTGCAAAGCGCCAGAAAGTGGATGGCATCCAGAACGTTGGTCTTACCTGCGCCATTGTTACCCGTAAAAGCATTCACTCCCCTGCTGAACTGGAGCTCGGCCTCGGTGTAATTCTTGAAATTGATGACGGTAAGTTGCTGCAGATACATATAAGAGGTGCAAAGTTAGTACTTTTATACCGCCCTGATAGCTATTTATATACTCCAAAAAAAGGCGCTAATATTTAGGTGGTCTGGTGTTGTGAACGCAATAGGAAAAACCTATTTTTGCAAACTTAATTTTAGCATAAAAATGTCAAAGACGGAAGTAAATGCCAACGTTGCACCAGAACAAAAAAGAACTGTGCCAACCGGTGGCTTTGTTATGGAGAACCAAAAAAGCCTTTTATTCATTGGTGCAGCTATTGTTGCATTGATCGCTATCTATATCGCTTATCAAAAACTATACCTTGCCCCACGTGAGGTAGAGGCGGCTAACCAAATGCACGTTGCTCAAGGTTACTGGGATAAAAAAGAATGGGACAAAGCGTTGAAAGGTGATGCCAGCTATCCGGGTTTTGAAAAGATCATGGCCGATTACAGCAATACTAAAGCTGCTAACCTGGCTTACTACTACGCAGGTGTTGCTTACCTGAACAAAGGCGAATTTGGCAAAGCCATCGAGAACCTGAACAACTTCCGCAGCGATGACAACATGGTAGCTGCTGAGGCATTAGGCAGTGTAGGTGATGCTTACGTTGAACTGAAAAAATACGATGAGGCCGAAAGCAGCTTCAAAAAAGCGGTAGATAAAGCTAACAACAAGTTCCTGTCACCTTTCTACCTGAAAAAATTAGGCCTTGTGCAGGAAGCGTTAAAAGATTACGCTGGTGCCGCCGAAAGCTACAACAAGATCAAGAGCGATTACCCGGCCAGCGCCGAAGCTCAAAGCATTGATGCTTACATTGGCCGTGTTGAAGCTAAACAATAATTTTCACCGGTAAGCACACAGATCAATGGCCACTCAATTAAAAGATCTTTCTGACTTTTCGCACACTACCATACCCAGTGCTGAGCCCTTCAGGTTCGGTATAGTGGTGGCCGAGTGGAACGCCAAGATAACCGGTGCCCTATACGCAGGTGCCTACCAAAGCCTGATCGAGCATGGAGCTTTGGAGAGTAATGTGTTCACTTACGCGGTACCCGGCAGCTTTGAGTTGACCTCGGGCGCCGACCTTTTACTACAGAACAAGAACCTGGATGCAGTGATCTGCTTGGGTTGCGTGATACAGGGCGAGACCCGCCATTTTGATTTTATTTGCGATGCGGTGGCCCATGGTGTAACAAATGTATCGGTCAAACACGTAAAACCGGTGATATTCGGGGTGTTAACTACCGATAACGAACAGCAAGCCATGGATAGGGCCGGAGGGAAGCATGGGAACAAAGGCGTTGAAGCTGCTGTAACAGCCATTAAAATGGCCGACCTTGCTAAACAGTTACAAGATCATTAACAGTAGTATTTAACATGAAAAAACTAATCGTAGTTGCGCTTTTGGCCGTTGTGGTGTCAGGTACCTTTTCATCGTGCTCAAACAAGCTTTGCCCGGCTTACGGCAACGCACGCCGCCGCTAACATCAGATCGTCATTTTGTGCCTTGCACAAACCTAATTGATAGCTTAACCGTATCTTTGTATAAAGATATTTTTAAGCTATTTTTTATAATCTATTATGACCTGGACAGCGCTAAACTCGGCCGATCAGATCGACGCCATCAAACAACAACCTGGTTACAGCATTATTTTTAAGCACAGCACCCGTTGTTCGATCAGTATGATGGCCAAACGCCGTTTTGAACTGGATTGGGATCAGCTGCCTGAAAGCGTTCCTCTTTACTTTTTAGACCTGATCAAATTCCGCGAGATATCTAACCAGGTAGCTCAGGATTTCCAGGTCCACCATGAATCGCCGCAGTTGCTGCTGATCAAGGATGGTGAATGCATCCTCGACCAATCGCACGGCGCCATCTCTGTTGAAGAGACGCTGGAAATGGTGCAGTAACCTGCGAGAGGTCAGAGGCCAGAGCCAAGAACCTAGACATTAATTAACACGATGATATCTCGGCTCTTGCATCTTGTTTCATGCTTCCGCAGCTATGTTTCTTGCCCATATCCCCTTGCCTTCTCTTATAAAATCCATAATTTTGTAACATGATCGATCTTCCGGTAATACCTGCCAACCAGGTACAACGCAAACCCGACTGGTTAAGAGTTAAGCTTCCTGTTGGTAAAGAGTATGCGCATGTACGCAGTTTGGTTGACACCCATAAACTTCATACCATTTGCGAGAGCGGCAACTGCCCTAACATGGGCGAGTGTTGGGGTGCCGGTACGGCGACCTTTATGATCCTGGGTAACATCTGTACCCGGTCTTGCTCGTTCTGCGCGGTAGCTACCGGCAGGCCGCTGGCCGTTGATATGGATGAGCCGGAACGTGTGGCCACCTCGGTCAAGCTGATGCAGGTCAAACACTGCGTGATCACCTCGGTAGATCGTGACGACCTAAAGGATGGCGGATCCATCATTTGGGCTGAGACCATCAACGCTATTCGTCGCGAAAGCCCTGACACTACGCTGGAGACCCTTCTGCCTGATTTTAAAGGCAATTGGGAGAACCTGGCCCGCGTACTGGCGGTACGCCCCGAAGTGGTATCACACAACCTGGAGACCGTACGCCGCCTGACCCGCGAGGTACGTATACAAGCCAAGTACGATCGCAGCTTAGATTGCTTGCGCCAGATATCGGCCGCAGGCCTTCGTACCAAATCAGGCATTATGCTGGGCTTGGGCGAGCAGGAAGAGGATGTACTGGAAGCCATGCAAGATCTGTATGATGCCGGTGTGCACATCCTTACCTTAGGCCAGTACCTGCAACCTACCCGTAACCACCACCCGGTGATCGATTGGGTAACACCAGATCAGTTCAAATATTATAAAGAAGTTGGCCTGCAAATGGGCTTCAAATATGTAGAAAGCGGACCGCTGGTACGTTCATCATATCACGCCGAAAAACATTTGTTCGACCTGTAATGTTGTGAGTTAATATTTTATATTTACAACGTTTTGGCCAAAAAACATAAACTTTCCCTAAGCGAAGAAGAACTTGTACATGCCCTGCAGCGCCACGAAAAGATAGCTGCCGAGGCGTTGTATGATATGTATTCGGCCTCGTTATTTGGTGTGATCGTCAGGATCGTGAATGATGAAGCTACCGCCGAGGACGTTTTGCAGGAGGTTTTTGTGAAGATATGGCATTCCTCATCAAGTTATAGTGCCGATAAAGGCCGGCTGTTCACCTGGATGGTGAACATTGCCCGTAACTTGTCTATCGACAAGATCCGATCTAAAGATTTTAAGAATCAATTCAAAAACCAGGAACTCGAAAATAACGTAAATTACATCGACACGCATAACAGCACGGTGTATAAGCCAGAGTTGGTGGGCGTTAAGGAGTTGGTTGATAAGCTGAGACCCGAGCAAAGATCCATACTCGATCTTATTTATTTCAAAGGTTATACACATGTTGAGGCAGCGGATGAACTGGGGATGCCCCTGGGCACCGTAAAGACCCGTTTGCGTATGGCCATACAAGAGCTAAGGAAGCATTTCAATTGACGGTGGAAGAGGTAAAGGAATATATTAGTTCAGGAGTGTTAGAGCTTTACGTTCTAGGCGACATGAGCGCAGACGAAAAGCTTGAAGTGGAAACTATGGCTCGTAAGCATGCCGAGGTAATGGCCGAGTTGCGTGAGATAGAGGCCACGATGGAAAATTATGCCGACGTTAACGCGGTGACCCCATCGGCCAGCACGCGCGATCGTGTGCTCAATAGCCTGCTTACTAACCTGGGCGACGACCGCAACCTCAAAAGCAGCCGTTCACAGTCGCTTACCGCCAAGGTGGCTGCCATGCCGCAAACCACAGCACGCCGTTCGGTCAACTTTTATAAATATGCTTTTGCCGCCTGCCTTTTACTGCTTTGTGTGAGTGTTGCTGCGCTGATCGTGGTATATCAACAATTACGCACCTCTAATGATCAGCTGTTGAGCGCTACACTTTATAACCAAAAAGTAGTGCGCCAGGTAAGCATGATGGATAACGAGTTAAGCATGTACCGTGACACTTCATTCAAGCTTATCAGGCTCAAGGGAGTTAACAAAACGCCGGCATCAAGCCTTACCGTAGCCTGGAATGCTGCCGAGCGTAAGGTGATGGTGGACCTGGCCAATGCCAAACTTCCTGAAACGGACAAAGATCACCAGTACCAACTGTGGGCAATTGCCGCAGGCAAACCGGTGGATCTCGGTGTCTTTGATAGTGCTCAGCCTGATTCGGCAGTGGTAAGAGCTATGAAACCTATCGGTGAGGCTCAGGCCTTTGCAGTGACGATCGAGCCACGTGGCGGCAGTGTTGACCCTACCATGGACAATATGGTGGTAATGGCCGCCCTCTGATTCGATCAGCGCGTTAACTGATCAATTATTAGAAATTTTAATTACTGTGTAACACAAGGTACTGATCAGGCGTCATATGTACGCTTATTGACCAGTATGTTGTTCTTTATTAAGTTCAGTAAATTATTAAATACAACCACAAGGGCCGTTCATACTGACGGCCCTTGTTGGTTCATAGCATTTTAGCTATGGTGGCCGGCACCTGAGCGGCTACCTGCCCGGGTAGTACAACATGTAACCTGTTAGACAGCGCCAGCTCATCGCCAGCCTTGCCGTGCAGGTGAACGCCTGCTATGCAAGCATCCTTGCCTGAGTGGCCTTGCGACATCAACGCGGTAATGATGCCGGTCAGTACATCTCCCATCCCCCCTACTGCCATTGCGGCATTGCTGGTGCAGTTAAAGTACACGTTACCATCGGGCGTACCGGTCATGGTATAGCTGTTCTTGAGCACGATGCAAAGGTTGAGCTCTTGTGTCTTTTGGCGCAAGGTCTGTAAGCGCTGCCACCAATTTTGACGCTCGCCAAATAAACGGTCAAATTCTTTCATATGCGGGGTAAGCACCGAGCCAGCGGGGAGTCGATGTAAAAGCTCAGGTTCCGCAGCGAGCATGTTCAAGGCGTCCGCATCCACCACTATCGGCTTTCGGTAATTGGTGAGCACATACCTCAGCCAGTTACGGGCATCATCATCCTTACCCAAACCCGGACCGATGGCGATCACACTGAACTTATCAAGTTCGAGGCTGGGCGTTTGACCCGGTTCCCGTACAGAGGCCATTACCTCGGCCTGGTAGCTATTGAGTGCGGTAAGTCCGCTGGCAGGTATACAGGTCGTAGTAAGCCCAGCCCCAGCGTACATACAGGCCGATGAGCATAGCAACGCAGCACCCATGGTACGCTCCTGACCAGCGATCAGCAGTGCATGCCCATAGGTACCTTTATTACTGAACCGCTTACGCGGTTTAATGATGGCTTGTATGTCGGCCATTTCCACCATTTTATAAGGTGAGCCTATGCTGCTCATAAAACCAGCATCTAACCCGATATTCACCGCCTTCCATTCATCCATGAAAGGCGCCGAGTCGGGCAGTAAAAAGTTGATCTTGGGTTGTTGGAAGGTGATCACCACATCGGCCTTCAATACGGCTGCTTGGGGGTCGATCTCGCCATCGGTATAAAGTCCGGTAGGCACATCAACGGCTACTACCGTTCTTTGGAGCCCGTTGAGGCTATTCACCAGTTGTTCATAAGCTCCGCTAAGTGGCTTATTTAACCCGCTGCCCAGTATGGCATCAATAATTATGCTTGCAGGTTCTTCCTTAACAGTAGGTTGATCAGGATGTATCTCGGTGATGGTCACTGGTAGAGCTTGCAGCCGTTGCAGGTTCTCCTGGAAGTCTTTTGAAGCTTTGTCTGAGAAACGCACCAGCTTCACGTCCACTTGATGATACCCATGCCCATGCAACAAGCGCGCTATGGCTAGCCCATCGCCACCGTTATTGCCTGTACCGCAGTAAATGGCTATCGTCTCCTGCTGATCAGGGAAATGGTTCACGAACCAGCTCACAAAAGCCTTTGAGGCCCGCTCCATCAGATCGATGGAAGAGACCGGTTCATGAGCGATAGTATAAGCATCCGCTTCGCGGATCTGAGATGCGGTGAGGAGGGGTTGCATACCTCATCAATGCTGGTATTAGCTGTTTTGTTTGAGGTGGCTTTACTGCGCTTTAGGTAAATGATAGTCGATACCCCATTGTTTCACATAGTCCTCCAACGGTTGCAAGCCAACTGATGCACGGCGCTTGTTCACGTTGGGCTCATCCTCGATCGGGCTGATGGTGGCTTTACCGGTTTTGCTATCAACACTGATCTGGCTGCCATAGATCTGCTTTTTACCCTGCCGCAGCGCTACCCTATCCTCGAGCAGTGCGAGGCTCGAAGGTTGCGCTTTCCCTGCTTTTACTGCTTCGCGTACCATAGGCAAGTACTTCACCTGCGTAGCGATGTCAGCATGCTGGATCACCAGGAAGAGAGCCAAATTACCGCGATCGCCCACCTCATTAGCACCGAGCCAACCATGCTGATCAAGGATGCCTTTGACCTTGACCAGATCGATCGAGTCTTTATAAGAGATGGTTTTCCATAAGTCCTTCACTTCTTTTGACTCTCTGCCATACTGCTTGGACACCGAATCTAATTTCAGCCGATAACTTTGATCATCGTTGAAGATCTGGTTCAATTCGGTCATCAGCGGCTTGTTGTATCCAGCTTCGGCAGCAGCCTGATTGAGCTTTACCTTTTCAACGAGTTTTTTCCACCGTTTATCTGCATGAAGTGAGTTCAGGTCCGTATCCTTTATAATATGCTCATAGTTAGCATATTTGCCTTTGTGAACGATACGATCAAGGTTCGCAAAAGCACTATCGGTCTCACCGGCTAAAGCCCATGAGCAGGCCGCATTGTAACGGTCATCTACCCTGCCCATTCCCTTGTTACTTGCAAAGGCTTCCGAATATTTTAGCGCAGAACCTTTATAGTCTTTGGCCTCATATAGTGCGTCGGCTTTTGCTACCAGTGCCAGGTAGGGTGAACTGGCTTGTTGTGCATGCAGATCATAAAGATCGATTACAAGGAACAGGATAAGGAAGGTATATCTTTTCATATGTATTAAGAGCTGTGATCAAGGTAAAACAAAAGGTGTTAAACTTATACAGTTTAACACCTTTTAACGCTTAATAGCTGTAAAAGCGCTACAATTTCATCTCTTTAGCCAGGAATACGCCAGTAAAGCTTTCCTTGACTTTGCATAATCCTTCTGGTGTACCTTTATACATGATTGTACCGCCACCCGAGCCACCTTCGGGGCCAAGGTCGATCACATGATCCACCACCTTGATCACGTCAAGGTTGTGCTCGATCACCAATACGGTATTGCCTTTGTCTACCAGTTGTTGCAGTACGCCGAGCAGCACGTTGATATCCTCGAAGTGCAATCCGGTGGTCGGCTCATCCAATATATAGAAAGTGTTACCAGTATCTTTTTTTGAAAGCTCAGTAGCTAGTTTTACGCGTTGTGCCTCACCACCTGACAGGGTTAGTGACGATTGGCCCAGCGTGATATAACCCAAGCCTACATCGTTCAGCGTTCTCACCTTACGGTAAATGGCCGGGATGTGCTCAAAGAAAGCCGTAGCATCCTCGATGCTCATGTCCAGCACATCACTGATGGATTTTCCACGGTAGCGTACTTCGAGCGTTTCGCGGTTGTAGCGCTTGCCGCCGCACTCTTCGCAAGGCACCTGCACATCGGGTAAAAAGTTCATTTCGATCACCTTTTGGCCGGCACCCTGGCAGGTCTCGCAGCGGCCACCTTTTACGTTGAACGAGAAACGGCCTGGCTTGTAACCGCGGATCTTCGACTCTGGCAGTTGCACGTACAACGCCCGTATATCGCTGAATACGCCGGTGTAAGTGGCCGGGTTAGATCGCGGTGTACGACCGATCGGCGTTTGATCGATCTCGATCACCTTATCTATATGTTCCAGCCCCTCGATCTTATCATAAGGGAGCGGTGTTTTTTTAGCGCGAAAGAAGTGATGATTCAAGATCGGGTACAAGGTCTCGGTGATCAGGCTCGATTTACCACTACCGGATACACCCGTGATACCGATCAGTTTGCCGAGCGGGAACTCCACGGTCACCTTTTTGAGGTTATGGCCGGTGGCCTTTTTCAGTGTCAACGATTTGCCGTTGCCCTTGCGGCGCTTTTTGGGCACCTCTATCTCTTTAGTGCCATTGATGTATGAAGTGGTCAGCGTGTTCACGCTCATCAGCTCTTGAGGGGTACCCTGTGCTACTACGGTACCGCCATGCACACCAGCAGACGGCCCCATGTCGATCACGTAGTCGGCCTCCAGGATCATGTCCTTATCATGCTCCACCACCAACACCGTGTTACCCAGATCACGCAGATCCTTCAGGGCACGGATCAGCCGGTCATTATCACGTTGGTGCAGGCCGATGCTGGGCTCATCCAAAATGTACATCACGTTCATGAGCTGCGAGCCGATCTGCGTGGCCAGGCGTATACGTTGCGCCTCACCACCTGATAGCGTACGTGCGGTACGGTCGAGCGTCAAATAGCTCAATCCTACATCAAGCAAAAAGCCAATGCGGGCGCGTATCTCTTTTAATATCTCGCGGGCGATCACGTTCTGGCGCTCGTTCAAGCGGTCCTCCACCCCAACGAACCACTCCTGCAAGGTGCGGATGTCCATGGTGGCCAGCTCGAAGATGTTCTTGCCATCCACCTTAAAGTTCAATGATTCCTTTTTTAAGCGGGCGCCTTCACATACCGGGCATACCTTTAAGGTGCGGTAGCTTTCCAGGTCGTCGCTCACGCCTTCGCTTTTACGTTCCTGCTGTTCTTCCAGCATGCGGATAATGCCATCGAAGGTCACCTGGTAATTCTCTACGTTCCATTTGTTGTACTCTACCGCCACGCTGATGATCTCGTTCGAGCCATTCAAAATGATGTCCAGCTTTTCACGCGGTATCTTCTCGATGGGTACCGACAACGAGAACTCATATTTTTTGGCCAGCGCTTTCAGCACCTGGAAGGTCCACGTATCGCGGTACTCACCCAGCGGCGCCAGGCCACCGTTCATGATGCTCAGCTTAGGGTCGGGTATCACCGATGCTTCATCCACCACGAAGATGTAACCAAGCCCATCGCACTTTTCGCAGGCGCCATACGGCGAGTTAAAGGAAAAGGTATTGGGCTGAGGCTCGTCATACGAGATGCCCGATACCGGGTCCATCAGGAACTTGCTGAAGTAGGATACATTATTGTCCTTGTCGGCTATACGGATGATGCCTTTGGCCGTTTTGAGGGCCGATTGCACTGAAGTATATAAACGTTTGCCATCCTTTTCGGTCACCACCAAGCGGTCCACCACAATGTCGATATCGTGGATCTTGTAACGGTCCAGCTGCATCTTGGGCTCAACGTCCATGATCTGGCCATCCACATATACCTTAAGGTAGCCTTGCTTGCGGATCTGCTCGAACAATTCGCGATAGTGACCTTTACGGCCCTTCACTACCGGCGCCAGTATATTCACCGGCTGCCCATCAAATTTCTCGGTGATGGTGCGCAGGATCTGGTCCTCGCTCATGCGCTCCATTTTTTGACCGCTGATGTACGAGTAAGCCTCACCTGCGCGGGCAAATAGCAAACGCATGAAATCGTATATCTCGGTAATGGTGCCCACGGTACTGCGCGGGTTCTTGCTGGTGGTCTTTTGCTCAATGGCGATCACCGGGCTCAGGCCCGATACCTTATCCACATCGGGGCGTTCCATACCACCCATGAACTGCCTTGAGTAGGCCGAGAACGTTTCCATGTAACGGCGCTGTCCTTCGGCATATATCGTATCAAAAGCTAATGACGATTTACCGCTTCCACTCAGCCCGGTGATCACCACCAGCTGGTTGCGCGGAAAAGAAACATCGATATTTTTTAAGTTATGTACCCGGGCACCGTACACCTCCACTTCGCTTTGTTCGCCCAGGTCGATCGTTTTTTCAGCCATAGTTATAACAAGTAGTAAACTTGCAAAAGGCGGCTAAGTTTGAGGCCGCCTGTAATTACTTCATAAAGAGCGACAAAGATACTAAAAAAGGCCGGTACGCACAACGCATACCGGCCTCATTGCTCCGTAATTACTAATTTTTTTAGTTGATGGTAAGTACCTCTGCAGGTAGTAGCCCGGCCGTGGTAAGTTCTCCACCACTCTCGGCCTGCTTGTCCATCATCTCTTTCATGGCCACCAGGCTATACACGTAACTGCCTGTTTCGCGGTTAAGGCGCATGTAAAAGTAATTGCCTTTGTTCTTGTGGTTAATGGCCTTGGCTATACGCGGCGATCCACCATTGAAGGCGGCGGCAGCCAGCGTCCAGCTGTTAAATTGGGCATACAATTCCTTCAGGTACTTGCATGCCGCAATGGTGGCCTTGCGGGTGTTCAGGCGTTCGTCCGTTCTACGGTTCACCTTTAGCCCATACTGGCGTGCGGTAGCAGGCATAAATTGCCATACCCCGGCCGCGCCACGCGGCGATCGAACGTGCGGTTGCAGCCCTGACTCTAGCAGCGGGATGTACTTCATATCCTCAGGGATACCGTACAACTCCATGATCGGCTCGATCAATGGAAAATACCTTTTGGCACGTGCCTGTAATTGATGATTGTACGAAGCATAGCGACTATGCTTCCAAATTGAGTACCGCACTTTGCGGTTAACTTTTGCATTTTGTACAGGTACTGCTTCTTCGGCAAAATTGAGTACGCTGTCTGTTACTTCTGTTACTTTTTGACCTTCGAAGAAGTTAAAAATAACGGGACTGTTTTTCAACGGCTGCTTGTCTGGAACGCTGTAGACAAAGAGCTTTAAAATGATAAACAGAACACATATTACGGAGCACGTAATGAGGTGTTTTTTGATCATTCATTTACATTTAGTTCAACAATACACAGGTAGAATGTGTGGGGCAAAGGTATAAAACATTGCACACAATCAAACACTTATGCAGGCTTAGTGTTTTTAGCAATGTTGAAAAAAGATCAAAACACTGCCTTAACGACCCTTTAAACACCGATTTTGCATGTGGAAACTTTTTTCACTTTTACGCTATTTTTAGTACCTTTGCTCCCCGCTTTTACAGCACATAAAAACAAAATATGGTATTCAAGAGACCAGGGAACAGTCGTGACGACAAGTCCAACAGATCGGCCGGAAGGCGCACCGGAAACGGCGATCAACCACGCAACACATCCCCACGCACACGTAACGCAAATTCAGGTTTTAATAAGGATAACGACGGCGCTTTCAAGAAGCGTTCGGGCGGTGATGCCGAGCAAAAGCCATACAGCGCGTCGCGTAAAAGTTCGTCGGGTGGGTTCAGCTCATCGGCCGATCGCAAGCCTTATGGCGACAGACCTTTCCGTAAGGACAATAATTCTGGTGACAGACCTTTCCGTAAGGATGGCAACTCCGGCGACAGGCCGTTCCGTAAGGACAGCAGCTCCGGCGACAGGCCATTCCGCAAGGATGGCAACTCTGGCGACAGACCTTTCCGCAAAAATACCAATGGCGATGGCTTTAAAAGCGACCGTTCTTCATCATACAACAAACGCAGCGAAGGCAGCGACGACCGTCAAAGCTTTGGCAACAAACGTCCGGTAGGTTCTTCACGTAAGTGGAGCGACAAGCCGGCCGATACCGACCGCAACCGTCCGTTCCGCGAACGTGGCGATAACCCGGCTAACGTAAAAGCCCGCACCCCACGCGATCAGTACAGTGATGAGACCACTAACCGCACCATGCGTGGCCGTAACAAAAAGGCAGCCACCAATGCTGAGGATAGCCACCTGATCCGTTTGAACCGTTATATCTCTAATGCCGGTATCTGCTCGCGCCGTAAGGCCGATGAGCTGATCATTGCAGGTGTGGTATCGGTAAATGGCGAAGTGGTTTCAGAACTGGGCCACAAGGTAGATCCATCGAAAGATGTGATCCGCTACAATGGCGAGACCCTGAAACGCGAGAAAATGGTTTACGTGCTGTTGAATAAACCTAAAGACTACATCACCACTACCGACGATCCGCAAGAACGCCGTACCGTAATGCACCTTGTGGATAAAGCCAGCAAGGAACGTATTTACCCGGTAGGTAGATTGGACCGTAACACCACCGGCCTTATCCTCATGACCAATGATGGCGAACTGGCCGACAAGTTATCGCACCCGCGCAACAGCATCACCAAGATATACCATGTTGAATTGAACAAAAGCCTTACCCAAGGTGACATGAACAAGATCGAATATGGTTTGGAACTGGAAGATGGCCTGATTAAACCTGATAACGTAAGCTACGTACAAGGCGGCACCAAACGCGAGGTAGGTATACAGATCCACAGCGGCAAGAACCGCATTGTGCGCCGTATATTCGAGCATCTGGGTTACGAGGTAGTGAAACTGGACCGTACCATTTACGCCAACCTCACCAAAAAAGATCTTCCACGCGGCCGCTGGAGATACCTTGATGAAAAAGAGATCATCCAATTGAAGCACCTGGTACAAGCCTAAGCTAACCAGAACTTCTTTTTAATATTCGAATGCCACTCTGATCAACGGAGTGGCATTTTTGTTTGATGGGCCGCGGGGGCTTCCTTTCCTCCCCGATTTGTCATGCTGAACTTGTTTCAGCATCCCACACGCTAAGTGAACGACCGTGCCTCGGGCAACTATTCTAAACACACCATATGACCGACCTTGCACTAACTCTACCTGTCCTGAGGGATGCCGAAACGAGTTCGGCATGACGGGTGAAGGGTTACTGTAGACTCCTGCCCCCACCTGTCATCCTGAGCGAAGCCGAAGGACCTTATACGCTGGGATAGCTGATCACTTGCATAGGATGTTTCACTGCGTTCAACATGACAGTTGGTGAGTCAAAAAGGAAAAAACCCAACCGGTCATGTTGAACTCGTTTCAGCATCGCACCTACTAAGTGACCGATCTTCAGTGAACCGACTTGTCTTGAGAGCTTTGAGAGCTGCCCAATAACTGACCCTGTACTAACCGACCTGTCCTGAGGGATCCTGAAACAAGTTCGGCATGACGGGCGGGAAACCTAAATTAATTATTACGATAAGTAAAATTCAAACTCCACTCCTAATTAAATTCTAATAAGCGCTATGAACCGATTTTAAGCTACCTTCCAAACCTCTAAAATTTCTTTCTAAGAAATTTCAAGATCTTTTTGACGCCAGAACTGTTACAACTTATATGAGTAACGCCAGTAACATAGCCGCTGATCAGCAGATCTACAATTTACTGATCGGCTCTTATACCACCAACGGCACCGAGGGGATATACATTTACCGCTTTGATGCAGCGAGTGGTAACGCCACTTATTTGAACCGTACGCCGGTGGGCATTAATAACCCTACGTACCTATGCATCACTACCGATAACCGGTTCGTTTACGCAGTCAATGAGAACGAGGGCATGGGTAGCATCAGTGCCTTTGCCTTTGATGCCCACGAGGGTAGCATCAATCTGCTTAATACGCAGCCCTCAGGGGCTGGGCCATGCTATATATCTGTCGATAAACAGCATCAGCACGTGTTCGCGGCCAATTACGTGAGCGGAAGCGTGCATGTGTTTCCGATCAACGAAGATGGATCGCTGGCCCCGGCCGAACGTATATTACAGGAACAGGGTACCGGCCCTAATGAGGAGCGGCAGGACACCTCGCACATCCATGCGGCCATGCTGTCGCCCAATGAGGAATTTCTGTTCTATACGGACCTTGGCACTGACACCTTGAATGTTTACCGTTATCAAGCCGCAGAGGCGACGGTAGGGGGCGATAAGCACGCCGTGGTGAAGGTGAAGCCTGGCGATGGTCCGCGCCATATAGCCTTTAGTCCTGACCACCGGTACCTTTACCTCGTGACCGAAATGGGGGGAAACATTTGGGTTTATGAGCATGAGGCCAATGGTCAGCTATCGCACCGCCAAACGATCAGCATGCTGCCTGAGGATTTTACGGGCGAAGCAAGCGGGGCCGATATACAGGTATCGCCCGATGGCCGTTTCCTGTACGCCTCCAACCGTGATGGCTTGAACGAGATCGTGAGCTATATTATTGACCCAAAAAATGGAATGCTTAAATTTTTGGAGCGGCAGAGCAGCGGAGGTATTGAGCCGCGCAGTTTTGTGATCGACCCTACCGGTCGCTACCTGCTGGTAGCCAACCAAAAGAGCAACATCATCGTGAGCTTTAGCATTGATCAGGATACGGGCCTGATCAACCCTACCGGCCATACCATTAGCGTTGATCAACCCAGCTGCCTGGCGCTGGCGCCGGTGAGTTAGCGGGGCACTTATTAAAAATTCATTACCTTGCATGCCGGATATCATCACATGCTATGAAGAAATTATTACTGCTGCTGTGCCTTGCTCCTGCTTTGTTGGTGGCGCAGCCCAAACCTCCTAAAACACTTGATCTGCTGATCGGCACTTACACCACCAATGTACCCGATGGCATTTATGTATACCGCTTTTATACCGAAAGCGGCCGTTTAGTGTACCTCAACCGCACCTCGGGCGTCGACAACCCATCGTACCTGTGCGTAGCGCCTAACGGCAAGTTCGTATATTCAGTGAACGAGATCGGTAACGACCGCACCGGCAGCGTAAGTGCTTTTTCATTTGAACCCAAGGTGGGCAAGATCGAGCTGATCAACAAACAGCCATCAGGCGCAGGCCCTTGCTACATATCGGTAGATAAGGATCAAAAACATATATTCAGCGCTAACTATGCCGGGGGCAGCTTATCGGTGTTCCCGCTTAAAAAGGACGGATCTATAGCACCAGCTTCGCAAACCATCCAAGATCAGGGTAACGGCCCTAACAAGGCCCGCCAAGAAAAAGCGCATGTGCACACGGCCATGCTGTCGCCCGATGAAAAGCATTTGCTATATACTGACCTGGGTACAGACAAGGTGAACATCTACCGTTACCACTCAGGCCAGGAAAAACCGCTGACCCCATCAGACCCCGCATCATTTAGCCTGCCCGGAGGTGAAGGTCCGCGTCATATCGACTTTAGTCTTGATAAGAGATACATGTACGTGGTTAGCGAGATGGGTGCGCACGTATTTGCTTACACCTATAATAACGGCAACCCTAAAATGCTGCAAAAGGTAAGCATGATGGAAGATGGCTCCACCAAAGAAGCAGGCGGCGCCGACATTCACGTATCGCCCGATGGACGTTTCCTGTATGCTACCAACCGTGGCACCGCTAACGAGATCGTGGTGTACGCCATTAATGCCGAGAGTGGACTGTTGACCTTCATTGAACGCCACGACACCGGAGGTAACCACCCGCGCAACTTTGTGATCGATCCGGCAGGCAATTATCTGCTGGTGGCCAACAAGAATAGCAACAACATTGTGGTTTACAAGATCAACCACACCACCGGTAAGCTAACGCCTAACGGCAACACCGTAGAGATCGACAGCCCGACGTGCCTCAAATTCACTCCGGCACAATAAAATATTAAGTCCATCGGCAGTGACAGGTACCAGTACTTGTCATTGCTGATGGCACAATTTAAGCGTACCACGCTAAAATATCTTCCACTTAGTGTATCGAACAGGTGTTACAGGGCTGTAACAAAATTCCCCACTTTTCCCCAGTTTTAGTCGTTGCGAAATTCGCAAAAACCCAACTTTTTCGAGAAAAAACGACATTTTTAAAGAATGTAACAGCAAATGTAACGCTGAAACGCTCAAATGTAACAACAAAGGACCGGCACTTTACTGTACCGGTCCTTCATTTTTGGCGGTGTTCACCGCTTTATTAACAAATTCGTAATTATTGTTTATCGAACGTGTAGATCACGTAGCCGGTGCTGCTGCCAATGGCAACAGGGGTCTTTAACACCATGGTGCTGCCGTTGTTGCTGCCTACCAACAACTGGTAACCTTGCTGTACGTTCTTGGCCTTGTCGCCCTCGTATATCTTTTTGAACTGGAACATTTGTCCGTTAGCACCATTGTTGTTCACCGACCAGAAAATGCTTTGCGAAACGCCGTTGGTAAGCGTATACATACCATTACCGCTATTGGTGAGCTTCCAGGTACTACCGATGAACGCCGAAGGTTTGGCTTCGTCAAAAGCCCTTGATACAGCATTCTCTACCAAGCCATCGTAATTAACGCTGCTGATGGTCCAGGTGCCGGTGAATTTGCCACGGCCTACATTGGCAACGCCAGTGGCCTTATTGGTAGATGAGCAAGCGGTAACGGTCATACCGATCACAACTGCCATTAAAATGATCTCGAGTATCCTTTTCATTTGAGTATGATATAATGTTGAACTTATATACATCCGTACCGATCACCTTGTTTGTTCGGTCGGGCGTTTCTTACAACATTATGCGCTATACTAACGGTTTACTGTTCTGGATCACCTCCAGGTAGAAGTTCTCATACTCTGGTAATATGTTGGCCAGGTCAAATTTGCGGGCGTGGTTCAGGGCATTTTCCTTGAACTGGTTCAGGCGGTCCTGATCCTCCAGCATATACACGGCGCGTTCGGCCATGCCGTCAACGTCGCCCACATCGCGCAGGTAACCGGTCAGTCCCTCAATGTTCAATTCGGGCAAACCACCTGCGTTACTGCTGATCACGGGCACCCGGCAGGCCATGGCTTCCAGCGCAGCTAAACCGAAGCTTTCTGATTTAGAAGGCATCAGGAACAGGTCAGACACCGACATGATCTCTTCCACGGCATCCTGCTTACCCAGGAAACGGATATTGGAGCTTACCCCGAGGTCGCGCGCCAGTTGCTCACATTCCGGGCGGTCCTCACCATCACCCACCATCAATAACTTTGATGGGATCTGCGCATTTACCTTGGCAAATATGCGCACCACATCGGCCGTGCGCTTCACCTTCCTGAAGTTGGAAGTATGCACCAGGATCTTTTCACCCTCGGGCGCTATGGCTTTTTTGAAGTGTTCTTTAGGGGTATGGCTAAAACGACGCAGGTCAATAAAGTTGGTGATCACTCTGATGTCCTTCTCTATCTCAAAATAGCGGTAGGTATCTTGCTTGAGGTGCTCTGATACAGAGGTCACGCCATCGCTTTTGTTGATGGAAAAGGTGACCACCGGTTTATACGTACGATCGTTGCCCACCAAGGTGATATCAGTACCGTGAAGGGTAGTGATCACCGGGATGTGGATGCCATAGGTAGCCAGTATCTGTTTGGCCATAAAAGCTGCCGAAGCGTGCGGGATGGCGTAATGCACATGGAGTACGTCCAGCTTCTCGAAGCGTACCACATCCACCAAACGGCTGGCCAGGGCCAGTTCATAAGGTGGGTATTCAAAAAGTGGGTATTTGCTGACCGCTACCTCATGGTAGAACAGGTTCTCGGAAAAGAAATCTAAACGGACAGGTTGGTTATAGGTAACAAAGTGTACCTGGTGACCGCGATCGGCCAGCGCTTTACCTAACTCGGTGGCTACTACACCGCTACCGCCAAAAGTGGGGTAGCACACTATGCCAATTTTCATGAAGATACGCTGATAAAAGTTGAGTGCGAACCACAGCTTTCATTGCGCTTTTTCACAATGACCGCCTTTAGTTCCATGCCGCAAGTTTAACAGGTATTTATGGCAAATGTGTTAGCACTGTGTAAACTTTAGCGGTGCCCTCTAAATGAGCATTCAGATGCTTCTATTCCGCATCTGACCCGTCTCGCATATAGCTCAGGCGCCTGTGATCCACCACGTATTGCCGAACGGATCCGTCACTCCGCAGGAGCGGCCGTAGCCCTGATCAGCGGGCGGCATAATACTGGTGGCATCTTCATCTAACGCGGTCCGGTAAGCGGCATCACAGTCGGCCACATAAACGAACATACCCGCGTTCTGAGGCGAAAAATCTGCGGTGGCCTCAGCAAGCATAATGGTGCTCTTGCCAATCAGTATCTCGGCGTGCATGATGGTATGTCCATCGTCGCGCAGAGTCCGCATCTTTTCTGTAGCCCCTAATACTTTTTGAGCGAACGCGATGAACGCTGCTGCATCTTTTAAGATGAGATAGGGCATGACGTGCTGATAGCCGTCAGGGATCTGTAGGTCTTGCATATCGCTAACTTACAAATAGTTAGCCATATATTAATTAAATCCCTTTTGTATAGCCTGGTAAACCACATCCATTACCCTTGGGCGTATACTGCGGCTGTTGAACAGCGTAGAATCCCGCGGGTAGATGCGGTTAGAGAGCAACACATACACCAAATTATACTTAGGGTCTACCCAAACACAGGTGCCGGTATAGCCAGTATGGCCATAGGTTTCGGGCGAGGCATTTTGCGCAGGGTAGTGCTTACTCAGCTCAGGGTCCCAACGGTCAAATCCTAAACCCCGACGACTTACATTGGAGTGTTTGGCTGTGAACTTGGCCACCGTTTCAGGCTTCAGGTATTGTACACCTCCATAGGTGCCGCCGTTCAGCATCATTTGGAACAGGATGGCCAGATCATTGGCCGATGCGAACAAACCTGCATGACCGGATACCCCGCCCACCATGGCCGCACCCTGATCATGCACATAACCATCCAACAATTGATGCCTGAAGTAGGTATCGTTCTCAGTAGGTACGATCTGCTCCTTTGCGAAACGGTTGCGTGGCAGAAAGCCCGCCGTTTGCATGCCTAACGGATCATAGAACTTTTGTTGGGTGTACAGGTTGAGTGGCGTGGCCGTGATGGTCTCCACGATCTCTTTCATAAAGTACATGCTCAGGTCGCTGTACACATACACGCCGCGGGTACGCAAAGGTGAATTAAGCATTTGCGGCCACATAACATCCTTAAAGTAATCCTTACGCATGAAGTAGCTTTCGGCCACCTTGGTTGGGTAGGCAGCTGACGAATCGGGGCTATGGTCATTAGCCCTGATACGTTCGTAGAACGGGATGTAGGGTATCAACCCTGCCTGGTGCAGCATCAGATCTTGCACCTTGATATTGCTTTTGTTGGTATTACGGGCCAGCGCTACGTAGCTACCCATGGTAGAGTCCAGGCTCAGTTTGCCCTGCTCCACCAACTGCATCACCTCCATAGTAGTGGCCGATATCTTGGTCACCGAGGCAATGTCAAATATGTCGGTCACCTTTTCGGGCATGGTGCGATCATACACATGGTAGCCGTAGGCTTTATTAAAGATCACCTTACCATCCTTGGCTACCAGCACCACAAAGCCTGGGGTAGCCTGGTCGTTGATCGCTTCTTTAGCTATGTTATCGATCGGCAGCAGGTTATCAGCTTTAATACCCACTGATTCCGGTACGCTATAGCCTAAACGCGTTTTGGCGGTCAGGAAGCCTGACCCTGCCTTGTATTTAGCCGAAGCGGTGGTCTGGGTCTTCTGCGTGATGGCCACCCCACCGAACACCGCCTGCGCAGCGTATTCTGCAGATACATTAGATATACGGGTACTCCAGATGATCGGGATATCCAACCCATCGAACTTGTTGAGCGATGTGCCTATTCCCCAATACACGATCACCATTTTACGCAACTTATCGTTGGTCCTGATCAGTTCAAAAAGCTGCTCATTGCCCATATCACGCTCCGTCACCTGCACGATCAGCGTTTTGTACATCTTTAAGTTATCAGTAAGCGTATTGATGTTCTTGTACGTCAGTGCATTGAAGGTAGTGACCTTAGAATACTTGTTCAGCAAGCTGTCAAATGCGGCACCGTACTCATTATTGAAGCGGATGCTGGCAAATTGCCCCCTGTCCAGGTCCTGAAGGGGAACAACGTTCTGCTCATTGTTGAACAAAAAGGTCGAACGTTCAACTTCTTTCTCTTCAGTAAGGTAAGCAGGACCACTAACCACCAAGGGTGGGTTCTGCGCACATGCGGTTTGTAAAATGACGATACCCGATAACAGCCCAATTAACCAGCTGTATTTACTTCTTCTCATAAACTTTCTCACCATTCACAAATGTCTTCAGCACTTTAACATTCGGCAGATCTGCCCCTTTGGCTTTCATAATATCCTGATCCAATATCACAAAGTCGGCGTATTTACCTACCTCTAAACTACCTTTTTCCTGCTCTTCAAAATTTGAACGCGCGGCCCAGATGGTCATCCCTCTCAGGGCTTCTACCCTATCCAGCGCATTCTCTTTTTGAAAGCCACCCGATGGTTGACCTTTCAGGTCCTTACGCTCGGTGGCCGCATAAAAGGTATATAACGGGTTAATGTTCTCGACCGGCATATCGGTACCCAGCGGCATCCAGCCGTTCTGTTTAAGGAGTTGTTTGTAGGCATAGGCGCTCTTTAACCTTGCGCCAAGCCGGGTACCTGCCCACGACATATCTGACGTGGCGTGGGTAGGCTGCACAGATGGCACCACGTTGTACTCGCCAAAATACTTCAGGTCTTGCGGGTCTACCACCTGGGCGTGCTCGATGCGCCAGCGGCGGTCGTTCTTCCCTTTCAGAACATTCGCATATATCTTCAGGATGCTGCGGTTGGCCGAATCACCGATGGCATGTGTACACATCTGGAAACCTTTGGCGGCGATGCGTTGGGCAACATCTTCAAAATGTTTCTGGTCGCTTAGCAGGAAGCCTTTCCAACCTTTTTTATCACTATAGTCATGCAGCAGACAGGCGCCACGAGAACCTAAGGCACCATCGGCATATACCTTGAACGAGCGTACGTTCAGCATGGGCGTTTTGTATACGCCGCGCTTGAACAGGTAGGCAATGTTATCCTCATTGTCAGACAGCATCACATACATGCGCATTTTGAGCGCTTGTTTATGCTGTAATTGGGCGATCACGCTTACCAAAGGGTAATCAAGTCCGCAGTCATCCACGGTGGTAAGCCCTACGGCAAAACAATTTTGTTGTGCGCCAAGCAGGCCAGCCTCTACCTGCTGGTCGGTAGGTTGAGGGATCTTGCGGGTCACTAAACCTACGGCATTATCGATCAGGATGCCGGTCAGCTTTTGATCGGCCACTTCTATTTCACCGCCCGTTATCTTTTGGCCGGGTTTGATGCCGGCTATATTCAGGGCCGCCTGGTTGGCAATGGCCGCATGTCCATCCACGCGGCTCAGGATCACTGGCCTGATAGGGAATAGCGAATCCAGTTTAGCTTTATTGGGGAAGCGTTTGTCCTGCCAGTCGTTCTGGTCCCAGCCACGGCCTATGATCCAGCCGTCGGGGTTATGGGTAGCATAGTTCTGTACGGAGTCAAGGATGTCGTTCCAGCTTTTGGTACCTACTACGTTCACTTCTTGTAAGCTAAGGCCATAACGGTAAAAGTGAGTATGGGCATCAATAAAACCCGGATACACCGGCTTGCCTTTGGCATCGATCACCTCGCGGGCCAGGTAGATCTTTTCGAGGCTATCGGTGTTACCCAAACCAACGATCTTACCGCCGCTTACCACAAAAGCTTCGGTGGTGCTGAACACGCTATCTACCGTATATACTTTGGCATTTTTAACAAAGAGGTCGGCGTTGTACTCTTTCTGCTTACAGGAGGCCAAAGCCAGCAGTAGCAGCGCAGGCCATAATTTCTTCATAGGGACGAGCTAAAATTAAAAGCAGTTGAACCGCCTACAGTAAACCTCACAATTACAGAGCATTAACCCGTAATAAATGAGCTGTAAGCGCTTTTTATCTACATATATACAATTTTTCAAAGGTAAAGTTATGGCGCCAAATATTTAATTTAGCGCCTCGAAATTTAGGGGGTCGTTGGATGTCAGATATAATACAGCTATTACCGGATGCAGTTGCCAACCAGATAGCCGCAGGCGAAGTAGTGCAGCGGCCGGCTTCTGCGGTAAAGGAGCTGATCGAGAACGCCATCGACTCGGGGGCCGATAAGATACAGCTGATCCTGAAGGACGCCGGTAAGGCGCTGATCCAGGTGATCGACAACGGTTGCGGCATGAGCGCCACCGATGCCCGCATGTGCTTCGAGCGACATGCCACCTCTAAGATCCGCAAGGCCGAAGATCTTTTTGCCATACGCACTATGGGTTTCCGGGGTGAGGCCATGGCATCCATCGCAGCGATCGCTCAGGTGGAGATGAAGACCCGCCGCCATGAGGACGAGCTGGGGTCATGCATTGTTATAGAAGGTTCGGAAGTGATGAGTCAGGAGCCGGTTGGCGCCAGTGCAGGTACTTCTACATCGGTTAAGAACCTTTTTTACAACACCCCCGCCCGTCGTAATTTTTTAAAGAGCAACCCCGTAGAGTTGCGCCACATCATCGATGAGTTTCAGCGGGTGGCCCTGGCACATCCCGAGATATTTTTCACTATGCACCATGATGGTCAGGAGGTTTTCCACCTGCCCGCAGCGCCGTTAAAGCAGCGCATCGTGCATTTGCTGGGCAACAATTATAACCAGCGCCTGGTACCGGTAGAGGAAGATACCACGATCATCAAACTATATGGATTTGTTGGCAAGCCTGAGTTCGCTAAACGGACGCGTGGCGAGCAGTTCTTTTTTGTGAACAACCGCTTCATCAAGGACAATTACCTCAACCACGCGGTAATGACCGCTTATGAGGAGTTGTTACCTGAGGACACCTACCCGCTGTACGTGCTGTTCATTGACATTGACCCGAGCAAGATCGATATTAACGTACATCCCACCAAGACCGAGATCAAATATCAGGACGAGAAGGCCATCTATGCGATCATCCGATCGGCGGTAAAGCGCTCGTTAGGCCGGTACAACATCACACCTACGCTTGACTTTGAGCAGGATAACAGTATTGAGCAGATGATCACGGCCAAACCGTTGGAGGACATCACTCCGCCGAGCATCAGCTTCAACCCCAACTTTAACCCGTTCGATACACCATCAAAGTCGCAGGAGCGTTCACGAGAGAGCAGCAGCTATCAGCCCAACCCGTACAAGGGCGGCATACCGCAAAATTGGGAGACCCTATACGAGATCACCCGTCAATACGATGCGCCACGCCAGCAGGAGATACTGCCTGATGACAGCTTTGAGGTAGATAACCAAGCCGTGAGCAAACCCAGCGAGCACCAGTTGTTCCAGATCCATAATCGATACATTCTGTCGCAGATCAAGTCGGGTTTTATGCTGATCGATCAGCAGGCAGCTCATGAGCGGATCTTATATGAACGCTTTTTGCAGCAGTTGCAAAATCACTCGGGCACTAGTCAGCAAAGTTTGTTCCCCCAAAGCGTGACCCTCAACGCCAGTGATTTCACCTTGTTGATGGAGCTCCTGCCTGACATTAAAGCATTGGGTTTCGATATACGCGAATTTGGTAAGAACACCGTAGTGGTGGATGGCATACCTGCCGATGTGAACTCCACGAACGAGCACCATTTACTGGAGCGCTTATTGGAAGGTTTTAAAAACGATCTGGCCATTTTAAAGTTAGATAAGCGCGATGCACTGGCCCGTACACTGGCCCGCAATGCGGCCACCAAAACAGGCGCACGCTTAACGCTCGAAGAAATGAATTTGCTGATCGATCAGCTATTTGCCTGCCAAATGCCTAATATTGCACTCAACGGCAAACCTGTGATCAGCACCTTTACCATGGCCGAACTGGCCGAGCGTTTTGGGCGATAGCATTGGTGCACCGCGCATTGATCTGAATACCATACCACGAGGCCGCAAGGCTTTCATGAACACCTA
Organism: Mucilaginibacter daejeonensis; assembly: GCF_020783335.1. Lineage (NCBI taxonomy): Bacteria > Pseudomonadati > Bacteroidota > Sphingobacteriia > Sphingobacteriales > Sphingobacteriaceae > Mucilaginibacter > Mucilaginibacter daejeonensis. Next base: position 4,122,187 of record NZ_CP086068.1, read on the forward strand.
TGAGCGCATATAGACAGAATCCGCTGGCCAATTTAAGCCCGGTAGTTAAAAATCTACTCATCCTCAATATCATTTTCTTTGTGGCCACCTGGTCGTTAAAAAAGATCGGGCTTGTTGATCTTGACCTTTTGCTGGCCGCGCACTATTTTGATTCACCCTACTTCAGGGTGTGGCAGATCATCAGCTACATGTTCATGCATGCCGATATCTTTCACATCTTTTTCAACATGTTCGCGCTGTACGTGTTCGGGCCTATGCTGGAATACACCATGGGGCCCAAGCGTTTTTTGCAGTTCTATTTTATTACCGGACTGGGCGCGTTAGCTCTTCAAATGGCGGTGCAAGCATTTGAAGTTCACCAAATTATCGGTACATTTACGGTGCCAGGTCATGATATCAGGCCCTATCAGTACACGGCAGGTTATGAATACCTTTGGGCCACTTACAGCGCTTATGGCGGTATAGTAGGAGCCTCGGGTGCGATCTTTGGTTTGCTGGTGGCCTTCGGCATGCTGTTCCCCAATGTCGAACTTTTTATCATGTTCATCCCGCTGCCCGTAAAGGCCAAGTACGCGGTGATCGGTTACATCGTTTGGGAACTTTGGGGCGGTTTAAGGCCAACTCCGGGCGACTCGGTAGCACATTTTGCTCACCTTGGCGGCGCCCTGTTAGGCTTCATCCTGATCAAAGTTTGGCGAATGCAAAGGCCAAACAATTTTTATTAACTAATGTAAGTTAAATATAGATATACATACCGTGCAATGAACTCGCTTTGGCAGGATATACGTTACAAAATGCAGGCATCGGGGAGCCGCATCACCATGCTTATTGGCATTAACGTACTCATATTTTTACTCATCAACATACCGGCCACCTTCCTGTGGCTGATGATGAAGAACGATATCCTGAACGAGTTCAAGTACGAATACCTTGCCCTCCCGGCCTCACTACCCCGTTTAGCCACCCACTTTTGGACACCGATCACCTACATGTTCATGCATGATGGGGTGTTCCACATCCTGTTCAACATGCTATGGCTGTACTGGATGGGGCAAATGTTCGAAGAATACCTGGGCAACAAACGCTTGGTGAGCCTATACATTATGGGCGGCTTGGCAGGTGCACTTTTCTTTGTGCTGGCCTATAACCTGCTACCGGTATTCGCTGGCAGCTTGGCAGGAGCCTCAGTAGTAGGCGCTTCGGCCAGTGTAACGGCTGTGGTTATCGCTACAGCTACCCTATTGCCTGACAATACGATCTATATGATGTTCATTGGTCCGGTCAAACTTAAGTGGCTGGCGGCCTTTTTTGTATTGATCGACTTTTTGAGCATAGCCGGGCCTAACGCCGGTGGCGAGATCGCTCACCTGGGCGGTGCGCTGATGGGTTTCATCTACATTAAGCAACTGAACCGCGGCCATGACTGGAGCCGCTCGGTAGATAAGATCTTCAGCCAGCGGCCAAAGGTCAAGATCGTATCACAGAACCGCTCGTATCAACAACAGCCTACATCTGCTCCCCGTCAGGAAGAGATCGATCATATCCTGGATAAAATATCGCAAAGTGGTTATGATAGCCTGAATAAGCATGAAAAAGATGTATTGTTCAGGGCAAGTAAGAATGGTGGCTAAGAAGAAGAAAAAAAGGACCAACCTTTTTGACAGAATATCTTTGTGGCTGACCATTGGGTTCGGCCTTGCTTTGTTGGTCAGCTACCTTTCTCCCATTACCGATCCGCGCAAATTTTGGCCGGTGGCCTTTTTTGGCCTGGCCTACCCACTGCTGTTGCTTGCCAACTTTTTGATACTGGTATACTGGATGCTGCGCTGGCATCGCTTTGTATGGATACCCGCTCTGAGCATCTTAGTAGGATGGAATACCTTGTGCAATAATATCGGTTTCCGGGCTTCATCAAAGGGCGCTATCGCTAACGCCAATACGGTGCAAGTGATGACGTACAACTGCCATAATTTTAAACCTTTTGGCGGAGAGAACGACCCGGCCACGCGTCACGCCATGTTGCAAATGATCGCTAAAAGTTCGCCTGATGTGATCGGTTTGCAGGAGTTCTTTACCCGACGTAAAGGCAAGTACGCCATGAAGGACTCCATGGCCAAGCTCATGGGTACTGATCATCATTACTTCGAATCATTTAACCTGAATACCTCGCAAGATCTGATCGGTTTGGCCATTTTTTCCAAATATCCAATCATGGGTACAGGCAAGATCATCCTGTCTGACGAGAACAATGGCAACCAGTGCATCTACGCTGATATCAAAAAAGGCGGGCATATCTTCCGGTATTACTGTATCCATTTACAATCCATCCGTTTTGTACAGGAAGATTACAGCTACCTGAGCCGGGTGTCAGAAGATGGCAAGCCAGATATGACCTCATCGCGCCGTATAGGTGGCAAACTCAAACGCGCATTCATGAAACGGGCCGAGCAGGTATACAAGATCAGGGAGCATGCCAACCAGAGCCCCTACCCTTACATTATTGCGGGCGACTTTAATGATACGCCATCATCCTTTGCGGTGAACCGGATGGCCAAGGGATTGAAAAATGCCTTTCGTGAAAAAGGTTCGGGGTTCGCACGCACGTATAATGGCAGCTTCCCTAACTACCAGATCGATTATGTGATGGCCAGCCCAGGCCTGGGCGTTGCCGATTATCACATCATACCCGAAAAGCTATCTGACCATTATCCGGTCACCAGCACACTTCTATTCAAGTGATGTTGCGATAAGCCGTTATTTCAAAAAATCGTAAGTTTGCCCTATGCAACAAACTGTATTTGTTTACAATACTTTAACCCGTACTAAAGAAGAATTCGTTCCGCTTGATGCGCCTTATGTAGGCATGTATGTTTGCGGTCCCACTGTATATAGCGATGCCCACCTGGGTAACGCACGCACTTATATCTCTTTCGATCTGATCTTTCGTTATCTAACTCATTTAGGTTACAAGGTGCGCTACGTGCGCAACATCACCGATGCCGGCCACCTTGAAGGAGATGCCGATACAGGTGAAGACAAGATCTCGAAAAAGGCCAAGCTATCAAAGCTGGAGCCGATGGAGATCGTACAGCGCTATAGCATCGGTTTTCACGATGTGATGCGCGAGTTCAACGTTCTGCCACCAAGTATCGAGCCTACCGCCACAGGCCACATCATCGAGCAGATCGAGCTGGTGAAGATCATGCTCGAGAGAGGCTTTGCTTATGAGGTAGATGGTTCCGTATATTTCGATGTGGAGAAATACAACGCCACGCAAGATTACGGCATATTGAGCGGTCGTCATCTCGAGGACCTGTTGAACAATACTCGCACGCTGGGTGGTCAGGATGAGAAACGCGGCAAGCTGGACTTTGCCCTCTGGATCAAAGCCAAACCTGAGCACCTGATGAAATGGCCTTCGCCATGGAGCGTAGGTTTCCCGGGCTGGCATTTGGAGTGCTCGGCTATGAGCCACAAGTATCTGGGTGAACAATTTGACATCCACGGTGGTGGTTTGGACCTCATCCCTACCCATCATACTAATGAGGTAGCGCAAAACATGGCCTGCTATGGTAAGAACCCGGCAAAGTACTGGGTACATACCAACATGCTGACCGTGAACGGGCAAAAAATGTCAAAATCATTAGGCAACAGCTTTTTACCTCACGAATTGTTCAGCGGTAACAATAACATCCTGAACAAAGGGTACAGCCCGATGACCGTACGCTTCTTTATGTTGCAGGCGCACTACCGCAGCACGCTCGATTTTAGTAATGATGCGATGGAAGCTTCAGAAAAAGGCTTTAAGCGCCTGATGAATGCTTACACCTTGCTTGATGGCTTGAAAGCGACCGCTGATAATGAAGTAAGCATCCAACCTTTAAAGGACCGTTGCTACCAGGCCTTGAACGATGATTTCAACAGTCCGGTGCTGATCGCTGAGCTTTTTGAGGCTTCACGCATCATCAACTCGGTACATGATGGCAAGATGAAGATCAATGAAGCTGAACTGGGATCGCTAAAAGACCTGATGCACACCTTTGTGAGCGGCATCTTGGGACTCAAGAACGAACAGGCCGGCACAGACGAGTTACCGGTAGTGATGGACCTGATCGTGAACCTGCGCAGCGAAGCCAAGACCAACCGCGACTATGCCACCTCAGACAAGATACGCGATGGTTTGCAAAAGATAGGCTTCCAGCTGAAAGACAGCAAGGAAGGCACGACCTGGAGCAAGATCTGATGATCAGCGTACCGGCCGCTCCTATCTGGTCTTTTTATTGATAAGCTTGGCTAACAATATTTTTAAGTTATTTGAGTTACTCTAATAGTCATACTTGCTTGATAGTACATGCTTTTGAAAATTTGTGTACTATTGCCCCTTCGATCTAAATATGAAAATGAATAAAGTTCTGCTGACCGTGGCTGCATTAAGCTGCTACGCCGTTACAGCCGTAGCGCAAAAGAGCGCCACCGTACAAACCGTAGTTACCGCCGAAGAAGATTTTGTTAAACTGGCCGCGCGCAAAGGCATCAAAGAGGCCTTTTTAGCGGTAGCCGACCCAGAAGGCATCGTATTCAAACCTGATGCGGTAAAGATCACCGACTTTTACGGAAAAATAGATAAGCAACCAGGCACCCTGACCTGGACCCCTAAGTTGGCCCGTATATCGGCCAATGGAGACCTGGCCTTCACTGCTGGCCCATACGTTTACCAGAACGGCAAGACCGAGGATGACAAGGTTTACGGTGATTACGTTTCCATCTGGAGGCTTGATCAGGCCACCAATAAACTGAAGTTGCTACTTGATGCAGGCATACAACACCCGCAAAGCGATAAAGGGCAACTACTGGATGTGAAAGAGCCTGTATCAGAACAGCGCGTAGCGCCAAGCAAAGACCCTTTCAATCCTAAAAAGATCATCATCGATAATGATCAGCAATTTAACCAAGGGTTAAAGATATCGGCACTGGGAACTTATAAAGAGTTCTTTTTACCCGAAGGTCATTATTACTTCCCTGGCTTTGAACCGATGGCCGGTATCGACAAGACCATGAAATTTGTTGCTAACCAAGCCGTTAGTGTTACCGCACAAACGATCGATGCCGGTCGTGCCTCCAGTAACGATCTGGCCTACAGCTACGGCCGTGCGCGCATCACCAAAGGCAACATCGTAGGTAACTACAATTACGTACGCATTTGGGAGATGGATGCCAAACATCGTTGGAACGTACTGGTCGAGATATTCTCAGCTATAGAGAACGAATAGTTATATAGCGCAAGCATAACTACAAAAAGCTACCCCAACAGGTGGCTTTTGTCGTTTTAAGGCGGCTCATTAGCTGCTGGCTGCCTGCATTTTTGGCCTCCACCGCTATTACCATTGTTCACATTTTATAGATTTGGGTAATGAAATGGATCACCCGCGAAAGGCCTAAGATCGACCGCATAGCTTGCCCATGGTTGATCAAACGATTTATCGATCCAACGGCCGAGATCATATACGCACCCTATGACCAGGTACTTGCGATGGCCGCAGCACTCGATGCCACCCCTTTTGATATACCTGGCGTAGAGTACACTCATCATGAGGATCAGTGCACCTTTGACCATTTCATTAAAAAGCACCAATTAAAAGACGAGGCGCTTGATCGTATGGCCGCTATAGTACGCGGTGCTGATACCGACCGGCATGACCTTGCGCCACAAGCCGCAGGGCTTGAGGCCATCTTTTCGGGCCTTGCGTATAACCTAAAAGATGATCAGGAGCTGCTGGAGTTGGGAATGGTCATATACGATGGCCTCTACACCTGGGCACAACGTCTGTACAAGCTTAAACACGTGCAGGGAAACCCGGCCGAACAGCTGCTGTTGGAAGTATACCATCGATACCTCAAAGAACAGCCCGGCAAGAAGATCCCGGCATGGGCAAAGGCGCTCAAAGAGATTATACAAGACCAGTTGGATACCAATATGACCTTGAGCCTGCAACAGGTATCCAAAGAGCTGGAGATCAACCCTGCCTATCTTTCGCGCGAGTTCTCTAAACACTTTGATGACCTCAGCTTTGGCGAATACATGCGTAAGCTCCGTATAGATAAAGCGATACAATTAATGGAGCAGGACCGGTACAGCCTCACCGAGATCGCCTACCTGACAGGCTTTTCAGACCAAAGCCACTTTAACCGCACTTTCAAAAAACTGACAGGTAATAGTCCGCTGATCTTTAAAAGAAATTTACTGCAAGGTAAAAAGGATACAAAATAGTTAATAGCGTTCTATTTTGCCGGTGATACCGGGGCTAACATTGCCCTATGAATATATTTCGCTATCTAACCTTTACTTTGTTGCTGTTCGCCTTCATGGCATCAGCACAGGACCGCCCTGCTGCACCTACCTATCCTAAGATCGCCGGGTATGTGGGCATCTTACACCCTTTGTTCACTTTCAGCAGCGCTGGTACCGACAAGAACTTTGATCACCATTATGTTGTGGGCATGCCCGTAGGCATCAACATCTGGAAGTCGTCGACCATTGGGTTCTCGGCCGAATTCGTACCCACTATACGGGCCGAGAACGGGACAAGTAAGATGAGCAATTTCCTGTTCCATCCCGGCGTATTGGTGGCACTGGGCAAGGGCTACACTTTTGCTGGCCGGGCCGCATTTGAAACATCAGGCCGGTATGGCGTGACACCGGTATTGAATAAGATCGTGATCAGGGGCAAAAGCAGTAGTATGTTCGCAGCCGTACCCTTACCGTTACGCTTCGGTAACGACAGACCGACCTCCTTTACCATAGGCTTTCAATTTGGCATCGCATTTTAGAAGGAGCTACGCGGTCAATAAGGATAAACGGCAGGATAAGCGAATAACTATCAGCAAGAAGTGGCCATCATGGTGTGGCCGTATGTATAGCGACCAGCTCGCTTATCTTTTTATCCAATACCGGTATCGGCAAGTTTTTAGCAGTGATGTGGCCATCGGCACTGACCAGGAAATACTGTGGGATAGCGTAGACACCATATGCTTTCACCGCAGCGCTTTGCCAGCCTTTGAGGTCCGACAGTTGCATCCACGTCATCTGATCACTTTTGGCAGCGTTTACCCATGCCTGCCGTGCACCGGGGCGGTCAAGTGATATACTAACGATCGTGAAACCTTTAGCTGCATGTTTATTGTAAAGCTTGCGTAGTTGTGGGGTAAGCTTCCGGCAAGGCACACACCAAGATGCCCAAATATCGAGTAAGAACGGTTTACCCCTTAGGTCCGACAGCTTGACCGGCCGGCCAGACATGTCGGGCAGCTCCAGATCAGGCAACAACATGCCGACCGACATGTTCCTGGCCGCTTCGATACGGCTTGCGATTTTAAGGCCTTTTTCTGAACGTTTAAGCGCATCAGGCAAACTATTATATATCGGCATCACGGTCTCATAGTCTTCGGTATAAAGCAGGTTCTTTACCCGAACCAGATTTATTTCAGACGAGGGCTGTGCCCGGATGGATGCCTTGCAACGAGCTACGGCGTTGCTATCCAATACTTGCCCTAAGCCTATGGCAGGGATGAACATATAACCTATGGCGAAAGTAAACAGGTATCTGATCATTATTTATAGGTATAAAAAAAGCATTGAAATTCAATGTTTTTTTTCAAATGGGTGTATAGCGTTATTCTGCTTTTACCTTCTCAGCTTTTAGCACCTGGGCTAATTTGGCATCCAGGGCATCACCACGCAAGTTCTTGGCTACCACTTTGCCGTTCGGGTCTAGCAAAAAGTTCTGCGGAATGGCTTGTACGCCCCAAGCCTGGGCTACTTCGTTCTCCCAAAATTTGAGGTCAGATACGTGGGTCCAGGTCAGGCCGTCCTTCTTGATGGCAGCGATCCATTTGTCTTTAGCACCCGGGCGGTCCAGTGAAACGCCCAACACGGTAAAATTTCGGTCCTTGTATTTGTTAAAGGTGCGCACCACGTTAGGGTTCTCCTGGCGGCAAGGGCCGCACCATGATGCCCAAAGATCAACTAATACATATTTGCCTTTAAATGATGACAGCTTCACCATATTGCCTGCAGTATCTGCCATGGCAAAATCAGGCACGGTAGCACCCAAAGCAACGTTCTTCATGCCGTTTAACTGTTTACCTAATGCCGCACCATTAGCGCTAGCTTTCAACTCAGGCGACAAGCTAGCGTAAAGCGGGGCCAGTTCAGCATAATCAGCACTGTAGGCCAAATTGCGTATCTGGTTAAGGCTGATCACCGATGCAGGATATTTTTTGATGAACTTACGGCTTGCATCGGCCATCAGATCATCAGCTTTAAGGTCCATGACATCCATCCATTTCTTGTATGCTTCGGTCTCCTTTTCAGCAGCGCTGGCCGCCTTACGTTTGGCGGTCATCTGATCATAGATGTCGCCCACCGGCTTGATCAGCGTTTTGTAGGCTTCCTGTTCGATGTTGGTCTTGGTGCCACCCAACACGGCCGTACGTGCAGAATCGACCTTATTAGTTACCGTGATGGTACCTGGTTCTAAGTAGATCTGCTGAAAATCACGTGCGGTCATTAACGATGTACCGGCTTTGTTAAGGTACAGGCCTGCCATAGTAGCGGCCTTGACAGAATCGCCGGCAAAGGCGAACTCGCCGTTCTTAAGTACTGCCGAATCAACGTGAGCTTTACCGTTCAAGCCGTAACGCAAATAGACCTTTGCGGGCGCGTTAAGTGTGCCCAACTTACCTTTAAGCGTGAAGTGGCCATCAGTTTGTGCCATTACCACAGCTGGCAAAGCGGCCAACGCGGTCAACAATATCTTTTTCATGTATTGAATTTTTTGAAGTGAGTGAATAAGTTCAAGTAATGCGGGCAAGCGATCAGGCTCACACCGCTATTCACAAATCTAACATAAACGTGCATAATTGTACTATCTCCCATTAATTTTACAATTGCGTATCGCTCACTACTGTTCCAGCGTTTTTATTATATGTTCACCATGAGGGTAAGTACTTTAGCTATTTGAACTTGAATTGGCCTTATTGGGCAAAAAACCTTAAATTGCCTGCCTTACATTTTAAATACATCGAGCCATGACCACCGAAACGCTTGACATCAAAATAACCCGTAACCCAAATTCACGCCTGGAAAGTACCGATTTTAGCAAGCTTGTTTTTGGACACACTTTTACCGACCACATGCTGGTGGCCGACTATGCAGACGGCGAATGGAAGAACTTTGAGATACTTCCGTACGGGCCGATCGCGTTGAGCCCTGCCATTTCCTCGTTACATTACGGACAAGCATTTTTTGAAGGCTTAAAAGCATACAAACAGGCCGACGGCCAGATATCGATCTTTAGGCCAGACAAGAACGCGGCCCGCTTTAACAAGTCGGCCAAGCGCTTGTGTGCACCTGAGTTACCGGTAGACCTTTTTATCCAAAGCTGCGCCGCCTTAGTGGATATCGATCGTGGTTGGGTACCTGACAGCGACGGGCACTCGCTATATCTGCGTCCGTTCATGTTCGCTACCGACCCTTATTTGGGTGTGGTGCCATCAAGCACTTATAAGTTCATCGTACTGGCTTGCCCTGTAGGCCCTTACTTTACCAAACCTTTGCGTGTTAAATTTGAGACCGAGTTCACCCGTGCGGCCGAAGGCGGTTTTGGTTTTGCCAAGGCAGCAGGTAACTATGCTGGCGCTATGCTGCCTACCCGTAAAGCACTTGAGGAAGGTTTTGACCAACTGATCTGGACCGACTCGAAAGAGCATCAATATGCGGAAGAATTAGGCGCCGCCAACGTAATGTTCCTGATCGATGGTAAACTGGTGACCCCAATGACCCGCGACACCATTTTGGATGGCGTTACCCGTGACACGGTGATCACGCTGGCTAAAGACGAGGGCATTGAGGTTGAGGAACGCCGTGTATCTATAGCCGAGATATTAGAAGCTGCCCGCAACGGTAAGCTGACCGACGCCTTTGGTGCAGGTACAGCAGCTACCATTGCTCCTATCGGCGCTTTCCACCATGATGGTGAAGAATACACTTTGAGTGACCCGGCCAGCCGCGAGTTCTCTAACAAGTTACTGAACACCCTGAACGATATCCGTTACGGCCGCGTTGCCGATACGCATGGTTGGAACCACCTGGTTTAAACATGACTGTCAGATATAACAGAAAAGGCGCTTCATAGATGAAGCGCCTTTTCTGTTATAGTGGTTTTGGCAATGATCGATCCGAAACAAGGTCGATCATTCACCTTCCTTCTCTTCTTCATGGAATGGCACTACCCAAACCGGTATCGGCGAGTGTCTTACCACTTCTTCGGCTACGCTGCCCATCAACAATCGGTCAAAACCGCTACGGCGATGCGTCCCGATCACGATCACATCTGCTCCAAATTGTGCAGCACAATTAACGATGCCATCGGCACTGGCGCCGTAATCGGTAAATTGAGTGATCTGCTCATCACCTGTTTTGTATTTGGCTACAATGCGTTCTAACAACGTATTGGCGGCTTTGTCCTGGGTGTTGATCAACTCCGGGTCGGCCATGGCTCCAGCTCCCTCAAAAGGTAGCCCGAAGGTGGTATCGGTCATCGGTGTAACAGCGGCTGGGATGGGCTCTATAATGGTCACTATACCAATAGCTGCGCCGAATTTACGGCCCAGTTCAAAACCATATTGTGCAGCGTGATCGGCATATTTGCTATCATCTATCCCGATCAGTATCTTATTGATGTTCATATTCGTCAAGGTTCAACGGTGTATGAGTATAACAGTTGAGCATTGATTTGTTTTTAGTGGAGAGATAAGAGCGAGTAAGATAGACGCAAGAGTCAAGAGCTAAGAACCAAGATGGATATTGTATAAAACGCAAAAGAGCCAGGAACAATATTATTGTCTCCTGGCTCTTTCCTCTTAGTTCTATTTCTTAGTACAACAGCCTGAACTTGATGGTATGCTCTATCGCCTTTAGCTCGCTCAACACCTGCTCATCATAACCGCTATTCACATCGGTGATCACGTAGCCAATCTGGCTATTGGTGACCAGGAACTCACCCACGATGTTGATATTATGACGGGCGAACACTTCGTTGATCTGGGCCAATATACCCGGAACGTTCTTGTGGATGTGGATCAACCGGTGAGCGTTATTCACACGTGGTGGTTGCAGATCAGGGAAGTTGCAACTGGTATGCGTTTTACCCTCGTTCATAAACGATATCACCCGTTTAGGTATGAAATCGCCATTGCGCGGGTTGTGCTTAGGATCATCAAATATGATGATGCCGTTCTCGCACGCAGCCTCGATCAGCTTGCGGTTGGCCACCTTGCCAAAACAACCGATCACCTTTAAGCGGCCGGCATTATGCAATTGCTCTGCCGTTGGCTGGTGATCTTCATCGCACAACAGTACGCCAGCCTCCTGTAAGTAGCTTTCTTTGATCTCGTCGTGGTGACGGATGTTATATCCTTCCTTCTGCATCTGGGTAATGGCCTCTTCATCTATCTTACCCACCACTAAACATTTGATGCGGTTCTTGGGATATGATATGGCCCTTGGCAAACGGTTGATGTAAAGGAACTCATCCAAACTTGGCGTAACATGGTCGGCCTTTTCCACTACCGACTGCCGCGCGATGTTCTCGGTAAAGGCGAAGAACTTTTTGATCAGGCCAGATTCCTTTAACTGGAAGTCGGAGTAACCATCACCGATACCGTATATGTCGCCTTGCAGGTCCAGCTCTTTCAATAGTTTTACCTTACCACCTTCCTGCGACAGTGGATTCAGACGGTCATAACCAATAATGTTACCTTCGGCATCGAACACGAAGGTGTTAGCGTAGATATTCTCTTTGCGGATATGATACTCGGTCACTACCGGCGTAATGAACTCCTTAAAACCGCCAGAAACGATCAGTACCTCTTCAGGATGTTGCTTAAAGAAAACGTTATTGCGCGAGAACGACGGAGAGACCTTTTTACGGAGATGCTTGATCAGCAGCTCCAGATGGCTGCGGTTGGCGCTTAAAAGTTTGATGCGACCCTCCAGGCTATCCGCAAAGGAAAGCTTACCTTCCATGGCTAGGTTGGTCAAACCTTCTATCTGTTCATATATCTTTTCCCGGTCAGGGTGATCTTTCAGGCTGATGCGCGCCAGTTCGTCGAGTGCTTCGACCTGTGTGAACGTGCTATCGAAGTCAATGATGTAATATTGCCCCATGTTGGCGGCAAATATAGTTCTTTTAAACCTATGCTAAACCAAATTTATAAAGGCGACATTCTGGTATCAAGCCGTTATGCGGTATTCGTCGAGCTTGCGGTAGAGAGTGGTGAGGCCAATGCCCAATAGCCGTGCGGTCTCCGTTTTATTACCACGGGTATGAGCCAATACTTTGAGGATGTGCTGTTTCTCTACGCTTTCCAGGTCGAATGAATTGACCTCGGCACCTCCACCATACATGAACTCCGGCGGCAGCAGGTCGGCGTCTACCGCATCCCCATCGGCCAGGATAACCACGCGCTCCATCACGTTCTTTAGCTCGCGTATGTTACCTTTCCATTGATGACCGGCCAACGCTGCCAAGAACTGCGGTGTAGGCTTCAAACCATTACGACCTACCTTTGCGGCAAAATCTTTAAGGTAAAACTTGGCTAACAACTCAATATCGCCCTTACGCTCGTTGAGCGATGGCAACTGAATGGTGAACACAGACAAGCGGTAATAAAGATCGGACCGAAACGTACCCTGATCGGCCTCCTTTTGCAGATCACGGTTGGTAGCGGCCAATATGCGCACACTCACCCGGGTGGTTTGGGTGTCGCCAACTTTGATGAAGGTCTTGCTTTCCAGCACACGCAGTAATTTAGCCTGTAATTCGAGGCTCAGTTCACCTATCTCATCCAGGAAGACCGTTCCGTGGTTAGCTTCTTCTAATAGCCCCTTCTTATCTTTCAACGCGCCGGTGAAGGCGCCAGCCTTGTAACCGAACAACTCGCTCTCGAGTAATTCGGGGGTAAAGCTACTGCAATTGATGGCCACAAAAGGCATCTGCCTGCGCTGGCTTTCATGATGAATGGCCGACGCGAATACCTCCTTACCCGTACCCGTTTGGCCAAGCAGGAGGACGGTGGTATCGGTCGCTGCCACTTTACGAGCCAGGTTAATGGCATCGGTGATCAGTTTTGAGTTGCCGATGATGCTGCCAAAACTGTGTTTACTGCTTACCTTCTTTTCCTGCTCGAATGAGCGCAGCTGCTGCTCAGCTTTTTCCACTGCCTTGTTGATCAGCGGTATGATCTTGTCGTTGTCGTCGCCTTTGGTGATGTAGTTGAATGCCCCGTTCTGTATGGCCTTTACCCCATCGGCAATGGTGCCGTAAGCGGTCAGGTTGATCACCTCAACGTAGGGCTTTTTCTCCTTGATGGTACGCACCAGGTCAACGCCGTTCACGTCAGGTAATTTAACGTCACTTAATACCACCAGCACATCATTTTGGGCTAGTAATTTGAGCCCTTCCTTGCCGGTAGCGGCCTGTAACACCTTGAATCCCTCTAAACCGATAATGCGCGACAGGAGTCCGCTTAATTTGGTCTCATCATCGATAATGAGGATAGTTGCTGGTGTTTTGTGTGGCATTTGCGTACAAATGTAGCATTATGTTGACGATTATCGATGAACCCCAACAACCGCCGGTGCTGACAAATTTTTTGACCTAAATGTAACATAGAGGTTACTTTCACCGTCTATATAGGATGAATACGCTTGCAACATCCGTAAACATATTATTCAAGCCCATCACCGAAGAAGAGCTTTTACAAGCCTTTGTGTTGATGCAACAGCTGCGTGAAGATATTACCCTTGAAGATTTCCTGTTCGTACATAGCAAGGCCAAACAGTGCAACCAATACACGCTGATCGGTGCTTATGATGAAGAAGAATTAGTTGCCCTGATGGGTTACCGCATACTGTACGACTATGTACACGGCAAGCATTTATACATTGACGACCTGGTAGTATCATACAAACACCGCGGACAGGGATTTGGCGCCCAAATGCTTACTTATGCTGAGGCTAATGCGGCAAAGCTATTGTGCAACGGTGTGCGCCTATCCACAGGTGTATCCAATACCGAAGGCATACGCTTTTACGAGCGCGAAGGCTGGCAATTGAAAGCCTATACTTACAAGAAAGGCTTTTGAGCTTATTCCATAATGAAGACGGTCATGCTGCGGGGCCCATGGGCTCCCAGCACTAATGACTGCTCGATATCGGCTGTTTTGGATGGACCAGCGATAAACGTACCGAAGCCATATTTTCCATCAGCGATGCGGATGTAGGCGCGGTGCATGGTATCAATGATCTGATCGGCACTGATCACGGCCGCTAAATGCTGGCATATAAAGGGAACGGCACGGTGTCCAAGCAGTTCTTCGGTCACCCATACCGAACCATTTTCGGCCACCCCAAAGTGAGCGCCTATCACGGCCAATTCCACATCGGCCAGTTGGTGGGCTTCGGGGTTTACTTCATATACTGAGCCTGTACTGGTGATATCCACCAAATCGGGCAAAAGGCTGATCACCCGCTGAGTGCGGCCATCATACTTTTCGGCCAGTATGGCCTTGATATCCTCATAGCTTTTTACACGGTGAGCCTTGCCACCAATGTTGCCTAATACCGTCTCGTATTGAGCGATCGGGTCATCATACGCGATCTGTTCAAAAGGTGCGATATCTGGTATCGGCATCTCTTCTTTGATCTTGTTCTGGCCTACGGCGGCCAATATCTTTTCTCTGCTGCTCATGAGTGGTTGAGTGAGTGGTGAATGGTGAATGGTGATTAGTTGAGTGAGTTATTCTCCCCTGACTTCCGGCATTCTTGCACTCTATCTTTTTGTGACCTTATCTCTTGGTTCTTAGCTCTGGCTTCTTGTCTCTTGCCCTACTACTTCCTGTTCTTTGCGTACCATTCGCCGAACGACTCTTTAGGGGCCGATGGCATGTCGCGTTCTTTGTACCAGGGGTTCAGTTTGTTGCTCACGGCAAATGGTGCATATTTGATGGTCAACCTGCCCATTTTACCGGCAGCGTGATACATAGTGGGAGATGCGAGCGTCTTGGCCATCACCTGCATGGCGATCTTTTTTCCTGTTGGGGCATAGCCTTCTTTCACCAGTACCTGGCGCCATTTGTACAACTGATCATGGATGTCGATCTTGACCGGGCATACGTTACTGCATGATCCGCACAGGGTCGATGCAAAGGGCAGGTCGGCATATTTCTTCATGTCCAAGTTAGGCGCCAATATTGACCCTATCGGTCCGGCAACTGCGGTATGGTAACTGTGTCCTCCGCTGCGACGGTATACCGGGCAGGTGTTCATACAAGCCCCGCAACGGATACACTTCAAAGAGTTACGGAAATCCTCACGACCTAACTGCACGCTACGGCCATTATCTACCAATACGATGTGCATCTCCTGACCTGCCCTTGGTTTAGCAAAGTGGCTGCTGTAAGTGGTTTGTGGCTGACCTGTAGCACTGCGCGTTAACAGACGCAGAAAAACGCCTAAATGCTCGCGCTTAGGGATCAGTTTCTCGATACCCATACAGGCAATGTGCACTTTGGCTAAGTGGGCGCCCATATCGGCGTTACCCTCATTGGTACACACCACAAATTCGCCTGTTTCGGCCACGGCAAAGTTAACACCGGTAAGGGCCACTTTGCGGGTCAGGAAGGTCTCACGTAAACTACCACGGGCGGTCTCGGTCAGGAACTGAGGATCGGCCATGTTGCTCGGGGTACCCAAGTGCATGTGGAACAGGTCGCCTATTTCCTCTTTCTTCTTATGGATACACGGCAGTACGATGTGGCTTGGCGGTTCGCCGGCCAGTTGAACGATGCGCTCACCAAGATCCGAGTCAATAACTTCGATGCCGTGGGTGGCCAGGTATTCGTTCAGGTGGCACTCCTCAGTGAGCATACTTTTGCTTTTCACCATTTGGGTAACACCCTGCTCGGCGATCAGCTTATGCACGATCTCGTTATGTTCTTTGGCATCGGCCGCCCAGTGCACGGTCACGCCGTTGGCTTTGGCTGCAGCCTCGAACTCCATGAGGTAAGTATCCATATTGCCCAGCACATTGAATTTGATCTTTGATGCGGTCTCCCTCAATGCTTCCCATTCGGGTAGCTGGTGTACTATCTTGTCGCGTTTGGCACGGATCCACCAAAGGGTCTCGTCGTGCCAGTTAACACGGTCCTCGTCCTTGTTGAATATCCCGGCCAGTTCGGCGTGGTCTTTTGTTCCTGTGTTCATGAGTAGTTCATGGTTAATGGTTCATAGTTAATGGCAACCCGATGGTGGGCGCATGGTCCGTAGTTCATGGATCATAGCAGTTTCATTTCAATTAGCTACGGACCATGAACTATCAGCTAGGAACTACTGACTATTCAAAATCTCTGCTATGTGCAGCACTTTCGTTTGGCTGCCCTGACGTTTCAGGATGCCTTCCATGTGCATGAGGCATGACATATCGGCTCCGGTTATGTATTCAGCTCCGTGGCGCAGATGGTCGGCCACCCTGTCCTTACCCATTTTGGCTGAAACGGCTTCTTCGGCAACGCAAAACGTTCCGCCAAATCCGCAGCACTCGTCCTTACGGTCAAGCTCTATCAGCTCAAGATCTTTTACCATGGCCAATAACGAGCCAGGTTTGGAGAACGAAGGCGCCACCAACTCGGTCATAGAGCTTAAGTGCAGGCCACGTTGACCGTGGCAGCTTTGATGCACGCCTACCTTGTATGGAAAGCGTGACGGCAGGCTTTGCACCTTCAGTACATCGGTCAAGAACGAAGTGAGTTCCCATACCTTATGGCTGATCTCTTTGGCTTCGGCCTCACGCTTCTCGTCATGCAAATGCTCACGAATGTGCAGCACACAGCTTCCTGAGGGCGACACGATATAGTCGAAGCCCGAGAAATTATCGATGAAAAGCCGGTTACAGCCTCCCGTTAAATGCTCAAAACCTGAATTGGCCATAGGCTGTCCGCAACAGGTTTGATCAGGTGGATAGGTCACGTCGACACCCAGTTTCTCCAACAATTGTAAGGTAGCTATCGCCGCACCGGGATAGAACTGGTCAACGTAACAGGGTATGAATAAGCCTACGCGCATGTCGGTCGCACAAATTCGTTTTAGTAAATATTCAGTTAAGTTGTGATACCCTGCGTGGCCGAATAGAATTTCAGCTCGAGCAGGTCATGTGGAAGAGGTTTAGTGTTCCAAGCATTATGAATGGCCAGTGCTGCACCAACTGCTGTAGCCTGAGCCATCGATGCTGCGAATACCTCCGTGTGAGGGAACGCAGCGGCCAGTAGATGCATATATACGGAATTTTTGCTGAATCCGCCGTCAACAAATATCCGCTTAACGTTGCCATCCTTCAGCACGTAACCGGTCGATATCTTTTGCTGGTCAACAATGTCCAACATCAGGCGATGATAAGCTTCCTCATCATTAGCGAACGAGGCCAGATCACGCTGACCGAATACCGACGCCTGCAAACTGGTAGCTCCTGTACGTTTCTCCGTTTCCTGTGCCTGCAAACGGGCCACCAGATCTGGGTTAAAACGTATGGTACGGTAATGGGCGATGTTCTGGTCAAAATGAGCGGCTATACGTTTTACCTGCTGCTCATACTCATAACCGGCAAACAAGCGTGATGCTTTTACCGGTTTGCCTTTGTATTGGATGAAATTCAGGCAATCCGCCTTAAGTTCCTCGTCGGTCAACGGTGAATTATCGAATGGGTTCAGGCTGATGGTCCAGGTACCGGTAGATAACAGCACAAATGGCTCGGTAAAGCTGACCAGGTAAGGGATCAACGCCGCCGAACTATCATGCAGGCCAATGCCCACGCTATAGTTGTTACCCGGGAACGCTGCGGGACGGACCGTATCAGCATCGCAGATTGGGGCCAGCTTTTCGGCCAGTCCTTCTTTGGTCACCCACTCATGGTAGCGGTTGTGCTCAAAATCCCACAAGCCGGTATGGCAACCTATGCTGGTAAGATCGGTACAAGCCTCGCCGCTGATCAGGTAGCTCAAATATTGCGGTAAGTGCAACGCATACTTAATGCGCTCGAATACCTCGGGCTGTTTATACTTCAGGCGATACAACTGCAGGCCTGAATTTAAGCTACCCAGTACTGGTGATGCCGTTTCGCGCGCTACCCTGGCCTCGCCACCGTAAGTGGCGTAAAACTGCTCGTGCAGATTCTCAGGGTAGGTCTTTAAGTAATTATAAAGAGGGGTCAACGGCGTACCATGCTCATCCAGGTACACAAAACTGGCACCATACGAAGAAAAGTTCACGGCCTTTACTTCAAATTCGTTGCGCTTGAATATCTCGCGCAACGAATCGAATACCGAAAGCCGTAAACTGTCAATGTTCTCGCAGGGGTCGCCATCCTCATCGGTGGTCTCGTTGAACCGGGCCGATCTTTCGTAAACTATCTTATAATCCTCATTGAACAAGAACAATTTTTTGTTGGTCTTGCCCACATCAAAAACGGCTATTACGGGAATTGGCGTCATGCTAAATTATAGACCGGTAGCAACGGTCTTCAGACCGCGCTCTGTTATCAAATTTCCACGTACATCAATGCTGCGGTAAGCGTTAAGCGGATCGATAGCGCCACCCTCACGCAGGCGAGCCTCGGCCACTAACGGGCGTACATCGGTACGGGAAGCAGCTTGCAGTATTTCTTGCGCCAACACGGCATCATTGGCAGCTTGTGCAGCTTTCAAAGCCGCAGTGTCAACTAATAAAGCTTGGGCGTAAGCGATCTTGATCGCTTCAACTGATTGGATCAGATCTTCGATCGGATCTTTCAGGTTGTGTGATGCGTCGATCATCCAACCAATGTCAGTAGCGTGTTTCATACCACGGGCGTCCATACCTTCAACCAGTTCGTTAAAGATCAGGAACAATTGGTAAGGGTTGATGCTACCTACGGTCAGGTCATCATCACCATATTTAGAATCGTTGAAGTGGAAACCGGCCAGTTTACCTTCCATCAGCAGTAACGATACGATCTGCTCGATGTTGGTATTTGGCAGGTGGTGACCAAGATCCACAAGCGTTGATGCTTTAGGACCTAATTTATTGGCCAGTAGCAATGATTGGCCCCAGTCACCAATAGTGGTCGAATAGAAGTTCGGCTCATACGGTTTGTACTCTACCCAAACCTTCCAATCGTCAGGCAATGCTGCGTATATCTCTTGCAGGCTTTCCAATGTGTTTTGGAACGCACCACGGAAGTTCAATTGACCAGGGAAGTTAGAACCGTCGGCCAACCAAACTGACAATGCGTTAGAACCTAATTCGACACCGTACTTGATCACCTCGATATTGTGATCAACAGCTTGTTTACGCACAGCCTTATCCACATGGTGTAACGAACCGAACTTGTAGCTGTGCTGCTGATCTTTTTGATCTTGGAAGGTATTTGAGTTAACCGCATCAAAACGCAGACCGTTATCGGCCGCTACGGCTTTGATCGCCTCTGCGTTAGATGGGATATCCCATGGAATGTGTAACGATATTGAATTGCTTGATCTGTTCAGGCTGTTGATCACGCCAACGTCGTTGATCTTTTCTTCCAGGCTACCCGGCTCACCACCGCCCGAAAAACGTCCAAAACGGGTACCACCTGTGCCCAATGCCCAGCTCGGTATGGCCACGTTAAAGGCAGCCAGCTTTTGCAGTACATCGTCCAGGTTATTCACATCGGCAGCCACATGGTCAAATTTGCGTTGATGCTTAACTGCCAATTGATGATTTAACTCATCGAGTTTATATTTTTCGATTTTCATAATTGGTCTGTTTCACCCCCACCCAACCCTCCCCCAAGGGGGAGGGCTTTAGGAGGTAGTCTATTCTTTTATTCTTAAGCCTCCCCTTGGGGAGGTTTGGAGGGGTTTATCTTACAAATCCGGCAGCAACACCACCGTCAACGTTGATCACGTTACCGGTCGATTTGGCCAGCAGGCCACCTGTCAAGGCGAAACAAGCATTAGCGATGTCAACAGGCAATATGATCTCGTTCAGTAAGGTACGTTTTGCGTAGTAGGCTGGCAGTTCGGCCACGGTGATACCGTAAGCTTTTGCACGACCTTCGGCCCAGCCACCAGCCCAGATGTTGCTGTCGCTGATCACGGCGTCAGGGTTCACCACGTTCACGCGGATCTTATCAGGACCCAGTTCTGCAGCGTTCAAACGGCTCAGGTGTAATTGAGCAGCCTTAGCACTACCATAACCGGCATTGTTAGGACCACTTACCAGGGCATTCTTGCTAACGATGTTGATCACATCGCCACCAATAGCTTGTTTCTTCATCACGGCAACAGCGGCCTGGGTCACGAAGAACTGGCCTTTCACCAATACATCATATAACAGGTCCCAATCTTTCTCGGTGTGATCGCCAATGGTCTTAGAGATAGAGAGACCGGCATTATTCACGATCAGATCGACACCGCCAAAGTTCAAAGCGGCTACGTCCATAGCGGCCTGGATCTGGTCGGCGCTGGTCACGTCCATTACTGCGGTGGCATATGAGTCTTTACCGTAAGCGGCTTTGAACTCTTCGCCGGCACCATCTAAACGCTCGGCATTCATGTCGTTCAGGATCACAACAGCACCTTCTTCAACGAACTTTTTAGCGATAGCTTTACCTATACCACCGGCGCTGCCAGTGATCAGGGCTATACGGCCGCTCAAAGCTTTTGGCTTAGGCATACGCTGCAATTTAGCTTCTTCTAACAGCCAGTACTCGATATCGAACGCTTCCTGACGTGGCAATGAAGTGTACTCAGAGATGGCCTCAGCACCTTTCATCACGTTGATGGCGTTGGTATAGAACTCAGCGGCAACACGTGCGGTCTGCTTGTCTTTCGAGAAACTGAACATACCCACACCCGGATACAGGATGATCACCGGATTGGTATCGCGGATGGCCGGACTGTTATCGTGTTTGCAGGTGTTGTAGTAGTCGGTATACATCTGGCGGTAAGCCTCGAATGCCGGAGCTAATTTAGCTTTCAGACCTTCCACATCGCTCAGGTCGGCATCAGGAGTAAGGTCTAATACCAACGGACTGATCTTGGTGCGCAGGAAGTGGTCAGGGCAGCTGGTACCCAGCGGCGCCAAACGGTCAAGATCATTAGAGTTGATGAACTCCAGTACGCGGGCATCATCAGTAAAGTGACCGATCATGTTGCGCTCGCTTGAGCAAAAACCACGCAGGATAGGTGCCAGGGCAACGGCTTGTTTTTTACGGCCGGCCTCATCAAGGCTTTGGATCTTTTGGCCACCAAATACAGGGCCCTTTTTACCATAGTTCTGCTCCAGGTACTCAGCACATTTCTCGATCACCTCTAAGGTGTTGATGTAGCTTTCGTAAGCGGTATCACCCCAGGTGAAGAGACCGTGTGAACCTAACATGATACCACGGATGCCTGGGTTAGCATCTAAGCAAGCTTTCAATTGCAGGCCCAGCTCAAAGCCAGGTTTCTTCCACTCTACCCAACCAATGGTGCCACCAAATAACTCTTCGGTGATCTTTTTACCATCTTTTGCCGCAGCGATAGCGATCGCTGCATCAGGGTGCAAGTGGTCGATGTGCGCGAACGGTAAGAAACCGTGTAATGGGGTATCTATAGAAGGCGCTTTAGAGTTCAGATCATAAATGCTATGGTTGAACAGTTCTACCATCTCATCTTCAAATTCCACACCGCGGTAAACGTTCTTCAGGCTGCGCAGGCGGTCAACATATAAAGCAGCCAGGCCGCTTTTTTTCAACGTACCGATGTCGCCACCCGAACCTTTGATCCACATCACCTCAACATCCTGACCGGTCAATGGGTCTTTGCTCATTAACTTGCATGAGGTGTTACCACCGCCGTAGTTGGTAAGGCGAAGGTCGGCTCCTAACAGGTTGGAGCGATATATTAACAGGGCTACCTCATCGCCAGCCAGCTCGGCTGCTTTGGCATCGTCCCACAAATAGCTTACGTGCTTAAATTCGGTTGATCTAACAGACATTTTGAGTTTTGCTTATTATTTTTTGAATACTTTGATGTTATTTTAAGGAGTTGCCATACCCTACGATCAATACCGAAAGGATGATCGTTACGATACCAGCGACCACCGTCATGAACGCTTTGCGGCTTACGCCTTTCCACTCTTTGAGCACCAGCCCCCAGCTATTAGCGATCAGGATGATGAACGCCATGTGCAGGATCCACGAGCTTGGCCCGTTACCCAAACGGCTTTCGCCCATACCATAGAAAAAGAACTGCAGGAACCACGTGGTACCGGCCAGTGCCGAGAATAAGTAGTTGGCCAGCAGTGGTGTCCGTTTATCGGTATAGTTACCGAATGTTTTATTACGGGCGTTCAAGATCATGCAATAGATCAGGTTGGTGGTCAAACCACCCCAAAGGATTACTATGTAAGTGACGTTATTTTGGTATAAAAAATTACCCTGTCCCGGGTTGGCGGCCATCCAGATCTGGTTGGCGGTATCGGCCATACTGTGGCCGGCCTCTATACCGAAGTTGAAACAGGCGCTCAATATACCCGATACGATAGCCAGTGTGATGCCCAGGCCAAAATTGTACTCGTTGTTGGTATCGGCCACTTCGCCTTTCGCCTTCAGTTCTTTCTCTTTAAGCACCCCTGCTTTACCGCAAATAATGATACCGATCACACAAACCAGGATGCCAAGTAATACCATCTGACCCCAGTTAGTGCTTACTAAAGTAGATATAGAATCTTTATTAGCTTCAGGGAAAAAGTTATAGTAAACAGAGGGAATGAGTGAACCAAAGATCGAGCAAAGGCCGAGGATAACTGAGCTACCCAGCGCAACGCCCAGGTAACGTACACCCAAGCCATAGGTAAGACCACCTATACCCCATAATACGCCAAAGAAATAGGTAAGCGCTAATATATGACCGCTGGTTTGCTTGATGATCTCAGTGAAGTTAGGGATGGTTAGCCAGGCGGCCAAAGGTGGCACGATGAGCCACGAAAAAAGCCCCCCCACTATCCAGAAACTCTCCCAGGCCCAGCCTTTTACTTTCTTGTAAGGTATGTAAAAGCTACCCGACGCAAAGCCCCCTATGAAATGGAAAATAACTCCTAAAATTGCTTGCATTAACTCTTAATTTTTATATAATTGGTATCAGCGAAAGTAGAAAAGACGGTGCAACATCCTATCATGTACTGTCATGGTTTTACAGTGCAGTTGGCCTTGCATCGGCCTTTCGGCACGCATAATGCAATAATACTTTATTAACTACAATACTCCTTCCTTACAGTTATAGTTGGGTAATTTAGTATACCATTTAGCTAATATTTGCAAATTGACTTTGCTTAACGTACGGTATGGTGTATATTGCGCATAACCCGGCCCTGACCTCACCCCATCATGGCCGCAAACCACATAAGCAGTGCCTGGTTACTGCTTTTGTAACTGGATACTTCATGAAACCGATCTCTTTCTTAGAATACATCGAGATAGATTATTATTCATCTACCCCCAAATATCTGCAGCTGGCCAACTCTATAGCCAAGGCAGTGCGTGAGGGTCGGCTCAACCGTAATGATACCCTGCCATCCATCAACGAGCTTAACTACAATTTCGAGATATCGCGCGATACCGCCGAGAAAGCTTACAAGCATTTAAAATCGATCGGGTTGCTGGGATCGGTGCCAGGTAAAGGTTACTACATCAAGAGCAACGAGACCATGCAACGGTTCAAGGTGTTCCTGATGTTCAATAAGCTGAGTACTCATAAAAAGATCATCTATGATGCCATTGTCGCCGGGTTGGACAATGAGGCGTTCATCGATTTTTATATCTATAATAACGACTTCTCCCTTTTTAAGAAGATATTGGAGAACGCCGGCGACGATTACACCCATTATGTGATCATCAGCCATTTTTTAGACGGTGGTGGCGAGACCTCACACGAGGTGATCAACAAGATACCTAAAGATAAGCTGATCCTGCTCGACAAGTTAGTAAAGGGTGTGGATGGCGAATATGCGGCCATTTACGAGAACTTTGAAAAGGACATTTTCCAGGCTTTGGAACAGGCCCTGGAACCATTAAGCAAATACCACACGATCAAGATCGCGTTCCCTGAACATACCTATCATTCTACGGAAATACTGAAAGGGTTCGACCGGTTCTGCATGCAGTATGCTTTTAATTACAAGGTAGTGCATGACATCAATACCGAACCGATTAACCATAGCGAGGTATTTATCACATTGATGGAGAACGATGTGGTGGTACTGATCGAACGCCTGTTACAGACCGAACTGAAGATCGGGCAGGACGTGGGCGTGATATCGTACAACGAGACCCCGCTCAAGAAGATCATTTTAAACGGACTGACCACCATATCTACCGATTTTCAGCAAATGGGAGAAATGGTGGCCAAAATGATCATTAACAACAAGCGCGAACACATCGAAAATCCTTTTTATCTTACTTTGCGCGCCTCCCTGTAATAACCTACATTTGGAGGTATGAGAAGAAATGTCCTCCAGACAATTAACTTGATCGCACTGGTCATGCTGGGCCTTACCGCCAGCGCCCAGGTCAAGTTGGCCTCGCTGTTCACCAGCAATATGGTACTGCAACAACAAATGAACGTACCTATTTGGGGCTGGGACAAGACTGGCAAAAATATCAGCATAACCACTTCATGGAATAACAAGACCTATAAAGGCGTTGCTGATGTTTCAGGCAAATGGAAGATCAAAGTGAGTACACCTGTTGCCGGAGGACCATATACCATCAACATAACCGACGGCCAACTGACCAAACTGGACAACGTACTGATCGGCGAGGTATGGCTTTGCGGCGGCCAATCCAACATGGAGATGCCCATGAAAGGCTTTAAAGGTCAACCGGTGTTAGGCTCCAACGAAGTGATCCTTCATTCCAAAAATGACAAGATAAGGCTATACACTGTTCCCCGCTCATCGGTAACAGAAGTACAGGAGAATAGCAAGCCATCAGAGTGGAAAGTGGCCGGTCCGGAATCGGTAAGCAACTTTAGCGCTACGAGCTATTACTTTGGCCGCCTGCTCAATCAGATGCTGGATATACCGGTTGGCCTGATCCACTGCTCATACAGCGGCTCCTATGCCGAGGCATGGTTAGACCCTGATGTGTTGAAAGCATTCCCCGAGATCAAGATACCTGCCAAAGGCGATACCATTAAACAAGTAAGCCGCACCCCTACCACTTTATATAATGGGATGCTCCATCCGATACTTGGTTATGGCATCAAAGGCGCCATCTATTACCAGGGCGAATCTAATCGTGACAACCCCGAGAACTACGAGAAACTATTCCCGATGCTGGTGGCACGCTGGCGCGAGTTATGGGGACAAGGTGAGTTCCCGTTCTACTACGCACAGATCGCGCCTTACGATTATGCCCAGCTACCTCCTTACAATAAAGGCGGCAAGTTCAACTCGGCTTATCTGCGTGAAGCGCAGCGCAGGTCACTGAAGACCATACCTAATAGCGCCATGGCCGTGCTGATGGACATTGGTGAACAGGCCAGCATTCACCCTATGCGTAAAGAACCGGGCGGCACTCGTTTAGCCTACCTGGCCCTGGGCAAGACCTACGGCTTAAAAGGCTTCGGCTTTGCCAGCCCCGAATATGACTCGATGACCATAAAGGATACATCCATTGTGGTCAAGTTCGTGAATAGCCCCAACGGCATGACCTCTTACAACAGGCCGCTAACGCAATTTGAGATAGCCGGTAAAGATCAAAAGTTCTATCCGGCCAAAGCGGTGATCAATGGCAGTTCGGTCACGGTATCGGCACCTGAGGTCAAACAACCGGTCGCGGTCCGCTATGCCTTCCGCGACTTTATCATAGGCGAGTTATACGGTACCGATGGTTTGCCGGTGTCTTCATTCCGTACCGATGATTGGTAACAGGCAGTGATGATGAGGAGATACTTATCAGCGATCGCATGCCTTTTGCTGGCGCTTACCGCAAAGGCACAAACGGCGGCTCAACAGCTCGATCGCTACGACGTGACCTGGAACAGTCAAAGCCAGAACTCAAGCGAAAGCATGCCCTGCGGTGGCGGCGACATTGGCCTGAACGTTTGGGTAGAGAACGGCGACCTGCTTTTTTACCTCTCCAAAAGTGGCACGTTCGACGAGAACAATGCCTTCTTGAAACTTGGCCGTGTGCGGGTAAAATTAATGCCTAACCCCTTCGAGGGGAAGGGCTTCAAACAACAGCTATCCTTACGTACAGGCTCCGTGACCATTCAAGGCAGCCATGCAGGGGTGAACGCCAACATCAAGGTGTGGGTAGATGTACATGCCCCGGTGATCCATGTAGATATGAACGCCAATAAGCCTGTGAAGATGCAGGCCACTTATGAAAGCTGGCGTTTTGAGGACCGCATACCCAAAGGCCGCGAGAACATGCAGGGATCCTGGAAATGGGCTAACCGCACCGACATCCGTACCCGTAAGGATGTCATCTCTGTGAATAATAACGCCATCACCTTTTATCACCACAACCTCGATACAACGGTCTTCGACGCCACCGTGGCCCATGAGGGTATGGCTTCAGTAAAGGCGCAGATGACCGACCCATTGCGCAACCTCACCTTTGGCGGGCAAATGCAGGGTAAAGATCTGATAGCGGCCGGCACCTATAGCGGTACTTATTTGAGTACACCTTACCAAGCATGGAAGCTGGAAAGCCGGTCGGCAACTCGCCAACAAAGCTTTCAGATCACCTTGCATACCGAGCAAACACCGGATGTATCCTTGTGGCAAGCCGGTTTACAACGAACAGTACGAACTGCCACTAATGCGAGAAAAGCCTGGGATGCTACCCAAGCATGGTGGAAAAGCTACTGGGACCGCAGTTATGTTCACATTGATACTGATGCGCCTACCAAGGAGAGCTGGCAGGTTGGACGTAATTATCAGCTATTCCGCTATATGCTGGGCTGCAATGCCTTTGGCGAATACCCTACTAAATTTAATGGCGGGTTATTTACATATGATCCTGAGTTCACCAATAATACATTTAAGTTCACACCAGATTTCCGGAATTGGGGTGGTGGATTAATGACCGCCCAGAACCAGCGTTTGGTGTACTTCCCCATGCTTAAAAGCGGCGATGAGGACCTGATGAAGCCGCAATTTGATTTTTACCTACGTGCTTTAAAAAATGCCGAGTTAAGATCGAAGGTTTACTGGGGTCATGCAGGAGCCAGCTTCACCGAACAGTTAGAGAACTTTGGCCTGCCTAACATGGTAGAGTACGGCCTGAAACGTCCAGCCGGTTATGATGCAGGCATGGAGTACAATGCCTGGCTTGAATATGAATGGGATACGGTATTAGAGTTTTGCTACATGATGCTGGAGACACAACGTTACACCGGCAAGGATATCAAACAGTACGTGCCCTTTATTGAGAGTTGCCTCACCTTCTTCAATGAGCATTACCAGTACCTGGCCCGCAACCGCGGCAGCAAAGCACTGGATGGTTCCGGTCATTTGGTGCTATATCCGGGCTCGGGTGGAGAGACCTACAAAATGGCTTACAATTCTACATCAACGGTGGCTGCCTTAAAGACCGTGTTGACCAGACTACTTGAACTACCCGAAGACCATTTAAGTGCTGATGCACGCAAGAACTGGCAGACGATACTCGACCGCATCCCTCCCATCAGTTTCAGGGAGTTTAACGGCTATCGCACTATATCGCCGGCACTGACCTGGGAGCGCGTGAACAATACGGAAAGCACTCAGCTGTATCCGGTATTCCCGTGGGGTATGTACGGCGTTGGCAAGCCTGACCTCGATGTTGCCCTCAACACCTGGAAGTACGACACCCTTGCCGTAAAGTTCAGGAGCGGTGTAGGCTGGAAACAGGATAACATTTTTGCGGCCCGGTTGGGGTTGACCGAGGAAGCCGCTAAACTGGCCATCTTCAAGCTAAAGGATTCCGGTCGGCGCTTTCCGGCATTTTGGGGGCCAGGCTTTGACTGGACGCCCGACCATAACTGGGGTGGTTCAGGTATGATCGGCTTGCAGGAAATGCTGATGCAGGTAGATGGCAAAATGATCATGCTATTCCCTGCCTGGCCTAAAGACTGGGATGTGCATTTTAAACTGCATGCACCCTATCGAACCACTATCGAAGCTAAGCTGAAAGGCGGCCAATTGGTCGACCTGAAAGTGTTTCCGGAGAGCAGGAAGGCTGATGTGGTGAGTATGTTGAAGTAAGTTTTCACAACAGTAAGGCAAACAAAACCCGTCATTGCGAGGAACGAAGCAATCTCTGAGCTATGCATGGCCGAACTGCCTCCGCAGGGATCGCTTTGTTCCTCGCAATGACGTGGTAGAAACCAGAAAGGGGCTTAGCGATCGCTAAGCCCCTTTCCTTATATATAGCTCTTATCTATCCAAAGGCATCCAGGTCTCCATGTCCACATGGCCGCGGTTACCCCAGGCGTAATACGGGATCAGCCTGATGTTGACCTTTGAGGCATCTACCGACCCTACTTCGCGATAAAGCTTGTTGGTCCAGTTGCTTTGGTTACGCACATCAACGCTACCGATCAGGCTCATGATCGGGCTATTCTCGATCTTGATCAGCTCAGGCTTCAGGTCGTTCTTGGCTGGGATGGCCACATTGAAGACCTTTTGTCCTTTAGGCAGATCCACCGATTCGAGGCAATAGACCACCGGTCCGCGTTTAACGGCTACCTGGTTGCGTACCTCCTCTACCAACGGATTGGCTTCCATCAACTGCACCGGCATAGGCAAGCTTAGCTCTACTTTGTCGCCGGCTTTCCACT
The DNA here is from genome assembly GCF_020783335.1 of Mucilaginibacter daejeonensis. NCBI lineage: Bacteria > Pseudomonadati > Bacteroidota > Sphingobacteriia > Sphingobacteriales > Sphingobacteriaceae > Mucilaginibacter > Mucilaginibacter daejeonensis. Next base: position 4,151,131 of record NZ_CP086068.1, read on the forward strand.
TACGGTTAACCTCAGCATATTGGCCGCTTACAAGCGATGCATTAACCGCCTGACCGTTGACCATCAGGCTGGCACCTTTGCACCAACCCGGTATCCTCAAAAATAATGAATACGCCTTAGCAGGCACCTGCTTCATGGTGATCACCACTTTGCCATCCCATGGGTACTCGGTCTGCTGGTCCAATTTAAGCTTCGAACCATCTTTTAAAACGGCGTTCAGGGCGTTGCCCCCGTACAGGTTAAAGTATAAGCCTTTGTCGGCTATGCTGTAAGCATAATCGCTTACTTCGGCTATGGTGCGTACCACGTTAGGCGGGCAGCAGTTGGATAGCTTGATGTACGGCACACGATCCTTACTCCAACGCTGCTGGAACGGCAAGCTATCTGAGTAGCTCATGGGGTTGGTGTACAAAAAATTCTTACCGTCAAGGCTGATGCCCGAAAGAACACTATTGTACAACGCAAGTTCCATCACATCGGCATACTTGGCATTGCCGGTAGTTTGCAGCATGCGCCAGTTCCAAAGCACGTTACCTATGTTGGCACAGGTCTCATTGTGCGAGGTGAAGTTGGGCAGCTGATAGTCTCTCCCATAAGCCTGATGCACCTTTTGCACATCGGTAGGCTGATATGAAGTACCATCGGGCGATACGCCATCATACAGGGCGCCGCAACCGCCGGTCACATACATTTTGCGGTTCACCATATCGTTCCACATCAGGTTAAGCGTGTGCATCAGGGTGCTGTCGCCCGTCTCGGCATAAACATCCGCCGCACCCGCGAACAGGTAATTGGCCCTTACAGCATGCCCCATCACTTTGGTTTGCTGGCGAAATGGGATACGATCCTGGTTGTCATCAGTACCATCCTTCATCAAACCACGTATATCGATCAGGTTCTTTGACAGTTCCAAATATTTAGGGTCTCGCGTGGTGCGGTACATCTCCACCACACCCATATAGTGCGATGGGCAGATAGCGTTACGCGCCAACTCCGGCGATGCCGTTTTGTAGAATTTGTACAGGTAGTCGGTAGCTTTGATGGCTACGTTGAGTAAGGTACGTTTACCTGTGGCACGGTAATGCACACAGCCCGCCGTCATGAGGTGGCCTAAGTTGTAGGTCTCAAAGTTCAGGCGGTCGGCAAATGCCTTGGCATTTTTAGGGTCATTCTTTTGCGCGATGAGCGTTGGGGTGTGGATGTAACCATCAGCACGCTGCGCTTTCGCGATCACTGCGATGGTTTTATCCATCAATGCATCCAGCTTCGGGTCGTGGGTCATGGTGTACATGCTGGCCACGCCTTCGAACAGCTTATAAAAATCACCATCATGGAACGGCGGACCAGAATGTGAACCGGTATCCAGCCCGGCCGCTATCTCAAAATTGCGATAGGCATGGCTAACTTTAGGGTCGGTGTACACCTTCCAAAGGTTAGGGATCATGGTATCGCGGCAAACCTGCAAACGGTCGGCCCAGAAACCTTTGGTCCAGCTTACCGCACCCATATCCAGACCGCTCAACTTGGCGTACGGACTGGCCGAGGTATTAGTAAGCGCCTTGCTTTGCGCAAAAGCGCCGGTAGAGCCGGCCAGCAATGCTAAAACGTATCCTATCTTCATTATCCTTCTCATCTCTTTATGATCTATGTCTTTGCTTCGCCGACGTCCACCGCTTGATCGGTATTCGAAGGACTTCGAGTACTATTTCAACCTCTCTATCACTACCGGCCCCATCAAACCGGCAGGCAGTAATGATTTGCCCTCTAAACGGTATGGCGCGTTGGTCCAGGTGATCTGTTTTTCTTTAGGCAAGTTATGATCGCCCATTAACCTGTTAGCCCAGGTGTTGGTCACGGCTATTCGTAACTTATTGATGCCCGGTTTCAACGCCTGGCTGATGTTGACACGATAAGGCGCTGTCCACGCTATGCCGCAGTTCACGCCGTTAACAATAACTTCGGCCACGTTGTTAACCTTGCCAAGATCTAGCCATATATTAGTAGTGCTTTTGGCATCTCCCTTATAATTGAACGTTTGGTCGTACGTGGCAGTACTCGAATAATATTTGATCGTGGTGTCGGCCTGCTTGCTCCAATCTTGCAGGTTGTTCCATTTCACCGGAGCTTTTGGTCCGCCAAGTTGCGGATTGAAGGTGACGGTATAGGCCGGTTCAAGAGTTTGCAGTGTTTGCGCGACCGGCCAATTGTTCGACTTGGCAATTTTCTTAGCCTTATTTCTTAGCACCACGAACACCGACCCGCTTGGCTCCAGTTTGATCGTCAATTCGGTGCGGCCGTTGGCTTGTTTCCAATCACCAGCAGATGTGGTGATGCCTGTCAGTGCATCCCAAAGCTCAGGTGTGCGCCCCGACTCGCGTAATGAGACACGCAGATCGCGAGGATGATCGGTTTGGTTAGATATGAAGTAGATATCGACATTGCCATCCTTCCGGTGCGACCATGATACGTTTTTTGCATACTGTCCGTCATTTTCGGTCACCTGCATATCACGCGGTAAGCCCAAACTGCTTAGGTCATCTTTTTCGAACGGGCCAGTGATCACTTTGCCTTTTCCCGCCTGTGTTAACACCGGACCTGCGTTTGCGTGATAGATGATCGTAGCGCCTTGTGCCACCAGTTCGTTCAAACGGGCGATCACTTTGGCCGACCTTACTGTGCCGTTAGGCAGCATTTGCGTATTGCCTGGGATCACCAGAACCTTATAACTGGCGCCGCCCGGCAACTCGATGCGGCCGTTGCGTACGGTGGCCAAGCGCATCAAAGCATCAAGGTTGAAGGAATCATACTTGTATCCGCGCAAAGGGTCGATCAGGTCTTCCGCACCTACCATGTTGGCACCACTGTTCACCCCGATCGGCATGGTGCGCATGGGTAAACCTGTGTTAGCTAAACGTTCCTTCTCACGGGCAACTCTTTCAGCGCCGAACAAACCTGGAAGCGTAGGGATCAAACGATCGGGCAGCATGGACCGTCGTGGGGTTTGCTCCCCGGTGAATACTGCGATATCAACGACCGGATGCCCTTGTTGCAATAAAGCCTGACAACGCTGCAGGTAAGTGATCCAGGCACGGCTTTGCTTATACCAGGTCTGGTCGCGCTGCATGAACAACCCAATACCATCGAGGGTCAGGCCCGGTTTGCGGTCGATCCATGGGTTTAGCGTATTCACGTGAAAGGTGAGGCGATTGACACCCAATGCCAAGTTGCGGTCGGCAAGTGATTTTAACATCGCCGGGTGCTCGTCCCACATGGTGCGCAGCTCGGTGAATGATTCAGATTGAATGATATTTTTGCCATAGATGTGCCCGCTCGAAATAGCATCCAGCATATCGTTCGGCTTATCGTGCGTCGGACTGTTCAACCAGAACTCTCCCATGGGGATATCGGCCTTTTGGTAGTGCATCATACCATCGCTCACCATGGTAGGTGCTACACTTTCGGCAGTGAACGTGCGACCACGTTCGTGCGCTAAACGCTCCAACGTAGTGTAAAATTTATCGACGATCAGTTCAGCGATGGTCTGTCGAACATCTGCCAATACCTTTTCCGACTCGTCAGCACTTTGTACCGGCATACCGGCCATAACGGGCAGGTAGCTGATCAGATCATACCCTCTGCGCTGCTTGAACTCTTGCGCAAAGTTCTTAGACCAGTTTTGGCTGCCGCACTCCCAGCTATCGATATAGAACATCTTTAAGGTGCGATCGGCCACCTTAGGGTCAAGCATATCGTAGGTCTTGCCCCACCAGTTCTTGAATTGCAACTCGGTGGCTTCGGGACTGAACTTATCGCACTCTAAACCCGAACCCTTACCGCCGGTGGCATTGGTATGCCCTGTTGAGGTATGCCCAACGCGAAGGATGGTCCAGTCACTGGCCGGTGCGTGCCATCGCAAACGGCCGTTGGCATCCAGTTTATGGGTAATGTTGATGATCTTATCTTTAGGGATACAGGTACCGTCGGGCAGTTCTGCTGCTGTCGTGCTTTTACTCACACGCCATACTTCACCCGTTTTACCTTCATACTGACCTATGCGCGGCTGGCCCGAAAGCTCCACTCCGGTGATCTTGAGCGATTGCTTCCACTTGGCAAAGTCCAGGTCCTCGGCACCGGGCTCTGAGCCTTCTTTGTCGTACACCAAACGGAAATATTTAGCCGTTGTAGGTACGATAGCTTGCGTCACCTCGGCATCGTTATCTTGCCAGCCATGGCGTGGCGGTTGCAGTTGGGTGATCTTGCGGAAGTTCTGCCCATCTTCACTGGCCATTACCGTCAAACGCTCCGATTGGTAGTTAGGCGAATTGGTATGGATGACCATTGAGCGGCAGGTGAACGGCTGTTTGAATTCGAATTGTATCCAGCAGGGATCACCGGTAGATAAGCTTTTTTTACCCTTAGGCTCCACCAGGAACTGCACATCGGTAGCGGGTAAACTGGTGGTCACTTTGGGAACAACCGTTTTGGTGCTTACCCCTGAACCGGGCAGCGACGGGTAAGCCAAAACCGCGATATCTTTGTAATAACCTTTATAATTCTCCGGCCTTTGCAGGGTATCGTTATAAGTTTTGCCGCCTTTGATGTGGGTCTCGGTCCACACCACTTTTTGCATCGACATCTCAGGCGTGATCCACGGACCGCCGGCCAATGCAAAACCATCACTCACATGCATACCCATTTTCAGGCCAAGTCGGTCAGCCTCGTTCATGGCAAACTTGACCATGTCCCACCACTCTGGGGTCAACTGCTCAACAGGCGGATCAATGAATGGCGGATTGGCAGCAGGTTTAATGGTCACCAGATAAGCGCCGCCAATGCCAGCCTTTTTCATGGCCTCCAGATCGGCAGTGATGCCTTTTTTGGTGATGGCCGCCTGCATCCAGTACCACAGCACCCATGGCTTGGCCGATCCGGGTGGTTTTTGGAATAGCTGCAGCAGGTCGGTTTTAGCTGCCTGCTTTTTGCCCACCTGCGCCTTGGCGCTGACAGCTAAGAAATTCAGTGCTATGAACAGACAGCAGTATTTTGTCAGGCTCGAAAAAGTGAGTATACTTTTGCCTGTGTACTTACATAAACTGCTACCCGCACGGCGCTGATGCCGCGGAAGATGTTTTACTTCGGTCACTGCTTTTTGGGGCATGGTCATCTATATTCCTTTAACTTTCCTAACCACCTCACTCATTTTAGCGGCGGTGGCTTTGCATGGGTACAAGCTAAAACCGTAGCGGTACGGCTTGGCCGGAATCTGATATTTTTCCAATGGAGCTGCCACGTCTGACCAACTATCATTACCGCCCACGCCCATTTGAATCAGGTCGATGTTGAGGGTGATGTAACCGGCATCCTTTAGCTTGTTGGTATGCTTGGCCGCCACGATGTTGGCTTCGGTGTAGGGCCAGGCGCTCATGCTTAACAAACTGTCTGCTGTTACCAGTAAACCGTTTTGCTGTTTATCACCCAGGAACATCCAACGCACGTCTGTACGATTGCCGTTCTCTTGCGGTACAGCATAATTCTCCATAAAGTCGGCTATCGGTTGGGTATAAATGCCAGCCTCTGAACCGCTGTTACGATCGATATAATTTTCTAACGGACCGCGACCGTAGTAGCTGATGTTGTCATAAGCGCGTTTAATGCCGCCCTGCATACCCACTTTAGGTAGGTTGTTCAGGCCCGATACTTTAGGAATGAATTCATAGTTGACCTTGACCACACCCGAACCGCTGATATTATAGCTTACGTTCACCTCGGCACTGTCATTCATGAGGCTGTAATCGCTGTTGATCACCGCCGAACCATCACTGCCCTGCCCTATGCTTATCTGCTTTAGCACCGGTTTGACCGTGAACCACGGTCTCAGTTTGCGCTCGGCCTTCCAACCACGGTGATCGTTATCGGTCACCGGGCGACTAAAATGTGGCAGCAATGGCGCAAAGATCTGTTCTTGCCCGTTCCACTTATACGAGGTCAGTGCACCATTCTTCATATCGAAATTGATGGCAAATCCTTTTCCGGTGATCGTAGGGCCATTAGCCGCCTCGGTCACCACCAATTTACCATTATTTTTCTGTGGGAACTCAGCAGCAGCTAAGCCTTTCAAGGTGAACTGATCCGACGCGATCTCATAACCTTTCGCTGCCCACAACTCGTCTTTGCCTAAGCTGAAATGAATATCGGCCAGGTACTCACGCCCGGCCTTGAACGATGGCAGGTACTGGCGAATGCTGATCACGGTATCCTTACCAGCCGCAAGGCTCATCACCGGTAATGCTTTCCTCACGATAATGTTCCCATCCTCGCGTAGCTGAAGCATTACGGTATAAGCTGATAGGTTTTGTACCGCGCTACGATTAGTGATCTTGATCAAGCATTTAGGAACATCGGTCAGCTCGGCTACAACCGGCTGGAACACGTGCTTACTCTCGAACATGGCTGCTTTTGGTCGGCCGTCCGAGGCTACCGTTCCTTTAATGGTAAAGTTATCGTAATACTTTTCTCCAAAATCACCGCCATAAGCGTAGAACGGTGTTCCCACAGAGTCGCGCTTCAACAAGCCCTGATCTTTAAATTCCCAGATGGCGCCACCGATCACGCGTGGTAATGAACGCCACTGGTCCCAAAGATCTTTCAGGTTACCGTTAGAGTTCCCCATTGCATGCGAATACTCCACAAAAAATATCGGCCGGTTATCGCCATTACGCTGGTTCACCAGTAAAGGAGCGGTATACAGCGCGGGGTACATTCTGCTCACGATGTCCACATAAGGCTCGTCGATCGGGTTCTGTAAGCGGTGCGAGTGGTCGTTAGGTTTGAGGTAACGGGCGTCGGTCACATCGATATAACCCTCGGCCTGCGGTGTACCTTGCGCAGGTTCGTAGTGTACCGGGCGTGTGATATCAAAATCATGTATCCAGGCGGCCATAGCAGCATGGTTAGGTCCGCGACCAGCCTCATTACCCAAACTCCAGATCACAATGCTGGGGTGGTTCTTGTCGCGCATCACCATACGGGTGGCACGGTCCAAATAAGCGCTGGTCCATTGAGGGTCATTACTTAACTTGGATCCTAAGCCGTGTGTCTCCAGGTTAGCCTCATCGATCACCAGGATGCCGTATTGATCACAAAGATCATACAGGTACGGGTCCATGGGGTAATGGCTGGTGCGGATACAGTTGAAATTGAACCTTTTAATGGTGCGCACATCCTCCAAAATATCCTCGCGCGATAGCGCTTTGCCTTTTACCGGGTGATGGTCCGGTCGGTTGATGCCGTACAGGTAGGTCACCTTGCCATTGATCAGCAGTTTACTGTCCGTCTTACGGAACTCCACACTCCTAAAACCTACGCGGCAGCTTTTCACTTCCAACGTATGGCCGGTGCTATCTTGTAATGACAGGGTCAATGTGTACAAATTCGGTCGCTCATCACTCCACTTGGCCGGGTTCTTTACCTCTGCCTCTAACAGGCCGAACTTCACGTTATCCAAACGCGGATATATCTCATTGATGATACTCTCTACACTGCGTTGCAATGGCTTTTGAAAAACCTCTTTCTTGTTCTGATCAAACAATTGAGCCTTGATCTGGTAACCTTTGATCGCTTTACCGGTCAGATTCTCGATGCGTGGGCGGATGCTCAACAAAGCATCCTTGTACTCCTTGTCCAGTTTGGTCTGATAAAAAAAGTCGGCTATACGCAGCTTTGGCTCTGCTAATAGCATTACCTCCCGGTGGATGCCGCTCAAACGCCATTGGTCCTGATCTTCCAAAAAGGAACCATCGCTCCAGCGGATGTTCTGCACCGATACGATGTTCTCGCCAGCCTGTAAATATGGAGTGATGTTAAATTCTGACGACAGGAAGCTATCCTCGCCATAACCCAGGAACTTACCGTTCAGCCACACCTTGAAGCCCGAACTTACCCCGCCAAAATGCAGCGTCACGTTCATATCCTTCCAGTTGGCCGGCAGGGTGAAGGTGCGCTGATAGCTGCCTACGCCATTCATATCCAGCGGTACATGGGGTGGGTTCACCGGGCGGAACGGATACACAGCGCTTTTATAGATCGGCTTGCCGTAACCCAGCATTTCTACGCTTGATGGGACAGTGATCTTTTTCCAGCCTGATACCCGGCCTTTATAAAAGTCCTTAGGCGCATCGGCAGGTTTTTCGGCAAAGCTAAAATCCCATTGTCCGTTCAGCGACAACATGCGGCCTGAACGTTCGCGGTCGCCGGTAACGGCATCAGCCACATTGCTGAACGAATATGCCGTAGCCCGAGAAGCGTCACGGTTGATACTGCTCACCAGGGGATCTTCCCAAGGCTCGGTCTGGAACACAGCGGGTGCGTTAGGCACGGCCGCAGGCGTTTTATCTACCAACTGGGCAAAAAGCGTGGAAGGAACTAAGCAAAATAGCAGCCCCACCCAAATCCTCCCCGGGAGGGAGGACCTTATGTTTTGGTCACGTATAAATTCAAGCATGGAATAGCACATACCCTGAAGCTTTTATCACCTCAGGGCATAATTGGTCTTAACATGCAAGTTTGCTTAAATTGCTGTATATTTTATTGTATGATCTTTTCCTTTTTCTATACTAACTTCGTATGAGCCGTTAGCAAGGGTGGTGATCGCTGCACCGTTACTCACCGGCTTGCTCTTGCTTTTGATGCGCAGTTTGCCGGTACCGGTGGCTGAGGTGATCTTGATCTCGGTAGCGCTTACTTTCAGCTTAATATCACCTTTTGGTGTTGGTATCGTCCCTTCCATCCATTGCAGGCCGCCCAACTGAGGCTCGATGCTGTAGGTGTTATAACCGGGCGATGTTGGCTTGACGCCTAAATAGTATTTACCTAAAAGGTAGATCGGGCTGGCTCCCCAGGCATGGCAAAGGCTTTTACCGAACGGACGGCCATACATGGCGTACACTTCAGCACCCTTTTTGTCGGGGTTATATTCTTCCCAAAATGAGGTAGCGCCTAAATTGAGCATTCCGCCCCAGTAGTCTTTCATCTGTTTCAGCACATAATCCTGCTCGCCCATGGCACACAAGGCTTCCAGCTCGTAAAAGCGCATGTATGGGGTGGTGATCTTAGGCACTTTGTTGTTCAGCAGCACGTACTTTTTAACGTCCTGCTTTTGAGCCTCGTTGAAGTAGTTAAAGAAGATGCCGAACATGTTGGCATACCGGGTCACATTGTCGGTTTGCTTGCCGTTGATCCGGCTGTGCACCATGGCATGTTTTTGCGCGTTCCAGTAGTAAGCGAACAGCTTTGTTTTGAGGTCTTTGGCCAAAGCGGTGTATTTGGTTGCTCCCTGCGCATCTTTCATGATGTTGGCACAAAGCGACATGCTCTCTAAGCTTCGACAGAGTAACATTTGCTCAAAGCTTACCTCGCCCTGCTTGCTCAGCCCATCGGCCCAGTCAATGAATACCCAATCGCCCGACAGGCCCTGCATCAATCCGTCCTTATTGCGGCGCTTGAGGCAGTAGTCCATCATGCTTTTCATACTGTCATATGATTGGGCGATGAAGGCCTTATCACCCGAATGCTGGTAATAATCGTAAATGCTGATGAACCAATAGAAGGTATAATCCATGATGGTATTGATATGGCTGGTCACCGGATCTTTACCGCGCAGGGCGCTGATGGTACGTTTTACTGTTGGCGAATCAAAGTACAGGTAATAGTTCATTAGGTAGCTTTGCGCCGCATCGCCCGACCATACCCAGCGGTCGCGTTTGATACCATCGATGAAGAACTCGCGAGTGTTCAGCTCCATGGTGTAAGCGGCCACATCCCATATCTTATTGATCTGTTCGTCGTTACATTTAAAGCTTCCGCGTTGCTCAACGGGCGAATATTCGTACAGCATCGATACGTCATCAATGCTTACGTTATCGTCGAATACCACATTCACATAACGGAATGCGCGCGAACCGTCGAACGTATAGTCATCGGCCTTGGCCTGATCGATCGTGATGCTGTCGGCCAGTTCGCCGTGCAACTTATCCAGGGCTTCTTCCTTGCTCTCGCCAAAGTACATGTTGATGGCTCCCTTACCTTTCACGTTGTGCAGCTTGAGGAAGCCGAACGTCTCCTTACCAAAATCGACCAGGATCGAATGAGCTTTTTTATTGCTGCTAACAGCTTTCATGGGCTTGACCGGCAGGCGGAACATAGATGGCATCGACAGCGCATCATTAAAATTCCACGAACCGGCATCCACATACTTAGTGGCCGACAGATCTGACGCTTTACCCGACGCATCGATCCATTCCTTATCCTCAAAGGTCACCTTCCATGAGGCATCACTCACCACGTGGGGACTTTTGAAATATACCGATGGAACGCTGGCCTGGTTGTACACCTTCATGTTGATGCGGTGTTTACCGGCGGGCAGGGAGATCTTTTTGGGATAGCCCGAAAAAGCCTTGCCGTCTATCTTGATGTTGTACTGACCATCAACGGCCAGTTCGGCCTCTTCGGCTGTGGGGATATCATAATCTTTATGAAAATCGATGAGCACATAATGACTATCCAGCTTCCAAAATGGCGGTAGGAACGAGCCCCGTTCGGTGCGGCGGTTCTGCATCTTATTGCTCAACCATATCTCGTAATCGCCGGGGTACCATATCCAGGTGGCATTGGTTTGAGCGTGCGCTTTGGAAGTGGTAAATAACGAGAGCAAAGTCGTCAATGTCGTTATGAGGAGGAACGACGTTCTTATATTTAATATAAAATTCTTTTTCATGATCAGTGTCCGTTAAAATAAATGTAGAGGCTTATCATCACCACGGTCAGTAAGGTCCAGGCGATCTTGACGCGGTTGGTCGCTTTAGGCAGGTCGGCTAACTCGTTCTCGCCTGGCGTGTAGACCTCGGGCGAACTATCCAGTAAGGAAATTAGGATAGCCACGATGAACAGGAAAGCGAATATGCAGAACGATAGCAGCAGGTAATGCGGCCAAAAACTGTATTTAGATGGAGGGAGCACCCAAAGGTACACTACGCCGGTACCTAAACTAAATGCTGAACCAGCCGACAAGATCGTGTTCACTGCTTTGCGGGTCGTACGTTTCCAAAATACGGTCAACAGGAACACCACCGATAATGGGGGCGCGATGAAGCCCAAAACCGACTGGAACACATCGAATAGGTTCAGCCCCTTGATGCTATCGATAGCCAGTGCCATCACGATGGCGAACAAGCAACCCACGATCACGGTTATACGTCCTACCCTGATCAGGTCGGAATTGGTGGCCTGAGGATTGATCTTTTCAGCGTAGATATCGGTGGTAAATACAGTGCTCAACGCATTAAGCGATGAACCGATAGTGCCCACCAGAACGGCGATCAGCACCACGATCACCAAGCCGTTCATCCCTGGTGGGAACAAACTGGTCACCATGGTCATATAGGCTTCAGCCGGGTCTTTCAAATGCGGGAACAGGATGTAGCAAAGCACCCCGGTGAGGATGAACAATGGTAATGACAGGATCTTTAACCAACCGATAAAATTAACACCCAACTGGCCTTGTTCGAGGTTACGCGCTCCCAAAACCGATTGAACCATAGCCTGATCGGTACAAAAGAAAGCCACAGCTGATACCGGGTAACCCAATAATATAGCAGGCCAAGGATACTTGGTATCAGTGGCCGGATGAATCAGGTTCCAGTAATCGCTTGGAGCACTGTGGAACATGGCGGTGATACCTCCTACCTTGTTCAGTCCTAATATGGTGAGTGTTAGGGAAACCCCTATCAGCAAGATCATTTGGAATACGTTGACCTTGGCAATGGCCTTTAAGCCACCTGCATAAGCGAATATGCCTGCGAACGACACCAATGCGATCACCGACTGCCACATCGGTATGCCCAGTATTTGCCTTACCAAAAAGCCACCAGCGAATAACCCCAACGACAGCCACGAGATCAAAATCTTTATCAGCGCATACCAGGCCAGTATGTTACGGGTAGAATCACCATAGCGGTTACCCATAAATTCGGGCATGGTGCTAACCTTGGAGGCCAAGTAACGCGGGGCAAACACCAATGCCAGCAACATCAGGAACACAAAGGCGTACCACTCAAAATTAACGGCCAAGATGCCGGTGCTATAGCCGATGCTGGCAAAGGCCAGCAGCATAGATGGCCCCACATTGGTACCCCACATATTTAAACCTATACTGCTCCACCCCAACGATTTGTTGGCCAGGAACAGCGTCTCATCGGTATTTTTCTTGCTGCCGAAACTGGCCCGGTAGCCGATCACGATCAGCACCACCAGGTATACCGCTACAATGGCATAGTCTAAAGTGGTGAGGCGCTCGATAATGTTTCCCATCAATGCTGAGGTTTAAGCTTTTAAAGTATCCGTGTCGATGCCGTATTCGGCTAATACATCGTCTATCTTGACCGGCACGCCTGTTTTCAGTGAGCGGTCCATGGCTTGTAATAGGGCGATCGTTCCTACCCCCTCTTTTACGTCAGGATAGGCGATCTGTCCACTCTGGAGGCAGTCGGCAACGTATTCCAGGTAGTTCTGATATTCGCCTGCATGGTGGCTCTGCCCCTCGAAACGGAAGTAGTATTTAATGGTGCTGTCGCCCCAAACGATGATCTTTTCCTCGCCGGTATTGTCGGTGATGGCATAGCGCAGTTCGTGGTAATCAGCTTGCGAAGCACCTTCAGTACCCCGTAGTATGGTGCTCATGCCGCTATCGCGCTGTGCTGGTTGAGTAGGGCCGGTATAACAGCCACTTACACGAGCCACCCTACCGTCAGTTGCTTTGAAGATAAAGTGCATGGTATCCTCGTTCTTCAGTCCCGCTTTTTTACCGTTTGCACTGATCATACCATAACCCATAACTTCTTCGATGTTAGGCAAATACCAGCGAATAAAGTCCACCGGATGGCTTAACCCGCCGTATAACCATTTGAACGCCTGCTCTAAAGCCCAGGGCTTTTCCAGGAACCAGCGGTGGTCGGCATGGTACTCGGCCTCGATGGTGATCAGTTCGCCAATGGCGCCAGCCTCATAGTCCTTACGCTGGCGTTTGGCAGGCTCAAAAAAGCGGGAACTCTGGCCAATGAACACCTTCTTACCCGTTGTTTCAGAGAGACTTATCATCTCGTTGGCCCGGCTCAGGTCATCAATGAAGGGCTTGGTGCATACCACGTGTTTACCGGCCAGTAAGGCCTGTTTCACATGGTCAGCGTGCAGATGATCAGGGGTGTATATGGCGATAAGGTCGATCTCAGGGTTATTCAGCATCTCCTCATAGCGGGTGGTATAGCTGTGAAAGTTAAATTCTTCGGCGCGTTTTTTACAGGCCTCAATACTCAGGTCGCAGATCATTTTCAGCTCTACCTTGGTGCTTTGTAACGCGGCCGACATCGTACTGCGGCCTTCTCCTAATCCTAATATCCCTATTCTTAACATATATTTTGGCGGTGTTGTATCGTGTTCGATTTTGTTGGCTTTTGTCGGTTTTTCTTGAAAAAGTTGGAAAAATGTATCAGTTATCCAGGTGCTCCAAAAACACCCAGGTCTCGCCCTTTTGGGTACCGGTGATCCCCTCCTGGTACTGGCTCATGAGCTTGTTCCAATCGTTCACCCGCGGGTTGTTCTCGCTGGTCTTGGGGTTCAGTTTATCGAGGCTTTCGCCTCTAGGTATGCTGATGATCAGCATGAGCTGACGACCGTTCCTGAAAGCCAGTAGCTGTTGGAAACTCGCATTGCAAAAACCTTTAGCTACCTCGGGCCACTTGGTAAATTGGGTGGCATGGTGGTCCATATATTCCTGCTGCTTTTTACGGTCGTCCATTAGGTTGGCGGTCAGGATTATGTTATCCCATTCGGTAGCCTTTACCACCTTGCCACTGCAATTCTCTTTGTTGCTGAAGGTATAGTACGGGCTATCGTAGAGCTTTACTTCTACCTTGTCCAACGCCTCTTTGATCTGCTTTTGGATTCGCTCGGCACCCGGTATATAGCCGAACAACACCAAATGGTTCTTCCATTGATACAAGGAAGATACAGGTATTCCGTTACGCATGCAGATGTCCTTTACCTTGTCGGCGTCTACCGTTTTGCCCTCCGCCGCTACCACCTCGATCACCTGCGGCTTGTCAGCTTTAGCATCTACCCCAACGTAGTTGATCGGCGCTTGCTTGTTGAGGTCCTGATATTTGAGCAGGCCGCGATAGGCCGGCTCCAACCCGGCGTTTTGCTTAATGCTTTGCGCTACCTGCGGGCCGTTATTCACCCAGTGATTATCCGGGCCGTTGGCATTTTGGAGGAACTTATCGGCAGGCGTCCAGTTATCTTTTACGGTGAACCCTGAGGAGCCTTCATCACAATATAGGTAGAACCAGTGGTGCGGGTCGTGCGCATATGCCACCTTATACAGGCTGTCCACATAGTTTTGACTGATCACCGATCCGGGCTGAGCCGACAGGGTGTAGATACCCGACACATCGTACAAATGCTTGCCATAATGATTGATCCTGTTGGCCGTGATCAGGTTGTCGCTCATGGCATTGGGCAGCTTGGTCCACCCCCAACCCATACTGATACCGCTGTACGACACTTCGCTAATATCGTTATGGGATATATTGATGCCTTTTACATAACCGGCACCAATACCCACGCAGCCCCAGTCCTCGTTGGTCACATCGTTGATCAGGTTATTGGTGATGCGTTCGTTGGTACATACCTCCCGCTTGTCCTCTGGGTTGTATGGTAAGTGTACCTCCATACTTTCATCCGAAAAAACGCCCACCTGTATGCCGGTACCGCCAATATCTTTGAATAAGTTGCCTATAATATCATCATCATGTGTGCCGCGCTGGTAATCCAAACCTGTAGAGGCCATGTGCGCAAAACGGCAGTTCTCAAAACCTGTGTGGTGCGCGTATGCTACTTCAACACCTGCTGACGGGCGACCTACCCAGGCCTGATTCTCCAATCCCTTTTTATCGGGCGTACCGGGCACTTTCAATTTATAGGCGTCGGTCATATACATACCCGCCTGGTGAGGCACATGCCCTTGTTGTGATGGGTGCAGCCAGGTGGCGTACTCGAAAGCGATGCCTTTGCTATAAACGTAACTTACCGGGCGATCGGCCGTGCCGCTGATCTTGAGTAAGGTTTGTAATGCCGGAACGGTCACCGTGGCGATGTTCATATTCTCGCCGTTGCGTGGCCAATAATATAACTTGTTGGTGCGGGAATCGGCATACCATTCGCCGGGCTGGTTCAGGAACTCGATGGCGTTGGTCAGGTAAAAGGCCGAGTTGCCATTTTGCTTATGGTCCTTATCGATCACGGCCGCCGGCCATGGATGCTCGAATTGAATACGGCTTTCGGGTTGATGGAAGGTCACTTTGGCTTTGTTGCCCTCTACCGTCAGGCTTTTGACCCGCAGGTTGGCAATAGCCCACATTTGATGGATAACCATTTCCATCCCGTTCACGTTATCGACCTTAACATTAGGCGCAGGGATCCACATTTCCTGCTTTGCCTTATCTACCGATAGGATGCGCGCCATCAGATCGTCGTTATCTACCTCACGTGCGCGGACGGCCTTTTTACCATTCACCCATAACTGCCTGAACAGGAGTTGCTGACCGCCTACTGCCGGTATATCACTTACCCAAACCTTACCTTTAGCGATCGACGGTAAACCGGCTATAGTGCCCATCGCTCTCTTCCATCCGTTCACGTTAACGCCGCCACTTAGCACTGGCGTAGCGCCCTCAACCGCCTCGATACAGGTCGGTGAATCTGCCGTGCCCGAATCTTCCGGACGAATGAACACCGGCTCTGTAAGCTGGTACACGCCGCCCGCTAATATGATATGGATACCGCCTTTAACCGATGGATCATTCAGCCTGCGCAACTCCCTTGCCTGGCGTAATGCCGCATTCACCGTTGCCTTGGGCGATGCCTTAGTACCATCATTGGCATCATTTCCTTTGGGCGATACGAAGATATCGGCAGCCCGCGCATTGAGCGACAACAGCGTCAGTATCAGTAGCGTGGATTGGCGTAAAGCTTTGTTCATTTATTGGTTTTGTATTATTGATCACGTCATTGCGAGGCACGAAGCAATCTCTGCGGAGGTATTTCGGCCATACGCGGTTCAGGGATCGCTTCGTGCCTCGCAATGACGGGTTTTTGTACTATTTCTTACCCCTCCTGAAATACCTTTTTCAAATAAGCGGTATTGGCACTAAAGTTCCATTTTACATTTCGGGGGTCGATTTGGTCGCGTGAGCGTTCGATCACCAGCCAGCCTTCCCACATCATTTTATCGAGTGTCTTTTTGATCTTCTTGAGGTCGAGTTCGGGGTCATTCTGCAGCCAAACGCCATCGGTGTTGCTTGCATGGATCTGGCAGATGCGTTCCTTACCTAATATCTTCAGTTCTTCGCAAACGTCGCGACCGGCATCACAGGCATTGGCAAAATTGAAATAACTTTTGATAGCCTTCGAGTTCACTTCGTCCAACAATTTAGCCTCTTCGGTAGCGCTCAACGTGGTCTCGATGCCGATCACTACGCCAGCCTCCTCAGCCTTCGGGGCTATCATCTTCAAACGTTCGATCACCACCGGGCGTAGCTCAGGGTTCTTGACCAGATCGGCGTTGACGCCCAATGGCAAAAAAGCCACCTTCACGTTCATGGCCTTCATGGTATCGATGCAGTCCTGCACCATACGATCGACCCCATCGCGCTTGGCGAACGACTGTGCAAAAAAACCGGTCATGCCCATCGAGCATATCTCGAGGTTCAGTTCTTTGGCCTTATCCAGGAATTGCTGCCGTATTTCGGCATTGGCCAATTGGTTATCAAAGGTGGGCCGATTGCCCAGTCCGCCCATGTCCACCTCCAGCCCATCGGCACCAATGTCCTTGGCCAGTTGGAACGCCCCCAGCTTTTGACGTTTCAGGATCATCAGATCCACCACGGCCACCTTGTAGCGCTGTCCTTTGGCCGCCGTACCGAACACCGATGCCCAGCTATTTTGCGACAGTGCCAACCCTGCGGTGAGCATGGCGCTTTGTGTGATGAAGTTGCGTCTGTTGGTCATAATTAAGTCCCACCTAAACCCTCCCCGCGAGGGAGGGATTTAGGAGGTTTAGTTTTTGTTTTTATGTCATCGCCAGGGTAGCGCGGCGATCTTATCGCTTTGCATCACCCGTGTATTAGGTTTGCCACGTCGCTGTCGCTCCTCGCAATGACATGTTGGTCTATTGTATTATTAGGTCATGCTGAACTCGTTTCAGCGTCTCACATGCAAGGGAGCGTTTTGCACAAGTTCTTGTCTCCGCAGAGATCGCTTCGTTCCTCGCAATGACGGGTTTTATTATTTTACGTCATGCTGAACTCGTTTCAGCATCCCACATGCAAGGTCGCGCTCTGCAAACGTTCGTGTCTCCGCAGAGATCGCTTCGTGCCTCGCCATGACGACCATGAGTTACCCCCTCCCTCCCGGGGAGGGCCGGGGTGGGGCTACTTGAACAACTTCTCCAACTCCCCAAACCCATGTATCGCGTTCTTGGGCAAATCCTCGCCTTTAGGGCCGAAAACGTATTGAGGCTCCATCTTCTCTATCGTTACTTTGCTTTCGTCCACCTTTCCATCGGCACCTTTCACGGCATCTATGTTCAGCTTAAAGTGTTTGGCCACAAAATCATACATGGCCATCCGTTTCGACTTTCCGTAATCGTGCCCTTCTTTAGGGAAATGAGCGTTCTCCACCTGATCGGCCTTGCCGTAGTAACCGTATATCTTTTTCAAATAAGGCAGATCGGTATCTGGCACATTGGCCGACCAATCGCCACCGTCAGATATCACCAGTTGTGGCCTTGGTGCGGCCATGGCGGCCAATTCATCGTTATTGGTGCCTCCACCGCAAAGGTGTACCGGCTGACCGCTCTCACAAGGGCATCCACCCGAAAAGTAGCTCGACAGCATCACCACCGGCACGCTCAGTTTGATACGATCATCCAACGCGGTGATCAGCATGGTTTGGCTTCCCCCGCCCGACGCACCGGTAATGGCCACGCGGTCAGGGTCGGCTTCCTTTAGGGATAGCATGTAGTCCAATATGCGCATGCTGTTAAGGGCCTGCACCGTCATGGCTAAACTGCGGCGATGATCTTTACCGTCGAACTGCAGCAATGATTCGCCCCAGGCGAAAAGGTCATAACTGATGGCCATGGCACCCATGCGGGCCAGCGTAGCGTAACGATACTGACCATCGGCCCGGTAACGGCCATCGCCAAAATGCCCATCGGGGCAAAGCACCACGGGTATCTTGCCTTTAAATTTAAGTGGTTTATACAACGATCCGCTCACATATACGCCCGGCAGGGTCTCGATCGCAATGTTCTCGACCGTGTAACCATCCATTACCCGCTTGTTGGTAATGATCGGCGTTGACTTAGGTTTGGCCGGCATGGGCGACAGCTGCAATGCCTGCAACATGCAGGGGCGCAGCTCGTATTTTCGTTTTTCCCAGCTGGCTTTGTCGGTATAGGCTTTTTCCAGGTAGGCCAATTTTTCACGGCCTTCGTCAGGCGTCAGGCGTGAGTACTCATAATATTTGAGCTTGAACACACCCGGGGCCTCCTCATTTACCTTCATATCCAGCGGGGCCAGCACCGCGGCCAGTGTTTTGGCGGCGGTGGGTTTGTAGCGCCAGTCGGCATAAGGCACCACCAGGTCCTTCACCATCTTTTCGTCGTACTTAACCTTCACATGGAACTTGTCCTGTATCTCAGTGAGTACCTGCTTTAACGGTTTTTTATACTCGTTATCAGAGTTGTTGACCTGTGCCCATACCTTTCCCTGCCCCGCCAACAGGCAGGTCAGGATTAAGGCGGTACGTATGTGTTTTAGCATCGGTCGTTAGTCTTCGGTGATAAGCAATGGTTTGGGTAATATACCCTTTCCTCGTCATTGCGAGGCACGAAGCAATCTCTGTACTATGTAAGATCGATATGCCTACGCAGAGTTTGCTTCGTTCCTCGCAATGACGGGTCGCGGTGGGAAGGATCACCTCCTACAGATCCTTCGTTTCTCCTTTGATCACCGGTAGCTCGTAGCCTTCTACCTTAGGCCATTGGCCGTCTTTGATCTCGACCAGTTTGAATTTGGCTGGATCGGCCACTACGTGTTTGATGCGTTCGCGGCGCCAGGTGTAAATGAAATGCACCATGCCATCCTTGGTCTGTATCACTGATGGATATGAGTACTGACTGATCGGCGAATCTTCCAGGATCAGCGCCGCATACCAGGTCTTGCCGTCTTTGGATACCGCCACATTGAGCGGCGTGCGGGCACCTTTGGCCAGTTTACCCGGAGGCAACACATGATTGTATACCAGTAATTGACGGCCATCCTTCAGCGTTACGGCATCGGTACCTGAATTGTTGTTGGGCAAGTTGGTCTTGCTTAACGGAGTCCAGGTCATGCCTTTGTCGCTGCTCCAGGCTTGGGCAATAGCGCGGTTCTTGGTACGGGCCAATAGTTGTAAGCGGCCATCCTTGTAGGTCAATATGCTGGGCTGTATGGCATCGATCGTGTCAGTACCTTTGGCCACATCTACCATTTTCCAGGTCTTTCCCAGGTCGGGGCTGATCTCAAAGTGGATCCTCCAGCCACCTTTACCTTCAGTACTCGTAGGGCTGGTCAAATTTTTGCCCACCATAACCGGTTTGTTCTTGATCGGACCTAAGTAGCCTTCCGGCAAAGCCATTTGATCTGACCAGGTATATCCGTTGTCCTTGGAGGTCTTCCAATAACCTTTCCATGTACCCGGGCTCGCGCCGATCTTATAGAATAGCATCAACTCGCCACCGGGTACCTGGTATAGCACCGGGTTCCAGGTAGGGTAACGCAGCGTATCGTTCTGGATGCCATTGGCCACATTAACGCCTTCGGTCCACTTACCGTTCACCCTGTGGCTTACCCAAATGCAAACATCGGGATTGCGCTCCTTGGTGCCACCGAACCACGAGGCTACCAGGCCTTTGGGTGTTTCGGCAATGGTAGCGGCGTGGCACTCTTTGTAGGGCGCTTTCTGGTAAACGAATTCATCGGTAACGATACCGGTGCGCCACGGGTTAGGGATCGATTGCGCACGACCGGTGTTCACCATTGCCAGTAGGGCAAAGGCGGATATAGTGGTGCGTAACAGGTTGGTCAGTTTGATCATAACAGTAAGGTTATTGTGCTTTTGGGGCACTCTCTTTGGTCTTTGCAGCAGCAGCTTTTTTGGCCTTGGCCGCATCTACGTAAGCCTTGAACATCTCGTGCCAGTTACGGCCATGGGTGTTCAGGTATTGCTCGTTCCTGGTCTTGTAGATCTCAAATATGGCCGATATCTGCTTCATGTTCTTGTAGTCCACCGCCTGCTCGCGTGCCTTTTTCAAGTTCTCGGTCAGCACCTTTTCCTCGGTCTCGGTCAGGTTAGGTACGATGGAACGGTAGCCGTTCATGGTGAACTCTACCTTGCCAATGGTATATTTATCGAGTATGGCCTCTACTTGCGGCTCGGTCAGGTTCTGGCGCAGCCCGGTCATCAGGGTCTCATGGATGGTCTTGGGCATGGCCGATATGGCGATCACCTGGCGGTCCAGTTCCGTAAGCGGTTGCCCGTTGGCCGGGTTGATCCCTGCGGGAACGGTAGAAGCCGGGTGCTCGTTGTTCCAGTCGCGGATGGCCTTGAGGTGCGTAGCGATAATGCCGGCAACGGCCTTTTCTTTGGCGGCGTCATTCAAGCTGAGCGATGCTACCCATTCGGCAGCCTTCTTTTCAGTGTCCTGATCGCTTTTAGCGCGGGCCTCGGCGGTCATGGCCGGGGCGGCCGGCTTATCGGTCTGTGCGTAAGCGTTAGCGCCAAGCAATAAGGCGATGGCGATAACGGTCAGTTTAAAATTCTTCTTCTTCATATCTCTATCTCGGTCATTGGTCTTTATAGGAACTTACAGGCTTGATCGGAAGTGGTAGTCACCCGAACCTGCCTCGTAAACTGCGTAACCATTATCGAACTTCACGAACTTCAAGCCTTCGGCCTCAGCAGCTTTTTTGCCGCCTTCCGTCACCGCATCGGCGGCTTTTGACGGTACCGATATCAGCGCCACCGAATTGGCCGGTATGCTGACATCCCAGGTGAAGTTGCTGCCTTTTTTCCAACTGCTTTTCACCAGGCCGTAGGGCGTTTGGTACGATGCTTTTACAAAGTCGAGGCCTTCGGGCAGGGTGGGCTTCATGATCACCTGCTTGAAGCCAGGCTTATCGATGCCAGCCTTGATGGCGGCGAGGTTCTGATAGTACCACACAACCAGGTCGCCCAACAACATCACGTGGTTACCCGAGTTCATACTTGGGTTAGCCGTATCGCCGTTCCAAAGCTCCCAAATGGTGGTGGCGCCGTGCTCGGCCATGTAGCCCCAGCTTGGGTAATCTTTATTGGTAGCCAATCGGTAGGCCAGGTCAGGGCGGCCGTACTCGGTCAGTCCACGCATGAGCCATTGCGTACCGATCACGCCGGTGGCAATGTGGTAGTTATCGGTGGTGGTGACGCGTTTCACAATGTTGGCGAACACGGCCTTACGGTTAGCCACAGGCGTGATGTCAAAGTATAGCGGCAGCAGGTTGGCGGTCACGGTGCCGTTATCATATTGCTGTGTTTGCGCGTTGTAGAATTTGGCATTGAACGCATCGGCGATCTTCGATTGCAAGGCACCGAACTCTTTAGCGTCCTCTTCCTTGCCGAACATTTTGGCAAAGCGTTTCATCAGAAACAGCATACGGTGGTAGTAGGCCGTAGCCAGTAATTGACCGTTGGTAGTGCGGCTGCTATCCTTGGCGTGGATCAACTCAGGCGATTCAGGCGGAACGCACCAGTCGCCGTATTTGTCTTTGGTGACGATGTAGTCCTTCATGTATTTGGCTTTCATGTAGTCGAGCCATTTTTTCATGGAGGCGTAATGCTTTTGCGCCGGGCGAATATCACCGAACTGCTTGTATTCCATATCGGCCAGCAGGATGTAGGTGGCCGGCCAGGTCATGTTATCGCTGTAATAGTTCCAATAGGCGGGGGCCACGTCAGGTATAGCACCTTCGGCGGTTTGCGATTGCTCGATATCATCCATCCACTTGGCATACAGTTTTTGGTTATCAAAGATGAAGCTCTCGCCCAATGAGCCCGTGGCACGGTCACCCAACCAGGGCATACGCTCGTTGCGTTGCGGACAATCCACCGGCATGCCTTTGTAATTACCAGCCACACCCCACCATGTATTCTGGTACACCTGATCGATCACCTTATTAGAGGTCTCGAACTGGCCGATCGTGGCCAGATCATCATATACCATCTCGCCCACAAAATCTTCGGCCTTAGGCTTGCCCGGGTAACCGGTTATCTCGGCATAACGGAAACCATGGAACACGAACACCGGGTGCCAGGTCTCCTGTGCGGCGCCTTTCAGGGTGTAGATGTCGGTCACCTTGGCATCACGCAGGTTAGCTATGTACAGGCTACCATCCTTTTGCAAGGTCTCGGCAAAGCGCAGGGTAACCTTGTCGCCTTTTTTGCCTTTCACGTTAAATTTGAGCCAGCCGGTCATGTTCTGGCCCATATCCATGATCCAGGTGCCGGGTTTAAGCTGGGTTAGCTTTTGAGGCTTGATGGTGCTCATTACCTTGATCGGTTCGCTCATTTGCGCCACCAGTTTGCCGGGCGGGGCAGGCACCAATTGCGGCGTAAGCCATTTAGCGGCATTGTAATCGATCCTGTTCCAGCCGGTGAGTTCTTTGTTGGAATCATATTCTTCGCCATCGTATTCATTATTGCTGCGGATGGGGCCGTCGGCGGTCATGCGCCAGCTCTGATCACTGGCTACGATCTGGTGATGGCCGTCCTCATACTCGATATCCAATTGTAACAGCAGCTTAGGGAACCCGAACTCCTTTACCTTTTTAGGTTTATAGATCGGCCTCATGGTAAAATACCGGCCGTTGCCTAATACAGCGCCTATGGCGTTCTTACCCGGCTTAACATTGGGGGTCACATCGTAAGTGGTGTATTGTACCGACTTGTTATAATCGGTTGGCATTTGGGTCAGCACATCATTACTGATGTATTTGCCGTTCACATACAACTCGTAATGACCCGGACCCGATATGTATACCATAGCCCGTTTCACCTTAGCTGCCGAAGCGAACTCCTTGCGATAATAACGTGCTGATAAACGCGAGAACTTGGCTATACTATCCCATGCAAAACCCTTTTCCCAGCCTATCCACTTGCCTTTCCAGTCAGATAGCAGCAACAAACCCATACTCCATTTGGCAGGCGTGCTCCAGGCACTTTGGCCTTTGGTGGTGTATACTTTTACTTTCCAGTAAGCAGCCATGCGGCTGGTGAGTGCTTTACCGGCGTAGGACACCATGATAGATGCGTTGGAAGCTACCTTACCCGAGGTCCAAAGATCGCCCTGACCGGCGGCCAGCTTGGCAGGCGACGAGGCGACCAATACCTCGTAGGCCGTTTGCTCGATGCCGCGGCCGGTGCCGGTCATTTTCCAGCTTAAACGGGGTACCGTAACATCGATACCCTGCGGGTTCACCAGCATCTCGCAGCGCAGGTCATTGAGCTGGATATCGGCAGCAAAGGCTGATACGGCAGTCAGGCAAATGCAGGCAGTTACCCATAAAAGTTGCTGTATATGTTTGAATATCTTCATTATCTTCCTGAAAAGTCAAAGTACAAGTTGAGTTCCTTGGCGCGCATCGGCGTTTTGTCGTAATCGTAATAGATGTTCTTCATACCTGCCGGCCCGGTATCTTCGGCACCCAGCGTTTTGTTGCCAATGGCGCTGATGCCCTGCATGAATGATATATCGCCCGAAGGGAACTTGATCACGTAATTATGCCACTGATCATCATGCGGTTTTGGCGAGAACAATCGGAAAAAGGTATCCTCATCCTCGGCCACAACCGTGAACGGCTGACCTGTGGTATTGAATTTTAGCCAGTACATATTGGCGTGATATCCCTTAAATTCCGGGTAAACCCATTTTTCGCCGGTCTCAGTGTCATTGTAGTCCTTTTTCCAAACACCCAGCTTGGTGCCTTTCATGCGGTTCTTCCACACGCGGTATGGGCCGCTGCCCATGTACTCTACGCTTTTAACCGTCTTTTCGGGGAACGAGAAGTTGACACCCACGAAGTTGGTAAAGTAATCGCCCGGAAAATAACGAACCTTCATTTTAACCCAACCGGTCGGGTAAATGGTCCATTGCAGGGTATTGAACGCGCTCTTTTTATCAAAGGTCGATTCGATCACCACCGCTTTGCCATCCATCTTTTGGGTGAAGTTCTTGAAGTTGGTCTCCCCTTCCTGCAGGATCGGTCCGTTGGTGAAAGGTATCTTTCCTTTAGCGTTCTCCACCTCGCGCAGCAGCCCGGTAGTTTTGCTGAACGATAGTTTGATGCCGTTGGCCGATACCTGGTACAGCGAATCGGTCTGTTCTACCTTGACATTGCCTTTACCATCTTTCACCACCAGTTTGCGGGCCACCTTTTCAGGGCGGGCGATCGGCCAGCTCCAGGTGAACAACTCATGGCCGTAACGGTCGATAGCGGTGATATATAAGAGGTCGTAGCTTTTAAAGTCAGATGGCAGGTTCACTTTCAGGTCGCCTTTTTTCATCGGCTCAATGTTGGGCGATGCGATAGCCAGGTCCAATTCGGCAGGTTTTGCCTTGCCGTAAGTATCGCTCACGCGTACCAGTTTGCCCGTGAATTTACATTGGTTAAGGTTGGTGATGTTGTACCGGTTCTCGATATGGAACACGCCATCGAAACCTGAGGCGATCTCACGGCGCTCGAAGAACACCGGCGCCCATATCTCTTTCACCGTAAAATAGCTTCCCTCTTTTTCATGGTACGGGCCAACTATACCGTCAGCCGCCTGGTTGCCATCGGTGTCTACCATGCCGTTCTTATCGGTACGTACAACGCCTTCATCGGCAAAGTCCCATAAAAAGCCACCTGCCGATAGCGGGTCGTTCCACATCATGGTCCAGTAGTCCTCTAAACCGGCGCCGCTGCCGCCATCATACAGGCCATGCAAAAATTCGGTAGGCATCACAATGCTGTGACCGTGATTGTAGCTTCCAATACCGTAGTTGTAATCACGGTAATGCTGTGTATCAAATCCGCCAAAATCTTCCCAGGCATGTATCACAGGGCGCTTTTGCATATCCAGTTTGCGGAACAGGGGGTCAAGCTCGTAATTGTGTCCACCCTCGTTGCCATTGATCCAAAACACTACCGACGGATGGTTCTCGTCATGCTCGATCAATGCTTTGGCCAGCTTGGTACCGGTAGGCGTATCATAATGACCGTGCCAGCCGGCCAGCTCGTCCATCACAAAAAGCCCTAATGAATCGCACACGTCCAAAAAGTGATCATCGGGCGGGTAGTGCGACATGCGTACGGCGTTCATGTTCAGGTCCTTCATCATCTTTACATCCTCAATGCTGCGCGTTTTGTTCAAAGCGCGACCAGTGGTTGGCCAAAATGAGTGACGGTTGACACCCTTGAACTTGATCTTATAGCCATTCACATAAACCCCGTCGCGCTGTTTAACTTCTACGGTGCGGAAACCAAAGCGTTTAGTGATGGTGTGTACTACCTTGCCGTTTTGAGTAAGACTGAACTCCACCTTGTATAAATTAGGTTCCTCGGGCGACCATAGTTTGGGCGATGCAACTTTGGTTTGCATGGTGATCACCGAGTCGGTCGTTGTTTTTGACATGAACGCACTGCCTACCTTTTGACCCGAAGTAGTAAAGATCTGTGCCGATACGGTGCTTCCGGCTGGTGCGCCTTTCAGGTAAACGTTCGACCTAAATTCACCATTGGCCTGTGCATCTAATGATATGCGGCTGATGTGCTGTACCGGCAACACCTGCAGATACACCGGGCGAAAGATACCCCCAAAGATCCAAAAATCACCTTTGCGTTCTGCCTCATTCACCGACTTGTTGGCCGAGTGCTTGGCGACCGTGGCTTCCAAAACATTGGCACCGCCATATTTTAATAACGACGACACATCATACTTAAAAGCATAATACGCCCCCTGATGTGTTGGCCCGGCAGGCTTGCCATTGATCTTGACGTCAACATCGGTCATGGCGCCTTCAAATACCAGTTGAACCACCTTGCCTTTGTAGGCTGCCGGTACTTTGAATTCGTATTTGTACAGACCTTTCTCTTTACCGCGTACGGTATCCTTGGCCCAGCCGTAATCATACTTACCAAAGCCCTGTAACTCCCAGTTGGATGGCACAGGTATGGTGGTCCACTTGCCTGAGTTAGGGCCGGCCGTGCAGTAGAACTGCCATTTAACGGTGTGGTCGCTACCTGTGCCCGACAGGTACATGCGCTGCGTATCCTGCGCTGAAGCTTGTTGTGCTGCAAAAGCCAACAGGCAGATCAGGAAGGTATAAAAGCGGGCAGGTGTCATGGTCAACGATCTCAATAAACAGGTTTGAAGCTGATGGTGCTATCCGTGCGGAAAGGCATGGCAGGCAAACCATCTTTATTATAAAAGTTAGGCTGAGCGCTTTCGCCCCAGGCAAAGCGGGCAGCCACAGGTTTTTTAACGTCGGTTGCCGATAAGATCACCTGATCATCTTTGATCATGGCATTGGCCGGTACAAATTTTCCATCGGCCCCGGCAATGGTGAACCAGTTGAGCGGTTTACCGTCATGACTGATGAGCCCTTTGCCCACGTGATCGAACGACAGAATGATCTGATCACGGCTAACGGCCATACTCTTGTAGATCGGTCCCGAATACTCGTTCTTGAAGCCGTAAGTGCGGCCAAGCGCTACCAGCGCCAGGCGGCGGCCCACCTCCCACTTAAACGGCGGGTGAATGTTCTTGATGTTATCGTTCAGGTCGGTGGTCACGATCATGAAGGTGTGCGGTACCTTCATCACCTGTGCCTGTGCCTCCCTGAACTCGGGCAGACTTTCGGTCGTAAATTTCTTGTCCTGTGAGTTGAGGAACGGCGCCAACTGCACGTAATAGAAAGGCAGCTTGTTGTTTTGCCATAGCTTACGCCAGCTATCGATCAGCACCTTCATTTTGTAGGTGTAGCTGATGGTCTCGCCTACGTTGCTTTCGCCTTGGTACCATAAAAAACCTTTGAGCGCGAACGGAGCGATGGTCCTGATCATGGGGTAATAGAATTTACCATGGTCGGCATTTACCTTTACGGTCTTAAAATATGGTTCGGCCTCGTATGCGGTGGTATCGACCCAGGTCTCGATGCGCACGCCGCTCACTGCCGAGCAGATCATGCCCACCGGCACCTTGAGCTCAGCCTTCAATTTCTTAGCGAAAAAATAACCCACCGCCGAGAAGGACCTTAAGGCTGAATCCTGGGCTATGCTCCAGCCGTTATGCTCAGGGTCTGGCTTTAACTGTTTCTTACGGTCGGTCATAAATACCCTGATGCCTGGGTCATGTGCACGCTCCACCTCATCTATCGGCGAGTTGGCGGTGCTGGTATCGGGTCGGTTGACCTTGCCGTTCTTGCGCATCTCGTACTGCATGTTGCTTTGACCCGAGCATAACCACACTTCGCCTACCAGTATATCGGTCAGCGTGATCTTGTTGTTGCCGGTGATGGTCAGGTCCTGGCCTTTGGCCGAGGCAGGCATTGGGTCGAGCATTATCTTCCAGTTGCCGGCCGCATCAGCGATCGCACCCTTGGTCTGTTTGCCGAACTTTACGGTCACCTTTTCGCCCATGTTGGCGGTGCCCCACACCGGCACGGGCTGATTGCGTTGCAATACCATGCTGTTGCCTAATATCTTAGGCAATACCACATCGGCCTTACTGCTCAATGCGCACAGGCCAGCAGCTAAAGAAAGGATGATCTGTTTTGGATAGCGCAACATCAGAATGCTTCTGTCTTGAATGACTTAATGTAATAGGCCGCCTCTTTCACCGGATCACCTGCCTTTTTAAGGTCATAGCTTTGATCGGTAGGCGTATCGGCATCCGGGAAACGGCGCACATCGCCGGTACGGAACACCACGCTGCGCACGCTGATCACCGGTTGAAAGAACAACGACGGCGACAGATCCTTACCATTGATATTGATGGTGTAGAACCGGGTATCGGTATTGAGCCTCAATTTCACAGTGTATGCTTTGCCTGCCTCATACTTCATGAAGTTTTTGGCGCGATAACCGGCTTTGCCACGCAGTACACCTGTCGAATCGAAGGTCAAGCGGATTGCTGCCATACCCTTCTCGTTTTGGAACTCGATATCAAGCTGACCATTATTGTTCTGCGCCGGAATGATGGTGAACTCGGTCTCCAGTTTCTTACTTTCAGGAACCACGCGTTCGGCTTTGGCATATTCGTAACGGTCCTTGTCCTTAATGGCTAAAGCTTTCTCCCCGTCAGGACCTTTCTCGATACCCACCGGCGCCCACATGGCACTGTTATAGTTCCAGTTGTCCAATTCTTTTCCGGCCGGCATCATGGCAAAATCCTCATTGGCATGGGTCTTGGCTATCTCTGTCAAAGGCACGGGGATCGATGATACCCAAATATCCTCTTTATTCATGCTGTAGGTGACCCACATCTTACCATCGGGCGGAGTGCCGTTACCTTCAATAATGCCGCGCACATATTGCGGACCGTATGATTTGTAGTTACCTCCGTAACGCATGGTAGATATCTCGCCATTGATGAGCAGCAGGTTGGTATAATTCAAGCCATCCTTGCTTACTGAGGCAGCCAGTGGCCAGCGGAACTCTGATGGATTGTACACCAATGCATACTGACCATCGCTGGTCTTTTGGCCCCAGATCTTGGCATTGCTGTTGATCACGCGAGGGGCGCGGGCGGCGTTCTGTGGCCAGGTCTTACCGTTATCGGTACTGATCGAGGTCAGGGCATTTTTCCACAAGCCTACCACACGGCCATCAGGCAGGTGATAGTAGTTAAAGGCCTTATATTCTTTTTTTAGCGGGATCAACGGGTCTTTGCGGTCAGTCTCCTCTACCCATTGCATCATCATGAGCGGGTTGGCCATCAACTCATCGCAAGCCTGCACAAACCCTTTGTCCTTACTTTTTTTATAGAATGGGTACGAGGTATTGCTCTCGTTCCATTTAGGGTTATAATGGATGAAGTAGATCGGGCCGTACTTGCCGTTAGGCAACACCTCACGTACCACGCGGCCAATGCCCTGTCCATCGTTAGGGTCATCGTGCTCATCTAAACAGATGCCGTAAAAGCCCAAGGCCAACAGCCGGTTGCTTTTAGAAGTATAAAAACCCATGCGCTGATGCATCACGGCCATCAGGTCTTTGGCTACCAGGCCGGGCTTATCGAGCTTGGTGGTACCATCAGGTACTTTGTATTGGGGGAAGATCACTTCCGGCTTGCTCCAATTATTGCCACCATCTTTTGAGGTGATCATGAGCGTTTGGCCTGGTGGGATGCTCTCGCCTACCTTATCACTCAGGTACTCTACATAGAACGTTTTGTTCCAATAGGCCAGCATGGGCGCGTGGTTATAGGTCCAGCCAAAGCCTTCGGCCATTTCAGGATGCTCGCGGTTAGCCCGGAAGATCTGTTTGCTGTGCACACCCACTACCGAGGTTAGCTGACCGTGGTGGTAATCGACGTTAGAAACAGTATTTCCGGTGTAATGCACCGTATCCTGCGCCTGTGCCGCAGCCATGCAAGAACTTAATATATAAGTAGCGATCAAAAGCTTCTTCATCATTATCAATAGAATACTTGATGCACCGGTGGTTTACTTCCCGATGCTTTTCTTTAATTGTTCGAGGGTTCGGCGGCTTACCTTTACAATGGTGCCGTGTTTGTGCCCCTCTGGCACCTTCACCTTGTCCGACACATCCTCGAAGGTCTTGAAATCAGTAGTGCTCATGGCGCCATATCTTTTTAAGCGGTACGAATCATAATAGATCAGCCAGCCTTTATCGGTCTTCACCGCATTAGGGCCTTCAGAAAACAACTCAGTAAAGCGTTTGCTATAGTCATGGTACGGACCGAGCGGGCTATTGCCGAAAGCCACCAGTATGTTACGGTTAGGCCGGGTATTATCTTTCATCACCAGCACGTAGTCGCCTTTGCCACGCTTCAGGATCTGTGCATCGATCACGCTGAAACCGGGATCAAGGAACAGTTTTTCTGGCGAGAAAGACCTGAAATCAGTAGTGGTGGTGTAATACAAGCGATGGTTGTTATTCTCATCCTCCTGCCCTTTTGGGTAGCGGAACGGGATGGTAGATGCCCACACAATGATATACTGTTTGGCCTCATCATCATAAAAGATCTCGGGCGCCCATACGTTCACGGTGGTAGGCTCGGTACTCATGATATTGATGTGCTGCTGAGCCGACCAATGGATCAGGTCTTTTGAATTGGCGTAACCAAAACCCTGGTCGCCTTTCCAGCCGGTGGTCCACACCAAATGGAAGGTTCCATCAGGACCTTGTACCATAGATGGATCGCGCATGATCTTGGCATCACCTATCTCGGGCTTAACAAAAATATGGTCGAGGTCGGTCCAGTTCCAGGCATCATAGCTATATAGCAGGCGCAAACCTTCATTAGCCGGTTCGTGGAACGAGGTGAACAGGTAAGCGCTTTTTTTTGACGCGCAGGATGATAGCAGCATCAAAAAGCATGTCATTGCGAGGAGTGACAACGACGAAGCGAACCCACGCGTACTGGGTCGCCGCGCTATCGCTCGCGATGACATGTTTCTAATATGGATCAAAGCACTTCTCATTTCCACTTATCTATACCGCATCCAGGATCAGCACCCAGTCGTTACCTTTCTTAGGTTCTCCCGGTGGGTTAAAGTTCAGCACTCTGGCTTTAGCTTGAGTAATTCCGGCAGTGATCTTGCCCGTGCGCGGATCGAACCATGAAGCTTTGATCTTGATACCCGGCAACTTGGCGGTATTTACACTGATATTCCGGCCAGTGTAAGTATAGATGAACGCGTAATTTTTGCCGCGTGTGGCCAGCAGGTAATTGTAACGCGTACCTTGTTTGCCCGCAATCAGCGACTGATCCGGCACGCGCTCGTAGTATGGACGCGACAACATCAGCTCTTTGATGTAGACCATTTGCTTTGCACCCGGATCATTCACCGACTGGTACCAGTATTCTTTTGAGCCGTACGCGCTGCTCTTGTCGGTTGGCTTGTGCATTTGCATCACATCGTTATTGCCATAGGTATAGCC
The DNA here is from genome assembly GCF_020783335.1 of Mucilaginibacter daejeonensis. NCBI lineage: Bacteria > Pseudomonadati > Bacteroidota > Sphingobacteriia > Sphingobacteriales > Sphingobacteriaceae > Mucilaginibacter > Mucilaginibacter daejeonensis. The sequence continues at coordinate 4,182,486 of NZ_CP086068.1, forward strand.
ACAACCACCGGCAAATACCGACCAGTAGGCATAGCGGCGAACATCCGCGGCTTTCCAGCGGGGCAGCTTTACATCGTGCAAACCGTATGGGATCTTCTCGTATGATGGTTCGGCATCAAACGTGGGTCTGATGGGCGTTTTGGCGTAGTCCACGTTCACGTACTTCCAATTGTCCTCGCCATATTTCAAATCTTTTTTAGAGGTATCCTGGGCATAAGTACGGTGCCCTGATTGGAAGCAATTAAAATCCAGCCAGTTCTCGTTATGGAACCAAGTAGATGATTGGGTGCGTCCGCGCGGATGATAAGTGATCAGCTTGTCGGGGTCACCTGCGCGCAAGGTCTCGCCTATAGTGTTCCACACGCGGGTGCTGTCGCTTCCGGCAATATCGCCACCGTTCATCCAGATCACGTTGCTGCGATCTTTATAACGTTTGGCCAAAAATTCAGCGTAGACCTTCGCCTTTTCGGCAGGCACATCGTGGTTCTTCGATTTGACCACCGAACCCCAAACCGGTACCATGGCCATATAAATGCCTTTTTGGGCAGCCAGATCGACGATGTAGTCGACATGGTCCCAATAATCGTACTCAGCTTCATTGTCGGGGTTAGCACCCGGTGTGACCGCTGGGTGGGCAATATTTTTGTTTACCAAGGCCGAATCGCCGTAAGCATTCGTTTCTTTAATGTCATGGATCACCATCACCTGTATCACATTGAAGCCTTGCTTGCGGCGTATCTCCAAATATTTTTCGGCCTCTGCACGGTCCAATTTGGAGAACAGCAGCCAGCCAGTATCACCCAGCCAAAAGAAGGGCTTACCATCGGGGGTAGAAAAATAGCGATGGTTATCTGACACCTTAAGCAGCGGCAGGCCGGCATTATGAGCTTTAAAGGCCAACCCTATCACTGCCACCAGTGTGAGCGTATAAATGATCTTTTTGAACATGTCTTAAATTCTTTTTAGCCATAGCAGGCCAGCGCCGTTGGCACCCTGCCATTGGTTCATATCAGCGCCTTTTACCGTTTTAACGGCAGTGGCCTTGCCTGTACGCGCATCGATCCAGGTCGCCTGATAGGAAGCGTTAGCCTCCAATGCCAGCGGTGTCACCGTACCTGTAGCGGTGTAAATGATGTATTCTTTTGAAGCATTGCCCAGCGCCCACTGATCCTGCGGCTGACCGGCCAGTTCAATTCCCTTCATCGTAGATGCGGCTGCCAAAAGCTTTTGATCGACCTCTTTAGGCAATACCGGCAACGATCCACCAGCAATGAAGACGGCCCAGCCATAACGGTCAAAGCCATCGCCTGAGTACACCACCGCTTTTGACGGATACTTGGCACGATACTCGTGCACCGCACGGTATACCTGCTCAAATGAGGTAGCTTTAGGTTTTAGCAAACGGGCATGCTGACGTGGGGCCAGGTTCAGCCCGCCTTTAGGTTCATAGGTCTTGCCATCGGCCTGGTAGTGCCATTGGCGAATATCGATCACGTCAATGACCGAGGTCAGGGTAGCGTCAGCCAAGATCGCGTCCTGTACATCTTTGGTGGTGCTTAGGCCAATTAGTTCTTTTTTGCCTTTTTCCTTTTCCCACTGCTGGATGGTTTGCACCCAGAACTTGGTGAAATTAAGCGGGCCAGTATATTCAGCACCGATCAGTTGGATCACGCCGTTGTTACCGGCAAATGCTTCCAGATTTTGACGGATGAACTGCTGGTGCAGTTTTCGCCTTACCGGGTGGTTCACATCATAGAACTGCTCGGCCATGAACAAGCGTTTATCACCTGCGTAAGGCACCGGCTCAGGGAAACCGGTATTATTCACGTTGTTGACCGGGCGCCAAGGGAAATCGGCATAATGTGCACCTGCCTCGATGATGTTGTGTTGAAAATAATTTTGATTGATGAGTACCTGTCCACGCTGATCGGCCAGATCGGCAAATTGCTTCAGGCGGCCCCAGTACCATTTGTTGTAAGCGGTCAGGTCATATTTGCTTAAGCCATCCCAGGCCGTTTCGCGACCGGTGCGCGCAAATGGCAGTTCGTAAAAAGGTGCCCAAACATCGCCATCCATACGGCGCACACGCTCATGATCATCGCGGCGGCGTTCGTACCATAAGGCATAATTCTGCTCAAATACGACGATGTTGCGCTTTTGCATCCAGTCTGACACCTCGGTCACATCGTCTGTAAGGCCTGTACCGGTACGGCCGGGAACCCATCGGGTGAGTGCCGGTTTGGCGTTCTTTTTTAAATAAACAGGTTTAACCGTACCATTCCACCACGGTGTTTCGTAATGCATACCGCTCAATACGGTATTGCCACGTACCAGCCATCCGTTGCTCACTTTCATGGCCGGTGCCATAGCAACTCTTGCCAACCCTTTAACACCTATCTCGTCGATGCTTTTAGCACCGGCGGCATTTAAAGAAATGGGATTGCGTTTAGATGCACCATCTATCCAGTCGGCTATGGTCACAGCTGGTGCTACGGCGGCCGCGGTCAGTTGCTGCGCCACCTCTACTGAGGGTGAGCTTGATGCATCAGTACTGATGTCGAGTATGTCGGCCTGCTTGGCTACATCGTGGCCTAAACGTTCTTTAAGTTGTGCGTAATAAAAGCTGCGCGGGCTGATCGAGTTGTTGGAATCGCCCCAGTAACCATCACCCGCAAATTGCGCCCATGAGCCAAAGGCCCAGTTCTGTGCACCTGGCGGTTGATAACAATCGATACGGGCGGCACTGCAATTCCAGAACAGGCTGTTGGCTGCACTCCATCCGGCACCCTGCCCGTCCTGACCCCGGTTCATGAAGCTTAGCGCATTGCCATCCATCATGAACACATCGAACAATACGCCCGATGCCCAGCTATCGATACCGCCGCTAAAGCTATTGGCCTGCCATGCCTGGCATTGCACAAAGGCATTAGGGCCCGGAGCGCAAAAACCTCCGGCGTAATCATGATAACCGTGCTCAGCATATAAGCGCTCGAACAAGGTCTGACCGCCCATGGTCCAGTAAGTATTGCGCCGATATCCACCTATTTCAGACACCGGCGCTAATGACTTGCAATCCTGCACGGTGACGCGGCTACCGGTCTCGAGCACGAAAACGGCCGAACCGGCAAAATGCTCAAAAGTGACCTGGCGTACCCAAGCATCGCGTACATTCTCTAAAGTGATCGCCATCCAGCGGTGCGCTTCGTCCTTTGGGTTGCGTGTATCATAGCTTGATACCAGATGCAGGTTCTCGATGCCTATGTTTTGCACCCGGCCGGGCCAGTTGTAAGCGGTAATAATGCCGCCACCGTAAGCGGTATCTAAAGCGGTGGTAAGCGGCGCATCGATGGTGATGGTATTCCCCGACACCTGCGTGATCTTACGATCCCAAACGATGTCGCGTTCGCCGGGTTTCCAACCTAATGCAGATATTCCCCCGCCAAACTGGTCGGTCTTTAAAAGGTCGATCCATTTTTTGGTGCTTGGGCGGCGGATGCTCACCATATCGCCAGCCTTGAACCTGCCACCGCCGATATGAAAGGTCATGGCATTCACCGGCACATACGCATCGGTGATCTGTGCGCTGTCAGTATGAATACGGTCTTGCTGACCGTATACCCTGATAAACGTTTGCCTATCGGTACCGGCGGCGATCAGCGTGGTGCCGTTAGCGGTCATCCCACTACCCCTGAGCACTACGCCCGAGGCTTTGAGCTTCAAACTACCGTTAACGGTGTAAGTTCCTTTCTGCAGCAATACCGCACCCCGAAAGCCGTCCTTACCCATTGGCAATCCGGCCACATGATCAAGTGCCGCCTGGATACGCAAGGTAGCGTCTCCCGGCTTTACCGGTACCACCACCTTGACCGCCACGGTAGGTATGGCCTGCTCGGAGGCCATGTAACCGCAGTACGAATAATCAGGTATGCGATCGCCTTTGGCTTCAAGCGCATAGATGAGCTTGCCACCCTTGTCGGCACTAACCGGCGGTTGCGGTTTCACCACTTTGGCCTTTTGCGCTAATAAGGGCGCATGTGTGAACATGCACCCTAACAGGCAGGCCGTAATTGTTCTGACCATGAAATAGCCGGACCTTTTGTCCATATCTATGGTTTACTATTTTCCTTTAACTACGCCTTTCTCACCTTTTTTGGCAAGCTCGTTCAAGTACACTTCGATGTTGCTGTAACCGCCGCCATTTTTGGCCATAGCTGGTGAATCGGCAGCATTGTTGGGGTTCAGGCCATGAGCTTTTTCCCAATCGTCTGGCAAACCGTCATTATCGCTGTCTTTATAGGGAGTACCTTTGTAATCAGGATAACCACCAACCTGCGATGGGTCGGTAATGATACCGATCTTGTACGAATCGATAGGCAAACGACGGTGCTCGAACTGCGTTGCAGGCAACTTCACACCTTCTTTGTATTCGATCTTACCTGTGGCCACCTGCTTAACTATACGGTGATCCACCGCATCACGTACCGGCAAGGTAGCACCTGCGTTGGTCAGCACGAATTGTTTACCTTCAGTAGCCGACAGGATCTTTACCGGAGGCATCGGGAATGGCTTGTTCCACTTCATGTAATCTTTGTAAGGACCGGTGTCAGGCAATTCATCTACCTGCACGCCACCATCCCAGTTATCGGCAGTTACTTTTGGATAACCCTCCATCACGTTACCATTCACATAAGCCATACCGAACACGCGCTCTTTCAATTTTGAACGGCCAGATTCTGGCTTCAGGATGCGGTGGCCTACGTTATTATCACGTGGGGTGGCCGGTCCTGGCTGGAAGTAGTTGTTGATGATATTGAATTTAGCTGTGTAATCACCACCGTCCATGGTGCGATGCACCCAGTTAAATACCACGTTGTTCACAAAATTGTATATACCGTTCCAACCTACCGAAGGGTTACGACCGGTATTATCAGCCCAAAGGTTGCGTACCAGCATGCTGTTCTCGCCACCGGTGGTGCTACCAAAGGCATGGTTCCAGGTGTCTAATGATTCTGAGTAGATACAGTTAGAGATGGTCACGTTGACGGTGCCCAGCTTTTGCTCTTTGGTACCGTCGCCCGGATCGAACATGTGACGATAGATGGACATGTTCTCATCCAAACCCCAGCTGGTAGAGCAGTGATCGATAATGATGTTACCCACCGGGTTACCACCCAATGAATCATCACGACGGCCAACGTTCGTTTCGCCACGGCGGAAACGCATGTAGCGTAATACCACATCATGTGTATTGATCCAAACAGATTCGCCCGCTACGCACACGCCCATACCAGGAGCTGATTGGCCTTCGATGGTGATGTATGGTGCCCTGATGATGATCGGGCTTTTGATACGGATGATACCCGAAACATTGAAGACGATGATACGAGCGCCACCCTGCTCGCAGGCCCAGCGCAGTGTACCCGGACCGCTATCGGCCAAACTGGTGACCACGTAAACTTTACCACCGCGGCCACCGAACGAGTGCGCGCCGCCACCCTCGGCACCCGGGAATGCTAAAATTTCTGATTGTGGAAGGTCGGTAGGACGGGCAGCCCATGGAATGAACGGCTTACCGTGACGCATATCATAGTCAACTTGCGTGTATGCTACTTTCCACGCCGAGTCTGACTTACGGGTAGCCTCTTTCATCATGGCGTTCGATGCGGCTGCGATGTCAGCAGGTATTTGTGGGTATTGCGCGAATGCCGGCTTCACGAAGGATGCTGCGGCGCACAAGGTGAGTACAAGGGATGTTCTCTTCATTTTACGTTTCTTGGTCTGTTGGTAATGGGCCTGATCGGCAATATCATATACTGAACAAAAGCGACCTCTCAAGAGCCTTTACGTTCAGATGCGATGAGCTTTCAGGAAAACTTAGGTAATATCAGGTTTTCTAATTTTACTATTCAAATATGCAACGTCGGCATCGGCCTTTTTTGTATCATATTAACATAGTGCTGTAAAATATTGTCATTTGCCTTGTCAGGCATCATAAAGCCCTATATATAGCGAACATGTTACAAAAACAGCTCCCTGAATGATCTTTGTAGCTTGAACAACTGATCATCCCTCGTATCACATTCATCGAAACGACGGTCCAGAGTGTTAACATGATACAATAAGTGTCTAACAAAAAAGGGGAAAGCTTGCGCTCTCCCCTTTTCTATGGACTTGATGATGTTGTTATTGCAATGGGTCGAAGGTTCCACCCCAACCTACTGTTTGTTGCAGGTTAACGTTATTGTTAAGCGCACCGATAGGCAAGCCGTAAAAATACTCTGCCGCGGTTTGATAAGCGATAGGTGTAGTATCCATGAATTTGGTCAACACCCTAAAGTTAGTAGCGTAAAAGGTATCGAAGTTAGTGTTGGCTGAAGCATCACGTGTACTTGCTATGTAGTCAGTATAGGTAGTATTGTTGTTCAACGCGAAGACAACACCCAATCTACGGCGGCCGTTCAGGGTGCTGATCAGCAGTTTTCTTCTGCGCAGGTCCCAAAAACGTTTACCTTCAAAAGCAAATTCGATCTGTCTTTCTTTCATGATCGCGGTGATCATTTGAGCTTTGGTCATGCCAGCGGTCAAACCGTACAGGCCATCGCCCGCTTCGATGCCAGCGCGCTGCCTTAACGCAATGATACCTGCATAAGCTTCATCACCGGTACCTAATCTGCCAAGTTCGGCAGCTGCCTCACCTAAGTTCAACAGAACCTCGGCGTAACGGATCTCTAACCAATCGGTACCACCGAATTGTAATTTATCAGCAGTGATACCCGGGTCGATGGCTTTTCGAAGGTAGAGGCCTGTAGAGCTTGCTGCTACGGGCTCGGTAGTTTGTAACTGAGAGGCGTTGCTCTTATTGTTAGGATAGTAATAGGTCCACACGCGATAATTGCTATTGCCCAATAACGGCCACAAAGCACCATTGTAAGCGATGGTTTGATCAAAGCGCGGATCACGGTTCTTGTAGAACGTTTGCTGGGAATATGGATACTTTGAGGTCAAGGTATCCTTACCATCCTTCATCGGGAATGCTCTAGCCATATCCCACGTCGGTTGGTTAGATCCACTACCAGTGCTCAGTGAACGTGGTATGGTGTTGTTGGTGTAAGTGTTGCTTGCGCGACCATTGTCGGTTTGATCCGTATTGAATTGAGTAGCCAGTACTTGCTCGCTATTCTTTTCGTTGGTCCACATGGTATAGTCGAACTTATTGTACAAGCCAAAACCATTTGCTTTCAAGATGTTCACCGCATTTAGGTTGGCATCGTAAGCTGCTTGCCAACGAGTTTGATCGTTATTTGGGTTGAACAAAGGACTGGCATACTCTACCAATACCCTGCCCAGGAATGCGGCAGCAGCGCCTGAAGTGACACGACCATAGTCATTAGCATTTGGCCATTTACCCGGTAGGTATCTTACGCATGAATCCAGATCGCTCTTGATCAGCGCTAAGGTAGCCGCTGCACTACTACGAGGTAATAAAGCTGCTTTTTTGGCTTCGTCGCCTACTGCGTCAAGCGGAGCGCTAACCAGTGGTACGCCACCGTATATCCTCATCAATTCGAAGTAGCGATAAGCTCGCCAAAAATAGGCCTGTGCGGCAAATCTTCTTTTTACTGCGGGTGCAAGTGTTCCCGCATTGATATCGCGCAGGAACATGTTGATAAAACGGATCTTACCGTAGTTGTTACCATTAGAGTTAGCTACGCCGATATCGGTCACAGAGGCAATGGTCAAAGAGCCACTGGTAAATGCGTTATTGGAATACTGCTCGTCACTAAGCGTACTGATGCTGCTGCTGATCGAACCACCTGTGTTACCGAACCATACTGGCTGGTTTTGGGTGTACAAATAATCAACACTCAATTTAGCCGTAACAGAGTCATTGTATACTTGAGCCGCGGTAAAGTTGCCCAGATCTTGTTTCTCCAGTACTTTTTTACAGCTGCTTGCGCTGATCGCAACACCAAAAGCTGCTATGATATATAGAGATGTTCTTTTCATGATGTTAACTTTTATAGACCAATATTTAAACCTAATGATACTGTTCTTAAGGTCGGGTAACTATATAGCCCGGTTTGAAGATCGCGATAGCCGTTAGGGAACGGATTGATGAACTGTACAGGGTTGGTTGAAGTGACAAAAAAACGAGCGCTTGCCAAACCGATCTTGCTTGCCCAGTTATTAGGCACTGCAAAATTCAATGTTGCATTGGTAACGCTGAACGATGTGGCACGTACTAACCAAAAATCGCTGGTGACGTCATAGTTGGTCAGGTAGCCTGGCGCAGGGAACCTGGCGTTAGTGTTGGTCGGGGTCCAGTGATCGGCCCAGTAAACCGGACGGTTATCATAGATAGATGCACCGCTGCTTGACTGATTAAATGGTTTTCTACCGTCAATGTTGGTCCAGCCACCCCATGACATGCCCATGATCACGTTCATGCTAACCGGACCATAACCTACGTTAAAGTTCAAACCAAGGCTATTGTGGTTAGATGCTTTTTTGGTCAGGTATTTTTGGTCTGAGTTATCAGTACTGATCACACCATCGCCGTTAAGATCTTCATAGTTGATCATACCCGGCATAATGCGCTCACCAAAAATCTTTACGTTGGCTGCGCCGCCCGCTGCTGCTGCACGTGATGCGATGATCGCGTTAGCTTCCTCTTGTGTACGGATGATACCTAATGACTTATAACCGAATACGCCGGGGTCTCCTGAACGGCCGGTAAGATCCTGAACGGTACCTACCAGACCCGACGCCAGGTCATACTTTACATATTTGTTGTCGTTCCAGGCAAAGAATGGGCTAAAGCTGTAAGAGAACTTACCCACATTATCGCGCCAGGTCAACTGTAATTCATAACCGAACGTATTAACTTTGCCAAAGTTCTCGGTAGGAACGGCCGCTCCAATGGTCGCTGGCACGTTTGACGACAAAGTGGTCAGCATGTCGTAACCATAAGTATAAAAGTAATCGGCAGAGAACGATAAACGGTTACGTAAGAACGCCATATCCAGACCGTAATCCAGCTTGGTGAATTTATCCCAGGTCACGTTAATGTTAGGGATCGCCAGGTTTGGCCTGATCGCCACTCCTCTAACACCTTCATTAAACACCGGGCCACCGTTGGTTCCAACAAGTGCCTGATAGTTGGCCTGGTATTGGTATGGCCTGGTATTATCGGTACCCACTATACCTACCGAGGCACGTACTTTGAACAGGTCTACCCAGTTGACCTTGTTCTTAAAGAAATTCTCTTGAGAAAGCACCCAGCCCACTGAAGCTGCAGGGAAGCCGCCCCAATTCTGACCCGGAGCAAAACGTGAGCTACCGTCACGACGATAGATCAGTTGCAACAGGTATCTGTCGGCGTATGAGTAATTTAAACGGGTGATCAGCGATTGGAAACCGGTAGTGCTTAACTGGCTGGTTTGAGTTGAGCTGGTTACACCTGTGGTAAAGGTTTGGTAAGGCAATGCACCTGGTACCACGTTATCGGCCTGACCGGCTACGCCCTCAGAGTTGGCCTCACGTTGCTCCCAAAGGGCAATGGCCGATATGGTATGTTTACCAAAGCTACGGCTATAATTTAAGCCGGCATCCAACTGGTAGCTATCGGCAAATACAGGATTCAAACGCACCCTGTCGCCGTTAAGGATGTTGGTCACGCTCAACAGCGTACCACCAGGGATGTGGAAGTTAGTACCAGTACCTGAGTAACGGGCATACGCAAAGCCGGTACCGAATTGTTTACCCAATGTGTTATTGATGTTCTTGTTGAATGTAGCAGTAGCGGTCAACCCTTTAACGCCAGGGATCTCATAATTGATCTTACCCAGTATATTGGTCACATAGTTCTTTGAACTGGTAAAGTTATTTGAATCACGGATCTGGAAGTAGTTGATATTATCGATACCACCTGTAGTAGAGGCGCCCAGGATGACCGGCATGCCGTTGATGAAGTATTGTTGCCAAGGCTGAACGTTCTGCAAGGTCGCCACGTCGTTATCGAGCGATTCAGTAGTACTATTCAGTTTGTACCAATAGCTTTTCGAGTAACCAACGTCGGTACTTAATGACACGGAGGTGGTCAATCCTTTTGCTGGTTTGATCTCGACGTTAGCTCTGATACCGTATTTATTAGAGTTTATGCCTTTAAAATTTGAGTTCTGATTAACATAATCAGCACCCACAAAATAGGTCACTTTATCAGTACCACCGCTTATGCTCACAGCTTCGCGCCAAACTTGCGCATTCTGAAAAGCTTCTTTTAACCAATTAGTGCTGTTATTGGCATAATACGCCAACTCATCAGGGGTATACCATGCCGTATTACGGGTAGCATCAGTAGTGCTTGTGCCGGTACCGAAAACCACACCATTGGTAACGGTGTTGCCCGGACGTACCAGGAAACCATCAGCATTATAGTAGTTAGGGACAAAGCTGGGATCAGCAATGTAAGAGTTGCTTGCTCCTAAGCCGGTTATAGCAGTTGCTTGTGCCGCACGGCTTTGGTTATAGTCATTATTAAAGGTAGCCAATTGGGTCGAGTTCATGAACTTAGGCAGCATGGTGGCATTAGAGATACCTAATGAACTGCTAAAGCTTACACGAGGAGCACCCTGACGTCCTCTTTTGGTACGCACCAATATAACACCGTTAGCACCTGACACACCGTAGATCGCAGCTTCAGCATCTTTAAGGATGTTGATGCTCTCGATCAGTACAGGGTCTAAAAGGTCAAAGTCCGACTGGCTTCTGATCACGTCATCAATAACGAATAAAGGGTTGGTACCTTGACCGCCATCTTTAGCGAAAGCGGTAGGGTTACGGATAGTGATCGTGGCCGACTGACCAGGACGCTGAGTACCACCCGAAACGCTGATACCAGGAGCGGTACCACGTAACAAGGCTGATGCGTTAAGCGCCGGAACATCCTCTACCTTTTTCAGGTCAACAGCTGATACTGCGCCTGTAGCGGTGATCTTGTTCTGGGTACCACCGTACCCGGTAAAGATCACTTCCTGTAAGGCCGTAGCTGCAGAAGCGGTCATTTTTACATCCAGGTTCTGCTCGCCAACGCGTAGGGTGTGCTCCTGGTAGTTAAAACCAACATATTTGACCGTCAATACCACGTTCTGGGCGTTGGTGACCTTGATGGAGAACTTACCGTTCACATCGGTCTGGGTGGCGGTGTTACTTCCTTTTACCTGGATGGTAACGCCAACAAGAGGTTCATTTTTATCACTGCTTACCACCGTACCGGTGATCACACGCGATTGTGCAAAAACGGTGACTGTCAGGAAGCATAATGATAAGAAAAGTAGAATTTTCTTCATTTTAGAATTTAGTGAAGTTCATGAATTGGGTTTATCTCAAAAATTGGGGAGGGGAAAAGTAGATCTTTCTATCTCATTCGTTATGGTTTATGTATCGGTATTTGTGTTCTGTTGAATATCGATGACAGGTCATGCGGCCTTTTAAGCGGCACGACCTGATCTTCTACTATTGCATATTGCTTTTAGCTTCTTTTTCGCGCGCCAGCCAGGCAGCTTCTTCCTTTTTCATGTCAATGCCGGCAGCTGCCAGGTAATTATTGACACGGCCTTTGTATTTACCGAACCAGGCGTGCTTTTTTTGCGACGACTCTGCATCCATCGCGCGCTCACGGGCTTCGGTTAGCCAGGCCAGGATCTGGGTGCGTTGCGCATCGGTCAGGTTAGGCAGCATCTTGTTGTATGCGTTCATGGTCACGTTCAATACGTTGTAGGTCATACCATTTTTGATGGCATCGATCTGCTGTGCGTTAAGGCCAGCCTTGCTCAAACGCTCCAAATATTGCGGGTGTAGTTTGTCGATCTTTACTGCGGTCTCTTCCTCTAGCTTTTTCAGTTGAGCATCAGCAGCTTCTTTGTTGCCTGCGGTCTCGGCTTTGATGGCCTGCTTGCGGCTATCGCGGATCACATAAATGTCGTTCAGGTCCTGATATTGTTTGGCTACTACGTTGGTAACGGCTAAAGCTTGTGTCGAATCAGATAGGTTGAGGCCCTTAACGATCTTGGCCGAACGGTCGAACACCACTTTGCGGTAAGCTAATTCTTTCGCTACAGCTGCATCCTGTGCCTTTACAGGGTTCACATAGGCTAACAGCAGGGTCATCAATACGCCGAACGTAATTCTCATCATTTTCACGATACTCTCTTTTAATTAACAGAATTGGTCAGTTGCACATCACCACAAAAATGGACCTTGATGCCCAGTTGGCGCAGGGCCGCTGCTTTAATGCGGCAGGCCTCGTGTGCTTTGCTTTCGCTGGTAGCATACACTACCTGTATGTGGTTCGCCTTATGACGAGCCATCATTTGATCACGGGTAACACCTTTTAATGTTGCGTTCATGATAGGCCATTGTGGGGTGGATAGTTCCCAGCGGCGGTCGGTCTCAGCTTGCGGTAACGCTACCGATTCGCCCACACCTATGTCGCAATGCAATTGGTTATCCATAACATAAACACGACTCCAAACGATGTGTCCTGGCTTGCTCACACCTTTCAGACTACCGCCGCCTAAGCGGAAGTACATGGCAGGCTGACGCTCGCTTGAGGCGCCTTCATAACCACCTACAAAATGTGCCGGCGGGGCCGCACCTGATATCAGGAACTCCCAAACAAAATCATTTACGCCATTGCCTTCAAAGTGTGCACCCCAACGCAGGTCATGCAAGGTGGTCTCACCGGGCATGCCCAGTTCTTTCCATAAATGGTAGGTCACCAAAGCATCAAGGCCGGCACACTCGTCCACCTCGTTGAAATGCGGAAGCGCCTCGCCTGCGTAAAGCTCACGGCCATCGGCCGAGTAGACAGGCGGGCGGTCCTGGTTATTGAGCAAACCTTCCACCAGGTCACTAGCAACGGTCAGGTCCTTTAAGCCTTGCTGATATTGAATACCAATCGTATCACAACCGAACTCATCGGCTATACGGGTAGCTGCGATGTACATCTTACATTGCTCCAAGGTCTGGGCTTCGGTAAGTTCAGTGGCAAGATCAGTGCCCCAGTTAAAGGTCATGCCTTTTTGCAGCAGCCAATCCAATATCTTGCGGGCCTCGTCGTCATTTACTAACTGCATGGCAGCGTATAACGATGATTGGCTCAATCTTTCTTTAAAAATGCCGGTAGCGTGTAGCAGATCATCAGGAATGATGGCGTTGAACATGCCCATGCAACCTTCGTCAAAAACACCCATGATCGCCTTGTTGGCTTTCAGTTGTTTGGCGAAGGCTTGCCCCTTGTCCTCATCGGCCTGTGGTATGCTCACCTCATCATAACCTTGCACGTGGCTTTGGTCATGTTCGATGTTACCGGTATGCAGCCACTGGCTTAATTTATCGGTAAAAAAGCTGTCGGTAAATTCTTCGCTCCAAAGGGTGCTGTATTTCACGCCGGCTTTGGTAAGCGATCCGTTAAGATTGAGCATGCCTACCAAACCTGGCCATGTACCGCTCCAGTTGGCAACGGTAAGGATGGGGCCTTCATGTGTGGTCAAACCGGCCAGCACGTGATGGGTGTATTGCCAAACACTTTCGGCCACGATGATAGGCTGCTGAGGATCAAGCTCACGGAAAACCTCGATACCCATTTTTTGAGAGTCGATGAAACCGTGCTTCTTCACCTCATCGTAGGCATGAACCCGCTTAACAGTGTACCCTTGCTTTTCAATGGCTGCGGTCAACAGCGCTTCCATCTCACTTTGGGCGGCCCAGCAATTCTGGTTGGCCGATAAGCGAAGGTCGCCGCTGGCAACTAACAATACCTCTTTATTAGTACTATGCATCAATTTTGGCTTTGTGATCATGCACCAGTAAAAGGCGATCGAACGGTCATTTAGTTGAACGGTACCGTGCAAACAAATCGATCTATTTGCGGGCGAATGAACATGACAAGATCACACAGATCGGTCTTGAATGCTTTATTCGGGTAATGGTTCAGTAATGGTTAGCTACTTTAAACTGGTTAGTTCTACAAATATCAATTTTACGATATGCCCTTTATTGCTCCTTTTTATCAATTTGTTGTAGGATGTTAGCATTGCGATTTTTAAGCCTCAAAATATCAGCCGGTTACAAAACCCAAATTTTCATCGAAAAATCAGGCTAAAGCCATCATCGTGCTATATATGCAATAGTAAACTGATAATTTTTAAATGCAGATACAGGAAAATATTTAACAATACCGCTTCAATTTTAATATTACTTTAATCTGCACCGAATCATTTGAGACGCCGAAAGATCACGATACGCTGGTTATCTCCAACTCCTGCTGTAGGATCTTATGATCTTCAAAAAGCTGATCGATACTGTTACGTACCTCGGAGGTGAATGACCCAACATCACGGCGGGTATAGGTAGAAATGTTGACGCCGCGCTTTTGGAGGTAGTATTTGGATACGGTTGGATACACATGGTGCATCACATCCATGTGATCGATAAAGAACTGTTGTACTTTATTGACCTCAACAGAGAGTGCCGGGTCATTATAATGGTCGCACAGCCATACGATCAGCTCCGGAAAGTAATTACCTTGTATGCAAGAAAGGCCTTTGGCCCCTGCTTTAAGCGACTCCACCGCGTGTACCATGTAAGCATCGTATAGCCCGAACGCCTGGAAGCTATCGGTAGCATCTACCTTAGCCCGTACCTGGTCAATATCCAGACAGGTATCCTTATGATAGATCACCCTCCCGGTGGATGCGAACTGGTGCAACTGCTCAGCCGAAAGCAAGCGTTTGTAGGGCACCGGGCATTCGTAGAAGCCAAGGGGCACCTCATCGGTCAACTCCAAAAGCTGATCGATCCGCCGGTTAAATACAGCATCGGTCTCATCTTGCCCGGCGATAAGTCCTGTGATGCCGATCACGGCCTGAACACCGGTATCATAAACCTCTTTAATGAAATCGGCCTGGTCCTCTATCGGTCCGCCAAAAGTGCCGGTGGCTACCACGGGCACCTTCCCATCTGCTACTTTCACCACCTGCCGGATGACCTGTAAGCGCTCTTCGTCGCTCAATTCGAACATCTCGCTCGACAGACAATTGGCGAACAGACCGGCCACGCCCGAACGCAAATAAAAGTCGGTCAGTGAGGCCAGCGCATGGTGGTCTACTGCGCCCGTGTCGGTGAACGGGGTGAGCATTACCGGTATAAAACCTTTCTTATGTGCATTATCAGTGGTCATTATAGATGGATATTGATAGTTAGCTATTCGTTATGAGTTAGTGACGGTGGTCGCAACGCCGCTGCGCTTAAATCGGGTGATCAGCACACCCACCAAAAAGATGGTAAGGGTGCCTACCACGATCACCATATTCTGATGCAATTGATTTCGCAACATACCGTATCGTTCGGGCAATAATGGAGATAGCGTCATCCATAGGATCACCAGGATGCCGATCACGATCGCGATGATGGCCTCATGGTTACGCGTCCGCTTGCTGATGATGCCCAGCAGGAACAGCCCCAACATGCCACCGGCAAAAATGCCCGACAGTTGCCACCATACATCCAACACGCTCTTGACGCCGATCATGGCTATCCCTGCTGCAACACCTGCTACGCCTACGACAATGGTTGCCATGTGCAACAAGGCCAATGTTTTCTTCTCGTTCAGATCAGGCTTAAAGTATCGTTTGTAGATGTCGACCGAGAACACCGTAGCGGAGGCGTTCATTCCCGAACTGATGGTGCTCATAGCAGCCGATAGTATGGCCGACACGATAAGTCCCACCAAACCGGCCGGTATCTTGGTCACCATAAAGTTGGGCATGATCTTATCGCCATAGTCCTCAGGTTTGAGGGTGGCGGCCATTTTTGCTATCTCAGCGGCCGATACCCCAGGTAGGCGTTCGGTGGCCACCTGCTGGCGAATGGTCTCTGTGAGTTCGGGGTGTACATGGTAATAGGCATAAAGGGCCGACCCTATGATGCAGAACAGCAATGATACCGGTACATACAAGATCACACATAGCCAGATCGAGTTGACCGCCTGCTTACCTGAAGCGGCGGTATGATAACGCTGCACGTAATTTTGGTCCATACCAAAATTATTGAGGTTGATAAAGAACCCGTACAATAATACCACCCAGAACGATGACGTAGTAAGATCAGGCATCATACTACCGAGACCGAACTTGTGGTCCTGCTGGCCGATATCGATCACGCGGCTTACACCGCCCGGCATGTTGGTGATAATAATGTACAAGATCAGCAGCGCGCCGAAGGTCTTGATGATCCCCTGCACCACCTCGGTCCAGATCACGGCCTCAATGCCGCCCAACACTGTGTAAATGATAATGCAGATACCCATGGTCAGGATGATCAGCTTCATGCTGAAACCGGTGAGGGCCTGTAAACTTAGTGCGATGCCGAAAAATATGGAACCCATCCGGGCCAGTTGGGTGAGCAGGAAGCACACTACCGCATAAGTGCGCGCCCAAGCACCGAACCGGTGTTCCAGATGGGTGTAAGCGGATACCTCGCCTGTGCGGCGATAAAAGGGCACGAAATATTTAGCTGCGAACCAGGCCGCAAAAGGCATGGATATACTGAACACGAAAGCATTCCAGTTGGTGCCAAAGGCCTTCCCGGGCACACCCAAAAAGGTGTTGCTACTCAGGAAGGTGGCATATATGGATATACCCAACGCCCAGCCGGGTATACTGCCCGAGGCCTTGGTGAACTGGTCGGCATTCTTGTTCTTGCGCGAAAAGTAGAAGCCCACCAGCAACATGGCCAGTAGGTATACAGCAATAACAGCAAGGTCAAGTGCAGGTAAGCCCTTCATCCGCATAAAATATTGTTCGGTTCAATTGGTGGCATGGGTAAGAGACGCTCATGCCTGAAAAACAAATCTATTGGATAGTTAAGGTGCTATTATGTAGCATTTTGGCTGCCTTTTATACGATATTATCTGTATGCCGACTTAGTGCGTAAAGTGATGGTAGCTGGCGCCAAACCGTAGGCAGTGGCAGTAAAGGTGATCATGCCTGGCGAACGCCCGGCCTGCACAATGGCCAAGCACAACCCGTGAAATGCTTTACGCTGCGGTTCTTTAAATGATTCCATACTGGCTTGTGCGCCGTTATCCACACCGGCCAACTGGGCCTTGCCTTTAATGTTGAACCGCACTAGGTCATCGGCGTTAGGCACTATATTGCCTGCAGCATCCACCACCTTGACCGTAATGAAGGACAGGTCCTTGCCATCGGCATTGATGATCTTTCGGTCGGCCTCCAGTACGATGCGTGCGGGTTCACCTGCTGTGCGTATCACTTCAGTAAGTACCGTGCGGCCCTCCTGGCGCGAAACGGCCTTTAGTTCGCCCGGCTCAAAAGGCACCTTCCATACCACGTGGAGGTCATCACCCTGCTTTCTGCGTACGCCTAACGAGCGCCCGTTCAGGAACAGTTCCACCTCGTCGGCCTGGCTGTAGTAGGCCCAAACGTCCACCGTCTTGCCTGCTTCCCAGTTCCAGTGAGGCAGCAGGTGCAGTACCGGCTTGCTGGTCCACTCGCTTTGGTACATGTAATACACATCCTTAGGGAAACCTGCCAGATCCACTATGCCATAGTAAGAACTACGTGCAGGCCACGGATAAGGCACGGGTTCGCCAATAAAGTCGAACCCCGACCATACGAACTCGCCTGACAGGTAGTCGTGCTTTTTGATGATCTTCCAGGTCTCCTCGTGGGTAGAACCCCAGTAAGCGGCCACGTTATCATAAGCGGATACCGCAAATTCGGCATTGCCCTGTGTGAACTTGGCCTTAGAGCTGGTGGGCCAATGGCGGGTACTGTCGGTTGGGGTATCATAATAACCACGGGTAGCATAGCCCGAAATGGTCTCGGCCGCTATGAACTTTTGACCCGGGTAATTTTTCGGGAAATCAGCATAGGTCTCGGGGTGATAATTGAAACCCAGTATATCCAACGCGCCCGACTTGTATATGAAGTTCTTGTTCCCATCGGCCTCACTTAACGCCGAGGTGACCAAACGGGTAGTATCTAATTGCTTTATGATGTTGACCAACTCGCGGGTGTAGGTGATGCCCGTGCTATCGAATTGCTCACGTATCTCGTTGCCGATGCTCCACAAGATGATCGAAGGGTGGTTACGGTCGCGCAATACCTGGTCCTCCAGGTCGCGCTTATGCCACTTTTTAAAGTCTTTGGCATAGTCATATTTGTTCTTCTTTTTGGCCCACATATCAAAGGCCTCATCCATCACCAAAAAGCCCATGCGATCGCACAGATCTAAAAACTCCGGCGCCGGCGGATTATGCGACGTACGGATCGCGTTGCAGCCCATGGCCTTCAGGATTTCCAGCTGCCGCTCCATGGCACGCACATTTATGGCGGCACCCAGGGCACCCAGATCATGGTGCATACACACACCTTTGATCTTCATCCATTGCCCGTTCAGGGTGAAACCTCTGTCCTTATCAAAGTTGAAGGTGCGCACGCCAAAGGTGTTCTGGTATTTATCGATCACCCGCTTGCCTGCTATCAGGCTATATACCACTTTGTACAGGTAAGGGTCATCTACCGACCATACGTGCGGCTTACCGATCACCACATTTTGGGTCACCAGGGCGGTGGTATCATCATTACCCACCTGGGTAACGATAGAGTTCATTACCTGCCCGCCTTTGTTCAGGATAACGGCTTTCAGTTGTAACCCAGGCTGGTTCACCACCACTTTAGTACGCAGCCTGATGATGGCGTTATTAGAGTTGACCTGCGTGGTCACATAAGCCCCCCAAACCGGTAGGTGCGATGCCGATGTGGTGGTTAGCCACACATTACGGTATATCCCGGAGCCACTGTACCAGCGCGTATTGGGCTGTGCAGAGTTGTTCACCTTTACTGCGATCACATTCTTACCGGTCCCGAAATTCAAATACCGCGATAACTCGTACCGGAAAGAGATATAGCCATTAGGGCGGTTACCCAAATGATGCCCGTTCACCCAAACATCGCTATTACAGTAAACGCCATCAAAGTCGATGAAGATGCTTTTATCCTTAGCCGATAACGGCATAGTGAATGTTTTACGGTACCAGCCAATGCCTGTGGGTAGCCCTCCCCCGGCCTGACCGGTCGGGTTCTTTTCGTCAAATTTACCTTCGATGCTCCAGTCGTGCGGCAGGTTCAGCTGACGCCATTGGCTATCGTTGTAACCGGGTTCCCGTGCGGTGCTGTCATCACCGAGGTAGAATTTCCAACCGCTGTTGAAAAGCCCGACCTTGCGAGGTGATTGCGCGTGGACGGAGGTGAGAGTAAAGAATAAGAGGACAAAAAGAATGACTTTGTTAAATGGCATTATATTGGAACTTTATCGTCATTGCGAGGAACGAAGCAATCTCTGAACTATATATGGCCGACAAGCCTACGCAGAGATCGCTTCGTTCCTCGCGATGACGGTGTGGAATAACAAATTTATTTCTTTTTGACCTTTGGCGGTGGCGGCGCAGGAAAACTTACTTTGCTTTTGCCCATATCTTTGGAGGTGGCTACCGCGATACCGCGCTGATCGGCCTTGTTGACCGCACAGTAGAAGTGATACACCACGCCCTTATATTTGACCACGCATGATTTATGCGCGAACATGTTATCGTAATCTTCGCTCGACCTGACCAGGTCATCGCCTTTCCATTCGGTCCAATTTACCAGATCGTATGAGCAGGCAAAACGGTTGAACGCGCCCCCTTTATCCTTCCAGAACGCACCAAAATAGAACATTACCCAAACATCGCCGATCTTTTGAAAATAAGGGTCGCCGGTGATGCCCACATTATGGTTAAGCAATGGGTTATGAGGATAACGCTTCCAGGTCACCATATCGTCTGACGTGGCCAACCCGACGCGCTCGGCGCCGCGCTTTTTGTTCACGCTGTCGCCATTGGCGTTATAATACATCAGGAACGGGTGGCCGAGGCTCTTGGTCTTATCCCAGATCACTGTCTCTTTGTACATGGTGTGGTTATCCCACCATTGCACGTTAGCATCGGTCGACATCAGAACCGGTTTTCCCAGGCGCTTCCATTCGTGAGCCACCGATGGGTCTTTATCGGTAAAGGCCATACTGATCGACAGCAGACCCTTCTCGTAACCCGTGCTACTACCACCAAAATACGACATCCAGTACTTGCCGTTGTATTTTGCCAACTCGTAGCTGCCGCCCCATTTGGTATCCTGCAATCCAACATAGCCGGCTTTTTGGCTGTTATCCCAATCGGTGCTGTCACTGCTGAACGACAGGATACGTCCCTGCGTTGTCCAGTTGAGCAGGTCGTCGCTTTTGGCCAGCCAGGTCTCATAACCACGGCCATTGAAGATGATATAGCTCATGAACCATTTACCGTTCTTACGGAACACGGTAGGGCAATCGGCCTTGTTGGCGTTATCTTCCGGAGCGATCACCATACCATACTTGTAAGGTGTTTTGATCTGCTCGTATATTTGGTTCATAACCTTTTCGGGCACATCCATTTTACTGGTCTGTGCGCTTGCCGATCCGGTGATCAGTACCACCAAAGCAACAGTGAAATATTTGATCTTGCTATGTAGAAACTGCTTCATTACAGAGAACTTTCGTTACTTAAATTACTTTTGGTCTTTCGTTTTAACACCCTCCCTTCCCGGGGAGGGCCGGGGTGGGGCTTATTCTACCACTAAGTGGTACCTGCCCGACCCCACTTTTAACTCCGCCTTACCATCTTTCCATGCCGCGGCTACAGGCTTGCCGTTCATTTGCACTTTATCGCCTTTGTTAGCAGGCAGGTGTACCGATGCCCTTGCATTGGCCGGTATCTCCACGTCCAGCACGAACTTTTTGCCTTCCTTTTTCCAATCGCTGCTGATCATGCCATAGGGCGAGTTATAGCTGGCTTTCGCAAAGGTCACATCACCTACCGGCTCGGGCCGTATCTCGATATGCCTGAAACCTATGCCGGTGGCATCGTCAGGTTGTTTGATACCCGCCAGCCCACTGTAGAACCATTCCATTAAATGACCCAGCATCAGGTGGTTATTGGATACGCCCGGCAGCGCCTGCCATGACTCGGTGAGTGCCGTGGCGCCTTTGGCCAACTGGTAACCGTAACCGGGTACATCGCTGCGGTTGTTCATCTCAAAGATCACATCGCTGCGGCCGTTGTCGTCCAGCACCCGCAGCAGGTAACGATAACCGATATCGCCGGCGGTAAGGGCATTGTTACGGGTGCGAATGTCCTTCACGATATTGTCCAACACGGCGGCCTTGTCCTTAGCATCTAGCAGGCCACAATACATGGCTATGGCGTTAGCGGTTTGGCTGCCGGTGCCATACTGTTTGGTGCTGGCGTCAAAGAAACTTTTGTTGAACGATGTCTTCACTTCGCCCGCCAGCTTTTCATATCTAACAGCATCGGCACTTTTGCCCAGCAGGCGCGCGATCTGCGCTATGATTTGCAGATCATAATAGTAAATAGCGGTGGCGGTGATACCCTGCGGCGTGTTCTGTGATAAGCCGGGCGACTTAGGCCCGATGTCGAACCAATCGCCCAGTCCCTGGCTCAAAATGTTATCTTTTGCCATACCGTTGAGGTAGATCAGGTAGCGCTCCATCATGGGGTAACTATCGGCCAGTACCTTTTTATCGCCATACCATTGGTAAACGTACCACGGCAAAATGATCGAGTTGCTCCCCCACTCGGGTGAATCGCGGAAGATGCCGCCGAAATTGGTGAACTCGGGCGCGATCTCGGGCACTAAGCCCTCGGGCGTTTGTGCCACCTGCATGTCATTGATGCACTTACGGCTCAGGTTGGCAATATCATATATATAGCGGATGGATCCGCCTACCAGGTGCGCTTCTTCCAGCCAGCCCAGTTTTTCGCGGTGCGGGCAGTCCGTAAATACGCTGGCCATGTTACTTTTAATGGCCCAGTCGATCAGCTTGAACGTGCGGTTGAACAACTCGTTAGAGCAACTGAAGTTACCCACAATGGCCGAGGCGTTACGGGTATGCAAGCTTTTGATAGCGGTTATCACGGGCAATTGATGAGGGTTGGCACTGCCACTGCTCACTGCATTCTCTACCTGGGCATAACGGAAACCGTAATAGGTGAACCGTGGTTGCCAGGTCTCTTCGCCGGTGCCTTTCAATATATAATCGTAATAATGCGGATTCCCTGAACCTTTTTGATCGATCGTGCCCTCTTTGGTCAGCAGCTCGGCTGGATAGATGCGGACGGTGTCGCCCCTTTTGCCCTTTACCGTGATGCGCACGATGCCCGACAGGTTCTGCCCAAAGTCATACAACACGCGGTTCGTCATCATTTTTGGCTTGAAGGTGGGGTCCTTGCTTTTAGTGGCCTGACCGGTAACGCCCGGGCCAAGCTCTTTGACCGTTTTTGGCGCGAACTGCTCGAACACCTTCAACGGTTCAGCGATCTGCGCATCAAGTTGAGGTACGCCTTCAACGACCATCGCCTTTTTCCACCTGGCATCATTAAAGCCTGGCTTGTCCCATCCGGGTTGCTCCAGGTTGGCGTTATAGTCCTCACCGCCATAAATGCTGGTGTACGTGATGGGGCCTGGCGCGGTGGTCCAGCTTTGATCACTAATCACGTTATCGGTAGTACCGTCAGTGTACTCGGTCACCAAACGGCATATCATCTTCGGATATCCATAAGCACCGGTGAGTTTACGATAACGCGCATCACGTGGGATAAAATAGAACCCATTACCCAGCATCACGCCAATGGCGTTACTGCCTTGTTTGATCTGATCGGTCACATCAAAAGGCACATACAGCGCCTGTTTATCATAGCCCGTCCACCCTGGGTCCAGGAAATGGTCTCCCGTCTTTTGTCCGTTAATACTCAACTCAAAATGGCCCAGGCCAGATATATAAATCGTAGCGCGTTTCACCGCCTTAGTGACCTTGAACTCTTTACGCAACAGGGGCAGCACATCATTGGCAGGTCCGAGCTTTTTGGGGCCGCGCAGGTGGATGAGCGGGGTGATCTTGGACGAGTCGGGCAAGCGGTCGTAGGCTATCCATTGTGCACCTTTCCAGTCGGCTTTGCTGGGCAGGCCCATTTGCCAATGCGCAGGCTTGCTCCAGGCGGAAGTATGTTGCTGGTTATCCCAAACCATCACCTTCCAGTAATAAGTACGGGCAGATGCCAATGGTTTACCCGCATACCCTACCTGTATAGAAGCCGACGAGCTGACCTTTTTAGAATCCCATACATCGCCCTTATTTTGATCAAGCAATGTTTTGTTAGATGCCACCAACACCCGGTAGGAGGTTTGAATGATGTTATGCCCCGTACTTTGCAGTTGCCAGCTCAATTTAGGCGAAGCCTCCTCGATACCCTGCGGATCGCTCTTATACTCACATTGCAGCTTGCCGACCTTGAGATCTTGAGCCAGCGCAACAAATGGGAGCAGCAGGAAGAGGATAATTATCTTATTGATCTTCATGGAGGTGTTATTGCATTTCGATGCCCGATATACTCAGCGCCTCGGCATTAGTAGCGGTGATGATCACTTTGTAGTTGCCGGCGTTGATGCTGGTACCCGTTGTGGTAGCGATGGTACCTGACTTGCCTTTGGCCACCGGCTTAAAGGTAAGGTCTTCCTGCTTCATTAAAGTGCCATCCTGCGCGCGGAGTTCCATTTTGCCGGTCAGCGTTCTATCACTGTAGTTATAATATTTGATGCGCAAGGCATACAGATCGGCCACACCCGGTGTGATACCAATGGCCACTGATCCCCCCGAAGAGTTGGTGAAACGTACCACTTTTCTACCTGCCAAAGTATCGCGCACTGCATTTCCCTGAGCAACGGCATCGTCGGCACGGAAGGTCACGGTCTTGCGCAGGTCGGTAGCTGGTTCAAGGGTCACGTCGGGTAGCACCGCAACGGTGTACCTCTGCGTACCCGCATTAGTGCCCAGGGTAACTTGCTCACCTTTTTTAAAGGCTTTACGGTACACGTTCAATTTGTTGTTGCCTGGTGCATCGGTCAATATTGATAGTCCGCTTACCTCGTAGCCTTTCAACCAATCGGGGCACTGATCTGGCACTGCTTCCATAGCTACATGCACGCTGCCATCCTCGTTCATAGTGAACTGGGCAATGTTGTTGGTTGCAGAAGCTGTACGTATCCACTCGGCGCCGTACAGTGCGGGAGGCAACGCATTGATGGTGACCTTTTGACCACCTGCATATAGCTGATCGCCGATATCCAACCACGAAGTTACCTTCCATGATGATGGTGCTTTGAGCTGGCTAATAATACTTTGAGGTTGGGGTGCCGCTTTGATGTTGCTTTTGGTAGAACCGATAGCGATGGCCGAGATGATAGCTTCGCCCGCGGCCACATCAGGGAACGAGATGACGAGTTTGCCGCCGGTCACCTGTGCGGTCACGGTCTTTTTAAGGGCATGGTTAGTGCCTACCTCTTTCCAGATGTCCAGATCGCGGATCACGGTGCGATCGTTAATGGCCACATCAAATAGGCGCCAACCGGCGGCGTTCATTCCGCCGCCTATGCCGTACCAGGGTTCATTAAAGTATAGCTCCACCAGGTAAGTACCATCCGGCAGCGGGAACTCATACTCAAGCTTTTCCATCCCATAACGGAAACTCTGGAACAAGCCACCCGTGGCCGTTCCTTTCACGGGATCGAACGTGCGCTGCTGACTGGCAAAGAAAGCCGGCATACCTTTAAAGTCATCGGTCCATGAGGTGGAACCCCACGTACCTTTTGTTAAATGACCATCTGCCAACCACAGGTTGCCGAAACTGTCTTTGATCTCAGGGCCACCGCAATTGACGCGATAGATATAGTTGATACCTTTTAACGGCTTTAACACATCATTAGATGAGCTTGTCAGTTGGGCAATATGCGGTGCTTGTGGCAAATGGTTCAGCACGATGATATCCTTAGCAACGGCCTTGCCGTTGACATAGCCGACCGCATATAGTATATTGTACTTGATATTCGCACCGTCCCACTGAAAGTGTGTACCAACGCCGCCCTGGCGCTTGCGTTTGCCTAAAGAGGTGTGGTCCACATCGTTGAAAAGTTCTACCTCATCGCAATTAGAGTATACGATGATGCTATCTTTTTTGCCGGGCTTGGTCCAGCGGTTGGGCCAGGTATGTGATACGATGTAGACCATCGGCTCCTTGTCCTTTGGTGCATAGTTGGACCGGTACATGTAGAACACATCCAACGGCTGCCCCCATGGGGTGAACAGTCCCTTGTAGTTGATCGGCCCTACCCTATCCAGTTCGCGCAAACCTTCGCCGCCTTGTATACGGCCAGGATTCTCGTGCGAGTAAAGCAGCCAGTGGTACTGACCGGCCACTTTATCCTTTACCGACTCGGCCAAACGCACCTTGGTCTCCATGAGCTGGGTCATGCGGTCCTCACTTACCGAGCCGTTGGCCACAAAAGGGCCTTCGGTGTGCAGCTCTAAACTGCGCCAGGCACCATACTCGCCGATCAAGATCTGTTTTTTAAGGTCCTCGCCGTAGGTGTTGGGGTCGCCGCCGTAGGTGCCGGTCCAGTTCTGTGGCACGTCCCAATCGGTGCCTTTGCCGCCATTGCAGGTGGTCACCTTGCGTTGCGACGATGCCGTATGATCTAAGCTGCGTATCAGCTCGGTACACTCACGGGCGAAGGCCTCGGGCAGTTTGCTTTCGTTCTCCAAACCCCATAGCGTCACCGACGGACTATTACGCCTTTCCTTCACCCAATCAACGATCAGTTTCTTGTAGTTCTCTTTAAATTCCGGCGTATCATACCAGATATGCGCCGAGAATTGCGGCCACCATAACAGCCCCATCTTGTCCCAATATTGCTGATAGGCCAAATTATGCGGTTGGTGCGCGTCGCGGAAGGCATTGAAACCGGCCGCATGCAACTGCATCACACGCGCTTTGATCTCCTGTGCTGTGAACGCGTGGCTCTTACCCATCAAATGCTCGTATTCGCCGATACCGTTAATGAATACCAGCTTGCCATTCAGGTAAAAGCGACCATCGCCATTGATGCCCATGCCCCATTTGATCCAACGGATGCCATACGGCGTGGTCTGCTCGTCGATCAGTTTACCGTTCTGCTTGATCTGGGTGCGCAGCGTATACAAATAAGGTTGCTCTAACGACCATAGCTTAACGTTCTTTAACCCGGCAAGGTCTTGTTTAAGGGTAGCGGCTGCCTCTTTGTTCAGGCTCTGTGATGCTTTGGCGGTAGCTACCGGCTTACCTGAAGCATCTGTCAGTGTATTGATGACCTCAATGTTGGCAGCTTTGATACCATAGTTCTTGACCTCTGTTTCGATATGCAAAGTGGCCGATCGCTCCATGGCGGTAGTATCGTTCCATACATAAACACCGAACGGCTGTATGCGTATAGGATCAGTGGCTATCAGATGCACCGGGCGGAAGATGCCCATAGGCTGAGAGCCCTCTGAAAAGCCCACCTCGTCAGAACATCCGCCGCAAACCCAGGGCAGATCTTTAATATTAGCCGGATGATCGGCCTTTACGGCCAGCAGGTTGGGTTTACCTAATTTGATCGCATCGGTCACATCAAGCGTGAACGAGGTACGGCCACCGGCGTGTTCACCAACCTTTTTGCCGTTCAGGTACACAGTGGCGTATGAACTTACTCCTTCGAACCACAAAAAATACCGTTTACCGGCTTTAAGTGTTGTTGGCGTGAACGCTTTGCGATACCAGGCATAGCCATGCAGGTTGCCATGCTTGAGCCTGCGGTATCCTTCGTATCCATCCCAATTGTGCGGAACGGTCACTGCTTTCCAGTTGGTGGTCTTGAACGCTGGCTGTTCGAAACCAGGGTAAGCATCAGCTTTGGTCTCGCTGGCTATGGTGGTCCAGCCGTTGTTCAGGTCTATCGACTGGCGTGTGGCACTCTGCGCCTGTGCGCCATGGCCAAGCAACACAAGCACAGCCGTTGTGGCCGCAAGCTTACCCATGTCGATATAGTGACGTAACTTCCAGATCATGTTATATTTTTTGCAGGTTGCCATTCAGCTGATAGGTGGCCCCTTTTTGCGTATCAAATTTGATCTGCTTACCCGCATAATTCACAATGCAAGGCTTACCCGCTGTTGAAGTGATCCGAACCTTTTGCAGTTCGCCGTTCTTCCAGTCAATATTCAGCACAAAACCACCGCGGGCGCAAATGCCTTTCACGCTACCATTGGGCAGGGCTGTGGGCAGGGCAGGCAACAGGTCAAGTGTACCGAACTGGCTTTGCAGCAGCATCTCGCCCACGCCCGCCGCAGCACCGAAATTTCCATCGATCTGGAACGGGGGGTGCGCGTCGAACATATTATGGTAAAGTCCTCCCCTGTCCTTACCGCCATCAGGCGATTCGGCGGTGGATAGCAGCCTGTTCAATAATTTGAAAGCGTGATCACCATCGTGCATGCGTGCCCATATGTTCACCTTCCATGATATGCTCCAACCTGTACCGTCATCGCCCCGGTAGTACATGGAGCGCTTGGCTGCCTGCATCAGTTCAGGCGTCCGTTCGGTGATCTCGGTGCCCGGGTGTACACCCCACATGTGTGATACATGGCGGTGGGTATCAGTAGTATCGTCCTTATCTTCCAGCCACTCCTGCAACTGGCCATATTTGCCGATCCTGTTGGGTGCGATCTGCGCATATTTTTGCTGCAAAGTTCGAGCAAATGCAGGATCAAGGCCTAATAAAGCAGAGGCTTTTGAAGTATTCTTAAATAGTTCGCGAATGATCTGGTGGTCCATGGTAGGCCCTGCCACCAGCCCGCCATGCTCGGGTGAGTTAGATGGTGTACTGATCAGGTAACCGGTCGTGGGGTCCTTCACTAAATTAGCGACGAAGAATTCGGCAGCACCTTTCATGGCCGGGTAAGCTTGCGAACGTAAAAAGGCCTTATCCTGCGTGAACTGATAATGCTCCCACAGGCTCTCGCTTAACCAGGCCGCGCCCGGTTGCCATATGCCATGGTTGGAGGCATTCACCGGTGCTGTACCGCACCATATATCGGTGTTGTGGTGCAATACCCAGCCCGGTGCGTTGTAATGTTCTTTAGCGGTGGCATGTTCCGTCTGCTCCAGGTCGTTCACCATGTGGAACAGCGGTTTGGTACAGGCTGAAAGGTTGAACATCTCGGCCGACCAATAATTCATTTGCAGGTTTATGTTGGTGGTGAACTTGCTGCCCCAGGGCGGGGTAAGCAGATCATTCCAGATACCCTGCAGGTTGGCCGGCAGCTTACTGTCGGGCCTTGACGACGAGATAAGCAGGTAGCGGCTATATTTTACGAACAAGGCCACCAGTCCTGGGTCATCCTTACTGTTAAATTTGGCTATGCGCTCATCAGTAGGCAAGCCCTCATTTTGGCCTTTGCCCAGCTCGATATCAAATGTATTGTAGTAACGCTGATAGTCGGCCACGTGGGTTGATCTAACCGCCGCATAACTTTTGGCTTTGACCGATGTGATGCGTTTCTTACAGATCGCATCAGGATCGCCGGTCACGTCATGATAGTTCCTGAAGCTGGTGGCCGCTGTGAGGTATAGTGTAGCACTGTTGGCTCCGCTGATATTGATGCCGTTATTGGCGATGCTTAGTTTACCACCCTGCCTGCTCACATGCAGGTAGGTCACGCCTTTTAAAACACCATTGTTCACCTTAAGGTTGAGTGCCAAAGTGCTTTCGTTGACCTTGCGAATGGTATATTGATGATGCAACGTGGTCAGCCCTATTTTCAATGTCAGCTGGCCGGGCTTGCTGACCGCCAGCTGAATGGCCATGGCCTTGTCGGGCGCACTCACCAGGTACTCGCGGGTGTAGGTAACACCATTTTGCGCGTACGATACATGCGCGGTGGCATTGGTCAGGTCAAGATCACGGCGGTAATTGGTGACCTCTCCTTTTGCAGCGAATTGAAGATGCAGATCAGCGAAAGGCTGATAGCTGGCATTATATTTTGGGTAAACCGGCGCCTCGCCGTCCTGAATAAAATATTCCCACTGCCCGCTCAAGGGTAAGGCTTCAGCTTCGTTTCCCTGCGGATAGATCTTGATCTCTTTGGCGTTACTGGTCAGTCCACCTTTATCATTAAAGTTGAGTACCTGCACGGCGATCACGTTACGTCCGGTATGCAGCTTGGATGCCGGGATCACGTATTTACGGTAGGCCGTTCCATTAGTGGAGCCTACCCTTTCACCGTTAAAATAGGTAACGTCCATATCGCGTACTCTTCCTAACGACAGCACCACGTCCTTGCCTTTCCAGCCAGCGGGTATCTCCACATAACGGCGGAACCAAACGGTCCCGTCCAGTCCTTCCAAACCGCGGGTAAGTTCCCATCCCTGCTCCGTTGGCAGACTGATGGTCTTAATGGTCGAGGGGTGAAATAGTTCATCCTGCGGACCATAATAGCTCAGCATGGTGTTGACCCAACGAGCCGAGTCCTTCGCGTAGTTCAGTTCGTTCTCCTTCAAACCCATGAACGCCTTGCCGGCCAGGGCTTCCGCCTCCTTTTGCTTGCCCTGGGCGATCAGCGCGCGGATCTGGGCTAAATATTTGTAGGCTCCTTTACGCGCGTAAGCTCGCGGAGCACCGTTCCAAAGCGTGTTCTCGTTAAATTGTACCCTATCGTTCTGCACATCGCCGTATACCATTCCACCTATGCTGCCATTACCGATAGGCAGGGCATCGGTCCATTTTTGGGCAGGTGCGTTATACCAAAGCTTGCTATTGTTTTGTGCTGATGCCTTAAAGGTGCATAGCACGGTAAAAAGCACCAGTGGCGCTTTGTTCCATAGCTTTTTAAGCTTGTGCGATACGGTACAACGGTTCATGACGCTTAATTAAATAACCATCTCAGATCTTTGATATTGCCCGTGGTACTCAGCCCGGCATCATATACCGGCACCGGCTGGTCCTCGTTAACGATACCCAGCACCAGGCAAATGCCTTTAGCCAGCGTAAGCGTGTTGGTACCCGGCTTAAAGCTAAAGGTATGGATATTGACCGAGGGCATGTTAGGGATCAGCACCGCGTTCGACAGCTTTACATCGGCCTCGCCATGGTCATTGGCGCTGGCATCGGTCTCCAGTTGCGATGGCGACAAGTAGCGCCAGGTAGCCGGGTCGATATATCCGGTCTTGTTAAAGTAACCTACCAACACCTTTACCGGCCGGGCATTGGTGAACGTAATGGTAGTACCTTCTCGGTATTGTTTGTTGCGGTCAAGCTTCACGCCTTTCAGTCCTTGCAGTTCCTTGGCAAAGTCAGTGATAGTGGCTGCGGTATCGGCAAATGGCTGGGCGCCGTTACCGATCACATAGCTACCTTCGGCACCTGCCGTGATGGTCACGTTGGCATTGGTCAGGTTAGGTGAGGCCTTTTTATTTTTGGCAGCAGGCGAACGCAACGAGTCAATGTTCTTTTTAAAGTTGGCCAGCTCCTTTTCATAAACGGGTAGCAGCTCCGCCCAGGTCTTCATCTTGCCATCGTTACCCCCCACCGGGATCTTGCGTTGCTTAGTTTGCATGCTATTGGCATACAGGTAGCTGTTCTCTGTCAGTTTCACCAGTTCGCGGTAATAATTCAGGCTGGCCTCCATATCGGGAATAGCGTTCTGCAGGTCGCGAACATCATCCGTATATTTATACCTCAGGATCGATATGGCCGCTTTGATTTTGGCCGAATAGCTGTTGGCCATAGCCGCCTGGCAATACATATCGTTCTTGAGACGATCAAATTCTGTTTTATTTTTTTTGACACCCGGCGATGCTTTTTCAATGGCCTCGATAGCACGTTGGCCATAGCCTCTGATGTTCTCCATCACGGTCACCGGCGTTTCGCCTATGTGTGGCTGCTTCTTCCATTCTTTTTCGGCGTACTCGCTCAATATCTCGCCCTCGGGTGCTTCAGAATTATATAACAGGCTGAACAAACCGAACTTTTCGGGATTGGTGAACTGTGCCATCAGCATGCCCAGCGTCATGGTTTGGCGGTTACCATCTGTGATGCCCACGCGGCGCAGGATCTGGGGCGATATCTCGCCTGCCTCTTCGTATGCTTTCAGGATCTGTTCGCCTTGAGCTTGTGAGCAGCCGTACATACCGGCCAGCAAACCTCCCCAATATCTGACCTCTTCGGGGCGGGCACGATCGGCGTTCCAGGCATAGCGCGACCATTCCTTGTACCAGATCCAATCGCGATCGATCTGTAACAGGCGCGGGTCGGCTTTGTCGGCAGTATAAGGCCAATCCCAGTATGATGCTTGCGGGTACAGGTGCAAGCCGTTAGCCTCATAAACATTGTGCATGGCTTGTACGCTCTTCTGTATAAAATCGGCCGAACCATAACGGAAAGGCTCCAGGTTGGCCAGTATATGTACGTTCTCGATCTGTACGGTACCAATGCGGCTTAAGGTGCGGTGCAGGTCAGCCCACGGTCCGCGCGGGGTATAGGTGGTTAGCGCCTCACCATTGAATTTAGCCTCGGTGTATAGGTTCTTGTAGATCGGCAGCGCGGCCTTCATTACGGCAGGTGCGTCAGTATCGTGCGCACGGAGCACTATAGGCGGTTCTTCGGTTTGTCCTATCGCTTTTAAGCCGTCCTTTACCCCCGGTATGATCGTTTTGGTGAACCAGTCGATATCGTCCTGACCTACGCCCTCCATGGCCTCGCCCAAGGCCACCATTAAGCCAACGTGTGGGTACTTCTGCACAAAGGCGGCAATAGACTTGCGGGTATAATCGGCAATGATGGGAACGATGTGGCGGTTACGATCTTGCGTTTTCAGATCATTCTTTTCGGCAAAAGGTTTGGACACGATGATGTTATAGAACATCTGGATCACCCAGATGCCGCGCTTATCGGCCTCATCGGTCAGGAACTTGAATATCTCCTCGTTCTTTTTGAACGTAGCCTCATCCACCTCTACCGCATAAGGGTACTCCTTCACCCGCACCAGCGAGGCAAATGGGTGACCGTTCCACAGGTAAAGGGCATTCATGCGGTTATCGGCCAATGAGTCGAGGTAACGCAACCACAGGGCCTTGTCATAGAACCATGGGAAATTTTGAGGCGTATAAGGGTATTCATAAACGCCACGGCCAGGCAGCAATAGCGGCTTTTGTACACCGATGCAGGCTCCACGCATCACCATCTGCGGCTGATCGGTAATGTTGATCGTAGCCGGTAACTTACCTTGTTTTTTTATGCGGTCGGCCAGTTCGAGGCAGCCATACAACACCCCCGAATCATCTGTACCGGCCAACAGCAACCCTTTTTTAGTGGTATTGATGGCGAAACCTTCCTTACCGGGCTTGCGCGAAAATTGGATCTTATTGCCGGTGATGCCCGCTTTGATCAGCGCATCCTGCATGCGGCCTATGGTGATGATCGTACCGGTCGTAGGTGCCTGGTGTGCGATGCGTACCTGGTATCCTTTAGCCTGCAAAGCCTTTTGCACCTGCGTGGCTCCAAAACCTATGCGCACATGCGCTTTTGCCGGGGTAACCAAGGTCACCGATCGTGGCGGTGTGGCCGCTAATGTGGTAATGGCACTTAAACAATATAGAAATATCCAGAAGGATGCTTTACGCAAAGTGGTCATATCAATTCAGTGTGTTCAGAAAACGCGACCCTGCTTGCTGTAGTTGCTGTAGCATAAAGGCTCGTGGTTCATATTGGTTATAGCATGGTTGCCCGAATATTTCGATCTCCTCTTGAGAGGGGGTGTGGCGGGTGCAGTGTGATGGCAGGGGTGTGTTACCTCTTGAAAAGAACACACCCCTTGCCCCTCTCAAGAGGGGGATCTGATCTGCACTTACCTGATCATTCGGAAACTCGATGCTTTTTCAGGCTATTTGATCAGCTTCAAATCTATGTTTACCTGTCAAAATATTTGTGTAGCATTTTTCCATGCTACTCCAAAATATTAGCATGAATGACCAACGATCACGGCAGTTTAGTGATGATATGTTTCAGATCTTTGCTTTTGGCCAGTTGTTTCCCATCGGCGTAAATATATAGGCCGGCGCCTTGCTTGTACTTGTTACCCGTCTTGTCCCAACGAACGGTGATCTCGTGGCCGTGGTAAGGAACCTTATCTAAACAGAACCAGTCCCATAGGCCGTCGGGGATCAGAGGGTATACTTCCAGCTTGTTATCATCGCGGGGTTTCAGGCCCACCAGGTCGCTGATCACAATGTCGGCAAAGCCTGAGTGGTTGTAGTAGCTGCTGCGTGGATTGTCACCCTTGAGCCAGTAGCCGGTCTTTTCGTCCTGGTACTCGCCCAGATAAGGCAAGCCACGTTTGGTATGCGATGCCGCGTACTTATGCAACTCGGTATAGAACACCTGCTTGCTCATGCCGTCCTGGTGTTTGTAATTGGTGAGCAGGTTAGCCAGCCCTTTAAGCGTTTGCGTAGTGGCGAAAGGCCATACGGCACCATCCCACTCGCAGCCGTGACCGGTGCCATGGGTACGGAACAGCGGGTGACGACGTTCGGCCGTGGTGATACCCCATGGCGCATTGAAGCCTTTCTCGTCGGTCAGTTGTTCCCATTGCTCGGCGTATTTGACCTTATCATCAGGCAGGTTAAAGTACCAAGGGATAAAGCCCAGCTCTTCACGAGCATCGGCCAGTTTTCCTTTGGCCACTTGTTTGACTTTGAAAAAGTTGGCCTCATTGTCCCATAGCGTATCCTGCACCATGCGCTTCAGTTGAGCGGCCTTGGCCTGGTAACGGTTCATCAACGTATCATTGCCAAAAAGTTTGGCCATTTTAGTAAGGGCTACCGCGTTGCCATACATGTAGCTGTTGATCGTAGGCCTGATGTTCTTATCCTTACGGCCGCCGCTAATGGATTCCTCCATGGCATCGCGCACATCAAATTGCCAGAACATTTGGTTTGGCGCCATCTTTTCGGTCTCCCACTGGCGGTAGTCGGCATCCAGTACGGGCAGTTGCTTTTGCAGCGTGGCCTTGTTCTGGTTAACGAGGTAGTAGTTGTATACCGCATCCTGCAACCAGCTGCTGAACGCGTGCAAATGTGGCTTAGGAGTTTTAGGGTCGATATAGAGCCAGAAGTTGATGTACTGATCCAAGTATTGCGGGTCGCGCATCCAGCGACCTTCATAAATATGGTGGCCCAGGGCACTGCTTACCGTGTTGTACTTACCGGCATGGTTCACCTGTGTAATGAATTCCGTGAACACGAACCCATCAGGTGTTTGCTTCAGGTGCTTGCGGAACGCCCACCAACGGTAGTAGTAGATCTTCTCGATGGTACTATCAGGGCACTCGAACAACGGCGCGTTCTTGGACAGGAACTCATACGCCTGGTCATTGGTCACGTAGTTCTTTACCGTTTCGGTATCGATCTTATTGAACGACTCTACGTAAAACTTCAGCTTATCGGTGCCGAGGCCTGGTTTGGTTTGCGCCACACCAATGGCCGTGGTCAGGCCAAGTGCAAGGCTGAATATCGTCTTCTTCATAATAAAAACGGCCCCACCTAAATCCTCCCCGGGAGGGAGGACCTTTGGAACCTGAGGTAGTTCTATGGTTCACCCCCTCCCTCCCGGGGAGGGCCGGGGTGGGGCTATTTTACTCGTTCACGATCATGGCTTTGATCACGCCGTTGGCGGGGTCAAGCCAGCTCTCAAAATTATCGGCCACCTCGTTAAATTCTACGCGGTGAGTTATGTAGGTCTTGGGATCTACCAGGCCTTGTTTCATGCAGGCGATCACATGCTCAAAATCCTGACGGGTGGCGTTGCGGCTGCTCATCAAGGTCGATTCGCGCTTGTGGAACTCAGGGTGACTAAAGCTGAACGCCTCTTTTTGCAGGCCGATGAGCACGTAACGGCCACCATGGGCCAGGTAGTCGATACCGCCGTTGATGGCTTTCAGGTTACCCGTAGCATCGATCACCACCGAGGCCATATCGCCACCGGTGATCTCACGTAGTTTTTCTACGGCGTTGCCGTCCAGAGGGTTGATCGTATATTCGATACCCAGCTTATCCTTACAGAATTGCAAACGATCATTGCTTACATCCATGGCGATCACCTTACCACCGGCAATGCGGGCGAACTCGATGGTACCTAAACCGATAGGGCCCGCGCCGATCACGAGCACAAAATCGCCCTGATCAATGCCTGCACGGCGGATGCCATGGGCACCAATGGCCAATGGTTCAACCAAAGCCAATTCATCATAGGTAAGGCCTTCGCCGTGGATCAATGAGTAGGTGGGTACTTGCAGATAATCGCGCATACCTCCATCGGCATGCACACCGCACACTTGTATGTTGGCGCAGCAGTTAGGTTTGCCCGTGCGGCAGGCCACGCAATGGCCACAGTTAAAATACGGGATGAACGTTACGGCCTCTCCCACCTCAAAGCCCGGCGCGTTGCCGGTATCTACCAGCTCGCCCGAAAGCTCATGACCTAAGATGCGTGGGTAGCTAAAAAAGGGCTGCGTACCGCGAAAGGCATGCAGATCGGTACCGCAAACACCTATTCGTTTGATCTTGATGATGGCGTGATCGGCTTTGGATACCGGCTGCTCAGCTTCGCTATAGGCAAAGCTGCCCGGTGTGGTACAGGTCAATACTTTCATTATTATCAGGAACTATATATCAAGGTTATAAAATTTGATGGCGTTGCCACCCCAGAACTTCATTTTATCGGTGTCAGACAAGGCTTCGGTGTAATGGCGCACCATTTTGACCACGCGGTTGTAACCTCCCGCTACCATACACACCGGCCAGTCAGACCCGAACATGACGCGATCAATGCCAAAGGCATCAAATATCACATCCATGTACGGTTTAAAGTCCTCTTCTTCCCAGGTGTACCAGTTGGCCTCGGTCACCATGCCCGACACTTTACAATGCACATTAGGATGTTGAGCGATGGACCTGATGCT
Source organism: Mucilaginibacter daejeonensis (assembly GCF_020783335.1). Classification (NCBI taxonomy): domain Bacteria; kingdom Pseudomonadati; phylum Bacteroidota; class Sphingobacteriia; order Sphingobacteriales; family Sphingobacteriaceae; genus Mucilaginibacter; species Mucilaginibacter daejeonensis. The sequence continues at coordinate 4,218,525 of NZ_CP086068.1, forward strand.
TTTTTCCCAACCTGCCACTTCGTGGTTCTTGATGTCGGGTTTGGCGATGTGATCGATCACAAAGGCCTGATCCGGGAACTCGGCCACCAGCTGCGCCGAAAAGTCGATCTGATCTGGAAAGATCAGGATGTCATAGGTGAAGCCGTATTTGCTTAACAAGCTGATACCCTTTTTGAACTTTGGTGTCAGCATCAGATCACGCTGCGGTTCGCCCTGCAGCACATGCCTGAAACCTATCATCTTGTCATGACGGCTGTAATGCTTCAAACGCTCTTCCACATCGTCGGCCTGCAGATCAACCCAGCCCACTACGCCTTTGATGAATGGGTAACTGTGAGCCAGTTCCAATAAAAAAGTGTTCTCTTTTTCGGTTTGGCTGGCTTGCACGGCAATGCAACCCTCAATGCGGTTATGCATCAGGATGTGCATCAGGTCGGGCGGCAAAAAATCACGACGGATGACATCCATGTCCTCCGTGATCCAGCTGTCTCTTACAGGGTCAAATTTCCAAAAATGCTGATGGGCATCGATCTTTATCATGGTAGTAGTAATGTTCTTATAGGTTATCCCACAACAATGGCGGGGTACATCAGCGGCATTGTTCAAATAGATCAAAAATTATCAACACATCATTAATAATTTTTGCCCGTTTGTTATAGCATATTATCATTAACGGATAACTTACGATCGGCCACTGAGCAAGATGTTCAAAATATTGAACCAAAGGTCCTGCCTTACGGCTTAGTTGCCCGGACCGGTAACGCCTTCGAAGCTTACGTTGCGACTATCACTAATGTCCACATTCACGCGGCTATTCCCGTTAGGGTCTATCTCGAACGTGAACTTATCGATCTTAGGGTCATCCTTGGGATCTACCACAATGGTCACGTTCCCTTTTTTACGCTGCTTTACGGCATACTGAAAGGTCTTGGTCACGTATTTCATAGGCGTCTCGTTACGTTTGGTGAGCACTGCCCCGTCAGAAGCGAAAGCACCATTATCATACTGGTTATCGAACGATGGCAAATAGGCCACCAACGAGTCGGCCGTCATTTTGATGTAGTAGTTATTGACCAGCTTGATATGGCTGTTGGCCGACGTGGCCTGGTTATTAGCGAAAGTAGCGTTCAGGGATACTTCCTTGCTAATGGCCGACAGGTTTGCGAACTTGGCCAAAAAGGTAAAGCTTTTACCATCGGCGAGCTTTTTAAGAGCCACGGCCTGCGGATCGGCGGCAGTTTGTGCTTTTACGAACAGCGTAGCAACGGCCATTAGCCCTGCGGTCATTAATAGTTTGATGGTTCTCATGATCGATATTGGTTAGTAAGGTTATAGTGGATCTAGTACACAACAATATACGCAAGTTTTATTTGATCTGAACATTAACGTTGGTGTATTTTGATACAATATAAAAGGCCGCATAAATGCAGCCTTTTATCATATATCTGTAACGCTATCGATTATAATGACACACCGCGTTTCCACGGAATGAAATCGTCCTGACCATGGCGTACGGCGCTGACCTCGATCTCGCCGCTGGCCACCTGGATCACATAATCCAATATACGTGAGCCGGCCTGCTCAATGGTCTCCTCACCTTCAATGATGGTACCTGTATTGATATCGATGATGTCGCTCATCTTATTATACAGCGCGGTGTTGGTAGCGATCTTGACCACCGGGGTGATCGGGTTGCCCGTAGGCGTACCCAAACCGGTAGTGAACAACACTACGTTAGCGCCCGAGCCTACCTCGGCGGTGGTACTTTCTACATCGTTGCCCGGGGTGCAAAGCAGGTTCAATCCGGGGTTGACCACTTTTTCAGGGTAATCCAGCACATCTACCACTGGTGAGGTACCGGCTTTTTTGGCCGCACCTGCTGATTTGATGGCATCGGTGATCAGTCCGTCCTTGATGTTGCCCGGCGATGGGTTCATATCAAAGCCCGAACCGGCCTCTTCGGCACGTTGCGCGTAGGTATGTACCAGGTCAACAAAACGGTCGGCATCCTCTTTTTGCACGCAACGGTCGATCAGGTTCTGCTCAACTCCGCAAAGCTCAGGGAACTCGGCCAGGATAACTGATCCGCCCAAAGCCACCAACAGATCGGAGGTATAACCGATGGCCGGGTTGGCCGATATACCCGAGAAACCGTCAGATCCGCCGCACTCTAATCCAATGGTAAGTTTGCTTAACGGTGCCGGCTGGCGGGTAGCCTTGTTGGCCTCGATCAGTCCGGCCAGGGTTTTACGTAAGGCCTGCTCGATCATATCCGACTCCTTACCTATCGTTTGCTGATCCAGTATGTACAGCGGTTTATCAAAGTTGGGTGAGCGTTTTTGTATCTCGGCCTGCAGGATCGATACCTGTGCGTTTTGGCAGCCAAGGCTTAGCACCGTAGCACCGGCCACGTTAGGGTGGGTGATGTAGCCGGCCAGCAAGCCGCAAAGCGTTTCGGCATCCTGACGGATACCGCCGCAGCCGCCCGTGTGGCTCAAAAACTTGATGCCGTCAACATTAGGGAACACACGGCTTTGCTGATCATCGGCATCAGAACCCGATATCTCGGTGTATAACACCTCATCGATACCGCCACCGGCCTTTACTTTGTTGATCAGTTGCTGTGCTTTGCTTTCGTATACTTTTTTACGACCGTAGCCCAGCGGTTTCAATAACGATTCCTGCAACACCTCGATGTTGCGGTTCTCGCAAAACACCATAGGGATCACCAGCCAGTAGTTAGCGGTACCCACCTCGCCGTTGCTGCGGTGAAAACCGTTAAAGGTGCGGCTTTGCCATGGACTTACGTCCGGCTTTTGCCAATCCATGTGGCTACCCTCATGCAGGGTGCTGTTGGCGGCATGCTTGATGTTGGCCGTACTGATCACACCACCCGCAGGGATGTGTACCTGCGCCTTGCCCACCAGTACACCGTACATAATGATCTCGTCGCCAGGTTCAAAGGCATTGATAGCCACTTTGTGTTTGGCCGGTATAGGGTCAACTGTGGTAACGGTATCATTACCGTAGGTGATCACCTCACCCACCGGCAGATCTACCAGCGCCACCAGTACATTATCATTAGGATTGATCTTTAAGATCTTCTGTTTCATATCTTCTCTTGTACTATTGATCTTCTGTTATACTAACGTTTCTTTGGCCAGGATATGTTGCGCACCATGAGCCTCTATCTGCTGCAACTGTTTTAACACCGCCTCTTTAAAACCGGGCAGTTGGGTCAGGTCGGTATCCCACAGGGTCTTGTTGCTCAGTATGCTGTAGGTCACATCATGCAGGTCATGGTTTTGCCAGGCTTGCGCAAAAATATCGGCCTGGCTATCGGTGATCACATAGTCGGCACCGTTGGCATGACCAATGTACTGGCCATTATCGGCCTTGGTACATTTCATGAACCTGATGAAGGCCGCAAAGCCGGTAGCGATGTGAACCGGGACCAGATCGCACATTTTGTAATGGTTAAGCAGTAACGGCAAAACCCTCATCTTGATCTTTGATGAGTATTGTGCCGAGATACTGATCCACTGATGCTCGATGGCCGGGTTGCGGAAACGATCGAGCACTTTGGCCGAAAATTCGGTAGCGGCCTCATGGTCTACATCATAAGGGATGGCCGGGGCGATCTCTTTCAGCATCAAATGTTCGATAAAGTGTTTGAAGCCGGCATCGTCCATGGCTTGCTTCACGGTACGGAAACCTGAAAGGAACGCTACAGCGCAGCTCAGGGTATGCGTGCCGTTCAGTAAACGCAATTTCAACTCGCGGAAGATCTCGATATCAGGTACGATTACCACGCCTTTATCTACCTGGGCAAAGCTCAGCACGTTCTTCACATGCTCATCGCCTTCGATAGCCCAAAGGGAGTACACCTCTGATACGATGCGCAGATCATCCTGGTAACCGCACTCGCTTTGCAGCTGGGCGGCCTGATCCGCACCGGGCTTACCCGGAACGATACGATCTACCAGTGAGTTGCAGAAATAGTTATGTTCTTCCAGCCAGTCCATAAAGGCGGGCTCGAGTTTATTCAAGTGTGCCAGCTCAAGCACGATGGACTCCAGCTTTTTGCCGTTATCAACGATCAGCTCAGATGGCACGATCACCAAACCGCTATCGGCGCTGCCGTTGAATGCCTGGTAACGCTCATACAATACCGCCAGTAACTTACCCGGGAAGGATACGGGCGGATGCTTGCGAATATCATCCTGTACCAACTGTATGCCCACCTCGGTGGTGTTGGATATCACGATCTGCAGGTCGGGGCTTTGAGCCACCTTCAGGATGGCATCCCAATCGGTACCGGCCGATAGCACACGGCTGATGGCCGAACAGATGATCTGCTCATCAACATGCTTACCCTCGTCGATGCCTTTGATGTGGAGGGTGTACAGGCTGTCCTGACGGTCAAAATCAGTGGCCGAACCGGTATCGGTAGATTTGACCACCACCACGCGGCCGTTAAATACGCCCTCACGATTGGCTTTATCAATGTAATAGTTGGGCAAACCGCGCAGCAATACGCCGGTACCGAACTGTAATACTTTTTCGGGCAGATCAAAGATCTTTTCATCTGGCATCACCAGGCCCTCTACGTTTATCTTGTTTAAATTATATCTGGAAAGGATCATTTTCTATCTATCGCACCTGCATTTACATTCAATTACCATTTGCCGTTGTCACCTTATCAAAACGCAGCGATCCGCTGTATTTATCTGGCATCGGCCAACCTTTTACAGGCCCATTACAAATTAATTCTACTTTTTAGCACCGATCTGCTGGGTTATCCAGTCCACCAGATCGTTGGCGGCTTTGTAATTATCAAAGTCGGGCGGCAGTTTGCGGCCGTCCAAATATTCGTTGTAGAACCATGGATCACCCACAGCGATCACCGTGCCTTTACCATACTTGGCCATGGCCACCACTACCTCGCCTTTATGCTCCAGTACCGGTTTGGCGGGTGCTTTCAGGTCGAAGGTGCTGATCTCTTTGATGTAGATCTTTTTGGCCGTTTTGAATACCGCATTGCCGGGCGGGATCATCACTGCGCCCTGCTCAAATTTGCTACCCTCAACGTGGTTAATACTATTCAGTTTGAACGGCATACCAAATTTGTTCATCAGCGTGTTAAAGTGGTTGAACTCGGCGTTGCCGGTATCATTATGCAACACCAGCAGCACACCGCCTTGTTTTACCCAATCGCTAACGGCGGTCACATGGGCCGGCTCTACATATTTAGCGTTCGGATTCTCTTTAGGGATATCAGCATCAATGATCACATAAACCGATGCCGGCTTCAGATCTGCCGTGGTAGGTGCTTTGTACAGCGTACCGATGTTGAAACCGTAGTTCTTGAATACCTGCCCGAACAATGACACGCCGTTATTGTCCCACTGCTCCCATTTGTAATGATAAGGCACCAGGGTACCGGTCACGTCCTTTTTGCGTTCGTCGTTAAAATAGCTGTCGAGCAGTACGTTCTTGTTGTTGGCCTTGCTCAGGTCAGGTATACGCTCGATCTCGACCGCTGCCTGGATGAACGCGCCTACACCTTTGGCATCGTTGGTGACCACCTTTTCACTCAGGTAGTACTCGTAGCTGCCATCGCGGTATGGCTGGCCACCTAAACCGGCCACGCTTACCGTACCGTTCAGGTTGGTCTGCCCATCGGCATCAACGCTAATGAATTTTTTGATGATACCATTATAACCCTTTTGAGCCACCTCGCGGAAGTACACCGGCAAATAGTGCTGCCTTACGCCTTTTGCCAACGCATACACGAACATACATGATGCCGAAGCTTCGAGGTAATTACCCTTGCCGGTCGCCCGGTCGAGCACCTGGTACCAAAGCCCGGTGGGCTTATCCTGGAATTTGGCCACCGCCGTGGCGTAACGGCCTAATATGGCCAGCAGCGCCGGGCGTTTAGGGTGATCTAATGGCATTTGATCTAATACATCTACCAAAGCCATACCGTACCAGCCCATGGCCCTGCCCCAAAAATGCGGCGAACGACCGGTGGTCTTGTCGGCCCAGCGCTCTTGTTTGCTTTGATCCCAGGCATGGTATAACAGGCCGGTCTTGGCATCGCGTGAGCTGCGCTCCATCAGAATGAACTGGTTGGCGATATCGTTAAAAGCGGTGTCTTCATGAAAGGTGTTGGCGTACTCGGCGTAGAAAGGTTCACCCATGTACAGGCCATCAAGCCACATTTGGTTGGGGTAGCGTTTCTTATGCCAAAAACCACCCTCAGGTACGCGGGGCTGCTGGCGCAATTGCTCGCGGAGGGTGCGTACGGCGGTGAGGTACTTGGCGGTACCCAGCACTTTGTACAGCATGAGCACCGAGCGGCCCGATAGAACGTTATCGATGTTATAATCGGCCATTTTGTAGCCTTTGATGGTACCGTCATCAGCGATGTGGGCATCAACCCGGGCCTTAATGTAGTTGAAATACGTGCGGTCGGCGGTTTGCAGCCAAACATCTTGTACGCCTTTCCATACCACGCCCTGCTCGTATGTCCAATGGGGTTTGGAGGTATCGGCCCAAACCTTCATGGCGGTACGGGCCATGCGTTGTGAATATGGCAAAGCGGCATCCTGAGCATGAACAAGCTGAAGGCCTGCCAGCAGGAACAATCCAAGTAAGATCTTTCTCATTATATATTGGTCACACTTACGAGTTTACAATTTTAAACATTATCTGTCAGGCTGATGCCAAAAATCCATGCAAACGTTTGCGCATGGCGATCGGTCATTTACTGCCTGGCTTCAGGCTGCCAATTATCAGTGCCACCCAGAATATTTTTAATGGTATAGGCTTTGGCTTCCTGATCGCTCAGTTGCTTGCTCCAGGCCACGCGCTGGGAGGTGTTGGCTCCGGGGCCGGTGTTCTTGTACTCGGCGTAATAGGCGGTCAATTCCTTGTTGGGGAACATGGCATCGCCGGGCCAGGAGTTCCAGCCGGCCGGGGCAATGTGCGCACCGATCTGGCAGTTCATGAACACCGTACGGGCGTAAGGCCTCCACGGGCGACCCAGCAACGCTTTCTTCACGCTGGTATCGGCCACCAATTTGCATTTCATGAACACAAAGCCGAAAGGCTGACCCTGCAAGGTAGACGCTGCCGTAATGAACGATGGCGTTAAACTGCGGATGGTACAACCGTTGAACACCGCCGTGGCCGCCCCGAAAATGAAGTCAGTAGTTCCCTCGATGTAGCAGTTATCATAATACTGGCGGCTGTTGCCATTGGTGGCATACAAGGTATCCTGGTTGCCCAGCAGGCGGCAGTTCCTGATGACGGTGCGGTCGCCCTCTACGTGCAGGGCCACGGCCTGGCCTACCCGGCCTGCGGTATTCTCAATGGTAAGGTTCTCGAGAATAACACCCGCCCCTTGCACCAACACGGTGTGCGAGGTGTAGGTGGTCATTTGCGAGCGGCCATAGGCGTCGGTGCCGCCCGGAACGGCCTTTCCCGAATAGTCGTTATTGGTGATGATGGTATTCTCCGGCGCATCGCCCACCAGGCTGATGTTGGTCTTCCAGCTTGGGATCAGCAGCTTTTCGTGGTACGTGCCTTTTTTGATGTGGATCAACACGCGTTTCTGTCCCAGATCGCGCACCGAGTTCACGGCCTCCTGAATGGTGCGGTAGTTGCCGCTGCCATCCTGCGCCACGGTGAGCTCTGACAGGTACACCTGTTGCTGTGCCTGGGCCGCACCTGCCATCAGCAGGCACATGATCATGATCCGGAGCCTCTTCATCATAGCTTGATCATTTTACGGTCAAAGCTTTTTCGGTAGCGCCGTTCTTGAATTTGGTCTTTTGAGCGGCCTTGCTCAGGTCAGAGTTAACTACCTGTATGCCGCTGGTACGTTTACCGTTAATGCTGAACAGCAGCTCGGTCTTACCGTAACGGAAGTTATCGAACTTAACGTTGGTGCTGTTAATGATATCCACCAATGGGTTATTCTGATCGGCCTCTATGTAAACGTTCTTGAGGGTGATGTCCTTACCTTCAATGATATCGATACCGCGTTTGGCCTTGATGCTGATGTTATCGAAGTTCATGTTTCGGATCGCCATTTCGGGCAGGCCCCGGATCATCAGCGCACGGTCGGCACCGTTGCATGATACGTTGCTGATGTAAAAATCACGAAACTGCGGTGTGGCCTCGGTAACGGCCGGAATGTTCACATCGTTGGCCATCTCCTCTTCGGTTGGCGATTTGCCGGTGTAGTACATATCCATCAGGATCGCGCTGGTGATGATATCCTTCATGGCGATGTTCTTGATGTGGATGTTCTCCACGATGCCGCCACGGCCACGGGTGGTCTTGAAACGCAGACCGATATCGGTGGTCATGAAGGTACAATCGCTCACAAAGATGTTGCGTGCCCCGCCCGACATCTCGCTGCCGATCACAAAGCCACCGTGTGCACGGTAAACGATGCTGTTCTTCACGATCATGTTCTCGGTAGGCATACCACGCTTACGGCCTTCCTCGTCACGGCCCGATTTTACGCAGATACCGTCGTCACCGCAATCGAAGGTACTGTTATCGATCAGCACGTTCTTGCATGATTCTACGTCTATACCGTCGCCGTTCTGGGCGTTCCAGGGGTTGCGTACCTTCACGTTCTGCACGGTCAGGTCCTGACACATCAAGGTGTGCAGGTTCCAGGCCGGCGAATTTTGGAACGTCGTACCTTGCAGCAATACCTTTTTACAATTGGTAAGCACCAGCATGTTAGGGCGGTAAAAATCCTTGAACTCGGCAGCCTTTTCAGCGGTAGAACCCGGCTCTATGTAACCCGCACGTGGGGTTTTGATCGCCTTAGCATATTGCTCTGACGGGTACCAGCTCTTACCATTCTCACTGATCACGCCGCCTGAGGCCACTTTGCGTTTCCATTCTTCCTCGGTCAAACGATCCTTGCCTATGGCACGCCATACTTCGCCGTTACCATCTATCACGCCATCGCCGGTAATGGCCACATTGGTGAGGTTAGTGCCTGATATGGGCGACTCGTTGCGGTAGGCCGCGTGGCCTTCCCAGTTACCTTCAATGATCTTGTACTGGCTTTTATCGGCCGTGAACTGCAACAGGGCAGCACGGTGCAGGTGCAGGTCAACATTGCTTTTTAATACCACCGGTCCGGTCATCCACAGGCCGGCAGGGATCAGTACCACACCGCCACCTTTGGCGCTGCAGGCCGCAATGGCGCTGTTGATCGCTTTGGTATTCAGGGTGACGCCATCATTTTTGGCACCATATTTCACAATGTTGATGGTATCCTTTTTAAATACCGGGCGCGCGATCTTGGGCAGGTTGCTCCACGAGTACGGCTTGGTTTGTGCTGATACGGTAGCGCCTGCGCCGAGCATCAACAGCGCGGCAACGCTTATTTTAGAGATATTGAACATCAGGTTATTGATCGGTTTATACAGAATTATCAAAATACGTTATTTGTTAAGGTACTTGTGTTGACCCTTGTTATCCAATTTACTGGCAATAATTATCAAGATGCTACGGATGCACGATGCGATCGGCCAAACCCAGCTTCAGATCCTTGATATTTTGCAGCACCAGTTCGGCAATGCGGCGTGCGCCTAATTCGCTGAAATGGGTATCGTCCTCCTTACCTTTCGGGTAGTTAGGGTTTTGCCCCGGAGCTAAATAGTTGAACAGCATCTTTGAAGGCTCTACCCCTAACTGCTGGTATAGCTGCTGTGCCTGTGTATCCAGATCGATAAGCGGTACCTTTTGCTCCTGCGCCAACTTGCGCACGATCTGTGCGTAAACCTCATGCGTTGGAACGATGTGGCCGGTGCTATCGAACTTGCGGCGGGCCACCGGCGTGACCAGTACCGGGATGGCCTGCTTCTGGCGTGCCGTGTTCACGAACATTTCCAGGTACTTTTTAAAATCGGCTTCGGTGGTATAGCTTTTTTTGGTAGGCACCTCATCGTTATGGCCAAATTGAATGATCAGGTAGTCGCCGGGGCGCATGCCTTCGGCAACCGGTTTCCATAACCCTTCATTAATAAAGGTGCGGGTACTGCGGCCATTGCGGGCGCGGTCATCAACCGTTACGGTGCTGTCAAAGTAGTTGGCAAAAGGCATTCCCCAACCGGTCTCGGGGTAATACTTTTTCTCTTTGATGGACATGGTCGAATCGCCGATCATGTATACGGTGATCTTGTCCGGTGGTACGCACCAGGCTATGGTAATGGCCATTACAAATACACAAACGATAAATAACTTACGTTCCATTGGTTCACAGATCAGTTAACAGCGGCCGGGCCGCAAAACGCTACAGGTCAAGGTGTGGTTAGGGCAGCGGTAAAGGCTGATGCCCTGCTCACCGGTGCAATTGGTCGTGCATTGCAATTTGAAGAGTTTATGCGGCTTTCAAAAGAAAAAAGAACGCAATCGTTTGCGGGCGTTATTTCGATCGCCTAATGCTCTTTCGGTCTTCAGCTTCGAGCTATCAGTGTCTGCATCTGCCTTTATAAGCCTGTGACCATTAGCGGTACGGTCAACTTGAGGTGATGATGGTGCGGTTATCAATAAAATGCTATAATTTTGACCAAAGGCCATGTTCAAGTCATACACCATTAAAGATATCGCCAAGGCGCTTAACCTATCTACCTCCACCGTATCGCGCGCGCTGAACGGCAGTTACGAGATAGGCACCGAGACCAAGAAACTGGTACTGGATTATGCCGAAAAGATCAATTACCGGCCCAACCCCATCGCGTTGAGCCTAAAGGATCAGCGCAGCCGGTCCATCGGTGTGATCGTGTGCGAGGTGGCCAACAACTATTTTTCACAGGCCATTAATGGTATCGAATCCATCGCTTACAACTCGGGTTACCATGTGATCATCTCACAAACGCATGAGTCGGCCGCACGCGAGGCTGCCAACGTGCAGAACCTGTTATCAAGGCATGTGGATGGGTTGCTGATCTCGCTTTCGGCGGAGACCGCCGATACCTCGCAGTACCGTTACCTGCACGAAAAAGGTTTCCCGATCGTATTTTTTGATCGTGTGGCCACCGATATCGATACGCACCGCGTAACGGTGGATAACTTTAAAGGTGCATTTGAGGCCACGGAAGAACTGATCCATTCGGGCTATAAAAAGATCGCCATTGTGACCAATAATGCACATTTGCAGATCAGGCATGAGCGGTTCAATGGATTTAAAGCGGCTATGGAGAAACACGGCTTGCCCGTACCCGACCATTACGTGAGCCTTTGCGCACATGGTGGCATGATCATTGGCGAGGTGGAGGAAGCACTTACCCAACTGATGGGCTTGCCTGACCGCCCGGAGGCCATATTTTCGACCTATGACCGATTGACCACTGCCTGCGTACCGGTGCTTAAGCAATTAGGCTACCGCATACCCGATGATGTGGGCCTTGCCGGCTTTACCAACTCTGACGTGTCCGGCTCCTTTGACCCGCCCCTCACCGTGGTAAGGCAGCCAGCCTTTATGATGGGCCAACTGGCCACCGAGTTACTGATCAAGACCATCGAGAGCAAATTCCCGATACACGAATATACCTCAGAGCAGGTTGGCACCGAACTGATCGTGAGGCGATCATCGGCCAAGGTCTGACCGCTCCATGTTCAATAAACATAAAGGCCCGGCCACTTACGTGACCGGGCCTTTTTTGGTTGAGTGTGTGATCTGTGTATTAGAAGCCAAGACCCAACGCAAAGCCACGAACCGCTTGCGGGAAGGTAGCGCCTGCGGTGGCTGCACCGGTTTGCAGGTTAACACTGTAGATACGGGTAACGCCACCCACAGTGAATATACCGTAGGCCGTGTTACTGGTACCGCCGATATCAAAACCGTTAGCAGCATCTACCGTGATACCCAGCGAGCCTACCTCTACCAGGGTACCATCATTAGGTGGGTCCTGGCGGTATAAGCGGCCATTGCTCGAGTTGATGTCATACAACACGGTGCTGGTGGCGCCTGCAAAATTGTTGGTGTAAGCTGCACCGTTGATGAAACTATTGGCTGTAGTAAGCGGGCCGTCGATAGCTGCCACGGCACCTGTTTCAGGATTGAGGCGCAGGTTTTGGCCGGTGTTGCTTACCAAACGTATACGATCTACCGTTGGGTTAAAATCGAACCCGAACGAGGTGCCCACCAGTAAGGTAGTGAATGGTGAGGTACCTACCGCAGTGGCCACACCTGATGAGGCATTGATGGTGTATAACCTGCTAGTGCTACCCAGGGCATAAAGCTGTCCGTTCACCGGGCGCATATCGATGCCTAAAATATTCTCTCCTGTTTGCAGTCCTGTCATGGCTTTCACCACCGGCGTTGGCGAGTTAGGGTTAAAGATCAGCAGTTCATTATTGTTGCTCACCGCGTAAGCCACCGGTTCGGTAGGGATGGCCACGCTCAATACCCTTGAGGTAAAGTTGGCGATCTTGGTGGCTTTGCCCGAGGTCAGATCAATGGTGTACAAACCTTGCTGACCATTGGCAGTGATCGGGGCTATAGCAACCTTACCATCAGGACTGATGTCAAAGTCATTAGCCTCGGTAGCGCTGATGCCCAGGCCGCCTACTTCTACCAGTTTGCCATCATTAGGCGGGTCTTGCTTGTATAATTTTTGCGTTGCCGCGTCAATATCGTAAAGCACGGTGGTGGATGCACCGGCACGGTTCTCGGTGTAAGCTGCCGACGAGATCTTGACACCCGACACGCCGTTCAGTGCACCATCGGTGTTCACCACGGCACCTGTTTCGGGGTTAAGGCGCAGGTTTTGCCCATTGTTGGTGATCAGGCGTATACGATCTACCGTTGGATTAAAATCGAAACCTACGGCCGTACCGTTAATAGCTGGTGTGAAAGGCGTTGAGCTAACCGCGCGGGCCGCACCGGTACGCTGATCGATCACGTAGATGCGGCTGCCACTGCTCACACCATACAATTGCCCGGTGGCCGGACGATAATCGACGGCCAGGATGGTCTCGCCCGATTGCAGGCCGGAAATACCTACCGTTGGCGATACGGTGCCGCCTGTTTGGGCATTGAAATACGACAGTTGATTACCTTGTTGTAAGGCTACCACATTAACATTAGGACCAGGTGACAGGTCATCGCGGATCTCGTCATTATCTTTACGGCACGACGAAGTGATCAGTAGCAGGGCGGCCGCACAAAGCGTCCAAGCCTTTGCCGGAGCATAGTTGTTCAAAATTTTCATAAGTATCGATTAAAAAAAAATGAATGGATGGGCCATTGGGGCGGCCATCAGTTGATTACAAAAAAATATAAAGGTTACCTGACGGATCAGGCGTTGGGAGGCGGTGTAAGTACCTTGAGGTAAGTGGAGGTCAGGCTACCGATCTGCAAAACCGGGCGATCAGGGCAGGCGACAAGTATGGCACCGATCACCGGCCGACCGATCAGGGCCGGCGCAAAGCACTTGAATTGCTTTTCGGCATACTTGTTCTCTTCCTTTTTGTCGTCGTTCTCCTGCTCGCTGCTTTCGGAGTGGATGCGCGAGGTGCCTGGTTTGGGTACACCCGCAAAGCCGTAAACGCTAACCAGCGCTACCCGGCCAATAAAAATGAACAGCAACAAAAAGCCTACCGACCTGATCAACTTCAGGTACGGAACGCTTGTACGGCCAATGCTGTTGATGCTGCTCATATATGATCGCCATGAACCATTGCACGTCAGCACTTTACTAATGCCAACAGCCCGGACATGACCACTGATGAACAAAAAGTATTTTGATGTAGAAAAGTTTGATGAAGGGAGCCACTGATCCACAACCATGAGTGCTATCAGCGTAAAGTACAGTATCGGCAGGTTACTCAACGCCCCACCTTAGTGTAATGAAATAGCGTTACATCGATGTAACAAAATTCCCCAAATTTCCCCATTTCTCGTCATTGCGAAATTTGTAAAAACCCAACTTTTTCAAGAAAAAACTACAAAAAGCTGAAATGTAACACCATTTGTAACACTTTAACGTCCAAATGTAACACCGTAACAGAGCGGGCATGGTGTACCGGCAACTACTTTAACGACAAGATCACAACTTTAACGAAAGTGATTACCAGATCGGTGATCAGCGGATGAGGATGTACGGTTTCAATTTCTTCAGCACCCCGGCATCTAAAATGGCCACATTGCTTAGTTCATCAAAGTGCTCGTAGTTGCCATGCTGCTTGCGGTACTGGATCAGGGCATTGGCCTGCTTATAACTCAGGTAAGGCATATCCTTAATGTCGGCCAGTTCCACAGCATTGATATCGATCTTCCTGATCTTACGGGCGTTCACCCTGAACTGACCCTGAATATCCTGGTAATGCATGGCATCCATACCGTATATCTCCATCAACTGTTTTTTGCTATGAAAGCCACCCAGCCGCATGCGGTATTGAATGATACGCCTGGCCAAACCGGGGCCTACGCCTTTCAAAGCGGCCAGTGCGGCACTATCGGCAGTGTTGAGCTCTACCACATGCATGGCAGCGGCCGAGCGTTCGGGGAGTTTGATGTAGGGTTCAAGCCGGTGGTAGTCGTCGGCACTAAGGGTGTACATCTTTTGCACATCGCCCTTGCTGATGAAACGTCCGCCTGCGGCCTCGTAGTTCTTGATGCCTTTGATCTGGCGGTCGGTAAGTCCTAACTGCTTCCACTTGGTTATGGGTAAGTGGTTGGGGTCGAACGCAAAAAGTTTGGCAGGCGTACTTGATGTAGTGTGTTGGCTGATATCGCCGGTATAACCGGCCTTCTTCAGTTGTGCCACCGCACGCTGCAGTTTGCTAAAGTCGACAGGCTCGGGCGGATGCAGGTAGGAGTACACATATGGCGCAGCCACGGCCATTGCGATCAGTGCCACCATCACCACCAGACCGTTCCATTGGGTCTTGTTCAGGGCCAGGTAATTTTTGACGCGGGTGAGCACAGGGGTTAATTAAGCGACGGTTAAAATAGAGAGAAAATACTTATTTTTATAGAAATTTGCCGGGATAGGATCTGCTATGAAAATTATAACCACAGATGAATTTGCCAAGGCCACCAAGCTGGATAAGCTGAAAATGCCGGGTTTGGCGGCTTTGTTGATGGAGCTGATGAAGATAAACCAGGTGAACAAATTGTTCGCCCAGGCACAGCCCAAAGAAGGCCCTGATTTTGTGGACGCGATACTGGAAGGTTGCGGTGTAAGCATCGACATTGACCAGAACGAGCTAAAGAACCTGCCTGCCGACGGCGCTTTCATAGCTATCGCAAACCATCCTTACGGGGGTATAGAAGGCATGATCCTGCTCAAGATCCTTTGCATGGTAAGGCCCGATGCCAAGCTGATGGCCAATTTCCTGCTCAAAAAGATCCCCAACCTGGCCGATTATTTTGTGGCCGTTAATCCTTTCGAGAACGTAGAGCATTCTTCCAGCATCAGTGGTATCAAGACCACCATGGAACTGCTTAACAACGGTACGCCGATCGGCATATTCCCGGCAGGTGAGGTATCTACCTACAAACTGAACACCAAACAGGTGACCGACCGCATGTGGCACCCAGTAGTAGGTAAACTCATCAACAAAGCCAAAGTGCCGGTGGTACCGATCTATTTTCATGGCAACAATGGCCTGTTATTCAACTTATTGAGCCTGATACACCCTACCCTGCGTACTGCCAAGCTCCCTTCGGAGCTGTTCAATAAGCATGGTCATACCATCAAGGTACGCATCGGCAAACCGATCAGGGTTGAGGATATCCCTAACTACAACAACACTACCCAGCTTCTGAACTTTTTACGCGCCAAGACCTACGCTTTAGGCACTGGTTTGGAGAATGAAAAGAGACTATTCAACCCCCGCAGCCTGTTCAAGATCAAAAAAGAAGCTAAGGAGATAGAACCGCCTACGGCCGCCGAATTGATGGAGCGTGAGCTGGAACCATTACGCGAGAACTACAAGGTTTGGACGGAAAAGAACTACGAAGTATTCATTACCCCTACTGCGCTGATCCCGAACATCATTCGTGAGATAGGCCGCCTGAGGGAGGTCACCTTCCGCGAGATAGGCGAAGGCACCAATAACAGCACCGACCTTGATGAGTACGATATTTATTATCACCATTTGTTCATTTGGGATTTCAAGGCCAGCATGATCGTTGGCGCATACCGGATCGGTATGGGCGATGAGATATTTGATAGTTACGGTAAAAAGGGTTTCTACACGGCTAACCTGTTCAAGATCAAGTCTCAGTTCAGCGATGTGCTGCAAAGCAGCCTGGAACTGGGCCGCTCGTGGATCCGGAAGGAATATCAGCAAAAACCCTTGCCGCTGTTCCTGCTTTGGAAAGGCATCCTCAAATTCTTACTCGAGAATCGCCGTTATCGTTACCTGATCGGTCCGGTGAGTATCAGCAACACTTTCTCTAAGTTCTCCAAATCGCTGATCGTGGATTACATCACCCGTAACCATTTCGACCACGAGATGGCGCAATACGTAAAACCACGCAAGCAGTTCAAGGTCGATTTTTCAAGCATCGATACCGACCTGCTGATGGCCGGCGAAGAGAACTTTAAAAAGCTTGACAACCTCATCTCCGAGATCGAGACCCATAACATGAAGGTGCCGGTGTTATTGCGTCAATACATTTCGCTTAATGCCAAGATCATTTGCTTCAACATCGACCCCAAATTTGCCGACTGCTTAGACGGCTTCCTGGTGCTCGATTTGCAGAAAGTACCTAAGGACGTACTGGATAAACTGGGCAGGAATTTGTAAGTAGAAAGATCGCTCTCTCAATCGTTAGTGCGACGATGCTTAAGCCAGTACCAGCCTAAGTTGAAGGCGATCACCACATGGTTAAAAACGGTCGGTATTAAACCGTAGTGCTCTTTCATGATCTGGAATCGCTCTACCAAGCTTTGCCGGTGCTTGGCTTTTGACATGCCCCCGACCAGGTATTTAGCCACGTAAGCATGCACATTGACGATCTTTTTGGCTTTTTTGGCCGCCTGTAATATCCAATCGATATCGGCACTGAGCTGGTAACGCGGGTCATACGCGGTCAGCAACGAGCGTTTGATATAAATAGCCTGGTGACTAATGCTCATGCCATATTTGAAATCTTTCCAGGTAAAGCTTTTGGGAGCCTTGTGGCGGCGTTGACCAAGGCTGTTACCGGCATTGTCGATCATCTCGGTCTCGCCGTAGTAAATGTCCGCGTCTGGGGCCGAGGCAAATACCCTGCTTACCGTGTCTTGGTCATATAGCTCGTCGCCTGAGTTCATGAACAGCACATAGTCGCCAGTGGCGTGTGCAAGGCCTTTATTCATGGCATCGTAAATGCCTTTGTCCTTTTCGGTCACCAACTGACTGATACGATCGCGGTAACGTTCTATCACCTGCAAGGTTCCATCGGTAGATGCCCCATCGATGATGATATATTCGATGTTGGTATATGTTTGACCGATGACCGATAGCAAGGTGCGTTCGATATCACGCAAGTTGTTATACACCACGGTGATCACACTCAACTTCGGGTCAGCCATTCGCACCTCCAGGCCTGGCCGTTCCCAACAGTTGCTCATAAAGCTGAATATGCTTTTGCGCGATCACCTTTTCCGAAAATTTGCTCATCACCGTATCACGGGCATGCTGCTGCAAGTCCGCGCGGTCGTTATGGTCAATGATCCACTGCATGCCGTCGGTGAAGCTCTCCGCAGACTTGTAGGTGGCCAGGTACCCGTTTTGTTCATGCTCCACCATATTGGGTATACCACCCGTGGTAAAGGCAACCACCGGTGTACCGCACGATAGCGATTCCATGACGGTATAAGGCAGGTTATCCTCAAGGGACGGGATCAGGAACGCATCTGCAGCAGCATAGCACAAGGCCAGTCGCTGATCATCATTGATGGTGCCTAAAAAGTTGGCCTTAAAAGCCAGCTCAGGTACGTTATTAGCATCACGGTTACCGAATACTACCAATTCCACATGATCTGCCCGGCTGCCCAAGCGGGTTTTAAGCATCTCCAGACTGTCCATCAAATAGCTGGTACCTTTATGAAGGTCCTTGCGCGAAGGCATAAAACCCGTCAGGAAGATGATCTTGTCTTCAGGTAATCCCAGTTGTTTGCGCGCTTCAGAACGGTTCACTGGCTTAAAGACATCGGTCTCCAAAGTATTGGGTATCTGCAGCACCGGCCTATCATGCATCAAACTGCTTGATAGCACTGAACTCAGCATCCACGAACTTGGCGCAATGACATTGATATCCATCTTTTGGTAAGCCTCGTTCTTTTGTGTCCATATACGATGCGAGATATCATTGGCATCGGGCTTTTTTAGCAATGGGCAATGACCGCATTGACGCAAAAAGTGGTCGCAGGTATAACGCACGTGGCAACCGCCAGTGAATGCGTTGCTATCATGGAATGTCCAAACGATGGGTTTGTTGAGCTTGGCCAGCTCGGCTAAATGTTTAGGGTCTAAAAAGCTATGGTTCACCCAATGGAGGTGGATCACATCGGCGGCCTTCACATCAGGATGATGGATCACCGACCGCCCGAACCAGGAGAACGAGAACGGCGTACGCTTTTGTGGTTTCAGGAAGCGCTTGGCCAGTATCCGCTCCAATATGATGGTACCGGCGGTGTAGGCCTTTTGCACGGCATTCTTATTAAAGGTGCCGATCTGCGGATCTTTGCCAAATTTATAGTGCACAATTACTTTAGAATCGATATTTTCGGCTTGCAGGGCCTTGTTCAACCGCAAGCACGCGCGGCCAGCCCCTCCGTTACCATCATAAGTATTGATATGCACTACTTTTAGCATGGTTCAAAAATACATTTTATCGGCACAGTTATTCAACAGATCAGTTATATGAAAAGATCAATCGCCGCCTTTGCCTTATCGGTCGGCCTTTCATTACCGGGTTTTGCACAGCAAGCCTCAAGCTACTTCACTTCGTACCCTACCCTAACGCCCGACGGCAACACCATCGTTTTCAGTTTTGAAGGCGACATTTGGAAGGCCGATATCAACGGTAACAACGCCGTTAGATTGACCGCCATGCAGGGGCTCGAGACCAATCCCAAAGTATCGCCCGATGGTAAGTGGCTGGCCTTTTCGGCCAATCAGTATGGAAACAGCGATGTATACGTGATGCCATTGACCGGTGGCGATGTCAAACAACTGACCTACAACGAATCGTTCGATGATGTAGCCTCCTGGAGTTGGGATTCCAGGACCATCTATTTTACTTCAGGACGCTATAACTCGTTTTCGGCCTATAGTGTGCCGATCACCGGCGGTACGGCGGTACGTTTGTTCGGCAACTACTTCAATACCATACATGGCCTCACGCCGCATCCTAAAACTGGTGAATTATTCTTCGGTAACACATGGGAAAGCTTCCGTTTTCCGCAGCGTAAACATTACAAAGGTGATTATAACCCAGATATCCAGTCGTACGATCCCAAGACCAAAGCCTACAAGCAATATACTACGTGGATAGGAAAGGACTTTGACGCTACTATAGATAGCAAAGGCAACATCTATTTTATTAGCGATGAGGGTAACGGTGAGTATAATCTTTACACTTTCGACAACGGTAAAAAGACGGCGTTGACCCAGTTCAGCACGTCCATCAAACGTCCGTCGGTAAGTGCTGATGGCCGCAAGGTAGTGTTCGAGAAAGATTACCAGCTGTACATTTATGATGTGGCTACCAAAGCCACTCAAAAGATAGGTTTATCGCTTACCCGCAATAACGTATTGCCTAAGGAGCAGGAATTCGACATCAGCGGTAAGATCGAGGCGGCAGACCTATCGGCCGATGGAAAGAAATTAGTGCTGGTATCACGCGGTGAGCTATTTGTTAGCGATGCTGATGGTAAATTCATCCAAAAGATCGAACGCAACAGCAGCGAACGTGTTACCGAAGCCAAATGGCTGGCCGATAACCGCACGTTGATCTATAACCAAACCCTGGGTGGCTATGTGAATTGGTACACCATCAGCGCCGACGGTAATGGCAAACCTAAACAGCTCACTGCCGATAAACGCAGCAACCGCCAGCTTACCTTAAACAAGAACCGCACGCAAGGCATATACCTGAGCGGCCGAGACGAGGTGCGTACCATCGACCTAAAAACTTTGGCGAGCAAGACCATCGTCAAGGACGAGATATGGGCTTTCCAATCGCCGCAGCCCCGCTTTTCGCCTAATGGGGAATATGTATTATTTAATGCACGCCGCAACTTTGAACTTGATCTTTTTGTGCATGACCTGCAAAGCGGCAAGACCCTCAACCTAACCAATACTGGCGTAACAGAGTCTGACCCGTTCTGGTCGCCTGACGGCAAGTACATCTACTTTAGCTCGTCGCGCGCTAAGCCTGAATATCCGTACGGAACTAATGACGCTCATATCTACCGCATGCCTTTACAAAAATTCGATGAGGCGTTCAAGCTGGATAAGTACCGGGAGCTATTTAAAGAGGAGAAGAAGGACACGCCGGCCACCACCGCCAAGACCAAGGCCAAAAAGGCCGAACCTAAAAAGATATCGGAACAGCCTACCCCGAAAGCACCGGCCGATATAGTGATCGATACCGACGACCTGATGAAACGCCTCGAGCGCATCAGCCCGGATTTTGGCCAGCAGGAAGCGCCTTATGTGATCCAGAAGGGCGACAAGAGCCTGGTGTATTATGTATCGGATCAGGGTGAAGGTAAACGTGCCGTATATCGTACCACTATCGAAAACTTTGAGAATAACAAGACCGAAAAGGTAGCCGGCGCCGACGTGTATGGTTTCGACATCGTTAGTGGCGGCGACAAGTATTACCTGTTGGGTAGCTCGGGTGACCTGTATAAACTCAACCTTGACCAGAACAAGGTGGATAAGGTAGCCATGAGTTACCGCTTCGACCGTAACCTTTCCAGCGAATTTAAACAGATGTTCGATGAGGCTTGGGCCGGTTTGGAGGAGAACTATTATGACGGTACCTTCCATGGCGCTGACTGGGCTAAACTACATGATGTTTATGCCGCCTATTTACCTTATGTGAACAACCGTGCCGACCTGCGCTTATTGCTGGAGGACCTATTGGGCGAGCTTAATTCCTCACACATGGGCTTCAATTCGCGTGGTATGGAAGAACGTACCAACCTGCGCTACGTGACCATGGAGACCGGTATCGTGTTCGATGATCGCGATCCTTATAAAGTTGACCATATAGCCGACCTGAGCAACGCCGACCGCAAAGGCATCAACGTTAAACCAGGCGACCGCCTTAAGACCGTGAACGGAGTTGCGGTGGATGAGAAACAGGATCGCGACATGTACTTCACCAAACCATCGGCCGATGATGAGTTGGAACTGGGCTTTGAACGCTCGGGTACCAATGTCAACGTTAAAATTCATCCAGAACCAGCCGCTAAGTTGAAGGCCAACCTTTACGACGAATGGATCCGGAACAACCGCAAGATCGTGACCGATAAAAGTAAGAACCGTATCGCTTATGTGTACATGAAGGACATGGGCGGTCAATCACTACAAACCTTTTATGAGGACATGGTAGGCGATGCTTATAAAAAAGATGCCCTGATCCTTGACCTGCGATACAACACCGGCGGCAACGTGCACGACAACGTATTGAACTTTTTGATGCAGCGCCCTTACCTGCAATGGCAGTATCGTGATGGTAAGCGCTCACCGCAGCCTAATTTTGCCCCTGCGGCCAAACCGATCGTGCTGCTCATTAATGAGCAAACGCTGAGCGATGGCGAGATGACCGCTCAGGGCTTCAAGGCGCTTGGCCTGGGCAAGATCATTGGCACCGAGACCTACCGCTGGATCATTTTCACCAGTGCCAAAGGACTTGTTGACGGTTCGAGCTATCGCATACCGGCCTGGGGTTGCTTTACGCTCGATGGCAAAGATGTGGAGAAGGAAGGCGTTAAACCCGACATCTACATCAAAACAACCTTTACTGATCGTTTGACCGGCCAAGATCCGCAGTTGGATAAGGCGATAGACGAAATTTTGAAACAACTGAAGTAACACCCCCACCTGAGTCCTCCCCCAAGGGGGAGGACCTTAAAAGCCCTCTTCTATTTTTGCTTCCTCTCCCCTGGAGAGGGTTGAGTAGAGGTGTTTTTTTCTTTTCTTTGCATCATACATGAGCAACGAACTCACCGACCGTAACTTTTGGGCTAATTACTGGGAATCAAAGACGGGGCTCGCCGTAGAGGTGCCCGCCAACTATACGTTTCACCGGTTATTTAAAGATCTGCTAAGCAGCAAGGGATTCTGCACGGCCATCGAGTTGGGCGGATTTCCTGGTTACTACGCCATCTTCCTGAAAAAGTATTTTGGGCTCGATACCTCGTTGTTCGACTTTTATGTACACCAGCCTATCCTGAAAGAGGTACTTGCGGCCAACCAACTTAAGGACGACGATATCAAGGTGATCGAGGGCGACCTGTTCACCTACCAGCCGGAGGAAAAATATGATCTCGTACTATCATGCGGACTGATCGAGCATTTCAATGACACCAAGGATGTGATCGCTCGTCACTTACCTTTTTTGAAACCGGGCGGTACCCTATTTATAACGCTGCCCAACTTCACCGGCGTTAATGGCTGGGTGCAGCGCAGTTATGATATGGATAACTATAATAAGCATAACATCAGTAGTATGGACCCAGTCAAGCTGGCGCAGTACTGCAAAGAGTTAGGCTTAAAAGAGGTCAGTTCATTTTATTACGGTCACTTTTCGATATGGCTGGAGAATAAAGCTCAGCAAAGCGCCCTTACTAAGGCGTTCCTCAAAACCATATGGACAGCCGGCAAGATATTCACCAAGATCATCCCGATCGAGAGCAAGGCGTTGTCGCCTTATATCGTGGTGAAAGCGGTGCTTTAGTTAGAACTTATTATTGTAAGATCAAGGCTTTCATTGATCATGTGTGGCCGGTGTATCTGACCAGGGATCGCTTCGCGCCTCACGATGACATAGCTTCAGTTCACTTCAAATACTTTTCGCGCATTTGTATTAAGAATCTGATGCCTCGTTGCCACAGCGTGCCTTTGCGGCTTTTCAGGAAGCTTTTGATGGCTTGATAGGCTTGCGGGTCTTCGTGTATCGCGGATGGAAAGAAGGTGACCGGCTCGCGGGCCATTTGCACATCGTATATATCTTCGAGGTTAGAGTGGCGGCCACTACCATCATGGCCAATGTTCTGAATGAGTGAGTGCGAAGGGTTGAGCGTTAAACCGTTCCTCAAAAATATGGAGGCATACCAGCGTATGGCCCAGGAGTTATTTTTGCCTGCTTTGAACTGCTGCATCTGCTTCCAAAAGTTCATGGTGCCCTCGATCGAGAACTGGTGGATCCTCTCCTTGTCGAACTGCTGCATCAACACATCGATATTGGGTTCAAAATGTTGCCACGCCCGCGCCCAGGTGGCCCAGCCCCAACTGGTGGCGGCCCGGTAAAAAAAGGTCGGCGGCAGATCTGGCACTTTCAGATCATACATATAAGCGCCAATGTGCATCACTTCGGGCACTTCCTGGTAACGGTCGAGTGCATCATTAAAGTAACGCAGCGTATAGGGCGATGACAACAGGTCATCCTCAAATACGATCACCTTGCCGTACTCCTGCACCAGTTGCGTAACGCCGCTAATGATGGAGTTGGCCAAACCTACGTTCATACTGCGTTCGATCAGTTTTACCGACTTGAAACCCGTTACGGTGCGGGCCAGTTGACGTACGTCCTGCACCTTGACCTCGTCGGCAGTGGTACGGGGCCCATCAGAGAAGATAAACAAACGGGAATCAGCAGCCAGTTCGTTTTGCTGCAAAAAGCTGAGCGTGCGGCGCGCATGATCAGGCCGGTTGTACAAAAAAAGGGCTATGGGGGCTAAGTGCTGCATCCCGTTGTTGGCTAAAAAATATCGGCCTGTTTGGTCGTCTTGCTGCACAATACCGTGTAGGCATTGGCCAGTTGTTCCTGTTTCTTTTTGCCCATCAGGCTGCCAACAGCTTTTTTCAACCCGAACTCGGCAGTGATCTTCAGGTCGGTCACCAGGCTTTTAGGCTTCTTTTGATTGATGTAGGTATTGAACCTGGTCACCTCCGGCTCGATCATAGAGGTGAGGTCACGCTCTACCTTAAAGCCCTCGGTACGGAGCAAGTATCGTAATGAGGTAGGCGTGTACATGTTGATGTGCCCGTAAGCCAGGAAGTGTTTGATGCGGTCATCAACGTTGGTCTTGTAATCACGCGGAACTTCGATCACGCACGTTTTGGCGACGCGTTTAAGTTCACGAAGCAACAGGCGTTCATGCTCAACATGCTCCAAAACGTGCGAAAGGATAATGAGGTCGAAGCTGTCATCTGCAAAAGGCAACTGATAACCATCGAACACCTGAACCGATACTAATTTGTCGATATTGCGTGAGCGTATGTATTCTACGCCACTGTCCGATATCTCTACCGCATGATATTCTGGCGCAAAATTTTGTTCGGATAAGATCTTGAGTATACTGCCGTCACCAGCACCAACTTCCAACACACGGTCAAAGGTATATCCCTTACAAACCTCAATGATGTGTTGTGCTTTGTATTTGGCGCCCAGCATGCGCCAGGCCTCATCATGCTTTTTGTAAAATTCGTCGTAGGCGGTCTTTACGTTGCCGCTCAGTTTATCGTCGGCCATGTGATCAGATCCCTAAGCAGTTATTGTCTTTGTAAAAAACCGTGGTGGATTTGTAGTAGAACAATCCCGGCGATATACCACTGAACGGTATCTGCCTGAAACCTTTATCGGTCAAATAAGTGATAGCGTCGCGATAGTCAGGGCGCTCTGAATCATCCAGTACAATCACGCCACTTGCCGATAAGGCTTCCACAGCCTGTATGCAGCAGTTCACACGGTCGCGGCCATCAACAATGATGATATCGAACTCCTCGCCCAGTTTCACCGGCATACGGCAGTAATCGCCGTCGCGCTGTAGCTCGCAGTATATTACTTCGGCATTGTCGGGCTTGTCTTTGGTCACTTTATCGAACCATTCTTTATCATGCTCTACCGATACCACTATGCCGGTACGCTGCGCGTAAAAAGCTGTAGAGTTACCCGACCCGAACTCGAACACAGCATGCTCGGGACGAAGCCGATCCTTGATAAAATCAATGAATGAATACGTTACCCACGGGATCGGGTTGCCTTGCGCATCAACAGGGGCCTGATCATCAAATGCCCTGAGCCAGCCTATGGTGTTCAAATAACCCTTGCTATTGAATGATAGCAAAGAACGCAGCCTTTTGGGCTTCTGAAGGATATCTACAAGTAGTGAAAAGTTGCTCAACGACTGAATGCTTTTTGAAAAAGTGAAATTAAGAATAAAGATCTTAACATTTGCACACCCTGTGCCCGAGTTTTAGGAATGAACAGGATAAAAAATGTGGCTACAGCATAAGCTACAAGGGTTGCATAAGCCGCGCCGATGATGCCATATTTGGGGATAAGATAAATGTTCAACAGCACATTCACGATGGCTCCCACCCCGGTACGCAGCATGGACAGTTTGAAATAACCTTCAGCGATCAGGTACTGCCCGCTGGCACTTCCCAGGAAAACGAATATGCCTGCCCAAACGTGGACTGCCAGCACCGGTGCACCTGCCCACCATTCGGGATGGTCACGAAAAGCTATGTGGTATATATATGTGGAAGCAAAGGTCATGAACAAAGCGACCGACACACTGATCACCACCATAAGGTCGTACATATTTTGCAAGCGCTTCAAATATCGGGCGTGATCGGTCTTGCGGGCATAAATGATAGCCGGGAAAACAGAGGTGACCACAGCCACCGGTAAAAAGTAAAAGCTTTCGCTTAACTGCGCCACGGTAGAATAGATGCCTAACTCAGCCTCGCCCAGGTAACTGGTGATCATGGCCTGATCGATCTTCATGTAAATGGATACCAGTACAGCCGAAAATGCCAAAGGCCAAGACCTTTTTAGAAGGTAAACGGCAAGAGCAGGTTTGAACTTCCATTCACCGATGCTATTGCCACTTGAGCGGTAAGCCAGCAGATACCCAGAGGCCAATATCGCCGCATCTAAAAGGAGTGCGTAAATAAAGAATATCAACGGCGCCTGCATGAATACCATCAGCAACTTGATCACGGCCGAAGCGATGTTGCCGAACACCTGCACATACATCACATACTTACCCTGTACTTTGGCCTGAAAAAAGCTTTCAATGATGTTGACCGACTGCACCACCGAGACCAGACCGACGATCATCACATAGTTGACCGGTGTATCCAAGTGCTTAAAGTGGTCCTGTATCAGGTAAACCATGTACAGCAAAGGCAGGGTTAACAAGCCTGCCGCCATCCGCATCCAGAATGCGGTGCCTAAAAATGAGCCTTTCCTTTCAGGGTGATTAACAATCTCGCGAGTGACAAAGCCATCCAAACCAAGAGCAGCGATCGCCATGAAAAAGGTGACCAGCGCCATTGGATAGTTAAGTATGCCATACCGCTCGGTACCTAGATAGGTAGACAGCACAAAGCTGTTCACGATCATTTTGATGACCTGGCTGCCCACCTTGGCCAACATCAGCATCCCCGTATTTTTGAAATACTTTTGTAAAGCCTGCTGGTCAAAACCGGGGATATTGGGAATGCGCATAAGTTGGGCACAAAGGTATAAAAAAAGCGAACCCCGATCAATGCCGGGGTTCGCTTATCAAATATGTTGTGCTTAATAAAATTAAGCGTTCTGGAAACGTTTAGCGTTGATCTTACGCTCGTTCTCGGTAAGGTAGATCTTACGGATACGCATGCTTTGCGGCGTAACCTCGATATACTCATCAGCCTGGATGTACTCCATTGATTCCTCTAATGAGAATTTGATAGCCGGCGCGATACGTACGTTATCATCACTACCTGATGCACGCATGTTGGTCAATTGTTTACCTTTTACCAGGTTAACCACCAGGTCGTTGTCACGGATGTGCTCGCCCAGGATCTGACCTTCGTAGATATCAACACCCGGATCAACGAAGAAACGGCCACGATCTTGCAATTTATCGATCGAGAAAGCAGTGGTCTTACCGGTCTCCATAGAAACCAGTACACCGTTAGAACGGCCAGGGATAGTCCCTTTCCAAGGCTCGTAAGCTTTGAAACGGTGTGCCATGATCGCCTCACCTGCAGTAGCGGTCAGCACGTTGTTACGCAAACCTATGATACCGCGTGATGGGATCTCGAACTCTAAGTGCTGCAGATCACCTTTTGGTTCCATGATCAATAACTCGCCTTTACGCTGAGTTACCAACTCGATCACTTTACCGGCAACATCGCCCGGTACGTCAACGGTCAACACCTCGATAGGCTCGCATTTAACGCCGTCGATCTCTTTTACGATAACCTGTGGCTGACCTACCTGTAACTCGTAACCTTCGCGACGCATGGTCTCGATCAGTACAGATAAGTGGAGGATACCACGGCCATATACTAAGTATGAATCAGGAGAATCGGTCTCGACCACTTTAAGGGCAAGGTTCTTCTCCATCTCTTTGTACAGACGGTCACGTACGTGACGTGAGGTAACGAATTTACCTTCTTTACCAAAGAAAGGCGAGTTGTTGATCGTGAACAACATGTTCATGGTCGGCTCGTCGATCTTGATAACCTCTAATTGCTCTGGTTTCTCAAAGTCAGCGATAGTATCACCGATCTCAAAACCTTCGATACCTACAACAGCGCAAATATCACCGGCGTTAACCTCGGTAGCTTTAACTTTACCTAAACCTTCAAAGGTGTAAAGTTCTTTGATACGTGATTTTTGGATAGTACCATCACGTTTTACTAATGATACCGGCTGGTTCTCTTTGATGGTACCACGGGCCACACGACCGATCGCGATACGACCAACGAATGATGAGTAATCCAAAGAAGTGATCTGCATTTGAAGTGTACCTTCATTGTAAGGAGCAGCAGGGATATTTTCCAGGATGGCATCCATCAACGGGAATATATCTTCTGTTTTTTGCTTCCAATCAGTGCTCATCCAGCCTTGTTTAGATGAACCGTAGATCACCGGGAAATCCAGTTGCTCTTCGGTAGCATCAAGGTTGAAGAACAATTCAAAGATCTGCTCGTAAACCTCTTCAGGACGGCAATTCTCTTTATCAACTTTATTAACTACCACGATCGGTTTCAAACCTAAGGCCAAAGCCTTTTGAGTTACGAAACGGGTCTGTGGCATGGCACCTTCAAAAGCATCGCACAACAGCAATACACCATCGGCCATTTTTAACACACGCTCAACCTCACCACCAAAGTCGGCGTGACCAGGGGTATCGATAATGTTGATCTTTACATCTTTATAACGTACTGAAACGTTCTTTGAAACGATGGTGATACCACGCTCGCGTTCCAGATCATTGTTGTCAAGGATAAGCTCGCCTGTCTCCTGATTATCGCGGAAGATAGCGCAGCTATGAAGGATCTTATCGACCAAAGTGGTTTTACCGTGGTCAACGTGTGCTATGATAGCAATATTACGGATCTGATTTTGCATGAAATGCCTCTTAAAATTTGCGCAAAGATACGCTTATTTTATGGCATTTAAAAGCATGCTCAGCTTTTTACAAATATTTGAAAATTAGAACATAACACATCGACAATAGATATCAACCGCCTTTTTAGTGAACACATAGGTGAACTGGTAATTTTCGTGATGACGTTCGTATATTTACGCAAGTCACATACTTCTATCCATATATATCCAATGAGCCATCCCCCACCTGTTAAAGTAGCCATACTGGATCTTTATGATGGTATAGTTAACCAGGGCATCATGGCCATACAAAAGGTGTTGGAAAATTTTGAAGATGAGCATGGCTTTCAATTCAAGATCGAGATATTCGACGTACGGGGCAGCAACCAATTGCCTGACACTGATCATGATATCTACCTGTCGAGTGGTGGCCCCGGCGATCCTTTAGCTAGCGAGGGCAGCGAATGGGAGAACAATTACTTTGACCTGATCGAGCGCCTCCAACGCCATAATCATACCGAAGGCACTATTAAGAAACATGTGCTGTTCATTTGCCACTCTTTTCAACTGATGTGCAGGCGGTGGCGTTTGGGCACCGTCAATTTACGCAAAATACCTTCATACGGTGTGGTACCAGTACAGATCACCGGCTACGAGCCACTTTTGGCTTCATTGAGTGACCCGTTCTATGCGCTCGATTCCCGATCCTGGCAGGTGGTGCATCCTGATCAGGAACGCTTCGAACAGACCGGTGCCACACTGGTGGCTACTGAACAGGAGCCCGGAGAGCAGGATGATCCGCCTGCTATGATGGCTATTCGTTTCGATCCCTACTTTTTTGGCACGCAGTTCCACCCCGAGGCTGATGCCGAGATACTGACCGAATATCTTACCGGTGCAGACAAGCGCCATGAACTGATCGCAGATCGTGGAGAGGCAGGTTACTATGCGCTACTTGCAGACGTTCAGGATCCGGCCAAGATCAAGGCCACACAGCACACCATTATACCGCAATTCCTACTTCAAGCTATATCAGGCAGTTGAGAGCATTGCCCGTGCGTTGAACTAAATTACACTTCTGTTACGTAATAGTACCAAGCGTTACCTTAAATTTGTGCCGTCATGAGTTTTCAGACCATAGCTATCATATTGCTTTTTGCAGCTGCCATATTTTATGTGGGCCGCATGCTTTATAAGAGCCTTTATGTAAAAAAGGGCTGTGGCTCTAACTGTAAATGCGGTGTCGACTTCTCCAATATCGACGTTAATAAACCCCGCTCCTGATCTTAATTGTCTTCTAATTCACGGTTTTATACAAAACCGTTAAATTTGCAGCCTGCAAAGCTAAACCCTAATGCCTAATAACAAACAGATCTTTCAAGCCGATAGCCCTACCCGTTGGAACCGTTTCAAGTGGTTAAGCCGAGGCATCCTGTTCGTGCTCATATGCGGCGTGGTCGGTGCGGCCATCACCGTTACCTCCAAGCAATATCCTGATCTTCCCAATCTTATCCCTACTCAAAAAAAGCTGACCACCGCGCAGCTGAATAAGTTGAAACGCTCTACCGAGTACCGCGATTTCAAGGTAGATAAGGCCCGATTGGAGGAACTACGCAATGCGTTACGCCGCCATCAACTCAAGCATCCTAATAATAAGGACCGTATCAATGCTGGCTTTTACCTGGCCTGGGAGCCTCAGGCCTACTACTCACTGGCCGAACATATCAGTAAGCTCGACCTGATCGTGACCGAGGGCTTTGCCATAACACCGGGTCAGGACACCCTTACCGTAAGGCTCGACACCGGGCTCACCAATATCAATCGCCGTTACCGCAAACCGGTGATCGTAAGGTTGAGCAATTACATTAACTACACCAACACCACCGGCGGTTTTGATACCAAGGATGTGGACCGCATCGTAGGCGATAAAAAGCTGCGTACCTCGTTCATCAACAACATAGTTGATCAGCTGAACAAGCATAAACTCAAGGGCATCGACCTTGGGTTCGATAATATTAAGAAACGTAACGGCCCCGCATTTAAAGCCTTCGAAAAGGAGTTGTATGCCACCTTGCACGAGCAGGGTTTTTGGGTAACGCAGGG
This sequence comes from Mucilaginibacter daejeonensis, assembly GCF_020783335.1. NCBI lineage: Bacteria > Pseudomonadati > Bacteroidota > Sphingobacteriia > Sphingobacteriales > Sphingobacteriaceae > Mucilaginibacter > Mucilaginibacter daejeonensis. Next base: position 4,249,243 of record NZ_CP086068.1, read on the forward strand.
TGTTTGGCCGGGCGATGATGAGTACGACCTCAAGTTCCTGCAAACGGTGAACGACTACCTGTTCGTGATGGCCATTGACCAGCATAACGAGACCAGCAACGCGGGCGATGTATCGCACCAGCATTGGGTGGAAGAGATATTGGATGATGTATGCGAGCAGGTTCCCAGCAACAAGGTGATCCTGACCATAGTAGGTGGCGGGTACGACTGGCCGCAGAACAACATTGGCCAGCCAATGGGTTATACCACGGCTATCAGTACCGCCAAAGAGAACAACAGCAAGATCCAATTTGATCCCGGATCGGGCAATTCGAGTTTTACTTACAAAGGCACCGACAGCGTACAGCATACCGTTTACTTTGCCGATGCGGCCACTAACTTCAACGTGATGCGTATGGCCGATGACTGGGCCACGGGCGGTATCGCGTTATGGCGTTTAGGCTTCGAGGACCCACGCTTGTGGACCTTTATACAAAAGAATCTATCGGCAGATACGCTGCGCAAGACAGGTATCGATAAAAAGAACTTCGCTGCCGTAGGTTTGAATGACCGTATCGACTATGTGGGCGACGGTGAGGTGCTTGACCTGGTGAGCGTACCGCAAACGGGCCAGATCGCCGTGAGCTTTGACGATAAGAACTTTTTGATCACTGGGCAGGATTATCAAAAATTGCCTACCAAATACGTGATCAGGCGCTACGGCTACGCCCCTAAAAAGGTGGTGCTTACCTTTGATGATGGTCCTGACCCAAACTACACGCCACGCATACTCGACATTCTGAAAAAGGAAAAGGTGCCCGGATCGTTCTTTGTGGTGGGCGCCATGGTAGAGAAGAATATGCCGCTTTTGCGCCGCATCTATGATGAGGGATACGAGATCGGTAATCACACGTTCTTCCACCCTGATATATCGCAGATCAGCTTGCAGCGCGTAAGCCTCGAACTTAACTCTACCCGTAAACTCATCGAGTCGGTAACGGGCCACAGTACCATACTGTTCAGGGCGCCGTTCAACGCCGATGCAGAGCCGCAGACCCTTGCCGAGATCATTCCGGTAGCTAAAAGTAAGGAGGAGAACTACATCAACATTGGTGAATTTATTGACCCGCACGACTGGGAGCCCGGCGTTACGGCCGACAGCATAGTTGCCCGCACAATTGCCCAGGCCAATAATGGATCGATGTTGCTATTGCACGATGCAGGTGGCGATACCCGTGAGGAAACCATCAAGGCCCTACCACGTATCATCCATTATTTTAAAACGCATGGTTATCAGTTCACCACCATTGCCGATGTGCTTCACAAAAAGAAGGATGAACTGATGCCACCGGTGAAGGATGATGCTGACTCAGGTGTTACGGGCACGCTGTACGATATGTTCAACATTGGACTGTTCTATGGCAACTGGATCTTATTGTACCTGTTCTTATCGGCTATATTCTTGGCCGTGGGTCGTATCATTTTGATCGGAATACTGGCGCTGCGTCAATATGCCGGAAATAAAAAGGACACTACCCGCAAGATCGACGTTGATCAGCTTCCACCGGTAAGCATCATCGTGCCCGCTTATAACGAAGAGATCACCGCTACCAAGACGATCGAGAGCCTCTTACAACTGGAGTACCCCAAACTGGAGATCTTATTTATCGACGATGGATCAAAGGATCGCACCTACGAAGTTGTGAGCGCGGCTTACCAAGATCATACATTGGTGAAGGTACACACCAAACCTAACGGCGGTAAAGCATCGGCCCTTAACTACGGCATTGGCAAGGCGCAGTATGACCATGTGGTTTGCATCGATGCCGATACCCTGCTCAAGAACGACGCTATATTGCACTTAATGTCGTACTTTACTGATGCCGAGATCGGCGCCGTTGCCGGTACCGTTAAGGTAGGTAACGAGACCAACATCATTACCCGCTGGCAATCTATCGAGTACATTACGGCACAGAACATGGACCGCCGTGCATTTGATCTGCTGAATAGCATTACCGTGGTTCCGGGAGCGATCGGCGCTTTTAGCAAGGAAGCCATTAATAAAGCTGGCGGATTTACTACGGATACCCTGGCCGAGGATTGCGACCTCACCATGCGTATCCTGAAGCAAGGCTACATCGTTCGTAATGCCGGTGAAGCCATTGCCTATACTGAGGCGCCTGAGAACGTGAACATGTTGCTTAAGCAACGTTTCCGCTGGAGTTACGGGGTGATGCAGAGTTTTTGGAAGAACCGTGATGCCTTATTTAACCGCAAGTACAGTTACTTTGGTATGGTGGGCATGCCTAACATATTGATCTTCCAGATCATACTGCCATTGTTCTCGCCATTGGCAGATCTGATGATGATCGGTGGCTTGTTCAGTGATCATCCGGAAAAGATATTCGCCTTTTATCTCGCCTTCATCGTGATCGACCTGATCGTATCTATGATCGCCTTTAAGATGGAGAAGGAAAGCTATCGCAAGCTGCTGTACATTATCCCACAACGCTTTGTGTGGAGGCAGCTGATGTACTATATCCTGTTCAAATCATTACGCCGTGCCCTTAAAGGCCAGCACAGCGGTTGGGGGATATTGAAACGTACAGGTAATGTAAAGGCCGACGAGCAAGCCAATTGATCAGAGAGAGATCAGTTAGACCATAAACAAGAAGCCCCTGCCGATCGGCAGGGGCTTCTTGTTTATCTATCATTTCTCGATCAAACAGACGGCGTAGGCTACTACACCTTCGCCGCGGCCAATAAAGCCCATTTGTTCGTTAGTGGTAGCTTTGATCGATATATCTTCTTCGCTGATGCCTGCCGCGCGGGCAATGTGAGCTTTCATCTCAGGGATGTGCGGGTTGATCTTGGGCGCCTCGAGGCAGATCATGGCGTCGATATTACCGATGGTCCAGTCCTTTTCATCAAGTAGCTCCACCACATGCTCCAACAGGATCAAGCTACTGATGCCGCGCCAGCGCTCGTCCTTATTGCTGAAATGATAACCGATATCGCGCAGGTTGGCAGCACCTAACAACGCATCACATATGGCATGAACGATCACATCGGCATCTGAGTGGCCAAAGGCGCCCGAATGATGTGGCAGCGTAACACCTCCCATTACGAATGGATGCCCTTCTTTCATTTGGTGCACATCAAAACCAAAACCAATGCGTGTTTTACTCATCGTACTAAAATATTATTTGCTGCCAAAGTTAGCGATCACGGTAAAACGCAGCGTATTGGCCAATGCACTTTTTTGTTGTGTGGCCACCAGGTATGAAAGGTCGAACCTGAAGATGTCGTACTTGTAGCCTGCACCTAAGGTACCGTACTGGCGGTTACCCTTATTCGGATTCTCATAATAATACCCTGCCCTCAAGAACAACTGCTTATCATAACCATACTCTACGCCGCCGGCATAACTGATCTCGTGCAGTTCCTCGCGGAAGCCACCTGGCGCATCGCCAAAGGAACCGAACACGCCTGACGGGATAGAACGGTCGTCGTCATACCCTCTAATGATATTGCCGCTGCTGTTACGGATGGGCGGCGTAGGAACCAGCAGTTTATTTAGGTCGAACGCTACAGTAAAGGTGTTCACCTGATCAAGTGTCCAGGTATCGGCCACACCAAGGCGCAGGTTGGCCGGTAAAAAATACCGCTTGCCCGACATCGTGTAACCTATCTTGGTACCAATGTTCGACATGTTAAGGCCGAAGGCCAGCAAGGCTTCTTTGCCAAATTGACGGGTATATTTTTGATAGTAGCCAGATACATCGGTAGCTACTGCGTTGCCTGAGTTCACTTGCTGCCCGTTCAACGAGCCGCCGCTGGCTATACCCGAATGGATGTAACGCAGGGTAAGCCCGAGCGAGAAGTTTTGCCCGAACTTGCGCGCGAACGAGCCATCTATCGAAAATTCATTGGGTGTGTAAGTGCCTTGTGAATTCTGGTTCGCATCTACCAGCTGCACGCTCCCGAGGTTAAAATAACGTAACGAGGCACCTATGGTATTGCGCTGATCCAGCCGGTGAGCGTAGCTTAGATAAGCGAGGTTGATCCCCCCCACCAAATTACGCAACCATGGGCTGTAAGACAGGGAGGCCTGATCCTGGCCAGGTTCGTCAATGAAGGTCAGTTTGGATGGGTTCCAGTAATTGGCGTTCACGTCGGGGCTTAACGCCACGCCTGCATCACCCATTGCCCCTGAGCGTGAGTCGGGCGCTATGGTGAGGAATGGCACAGCGGTAGGAAGCCCGCCTGAGCTACCATTGGTAGTAGTGCCCGAATTGCCTATGGTACCCTGCGCCAACAGCATGCCGGGCAGTAAGCAGCAAGCAGTAATAAAAGCGGAAAGCTTACCAAATATCATTGCCGCAAATTAGGTGTATTTTTTCAAATTGATGATACCGCTTGTATGCCGAACTCATAAATAATCATAAATTGGCTGCGCTGATCTTTTATTGATCTTAACGTAACCAAATAGCCTCACTGCCGTATAACGGCTTACTTTACGATCACTATTATCAACTTGAATTACAGTTACGTTCAAATAAATTATTGTATTTTTACTATCTAATTTTTTTAAAACAACATGATCAAGCGTTTTACCAGAACTGCTTTACTTTTGGGATGTGTGGGGACGATATTAGGCAGTTGCAGTAAGCCAATGCGCTCGCAAAAAACGGGCGTGGTATACAACAATAAGTATAACGGTGGCTACACGCGCTTTAAAAAGACCCACCCGGCACCTGGCCCTGGCCTGATCGCCATTGAGGGTGGTACCTTCGTACTGGGCGGCAGCGCCGATCAGGACGTGATGTACGAGAACAACAACAATCGCCGTCGTGTTACCATCGCTTCGTTCTACATGGATGAAACGGAGGTATCTAACCAGGACTGGCTTGATTACCTCCACTATCTGGCGATCACCTTCCCGAACGATCGTGAGGCCTATTACAATGCCACTCCGGACACACTGGTATGGCGCAGGCCCCTGTCTTATAACGAACCTTACGTTGACAGCTACTTAAGGCACCCTGCCTTCCAGGATTATCCGGTGGTAGGTGTTACTTGGGAACAGGCGCAAGACTACTGTGCATTCCGTACCAACCAGATCAACGAAAATATTTTACGCGAGACCGGCCGTTTGGCCAGCTGGAAAGAAGTTGCCGCCAGTGGCAAAGGCACCGACCAGCCTTTTGATACCGACATGTTGCTGAATAACCAGTATGGTGGTAAGGCTGGCAAGAACGCGATCAAAGACCTTAACCCCAACGCCAAAGCCGGTGCCAATGGCAAAGCTACCAGATCAGTACGTATGGAGGATGGCATCTTGAAACCATCGTACCGCCTGCCAACTGAGGCTGAGTGGGAATATGCTGCCTTAGGTTTGGCCGGCAATACCCAGTTCGAGAACATTGAGGATGGTAAGATCTATCCTTGGAACGGCATGGGTGTGCGTTCGCCTAAAAGACGTACCCGCGGTTTGATCCTGGCCAACTTTAAACGTGGCGAAGGTGACAACATGGGTGTGGGTGGTTCATTGAACGATAAGGCCGACATTACCGCTCCGGTGCGCTCGTACGAACCGAACGACTTTGGCCTGTACAACATGGCCGGTAACGTTAATGAGTGGACACAGGACACTTACCGCCAGTTGACCTTTGAGGACGTAGAGGATTTCAACCCTTTCCGTGGTAACGAGTATACTAACAAGCGTTTATCTGACCCTGAAAAAGGCATATTAGCAAAAGACAAATTTGGCCGCCCGATCAAGGATGCTGCTAAATCGAATAAGAAAATGAGTTGGGCAGAGTTCACTGCTCAGCAGCAGGGTGCAAAAGCTCCGGCTACTACAGTGGCTCCTACCGTAAATGGCGTACCGGCTGCAGCACCGGCAGGTGCAACACTGGCAGGTAAGCCGTTCAAAGCGGATCAGCGCGGTTTTGCCGACTCGACCGATAACACTCTATACGGTGTGACCACCTTAGTGAATGACCATTCGAAGGTGTACAAAGGTGGCTCATGGAACGACCGTGCCATGTGGCTTAACCCTGCTACCCGCCGTTATATGGATCAAGGTGATGCCAGTGCCGAGATAGGCTTCCGATGTGCCATGAGCATGATCGGTCCGGCGGAGATCAATCCGGGTAATCGCTCACACTTCAGCGTGAAGAAACCACAGGCCTATAAGCCTAAGAAATAAATTCACTCTGAGATCGTATAAAGCCTGCTATTGAGATAGCAGGCTTTTTCTATTTGAATACACCAAAAGCCCGTAACTGATGTTATATACTTAAGACAAACCGATTACCTCATCAGTTCACATGAATACAACATTAAATAAACTTTTAAAAATTTTGGCGTTGGGTATCGTACTCTATTTTTTATGCGATGCTATTTCGGCCATAGATACCTCACCTTCCCAACAACATATCCTCACATTTGAAAGAAAGACGGCGATAGATAAAAGCAATGACATTGAAGAAGTCAGATACATAGCCAAAAGTTATCTGGATGACCTATTGTTACAGCACGAAAATAAATCTGCAGCGGGGATCCTCAACATGAACTTGCTGATCGTGTTAATGTGCATTCTTATTTACCTATCGTACAGCACAAAAAAAGCGGATACTGTATAGTACCCGCTTCCTTCGAACTTTTCAATGCTCACAACTACCAAGACGCCATGTTGCTATTCATCCAGTTGATCCGTTTTGTTAAAAAGCTCTTTAAATATTCCACTTCTTTATCGTAACTGCCGGTCACTACCGCGTTAGGGTATACGTAAGTGCCCAATATAGGCCAGCGAACAAAATTTCTTTTTTGGGAATACTTAAGGTATTCTGCATTTTCATCTATATCGGCCAGCAGTTGCTTCACCTCATTATCTTTTATTTGCGCCCACCTCTGTTTGACCTTAGCGGCAAATGCAGGATCTTTAGACAAACGCTCGAACCATTTACCGTATTTAATATACCAAAAACTTGCCGGATCCTTTGTGGCCGCATAATCTACATTGCCGGCACTGGTATCAAAATCCCATATTGGCCCCATGCCTAACTTTCCGTTGCGATCTTTATAGTAAAATATGCTGCTAAAATCGCGCGCATCAGTGGTCTGGAAGATCTCTTCTACAAAATACCATTTTAAAAACGAGTCCACATTGATGTACTTGGCATAACCATTAACAGAATCGTTGGCATTTGCTGCAAAAAGGGCATCTTCGGTGACCTGCATGTAACCGGTGATGTATTTAAGCTGTAGTGGAGTGATATCGTCGGGAGATTTTATGCTGAATGGCAGATCTTTTTTGGTTTTAAACCAGTGTACTTCGTCCATTTTTTGATCAAGCTCCAATAAGTAACCACCTGTGATATCTTCGTCGGATGTATTGGTGGGTTTTAATTCTTTGATATTGACCCGCGCCTCGTTGACCTCAACCTGTGCTGTAAGCAAATAGTTACCTACATAATCGCCATTAAGGTATAATTCAACAAAGCGGCTGTCCGAAGTAAAATCAGCACCTAATCTGCGTCCCAGCGCCAAAGCCAAGCGGTTTCGCATCAAGGTTTTATCATTGTAATTGGCCAGAAGTACCCAATTTTTTGCCGATGGCATGCCAAGCATCGCCGCTTTATTATCGAATTTTAAGCGATATGGTTTTTTAGGATACATTACCCAAGTGGAATTACCCCTACCCTTAGCTTGCAATGGTATGGTGGTTATAGGCTGGTCAAACTCCATGTTAGGATCAACCGTTAACGTGCCCTTCACATAATCATCTTTAGATACGATCGGCCCTGATGTGGTTAACTTGAGGATCGGCAGACCTGTAAAGATCTTAACCATCACTTTGTAAGTTTTAGTGCTACCATCAGTGGCTAAGGTCACCAAATTGACCGGCTTACTATAATTGGTCACGGTTTTACCACTTACTACTAAGGTATCTTTATTTTTTACCGTAACATTTGCTGTTTGAGTGGCGAACGTAAGCACCAATCTTTTAGAATCATCTACATTAGGCAATACGGCCACTATCTCATCTTTAGCATTGATAGAGCAGGTTATGTCTTCGGTAGTTTTTCCTAAGTTATTTTTCAGTTCTATTTTAGCTGATATGATCGCTGCAGTAGAAACATTGGCAAGAGGTGGAGGAACAACGACCGTGCTGTCACCTTTTGCAGGCGTAGAGGTATCGTACTTACGGCAGCCCGGCACGATCGCAGCAACCACCAAAAAAAGTGATGAAAGAAGGTAATGTTTGATCACACGCAAGCTATTAGTAGAACAAATATAGCTAATTATTAATGTGTTAGTAAATTTTGCGCAACTACAAGGCCACTTATCTCATTAAAGCGTACTGTACCATGTTGGCTCCCATTTTAAGAGCCTTTAGCCTCCTTTCAGGACTATCGCCTGCATAAGTACCTGCATCTTCCCACCCGTTACCTAGATCGCATTCTACGTCGTAAAAACACACCAGGCGGCCTTTGTATATCAAACCGAATCCTTGAGGCCGTTTATTATCATGCTCGTGTATCTTAGGCAAGCCGTTGGCAAAATCAAATTTCTGGTGATATATCGGATGGTTCAATGGCAGTTCCACCAGTTCCAGCTCTGGAAATACCTTTTTCATTTGCGGCCTGATAAACTTATCCATGCCATAATTATCGCAAATGTGTAGGAAACCACCACCGATCAGATACTTGCGCAGGTTACGTGCCTCCAGATCAGAAAAGATCACATTGCCGTGCCCGGTCATGAATATGAATGGATAATTGAAGATCTGGCTGCTACCTACCTCAACGGTCTCGTCGTCGGGCTTAAAATTGGTCTTGAGCTGTTGATTGCAAAATTTGACCAGGTTGGGTAAGGCTGTGCGGTCGCCATACCAGTCGCCACCACCGTTGTACTTGAGCCGGGCCAACGTATAGGTAGGCACAGGCCGGTAACTGCAAAACAGTACAGCGATCAGGCTAATATAAAGGGTCTTGTATCGCATGGTCATCATCCGCTCCCGTAGCGCAAGTCGTGAACTAACGGTTCAAAAAGTTCACTTCAAAGCAAGCCTCTAAGGCGGCGGTTTCGGTACGTAAGCGGCTCTCCCCTAAAGTTATGGGTTCGAAACCATTTTTCAAAGCATCAGCTATTTCCTTTTCGGTAAAATCACCTTCAGGACCGATCAGGATCAGGCAACGACCCTTAGGTACCAACCTGGAAGCCAAACTCACCTTATCTTTGCCAGGTAAGCAGTGCGCAATGAACTTTTGCCCCTCGAAAGGCTGATCGATCAACTTGGTGAACGGCTGGACCGCATTAAGCTGCGGATGATAGGCCTTGAGTGATTGCTTTACGGCAGAGGTGATGATCTTATCCAAACGTTCGGCCTTGGCCTCTTTACGCTCGGAACGCTGACATAGCAGCAATGAAATCTCGTCGATACCGATCTCAGTAGCCTTTTCCAGGAACCACTCGATACGCTCGATATTCTTGGTAGGTGCCACCGCTATATGCAGGTAGTGGCCACGCTTGCAATATTCCTGTTTCGTATCAGTAATGACCAGTAAGGTCTTTTTGGGGTGCGAGTCAAGGATGCTGGCTGTGTATAGCCCTCCGCGGCCGTCCACAAGGGTAAGGCTATCGCCTTGTTGCAGTCGCAATACGCGGATCGCATGCTTGCTTTCTTCTTCGGTAAGGGTGTAGTGGGTAGCGCCGGTAGCAATGTCGGGCGTATAGAAAATTTGCATAAGCGTTGCGGCTTAATGTAAATTGGTCATGTCCTCTTCGTTGAGCAATACCTCAAGCTTGACCGACTCAACGTTCTGTTCTGATTTACGCAAAACGGTGATGTTGTAACCGTTGGCCTCATGCTGTTCGCCAACTTCAGGTATCTTGCCAAATATATCGCTCACCCAACCCGATACGGTATCAAAGTCGCCGTCCTCAGGCAGGTCATGCGGTAAGCTTTCGTTCACGTCATAGATAGAGGCCACGGCATTGACGATGAACTCACGCTCATTCACCTTCTCAACGATCGGTTTTTCCTCGTCATACTCATCCTGTATCTCACCCACCAATTCCTCAACGATGTCTTCCAGCGTCACCATACCGGCCGTACCACCGAACTCGTCCAGCACGATCGCTATCTGTATGCGCTTTTGCTGTAACTCAGCCATCAGATCATTGATCTTTTTGGTCTCTGGGATGAAGTATGGCTTACGGATGATATCCTTCAGTTCGAACTCTTCTTTGCGCGCTAATAGTGGCAGAATATCCTTTGCATGTACTATACCAATGATCTTGTCTACCGTATCGTCATACACAGGCATGCGCGAGTAACCTTCGGTCACCAGGCAATCGAGGAGCTCTTCGGCAGTTGAGTCGATATCGATGCCCGATATCTTGGTGCGTGGCACCATGATGTTCTTGACCACACGCTCGTTAAAATCAAAAACGTTCTTGATCAGCTCATGCTCGTTTGAGTCAAGTGCACCACTCTCTTTACCTTGCTCCAGCAGGTATTGCAGCTCCTCTGACGAGTGATGTGACTCTTCTCCATGGACTACATTAACGCCGAAAAGGCCTAAAATGAAGTTGGCAAAGTTGTTCAGCAACCAGATGAAAGGTCTGAACACTATAAAAAAGAAACGTAGGGGATACGATACTGCCATGGCCGTACGTACCGAGCGTTGGATGGCCAGCGTTTTAGGCGCCAACTCACCAAATACGATGTGTAGTACAGTGATAGTGATAAAGGCCACGATGTGGGTAATGGTGATGACCACCTGTGAGGTGATCGCTACGCCAAAAAGCAGGAACAGACGCATCACCAGGGTGGTGACCACCTCTTCCCCTATCACACCTAATGCAAGGGAAGCGATAGTGATACCCAGCTGTGTGGCAGCCAGGTATCCATCTAAATTGTGCATAATGCCCCGGGCAATTTTGGCCATACTACTGCCGGCCTTGGCCTGCAACTCGATCTGCGAACCCCGAACCCGCACGATGGCAAATTCGGCGGCCACGAAGAAGCCGTTAAGCAGCACCAAAAAAATGGTTAGGAATATGTGAAAACCGTTTATATCTAAGTCGGGGCCCATGTATGTTATTGTTGGTACTCAGGGAAAGTGGACTTATACAGTTCCAAACTTTCTTCGATCACTTTAAGCGCGTATGGTTTACCCATCAGGTGCTCAATGGTAACATTCTTACCTTCCAGTTTCTTGTAATCCTGGAAAAAGCGAACGATCTCTTTCATGGCATGCGGAGGTAACTCATTAAGATCGTTAATATAGTTCACCGACATGTCGTTCTTGGCCACAGCAATGATCTTATCGTCCTGCTCACCGTTATCTACCATGTGCATCACACCGATCACCTTAGCTTCGATAAGCGACATCGGGAACACGTCCACCGAGCAAAGTACCAATATATCCAAAGGATCTTTATCATCGCAGTAAGTTTGCGGGATAAAGCCGTAGTTGGCCGGATACATTACTGAGGAGAATAACACGCGGTCTAATTTCAACAGACCTGAATCTTTATCTATCTCGTATTTTGCTTTAGAACCTTTTGGGATCTCGATGATGGCATTCACCACCTCGGGTAAATTCTCTCCCGGGTTGACCTGATGCCATGGATGTTGTGTGCTCATGTAAAGTTTTATGAATAATTAAATATAAATTACTGTTCGTTCGTTTTGTTTGCGATCAGCTTCCTTTTAAAAAAGGCAATGATCAGCGGTATGCTCGTTATCACGATCAGTCCGATAACAATATACTGTAAATAATCCTTAAGTTGTGGGTAACGCCTTCCTAAAAAATATCCTGTGAGGGTTAGCGTCATTACCCACGCCATACTGCCTACTATATTATAAATAGTGAATTTTTTCAGGTCAACCTTTACAACTCCAGCAAAGATAGGGGCAAATGTCCTGATTATTGGGAAAAATCTACCCAATATCAATGCCATGCCACCATACTTTTGGTAGAACTCCTGTGCCGCTTCTACGTAACGCTTTTTAAAAAAGATACTCTCCTTTCTTGTCTCCATCAAAGGGCCGGTACGGTAACCGAACCAATAACCGGTGTAGTTGCCCAGTACTCCGGCCGCGATCAATGATAGAACAAGCGTAATTACAGGGATATCGAGCAGACCAGTGGCGCATAAAAGGCCCGCCATGAACAGGAGATAATCACCGGGAAGGAAGAATCCGAAGAAAAGTCCGGTCTCGGCATACACGACCACAAGTAATAAGTAAAAGCCTCCTTTACTGATTATGGCCTGCGAGTCCGTTAGGTTCTGTAGATGTTCCCAGAAGTTTTCCATTCAGAATATTTGTAAAGCTACAAATATTAACCATACAAACTATAGCCTATTTATGTTGCGAAAGGAGCTGGCTTAATTGCGCATACCGGCTCAGATCAGGTTAGTGATGAAGGCCGGATAGATGCCGATCACCAGGGTAGCAACGGCAGAAATGGCCAATACCACCTTATAATAAGCAGGTACGGTAAGCTCATCATGCTCCGCCGAACGGAAATACATGACAATGATCACCCTGAAATAATAGTATATACTGATGATGGCATTGATCACCGCAATGATCACCAACCAGATCTGGAAACGAGCCATAGCACCCGAGAACATCAGGAATTTACCCATAAAACCGGCGGTAAGCGGGATACCCGCTAATGATAACATGGCTATGGTAAGCACTGCCGCCAGGAACGGGTTACGTTTACCCAGCCCGTTGAAGCACTCAAAGCTATCACTACCTAATTGCTGTTGCACCAGGATAAGCACTCCGAACGCAGCTATAGAAGCGATGGAATAAGCAGTAGCATATACGAAGATGGCATTGCTTGACACCGCGCTTAGCGCCACGATAGCGAACAGCAGGTAGCCGGCGTGCGATATACTGGAGAAAGCCAGCATACGCTTAAAGCTATGCTGATATAGAGCAGTAAGATTACCCACGAACAAGGTCAGGATGGTGATCACCAGCAAGGTCGGCATCCAGAAATCGGCCAGTGGGCCAAAGCTTACTGCGAACAAACGCAGGAAAGCGGCAAAGCCAGCGGTCTTGACCACGGTAGACATGAATGCGGTGATCAGTGTAGGTGAACCTTCGTATACGTCAGGCGTCCAGAAGTGGAACGGCGCAGCACCCACCTTGAAGCATAGGCCCACGATCATGAGGATGATACCCGTGTGGAACAATGGGTCGATACCACGCGGATGAGCCAGTGCCCAGTCGCGGATGCCTTCCAGCTTAAAGGTACCGGTAGCACCGTAGATCAGCGCTACACCGAATAACAAGAAACCTGTTGAGAAAGCTCCCATCAAGAAGTATTTTAATGAGGCCTCGTTAGAAGCGAAGTTCTTTTTATCGATACCGGCCAGGATGTACAAACTTACCGACATGATCTCAATACCGATGAACAGCATGGTGAGGTTGTAGTAAGATACCATCACGATGATACCGGCCAATGAGAACAGGATAATAGACAGATACTCGGCCACGTGCATACTGATTCGCTCAAAGTATCCTTTTGATAGCATGAGGATCAGTAAAGTAGAGAATATGGCGGTCACCGAAAATGCGATCGAAAAGTTATCGAACAGCATCATATCATGGTATATAGGGAACGCACCACTGTTCCATTGCTTAACAGCAGCAGCCATAGCCAGTATCAACCCAACGATAGTTGCTGGCAGTAATGCTTTTTGCGCTTTGAACAAGCCCAGGTAAAGCAGCACGATCGGCAGTATGGCTATAATAATTAAGGTGGTCATCTTTATATCAAAATACTTTTCTTAAAACTAATCTTTTTCCTCGCGGCTGGGGCGTTACATGCCCGGCGTTGGCCTGGCATGTAACAACTCCGTGCTGATCTTGCCGTTCACTTCATTCATCAGTACGTTAACCGCCTGTTCAGACAAATGCATTAGCGGCTGCGGATAAACACCGATCACGATCACCAGCACGCAGATCACGCCCAGTATAAGCTTTTCGCTCATGGTGATATCGGTAATAGTGGCAGTAAGGGTATTGGTGCTTCCCTGCATCACGTTCTTGTAGTAGCGCAGCATGTATACCGCACCCAGAATGATGGTCAAACCCGCAACAATGCCCATCCACATATTATAGCGGTAAACACCGTTCAACAGCAAGAACTCACCAATGAAACCGTTAGTAAGCGGCAAACCTACCGAACCCAATACGATGATCAGGAACGCGATAGCCAAATGCGGTGCTACTTTGGCAATTCCCCCCAGATCGGTAACGTTGCGGGTGTTCAACTGGCGTTGAATGATATCGATGATGAAGAAGATACCAACCACTTCTAAACCGTGGTTGAACATCTGGATCATGGCACCTTGTAAGCCTTGCATGTTCCATGCTAACAAACCGGCAGCGATCAGGCCCACGTGAGCGATAGATGAATAAGCGATCAAACGTTTACCATCGGTTTGCTTGAAGGCTATGATGGATGCATATACGATACCTGCTATGGCCAGCCATAAAGGGTTGTTCTGGTATTCATAAAAGCCGATCGGCGCTACCGGGATCATCCAGCGGATGGCACCATAGATACCCATCTTCAACATGATACCCGATAACAACATGGTACCCGCGGCAGGTGCCTCGGTGTAGGTGTCGGGCTGCCAGGTATGCAGCGGAAATATCGGCATCTTGATCGCAAAGGCCAGCAGGAACGCCGCAAACACCCAGCTTTGTTGTTTAACGGTAAGATTAAGCGCGTAGAACTTGTGTATATCGAAGGTACGGTCAGGCGTTTGCTGGTAGAGATAAAGGATAGCCAACAGCATGAACAATGAACCGGCGAACGTGTAGATGAAGAACTTAAGCGTTACTTTGATACGGTTCTCGCCGCCCCACATACCACAAATGAAGTAGATCGGGATCAGCGCCACCTCCCATCCCACATAGAACAGGAACGCGTCAAAAGCAGTGAACACCAACAACAGGCCGAACTGCATGAACAAGATCAATGCATAGAACACAGAAGGGTTCTTGTATTCGTGCTTGAACGTAGTACCTATGATGAGCGGCACCAATACGACCGTTAACAATATCGGGATGATATTGATACCGTCGATAGCGGCCGTAAAGTAAATACCCATTTTAGGCATCCAGGCCACATCGGTCACGAATTGCAGGTTGGCATCGGATTTAAATTGCGAAAGGAAATACAAGCCTAAGGCCAACTCGGCCAAGCCAAACAACAGGGCAACGTTCTTTACTGCGTTACCTTTGATGAACAAAAGCGCAATGGCTGCCAGCAGGGGAAGAAATATCAATAAACTAACCGTCATGGTATGTGCAGTAAACGCTGTTATATCTTTATCAAACTATAAATAAGCACGGCAATAACGCCGATCACCATCATGAATAAATACAGACCTACGTTACCGCTTTGCAGTAAACGTAAACCCTTGCCACCCTCGATTGGGGCCTGGCCGATACCGTTCACCAAGCCATCGATACCCTTCTTGTCGATCACCTTGTAGAAGAAGGTCGACAGGAAGTCGAGTGGTTTGCGAATGATGGTATCGTATATCTCGTCGATGTAGAATTTATTGTAAGATAGTTTGACCAGCGCTGGGCGTTCTTCTGAGTCAGCGACCGGTATATCAGCTTGCTTCACGTATTTAATGTAAGCATACACCAGTGCGACCAATGCGCCACCCACCGATACGATCATCAGCATGCGCTCAGTATTTACCGCCACGAACATTTTGCCGGTGTGCACTGCTGAGCCTTCCAGCACTGGTTCTAACCAATGCTCCAACCAGTGGTGGCCGCCCAATGCTTCAGGCACACCCATAAAACCACCTATGGTAGACAGGATAGCCAATACGATCAGTGGAATGGTCATGCTTGCAGGCGACTCATGCAAGTGATGCTCTTGCTCATGCGTGCCGCGGAACTTGCCCCAAAAGGTCAGGTACATTAAACGGAACATATAGAATGAAGTGAACATGGCGCCTAACACACCCAACACATACAGGATAGGGCTGTGCATATAGGTGTGCGCCAGGATCTCGTCTTTACTAAAGAAACCTGCGAACGGTGGGATACCGGCAATAGCCAGCGTACCGATCAGCATGGTGATGAAGGTGACAGGTAGTTTGCCTTTCAGGCCGCCCATGTTGCGCATGTCCTGCTCACCGCTAACGGCATGGATCACCGAACCGGCACCCAGGAACAATAGTGCTTTAAAGAAAGCATGCGTAAGCACGTGGAAGAAAGCACCGGTGTAGGCACCAACACCCAACGCCAGGAACATATAACCCAACTGCGAAACGGTAGAATAAGCCAATACCTTTTTGATATCGGTTTGCGTAAGGGCGATCAGTGCTGCCAGCAGTATGGTAGCCAAACCAATGATCGCGATGATATGCTGTGTGGCCGGGGCCAGGGTGAACAATACGTTAGAACGGGCGATCATGTAGATACCTGCGGTAACCATGGTAGCTGCGTGGATCAACGCCGATACCGGTGTCGGACCAGCCATCGCATCAGGCAACCAGGTGAACAGTGGTATCTGTGCGGATTTACCGGTAGCACCCACGAACAACAGGATAGTGATCAGCACTAAGGTCGTGTCGCCGCTGTGCATTTTAGCAGCTTTGGCAAATACGTCGGCATAAGTGATGCTGCCGAAGGTCTTCATGATGATGAACACAGCGATCAGGAAGCCGAGGTCACCTATACGGTTCATCACGAACGCTTTTTTAGCGGCATCGGCATAGCTTGGATTACTATACCAGAAACCGATAAGCAGGTAAGAGCACAGGCCCACGCCCTCCCAGCCAATGAACATCACGATATAGTTGCTACCTAATACCAGCAGTAGCATGAAGAATACGAATAGATTTAAATAAGCGAAGAACTTACCAAAGCCTTCATCATGGCTCATGTAGCCGATCGAATATAAATGGATAAGAAAACCGATACCGGTGATGATGAGCAGCATGATCGAGCTCAACTGATCAACCATAAAAGCGAACGGGATATGCAGGTCGCCAACCTTTACCCAATCGAACAGGGTAACGTTAATGGCTTGGTGAGTGTCCTTGATCTGCATGAAAGCGCCAACGCTCAGGGCGAACGATACCAACACCATCAGGCTGGCAATGCCACCGATCAGTGCTTTAGGTAAGGTATTGCGGCCAATTCCGTTGATCACGAAACCTGCTAAAGGCAGTACAGGAATAAGCCATAAATATTTCTCCATATTAGTATATCTGAACCGGAATTTTAAGAATTTATCTAATTGACAGAATTTCGGTCTGTATCTTACTTGTCTATCTTTTATTGTTCGTCAGCACATTTGCATATCCACGCATCTGCACATCAGACGCTACCACTTCAATCGGTTCAAAATGTTGACGTCGATCGAGTTGGTATTGCGGTGGATCATCACGATGATGGCCAAACCAATGGCGATCTCGGCGGCGGCCAGCGCCATAATGAAGAACACGAAAACCTGCCCATTAGGGTCATTGCCATACACCGAGAAAACAGTGAGCAAAAGGTTAACGGCGTTGAGCATCAACTCTACCGACATGAACACCACAATGGCGTTACGACGGATCAGTACGCCTACTACTCCTATAGCAAATATGATAGCGCTTAACAGAATGTAATGGTTAAGCGGAACTACCTTTATACCTTCAATAAAACTTTCCATTAAACAGTAGCTTTAGGTTTTTCATCCTTGGTGGCCAATAACACAGCGCCCACCATGGCCGATAGCAGCAGGATGGACGATACTTCAAATGGCAATAAGAACTCGTTGAATAACACCTTACCCAGGTTTTGCACTGAGCCCAGGTTCACGTCTTTAAGCAGCACCGGGTTCGACTTGGCGGTCATTTTCACAGCGGCCACCAGCGTTACCAGTAACGCTCCGCCACCGATCACACCGGCAAGCTTTACATAAATGCCCTTGCTGGGTTCAGTATCCTTGTTGAGGTTGAGCATCATCATCACAAAAAGGAACAACACCAGGATGGCCCCCATATATACGATGAAGTTCACGATAGCCAGGAATTGCGCGTTAAGAATGATGTAATGAATGGTGAACGTAAAAAAGGTAAGCACCAGGTACAATACACTGTGCACCGGGTTCTTGGCAAAGATCACCAGCAGTGCGAACAGGATCGACAGGAAGGCAATGAAGTAAAATATACTCATACGGCTTAAAAACGGCTTTACTTTCACGGCTTTGGTCAGCGGCCGTAAAAGTAAATTCTTTTTGTTATTGGTTCAAAGGCGGCTCAACTAATTTGTCTTTGCCGTATATAAAATCTTTACGTAAAAAGTCGGTCGGTACAATATCGCCGTCAAGATATATGGCCTCTTTAGGGCAGGCTTCCTCACAAAGGCCGCAAAAGATGCAGCGTAGCATATTGATCTCGTAAACGGCCGCATACTTCTCTTCACGATAAAGATGCTCTTCGCCTTTCTGGCGCTCGGAAGCGGTCATGGTGATCGCTTCGGCCGGACATGATAATGCACACAGGCCGCAGGCGGTGCAACGCTCTTTACCATTCTCATCGCGTTTAAGCGAGTGCATACCACGGTAGTTCTCCGAGAACTCACGCTTTTCGTCAGGATAGCGCACGGTCACATCACCACCGGCGAACACGTTCTTCACAAAGTGTTTCATGGTGATGCTCAGGCCTTGTGCAATGGCCGGTAAGTAGGCCTTCTCCCAAAAATTAAGGGGTTTGGCTTCTAATAACTTTCGCTTTTTACTTAAAGGTTCCATATATGGGTTAAGCAAAGTAGTGTTGATATATTGTAGAGATAACGCCGGTCAACACGATGTTGGCAATGGCCAATGGAATCAGTGTCTTCCAGCCTAAGTGCATCAGCTGATCATAACGAAAACGCGGGATGGTCCAGCGGATCCACATGAAGAAGAAGATGAACGCGAATATTTTAGCGAACAATACCACCACACCAATAATAGGCGCAATGGTAGGACCCGCATGAGCAGCCACCCAGTCCATACCCGGATAGTTGTAGCCACCCCAGTATAGCGTAGCCATAACAGCCGATGATACGAACATGTTGATATACTCGGCGAACAGGTAAAAACCCAGTTTCATAGAAGAGTATTCGGTGTGATAGCCACCTACCAGTTCGGTCTCACACTCGGGGAGGTCGAACGGGCTACGGTTGGTCTCGGCAAAAGCGCATACCATAAAGATCAGGAAGCCAAGCGGCTGGTACAAAACGTTCCAGTGCCAGCCATGCTGCTGGGCAGCGATCTCTTTCAGGCTAAGGGTCTGCGTAAGCATCAACAGGGCGATGATAGACAGGCCCATCGATATCTCGTAGCTGATGCTTTGCGAAGCTGCACGGATAGCACCCAGCAATGAATATTTATTGTTAGATGCCCAGCCACCGATCATGATGCCGTATACACCTAATGACACCACACCGAAAATGTAGAGGATACCCACGTTGATGTCGGTCACCTGCAGATCGATCAGGCGGTCGCCGATCTTCATTTGCGGCCCCCAGGGGATCACCGCAGAGCCGATACAAGCGGTCATGATCGCTAATGAAGGACCTACCACGAACAAAAAGCCGCTGGCTCTTGTCGGGATGATCTCTTCTTTCATGAACATCTTGGCACCATCGGCCAAAGGCTGTAATATACCGAACGGACCGGCGCGGTTAGGGCCTACCCTATCTTGAAAAAAGGCGGCCACTTTACGTTCGGCATAAGTAGAGTACATGGCTACTACCAGGCTAATGGCAAAGATCGCCACCACCAATATTAGCTTAATGATAAGATCAGTAGTTTCCATTACAGTCGTGTCTCCCGTTCAAATTGTTCTTTATTAGCCTCCTGTAATACCAGGTTAGGTTTTACTACAGGCAGCGGCTTCAATGTATCGTAGTGGTTAGCGCTGATCACCGAGGTATTGGCGATCTTACGCGGACCTTCGATCACCCAATCGGCGGTCTTCTTTTTATCAAAGCGGCAGGTGTTGCAAATAAATTCTTCCACCTCACCATATTGATCTTTACGGGCAGTTACCCTGATCACATCCTCGCCTTTATACCATAAGGTCACCTTACCATTGCATTTCTCGTGCTCGCAATCGCGGTGGGCATCAACTGGTTTGGTGAACCATACACGGTTCTTGAAGCGGAAGGTCTTATCGGTCAACGCACCAACAGGGCATACATCGATCACGTTACCTGAAAAGTCGTTGTCCACTGCTTTGTGTATGTAGGTAGATATCTCGGCATGATCGCCACGGTTCAATACACCATGTACGCGTTGCTCGGTGATCTGATCGGCCGTGAACACGCAACGGTAACAAAGTATGCAGCGCGTCATGTGGAGTTGGATCTTGTCACCTATATCGATACGCTCGAACGTACGACGATCAAATTCGTAACGGGTCTTGGCAGCACCGTGTTCAAAACCCAGATCTTGCAGGTGGCATTCGCCAGCCTGGTCACATACCGGGCAATCAAGCGGGTGATTGATGAGCAGCATCTCTACCACTCCTTTACGGGCCTCGATCACCTCAGGCGAGGTGATATTTTGAACCTCCATACCGTCCATCACTGCGGTGCGGCATGAGGCTACCAGCTTAGGCATTGGGCGAGGGTCCTTTTCAGAGCCCTTGCTCACCTTTACCAGGCAGGTGCGGCATTTACCACCGCTGCCCTCAAGCTTTGAGTAATAACACATTGCCGGTGGCACGATATCGCCTCCTATTTGCCTTGCGGCATTCAGGATGCTGGTGCCAGGCTCAACATCAATACTAATTCCGTCAATAGTTACTTTAACCATTATTAACTTTATTTCTAACAAAAGCGAGGTAATCGCCGTTGATGATCTCTTTATGCTTAGGCTTTAGGGCATCCTGATAAAGGTATACCCAACACCTGATCCGCTCATTATCTGATGACCTCACCATCATTTTTCTGCGGATGTACTCGCTGCCTTCATATTCATCCAGCTCAGCAAATACCCGTTGTGGTTCGGTCACCCGGTATATCTCTCCGTACACCTCGTACCCGTTAGGGTCCTCTATTAAACCGGGATAACTTCCCAGATCGTAAAGCCTGCCTTTTACAAGGCCGGATCCACTGTGCTGCAGATATGGAGCCAATGGCCTTATTACCTCATGGTCAAAGTGTTTGAGCAAGGTACCGTACACAAATAAACATTCCATTCAATGCCTCCCTATGTAAGGTACCTTGTTCATCAGCCTTATAGCTGATATTCTTTAACTATGGGTTGGCCTTGCGCATCCTTACCCATCTCAATATCGATCTTTGCGCCTTTCAGTATGGGCGAGTCCTGTAAGATGCCGGTCAGTGACCTGACCATCAACTCCGGATCGTGCGAGCTCATGTAAAAGATCGCCAGATTGTTATCCTCGTCCAACTCGTAGCTATCGTACTCACCTATACGCCGGTGAGTAAGCGTTTCATCTATATTTTCTTGCAACTGATCTAAATAGTCAAAGTCCTCTACCTTGTAGTTGAACTTAATGATCACATCGTGGTTCTCTGCCATTTTTTCAATAAGTATCGTTATGTGTTAATAAATATAACGCAACTTACTATCAATCAGTATTGTTTTTAGCATTTAATGCTATGCCTCAACCTTGACTAAAGGGTCTGCATAATGAGCCAGACCAAAGTTACCGGCAACTGCTGCCGAGGGGTTGGTCACATGCCATTCGAACTCATCCCTGAAGTGACGGATCGCGCTGGCCACCGGCCACGCTGCCGCATCACCCAACGGACAGATCGTATTTCCTTCTATCTTTTTCGATACATCTACCAGCAGGTCCATATCGCTCAGTTTGCCATGACCATGCTCCAACCGGTGCAGTACCTTCTCCATCCAGCCGGTACCCTCACGGCAAGGCGAACATTGTCCGCAGCTTTCGTGGTGATAGAAACGGGTGAAGTTCCAGGTGTTACGAACGATGCACTGGTCCTCGTCAAAAGCGATAAAGCCGCCTGAACCCATCATGGTACCGGTAGCAAAACCACCTTCTGACAAACCTTCGTAGCTCATTACACGGGCATCGCCAGCAGCTGTTTTCAGGATCAGGTTAGCAGGCAATATCGGCACTGATGAACCACCGGCAACTACCGCCTTTAAGCGCTTGCCGTTAGCTATACCACCGCAATACTCGTCCGAATAGATGAACTCCTCTACAGGCACACCCAATTCGATCTCGTAAACGCCTGGTTTTTTCAGGTTACCACCTGCCGAAATCAGTTTGGTACCGGTACTACGGCCGATACCGATCTTAGCATACTCATCGCCACCATCACGAATGATCGGCACGGTAGCCGCGATAGACTCTACGTTGTTGACCACCGTAGGACAACCATACAGACCCGCGATAGCCGGGAACGGTGGTTTGATGCGTGGATTACCACGTTTACCTTCCAACGATTCGATCAGTGCGGTCTCTTCGCCGCAGATGTAAGCACCACCACCTGGTTGTACATACAACTCCAGGTCGTAACCGGTGCCTAAAATGTCTTTGCCTAACAAACCTGCATTACGGGCCTCGGCAATGGCTCTTTCCAGTATACGAATCTGAGGCATCATTTCGCCACGTACGTAGATGTACGAGGTTTTTGCGCCCAGTGCATAACTGGCTATGATCATACCCTCGATCAGTAAGTGAGGGATGTGGGTCATTAAATAACGGTCCTTGAAGGTACCGGGTTCCGACTCATCAGCATTGCAAACCAGGTAACGTGGCACACCTTCGGGCTTGGCCAAAAAGCTCCACTTCATACCTGTAGGGAAACCTGCACCACCACGACCACGCAAACCCGACTTCTTTACCTCTTCTACCACTTCATCAGGGGTAAGGGTCTTCAATGCTTTTTGCATCGAATCGTAGCCGCCTTTTGACCGGTATACCTCAAGGGTATTAATACCGGGTATGTTGATATGTTCGAGTAATAATTTGCGTGCCATTAGTTGTTCTCCTTTGCTTTAAGGTCGCTGATCAGCTGATCTACCGACTCAGGAGTCAGGTTCTCATAAAAAGTATATTCAGGACCGATCTGCAGCACAGGGCCAAAACCACATGCGGCCAGGCACTCTACCCCACGCCAGCTGAACATACCGTCGGCGGTAACTTCGCCTTCTTTAACGCCCAGCTTTTGCTCAATGTGATCCATGATCTTTTCGGCACCTACCAGGCAGCAAGGGCCGGTACGGCAAACCTCAAGCATATATTTGCCTTGAGGTTTTAAAAAGTACATGGTATAAAAGGTAGCTACCTCATAAACCTCAATGGGTTCGATCTTCAGGTATTCGGCCACCTTGTCCATTGCAGGAGCGCTCACCCAACCGAACTCGGCCTGTACAGCGTGCAACGCAGGCAACAAGGCCGATTTTTGTTTTCCTTCAGGATAGCGGCTTACAAAGTCGGCAAATTGAGCCAATAACGCCGGTGAGAACTCTACCGGCTCATGGGTAACATTCTCTACTCTAAGCATCTAACTCTCCGGCTATAACGTTCAAACTACTCATGTTAATAATGGCATCTGATAGCAGCATCCCACGGCTCATATCAGCATACATACTGTAATTGATAAAGCTTGGCCTGCGGAAGTGCAAACGGTAAGGCGACCTGCCACCATCATTCACCAGGTAAAAGCCCAACTCGCCGTTGGCACCTTCAACTGAATGATATACCTCTCCTACCGGTGTATCGATCTCGCCCATCACGATCTTGAAGTGATAGATGAGCGCTTCCATATTGTTGTACACTTCCTCTTTGGGAGGCAGGTAGAACTCAGGAACATCCGCGTGGAATATGGTCGGGTCTTCTTTTTCTATTTTATCTAAAGCCTGCTGTATCATACGCATGCTTTGTTTCATTTCTTCGTTACGTACCAGGAAACGGTCATAAACGTCGCCTGTGGTGCCTACCGGTACCTCAAAATCGAACTCTTCGTATGAGCAGTATGGGTTCATGGCGCGTACATCGTAATCAACACCGGCAGCACGCAGCAACGGGCCGCTCCAGCTGTAATCCAACGCGGTCTCGATACTTACCGGCGCTACGCCTTTGGTACGGTCGATGAAGATACGGTTACGGTTAAATAACGATTCGAACTCGGCCAGTACCTTAGGGAACTCGGCCAGGAACTTCTTGATCTTGGCAAAAGCTATCTCATTGAAGTTACGCTCAAAACCACCGATGCGACCAATGTTGGTGGTCAAACGTGATCCGCAAACTTCTTCGTATATCTCGTAAATGGCCTCACGGTATTCCATCATGTAAAGGAACCCGGTAAAGGCGCCGGTATCAACACCCAATACACCGTTGCAAATGATGTGATCGGCTATACGTGATAACTCCATCACGATGATGCGCAGGTAATCTACCCTTTTCGGGGTCTGTATCTTTAACAGCTTCTCTACCGTCATGTGCCAGCCCATATTATTGATCGGGGCCGAGCAATAGTTCAAACGGTCAGTAAGCGGGGTGATCTGGTAAAAAGGGCGGTGTTCGGCGATCTTTTCGAACGCGCGGTGTATATAACCAATGGTAGATACGCCACTCACGATACGCTCGCCGTCCAGCTGCAATACGTTCTGGAACACACCGTGCGTGGCCGGGTGGGTTGGCCCAAGGTTAAGGGTGGATAACTCGCTTTGCAGGTTGATATCCGTATTGCTGTTAGTATTTAACGAAGGAAAATTCTGCATGGGTTATCTTCCAAAATAAAAATCTTTCTTGTCTACCCGGTTAGGATCTTCTAGCGGGTATTCCTTTCGCATCGGGAACACGGTCATGTCATCCACGTTGAGGATACGCACCAGATTGGGATGGCCTTCAAAGTTCACCCCAAAAAAGTCATAGGTCTCACGCTCCATCCAGTTAGCACCATTCCAAAGCACGGTAGCTGTAGGGATACGCTCATCACCGGCAGGCAGGAATACCTTGATGCGGATGCGGACATTGTGAACGAGGCTATGAACATGGTAGATCACGCCGATCGGGCTCTCCTTTTCAGGATACTGGATAGCAGTGATATCGGTCAGGTAAATGAACTGCAATGCTGCATCTGTTTTAATGTAGCGCAGCAGATCAATGATGGTATCACGATCGGTATGCACGGTCAGCACGCCGTACTCATCGGCCTGAGGCTGTATAGCCTGGCCAAACTTGCCGGTCAGGTTCTCAAGTAATATATCGTTGTTCAATGCAGCCATTACTGGATACCGTATTTAGCTAATAATGCCTGATACTCCGGCGTGTTACGACGACGCAGCGACTCAGTTTGTACAAGTTTTTGAATATTCATGAAGCCATCAATGATCGCTTCGGGGCGCGGTGGGCAACCCGGAACATAAACATCCACCGGAATGATCTCATCGATACCCTGAAGCACTGAATAGGTATCAAATATACCACCGCTTGATGCACAGGCACCAACGGCCATTACCCAGCGGGGCTCAGCCATTTGCAGATACACCTGACGAAGTACCGGTGCCATTTTTTTGGAGATCGTACCCATCACCATCAATAGGTCAGCCTGCCGAGGCGAAAAGCTCAAACGCTCGGCACCGAAACGCGAAAGGTCATAGTTAGAACCCATGGTGGCCATGAACTCGATACCGCAGCACGATGTTGCGAAGGGCAACGGCCACAACGAGTGTGAGCGAGCCAACCCTATAGCTTTATCTAAAGAGGTAGCAAAAAATCCTGAACCCTCAACGCCCGGGGGGGCGTTCACTATCTGAACTTCACTCATTGATACAATTGGCTAAATTCCACCTAAAGTGGATGGCTGCAAATTTATTATAATTAACGTGAGTTGCGATAGTGTATGATGTACAACATAGTATTTAGAAACAGTCTAAACAACTTATTGTCAGCGTTTAAAAGGGCTTTTAGGATACGAAAAAGCCCGTTCTGCAAATGCGGAACGGGCTTTCTAATCGGTCTTTAATATCTCGTATGCTACGTGATGAGCGTAGGCTTGTTAATTCCAGTCTAATGCACCCTTTTTAAGCACGTAAATGAAGCCGGCCAGCAGTGTGGCCATAAAGATGAACATCTCGATCAGGCCTTCGGTACCCATGGTCTTGAAGTTTACGGCCCAAGGATACATGAAGATCACCTCTACGTCGAACAGTACGAACAGTATAGCTACTAGGAAATACTTGATCGATACCGGTGTACGGGCATTACCCACCACCTCGATACCTGACTCGAAAGGGGTAAGCTTATCGGCCGTTTGGCGCTTAGGACCTAACCTGTGCGTAAAGAACATGGTAGTGACCACGAACCCTACGGCCACCAGCATTTGGATGATGATCGGCAGATAATTGATAGGTAAACTTTGTGCTTCCATTTGGCAAATATAACGCCGTGATACTTAATAACAAAAAAGGCCGCATAAAATGCGGCCTTTTATAAATTCGTTGATATTATTTACCTTTTCCTTTAGCTGGAGTGGTCTTCTTTTGGAAGAAGAAAGCGGCCTGTTTGTTAGCAGGGTCGTACTCTCTTGCTTTGGTAAAGTTCTCAGTAGCTAAGGCCATATCTTTAGCGGCATACTGATAGTAGGTACCCAGGTAAGCATATGCTTCGCCCAAACCTTTTTTATCAGCATCTTTTACCGGCTGTGTGGCAGTGGCTATCTGAATGTATTTCTCGTAGAATGGCTTAGCAAGACCTTGGCTGGTTTCGCGGCTTGGCTCTTTCAGGTCATTCACACGGGCACGGTATAAAGCTACCGCAGCGTTAGGGGTCGATACTTTCGATTCCACATAAGCGAAAGCTGAATCGGCTTTGGTCAACAATCCCATGTCAGGCGCAGGACCTTTTTTGTTGGCAGCAGCAGTATACTGATCGGTATAACCAAAGTAGTAGCTGGTACCCATAGCTAAGTAGTCGTTCAGCGTTAATTGCTTACGGGTCTTAGCTATGTATTTAGCATAAGCATCACCTGCCTGAACGTACTTTTGTTTACCATAGTAAGCTTTAGCGATATCGCCATAAAGATCTACTTGTGTGCTGTCCAGCTCGATAGCTTTTTGCATGGTGATCAAACCTACCGAATCCTGACCTGGAGTGTTCAGTTGCAAACGGCCTAAGTACAGGTAATCATAAGGGATGATACGTTTAGGGTCGGCTTTGGTCATCCAGGTGTTCAAAGCAGTTAGACCGTTAGCATAATCTTTGGTCTCATAACCGGCATAGCCTAAGTAACGATATACACGCAGGTTCACGTTTGGAAGTTTAGACAAAGCGGTAGCTTCGGCTTGCAGCTCCTTAAATTTACCGGCTTGGTATAAAAAGTCGGCATAACGTAAACGTGATTCTACTGAGTTATCGGTCAGGCTCAGGAACTTGCTGTATTTCTCAACTGCTTCGTTCACTTTAGCCGATGCTTGTTGAGGAACTTTTTGTGCCCAACGAATGTCGGTCTCAGCCCACTCACGGTAAGCAGGTCCATAGTTAGGATCGATAGCTAAAGCAGCTTTGAACTCGTTCTCTGACTCTTCCCAGTTCTGCGCCTGACGCCAAACCACACCAGTGGCCACTTTAGCGTGAGCAGCTTTAGGGTTGATGTTCAAAGCGTCGGTGTAAGCTTTAACCGCTTCAGTGTTCTTTAACTGGGTACGGTAAGCATCACCCAGGGCGATGAATAGGTCAGGATCTTTAGCGTTAACGGCTATACCTTTGTTCAACACGGCAATGGCCGAGTTGCCATCAGGATTGGGGCCCAGCAAATAGCTCAAGCCTACGTACTCATATGGTTTGCTATCCTTACCTGCCAAAGTGATGGCTTGGGTAAAGTTAGACTGTGCGCCTGCGGCGTCTTTATTTAAACGGGCAACTGCACCTAAACCGGCATAGTTCAAACCTGATTTAGGATTTACCGCTATACCTTTATCAAAGGCAGCTTTTGCCGAGTCGATATACTCTTGCTCCAAATACACCCAGCCCAAATAGAAAAAATTCTCATCCTTTGTGGCTTGTGTGGTGGTGAGGTTTTTAAGCATCGACTTGGCTTTCTGGTATTGTTCGGCGTCAATGGCTTTCTTGGCGTCGGCAAGACTTTGCGCAAAAACTGATGAACCTATAAATACCAGGCCAAGGGCTGCGGTTCCCGCTACTTTACTCATCGTATTCTTCATGGCTTAATTTTATAGTTAGAATATAGTTATTTAATGTTTATCTCCCTCGCGGGTATAGAGTCAGGTAATAACCCCGACCGTAATATGATCCTCTGGCCTCTGTCGCTTCTTAAAAAATTTGAGAAAGCTGCAGCCAATCCAGCACGTCCGGTGCAATCTATCACATATAGTTTGCGGCTTAACGGATACTGTTTTAGAGCCAGTGTTTCCTGTGATGGTTTAAAGTATTGTGTAGGCGCTTTGTCATTCTTTGCGTCACGCACACCTACGATCTTCACTTTTGATACGGCATCAGCATAATCACTATCCGCATCATTGAGCCAACCAAAACCAACGATACCTATCGCATTTGCGTGAGCACTTACATAACGTATCACTTCTTTATTGGTGTTCAATGCGTAGATATTCTTTTGTTTTAGTTCCGTATTACCGCTCAGTTCTTTCAAATACCTTACCAAACTCGAATTCGGGTTATCAAAAACGATGTTCTTATCGGCAAAAGCTTTGCCGTTCAACATCCCTTTGATCTGATCCACAGTAACTAACGTGTCAGTAGAAGCACTGTTCACGATCACTGCAACGGCATCTACCGCTACAGGCGTAGTTTCGGGCGGAAGTGTACGCGAGGTCATCAACTTGGCCTCACTATCGGTCAATTCTCTTGACAATATGGCAGCTCTAATGCTATCGGTCAATAATAGTTTCAAGGCCTCGTTCTCACTTTTGAACACGAGCTTAACATCAGTAGCCGGATACAGCGACTTAAATATATAACGCTCCTGTTCTAAAATATTGCCGAACGACTCGTCGGCCAAGATCTTTATACTTCCCGATACACCGGTATCTGTTTCGGCAAGTTTAGCGGTCTTTTTGCGGTTGCACATCACAAATACCGCCATGACCACTACACAGGTCATGATCAGCTTCAAACTATTGCTCATCGATCGTTGGTGTGTTGATGATACGTATAAAACGCAGTATACCGTAAATAACGAATACGCCTCCGAACGCATAGCGCTGGTATTGACTTAGCGTATTGAATAATGGGATGCCATCCCAGAAAATGATCAGTACCCCGCATACGGTTATGCTAATGAAGAGGGCACCTCCTAAAATAAACAAAAATCGCCTTGTGGGCGATCTTTGTTTATTTGAAAACTTATTTAGCATCAATTTTATTGATCTGCCAGGGTGAACACTACCGGCACTGTGTATTGCACACGTACAGCACGACCGTTCTGTTTACCAGGGTTCCATTTAGGTGAAGATTTCAATACACGGATAGCTTCTTCTTCCAAACCTGAGCCTAATGTACGGCCTGCAGCCTTCACGTCGGTAAGGCTACCGTCACGTTCAACTACGAACGTTACGTTAACACGACCTTGTACACCGTTCTCTTGAGCCACAGCTGGATAACGTAGTACTTTATTCAGGTACTTGTAGAACTTATCGATACCTCCCGGGAACTCAGGCAACTGCTCCACCGAAGTAAAGATCTCATTCGGGTTCGACTCCACTACGGCGGCGCTTACAGGAGCGTTACCCACAGGCTCGTCGATACGAACGGTTTGCGTTGGGTCACCTTTGATATCTTTCTGACCAGGGTCGGCGGTCTTCAGATCTTCCTGGGTCGGTGGATCTTTTTCGCGTACCTGCTCGTCAGGTTTTACTATCGGTGGCGGGAATTTCACCTGATCCACTTTAGGCTTCTGCGGCTCAGCCGATGGCGGCGGCGGTGGAGGAGGTGTTTTTTCGTTGATCGGTGGCGGAGGTATCAAAACTACTTCCTGGATCTTTACTTCCTCTTTTGGCGGAGGTATCAATCCTTTGATCTTGTTGATGATAGTTGGTAACGATACGGCGAACACGAATAAAGTGCCCGTGATCAGCAAAGCGATCATTGTATTGCGACCATTGTTCTTACGAAGTTGGTACGCACCGTATGTTTTGTTCCTATCAGTAAAAACAACATCAAGCCACTCTGTTTTTAATATATCAAGCTTTGATCCTAACATGGCTTTTTATTTTAAAACGTTTAACAAAGTGTTTGTTTTTAGTAGATATTATCACGCTTCAAAAGATCAACTTCTGGAGGGGTGATAGCTACGATGGCAAATGCCATATTATCAGTGATGTGCAATTCGTCAAGCACATCTACCACATTTTTGTATACCGACTTGTCGCTCGGTTTGACGATCACGAACAGTGATTTACCAGTGGTTTGTAATACCTTTTGTTTTTGCTCGGTAAGTACCTTACGCAGGTCATTTTTACCGTAACCGATCACTTCAGGTGCACTTTTACCTGGCTCACCAATGAACCACTCCAGCTTATTATTGCTACCCAGCAGCACCGTCATGGTACGTGAGGCAGCGATAGGCTCTTGTGTGTTCTGATCATCCTTATCAGGCATGGCAAGGTCCATTGCCTTAGGCTTATTGAGGGTGGTGGTAAGCATAAAGAAAGTTACCAATAAGAAAGCAAGATCCACCATGGCCGTAAGGTCCACACGTGTACTTTGCTTTTTACTTCTAACCTTCCCGCCTTTCTTGCCACCCCCGCCGGAGGTATCTAATTCTGCCATTGTATTATTTTGCTCTTAATGAGGTAATTAAACTGAATTTATTTACTTTTTGCTTTTGCAGTATCGCGATCAAACGCTCCATGGTAGGATATTCTTCGTTGCTATCACCTTTGATAGAGAAACGAAGTTCTTTACCGCTAATGTTCTTTTCTACCACGCGCGCCTCACGTATCCAGTTGAACATCTCATTGCTTACCGAATCGGTAGGGATACCACCGTTCTTAGAGGCTAAGAAAGCTTTACGCTGCTCACCATCTAAAGCAAGGAATTGTTTTAATGACTGCACCGGAACACCGATAGCGTCCAGGTTTTGAAATTGCTTTACCTCGTTAGGTGTAAAACCGATGTTATACTTTGAGCCTATTTGCAATAAGGTTTGCTTACGCATTTCAGGACCATCCAAAGTTAAGAACGTTTTACCTTTACCTACAGTGATCAAAGCAACGCCACTTTCAGGTAAAGTGACCTCGGTGGCCGACCTTGGAGTATCGACCGGAACCGGATCCTCAACCTTTGGCTTGGCTGTTAATATAAAGAAAGTAAGCAAAAGGAACGCCACGTCGCACATGGCGGTCATATCTATCGCTGTACTCTTTCTTGGGATCTTTACTCTTGGCATTTCTGTTGTCTTATAAGATGAATCACTATGATCAGTTAATCAATAACAGCTTTGCTGCATTACACAGCAAAGCTGTTCATTATATCAAAAACTAATTCTTAGTAACCTCTTTCTTTGTTCTTGTGCGAAGCAGCGAATGTTTGAACGATGCTGAAACCGGTCTCATCGATAGCATAGGTCAACTTGTCGATCTTTGAAGTGAACAAGTTGTACATGATGATCGATAAAGCCGAAGTACTGATACCTAATGCAGTGTTGATCAACGCCTCAGAGATACCGGTAGCAAGTTCTGATGAGCTTGATGCACCTGAATCACCTAATGACTGGAACGCCTTGATCATACCTGTTACAGTACCTAACAGACCCATCAGTGTACCGATAGATACTAAGGTAGCGATGATGGTCAGGTTTTGCTCTAACATTGGCATTTCTAAAGCAGTAGCTTCTTCGATGTCTTTTTGGATAGCTAAGGTCTTTTGGTCTACGTCCAGGTTAGGCTCAGCTTCCATCTCTTTGTATTTTTTCAGGCCTGATTTGATCACGTTAGCTACTGAACCTTTTTGCTTGTCGCACTCAGCGCTGGCTGCGTCGATCTGACCTTGGTTCAAGAAAGCGTTGATCTTTTTAACAAAAGCGTCAACGTTGCCAGTACCTGAAGCTTTACCGATAACTACGAAACGCTCGATCGAGAAAACGATCAGCATCAAGAACATGGTCATCAGAACTGGTACGATGATACCACCTTTGTGTACAGTACCAAAGTAATCTACTGGAGCACCTTTTTCAACATCACCACCTTTATAGTGACTTGGATCACCTAAAACGAAAATGAATATGCATAATGCAATTACGAAACAAATTGGAATAACAAGAGAAGCGAAAGCGCCTGAGTTACCTGAGCTTTCTTTTTTTACCGGAGCAGTTGGTTTTGATGGTGCGGTTGCCATTACTTTAAATTTAGTTTTTAGTTTTTGTTTATAATATTTAGTTAATTAAATATGCATGTACTGCGGATAACAAATCTATAATTTTAATCATATAAAATTACGCAAAATGTTATTCTTCATAATAATTTAATCTCCCGACCTTATTCGTTTTTAACTTTTGGCCGATGTATAACTTAACGTTACACCGTTCATATATTGTGTTTAGACAATTATTATTTTGCAATGAAAGCCATTTTTTTTCTTAATAGCAAGCATCGCCAGCCAAAAATGTGTAACTAAACTGATATAACTGAACGATCTTGGTGTACAAATTACGCTTATTGGCAATAATGCACAATGCTAAATGAAAAAATAGCCATTTAGACGGCTATTTGATAGAGAAATCGCAAAACGGCATACATTGTTTTGCTCATTTGCATGAAGGGTGAGGTGTGGCAGGCTTATCCGCCGGCTTTTTTGGCTTTGTAAGCGTTATCGGTAAGTATGATAAGTACCTTATCACGGTGGTCGCCTTGGATGAGGATCTCGTGGTCTTTTACCGATCCACCCACTCCGCACTTATTCTTGAGCATCTTGCCGAGCGTTTCCAGATCGGCCAGTGAACCGGAAAAACCGCTAACACGAGTGACCACCTTGCCACCGCCCTTGCGGTCAAGATAGATCTTCAGATTTTGCTGCTGTGGTGGCGGGGTGGTGATACCGTCATCATCGTTGGTGTCGAACTGGAAGCCCGGATCAGTTGAGTACATGATGCCTCCCTGCAGATCTTTATTCTTTTTACTCATGTGCTTTTGGATGATACTCGTTACCTACAATGACCTTTAACGATAGTGGCACCACATTTATTTCGGCATTGGGCCCGGTCACCTGCGGTTCGCCGTCCAGATGCACAGGTCCGCTTAGCTTGCGGCTCACTTGTATGTGCCTTCCTTTAATGATCTCCACATAGCGCGACTTATCGGCCGTTTTGGTGAACATGCGCAGGCCCATCTCTGGGAAACGGTATAACGGGAAGGGCTTGATCACGCAAACATCCAGCAAACCATCCTGTACCGAGGCACGGGGCGATACGTGGGCGTTGTTACCATATTGTGATGAATTGGCAAAGCTCAGCATGAAGGCCTCCCGGTCGTACTCACTCCCATCGATCTGCATATGGTAGCGTTGCGACCGATAGTTAATGATCTCTTGCACGGCCGAGCGGAAGTAGGTGATAAAGCCGCGCTTGGTTTGCCGTGCGAACACCTCGCTAATGTGGGCATCAAAACCCATACCGGCCATATTGAAGAACCACTGCCCGTTCATTTGACCGGCGTCGATATGTTCTACCTTATTATGATTGATGTTCTTGATCGCCTCGACCGTATCCATAGGGATGCTCAGGAACCTGGACAGGCCGTTACCCGAACCAAATGGAAGGATACCCAACGCGGCGTTGCTTTTCACCACGGCCGAGGCCACCTCGTTCACGGTGCCATCACCACCCACGGCGATCACGCTTTGATAGGTGTTGCTAGCCTCTTTGGCCAGCCAGTGGGCGTGGCCAGCCTCTTCGGTAAATACGATGGTATGATCGATCGTCGTTCTGTCGATATACTTATCTATCAGCTCGGGCACGTGGGCTTTAGCCTTGCCCCCGGCAATAGGGTTTATCACAAATAAGACTTTCCGTTTCAACTATATATCCCTTTACAGGCACCAAAAGTAAGCCTATTTTCGGCTTTTGTAAAATTGTTTTACTTTTGCTGACCGAAAGTGGACTGATTTGATTTAAGCTGCCCGGCAGCCGGATTGCAACCACGTAAAAAAGTGCTAAAACCAAATTTCTTTTTTACTCTCCGATCCTATCCAACAGGTTACCTTTCAGGGACATCATATTAACTGACAGAAATTTTTTATGCCTTATTTATTCACCTCAGAGTCCGTATCAGAAGGACACCCGGATAAAGTGGCCGACCAGATATCGGACGCACTCATTGACAATTTTTTGGCCTTTGATGCCGACTCCAAAGTAGCCTGCGAGACCCTGGTGACCACCGGACAGGTGATCCTTGCCGGAGAGGTTCGTTCAAGCGCGTACCTTGACGTGCAAAAGATCGCCCGCGATGTGATCAACCGCATTGGCTACACTAAAGGTGAGTACATGTTCGACGGTAACTCTTGCGGTGTGCTTTCGGCCATCCACGAGCAATCTCCTGATATCAATCAAGGTGTTGACCGCCAGAACAAGCAAGAACAAGGCGCCGGCGACCAGGGCATGATGTTCGGCTACGCTACTGTGGAGACCGAGAACTATATGCCATTAGCGCTCGACATCGCACATGCTTTACTGATCGAATTGGCCGCTATTCGCCGCGAGAACAATGAGATCAAATACCTGCGCCCGGATGCAAAATCGCAAGTTACCTTGGAGTACAGCGATAACAACCAACCACAACGTATCGACGCGATCGTGATATCGACCCAGCATGATGATTTTGCTGACGACGAGACCATGCTGGCCAAGATCCGTGAGGACATCATCAACATCCTTATCCCACGTGTTAAGGCTCGTTACGCCAAGTATGCCCACTTCTTTAACGACGATATCAAATACCACATCAACCCTACCGGTAAGTTCGTGATCGGTGGTCCGCATGGTGATACCGGTTTGACCGGCCGTAAGATCATTGTGGATACTTACGGTGGTAAGGGCGCTCACGGTGGTGGCGCGTTCTCGGGTAAAGATCCATCAAAGGTGGATCGTTCTGCCGCTTATGCTACCCGCCACATTGCCAAGAACCTGGTAGCAGCCGGTGTTTGTGATGAGGTGTTGGTACAAGTATCATACGCGATCGGCGTGGCCGAGCCAATGGGTATCTACGTGAATACCTACGGCACCGCTAAAGTTGACCTGCATGATGGTGCTATAGCCAAAAAGGTAGAAGAGCTATTTGATATGCGCCCATACGCGATAGAGACCCGCTTTAAACTGCGCAACCCGATGTACAGCGAGACCGCAGCTTATGGCCACTTTGGCAAACCAAGCCAAACCGTTACCAAGACCTTCGTTAGCCCTGAAGGCCGCCAGGTGACCAAAGAGGTAGAATTATTTACCTGGGAGAAACTTGACTACGTTGAAAAAGTAAAACAGGCTTTTAGCTTGTAATACGACCCCATAGCTTAACAAAAGGCCGCATGATCTGATCATGCGGCCTTTTTGTTTTAGGTGCTATAGACTTACTCCTTCTCTACCACCACAGCGGTGCCATAGGCCAGTACCTCAGTAACGCCTTGCATCACCTCGTTGGCATCGTAGCGCATGTTGATGATGGCGTTAGCGCCCAGTGCGGCAGCATGCTGGATCAGCAGTTGGTAGGCTTCCTCGCGGGTGCGTTCGCAAAGTTCTACATAGATGGAAAGCCTGCCGCCGAAAAGCGACTGTAAACCGCCGGCTATGTTACCTAGTGCGCTACGGCTGCGTACCGTGATGCCGCGTACCACGCCTAAATGTTTGACCACTTTATAACCGTCTAAAGCGTTGCTGGTAGTGATGAGTGAAGTGTCCATCTCTTGAATTATGAATTTGATAATTTTTAGTGTTTATGGCGGTCAAGATAGGTAATGCTATGTTACAAAATGGTGTTACAACTGTTACATTTTGCCCGAACGGTGTTACAATTAGTGTTACATTCCGGCTTTTTGTCGATTTTTCTGGAAAAAGTTGGGTTTTTACGAATTTCGCAACGCTAAAAAGTGGGGAAATCTGGGGAATTCTGTTACACTGATGTAACACCTGTAACGCCCTTTCTAGCGGCCTGCAGGCTTTGGATAAACTGCTAAACTTTCGTGCCCCTCGGCATCTACACACTGCACCGCAAAGAAGTAATTATCCTTTGAATAGTCAGACGTGAACTCATTAACGGTCACCCATATCTTCTTTTCCCAATAAGGATTAATGGTCTCGCGCATGAGGATATAGTAGCCAGCCGGGCGCTTACCATTCTTGGGGGCATCCCACTTTAAGGTGGTCTTGTTGGTGAGGCCGGTGGTGCTCACGGTCACGTTCTGCGGTTGGCCCGGGGCCAGCGCCAGGTTAGCCAGCACCGAAAGGTTCATGCGAGCCACCTTTTGGATGTAAGGGTAGTCGGCAAAGTCGGGCAGGTCGCCATAGTCAACTCCCTTGTCTTTGCGCAGGTCCTGATGTTGACGGGTGAAATCCTCGTTCATTTCCGTGAAACGCACTGCCGTAAAGCCTTGCAGCAGGAAAGGAGTTTGATCGCCTCCACGCAAAAAACGATCACGGCGGTATACCATACGTACGTTCAGGTGGCTTACATAGCGTTCGGCCACTTCCTTCACGTAACGAGCCAGTTGCCTCGATGGCGCATCGTTCTCGCCGCCATTATTGATCAGTGCCGCAAGGGCGCGGGCATTGTTAACGGTGGTCGAGGGCACACCTTCGCTAAAAACGCGAACGCTGGTATTATCCTTGATGCCGTTCTCCATACCGACGGTATTGCCCACGATGTCGTTATTAAGCATAGCATCGATGTCCCATTTCTCTGCAGCGGCACGTTTGGCCACGTTGGTCGATCCGTTAAGCCCCTGCTCCTCACCTACCACGGTCATGAAAATGATGGTAGCCGAGAATTTGCTTTTAGCCATCACACGGGCCAGCTCCATCGACACGGCCGTACCGGAAGCATCATCGACCGCGCCCGGTGCCACTGAGGCCGAATCCATTACATTGGTCACCCGCGAATCATAGTGGCCTGATACGAGGTACACGCGGGTATCGGTCGGGTCGGTACCCTTCAAGGTAGCCAGCACATTTTTGAGCACCGTAGGCTTGCCAATGCGCCCCCCGGCGGGTTGCGTAAAGGTATCGAACTCCACTTTCATCCTCCCACCCGAGGCAGCGGCATAACGCTCCAGCTCGGCCTTGATCCAGTTACGGGCCGCGCCAATGCCGGTGGTCTTGCTGGTGGTATCGCTTAGGGTATGGCGGGTTTTAAAGCTCACCAGCTTACGCACGATGGTCTCTATATTCTGTGCCGATACCTCGCTGTTCATTTGCTGTATGGCAGCATCAGGCCTAACAGTGGTTTGCGCCAGGGCCACCGGTGTAACGAACAAAAAAGGGAGTAATAGTTTGAGTTTCATGAGTTGAGAGTTTGCCTTAGCAATATAATTCATTGCGATGGCAATCGAATGGTTTGAAACAGGATATTTACCTGCGGTGCGCTTGATGGATCGAGCTTGCTAGACACTTAGGCTGCGATAGATCGGCCGTGTAGGAGATGAATTGTTGTCTAGGTTGGCGATAACACCAACCATAGGCTGCGGTGAGTTTGATAGATCGACCTTCGTAAAGACTTAGCCTGTGGTTGGTGTTATCACCAACCACTCACGTGATCTGCTATCTAGCGATCGGTTCTGAAGCCCCTAGTTAGTGTTATTTACCAACTATGTGTACCGATGCAACTTAATATTGGGCGTTATACGTAAGGTTATGTTGTCGTCACCCCCAAAACTTTAACCAACTGAAGTTTATATATTGCCTGTATGCATCAGGGCATAGAATTTTTTGCTGCGACTTGCTTGAACTGGAAGGCTCTACTCAAACCTCATGAGCACAAGCAAATAATACTTGAAAGTTTAGCTTTCCTAGTGAACGAGAATAGAATATGGTTATACGGCTACGTCATCATGAACAACCATATCCACATATTATGGCGCAAGCAGGACGATCAGGTCGATAAAAATATTCAATTACAGTTCTCAAAGTATACAGGCCAGCAACTCAAGTTCAGTTTAGAGGCCAATTACCCGCACCTTTTACCTTTTTTTAAAAGCACACAAGTCGACAGAGCATATCAGTTTTGGGAACGTAGGCCATACAAGGCTACAATGTATAACAGGATTGTGTTGGAGCAAAAGTTGGAGTACATTCATGACAATCCTGTCAAAGCTAACCTGTGCGATGTTCCTGAGAATTATGAGTATTCGTCTGCCGCTTATTATGTATTGAATGCTCCTAACAAGCTATTAACTCATTACATGGAACACATGTAGTGAAATGACAAATCAAAGGGTTGGTGATAACACCAACCTTAGGCTGAAACGACAACCCGATACTGTTTGATGACACCTACTGCTTTTTCAAACTTTCCACCTCAGCCAGGGTATATCGCTTATATGTTACACCGAAGGTTCTGGCGTATGCCGCTATCGGCTGATCAAAGCCGGCCTTCAGGCGAATGCGGTCAATGTTGGCCGGATCTTTTACTGGCCAAACGAACATCACATAGTCCTTCTTGCCGGTGCTCTTGTTAGGCACCATCATGCCATATATCTGCGTGCCGTAGACCTGCTCTTTGCCCTCGTCCATTAACAGCCGGTCCTGCATCTTAGCGTACAGGGTAAAGGGTATCTCCTTTTTTGCGGCGGCCTTTCTGATCAGCTCGATATGATCTTTGATGTGTGGCGAATGTTGGATCACGTTCCAGGCCACCTCATTGGTTGGCGTACCTACCAGGCTTGCACCCGGGTATCCATACTTTTTAATAATACCTTCCACCTCCAGCATGTTCAATGAGTCGACCCGCTGCATATCGTTCACCAGGAACATGAACAAACCATCAGAAGAACGACCGAACATCCTGGCGATCGAATCCTTGTTTGCACCTTTGCTCAAGGCCACCTGCGCCTCCCGGTACCGCTGATCCAGCATTAAAATGCTGTCCAATTTCCTTTTCAGGAACAAATTTGGGCCATGTTGAGCATTTACGAACGAGATGAACGCGCTTAGGATCAGGGTAAATGTTGTTCTCATTTGAGGCTATTGGTATGGATAAGGGTGTATCATTAGCCAATATATGAAATTAGTCGCCACTATATTGGCTTGTGGTTTATTTGGTCAACACCCAACTAAGCCAAGGCTACCTGTTAGCTGTTCGCTGTAAAGAGAAAATATATATATGCAGAGCCAATAAACCTTGTATCAAGCTTATTGTCAAACTCGAACATAAAAACCCTCCAACCTATGACAACGTTACGCTTTTCAACGATCATCGCAGCTTTTATGCTCATAACATCATGTTACACCGTAGGCTATTTTGGCGACAAGTTGCCGCCTACCGAGCATACTGATATTTACTATTCTGCTAAAGATGTTAAGCGTGCGCATAAAGTGTTGGGGCATATGACCTACCCGAGCGTAGGACAAAAGACCGTAACGGCCAAACTATCCAACTATGCAAGATCGATCGGTGCCGATGCCATTATCATATTTGGCACCGAGAATAGCAGCGCTCATGATAACGATGTGGTGAAGGCTGACGCCATCAAGTACACATCAGAGAATTGAGCTGATCGGCGAAGATCCAATTTATAGCCCAAGCTGGTGATAATATCAACCTTAGGCTATAAGCTGTATGATCGTGACCGCACGTCCAATAAAAAAAGCCGTAGAACCTATCAGGCGCTACGGCTTATATTTTCTAGAATAAGGTCTGTTAATTACCGGCTACTTCGGCGGCTGAACGGCTGCCTAAGCTGGCGAGTTCTTTGCCGGCCTTGGCCGACTTGCCTGCGGCCACGTTAGGAGCGCTCACTTTTAACTTTTGGCCAGGCGTAGCTTTGTTACCGCGGATGTTGTTCCATATGCGCAGGTCCTCAATATCCACCCCATACTTATCGGCTATGCGGCTGAGCGTCTCTCCTCTTTTCACCGTATGCGTGGTCTTGATATGGCTTTCGTTATCAGCTACCGGTGCCGATGCGTACATGGCTTTTGCAGGTATCGACTCTTCGCCGCGTTCGCCGTTCAATACCTCGTATAATACGCCGTACCGTTCCTTTTCAAGCTGCGGGACCACCATGCGGCGTGGTGCCTTGGTAGTACCGTTAACAATGCGTTTGGTATAGGCCGGGTTAAGCAATGCCAGTTCGTTAGCGTCAATGTTCAAAGCACGGGCAATGCTGTTGATCGAGATGAACTTGTTCACCATCACCGTATCAGTGGCCAGCCTCATGGTGCACTCGCGCGGAGTGATGCCGTGAGCGTTGTTGAAGTTCATCACATAAGCGGTGGCAATAAAGGCCGGAACGTAACCGCGTGTTTCGGCAGGTAGATACTGGCGGATCGACCAAAAATCGGTAGCGTTGGCTTGCTGCATAGCACGTTCAACACTGTTCTTACCGCAGTTGTAGGAGGCAATGGCCAGCAGCCAGTCGCCAAATTCCTGATAGGCATCCTTCAAATAAGCCGCAGCTGCGTAGCTGGCCTGGATAGGATCGCGGCGCTCATCAACATAGTTGTTCATATTGAGGCCGTAGATACGGGCGGTAGATGACATGAACTGCCACGGACCGGTAGCACCCACGCGTGATACAGCGTTAGGATCAAGTGCCGACTCCACGATCGAGAGGTACTTCATCTCATCAGGGATACCCGCATCGCGGAAGGCCTTCTCGTAAATAGGGAAATAGTATTTGGACAGACCCATGATGCGGGCCATATCGTTACGGCGGTTAGGCGCCAGGTAAGTATTGATGTAAGCCTGTACATACTCGTTATGATCAAGCTGGATGTCGCGCTGCAAAGAATCTAAACGGATCTTGAAGATCGAGTTCTCCACCGCATTTTGCTGGAGCTGCGCGGCCACACCTGGCGACACAGGTGCTGCTATCTTATAACTGGGTACGAAATTTTGCTCGTATTGGGTGGTGTCATTGTAGGCAGGCTGAGCATACGCCTGGTAAGTTTTGAATGCGAACAGTAAAATAGTTGTCGTAAGGAGTTTCTTCATTCTCAGGCTTCTATGGTCACGTTTATAAACACACTTTCCGAAGTGACCAATTTATTAACTTTTACGCAATCCTAAAAGATAAGTTGCAAAATTTAACAATTCGACCTCGTTAAATGCTTTGGTGCAGAGTTGTAACCCTAACGGTAAACCTGCGCTGTTGTTTTGTACCGGGACAGATATTGCCGGCACACCGGCCAGTGAGGCCTGTACCGTAAAGATATCCTCCAGGTAAGTAACGATAGGGTCGATATCCTGACGACCGATCTTGAACGCGGGCTCAGGAGCAGTAGGTGTCAGGATCATGTCGTACTCTTCTAAAATAGCGTTGGTGCGCTGCTGGATCAGTCGGCGTACCTTTTGCGCCTTGGCATAGTAGGCATCATAGTAACCCGCGCTTAGTACGAAGGTGCCCAGCATGATGCGGCGTTTCACCTCGGTACCAAAACCTTCAGAACGTGACCGTTTATACGTAGTGGTAAGATCAGTGGCATTAGGGCTGCGGTAGCCGTAATGTACCCCATCATAACGGGCCAGATTAGAGGAAGCCTCGGCCATGGTAAGGATATAATAAGTAGGGACCACGTGGTCGAGGTACTCGAACGATACCGGCTCAACTGTGTGTCCATCGGCCTTTAGAGCTTCGATGTGGTCGACCAGGCAAGCTTTTACTTGAGGATCCAGCCCTTCACTGTCCATTACCTCGCGCAGGTAGGCTATCTTCTTTTTACCGGTAACAGGTGCCAGTTCGATGCTGTATGAGGGTACCGGCCTGCGCGATTGGGTACTATCGTAACCATCGGCACCGGCGATCACTTCCAGCAGCAGGGCAGCATCTTCTACCGAACGGGTGATCGGCCCTGCCTGATCAAATGAAGAGGCGTAAGCGATGATGCCATGCCTTGACACGCGACCATAAGTGGGTTTTAACCCTACCACACCACAAAATGAGGCCGGTTGGCGGATGGAGCCTCCCGTATCGGTACCGATGGACGCATGCGCCATACCGGCCTGCACCGATACTGCCGAACCACCTGATGACCCGCCGGGTGCACGGGTCTCGTCGGCCATGTTCTTCACCGGGCCAAAGTAGGAGTTCTCGTTAGCGCCACCCATCGCAAATTCATCGCAATTGCAGCGGCCAATGATGATAGCATCCTGTTCCAGCAGCCTTTCGACCACTGTAGAGGAAAATACTGATGTGAAATTTTCAAGTATATGGGATGAAGCGGTAACCTGGTGCCCTTTGTAGCAAATGTTATCCTTGATGCTGATCACCAGGCCTGCCAGGCGGCCAGCCTCGCCCGAACTGATGCGGGCGTCAACATCAGCAGCGCGTTGTATGGCCTCTTCTGTAAATACCTCATTGAAAGCATTGAGGTGCTGGTACCGGGCTATATTAGCCAAGTAACCGTTGACCAATTCCTTTACGGTGGTTCTTCCTTCGCGCAGATCTTGCTGAATGGCCGTTAGGGTGGTGTACGTATTTACCATAGGCCGCTAAAATAAAAAAACTTATCAGTTGCCATAGAGTTATTGCAACCGATAAGTTCATAAAATGTGCAGAAGAGCGGTATCCGGCCTTAAAGCCGTACGTTATTAATGAACGTTGGTCTTCTCTTCAGTGGTAGTTCTTGTGGTGGTGGTGTTATCGTCCCTGTTCG
Organism: Mucilaginibacter daejeonensis; assembly: GCF_020783335.1. Lineage (NCBI taxonomy): Bacteria > Pseudomonadati > Bacteroidota > Sphingobacteriia > Sphingobacteriales > Sphingobacteriaceae > Mucilaginibacter > Mucilaginibacter daejeonensis. The sequence continues at coordinate 4,292,054 of NZ_CP086068.1, forward strand.
AAGCATCTTTGAACTCTTTGACGCCCTGACCCAAACCTTTCATAAGTTCAGGGATCTTACGACCGCCAAATAGTATCAATATTGCAACGATGATCAGGATGATCTCTGGTGCGCCTAATCCCATGATTATATGATTTTAATTAATATTCTTTTTTAACTGAGTGATCGGTCTCAACAGCTACCGGCTCGGTAACGTGAGTATCATGATCGTTAGTGATAGAAGTACGATGTACAGGCTCCGACGGTTTTTCGGCATCGAAGTTATTGATCTGATTGTGTATCTCGCGTTTCACCCCTTCGGAGGCATCCTTGAAATCACGCATACCTTTACCTAAACCACGCGCCAGTTCAGGGAGTTTATTACCGCCGAACAGCAACAACGCCACGAACAGGATCAATATCAACTCTGGCGTGCCGATGTTCAAGAACAAAAGGACCGAACTGTACATAATGGATTTTATTAAAGGTACAAATATATACAATTATAACTGTACAATGTTTAACTTATTGTGTGGCCAGCCATGATCTCGGGTTCTGCGGCGTCTCCACATTGCGGATCTCGAAGTGTACGATGGTCTCGCCCGTAGCAGGATCGGTGGCCGCCGCGCCCAGTGTTTGGCGGGTGGTCACCTTTTGGCCTTTACTTACCGATACCGACTTCAAATTCACGTAACCGGTAAAGTACGCACCATGACGGATGATCACCATGTAACTACCGGCCACATCCACCACGTTGGTCACCTCGCCCTCAAAAACGGAACGTACGGCAGCGCCTGCACCTGTTCGGATGTCGATACCCTGGTTGTCGTTAGTGATCCCTTCTGATCGGTATATACCGAACTCCTGTACCACCTGACCTGCGCCTACCGGCCATGGTAAACGGCCGCGGTTACCCAAAAAGTCGTTCGACAGCTTGGCCGCCTCCGGGGTTGCGGTCAGGATCTGTGAGTCGGTCTTGCGTTCGATCACCTTTGGCTTGGCGGCCTCGGCTATCTCGGCGGCCGATTTATTCTCGGCACGAGCCTTCTCGGCAGCGGCTGCGGCACGACGGGCAGCTTCGGCACGAGCCTCGGCCTCTGCCTTGCGGCGTGCCTCGGCGATCTCACGTGCCAAAGCACGGTTGAACTGCCTGTTGATCTGTGCGTATTGGGCCTGTAAGTTCTTTTGTTGTTTTTTGAGCTGGCCTTCTTGTTTAGACAGGTCTTGCGCTACTTTATCCTGTTCGCTGCGTTGCTTGCCCAGGTTCTCTTTCTCTTTCTCTTGCTCCTGCAAAAGCGAACTTTTCTGGTTCTTGGTACGGTCCAGCTCGTTGATCTTTACGTGAAGTTCCTTTTGGGTACCCTCAATGGATGCTGCCTGACGCTCCCGGTAGGTACCGAATTGCTGCAAGTACTTTAAACGCTTAAAGGCCTGATTAAAATCTTTAGAGGCGAACACGAACATGAGCTTGTTGTAAGCGCTCTGGTTACGGTAGGCGAACACGATCATGGCCGCATACTCTTTTTTGAGCTGATCCAGCTGGCCTTGCAGGGTGTGTACCGTGTTGGTATTGCTGTTGATCTGGCTGTTGAGCAGGCGTATCTCAGAGTTAACGGTCTTGATCTTCTCCTCGCGCAGACCGATCTGGGCTTTTAAGATATTGAGCTGCTTGATGGTGGCGCGCTTGTTATTGCGGGTCTCCTCATACTCGCGGCGCAGGTCCTCCAGTTCGGCAGTTATCTTATCCCGACGGCGTTTCAGTTCGGCACTGCTTTGCGCATGAGCTTTATTAAAAAGGCATAAGCTTAGTACCAGGAACAGTGCAAGTCTCAAAAATTTCATCCTGCCCAAAAGTATGATTTTAATTGGCAGGTTCAAACCGCTCAGGAATGCTGAACGGATATTCGAGCACCTTATTGAACTCGGTGCGGTTGTATTCTAACTTAGCATTGATGGTCTTGCTTTTAACGGCCGATGTGATGTTGATCACCGATGGGATCACACGGCCTTCATCGGCCTGAATGAACTGGCTGTTGGTCACCTTGAGCGACTGGCCCACGGCAGGGTTGGCCAGCGAGGTTTGCGTCACCTTTTGATCAGGACCTACCAGCAGGCTGTATACCAGATCGCGCAGGTTACCGCTCAAAGTGGCATTGCCATTTGCGCCGTTGGTGATGTTACTGTTAGCATCCAGCAGTTCAGGAATGGCATTACCTACCAGTAAGGATTCGATGGTCAGGTAATTGACCTGGCGGCTGGCGTAGTTGTAAATGTAGCTGAACGGCTTTTTAAGGTATACGCCTTGAATCTTGTTGATCACAATGATACTATCGGGCGTGATCAGCGCACGGGCAGCCTCTATGCCTAATATGGCGGTTACCGATACCCAGATCTTTTTGCCATGCTGTATGCGGATATTCAGCGTTACATCGTTGTTCTTCCCATCGATGCTGAGCTGCGTTTTGGCCCTGCCCGAAAAGGTATTGAAAGGCGTTTGCCTGGCTTTTACCGCCGCAACGCGCGCAGCAGCAGGATTAGCTGTAGTAGTAGGCTTGGTCGCTACCGCCACGCTATCGGCGGTGCGGGTGACCAGCTTTTTCTTCGACTTACAGCTGGCCAGTACGGCCAAGCATATCAGTATGATGGGTAGTTTATTCGAAATACTTTTTCTCATTGATCTTACGGTCTAACAAGGGCGATGCGGCGCCCAGTTGTTTTGCTTTCTTCCAGTTCTGTAAGGCAGCTTCGGTATCGCCCAGGTGGAACAGGATGTCGCCATAGTGCTCTACCTGCGTGGCCTTGTCCTTGTTGTGCACCAGTGCCTTTTCCATCCACTCCTTCGCCTCGGCATACTTTTTTTGCCTGAACAATATCCAGGCATATGTATCCTCGAACGAAGCAGTATTAGGCTGCAGATCGATGCTGTGTTTGGACATCACCGCTGCTTTCTCCAGCTCCTCACCCCGTATAGACAGATAATATGCGTAGTTGTTTAATGTGTACGCATTGTCGGGGTTAAAGGTGAGCGAGCGGGTGTAAGCCTCATCTGAGCGGCCATTGTCTTTCAGTTCGTGATAGCAATCGCCCAGGGCGGCGTAAGCTTGGGCCGAAAGGTCCTTATCGTCAAATTGCAGGGCTACGGTATTTTTAAGGTAGCTCAGCGCTTTTGGAGCTTCCCTTTTTTGCAGATAGGCCACCCCTACCATGTAGTTCATCCAGGCCTGGTTAGGGAACAAGGATAGAGCGTTATCACCATCCTTGATAGCCTCATCGAGCGCATTGTCGGCCAGTTCGAGGCGTACCAGTTGCTCATGCACCTGGTAGATCTCGCCATTGATCTGCACCGAGCGTTTGTAAGCCTCGCGTGCCTCTTTGTAATTGCCGCTTTGAGCTAATATGTCGCCGTAAATGGCAAAGGCTTTAGCCTCATTAGGATGAACGGTGGTAAGGATGCGACTCAGGCGCAAAGCGCTGGCCTTGGCATTAGGGTCGCCCATGCGGGGCATATACCCTAACACGATGCGTACCTTTTGATCGATATCCAGATCGGGCGAGGCAAAGGCCAGTTCCAACTGTTTAAAACTGGCCTCTATTTCATTCTTTGACCGATAGGTCTCGGCAAGTGCTAAATGCACCATACCATTATCGGGCCGGGCCTTTTCACCTTTAAGCAAGATGCTAAGCGCCTTGTCAGGAAATTTATTGGAGTTGTAGATCTCGCCCAGGAGCAGGTAATAGCGGATCTGGTCGGGGTTACGGTCGATCAGGCCTTGCAGTTCGGACGCTGCCTTATCAATGTTGCCCAATTTGAGGTATACCTTTTGCCTGTTGGCCACCAGGTCATCGGTGAGGCCGGTCATCTGTTCCAGCTTGTCGTAAACAGCAAGTGCATCGTTGTACTTCTGTTCTACATAATAGGCGTTGGCCTTATCAAAATAGTAATCGGGCTTACCCGGGCCAAGCCTTAGCAATTCGTCCAGCACGCGCTGCAGGCGGGGCATGTCATTGCTTTTTTCATAACTATCGGCCAGAGCCAGCCAGTACCACTCATTATCGGGTTTGATAGATACGGCCTTTTCCAAAAGCTCGCGCGCCGAGGTAGGATCGTTCTGTAATTTTTTGAGGCCCGAGAGCTGGTACATAGCCGCATCATTACCGGCATCGAGCTGTAACACGCGGGCGAACATATCGCCGGCGCCTTTCAGATCTTCGATGGTCTTTTTGCGCATACCCTCAAAGTACATCTGCTGCACAACGATACTATCAGTAGCGTTAACAGGCGTACGCCCAGGCAACGCGCTACCACCGCTTTGGGCCGTGGCCGCCAGCGGAAGCAATAATGATACGATACCCCAATACCTCGACCTCATGTGTTGTCAACCTATACCGGTGTGGCCATAACCGCCCATACCACGCGATGTTTCGGTAAGTACCTCTACCTGCTCCCATTCAACCTTTTCGTGCTTGGCCACCACCATCTGTGCGATGCGGTCGCCGGCGTTGATCTCAAAATCAACGTCGGAAAAATTGATCAGCAGCACTTTGATCTCTCCGCGGTAATCAGCATCTACCGTACCGGGCGAGTTCACTATACCTATACCATGTTTGAACGCTAAACCACTGCGCGGGCGTATCTGTGCCTCAAAACTTTCCGGCAGTTCGATATGCAGGCCCGTCGGGATCAGTTTACGCTCCATGGGCTTTAGTACAACGGTCTCTGCCACATCGGCGCGGAGGTCCATACCAGCGGCATGTAGGGTCTCATAAGCCGGAAGGCTGTTCTTTGAGTTGTTGATAATACGAATGATCATCTATCTTTTGAGTATGGCCAGTATCTGCCTGCGTTCGGCAAAAAAGGCAACACCGGTGTAAAGCACCAGCAACGCGTTACCGATCAGCAAACTGCGATGAAATACTGAGAATGATAAATATACGATTACGACCGAACTTACGATGTAAGCCAGGTTCTTTTTCACATTGTACGGGATGGGATAATTTTGTTGCCCCCAAAGGTACGAGAGCACCATCATGCTACCATACGCGATCAGCGATGCCCAGGCCGATGCCATGTAGCTGTATTTGGGGATGAAAAGCACGTTGATCACGATGGTGAGTATAGCGCCCACACCAGAGATGTACAGGCCGTAGCGCGTTTGATCCGATAGCTTATACCATACGGACAAGTTCATGTAGATACCCAAACTCACGTAGCCCAGCAACAGCAGCGGCACCGCTTTGAGTCCTGACCAGTACAGCTGCTGCTGTACTGCGCCATGGCCTTTAATAAAGCCTTTCATGATCTCGATGTTGGCCACCAACGCTATAAAGATCACCGTTACGGCGATCACAAAATAATCCATGATAAGGGCATAGGTGTTACCGGCGTTCTGCTTTTTGGCCTGGCTGAAAAAGAAGGGTTCGGCACCCAACCTGAACGCCTGGACAAAGATGTTGAGGAACACGGCGATCTTAGCACACGCACCGTAGATACCCGTCTCGCTGGCACTGATAGAAGCGGGCAGGAATTTGCCTAAAAGTAATTTATCAAGGTTCTCGTTGATCACGAACGACAGGTTGGCCACCAGTACCGGCCAGCTGTAACTTAGCATCTCCCTGAACATTGGGCGGTCAAAGTTCGGTCGCAACAACAGGAACTCGGGCAGCAACAATACCAGCGTCAAGGCACTGGCGATCAGGTTCGACAGGAATACATACCCTATCCACCCTTGTCTGAACCAGCCGCTCAGCCACTCGTGGCCCGGCAACCGGTTGCTGATCATGTATGGGATACCGTAAATAAAAAGCAGGTTAAGCATGATGAACACCAGTACGTTGATGCATTTGATCAACCCGTACCTGCCCGGCCTGCCATTGGCCCTGATCCGTGCGAAAGGGATCACACACCAGGCATCCAACAGTAGTACACCAATAAAGTAGGCCACGTACTTCACGTGATCTTGCAGCGGCGTTTGCGGATCTACCCGTACCAATTCGGCTATATTGGTGATAAAGGGCAGTACGGCCACCAAAAAGATGAGGCTAATGCCCAGTATGGCGCCAAAGGTGTTGTTATATACCTGTTCTTTTTCGTCTGGGCGTTTGTTAAGGTATCTGAAAAAGGTGGTCTCCATACCAAAGGCCAGTATAGGGTTGATCATAGATACCCAACTGAACATGGTAGTGAAAATGCCGTACACCTTGGCCGGGTAGGCGCTCACATATATTTTGGTGAGGAAGAAATTAAGAATGCGCGGCGCTATGGTAGTTAGCCCGTAAACGGCGGTTTGTCCGGCAAATTTTTTAGCGGTCGACAATTTGAGAATTTTCTTTTATTGAAAAGAAGAAGCGTTAATGATTATCGGCTATGGTTCATGGAAGCTCCAATGCTAATGTAGCTGCTATGAACTATGAACCATCAGTTATGAACCGAACTCACCTCTTCACTACCTCAAAGTTACGATAGTTTTTTACTTCGCCTTCGGTCGTATCAACGGAGGTAACCCTGGCGCGCTCGGGTCCTTCGTTACACCAGTCTAAAAACATGTCGATCAGCGTTGGTTCGGCTTCGGCCTCTATATATACATCGCCGTTACTTTCGTTGCGTACAAAACCGCGAATGCCTAACTGATCGGCCACAGCCTTAGTACTGGCCCTGTAGAACACGCCCTGCACCTTCCCTTTTACCGTTATATTCAAATGCTTGATCATAGCCGTTGTTATATAACTGCAATGATACGGCTAATGTTCAATAACGCCGCAGATCTACAATAAACGTTTTACGCGGGTATCGGCCGTGATCTGCATCCCATCAAGCCCGGTGATCAGGTTGAGGCCCGGGGTCTTGCCCGGTTCGATCGAGCCCATCTCATCATCGATACCCAGGAACCGGGCACCATTCAAGGTACCCCATTGCAGCAAGGTAGCCAGCGGCAGGGCCGGAAAATGCTTATGGATGGTATGCATCTCGCTGAGGATGCAAAGCCTGTCATTAGAGGCCAAACTATCAGTACCGAGAGTGATATTAAAACCTTCGTCGGCAAAAAGGTCGATCTTTGGCAGGCGCCCCTCGATGTACATATTGGCGTTAGGGCAAAAGCACCAGTTGATCTTGCGGTCAAAGCGCTTTACAAAGTATATGTCTTTCAGATTAGTGCAGGTATTGTGCACCAACAGGATCTTTTGCTTGTTGCTTAGCAGCGGGATCACCGATTGGATAGAGTTACGGGCCTGTGGCTTAAAGTAACTGATATCCATCCCAAAGGCCTCATACAATTCCAGAAAACGACCGTGCTTGTAGCGGTAAAACTTATTCTCGTCCTCACATTCCTGGTTGTGGATGCTTAGCATGTTATCATGCTTGTCACAATAGGTCTTGATGAGCCTGAACAACTCTTTTGAAACGGAGTATGGCGCGTGCGGGGTAATACTTGACGGCAGCGGCTTGAATTGCTTTAGCAGTTCCAGCGCATCCTGAAAGGCCTGTTCGGCACGTTCGGGCAAAAAGCTGAATATCTCGAGAAAGGTGTGATAGTACAGCTTACTGCTATTTTTAATGGCGATAGAATGCGCACCGTTGGCAATATCGCCCACGGCCACTATACCATTATCATACATTTGCTGATCGGCAGCCTTTGCCGCGTCTGCAACGGCACCATCGTCTGAGTTGCGAAGCTGCTGAATGTTCTTGATAAAATCGACCAGCCCCGTGCTTTTAGGTACCTGCTGATGCAGGTGCGACAATTCGATATGGCAATGGGTGTTCACAAAACCCGGGCATATAATGCCGCTCAATTGTTCTACCGGTGTGTCGGGAGGGGCTACTGTATCAACTGATACGATCTTACCGAGGTCATTAACAGTGACTATTCCATTTCTTACAGGATCGGCATTAACAGGAAAAACGTAATCGGCTCTAAAACTTTTCATCTAATGAAATTGAAACTATGACCCCCAAACCAATCTACACATTTTAACTCCAATAACAATATATCAACAAAAATAACACACAATTTAACTTATAGTTATACATGCCAATTTTACATTTCAAAAACCGAGCCGTAAAACTGGATCCCGATATTTAGCTATCTTTGTGTTGTGATTTCAAACAATAGTAAGATCGACATCCGCAGCCTGAGTTTGGAAACTCTGCAACAACACTTTACAGTCCTGGGCGAAAAAAGTTTTAGGGCTAAGCAAGTATATGAGTGGCTTTGGAAAAGATCATGTGTCTCATTTGAGGACATGAGTAATATTTCTAAAGAACTGCGCAAAAAGCTGGAAGAAACTTTCACCATCAATAATGTGGTGATCAATAACTCACAGTTTAGTGCCGATAAAACTATAAAAAATTCCTTTAAGTTGCACGATACGCATTTAATTGAAGGTGTTTTGATCCCCACCACAGAGCGTATGACGGCCTGTGTATCATCTCAAGTAGGCTGTAGCCTGACCTGTAAGTTCTGCGCTACCGGTTATATGGACCGTAAACGCAACCTCAACCCCGACGAGATATACGACCAGGTGGTGCTGCTAAGCCAGCAGGCCCAGCAGAATTACGGCATCCCCTTAACCAATATCGTGTACATGGGTATGGGTGAGCCGCTGCTTAATTATGCTAACGTATTGAAGTCGGTTGAACGTATCACGGCCGAGGACGGTTTGAACATGGCGGCCAAGCGCATCACGGTATCTACCGCGGGTATCGCCAAAATGATCAAGAAGCTGGGCGACGACCAGGTAAAGTTCAACCTGGCGTTATCACTCCATGCCGCTAACGATGATAAGCGTAACCAGATCATGCCGATCAATGAGCAGAACTCGTTGAAGGCATTAGCCGAGGCACTAAAATACTATTACAACAAGACAAAGAACGCGGTCACTTACGAGTACATCATCTTCCACAATTTTAATGATGAACTGCAGGACGCCATGGAGCTGGCGCGCTTTTGCAAGCACCTTCCCTGCAAGGTCAATATCATTGAGTATAACCCTATATCGTTCGCCGATTTCCTGAACGCCGGCGAGGACAAGATCGACGCTTTTGCCGCATACCTGCGTAAGCAAGGTATCATCACCAATGTTCGCCGCAGCCGTGGTAAGGACATTGATGCGGCCTGCGGTCAGTTAGCTGTGAAGGATAAAGCAGCTGCAGCGGTAGAGTAACGTTTCTTGAGTGGCAGTTGGAAAGTGACAGTAGCACTCGGTTCGAGTTACACTACCGCTAACACCAATACTGCCACCGCCACTTGCCACTGCCAGCAATATCCATTAACTTACGGTCGTGAACCTGCGCAATAGTTACCTAAGCCATTTCGTCGACCTGCTTTTCCCAAGGCTTTGCCAAGCCTGCAAGGCAAGCTTAGTGGGTACTGAGGAACTGATCTGCACAAATTGCCTGTTCGATCTGCCTTATACCAACTTCCATCAACAAGCGGACAACATTGTTGCGCGGCAGTTTTGGGGTAAGATCCCGTTGCAGTATGCTTACGCGCTGCTGTATTTTGAAAAGGGTGGCAAGGTGCAGCACCTGATCCACCAGTTCAAGTACAAGGATATGCCCAAGATCGGCGACCGGCTGGGACAGATCGCGGGCGAGCAGTTGCTACAGGTCGCTGCGCTGACCGACGTGGATCACATCATACCGGTACCGCTACACCGAAGCCGCCTGCGCGAGCGCGGGTACAACCAAAGTACCCATTTTGCCAACGGCTTAGCCCAGCGCTTGCAAGCCACTGTGCTTGACCGTACGCTCATCAGAACCGTACGCACCTCCACCCAAACACGAAAGTCGAGGTTCGACCGCTACTTGAACATGCAGGAGGTATTTGCCCTTAACGCTCCGGAGCTTTTGCATAACAAACATATATTGCTGGTGGATGATATCGTGACCACCGGCTCCACCTTAGAGGCTTGTGCACATGAACTACTGGCCGTACCTGGCCTGCGCTTAAGTATAGCTACTATAGCATATGCCTTATAAAGCTTATTTAACACTACGCATATATATTTTTCATATCTTGCTCCCAATTACAACTTAACGTTACACGCCCGTGAAAGGAATTATTTTAGCCGGTGGATCAGGTACCCGATTGCACCCTCTTACCTTAGCCGTTAGCAAGCAATTGATGCCGGTGTATGATAAACCCATGATCTACTATCCACTGTCGGTATTGATGCTGGCCGGGATCAAGGAGATACTGATCATATCCACACCGCATGATATGCCGCAGTTCCAAAAACTACTGGGTGATGGTTCACGCATCGGTTGCCGTTTTGAGTATGCCGTGCAGCCTGAACCGAATGGCCTTGCACAAGCGTTCGTGATCGGTGCTGATTTTATCGGTAATGACAAGGTAGCCCTCATCCTCGGTGATAACATCTTTTACGGCGACGGCCTTTCGCACCTGTTGCAGGAAAGCGCCGACCCTGATGGTGGTATGGTATTCGCTTACCAGGTGGCCGACCCTGAGCGCTATGGCGTAGTTGAATTTGACGAAAATAATCAAGCCATCTCTTTGGAAGAGAAACCTGCGGAGCCAAGATCGGACTTTGCAGTACCGGGTTTATATTTTTACGATAATGATGTGGTGGAGATTGCCAAGAACATCAAGCCATCGCCTCGTGGAGAGTATGAGATCACTGATGTGAACATCGAATACCTGAAACGCGGTAAATTAAAGGTAGGCATCCTGAGTCGTGGTACGGCCTGGTTAGATACCGGCACCTTCGCCTCGTTGATGCAGGCAGGCCAGTTCGTGCAGGTGATCGAGGATCGCCAGGGCATTAAGATCGCTTGTATAGAAGAGATCGCTTACCGTATGGGCTTTATTGATGCGGAGCAACTGACCGAGATCGCCAAACCATTGACCAAAAGCGGTTACGGACAGTATCTACTTAAGATACTCAAGAAAAAACACTAATAACATGCTGAAAGCGCAAGCCATTGCGTTGGCTGTTACCAATATCGTTCAGGGCACCCAGGACAGGCTTTCACTGCCTGACCTGGATGCCCTAATGGATGGCAATCCCATCATCACCACGCGCGATCATATCCGCCAGTTATTTCAAAACCTGGGCGTAGAGGTTGAATTTAGCGGTAAAGGGCCGCACGAAAAAGGTGTGGTGATCGACATGGACCCTGAACGGATGCAGCAATTAGGCCTCGACCCGGATACTTTACGGTTCGGCCAAACGGTGGTGAAAGCTGGAGCTGTATAACTTTGGTTCACCTGTCATGCCGATGCATATCGGCATCTCTCCTGCAAATATCTATGATACCTTCCCTTTAAATCATATCCGCGACCTGTCCGTGAGATGACGATAGGCATCGGCATGACATAGGTTGGAAGTTGGGGATTAATTAAGAAGTTTACGACGCTATGATGTGCCTGTTCTGCGCCACACCCATGTTCTGTACCGTGCGCACGATGCTGGCCGCATCATAACCACATTCGGCCCAAAGTTCAGGTTGTTCGCCATGCTCGATCACGGCATCAGGTATACCTAAGCGCACCACGTCGGCCTTGTATTTATTATCGGCCATGAATTCCAGTACAGCACTTCCGGCTCCGCCTTCTAAACAACCATCCTCAACGGTGATCACTTTGCTGTACTTGCTGAATACCTCGTGTAACATGGCTTCGTCAAGTGGTTTTACAAAGCGCAGGTCGTAATGTGCAGGGTAAAAACCTAAGGTGTTCAGCTCAGTAGTGGCTTTTACTACCTCGTTGCCGATCGCACCGATAGATAGTATGGCCAGTTCTTCGCCATCGCAGATCTTACGGCCTTTACCTACAGGCAAGGCTTTCATTGGGCGCTGCCAATCTACCATAACCCCATTACCACGAGGGTAACGGATCACGAACGGACCTGCATTTTCCTGTTGGGCAGTGAACATCAGGTTACGCAGTTCTTCCTCGTTCATTGGTGCAGCAACGGCCAGGTTAGGGATGCAACGCATGTATGCCAGATCGTAAGCACCATGGTGGGTAGGGCCGTCGGCACCGGCTAGACCGGCACGATCCAGGCAAAACACCACATTGAGCTTCTGGATAGCCACATCATGGATCACCTGATCATAGGCGCGCTGCATAAAGCTGGAGTAGATATTACAGAACGGCACCATTCCCTGCGAGGCCAATCCGGCCGAGAAGGTAACAGCATGCTGCTCGGCAATGCCCACGTCAAAGGCGCGGTCAGGCATGGCCTTCATCATTAGGTTGAGCGAGCAGCCTGATGGCATGGCCGGCGTAACACCCATGATCTTAGGGTTCTGCTCGGCCAGTTCGATAATAGTATGGCCGAATACGTCCTGATATTTAGGCGGTTGCGGCTTTTCGTAATAGGTCTTTTTGATCTCGCCGGTGATCTTGTCGAACAAGCCGGGAGCATGCCACTTGGTCTGATCCTTTTCAGCCAGGGCATAACCCTTGCCTTTTACGGTGACACAGTGCAGTAACTTTGGTCCGGGTATGTCGCGCAGGTCGCGCAGTACCTTCACCATATGCTTTACGTCGTGCCCGTCAATAGGACCAAAATATCTGAACTTGAGGGCTTCGAACAGGTTGCTGTTCTTCAACAGGGTTCCCTTGATGCTCTTCTCGATCTTTTTGGCGTACTTCAAAGCATCCGGACCAATGGCCGATATCTTTGATAGCACGTAACCGATATCGCCCCTGAAACTGTTATAGGGTTTAGAGGTGGTGATGTCGGCCAGGTATTCTTTTAAAGCCCCCACGTTGGGGTCGATGGACATATTATTATCGTTCAGGATCACCAGCAGGTTACTGTTAGCGATACCGGCATGGTTTAGAGCCTCAAAGGCCATACCTGCGGTCATGGCACCATCACCAATCACGGCTACATGCTGGCGGTCCTTTTCCCCTTTGTAGTGCGAGGCCACGGCCATACCTAAAGCGGCCGATATAGAGGTGGACGAGTGCCCTACCCCAAAAGTATCATACTCGCTCTCGCTGCGCTTAGGGAAACCGCTCAGTCCGCCGTACATACGGTTGGTGTGAAAGTTATCGCGGCGGCCGGTCAGGATCTTGTGTCCGTAAGCCTGGTGGCCTACGTCCCAAACCAGCTGATCGTAAGGCGTATTCAACACGTAATGCAAGGCCACGCTCAATTCAACAACGCCAAGGCTCGCGCCAAAATGGCCACCGTTAACAGATACCACATCAATAATGTATTGACGCAATTGCTGTGATATCTGCTCCAGTTCTTCTTCTTTGAACTGTTTCAGATCATGCGGTGAATTGATCTTTTGTAGCAGATCGCCGGCAGGTACTTGCATTTACTATGGGATACGATGATTAACTTACAAAGTAAGTCATTTTAGTTGGTAATCTGTTCGACAAATTTGTTGGTCACTTTGTTTTTATCGGCTTACATTTATCATATTTGATGTCATATTAAATATTCATGATACCCCTAATGCCGCGTATCGCTCTGGCGTCAATGTGCTTATTGATCACGGTGTTCACCGGCTGTAAGCCAGCACCCGGTACCTGGGTGAACGATCAGATAAAACCCGAGCAGCGCAACGACTTCCATGCCCTTAACACCCGATTATTGGACTACCTGCACAAGAACGACCTAAATGGCTTAGGCAACATCATGTCGAAGGAATTATTGGATGCGCCGACCACGAGGCGCATCGTAGAGCTTTGCAGCATCAGGCTTAAAAAGAGCAAAGCCACCATGCTCGATGAGTATCACATCATACACGCCACTCCTGATGAGCAAAGCGTACGTTCATTTAAGTATGAGACCAACAGCTATCAACTAACCTATAACCCGCTGACCCGCGAAAAATATATGGCCTTTTTCAAGGTGAAGTATGATGGCGAGGACTGGTTACTTACGGCCAATTATAATAAATATAAGTACGGTTGGAAGATCGACGAGATCGAGCTGGAACGTTACACCATGGATCACATGACCGCGCCTGAACTCTACGCCAAGGCACAGCACGAATATGATAAAGGGCATTTGATCAATGCGGAGAAGTATATGCATCTGGCGCGCCAGTGCTCGATGCCCTGTTCCATATGGCGGTATGACGCCTCTGACGACATGGATCGCTTTTACACCAAGGTGATAGTGGAGGCCGAACGGGCATGGTCGCGCGGGGTGGTACTTGAGCAGGTGCCTACCAAACCAAAACTCATCCGCGTTTTTATACAAGATCGCGGCGAGGGAAATGCACCCATGATCTGGTACGTGTCAAAACTGAACGTAAAAGATACGGCCACCATTAAAAAGGAGCATGAACAGGTGCGCAGGGCGATAGTTAAGTTGATACCGGGTATCGATCAGGGCAACAAGTTGGTTCAATACATCGCCTTCAACAACTTTCCGGCCACTAACCATAAAAAGACGACCAGGTACGAGTTCTTTGACCGTTATTAGATACTATTTTTAGCCTCATACAGTTTAACCTCCATAACCTTACCCGACCATGAAGATCAAGACCAAAATATTAATGCTTTGCATACTATGCACCTCACTGATCGGGTGTGATATGCTGACCAAGGACCTGGCCAAGCAGCACCTGATGTACAGCAGGCCGACATCGTACTTGTATGATACCTTCAGGTTGGAGTATGCCGAGAATACCGGCGCTGCCCTGAGTTTAGGCGATGGACTATCGCAGCCTTACAGCTTTATATTATTGAGCCTGCTACCGCTGCTGTTCATGATCGGGATGATTGTTTATATGATGAGCCGCATCAAACAATTGGACACCCTTAAACTGATCTGCCTGGCCATGGTATTTGCCGGTGGCATAGGCAACCTGATCGATCGTATATTTCATGACCGCCACGTGGTCGATTTTATGAACATCGGCATCGGCAGTTTGCGTTCGGGCATTTTCAACGTGGCCGATGTTTGCATCAGCCTTGGCGTGGTAGGCCTCATTATAGCCTACAATAAGCCCGAACCCAAACCCGAAACGGCTATCAGCTAAAGCTGATCATCGTCCATGTTGCTCATAATATCCATGAGTTGTTGGGTGAACAGCACGGCCGCCTTTTTACGGTACACCCCTTTTTGCCAAAGGATGTAGGAACGCCGCCTGATCTGCTTACCCTCAATGGGTACCGCGCAGATGCCTTCCCATCCGAACAAGGCTTTTTCATTAAGGATGGTGGCCCAGTGCCCATTTTGAACCATTGACAGGATGGAGTGCACATCGTTCATCTCGATCCTGATCTTGGGGTCGATCTTATTCCGGTAGAACAACTCATTGATAAGCGCCCTGGAGGTGAAGCCCTTGCCAGGCATGATCAGGTCCTGCATACCCAGCTCTTTAAGGGTTATCTCTTTTAGTTTGGCCAACGGGCTATGCTTACCCACCGCCATCACAATGCCCGAACTAAATAACAGCTGCATCTCCAGGTCCTCATCGTCCGATTCGTTATGGAAAGCCAGGATCATGTCCAGTTCGGCCAGTCGCAGTTTGCGCTCCAACTCTTCCGGGTTACCATAAGTGATCAGGATCTTGATGCCCGGATACTTGGTAGAGAATGGCGCCAGTGCGGGTAACAATAAAGAGGTAAAAGCATACGACACGCCGATGTTCAGCTCGCCGGTGGCGGCGTTCTTCAATTCGGCTATGGCTTGCTTGCTCTTTTGCACATCGCGCAGGATCTTTTGTGCATGCTCAAAAAACACATGCCCCGCCTCAGTGATGCGCACATGCTTACCAATACGGTCGAATAGTAGCATGCCCAACTCCTCTTCCAACTGCTTGATCTGCTGCGAGAGGGTGCTTTGGGTAATGAACACCGAAGCCGCTGCCTCGGTGAAATTCATGGTCTCGGCTGCCTTAACAAAGTATTGTAACTGTCGTATCTCCATAACCATTGATCGCTTTTGCCTATCAATATCATTAAAACAATCTATTTTACAAATATATCAATATACCCGATATTTGTGATACCGAAATATTTTAGTGACCCGGCATTCGGGCCCGACTAAAATAGTTCGGGTAGAACGATGTTGTGCATGAATGTTTTCCGCTCCCTTAAGTACCGTAATTTTAAACTTTTCATCTATGGCCAATCCATCTCGCTGATCGGCACCTGGATGCAAAAAACGGCCGTAAGCTGGCTGGTTTACCGGCTTACCGGTTCGGCGCTGTTATTGGGTTTGGTCAGTTTCATGAGCTTGATCCCATCGCTGGTACTGTCGCCTTACGCGGGCAGCATCGTAGATCGCCACGACCGTTACAAAATATTGGTGATCACTCAAGTGATATCTATGTTGCAGGCGGGTGCGCTGGCCTTCCTTATCCTGTTCAAGATCTATAACATTCCGGCCATCATTGGTTTGAGCCTGCTGCAGGGTATCATCAACGCTTTTGATGTGACCTGCCGCCAGGCCATGATGGGCGAGATGGTGGAAGATAAGGCCGACCTGCCTAACGCCATCGCACTCAACTCTACCATGACCAACATTGCCCGTATAGCCGGTCCGGCAGTGGCCGGTATCGTACTGAGCACATTTGGTGAGGACGTTTGTTTCTTCGGTAACTTCATCAGCTACATTCCGGTACTGACCTGTTTGTTCATGATGAATTTGAAGATCACGCAGATCAGTAAACCGCAAACCAGTATCTGGCAGGAACTACAGGACGGTTTCAAATACGTGGCCGGCGATGCCGACCTGAGCAGCCTGATCCTGATGCTGACCATCAGTAGTTTATTCGTGATCCCGTTCAATACCCTGATGCCGATCTTTGCCAAAGACATCTTTCACGGCAATGCCCGTACCTTCAGCTGGTTCGAGAGCGCTGCAGGATTAGGCTCGGTGATCAGCGCGGTGTACCTGGCATCGCTCAAAAGCCATAAAGGTTTGATCAGGATCATGCTGGTGGCCAGTTCACTATTCGGCGTGAGCGTATTGCTGCTCGGTTACGCCAACAACCTGACCTTAGCGCTGGTGTTCATGACCATTACCGGTATCGGTATGATGGCGCAAACCTCAGCCATTAACACCTATATACAAACCCACGCGCTTCCAGCTATGCGTGCGCGGGCCATCAGTTACTATGTGATGGCGTACCAGGGTATGATCCCGATCGGTAGCCTGATCATTGGCTGGCTGGCCAACACCTGGGGTCCGCGTGCAGCGGTATCTATTGAAGGCGCCATCGGTATTTTGGCCACCGGTGCCTACATCGTTTATAACAAGCGCCGCACTGATGCACAACAAGGCAGCGGCCGCAATATTCCCCGTTTGTCAAGCATCTAATTTTGCAGGGCCGGTACCGATCACATGTTATTTGATCAGTATCGGCCTTTTTAATAGGTATTAACTATATTTGCCATCCCATGGCCGATGATAGTTTTGCCATACGTTTGCCGCAGTTCGAAGGCCCCTTTGATCTGTTGCTGTTCTTCATCGAACGCGACGAACTGGATATCCACGAGATAGCTATCGCCCGCATCACCGACGACTTTTTGCAATACATTCACCAGATGAACAGCCTCAATATGGAGCTGGCCAGCGAATTCATCTTTGTGGCCGCTACGCTGATGCGCATCAAAGCCAAAATGCTACTCCCCCGCTATGAGGCCGAGGTGGCCGACGGCGAGATCAACAGCAAGGAGGACCTGGTACGCAAACTGATCGAATACAAAAAGTTCAAGGATGTGTGCGAGCAATTGAGGCCACTGGAAGAAGAACGCTTTAAGCAGGAGCGCCGCGGCAACATAGCCGCCGACCTGGCCGCAGTAGAGTTAACTGCCTCACCGGGCGAAGAGCTGACCGACCTGACCCTATACCGCCTCATGCAAGTGTTCCATCGCCTTAATTTGCGCTACCTCAACCGGTCAGAACCGGTGACCCACACTGTAGTACAATACCCGTATACCATTGAGCAGCAAAAGAAGGTGATCGATGATCTGCTGCGCATCAACGGCCGGCTTGACTTTGATGCCATGGTGCAGAACTCGGATAACCGGGTACATTTCATCTACAATTTTTTGGCCATGCTGGAGATGCTTCAGCAGGAACTGATCGACATACAGATAGGGCTTGAATTCAATAATTTTTGGATATCGCCCCGTACAGCACATTGATTTTGATTAACTTAGGCACCTTAATAATAACATGAAAAAAGATAAACTGATATTCGAGTTACTCGACGAAGAGCAAAAACGCCAGGAAGAAGGATTGGAGCTTATAGCCTCAGAGAACTTTGTAAGTGAACAGGTAATGGCCGCTGCCGGATCGGTAGCCACCAACAAATACGCCGAAGGCTTACCCGGTAAACGTTACTATGGCGGTTGCCAGATCGTTGATGAGATCGAGACCATTGCCATTGAACGTGCCAAGCAATTGTTCAATGCCGAGTGGGTCAATGTGCAGCCACACTCAGGCGCACAGGCCAACGCCGCAGTGATGCTTGCCGTACTGCAACCGGGCGATAAGATCCTGGGTTTTGACCTTTCGCACGGTGGTCACCTGACCCATGGTTCGCCGGTCAACTTTTCGGGTAAACTGTATCAGCCATTTTTTTACGGTGTTAAAAAAGACACCGGTTTGATCGATTATGAGCAGCTGCGTGAGACCGCTTTGGCCGAAAGACCAAAACTGATCATTTGCGGTGCATCAGCATACTCACGTGACTGGGATTACGCCTTTATACGCCAGGTGGCCGATGAGGTTGGTGCACTGGTATTGGCCGATATATCGCACCCGGCAGGTTTGATCGCCCGCGGCTTGTTGACCGATCCGCTTCCGTTCTGCCATATCGTGACCACTACTACTCACAAGACCCTTCGCGGCCCACGCGGTGGCATGATCATGATGGGTAAGGACTTTGATAACCCATGGGGACTGACCACTCCAAAAGGCGAGATCAAAAAGATGTCGGCCTTGTTGGATGGCGCAGTATTCCCGGGCACACAAGGAGGCCCGCTGGAGCACATCATCGCGGCTAAAGCAGTTGCCTTCCATGAGGCCCTGAGCGATAGCTACCTGAAATACATCCTGCAAGTTAAATTGAACGCTCAGGCGATCGCCAAAGCATTGTTAGAGCGTGGTTACGAGATCGTGTCAGGCGGTACTGACAATCACCTGATCCTGATCGACCTGCGCAACAAAGGCATTTCGGGCAAAGCGGCCGAGAACGCGTTGGTGCAAGCCGATATCACTGTGAATAAGAACATGGTCCCTTACGATGACCGCTCACCGTTCGTTACCTCAGGTATCCGTATAGGTACCGCTGCTGTTACCACCCGTGGCATGAAAGAGAAGCAAATGGAGCAGATCGCCGAACTGATCGATGCGGTGATAAAAGATCCTGAAAATGAACTTTCTTTGAAAAAGGTACGTAAAAGTGTCCATGCCTTAACGGAAAAGTTCCCGTTATACAGCTAAAATCACTTTATGATAACGAGCAGTGTACCCATTCCGGTTAATGAAAAAGAACGTTTAAGCGCACTGAATACTTATCAGATCCTGGATACCCTTCCGGAAGCTGAGTTCGATGCCATCACACGTTTAGCTTCATATATCTGCAATGTGCCGTTCGCCTCGATATCATTTATGGATAATGACCGACAATGGTTCAAATCGGCCGTGGGAATGCCTTTAGGGCAAATACCACGTGCCGATGGCTTTTGCCAGTATACCATCATGACCGACCAGTTGCTGGAGGTACCTGATACCACTCAAAGCGACCTGTTCCGTGATAATATATTCGTGACCGATGGTCTTCACGTTCGTTTCTACGCGGGCGCTCCATTGGTAGATGCCGATGGCCGGTGCCTTGGTACGCTCTGCGTTTTTGACCAGCAGCCCCGTGCCCTGGCCGAGGAGCAGCGTGATGCTCTGCGAACCCTGGCCACCGAGGTCATCTCTCACCTTACCCTGCGCAAGCAAAAAAGAGAACTGGAGCAAAGCCTTCAACTACACAAAGATTTTTATACCCTATTCAACAGTTCGTCTGAGATCCATTACATAGCTGATGAGACCTCTAAGATCGAGCTGATCAACAATGCGGTGGAGACCATTTTAGGTTACAAGCCTGAGCAGTTGATCGGTCGGTCGTTATGGGAATTTGTGGTAGATCACGACCGTGACCAATTTGCTACTCAGATCGAGACAGGGCTGCGTACACAGCGAGCCTTTGCCCTCGAGACCTGCGTGCTGGCTGCCGACAAAAAGGAAAAATGCATCAGTTGGACGGCCGTTAACCGCGAAGGCAGATGGTTCGCCAGCGGGCGCGACATCACCGCTCAAAAAGCCGTTCAACAGCAGATCGAGCAACTGTCATTAGTGGCCAGCAAGATCAGCAATGGTGTGGCTATTACCGACTCACAGAACCGGGTGATGTGGATCAACAATGCATTTGAGAGCATTACCGGCTTTAATATGGCCGACATGCAGGGCATGCAAATGGGCGAACTTTTTGGCGGTGATTACCTGGACCCTAAGGTTGGCCAGCGCATCAGCGACATGCTGCTGTCTAAAAAGGCTTTCGAGATCGAGTTACTTATCCAACACAAAATGGGTAAAGAAATGTGGCTATCTGTCACCAATTCGCCGGTATTGAATAGCGATGGAGAGGCCGAAAAATACATCAAGGTCATAACCGACATCACTGACCGCAAGATCGCCGAAAAGGACCTCGAGATATTGTCGTTCGCGTCGGCCAAGTCGCCAAGCGGCGTCGTGATCCGCGACCGTGAGAGTCGTGTGATCTGGATGAACAATACCCTGGAGGAGACCTTGGGTTACACCCTTGATGAACTGAAAGGGAAGGTGTTCGGCGACATACTGATCGGTGAGTATACCGACCGCAGTGTACTGCAAAAAGCCAAGGAGGCTTACAACGAAAATAAACCTTATGGCATAGAACTACAGATCTACCGTAAGGATGGTACTCCACGCTGGGTATACCTGTCCAACAGCCCGTTCTTTAATGAGACCGGTCAACTGGAACGCCAGGTGACCGTGTGCGTGGATATTAACGACCGCAAAGAGGCAGAAGAACAGGTACAAATGTTATCCTTAGTGGCCAGCAACACGGCCAGCGGTGTGGTGATCAACGATGCTGACGGCAACGTGGAGTGGGTGAACAAAGCCTTTGAAAAGATCACCGGATACGCCCTGGCTGATGTACAGGGCACACACGTAGGTGATGTGCTGCGCGGTGAAATGACCGACTTCTCGATCATTGAAAAAGCCAGGGAGCTATCGAAGAATAAACAGTCGTTCGAGGTGGACCTGCTGATCTACCGCCGCGACGGGCAGCCGTTGTGGATATCGGTGATCAACTCGGTGATCCTGGACGAACGTGGCCGGATAAAGAAATACATTGAGGTGATCATTGACATCACTGCCCGTAAAAAGGCCGAGATAGAATTGATCAACGCCAAAGAAGAGGCCTTGCAACTGAGCCGCGCCAAGGAGATGTTCATATCGGTAATGAGCCATGAGATCCGTACACCGCTTAACGCAGTGATCGGGATGGCGCACTTACTGGCCGAGGAGAACGCATCCGAATCGCAAAAAGAGAACCTGGAGGTGCTAAAATTTTCAGCATCTAACCTCATGACGCTGATCAATGATGTATTGGACCTCACCAAGATCGAAACAGGCAACATTGAACTGGAAAGGGCCAGTTTGGACCTGCGCGAACTAACCCGTAGCGTGGTCAACTCGTTACAGTTCAACCTGGGCAGTAAAAAGCACATCTATCTGAAGCAACACGTTGATGATGCTATACCGAAGCATGTATTGGGCGATCGTACCAGGCTTATCCAGATCCTGCTTAACCTGGCCAGCAATGCCGTTAAGTTCACGGAAGAGGGTGGCGTGACGATCGATCTGAAAATGATAGAACAAAGCGCGTCGGAGGTACGTATACGGTTCGCAGTGACCGATACGGGCATAGGCATACCGGCCGATAAGATCGATACGATATTCGAATCGTTCAAACAGGCCTCTACCGATACTACCCGTAAATACGGCGGCACCGGTTTGGGGCTGGCCATCAGTAAGCGCCTGATCGAGTTACACGATTCGCGCATTAATGTAGATAGCGTGGTCAACCAGGGTTCGACCTTTTGGTTCACCATAACTTTTAAAAAAGATAATAATACGGCTATGACAAGCACCGATACCGCAGAGATAGGATTAAAAGTGAATGTACTGGTAGTTGATGATAACCAGATCAACCGGTTGCTGATCAACAAGGTACTCAAGAAATGGGGCATCCAAGCCGATTTTGCCGAGAATGGCTTAGAGGCGGTGCAGAAAGTTACCGCAAACATGAACTACGATGTAGTATTGATGGATATACACATGCCTGAAATGGGCGGACTGGAAGCCACGCAGGTGATCCGCGGTAAAAGCGATGACTACTTTAAAAAGTTGCCGATCATTGCCCTTACCGCATCCATGTTGAACAACCAGCTGAACCAGATCGAGGAATCAGGCATGAACGACTTCATCCTAAAACCATTCGACCCAAAGAATTTGTACGAGAAACTGAGCCGTTACCAACAGCAATAAGTTGTGATATAGAGAACAAAAAAGCGCCCTGAGCTCATCACGGCGCTTTTTTTATGGTGCAGCAGTAACTTTATATCATAAAAAAAAGGAGCAACTTTTTACGGTGTACTCCTGCCTCATTAATTATGATCAAACGCTCCAGGTATTATACGCGTTCATTATGAAATAGTTACATTATATTCCCGCTACACGGTCTTCCAATTCCTGGTACCACTCGGCACCGTATTTACGGATCAGCGGTTCTTTCAAAAATTCGTGTACACGTACTTTTAGTTCATCACCAAAGGTACAGGCGGGGCTACAAATGTTCCAGCGATCATAATGCAGCGCGTCAAATTCAGGGTACTTGGTAATGCGGATCGGGTACAAATGGCATGATATAGGTTTGCGCCAGGCAACAGCACCCTGCTCCCATGCCTTCTCGATCGCACATTTGGTAATGCCATTCTCCCAGGTCACGTAAGCGCATTCCTTATTCGTGTCTACACAGGGAGTAGTATAATCGCCTTCAAAATCGGTCACGTACTCACCCTCTGCCTCAACGGTAGCTATGCCTTTGGCGGTCATGTAAGGCTTCACCTTGGGGTATATCTCCTTGAGTATGTCCAGCTCATCGGCGTTCAATGGAGCGCCCGAATCGCCTTCCAGGCAGCAGGCTCCCTTGCAACGGTTAAGGTTACAAACAAAGTTCTCGGTCACTACATCTTCATGCACCAGGGTGCTCCCTACTTCGATCATCTTATCTCTTTTATTTTTTTATCGTGTTCAACGGATATTTCAACCCTTTAGCATTGGTCAGGTCCATGGTCACGCTACCTACGATCAATTCTACATGCGCCCGCACCGGTATGCGGTTACGATCGTCGGTGACCCAAAGGTACAACTTACTGTTCTTTTTAAATATACGGCCGGGTATAATGGTAGGGTTGAATTTTAAGCAATTGAACGTACCTAAGGAACATTCGGCCTTTTCTTTACCCATATAAGTGATCGTGAGCGTTTGTATGGCATCATCCAAAAAATACCGGAGGTCGAATTTGTCGCCGATCTTCAGCTTGCTCACGTCAAGATTACGGGCGAAATAATAGGCCGATGGGAAATCGAATACCTGCCCGCTGAATGGATAGGTACCACTGTTGGCCTTGATCTTACCATCCGCGTGGTCAAATTCCACATGGTCCTGATGCTTGTATTTAGCTTCGTGACGGTCCTCGGTATACAGGTAAGGCTCGAGGGTACTGCGGTCGATAAAGGTCTCGTAACGGTTACGTACCTTGTAAAAAACATCAAAGCTACCGGCCGTTTTACCATCAACGATAATGTGCCATGCCGGCTTGCCTTCAAATTTAGTATCAGTATCGGCCACACGTAAATGTGCCTCGGCACCGGTGAACCAACCGTATTTGAGTCGGTAGTTCAGTTCCTCCCCTGCCTTAAAGGTAGGCTCGTCAAGCTTTACCGGTTGCTGGGCATATAAAGGCAAGAGCGCGGTAAGCATCAAACCGATCAATGCTAAACCTTTACCCGCCATACCCCTGAATTTATTTGTAGATCTTGTCATGGTCTTTGATAAATATAGAAGTTCCTGAAGAACATCTACTAAATAAGACAGGAGATATGGCTTTCTGTTTAATGCCTGTAAGTATCTATCGGACGGGCGATCCTACGTCTATTTATCTTTACGCTTATAGATGGGCACGGTAGAACAAGGTTCACCGAACATAAGGCTTTTGGCTACAGGTGTCAAGCGCTTGGTAAGCTCCACGTAAGCCGAGGTGGGTACTTCTACATCGCCGCAACCTTTCAGCACTACACGCTGATCACGGTATTGCTCCAGATCGGCCTTGGCCATCGCTTTCTCGAACAACACGGTCTCCAGCACTGCCGCATCCCCGAACACCACTTCTTTAGCGTAGGGAGCCATACGGTTAGCTAACAGCATATAGGCCCAGGCAGGCACAATGGCATCAGCCGTACAGGTGATGCCCACATACTTGCCGGTATACCGGCTCCAGTCATGCTCTTTAACGAAGTCACGGAAGTCTTTTTCGCGCAGGATCAGTTCCATGAACAGGTTATCTTTGATATCATAGATCACGCGCTCACCCTGCGGGTAAAAGCTGGCCGGGTCAAGGGTCACCAAACCACTTTGAGCCACCTTATTCACAATATTTTCCTGTATATCCATAACCGTATAAAATAAAATATCCGGGAGCAGCTAAAGCCATTCCCGGATACAAAATTACTTCAATTTATACTATAAGAACTTGAAGCGGTAATCTTTTACATTAGCCTTATCTTTCAGCGCATCGAACAAGCGGTTATCGGCTTGCTGCAATACGGTTTGGCCTAACTGCTGTTTCTCACGTACAGTGTTGGTAAGCGGAGCAGGGTTAACAAAGCTATCTACTGATACCATGTAAACACCGTTAGCACCTTCGATAGGTTTGGATACCTTTTTAGGCTGAAGACCGAATACGGTACCGATCACTTTATACTCTAATGACAAGCCTGGGATAACCGGGTTAGCGAACACAACGTTCTCTACCGGTACCACTTTTACGCCACCTTTTTGAGCAGCTTGTTGCAAAGTAGTAGCACCCGAAAGCTTATCCATTAGTTGTTTGGCTTTTACTTTTTGGATCACTTCGCCTTTGATCTGTTCTTTAACAGCTTCTAAAGGTAGAGTGCCAGCTTTTTTGATAGCGGTCAAACGACCTACCACGTACTGGTCGCCCAGGGTATAAACCTGATCAACTACGTCGCCTTTGTCTTCGGCTTTGTTGAAGGCCCATTTAACGATCTCGCGAGCGTTATCTAAACCTGGCAATGATGATGCTGTGCCCGGTACGTCTGATGCGTTCTTTACGGTCAAACCTATTTTTTTAGCTTCCTGAGCAAAGTTGCCATCAGCTACCTGACCAAGGAAAGCTTGTGCTTTACCGTAAGCGGTAGATGAGGTGCTATTGCTGGCTACCAAAGGCTTATCAACAGTGGCTACCTTAACAACTTTAGACGATCCTTTTTGGCCGGTGATGTTGATCAGGTGAACACCAAATTGTGAGGTCACTATTTTAAGGTCGCCGGTCTTGCCATTGAATGCAGCCTCTTCAAAGGCAGGCACCATAGCACCACGACCGAATGTACCCAGGTCGCCACCTTTTTCGGCAGAGGCCTTATCTTCTGAGAAGTTCTTAGCCAGTTCGGCGAATGGACGGCCACCTTCGATCAGTTTCTTTAATGAGTCGGCTTTGGCCTGAGCCTTATCCACACCACCTACAGCAGCAGGGTTTATCAGGATATGACGGGCGCTAACAGAGTCAGGACCGATACGGCTATCAACCAGTTTAGCGATCTTGTAGCTACCGTTAGATACGTACGGACCGTAGATGAAACCCGGAGTGGCGTTGAACATCACTGAGTCCAGTTGAGGCTCTAACTGACCTTTTTTTGCGTACACCAAAGGAGTTTTGGTCTCTGAGTTGATCTGCACGAACAATGAATCGTTGGTGCTGGCTTTCAATTCGCCGCTCAGTTTCTGCATTTGCTCTTTGATGGTAGCGCTATCAGCCTTTGAAGGCGAAGCATTGAAGCTCACATATTCAAAGCTGCGCAGTTCTTGCGGGTTGTTGAACAACTTTTTATGGTCGTTGTAATAGCTTTGGTAATCATCATCAGTAGGGTTCACCTTGTTATCGGCGATAGATGAGTACGGCAGCTCTACATAGTTGAACTTAGCCAGTTTGCCTTTGTTCTCGTAAGCGTCTTGTGCCTCAAGTGAGTTCACATATAAGCCATTGTGCACTAAAGCAAAGTATTTTTCGATACGGCGCTGCTCGATCTTTGGCGCGATGAAAGATGCCCATTGCTCAACACGAGGGTCATTATCCTTTGCGCTTTGCAGCTCGCGTAAAAATGCGTTCAGTTTCGGGCGGTCAAGCTGGCCGGTTTTAGGATCGCCAAAGTATTGAACGATCTGCGGATCAGGGTTCGGTCCGCTGATCATGTTCTTGATCTCGTCCTCGCCTACCACGATGTTCAGTTTGTCCATCTCCTTTTTCAGGATCACCTGGCTAACTGATTGGTTCCACGAGTTCTCCTGAACATACTCAGTGATCTGTGGGGTCAGGCTGGTTTGGCCAGACTGCTGCATGAACATTTGGGTGTTCTGCTCTACGTTCTTGGTGAAATCTGTGTAGCTGATCTTCTCTCCCGCCACTTCGCCTATCTCATCTCGGTCACCACCCATAAATGAGCGACCGTAGGTGATCACCTCACCTGCAATGAAAGCAAAAAGCGCCAAACCAATGATAACGACCAGGATCGTACCCATTCGTTCGCGCAAAAAACTCATTATACCCATATGTACTTATAAAAATAAATTTTCTATTCTTTCAAAAGAGGGCGCAAGATACAACTTTTAACAAATTTTCGGGAAACAAAATTTACTGCGCAAAGTTTTGACTGACTGTAATTTGCCCGTTACTTCCGCCCATGGTCCAGGGCGACATACTTTCGTTGCTTTTGAAGTTATTTCCGAGCAAATGCGTACCTGAGGCCAGGGTGACCTCTACCGGTTTGTTGGAGTAAAATTCCTTTTTGTTCTGGTCCCAGATCAACTCATCAGATTTGAACACTTCGCCCTTGGCATTGGTGGCTACCACGTTGTGCCTCAACTCAATGACGTTCTCTCCTTCGCGCTGGATGCCATAATCGGCCACGATCTGGCCGGCCTCCTTTTGTGTTTTAGTATCATACGATACGATCTTTACACCTTTAGGCATCTCGCGGAATTTTTTGTCCATATAATCGAGCAGCAGGGGTGCGGTGAGGTGGAACTTAACCACGGCCGAATCACTGAAAAGCACATCGAGCCCTGTGGTGGTGCTGATCGGCTTGCTCACCTCCTGACCCGATATTTTCTTGATGGCCTTCATATCGTTCTCGCAGGCGCTTGCTAACGCCATAAAAGCGAAAAGCACCGGTATACCATACCGGTGCACTAAAGCCTTGATCATGCTTCGTTTAATCGAATCTGTATTTCTGGAACCAAACATCGTTCAGCGTAAAGCCTAAGCGGAAATTGAAGTAGTTCTCTTTAATGAGGTTGTTGTTATACGTGCCACGCTGGCCATACTCGGCCGAAAAGTTGATCTTATGGAACGCGCTACCGTTGCGAGCCAGCGGCAAACCCAAACCAAAGGTAACGCCATATTGCTTAATATCGGTATTGCTCAACCTGATGTAAGTTTGATCGGTGTGGAAACCTAAACGGTAATCGATCAGTGCCAGGTAGCTGTGTAGTGCATTAGCGTTAGGGGTATACTGACCACCTACGCTCAGGCTTTTGCTGTCCTGCAGGCTTACGCTTTCGCCCGGTATGGTCAGTTGCGACCATTTGCCCATGCTGTAATCGGCCCCGATCAAAAACTTGCCATCCTGCTGGAACGACACCCCAAAGTGATGGATCAACGGCAATTTGATCTTGCCATCGTTGATCACCTGGTTCGAGATAGTATCCAAGGCTGAGCCTTCGGCACCATCGGTATTAAAGTATTGGCTTACCACGTTGGTCACCTTAGAACGTAGCGAATTTGCTGTTGAACCTGAGTAACCGAACACCACGTGACGGGTCTCATCCAGGTCAAAGTTCACTTGTGTACCAAAATCAAAGTTGAAACCGCTGATACTGTTACTGCGCTCGCTGCGTGAGTTGATCACGCCGTAAAGGCTTGGGATCTCGGTAGATCTGAACTTACGCAGGTTACCGAATATGTACGAGGCGTTACCACCAAAGGAGATGTGCCTGCCGATACCGAAACCGTAACCAAAATATGCTTTTGACAGACCACCATCACCGCTGTAAATGTAGTTCACAGCGCTGGTGTCTGATGGCAGGCCGGTGCCAAAGTTGGCAGCGGTCTGTTTGTAGTTATAACCTAAGGTAGTGTAAGGAACCAAACCGAAACTCAAAGCCGAACGCCTGCTTACGGGAGCAGCAAAGTTGAAGTGGTTAAGCCTGAAGTTACCGTTGCTTTGACCGCCTGACACATTAAGCTGCTTAAGCTTTGATACCTCACCGTAAGCACCTATATCGATAGTGGTGTAGTTGATGAAAGAGTAGGATGCCGGATTGACCACGTTAACGGTATTGAAACCGTTGATCTTATTGATCGCGGTGGCTATACCACCCATAGCACTGGTTTGCGGCAGCAAAAAGCTATTAGGGGTGCCCAACCCGAACTGCGAGTACGGCGAACTATTGTTGGCCGTTGATTGCGCCATTGCCCCTAAGGTAAGTACAGTAAGTATAAAGGTTATGCTTCCCTTCTTATAGTTGATCATTATGCTCTTGTATAGCTGCGTTCAATCCTTTCAGAACCAGGTGCGGTTCTGTTTTAATATAGCCGGCAAAGATGCTATTTTTCAGCACAGTATCCAAAAAAACGCTGTCGCCGCCGGTGAGTATGATATTCAGTTGGGTGTGATCCCGCTTGTATTGTTGTATAAAACCCAGCACTTCGTAAGTGATCCCATTCTGCACGCCCGACCGTATGGCGGTGGTGGTGTCATCACCGTAATAGTTGCTGAAATTGAGGTCGGCATCTACCTCAGGCAACACCGAGGTGTAATGGGCCAGTGCTTTATAACGCATATTCAGCCCGGGTGATATGCTGCCACCAAAATAATTGGATCCAGCATCGATACCGTCGTAAGTGATGCAGGTACCCGCATCGATCACCAGGCGATCAGTGCCCGGGTAGCTTTGTTTAGCACCCAGTACTGCGGCCAGCCGATCAAGCCCCAGTGTTCGTGGCGTACGATAGTGGTTGTGTATCCCACCGGCCATATCCCTGTTAAAACCGATCACCGGTATCGATCCGGCTAACTGGTCCAGCCAGGGCTGTGCTTCCTTTTTTACGGTCGATACGATGGCCTGCGTTACCGCATATTCATCGATCATGGCCAGCAGATCAGCGAGATTCATCTGATCATGGCTATCGGCCCTCAGCAATTCATGACCTTGAAAGATACCCGTTTTAACGCGTGTATTACCGATATCTATCGCCAGCCGGGCCATTTAGGCTTTTGCCATGTTCAGTATGGACTCAAAGATGGCCAATCCGTCCTCGTTAGCCAGCAAGTTATCGGCTGCGCGCTCAGGGTGAGGCATCATCCCAAATACGTTACGGCCCTCGTTGCAAACACCGGCTATGTTCTCAACCGAACCGTTAGGGTTAGCATCCTCGGTCAGGTTGCCGGCCTCGTCGCAGTAACGGAATAGGATCTGGTCGTTGTCGTTCAGTTTCTTCAGGGTATCAGCATCGGCAAAGTAGTTACCCTCGCCATGAGCGATCGGTATCCTCAGCACGCGCTGTTCATCTATTTGCGAGGTCAGCAGCGAGTTCTGCGTTTGTGGCAACAGGTAAGTGTTGCGGCAAATGAACTTACGCTGACGGTTGTGCAGCAATGCACCCGGTACCAGTCCGGCCTCGGCCAGTATCTGGAAACCATTACATATACCCATCACTTTACCACCTTTGGCAGCAAATTGGATAACCTCCTGCATGATCGGCGAAAAACGGGCGATGGCGCCTGAGCGCAGATAATCACCAAAAGAGAAACCACCCGGCAGGATGATCATTTCGGCACCTTGCAGGTCGTGGTCCTTGTGCCACAAGCGTACCACCTGCTGGCCCATGATCTTCTCGAGCACATAGATGATATCTTCGTCGCAATTGGAACCGGGGAATATAACTACACCAAATTTCATGCTACAAAGCTAATACAACGGGCTGAACATGAACGAATGTAAAAGTTAAAAATTGTTAAACTGGAAGTAGATGATGCTGGCAATAAGCAAAAAGAAGAGGCTTTCGTACATCCAGCGCATGTTGGCGTACAAAAAGTAATAAGCAAAAAAGATGGCCACCGGCACCGCGCATAACAAGAAATGATCGAGCCCGAACTGTGGCCTTACATAGAACGACACCCCGGTAAGGATCACCATGAAGAAGAGTAATTGGAACGCCTTGCGGATGAGCACGTAGCTCTTAAAAAAGTTCTCCTGTAGCTTGAAAGTACCCAATACCAGGATGATCAGTACGGGGATGATGAGCAACAGATCATATTTATCAAGCAGTTGAGGCGCCTGGAAGGTAGACCCCAACGGGCTCCAGATCTGGTGCAGCATAGGCAACCTATCGGTCAGGTAATATACCACCGCTACAAAGAAATAGATAGTGCCATAACCGATCAAGCTACCCACCCACTCGCGCCAGTCGAACGGGCGGAAGATGATGAAGCCGAACCACACGGCCAGTATCAAATAGGTGAATGGCAGGTAAATGAGCGATCCCAAAGCCACCAGCATACCCATATCATAGGCCAGCGAACGGGAATCTTCGGTCTTATATAGTTCAAATAGCTTGAACAATATCCAGATCACGATGAAGTTGCAAAGCAACGGGACGCTTAGGGTCAGGAAAGGAGTGAACAGCCCCGATAGCACTACATACATAAGTGCCGGCAAAAAGCTTGGACGACCCAGCAGGTTGTAGAAATTGATCAGGTAGTTGACCAGTACGGCTTGCGCCAGCACCACCAGCCCAGCCAGCAACATGCTTACTTGCGGTGCAAAGGTCATTTTGGCTACCTGCGGGAAGAACGTTAAGATGACCGGTTCGGTGATCTGCAGATGGATGATATCAGGCGCGAAGAACACGTGACCAGCCCTGAGGATGAACAGCAGGATGGCCAGCCAAAGAATATTGATAAGATCGTACCGCCTGAATATATCGATCATGCTTATGCGCCGTAGATTTAACGCGCAATATTACAGAAAATGTTAAGCTAATACAGCCTGTGGGCGAGCATATTGTTTAACCAACCCATCAATGATCTGCGCGGTCTCGTCGGGAAAGTTGACCTGTACCCTATCGTTGCTTTGGATCCAGTTGTTGATGTGTGGCACCGCCGCCGAATTGATGCTATCGATCACCGAAACACCCAGCCTTGATGCGGCAAGGGCATTGCAGCGTTGTTCGTACTGATCGCTCATGGGCACCATCATCACCTTTTTTTGCAGGTACAGCGCCTCGGCCGGGCCTTCAAATCCGCCTCCGGTAAGCAATCCTTCGCAATTGGCCATACTTTGGTTGAACATCTGGTTATCTACCGGGAAGATATGGATGTTACCGACCTGGTAAGGTTTCTTTTGGCGTTTGGAAAAGATATGCCATTCTACACCGGTGGTCTGCACCAGGTATTTCACCAATGTGCGGTCATCGTAGGCAGGCAAATAAACGGTGTAGTGACCTTTGTTGGTGGGCTGCAAGCGACGTATCTCACTGCGGATCACGGGTGTATGAATAAAATCGTCATACCGGTCAAAGTGAAAACCGATGTGATGGGTGGTCGGAGAGTAGTACTTGAACAACCATTCGGCATAGTTCCAGCGGCTGGGGCGCGGGGTCTTTGGCGATACGAACGAGCATTGATGGCTCAATGATACCGACGATAAGCCCTGCAACTTACAAGCCCAGGCGCTTACCGGTTCAAAATCGTTGATGATAAGATCATACTGCTTAAGCGGCAGTTGCCTGATATCGCGACGTAGCTGCCATAGGTCCATACGCCGGTAGGTGGACCATTTGTCTACCCCACCCTTTTTACCAAAGACAAAGCTAAAGCCGTGAAAGCGGTATTTGAGCGGTTGCGACAACTGCACCTCTGCCTCGGTACCACTTATGAGCAGGTCGACCTCCCCATACTGCTGCAGCAAAGGCACCACTTCGCGTGCACGGCTAATGTGGCCGTTACCTGTACCTTGTATGCCGAACAGTATTTTCATGGGTGAGATGAATGCAAATATATAGGCCTTTTGTACATCTGCACCTGAACTTGATATGAACTTATTGTAAATGTTCTATTATTTCTCGGCCAGCATCTTTTCCAATGCGAACATCTCATCGCGCAGTTTGGCGGCCTGCAAAAAGTCCATATCCTTGGCGGCGGCCATCATCTCCTTGCGAGTATTGTCAATGGCCTTCTTCAATTCAGGCTTGCTCATATACTGTACGATCGGGTCGGCAGCGATGGATACCTCGTCTGCCTCCACATAAGCCCGCTGTACACCGCCTTTAAAGTCTACCACCGATGTTTGTTCGATGATAGCCTCTTTTGACTTACCCACCGTTTTAGGTATTATGCCATGCTCGGCGTTGTATGCCACCTGTTTCTCACGGCGGCGGGTCGTCTCATCAATGGTGATACGCATACTCTCAGTAATCGTATCGGCGTACATGATCACACGGCCGCGATCGTTACGTGCGGCACGACCAATGGTCTGTATCAGCGATCGTTCTGACCGCAGGAAGCCTTCTTTATCAGCATCCAGGATGGCCACCAACGATACTTCGGGAAGGTCTAACCCTTCGCGTAGTAAGTTGATACCGATCAGTACGTCAAATTCACCCAAACGTAATCCGCGAAGTATCTCTACCCGTTCAAGGGTCTTGACCTCCGAGTGAATGTAGCGACACTTGATCCCTAAACGGTCCATGTATTTGGCCAGCTCTTCAGACATACGCTTGGTGAGGGTGGTCACCAACACACGATCGCCCATTTTAATGGTCTTATCTACCTCTTCCAGCAGGTCATCTACCTGGTTAATGATCGGGCGTATCTCGATCAGCGGGTCTAAAAGGCCTGTAGGGCGTATCACTTGCTCTACCACCACACCGCCCGACTTCTCTAACTCGAAATCGCCGGGGGTGGCGCTCACATAAATGGTTTGCGGGGCCAGGCGCTCAAACTCTTCAAAGTTGAGCGGACGGTTGTCCATTGCGGCCGGCAGGCGGAAACCATATTCTACCAATGATACTTTGCGCGATCGGTCACCACCATACATGGCGCGCACCTGCGGTACGGTCACGTGGCTCTCATCGATCACCATCAGGTAGTCATCAGGGAAATAGTCTAACAAACAGAACGGGCGCATACCCGGTTTACGGCCATCAAAAAAGCGCGAATAGTTTTCGATACCTGAACAGTAACCCAACTCGCGGATCATCTCCAGGTCGTAATTGACCCTTTCCTCCAATCGCTTGGCCTCCAGGAAACGCTTCTCGTCAATAAATTGCTGTTTGCGGGTCTCCAGTTCCTCTTGTATAGCCCAAATACTGCTGGTAAAACGGTCACGCGGGGCAACGTACAAGTTGGCGGGGAAAACCACCATATTGTTCATCTTTTCCAGCGTTTTACCGGTCTTGGGGTCAAAGCTGCTCAACTCCTCAATGTCGTCTCCAAAAAAGGAAATACGGTAGGCATAATCCAAATAGGCCGGATAGATATCGACCGTGTCACCTTTTACGCGGAAGGTACCACGTTTAAAATCGGCAGTGGTACGTGCATATAATATCTCCACCAAACGGTGTAAAAAGGCGTTACGGCTAATGCGTGTGCCCACCGCGAATTTGAAGATAGAGTTGGTAAAATCCTCGGGGTTACCCATACCGTAAATGCACGAGATGGATGACACCACGATCACGTCTCTCCGCCCCGACATCAATGCCGACGTGGTTCGCAAACGCAGCTTCTCGATCTCGTCGTTGATCTGCAGATCTTTCTCGATATACGTATTCGATGACGGGATGAAAGCCTCTGGTTGATAGTAATCGTAATACGACACAAAGTAGTTCACGGCATTCTCGGGGAAGAACTGCTTGAACTCGCCATATAGCTGCGCGGCCAGCGTTTTATTGTGACTCAGGATCAGTGTTGGGCGCTGGGTCTGCTCGATCACGTTGGCTACCGTAAAGGTCTTACCCGAACCGGTAACACCCAGCAGGGTCTGGTATTGCTCACCAGCTTCAACGCCTTGTACCAGTTGCTGAATGGCCGTTGGCTGATCGCCGGTGGGCTTATAATGAGAGTTGATCTTAAAATCCATAGGAAATATAAAGATACGAATATTTTTAGCAATTTGAGACCTGTGACCGGCCCGTTACCGCGTCAGATATTTATCTTCAGGATACCAAACGTTTTGAGGACGTAAATGGTTTATTGTGCAAAACACGTTCACCCTAAATTAATTATATATGCTGTTCGTACTCAATAGATCAAACTCTGTTTGCAACCGATACCTTGCCGAAATGCGCGACATTGACGTGCAGCAGGACCGTATGCGTTTCAGGCGGAACCAGGAGCGCATTGGCGAGGTGCTGGCCTATGAGATCAGCAAAGAACTATTATATACCGAGGCCGAGGTACAAACACCTTTAGGTACCGCTCAGGTGAACCTCCCGGCCGAGCACCCCGTGCTTTGCACCATCCTGAGGGCAGGCCTGCCGCTTCACCAGGGATTTATGAACGTGTTTGACCGGTCGCCCTCGGGCTTTGTGACCGCTTACCGCAAGGTGAATAAGAACGGCACTTTCATCATCAAGATCGAGCATATATCGGCCCCTGACCTGCAAGGCCGTACGCTGATCCTTTGTGATACTATGCTGGCCACCGGTCAAAGTGTGGTGCAGGTATGCAAGGAGATCATGGGACAATACGAATTGGCCGACCTGCACATCGCTGCGGTGATCGCCAGCTCTGAAGGTGTTGAACACGTGCGCGCTAACCTACCTATGGCCAAATTGTGGATAGGCGCCATTGACGAGGAGATGACCACGCGATCGTACATCGTACCCGGTTTGGGTGATGCAGGCGACCTGTCGTTCGGCGAAAAGATATAGCCTGATGTGCAAATGATCGGCTACTATTCGGCGATTTTATAATTCATCTGCACATCCGCATATTTGCACATTGACCAGCATTCGCTCCAGATAAAATGAATAACTATACCCATATCTTCTTCGACCTTGACCATACCATTTGGGATTTTGACCGTAACGCTGAAGAAGCTTTGAACGAGTTGTATGTTTTACACGGGTTAGAGGCTTTGGGCATTAGCTCGTCCACCGAGTTCATTGAGACCTACACGCGCAACAACCATGCGCTTTGGGCCGATTATCATTTAGGCAAGATCGATAAGGAGACCTTGCGCGAGACGCGTTTCCGTAAAACGTTCACTGATCTGGGCCTTACACCCGATGCCATACCGGTCACCTTTGAAGATGCCTACGTGGAACTATGCCCCACCAAGACGAACCTATTCCCGCACGCGCATGAAACGCTGGCTTATTTAAAAAAGAAGTATACCCTGCACATCATCTCCAACGGTTTTGAGTCGGCCACTCGCCGCAAGATCGCAGGAACTGATCTGGCCCAATATTTTGAGAACATCATCATATCTGAGCTGGTAGGTGTGAACAAGCCACATGAAGGCATCTTTGAGCATGCGGTGCTATTGGCCGGAGCTACCAAAGACGAATGCATCATGATCGGTGACAGTTTGGAGGCCGATGTTTACGGTGCGCTTAACTTTGGAATGGATGCCATCTATTTTAATCCACTCAAAGCCGATAAGCCTGAAGATGTGCCGGTGCAGATATTTAGTTTGAATGAGTTGAAAAGGTTGCTATGAAGATAGTTGAAGAACAGCGAGCCATTTATGAGGCCCTTGATGAGTACCGACGCCGGTTGACCGACATTCCGGATGAATTGTTCGACCGTACGCCCCCGTCGGGTGGGTGGAGTTATGCTGAGCTATATTCACACATCATGCAGGCCAGTTTGGGCTCTTCTATAGCCTCCGAAAAATGCTGCCGTAACACCAATGGCGTTACCAAAAAGGGCTTGAACTGGAAAGGCCTTATGTTCTTCCTGTTCGGCAAGTTCCCTAAGTCGTCCACCCCGGCGCCAGCGGCAATAGCCGATCTGGCCAAAAAGATCAGTAAGGAAGATGCCCGCAACCTGATCATCAAACTACGCAAACGCATTGATGAGACCACTCCTCTGTTATTACGTGCTAACGATAACAGCAAGATCAGTCACCCACTGCTGGGCATGCTTAATGCTCGTCAATGGTTCAAATTCACCCGCATACATTTACAACATCATTTAAAGCAGCTCGACAGGATAAAAAAAAGTTTTCCACACAGGTAACTACCTGTAATTTAATATGGTCTTAACGATATAATAATTTTTACGACCGACCTTTATCTTGTTGTTATGAATATCGAATTCCCATATCTCATAGTCACCGGCCTCCTGATGCTTGTTGCCGCTTTTTACCTGAGCCCTTACGAGCTTAGTGTAAAAGAGGACGACGAGGACGAGTAAGCATCCTGCGTACCGGCGGGTACAACGAGGTGACTTATTGGAGCCAGACGAGCAACGCTTTACAGACCACCTGAATGGCCAAGCGCGAAATAGATATCGTAGTTATATCAGACATACACCTGGGCACTTATGGCTGCCATGCCAAAGAGCTGCTTCGTTACCTTAAAAGCATCCGCCCTAAAAAAGTTATCCTCAACGGCGACATTATCGACATCTGGCAGTTCAGCCGGTCGTACTGGCCCGAGGCGCACATGAAAGTGGTACGCCGCATTCTCAAGTTCGTTACCGAAGGAATACCCGTGTACTACCTGACCGGCAACCATGACGAGATGCTGCGCAAATTCACCGACCTTGACCTGGGCAAGTTCCAGTTGCTCAATAAGATGGTGTTAGAGGTGGATGGCAAAAAGGCCTGGGTATTTCATGGTGATGTGTTCGATGTGACCATGCAACATTCCAAATGGCTGGCCAAGCTGGGTGCGGTGGGGTATGATACCCTCATTGTGATCAACAGTATGGTCAACTGGTGCCTAACTGCCTTGGGCAGGCAAAAAATGAGCTTTTCACAAAAGATCAAAGGCAAGGTCAAGGAAGCTGTTAAATTCATCAACCACTTTGAACAGACCGCCGCCGACCTGGCCGTTGATAAAGGATACCATTACGTGATCTGCGGCCATATCCACCACGCCGAGATACGCCAAATCAACGCTACAGATAAGCCCGGCTCGGTCATCTATCTTAACTCAGGTGATTGGGTAGAATCACTCTCGGCTTTAGAATATGCTAACGGTGCGTGGTCCATTTACAAATATGACCATGCCGCCTTCAGTACCGACCCCGATGAGGAGGATAAAGCTGACACTGCCGAACTGGACTCCAGCCTTGACGTTAAACTCCTTTTAGAGAAGTTCAAGCTAAGCGTGCACTGACGCCTCCGCCTAAACATAAGCGCCGGTAGTGTGTTAATTTCAAAAGTCAAACTAACACACTTATGAAAAGAACGATCCTTTGCTTGTCCTTCGCCGTTGTAAGTATGGCGATGTTCAGCAGTTGCCGCGGAGGCCGCGCGCTTCCGAAACCGCCTGGGCCACCACGCCACGCCCAAATGGGACAGTTGCCACGCTAATATGCCCAACGCTCCGCGACCTGCATTGGTAGCCTGAAACACCATGCCGGTCGCGGCGCATAAAAAGCCGGGTTTATGACATGCCGACAACAAGCGGGCGTATCATATACCTAACATTTTTCCGTTAATACAGTATATTTGTAGCCCAACTATTATCAGAATGATACTGTTACGTTTTTTGATCATATCCATTTGTGTGATGTACATCATACGCAGCCTGGTGCGATTATTTCTGCCTATGCTGTTTCAAAGCATGGTGAACAAAGCCCAGCAACAGCATAATTACAGCCAGCAGCGCTATGGCCAGCAACGCCCTCAGCAGCCTGATAACCGCATAAAGGTGGATCATATGCCTCCTGCTAAAAAAAGCTCGATACCTGACAACGAAGGCGATTTTATTGATTACGAAGAGGTAAAATAACCGCGCACATGAATACCCCAGGCAACATATTCAGAGACCGTAATTATAGTTTGCAATCGCTCATCTCACTGGTGACGGCCAACTATATCGTGTTCGCGCTGGCGGTACAAATGTGCACTACCTGCACCCGTACGCACTGGACCCTATGGCTCATCCTGGCCGGTTTGGCCTGGTACAACTACTACATCATCCGCCGCAACCGCGACGAATTTGCCGAAAAACGCACGCAGATCATCTATGGCGTCAGCATTTTAGGTATGGGTATCCTGTATTATTTGCTTGCCGTAGTGGCGCTGCACTGCAATACCCCAACCCCCTTGTAAAACAAACCGTTCGTCATCTCCTTTAATTTTATATTTTTGGGAATTGATTTTTCCAAAACATAGATGAATAATTGGTTCAAACGCAATGGCATTCACTTTGCCATCTTCGGCTTATTTTTAGTGATCTGCTTCCTGTACTTTACCCCGGCTTTTCAGGGTAAAGCCTTAGGGCAAAACGACGTTACCCGCGCCCGCTCTACCCAAAAAGAGATCATGGATTACCGGGCAAAAGGTGAGACCATCCTTTGGACCAACCAGATACTGGGTGGTATGCCTACCTTCCAGATATGGGCACCTTACGCTAAAAATATCACCTCGCATATCGTATCAGGCCTTAAAGCCGTGTTCCCTAACCCGATAGATACGGTGTTGATCCTGCTGTTAGGCGCTTACTTTTTATTCCGGGTGTTACGCATTAACCCTTGGCTTGCTGCGGCAGGTGCGGCGGCGTTCACCTTCTCATCCTACAATATCATTTTGATGGTGGCAGGCCATGCTAACCAGATATTCGCTATCGCCTTTTTTGCCCCTATCATAGCCAGTATCTTACTCACCCTGCGTGGTAAGCATCTCTTGGGTGCATCGCTCACAGCGCTGTTCCTGGCCATGGAGATCAGGGCCAACCACATCCAGATGACCTATTACCTGATGATGGCGTTGCTGATCCTGGTATGTATCGAATTCTATCACGCATTCAAAACCAAGCAGACCGCTGCTTTCATTAAGTCAGTAGCCTATTTGGCCGGCGCCCTGGCCTTAGCCGTAGCGGTGAACGCTTCCATACTGTGGAGCACTTACGAATATGGTAAATACACTTATCGCGGTAAATCGAACCTGACCAAG
This sequence comes from Mucilaginibacter daejeonensis, assembly GCF_020783335.1. Classification (NCBI taxonomy): domain Bacteria; kingdom Pseudomonadati; phylum Bacteroidota; class Sphingobacteriia; order Sphingobacteriales; family Sphingobacteriaceae; genus Mucilaginibacter; species Mucilaginibacter daejeonensis. The sequence goes on from NZ_CP086068.1 coordinate 4,331,517, forward strand.
AACGTAAGCGAACCTGCCGAAGGTTTGGACAAAGACTACACCTTTGCCTGGAGCCAGGGTATCGGTGAGTGTCTGACCTTTTTGGTTCCTAATGCATATGGCGGTGCTTCGGGCATGCGTGAGGTAGATCCGGCCAAGTCGGGCGTTACCAAGGCATTTGTGGCCAAAGGTTTGCCACAAGACCAGGCCGAAGGCTATACCCAGCAATTGGGTGGCATCGGTCTATCTACCTACTGGGGCGACAAGCAATTCACCGAAGGTCCGTTCTATTTTGGCGCTATCATTTGCTTCATGTTCGTACTGGGTGTGATCATTGTGAAAGACCGCCTGAAATGGTGGTTATTGGGCACGGTGGTGTTCACCATGCTATTATCATTCGGCAGGCACTTCCCGCTATTGAGCGACCTTTTCTTTAGCTATTTCCCACTATACAATAAGTTCCGTGCGGTGGAATCGATACTGGCTGTTGCCGGCCTGTGTTTCCCATTGCTGGCCGTTTTGGCTGTTCAAGAGGTGATCGCTGCTCCTGATAAAAAAGCACTCACCAAAAAGGCGTTACTGGCCCTGTACATCGTGGGTGGTATCGCTCTGGTGCTGTTCGCCATACCAAGCGTTCTCCTGAGTTTCCGCTCGGCCAACCAGCAAGACCTCATTACTTATCTTACTCAAGCCTTCCAGGGCGATAGCGCTTTAGCCAACAGTGTGATGAACGGCCTGGTTGAAGACCGCGCTTCATTAGCCCGTATGGATGCCATGCGCTCACTGATCTTCATATTGATCGCCTTTGGTCTGCTCTGGGCTTACCTGAACCAAAAGGTGAACAGCACCTTGTTATCATTGGCTTTTTTCCTGCTGATACTGGTAGATATGTGCCAGGTAGATAAACGCTACCTGAATAACGATAGCTTTACCGAGAAGCAGAACGCCCAGGATATTCAGCCGCGTGAGGTGGATACCTTCATCATGCGCGATACTGACCCCAACTACCGCGTATTTGACGCCACTCAGAGCATTTTACAGGATGCGGTGAGCCCATACTTCCACAAGTCGATCGGTGGCTACTCAGCTGCCCGTTTGAAGCGTTATGACGAGCTGATCGAGAACCAGTTCAGCAAAAGCGTGAACGAAGATGTGCTGGACATGCTGAACGTAAAGTACATCATCTCGGCCGATCAAAAGAACAATGCTGCCACCATGCGTGCTAATACCACGGCTTGCGGTAATGCCTGGTTCGTAAAGAGCATCAAACTGGCCAAGAACGCCGATGAAGAGATGCAGGCGATCAGCAGCTTCGACCCTAAGAACGAGGCGATCGTTGATCAGCAGTACAGCAGCGTGGCCACGATCAAGAACGCCAACGTTGACCCTGCAGCCACCATCAAACTGACCAGTTACAACCCTGACCACCTGGTATACCAATCAGGATCCACTACCGACCAGATCGCGGTATTCTCGGAAGTTTACTATGAAAAAGGCTGGACCATGCTGATCGATGGTGTAGAGAAACCATACTTCCGTGCCGATTACCTGTTGCGTGCCGCACCTATACCGGTAGGCAACCACAAGATCGAGTTCATTTTCCACCCGGCCTCTTACTACACCGGCGAAGGAATATCACTGGCCAGCTCGGCCGTGTTGGTGCTATTGCTGTTAGGCACTGTGGTAATGGAGACCCGCAAAAAGAACCAGTTGGCTCCTAAAGCTTAAATACGCTATAAAGCATATTAAAAAGCCACCGACACCAGGTGGCTTTTTTTGTGGGTTGGAATGAACATTAGCTAATTATGAAATTGGCAAAAAAGAGCGGTTCACCGCTCAAGATGCTGTCGGAATGCCCTGGACGAGCGTCATTAAGGTGTTACATTTCGGACCATCACTGTTACATTTGGTGTTACATTTTGGCTTTTTGTATGCTTTTCCTGGAAAAAGTTGGGTTTTACGAATATCGTAATGACGAAAAGTGGGGAAAGTTGGGGAATTTTGTTACATCGATGTAACACTTCCAGGCGATATGTAACACTGCATGAAACACTGAAAGATCAACGGCTATCTCCATTTAAGATCATGCTATGACCAGTGGGAAAATACATTTCTCACTCCTTTGACCCACCGATCATTGAGGCCCTTTAAGCTTATCAATTTCACGGTAGCGGAGCATGAGCTTTCATAGCATCACTAACACATAGTAGTAGTTCATAAGATCGATCAGGCCAATCATCATAAGAGTTGACATCAACCATTTATCATTGCTAAGCACTTCTTTCTCCTAATACTCAAAAGAACGACCATCGGTTCATTCATCAAGCCGGTCACTTGCCCAAAAGTTTTAACAAAAAAGCCGCCTTACCGATATGGGTAAGGCGGCAATCGATATTATCGTTCAGGTTATAAGTTCTGAATTATTTTACAGCACCTGCGGTGGTGTAAGGAAGGGTGTTAGGGTCAAAATGAGCCCAGCTTGAAGCCCAGTTATCGCTACCGAAAGCACCTCTGTAAGTTACTTTGTCGAAGAAGCTATCAGCAAATTTAGCGTTGGTGAACACAGCTCCCGATGCAGCTGCTGTACCCGACTTAACAGTAAAGTTAGGCGTACCAGCGTTAGCATTACCTGAAGCTTTAAAGTCAAGACCATATTTTAACGGATCGGTCAACAGATCAAGCGCCGACTTGGTAGCATCGAACTCGTTGGCAGCACGCAGGGCAGCTTCAAATAAGGTCTTGTTCTGACCTTTGATCTCGTTGCTTTTGTTATTGCAATTGTAAATGATGTTGTTAGCGAACACGATACGGCCAGCAGTGAAGTTGGTGCTGGTAGCAGCCGGAGTTACCACGGTACCATCGTCAAAGTAAACACCTTCAGTGTAGTTAGCTAATACCGAGTTAACGATGCTTTGAGCCGAGTTACGACGGATCTGAGCAGCGTGCTGGAAGTTAGCGTTGATACCTGATGGAGTTGAGTTGGTACCGTTAGCTACGGTCAGCAATGGGCCAAGGATGGTCATGTTAGAGAACATGGCACCTGTTTGTGGTGTGTTGTTAGAACCGGTAGCATCGTTATCAGACTCGAAACCGTTAGAGCCTGAGAAGTCGGCCACTACCTGTGCACGTTGTGCCAGGCCGAATTGGATCTTACCTGAGAAACCGAAGTCAGTATCAAAGTCATCATCCACCGCACCGATAGAAAGTAAGTGTTTAGCGTTAACAGTACCACCGAACCACTCGAAAGAGTCGTCACCTGAACGGTAAACCTCTACATAGTCGATAGTAGTACCTGAACCTACGCCACCGAAAGTGATACCGTTGATCTCGTTATCTGGTGAGAAAGGGATACCAGCGAACTCTACACGTACATATTTTAAAGTACCTGAGTTGTCGGCAGCATCAGTACCACCGTATTGGATGTATTTTGAAGCATCACCTTTAGCATCTAAACCACCTTCGATAGTGGCCACACCACCGGCAGGGTTGATAGGTGCTTTACCTAAAAGGATCAAACCACCCCAATCGCCACTTGAACGGCCACCGGCCGAAACAGCCGAAGTGAACACGATAGGCTTATCAGCAGTACCTACAGCGCTGATCTTGGCACCGCGGGTGATAACCAAAGTACCTTTTGTTGATTTTTCACCTTTAATGATGGTGCCAGGCTCGATAGTAAGGGTGGCACCGTTAGTTACATATACAAATCCTTTTAACAGATAGATCTTGTTGGCGGTCCAGGTAGTTGACGTTGATATATCGCCGGTCACCTCAACAACGCCGCTGTTGTTTGTACCGCCATCATCTTCAACATCATTTTTGCTACATGAAGCGAAAACGAAGGATAGCAGTGCGAACATTACTGCATAGAGTGTGCTTTTTTTCATATGTGTTTTTGATTTGTGCAAATGAATTAAAATGGTATAAAGTATATGTTAACACGTTTTTATGTTAGCATTAACATTGGCTACCTAAAGTTATGTGTATATGAAAGTGTGAACGTTGAACCTAATTTGTAACGGTTGTAGATAGCGCCTTCAGACAGTGGATAGGTCGATTTTCCCTCTTTGAAATAGAACTTGGTGCTTTGGTTAAGAAGATCCCCGGCGTTGAGTTTGAACTCGCCTTTGTTCTTGAACACACGGTAGCCTAACTGAACGTCGATCACATCACGAGCGTTCTCATACACTGAGGGGAATACGGTACCACCAGCCCTGAATATCCTAGGACCTACGCGGTTGTAGAGTACGTTGATGCTGGCCTTATTTTGAGCGAAGGTTTGTAACAGGCCGGCATTGATCACATATGGCGCCTGACCCACCATCGGACGTTTGCCATCAGGCTCCGAAAGGTCCAAACGTGGGTCTTTCACGGTTGACCTGATCAGTGCCAGGTTAGTGTAAAGGGTGGTGTTCTTCAACTGTGGTGAGAAAAGGTCGAGCGTTTTGCGGAACTCGAACTCCATACCAAAGTTGTTAGCTGTACGTGAGTTAAAGTAAGTGATATTAGGGGTAGACAGTTTATCGTCAAAGTATGACTCGATAGCGTTCTTGAAGTTTTTGTAGAATGCCGATACCGAGATGATCTGGCCTGCTGACGGATAGAACTCGTAACGCAGATCGAGATTGTGGATCTGGGTACGCTTTAACGAAGTATTACCCTGTACAGTAGCGATCAGCTCATAATCGAAGTAAGTTGATGGCGCCAGCTCCCTTAACTCAGGGCGAGCTACTGTACGTGAATATGACAACCTTACGTTAGCCTTTGGTGTAGCGGCATAGGTAAAGTTGGCCGAAGGCAGCAGGTCAAGGTTATCGAGCTTGGCTTTGTTACCGCCCTTAGTGGTCAGATCAAGGTCGAACTTTTCGGCACGTAAACCCCAAACCACGCGCAGTTTGTCGCTTAGTTTATTGTCTAACATGGCGTAACCCGCGTTGGTATAGCTATGAGCCGTGTAAGGGTCATCGGCCAAAGTGATATCCTGAAGGTTATAGTAGTTTTGATCGATCACGCTGCGCAAAAAGATCTTATCTAACGGCAACTGCCTGATCTCTAAAGGAGCCGAGGTGTTCAACACCGGGCCCAGGAAGCGGGGATCAAAGCGACGGTCACGGTAGTTAGAGGCCAAACCTACTTTGAAGGTGCCTTTCTGTTTGAACATGTTAACAGGCAGGCTATAATCTACCTGACCGGTAACGATATTCTCGTTCAGATCAGCGAAATAACGGGCGTTCTGTTTACCCAGGGTGCCAATGGTAGCCTCGTAAACGTTCCCACTTACCAACGCATAATTGGCTTTACGCTGATCAGGCTGCTTGTTCACTACGTTACTGTAGCTACCTACCCAGGTCAGTTTAGCACCACGCGCACCAACGCTATGATCGCCTTGAACAGTGGTTTTGAATAAGCCTTTCTCGATCAGGTCGAAAGCGGTGTAGCGGTTCTGATAACCGGTGCTGGCATCAAATCCCTGACGATACAGGTATTGATCATCAAAATTACGGTTGTAGATGTTCTTCCAAGTGATCTTGTTCTTGCCAAAGCTGTAAGCAAAGTTGGCTAAACCACCGATGGCGGTAGAGAACTTATACTTTTGATCGTTATACTGGTATACGTGGTAGTCGATGTCGACATCAGGCGTGGTTTGCATGGCGTTACGGTAGGTCAGGGCCACGATGGCCCCGAAGCGGTTACCATTCTTACCGATATCCTTAACACGACCTAACGAGATCTGGTAATTTTGGTTGGCGAACGCATTGGTGTTATACACCCGGTAGTTAGGGTTTAGTGAACGCAGGGCAGCAGTTTGTTGTGCTTGTGACAGTGAACCGTTGTTGATACGGGTGGTAGATGGGAAGTTATTAGGTAAGGCACGTGACCCGTCATCAAAGCCTAAATAATCAAGGCTGTTGCGGTAACCGCTTTTGAAGTTCTTGAAAGTAGTGTTGGTGTTATAGGCTAATCCCGCGCTAACGGTCAAAAAGTTCTCATCCGGTATATCTTTAGTATTAATCTGTACTGAACCGCCGGCAAAATCGCCCGGCAGGTTCGGGGTGGCGGTCTTGCTGATCACCAGATTATCGATCAGGTTAGAGGGAACGATATCAAAAGAGAATGCCTTGCGGTTAGGCTCGGTGCTTGGCAGATTGGTACCATCTAACTGAGCATTGTTATAACGATCACTCAGACCGCGTACCACCACAAATTTGTTATCCTGCACCGTAGCACCACTTACCCTGCGCAACACCTCTGAAGCGCTACGATCCGGCGAACGGCGTATAGCCTCGGCCGTGATACCATCGGTAATAGCAGCATTGTTCTTTTGACGAGCATACAGCGAGTTGGTAGACTCTTGCTTAAAAGTAGCCTTTACAGTAACCGCCTGTAGTTGCTGCGTGTTAGCTTCATCAAGCGTGATGTTAAGTGTGGTAGTATTATTGTTGCTTACCTGAACCTCTGATATCAACTTGTTTTGATAACCCACATACCTAACCAGAATGCTGTAAGTACCTCGCGATACATTGAGGATGGTATAATCACCGGTCACGTTAGTGGCTGCCCCACGCTGTGTGCCTTCGATCATCAGGGTAGCGCCGATGAGCGGCTCGCCTGTTTTTTTGTCGGTTATCTTCCCGGCGATCTTGCCGGTGCTTTGAGCAAAACTTAAACTAACTGATAAGGTGAATAGGATACTAAGCGCTAGTTTAAAAAGAGGGGTAGCTATTTTTTTCACTTGTATGTTTTTGTTACAAGCAAAAGTATTAGCGCAAGATTAGCTAAATGTTAGGGTTAAATTAACGGTATAAGGCGTAATTGTAAAGTTAATGTTAGATCAGCTGGGTAATGATTTATAATAACGTGTCTAGTCGACACCTTATGTTATTAGTGGTCCCGGCATATCAAATCGCCATGTTAAGCCTTTTATTTAGAAGGGTAAAAACCAAATTTCCGTGCGATACGGCCGATTTTATCGAAAAAAAAAGAATCTGATTTTTTTAAAAGGCCGCGTAAAAGCCAGTTGTTATTGATGATGCCTACTGCTTCTTTAAGAAAGATATTATCATGCGCTTCGGCACTGTTGAACCTTGTCACCCAATAATTACTATTAGATGCCCTATCATTTAATAACCATCCTAATACTACTCCTTCTGCCCTTAAAGCGGCCTTTTTATAAAGCGAGTTATTGTATTGCTTTAATTGTTTTGCCATGAGCATGTACATCATTGGCCAGCAATCAGTAGTTATTGATTGAGACTTAGCAGCATCCTGATCATCGTGTCGGCGCCAATAATTGATAGTTTTATCGGCAGCAAATAATTTAAAGTTTCTTGCGTTACCATAGATCCATAGCCAATCATTACCACTGTGTGGCTTGTCAACAAATGGGAATCGCAGTAAAGTGCTCCTTTTGGAAATTGTCAATACCGGAAAGGTAACACCATTGATGGCACCATCGATGATCAGCTCCTCTCCTGTCATATATCCCGGTTTATATGTACGTGAGGTTCTCGTGGCCTCCAGAGAGTCGGTAAAGGTGGTAAAGTGACCAAAAAAAACATCAATGTCAGGATGATTGTTATAAGCCTCGTAAAAACTTTCGTAAGCACTAGGAGCTATAAGGTCATCACTACACAATATTGAAACAAATTCACCCTGTGCTATTTGTATACAATTATTCCAGTTGCCGAACAAGCCAAGGTTTACGTCATTCAAGTGATATTTTACACGAGGATCGTTGACTGACTCACATATAATTTTGAATTCATCATGTCCTGATCCGTCATCGCATACAACCACCTCCGTACATCCGTCAACATCAAGTGCCGACCGCAGTGCTTCTTCAAAACCGAAAATACGTTTGTATACAGGTATACCAATGGTATATGATGGTTTGGGTAACATAGCCATATTATTTAACCAAGCTTTTATATAAACTCAAATGCTGGGCTGCAGAAATACGCCAGTCTAAACATTCGACCGAAAAACGGCGCTGAGCGGCCGAAATGCTATCTCGGAATTTTTCATCGGCATAATACTTTTTGAAAAGTTGCACTAATGCACCAGCATCGTTGTTGGGTGCTATCTCAAATACATCGCCTCCACCATATGATCGTATCCCACCGATATCATTGGTAATAATGGGTAAACCAATGGCCAACCCTTGTACAATAGCTGTATTGGCACCACTGGAGGCCAATGGCATCAGCATAACATAGCTGCTTTGGTACTGTTGTAAAAGTTCTTCGTCGCTCAGGTTAGCGTGGAATATGACATTGGGTTGTTGTAGTAAATACTTAATAGCATTGGTGTCTCTGAAATGCTCGGCCAACACAAAATGAAATTCGATTTTACTACTTACTGTATCAGTTATGCTACGATATACCTCCACCATCATGTCAAAATCGCGTAGATAATGCCCTACAAAAAGCACTTTATTTTTGTTGACAGACACTTTATCGTCGGGCTTAAAAAAGTCAAGATCAACTCCGTGCCTAATAAAAGTAATATTTCCATTGTTCATGTATGTTTGAAATTTGGAAATATCTTCTTCATATAAAATAATTGCGTTCTTTAATCTATGCAAACAATCAAGTTTTGCCTGCGGCCATTTATCGAACGGTAGATGTATGGTTCCTAAAAGATTTGCTGGTACTTCTTTTAAACAGTCTACTATATGGATGTTACCTTCAAGGTAAAGGAGATGGGCTATATCAGCTTTTTTCAAATCACGCAAAAAGCATATCTGATTCCAAACTTGCTCGGGACTTTCGTGGGTCCATCTGTACCATTTTTGATAGAGTTTACCGATTAGTTTGTTCTTGAAAATTCGGAGGGACTGATAATTGTGAACTTGGACATCTCTATCTTTAAGATAGTTCGGTAGACACTCATAGCCCGAGTATTTACCGAACCATGCTATTTTATTGATAAGACAATTTACTCTCATTGTTGATTTTGGCCAATAGCCATTCTTTTTAACTTACTAACCACCCGATCCAAGAACCTTTTGTTCCGTTGCATAATCTGTGATAACAGAAAGGCATTACTAAACAAACCGCTTCTATAAATCTGAGTATAAAAAAAGCATCTTATTTTTAAGGAGTCTCCCAATAAACCTAACTGCCCATAAAGCATACGCATTTTCATCGAATCAGAAAATTGATATTTATCCTCAAAAAATTTAAAGAATTGAATTGATGCCTGAATCTTTTTCTTGTATGTCTTCTTTGAATCAGAAGAAATATTATACCCACCCATCCGCCACGATATAGGAGCACCCGAAATGGTATAAATTCCGTCATCCTCAGCAAATTCAGCCCAGGTAGCATCATCAGCAGTCCATGCAAGCGGAAGCTCTACAAATCCTTGTTTTTTTATATATACATCCCGCTTAAAAACGAATTCTACCGCAGTGCTCATGCAATTACCGCTAACGCGGCGGCGTAAATATTCATGAGCGGTCTCGAATGCTGGGTGAGGAGATGCTGGGCGGATAACATCACCTCGATCGTTCACAATCTGTAAGTTAAACCGAATCACATCTTTAGGGCCATGCTTTTCAACAAAAGAATAGAAGCGCTCTACAGCGTCAGGCGGCATTATATCATCATCGCCGAAAAGCCATATATAAGGTTCGTGCTTTGTAAGTGCGATACAACGCTCCCACTGTTTGGTCAGCAAAGTTTTGCCTAAATTATCATCAAAACGATAGAATATTATGTTCTTTTTGAATTCAGGAGTCAAATCTGCCAATATCGGTTGGATGTCATTAGGACTGTTATCGTCACCGATATAAAGTGTAAAATTTTGATTGGTTTGACATGCAATTGAGCGTAAAGTTTCGGCCACATACCTATTTTTATAGTAGGGAATAACTATTGCGAGGTGTTTTTGCACTACTTCGGTCATTGATTCTGGTCTGGAATTATCATGAAAAATCTTCCCACGATTGCAACGAATGCCAATGCGTTAATGGAGTAAGGCCAGCAAGTTCGGCATGAGTTGCGAGCCCCGGTATCGCGTTAATCACTATTCGTTTGTGTTTATACTTTAATCTTACAGGTAATAGTTCAATATATTCTTTCAATGAGCGACTCATAAGTTTAAATTTCTGGCCGGTAAGTAACTGAAAAGCAAAAAAATCATACGGGTTTCTAACATGGGTAAAATGCCACCAAAGTTCTTTATCCTCCTTCAAGGTCTTGACCCGTGTTGCGAAGGTCATTGTTGCTGAATTGGTTTGCTTCCAGTGAAAATGCTCGGTGAATAATACCCTGGTTAATTCACCACCATCCTTTACATAAGGATTGGGGCCGCCTCTGTCGAAATCAACGTACTTGTCAGGATTATCATAAAGGGTTACATAATCAGCTATCTGAATGCCTTCGTTCAAGGCAATGTTTGATCCTGGTAAATGTAGGTAATCATCTTCGACCATATAGACACACGTATCATCAGAAAAGTTGGCTATAGCAAATTCGACAATATACCTCCATGACCTAGAGTTACCTAATGACAAGATATTTGGCTTGATATCGCGTTTATGAAGCTCCGATATGGTCTTTTCGCTACAGTTGTCAGCAAAAATGTGAATATCTGTCTTAAACTCATTAATAAAATTATCAAGACAGCACATTTTTGTGGCCACGTTGAGCCTTTTTTTGGGGTTTCCTCCGTCAGATATTCTGTATAAACATTGCATATTGCTCATAATAAGCCCCCAAATTGCTCTACAAATTTTTTCGTTTCCTCCAAAAATCTTCGCCCCCATTTTTGACAAGGTTCTAGGTGGTTACCTTCTGCCCATTCATTCCAGGCGTTGATAAATAAATACGTGTCATCGCCTTTGTAACGCTTGGCAATATCACTCAACCAACGTGCATAGTCATCTGGGTTGCAATCTTTGAATATGATTGCTCCAGTCCTTTTTCTAGCACTATTATCCCAGCCGGGTGTGATACCCGGATATGTGGTGCTTTTATCAGGGGTGGGTAGGGTAAGTTGCTTATCTACATAAGCCTTATATGAACCTATATAGTTTTTGTAGTAAACCGAATCTTTAATACCCAACCTATGTTTGATTCTATCAATCAGCGGCGGGAACTCTTGCGTTGGAGCTAAATATAAATCTGGGTGGAATTGTACACCACAGTCAAAACCTTGGTTCTCAAAATCCTCAGGATCGTAAAAGGGGCTTTTTATAAAACCCAAATACAGTTCTACACCGCTTTCGGCGGCCACTGTACGCCATCTTGCTATCGTATCTTCAACACTTGGAATTAAATTGGGTCTAAATATCAATAAAAAAGGTTTATCGTTTACTTTGATATATCGATTATCTTGAAAAAAATGTTCTATCAAGAAACGAATATGCTCAATATCATCCTGTTCGCTGTAATTCTGATGCATTAAAACATCTTTTTCATTACCGTCCCACCTTCGACTCCAATTCTCATTGGCCCAGCAAAGCATGAACGGAAAATCAGGTGTTTGGGTGTGTAACATATCATCGAGCGGCCTGTGCAGCAATCGCTTGCCGTTGAACCAATAATGATAATAGCAAAATCCATGTATACCATAAGCTTTAGCCAGTTCGGCCTGTGCTATACGTGATTCTTCAAGCCGAAGATCATAAAAGCCAAGGTCAGCGGGTAGGTGTGGCTGGTAATGACCTTCAAATTGAGGTTTAGCTTTTGTTACGTTGGTCCATTCAGTGAATCCTTTACCCCACCATTCATCGTTTTCTGCGAAAGGATGAAATTGGGGTAGATGTATAGCTATTGGTTTGATCATGAAAGACGATTAGAAAATTTCAAATAGGTACCAATAATAACGTAGTGAATACCCTTTAATAGATTGAGTTGTTTTATTTGCTTTTTACCTTCATTAATGATAGATTTCCTATACTTCCGAAATTCTGGTTTAAGGAGTTGCTTCGAATAGTATCTACATATATTATAGAATATATCAGCTTCAAAGTTCTCATCTTTAGCGAGTGTACTCGCACCACCAGCATTAAAATTAGATACCTTAATGTCCATGTAATCCATTTTGAATCTGGAAGCAACTCTCAAATTCATGTCATAATCTGCACAAACTTTATAGTGGAGATTATATTCTCCACATTCAGAAAACACAGATCTGTGATAAAATATCGCCTGGTGGGCAATGTTTACATTTAGTAGTTTTTCTAAATCAAACTCGCCATCATATACCTGGCCATCATTTGCCCAGCCGGTATTTCCTTTGACAAGCACATTGCCATAAACGACCTTGCTTGAAGTATTAGATATAAAACCGTGAACGTTACCTAAGACATCATTGTCATATAAAGAGTCGTCACTTCCTAGAAAATACAACCACTGACCGCTAGCTAAATTTATGCCCTTATTCATTGCATCATAGATACCATGATCTTTTTCTGAGGTCACCTTTATCCTTTTGTCTTGAAACGAGTTAACTATAGTCAAAGTTTCGTCTTTAGACAATCCGTCGACCAAAATGATCTCAAAATCTTGAAAGGTCTGATTCAAAACACTAGTTAAAGCGCTAGCTATATCTAAGGCGCTATTGAACGTAGGGATTATTATAGAAAAGGTACTCATGAACTACAAGCTTTTGATCACCGTACATGGATTACCACCAGCAATAACATTATCTGGTATGGATTTAACGACAACACTACCCGCTGCAATTATTGAATTCCTTCCTATCGTGACGCCTTTACAAATAATAGACCCTGCACCTATAAATGCATATTCTTTTATATGTACCGGAGAAGTTTTAACGTCATAAGCATAGTGATGTTGATAAGATGTTCTTATTATCGGATCTAATGAATGAAAATTAGTATCCCAAACTCTCACTCCTCCACCTATCATGACGTTATCATCAATAGTGATCTTGTTCCAAGCCAATATCGTACTATTGGATATGCCAACGTTATTTCCAATATTGATCTTGGCTTCGGGAGTGTATGTTATGACCCTCAAGACAGTATCACCCCCAATAGGATTGTTATCGATACCTGAATTGGCAAGAAAACCCGTCCCAATGCTTATTTCGCCTTTATTTAAGATGTATAATTTACCAAAGATATTGAATGTATCATCTATGTTCACACGTGTCTCTTTGAACAAAGCTCTATTGGCCTCTTTGTCTGTTGGAGGCCCACTATTAAAGATCTTCTTCAACCATTTTTTTAACATGTCTCCCAGGTGCTTGATGCGTTCACGATACCATAATTAATGATATTGTACTTGGATCTACCTGTATCTAATATCTCGAACCAAGTGATCTCATGGTTAATGTAAATATTATTGATGGAGCTATCTATACCTAAAGCCAACTGGTAATTTCCGGCACGTAGCGAGTGCTCGATCTTGACTTTGATCTCAAAGTCACCATCTAAAATTATAGATTCTTGGCTATCTAGTAGCCTAGTGGTGAACAAAGAGATATTGTCGGTCGACCTTACGTTAATGGCTAGAGAGACAGCGGAAAATCTTTGTGATGCTCGTCCTTTTAGGGTCAATATGATCGGATCATCGAAGTTGATCGCATTACTTTGTAATGCGTTATTGAACTGCAAGCTATATATCTCAATATTTTCGTTATTTGCTGCGGTCACCAAGCCATCGACGTCGGTTCTAACCGCACTACTATGATAATCATTTATAATATCGTCTATTCCACTCTGTCTTTTCACCAAGCCATTTGCCAGAAATATCCCAACCTGACATAGATTTTTGATGCTAGCCATGTTGTGACTTACAAATAAGACCGTCCTTCCCTCGCCTTTACTGACATCGTTCATCTTACCCAAGCATTTTTTCTGAAACTCTGCGTCGCCTACAGCCAATACCTCGTCGACGATCATGATCTCGGATTCTAAGTGAGCTGCGACCGCAAAAGCCAAGCGAACATACATACCACTCGAATACCTTTTGACGGGAGTATCTATGTATCGCTCCACTCCCGAGAAATCGACTATAGCATCAAAGTGCTTTTTGATCTCGTGTTTGCGCATGCCGAGTATGGCGCCGTTCAAAAAGATATTTTCGCGGCCTGTTAGCTCCGGGTGGAAACCTGTACCAACCTCTAATAAGCTGGCTATACGACCTTTGATCTTTACTGATCCTGTGGTCGGGGTGGTCACCCGGCTCAGCACCTTAAGCAGAGTACTTTTACCGGCACCGTTACGACCGATCACGCCAACTGCATCACCTTGCTTGATCTCAAAATTAATATCCTTCAAGCTCCATACGATATCGCTTGTTCCTTTGGTAGTGCGATCATTAGTTTCGCCGATCTTCAGATAGGGATCTTCTTTTCCTCTCATTAAAGCGATCCTTCGCTGAATATCTTTTGAGAGGGTACCTGTACTGAACTCGCCTAACTGATAAGCTTTGCTTAAGTTCTCGGCCTTGATAGCTATGTTACTCATATGGTGGATCTAAACGGTATCTACAAAGTTCTTTTCAACTCGATTAAAGGTCACTAAACCTAACATGAATATCACGAAGCTGGCTACTATACTGTAAGCAAATGCCCCTGCATAGAACTGACCAGTCCCCAAAAAGCCATAGCGTACGGTCTCGATCAGTCCACTAAGCGGGTTCAGAGCAATTATGTCACGATATTTTTCTGGTGCGGCCGAGAGTGGATAGATCACCGGCGTTGCGTACATCAGTAACTGAACCCCAAAGGCTACCAAAAACATTAGGTCACGGTATTTAGTGGTCATTGCGGTGATGATCAATCCTAGGCCAAGGCCAACCATGGCCATCAGCACGATCACTACCGGGAAAAGAAGGATGTAGAAGTTGGGTTCGATACGATTACCTTGGAACAGATAGTAAACCAACATGATGACGAATAACAGCAGCTGTATACCAAATTTGACCAAGTTTGAAAAGATGATACTCAACGGCATGATCAACCGCGGAAAGTATACCTTTCCAAAGATATTGGCGTTATCCCTGAACACGGTAGAGGTCTTATTCAAACAATCGGCAAAATAGTTCCAGGCAATGGTTCCTGCCATGTAAAACAATGGCTTGGGTGCACCGCTTGTGCTGATGCCTGCCAAATTACCGAAGATGATGGTAAAGGTGATAGTGGTAAAGATAGGCTGGATAAAGAACCAGAGCGGACCAAAGATGGTCTGTTTGTAAAAGGACACGAAATCGCGGCGTACCAGTAGCCATAAAAGATCTCGATAGTTCCAAACGTCTTTTAGGTGCAGATTAAAAACACTGTCCTGGGGCTTGAGTTCGGTGTCCCACGTTTGCTCAGTAGTTGTACTCATCTATTTATTTAATAATATGATCGGTTATTAAGAAGTGGGCCCGTTAGCCCCATGCCAAATCAAAAGATGTGGATCATTAGCTAAAAAAAGTTCGACATCCTTTTGGGCGCATATGCTCACCTTGACCTTACGCTTGATCAGGCCTTCCACCTTATTGATCAGGTTATCTATATAGCCGCCATTGAGTTCGGCTCCAACCAGCAACAGGTCGATCACGTTGCTATCTATCCCCCTGGCAAAATCACCCATCACATAGGCTGCGCTCAGATCACCTATCCTGTTCAGCACTTTTTCGGTTATCTCATCAATGCCCACGAATTTGATGAGCATATTATGAAGGTCGTTAAATATAGAACTCTTTTTATTAGCCTGATATATTTTTTTGTTCCCTTCAGCAAATGATACTAACAATCCGGCTTCCTCGAAACGATTAAGTTCGATCCTTATCGCGTTGCTCGACTCGCCAAATTCGGTCTCTAATCCTCTTAAGTACGACCTATTGTCACCGTTCAAAAAGAATTTGAGCAACAATTTTAGTCGGGTCTTTGAAGTGATCAGTGTATCCAGCATGCATTTGAGCCCATATATTTAACTCACAGGCGATATCGAGTAACAAAACTACTCAATTGTAAATGACAAAGCAAAACTTATTTTAAAATATCAGCAATTTATTTTGATATCTTTTGACAGATCGTTAAACATTTAGCAATTATTTAACACATCGCTAATTGCTAGTATTTAACTTTTACGGAAGACAGCAACTTAGCCGCTGTCACAATTGGAGATACGAACAACAACCTTGATAGGTCTTTGTTTTTGTTAAATATCAAAAAAGTCGAAATGCCCAACGTCAACACCACTCCTCCAATTATCCAAAGGGCAGGTCCGCCAGCTTTTTGCCAGTATTCTAATTGGATGATCAGGTATGACGATGCAAAAAAGAAAAAAAGTACAACATAGGATACCACCGGGGATAGCTTGAGCGCGTAATAGACAAATCCAGCTATTAAAAAAGAAGCCCAGTTCACGAAACCATTATATTTCCCTAAGAATGGGATGTGCGGAAATGGGATGGCCCAAACAAAGGCAAGCAAGCCGAACATGATCAATACGGTGGCCACGTAGGTCAACACCGGATATCGTGAAGTTGCCTGAGCCTGATCAAATTGGCTGACCATGCGATCGATAGGGCGCTGCTGGGTAGATGATCTCATAAGGGCATTAAAAAAGCGGCAAAATGATCATCCTGCCGCTCTATATAGAAGTATACTTTCAGTTATTATTTAGCGAAGGCCACTGAGCGGGTTTCGCGGATAACGGTCACTTTGATCTGGCCCGGATAGGTCATCTCGGTTTGAATACGGTTGGAGATATCGGCAGCCAGGATCTCTGATTGCGCATCACTCACCTTCTCGCTTTCTACCACTACACGCAGTTCACGACCAGCCTGTATTGCAAAGGTCTTCTCAACGCCTGGGTAAGATAATGCTAATTCTTCCAGCTCTTTCAAACGTTTGATATAGCTTTCTACCACCTCGCGGCGTGCACCTGGACGGGCACCTGAGATCGCGTCACATGCTTGAATGATCGGCGATATCATCGAGGTCATCTCGATCTCGTCATGGTGAGCACCGATCGCGTTACAAACCTCTGGATGTTCTTTATACTTTTCGGCCAGTTGCATACCTAAAATGGCGTGTGGCAATTCAGGGTTATCATCAGGCACTTTACCAATATCATGCAGTAAGCCGGCACGTTTGGCCAGTTTAACGTTCAAGCCTAATTCGGCGGCCATGGTAGCACAGAAATTGGCTACCTCACGTGAGTGCTGCAGCAGGTTCTGCCCATAAGATGAACGGTAGCGCATACGGCCTACCATACGGATCAGCTCAGGGTGCAGACCATGTATACCCAGATCGATCACGGTGCGCTCACCGATCTCCACGATCTCTTCCTCGATCTGTTTACGGGTCTTGGCAACCACCTCTTCGATACGGGCCGGGTGGATACGACCGTCGGTCACCAAGCGGTGCATGGCTAAACGGGCTATCTCACGGCGTACAGGGTCGAACCCTGAAAGAATAATTGCTTCAGGGGTGTCGTCCACAATGATCTCGATACCAGTAGCAGCCTCTAAAGCACGAATATTACGTCCTTCACGACCAATGATACGGCCTTTGATCTCGTCATTCTCGATGTTGAAGATCGATACGGTGTTCTCGATAGCACTTTCGGTAGCGGTACGTTGAATGGTTTGAATAACCACCTTTTTAGCTTCTTTAGTAGCCGTAAGCTTGGCTTCATCAACGATATCCTTGATCTGGCTCATAGCCTTGGTACGAGCTTCTTCGCGCAGGGTATCTACCAACTGGTTCTTGGCCTCTTCGGCGGTCAGGCCGGCAATGGTCTCCAGTTGCTGTACGTGCTGCTGTTTCAGGTGCTCAACCTCTTCCTGCTTTTTGTGCAAGGTCTCGGTCTGTTTCTCGAGATTTTTGCGGGTATTGTCGAGTTCGTTCTCCTTGCGGTTAACGTTCTCCAGTTTTTGGTTAAGTGATTGTTCTTTTTGTTTGATCGAGTTCTCGCGTTGGCCAATAGCATTGTTCTTGCTGTTCACCTCTTGCTCGTGCTCGGCCTTTAATTGCAAAAACTTTTCCTTGGCTTCTAATAGCTTGTTCTTTTTCAAGATCTCGGCGTTGTTCTCGGCATCCTTCAAGATTTTTTTGACCTTGTTCTGGGCTGCTACCTCCTGCTCCTTAAAAACCTTTTTGAGCAGATAACGGCCGATCACAAAGCCAATGATGGCGCCTATGAGCAGGCCGATAATGATATATAAAATATCCATAGTTCAGTTGTGTGTTGTTGTATATGTAAAATAAAAAACCGCAATAAAAATTTAAGCATCAGTGATGCAGGCAGGCCGCCAAAGGGTTCACAAGTAACAACTACTACCTGCTGATGACCTTATGCGGCAAGCCCACGCTTGCCAGTGAAACTTAAAATCTAACTGCGGTTAAATTCAATTTGCTCTATAATTGGTATAAAGAACGCTATTGCTTATTAAAGAACTCGTTCAACATGTGGTCTAACTGATAAGCTTTCTCGGCAACGGTGGTATCTTCCTCTGTTACCTTGCGCTCTGCCTTTAATGATGATGTTGCGTAATGCAGCACCGCCATCGACAGCAGATCTTGCTTATCCTTTACCGCATAATTATCCTGAAATTCCTTAATACGATCATTGACCAGCTTTGCTGCCCTGCGTATCAATTCCTCCTCCTCGGTATCTACCTTGAGCGGATATACACGATCAGCAATATTTATTTTTATGGAGATCTCTCCCATTTTTTGAGCTTGTTCACCTTAAGTGCTACTTTTTAAGTAACACTATACACTTATCGATTTCCCGCACAAATTCGTTAATTTTTTGTTTGATGTCAAGGCTTTTTTCATTTGTATCTGAAAATGACCTGGCCACTTTCAATACACGAAGCTTTTCCTCAACGTCCTTTGTTTTGTCTTTACTTGCGTTCAAGGCCGTATGCAGCGACTGATTTTCCAGCTTAAGCAGGTCGTTCTCTTCCTGCAAAGCTCCACAAAGTTCTATCAGGCGCTCTGTTTTTTCTACTACTGCACTTAACTGCTCGGTTACTGATGGCATCTTCCTTTAGTTATCTGCTTGCGGGGTTATCGGGTCACTAAGTTATACAAATACTTAAAAGTTTCTCCTTATTATTAACACAAGCTCACAACGCTTACCTGCTATTTCCTGATCTCGGCTCCGGCCTCTTTGCCAAAGTTGTAGATCAGTTTTTGCATGATCGCGTCGATCGCCTTGTCAGTAAGGGTCTTCTCCTCATCTTGCAGGATAAAGCTCAATGCGTACGACTTTTTGCCGGCCGGGAGTTTATCGCCCTGATAAACGTCAAAAACACTAACCTCAGTCAATAATTTACGTTCGGTACGCTGTGCGATCTGTTTTAACTGACCAAAGGTAACGGCCGTATCCACCAGCATCGACAGGTCACGCCTTACGGCCGGGAACTTGGAAAGCTCCTTGTTAACGATCTTATTCTTTTTAACGATATTGAGTAGCACATCAAAGTTCAAGTCGGCATAGAACACCTCTTTTTCCACTCCAGCTTTCTTCAACGCGGCAGGCAGCACCGCTCCAAAACGTGCTATGGTCTTGTTGCCTTTGTTGTATTGAAGGCCGTAAGCCAGTTCATGATCGTGCACCTCATCAACGGAAACGTCAGTGATGTTCAAGCGCTCCAAAACGCCGTCAACAACGGCTTTAAGGTTGTAGAATGATACCGCTCCAGACTTTTTATCCCAGTGCTCGGCACTAACACCTCCGGTGATAAATATCGACAGCCGCTGAACCTCGGTATACTTCTCATCAGCAAAGGCATAGGTCTTACCGAACTCGTAGAACTTCAGGTCGGCCTGGCGGCGATTCTGGTTGTAGGCGATAGCCTCGAGGCCAGAATAGAGCAGCGTTTGGCGCATGATGTCCAGGTCGCTGCTGAGCGGATTCAACAGCTTAACAGCGCTATCCAGACTTTCGGCATAGGCCGAACTGGTAAGCGAGTTACACAGGATCTCGTTGAAAGCATTAGCGGTCAGCAGATCTGATATGGCATTTTGAACCGTGTCCTTTTCGGGGCGTTGCGAGTTATTGAGCGATGCCCTGATCTGCGTAGGTATCTCGATGTTGTTGTAACCGTAAATACGCAGCACTTCTTCGATCACGTCCACCTCGCGGGTCACGTCAACGCGGTAAGGCGGTACCAGCAGGGATAAGCCCTCGGCGGTCTCATTTACGATCTGTATGTCCAGCGCGGCAATGATAGCCCTGATGGTATCGATACCGATCGCTTTACCGATCAAACGGTCGATGTTCTTATAGGTAACCTCTACCGCGAACGGCTGTACCGGCGTTGAGTAAATGTCAGATATTTGCGAGGAGATAGAACCTCCGGCCACTTCCTGGATAAGCAAGGCAGCACGTTGCAGGGCGAACACCGTGATATCAGGATCAACACCACGCTCGAAACGGAACGAGGCATCGGTCTTTAATCCATGTCGTTTTGACGTTTTGCGCACTGATACCGGGTTAAAGTAGGCACTTTCCAAGAAAACTTTGGTGGTACTCTCTTTTACCCCCGAATCGGCACCGCCGAACACACCTGCTATGCACATCGGTCCATCAGCATTACCAATCATCAGATCATCAGCCGATAGTTTGCGCTCTACCCCATCAAGGGTTACGAATGGCGTTCCTTCTGCATAGGTCTTCACCGATACCTTACCACCGGTAATGGCATCAGCATCAAAGGCGTGCAGCGGCTGACCCAACTCATGTAATACATAGTTGGTCACATCAACGATGTTGTTGATGCTGCGCACACCGATTACAGCCAAACGCTCTTTCAACCATTGCGGCGAATCCTGTACCTGAACACCAGATATGGTCACGCTGGCGTAGCGCGGACAAGCCGCCTCTGCCTCGATGGTCACCGGGATGGTCAGGCTTTCGTTATCTACCTTAAAGGCAGGAACATCGGGTTTGGTGACCCCCTGTTTTAGGAAGGCCGCTATATCACGTGCCGTACCCAGGTGCGATGCCGCATCGGCACGGTTAGGGGTCAAGCCTATCTCGAAGAGATAGTCGTCGTTAAGCTTGAAGTATTCTTTGGCTGGCGTACCTACGGGCGCATCGGCATCCAGTACCATGATACCGGCATGCGACTCGCCCAAACCGATCTCGTCCTCGGCACAGATCATCCCTTCTGATACCTCGCCACGGATCTTCGACTTGCTGATCTTGAATGGCTCTCCAGTGGTGGGGTGTACGGTACTGCCTACTACGGCTACAACTACCTTTTGACCGGCAGCTACGTTAGGCGCGCCACAAACCACTTGCAGGTCCTCGGCACCACCAACATCAACCTTTGTGACGCGTAAACGATCAGCGTTAGGGTGCTGCACCGCTTCCTTCACATAGCCTATCACCAGGCCTTCAAGGCCGCCGGGTATGGCCTGTACTTTTTCCAAGCTTTCTACTTCCAGGCCAATGCCGGTGAGGATGCCTGATATATCTTCGGG
Source organism: Mucilaginibacter daejeonensis (assembly GCF_020783335.1). Classification (NCBI taxonomy): domain Bacteria; kingdom Pseudomonadati; phylum Bacteroidota; class Sphingobacteriia; order Sphingobacteriales; family Sphingobacteriaceae; genus Mucilaginibacter; species Mucilaginibacter daejeonensis. Next base: position 4,352,913 of record NZ_CP086068.1, read on the forward strand.
TGATCGATCAGTATCGATAAATTCTTTGAGCCAGTTATACGAGATCTTCATTTATTATAATATCGTAGGCCAAAGATAGGATTTTTTTTATCCTGAGGGGTGTGATGGCGGCCGGCTAAGCATATGCAGCTCGGTTACCGGCTATATTCTACCTGTCCTGAGAGATGCCGATATGCGTCGGCATGACGGATCGTGTTATCAGCATAGCAAAAACCGGTCATGCTGAACTTGTTTCAGCATCTCACATGCAAGGCAATGAAGCAGCCGTTGATCGGACTTTGATTTGTCGTGAAAGATGCCGATAGGCATCGGCATGACAGGTATATTTTATAAAAAGGGAAAAAGTTGGTCATACTGAACTTGTTTCGGGATCTCACATTCAAGGTAATGAAGCAGCCGTTGATCGGACTTTCACTTGTCGTGAGAGATGCCGATAGGCACCGGTGTAACGGGGTGGAGGAGCCTCTTAATGTGATCAAATATCGATCTTGGTAACCTTCTCCTTCATCAGGTTATCGGCTACGCGTTTGATGAAGATGTAATTGGCTGATGCACCTACTACGGCACCTACCACTGGTACCAGGCGTTCGGCAGTTTTAGAGCCAATGTTGAGCATCAACTTCTCGGCTACCTCTTCCATGATGTTCTTGGTCATGGCCATGCCGGCGTCCACTTTTAAGGATGATGCCACGATCTTGAAAAAATCATCGAACCGGATCTTATAGCTTCCGGTGCGGTGATATGAAATGGCCAGCGTTACCCTGAATTGTTGGGTGATCAGATTGATCATATCCACCGGCACACCGATCAGCATACTGGTCACGCCACCTGCACCGGTGATCGCACCTGAGCCAGCGGCCAGTAAAGCGCATTGCTGAATAAATCTATCGATACCTAACTGATCCACCCCTTTTTTAATACCCAGCTGATCGATCTGCTCAAAGATCTTTTGGAAACCGCCTTTGGCCAGGCCGGTCATGCTCTGTTTAAAGTTTCGGCTTATTTTACGCAGATTGAGTTTTGGCAATGTAAAAGGGCGCATGTTTCAAGTTTTGATATAATAGTGGTGCTATTTCCGTGCCATATTATCAATACGAACGGATCAGCGATCAGTAAGGGTCAGGTGATACGCGTGGTACAAATAGTGGCTACCCATTCCTGATGGTGGCAACGCGGGCAAACGTTCTTTTGTTCTTTCAGATCCATTACATGTGCGCAGTAGCTGCATGCGTAAGGGCCGGGCTCATTACAGGTATCACTTTTTTGGTCGTACACTTTGGGGAGTACCGGTAAGCCGGGTCTCACGTCCTCGTCCGGATAAAAAAAGAAGCTTACCACACCGTTCGTCTCCAATATGGCGGTCTTGACCTGGCCTACATGCTCTACGTTCTTCTGGCGCATCTCGGCAAAGAACTCATCCTTTGCGAACATCGGCTCATCATGGTCGATCACAAATTGCCCATCCTCGATGATATACACCGGCTCGCCCTCCAATACCTTTTCGAACCATTCGTATTTAGTGGCTAAATAGGTAAGGCCGCGATAAAATAACAGGATACACAAAAAGACGATCACCGCTGGTAATATGGCATCCTCATTATGGAACATGGGATCGCCTGCGGCGGAGCCTAAGCCAATGATCACGGCCACCTCGAACAGCGATAATTGCCTTACTCCCTTTTTTCCCGAGAGCCGCAGGAACAGCAGGATCATGGAGAACATGATCAGCGTGCGGAACAGGATCTCACCCGCGGCCATCAGGTCCAGGTCATGGATAAAAATATTATGCCAGTCAAATTTCATCAGCTCAGACAACTAATCAACCCTATGACCGGTAAATTGTTGCATATCACGCCATAAAGAAGTACGGGGCGTGATGGTGATGAGTGGCAAGCGGATGTTAGTAATCCTTGTTCAGCAGTTTTTCAAGCTCGGCAAAGCTGATGTTCATTTTTACGCGACCTTGTTTGGCGTATGATATCTCGCCGGTCTCCTCAGATACGATAATGGCCGTAGCATCATTAGCCTCAGTGACACCGATACCCGCACGGTGACGAAGGCCGAACTGAGCCGGCAGGTCAGTATTATCAGTAAGCGGCAATATGCAACTGGCCGATTTGATCTTGTTGCCCGATATCACCACCGCGCCATCATGCAGTGGTCCGTTCTTTTGAAATATGGCCTCCAATATACGTTTAGATATCTTGGCATCCAGAACCTCGCAGCTGTTCTGGTATATCTGCTCGTCGTAATCCTTTACAAAAACAATGAGCGCACCGGTGTGCGTTTGTTTCATGGTCTTGCAGGCGTCAATGATGGGTTTGATGCGCTTGTAGTTGTCCTTCTCCACATCATTACGGCCTAAAAAGTATTTCCACCAGGCCCGGTTACGTTGCAGCGATGCGTTACGCCCCACCAATAACAAGAAGCGCCTGATCTCCTGCTGAAACACCACCACCACCGCTATGATACCCACGTTCATGAAGTTACCCAGGATGTTGGTCAGTAACTTCATTTCCAGTGCACGCACCACAAAGTACAGCAGGCATATAATGGCCAAACCGATGAATATATTCGCCGCTATGGTACCGCGGATGAGGTTGTAAAGCTGATAGATCAAAAAAGCTACCAGCAGCACATCTACCACATCGAAAAGATTGAATTTGAATAAGTGCAGGTCAATAGATGGCATGAACAAAGCTAACCAATTTTTGGCAAAGGCAAATGCTTTTACCTTGCGCCACTACTCCGACCTGAGCGTACGCACCGGGTTCATATTGGCTGCTTTGAGTGCCTGCAAGCCGATCGTGAACATGGCGATCAGCACCGCCAACGCACCTGATAAGGCGAACATCCACCAGCTGATACTGATCCGGTAGGCGAATGAGCGTATCCAGGCATGCATAAAGTACCAGGCGATGGGCAACGATATTACGATAGCGATCATGACCAGTTTCAGGAAATCGCGTGACAGGAGAGCCACTATGCCACTTACGCTACTACCCAGCACCTTGCGTATACCGATCTCTTTACGGCGCTGCTCGGCACTAAAGGCGGCCAGCCCGAACAGTCCTAAGCATGATATGAGTATAGCCACGATGGTGAATGCATTGATGATCTGCGACAAGGTGATGTCGGCCTCGTATTGCTTTTGTACCGCAGCATCCAAAAAGGAATATTCGAATGGCACATCGGGGATGTCGCGCTTCCAGATCGCTTCGATGCGGGATAGTAAGTGTTTAGGATCATCACTTTGAATGGACACTACGAGGTTGTTCAATTCCTCACCCTGTTTCCGGTATACCAGCATGAACGGTTTGATCTCGGTATGTAACGAGTTGTAATTAAAATCTTTGATCACTCCGGCCACTTCAACATGTGTGATAGGGTCGGGCGCATATTGAGTGTACAAATAGGTACCAGGCGCCTTATCGGGCGTGAGCCCTAACCTGCGGGCCATGGTCTCGTTGATCAACACTTTGCCGGAGTCGTTCACACCGAACTTGCGGCCGCTCAGCAACTTTACGTCTATGGCCTCGGTAAAGTGCTCATCGGTCAGCATATTTTGCGCATCCACCGAATTGGCCATGTTACCGCCTGCCAGGTACACGCCGTGATCACGCAGAACCGACTGTCCGGGGAAGTTATCGGTTCGGCTTACTGCCTTAACCTCCGGCAGCTGCTTAACATCCAAAGCAAGGCTGTTCATTTTAGCGATCGCCTCGGGCGTATAAACGCTGAATACCAGCTTTTGGTCCTTGCTAAAACCAAGGTCCTTGTTCTTGATGTAGTTCAACTGGCTATAGATCACGATGATGCCCGTGATCAGCACGATAGACAATACAAATTGGAACACCACCAAAGACCGGCGGATACCAGCGGCAGACGACCGGCTTACAAAGTCGCCTTTGATGACCTTGATCGCCTTGAACGCTGAAAGGTAGAATGCCGGATAACTACCTGCCAATACGCCGGTGAGCAGAACGATACCTCCCAGTACCAGCCACAACTTGAACTGCGCGAAGACCGAAAGATCCAATTGAATGCCGGTGATGTTATTGAGATAAGGTAAGATCAGCGCCAGCAACGGTAGAGCAATGAGCACGCTGATCAGGGCCAGGATCAATGATTCGCTCAGGAACTGTTTGACCAGGTCGCCCTGTTCGGCACCGATCACTTTGCGCACCCCTACCTCGCGCGCACGGCTTGATGCCCGGGCGGTAGACAAGTTCATAAAGTTGATACAGGCGATCACTTGTATCAGCACTGCGATAAGCGATAGGATGAGCAAAAATGAAGATGCGATGGGCTGTGTTGGCTCGTTCTTGAGGCCGGTGCTGGTATGGATGCTGGTTATGGGCTGCAAGGATAACTGTTTGTTAAATCCCAACTCTTTAAGCTCCCGACCGCCATATTTATTAAGCAACGCCGGCAGCTTTTTCTCGAGTGCTTGTGCGCTGGCACCATCATGTAATCTTATATACGTGCTCACAAAGTTATTGCCAGCCCAACCATTATTCTTCAATACAAAATCGCCTATTCCACCGCTGTTCATCGTGATGAACATATTCGCTTTGAGGTGCGACATGCCCGCACTTTCATCTACCACGGCGGTCACTTTAAAGTCGTGCTTACCGTAACCGTTGTTAATGGATATCACTTTGTTCACCGGATCTGCGTTGCCAAAAAGCTTGGTCGCAACTGGCTTCATTAAAACCACCGAATAAGGCTCCTTCAGTGCATCCTTGCTTCTGCCGTTCACAAAGGAATACTTGAACACGTTGAAAAAGGTCGAGTCCACGTAAACGACATCTTTTTCATAAAAGGACCGGTCCTGATATGTGAGGGCACTTTTATTGGAGCCCAGCGTTGGGGCTACGCGCGTATACTGCTCCACCTCAGGCAGTTCCTGTTTAAGCACCGGAGCTATGGGTGGCGATATGGTGGCACTGTTGAATTTGTCGCCACGCGATAGGATCAGCGTATTTACCCGGTAAATAGCATCAGCATGTTGGTGATGCTGGTCAAAGCTATAATGGTATTTGATGAACAGGAAGATGTACAAGCAACTTACGGTACCTACAGTGAGGCCTATGATGTTGATAAAGCTGAACGTTCTGTTCTTCAACAAAAAACGGACGGAGGTTTTAAGATAGCTTTTGAACATATGCAAGTTGAATGATGGTGATCACCCAATATGCCACCGATCAAGTGCCAGCATTACAAATCATTATATTACAGATATTTACGACCATACGATGCCAAATAATGTTCGCTTTCGATACAGCCGACCGTTCGTTTATAAAGAAAAAACACCGGGCGGAGCCGGTGTTCATATTTAGTGTTATATAACTATCTTATCGTTGGACCACCGCCCACACCCTGGTCGTCCGGGTTACCGCCGCCGTTGTCCTGATCACGTTTTTTGCGTTTTTGCTGATCGGCACCATTGCTACCAAAGCGGTACGACAAGGTAAAGCCATACGTACGGCGCGAGAATCGGCGATATGATTCAGAAGTGTAAGGGAATGCCGTATCGGTATTGTCAATTATGGAACCGAACTTACGGGTGCTGAATATATCGCGCACGTTAAAGCTAGCGTTCAGCTTATTGGTGATATCGTACCGCAAACCACCGTCAAAGCCGTATACCGGGCGGGTATAGCCTTGAGCGTTCACCTGCTTGCCCTGGTAATCTCCACGGAGTTGGACACCTAATTTTTTGATCGGTTTAAGGTTGGCGGTCACGTTGGTGTTGAACGCGTAACCCGAGGCCGACGGTACGTTAAGCGCCAGATCGCCTTTAATGTTACGGTAGTAAACGTTCACGTTACCCGTAACATCGAATTTGGTAGATGGGGTCAGCTTGGCTATGAGCTCGTAGCCTGCATTGGCCGCGCTGTTAATATTCTCGAAACGGGTAAGCGTTTGCGAAGTACTGAACGGCGTACGCACCTGTTGAATGTTATTGAGCGTGTAACGATAGTAAATAGATGACGTGAGCGTGAGCAGGTTGGTGTAGTTCACATAACTGAATTCGAAGGCATGGGTATCCTCAGGCCTTAGGTTAGGATTACCCTGCTGGAAGTTTAGCGGGTCGCTTCGGTCAAGGAATGGCGAAAGCTGCCTGTCGCGCGGACGGCTTACCCGGCGGGTATAGCTTAACTGCAAGGTCTGGTTCTCGGTAAGCTTGTTACTCAGAAAAACGCTCGGGTAGATCCGGAAATAATCTTGCTTGTACTGCTGAACACTGTCTACCAGTCGGCTGCGGATGTGGGCATCCTCTAAACGTGCACCCACCTGCACTCCGAACTTGCCGAACTGCCTTGAATAGTTACCATACACCGCATGTACCTGCTCGTTGTAAATAAAGTGATTAGAGCGCAGCCCGTTAAATACGAACTGATCGGTAGTACCATTCAATAAAGAGAACGCCCGGTAATCGTTGTCGTTGCGGTTGAATGTGCTGCGGTAGCCCGCCTCCAACTTACCTTCCTTACCTATTGGCATGGTATAGTCGGCCTGGAGATTAAAGTTACGCTGCTTTTGGTCAATGAAGTTGTTTTGCTTGAATAAGCTATCACGGCCGAGCGTGTATAAGTTATACGTGGTCAACAAGTTCTCGGTGCCGTCCTCTTTTTCGGTAGAGTAACCAAAGTTGGCGGTGAGCTCCTGACCTGGCTTTTTGTATCTATGGCTGAAATCGGCATTAAGGTCGATGTTGTTACCCGAATTGCCCGAAAAGTTGTTTTGCGACAGCGATTGTGTGAGCACATTGCGCCGGGTGATGTTGGTACCGCCATACTGAAAGCGATCACGATCACGAATGTTGATGTTGTTAGATAACGTCAGCACCGTTTTGGGCGTGAAATTGATATCGATACCCGAACGGATGTTGTGCGACTTGAACTCGAAGGTCTGGTCGTTGATCTGGTTCTGGAAGATGGCCGAATCAGTACCTGGATAGGTGATACGGTCGGTATAACCATTGCCGATACGCTTGGCTTTACGATAGCTGTAATTACCAAAGATGTTGACCTTTGAGGTTTGGTATGCCAGGTTCAAGCTCCCATTAGCGGTGTTCAGGTTGCCAATGGTACCCGATACCGAGCCATTGAAACCTAATTGCGCGTTCTTTTTCAAAATGATATTGATGATGCCCGACTGTCCTTCGGCATCATATTTAGAGGATGGGTTGGTGATCACCTCGATGTTCTCGATAGCACTGGCCGGTATAGATTGCAATATATCGCTCACGCTACCGCCAGAAATGGCCGAAGGCTTACCGTTCACTAATACGCGCACATTATTTGATCCACGCAGGGCCACGTTACCATCCACATCTACCTGTACCGATGGCACGTTGGTCAGCAGATCGGTGGCAGATCCGCCTTGGCTCACCAGGCTCTGATCCACACTGAACACCTTTTTATCAGCAGCCAGCTTAATGGTCTGTTTTTGAGCGGTCACTACCACCTCTTTCAGCACACCTTTGGCAGGTGTCATTTTGATGGTTCCCAACTGCACGGCACGCCCACCGTTAATGCGGATGCTATCTTTTGTGTTGATCAAAAACCCTAAAAATGTGGCTTTAAAAGTATAGCTACCATCGGCCAAACCACTAACCTTAAAGTTACCGTTCAGGTCGGTCTGTATGCCTTTGGCAACTTTGGTGGCCTTATTGATCAGGCTTACACTCGCAAAATCAAGCGCCTGTCCATTGGTGCCATCAACCAGCTTACCGCTTACGCTGCCTCCTGAAGTGGCGGCGGTTTGCGCAGCGGCGGTTAAGATCAGGAAAGAAAAGAAAGTAAAAAATAGTCCCTTGAGTACCGAAAAATTCATCCGGCAAAGATCACCAAATAAGCTTATGGGCTATCAGCAAGCATGTAACTTTATTGAAACCTACTTTGCTATAATGGTAATATTTTCATTACCGATATTAACGCATAGTTAAGCCTTTTTGACCAGCGCTGCTAACTCTTTGATCTTAGGTGCTTTATCGTAGGCCTTGATCAGTTGGTGCTTGCGGTCATACACGGCTATGTAGGGTGTCATTTTTACGCCGTAATACTCTAACACCTTGTAGCTGCGTCCTTCGGTACCAACGGTGAAGTTAGGGAAGCCCGACAAACCAAAATCGCGGTAAAATCCCTTCACCAGTTTATAATCAACGGGCGTGATCATGACCACCTGTATCTTCGAGAAATCGCCTTTATGCTCCTTGACCTCGTACATCATTTGCTGGCAGTGGCCGCAATCAGGCGAAAAGTATACGATCATTACCGGCAAGCCTTTTTTGAGGTTGGCGGGGGTACGTACAGCGCTGTCAGGTGCGCTAACGATGCTGTAAACAGGCAGGTTCTTGATATTCTTGTTCTGTGCCTGGCTGCATCCTGCGGCAACGATCATGGCTAATACAAACAGTAACTTTTTCATAGTGGGTATCATTAGGCTTCCAGCAGTTCGAGTTGCCATGCTATATGTTCATTAGTTATAGGGTACAGTGCACCATGAGCTATGGTTTGGTAAACGGCCTCAAATAAGTTCAAATAATTTGCGGTGATGGATGGGATCTGTTCCACCGTCCTTTCATCATCCACGCCCATCAAGGTCAGCTTACCTTCACTGTTGGCGGGCTCTACGCCGTAACCGTCATCAGTAGGTTTGATGCTTTTGTCGAGCTGTGCTTCCTGTACATCTACCCTATCTTTTATATAACTGCCCAAGGTACCATGTACCACGAATGACGGGACCGGCTGGGCGATAAGCAGGCCCGAAGTAATGTGAACGGTCAGCTGGTGCGGGTAGCTTAGCATAAAGCTAAAATAGTCGACCACGGCCGAACCTTCGCGGTGCGATGCCGTGACCTTACTAAAGCTTAACGGCTTGCCGAACAAGCTAATAGCCTGATCCAGCAAGTGCGGACCAAGATCATACACGAGGCCGTTAGATGGCATATCGGCCGCCTCCTTGAAAGCTTTCGGACTGAGCACCGGCTTATAACGATCAAAGCGGAAGTTCACCTCCACCAGCTCGCCCAAACGCCCACTCTCGATCACCTCTTTTACCGACAGGAAATCGCTGTCCCAGCGGCGGTTCTGGTAAACCAGCACATGCAGGCCCTTGAGTTTGGCAAGATCCAACAGTTCCATGAACTGTGCCGAGGTTGCGGTCACCGGTTTTTCTACCAGTAAGTGCTTACCGGCCAGCAGCACCTGCTTAGCTTGTTCAAAGTGTAGCTCGTTGGGCGTGTTCACGATGATCAGTTGGATCTCTTCATCAGCAAGCATGTCCTCAACACTGTCATAGCTAATGATACCGGGATATATCTGTGCAGCGTTCTTTTTGCTGCGCTCCACAACGGCTTTAAGCCTGAAGCCCTCGTGTGCATGCACGAACGGTGCATGAAAAATACGGCCCGACATACCGAACGATAATATACCGGTTACAATAGGTGCTGACATAGTGCAAGTATAAAAATTAAAGAGAAGATCTATAAGAATATAAACGATGATATAGCAAAAAGAAAGACCAGACTCGTTACAGCTACAATAATTATCGCATTTAAAAGAGTGATTTTGATCTTGAACAAATGGGCACTCAAAATCAAAAGAATCGTTAGTAAAAATCCGAACATCAAAGTAAATGCTAAAGCCATTACGAACAAGCCAAATACCATCCCATTTTGGCCTTCGGCTCGACACAATAGCGGCATAAAGAATAAAAATGTTAGTATTAACCTTCGTTTTGACACCCGCCTAAATTTTTTTCATATTCTCGACGTTATAATCGATCTGACAAGTAAATTTAGAAGAATAAATATACTTTACGGCACTGCTTAAACAAGCCCACGCTTTAACGCAAAAAGGCATACCGTATGGTATGCCCTCTCGCTAATATGATAGGTATATTATTTCAAGCCTTTTTGAATGGCCTCGATCGCTTGTAAGTGACCTTTGATCACTGGCAAGGTTTCGGTAGCAAAAGCTTTCAGGTCGGCATCTTTAGCATCTTTTGAACCTTTTTCGAACAGGTCAGCTGCATCTTTGTGACCTTTTACCATAGCGTCAACATAAGCTTTGTCAAAATCGGCACCGCTTTTGGTTTGCAGGTCGGCCAGTTCTTTTTGCTCATCAGCACCAATGGTAGTTGGTAAAGTGATGTTCTTCTTTTTAGCCAGTTCCATCAGTTTTTCGTTGGCACCACCATGGTCTTTGACCATCATGTCGGCAAACTCTTTTACTTTGGCGTTGGTGCCTTTGGTTTGTGCTAATTTGCTGAATTCAACTTCGGTCATACCACCGTTGGCAGCTTTAACAGCCCACTCAGCATCGTCGTTCACAACAGCTATACCGCCGGTCTCGGCTGCATTAGTGGTAGTGTCTTTAGTGTAGTTGGCACTGTCAGCATTAGCAGCGCTATCATTTTTAGTGTTGCTTCCGCATGATTGAAATGCTAAGGCACCCATGGCCAAAAGCATCATTGAACATAATTTTTTCATAGTGTGTACGATGTTCTTTAAATTGTTAACCTCTCCATAACAAGTATCATGGCTTTGGGTTTTATCAAAAAAATATCCCGTAACATTTTCGCATCAGCTTTAGGCTAAACCTGAACGTTTTGTTATTTTTGAAGCACAAATCAACAAGCGATATGAATTTTCCGGCAGAGTTAAAATATACCAAGGACCACGAATGGATCAGGGTGGAAGGCAATGAGGCCTACATCGGTATCACCGAATTTGCACAGCGCGAACTGGGCGACATTGTTTACGTTGACATCAACACCGTTGGTAACGATGTGAATAAGGAGGAAGTATTTGGTACCGTTGAGGCCGTAAAGACCGTTTCGGACCTGTTCATGCCTGTGAATGGAAAGGTATTAGAGATCAACCCTATGCTGGATAGCCAGCCTGAACTGGTGAACAGCGACCCATACGGCGATGGCTGGATGGTAAAAGTTTCGCTGGCCGATGCTGCGGAAGTGGACGGACTCTTATCAGCCGATGATTATTCAGCTTTAGTAGGCGTTTAATTTTCGGATGCGTAACATCTTCAGATATCAAAAGCTCACCCTTAGGTGGGCTTTATTTGTTTTGGTAATGTGCAACATGAACATGGGTTCGGTAGCGCACTCGCCACGTTTTTTCCCAGGTTTTGATAAGCTGGTGCATTGTGGTTTCTTTTTTATGTTCACGGCGCTGTACAGCTATGGCATGATCTTACAGTGGGGTAACTTTACCATACTTACCGCCGTAAAAGCCTTTGTTGTGAGTGTAACGTTCGGCGCCATTATAGAGGTGCTGCAGCTTTACATCTTCACCTGGCGTTCGGGCGAATGGGGCGACCTTTTTGCCGATAGCGTAGGTGCGGGTATGGCAGCCTTTTGCGCACTGATCACCACAGCGGCATTGAACAGAAAAGATAGATAAGTGATGAGCAAGATCAGGTGTTGTGTGGCCATAGCTTTAATGATGGCCTTATCCTCATGCGGTATATTTAAAAAAGGCTGCGGCTGTCCGCATGTAAGTAAAACGCAATTAAAAGCAGCTTTTTCAGGCAACATCTGCTGATCACTCTGGCCAAATTTCCCATCTAACATAACCGCCGCCGCTATTTGGCAGGGTTTTGAAGATGACCCTGAAATGCTTTAAAACATCGTGGATGAGGCGAACCGCCTTATTTTTCAGAAATCTATTGTTATTTGGATTTGTTTTAAATAAGCGGTATGTTTGTTTCGATTTATGAAGAAGCTTTCGCAACTTGAAGTAGGTAAAAAAGGGGTCATCAAAGAGTTCACCGATCTGGAAATGTCGTTGAAACTCATGGAAATGGGCTGCCTGCCAGGCGAAGAGATCAAGCTTGAACGCATCGCTCCGCTGGGCGATCCTATTGCTGTAAATGTGTCGGGATATATGCTGAGCTTGCGTAAACAAGAAGCATCGACCATTATTTTACAGTAATTCCCAAATTGAAGGACGAGATCAAAGTTGCACTTGTAGGGAACCCTAACACCGGGAAATCGACCCTTTTCAACGTTCTTACCGGACTCAACCAAAAGATAGGTAACTTTCCGGGCGTAACGGTAGACCGTAAGACAGGTCATTGCAGCTTGCCCGACGGCCGACGCGCCGAGATCATCGACCTTCCAGGCACTTACAGCCTTTATCCTAAAAGCCGTGATGAAGCCATCGTATTTTCGGTACTGGCCGATCAAGTGAACGATCAGCGTCCCGACCTGATAGTGGTCATTCTCGACGCTTCCAATCTTAAACGTAATCTTTTACTATATACCCAGGTAGCCGACCTGAAGATCCCGGTCATCATTGCACTTAACATGATGGACCTGGCCAAAAAGGACGGCATCACCATCGATATCGATGCACTGTCTAAGAAGTTAGGGGTGATGATCGTCCCGATATCGGCCCGCCGCAACGAGGGTATCGATAAGCTTAAACAAAGTATCGTCAATGCCAACAAGTTTGCCCTGCAACAAGATAGTGTTGATACAAGGTCCATAGCCCCCGAACTGGTGGACGCCATTAGCGAGGAGCTGGCTATCGATAACCCGTACTTTGCCCTCCAACTTGCACATCAGCACGAGACCTTGAGCTACCTAACCCCAGCTCAAAGCGATCGCATAGAGGAACTGGAGAAGATACACGGCTTCCACTCGCAAAAGGCCCAGGCCAGCGAGACCATTGCCCGCTACAACTACATTAACGACCTACTGTACGATACCGTTAAAAAGGCAGAAAGCGCCGAGGAGGAGACCGCCAGCAACCGTATAGACCGTATACTGACGCACCGCGTTTTCGGCTTCCTGATCTTTTTCAGTATCTTGTTGTTCATGTTCCAGGCCATATTTGCCTGGTCGAGCTACCCGATGGACCTGATCGAGAAACTTTTTGTTTGGATGCAGGGCGGCGTGCATGACCTTTTACCTCCCGGACCATTGACCGACCTGCTGGCCGACGGCGTTATTGCCGGATTGAGTGGCGTATTAGTATTTATCCCACAGATCGCCATCCTGTTCGCATTCATCGCTATTTTAGAAGATACCGGCTACATGGCCCGCGTTACGTTCATGATGGATAAGATCATGCGTAAGGTTGGGTTGAACGGTAAATCGGTAGTGCCGCTTATCGGTGGTTTTGCCTGCGCCGTACCCTCGATCATGAGTACCCGCACCATCGAGAACTGGAAGGACCGTATGATCACCATTATGGTCACTCCACTGATCAGCTGCTCGGCACGTTTGCCGGTGTACACGCTGCTGATCGCCCTGGTGGTGCCCAACCGCAATGTTTGGTGGATCTTTAACCTGCCGGGTCTGGCGCTAACTTTCATGTATGTGCTCAGTATGGTGTCGGCCATTGTGGTGGCCTGGGTAATGAAGCACATTTTAAAGGCGCGCGAGCGTGGCTACTTCATTATGGAACTGCCCGTTTACCGTATGCCCCGCTGGAGCAATGTGGCCCTTACCATGTACGATCGCTCGAAGACCTTTGTGATCGAGGCGGGTAAGGTGATCATCGCCGTGTCTATCATTTTATGGGTGCTGGCCTCTTACGGCCCGGGCGACAACTTTGCGCAAATAGAAAAGAAGTACAGCGAGTCCAAATACGGACAGACCATGAAGCCCAGCGAGATAGAACACGCCAAGGCCTCTGAAAAACTGGAAAGCTCATATGCTGGCTACCTCGGCCATTTCATTGAGCCGGTGATCAAGCCACTGGGTTACGATTGGAAGATCGGCATTGCGATCATCACCTCCTTTGCCGCACGCGAAGTGTTTGTAGGCACCATGGCCACTATTTATAGTGTGGATGGTGATACGGAAGAGATACAGCCGGTTAAAGCCAAACTGGCCAACGCCCGCAACGCCGAGACCGGTCAGTTGACCTTCACGCTTGCTTCCTCCTTCTCGCTCATGATGTTCTATGCCTTTGCCATGCAGTGCGCCAGCACCGTGGCCGTAGTATACCGCGAGACCAAAGACTGGCGCTGGCCCGCCGTACAGTTCCTGTACATGACGGTGCTGGCTTACGGCATCAGTTTTCTCACCTATCAGTTGTTGAAATAGCGATCGGCTTTTACTTATATTTGAGTAGGAGTAAGATGTGGATAAAGTAAAGGTACTGGAGCGTTACCTGCCTCAGGGCGCTGCACCGCTGATCGGTAAGTGGATCGATCATTTTCAATGTGAGTTCAAAATATCGCGAAGCCGTAACAGCAAGTTCGGCGATTATCGCCCGCCCTTCGGTGGCAAAGGGCATCGTATTTCAGTGAATCACAACCTGAATCCATACGCCTTCCTGGTGACCACTGTGCACGAGTTCGCTCACCTGCACACTTGGAACCAACATAAGCACCTGATCAAACCTCACGGCGCCGAATGGAAGGCAAATTTCAAGCGCATGATGCAGCCTTTCTTTGAGAAACAGGTCTTTCCGGCCGATGTGACCTTCGCGATAAATAGCTACCTCAACAACCCGGGTGCCTCCAGTTGTTCTGACCTCAATTTGTACCGTACCCTGCGCAAGTACGACCCGAACAACGCATCAGCCACCACAGTAGAGAAAATACCATTAAAGGCTGTATTTAAGATCAAAGATGGAAGGGTGTTCCGTAAAGAAGAGCAACTGCGCAAACGCTTCCGCTGCATCGAGGTGGCCACCAAACGCATCTACCTGTTCAGCCCCGTAGCCGAGGTGGAATTGGTGGAAGTAGCTTGACGACGCTTATATATCCAACCCTGAAGCCGTGAATAACACATCCAGTTTACTTTCGTCGAATTGAGGTTTCAGGGCATATTTTAATTGCACTAAGCCGGTTTCGTAGCTTTGTGTTTCGGTAAGCAGGAGTTCCACTTTGTCTTTGATATCGTTGAATAACGGCTTACCGCCGCCCAGTATCAACGGATGTACAGAAAGGGTCAAGTTAGAGACCAAGCCTTTGTTCACAAAGGTCGTGGTGAGGCCCGAACCTCCGAACAACCAGATGTCCTGACCTTCTTCTTCCAATATCTGCTTCACCTTAGTATCGAACTCGGCCGAGCGAACGACCTCTATAGCCGGGCTATCTACGGATCCCACAGTATCAGAAAAAAGGTATATCTTTTGAATGGCCGGGAAGTATTCTGCTTCATGACCGGCGATCAGTTCCCAACTTTTGCGGCCAATGAACATCGTATCCACGTGGCCGAAAAGCTCGGTCATGCCGTAGTCCTGATCGGTAAAGCACCAGTCGTATTCGCCGTTAGGGCCCTCGATAAAGCCATCCAGCGATACGGCCACATTCAGTATTACTTTTCTCATTGGTCTTTAGCTTTTTGTTCGTCAGCCCAGCGCTGCGCAAAGGAGCGTTCGGCCACATTTGGCATCTCGCGGTATTTGCCCCATGCATTTTTAAACAGGGTGCGTAGTGCCAGGTTCTTGATCTTACCGCCAAAAAAGTCGGTGAGCTTGCGGCTTTCCATAGCTTTTTTCCAGATCTGCCAACCCCATTTCTCGGGTTTGGTCACGATGTTCTCTTTCACAGCATCACGGCGGTTCAGCAGCAACATCTTATGTATATCGATCTTTACCGGACAAACCTCGGTGCAGCGCCCGCATAAACTGGATGCATAGCTCAAGTGCTTGAACTCTTCCATTCCCTTCATGTGCGGGGTGATCACCGAACCAATAGGGCCGCTGTAAGTAGTGTTGTACGTATAGCCGCCCACGTTCTGATAGATCGGGCAGGCGTTCAGGCAAGCACCACAGCGAATGCAATACAGACCCTGTCGCTGATCTTTTTGGGCCAGCAGGTCGGTACGGCCATTGTCAAGCAGTATCACATACATCTCCTCCGGTCCATCGGTCTCGCCGGGTTGTCGCGGACCGGTGAGGATAGAATTGTATACCGTCAGGTTCTGCCCTGTTCCATGGGTGGACAGTAACGGCCAGAACAGGTCAAGGTCGGCTATGCTTGGTATCATTTTCTCAATGCCCACCACCGCGATGTGTATCTTAGGGAATGTGGTACTCAAGCGGGTGTTACCTTCATTTTCGCTCAAAGCGATGCTGCCCGTGTCGGCAATGAGGAAATTAGCACCAGTGATGCCTACATCGGCTTGCAGATATTTATCACGCAGGAGTTCCCGCGCTTTCAAGGTCAGTTGTTCGGGAGTGGCATCTATTGGGGTACCGAACTTTTCGTTGAACAGTTTGGCTATATCCTCTTTAGAGAGGTGCATGGCCGGGGTAACGATATGGTAAGGCTTTTGGCCCAACAACTGTACGATGTACTCGCCCAGGTCGGTCTCTAACGATTCAATATTATTTTGCTCCAGGAACTCGTTAAGGTGTATCTCCTCGGTGGCCATGGTCTTGGATTTGACCACACGTTTGGCCCCTGCCGTTTCCAGGATCTGCAGGATCTCTTGCTGGGCTTCTTCCACATCATTGGCCCAGATCACCTTGCCACCTCTGCGCTGAAAATTAGCCTCAAATTCGGGCAAGTACTTATCAAGGTTCTCAATGGTGCGCCACTTAATGGTATGTGCCTTGTTACGGGCTGTGGCCAGGTTCACTAAACGTGCGGTACCACGTGCGACCGACGTATGGTAGCGCCCCATATTGAAATTGATGATGCGGCGATGATCACGATCGAACACCTTCTCCTCTGCATCGGTCAAAAATTTCTCGGCCGTATTTCCCATGTATGCGAAAGTAATATATTTTCCTATGGGTTCATAACATTGACCGGCACAACGGAATGGCGGAAGTAGCGTGGAACAACTCATGTGGTTCATCACTAACGAAAAAGCACCGTTGAAGTTTCCCTCAACGGTGCTTTTATATGATCATCTGTCAGTGATAATTATCGTGTGGCCGGCATGTCGTTCTTCACGTCCACCACGGGGCGCTCGTTACGGTTAGCCAGTTCCCAACCGGTATAGAATACCAATTGAGCACGTTTTACCATCAACGGGAAATCGATCTTATCTACCTCATCGCTCACACGGTGATAATCCTCATGCACACCATCAAAGTAGAACACGATAGGCACATCATGCTTAGCAAAGTTGTAGTGATCTGAGCGGTAATAGATACGCTCAGGATCGTTAGGATCATTGTATTTGTAGTCGATCGCTAACTTGGTATAAGTGTTATTGGCACTCTCGCTGATCCTATGCAATGTGGTGCTCAACTTATCAGAACCGATCAGGTAGCAGTAGTCTGGCGAATCTTTGTGCGCAGGGTCACGACGACCGATCATATCGATGTTCAGGTCGGCAACGGTATTGGCCATCGGGAACACCGGGTGCTCAGAATACCATTCTGAGCCCAATAGGCCTTTCTCTTCACCAACGTTACCTAGGAAAAGGATGGTACGACGCGGGCCTTTACCGTCTTTTTTGGCTTTCATGAACGCGCGGGCGATCTCTAATATTCCTACGGTACCTGAGCCGTCATCGTCAGCGCCGTTGTTGATACGGTCGCCTGGGGTACCTTCGGGCATCATACCAATGTGGTCATAATGTGCCGAGAACACCAACACTTCATTCTTCAATTTGGCATCCGAACCTGGTATCATGGCCACGATATCTACCGCTTTGGCATCTTTAGCCACGGTCTCGTAGTCAGCTGCTATATCGGCCTTCACCGTTTGCGTAGCTGTGCCTTGCGCAGCTGCAGCTTTCAGATCAGTATAAGTTTTTCCCGATGCTTTCAGTACCTGATCTGCAGTAGCAGTATTGATGGTGAGGGTGAGGGCGCGGTTCATTACCTGGCGTGGGTTAGCTTGCTTGAGGGTCATACGCTCGCTTACCTTGCCTCCCATACCCGGACGCACGTTGGCCACCATTAGGATCAGTGCCGGATTTTTAGCACGTAAAGTCGGCGAAGCGCCGAAGCCTACTCTCGTGCCCGGAGCTGGTGCAGGAGTACCCGGTTTAGGCTCGCCAATGATCATCACGATCTTGCCAGCCACGTCAACGTTAGCAATCTCAGCCTCGCTACCATAACCTACGAACACCACTTCATTAGTTTTCAACGCTGCGGTACCTGACCCGCCTAATGAACTGTAATCCTTACCATAAGTAAGGGTAGCACCATTCACCGTAAGCCCTTTAAAGGTAAAAATGGTATTGGTTAACGGCACATCTAAAAAGTATGAGCCATTGTTGGCGGGTAAAAGTCCTAATTTTTTGTATTCGCCGGCCAAGTAGTTGGCGGCCTTGTCAGCGCCTGGTTTACCGGTCTCGCGGCCTTCCATGTCGTCGGCTGCAACTATGGTCAGCTGCTTTTTGGCATCCTCTACGGTGATCACCTGCGCATATTTAATGGCAGTTGGGTTCTTTTGAGCAAAAGCCCCAAATGCGGCCACCAAAGCGGTACCGCACAAAAACGTTCTCTTCATATTAGTTTAGTGTAAATAGCAGCAAGCAAATTAATCAATGCTCACTTAACGGACGGCAACAAATGTGTGACCTTGTCAGGCACTTAGCAAGATATCTTACCCACGCGTGTAGCATGACGGCCACCTTCGAACTCGGTGGTCATGAAAGTCTCCACGATCTTTTTGGCATCATCTAACGAGATGAAGCGTTCGGGTATGCAAACAATGTTCGCGTTATTATGCTTGCGCGCCAATGACGCCAGCTCAGGCTGCCAGCATATAGCCGCACGGATACCCTGGTGCTTATTGGCGGTGATGGCCACGCCGTTGGCGCTACCGCAGATCAGTATACCCAGGTCAAATTCGCCACTCTCTACAGCTGATGCTACCGGGTGTGCAAAATCAGGGTAATCGGTAGACTCTGGTGAGTAAGTGCCAAAATCCTTTACCGTTGCGTTGGGCAACCACTCCAAAAGAGCCTGTTTGTAGTTAAACCCCGCATGATCGGCGCCAAGCGCTATTTTAAGTTCTTTATTCATATTGATAGTAGCCAAGCGGATGCTCCTCTTAGCCTTGTTGTTTCATTAATGCGTTGTGCTTTTTCAGCTTCTTCTTTTCTACACGGCCTGCTACCACGATACCCACTTCGTATAAAATGAAAAGTGGGACACTAACGATGCTCATGGTCAGCATATCGGGCGTTGGTGTGATCACCGCTGCAATGACCAGGATACCCACAATGGCATACCGGCGGCCCGAGCGCATGAACTTGGGTGTTAACAAGCCGATGGTAGATAGGATGTATACGATCATGGGCAATTGGAACACTACCCCTGTAGCCAACGTAAGCGTAGCTACTGATGATAGATACGAATCGACCGTGAAGGTATTCTTGATCTGGTCACTCACGCTCAGGTTGGCCAAAAAGCTGATCGACTCGGGCGCTACCACATAATAGCCGAACAGGATACCGGTAATGAACAGCAATGAGGCATACAGTACAAAACCTGAAGCTGCCTTGCGCTCATTCTCATGCAGGGCAGGCTTTATGAAGCGCCATAATTCCCAAAGCAGATATGGAAAGCCCAAAGTGACGCCAATGATCAGCGCAGAGTTCAGCTCGAGCGTGAACTGGCCGGCCATCTCGGTATTGATGATCTCGCCGGGTATCTTATCTATACAAAAGCCAGGGCGGCCTAAATAATCGCCCAGCTTGCAAAGCATACGGTAGGTCCAAAAGTCAGGACGTTTAGGGCCCATAATGATCTTGTCGAACACAAAATCATAATAAACGAAAGCCAATACAGTGAACGCCAGGATGGCTATACACGACCGGATCAAATGCCACCTGAGTACCTCTATGTGGTCAAAGAACGACATTTCTACTTCGAGGTCTTTGGCCTTATCCTTTATAGCTTTTACAATTTTATTGTCCTGATCGTTACTCATATGTTGCAAACAAAAATACCATTCTGTATTACATACGAATGGTATCAATGTTGAATTTTATTTCATGAAATAATTATTCGGCTATCTCAAAGCTTTCCATGAATTTGGTGGTAAAATTACCTGCTCTGAAATTAGGATCTTGCATCAACTGCAAGTGGAATGGTATAGTGGTCTTGATACCCTCGATCACGAATTCGCTTAACGCGCGCGACATGGTATTCAAGGCCTCCTCGCGAGTTTGAGCCACGCAGATCAGCTTAGCGATCATCGAGTCATAGTTAGGTGGGATCACATAACCACTGTACACGTGCGTATCTACACGTACACCATGGCCACCCGGTGAGTGGAAGTTAGTGATCTTACCCGGCGACGGACGGAAGTTATTGAAAGGGTCCTCGGCGTTTATACGACACTCGATGGCGTGCATGGTAGGCTCGTAGTTCTTGCCTGATATCGGTGTACCGGCAGCAACTTTGATCTGTTCTTTGATCAGATCCACGTTGATCACCTCTTCGGTCACGGGATGCTCCACCTGTATACGGGTGTTCATTTCCATGAAGTAGAAGTTGTGATGCTTGTCTACCAGGAACTCGATAGTACCGGCACCTTCGTATTTAACAGCTTTAGCACCTTTAATGGCCGCTTCACCCATTTTTTTACGAAGCTTTTCGGTCATGAACGGTGAAGGTGATTCTTCCACCAGTTTCTGGTGACGGCGTTGAATAGAGCAATCGCGCTCGCTCAGGTGGCAAACTTTGCCATACTGATCGCCCACTACCTGTATCTCGATGTGTCGTGGATCCTCAACATATTTTTCGAGGTAGATACCATCGTTACCGAACGCAGCGCCGGCCTCAGCACGAGCCGAATCCCAGGCGGGTTCAAATTCCATGTCGTTCCAAACGATACGCATACCGCGGCCACCACCACCGGCAGTAGCTTTCAATATGATCGGGTAACCGATCTTAGCAGCAATCTGTATACCTTCTTTAACATCGTGCAGTAAGCCTTCAGACCCAGGGATGGTAGGAACGCCGGCTTTTTTCATGGTCGCTTTGGCAGCGGCCTTGTCGCCCATATCATTGATCTGATCAGCAGTGGCACCAATGAATTTGATACCGTACTCAGCGCAAATGGCCGAGAATTTAGCGTTCTCTGACAAAAAGCCGTAACCCGGATGTATAGCATCAGCGTTGGTCAGTTCAGCAGCAGATATGATGTTGGGGATATTCAAATAGGAGTCGCGGCTTGCTGGCGGACCGATACATACGGCCTCATCAGCAAAGCGAACGTGTAAGCTATCGCGGTCGGCGGTAGAGTATACTGCTACCGTTTTGATGCCCATCTCCTTACAAGTACGGATAATGCGCAAGGCTATTTCGCCGCGATTAGCGATCAAGATCTTTTTAAACATGTCTTTTTAGATGTGCTGATATGCAGATGTGCAGATGTGTAGATGAAAAAGATCATTCGCACATCTGCACATTCGCACATTTACATATTTACATAGGTTCAACTAAAAACAAAGGCTGATCGTACTCAACCGGAGAGGCGTTATCGACCAGTACTTTAACGATACGGCCTGAAACCTCTGATTCGATCTCATTGAACAGTTTCATGGCTTCGATGATGCAAAGCACGCTACCGGCTTTGATCTCGTCGCCCACGTTCACGAATGATGGTTTTTCAGGTGTTGATGAACGGTAGAAGGTACCGATCATTGGCGATTTGATGGTCACATATTTTGACACATCAGCAGCGGCAGGCGCTTCGGCCGGAGCCGGGGTATGCACGGTAGTAACCGGTGCAGGAGCAGCAGCGGTAGCCACTGTCAAGCCTGTTGGTACAGTTGCGTTAACTATGGTCGGTGCCTGGTTGGTCTTTATAGTGATCTTGAATTCGTTCTGCTCGATAGAGACCTCATTCACTCCAGATTTAGACACAAAGCGTATTAGATCCTGTATTTGTTTAATATCCATATCGTAGGTACAATTGGTTTTATATTTGGATAAATAAAAACCTAAGTTATAACAAATTAAATAATAATCTTTCCAAATTTAGTAAGCCCATTTCAAATACATAGAGCCCCATGTAAAGCCTCCGCCAAAAGCGGCCAGTACGATGTTATCTCCTTTTTTGAATTTGCTTTCCCACTCCCACAGGCAAAGTGGTATGGTACCGTTGGTGGTGTTGCCGTAGCGCTCAATGTTCACTACTACCTTTTCATCGCTGATGCCCATGCGGTTGGCAGTAGCATCAATGATGCGCTTGTTAGCCTGGTGAGGTACCAGCCAGGCGATATCATCGGCCTGAAGTTCGTTGCGTTGCATGATCTCGGCAGCTACCTCAGCCATGTTGGTCACCGCGAATTTGAACACGGTCTTACCTTCCTGGTAGGCAAAGTGGTCGCGGCGGTCGATACTTTCGTGCGAGGCCGGTATGAGCGAGCCGCCACCTTTCATGTTAAGGAACTCACGGCCTGAGCCATCGCTTTTCAGTACCGAATCAACGATGCCGTAGCCTTCGGTATTCGGTTCAAGCAAGGCGCAACCGCAGCCGTCACCAAAAATGATGCAGGTGGCACGGTCGGTATAATCAATGATAGATGACATTTTATCGCCACCTACTACCAATACTTTTTGATGCTTACCACTTTCGATGAATGATGCGCCGGTGGCTAACCCGAACACGAAGCCCGAGCATGCCGCTTGCAGATCATAACCCCAGGCATTTTTGGCGCCTATCTTATCGGCCAAAATGTTGGCCGTTGCCGGGAATGGCATATCAGGGGTGGTGGTACAAAAAATGATCAGGTCTATCTCTTCGGCGCTGATACCGCGCTTTTTGAGCAGGCCCTCAACAGCCGGTACGGCCATATCTGAGGTGGCCTTACCTTCGCCTTTTAAAATGCGGCGCTCTTTTATACCGGTACGTGTGGTGATCCACTCGTCATTGGTATCAACCAGTTCCTCAAGTTCGTGGTTGGTGAGCACATATTCGGGTGCATAGCCATTTACGGCAGTGATCGCAGCCTGTATCTTATGCATTTAAAAATGATAATAGTTTAAACAAAAGCTTGTTTGATCTTTTCAACAAGCCCGCTCTCGGCCATATTGGTCGATAACAATACCATGTTCTTAATAGCCTCAGGGGTCGAGATACCGTGACCAACCACTACCGGTGCGTTAACACCTAATATAGGGCTGCCACCATATTGCTCGTAATTGAAGCGATCAAAGAACTCGTCGTTCAATCTTTTTTTGCGGGCGATCACATAATATGATTCAGCCAGTTTGATGATCACGTTGCCGGTAAAGCCATCGCAAACATAAATGTCAGCAGCGTCACCGAACAGGTCCCGACCTTCAACATTGCCCACAAAATTGAACTGGTTAGTACCTTTCATCAGTGGGTAAGTAGCCTGGCACAGCATGTTGCCTTTTTCTTCCTCTTCGCCAATGTTTATGAGCCCCACCTTTGGATCGGTAAGGTTATAAACATGCTGACCCAGCAGGCTGCCCAGTACCCCGAACTGCAAAAGCACATCGGGTTTACAATCGGCATTGGCACCTACATCCAATAAAATACCCAAACCGCCTGACAGTTTGGGTACAATGGTGGTCATAGCCGGACGGATCACGCCAGGAATGGTCTTGACACTGAACATGGCTCCTACCAGCATAGCGCCGGTATTACCTGCCGATGAAAAGGCCTGGATCTCTCCCTCCTTTAATAACTTAAAGCCCAGCGCTATGCTGGAACCCGGCTTTTGCGAAATGGCCTTAGTTGGATGCTCGCCCATGCCGATCACTTCGGTCGTATGCACGTACTCGAATACATCGGGGTCATGGCCTGCCTCGGCAAGTATGCTCAAGGCTGCATCTTTGTCGCCTACCAGTACCAGCTTACTGCCGGCCGGCAAGGCTTTATAAGCTTCAACAGCTCCTAAAACAGCCGCTTTAGGAGCATAGTCACCGCCCATAATATCTAAGCCGATCTTCATTTGCAGAAAATGCGGGCTTAGGCTGTGGCAGCTTTTTCGATCAGTAATTTACCGTTGTAGTAAAGGTTACCATCAACAGTGTAAGCACGGTGCGGTAAGTGTACAGCGCCAGTGGTAGCACAGGTAGTTAATGAAGGAGCTTCAGCTTTATAGTGCGTTCTGCGTTTTGCAGTTCTCGATTTGGAGAACTTACGTTTTGGATTTGGCATAACTTCTTAAATATTATATCATTTTAACTTTTTGAGGGCATCCCAGCGTGGGTCGCCACTCTTTTCATTCTCATCACCGCCTGATAGTTCATTCAAACGATCAAGCATATCTTTATCACAATCGCGGCCGTTACCTTCATTACTGCAAACCGCAATAAATGGTACCGCCACATTAATGTATTCATATATCAAACCCGCAACATCGATCTCAGTATCGTTCTTGTGCAGGGTAATTATCTCATCATCCTCGTCAATATCCTCCTCAGCGAACTTGTATACCTGCTGTTCCTTCGCATCTACCGGCTGTTGATACTCCGACAAACAACGATCACAGGTTAACTCCACGGCACCTTTGATGTGGAAGTTCAAGATGATCATGGTCTCCTGTTTATCCAGTTCCACACGCACCTCTAACTTGCCATTCTTGACCAGCGAATATTCGAATTCCTTAAAGAAATCCGCATCTATCACATAGTCGAACTCGTGCTTACCCAGCTTAAGTCCGGTAAAAGGTATCGAATATGTTCTTAATGACCTCAATGAGCGATAATTAGCCCGCAAATGTAGATAAATTAAATGGAATAGGAAAACGTTTTTTCAAATTGGATGTCGCCTTATCCATCATCGAGCCACTATATCTTCAGCCTGATGTTCACCTTCTCTAAAAGTCCAGCCAGCCAGATCATGGCCAACGAGAACACCAGGCATTTGATCAACCCTCCCATCCCCTCGCTCAACACGGCCGGATATCCTGCATCGGCCATCTCATACATGGGGTAAAATATAAAGGGAATGATGTAGCAGGTAAAGGTATTGGTACCCGCCGGCCTGATCGCGTTGAACCAGTGATATTTTTGCTTGATGTCCACAACGTACAGGAAGAACATATATACCACTAAGCTAATGGCCGTACAAATGAACACCCAAGATGGCGTGTCATGAGCTTTAGATATACCGCCACTTACGTAGCGTACAATGAAGCCCATGTTGCCCAGTATGATAGCCAGTAAAATGATACCCGGCCACAGCAGCTTAAGCTCGCCACTTTTCATGAGCCGCATATACATGGCCGAAGTAACGATACCTGCCATGGTGAACGCCTGCATGGCGCCATTTCCGGCCAGCCAAATGTGGCTGTTGTACTTCATGATGAAGGTAAGCCAGCCAAAATGAAAATCAAGATTGATGAGCAGGAAAAATATCCAGGCGGCGGCTTGTATCCACAGTACGCCTTTTGAAAAGTAGTAGATGAGTGCACAGAACATGTACGACCAACCGATGAGCCCCAATATGCCCCACCAGCTAAAGTGCAGCCAGGTAGCATGGGCCGGGTCATTACTGCGGTACATGACCGACATGCCCACCAGCAGCACAACGCCAAGCCCCTGCAGGGCATACCGTTTGAGCATAGTGACATGCCTGTAATCAAGAAATAACAAAAAGAAACTGATGGTTAGCAGGCTTTGCCAAACGGGCTTGGGCAACAAAGTATAAACCTCATCATAAGTTTCCATATTGGCATGGAAGAAACCGATCAGGATCAGTGCCAGCGACCGGGTAATGATGCGCCATGGCACCTTACCGCCGCTGTTCACCCTATTTTGGAAAGCAAAAGGGATCGACAGACCTACAATGAAAAGAAAGGCTGGGAAAATCACGTCGGCCAGGCCAAGGCCGTCAACATCGTCGCCGGCATGCATGAGCCATTTTGGAACATTGGGCATCCCTTCCAGATCATTCACAAAGATCATGAGGAACATAGTTACCGCGCGGAACGCGTCGATAGACCGTACCCGGGTATATAAGTTATCCATTATCGAGTAAAAGTGCTGATCTTAGAACTATCACTAATTGGGTAACGCTCTTAACAAGGAAACATTGCCAACAGTTTGTAACAGTATGGTATCAATCGCGGTCGCGGCTGTGTTTGCTAAAGGCCAACGGGTTCTCATTCAGCACGGCCGTTTCGCGGCGGCGCTTCACGATATGAATAGCCTCGAACAAGGCTTCTCTGAACGAAACCTCTGATGCCTGGTTCTTACCGGCAATGTCATAGGCGGTACCATGATCGGGCGAGGTACGCACAAAACTCAGCCCTGCCGTATAATTAACGCCCGATTCGAACGATATCTGTTTGAACGGAATAAGCCCCTGATCATGGTACATGGCCAGCACAGCATCAAATTTCATGTAGCTGCCGTTGGCAAAAAATCCATCGGCCGGGTACGGACCAAAAGCCAATATGCCGTTGGCTCTCGCCTCTTCAATGGCCGGTATGATCACGTCCTTTTCTTCGTTACCGATCAGTCCATTATCACCCGCATGCGGGTTTAGGCCCAGCACCGCGATCTTGGGTTTACGTATCCAAAAGTCCTGTTTCAGGCTCTTGTTCATGAGCTTTAATTTACCCAGGATCTTTTCAGTAGTGATGCTTTGCGCGATCTGGTTCACCGGTATATGGCCGGTCACCACGCCTACGCGCAGCGTATCGCTTACCAGGAACATGAGCACCTCGGCAGCGTTGTCACGCTCTTGCAGGTATTCGGTGTGCCCTGGGAACTTGAACTCTTCGTTCTGTATGTTGTCTTTATTGATGGGAGCGGTCACCAGCGCATCAATGTTGCCGGCCAGAAGATCATCAGTGGCCTTTTGCAGTGATAGTAATGCGTATTTGCCGCCGGCCTCGGTCACCTGACCTAACTCGATCTTCACTTCATCTTCCCAGCAGTTGATCAGGTTGGCTTTTTTATGATGAGCCTGTGCAGCGCTTTCGATCACGTTAAAATTAAGATCATGCACCTGCACCGTACGGCGGTGGAACGAAGCCACCTTGGTGTGTCCGTAAACGATGGGGATACAGTGATCGAATATGCGGCTATCAGCCAATGTTTTGATGATCACCTCTAACCCAATGCCGTTAACATCACCTATGCTGATACCTATCTTTAACTTTTCGCTCATGATTCTAAATTTCGCTGACCAGCTGTTGACCGGCCAGTTAGCCGTGCGGCTAAAACGCCGCATCTTTGCAAATTAATGTAATTTCGGCAACAAGTTTCGCCTTTACGTTACAAATATCACGTAATTTGTAAAAATTTGAGCATATATAATGTCGTTAGTTCGTGCAAAGAAACACTTAGGGCAGCATTTTTTGACCGATAAAAACATCGCCACCAAGATCGTTGATGCCCTCCGGCCTGAAGGTAGTTACACACAAGTATTGGAGGTAGGCCCGGGTATGGGTATCCTGTCCGACATCCTGCTGCAACGCACCGAATACGATACACACCTGCTCGATATCGACACCGAATCATACCTTTTCCTGCAAAAGAAGTATCCGCAACTGCGTCAGCGCCTGATCAATGCCGATTTTCTGGAGGTCGACCTGAGCGCTATATTTGATGGACCGTTTGCCATCATCGGTAACTTCCCTTACAATATATCCTCACAGATACTGTTCAAGGTGCTTGACAACCGCCAGCAGGTGCCCGAGGTGGTAGGCATGTTTCAAAAAGAAGTAGCCGAGCGCTGCAACGCAAAGGCTGGCAGTAAGGAATATGGCATCCTCAGCGTTTTTTTACAGGCTTATTATAAGGTCGAGTACTTGTTCACGGTGAAGGCTGGGGTGTTCAATCCGCCGCCTAAGGTGTTATCGGCCGTGATCCGCCTCACTCGCAACGACACCAAGGAACTCGATTGCGACGAGAAACTATTTTGGCAGGTGGTGAAAGCGGGCTTTAACCAGCGCCGCAAGACCTTGCGTAATGCCTTATCGAGCCTGATCAACAAAGAGGCCATGGCCAATGAACCTGCGTTGGACCTGCGTGCCGAGCGCCTCACCGTGGCAGACTTTGTAGCCCTGACCAATCAAATAAGCGCCAACCGCTAATATGAATAAAGACCTGCTTATCGTGGACGACCTCCACCCTATATTTATTGAACACACTCAGACCCTGGGCTACACCTGCGACTACAGACCGACCATCAAACCCGATGAGGCTTTGGCCGTTATTGGTAACTATACAGGGTTGGTGATCCGTTCCAAGTTCCAGGTAACGCGTGAGTTCATAGATGCGGCCACTCAACTCAAATTCATTGCACGTGCGGGCGCCGGGATGGATAATATCGATGAAGAGTATGCTAAACAGAAAGGCATTGCATTGGTCAATGCACCTGAAGGCAATATGGACGCTGTAGGCGAGCATGCTGTAGGAATGCTATTGTCTTTAATGAATAATCTGAACCGTGGCGATGCCCAGATCCGCAACGGAGAATGGCTCCGCGAAGCCAACCGGGGTTATGAGCTGAAGGGCTGTACCGTAGGCATAGTGGGATACGGCCATATGGGCCAAAGCTTTGCCCGCAAGCTAAAAGGCTTTGGGGTAGATGTGATCGCCTACGATAAATACAAGACAGGCTTCAGCGATGGCTTTGCCCGCGAGGTAAGTATGGAAGAGATCGTTAAACATAGCGAGGTACTAAGCCTCCATGTGCCGCTCACCAAAGAGACCAAGGCGCTGGTGAATGACGAGTATCTGTTCCATTTTCGCAAGCCTATATTTTTGATCAATACCTCACGCGGGCAGGTGGTGAATACCCAGGCGGTACTCAACGGCATCAAGGCAGGCAAGATATTGGGGGCAGGCCTCGATGTGCTGGAGACCGAGAAGTTCCCGGTCCTGGCCGAGCAGCCCTGGTTCGATGAATTGAAGCAGAGCGACAAGGTGTTACTGAGCCCGCACGTGGCCGGCTGGACCTTCGACTCGTACCGCAAGATCAGTGAGATAATGGCACTCAAAATAAAAAATTTGGATATTCAAACTTAAAAATCCTATCTTCGTTGTAATACCAAACAAGACTATGCTGGCGTTAAGCCTACATAGTCTTGTTTGTTTTTTATAGCAGCCGTACGTCCTTTCTACAAAATGGGAAGGGCGGTTTTTTTTGGTCGCTATTTCGTTTACATATCTATTTAAAATATTGTGTTATGGCAGATGTTGCTTACTATACCAAAGAAGGTCTGGAAAAACTAAAAGAAGAATTACAACAGTTAAAAACTACTGGCAGAGCCAATATAGCCAAGGCCATAGCCGAGGCGCGTGATAAAGGTGATCTTTCGGAGAACGCGGAATATGATGCCGCCAAGGAAGCTCAAGGCCTGCATGAGACCAAGATCGCCAAGCTGGAAGAGACACTGGCCAACGCACGTTTACTGGATGAGTCGAAACTTGATACCTCAAAGGTGCTGGCTTTATCGATCGTGAAGATAAAGAATAAAAAGAACGGTGCCACCATGAGCTACCAACTGGTATCAGAGACCGAAGCCGACCTTAAGGCTGGCAAGATATCCGTAGCATCGCCAATAGCCAAAGGCCTGTTAGGCAAAAAGGTAGGCGATACCACCGAGATACAAGTGCCCGCCGGCAAAGTGGAATTCGAGATATTGGAGATCAGTAGATAAGTGATTAGTGAGCGGTCGATCGGTGAGTGGTTGATACCTCTCATACGACCGATCAACTACTTAACCATTCTAACTATTTAACTAACCACAACTACCCATGAGCGTTTTTTCAAAGATCATATCAGGAGAGATTCCTGCCTATAAAGTCGCTGAAAGCGTTGACTTTTTAGCATTTTTGGATATCGGTCCGCTTGCCGAAGGCCACGTGCTGGTGATCCCTAAAAAAGAGGTGGATTACTTATTTGATCTGGAGGATGAGTTATACACAGGCTTGCAGTTGTTCGCCAAGATCGTGGCCACTGCGTTGAAGGCTGCCATTCCCTGTAAAAAGGTGGGCGTAGCGGTGATCGGTTTAGAGGTACCTCATGCACACATTCACCTCATACCCATGAACCGTGTGGACGACATGAACTTTGCCCGCCCTAAACTCAGCTTCACGCCAGAAGAATTAGAAGCTACGGCCGAGAAGATCAAAGCGGCCTTAAGAGAAGAATAATTTTTTTTTCTACAGCAGCCGTCATTTTAGATGATAAGCATACAGATCAGGTATCTGTTCGATCATTTAAAATGACGGCTCTTTTTTAAGCGGATCACTCCTTCTTTTTGATCTGTAAGGGGTTGGCTACCCGCTTGCTGTTATCCTTCACAAAAGCCTCCCAGCCAGAATAGCTGATCTTGCTTCCCCTGCCCGTGGTGATCTTTTGGAAGCTATGACAAACGGCCACGGCCAATCCGTCGGTAGCATCCAAGAACTCAGGAGTTTCTTTAAAATTTAACAAACGTTGCAGCATGGCAGCTACCTGCTCTTTGGTGGCATTACCGTTGCCCGTGATCGCTTGCTTGATCTTACGCGGCGAGTACTCGTTGACCGGGATATTGCGTGATAAGGCGGCAGCTATGGCCGTACCCTGAGCCCTCCCCAGTTTGAGCATCACCTGGATATTCTTGCCATAAAAAGGTGCCTCGATAGCCAAAGCATCGGGGTGATAATTATCGATCAGCGCTATCGTCTTTTCAAAGATGCGTTGCAGTTTGAGCATGTGCTCCTCGGTGGTGCCGGGTATCTTCACACTACCCAAGGCGATCAACTCCATTTTGGAGCCTGTCTCTTTCACCAGCCCGTATCCCATTACGGCGGTGCCCGGGTCGATGCCTAAAATAATGCGTTCTTTTTGCGGTTGCGCTATCACACAGCAAAGATAGCTTTTAAACGGCGGTCAGCCTTGTAGTATATGCAGATACTCGTCCCGGCTGATGAAGATAGCACCCATACTTTCGAGGTGTTCGGTATGTACCTGACAATCGATGAGCTCAAAACCACCGTTGAGACAAAGGTGAATGAGCGCGGTCTTAGAGGCGTTACTCACCTTACTGAACATGCTCTCGCCGCAGAACACCCTGCCGGTATCCACACCATACAGGCCGCCAACCAGCTCATCATCCTGCCAAACCTCGTAGGAATGTGCATGGCCATTACGGTTGAGCTCGATGTAGGCCTCCTTCATATCATCGGTTATCCAGGTACCGTCCTGACCTTCGCGGGGCATAGCCGAGCACGCCTCAATGACCTGCGGAAAAGCCTCATCTACAGTGACCTTGAACCTACCCGAACGCAGCACCTGCCGCATGCTTTTACTGACCTTGAGCTGCGATGGATACAGCACGAACCGCTCATGAGGCGAATACCACAGGATCGGGGTATCATCACTATACCAGGGGAATATGCCCTGACGGTAGGCCAGCAACAACCGCTCGACCGACAGATCACCGCCTACGGCGAGCAGACCATCAGGCTCGGCAAGGGCCGGGTCGGGGAATAAAAGGCGGTCGTCTAACCTGAAGATCATGCCGCAAATATAACAGGGAACGGTATATAACGTGATCTTATACCATGCGGCCGTGATCTGTTACATTTATGTGCATAACGCTGCCCTGCTTATCAACTGCTTGAAAATTCTTAATAATTACAGCTTTTTCTTGTTATTTCCGGAAATTCAAGCTTGTCGGAATGGTTAAAGCCAGCCTGTTTTGTTACATCTGTGAAACAGAAATGAAGTAGTGAAACAGCAGGTCGGTCGGCCAATTCGAACAACCTTATGCCTTTTTCCGGATCACCAGTTTTTTGTTCTGTGCACGGGTAATGGCGTCCATATATTGTTGCATTTCGGCGTATTTAGCGGCCGGGATCACGTGCTTATCCAGGTTGAACTTTACCGTACTGGTGAGCTCATTTTTGGCGGCATCGTACTTGTAGCTGGCATCATAGGTGCCGTAACTGAATTTTAGACTCACATTTTCAGGTACCGATTCAGCCTCGAAACCCTCGGGTAAACTGATCACCGTGGTACAGGCCTTTTGCATAGGATGATCAAAGTAAAAGTCGCCACGGCGCTTGTCTGTTACTGGCGGCGCGAATTGCCACAGGTCAAATACCCTCGGGCGGTAGAACTTCTTGTTACCGGCAGACAGCTCGGCAAAGGTATCGTACTCCAGATCAAAGTTCACTTCTTTAGTACCCGCACTATCGGCAGCTTCCTTGATATCGAACGCGGATGGTTGTTTAAAGTTGAGCGACCGGATCAGATAGGCCTTTTGCTGGTCCTGGCTAATGGTGGGCAATTCATCAACGAACAGGTCGCGGTAACCGCCCGTGCTCAGGATCTTCACTTTGGCCGTGGCGCCACCTTCCGGCGTCAGTTTGACCAAAACACGGCTATTGAACTGGTTATCGGCACGGGTGCTGCGTGGCGTATTCACCAGTTTGCCACCTTCCTCGGTAATGATCAGGGCGTTACGGTTCTCTGTAAATTCGCCCAATTTGCCAAAGGCGCTGGTGTTGCTGGTACATTCCAGCCAGGTGGTATCGCTTTTAAAAGGGATGCAAAGGATCACATGGTTAAAGGGTGAGGCCGGAAAATCAGCATCCACTGGCTCATCATTGGTACCGGAATTGATCACCGCGTAGTGCGACCGGATGCCGGCCGCTTTTAGCAAAGTGTACATGTAATTGGATAACGCTTTGCAATCACCATACTTGTTCTTATCAACAAATGATGCCGGGAATGGCTTTAATCCACCTATGCCCAACTGCACGCTAACATAACGCATGTTCTGCTGCATATAGGTGTATAGCGCTTTAGCCTTGTCCTTATCGTTGTTGTAAGGCTCTACCATTTTCCTGATCTCGGCCACGCGCTGCGCCGAAAGGTCGCAAACGTCGGCATTGAGGTCTTGCTGCCACTGGCCAAAACTTTTCCAGGTACTGATGTCGCCCGGCCGGCCAAAGTACTCGAACTTATCCGCCGCGAACATGATCCTTGGCTCTACCGACCAGTCGGGCACGTTGTCTTCATGTTCCTCGGCTTTCAGGTCCTTTACCTGCCAGGTGTAAACATCGTACTGACCTTGTTTTTCCTGATTAGGTACGATGTTGGTATTCTTGTTCTTGTACCTGAACTTAACTTCGGGCACAACCGATATGCGATAAGTGGAGTTCTGTACCGAGGTCTCGCGCGGACGCAGGCGCCACTGAAAAAGATCGATGTAGCTATTCATCGACATCTCATAGATCTTCTCGATGGTGATCGGGTAGCTGGCCACACTGTGCCGCAATGCCATAAAACGGCTATCGGTGATCATGGAGAACCCATCGGCGGCCGAGCGATCATACATATCGCTCTTGCTATATTTTTTGATGAGTTTGCCCTGCGCATCATACACCAGCATTTGAGCCGAGTTGATGCTGCTGAACTTTTTATCATAAGGCAGATACATGGATGCCGAGGCGTCTCCCTTTTCGTCCAATATGGTCACTATATCATGTGTACGAGCCACGATGTGGCCCGGGCCCGATACTTTCATATCCTCCAGTGAATAGCGTACCACCCGGTGAGCATCTTGTTTAAGCTGTTCGGGTATGGCCGATGCGAGGTAAAGATCCTTAGGAATATTTTTATCCTGGGCAATGGCCGTGTTCACGCATAACAAGGTCAGCGCGGCAAAAAATAGTTTTGAAGACATGATAGGGTCTATCCTTTTTTAAGTACTACCTGCTCGTTCAGCATCTCGTGCATCTTTTTATAGAACTCGCGCAGGTAAGGGTAATCCTCCTTAGGATAAAAGTTCTTCTTGTTGTTGATCTGGTAACGGATCAGCAAAGTACCGTCCTCCTGGGCCACTGTTCTATTGCACGATATGCTTTTGTCGGGCATCATCAGGCTTAGGCTTTTAGGCAGTGCATCGGTATGGTAACCAGCGGGTAGTTTGATCACCGTGGTCAGTGAGTAGGTATTGCAGTGGCCCAGATCAATGTTGCTCACCCTGTTCTCGGTGATGAACGGGTTGCTGCTCATACCCGAGAAGGGTATCGGGTTAAAGTAGATGTAATTATTGTCAGACCCGGTAAGTTCAAGCTTAAAGTTGATATTGTGATTGAGCGGCAAGCTATCCACATCAATGTTATCCATCTTTAATGAGGTAATGGTAAGGCTGTTGTTATTGCCACGCAGCTGATCGGTATACTTTTTCTCGCCGTTGGTCTTGAAGTTGGTCAAGCCGGCTAAACGCCCGTAGTTGAAGTTGCTGATCTGAGCGGTACCGCTCATGCGGCTATCTGCCGATATCTCGGCGTTAATGTAGGCCACATAGCGCTCAGGTACCTCATTGTCCACAAATTTAAGGTCGTACCTCTTATTATCCTTATCGACCCACAGGGCGTGCGAATTCAATACCTCGTCGGGTATATCCAGGTGGCTGTTATACTTGTTGGTGGCATCAAGCACATAATACTTGGTACTATCTACCGGTACGTAAACCACTGCACGGTTGAATTGATACAGGAACGAGAACGCCGGGTTCACTTTACCGTGCGAGCGGGTGCTCACCAGCATAGGATATGACCTTACGCCGCTTTGCTTAAGCAGGTGATAAAGGATCAGGTTCACTTCAGTAGAGTTACCTGTTTTCTTTTCCCATGCCTTTACGGTTCCGTCATTAGTATACCAGCGGTCGATGCCGTTCCATTTCATGGCGTTCTTTACCTCACCGAACAGGTAAGCTATCTTTTGTCCGTCGGTCTTCAGCGCTTTGGCCTTGGTGATCAGCTCTTCCTCGCCGGCCAGTTTACGCCTTAACTGCGAGCCAAAATCTTCGTGATCGGCCAGTATGCTACCTACCTTGGCCCAGGTGTCTGAAAATGATTGGGTGAAACCTGCCGGTGGTTGGAAGTGTACCAGTTGAAAATAGATCGTGCGGGTATTATCTACCTCTGAGCTCATGTACGGCTCCTTGATCATGGAAGGTACATCGTCCATCACGTACAACTCCTTATCCTCGTTAAGCATCACTGCATTGGTAGCACTGCCTGTAGTGATGGAGCGCGTTACCTTACTGGTTAAATGTTGGGTAAATGGCGCGTAGTTGCGCTGCTGGGTACGGAAGATGAACCACTCGGGTATGGTGGTGATCAGTTCGCTGTGTTTGACCGGGATGGTCTCCTGGAAGGCCCAATCGGGTATGCTGCTTAATGAATTTACGGTACGGCGGTATTTGTACTCGATCACCGATCCGGCCTTAACGTTCGGGAACGAAAAGATCATGGCCATTAGGTTCTTGTCCACGTTCTCGGTATACACCTGCTTTTTATCAAGCTTGGTCACCTCTACCTTGTCATTGTTCAGGTTAAAGATCTCGGCCTGCAGGTTGGTGATGTACTCATAACGGTTACCACCATAATATTCTATACGGATGTCGCCCTGCTTTTTGCCTGCATCGGTCAGTATCTTGATGCGCTTGTGGTATTCCACAACGATGTTAAAAGACTCATCGTAATAAACATCGCCTTTACTGAAAAGCACCATGGCGTTGGCGTCCTTCTCAAAGTCGCATGTCTTCATTTCAAGGTCGGCCTTGTCGATCTTGCCGAAAGCAGGTGTGTGGGATTCGATCTTTTGTTGTCCAAAAGACAGCGCGGTGCTCAATAGCAACACCGCAAGAGGCATTAGGGTACGCTTCATGTGATAAGGAATGATCGTACCAAATTACAAAGTTTTAAAAACTTTCAAAACAATTATACTACTTGATCTGTAAATGCGTTCTATTAAGTACGTCAAAAAATTATTCCCGTCGATCAAACCTTTAGCTCTGCTGGCCGTCGAAGTATAAATAAGCTGATCTATAGCTTCTGAACACACTCCTCTTTATTGATATAAATTTAACATGGCCACACTTGTTAACGATGCGGTAATAGCGCAACTTTACAATTGAGCATAGCATGTTACGTTAATGAACATCAACATATACAGTTCTACTGACCATAACTGTTATATATGGACAATTCGAAGCAAATAAAGCATTTGTATGCACGGGCCGGCTTTGGCATCGACCTTACCGACCTGCATCAGCAGCGCAACTGGAGCCCTAAAAAGGCACTCAAAAAGCTGTTCAAGGATTCGGAAACGATCACCCCGCTACAAGCCGTGACCGAGAACCTCGACATCACCTTTGGCTCGCGCAAGGATGCCACAGAAGAGGAGCGCAAGATGTTGCAGGAGAAACGCAACCAGCAGGAAAAGGCGCTCAATGCTGCCTGGATGCTGCAAATGAGCAACACCAAGGCTCAACTGCGCGAAAAGCTCACCTTGTTTTGGCATAACCACTTTGCCTGTAACATTGGCAACTATTATTATCAGCAACAGCTAAATAACATACAGCGCAAGCATGCTCTGGGCAACTTCAAGACCTTGCTGGTCGAGGTATCGCAGTCGCCCGCCATGCTGCAGTTCCTGAACAATCAACAGAATTACAAAGGCCACCCCAACGAGAACTTTGCCCGCGAGCTGATGGAGCTTTTCACACTGGGCAGGGGGCATTATACTGAGCAAGACATCAAGGAATCGGCCAGGGCCTTTACCGGCTGGGCTTATAACGGCAAGACCGGCGACTTTACCTTTCGCCCGGGTAGTCATGACAACAAGCCCAAGACCTTCATGGGCCGCACCGACAACTTTTGCGGCGAGGATATTATCGATATCATCCTCGATAATAAGCAAACGGCCAAATACATCAGCACCAAATTGTACCGCTACCTGGTGAACGAGATCCCTGACGAAGGGCACGTGAACCAGATGGCCGACGTTTTTTACAACAACAAATATGAGATAGCTCCGCTGCTGGAGTTCGTGCTCACGGCCGACTGGTTCTACGAGGATAAGAACGTTGGCAATCTGATCCGCTCGCCGGTGGAGCTTTTGGTGGGGCTCGACCGCAGGTTCTATATCACTTACAATAACCCCGATGTGCTGCTGCAATTTCAGCGTACGCTGGGGCAGGTATTGTTCCGTCCGCCCAATGTGGCCGGCTGGCCGGGTGGCCGCAACTGGATCGACAGTTCATCGCTCATGTACCGCATGAAGATACCATCGACCATTTTGAACGCCGGCGTGATCGATTTTGCGGGCAAGGCCACCCCTGAGGATGAGGCCTATTTGGCATCACAGCGCAAGCAGCAGTTCAATGTGATCAAACGCGTGCAGGCCCAGCCTGATTGGAACAAGTTCTTGCAGGGAGTGCCGCTCAAGATATCGCACGAAGAACTTGCGCAATACCTGCTGGAGCCGCCGATCAATGCCCGCATCAAGGCCGAGGTGGATGCCGCACCGGATATTAAAACACTGGTGATCCAGTTGGTAAGCACGCCTGAGTATCAGTTATGTTAGTTATAGGTTGAGCAGTTGAACGGTGAGTGGTTAAGTGGTTATCGAACCACTCACTATTCACTACTTCGCCGCTCACTAAAGTGAAACGCTATGAAACGCAGAGATTTTTTAAAGACCAGCACCCTCGCCTCCAGCGCCCTGCTGATACCTGCTTTTTTAAAACCTTTTGAAGGTTTTGCCATGGATGCCATCACCGGCCACAAGAACCTGGTGATCATTCAGCTATCGGGTGGTAATGATGGTTTGAACACCGTAGTGCCCTTTGGCAACGACATATATTACCAAAAGCGAAAAAGCATTGCCATTGCCAATACCGATGTGGTGAAGCTTAACGATATGCAGGGCCTCAACCCTGCCCTGGGCGCACTAAAGGAAATTTACGACCAGGGATGGATGAGCGTGATCAACTCGGTGGGCTACCCTAATCCCGACCGGTCACACTTCCGCTCCATGGATATATGGCAAACCGCCAGCGATGCCAACGAGTTCCTGACCACCGGCTGGATCGGCCGCTATCTTGATTCCAACTGCCAAACCTGTAAGGATCCGTATACGGCCATTGAGGTGGACGATACCCTTTCATTGGCCATGAAAGGCAAGAACATGAAAGGCATTGCCGTTCAGGACCCTAATAAATTATACCAAACCACCCGCGAGCCGTTTTTCAAGGACCTGGTTCACGGCCCTGAAGATGCCCACTTGCACGAGGATAACTTAGGCTACCTGTACAAGACCATGATCGAGACCTATTCATCGGCCGATCACATTCAAAATACTTCCAAGATCTACAACGTAACGGCACCCTACCCTGCCACGGGCCTGGCCAACCAGTTGCGCACGGTATCCAAATTCATCAACTCAGGGCTCGAAACGCGCATCTACTATGTGTCATTAGGCGGATTTGACACCCACGTGGGGCAGCAGGCACAACAAGGTCGTCAGCTTAAGATCTATGGTGACGCGGTAGCGGCCTTTGTGAAGGACCTAAAGCAGACCGGCAAACTGGACGATACCCTGATCATGACCTTTAGCGAATTTGGCCGCCGCGTAGAGCAGAACGCCAGTAACGGCACCGACCATGGCACCGCCAACAATGTGTTCCTGTTCGGCGGTAAGCTCAGTAAGGCCGGTATATACAACGATGCTCCCGACCTGCAGAACCTTGACAACGGCGACCTTAAATACCAGGTGGATTTCAGAGATGTTTACGCTACCCTGTTGAATAAGTGGTTAGACGTTGATAACGCCAGCATATTGAACAAGAATTTTGCCGGATTGAACCTGGTATGACCTTGGCCTTCTTGAATTGATAGTGGTCACTTAAGGATCGACGATCATCAAGTGATCCGATTTCTATCAAAAGCCTTGCATATTTACTAATTTATTTAGCAAATTTGTTGTATGGCTTTTGAGCGGAACGATGAATTTTTCAAGGGGCGGGGAGCGCAGGTCAATACGCACAATAAGTTCTTGGCCAACAGGTACATCGCTGAGCACATCGAGGGGCTGGACGAGCCGCTTTTGCACAATAGCCGTACGCAATTATTCCACGAGAATCCGAAGACCATCGTTAGCAAGTCGAACAGTCCTGACCTGAGCCACATGCACTCGATCAACCCATACCAGGGCTGCGAACATGGCTGCATCTATTGCTACGCCCGCAACAGCCACGAGTACTACGGCTTTAGTGCCGGGCTCGATTTTGAACGCAAGATCATCGTTAAACATAACGCTCCCGAACTGCTGGAAGACTATTTTAACAAACGCCGTTACGAGCCGGTGCCCATCGTGCTTTCGGGCAATACGGATTGCTACCAACCCATCGAGCGTGACCTCAAGATTACACGGCGCCTGCTGGAGATATTTTTGCAGTACCGCCACCCGGTGAGTATCATCACTAAGAACAACCTGATCCTGCGCGATCTGGACATCGTGACCCAACTGGCCAAGCTCAACCTGATCCATGTCAATGTATCCATCACCACGCTGGATGAGCAGCTACGCCAAAAGCTCGAACCCCGCACCGTGACCTCCATAGGCCGGCTCACCACCATTGAGAAACTGGCTCGCAACGGTGTACCCGTACGGGTCATGACCGCGCCCATCATCCCCGGGTTGAACAGCAATGAGGTACCCGGCATCATCAAGGCCGCTGCTAACAGGGGGGCGGTATCTGCCGGGTTCACCATGGTAAGGCTGAACGGTTCTATTGCCGAGATCTTTACCGACTGGCTGCACAAGACCTTCCCCGACCGGGCCGAAAAAGTACTGAACCTGATCCGCGAATGCCATGATGGCAAGCTGAATGACAGCGACTTCGGCCGCCGCATGAGCGGCGATGGCGAGGTCGCGGCATCCATACATCAGCTGTACCGCATGGCCTGCAAAAAATACCTGGCCGACCGCGAGATGCCAGGCTATGACCTTACCATCTTCACGCCAAAGACCGGACGGCAGGTAACGATGTTCTGATCCGACTTGTTAAACTCACATTACATCGCTAACTTCAGGTAACTTAACCAATAACCATTATGACCTTTAAGAATGCGATCAGCTGGTTCGAGATACCGGCAGTTGAAATTGAAAGAGCTCAACATTTTTATGAGACCATTTTTGATATGAAAATGGAATTCATGGACTTTGATGGCTACAAAATGGCCATGTTCCCGATCGAAGACCCGATGAACGGGGTGGGCGGCGCCCTATGCCAAATATCTGACTTTCACCAACCATCTGCCAACAGCGGCACCATGATCTATTTGAACGCTAACCCTGATGTTAGCTTGGTATTGAATAAGGTAGAAGCTGCCGGCGGCAAAGTGATATCACCTAAAACGGAGATATCGCCAGAGTACGGCTACATGGGTGTTTTTCTCGATACCGAGGGCAACCGCGTGGCACTGCACTCGGTTCCTGAAAAATATTTGTGAAAGTAGCTTTGGTGTATGCTGAGCCTGTCGAGCCACTGTCATTGTTTAGATGCTTCTACAGGCTCACACATTTTTATGACCTACTGTTGCAAAATGTAATAGCTACCCGTAAAGGTTAAATAACAACAATTATGAGAACCTTTATCAAGATCACTTTCATTATCATGCTGTTCAGCGTGGTAAGCGCCTGTAAGAAGGACAAGTTGAATACCACATCTTTGACCGGGAAATGGAAACTCACAGAACGATCATACAGCACAGGCGGACCTATGGTCACTGAAAAAGTGTCGGGCAACCAATACGTTCATTTTAAAGCTGACGGCAAATTTGAAAGTGACCATATAACCGGTTACGTGAGCTACAAGATCACCGATGGCGGCAAGGTGGACCTATACAAAACCGATGGCACCATTTTCACCTATGCCTATGGTTTTGATGACAACAAACTGTTCATGAGCCCAAGAACTGCGATATGTGTAGAAGGCTGTAGCACCGGCTACGCTAAATTGTCTGACCGTTAAAAGTGCCTATGCAGGCACCCCTACGCCGATCTCGCTCAACAGGTCAACTGCTTCATCGATGCTCATCACACCTTCCACACTAATGCGGAGGGTGTTCTTGACCTCTTTCATGTTCACCTTACGCGGGTTGTTCTTCACAAATTGCAGCACCTGCATAAAGGCTACCGACTCAAAATACTGAGATTGCTGGTTAGTTAAAAAGTAGCCACGCAGCACGTTCTTCTTAAGCGATATCTTTTCGAAGCCAATGGCCTTGCCTAACCATTGCAGGCGGATGGTGTTGAACAGGTCCTTCACCTGCAGAGGCACCGGCCCAAAGCGATCGGCCAGTTGTTTTTCAAAGGCCATCAGCTCGGTCTCGTTCTCCAGCTTTGATATCTCGGTGTACAGGTTATAACGCTCGGTCAGGTTGGTCACATACTCATCGGGGATCAGGATCTCCATATCGGTATCGATCTGGGTAAAGGTGATGAACGGCCGCGGCTTTTCATCCTTGAACACCTCCTTGAACTCTTCGTCCTTCAGCTCCTGAATGGCCTCGTCCAGTATCTTGTGATACATCTCAAAACCTATCTCGGCAATAAAGCCGCTTTGCTCGGCACCCAGCAGATTACCGCTACCACGTATATCGAGGTCGCGCATGGCCACGTTGAAACCGCTACCCAACTCGCTAAACTCCTCTATAGCGCTCAAACGCTTGCGCGCCTCAGAGGTCAAGGTCGATAGCGGCGGACTCAACAAGTAGCAGAACGCCTTTTTATTGCTACGCCCCACGCGGCCACGCATCTGGTGCAGATCGCTAAGGCCGAACATGTGGGCATGGTTAATGATGATGGTATTGGCATTAGGGATATCCAAACCGGCCTCAATAATGGTGGTGGCCACCAGCACATCGTACTCATGGTTCACAAATTTGAGCATCACATCCTCCAGGTCATCACCCTCTAACTGCCCGTGAGCTATGCCTATACGAGCCTTAGGTACCAGTTTGCGGATCAATCCACCCAATTGCGGCAGATCGGCCACGCGGTTATGGATGAAGAATATCTGCCCACCGCGATCGATCTCATATTCCACAGCTTCTTTGATCAGCGTGTCATTAAAAACGTGTAACTCGGTCACCACCGGTTGCCGGTTAGGCGGTGGTGTGGATATGATGGAAAGGTCACGCGCGCCCATGAGCGAAAAGTGCAGGGTACGCGGTATAGGCGTTGCGGTAAGCGTCAGCGTATCTACATTGGCACGCATGGCCTTAAGTTTCTCTTTGGTGGCCACACCAAATTTCTGCTCCTCATCAATGATCATTAACCCCAGGTCTTTGAACTTCACATCCTTGCTCACCAAACGGTGCGTACCAATGATGATGTCCAGTTTACCCTCAGCCAGTTTGGCCAATGAGTCCTTGATCTGTTTGTTGGTCTTAAAGCGGTTAATAAAATCGATGTTGGCCGGGAAACCTTTGAGCCTATCGCTAAAGGTCTTGTAATGTTGCGCTGCTAAAATAGTGGTAGGCACCAATACGGCAACTTGTTTACTATCAGCCACGGCCTTGAAGGCCGCCCTTATGGCCACCTCCGTTTTACCAAATCCCACGTCGCCACAAATAAGGCGGTCCATCGGGTGCGGCGATTCCATGTCCTTCTTGAGGTCGTTGGTCGCTTTTTCCTGATCTGGGGTATCCTCGTAAATAAAGCTAGCTTCCAACTCGGTCTGCAAATAGCTATCGGGCGAGAACGCGTTACCTTGCTTGGTCTTGCGTATGGCGTACAACTTGATCAGGTCGCGCGCTATGTCTTTAACTTTTTTTTTTGTGGTCTTCTTCAGCCGCTCCCAGGTGTCGGTACCCAACTTGTTCATTTTAGGAACCGAACCCTCCTTACCGCTGAACTTAGAGATGCGGTTAAGCGAGTTGATGTTGACATAAAGCAGGTCATTATCGGCGTAGATCAGCCTGATCATTTCCTGCATCTTGCCGTTCACCTCCACTTTTTCGAGGCCGGCATACTTGCCTATGCCGTGATCGATGTGCGTCACATAATCGCCCGGTTTAAGGTCACGCAGTTCTTTCAGGGTGATCGCTTGCGAGCGCTGATAGCCTTTGCGCAGTTTGTATTTATAATAGCGGTCAAATATTTGGTGGTCGGTATAGCAGGCCAGTTTCTGTTCACGATCAATAAAGCCTTCCCGCACGCTCACGTGGATGGGTGTGAACTTTACGGTCTTGTCCAGATCGTCGAATATGGCGTACAGGCGCTCTACCTGTTTGGTACTATCGGTAAAGATCAGGTTCTCGATGTGCTCTATATCATTGTTCTTGATATTGTGGATGAGCAGCTGAAAATCCTTATTGAACGATGGCTGTGGACGGATATCGAAATTGAGCGTATGATCGGCGTTGTAGAAGAACTGCTTACCGAACTCGATCACGGCAAAATCATGCAGCTGATCAGCGATCAGTTTTTCATCAGTAAAAGCGAATTTCGGGTCTATCCAATCCGGGTTCTGGTTCTTTTCCTCAGCCGATAGGGCTTTCCATAATTGGGTGGCCTTTTTAAAGCCATCGCGGATGATGTCGAAAGTGAACTGCACATCACGTATCCAAACCTGGGTGTCACGCTCTACATATTCCAACAGCGAGATATTGTTCTCGGTCAGGAACTTTGATTGAACGTTAGGCACGATGGTGATCGCCTTGACCCTTTCTGCAGATAATTGGCTTTCTATCTCAAAAGTACGGATGGATTCGATGTGATCGCCAAAGAACTCCACGCGGTAAGGCAGATCATGCGAAAAGGAGAAGATATCCACGATACCGCCTCTGATCGAGAATTGGCCCGGCTCATAAACAAAATCAACACGTTCAAAATCATACTCGATCAGGAACTCGTTGATGAAATCGATGCTTAATTTATTGTCAACACTTATCTCAAGCGTGTTCTTCTCCAGCGATGAACGGTCGATCACCTTTTCGGCCAGGGCCTCAGGGTAACTCACAATGATCTGTCCATACTCGGTGGAGTGGTTCAGTTCGTTCAACACCTCGGCTCGGGCCAGTACATTGCTGGCATCAGGCTGCGTGAACTCAAAAGCTTTGCGGTACGAGGATGGGAACAGCAATACTTCTTTACCGGTCAAGTTCTCCAGATCGGCCTGAAAGTAGCTTGCCTCCTCCCTGTCGGGCAGTACGAATAGCTGATGTTTATGCTGTAAAAAGTACAACGCAACGGCAATGGTGGCATCGCTCGAGCCTACCAATCCGCGCAGTTGTATACGAGGATTACGCGAGCTGTTGAGTGCCTGAGCCAGTTGAGTGACCCTGTTGTCGGTCTTGTACCTTTCTAATATATCACGAATGTTCAAAACAATGCAAATGTAAACCCCGTGCCGCCTAAAGGGGAATGTTTTGGAAATTAATTTTCAGCAGAACTACCGATGATCAAAAAAGTTTCGGTGCCAGATATACCTGACAAGTTATCTAAAAAACTCCCTCGGGTAAGTATGATAAGCAAACAATTAAGTATTAATGATCCTTTTAAACACATAATCACTCAAAACAAATAGTCAACTTAACCAAATAGAACCATGAAGAATGCATTTTTATCAGGGCTCATCATTGGCGTACTGAGCGGCCTTTGGCTGTTCATCATGCGGTGGGCCGGCTATACCACTTTTAACGATCAGGTAGCACCTATAGAATATGTTTCGATACTGATCCCGGTGATCGGCGTATTTTGGGGCTTGTGGAGCTATCGCGAACAAGACCTGGGCGGCAGGATGGGCTTTTTAGAAGGCCTGATCCAAAGCTTTAAGATACTGATCATTGGCGGCCTGCTTGCAGGTTTCTTTGGCGTAGTGTATATCAACTACGTAGAAGCAGGCTCAAATTTCCGCGATTTTTCGGGCCGATTATTTGGCGCATTGCTCATCGGTGTGCTATCTTCATTGGCGGCAACATTGCTGCTCATGAACAAGTCGAACCACAGCGTTGATTGATCTACTCAAAAAGAACATTGAACTGATATTCTGGACAGCGGCCATCCTTGCGTTGGCCGCTGCTGATCCTTCGGCACAGCCACATTACACAATTTGCGTGTTCAAGCTGGCTGGTATCAACTG
The DNA here is from genome assembly GCF_020783335.1 of Mucilaginibacter daejeonensis. NCBI lineage: Bacteria > Pseudomonadati > Bacteroidota > Sphingobacteriia > Sphingobacteriales > Sphingobacteriaceae > Mucilaginibacter > Mucilaginibacter daejeonensis. Next base: position 4,397,706 of record NZ_CP086068.1, read on the forward strand.
GTGCCCGGGCTGCGGCCTGGGCCATTCTATTTCATGGCTTTTGCACGGCGATATAGCTGCATCGTTGAAAGCACACTGGCTCGGCATACCTGCGTTGGCAATAATTTTTTGGCGTACCGGCCAATTATTGAAACGGATGGCTATCTTTAAAGCATCACAAAACTACGAACCATCATGAACCAAAATCCTTTCGTTATACTGCCAGGTATCACCCCCGAAGAACTTTCATTCCTTCAGCAAGCAACAGCCGGCCTGAGCGAAGTGCAGTTGAACAGTTTCAAATTTATTTATCAAGGCAAACGCCGCAGTCCGCAAGACATTTTATTGTTCACACTGATCGGGTTCGTAGGCGTAGCCGGTGTTCAACGCTTTATGATCGGCCAGATCGGCATGGGCATCATTTACATCCTTACCGCTGGTTTTTGTATGATCGGTACCATTGTGGATCTGATCAACCACAAAAACCTCGCTAACGAGTATAATGCACAAATGGCCATGGAAAGCGTACAAATGGTACAGATGGGGACGTTTTAGACCCCCTCTAGATCTCCCCCAAGGGGGAGACTTGAAGATCAGCAACTAAAATATCAACCTACAAATAGAAGTCCTCCCCCTCGGGGAGGGTTGGGTGGGGTTATGAAATTATATCAATTGACCACATACCTGGAAAGTATAGCACCGCTGGCTTACCAGGAAGATTACGATAACTCGGGCCTGATCGTGGGCAGCGGTGACCAGGAGATCAGCCAGGCGCTCATCTCGTTAGATTGCACCGAAGAGGTGGTGGACGAGGCTATCCGCACCGGTTGCGAGCTGATCATCTCACACCATCCGATCGTTTTTAAGGGACTAAAGCGTTTCAATGGCAAAAGCTATGTGGAGCGTGTAGTACAAAAGGCTATCAGGCATGATATCGCCCTTTACGCCATCCACACCAACTTAGATAACGTGACCGGCGGGGTCAACGCCCGCATTGCCCAAACGCTGGGTTTGCAGAACACGCGTATACTGGCAGCCAAGCAAGGGCTGTTAAAAAAGCTGGTGACCTACGTTCCGTTAAGCCATGCTGATGCCGTGCGCAGCGCACTTTTTGAGGCCGGCGCAGGCAACATTGGTAACTACAGCGAATGCAGCTTTAATGCTGAGGGAACCGGCACCTTTAAAGGTAACGAACATACCGACCCGTATGTGGGCATACCAGGCCAGCAACACCAGGAGGCCGAGGTACGCATTGAGACCGTTTACCCGGCGCACCTGGAAAGCAAGATACTGATGGCGCTGGTATTAACTCACCCTTATGAGGAAGTGGCCTATGACCTTTACCTGCTCACCAACAAGCACCAGCAGGTAGGCTCAGGCATGGTGGGCGAGCTGGAAGCGCCAATGAGCGAGACCGACTTTTTACGGCATCTGAAAGGCGCCATGCGTGCCGATGTGGTTAAGCATACCGCGTTACTGAACCGCACCGTAAAAAAGGTAGCGGTTTGCGGGGGATCGGGAGGCTTTTTACTGAAGCAAGCGATCGCCGCCGGTGCCGATGTGTTTGTGACCGCCGACTATAAGTATCATGAATATTTTGATGCCGAAGGAAAGATCGTGATCGCCGACATTGGGCACTTTGAAAGTGAGCAATTTACACAGCACCTATTGTATGAAATAATACAGAAAAAATTTAGTAACTTTGCGGTCCGTTTAACAGAAATTAATACAAACCCCATAAAATATTTTATTTGATGGAACAAACCGTAGAACAAAAGCTGAAAGCTTTATATGACCTACAAACTATCCATACCAAGATCGACAGGATACGCCAGGTAAGAGGTGAGCTGCCAATGGAAGTTGCTGACCTTGAAGATGACGTAGCCGGCCTGGAGACCCGTATCCAGAAAATAAAGAACGAGCTTGACGATCTTGAGGACGATATCGTTACCCGCAAGAACCTGATCCGTGATGCTCAGGCCAACATCAAAAAATATGAGGGCCAACTTTCAGAAGTTAAGAACAACCGTGAGTATGACGCTATCTCGAAAGAGATCGAGATACAAGGACTTGATATACAGGTAAGCGAGAAAAAGATCCGTGAGTATGGTTTCGAGATCAGCTCAAAAACTCAGATCTATGACAAGGCCATGGCCGACCTTGAAGGCCGCCGTACCGACCTGGAAGCTAAAAAAGAAGAATTAGGCACCATTACCGCCGAAACTGAAAAAGAAGAGAACGAACTGACCGCTCAGGCCGAAGCTGCAAAGCAGAACATTGAGGAGCGTTTACTTACTGCCTACAGCCGGCTACGCGGTAACGCCAAGAACGGTTTGGCCGTAGTGACCATTCAGCGTGATTCATGCTCAGGTTGCTTTAACCAGATCCCGCCTCAACGTCAGGCTGATATCCGTCAGCGCAAAAAGATCATCGTTTGCGAACATTGCGGACGTATCTTGGTTGATGAACAAATGGCGCTCGAAGAAGAGAACGCATAACATCAGTACCCAAAATATTGAAGAAGTTATAAGGCGCCTGCATCAGGCGCCTTTTTTTGTACATGAAGAGATACATCTTACCCCTCGTTCTTTTTTTACTCGCCGGTCACCGGGCTTCCGCTAATTTTGATATTAATGCCAACTGCCTGCAGGCGTATAAAAATATCCTGAGCTTTAAGCTCAAAGCTGCACGCACGCTTATCGACCGCGAAAAAGCCGCTCACCCCCAAAATGGCTTTGCCATACTGCTCGATAATTATTACGACTATTTCTGGCTGCTTACCACCGAGAGCAAGACCGATTACGACCGCCTGAAAGAGAACCGCTCAAGCCGTATCGACCGGTTAGAGGACGAGGATAAGAACTCTCCCTACTACAACTTTGCCCTGGCCCAGGTGAACCTGCAATGGGCACTCATGAACAGCCGCTTTGGCGATAATACCGCCGCAGGCTTTGCCATTAACCGGGCATTTAAACTGCTCAAAGAAAACCAGAAGAAGTTCCCTGGTTTTCTACCCAACGATGTACCGCTGGGGGTGGTGAACGTAGCGCTGGGCGCCCTGCCTGACGGTGCACTCAAAAGCGCATTGAATCTGTTCGGCATCAAAGGCAACATCGAGAACGGAATGACGCTGTTACAAAACGCCACCAACAAGCTTTTACGGACCGATCAGGCATACTTTTATGATGAAGCGGTGTTCTATACCACTTACCTGCAAACCGACGTAGTGAACGACCCACAGGCGTACTCCAAGATGCTTCAGTATACCTCGCACATGGATGACGCCAGCTTATTGAAAGGCTACATTAAAGGCTACGTGGCCTTGCGTACCGGGCATAGCACCGAAGCGATCAGCTTTTTTGACAAATCTCCTGACGGTGCCGACTACCAGTCATACCCTTATCTGGATTATCTCTCGGCACTGGCCCGCATGAATATTGACGACCATTCAGCGATCAACTATTTCAATAAGTTCCTGCAAACCAATAAAGGCGTAAACTTCATTAAAGATACCTACCTGCACCTGGCATGGGATGCCTTGCTGGATGGAAACGTTAAACGCTACAATGCCTTTGTCCAGTTGGTCAAGACCAAAGGCTACATCTATAACGAACGCGATAAACGCGCCCTCACCGAAATCGCCGACCCGCAATATGACCCTGCCTTGCTGCGTGCCCGTTTGTGGTACGATGGTGGCTTGTATGAAAAGGCATTGAACCTACTGAAGAATAAAGATGCTGCATCCTTTAACACCACGCATGACAAGGCCGAATATTTTTACCGCCTGGGGCGAGTGTATGATGCATTGAAAAAGGACAGCAACGCACTGAGCAGCTACCAGCAGGCCATTAGTGCGGGAAAAGGTACCAAGTACTATTTTGCGCCAATGTCGGCCTTAAAGATGGGCAACGTGTATGAGGACATGAAGGATACTGCGCGAGCCATAACCTATTATCAAATGGCGATCAGCTTTAAAGATCATCAACAAGAGAACAGCATCGAACAGCGAGCCAAAGAAGGCTTGAAGCGTTTGAAGAAGTGATCTGACGACCAGCTCCCATCAAATATAAAGCGCCTGCCGGACGAACCGGGCAGGCGCTTCTGTTTATATGAACATCAAATAAATGTCTTACTTGGCAGCCACATCAAAGCGGTCAAGGTTCATTACCTTGGTCCAGGCGGCCACAAAGTCGTTAATGAACTTTTGTTGGCCATCGGCACTACCGTAAACCTCGGCAATGGCACGCAATTCCGCATGTGAACCGAATACTAGATCGGCACGGGTGGCGGTCCATTTTACCTCACCGGTCTTGCGGTCTGCACCTTCGAATAGCTCACGATCGCCGTTGACCGACTTCCATGCTGTACCCATATCTAACAGGTTCACAAAAAAGTCGTTGGTCAGCTGACCCTCGCGTTGAGTAAATATACCATGCTTAGAACCATCAAAGTTGATGTTGATGGCACGCAAACCACCGATCAACACAGTAAGTTCAGGCGCGGTCAGGGTAAGCAAATGTGCCTTATCTACCAGTAACTCCTCAGTAGGCACTTGTACACGTGGTTTACGATAGTTACGGAAACCATCAGCAACAGGTTCCAGGAACTTGAATGACTCCACATCGGTTTGCTCCTGTGAAGCATCGGTGCGGCCAGCCGTGAATGGCACGGTAACATCATGACCTGCATCCTTAGCTGCCTTCTCTATAGCTGCATTACCTGCAAGCACGATAAGATCGGCCAATGACACTTTCTTACCACCAGTTTGTGCACCGTTAAAGTCGTTCTGAATACCTTCTAACACGCCCAATACCTTTTGCAACTGAGCAGGGTTATTCACGTTCCAATCCTTTTGTGGAGCCAAACGCACGCGGGCACCATTAGCGCCACCACGCTTGTCTGATCCACGGAAGGTAGAGGCTGATGCCCAAGCGGTAGAAGCCAATTCAGAAACGCTTAAACCAGAGGCCAGGATCTTATCTTTCAAGGTGGCCACATCAGCATCATCTACCAAAGCATGATCAACGGCCGGAACGATGTCTTGCCATAATAGGTCTTCCTGAGGTACATCATTCCCTAGGTAAAGCATCTTAGGCCCCATATCGCGATGGGTCAGTTTGAACCATGCACGCGCAAATGCATCAGCAAATTGGTCAGGGTTCTCTAAAAAGCGTCTTGATATTTTTTCATACTCCGGGTCGAACCTTAAAGAAAGATCGGTAGTGAGCATGGTCGGTTTGTGTTTTTTATTGGCATCGTAAGCATCCGGAATAATGTCGCCGGCATCCTTAGCTACCCATTGATGGGCACCCGCGGGGCTTTTGGTCAACTCCCACTCAAAGCCAAAAAGGTTCTCAAAGTAATTGTTGCTCCACTGGGTAGGCGTAGTGGTCCAGGTCACTTCCAAGCCGCTGGTGATGGTATCGGCACCTTTACCTGTACCAAAGCTGTTATGCCAGCCAAAGCCTTGTGATTCCATCGTTGCACCTTCAGGCTCATCGCCAACGTGGTCAGACGGTGCAGCACCGTGCGTTTTACCAAAGGTATGGCCACCGGCGATCAGCGCCACGGTCTCCTCGTCATTCATGGCCATGCGGCCGAACGTATCGCGAATATCCTTAGCGGCCAGTACCGGGTCAGGGTTACCATCAGGGCCTTCAGGGTTCACGTATATCAAACCCATTTGTACCGCAGCCAGTGGCTTTTCAAGGTTACGGGTATGCACCTTTCCATCGGCATTATCGTCAGATACCAGGATACCATGATCCTCGTCAACACCTTCTGAACCTTGTGCGTAACGGATATCGCCACCTAACCAGGTGCGTTCCGAACCCCAGTAAACCGATTCATCAGCCTCCCAGGCATCTTTACGGCCACCGGCAAAGCCAAAGGTCTTGAAGCCCATTGATTCCAGCGCTACGTTACCGGTCAGGATCATCAGATCGGCCCATGATATTTTACGACCGTATTTTTGTTTGATGGGCCAAAGTAAACGGCGGGCTTTATCCAGGCTCACGTTATCAGGCCAACTGTTCAAAGGGGCAAAGCGCTGTAAACCTGCACCTGCACCGCCACGACCGTCGGTAACGCGATAGGTACCGGCGCTGTGCCAGGCCATACGGATGAACAAGCCACCGTAATGGCCAAAATCAGCAGGCCACCAATCTTGCGAATCGGTCATTAAAGCATACAGGTCTTGCTTTACCGCTTCCAGGTCAAGGCTTTTAAATTCTTCTGCATAGTCAAAGCTTTCATCCAATGGATTCGATAAAGATGAGTTTTGACGAAGGATATTCAGTTTTAATTGGTTAGGCCACCAGTCATTGTTACGGGTGCCCCCACCGCCAACATTGTGCTTCATGTCACCGTTCAGGAACGGGCATTTAGTGATGTCATTTGATCCGTTTTCCATGTAAATTTTCGGTTTATTATTTAATTAGTGATGCTGATACGGCTATTACCTATTTACATCTGTTATACAAATGTATGTGTTGGATACATTGGTAGTATGCTTATCAATTAATAAGATAAGTTATAGATATTACCTATCGATATTTAATTTTATATAACTTAGCTGAATACCTATACCCCATGAAGACCATATTGATCCTACGCAAAAGTATCCTGTTCGCCATCATACCCGTTCTATTTTTGAACATCACAGCTTTCACGATGAAGATCCAGCATTGGCCCTTTACACAGTGGGTAGTTATCGCAAGTGCTTGTGTATCGGCGATATTGATGTTGATGATATTTGCGTGGCTCATCGTCACCTTATTCGGCTTTAAGATCATACTGCGGAAAGCCAAACAGGTACAATAAACTACCACTTAAGACCGACCGGGCGTCAAGTCGGTATCACGATCGAACATAAAAGAAAAGGGCATGGCTTGCGGCCATACCCTCTTCTCAAAAAACTATCATCACTACTATTAAAAGATCTTATTGCTGATCATCATCCGGACCATCGTCAGGAACGCCGGTCACTACATAGACCTTTTTTCCTGAACTGTCGCGCTGCTGATGCAGGTAAACACCATCAGGCGTTACATAATATTTCTCGCCGTTGATCTTTACTTTCTGGCTGTTCTCGGGTAACTCATCGATCACGTCACCGATCTGCGGCATGGCGCCGTTATCAGTACCACTCACTTGTTGGCCATCTTCGGTGTTCAGTTCACCATCTTTACCAGCCACACGATATACCACACGGCCATTATCTTTGGTAACAGGCAAGTAATACACACCGTTCGATTCGTAATACTGTACACCATCTATCGTGATGGCCTCGGCGTTATCAGGCAGGGCATTTACCTCGGCGCCAACCGGTGGCTCTACCACGGTGTATTGGTTGTTTTGTTGCTGGTAGTAAAAGCCATTGCTGTAATAGTATGGGTAACCGCCCCAATAGAACGGATAATAACCGTAAGGCAACACACCGATGCTAAATCCTAAGCGTGGGTAGTAATATTGATTGTAAAAGCCACCATAGTAGTGGTAAAAACCACCATAAGGGCGACCATAAAAACCTCTTACCCCACCGCGGTAATATGACCGGCCGTAAAATGAACGACCGCCAAACCCAGGACGAATTCCCGGACGACCACTAAAACCAGGACGACCGAAGTTGCCCCTGAAACCATAGTTGCCACGGGGCGAACTAAAGCCTGGCCTCGAGAATGAGGATCCGCCACGATCCGGCCTTATACCTGAGCGATCAATGTTGTTAGGCCTTGAGCCGAAACTTTGACGATCTGGCCTTTGGGAGAAATTGCCTCCACCGAAGCTTGGTCGGTTGCCACCGCCAAAGCTCGGACGGCTTCCTCCACCAAAATTACCGCCTGAGCGGCTACCGAAGCCACCGCCAAAACCTCCACGCGAGCCACCGCCACCGAAGCCTCCACCACCGTGGAAACCACCGCCACCGCCGCCTCTTCCACCACGTTGTGCACTGGCGTCATAAGTAAGCGAGAATGTGATGATCACGCTTAGGCCAAGTGCTGCTAAATATCTTCCTAAAGTTCTCATTTTGTCTTTCAGAACACTGGGCTCCTAACTGTTCATCTCCAATGTTGCTTATTGATAGACGAACTAACCTTATCAAAGTTTAATCGGGCGTTAAAGTATCCATCATTCCAGCGTCATTTGACAAGCATCCAAACCACTTTGCGCTGAGGATGTTGCTTTAATAAACACAGAAGACCATGACACTACCTAATGAACAACAGCCGAACGATGTATCGGCATCTGATAACGACCGCGTACAGGATGCCGGCAATGCCGATGCAGCCAAATTCAACGCCGATGAGCAGGAACGCTTTGTGAACGACAGTATCAGCTCGGAAACCGACCTGACCGATGATGCAGGCGATCAGCACGCCACACCGGCCGCTGACCAAGGCAGCAAAACAGAGTTGGAAGACAACCTGGGCGGAGGCACCAATCTCTCGCTGGACCAGCTCAAAAAAGAAGGCGGCCCTGAAAGCCGCTAGATCGTGATCAAACAAAAAAGGCCCCTGCAGAACAGGGGCCTTTTGTATGGAATGAAGTTCGGTATTAATGATCGTCAGCCAGAAATTTGGTACGACGGTAACCGGTATACTTAAGGGTATAGGTACCATTTGCAGCTGACGAGATCGTAGCCGTAAAGGTCAACTGATCGGTAGTAACACCTGAACCAGGCGCTTTGGTACCGTTCTTGATGATCTTACCATCGGTGATCACGACCGGTTTGGCGGTCCAAGCGCCAGTGATATCAGTACCGCTTGGCTGGGCAAAAGTACCTGCGCTCAGGTTAACGTTCACCAATGTTTGATACCCGTAATCGGTCTCTTTTAACCACATCTGGGTAGAAGAGTTAGAGGCGGTGTTAAAGGTCGAGATACGGTACCAAGCTGGGTCGCCGTCATCGGCCTGTACCCAAAACTCTCCGGACATATCCTGCACTGCCGTGCCGCCGGCATCGATCGTGTCCTTACGGCATGAACTGAACACGACAACGAATGCTATCAGTGTATATATGATCTTTTTCATAATATCTTGCAATAGTAATTATTGTTTAACAAAGTTCCGCAATGCGGTTCCGTAGCCTTGGTTATTGATCACCCATGAGAAAGCGGTAAGCTTACCACCGACCACAGTAGATACCTCACTTGATGAGCTCGTGGTCAAACCATCGCTGCTGATCTGAGATGGGATGTACACACGGTTACCAACCTGGTTGAATGCAACAGCGGTCAAGCTCACGTTGGCAGCACCACCTGGATTATCCACCAGGTAAACGCCTGAACCGATCTTGGTAAAGGTAGCCACCTGGCCTGTTGATGCTCTCAGGTAAGTTCCGCTAAAGTCATTAGCAGCTGCTGTAGCATCAGGACCTGTAACGATCACCGTACGGCTCGCTTTTGCAGAAAAACCGTCTTTGTTAGTTGCAGAATAGTTCAGTGTGTAAACACCTGCCGTAGCAGTGTTCACCGTACCGGTAGTGGTCACTTTAAGGTCATTGGAACCTTCTTTAGCTACTATACCTGGTTCCACGTAAGTACCACCTTTTGCAACCACAACATATTTGCTACCGGTCATGGTAAATACCGGGAAGTTGGTGATGGTCGATTCTCCAACAGTACCTTCTGGGTAATCGAAATTATCTTTTTGGCACGAGTATATCGAGACACATAACAATGCCGCCCCGATGAATTTTAAATATTTTTTCATGTTCAATTTCATTGGTGTGTTCATTGATTATTTACCCCACCATACTGGAGTGGTGATCGGAACTTCTGCAGGAGTGTTGCTGTTACGGCTACGCTCAACGTCAGGGAATACCAAACGCTTAGGGAAACGGCCCGATGTTACACCGTTGGCAGAATAAACCCATTGGCCAGGTACATAAGACGCATCGGTAGAGTATACCGTGCTTGTACGTGGGTAACCGGTACGCTCTTGCTCAAAGAAACCTTCAAGCGTGTGACCTGTGTTAGGGAATGAAGCCCATTTTTGAACGATGATCGCCTCGATCTTTTGCTCAGTGGTACCACCTGTTGGGAAAGGATACAATGAACCGCGGGTAGCGCCTGCCTGTGCGAAAGCAGCATTAACACCAGCTTCGTACAATGTGCCCGCGCTGGCACCTCCGTTGAAACGAAGATCAGCCTCAGACTGCAGGAAGAAAGACTCAGCCGCTGTCAGGAAAAATACCGGATCGGTAGGTTTCTGAACAGGTGTGTTAGCGTTAGCATACTCTGGGTGTGAGGTCAATGAAGCATTGAAATCACCTTGATTTATCGATACAGGGCTAGCCGTACCGAAGTAGCTAACCGCACGAGGGTCGTTGTTAGCGATCAGGTAGGTAGCTAAGGTTCTGCTTGCACGCAGGTTAGTGGTAGTATTAAGGGCGTAAACGTTATAAGTATAGAACGGGTTACGCTTATCAGTGTTATCACTGTAGCTGGTCACACCTGCGTTAACGGCCAGGTAATCAGCATTCCTTGCTTTCAGTTTTTGATAACCGGCTTGTGCATCAGCTGGTGCCTTGTTGATCATACGCAGATACATTCTTAGTTCAAGCGTGTTAGCGAACTGGCGCCATTTGCTCATATCACCCTGGAACAGGAAGTCAGCAGATGCTGCGGTACCGGTTAGGTTGGTAGAGTAGTTGGTGGCTAAAGCAGCGTCGATCTCGGCCAGCAAACCTTTGTAGATAGACTGGCCATCATCAAATTTTGGCTGCAGGCCATCGATACCTTTGAACGCCTCGCTGTAAGGCACCTGATCGTAAAGATCTACCAGTGTTTCGTAAACTACGGCTTTCATTACAGTGCTCATCAGGTAATACTGATTGTTGCCCTGTGCTTTTGACTGAGTGATAGCCAGCTGAAGGTCATTCAGTGCTCCGGCAAATAACTCGCTGTAGTTAGCATTAAGGTCAGTACGGATCAGGTTATACGCATCAATGCTACGGTACTGGCTCGAGTTGTTCGACTGTGCCCAGTACTGTGACCATATACCACCTAATATATTCAACTCGCCACCCATACGGCCAGCAGCCGATATTACTGCCGAAGGGAATAAGATCTGTGGTGTGGCCTTGTCTATCGAAGGATTGTTAGGGCTCACGTTTATATCAGCGATCTTGCTGCATCCGAAAGACAGGGATGACAGAGCAAGCACTAATGCTGATTTATATATCGTTGTTTTTTTCATGTTGTTAGATCAATTAAAATGAAACCTTTAATGACGCACCAAAGTAACGCAGTGGAGGAGCGGTCCTGAACTCGCCTAACTCACTGGCCAGATCGATACCCTGGTTAGATACCTCTGGGTCGATGGTTTGGTTACGTTTTGGCAACCAAGTGTAAAGGTTACGGCCAAATACGGTGATCATTGCACGCTGGGCGCCTACCTTTTGAGCGATAGATGCTGGCAAGCTGTAGGCTAAAGTAGCCTCACGAAGTTTAACAAAGGTCTTATCTAAGATCCGGTTCTGGTAAGCCAAAGCTTTGTTAGAAGTTGGATAGTAGTAATCATCAACGTTAGTTTCGGTGATCTGAGTAGTGTTCTCTACGTAGCTGGTGGTACCATTAGCGTTGGTAACGGCTTGTACCGAGTTAGGTACGATGAACGGACGACGATCGTTGTACAAAGTTTTTTGGTCAGCACCAACAAAGTTCAACAGGTCGGCAGTTCCAGAGTAGAACTTACCACCCTGACGCCAATCAAGCGTAAAGCTGAAAGTAAAGTTCTTGTAACGTAACTGGTTGTTCATACCCATTTGGAAGTCAGACTGCGAAGTACCGTAGTTACCCAACTCTGTTGAAGTGACCGGGAAACCCTGGCTGTTCACTACGATACGGCCTTGTGGATCATAAACCGCTTGAGGTGCCAAGAACACGCCCAATGGCTGACCAGCGATAGCTGCTAATTGTGCATCATAAGCACTGTTCAAAACAACCTTATTCAAACCGTTAGGTAACTCTAATACTAAGTTACGGTTGCGGGTAAAGTTGTAGTTCACATCCCAGGTCACATCCTTAGATCTGATCGGTGTACCATGTAACGAGAACTCGATACCACGGTTACGTACTCTACCAAAGTTCAATACTGCTGTGGTATAACCTGATGATGGAGAAGTTGATACCGGAAGGATCTGGTCTTTTTTAACACGGCTGTAGTAAGTAAAATCAAAACCTAAACGGTTCTTGAAGAAACTTGCCTCAGCACCTAACTCAAGCTCGGTCTGGGTCTCTGGTTTCAGGTTACCGTTGTTCAGCTGGTTGCTGATGGTGAAACCTGGTACACCATTGAATGGGAACGAGTTGTTACCAAAACCTAAAGCAACGTTAGTAGCGGTGATGGCGTTCAGGATACGATACGGATCGGTGTCGCTACCGGTCTTACCGTAGCTGGCTCTTAATTTGGCGCTTGATACCGAGCTGTTCTGTAAACCTAATGACTCGATGATGTTGTAAGCTAAGCTGGCTCCTGGGTAGAAGTAATCGTTCTTACCTTTTGGCAGGGTCGATGACCAGTCATTACGGCCGGTCAGGGTCAAATACAGGTAACGTTTGTAACCGATAGTGGCCTGAGCGTAAACGCCTAATAAACGACGGTGGCTTTCATTTTCGAAGCTGGTAGGTTGGTTAGAAGTGTTCGACAACTGGTAGAAACCAGGGATCGTCAAACCTTGAACCTCGCTGCTCAGCGTGCGGCTGCCACGGTCGTTGTAGTTAACACCCACTAAACCGTTCAAATCAAAATCAGATGTGATAGCGGTGTTAAAAAGGGCGTTGACCTTCGAATCGTATTCGAATTGTTTGTACGCATCCTCGATCACGTTACCAACGTCAGCAGCGCGGGTAGCACCTTCAGGGTTGGTAGGGTTAGCACCGTTCCAGCTGCCTACAGCAGGATTGTTCACGTTGTGCCAGATCCTGTCGCCGGCGTTATTCACGTCGACACCTTGTTGGATCTGGAAGCTCAACCATTTGTTGGCTTTGTATTGCAGGTTGACGTTACCGTACACCCTATCGCTGCGGTAGCGGCTACCGTTCTCATACAAGGTGTAGTATGGATTCTCGGCAAATGGGGTAAAGTAGTTATCAACGTTAAAGTATTTGTTCTTGTAGTCGCGCAGGTCGCGGATCGGGATGTTGCCCGGGATCTGCAGGATCTCTTCGTAAAAGTTAGAACCGATACCTGAGTCGCCCTGGCCGGTGGCCACAAAACGAGAGGCTTTGCTTACATAGTTCATTGAAGCCTCAGCTGTGAAGCCTTTGTAAGTGGTCGATCCTTTTAAGCTGAAGTTGTTACGCTTGTAAGAATCATTGTTTGATGGCAGGATACCGTTGCTGTATACGTTACCGTATGACATGTAGTAGGTAGAGTTCTCGTTACCACCACTCAACGCGATCTGGTTGTTCAACTCCAAACCGGTATCAAAAGCGTTCTTAACATTGTCTTTAACGAATGAGAATGGTTTCAACAATTGAGAGTTGTCAACAATGGCACCCCATGGTCTAACCACACCATCATATTTAGGACCCCAGTTACCGTTCTCAGAGATGTAAGATTGTGAATCCCAACCCTGACCGAACACTTGTTGCGGGTGATAGGTCAAAGCTACGTTGGTCAATGTGGTACCTAAGGTCACATCGATAACCGGCTTGCCAGCTTTACCTCTCTTGGTAGTGATCAAGATAACACCGTTAGAACCGCGTGAACCGTAAAGTGCGGTAGCCGCTGATCCTTTCAGGATGCTCATGCTCTCGATCGAGTTAGGATCGATATCGTTAGCGTTATTACCAAAATCGAAGTTGGCATCCGAACCCGGACGTGAGTTATCGATCGGCACACCGTCAACGATGTACAAAGGCTGGTTACTACCAGTGATAGACGAGAAGCTACGGATGATCACTTTGGTAGAACCACCTGGTGCACCCGAAGTGTTCGAGATCTGTACACCGGCCACTTTACCTTGCAAACCGCTGAATAAGTTGATCGATGACGAAGCATTGATCTGCTCAGTGGTCACAGTGGTTTGAGCGTAACCCAGTGATTTCTTTTCGCGGCGGGTACCTAACGCGGTAACTACCACCTCGCCAAGCTGCTTTACATTAGGCGCAAGTGCAATGTTCAATACAGCACCTGATGGAGTGCTCTCTTGCTGATCATAGCCCAAAAAGGTAAACACCAAAGCACCACCTGTAGGTACTTTGATCGAGTATTTACCAAAAGCATCTGTTGAACTGGCGGTCTGTGTGCCTTTGACCTTCACCACCACACCAGGGAGTGGCTGGCCGTCGTCCTTGGCTGTAACCGTACCTGTTACGGCACGGTCTTGTGCATAAGTTTGCCCAAAGCAAAGCAAAACCAAGCACAAACTCAGAAGTAGAAGTTTCTTCATGTTGTTGTTTTAAGTTCAGTTAATTATTAAATACTCATTAAAAGTATGTTATAATTTATACAAAATCAAATTTTGTAACGACAAAGTTAAAATTCGACCAATTTTTAATTAAGTTCATTTATTTTAGTACTATGTATTGCATAATACATTCTTAAACATATATCTTTGTATCATGCTTGTAGAGAACACCCAAACCCAAATGCGAAAAGGCATACTGGAGTATTGCATACTCTGTGTGATCGCCAAGGGCGAGATATATGCATCAGACATCATCGCCGAACTTAAAAAAGCACAACTCCTTGTGGTTGAGGGCACTTTGTACCCGTTGCTAACCCGATTAAAAAATAACGGCCTGCTCAGCTACAACTGGGTAGAATCCACATCCGGTCCGCCACGAAAGTATTACGCTCTGTCAGATGACGGCCGCAAAGTGCTTGAGCAACTGGACAAGACCTGGCAGGAACTTGCTTTTGCCGTAAATACATCTATCGAAGGAAGAAAATAATCGCACCACCTATCATATCACCATCATGAACAAAACGATCATCATCAACATAAACGGTACTGTATTCCACATCGAGGAACAGGCTTACGAACTGCTCAAGGAGTACATGACCGACGTAAAAAGACACTTTTTCAACTCGGCCGATAGCCTCGAGATCACTACCGACATCGAGAACCGCATAGCCGAAATGTTCACCGAGATACTGGAACGCGAAAGCCGCCAAGCCATTATTGACCTGGACGTACAGGCCGTGATCGCACAAATGGGTTCGGTGAAGGACTTTGAAAGTGCCGAACAAGAAGATCAAACACGCTTTGAAGACCCTGCCTCGCCTTTTACAACTGGCACACGCCGCCTGTTCAGAGATCCCGACGACCACTTGATCGGTGGTGTATGTGCCGGTATAGCCAATTATTTTGACGTGCAGGCCATCTGGATCCGGTTCATGTTCGCCGCTGCGTTCGTGTTTTTCGGAAGCGGTGCTTTGGTATATATCATCCTTTGGCTGATCGTACCCAAGGCGCATAACCGTGCCGAACGCATGGCCATGAAGGGTGAACCACTGGATCTTCAAGGCTTCAAAAGGAACTTTGAGGCAGAATTAAATTCGGTGAGCGGCCGTTTGAACGAGATGACACATGATGCCCGTCCGTTCATTTACAAGACCCGCGACCTGATCAGTGACTTCTTTCATCACTTAGGCGTGTTCTTCCGTACCTCCGGCAAAGTGATCATCAAATTGCTCGGCATAGCGGTGATCCTGATGTGTGTCGCGCTCATCATTATGGCTATCTTTGCACTGGTATCTACCTGGTTCTTCGGGGGCAATCAATTCTCGGTACCTGACAGCTTTTTTAATTACGAGTACATCAACCAGGTAAGGGCCGCGTTCCTCATCATCGTGGTGCTGCCATTGACCGCGATCATCGTGGCGATATCTTCAGCGATATTCGGTACCACCGGCCTCAACCGGTCGGCAGGTGTTACTTTGTTGGTGATCTGGATCAGCGCCGTAGCTATATTAGGCGTGCATACCTCAAGGGTATTGTCGGAGTTCAGGGATTCGGCCGGATTTACCAAGACACTTAAGATACAGCCTAACGCCAAACAGGTGTACTATTTGGAATTGAACGAGACCATGTACCTGACCGCAGAGGACAGCTCACGCTTGGATATCAAGAACAAGTTCAGAGACATGGTGCTCACGCAACATGACGAAGAGGACATGAACCCTCGCAATATGCAGATCGACATCGAGCGTTCAGACGTGCCTTACCCGGTATTGCAGGAGGAATTCACCTCGCGTGGCCGTAATTATGAGAGTGCCCTGAGCAATGCCCGTAATACTCGCTACGTGTTCATCCAACAAGACTCGGTACTGAAGTTCGACCGTAAGCTGCGCCGCCTTGACCCTAAAGGATGGCATAATGAAGAAGTACGCTTAGTTCTGCGTATACCTCTCAACGCCACGTTGATGGTGAACGACCGCATCGCGCGCTATATCACTAATTATATCGACCTCTATAACTGCAATCCTGGTGGCGAGAACCGCAGTGAGAACCGTTACGCTCCGTTCGTGATGACCAATGAAGGACTGAGATGCAAGTTGGACAGCACTACCATCAGCAGCGATAATGGCGTACAAGTGCAAGATGACCAGTCGACCACCATAGACACCATATCGGCGACGGTGCCTGCTCCTGATACTATATATATTGATAGCGTTGAAGCGCCATCACGCAAACCCGTGGTGATCAGACGTCACCGCAAACGCTAAGATATAAGCGCCCGCGTGCTGCCACTACTGTTCATGATGTTATAAATGGCAGCACGCCGGGTGCTTACTTTTTCTTCTCGCTTTTCCTCTATCTTAAAACATAAGATAGCGGGCATTAGCGCCCGGTAATGAAGCTGTATCCCCTGCCCACCAAAGATACTTTCTGAAAAAAAATGAAGTTTCGGTGTAACCTTGGCGCGTATACGAGCATCTTACTAACAGATAACAAAACATGCCGGTCCGTTCGGCCAGCATAACGACCATAAAGAACAAGTCGACTAAAATTTAAAAAGACCGAAGATCTTTAATGGGATAACTATTGCTCAACTTTTACACACTAAACTATCATAACACACATGAAACCAATAATTTATAAAATATTTGCTGCCATTGCTCTAATAGCCGGACCTGTATTGGCCAAGGCTCAGGCAGTAGCACCTACCGGTAAAGTCAATGGCAACGTGATCAACGATCAAAACAAACCGGTCGACTTTGCCACCATTACCTTATTACGGGCCAAAGACTCGACCGTAGTGAAAAGCAGCCTGACCAACGAGGCCGGTCATTACACCATCGAACGCATCGTTAACGGTACTTACCTGATCAAAGCAACCGTTGTAGGTTATGAGAAAATGGTGAGCGCCCCCGTATCGATCACTGCTAACAGCAACATCACCGTACCTGCATTGCAGTTACGGTCACTCACCAAGAACCTGTCTGCAGTGAATGTGGTAGCTACCAAACCACTGATCGAGCGCAAGATCGACCGCACTGTAATGAATGTGGAGAACAGCGTACTGGCCGCGGGCAACTCAGCTATGGAGATACTGGAACGTGCTCCGGGCGTTACGGTCGATAAGGACGATAACATCAGCCTGAAAGGCAAACAAGGCGTGACCGTAATGATCGATAACAAGTTGACCTACCTGTCGGCTGCACAGCTGGCTACGTTGTTAAGGTCTACCGATGGTAATAACATCCAATCTATCGAGATCATTACCAACCCATCAGCCAAGTATGATGCTGCCGGTAACGCAGGTATCATCAACATCAAAATGAAGAAGAACCGCCAGGCCGGTACCAATGGTAGCTTTGCAGCTACCGGTGGCTACGGCCATAACCATAAGGCCAGCACATCGCTCAACCTGAACCACAAGGAGAACAATGTGAACATCTTTGGTAATTACAGCTATAACAATAACAAACGTCCGCAGGATATTACCTTGAACCGTACCATTAGCAATGGCGGAACCAATACCTTTTTTAATGAGCGTACCGATATGCTGCGCGAGCGTAGCGCCCATAACTACAAGGCAGGTGCCGATTGGGACATCAATAAAAGGAACACTTTAGGCATACAAGTGTCAGGTTACAACTCGGCCTCTGATGCCAGCACGTTTAATAATACGCTGATCAGCCCCGACCAGATCACCAACAGCGCGGTGACCACAACCCGCAATATGGCCACCGACCGTTATAACAACATCACCGCCAACATTAACAACCGCATGGTATTTGATACCCTGGGTAAAGAGTTAAGTATGGATGCTGATTACTCTTACTTTTGGAACCGCCAGACCAACAATTACACCAACAATTACTTTTTTGCCGACGGCCAGACCCTTCGTACCCAGTCATTACTACGCAACAGCCTACCTACCAAGATAGACATCGTGACATACAAGGCCGATTACGTGAATCCTATCGGTAAGACCATGAAACTGGAAGCTGGCTTAAAGGTGAGCTATGTAGGTACCAACAATGACCTCCGTACCGACTCCTTATTGAATAACAACTGGGTAGCCGATGCCGGCCGCACCAACCTGTATAAATACACCGAGAACGTGAACGCTGCCTACTTCAACTTTAGTAAGAGCTGGAAAAAGACCTCGGTACAAGCCGGTCTACGTGCAGAGCAAACCAACTCTAAAGGCGACTCTCGCGATATTAAAGGTGTAGCTTCGGTGAATGAACGCCACTACCTAAGCTGGTTCCCAAGCGTGTTCGTTAACCAGGAACTGAGTGACAACCATACTTTAGGTATCAACTACAGCCGCCGTATAGATCGCCCAAGCTATGATGACCTGAACAGCTTTGTACAGATATTGAACGCTTACACCTATCAGCAAGGTAACCCTAATCTGAGGCCGCAGTTCACCAACTCGTACGAGTTATCATATACCTTTAAAAAACGCTATAACCTGACCTTGGGTTACAGCCGCACCACCGACGTGATGGTAGAGGTACCTAAACAGATAGACGCTCAAAAAGTAACTTTCATTACCCGCGAGAACCTGGCCATACAGAATTCCTACAACCTGAATATGAATTTGCCGTTCACTATAGCCAAATGGTGGAGCATGAACAACAACATCACCGGTTTTTACCTGGGCTTTAAAGCCAACTCACCTGATCTGCAGATCAACAATGGCCAGTATGCGGCCAACGGCAACTCGATCAACACCTTTACCGTGAGCAAGACCTTAAAGTTCGAGGGTACCTTTAACTACCAATCGGCATTGACCTATGGTTTGTTCCATATACGCCGTAACTATGGCTTTGACGCCGGTGTGAGCAGGTCGTTCGCGGCTAAGAAAGCTACTTTGAAATTCTCGGTGAGCGATATCTTTAACACCCGCCAGCAATACCTCACCGTACGCCAGGGCAACCTGAACTTTAACGTGTTCCAAAAGAACGAGACCCGCGTGGCCCGTTTGACCTTTACCTACAACTTTGGTAATGCCAAGATCCAAAGCCGTCGCCATAACAGCGCTTCAGGTGCCGAACAAGGCCGTGTAAAAGGAGGTAACTAAACCAGTACCTGCATCATACTTATATTATATATATATATACAAAGACCGCCACTGTACCACAGGGCGGTCTTTGTATTTTAGTACAACTCTGATCTGAGAGAGTCGTTATCAATTTCGCAAAAATGCTCACACCTCACCTTATCTGGGCGCGATCTGATGTCTTGCTGTACTTTCCAAGGTGTTACATTTCGCGCTTATGGTGTTACATTTGGTGTTACATTCTTGAAAAATGTCGTTTTTTCTTGAAAAAGTTGGGTTTTTACAAATCTCGCAACACTAAAAAACGGGGAAATTTGGGGAATTTGGTTTCATCGGTGTACACTTTTTTGCAAATGTAACACGCTCGTTCCCCTCCTCTCTCCTACCTTTTTAAGGTGCTGATCTCAACATGCCTTTGACCTCTTAATTCACCATGAACACGGCGTTACTGAACAGCAGCTTGCCGCCCTCCCAAAAACTACGGAACAGCGGATCATCGGCCAGGTAAATGATGGTGCCACGGCCTTTAGGCTCCACGCCGAACAGCAGACCAGTGCTTAGTTTTTGTTTGGCCTTTTGGCCGGCAAAGCCTGTAGTGTAGCTATCCTTTTTAAGTACGCCAACATTTACGGCGCCATCGGTCAGGTAGTCGTACACATCATCGCCCAGTTTAAGGGTATAATAGTATTTAGAATAACCGTAACCCAGCGGGTGTGTATTGTCCAGGTATACCTTATATATAGCACCGGGTACATTGCCTTTTAATGATTCGCGGTCACGATCCGCGTACGGCATCAGGTCGGGCTTCTTGTTCTTGTCTTCCTTTTTGTCCTCTTCCTTGCTCTTTAAGTTAAAACCTTTTTTATCGGCGAATTGGCTGATCGCGCCGCCCATGGCGATCAGGCGGCCGCCATCGTTCACCCAATCCTGTATGCGTTCCAGCGGGAACTTGGAGTAGCGCCCATCTGGCAGGATCATTACATCATGATCGCTCAGCTTGATGCGCTCCAGGTCCTGGTAGCGTACCACGGTAACCGGGTAACCGATCTGCTGTTCAAAAAAGTGCCATACCTCGCCCATGTCATTGGCCGATACACCCTCGCCCGAAACCAGCATCACTTTAGGTTTGGCCAAAAAACCTACAGCACTTGAGCCTAGGTCGGCCCCCTTGTCAGAGAAGCCGGTAGTGAGCGGTGTCAATTTGCGCTGATACTTGGAAGCGGCATCAGTAAGCTCCCGTTCCATATCGGCCTGTTTGTTGCCCGCACGGGTGATAATGAGCGAGCCAGCTGCGAATTTTTTGCCGGCCGCCTCGAACGGTGCATTAGACACCCGTACTTTTACGCCTTTTTGCAGCAGGTACGACAAGAACTTCACATCCTCCACACTGCGCCATTCGGCAACGTAGGCATAAGCACCTTTATATTCAGGTGCAGCCTGTGTAAGTGTGCCCGGGGCCGGTTTTGCGCCTGATAGATCCATCGATCCTTTAACGCCGTAGGCCTTAAGACCATAAGCATAAGGTAACGACCATGCCGTGATGTCGTAAGTATTAGAGTCGGCCACAAAGGTCTTGGGTTCCAATAGTACGGTCAGCAATACGGCTTTCGGCTGGTGCGCATCGATCACAATGTCTTTAGGCTCCACGTTAAAACCCTCGGTAGCGCCGGTGAAATAGTTAAAGCCACTTGCCTTGCGCGACAGGTTAGTATGATACTCGATCCGGTTGTTGGTGAGCAGTTGCTCCAGCTTCACCATATTATCGGCATTCTCGTTCTTGATCACATACGTTTGGTACGTACCCGGCGGATTGGTGCGGGCATTATCAAAGTAGCGCTTATACTCGGTCAGTATCTTGGCAGCATTGGCCGATGCTGTTTCGATCGTACTCAACCCGTTAGAGTGATGATGGGCTATGCGATCGGCCAGGGTAAGGGTGTCGCCGCTGCGCATTTGCGCGGCCAGTCCACCTGCCGGGCCACCACCCTGCTCATAGGTCATGCCAATGGAGCCGTTATATAAAGGATAGGTATCTCCATAAGATGGATACAGCAGGTCGAACACCTCTTTGGTAAAGTACAGCCAGCCGTTCTGGTCAAAGTACTTGGCATTGTTCTTCCCGATGGTGGTCTGGAACTCGCGCTGCCACGGCGTAATGTCCTTATGAAAAGGCTCGGCCGCCGGGGCAAAGTAGTATGGGTTGTTAACGCCCTGCTCATGAAAATCGACATGGATCTGCGGCAGCCATTGGTTATACAGACCGGCACGGGCCTGCACCTCCTTTTGCGTTTGCCAGGCCCAGTCGCGGTTCAGGTCAAAGTAATAATGGTTTACCCGCCCACCCGGCCAGGGTTCCATGTGCTCGCGCGATACCAGGTCGGCATCGGGCGTAACGCCACGCACCTGGTTATAAAAGTTCACGTAACGGTCGCGCCCATCAGGGTTCAGGCAAGGATCGATCACCACTATGGTATTCTTTAACCAGGCCTGTGTACGGCTGTTGCCGGGATCCACCATATCATAAAGCGTCTGCATGGCCGCCTCGCTGCTGCTTGGCTCGTTGCCATGCACGTTATAGCTCAGCCAAACAATGGCCGGGGCATTGGTCAGTGTGGCAGGGGCTTTACTCAAACCGGCCAAATACAGGTTGTGGTTACGGATGTCATCCAACCGTGCCAAGTTCTCCTCACTACCTACAAAGGCCACCATAAGGGGGCGACCCTCGTTAGTGGTGCCATAAGGCAACAGCTTTATCTTTTTAGAGGCTTGCGCCATGTACTGAAAATACTCGGCAATGCGGTAATGATAAGTATACTGGCTGCCCAGCTCATACCCTACAAATTGTGCAGGAGTACGCAGCGCCTGTGCGAACGAACAACAAGCCACGGCTAACAGCAAAGCCAGTGTGTAAAGTTTTTTCATGCAAAATGATCTGATGTGCCTAAGCTAAGCAATGCAACGCTAACAACCATTGCCAGCCATATAAAAATTGTAGCTTTGCCCGTTCTAAGGCAGCGCTGACATTCCTTGATCCATCCATGACCCCGTTACAGGCACTACAAAAATATTACGGTTACACGCAGTTCCGTCACCAGCAGGAGGCCATCATTAAACAGGTGATGAGCGGTGGCGATGCTTTGGTGCTGATGCCCACGGGTGGTGGTAAATCGCTTTGTTACCAGTTGCCTGCGGTACTGTTGCCAGGGCTCACACTGGTGATATCGCCCCTGATCGCGTTGATGAAAGACCAGGTGGATGCGCTAAACCTGACCGGCATCCCGGCGGCCTATCTTAACTCTACCCAAAGCAGCGGCGAACAAACCAATATCATTAGCCGTGTCAAAAATGGCGAGATCAAGTTGCTGTATTTGGCGCCTGAGCGGCTGTTCAGTTCGGAGAGCCGTTTGGTAAGCTTTTTGAAACAGCTACCGGTAAGCTTGATCGCGATCGATGAGGCACACTGTATATCGCACTGGGGGCATGATTTCAGGCCCGAGTACCTGATGCTGGCACACTTTAAAACGGAGTTCCCGCTCATACCGGTGATCGCCCTAACCGCCACAGCCGATGAGCTGACCCGGCAAGACATTCGCGACAAGCTGGCCCTGCACCAGCCGGCCGAGTTCGTCTCCTCCTTCAATCGGCCTAACATCAGCTACACCGTGTCGCCTAAAAAGAACGCCTACCAGCAACTGCTCCACTTTTTGAACGAGCGGCGCGACGAGTCGGGCATCATCTATTGCCTGTCGCGCGCGGCCACTGAGGACCTGGCCACCGATCTGCGGGCACAGGGCTATGCGGCCAGTGCCTACCATGCCGGGTTGGACATTGATACCAAGGCCCGCAACCAGGAACAGTTCCTGCGCGATGAGATCAAGATCATGGTAGCTACCATTGCCTTTGGCATGGGTATTAATAAGAGTAACGTGCGGTACGTGGTCCACTACGACCTGCCCAAAAATATAGAAGGTTACTACCAGGAGACCGGCCGTGCCGGGCGCGATGGTTTGCCGTCCGAAGCCTTGCTATTCTTTTCGGCGGGTGATGCTTTTAAGCTCAAGAATTTTGCCCGGGTCGAGGGCAACGAGGAACAAAGCGCCATCATGCTTAAAAAGCTGGACGATATGGTGAAGTACTGCCAGCTACAAACCTGCCGCCGACAGTACCTCATGCACTATTTTAACGAACCCTTTGGTGATCATTGCGGCTCGTGCGATGTTTGCCTCACCGAATATAAGACCATTGATGGTACCGTGCTGGCTCAAAAGGCCCTATCGGCCGTTGCCCGGCTGGATCAGCGCTTTGGCGCGAACTATGTGATCGATCTGCTGCGCGGCTCCAAAAGCGAAAAGATATGGGCCGACCACAAACAGCTCAAGACCTATGGCATTGGTGCCGATGTGAGTAAGGCCGACTGGCAACGCTACATTGCCCAGCTGGTGACCCAGGGCTATTTGCGCACCACCGATGATCAATACCCGATCCTGAAACTGACCGACCAAAGTGAGGACGTGCTGAAAGGCCGCCAAAAGGTAGAGTTCAGCATAGCCGAGGAGGTGGAACTGGCCACCGAGTTGCAGACACCGGTATACGAGGCCGGGCTATTGCAAGACCTCAAGACCATACGCCTCAACCTGGCCATGAAAGAGAACGTACCGGCCTACCTCATTTTGTCTGACGCTACTTTGCTTGAGATCGCCACCTACCTGCCGCAAACCCCTAACGAGCTAAGCAAGATATCGGGTTTTGGTGAAGTGAAATTGGTACGCTATGGCGACGCTTTTTTACAGGCCACACTGGCGTATTGCCACCAGTACGGACTGACCTCCAAGATCGGGACCAAGCAAAGCAAGCCAGCCACCCGCACCAAAAGCCCTCGGGCATCATCAGGTAACACCCAGCGCGAGAGCCTTGAACTATACAAGGGCGGCCTGAGCTTGGACGAGATCGCGCAACAACGCCAGTTAAGCATCACCACCATACAGAACCACCTGTGCGGCTTCATCGAGACCGGCGAACTGGATGTATATGAACTGGTGACAGCCAAAAAGATCCCTGCGATACAGGATGCCATTGAGAAGTATGGCACCGAGCGCCTTGCTCCCCTCAAAGAGGTATTGGGCGATGCCTACACCTATGCCGAGATAAAGGCGGTGATCAGCTGGTCAAAAAAAGATCAGGCATAAAAAAAGCCGGGTCCCTGATCAGGGACCCGGCTCATTACACATTTTATTTAATTACTTGCTCCCTACTGAGGCCGAGGTGTTATTGTTCTTTTGTAAAGAACGTAACTCCGCTTTCAGGGCGTCGATCTGTTGTTGCTGCTCTTTGATGGCGCCCAACAGTACAGGCACCAAACCTTGCACATCAACGGTGCTAACATCGGCCGAGCGCTGGCTGCCTTTGCCGGCAGGATATAGCCTGCTTTCGGTACGTACCAGGGCCGGTAATACCGAACGTACATTATCGGCATTGAAACCATACTGGGTACCACCCGGCATCTTCACACCCGGTACCAGTTGGGTATTATACTGGTAAGTAACCGGTTGCAGTCGGTTCACCGCATCTAAAGCGCCGGTCACGGGCGACATATTCTTTTTGAGGTCGTCCTCATTAACTTGTTTGGTTTGTGCTAACGCTACAGTAGCGAATAATGACAGTGCCAATTGCACCATCACGAATTTCAAATTTTTCATGATCGTAGTTATGATAGATAAAATAAATAGGTACACTAACGGGACGGCCATGCACATGCATTACCCGACCGGTTGAAAAGGGAATAAGAAAAAAAGCTTAGCAGGATGGCGGTGGAGTGAGTACCTCGGCGTAATGCCAGTATGAGGCACGATCGTTCACCACACCTTTAGAACGGTAGGGCAATAAAAGTACGGGTTCGGTAAAGTTGAAATAAGTAAGCTCGTGAAG
This sequence comes from Mucilaginibacter daejeonensis, assembly GCF_020783335.1. Taxonomy (NCBI): domain Bacteria; kingdom Pseudomonadati; phylum Bacteroidota; class Sphingobacteriia; order Sphingobacteriales; family Sphingobacteriaceae; genus Mucilaginibacter; species Mucilaginibacter daejeonensis. The sequence continues at coordinate 4,423,085 of NZ_CP086068.1, forward strand.
ATAGTCTCTCGCTGTCTCTACCCTCAGGCTTTCGGTCTCCTTGATAGGATCTTCGGCGCTGTTGTCATCACCATTGATACTGGCACTGATGTGCTGGCCAAAAATAGAGATAACAGGAATATGGCTGCCTTCGAGCATGATCGCAAGCAGGAAACTTAAAGCAAGATATTTTAAGGAACTGGTCTTCAAAACTGGCTTATAACTATCGGTACAAAAATACGAATTAGTTATATTTTTAACGTTGGGCGCTAAAATATGTTTCGAATTTATGACGATACACCGCCCTGATCATCACACGTTCAGGTTCCAGATCTTTTCAGCCCGGCGGCCAATGAACCAGAACGATAAGGCCAGTATAGCAAAGAATACCGTGTACGGGATGTGGCTCCACAGGTACTCAAAGTATTTGGTGTAAATGAAGATGAGCACGAACGTGATACCGAACTCGCGTGCGATGGCATCCTTGGTCTTTAACCCAAAGAGGGTGAACCCACCGGCCACAGCCATGGCTATAATTCCCCAGTAATAAAGGTCGAGCTGCTTTACGTTGGCCCACTCTTCTATGTGGCCGTAATTGCCAAATATGCTGAGCAGCCACAAAGAAATGAATAGATATAAGAGGGCGACCACGTAGGTAAGGTCCCAAAAGTTGGCCAGCCATTTTTTGCTTTTTAGCAGGTAGCAACCAGCCAACAGCACCAGGCTGAACAATACGAAACGCAACGGGTAATTCAACCCTAAAAAGTAATAGCTCCAGCGCGTTTGATAACCGGTCTCGGTACCGAACCAACTACCCAATGATACCAGCATGAACAGCCAGATCATACGCGAGTTAAGTTTATAGGCAAGCACGCCATAAATGAGTACCGAGAGCAGGAATAACAAAGAGAAGTGCCCGGAACCGTTATCGAGCGCTTTGCCCAGGTAAGCTATGCTACAGGCCGTGAACAACACCCCGGTAAATATGGTAGCCTCATTACTGAAAACCCGTTCGGGGTATATCTTTTCGCGGCGGTTGCCCAAAAAGTAAGCAGCGGCGGCGATCAGGGCAGCCGCGGCACTGATCAGGATATCAGGCGTATAATACAGTCCTTTTAGCCAGTTGAGTACCTTATCACTAATGATGAGTGAACCAATGGCGATGGCGCCGCAAACGAGCGCGATCCAGAAAGAGTATTGCGCCAGGCGCATCCAATCGAAACCTTTTACCTCGGTAGAGCTTTTCAGTTGTTTGACCTGTTCGGGCGTGAGCGAGCCTTCGCGTTCCCAATGGGTCAGCACGCGGTCGAGGAACTCACTTTCCTGCTTATCGAGGTTCAGTTTCATTTAGTGCGTTGGTAGTTGGGGTGTGATTCACAGCAGTTTTTACGCTGACCAACCCCATCTAAAAGACCAATTTATAAAGTATTAGCGAATTATGAGAAAAAAGATGGATCAGTTCATAGTTTATAGATGATAGTTCATGGTAGTTATTGATACTCATAGAAAGTGATGGCAGAACATACTTCCTCCATGAACTATGAACCATCAGCTATCAACTCTTCTACGAATCCAACATCTTCAAAACCTCTACTCTATCCTGCGCCAGTTGTTCTTTCAATCCTTCCAGTGAGGTGAACTTTACATCATGCCGTACAAAATGGATAAAGTTCATTTGCAGGGTCTGGTTGTAAATGTCGCGGTCGAAATCGAATATATTGACCTCGATATTGCGGGTCATACCGTTAATGGTGGGCCGATGACCGATATAGGCCATCCCTTTGAACTCCTCGTCGCCAATTTTTACCGTGGCGGCGAATATGCCATCGGCCGGGATCAGCTTGTAGCCTTCTTCTACCAGTAAGTTTGCCGTAGGATAACCCAGTTGCCGCCCGATCTGGTTACCGCGGATCACCTTGCCTGTTATAAAAAAGGGGTAACCTAAAAAGGTATTGGCCTTGTCGATATCAGACACCATAAGCGCTTCCCGTATACGGGTCGAACTCACGGCTACATCGTTAATGTCTTGTTCCGGTATCTCGATCACCTCAAAGCCGTATACCGGCGCTGCTTTTTGCAGATCAGCTATACCGCCCTGGCGGTCCTTGCCGAAACGGTGATCATATCCGATAATGATGCGGCGGGTACCAATGCGGTTCACCAGCACATCGCGGATGTATGCCTCAGCCGTTTGGTTAGAGAAATCGCGAGAAAAAGGTGTAATGATCAGGTGATCGACACCCAATGCTTCCAGCAGTTGAGCCCGCTCATGTATGGTGGTGATCAGCTTAAGGTCCTGGTCCTCCGGATGAATGATCATGCGCGGATGCGGAAAAAAGGTAAGGATCACCGTTTCGCCGCCGGTCTGTTGCGCCAGTTCTTTCAACTGGGCTATGATCTGCCGGTGCCCCTGGTGTACCCCGTCAAAGGTCCCAATGGTGACCACCGCATTACTCAGCGGCGTGAACTCGTCAATGTGGTGATAGATCTTCATGATAAACCTCCGGCCCCTCCAGCCCCTCCCAAACCCTCCCCGGGAGGGAGGGCTTTATAATAATTATCGGATGACATTTCGTTTGTTGATAAGTGAACTTTTTGCTCCCTATCTGGTAGGCTATTTATCTTTTCGTTTATAATGCCAAATATCTTTTGAGGAGCGCTTAAAACTTCATCATTCGTGAATCTGACCACTTCGAAGCCCCAATGATTCAGCATTTCTGTTCTTGTATCATCGGCTTCTTTATTGGTTTCGTGGTATTTGCCGTCAACCTCGATCACCAATCCTTTTTGTAAGCACACAAAGTCAACAATGAAGTTATCGATCACATGCTGCCTCCTTACTTTGTAACCGGTGGCGTTGTTACGCAGTAATTGCCACATCACGTTTTCTGCTTCTGTAGGAACATGACGATTGGCCAGGCTATTTCCTTTCAGGGTTTCATAGCTCAGAGGATTCGCACTCTCCCGGTAGGTCCTGACGTTCTCACCGTCGTTCTCCTGAAGCCCTCCCTCCCGGGGAGGGTTTGGGTGGGGCTTTTGCTTGATCATATTCACCAGCTCCATAACCTCCCAGGCATCTTCTACCTTGAAATTGCCACTACGCGTACGGCGCAGGCGGCTCAGGTAGGCGCCGTTGTTCACGGCCTTGCCCAGGTCATGTGCCAGGGAACGGATGTAAGTGCCTTTGCTGCATACGACCCTGAAATCTACCTCGGGCAGTTCGATACGGGTAAGTTCGAATTCGGTGATGGTCACCGTGCGCGACTTGAGTTCTACGTCCTCACCGCGGCGGGCCTTTTCGTACAGGCGTTCGCCGTTCACCTTGATGGCCGAGTGCGCTGGCGGGTATTGCTGTATCTCACCGATTAACTGAGCACAGGCGTCGCGCAGGTCCTGCTCGTTCAGGTGGGTGATATCAAAGGTCTGGTCGGGCTCGGTCTCCATATCATATGATGGGGTGGTGGCGCCCAGTACCAACGTGCCGGTGTATTCTTTTTCTTCGGCCTGAAAGGTATCGATCTGTTTGGTCATTTTGCCGGTACAGACGATCAGCAATCCGGTGGCCAGCGGGTCAAGGGTACCGGCATGGCCTACCTTTAATTTCAGGGGTTTGAAAGCGTTACGTACTTTGCCTACGATGTCGAAACTGGTCCAGCGGTAAGGCTTGTTGATCAGCAGCAGCTCGCCTTCGGCAAAATCGAAATGCTCTTTATGTTTGGTGTATAGTTCGCTCAAGATGCGGTAGTTAAAACGCAAAAATACGCATTTTAGGTGGAGTTGGTGATGGGGTGTTGGATGAGGGATGATTGTGGTAAGTTCGCTACGTTTATGTTACCAACTTGTCATCCTGAGCGGAGCCGAAGGATCTTATACAGCTGACTATCTCACCCGCTTGGCGTATGTGATGTTTCACTGAGTTCAACATGACAAGTGGCAGTAAGTACGACGGACCTAACCTGATACCCGAGACGCCCGAGTACCCCGTCTATCTTCTCCAACAGCCTAACTATTCCGCCGTGTCGGTCAAACACTTACACCAGCGAGGTGTTGTAATCGAGAATAAATCTAAATAGTATTTGACCCAAACCCATTTACCTTTCAAACTGTAAATTTCGTACATTCGCGGCGTTCGCACTTTTGCAGAGTTCGCGAACGTACTATTGTTCATTTTTTACCTAAAAGGATCAAACAAATGGCTTTTGATTTAGATATGATCAAAAAGGTGTACGACCGCTACAGCAGCCGTATAGATGCGGCCCGCAAAGCGACCGGCAAACCTTTGACTTTAACCGAGAAAATTTTATATGCCCACCTTTCTGAAGGCGAAGCTAAAGCAGCTTTTCAGCGTGGTGTGGATTATGTTGACTTTGCACCTGACCGTGTGGCCATGCAAGATGCCACCGCGCAAATGGCCCTGCTGCAGTTCATGCAAGCTGGTCGCCCTAAAGTTGCGGTACCTTCAACCGTGCATTGCGATCACCTGATCCAAGCCAAGATCGGTGCTACTGAAGACTTAAATACAGCTAAAGACATCAACAGCGAGGTTTATGACTTCCTGTCGTCAGTGTCTGATAAATACGGTATCGGTTTCTGGAAACCAGGTGCAGGTATCATTCACCAGGTAGTGTTAGAGAACTACGCTTTCCCGGGTGGTATGATGATCGGTACCGACTCACACACCCCTAACGCGGGTGGTTTGGGTATGGTGGCTATCGGTGTTGGTGGTGCTGATGCCTGCGACGTGATGGCTGGCCTGCCATGGGAGCTTAAATTCCCTAAGCTGCTGGGTGTGAAACTGACCGGTAAACTTTCGGGCTGGAGCTCGGCCAAGGACGTGATCCTGCGTGTGGCTGGCATTCTGACCGTAAAAGGCGGTACCGGTTACATCGTTGAGTACTTTGGTGAAGGTGCCCGTTCATTATCGGCCACTGGTAAAGGTACCATCTGTAACATGGGTGCCGAGATCGGTGCTACCACCTCTATCTTCGGTTACGACGATAAAGCTGCTGCTTACCTGCGTGGTACCAAACGTGCCGACATCGCTGACATGGCCGATGCCATTGCCCAGCACCTGACCGGCGACGAAGAGGTTTACGCAAACCCTGAGCAATACTTTGACCAGGTGATCGAGATCAACCTGAGCGAGCTGGAGCCACACATCAATGGTCCGTTCACTCCGGACCTGGCCTGGCCTTTATCAAAATTCGCTACTGCTGTTAAAGAGAACGGCTGGCCAACCACTTTAGAGGTAGGTTTGATCGGCTCTTGTACCAACTCATCTTACGAGGATATCACCCGTGCGGCCTCTTTGGCCAAACAGGCTATCGATAAGAACTTGAAGACCAAAGCCGAGTACACCGTAACCCCAGGTTCAGAACTGGTGCGTTACACCGTAGAGCGCGATGGTTATTTAGATACCTTCGAGAAGATAGGTGGTGTGATCTTGGCAAACGCCTGCGGTCCATGTATCGGTCAGTGGTCACGTCATACTGACGATCCTACCCGCAAGAACTCGATCATCACTTCGTTCAACCGTAACTTTGCCAAACGTCAGGATGGCAACCCTAATACCCACGCTTTCGTGGCTTCGCCTGAGATCGTTACCGCTTTAGCTATCGCCGGTGATCTTACCTTTAACCCAATGACCGACACGCTGACCAATCAGAACGGTGAGCAGGTTAAGTTAGACGAGCCTCAAGGCATCGAGCTACCAGTAAAAGGTTTTGCTGTTGAGGATGCCGGTTACCAGGCACCAGCTGCCGATGGTAGCGGCGTACAGGTGATCGTTGATCCAAAATCGTCACGTTTGCAATTACTGGAGCCATTTGCGGCCTGGGAAGGTACCGACCTTAAAGATCTGCGTTTGCTGATCAAAGCTAAAGGTAAATGTACTACCGACCACATCTCTATGGCCGGTCCATGGTTAAAGTTCCGTGGTCACCTGGATAACATCAGTAACAACATGCTGATCGGTGCCATCAACTACTTTAATAACAATGCCGATAGCGTTAAAAATGAGATCACTGGTGAGTACGGTCCTGTACCAGCTACTCAGCGCGATTACAAAGCCAATGGCATTGGTACCGTAGTAGTAGGCGACGAGAACTATGGCGAAGGTTCATCACGTGAGCACGCTGCCATGGAGCCACGTCACTTAGGCGTACGTGCGATCCTGGTAAAATCATTTGCCCGTATCCACGAGACCAACCTGAAAAAACAAGGTATGCTGGCCATCACCTTTGCTGATACTGCCGATTACGACAAAGTTCAGGAAGATGACAAGATCGACATCCTGGGTCTGACCGAATTTGCTCCTGGTAAACAACTGACCGTGGTGTTACACCACGCCGACGGTTCGCAGGATTCATTTGCTGTTAACCATACCTACAATGCTCAGCAGATCGAGTGGTTCAAAGCCGGTGGCGCATTGAACATCATCCGTAAGCAACAAGCTGCTTAATTCTTTTAAGCTCTAAGTATATCAAAGCCCTTGCCTAAAGCAAGGGCTTTTTGCTTTTAGCAACCTTTTACCCGGTACGGTGTTATCATCATCCATATACTATGATCACGTTCACCATCATCACCGTTATAATATTGCTGGGCCTGGGTTATGCGGCCTATAGACTGTTCAGTAAAAAGCCTGCCGATCTGCCTGCCAATGTTACGCTTAGCAAGCCGTTACAACAGTTGCTGCAACAGCATGTGAGTTATTACCGCGACCTGGCCGATACTGAAAAGCCCCGGTTCGAAAGCATGATCGCCGGCTTTTTGGAAGCGGTACGCATTGAGGGTGTAGGTTTGGAGATCACCGACCTTGACCGGGTGCTGATCGCCTCAAGCGCTATCATCCCCATTTTTGGCTATAAAGAATGGCGTTATACCAACCTCACCAATGTGATCTTGTATCCTGACACATTCAACAATGAGTTTCAATTTGAGGGCGATGGCGAGGGCCGCAACATAATGGGCATGGTAGGCTCAGGCTATATGAACGGGCAAATGTTACTATCGAGGGCGGCATTGACGAAAGGCTTTTCGGCTACATCGGGCAAGAGCAATACCGGCATCCACGAATTTGTGCACCTTTTAGATAAAAGCGATGGTGCTACGGATGGTGTGCCTGAGAATGTATTACCACATGAGTATGCTACGCCTTGGCTCAAGATGATGCACCAGGAGATCAGTAGGATAGAACGCGGCCACTCTGACATCGACCCTTACGCGTCCACCAATGAGGCCGAGTTCCTGGCTGTAGCCTCCGAGTACTTTTTTGAGAAGCCCGACCAGTTCCGTCAAAAGCACCCTGAACTGTATGAGCAATTGAGCCGCATATTTGCACAAGACCCGGCCACTGGGCGTGATCAGTTAATATCGTAAATATATCCGGAAGCGGCCGGACCAGCTACAAAGCAGGTGTACACAGCGCAGTTATTACCGCCGGTACGGTCGTCTTTAGATACGCGGAAGCTGATATCGGTCTTGGCCCGGTTAGTGCGTAAGAACTCGTCTACGTAGCAATAGTTCTTCACCATAAAAGCGTTCTGGTAGGTTTGGGTCGAATTCGGGACTGCCCAGCTTGAGGTACCAATGGTGCCTATATCATTGGTCACCTGGATCACTACCGTGCCACAGGCGTTATACACTATTTTCCCTGTGAAGGTCTTGCTGTAAACGGTCTCTTTTCGGCAACCGGTAATGATGATGGTCAGCGCTGTTAAAATGATCAGGCAGGTAGTGATATGTTTCATGGTACTATTTTACTAAAGTCATCAACACCGTTAGGCTCCCAGGTCCTTCGCCGGTGGATCCATCTCGAAAAACAATAAAAGGCGTTCGAAATGAATACGTTAAGCTGAAATAAAACGCTACAGCCTGTTAGCTGGTTCAATAACATTTAGTAAAAGGCCGGCTTTATGACCATCAGCTTTCATGCTGATGCTGCAGCAACTGGCGTTCGATCCGGCTATCAGGCACGAACCAGATCACGGCCACCGCAGCGTACAGTACCAAAGCGATGTAAGGGTAGATGAACGTAGAGGCAATGGCCAGCAGGTAAAGCGTGATGGAGAGCTTGGTCTTTCGATCGTTACCCACAGCTTTGGCCAGTACCGAATCAGGACCGGCCTGCGCCACCAGCATGCGCGCCAAAATAATGAACGCAATGGCGCACATCAGCATCACTACGCCGTACATCATCACCGGCCATTGCTCAAAATGGTTCTCGCCCATCCAGCCGGTCACAAAGGGGATCACCGATAGCCAAAAGAGGAGGTGAAGGTTAGCCCACAACACCCCGCCCCTCACCAGTTTTACAGCATGGAACAAATGGTGATGGTTGTTCCAATAGATGCCCACATAAATGAAGCTGAGCACGTAGCATAAGAACGTAGGGATAAGCGGTACGAGCGAATGCAGGTCGGTATGGTGAGGCACCTTGAGTTCGAGCACCATAATGGTGATAATGATGGCGATCACGCCATCGCTAAAGGCCTCGATGCGTCCTTTGTTCATGATGTAGTGGTGTTTGTTGACGCTAAAATAAAGTAAAAATACAGCACCGCATGTGGTAGGGCTGGCAGCACCGCGATCTTTTTCGCATATTTAACGCAATGTACAGGTATAGGATATTTATTTTAGGGGTGATGATGGCCATATTAACGGCCTGTGGGCATCAGGAAGAAAAAGGCAAGCGCACAGTGTTCGCCATTAACCTTGACCAGGGCCTCACCAGTATGGACCCCGCCTTTGCCCGTAACCAAAATGCCCTTTGGATGGATAACCAGGTGTTTAACGGACTGGTACAGATCGATGATAGCCTGCACATTAAACCCTGCGTGGCCAAAAGTTGGGAGCTATCGACCGACGGCCTATTATACACCTTCCACCTGCGTAAAGATGTTTATTTTCAGGACGACCCTCTATTTAAAGGAGGTAAAGGCCGCCTGGCAACAGCTGCTGATATGGTGTACAGCTTTGGCCGCCTGATCGACCCAAAGGTAGCCTCGTCGGGCTCGTGGATATTCAGCGATAAGGTGACCGGTAAGGAAGCCTTTATGGCCCCTAATGATAGCACCTTCCAGATCAAATTGAAACAGCCGTTCCCACCATTGCTGGCCCTGCTAACGGCGCAGTACTGCTCGGTGGTGCCGCACGAGGTGGTGGATCATTATGGCAAGGATTTCAGGAGCCACCCGGTAGGCACCGGCCCGTTCCGGTTCAAGTATTGGAAAGAGGGCGAGGTGATGGTGCTCCTCAAGAATCCCAATTATTGGGAGAAAGATGCTCAAGGTCACCGACTGCCTTATCTTGATGCCATCAAGGCCACGTTCATCAGTGATAAACAAACGGCCTTTATGGAGTTCATTAAGCAAAAACATGACTTTTTTAACGGCATAGATGGCAGTTACCGCGATGACATACTGACCAAGGGGGGCTCGATCACCCGCAAGTACAAAGGCAAGTTCAGCATGAGTATAGCCCCGTTCCTCAACACCGAGTATTTGGGCATACTGGTTGATACCAACCTGGCCATTGTCAAAAATTCGCCCTTGCGGATGCTTAAGGTGCGGCAGGCCATTAATTACGCGATCAACAAGGGACGCATGATCAAATACTTGCGCAACAGCACCGGCACGCCGGGCTATGCAGGCTTTATCCCACAGGGTATGCCGGGCTATGATAGCACGGCCGTGCATGGTTACCGTTACGATATTGAAAAAGCCAAGCGCTTACTGGCCGAGGCCGGTTTTCCAGGTGGCCGCAACTTGCCCGACATTACCCTGAGTACCACGGTGAGCTACCGCGATTTGATCGAGTTCATCCAGGGCGAGTTGCAAAAGGTAGGCATCACCACCCATGTAGAATTGGTGCAGGGCGCCAGTCTGCGCGAGCTGATCGCCAAGAACGGCGTTAACTTTTTCCGGGCCTCATGGATAGCTGATTACCCTGACGGGGAGAATTACCTGTCGGTATTTTACGGTAAGAACAAGATCCCCTTCGGACCCAACTATACCGGCTTTCACAATAAAAAGTTCGATGCTTTATTTGAGCAGGCCTATCATGTAAGCAATGATACCGCCCGCTTCAAACTCTACCAGCAAATGGACGACCTTATGATGCAGCAAGCCCCCGTAGTGATCCTGTATTACGACAAACTGGTGAACCTGTACCAGAACAACATCAGTGGCGTACACATCAACGCGCAAAACTTGCTGATCTTGAAGGATGTGAAGAAGAATTAATACATTGTTTTCACAACTTATGACTATGAGGTCTTACCTGATCATCGTCGCCTTAATAATGTGTTTCTTGAAAAGCGAAGCTCAGCCTAAAGAAAGCGACAAATTATATTGGAAAGCTCTCAAAAGCTATACAAATTATTTGGACACGGCATATAAAGACCGAACGCTAAAGCCTCAAGTAATCTATCTAAAGCAACAAGACTTCATTGACAGCATACCGCGATACATGAATGGGTACAAGATAGAACTGATCACCAACCAGAATTATAAAAGCCTGTATAAACAGCATGGTGGGCATCTAACACATACCGTCATGTTTCCCGTAAAGTTAATTGCAGGTCGAGCAGAGATAAATGTGATTCCTTATTCAGGCACTTTGAAACGTAAAGATCTCAATTTGGGCTTAAGCGACGGAGTGAATATCATATTCAAGTTCAATTGTGACCAAGGAGAATTTTTTGTAAGCGATGTAAAGGCTTGGGGAATTTGAGGTACGATCAGATACTATCATCCAGCCTGCGGTCAGTGTTATCACTATCAATGCTCGGAATCAAAATTATAACGGATAAGCTCGATCTCATGAAGCACTATGCTCTTCGGATATTTATTGATCTGTTCACTAAGCAGACCGTAGATTCCAGCATGTGGTTGGTGTTATCACCGACCATGATCAAGCGAACCATTTCAACGTGGGGTCAGCGTTATCACCGATCGCGATCAAAGCGACCTCGATAGCCCCTCAAATGCCTATCTTTGCCTTAACTATGGACGAACGCTTTCTACTCACGGTGACCTACAAGGGCGAGGTATTGAAATATGATGCCGAGCTGCGTAACTATGGCTATGTGCACCGTGTGAGTGTAGATATTGACGGCGTTCCAGTGCAGTTCGAGCATGATGAGGAAGGCTACTACCGGGCACTGGTAAGCCCTGAACAAGTGAACAGTAAAGACAATGACCTTGAGGTCGGCTTGCTACAAGCCATTGCCCAAAAACTCGAACAAATACACCAGGCAGAGTAGCGCTAAGCCTGGTTAGCGGATAGATTTAGATGACGTTGCCGCTTCCCTGATATCCTTCACCTCCAAAACATCTTTAGGGTAACCGTACGCCGTGGCATGGATCATGCCCAGGCCAAGCTCCTTTAATGTACCCAACATGCCCGGCATCAGCGGGCGCAACACCGGGAACAACCAGTTGATGTATTTGTAAAAGCCTAGCGTGTTCTTCAGCCCCGGCGTAGGCTGTAAAAAGCCCGGTCTGAAATTGTACACCTTTTCGAACGGTAATAGCTTCAGGTCGTTCTCCACCTTACCCTTTACCCGGCTCCAGTTACTGCCGCCTTGTTCGCTGCTGTTGGTACCCGCACCCGATATGTAGCTGAACGTCATGCTGCCATTGAGGCGGCTCAATGTGGTGGCCACCTGCATGGTGAGTTCGTAAGTGGTTCGGTAATATTCTTCCTTGCTTTTACCTACCGATGTGGTGCCCAGGCAAAAAAAGCAGGCGTTGTAACCTGTGAGCTCATGCTCGATGGCGGTAAGGTCGAACAGGTCCTGATGTACCACCTCGGTCACTTTAGGGTGCTGAATGCCGCTTACACGGCGGTTCAACAACAGCACCTTTTCTACCTCGGGGGCGTTCAGGCTTTCGTGCAATACGCCCTCGCCTACCATGCCGGTGGCACCGGTCAGGATCACGCGAAGCTTGGGTAAGTTCTGTAGGTTCATAGCTGTTAGGTTATCGTGGTATGTATTACAACCCTTAAGTGTGATCTGTTTGGCCGGTCAATTGTGACGCCCGTCATTTTTTATGTCGGCCCTATCAGGTAGCTTTACCATTAATCAGTAAAAAGTACCATGATCGCGCCAATAACTACCATAGCCGGGCGCATGGTACTGCTTAAATTTGTAGTGTTATGAAAAAGGTCATTCCGGTTTACGATATCTGCACCCTTTCTGAATTTAAGCAGGAAGACATCCTGATCAGCAGGTTCGCGCCGTACCGTGCCCATCATCATGACCTGCACCTGGCGCACAAGCATACCTTTTACCATTTGGTGCTTTTTACCAAAGGCGGCGGTACGCACGCGATCGATTTTGAGCAGTTCACCGTGAGGCCTTACCAAATCTATTTCATGATACCGGGCCAGGTGCACAGCTGGGACTTTGAGGGCGTGGTAGATGGTTATGTAATCAACTTTTCAGAGCAGTTCTTCCGGTCGTTCCTGTTGAAACCCGACCATTTGGAGCAGTTCAGCTTTTTTAACGGCACCCTTACTGATGCCGTGATCGATCTGCCTGAGGCCATACAAAAGCCGGTCATTGCCTTGTTCGAGCAGTTGGTATATGAGAGCGAGGCCAACGAACGGATGGGACTGGATATGGTGCGCACGCTGATGCTGCAGGTCTTCATCCTGATCGGTAGGTTGGCACCAAGTCAGCAGGCCAGGCAGGTTAGCCCGTACAACTACACGCTACTGCGCAACTTTCATAAACTGATCGACAGTCATTATCAAACGCTGCGCCTGCCCAAGGAATATGCCGAACTGCTATACATCACCCCTAACCACCTAAACGCCCTGTGTAAGGATATGCTGGGCCTATCGGCAGGGGAAGTGATCCGCAACCGGATCATACTGGAGGCCAAACGGTTACTGATCAACCTCGAGTTGAGCATAGCCGAGATAGCCGCCTCGCTGGGTTTTGAGGACAACTCTTATTTTACCAAATTCTTTAAAAAACAGACCGCCCTTACACCCGAAGATTTCAGAAAACGAACTTTAAAGATCAAAGAATATGAGAACGATAAGCTTAGATAAAACCGCCTTGAAGAACGACCAGCATACCCCATCAGCCTTTCATTCAGCGTTACACGCTAAATGCCCTAAATGCCGCACCGGCAACATGTTCGCCAATGGCATGTACCATTTTGGCGGCCAAAAAATGAACAGCGAGTGCCCGCACTGCGGCTTCCATTTCGAGATCGAACCGGGCTACTTTTATGTGGCCATGTTCATCAGCTATGCCATGAACGTGGCGCAAATGGTCACTTTTGCGGTGGCGACCTATGTGCTCACCGGCAACATGGAATCGCCTTTGCTGTACATCAGCATCCTGCTTTTTGGAGCTTTGCTGCTGGCTCCGTTCAATTTCAGATACTCAAGGGTGATCCTGTTATACTGGCTCACTCCCGGCCTGCACTTTGATCCGCAGCGTTTGAATAAACGCAACGGACAGTAAGGCGGACAGTAAAGGACGGTCACATTAGCGGGGCCGTCCTTTTTATTTGATAACTTTGGTGGAAACCAGTTATACATGAAGACGAGGATCTTGCTGTTGCTGATGCTGCTCACGGGCATCGCTACCGTAGCTCAAACCACCAATAATCACGATGTTTACGCCTTTTGCTACTTTAAAGGCAACAGCGCCGATGGCCTGCACCTGGCCTACAGCACCGACGGCCTCAAATGGCAGGCTCTTCATAATGACAGCTCTTTTTTGAAGCCGGCCGTAGCGCAGGACCGCCTCATGCGTGACCCATGCATCATTCGTGGTGCCGATGGGCTTTTCCACATGGTATGGACCGTAAGCTGGAAGGACAAGGGCATAGGCTACGCCAGCTCGAAGGACCTGATCCACTGGTCGGAGCAGCAGTTCGTCCCCGTGATCGCCAAGGAGCAGGGCGCCCGTAACACCTGGGCGCCTGAGATCACGTATGATGCCCGCAACAAGCAGTACATGATCTACTGGGCATCTACCATTACCGGCCGTTACCCAAATGTCGACAGCACCCTGGAGGCGGGTTATAACCACCGCATCTATTACGTTACTACCAAGAACTTCAAGACCTTTAGCGATACTCAATTACTTTATGATCCGGGCTTCAACATTATTGACGCCACTATACTGCCGCTGGGTAAAAAATACATCATGTTCTTTAAGGACGAGACCTTGAAGCCTGTTCAAAAGAACCTTAAGATCGCCTATGCCGACCGCCTGACCGGTCCGTACCAACAGAGCGGCGACAAGATCACCGGTAACTATTGGGCCGAAGGACCTACCGCCCTACAGATCGGCAAGCAATGGATCGTTTACTTTGATAAGTACCGCGATCACCGCTACGGTGCCATCAGCTCTACCGACCTTAAGACCTGGACCGACATCTCCGACCAGATCCAACTACCTTCGGGAATCCGTCATGGTACGGTGTTCAAGATCACCACTGCCGAATTACAAAAGCTTAAAGCCCTTGATCATTAATGCGTATTAACTTGTCTCTGCTCCGCCCGGCCAAAAGTACATGGGCCCTACGCCTGTTGGTGGTATGCTTATACTTCCTCACCACCGCCTTTACCGATCCTGCTCCTATTTCGTTAGAGGGGATGTGGCGTTTCCGGATCGACCGGAATGACCAGGGTATCGCCCAAAAATGCTACCTGCAAAAACTGACCGACCAGATCAAACTGCCCGGCTCCATGGCCCAAAACCTGAAGGGTGATGACATTACCTTACAAACCAAGTGGACCGGCAGCATCTATGATAGTTCGTACTACTTTAACCCACATCTGGCCAAGTACCGCCAGCCGGGTAATATTCATATCCCGTTCTGGCTTACACCGGCTAAGCATTATGTAGGCGCGGCCTGGTACCAAAGGCAGGTCACCATTCCACAAACATGGGCCGGTAAGCGAGTAGTGCTTTACCTTGAAAGAGCGCACATTAAAACACAGGTTTGGGTAGATGACCACGAGATCGGCGGTCAGAACAGCCTGGTAGCCCCGCACGAATACGACCTGACCAGCTGCCTTGCCCCTGGCAACCACCAAATCACCATCAGGATCGATAACCGCCTTACCGAAGTGAACGTAGGCCCTGATTCGCACAGCGTGACCGACCATACGCAGGGCAACTGGAACGGTATCATTGGCAAGATGGAGCTGCAGGCCGGTGCCCTGGTACACATCGATGAGATACAGGTTTTCCCGCAGATCAGCACGCATACGGCTCATGTGAAGTTAACAGTAAGCAATCCCACCGGCAAAGCGTTCAAAGGTAACATGACCCTAAGTGCCAAGAGCTTTAATAGTAGTACCGTTCATCAAACGCGTGCGGCAGTAGCCGAGGTCAGCCTCGATAGCAAAGCCACCCGCACCATTGATCTTGATCTGCCCATGGGTAAGGAGGTGCAACTTTGGGACGAGTTCAGCCCGGCGCTGTACCGCCTGAGCGCATCGATCAGTGCCAAGGGCGCACCCGTTACTCAACAGTATACCGAGTTTGGCATGCGCGAGTTCACCATCAAAGGCACGCAGTTCCTGGTGAACGGCAGGCCGGTGTTCTTGCGTGGAACCGTGAACAATTGCGAATTTCCGCTCACCGGCTATCCGCCTACCAGCGTGGCCGATTGGCTGCGCATATTCAAGACCGCGCGTGCGCATGGGCTTAACCACATGCGTTTTCACTCGTGGTGCCCGCCCGATGCGGCCTTTAAAGCGGCCAACCTTACCGGCTTTTACCTGCAACCCGAAGGCCCAAGCTGGCCTAACCATGGCGTGGCCATTGGCCGTGGCGCACCCATTGACCAGTATCTATATGCCGAAACGGCCCGCATGGAACGTTACTACGGCAACCATCCATCGTATTGCATGCTATCGGCGGGTAATGAACCTGCAGGCGACCAAGTGCGTTACCTGAATGCCTTTATCGATCATTGGAAAAATACCGACACCCGGCGGGTGTACACGGGCATGTCGGTAGGTGGTAGCTGGCCTGTGGTGCCTAACGCACAGTACCAGGTGCGTGGCGGCGTACGCGGACTGACCTGGGACAAACGCCCCGAAAGCATCAGCGATTTTAGCGAAGGCATAGTCAAATTCAAGGTCCCCCTTGTTGCACACGAGATGGGCCAATGGTGTGTATTCCCCGACTTTACCGAGATCAAAGACTATACCGGTGTTTACCGCGCCAAGAATTTTGAGCTGTTCCAGCAAGACCTGAAAGATCAGGGCATGGGCGATCAGGCGCGCAGTTTTTTGATGGCATCGGGCAAATTGCAGGTGCTGTGTTACAAGAACGAGATCGAGAAGGTACTGCGCACACCTAATTATGGCGGCTTCCAGTTGCTGGGCTTGCAGGATTTTCCCGGACAGGGCACGGCGCTGGTAGGCGTGCTGAACGCTTTTTGGAAAGAAAAAGGCTACGTGACCCCGCCCCAGTTCGAGCGTTTTTGCAATACCACCGTACCGCTGGTGGCGCTGCCTAAATTCGTGTTCACCAATGATGAGACGTTGGAGGCCGACATTATGGTGGCCCATTGGGGCGCAGCACCTTTAAAAAAGCCGGTATTCAACTGGACCATCACCGACCCGCAGAACGTGGTGCTGAGTAAAGGCAGCTTTGACCCGGAAGTGGTCGAGTTGGGCAACGGCATCCCGGTGGGTAAGATCAAAATGGAACTCAGCAAGATCACCCGACCTACCAAACTTAAGCTACAGGTGAGCATAGCCGATACCCGCTTCATGAACGACTGGAATGTTTGGGTGTACCCGGCCAAGCCAACCAAACCTACCGCCAACGTATACTATACCACCACGCTTGATGACCGCGCCAAAGCGGTGTTGGATACCGGCGGCAAGGTATTCCTGAATATGGCGGGCAAAGTGGTGAAAGGAAAAGAGGTGGCCATGTATTTTCAGCCGGTGTTCTGGAACACGTCATGGTTCAAGATGCGCCCGCCGCATGTGACCGGCATGCTGATCCAAAGCAAAAGCCCGGCATTTGCCACCTTCCCTACCGACTACCACAGCGACCTGCAATGGTGGGAGATCGCCAACCGCGCGCAGGTCATGATCCTGGAGGATATGCCGGCAGGCTTCAGGCCGCTGGTGCAACCGATAGATACCTGGTTCCTGAACCGCAGGCTGGGACTCATCTTCGAGGCCAAGGTGGGCAAAGGCAAGATCATGGTATCGAGCGCGGCACTTGGTCCGGCTATTGGTGAGGATAAGCCCGCTGCAAGGCAATTGTTCAACAGTTTGATGCAGTACATGGGTTCGGCCCAATTCGACCCGGCAGGCGAGGTAAGCTTCGAGGCCATTAAGGATATCATGGTGAGTCCATCGAAGTACCAATTTAATACCTATACTAAGGACAGTCCCGACGAGTTAAAGCCCAATTCGAACCAGAACAAACCAAAAAAGAATTAGACGGACCGAGATATTTTCAGGGCTTCCTTGCATAAGGAAGCCCTTTTTTGTGTCCCACACTATCAACTATCCTGCACTTCCCGCGTCGGGCAAAAAGATCGGTCATTCGAAGCTTAAAGTTGCATAACTTACCTCACCAATAACCGGTTATACCACCCTTACTTACCCATCCTGATCCGCCATGAAAAAAGCCTTGTCCGTTGCTGTGTCAATGTTGGCCGTAGCCGTATCCGCTGTCCGGGCGCAAATCCCGGCGCCACCCAAGACCACTAAATTATTCTTTGAAAAAGTATACCTGCACACCGACCGGCAAGTGTACACCCCTACCGATGATGTTTGGTACAAGGCCTACCTGGTGAACGCCCAAGATGGCCATCTGCTGAACACCAGCAAGGACCTTTATGTAGAACTGATCACACCCGAGGGCAAGATATTACAGCACCAGATCCTGGCGCTCAATAACGGTTTGGCTAAAGGCGACCTGCATATACCCGACTCATTGATGGCCGGCAACTACCGCCTGCGTGCCTACACCAACTGGATGCGCAACTTTGGCGACAACTTTATTTTTGAGAAGACGCTGCGCATCGTTACCAATAAAGCAGATAACAAGCCGGCACCCGTTGCAGGCGAATTGAGCGTAAGGTTCTTCCCCGAAGGTGGCTCGCTGGTCAGCGGCCTGAGCAGCATAGTGGCCGTAAAGGCCGAACTTTCTGACGGGAAAGCACAGGCCCTTTTAGGTGCGGTGCTATCCTCACAGGGCGATACCGTGGCTCATTTTGATACCGATAGCGCCGGCGTAGGTTCATTTGCCCTGCTGCCTTTGCCTGGCCAAACCTACAAAGCACGCATTAGCCGCCAAAGCAAAACCTTCACCTTACCCACACCGCTTGGCAACGGGTTAGCCTTAAAGATCATGCGGAAGGATACCACCTGTTATGCAGTGGTAAGCTGTAATGAAGCCGCCACGGCCACCTATGCCCCGCAAACCTTAACGATCAAGGTACGTACCTACGGCCGCGTTACCTATCAGCAAAACTTTCAGCTAAAGGGCAACACGGCAGCCGTGGTGATACCGGCCGGTCAGCTACCTGCGGGCATCAGCAGTATCACATTGTATGATGGCCAGCAAAAGCCCAACTGCGAGCGATTGATCTATCTGGATAACGCGCCGAAGTATGCCCTCGACCTTAAGCTGAACAAACCGGCCTACCAAACCCGGGAGCAGGTGGCCCTCAACGTTACTCTGACCGATAAAGCGGGCAAACCGGTTAACAGCAACTTCTCGATGGCCGCGGTGGATGCCGGCGTAGCACCAATGGATGATGACAACATCACCTCGTACCTGATGCTGCGCTCGGAGCTGAAAGGCGACATCGTGAACCCGGCCCGCTACTTTGACACCACCAACGTTCAACGCTATAAGCAACTCGACCTGTTGCTCCTCACTCAAGGCTGGCGCGACCTGATCTGGAAACGCCTGGCCGATACCGCCCTACGCATCGCATACATTCCGGAGCAGGGCTTAAGCCTGTCGGGTACCGTGCAAGATAAGAAGAAGGCACCGCTGCCCAACGCCAACATCACACTTACGGCCCCGGGAGCCAGCGGTCGCCGGTTGTTTTGGGCCAAGACCAATGAGCAAGGCCGGTACTTTTTTGATGCCCTACAACTCTATGGTCAACAAACCGTTCATCTCACCTCTAAGGATAACAAAGGCAAGAGCACAGGGGTGCTCACGCTCGATTCGCTGACTATAGACCGCCCGGCCATAGCACCGCAAAAGCCAGAGGCATACCTGCAAATGGGCGCCAATATGGTGAACAACGCAGCCTTGGTAAAACAAGTGGCCCTGGCCAGGCAACGCAGCCTGAGCGATACGCTGATCCGACTTAAAGATGTGGAGGTGAAGAAACAGCAGCCGCAACAGGTGTTACGCGATCGCCCGGTGACCAGCTTTGGTTATAAGGATGAGGTACTGACCATTAAGCCGGAGGATAAGCGCTACAACACCCTGCGCGATTACATTCAGTTCACGTCTAAACAGGCGCGTGTGGACGCCGCCAACAACCGCCTATATTTTGTGGCCGATGGCAAAAGCAGAACACCACGCTTTGTGATCGATAACCGCGATGCGCTCTTCAACGACAACGACCCAGATGACGTGATCGATATGATATCGAATTCCTACCTCGACCTGCCTACCACCTCGGTAGAAAAGGTGGTGATCAAGAAAATGATCGGCGGTCCGTCGCTGGTGTTGAGTAACCCTGATGGTTCGGCCGCCCAGGCAGCCACCCCGCGTGAGCAGCTCAATGCCAATTCCGCGGCTTCATCGTCTATCGAGCCGGTATTCGTGATCTACCTTACCCTCAAGCCTGATGCCTTTAAAACACCAGAGCCTGGCTCGGTGAAGGCCAGGATCGAAGGTTACTACGAGGCCCGTACCTTTTATGAGCCAGTGTACGATAACACCCGCAAGAACGAACGCCCCGACACCCGCCCTACGCTGCATTGGGAACCCATGGGTACCACAGGGGCCACCGGTAACCGCACCATCAGCTTCTACAACAGCGACAGCAAGACCAATGTACGCATCGTGGTGCAGGGCATAACCGATACGGGCGTCCCGGTAACGGCCGTGAGGTCATACAATGTGAAATAAAGATTCAAAAAAGGAGGCTTGATCAGCCTCCTTTTTTGTTGGCAGGGGTTGCTTATCGCCTTCTTGCTTCTTCGTTAGCAGCACTTTTGCATCAGCATCCTTCCTAATATCTGACACGAATCCACTAAAAGTTGAACAGATAATTTATCGGTTATTCGCTTATTTCGACCCCAACGAACCAATTGGCCCGGCCATGACACCGATCAAGCATGCCCGGCTGTAAGTGGATCGCTTTTGATGGATGGCACGACTGTATTATGAGTTGCCCATCGAATTTAAGCGAAACACCGTTACGGTGAATATTTAACAAAACCTGATATGAGAAAAGTTCTATGCGCAACTGCTTTACTTTTGGCAAGCTTTTGCACAAATGCACAAACCAGTAAAGACCCTGAAGCGGTGATCCGCCGCGTGGCCGACAATGTGATCGCCAACACCTCTTACCAATTCATCAACACCAAGACCAAGGCCAAGTACTCCTCAACTAAAGGCCTCGAACCCACCACCGACCTGCGCGCCGAGAGCGAGTACAACAAATGGTATTACCCCATGGGCGTGCTGGCCATTGGCATGGTACAGCTCAGCAGTACCCTTAACGATCCTAAGTACGCCGAATACGCTGCCCACAATTATGATTTTGTGTTCAGCAACCTGAGTTATTTTGAGAAGTTGTACAAGGAGAACAAACGCCCCGAGTGGAACGCCTTTTTTGCCATGAACGAGCTGGATGCCTGCGGCGCCCTGTCAGCTGGCCTGGCCGATGTGAACGAGACCGCCAAACGGGCTGACTACAACGCCTACCTGAAACGCGCGGCCGACTATATCAGCAACAAACAGGTACGCGCGGCCGATAAGACCCTGATCCGCCCCGACCCCAGGAAGATGACCCTTTGGGCCGACGACCTGTATATGAGCGTGCCCTTTTTGGCGCGTATGGGCAAGATCACCGGCGATAACCGCTACTTTGATGATGCCATTACCCAGGTAGAGAACTTTACCAAATACCTTTACGACGAAAAGACCGGCCTGTACATCCATTGCTATTACACTGATGTGGCCCAGCAGGGCGTTGCACGCTGGGGTCGTTGCAACGGCTGGCTGGCCATTGCCCAGGTCGAATTGCTTTCGCACCTGCCGGCCAACCATCCAAAACGTAAGCACCTGACCGAACTGCTATTGCGCCAGATCGTGGGTTTTGCCCGCTACCAGGACACCTCAGGCCTATGGAACCAGGTGCTGGATAAAAAGGATTCGTACCTGGAGACCTCTGTTACCGCCATGTTCACCTACGCGGTGGCCAAGGCCGTGAATGAGGGCTGGATCCCTAAGACCTACATCCGTATAGCCAATGAGGGCTGGAACGGTGTGGCCTCTAAAGTTGACCCGCAGGGCCGTTTGCTGGATGTATGCATAGGCACCGGTACCTCAGAGGTACTGAGCTTTTACTACAAGCGCCCTGCCCCATTTAATGATGTGCATGGCCACGGCCCTGTACTACTGGCCGGCTTGGAAATGGTGAAATACAATCGCGCCAATCCGCCTAAGAAATAATAACCGAAACCTTATCACCTAAAACAAGAAAGGAGGCCATTAAGCCTCCTTTTCTGTTTTTGGTTATCTTTTTAGTTGATGCTGATCATATCG
Source organism: Mucilaginibacter daejeonensis (assembly GCF_020783335.1). Taxonomy (NCBI): domain Bacteria; kingdom Pseudomonadati; phylum Bacteroidota; class Sphingobacteriia; order Sphingobacteriales; family Sphingobacteriaceae; genus Mucilaginibacter; species Mucilaginibacter daejeonensis. Next base: position 4,444,821 of record NZ_CP086068.1, read on the forward strand.
ATCGTGAACACCAGCACAGCGTTGGGTGGTATAGGGCCCGAGCCGTAACGGCCGTAGCCAAGTGCCGATGGGATAAGTAGCAGCAGGCGGCCGCCTTTATTGATCTTGGTGAGGCCTACCTTCCAGCCGGCGATCACGTTTCCGTTCACCACGGTAGAAAAGTTGCCGCTATCGAACTGGCTGCCGTTAATGAGCTGGCCTTTGTAGTTGACGTTAACGGTAGACGTTGCGGTTGGGTAAGCGCCTGTGCCAGGTGTTATTACGGAGTAGTACACGCCCGACTCATCCTTAGTGGCCGTGATATTATTGGCTTTGATGTAGGCCTGTATGGCGTTATCATCAATAATGGCCTGTTGCGCCGGCGTTACGCTGTTGGCATCATCGTCGCTGTTCTTGGTACAGGCGGTAAGGCCAACGATTAGCAGGCCGCATATCCACATTATCTTTTTCATGTTATCTATACGCATCAAACGGTGGTCTTGATACAAAGCTCCTGCATTTGTGCCTCGGCAATGCCCGATGGAGAATCGATCATCACATCGCGGCCCGAATTATTTTTAGGGAAGGCGATCACATCACGGATGGAGTCCAAACCTGCGAATATCGAACACAAACGATCAAAGCCCAGAGCGATACCACCATGCGGCGGCGCACCGAATTCAAAAGCATCCATCAGGAAGCCGAATTGCTTTTGAGCTTCCTCGGCACTAAAGCCCAGGTGCTTGAACATCAGTGCCTGCAGCTTACGGTCATAGATACGGATAGAACCGCCACCCACTTCGATACCGTTGATCACCATATCATAAGCATTGGCACGTACCGAACCCGGATCAGTGTCCAGCTTGTCGATATCCTCAGGTTTTGGCGAGGTGAACGGGTGGTGCATGGCATGGTAACGGCCACTTTCTTCGTCAAACTCGAGTAACGGGAAATCGAGCACCCAAAGCGGCGCGAACTGGTCCTTATTACGCAGACCTAAGCGGCCACCCATCTCGAGGCGCAACTCGTTCATTTGCTTGCGTACTTTATCGGTGTGTCCGGCCAGTACCAGTACCAGGTCGCCCGGCTCGGTGGCCAGGGTCTCGCTCCATTTTTTCAGTTCTTCTTCATTGTAGAACTTATCTACTGACGATTTCAGCGTGCCATCCTCGTTATGGCGCATGTAGATCAGACCGGTAGCACCGATCTGCGGGCGTTTTAACCACTCGGTCAGTTCGTCCAGTTGTTTACGGGTATAGCTTGCCGCACCTTTAGCGTTAATGGCCACTACCAGTTCAGCGTTATCGAAAACCACAAAGCCTTTGTTCTTCACGATGTCGTTCAGCTCCACGAACTGCATACCGAAACGGATATCCGGTTTGTCAGACCCGTAAAGGCGCATGGCATCGGCATATTGCATACGTGGGAAATCGCCCAACTCGATGCCTTTTACCTTGTTGAACAGGTGACGGGCCATACCTTCGAATATGTTCAGGATGTCTTCCTGCTCAATGAACGACATCTCGCAATCGATCTGCGTGAACTCGGGCTGGCGATCGGCGCGCAGGTCCTCATCACGGAAACATTTCACGATCTGGAAGTAACGATCAAAACCGCTCACCATCAGCAATTGCTTAAAGGTTTGCGGCGATTGTGGCAGGGCGTAGAACTCGCCTGGACTCATGCGGCTTGGCACCACAAAGTCACGTGCACCCTCAGGGGTCGATTTGATCAGCACCGGGGTTTCCACCTCGATAAAGCTTTGCGCATCCAGGTAACGGCGTATCTCCTGCGCGATCTGGTGGCGCATGATCAGGTTGTTACGCAGCGGGTTACGGCGCAGATCCAGGTAACGGTACTTGGCACGCAATTCCTCGCCGCCATCGGTATCATCCTCGATCAGGAACGGAGGTATCTTGGCCTCGTTCAGTATGTTCAATGCCTCCACAGCGATCTCGATGTCGCCAGTGGGCAGTTTAGGGTTCTTGTTGGTGCGCTCCAGTACCTTACCGGTCACCTGTACCACAAATTCGCGGCCCAGGCCCTTGCCGGCCTCACGCAGATCAGCATCAGTATCGGTGTTCAGCACCAATTGTGTTAAACCATAGCGGTCGCGCACGTCAATGAACGTGGTGCCACCCAGATCGCGTGATCTTTGCACCCATCCGCAAAGGGTCACGGTTTGGCCCAAATGAGCCATATTCAATTCGCCACAAGTGTGAGTTCTGAGCATGATACCAATAATTAAAGTGCGTAAAGGTAAAGGTTCGATCTTACATTTGGTAGTTTTTATGCGTTTAAGGGCATTAGGAGGGTCTTGGCAATGGTTCGCGGTAGATCCCCATCATGCCGAACTTGTTTCGGCATCTCTCCTGCAAAGTAGAACGCCGTGCATAAAGTCACCTGCCCTGAGGGTTCACGAAACAAGTTCAGGATGACCGTTAGGAAGATATGTGTGTGAAAACGCCGACGTTCACTATCTTTATCACTCAACACCATGCTTAAAAAACGCCTTATCTACGCCCTGCTCATTATTACCGTGATCATAGCCGGACTTGCCTCGCGACGTGTCACAGCCATTCCGCTATGGATCGGCGATCTGCTTTGGGCGCTGATGGTGTACCTCATCGTGCGTTTCCTGTTCATTCGGTCAACCATTAAAAAGGTAGCGGTCATTAGCCTGGCGTTCTGTTTCGCTATTGAATTCAGCCAGTTGTACCATGCGCCATGGATAGACGCGCTGCGCCAGACACTCTTCGGCAAACTGGTATTAGGCAGCGGCTTTTTATGGGGCGACCTGCTGGCGTATATGGCCGGGGTGGCGATCGGTGTAATAAGCGAATACCTAGCCTTGAAGGAAGAGCGTAGAAGATAATTGAACGATCACTTGCTTATCGCTTCACCTGCTTGAAAAGCCACCCCGGAATAACCTCGGCATTGAGGAACGGCACCATGATGTTGTTGTGGGTGAGATACTGATACGAAACGAACTTTGCTGATCGGTTGCCGGCTATAGCCTTGTATAGTGCCACGCTTCCATTATATGGATTATCGGCGTCCAGTTGGCCGTGCACCAGCCAAATGGGGAGCTTTTTAAAAGCATCAGCATGCCTCATATCCGGTACCGCTGCTATGCTTACCACAGCCGCAAAGTGGTGGGGATCCATGGCCACCAGGTTTTGAGCGGTGGATGCCCCCATCGAATAGCCCACCACATATACGCGCCGCGTATCGATCTCGGGATGGTCATGCTCCAGTTCTTTGGTGAGAGAGTACAGCGCCTTTACATCTGCCGATGGCGAGGAGGTGAGTACACCTGCGGCACTATCGGCGGTGTAGACCGACGACCGGCTTTTGAACTGAGGCGCCAGCACAAAGGCTTTATATCCTGAACGTGCGCCGGACAAAAGCCAGATCCTGGCCAGCGGCTCCAATTGCGAAACATTATCATCGCCCACACGACTCGAATTATGTAGGGTTATCACCAGCGGATATTTTTCTCCAGCATGCATGGCTTCGGGCAACATGAACCGGTACGGGATCACTGACGCCCCATCCGTATAGCTCGCTTTTTGAAAAGGCTCGATAGAAAGTGCGTTCAGTTTGGCCTTGGCCGATACCATGGTCATGCTATCGATCCTGAGTGGATCATCACTCATCTTTTGCGCATCTGCCTTATTTAAACAGTACGCCACAAAAATGATGGTGAATAGTATGGAACGCTTAATGTAGAGATCCAGGTGTTGAGGTGGATAAGGCATAGTTTCTTATATCGTTCAAGCCGGTCGCGGTAGGTTGGGTAGCCGTAGGCCGCAAATGTAAAAAGATCGATCTGATACGGCTGAATGAATTACTCAAAACATAAGCATTTGGTCAGTACTGCACCGTGGTATGTTGCCACTCATCAACAATATTGATAAAATAAACTATTTTCAGCTCTTCAATCAAGCAGCCAATGCGAACCACCTTAACCTTATTTTTGGTAACTGCATTACTATTTTGTGGCAACGCTTACGCCCAACCCACCGTTCATGGCTTTGAGCATATGCAGGTACGCTTGCCGGGCGATACGATGGACGTGCTGATCAAGAAGAAAAAAGGTGACGAGCTGAAGCGGAAGCCGCTGTTGTTATTTGTACAGGGGTCGTTGCCGCGGCCGCTCATCATTTTGGATGAGGAAGGAAAGCCTTACGGCACTTTCCCGTTCCGGGCCGATAGTCTGCTGAATAACTATCACCTTGTGATCATCTCCAAACCTGGTATACCGTTGATCGCCAAACGCAGTGAGCTGGATAATGGCTTCAATTATGTGTCGCCAGGCAGCAAGCGTTTCCCGGTCAGGTATGTGCGTAATAACACCATCAGCAATTACGTACGCCGCGATCAAAAGGTACTCGATCGCCTGTTGCAGCAACCCTGGGCCGACCCAAAAAAGCTCGTGGTAGCGGGCCATTCTGAAGGCGCCACAGTAGCTGCCAAACTGGCCTCCAAGGATAAGCGGGTAACGCACCTGATCTACTCGGGAGGCAACCCTATGGGCCGCATGATGTCAATCTTGGAAGATGCCCGGGCCGCTAATGACAGCACGGCCGGTCAAAATTTCGAGTACTGGGCCAAAGTAGTGGCTCACCCCGAACGTGACACCGCCGCATTGGGCGATAGTTATCGCACCACTTTCGAGGCGTCAGACCCGTCCTTAATGACAGATCTGCTGGCCCTGAAGATCCCGGTGCTGGTATCGTACGGCACCCGCGATAAGGCCGTGCATGGCTGCGACCAGCTGCACCTGCTCACCATCATGCAGCATCGTGACAATTTCCATTTCAAGGCCTACACCGGTTTGGAGCACAATTACTTCCCGGTGGATAAGAATGGCGTGCCCGACCAAAACGTTTTCAATTGGGACAATGTAGTGCTTGACTGGAACGACTGGCTCAGCGGCGCCAAACAAAAGATGCATCATGTGGAGTAGCCGAACATCGATCTGTTTGCGGGCTGTGGTGCTGGTGATGTGCTGGGTACTGATGTCATGCGTCAAGACAGAAACGAGTCCCCGGTTGCATTTGTATGGCGGCAAGGAGCACGACCAGTACCTCGGCTGTTTGAACTGCAAGCCTATAGAGAATACTTCGATCTGGAATATCTACACCCCTTATGGCGACGTGAATGGCTCCCGCTCCATCTGGAACAAATATGGCACTTATGGCGAAACGTTCGGTCGCCTGTCGCCATTCAACACAGTGGCCGGCTCACCGCCGATCGTGTTAGATGATGAAGGCCTGTCGTACGGCTACCTCACCATTGACCAATATCACCCCGACCGTTGCCAACTGCCCGTTGCCCTGGCCATATATGACAACGTTGACGAGGTCAGGAAAGACGTACAGGGCTGGTATAAAATGATATTTGGGGATGAATAAGATGCTGGCGGTTTTCATCACAAATTAGCGCCCCATCTCAGCCTTTGACTCTTTGAGCGATCTTTATTCTTAGACAACATTCATAAAGTTAGCTGATCAAATAAAAAAGCTTTGAACATATAACTAAATATTTAGTTATATTTGAATATCAGTTAACCTTAATTGTAAGTTATGAATTATCAACATTTTAGTCGCGCGGTGCGCTATTGTGCGCTGCCTGCATTATTGACCATGACCATGGTGATCACCGGTGCGAAAAGCTACGCACAAAAAAGCGCGGCCGACACTACAGTGTACACCTCAGTACAGACCTTACCCCAATTTCCGGGGGGTGTAGATGGATTTATAAAATTCATGCACACCAATCTGCGTTATCCAGCTGAGGCTAAAAAGCAAAAAGTGCAGGGCCGCGTTAATGTGAACTTTGTGGTAGAGCGAGACGGAAGTCTATCGAACATTAAAGCGGTCGGCAGGCCCAATGCCCTGCTGACGGACGAGGCTTTAAGGACCGTTAAAGCATCACCCAAATGGACACCCGGTAAACAAAATGGCAAAACGGTACGCACCATGTACACAGTACCGGTCATGTTCTCGTTGTAGTTCGGTATAGCGTCTTTATGATCTTTTGATCGCTATGCAGCGACCTCAAGCAAAAGAGGGGCACCTGTTTCAGGCGCCCCTCTTTTGCTTTATCCATACCGTACTTTCAGAACACAGCCCAGGCCTGTGGACATTATCAAAAGTGTGAACTTATCTCAGGACAAGGCAGCTACTTTGTGTATCGAAATGGTGTTACAGGCTGTAACAGAATTCCCCAAATTTCCCACTTTTTAGGATCACGAAATTCATAAAAACCCAACTTTTTCCAGAAAAAGCATACAAAAAGCCGTTATGTAACACCAAATGTAACGCTGTAATACGCAAATGTAACACCGGGTAAGTGTCACTCGTTGCCGCATTCTACCCTACATGGATCAGATACCGACCGGACGTTATCAATTTAATGATCAACTGACGGGCCTACTTTTCGGCCAGCAGATTGTCTGTCAACCGCTCGAACTGCTCTGTAAATTGGGTATAGTAAGCGCCTGTACCCGGTCCGCTAAAGCCGGTATAGATCTTACGCACCTCCCCTTTATTATCGATAATGATGGTGGTCGGGAACGCAAGGAAGTTGCTCAGCATCGGTAGGCTCTTGGCCGTCTCGGCCTTATTGCTGGTATAACCGGTGAGCAATAGCGGATAAGGCACGTTAAAGTGTTCTTTCTCTTGCTGTACGGCTTTTTTGGAGCGGGCCATGTCGGTGGTACGTTCATACGCCAACCCCAATACCTCTACCCCCTTTTTGTGATATTTTTTATAATAATTCACCAGGTAAGCTGTCTCGTCCATACAATTAGGGCACCATGAACCCATGATCTGCAAGATCACCACCTTGTTCTTAAAGCGGGCATCGGTAAGCGATACTTTATTGCCGTTCAGATCAGGGAAAGAAAAGTTAATGGTTTTGTAGCCCGGCTTTAAAACGGTAAGCGAGTAGGCGTCAGGCAGTTTGGCATCGGCCTTCCGTACGGCTGTCCAGGGCGTACGCCCAAAACGGCCATTGGTCAGGTGGTCATTGTCGGCAATGTCTGCCGTGAACAGGAAGGAGTGCCCGCCATCAAAGCATGACAGGTATAATTTATGGCCACTTACGGTGCCTTCCAGGTAACGGTAATCGCCGGTGGTCGTCAAAAACGTACCGGTGAGGCGGTTACCGGTCTGCACAAATTCACCTACGGTGGTATCTCGATCGGCACCCTCTCCAAATATGGCCGACCACCTGCCGCTTACATTAGTTAAAGGCGGCTCAGGCTTTTCTAAAAAGCGATACTTAACATTATATTGTGCGGTGAATGGGGTAGCAGCATCACGCTCGCCCAGGTGCTTAATAAAATTACCCTGCAAACGATCGCCAAGCCTTTTAAGCCTGAACTCCGAATCGAACAGCGGCATATGGATCAGCACCGAATCGCCGGTCACTTTGATATCGGTCACCTTAAACCGCTCCTGGGCGTTGAGGATGTACATTACCTGCTTGCCTGCGGCATCTTTTATCTCGAAGTTGAAAGGTAATTCGCCTGCGGCGGTGTTTAGCACCCCACGCCAGGTACCCTTATTAAGTTTGGCCTGGCCAAAAGCCGTTAAAGTAGTAATGATCAAAAGGAATAAAGCAGCTAAGGCGCGGCCTTTACGTTGGAGTAGTAACATGATGCAAAATAACTAAACCTACCCGATATTATCTACCGATCTTGTAGAATATGAAGTTCAAATGAGCATCCCAAAAATTGGTCAAAAAAAAAAGAGAGCTACTTTCGAAGCTCCCTTTCCCCTAATTAATTTAAACTATTGATTAAACCCAAAACAAAGAACAAAATCATCTCAACTTGGGTGCCTGAGAATTCTCTTTCAAAATGTGTAACATAGGTAGATGTTACTTATTTAGTTTTTCATTTAGATGCAGAGTCGTTATGATATTTACAAAAGTGGAGCCAAAGCTCAGAGGGGTGCTAAAAGCACTTGTAACAAACAGGTGACGATCCTTAAGCTCCACCCCGTTAAAATACCTGCTTTCTATTTTACTATAAGTTAACCATAGTGCTATCTTATTAACTATAAATCAGCCATTTCAAGCGTAAGCCAAGCATTCACAGCCGCTCAAAATGAAGCAAAAAAGTTTCTTTGATGCGATCGAATATGGCAGAGACAAAAGCTTTAACAGGTCATTTATGCACTTAACTTTTCGGAAAATAAAAGGTCAATAAGGTTCAAAAGGGTGAAATCACCCAAGCCAATGCTTGGTCATGGCCTGTCTCGCTTTGTATACAATTCCATTATAAAGGACATCAACACTACAAAGCTGTAGCTTATAAAAGACAAACGACTGTTTTGGATGCCACAATTTGTGGCAAAGCCATCATTACGTGATCCAAAAGAGTTAATATATTGTGCCATGCATTTTTTGGAGGCCATGTTGAGCTGGTTACAACACCAAAGTATACTTGAGCTGACCGGCGTGGTCACCGGGCTTACCTGCGTGTACCTGGCAGCGATCAACAACATCTGGAACTGGCCTTTTGCTATGGTGAGCACCGGCATCTACATCTTCATATTCGCCGAGGCCGCCCTTTATGCTGATATGGGGCAGAACATTTATCTGTTCGGCATCAACGTATATGGCTGGTACTACTGGAGCCGCCAACCTGCCGATGCCCCCAAAGTACCCATTATACGCATGCGCCGCGAACATTTGCTATGGCTGATCGGGCTATGCGCTACACTCACGCCTATATTAGGTATCCTGCTCACGTGGCTGGCGCCGCTGCTACATTATCAACCAGCGGCCTTCCCTTATATCGATAGCTTTTGCACGGTGGTTAGTTTGACCGCCCAGGTGTTCATGGCCCGCAAGATATTGGAGAACTGGCTGATCTGGATATTTGTGGATGTGATCTATGTGGCCATTTACCTGATCAAAGACCTGCAACCCACCGCCTTCATGTTCGCTATATATGCTTTACTTGCCGCTAAAGGATACTTTGACTGGCGTAAGCAGTACCGTCTACAACCAGCTTAGTAAATATTACGGCCTGCGCCGCCATCTACCTGGATGGTTTGCCCGGTAATATAAGCTGCCCTGTTTGACGCCAGGAACGTTACCAGATCGGCCAGCTCCTGAGGTTGGCCTATTCGCCTTAACGGAATGTTGGCCGCGCGTTTCTCCAGCGCTTCCTGCACATCTACACCGGCTGGCAAAGTGTGCTTGATGCGATCGGTGAGGATAAGGCCCGGGGCCACATTATTCACGGTGATATGGTGAGGGCCCACCTCATCGGCCAGTAGCTTGGCCATTCCCACAACGCCCATGCGCATACTGGTAGAGAGTACGGAGTTATCTAACACTGCTTTCACTGACCCACTAATGATATTGATGATACGGCCGCTGCCAATAGCTTTCATCATTGGCAACACGAGGCGGCTCGTGCGTACAAAACTCAGCAGATTTTGATCGAATGCCTGCTGCCATTGCTCATCCCCGAACTGCTCGAACGGTGCAAAGGGGGGCCCACCGGCATTGTTCACCAAAATATGTATAGGACCAAATTCATTACCGGTGCGCTGGATCAGCCGACCTATTTCTTCAGCTTTCGACACATCGGCTTGTATAGCGAAGACCTGCGAGCCGGTGTTGGCCCTTATCTCGGCGGCCGTTTTCTCGAGTTTCGCTATATCACGTGATGCGATGGCCACCTTTGCCCCTTCTTTAGCCAGCGCCATAGCGATCGCCTTACCCAATCCCTTGCTCGACGCCAATACCAATGCTACCTTACCGTTCAGATGCAGATCCATAGTTCAATGTTTTAAGGCAATTATAACGCATTACGGGTAAAGCTTGCTTCAGGAGGAAGGATTTAATTTTTAACTTTGGTGCAACACCTGTTTTATGTTTCAGCCCCCCATTGATGGCAAACCCGGCCCGGCAAGCGCACCTGTAAAGGTGTTCCGCAGCTTTGGCTATGCCTTTAAGGGTATAGCTAGTGCCATAAAAAGCCAGTTGAACGTGCGGGTACACCTGTGTTTTTCCGTTGCTACCACTATACTGGGCTTGATCCTAGGCTTATCTGCTACCGAATGGTTCTGCATCATTTTGTGCTTTGCTCTGGTGCTGAGCGCTGAATTGATGAACAGCGCGATCGAGACCCTTACCGACCTGGTATCGCCCGAGTACAACGCGAAGGCCGGACAGGTAAAGGACATTGCGGCAGGCGCCGTCATGATCATGGCCATTTTTGCCTTGGGCACAGGATCGGTCATCATCTTACCTAAACTGATCACACTTATTTTCCATGCTGCATAAGACACGTGGCATCGTACTCAAAGTGACCGACCATGGCGACAGCGGCGTGATCGTGCAGATCCTGACCGAGAAATTCGGACTCCGGTCATACATCATTAAAGGGGTCAAAAAGCCTAAAGCGAAGATATCCCGCAATATGCTGCAGCATCTCCACCTTTTAGATATGGTGGTTTATCACAAAAATACGGGGGGAGTTGAACACATCCGTGAGTTAAAGAATGCCCCTTTGCTGCACCACATCCCTTATGATGTTACTAAAAGTAGTATTGCCCTATTTCTGAACGAGGTGTTGTACAAGGCCATCAAACAGCAGGCAGACGACGAGCAATTGTTCGAGTACATTTTCAACAGTATCGAACTATTGGATAATATGACCAGCGGTCTGGCCAATTTTCACCTGATCTTTTTGATGGGACTGACCCGCTACCTGGGTTTTTACCCCGACCGGACCGCCATTAGCAATGCCAGCTATTTCGACCTACAGAACGGCGTATTCAGCCGGACGAGGCCTGAAAGTGCTTTCTTTTTATCGCCACCGCATACCGCACACTTTGAGCAACTGATGAACAGCAGCCATGATGGTACTACTAACATCAGCATTAGTAACGACGAACGCCGCTATCTGCTTTCACGATTGCTGGAGTATTATGCACTTCACATTGAAGGCTTCGGCAACATCCGCTCGCACGAGATACTCGAAGAGGTACTGGGCTGATCTTAGTCCTCGTCCTTGCCGAACAGGCGCTTGAAAAAGCTCTTGTCTTCCTTAACGGTCTGGTTACCGATCAGGTATCCATATGGCTTTAACGGCTCCACATGATCGCATATCACCTTGAACATCCCTAACAACGGGATGGACAGCACCATACCGGGGATACCCCAGATAGCCTCGCCCACTACGATGATCAATATCGTAAATAATGGATTCAGGTTCACTTGCTCGCCCACCACCAGCGGTTCGAGCACATAGCTTTGCGTGAACTGAACGATCGCATAGGTGATCAGTACACCGATCACCATATCCATGCTGCCTCCCTGCGCAAAAGCGATCAGCACCGTGATGGCAGTGCCGGTAATGTTACCGGCGAACGGAACGATCTCAAGTGTGCCACACAAGATCGCAAAGAATATCGCCCCTTTGATACCAACTATGCTGAACCCTATACCGTACATCACCCACAGCATCATGATCATCAGGCCAAGCCCGGTCAAGTATTGCTGCGCCACCTTACTCACCTTATGCATTACCTTTTCGGCAGTGGTACGGTTCTCTAACGATACCACCCTTAATACAAAGTTTTTAAAGTGGGATCGAAAGAACAGGATGCAAAATACATACACCATTACCAAAAGCGTATCGACCAGTAAGCCGAGCGTGGTAGTGATCGTACCCATGGCCACACCGGCAGCCTTCTCCATTCCGCCCGATTGCTGCTCCTTGAGCATGCGCTGCTGCTCGCGAGAGGTGATACCGAACTGGTCGCGAACGTATTGTTTGATCTGCTCAAAAAGCTTCATGAGCTGATCCTGTAGTTTGGCCAGATCTTTTACCAGATCGGCGATCTGCCAACGCAGCAGCAGAACCAAGCCAGCCACCAACAACGCAAATAATAAAATACTAAGTGCGGTGGATATGCCGCGCGACAGTCCTCTGCGCTCCAGCCAACTGGCAACAGGCATGAGTAGCATGGCCAATAACCCGCCAAAGGCCAAAGGTACCAGTACAGGCCTGGCCACGTAAAGCAAAGTGATCGATACTAAGAATAGGAGGAGTAATTGCAGGGTTTGGGATAAGTGGCGCATAGGCAAAAATTGATAACAAAAAAGCAAGGCCTGTTACCGGCCCTGCTTTTCACAAAACGAACAGATAATTAATTATTACTCTTGGTCAAGCACTTGCTTTTTGATGAACTCGATGCTTGAATCGGGCAACTCGTCGCCCGAGATCTGAACCGCGGTGCCATCAGGCTGCAATTCAAGGTCAGCTATTATGTTGTTGTCCATGCGTACGTGAAGTATATCGCCCTCGCGTTCTACATGGCAGGTCAATTCTCTTTCCGAGTAATTGATGGTAAATTCATATTTGCCATCAGTGGTATTTTTGAAGCTGTCGGTCATGGTAACGGTCGATTTATATAGATAACATCGCAACACGAGGGTATGTTTTTGTACAGGCCATATATACATTAAAAATTAATAAGCACGCGTTCAGACGGTTCCAATGTTTTTGAAAAATTATTTTGACGAAATAAAAAAACTCTCTATATTTGCAGTCCCAAAACACAGGGACGCTTTCGTAAAACAAAGCACTCTAAAACAAGGGAGCTTAGCTCAGCTGGTTCAGAGCATCTGCCTTACAAGCAGAGGGTCACTGGTTCGAACCCAGTAGCTCCCACTGATCAAAAGCCTGTCGATCATCATCGACAGGCTTTTTTATTTTCCGATAACTTCTGAATACCCGCCACCCTGTCAACCACCGCCGCATGATCTGAAATTCGAATCGATAATTATATAGTCAACTATATATTATTAGATTTGCGATATGGAATATGACCTTGTCAGAAATTTAGGATACAAAGCACTCGATAGCCGCTTCAAAAGGATCAGCGACCGCATCTCACATGATGTCAGAAAACTCTACCGATCGTTAAACATTGATGTCGAACCACATTGGTATCTGGTGTTCATGCTTTTAGAAGCTAAGGATAACGTATCGATAACTCACATTGCCGAGCAGTTGGGCTATTCCCATCCCACGGCCGTGATGTTAGTTAAGAAAATGTCGGAAAAAGGTTATTTAACGAGCACGAACGACCTCGCTGACCGCCGCAAACAAATGGTGTCATTGTCTGAAAAAGCCAAGACCTTGATGCCGTCGCTCAAAATACTTTGGAAGAGTTGTGAAGAGGCGCTCTTGCAGATCATTGGAGAAGATAATTCCCGATTGATGCATAGCCTGGACCAAATAGATCGATCCATGAAAGAGATCTCCTTTCATGACCGGTTCAAAGAGGCTTATCAGATGACCAACACTAAAGAAAGATGACCAATAACGGATTTTATACCATCCTGATCGCCTCATCCATATGCCTTGCAACGTCGTCTCCTGCGGCTAAATACTCGAATAAGGTCTCCGATCATGCCTACCTGACCAAACCGACCAAGGCTCGGCACGACAGCATTGAGCATATCATACGAGCTGAGATGGCTAACCTGCTTCTGGACCCTCACTTTTCTGCGGTCTCGGGCGTGGTGGTATCGCATAACGATACTTATCAGATCCATATGGGTAAACTTGCTGATCTGCAGGTACCGAACGATCGAACCCTTTATGAGATCGGCTCATTAACAAAAACCTATACTGCGATATTGATATCACAGGCCGTTTTTGATCACAAAGTGGATCTTGATGTGGATATACGCCAATATTTGAAAGGCAAATGGCCTCATCTGATATTAAAAGATGGTCGCTCGGTCACGCTACGTCATCTGATCACACATACATCGGGCTTACCCATGAATATCAATTGCGATCAAATAGGTCAAAGTGTCAAAGAGCGGGCTGATTGTTTACGATCATTTACGAAGAAAAATTTCTTTGACCAGTTGGCTCTTATCGATCTGAAGGAGGCCACGGGTGATACTTACCGTTATTCAAACGCCGGCGTTCAATTGGCCGGTTACATTGTTGAAGATGCCTATGCGAGCAACCAAAAGAAGCTTTTAAAGAAATATGTATTTGAACGATCAAAGGAGGACCGGACCTATATCATCGTGCCCGCGAACTACCACCATCGACTGGCAGTTGGAAAAGACAGTTCAGGAACACCGATGCCTGTGATCGATGGTGGCTATAGCTATGCGGGAGGCTTAAAGGCCTCGACCCGATCCATGTCCAGGTTCATCAACATGTATTTGAAAGGTAACGACCCCGTGGTTGAACAAACGATGACGCTGCTTGCGGGAAATGAACAGTATGGCAGGGCATACATCTGGAATACTTACCAATATAATACCGAAGACCGCATGCTCTACCACAGCGGCGGCACATTCGGCAGTTCCTCTTGGTTAGCCATTTATCCCAAAAGTAAAGTTGGGATATTTTTGGTCACTAATGTGATGACCAACGACACTCAACGTAAATTAAATGAGGTGTCGAACAAAATATATGAAAAGTTAAAGAGTGGTCGATATTTGTAGTCTCTGCAAGAAGGTCTCTCGGGATCGAATTCGGTCGCTTCAACAAATAGACCGCTCGCTTCTTACCAGCGCTCATTAAATGCTCGAATTTATGACGTTCAAGCTATTGATGGTCAGGCTGTGCCGGTAAACATAGCGTAAAGGTAGTACCCTGCCCCTCTTTACTTTTAGCGCTAATGGTCCCGCCGTGCATCTTTAATAATTGCTGTATCAGGTATAAGCCTACGCCGGTACCCTCCACGTCCTCATGAAAGCGTTTATATTTATGGAATAAGGCGGGCATCTGTTTTTCGGGGATACCAAGGCCATTGTCGGCAACGCAGATCTCGATGTCATCGCTTTTCGATGCAGCTGTTATCCTGATCACTGGCGGTCGGCCGGGATGACGAAACTTGAGGGCATTGGTAAGCAGATTTTGCATGATACTATGCAGGTGCATCCTCTTATAACGAATCCTGCAGTTGTCAATATCAACGGTGATCTTCGCATCCGTGTCGCGGATAGTGTTCTGTAATTCCGCCTCTATCTCACTGATCAGCTCACAAAGGTCGATCTCTTCCTGAGCATCATCGGCCAGCTTTTGCGCTTTGATCACCTCGCTTAAATGCTTGATCGTATCAGACAGGCGCTTCACCGACCGGCGGGGTATAGCGAACAATTGTTTTTCTTTCTCGTCCATTTGAACGGCCAGCTTTCGCTCCAAAATATCGATGGAACCCTGCAAAGACATGATAGGTGTTTTGAGATCGTGGCTAATGATATAGATCAGGTTATCAAGTTCCTTGTTTTTACGGTTCAGCTCCTCATTGCTGTAACGAAGTTGCTGGCTGCTGGCCTGAAGTTCTGCGGTGAGCCAGGTCGCCTTCTCGTCAGATCTGTTCAGTTTCCTCAAGGCAATGACAGCGATAGGTACACTCAGTGCTGCGAACCCGGTCATGAGCACCACGATGGCAAAGTCGGGTGATACGTTAGCCTTGGCTAACATCAGCAAAAGCAAGCCCACAAAGATCGGTAATGAGAAAAAGTAGCTGGCCACCACGTAGCGTGCGGTCACCGCCCCAGAGTAGTTCGATGATATCTCCCGCAGCCAGCCTTGCCTGGCGGTACAGCACAAACATCCTAATACAGCGCTAAACAGCCCTACACATGTTGGCAGTGCTACGGAAGAATACCTGCCAAATTTAAATAAGCCACCGATGTTAAATATGATGCCCACTAACGTAGCGTAGATCGTAAGCAAGGCGATGCCCAGTATCAATTGCCCCGAAACGTACCTTTTATATAATGCCAATTCGAGCCCTGCAGCTACCAGCAAAAATGTAAAGGCCGTGAATACTGACATTCGTCCGGGATGTTCGGACGTTGCATCGGTGGCCGTATCCATCAATAACCACTGGTCGATCTTCAGATCAGCATTAAAGATGTGCTCAGCCAATGTCAAAGCACTAAAAAGAACGATGAATGCAGCAAGTGCTTTCGACACATTATTGCTCTCTTTAGTGGCCGCCAAAAGGGCCATACCAAGCACGGTCACGAACAGTGCGGTATTAAATTTCATGGAAGCGCCGTGCGACAGAAAAGTGTAGAGCATGGGAACATGCAGGAACCAGCCAAGTAAGCCGGAGACGCCAACTAAAATAGTAAGCCATGCAAGTAACACAGGCGATCTGTCAAGGGATATCACAGCGAAAGTTAAATAAATTTCCTAGAACACAAACACAGCAAGCATAAAGCCAAACAAAAGCAACATTGCCGAACATGTCAAACGATCACTTCTTAACCATCGTGTTGCTAGGCTTTGAATGATGAGTGGACGTTGTGACATACTATTACATGTGGCCATGTCCAGGTATTCACGTCTAAATACATTTTTTTGCGCTCCGGTCGTTTGAAAATATCTATAATTTGTTATGTTTGCAGTCCCAAAACAAAGGGACGCTTTGCTCGAATAAAGCGATCATAAAAGGGAGCTTAGCTCAGCTGGTTCAGAGCATCTGCCTTACAAGCAGAGGGTCACTGGTTCGAACCCAGTAGCTCCCACAAAAAAAGAGGAAACCGGAAGCCTGTAGATAACTCTACAGGCTTTTTTATTTGAATGGAATTCGCGGGCACCTTTAAGCATATCAGTAATGTTGTCTTCCTCGATCAACCAACCTGCTATGACAATCATCTTTTATCCGCTTCCATTTTCGACTACGCCTAACAAAACCCACTTTTTTCAACCGTGAGATTATAAAGACCCACATTTTAAGTTAAATTGCAGTAATTTCTCATGAAACATTTTTACCTTATCATAGCATGGCTCGGCAGCTTCCTTATGGCGGCTCGCGGCCAATCCAACGCACCACATGTTAGTGGGAAGGTGGACATTCAACTTGGCGAAGGTGTGATTAGGTCAGATCTTAGCTTAAGCAATCTACCTGCTCTCGGCAAACAATATAAGTTGCTACTTTACCGAGGGTTTAACATTGGCTTACTGCGTAATGATACGGGCCAGGTACTTAAGTACGGTGGCTTTTATGACGACAAATTTTCTGGTGAGGCTACTGCTTATTTGCCATATACCCAAAATGACACCCTTGCCCTGCCCGCAAAGTTGCGCGTGACCTATACCGGCGCCTTCCCGATTTATACCGATACGTTGAACTCGTTCGATTTTAAAGGCCTCATTGCCTTTAACGGCAAAACCGTGCGCGCAGCCGAGCAATCCAAATGGTATCCTGTCATTTATGATGTAAAGAACGATAGAGAATTACTGGAAGTGACCTATGATATTGAGGTGACCTGCAAAGATTGTCAAACCATTTACATCAATGGCTCGGCACCACAAGCAGGCCCCAGTGGCAAATTCCATTCCACCATACCACGGCAACTACTACTATTTGCAGGCAACTATGTGGTACAGGCTCTGCCCAACAGCACCTTTCTCAACGCTGACCTAAGCGCTGATGAAGCCGCCGTATTCAATGAAAATATTGGCTCGATCATCAATTTTTACCGGTTTTATTTGCAAGTACCTTATGGCGAAAAGATCACGTTCATGCAGCACCGATCGGTAGAACCTTTTGGCCCTAAACGTAGCTGGGGCTTTGTGACCTTTCCTACCATCGCGGTGGCAGGAAAACCTTTCAAGTCGGAGATAGATACCCAAAAGCGGTTGTTCAAGAACATTTACAGCTACTATTTTTACTCGCACGAACTCGGTCATTATTATTACGGCCAGTCAGCACCTGCTAACTCTACGCTAAAATGGTTCTTCCTTGAGAGCATGGCCGAGTTCCTATCTATTAAAGCAGCCGAGAATAAATACGGCAAGGAGGCTACTCAAAAATATATTGCCGAGCGCAAGCCTTTAATGAAGGACTGGAAGGTGAAGCCACTATCACAGATCAGCTCGCCTAACCAAATAGGAGACGGATACCGATATACTTATGCGCCTATGATCTTATTGGCAATGGAGAAAAACTTTGGCTCCAAAACGGTGCAGCGATTTTGCAGGAACATCTTGCAGAACGCCGGGCAAAGAACAGATTATCCCTTTCTGGTCAAAATGGTAAAAAGCGCTGGAGTGAACGATAAGGATTGGAAAGCCTTTGAAGCAACGGTAATGGAACAGACCGAATGTAACAAGATCTTTGACCATCTTCCCTGAACTTATACATAGTTAAATAAAATTTTAGCAACACGCTACCCTCTTATGAAGCCCCTATCAAAACATATCTCCAAAAGCCTTTTATTCATCTTACTTTTGCTCGGTTCGACGGCACGTGCACAGCTACCTTTCGAGGTGAATGAAAGCGGGCATATCCTGATCAAAGCCAAGATCAACGGCGTAGAAGGTAAGTTCATTTTTGATACCGGCGCTGGGCTCAATGCCATCTTCACCAACTTTTCGCACAAGATCAGCAACCAGCGAACACCCAATTTTTTTGTTGGACACCGTGCCACGGGCGAAGAGCTGAACCTGGATCTTTACAACGCTACGGCGTTCGAGGTAAATGGTCAACCATACGAGGGTCAGCAGTATGCTATCGTTGATCTGCAGTTCGGTGATATCGATGGCATCATTTCCTTGCAGCCTTTCCGCAACACCACCGTAACCATCGACCGTATCCATAAGCAGCTATTCTTCAACCGATCAACAAGGGGTCAAAAGAACATTGATATCCAGGTATCTGACATTGCCGGGAAAGCGATCGACATCTTCACTTACGTGCAACTCAACGACTCGTTAAGGATCCAGGTCATGCTGGATAGCGGCGCGGGTAAGAGCTCCTATTGGTTCAGCTCGAAATTCATGGAACCCTTGTCGTTAGATAAAAAACATCTCAAGGCCGTCCCGGTGAAGAGTGACTTCAACAAACAGAACAATTATTACGTAGGCAAGCTATCAAAGCTGAACACGGCCGGAAATCTACGCTCGATCGAGAACTTCGACATGGCCTTTGTGGACGGACTGATCTACGAGGGCAAGACCAGCATCGACTGGCTGGGCCAGGTGATCACCATCGACCTCGCCAAGAAGAAGATCTTCATAGCGAAGTAAAGCTTCTTGTTCGCCGCCTACAGATCAGGTCTTACTTTTTTGATCTGCGTAAGGCACCTGGTAAAGCTGGTTCGGCTTAAGGTAGATCACGTTCTTTTGCAGATCGATCACGGTGTTGAATCGTTTCAACAAATCGCTTCCTAAGTAGTGAACATTAATGCCGGGCATGGGCTTGCCCTGGGTCATGATCTGGGCAGGTACATTAGGTATATCATATTTCCCGATCTTAAGGCGCTCCAGATCAGCGGTGATCACGGGCACTTCGTTACCTCTGGTGCCATGCATGATCATCTTTTTGATCACCGGCATTTTCTCGGCCGGGAACCGTGCAGCGGTCAAGGCATCATTATCTAACATGAGGGCGCGCTGGTAACCGGTGTCAAAAAAGAACAAGCTTTTACTTTTGACGCCGTTTTGTGATATCTCGCTTTCTATGAATGGTTTGTTCTTGATAAAGATGAGCTCGAATCTTTGGTAGCCTTTATCATGTAAGATGTGCTCAGGCATTTTGGAGTGAACGATCATGCGATGTTGGTCATAATCCAGTTCCACGATCATCCCATCAAATAAGTTCCAACCTAACAAGCCATCCACGCCATGGCCGGCCTGCCTGATGTCGTATAGCTTGCTTTGGTAGATCTGCTTACCTACTTGAATACCATAAGGTCGGCTGTACAACTCCGGTTTCGACCTTACCTTTTTTTCCAGGCTCTCGTTAATGATACATACCTCTGTCGCTCCGGTATCAAAGTTCAACAACAAGGAGTCGGTACCGTTGATTACTATCGGCACATAATTGGTGTTGTAAGCGTTCAGCAAAAAAGGAATGGTATCATGAACAACGATGGCCGACCGGCTCAGGTCCTTGAGTCCGGGCGCCTCGATGCGGGTAAGGCACGAATCCTTGCCGTTCAGCAGCACGATCAGATCACGATGCTGGCCTGGCGCGATCTTAAAAGCGATAGAATCCACATCGGTGACGAACCTGACCCGTATGGGCTTGGTCAGCTTACCCGTCGAATGTACATCCAGCTTTAGCTTTGGGTTGATGCCCCAATTAGATACCGCACCATGCTGCTCGTATATCCTGGCTTGGTTAGAGTTTGCTTTGACCACTGGTAATTTGGTTTGTGCGGTGCCATAAAAGCAGCTGATCGATAATGCTAAGGCTGATAGGTATCTCATGCCCATAAATTAAATAATTACATCGACTTAATGCGTTTGAAAATATTAGTTCAGCAACGTTTTGCGGATATTTGTATATTTGCGACCAATTCCTGATCTGTTAACTTCTTAAATAACAAAGGATCATGACAGCGCAATACCACATATCGCCCCTTTCGCTCATTGCCTAACAGGCAGGCCTAACTGCATTTTCTATATTCTGTAGACAGATCGCTTAGGCGACAGCTTGCTTATTTCCGCCTGCCTCAAACTGTAGGTCTTTTGAGCATCCTGAAAAGGGTATATCCTCACGTTTGGACGAATCATGAACGATCAACGATCCGTTTCACCTAATTCATATGCGCCAATGAGACCATCTAACTCTAATGCCACCATTACCGGCATGACCATAACGCGTTCAATGAATAGCCATCAAGTGGCATAGTTACTTTATAGGCCTATTCTAACGCATCTAAACATCAAACATTTGAATATCTGTTCAGGTATGGCCACGCATTGGCCTGCCTGGCACCTAATATCATAAACCCACATGGGCAATTTAAGAACAAAAGATCTGGACAAGATTGGCTATCATAATGACCAGCTGCGAAGCCTGGTGATCAACATAGCCTCCAAGAACTTTAAACACTACAGTAACGAGCAGTTGCTGGATCTGCTGGTGCAGATCAAAAACGACCCGGAAGCATTTCTGGATAATGAGTTAACGGCCAGGATAGCCGAGAAGATCATGGGCAAAGTGGATAAGCCATCCTTCACCGCCTACGAATTGAGGAAAGAACCGGTGTACTGTAAGACCTACGGCGGCAAAGGGATCGAAGCGGCCACTAAACAACAAATGGAACTGGCCAACCTACTGCCGGTAAGTGTACAAGGGGCATTAATGCCCGATGCACACATGGGCTTCGGGCTACCGATCGGTGGCGTATTGGCCACACTCAATGCCGTGATCCCTTACGCGGTAGGGATGGATATCGGCTGCCGCATGGCGCTGTCGATCATTGACGAGGGCAGTGCATATTTGGAACGATATCAGTACCAGATCAAGCAGGCATTGAAAGATCATACGCACTTCGGCATGGAGGGTGGTCTTTCTGTAAGGCAGGAACACGAGGTATTGGACAGCCCGGTATTTAGCCAAATACCATTCCTAAAGCCGCTGCGTGGAAAAGCGGTAAGGCAGTTAGGAACGTCGGGCAACGGGAATCATTTTGTCGAGTTCGGCGAGATAGAGCTGCAGCCTGGTAACACGTTGGGGTTACCTGCTAAAAAATATACTGCTCTATTAACGCACTCAGGCAGCAGGGGTTTAGGCTCGGCCATTGCCAAATATTATACACAAATAGCGATGGATACCTGTAAACTGCCGCGCCAGGCGCAGCAACTGGCCTGGCTTGATCTTGACAGCGAGGCCGGACAGGAATACTGGCTCACCATGAACCTGGCAGGTGATTACGCCAAGGCCTGTCATGAACGTATACATGCCAATCTGCTAAAGGCACTGGGCTTAAAAGCGTTGCACGTGGTGGAGAACCATCACAATTTTGCCTGGAAGGATCAACTGGCCGACGGCCGCGACGTGATCATTCATCGCAAGGGGGCAACACCCGCCCATGCGGGCGAGTTGGGTATCATTCCGGGTAGTATGACCACGCCTGCCTATTTGGTAACGGGTAAAGGTAATGCTGATGCTTTGTTCTCCGCATCACATGGCGCCGGCCGCATTATGAGCCGTCAAAAGGCCAAGGACAGCATGACCGTGTCAGGAATGAAGAAGCTGCTCAGCAATGCGGGCGTAACGCTCATTGGTGGCACTGTAGAAGAGAACCCATTGGCTTATAAGGACATTGAGACCGTGATAGCCGCTCAGCATGACCTTGTAGATATACAAGGCAAATTTTATCCACGTATCGTTAGAATGAACAAGGAATGATGATGAAAAAGATGATCATACAGATCACATCTGGCAAAGGCCCCGCCGAATGTTGCCGCGTGGTAGCCCGTGTGCAAGAGCTGATGCTACAACAGGCATCGAAACAAGGCATCGCCCTCAGAGTACTGGAAAACAGAACGGGTGAACATAGAGACACCTTGTTATCAGCTACGCTAAGTGCCGAGGGCGATGACCTGCAAAACTTCATTAGCGAGTGGGCTGGCACCGTGCAATGGATAGCACAAAGCCCTTACCGCAAGCATCACAAACGTAAGAACTGGTTCGTGGGTGTGGCTGCTTTTGATGTGCAGGAGCTACAGCAGTGGGACCTGAAAGACGTTAAGCTGGAAACCTGCCGGTCGGCGGGCCCGGGCGGCCAAAATGTGAACAAAGTGGAAACGGCGGTACGCGGAACACACCTTCCATCAGGCTTACAGGTGATGGCTATGGACAGCCGCTCACAGTTGGAGAACAAGAAGCTTTGCCTGGCCAGGCTTGAAGCAAAGGTGATGGTTTGGCGCACCGAGCAACTCATGGAACAGCAGCAAAGCCAATGGCAGGAGCACAACATGCTCGAACGTGGCGGCCCTGTCAAGACCATCAAAGCCGAACTACTTTGATACGTTAACCAAGGCCTCAAATGGCCGGAGCCTGATCAGCTCCGGCCATTTTTTATCGTGCATCCATCAGATATTTGGCAAAGTAAGCCCTCAACCTTTTTTGGAAATAGCTTTTGGCCGCACCTTCATAGGTATGGTTTTGGCCGGGGAGCACCAACAGGTCAAAATCTTTGTCTGCTTTGATCAGCGCATCCACCATACGATAGGTATTGGCCGGGTTCACGTTCTCGTCTACCTCGCCGGTCACCAGCATAAGGTGACCTTTTAATTGTTTGGCCAGGTCCTGGTTCAGTGGCATCTTGGCGTTAAAACCTTGATAGGTCTCGCCCCAGTTACGGTGATAGATCCGGTTATCATGATTGCCTGACGAGGCTACGCCCACCCGGTACAGATCCGGATATTTACACATGGCCGCCACGGTCATCATTCCACCACCCGAATGGCCGAACATCCCTACCTTGCTCATATCCATAAAGGTGTACTTTGACCCTAACTGCTCCAAAGCATGTTTATCATCATCAATAGCGTTGTCGCGCAGGTTGCCGTAGCCATATTTGTAGTACGCCGCATTGCGTAAGGGCGACCCACCACGATGACCAACACATATAACAATGAAACCCAACTGAGCCAGCGAGGTGTTATTATACTTATCCAGCACGGTAAAATCGCGCCATACGGTCTCGATCTGCGGGCCGGGATATACCTGCGAGATAACCGGGTACTTTTTGTTGGGGTCAAAATTGAATGGCTTCCACATTAACCCATAAAGATCGGTCACGCCATCCTTAGCTTTCACCGTAAAAGGTTCGGCATGTTTCCATCCGTAAGCATACAGTGCGGCCAGGTCGGGCTTATAAACCTCGGCTATTCGTTTCCCATTGGTCGTGCTTAGCGTGGTCACCGGATTCATATCTATCCTCGAATGATTGTCCACAAAATATTTACGGTCCGGCGAAATGAACACGTTATGCATCGCGTTCTCGGGTGTTAAAAGGCGTTCGGCCCGGCCATCAAGGCTCATTTTGTATAGATAGGCCTGGTATGGGTCCGCGTTAGGTCGCTTCCCGTAAGCGTAGAGATATAATTGTCCTTTTGCTGTGTCAATGGCCGCGATCTTACCGGCGGTCCAGTCGCCTTTAGTGATCCGGTTCACGAGTTCGCCTTGCCCACTGTAACGATAATACTGTCCCCAACCTGTGCGGTCGCTCCACCAGATTACCTCCTGCCCGGCTTTGATGATGGACACATTGAACATATCCTCGTTGATAAACGGCTTGCTTACCTCTTGAATCACGATGCGTACGTTGCCACTTTTCAGATCAACGGCACACAGTTCCATTTCGTCGCGGGTACGTTTACGCCTGATGAGGAAAATCTCCTGCATATCTCCCGGTGAGGGTACCATTTCCACCTGCTGGTCGGGCCAACGGTCAATGTTCACCTTGCGTAGCTTTCGCTCCTGGGCATCGCCCACATAAAGTTCGAACTGGGCCACATCCTTATCCCCGGGCAGCTCCTCTTTATAGGTAGATACCCGCGGCCGCGGCATGAAGCCTGAGCTAATGACCGACATGGTCAGCACCTTGCGTTTGTCGACACGCAAGGCATAAAAATATCGCGCATTGACCCACTTAGCTATCGAGGGCATGGCCTTCTCCTTGATGTAAGTTCCCGCTTCATCCACACAGAACGAGCGGTATGGTTCGGCATCGGTACTAAGCTGTGTCTCGTTAGCCTTGCTACCGGCATCCCCCATATAAAGGTCGTGAGCGCGGGTGTACAACTCGAACTTACCATCTGCCGATACGCCGACAAGTGGATAGCTCGGCCGCTTTTCATTTAGCGAATGTACGGTCAAAGCCTTTGTCAGGTAGTGATAGTCGTACGTTTTTCCCTGATATTGTACCGTAACACACTGCTCATCTGCCGAAAAATTAGGCGAGTAGCTGATCATCCGGCTATCCACCGGCTTTTGCGTAAGGCCTTGTAGTGCTTTGTTGATCGCCACCTTATCGAACAACTCCGTTTTTTTGCCTGTTGGCATATTAACGATGTAATAGGTGTTTGACCGTTTATCGATTCTAGATGCAACACTATCCTCTTCAGCTACCGGCCGCTCGTCCATAGCGAACCAAAAACGATCAGATCTTTTCAAAAAGAATGGAGTGACCTTAAGGATACCGGTGCGTTTAGCCAAATTTGGCGCATCATACTTTTCGGCAGCAGCAAAGTCGGCCCGCTGAGCAAAAAGAGGGATGTAGCAGCAAAGGGCTACCAGCAGGGTGGCACTATTGAGCTTGCTCTGGCGCATATCGCTTTTTCATGTCTTTAAATAAACTGATCAAATAAGGGTTGGTCGATGTCTTGTTCACCTCATCATACAGCTTGGTGATCTGTGGAAAGTTGTAGCCCTTAAATGACCGGCCGAACGTCACGTAGTCAAAAAGTATATGCCGGTTCTCCTCCGAAAATGAACCAACGTTATCAATAAATAAACGGGTCACTTTGGGTTCGTCCCTTTCACCGGCTGCCATGGCGATATCCATCATCACCAGCAATTGCGCTTTATCGGGCACTTTGGTCTTTTTGACCTCGGCTTTGTACATCTCGAAGGTTTTTTTGTCGTATGGTTTCACCTTGTAGTAGAATCCGTTAAGGGACCACGATGCGATCTGCCTGTACACTGACGACAGCTTACGATCAACAGTGTCTTTGGTGTTCTGAGCGGCAAATTCCTGCCAGTGGTCGGTGAGGTATTTAAAGTTGGGGCTGAACAGGTCAGACAGGTACATGGTATAGCGGTTGCGACCGAAAAGCACCCAATTCTCCGGGCTTGCCTTTTGTTTAGGGGTCAGTATAGCCATCAACTCATCATTAAGTTTCTTAGCTTTTGATATCTCCATGATCTTGACCTTGTGCAAAATATATCGCCTCAACAATTCAGGCGAACGTTCTCCACTTTCATAACGGGCATTCAATTGAGCTTCCTCGCTCTTGGTGTTCACACCCTTACGGGCGTTCGCAATGAACTCCCCTGCCGGCATCGAGCCTACATATTTATTCCTGGTCTTTCCTTCGCTATCGAGGATCAAATATGATGGAAAGGCCTCGACCACATAGGTCTTTTTGATGGATGGCCCCTCGCCTTTCTCCATATCCACCTTAATGTTGATGAAATTGGTATTATAGAAGTCGGCCACGCTATCTATGGTGAACACGCCCTTTTCCATGTGCTTGCAAGGGATACACCAAGTGGTGAAACAGTCTACAAATACCGGCTTATTCACTGTCTTGGCCTTGGCCAGGGCTTCCTGAAGGGTCAGCTTTTCGAAATGTATCTCGCTGGTCTGTGCTTTTAACCCAATAGATATCAGGAGCACGGCGATGGTCATCAATATATTTTTCATGTCATTTGTTAGGCTGCTCGTTATCGATCAGCATTTTTAGCAGTTGGTAATGTTCTCTGGTCAATTTGTCTTTGTGCGTTTTGGCCACTTTACCTATGTGTTCGGTAAGCGGCACTAACACGCCGTTGATCGTTATGCTCATCTCGCTGAGGCCTGCACCGATCTTATTGCGGCCGGCCAGTGTGAGCAAGCTCCTGATCAGCGTTGCCTGAATGTTGCGCTGATAGCTGGTCAAAGCGGTGTTAGGGTCGAAATCGAGGAACAGGTAATGATCGATCTGTGCGAAAAGATCTTTGGTGGTGAACACGTCCTTTTGGCCTGATGCTTCTGCATCAAGCAGGGTCTTGATCAGGTCGGCATTTACCAAGCTATTTACTACCTTGACAGCAGTATTGGTGAGTAAGGCCTCGGTGTTGGAACCATCCATGGCTTGTGCGCGGTCATTACGCGTCCAGGCAGGGACTTTTTGCAGAATGTTGCGGCCAAGGAATGAGAAGGTGGCTAGCTGTCTTGCCTTGGTTACATATTTAACAGGCATATCATTGTAGCCCTTCATCACCGTAAAACGTTGCTTGCCGCCGATGTTGGGCATCACGCTCATCACATATTCATCATACATCATGATAAAGTTGGCCGCCAGCAGCATGTAGGTATCCCACGTGTCATCCTTGAACTTATCACTGATACCGTTCAGCTTAGGATAGAAGGCGATCAACCGGTCGATACCGGCCTGCGCCGCCTCCAGATTCTGTGAGGACAGGTCGTTGGCCTGTGCGTAAGGGTTGTTCTTGTCCTCGGCCGAGTAATAATGTTCAGGGTCTATCTTACCATCTTTGGTGAAAGTGCCGCTTTTGAACTGCGTGCCTAACTGGCGATAAGCATGATCGATAGCAAAATGATCATAAGCCGAAACGGCTGCTATGAATAATTTTTTATTGTTCTGCTTGCCGGGAACGACCAGGTAATTGAATTCCAGCTCATCCGTAACAGATGAGGTAAAGCCATGCTGCATCACGAACTTGGGATCACGTAATTGTTGCAAGCTGTAAGCCGCACTACCTGCATAATTGGGTAGCATGCCCAATACCGTGGCCATGCTTTGGGCTACTTTAAATTGCAGGATATCTTTGCGTACTTCAAGTGAGTTAGGGTCTTTTTGTATTCGCTCGTCATACATGCCACACTGCACAAAGTACTTTTGCATCAGGGCATCCGTCACAACGTCTGATAGGGTCATCTTGGCGGTCTTGATCTCGCCGGTACGGGGGTCATCTACAATATCTACGATCGCTTTAGGGTTACTGCCCGCCCAGGCGATCAGCACGCTTCCATCTTCCATTCTGGGTTCATTGCCAACGCGCTGTGGCATCACTTTGATCACGTTCTTAAAGCCGGCAGTTTCAAAGCACTTGTTCCACTCCAGCACACCAGCCTGAACGGCCGGCATCAAAAAAGCCGGAATGGACGGATGCAGATAAACATTGATCGGGCGTTTAGGCTCCACCAAGGCACCGGCCTTGTACCTGGCTACGTCCTCAGGCTTTACCTCAACGTTCCACTTTTTGATCACGCTAACCTTCTTGGCCGAATAGCCTCTCGCGCCAAAGTCAGTAAAGATTCGGGTGTCGAAACCGATACGGCGGTCGTTAAGCTTGACCGGCATGGGCCTATCGCTCAACAACTGCAACGCCAGGCCTAACCGAAAGGTAGAGGCCACATCGGTCTGTTTACCGTTATAGTCACGGCCTGCGCTGGTTTGCGACCGGAACACGTTGAAGTAAATGCCATTCTGAATGGGCTTCACGCTTTCGACCCCTGAACGTGTGGGATCTGGGTTGGCTATCAAGTTGTAATTCTTAAAGGAGAACAACTCGCCACCATCTATCAGTTGTTTGGTGATATCGATCACATAGCTCCCGGTATCTTTACCCATTGCCTCGATCTTGAATGTGTAGCTGATCGGCTCGAGTATAGAGCTGTTCAATACATCGGTCATGGCGTTTTGATCAAGTACCTGCTCGCTGTAATTATTGCGGGTAACGTAAAGGTTATCACCCTGTCCCTTTACGAAGCGGAGGATACCTGACGACCGTGATATCACGGCGCTTCCGTACTGCATATCGCCCACCACAAGTATGTCCTTTTGCAACTGGTTAGGGCCAATTTGCAGGTAATATTTATCGTCTTGCTGGTAAACCGGGAAAGTTCCGGGTGTCACCTGCATCTTGTCTTTAAAGAATTTGTCGAAGCTTACGATGCTGCCTGTTCTTGCCTGTTGACCGAGTGCCTGCAAAAAGCAAGCAGAGGCCAGCAGTATGATCATCAATGATCTTTTCATTTTTGTATATATGGAATATGATCGGTTGTTTCTTATATGCCCGTTTTGACGCCTTCCCATTGCTGGATCATGGCGATGATGCCCTTGAGGTGATCTTTTGATGGCTCGTCGGTCTTGTGCTTCAGCGCCGCTTCACAGTCACCCTTGATCTTTGCTGCCTGTTCTTTTAGCAGTATGGCAGCATCGTTCTCATAACTGGCCGGATTGTAAACAGAGGTCAGTACCTTGTTGACATAGGTGCGCTGTAACATACGCCTATAGGGCGATATGGCCTCCCCGCTATTTAGGTCATTGAATACACCTTTGTACATATCATCAAAAAAGGATGCGACAGGATAGGCCTGATAACCCTTGATGCGCTCGTTCTTTGCAACGAAAGGAAATTTGAAGAACAGCTTGCTCATGAACAGTTCATAGTCAGCTTCTACCTGCCCCTGAAATTCGAACCGGGTCTTATTGGTGATATTGGCCGGGAACAACCACGCCGGTTCGTGGAAGTAATATTTATCGATAAAATCCATTGCCTCCTTTTGCGTTGTGCGGTCTACCGGTATAAAATTGGATCGGTCTTCGGCTACCAGCGCCTGATCGGCGTAGCGGCCACCAATGTTCTTGAGCACATGAGCCAGATACTCGTTATACCGGCTTGCCACAGCGGTATGCATCTTTTTCATCATCGTATAATTCTCATCATCATCATTTTCCAGCCAGCCTTCCAGGTGATCCATCACGTATTTAAGATTATTGATACCCAGTGCACTGGCTTTCATGGCATTATTACCCATATCCTCCGATTGTACCCTCGGGTCAGTAAAATCACCCTCCGGAAAGTAGAAGAACCTTGGGTCTTTGCGTTTATTAGATACCCATTTCCGCAGCACCTCTGCTTCCTGGGCTGGCGTTTTGTATTTGGGCAACCACTTGTATCCCCACTCAATGGCGTATTCATCATAAATGCCGATCTTGGGTAATAGCTCCTCAGCTGTAAAGCTATCTTCGGGCTGTACCACATAATCGAATCTTAAGTAGTCCATGATGGATGCGCCGAACCCGTTCTTAGCCACGAACGATCTTTTGCGTACG
Organism: Mucilaginibacter daejeonensis; assembly: GCF_020783335.1. Taxonomy (NCBI): domain Bacteria; kingdom Pseudomonadati; phylum Bacteroidota; class Sphingobacteriia; order Sphingobacteriales; family Sphingobacteriaceae; genus Mucilaginibacter; species Mucilaginibacter daejeonensis. The sequence goes on from NZ_CP086068.1 coordinate 4,474,426, forward strand.
CTATCCACATCGTAACTATGGCTCCCGGCAAAGTCATGACGTAAACCGAGCGTATGGCCCACCTCGTGGGTGATCACCGTTTGCGCTAAACGCCCCATGATATCATTAGACAAAGGCAATTTCCTGGCTCTTGGATCATTGGCCGAGCACATGACAAAGTACCAGCGCTGCAACAGATCGGTAACGTTATGGAACACCGCCACATGCGAGCTCAATATTTGCCCTGAGCGCGGATCTACCACCATGGGGCCGTATGCATTCGCTGTGGTGGAGGGTTTGTAAGAGATGACAGAATAGCTGGCGTTATCCATCGCAAAGTTGGGGTCCTCTGCTGCGGTAGGCTCCATTTTAGCGACAATGGCATTCTTGAACCCGATCTTTTCGAACGAGCGCTGCCAAGCGTTCACACCGGCAATAAAATACGGACGCAGGTATTCGGGTGTGTTCTTATCTACATAGAATACGATGGGATGTGCCGGCTCTACCAGTTCACCGCGTTCATACTTCTTCGCATCTTTTGGCTTGGGCGCTATATCCCAACGGGTGGCCAGCAAAAGATCCTCTTCCTTGCCGGGGTCTATACTATAGTCTTTAAGTGATCGGGTGAAAAAACCCACCCGTTTATCGGCATACCGCTGGCGCATAGGTTTTGCCGGCAGCAGGTACCAGCTTGCACCCACCTCCCAGGCTGTCGGTCCGTTCTCTTGCTTACCAGGCTCTTCCTGTACTGGCTGAGGCTCGGCAGGAGCCATGGTGTTAGGTTTTGGAGCCGCAACGCCCGGCGCGTACGCTCGTTTAGAGCGGAAAACAATATTGTTGTTATAACTGGAGATGCTGAGCGGATAAGACAGATTAGCCTGATATGCACCGAGGCCCAATTCCTCCTTTGCACCGCTTAATGACAGTAAAGGCATATCGGCATTGATAGCCAGCGTAAGATCGATGAGTGCGGCATCCTTGCTTTGGGCCACCGGCGTGAACGACATGATCACAGGCGTTACCCTGTTCATGACCGAGGCATAGTAACTGCTCTTAGGATCAGGGGCGTTGTAAAATTGTGGCTGCTCCATGTATACAGCGCCTCGTTTGCCCTTATTGAACCTGAAGATGGCCTCATGGACCACGTCGCCGGCAAAACCATAGCGGCGGCGTGGGTCGCGAGCCAATTGTGCTGATCCCCGGTCAATGGTGATCATGGCCAGTATGTCCCTGTTCAATAACGAGTCGGGTACCTCCAGGTAATATTTATTATCCTGTACGTACACGTTGAACACCCCGTTATGCTTTTTAGCGGCCGGTTTGATGAAGGTGCCGATGGCAGGAAGCGGTGTTGTTGTTTGGGCAGCCAGCGGCAAAGTGGCGCATAACTGTGCCAGGAGCAACAACTTTTTAAGTAGTTTCATGATGATGATAGCTTGATATAAGCTACCGCTCGTGTTATTTCGGCAAGCGATAGCTATTTAAGTTGAGGACCAGTGCCGGTTACATTCCCCTGGCTTTGTTACCGATCTTTTGCAGATCCACCTGATAGGTATTGATGTAGTAGTTCCTCACGATGTTGTATCTCTTCCTGATCAGGCCGTTGGCATCCTTAGTGGCATTAAGTATGCCCACCGCACTGCTGTTGGTGTTGGCGACAGACCGGTTAAGGTCAGTTTCAGACAGCGTGACCATGGCCATTACAAAAGCATTCCAGTCAGACAAAGCCGTGGCGGAGTAGTATGTGCTGATGATGCCTTTACCATATGCAGCAGCCTGGGTAGTTAAGGTGGTACTGTAATCGGCACTGTTGTTGAACTCGATGGTCGGTTTGATCAGGCCGCGATCATTAATGCTCTGAAACAACACTTGGTTCAAACGGGCCAGGAAAGCCAGTTTTTCGGCAGCGGTCATCTGGTTCACTGAAGCATCGCCATAGTTGATGGCAATGTTGTCATAACTATAGTAAGCCGCTATCTTTTTTACGCCTTTAGCGGGTGTGTAAACCGGCGTGAACACATAAGTCGTGTAAATGGAATCGACCTTGCTACACAATAGTAACTTTACCGGCAGGAACTGTTTGAGGAAGCTTGCCGGGTAAAGACTAAATAAACTTTTATCGATGAGGTCGAGCTGAGGAGCTATATAATCGGCGATGGCTGGTACCACATCTGCCCCCACCGACCAGTTGCCAGTGGATGACTGCACCGGTTTTTTCCACATCGTGGGGGTCCAGTACGCATCACGATCGCTGAATTTGTATAACAAGTAGCTGCCGTAAGTATTATAGTAACCAGTTATGGTTTGGTCGTAAGCGGCGTTACCCTGCGGCACCTGGTAGGTAACATCGGCATTGGATGGGTTGAGTGCCTCTTCATTTTTTGAACAAGAACTTATGCCGACACCTATGGCCAGCAGTAGTATGATATGGGTTATACCTTTCATGACATCGCTCTTTAAATATTGATTCATCGTGGGTTTTGGATCAGGTCAGTATTAGCCAATAGGGCATTGGCCGGTATGGGCAGCGCGAACAGCGGGCTGTTGGCAGGTAAGGTGTAGGTAGCCGTCATGTTATCGGTTCCGGTGAAAACGTGCGTTACGCCCAGTCCCCATCGTTTAAGATCGATAAAACGGTGTCCATCCTCCAATGCCAGCTCTCTGCGACGTTCTTCCTGGCAAAATTTGTACAGTGCTTGAGGCGCAGTGATGTTCACAGCAACATAGGGTGTGTTGCGAGTATCATAACGACTTTGCCTCAAGGCATTCAGGTCATTCAATGCGGCTTGCCTGTCAGATGCGTTGCCCGTGCTCATAAAGCGGCGGGTATAGGCTTCCGCACGGTTCAGGTAAAGCTCAGCTACCCTAAACCCTTTCGTACCATAAGTAGCATTGAGCGTATTTTTCCCGGTACGGTAAGCGAAGTTAGTACCGTTAGCGGTAAAGAACAGGAAATAGAACCTGTAGCGCAGGTCACCATAATTGGATGTGCCGGTACCTTTATCATACTGCGAAGAAAGATCGGCCGATACACTAAAAGGTGGCAACGAACGGCTGTCCACATCGGCCGAAAGTATATCAGGATGCACACCTCCATATATCCACAGTATCTCGGGGCTCGATGAGTTATAGATACCATTTGCAGGCGTCGTTCCGCCACTGCTCACCCAATTGACCAGTGGGGTCAACGTCGACCTGTTCTGTAGAGCTGCCGAAGCGCGCTGAATAGCCTTGTCCCAGTCACTGTCGAGCCCACGGTACAGGTAGAATCGTGAAAGAAGGCCATTGGCCACATCACTACCTACCCGAAACACGTTCGGCGGCGTAAAATTATTCCGCAACAGGTCTTCGGCCGTGATCAGGTCCTTCTCGATCTGATCATACACCTCTTTAAGTGAGTTCCTTTTAAGTCCACCATCTTTTACCTGGCTGGTGAGTACCAAGGGCACGCCCATAGTGGTTTCGGGCGTGACGCCGGGGCCGGTGTACATTTGGGCATAAGTGGTCACCAACTTCAAGTAATAATAACCTCTCAAGAACAGGCATTGCCCCAACACGGCGTTCTTATCAGCAGTGGTACCCGGCACATTAGCCAACTGATCGATCAGCACGTTGCAGCCTTTGATCTTCAGGTACATTTTGGCGTAAATGTTAGCAGCATCTGATACCACACTGGTGGCATCGAACATGGTAGGATTAAAGGTGAACATAGCCGTGTTAGCTTGCACCTTTGTCAGGTAGGTGGCGATCGGTGATCCGCTTATAGGCACCAGTGGATTATTCTGAACATCATCGGTCAATACGTCAAATGTCTCCAAGGTGGTAATATACGGGTAGGCATCACTGTACATTAGCGCACTAAGATCGGCTGTTGACCCGGGGCGCATCTCATCCTGGCTATACTCCGCCAGGAACTTTTTACAGGAGAAGGTCAGCGTGGATAGCAAAAGCAGACCACATATGTATAATTTTTTCATCTGTTTAAAAACTTAGGTTCATACTAAACGTGTAGGTTCTGGTGCGCGGCTGTCCGCCGGTGGCCACCTCCGGGTCTATACCCTTGAAGTCGCTGCTGTTGATCGAGAACACGTTGGACACCCCACCACCTAATGCTATGTTCTTGCATTTAAGCTTTGATACCACGTTTGCTGGCAAGCTGTAGCTCAAGTTGAGGTTATTACAACGCAAACTTGATGCACTCACTACCCTATCGGTGCTATAGTTGTAAAAGTTATACACGTTCCTGTTGGCCCTTTGATCTCCGTTAGGAAGATCCACGTTGGCCAATGTTCCATTAGGTAATGCCGGAACGGTAGCGTTCGGGTTAGATGGTGACCAACGATCAAGGATAAGACGCGATAGGTTCTCATACTCGGTAGGTAAACCACTGCTGGTGCCTGCATAGTTATATAACGGCGCCAGGAAACGTTTACCGCCTAATTGCAGGTAGAAGGAACTGCTTAGCGTGAGCATTTTGTACCTGAAGTTCATGCCCAGGCCCGAAACCAGATCAGGGTCCAGTTTGCCTACATATTGCATAAAGGAAGTGGGATCTTTAGGGTCACTGCCCGGAGTAGTGCTCAGATCTATTATGGGTTCTCCGGTTTTAGGATCAATGCCTTTGGACCTGAATGCGTAGAAGCCCGACACCGGCCTACCCAACACGTTCAGCTGACCTGATGCTGCTGTTTGCCAGCTAACCACTTGTGCACCCGTCTTGGTGATGCGGTTGTTATTTTTTGAGGTGTTAAAGTTGACCGACCAGGTAAAGTTCCTGGTGCGTACCGGCACAAAGTTCACGGTCAATTCATAGCCTGAATTGCTCATCGAACCACCATTCACCAGCATCGACGAAGTACCGTACTCCAACGGAACTGAAAGACTGGTGATGAGCTCGCGTCCGCGTTTATTGTAATATTCCAGTGTACCACTTATCCTGTTCTGGAAAAGGCTCCAGTCTAAACCCAGGTTCAGGGTCAGGTTCTGCTCCCACCGCAGATCGCCATAAGGCAGGCTCGCTACGGTCAAAAGTTGTTCGCCGGTGAAAGACTCTGTTGAGTTAGAGGTCACTCCAGTAGGTATCTTGATGATCAGATCTGGGCTAACGTTGGAGGCGATGTTACGCTGATAACCGATGGAGCTGCGCAGGCTAAGGCCGCTCAGCCAATCATTGGTCACGAACCATTTCTCGTTGGCGATATTCCAACGCAAACCACCTGCCCAAACCGGATTGAACTTCTCATTGGTGAATTGCCCGAACCTGTTGGACCGATCGTTCCTGACACTGAAGTTAAGCACATAGCGGCTGTCAAAGGTGTAGCTTGAGGTCAGATAAACGCCCATGGTATTCACCCGGCGATCGGTTATGGTAGGTATAGATACCAATAGGGGATTGACCGTTTTTGCCGTGGTATACGTAAGCGGCAACGTAGCGAACGACTTGCCTCTATCTCTCAAATAACCGTATGATGTGGACTGGAAACCATCGTATTGCGTACTATTGGTCTCCACACCCACCATTACCGCTACGTTATGCTTTTTAGCAAAGGTCTCGCTGTATGAAAGGTTGTTGCGCCATCCCCAGGTGCGGTTAGTGCTATTGAGTTGGTTATACTCGCCTCCTTGCGGCAGCTTGGAAAGGATGTAGTTGGGATCGTTAGGCTTAAGCGGAAAGTCAGAGAAGCGCAAGGCGCGCGCCACGTACTCTGTTTTATCAGTAGCATAGGTAGCCCCATTGGTGGCCGAGGCGTTGTAACTAAATAACGTTTGAAAGCGGAAATTTTTTGAAATCTGGTAATTAACGTCCATTACCGCGTTAGTGGTCAATACGTTATTGGTGTTGCCGGTCTCGTTGCGTTCGTTCAGGATGTTAAAGAGGTAGCCGGAAGCATTACGATAATAACTCAGCTGACCATTAGCATCGTACGCAGCTATGGCGCGGTTAGCTTTGGTAGCGTAATCATATGGGCTGATCTGGTAAAATCCGTCCGTCGTATTTTTAGATGCTGATAAACGTAGACCAAGGCTCAAATTTTTTGACAGCTGTGAGTTCATGGACAGGTTGCCGGTGATGTTACGTATATCATTACCGATCGCCGTACCAGCCGTGGTATTATAACCGAACGATGAATAGTAGCGCGTGTTGGCATTACCGCCAGATATACCCAGGTTATGCGACATGCTGAAAGGCGTACGGAACAACAAATCGAACCAATCGGTATTGACGGTCTCCATGGCGGCTACCCTTGCCTTGAACTCTGACTCAGATATGGTCTTCAAATACAGATAATCGTTCAGCGCCCCGGCATAACCGATGTTGTTGCTCACCGTTGGCGAGGTCAGTCCACGATCGTATATCTCTCTGGATATGGCCACGCGTTCTTTCGAGTTCATCAGGTTCAGCCTGTCATAGTTCACCCGGTCGGTCACGCTCAAATTGGTAGAGTAATTGATCGATGGTGGACCTACCTGACCTTTTTTGGTAGTGATCACGATCACACCATTGGCCGCCCTTACACCATATATAGCAGTGGCCGAAGCATCTTTTAGTACGGTGATGTCCTGAATATCATTAGGGTTCAACCAACGGATGGAGTTACCCACAAAGTTGCGGAGATAGTCAAAGTTATCAGCGTTGATACCGCCCGCGTTGTTCAATTCCTGGGCTCTGAATGGAAGGGGGTCTTCCTGAATGATGCCGTCAACCACCCAGATGGGCTCTTGAGTACCTACCAGCGTGGAAGTACCACGTACTCTTACGTTTTGACGGGTACCCACCATGCCGCTACTATTGGTGACCACTACGCCGGCCAGCTTACCTTGCAGAGCCTGCTCGAGCGTATTGATACCGTTCAGGTTAAGGTCTTTGGCCTGAACACTGGCTACGGATCCTACCACATCACTTTTTTTGAGCACCTGATAACCGGTCACGACGATCTCGTTCATTTCTTTAACGGCTCTTGTCATGGTCACATCCATTACCGACATTCCGGCCACCGCGGCTTCCCTGGTCTCGAAGCCTATGTGCGTGAACACCAGTGTAGCAGTACCCTGATCTACCACATCTATCCGATAAGTGCCGTTCTGATCGGTAAAGGTCCTAACGTTCAGTTCTTTTGAGGCTACCGTGACGCCAGCTAACGGCTTATTATCAGTACCGGTAACTCGCCCGGTCACCATACGGTATTTAGGAGGCGCACTAAAAGCGGTTGAGCGTGACTCGGTATTGACCTTCGTTTTAACGATGATCACCTTGTTCTTAATAGAATAAGCAAGTGGCTGATCGCGGAAGCAGGCGGCTAAAGCTGCCTCTAATGTGGCCGACCGTAAGTTGATGGTCACTGGCCTGGCCTCGCTGATCTGTGAGGACGTGTAAACGAAATCGTATCCTGTTTGCTTCCTGATCTCTTTAAATATATCTACCAATTTGGCATTGGTCTTTGAAAGGGTAACGACCTGGGCCTGGGCGGCTCCTGTTTGAAGGGCGTAAATACTAATGAGTGCGATGATCAACTTCATTACACGCCCCATGGCCGGACTGGAACGATAGGCCCGTGGCTTACTTTCCAATAACATGGTTTTTTGCATATCTTTGAAGAGGATATCCGAATGCCTGAGGCATGGGTATCCCAAGTTGTTTGGTAATTAGGGGTTTAGTTCATTAACGTGCTTTATCTGAACCGCTCCAAACTTTTAGCCGGAAGTGCTTGGACCCACTTCCGGTTATTTTTTTTGGATGGCGTTATGTAGAATTATGGCATAACCACCACCCTCCTTCCTTCGATCTTAAAGTGTACAGCTCCGGTCTCTTCTAACGAGGCCAATACTTCGGTGATAGGTTTATTGCGGGATATGGTGCCCCCGAAACTTTCGCGGGTAGGCGTACCTTGATACACCACTTCCACATTGTACCAGCGGCCTATCTCGTGCATAATGGTTTGGATCTTTTGGTCGGCGAACTGGAAATTGCCATTTTTCCAGGCGATCACTTCATCTACATCTACATAGGTGGTGGTGATGCCCTGTCCATTACTTACCGAACGCTGGCCCGGCAACATGAGCTGATGCTTTTTGCCTGAAGTGAAATTGACGCTACCCTCTAACAAGGTGGTTCTTACACCTGGCTCCTCGGCATAGCTTTTCACATCGAACCGGGTACCTAATACTTGTACCGTTGTATTATTTGCTGTTACGATGAAGGGCCGACGGCGATCTGCTCCATTCACCTGCATGTGCGACCTGGCTATCTCAAAGTAGGCCTCGCCCTTCAACTCTAACCGTCTGTCGAAACGGGTAGCAAGATCGGCCGGGATGGAAATACTACTGAGCGCGTTCAACCAAACCTTTGACCCATCGGGCAGAGTTACCTGGTAGGTACCGCCTTTAGGTGTGCTTAAAACGATCTGCTGGGTGTTGGTCGCCGGGCCTTCATGAGCTATGGTTGCACCGCCTTTATAGCGCAGATCGCTGGCATTGATCACCAGCCCGTCCTTATGCTCCTTTAATTGCACGATCTGCCCATTAGGCAAGCGTAAAGTAGCCACACGTTTGCCGGGAAGTATAGGGCTAGTTTGAGCCGCATACTGGGAAGTTTGACCTTGCTCCTTGAATATCCAGTAGCCAACGGCGAACAGCAGTATGGCTGCTGCTGCACTGAACCATCGCTGATACCTTTTGAAAATGGATGGGACCTGCCTGTCATGATCCACGCGGATCATGAGGCGGGCAAATATCTTGGCGCCCATACGGTGGGCATCCTGGTGTTCACTTTCTGTGACCTCTACCTCTGTATCGTCAAAAGAAGTATACCATTTTTCGTAGATCTCTTTTTCCTGGGGCGTAGCCGTACCATTTCGCCATTTATTGGCGATCTCGTTCAAGCGTTCAGGAGTATTTGAAGTATTCAAGATGTCGTTTTGATGATATAGTCACCAAAAAACATCGCACCCCTACATTTAAAATGAAAAATTGTTGAATTATTTTAATAAAAAATACAAAATAAGCGGAATTTCCATTTTTAAGTTACTTTTCAACAGCTTTAAAGCACGAGTAATATGTGCTTCTACTGTTTTTTCAGAAATTCCAAGCTCTTTTGCGATATCAGCATGAGATCTGCCTTCTTCGCGGCTCATCTTGAATACCAATCGACACTTTTCAGGCAAATTTTCGATATGAAGTTGCAATTGTTGCTTTAACTCCCTTTCAGAGAACCAAAGTTGGGTGCTGTTAACACCTTCAACTTCGTTAATAGCCTCTTCCAGGTCTACCACTTTACCTTTCAGATAGCGGCGACTTTGCCGGTTAATGATCTGGTATTTTACAGCGGTACTTAGATAGGTATTAAGACTAAATTGTATCTCGAGTTCATGACGTCGTTTCCAAAGGCTAAAAAAAACATCCTGAACCACTTCCTCTGCCTCGGCCTCATCATTCAGGCGGTGATAGGCCACGGCAAATACTTTGTCCCAAAAGCGGCGGTATATCTCGGTAAAAGCAGCGTCGTCATCGCCACATAGCATGACGATCAACTCTGCTTCGGTACAAAGATCATAGCCGGACATGTTGGATCAATTAATTAGTAACCACAATATTAAAAAAATATAAACAAAAAACTAACGGATCCTGCGCTCTTGAACACCTTAAGCCATAAAAAGTTACCTTCTCACACGCGGGCATTAACAGAACGCCAAAAACACAAAGCCGGTTCGTCCACAGATCAGGAGACCTGGCAACGAACCGGCCAGCAGCGATCAGTGACCTGATCGGAGCTTATTATCAGAAGTTGTAGTACACGTTCAGGTTCATGGTAGTACCAATACCCCTCACATATTCGGCATCGATAGCGCGATATTGGCTCACTACCGGGTAGTACGACTTATTGAACAGGTTCTCGACGCCTAAACCGGCCGAAAGAGCAGTGTTGAATTTATAACTGGCCGCAAAGTTGAACAGATGTATAGGCTTTACTGAACCTTCGCTGTTTGCATACAGCCCATTGCTACGTACGCTAAAGCGATCACGGCTGCCTGTGTAAACCCAAAACAGCTTCATATCCAGCGCAGTTACCGGCTTGTAGCCCAAATAGCCTGTAGCTTTAGGCGGAGCTATACGCAGGCCATTCAGGTAAACCTGATTACCGTTGGTTTGCTTCGACTTACCTTCCACATAGGCGTAGCTGCCACCTGCCGTAAGTTGTGGGCTCAACAGTAGATCGGCGGTCAGTTCATAACCTTTAATGTTCTCGGGCTCGCGCTGGGCAACTAACACTCCGTTACCATTGTCCACCAGGTTGGCACCCAGTTTAGAGGTGCTGATGTAATAGGCCGCGGTAACATTTAGTACCCCTACACGACTGCTGATACCTGCCTCATAATTATTGGTAATGATAGGGTCGGTTGCGATGCTGGCGATCGTGTTACTGGTAGCGCTCCGCAGTATGCGCCCCAGCTCGTTAATGGCAAAACCCTGCGAAAAGCTAACAAAGGGGTTCAACCACTCATATTTGATATACCTTAAACCCGCGTTAAAGGTAGTGGTGCTGTAAGGGATCTTACCGCCAGCCACAGCTATGCTGCCCTGGTTATTGGGTCCTTTGGCAATAGTGCTGTAATCCTTGACCTTTACGTTGGCATTTTCGTAACGCAAGCCCGCTTTTAAGATCAGGTTGGTGAAAAGATCCAGCTTCATTTGCGCATAAGGTGCCAGGTTGATCATATTCATGTCGGGTATGTACACCCGGCCATCGGTCAGTACCTGGTCGGTGCGGTCGTTCAAAAGATCCAAGCCGTAGGTGACTTCGCCGTTGCCCCAGTCGCTTAGTTTCCAGGGTGTGTTGAGGTTTAGCCGCACACCCTTTTTGAAGGAGCGGATCTTGGTTTGCCCTGGGCCATACCAGGCGGTGCCCTGAGCCACGTAACGGTTCATGGACACAAAGCCATTGTAGTAAGCCGAAAGGTCAAGCGTAGTGTTCAGCGGTAAGTTCCGGCTATGATAGCCCAACAAAACGTTATGATTGTACGGTGTGCCGGCAGGTTCGCCAGGGTCATCACCGCGTTGGCCAATAGATGGCCTCACCAGGTATTTACCGATCACGTTAACGTAGTCACTTTTTTGTGTGCTCCTGAACAGATTATAAGATGCCGTAACATCACTATGATCATTGATGCGGTACCCCAGTTTTGCAAAGGCGTTATACACACGGCTCTCGCCCAAACCATCGGGCTGGGCATTCACATTGCCCTCAGCATCACGTTGCACTCCCGTGTAGTTCACGGTGCCGTTCACCACGTACGACAGGCGGTTCACCGTACCTGAGAACGATTGCGAAAAACGATACCCTAAAGTATTGGCTGGATGAACGACATCGCCGCTCATGCCCAGGCTGGTGGTGCCCGAAAAGGTTTTGTCCTTTGCAGGCAATTTGGTAATGAAGTTAATGATACCTCCGGCCGAACCGTTACCGTAGATAGAGGTAGCTCCTTTGATCACCTCGATACGCTCTATCACGGCCGGATCAAGCGTACGGATGTCGCGGCTGCCGTTCATCAACGGGGTCGATTGCGGGATGCCATCGATCAGCACCAACACCTGGCGCCCACGCAAGGTTTGGCCCGAATTGGTGGCTCTGTTGGTGGCCACTCCCAATCCCGGGATGGTATTACCTAAAATAGAAGCTACTGAAGGATTGATATTTAATTGCTCTTTTACCTGCCGTTCATTCAGGATACTCACCGATGATGGCACCTCCTTAATGCTTTCAGCCTTACGGCCCGCGGTCACCACCACTTCAGACAGTGAACTACCAGAAAGCAGCTCGATGGCCAGCTCGGTCACCTGACCGCTGATCACCTCTACCTCCCTGCTATCGGGCTGATAACCTACCATGCTCACCGTGATGCAGTGTTTGCCGGCAGAAAGGCCGCTTACTGTGAATTTACCCTGATCATCGGTATGCCCACTTTTACCGCCGGTGACCTGCACGGTAGCGTACGTAAGTGCATTATGGTCAGGACCGGTCACGGTGATGGAAACGCCACCCTTACCGGCGGTCTGTGCTTTAATGGCTGCTCCTAAAAGGGTCAAGAGAATTATAAAAACGTATCGGCTGATAGATGGTAGCTGACCGAACGAATGGTCACTAACCGGTTGAATAGAACGCGTAAGCATAAAGAATTGAAATAAGTTTCGGCAAAAGTACTTTATTTAGACTAATTATAAACAATAAGATGAAATTTGTGTATCGCTTTAAACATCACTCCTATCCAGTGGTCATTTGATCTGGCTACTTGAAGCGGTAGCTCACACCGACCTGAATGGAATGCGATGACCGGGAGTAATTGCCGATGGTGTTGCTCACCTTATCAGGAGAAAGAAGCTGGTAACGAGCATCGATACTTAGCCGATCTAAACGATAAGAAGCGCCGACCGCAGCACCCACATTGATCTTGTTGAACGTAGTGGAACGCAAGGCCGTATCGATCTTGCCGGTATGGCTCAAGGTATCCCTTCGGTCGGTAATGGTGCTGAAGCTATTGGACACCTTCGGCTGCTTTGAATTGATACTGATCAAAGGACCTGCGCCGATACTAAAATGGTCGTTAACACGATACGTGAGTTGTATCGGGATGGTCAGGGTCATTAACCGCCGTTCGTCATTGATGCTAAAAGCGGATGAATCGGGGCGGTAGTAACTGGGATGGGTGAATACGCCGGACACCGACCGCGACATCACTCTTAAGCCGGTGCTGATCAACCACTTTTTATGAAATGCATATTCCAAGAACAAGCCTCCGTAAGGTGATGCCTTCCCGCTTCCTGCATTTAAGCCGGCCTCCAGTCCGAAATTAAACTTAGATACGGCACGAGATCCCGGTTTTTCTTTGGTCTTTTTGGCCGCTTTAGAAGGCTTAATACCTTTTTGAGAAGATACGGCAACGGTCTCTTGTTTGACCTGTTCACCTTGGTCTGTCTTCGGCTCTTGCGTAACGCTGTTGGCAGGTACGGTTTCTTGTGGAGCGATCCTGTCATTTTGAACAGCCCCTTGATCGACCGGTTCTATCTCTGCGATCCCAATGTTCCGTTCGTCAGCGCCTTTGTCACGTTTAGCCTTAGCACCTGAATGAGAGTAAACACTTCTTCTATTTAGAGGCGAGGGATCGGTTAGTGAAGCGGAACGACCGGCCGATACCGATCTTGCCCCTATCGCTTTACGATCGGTACCGGTTACAGGCCATGTTTCGGTCGACTCGGTCATCGTATTGGCTACCGAAACATCCTTATTTATTTGAGTGGAACGTGTAAGGCTATCATTCGACACCGTATCTGGCTGATCAAACGGTACAGGCGCACCTGTTGACCGCTGCGGGTAAGCCCGGTTCTTATTCGTCCTTGAATGTTTTTCTGTTCTTTGTTGTGACTTGGGCTTATGGAATACAGGCGCTACAAAGTAAGATGCGGCACCGATCATGGCTGCTGCAGGCAGGGCATAACCCAGCAGCGTGATCAGCTTAGCCACCAGTGGCTTTACCACCTTGTTGCTCTTCTCCTCTTTAACGGGCAAGTGTTCATCCAGCATTTTGGCCATATCGGCCCACGCCTGATCAGCATCGCCGGAGGCCGGCAACTGGTCGAGCTTCTTGCGCCATAGTTTATGATACCACACCGAATTTTTCATTTGGCCCTTTTTTGCTTTGCTGTCTGGTTTTCGGCAACTTCACCGTCAGGCTGTAAGACACCCCGGAGCATGCGTCGCGCCTCCGACAAATGCCACCTTGATGTACTATCTGATATCTGTAGCTGCCCGGCGATCTCCTGATGCGAATACCCCTCCACGATATAGAGGTTAAAAACCAGCTGGGTAGCGGCCGGTAACGAGCGTATCGCGTTCAGAATATCTGCTGCATGAAGTTTTTCCAATATCTCAGGGAGGACGAACATGCTCTCGGCTACGTCGCCCATGTCTTCCACCTGAATAAAGCGGGCTTCTTTACGTACCATATCGATACAGGTCCTGATCAAAATGGCACGTATCCAGGCGACCATGCTTCCTTTGTTGCTATCGAAGGTGCTGATGTTTTGAAATACCTTCAGGAAAGCCATATTCATAGCTTCCTGAGCCAGACCATCAGACCTGAAATAACGGCGTGCCACCTTCAGCATATCTGCGTAGAACAACTTAAACAAGCGTTCCTGAGCAGGCCTTTCATTGGCTATGCAGCCTCTGACCAGTTCAGGTATCTCATCGTTAGGGTTATTCATTAAGATCGTGCAGATGTGTGGGTTCGACCACCGTATTCAGAACCTATACGTAAGTCATCGGCCGAACGCTGGGTAAAAAAGTAAATATTTGTGCTGATCTGTTACCCAACGTTCAAGCGATCGCCGCCGTAAAGTATGTTAAGGTCCATATCAGGACCGTGAACCTTATGATCAAGATATGGCACTGGCTCTTTAAAAGACCTTCCAACTTAAAAGCATCTATCAATTCGCAGGAACGCTTTGGCCCGAACGCTGCGCACACTGATCAATGCCTTTGGAACGGCGGCAGACTGCTTGACCGGATCGAGTGCAACTGTTGCGATCACACATCAACTTATTTGAAGAAGCAGGAATAACGAGTAGATAGGGCATCGAACTGGTCACTGGTCTGCCGGGATGGACCTTACCCATACCAGTTGCCGCTTGTTGTCGAACCGGTATACATTTTTCCACCAGCGGGCACCGCCACGGCAGGCCGTGTACAATAGCTTGTTATCAGGGTCAACCGTTACATCGCAAAGCTCGGCACATTTAGAATGGGAATAATCAGGCTCTTTCATTTTCGCAAAGCGCTTGTTGGCCGGATCATACAACCATATGCTAAAGGTGCGGTAAACGCCCATACCTGCGTCAGGCAAGGAAAAGGCGATATCATCATACCCATCAAGGTCATAATCTTCGATGTGCGCCATTCTTGACACGTTGGCGGCATCGAGCGTTGGGATCTTCAGTTTAGCCAACTGACCATTGGCATAGGTGATGGAGAACTGCTCATCCATCGGGTCATCGGCGAACGCGATAATGGCGCCATGCAGTAATACCTTACTGATCTTGCGGCTCTCAGTGTTATTTACAGGTGTTTCCGTCAGCTTGAACCGGCGTCCATCTTTTTTACGCTCATAATAAGCTGATGATATCTTGCCTCCAGTTTCAGTGACACCGTATGTACCGTTCACCTGACCGTTCACCATTTCCTGCCAGGTGTAGGTATAGGTAGCTGATCGATCACCGCGCTGGCCCACTGATGAATTGACCTTTTCCACTTTTAACGGTATCACGCTTTTTTGTCCGACATATTTCACGAAAGCGCCTTTACCGCGGGTGCCGTAAAAGAGCTGTAGCTTAAAGGGCTTAACCTCGCCTACCGAAGTAAGCGTAAATGGCTGTGCATTCGCCTTCGGTACCTTACCGACCATGATCACGAACACCGCAAAGAAAAATATATAGCGGAAGAAAATGTTCTTTTTCATTGCATTGATCACATCATTGAGTACAAGAAACACAGGCTGACGAACAGTAGTAATATATTACAACCAGCTTTATAAGGACATTTCCTAACGAATAGCACGACAGCTTCCACCACCAGGAACAACGCAGCTATACCCAAAGTGTAGGCTATCCCATAAGCTACCATATAAGCGCCGCTTACTCCTCCGCCAAACAGAGAGAACACGAACAAAGCCAGACATATACCTATGACCGACGCCACCCTAATCAACAAGTGTTTAGGCCAGTTTTGATCCGGATCATTCGCCGGCGCTGTAGCGGCATCCTGTTCCATAAGCTCATGGAACGCCCGGCTTTTATACAAGGAGAAAAAGAACGGCAGCATGCCCAATATGCTTAAAGGGCCAAGCACGACCGTGATGTTACGTAAACCAACCATCCAGCCGTCACCACTCATGAACATATAAGGGTACGTGCGCGACACTATGGCCAACAGGAACTGCACAATGAGGGAAGCGATCGCTAATCTGAGTTTATTCTTCATAAGGTCATTTCGTGGTTCGGAACAGATCAGCGTACAGTGCTCGTATGCTCAAGTTCGAGTTGCTGATCATGCATATAACGCAAAAGTCACCAAATGGTGATAAGCACAACCACCTTTCTCCACTTTTAACCTTACTTATCAAATCTTACCAGTTTATCCTCGCCCATGTCATATTCGTACAATTCATGGCTTTCCTTATCAATGTAAAGCCACTGTACGATGTTGCTGCCTTGTGTGCCCGGGACTGCGACACCTATCATCGTATATTTCTTTCCGTCCTTATCGGCCGACTCCATCGAGTAGGTCAGTTCCTCTTTCTGGCCAATGGCCCGGCGGATCAGTTCACTCTGCGTATTGGCCAGGTAATACTCCACTAACTTATACACCTTATCCAGGTAATATTGAGAATACCCCTCTTTAGGTGCCCACGTATATTTTACAGGTTTATCGTACCGCTTCCTGAATTTGGAGACGGCTCCATCGGCGATCTTACGTACGGAGACGATGACATCGGCCGGCTCGGGCGATTCGCCATCTCCGGCGATGGTGATCGTATCACGCTTCCATTTGATCTGGATCTGATCGCCGCGTAATAAGCTCCGGTCCTCGCCTTCATTGATAAAATTATATAGGTCGCCGCCTTTTTTGGCGAATAATTGTGCATAGTCGCCGTCATCATCATAGGCGACAAAGGTCATTTGATCTTGCTTATACTCGGGTGTTTTAGACGCTTTTACAATGGTATCTTTTACTGTAGTGGTGGTGGTGGTCGAGTCCTGTTGATCAGTGGTCACCTGAGCGGGCTTGGGTTTACAGGCCACCATGCTGATCACCATGGCTAGCAGGGTCACTCTAGCTGCTATATAATTCATATGTAATTGTTGATAATGGTCAGTTAACTTTGTGCTTAACAAATTTTGCGTTGGATCGTTCATAAACAACATTTAGCCTTACCTGATCTATGCGTATATCATTAGCGTTAGCCTGCATAACGCTTATCCTTTCAAGCTGCGGGAACTCTAAGCCGGAAGAGCACACGACAGCCGTACCAAGTTCCGACAAGTCGGCAAATCAGCAGGCCACCGTAGTTCCCAAAACCACGTCTGCTGACCTCTCTGGAACATATGAAGAGGTAGACGACCCCGACGCCGAAGGTTGCGATATTGTGGTCACGATCAGCAAGGCCGCCGGTGGCTACCACTACCACTTAGCCTACGACTCTTTGAGCTATGAAGGTCAGCTCGGTTTAGATAAGAGGAACGACCATACCACGGGTATCGTATTCAAAGGTATCCCGTATGCCGAGACCAGCATAGACGACGATGACGATGGAACCAACGCCAGGACCTCATCAGATGTTGGCGGCGAGTTAGAGGGCGATACCATCACTATTCAGAACTATGGCAACTCCATGAACTATTATGTGAAATTGGGTGGTTGCGGGCTTAAATATATTCGCTTGGTCAAAAGGCATTGATCCATGTACGACCTGCATGGCCTTATGGATCGATCATGGATGGATATGGAACTTTGCGGGATAAGCCATTTCTTTACTTCTAATAGTTGTTATGGCTTGTTTATGATAACAAATATCGTTCGTACACGTATCATTGCGTTCTAAGTTATTGAACATGCCATTACGCGAGCTGGAACGGATAAGGGCTGTTAACCGGTTACTTAAACTGGAGATCAGCAAGGAAAAGGAACTACAGGAGATCGTTGAATTGGCCGCGACTATTTGCGGGACCTCGATCGCGCTGATCACCCTGCTTGATGCCGACACGCAAACGGTATTGTTTCAAACCGGACTTGCAGGTGCCTCCACCATGCCGCGCACTGATTCATTTTGTGATAAGATGATCACCAACGAGCATTATATGGAGGTGCAGGATGCCATGCTTGACCACCGTTTTATTGATAACCCCTTCGTTACAGGCACACCCAACATCCGTTTTTACGCAGGCTCGTCACTTACCACGCAAGATGGGTTGAGCCTGGGCGCCCTGTGTGTACTTGACAGCGCACCGCAAAAGCTCAGTCATCTGCAAGAACAAATGCTCAAAGCTCTGTCCAAACAGGTGATCCAGTTGCTGGAGTTCGATATGAGCATACAGATACTACGCACGCAATACGTGAAGGCCCGCGAGGCCGAGATCGAGTTGAGGGCATTTTTTGAAAGCACGATCGATCATCATTTATTGTTGGGCAAAGAATTTGAGGTGCTGGCCTTTAACCGTGCCTGGGAAAGCCATGTGGCTTACAGCTACAATAAGACCCTCACCCGCGGACGGTCAATGAAGGAGTATATGCATCCCGAGAACATCGGGCAATTTTACCGCGATTACAATAAGGCGCTTAAAGGTACTGCTGTGTATGATGAGCGCAATCTCGGTATTAACGGCACCGAATCATGGCATATGGTCAAGTTCGAGCCAGCCTTTGACCTTGACGGACAGATCATTGGAGTGTCGGTGAATACGGCCAATGTTGACCGCCGGGTAAAACAGGAAGGCATCGTAAGATCACAGAACCGGTCGTTAGAGCAGATCGCTTATATGCAGGCACATGAACTGCGTAAACCAGTGGCCAACATCATGGGCCTTATCGGCGTAATGAAAGAGACCGGCCAACTGACCCCTTCCGAAGAATTAACGCATCTTGACGCCTCTCTCGCCGAGCTTGACCAGCAGATCAAATCGATCGTCGACAAGGCCTCATCAAGACCATAGCTTGTTTTCGATATGCGTTAAACGCGCGACAGCTTGACCTTAAAAGTGGTACCAACGCCGATCTCGCTCGTTACTTCTATGCTTCCGCCCAGGGCCTCAACCTGATTACGGGTAATGAACAATCCTATTCCTTTGGAGTCAGCATGATCATGAAAGGTCTGGTACATGCCGAACAGCTTATTACCATGCCGTTTCAGATCGATACCAATACCGTTATCTTCAAAGATCAGGTAGGCATGATCTTCAATGATATCGCTCTTGCAACTTACCACAGGCTGCCTGCCTGCGTGACGATATTTGATCGAGTTGGTAATGAAATTATGAATGATGCTTTCAAGGTAAGCCGGGATATAATTGACCGACGGGCAAGCCGAGAAATCATGCAAAACGATCGCTTCCGACTGCTCGATATTACTTTCCAGCGCTTTGATCACATTCTTGAACACCGGCTCGATGAATATTGGCACCTTCTCTTGCTTGATGTCCGATTCGATCTTCACGATCTCGTTCAGGTGCTGTATAGTAGTGCTTAGGCTGTCACTGATCGTATTGATGTGGATGAACACCTCCCTTTTTTCATCGGCCTCTTCCAGTTCATCATACATGCGTACGAGGTATTGCAGATTATTAACATGCGAGCGCAGATTGTGTGATACCATGTAAGCGAAGTTCTGCAAGCGCTTGTTCTGATACTCCATGAACTCGAACGACGTCCTGAGCTCTTTCTCTTTACGCTTGCTCTGATCTATGTTCTGCAAAACGCCTTTAACGGTCAGTGCCTTCCCATACTCATCGATACTGGTCAGGCCTTTGATCTTGACCCAGATCAAGCTGCTCGAGCAAGTGCGTAATTGCAGATCATGTTCAAAAGGCTTTCCAATGCTCATGGCAGCACTGATGCTGTTTTGAAGAACAGGGCGATGTTCTGGCACAAAGAACGCCACCAAATCGGCAATGAGCAGTTGCTCATTGGATGGCAGTTCCAGTATACTGCCCGCCTCTTTGCTTAATAAAAGCTCCTGGCCCGGCACAGCGATCTCCCAACTGCCTGAGTGTACGCTTTTGATCGTGTTCTCGTATCGTTTGTTCTTGGCCGCCAGCTCGAACTCGATCACCTTGAACTGATGTATATTCACCAGCGACCCGCTTAGCACAGCGGTAGCGTTCTCGCGGCGAAAGGTATTCTGAAACCACTGGTAACCGTTCTTGGTCAGCAAACGGAGCTCCAGGCATTTTGACCAACCCGGCTCGCAGGTGTTAGCCTCTTTAAGCATCATCGCGACATCTTCATGATAAAGTATCTCGTGAATGAAGTAAGTGTAAGTGATGGTCAGATCGGTAGGCTCGTATCCAAGTGCGTGGTAAAAACCCAATGAGCATTTCAATTGCTTGCTCTGGATGTTGTATTCCCAAAGCGCAGCGTTGGCATCGTGCAGTAGCTGATCGATGTTAGCTACCTGATCCTGATCGCCGTATGTATCTATTGAACGCATATGTTGTAACCTCAACGTTAAATGAGGCGCTTAAATTTTAAGGTCGTAGTGCAGTTGAACGGCTCATGGGTTTTAACCAAAGCCACACACTTATACTGTGATCGTGCTAATACTGTTACAATTGTTTTGGTTATGCGCATAACAGTGCTAAAGATCAACTGGTTAGCACTGTTGTTATAGGGCTGTTGACCCTTCGTGGCAAATATAGTTCACCTTTAGAAGCAAAACGCTTACCACGTTAAAAGATCTAACCAAATGTGTCAGACAAAGGTGTCAGACAGGGAGGTACCAGGTTAATTATCAGCCACATTTATAATGTTTAACCATTGGTTAAATAGCTAAAAGACGGTAAAACCCTACAACTTTTTCAAACCCACGTAGCTAAAAAAGGACAAGATATTAGACCGTGATGTGAAACGGCCGTTCAGCGATCCAGGTTGTGAGGTAGCTTCATAACAGCCTAAACCAA
Source organism: Mucilaginibacter daejeonensis (assembly GCF_020783335.1). NCBI lineage: Bacteria > Pseudomonadati > Bacteroidota > Sphingobacteriia > Sphingobacteriales > Sphingobacteriaceae > Mucilaginibacter > Mucilaginibacter daejeonensis. The sequence continues at coordinate 4,495,123 of NZ_CP086068.1, forward strand.
AGCATACTAATTGTGTTGTCATTTCTTATGGAACATCAACATCGGCCTTATCAGCCTATTGCGAATTATGGGGTGATCGGAGATATGCGTACCGTGGCCTTGGTGTCAATGTCAGGTTCTATCGACTTTATGTCGTTCCCCCGGTTCGACTCGCCTACCATATTCGCCTCGCTGCTTGATGCTAATAAAGGCGGTTACTTTTCCATCGAACCACAAATGGACGGCCAGCAGACCAAGCAGCTGTACCTGCCAGGTACGGCCGTGCTTATCACTCGTTTTTTTTCAGACGATGGTATAGCCGAGATCACCGATTTTATGCCCCTGGTAAGCAGCACCGATGCACCTCCAGCGGCCATCGTTCGCCATGTTAAGGCCATCAGGGGGCAGATCAGTTTCAAGATGGTGTGTGCCCCACGGTTCAATTACGCACTGGCTCATCATGATGCTAAAGCCCAACGCAACGAAGTGATCTTTACCCCTATCGATGACGGGCATGTATGCCTGCGCCTCATGGCCGATGTTGATTTGCATATTAAGGATAATGATGCCTGTGCCGAATTTGTGCTCAAAGAGTCAGAGATAGCACACATTGTGCTGGAAGCTGCCGATGAGGACCAGCAAAATACATCAGGCACGGCTCACATACAGGATTATGTCAAGAACAGCTACCAGCTAACGGTATCGGGCTGGCGCAAGTGGTTAAGCCAAACCACTTACAAAGGCCGGTATGCCGAACTGATCTTCCGTTCCATCATTACCCTTAAACTCATGACCTCGATCGAGTTCGGCTCGGTGGTGGCAGCACCAACGTTCGGCATTCCCGAACTGCTGGGCGGCAAGCGTAACTGGGACTATCGCTTTAATTGGATCCGCGATTCGGCCTTTACGCTATATGCCTTTCTTTCTTTGGGCTTTTATGATGAGGCCACGCATTTTATGCAGTGGATCAGCAGCCTGTGCCAGGACAGCAACCTGCAATTGCTTTACCGGATAGACGGTAGCAAGAACGGTGAAGAGATCGAGCTTGACCACCTGGAAGGCTACCAGGGCTCGCGACCGATAAGGGTAGGTAATGCTGCCGTCCATCAACTGCAAACCGACATTTATGGCGAACTGATCGATACGATCTACATTTATAACCGGTCACACAAACCGATCACTTATGAGTTTTGGACACTGATCGAAAAACAGATCGAATGTGTGATAGGCGACTGGAAATTGCCAGACCATGGCATATGGGAGATCCGGGGCGAGAAGCGTGAGTTCCTGCACTCTCGCCTGATGTGTTGGGTGGCTATGGACAGAGCGATCAAGATCGCTGAGCAACGCTCGTTCCCATACCCAAGGGCCGAATGGGAACAGGTACGCGATGAGATATACAAAGACATTTACCACAATTTTTGGAATGAAGACATAAAGGCCTGGGTGCAGTATAAAGGAAGCGACCAAGTAGATGCCAGTGCGCTGCTGATGCCGCTTACACACTACATAGCCCCGTTAGAGCCCCGCTGGCTGAGCACCATGGACGCGATCGAGAAACAGCTCAAGTCTGACGTGCTGATCTACCGCTATCGCATCACAGAAGATGCCATTGACGGGTTAGAAGGCGAAGAGGGCACGTTCAACATGTGCTCGTTTTGGTTCATTGAATCGCTGGCCAAAAGCGGGCGTGTGGAAGAAGCGGTGGAGAACTTCGAGAAGATGATCGGTTATGCCAACCACCTGGGCTTGTTCAGCGAAGAGTTGAGTCACAAAGGCGAGCATTTAGGCAACTTTCCGCAGGCGTTCACGCACCTATCATTGATAAGTGCAGCACTTGAATTGAATAAGCAATTGGATCGGCTGTGATCAGATCTTTGCTTATGGGTATAAGATCATCTTAGTGACGTGGCTTTCTTTTGAGCACACCGCCGGCGGCCTCTTTGATCGAGCTGGTAAAGATGAACGCTTTAGGGTCTATCTCATGCACCAGGTTACGCAGGCGGCGTACCTCTAAACGGGTCACTACCGTGAACACGATATCTACCGGCTGGCTAATGTCAAAGCTTTCTTTCAAAAAGCCGCGTTCGCCTTTGTAAACCGTGATGCCACGACCTAACACCATGACCAACTTTTGCTTCACTTCCTCGCTGCAACCTGATATAATAGTGACGCCGGTATATTCTTCCAAACCCTCGATCACAAAGTTGATCGTGCGCGATGCGGTGTAGTAAGTTAAGATAGAGTACAAAGCGGTAGGTAGCCCAAGTTTGATGGCCGCGATCAGGAAGATGATGATATTTATACCGAGGATGATCTCGCTTATGGTAAAGCTAATGCGCCTGCCGGTGTAAAGTGCGAGAACCTCTATACCATCCAGGGCACATCCACCACGAATGGCCAGGCCAATGCCAATACCCATGAATACCCCGCCAAAGATAGATACGAGCAACTTATCTGAAGTGACCTGCGGGTAATGGATGAATGACAAACAAAGCCCCAGTCCCAGTATCGCTACCAGTGTTTTGATGGCAAAGGCCTTGTTCACCTGGAAAATACCCATGATGATGAACGGGATGTTGGCCAGCACGATCACATACGCGATATCGAAATGATAGATCTCATGCAACAGGAGTGAGATACCGGTAACACCGCCATCAAAGAACATATTGGGTACCAGGAAACTCTTTAGGGCGAACCCGCAGAACAGGATGCCTGCTATGATATGTAAGGTATCAACAAGCCAGTGAGGCAGATCTAATTTTTTCACGTGAGGTATCATTATCGTTATCGCCCGGCCACCATGATCAGCTGAGCGATAAGCATTGTTAGGATCGACCATGCCTGCGGTACCGTATGTCAAATATGGCCTGCAAAGGCCGCATGATCGATCTTCTTTGCACTGCTAAGATATTCAATTGTTTGGCAAGTTTGAAACTTTAGCCACAATAGGTACACAACTTTCGGGGATCGGCCAACGATCAGCTGTGACCATCGCACTTAATGCAGCAGCTTGCCCATACTTCGGTACAGCATCGAATAAGCGGTTTTTTTAGTTATTTTAGCAACACAACCCAAAGCACCTATAACCATGCAGGTATTTACCTTTCTTGCAGCCTTTTTGCTCTCCATACGCCTGAAGAAGATATTACATCCAACGCCCCTGTATCCTAAATGGCGGGCAAGGATCAACTACGCCTGGTTCATATGGGTGATCTACCTGATCGCTCAAACCACGAAGAACGAAGGTGTGGTAGGTCTGATCGGGGCTGCGGTATTACTGGGCTGCATCATGTACCTCAACAGCGACCCTGATCTATCCACATTCAAATTCTACATCACGGCGCACTATCCGCTCATCGCTATCACCTTTATTGATTCATTGGTATACCTGATCGATGAGTCATTTTACGAGTCATGGCAGGTTTACTTTGTATGCGCTACATTATTTGCCTTTGGGTGGATATTTGCCCGATGGGCCAGCTCGCAAAAGCAGCGTAAAGAACTGGAAATGGCCACCCGCCGCAACGCCGTACTTGACCAACTGGTAGCCGAACGCACTGCCGAGCTCACTAAACAAAAGGAAGAACTTCAAGAGACCATCAAACTCTTACAGGCTACCCAGGCGCAATTGATCCAGCAGGAAAAATTGGCCTCACTGGGTGAGCTTACTGCCGGTATCGCCCACGAGATACAGAACCCATTGAATTTCGTCAACAACTTCTCGGAGGTAAGTGTAGAATTGATAGATGAGATGCAGGAAGAACTGGCCAAAGGCGACACCGAAGAGGCTGGCTTCATAGCCGACGACCTGAAGCAAAACCTTCAAAAGATCATCCATCACGGTAAACGGGCCGATAGCATCGTGAAAGGCATGTTGCAACACAGCCGTGCCGGTGGCGACAGTAAGGAACCTACCGACATTAACAAACTGGCTGATGAGTACATGCGCCTCAGCTATCACGGTCTGCGCGCCAAGGATAAATCCTTTAACGCCGAACTGGTGACCAATTTGGATGAGAACTTGCCTTTAGCTAAGGTCGTTGCACAAGATGTAGGCCGCGTACTGCTCAACCTGTTCACCAACGCCTTTTATGCCACGCATCAAAAAAAACTGGCTGATCCTTCATACCGGCCAGTAGTGGAGTTGACCACCATGCAGCAGGGCAGCAATATCATCATCACGGTAAAAGATAACGGTACCGGTATACCAGATGCCATTAAGGATAAGATCATGCAGCCGTTCTTTACCACCAAGCCTACAGGCGAGGGTACCGGGCTGGGCCTTTCTTTAAGCTATGACATCATTGTGAATGCTCATGGCGGCAAGATCGACATTAACAGCGCCGAGGGCCAGGGAGCCGAGTTCAAGATCAGTTTGCCGGTGTAAAACTGACCTGCTTTATAGTTACAAGGCCACCGGCCGGTAATGCAAAGTTATGTCAAAAGGCCCGTTAGCGGGCAATGGCCCGCACAGGGCATCAAAATAAAAGAAGTATATTTAACGCACATGAAAATATTGGTTGTTGACGATGAGGCTGACGTGCAGCCCCTGTTCCTTCAGCGGTTCCGTAAAGAGATACGCGGACATGAGTTCGAGTTCGATTTTGCCATGTCGGGCGAGGAGGCTTTAAGCTACATGGAACAAAAACACTCTGAGGTGGTCCTGATCCTGTCAGACATCAATATGCCGGGGATGAGCGGCCTTGACCTGCTATCAAAGATCAGACATGACTACGATGCACCGCCGCCGGTAGTGATGATGATCACCGCCTACGGCGATGAGGAAAGCCACCGCCAGGCCATAGAAAATGGAGCCAACGACTTTTTGACCAAGCCGCTTGACTTTGACCTGTTAAAACAAAAACTTAAAACTGTTATATTATAATGGCTAAAATATTGGTAGTTGACGATGAGACCGATCTGGAACTGCTGGTAAAGCAAAAATTCAGGCGCAAGATCCGCGAGAACGTTTATGAGTTCATTTTTGCTCATAACGGCGAGGAAGCGCTGGAAAAGGTAAAAGAGCACGCCGATCTTGACATCATCCTGAGCGACATTAATATGCCTGTGATGGATGGCCTTACCCTGCTTAGCCATTTGCCCGAGGCCAACCCCATGGTAAAAGCCGTGGTGGTATCGGCCTATGGTGATATGGAGAACATCCGCACCGCCATGAACCGCGGCGCTTTCGACTTTATATGCAAGCCTGTTGACTTTGACGATCTTGACGTGACCATGGAGAAGACCATTATGCACGTGAAGCAGTTGCAGGAGACCATCAAGGCCATCAAAGAGAATAACATCCTCAAGATGTACGTGGATGAGACCGTGCTCAACTTCATGACTCATAAGGAATTTGAGAATAGCCTGTTGCAGAATGAGATGCTTGACGCCACCGTGATGTTCATTGACGTATGCGGCTTTACCTCTATAACCGAGCAAACGCCTGCCAATGAGGTGGTGAACCTGCTGAACGGCCTGTTCGATCGTATCGTGAAAGAGATCATTGCCCAGGGCGGCCACGTAGATAAATTTATGGGTGATGCCGTGATGGCCGTATTCAGGGGCAATTATCACCTTGACCGCGCCATTGATGCTGCGCTGATGGTGAGGCACCATATCGGCCAGTTGCCGCCGTTCACTTCGGGCGATAAGACCTATCAACCCCAAATATCCATCGGCATCAACTCTGGCGAAATGATCTCGGGCAATATCGGTTCGGCTTCCTTAAAACGCCTGGACTATACCGTTATCGGTGATGTGGTGAACCTTTCGCAACGCTTACAATCGGCAGCAAAGGCCGGCCAGATCATTGTGAGCGAGAACGTGCATGAAAAGATCAAAGAATCATTCAGCTGCGAAAAACTTGGCGAGGTAAGCCTCAAGAACAAGGCTAACCCGATCACCATCTATAACGTGATCGAGTAATAATAGCCGATAGACATAAAATAAAAGGCCGCTCATCGCGGCCCTTTTATTTTAATTATGGTCCATATGCTCATCAAAGTAGCTCATGCCAGGCATACCGATCGGTGCGCCGGGTGGCATCTCTAATGCAGGCATTGGTTCGTACTTGCCGGGATCGGCCTTAAAGTTCTCGATCTGCGCCAGCGCGAACTGGATGTTGGCCTTTTGCTCCGCGGTGGCCGAAGCTTGCTTAGCGGTCAGCCAGTCCTTCAGGTCGGCCACCTTAAGCATGGCCTGGCCACGCACGATCTTTGATGCACGGGTATTACCCGCCAATTGCAGCATATACTCCAGCACCAGGTTATTCACCATGCTTTGTAACTCGCCATGGTAACCTGCTTGTACCGGTGCTTTCCAGGTACGTTCGATCAGCTTATCGGCAACGGCCAAAAAGCCGGGCTGCTTACTGTCGCGGCCATGGTACTCGATCAGGCGGGCCGCACGTTCAGCGTTCAATAACGATGATATGGTCTCGCCTGCGGCTGATTCGGCCGCGGCGATCGGGTCAAAGGTGGGGCCGGTGTTACCACTAAAGGTCTCCATGGATGCCGGATAGCCGGTAGGCCGGGGCGGAATATTAGCGATCAGTTTCTCCGGCAGGGCCAGTGCCTCTGGTGTAATGGTGTTGGTCAGCGCATCAAAGGCTCGCCATTGCTGGGCGGGGTCTACCATTTGGGTAGGCACTTGTCCATCGTTCTTAACGGCGTGAGTAAAGTACAAGCCGCCAACTGATTTGGCCACCGCCTCTATCTGGTAACGGTGCAACAGGTACATGGGCACTAACACTTCCTCCAAAGTGGCCATAGGTGCCCCTTGCGGAATAGCTTTTTCTGAGAAGTTGTTAAGCACCTGGCGCCTGATCTTCATTAGCTTGTCCAGCTCATCTATCGGGTTCACGCCATCGTCCCACTGGTTGGAGGCCGGGTGGGTATAACCACCGATATCAGGGATGTATTTAAAGCCCATCTTGATGGTCTCGGCCATGATCTTATCCAAGGCGGCATTCTCGTCAGCTTCTTTCGAAAGGTCCGAATAACCCCAGATCACAGCACGTTTATCCCAGCTACCGATCCCTTTGGCATAAGCATCGCTCAGGTCTATGGTCCCATCGGCCTTTAAGGTCATGCGTGGGAACGGGTAGTCCATTACCGAAGCACGCTCCTTAGGGCTGGCGGCAAAGTTGTGCGTGAAACCCAACGTGTGGCCTATCTCATGAGCAGACAGTTGCCTGATACGCGCCAGGGCCATATCCTCCATCTTTTTGCTTACCGGCTTGCCATTCTCATAAGGTTGCAGCAAACCCTCTGCGATCATATAATCCTGGCGATGACGGTCAGACCCTAAAGTGACCACACCTTTAATGATCTCGCCGGTGCGCGGGTCGCAGTATGATGAGCCGAAGGAGAACGCACGGGGGTTGCCGGCACGATCCACCCAGTTCACGATGTTGTAACGGATGTCCATCGGGTCGGCACCTTCGGGCAGTTCCTTTACCTGGAACGCGTTCTTGTACCCTGCGGCCTCAAAGGCCTGGTTCCACCATGATCCGCCTTCGATCAAAGCACGCTTTACTTTTTCGGGCGCACCTCGATCCACGTAGTAAACGATAGGTTTGACCGCTTCGCTCACCGCAGCCTTAGGGTCCTTTTTCTGCAAACGGTGCCTGCGGCTAAAGCGCTTTACCAGCGGCTCATCCATCGGTGCCGAAAAATCCATATAAGTAAATTGGAACAGGCTCGATCTTGGGTCGAACTTACGAGGCTTGTAGTTGCCATCAGGCAGTTCAACAAAGGACTGGTGCATACGCAGCGTTACAGCACCAGGGTCGGGTGCTATGCCGCCTCCGTAACCACGGCCGCCACCTGATCCGCCCACCAATGTTACCATGGCCTCGAATTCGGTATTCTTAGGAAAATTTTTGGTATTAGGGAGAAATATGGCCGAGCGGGTCTCATCTATCCGGTAGCCCGCGCCACCTGCAGCAGCGCCGCCACGTGTTGCCGCACCACGACCACCAGCACCACCTGATGCCAGTCGCGGGCCAAGGTTTTGGCTGTCACGTACCAGGAACGGTGTCAGATCGATCAGTACCTTATCCCCTTCAACGGCCACAGGTGTAAAGCCCCATATCACCGACTTGGCAAAGGCTTTTTCTACCGCTTCCTTTTCATCAGCGTTACCACTGGCCCGGTAATCATAGTTAGGCTCGAGCAGCATCACCTTCGGCCCCACTTTAATGAATTTGGCTATATCGATAGATGCACCGCCACGCTCAGCCGCACGGCCGGCCCCGTCTATCAACGAGGTATAATACAGGAACTCCTGGTCGAACTTGTCGATCTCCAGTAATACCTTCCCCGTCTTCTCGTCGTAATAAAAATTAAAGAAGCCATCGTACTTTTTCATGCCCTGCGTGGCCGAGGCGATACTTGCGGCGGGCGCTGCCGTTGTGGTACGTGCCGCCCGGCCCGGCGGTGGGCCATCTTGTGCCAGGGCAAAGCCACTAAGGGCCATGGCGCCAAACAATAATGCTAAACGTGATCTCATGTTGCTATAAATTTGTGGCTAAGGATGGGGTCCGTCGCCGGTGTTCAGTTAGTCCGCTTCAATTTATCGATAAAGCAGCAAAAACCTGCACGACCTCTAAGGTTCGGCCATAAAAAGGCGGCTTGTTAACAAGATCTTTACGAAAAGCATTGGTCACCCATAGGTAAAGTGCAGTGCTGGTCGGTCATGATCAGCGCGACCACCGAACATCTGCCGTAAATTTGAGTTAGTGATATATGTCATTGCCCGAAGCAACCGAAAAGATATACATTAGAGATAAGCGCTCACCTACGCCTAAACATGCAGGCGTATCAAAGGTAATGAGCGCCAATAAGGCCAAGGACACCAAACCCGAACTGACCTTGCGTAAACTGCTCTGGGAGCAAGGTGTACGCGGCTACCGGCTCAACTGGAAAAAGGTTCCGGGCCGGCCCGATATTGCCTTTCCTGGTAAAAAGGTGGCCGTATTTGTACATGGCTGCTTTTGGCACCGCTGCCCCATTTGCGCCCGTACGCTGCCCAAGCACAATACCGATTTTTGGAAAGCCAAGTTTGACCGCAACACCCAGCGCGATGAAAGCAAGAAAGAGCAACTGGAAACCCTGGGATGGACGGTAGTGACCGTTTGGGAATGCGAGATCAAAAAGGATGCGGCAGGCGTGACCAAAAGGATCACTGATACACTTGGTAAAGGGCCGTTCACTGATGCTGAAGCACCCGCATCAGCTGCGACAGGTCAACAGGCTTAGTGATATGATCATCCATACCGGCCTCAAAGCATGCCTCTTTATCCTCTAACATGGCATTGGCGGTCATGGCCACTATGCGCGGCTGTTCCTGGTGATGCTTGCGGATGTGGCGCGTAGCGGCCAGGCCGTCCATCTCGGGCATCTGAAGGTCCATCAATACCAGGTCGTAGTTTTGTTTCTCCAGTGCGGCAACGGCCTCTATACCGTTCTCGGCCAGATCAGGACTGTATCCTAACTTCTTCAGGATCCTCATGATCACCAACTGGTTCATTTTATTGTCCTCGGCCACTAATATGCTCAACGGATACAGCTCGGCGTGATCGCTTTGCAAGGTGGCGGTTCGGGCTGGTTGCTGGCGGGCCCGCTGCTGGTCAAGCAAACTCATAATGGCGTTGCTTAGTTGCACTTGCCGTACAGGTTTACTCAGTATATTCACGAACAGGTCGCGGTCGGCCTTGGGCACATCATGCCCTGGGCTGCACAACGCGATCATGGATAAGGCCGGGTATTGCTTGCGTACCGTAACCGCCAGTTCGGCACCTGTACCTACCGCCAGTCCCTGATCAATGATCAATAGCTCCGGCGTCCAACCACTGTTCAATATGCTCAACGCCTCTTGAGCTGATGCCACATCCTTTACCTCCATTTGCCATTGCTGCAACTGCAGAGAGAGGAAATGCCTGTTAGTGTCGTTATCATCTACCAGCAATACTTTTTTGCCGGCAAATACCGAACGGTCAGGCCCAGCAGCAGTAGTAGACTCCTCAGCTTGTGTACCGGGCAGATCGATCACAAATTTGAACTCTGACCCTACCCCCATTTGGCTGCTTACCTCAATGTTGCCGCCCATCAACCCTACCAGTTTATTACTGATCAACAGCCCCAGCCCCGATCCGCCGAACTTACGGGCCGTACTCATTTCAGCCTGCGAGTAGGCCTCAAATAAGGTGGGTATCTTATCGGCGGGAATGCCGATACCGGTATCGCGTACTTTGAAGTGCAGCCTTGAGGCATCGCCGGTATCACTGGTATCGATAGTAAGCACCACTTCGCCTTGCTGCGTAAATTTGATGGCGTTACCGATCAGGTTAATGAGTACCTGCCTCAGGCGCATACTGTCGCCCGTGAGGTGAGTGGGTATGGCAGGATCAATGTAGTAGGTGAGCTCTACCGGTAGCCCCCAGAGTTTGCCTGGGAACAGGTCCATTACACTCTCGATGCAATTGCGCAGCTCGAAGGTGTGGGGATCAAGCTCCATTTTGCCCGATTCGATCTTCGAGAGGTCAAGAATGTCATTGATCACATTAAGCAGGGCCTCGGCGCTTTGCACGATGGCGCCGGCGTATTCCTCCTGCTCGGCGTTCAGCTCCGTGTCTTTAAGCAAGGCAGCCATCCCCAGTATACCGTTCATCGGCGTACGTATCTCATGGCTCATGGAGGCCAGGAAGATACTTTTGGCCTGGTTGGCCTTTTTATGCCTGAAAACGTCTAACTGTTTACGGTAGATCACGATCAGAAAACACACAACAATGGTGAATGAGCACATCATGCCCATGACCACCAATGCTTCTATGTTATCTTTTATTTCGTTCATTTAAAAACGCCACCAAAAAAATGATGTACATGATCAGTACCAGGGTAGCATGCATGCCCCATATCAGCCGGTTGGCCGTTTTGGAAGCCAATTGACCCACTACGTTGGAGAAGATGAACTGGATGATCGCACTGCAAAAATAGATCAGGAAGCCGCCCGCAACGATGCGCCCCGATGTAGTGCTGTGATCCGCCCTAGTCGCATTGTTCTGCAACGAGAGGTACATGATACTGGCCACAATGATCAATATGGCACCTATTGGCCTTGTATACGTGTTGTACTCGTAAATGCTTTGAAAAAAAGTAAAATTGATCACGCAGTACACCGGGAAGGCGATCATGCCCAGGTTGAACCAGGGGTCAAGCTTTCTATCATTGAACGCCAGTTTGTAGTACCACATCACCACCACCGTTTCGAACAGGGTATACAGGTGCAGGCCCGGCATGTTATTGCGGTGCATAGTGGCCACCACTATGCCCGCGATATTGATCAGTAACGCGCCGCAAAGGTAAACGAGCAACCTTTTTAATGGCGGGTCTATCTTTTTATAGTTCAGGAAGCCCGCACCTATAGGCAATAGGGTGCTTGCAGGTACGATCACTCCCTGGTAATAGTATAAAAAACTCCTCATAAGGTTAGGTTATGCCTGTTGGGCTTATCCGCCAAAAAGGGGACTATCTTCATCACAAGCAGTAGGGCAAGGCATGGTGTAATCGTACACTTCCGAATCATCCGGATCATTGATGTCCTTACCACTATCTGCCTTGTATAACACATCTTCACCAAAGGTCTTACCTTCAACCTTGCGCACCGGCACCATCACAAAACTCACATCGTTCACCACCTCTTCTTCAGCAGGTATGTCGATGGTAAAGTAAGCGCGTACCCCTACCAGATCTTCGTTCTGGTGCATCAGTCGTGACAGTTTCTCGATATCGTCCTTAGAGATGTAAACCGCTTTGGGCAGTTTGCGCGCACTTGCCGAAGGGCTCACTTTGGTAACGAAGTTGCGCCAGTTGGTAGTACGTTCGATAGCGGTAGCTACCGGAATAATAACGGTTGTCGGCTGAGTAAGATCAATTTTGGCCATAATGCAATAGTTTAATTTATTTGATAAAAATAATGTTCTTTCAAATAAAAACGCCAAAACGATACTATTTTTTAGCTTTTAAGATCCGCCATTCGTAATGCTAACGCGGCCGCTTTATGAATGCTCAGGCCCCTTGAGGAACCACATCTTGACCCATTGATCGATTCTTGCTTATATTACCCTCCTGCATAAGCAAAACATAAAGCCGAACGTTGTAAAGTTATGACCATGAAGATACCTGCCCGTTATTTGTTCACCTGCATGCTGCTGCTGATCGGCCTAGCCACCCGCGCTCAGGATGCCGGATCACTGATCATGCAGGGCACTCAACTAAGCAACGCCGGCAATTACAGCGCCGCCACAGACCGCTTCCGCTCGGCGTTGGCACTGGATAGCACCAATGTGACCGCAAAATATCAACTGGCCTTTGCGCTTAACGCCATGGGTAAAGGCACTACGGCGCTACCTTACTTGCAGCAGGTAGTAGCTGCGCCTGGTCAAACACCTGCGGTGTTGAGCACTTCATACGGGTTAATGGCCGGCATCTACGACCGATCGGGGCAGGCAGGGCAGGCGATCACCAGTTACCAAAAAGCCTTGAAGATCGATAGTGGTAACTATGGGCTCCTGTATGGTTTGGGACTGGCCTACTTCCGCGACCGCCAGTACGCACAGGCCGAACGCGCGGCCATCAAGGCTATCAAAGCCGACCCGGGACAGGCGGGTAGCATGCGGCTTTATGGGCTGGTCACCTTCCATCAGAACAAGCGGGCACCTGCCTTGCTGAGTTTGTGCTACTTCCTGTGGCTCGAGCCTAAAGGCCCCCATAGCGAGGAAGCCTATACCAACATCCAAAGCATCATTCAAGGTGGTGTGCTCAAAGCCGAGCCCGGCGCCAGGCCGCCACGTACCGATGCGGCCAACCTTGCCTTTAACCAGGCGCTAACTGGCTCGGTAGCTGCCGTGAACAAACGTAAGTACATTGCCCCTGCTGATAGATTCACTGATCAGTTGCAGGCCATATTTACCTCGGTAGGTACACTGGCCCAACGGCAAACGGGTGAGCCTTTCTTCCGTACGGAGCTGGCCACATTTTTTGAGCGGCTGGCACGATCAGGACACATACAGGCCTTCGCGCGCTCCATCGCACAGGCCGGCGATAGTGGCTCGGCGGCGTGGCTGGCATCTCACGAAAAGGAGACCGCCGCACTGGCCGAATGGATGAAAGTCAACAAGCGATAATACCACCAGATCGAGCCACAGCCACCTAAAGCTAAAATGTTGATAAACAGACAAATGTTAACAAATAAATCACGCGCTTTTAACGTTCATATGAATAAGTATCACTTATTTTTATAGACCCCTCTTACGGGTCATCAAAAACCACATCTGTATGACCTGGAGAAAATTTAGCGGCGAGATCCTTCGCACCCCCATTCTCGAAGAAGTTGAAAAGGCCATTGAGCGGGAGACCGCACTGGGCAACAAGTTAAAGGTTTGCATTGGCACCGATTCGCAGGTGAAAGGCGACGTGACCGACCTGGCCACCGTGATCGTTTTTTTGCGCGAGCAGCGCGGCGGTTTCATGTTCATCCACCAGGAACGCACCACCAAAAAATGGAGCATCAAGGAACGCATGCTGAACGAGGTACAGCGCTCCATCGATGTGGCCTACAGCCTGTGCGACCTGCTCGACCTTTATGATGTTGAACTGGAGGTGCATGCCGATATCAACACCAACCCCATGTTCAAATCGAACCAGGCGCTGCATGAGGCCATGGGCTACATCCTGAGCATGGGTTTCGTGTTCAAGGCCAAGCCTGAGGCTTTTGCCAGTTCATATTGTGCTAACAAGATGGTGCAATAGGTACGATAAGCCTTTGATCCTGAACCAACTTAAAATGCCCGGACCGGGCATAAAGGGCACCGCTTGCGCCGGTTAAAACCTTAGCGGCCAATGTTGGTTAGCTATGAGTGAGAACATATGAACGCCGTTGGGAACAATTTATTCCCATTACCCTTGATGAAGCCTGGGACTTCTTTTCGTCGCCGCTGAACTTAGCCAAGATCACGCCTGCCGATATGCGGTTCACGGTAACATCACCTTTTACAGCCGATACAAAAATGTACGCGGGCATGATCATTACTTATAAGGTAAGTCCACTGTTCGGTATCAAAATGAACTGGATGACCGAGATTACGCACGTACAAGACAAGGTTTACTTTGTTGATGAGCAACGCTTTGGGCCCTACGCCTTGTGGCACCACCAGCATCACTTTAAAGAAGTACCCGGCGGAGTAATGATGACCGACATCCTGAACTATGCCATTGGCTTTGGCCCTGCCGGACCTATCGCCAATAAGATATTGGTAAAGAACAAGATCGAGCAGATATTTAGGTACCGCACCAAAGCCATTGAAAAGATGTTCGGTCAATAATCGACCCGCTTGCCCAGGAAGTTATCTATTTTATAGATAAATGCTAACGACCCATTACTGGCAATACCGGTATTACGGCCTATTACGAACTGGCTTGCTGTTAAGAAGAGAGAGATACTACTGTTAAAGGTGTGGCCGTAGCTCAGGCTAACCTGTGTAAAAGTGTAATCGCGTGCGGTATAAATGTTACGGGTAAATGCCGTGAGAACACTCTTGGATATGATCCCCGACACCCCTAAACTAAGCTGATCACGAAATCTTTTATCCAGCGTTATTCCAAATGAAGCGCTGTATCGGTCTTGAATGGGGCCATCGTTACCAAAATATTTACGAACTCCGTTCTCGATACTGAGCGAATAAAAACTCTTACCCAATTTGCCTGCGCCTGAAAAACCCAACCGCAGCTCGCCGCCCGGTTGTGCATAACCCAATCCTTGCGTAGTGTATAAAGGAACAATAGCTGTGCCCTGTAACGTAAAATAATATTTGTAACTGATGTTGGCCAAATAATAACGCAGGCCAAATTCTGCATCACCAAAACCAGACCTTGAAAATGGTGCACTAACGCTATCGGTAAGCCTATAGCTTAAGTAGGGCACCGAAGCGAAAGCTGCCAATTTACGCACAATGCCATACTCGGCACTAACGCTAAAGCTACTAGTGGTGAACGATCCATTATTGGCCCGGTTCACGCGCCTGCCGGTCGAATCCCAATACTGGTGAGAGGTATAATAACTAAAAGATGGCGAAACAATGAACCTGCCCGGCCGCGTTGGCCAGCCACAATAAGCCTTTAAACAAATGAACAGGCAAAAAGCGGTAGCTGAAAGTATCTTTTTAACCAAAACTTAGTGTATTATTCTTGATCGATCTGTTAAAATAAGGCGAACGTATCACGCATCCACCGGCCTTCGTACTCCTTGTAATATAGCGCGACCTCATGCCCCAGATCCGGGAACAGGATCATATGCTTCTTTACCATAAGATTATTGAAGGCCGTATATTCATTATCAGGCGGAGCCAAATGGTCCAGCAGGCCTATACCCATCAGGGTAGGACATTTGATATTGGTGGCAAAGTTCTTGGTGTCAAAATAAGATAGATTGTCCAAAAGCTTTTCCATGGTCAAACCCCGGTTACGCCGTATGTACCGGTTAAAATCGCGCAGTGGCCAAACAACCTTGCCGGGCAGGGCTTTTACATCGCATAAAATAGGGTTTTGTGCCGAACACAATTTAATGCGATGATCCAAACTGGCCGTGGCTATGGATAAAAACCCGCCCATACTTCCCCCCGACACCATGATATTATCATGATCCAGTTCATCGCGCGAAAATATGAAATCGACCATGCGTACACAGTCCATAATGGCACCACGCATCACGTATCGTTTCTTATCTTCTAAGCCTGTAAATATATAATCATCGCGAAGGGTCCGGATCCGGTCCTTACTGTTGCCTTGCCCCCTCACGTTAAGTACCACAATGGCAAGATCTTCGTCTGAACCGAACATGGGCTTCAGATCGACCTGGTAACCTGGTAAACCTAACAATACCGGGAATTTTTTCCGATTGTTCTTGGTTTCGGGTATGGTCATCCATCCACGAACAGTTATATTATCGAGCGACCTCATCTCGATAGCATATACCCGTCTGTTATCACGTGAGGAGTCGGGTAGTTCGGTAACCTTAAAATTGGCCTCAACCTTGGACAAATCTTCGAGGGTCTTTGCCCAAAAACTATCAAAATCGGCGGGTTTGCTATTTTCTGACCTGATCTGGGTAGGATCCACTCCAAAAACGCGCCTTACAGTATCATCATACTCCGGAAAATTGACCATGAACTGCACTTTATAAAACCCGGCAGATTGCTCAGGGATGCGCAGCGTAACATTTTTAGATCCCTTTTTACCGATGCTTACGTTGACCGATCTTTGAGTGACCTCCTTGTCGGCCAGTGTCAGTACTCGATAGCCAAGTGTTCCGGTTTGCTTGCTGTTGAAGGTGTTTTGCAATTCAACATTGTATACAATGCTACTGTTAGCACCAAATACCGCATCTTTTTTTGCGGGCGTACTCTTTATTACCACCTCGCCCTCATCATCCTGGGCAAGTACCCTGTTGCCCTGCAAGATCAAGCATAGCAGACATGCACACAAGGTGATAAGTTTAAAAACAGATATTTTTTGTGCTCTTATAAACATACGTTGATCTAACAAAGCATCAACCGATCACTGACAACTGGTCAAGATCACGGTATCATGCAAAAACATACATGACCGACCGCCTTACGAAGATACGATAACTGCACTTCGTTTGTTTAGGCGTTTTGATCATTATGATCAAATGCGGTATCAATGTCCAAATTTTTAATTAGGCGCCCGTAATGATTCTTTGAACCACAGTAACTGGAACATGAAATAATCAAATGTCATTTCGTGGGCCTTATCGGGCGCTACCTTAAATTCCTTTTGGTCAGTAGTAAGTTTGTTGTACATACCAAAACTGCAGCGCGGCGGACAAAACTCATCTAACAGACCTACCCCCATTAATACAGGCACTTTTATACGGTTTATAAAGTTTTGCGGATCATAATAATCCCATATTGAAAGGAACCTTTGCAGTGTGAAGGTACGGTGAAGTTTTAGGTATTCCTGGAAGCGGCTCATTGGCCAAGTCGTTTTAGGGTACGATGTCCCTATGCGATAAGCATCGTGCATATCAGCGTATAACGGCAGCTCAAAAGTACAGGCCGTTATGCGTTTATCTAAAGCCGCCGTCACAATGGCCAGCGTAGCACCCTGGCTTCCCCCGTAAGCGCAAACGCGGGTAGTGTTCAATTTATAATCGGCGCCTTGCGACATAATGAAATCGAGCCCGCGTATGCAATCCATATAAACACCGTGATAGATATAAAGATCGCGGTTCTCGATATTGGTCAGGTTATACCGGTCGCTTTGGGGAGCAACGGTCTCCCGACTTAAGCCGTTGCCACGCACATCTAAAGAAAAAACGGCAAAATCTGGCTTATCGATCTCAGGGGTCATGGCTATGTTGTAACCGGGCAGTTTGTATATCACCGGCCAGTTCTTCCCCTCGGTGGGTACGGTAAGCCATCCATAGATCTTGGTATTATTCCACGATCGCATCTCCACCTTGTAAACCGTTACATCTTTGGTCGATCGCTTGGCATCCTCGGTCACCTTGTAAGCGGGCGCGATCTTAGCCAACTGATCTTTCGACTTAGACCAAAACTCGCTAAAATCGGCTGGCATGAACGATTCCGTCCTTATCTTCTCGGGGCTTACCACCACCACTTTTTTTACCGTATCGTCATAGTAGCTCAGGTTAAAAGCAAAATGCACCCGATAAACGCCTGCGGCCTGATGCGGGATCCGGATGCTGTAAGAGTTAGAGCCTTTTTTGCCTAAACGAACGCTTTTTGACCCGGTAAAAACTTTCTTCCAATCATCGGTAAGCAGTTCGTAGGTCAGCTTACCATCCTGCTTTACGTTATAGGTGCTTTTTACGTTCAGCTTGTAAGTAATGCTACTATTATCGTCATAGATCGCATTTTTGTTGCCGGGCTTAGTGTCAATAAATATTTCGCCTTTAGGATCATCCTCTTGTGCACGCACCTGGGTCACGGTCCCAAAGGCCATCAAACAAACTAATAATATGGTGAGCTTTGACATGATGAACGTTAACTGAATATATATTGATGATCTGATCAAAACTTAAATATAGCAAATACGGCAAAGCCCGAGCCTTGCGCCGCGTTCTCTCCTGTCAGCGTGGTAAAGCCACTGCCGAAAATTGAGAACTTGTTGGTGAACTTGTATCCGTAATTTATCGATCCTTTAATGTAATAACCGTTATAAACCAAATTAGGATTAATGGCCACTAAGTTGCGATTGGTGCTGTAGGAGCTGATGCCACCAATATCTGCGCTGAGTTGATGTTTTTTGCGCTTATCTAATGCCGAACCAACGGTCAACGATGCTACGATCTGGTTGGGTCCCTTCTCATCAAAATAATGGCGAAACCCGGCCTCGGCATTAAAGTATGACGGGCCAGCCAGTTCACCCGCGAACATCAGTTTGCCCTCGGTGCCCAATACACCGTATCCTAAGGTATTACCCGTATTTTTTATGGTGTACAGCGGTGCGATCACCGTGCCCTGCACTGATAGAAATCTCTTGTATTTCCAATGTGCGATGTTGTAACTTAATCCAAGTGTGGCATCTCCCAGGCCGGCAACAGATGGCAGTCTGCTACCCCCTATACTACTGGTTTGGCTTGTAAAGTTAACGCTGGCCAAAATATCAGCCCGGCGGCTTATGCCTACCCCGCCGTATAACCCTACCGAGTATGCGTTAAAACGGCTGCCGTTGCCTCCGTTTATTTTATTACCGTTTTGATCCCATTGGTTCTTTGAGGTATAATAGGTGAACGAGGGTGTGAAGATGTGTCTGTACTTGCCTATAGGCCAACCTGCATACACATTGGAAACGCTGCCAATGAGCAATATGGTGAAAACACTTAACAGGTAATTTTTTTTCATCGATCAGCAGTGTAACAATAGTTCTATTAGGGTATAATTTAATTTTTGATCAGCGATGGGTCGTTATTTGGAGTGCGGGGTTTAGCCTTGATCAGAAGATCAGAATTGCGGATATAATGATTCAGAGGCTCTTCTATCATTTTAAATAACAATATCGATGCCGCATTCAATAGCACGAACTGTATCACAAGGTTCACCACATCGTTCTCCAACGGCGAGTGCTCAAAGGATAGACCGTGCTTGTCATAGAAATCGAAGATGAGATCGTTGCCCCAATTTAGCAGATCATTAAGCAGATCTTTGATGTAGCCCAGGTGGATCAGGTAAAAGATGTATGAGCTTTTGCCTAACAGTTCCACAAATTTAAAGGATAGGATGGTCTTGAACACGGTGCTTTCGGTAAGAAGCCCGTAAAAGAACATGGCTATACACGGTGGCAGCAGGTAATTGTTAGTAAGGATACCGAACGGGTTATGTAAACCGGCCATCCATCCTTGGGGGATGCTTAGTTGCGACATGATGCCCACGCAAACCATCATCAGCAAAAAGCCTAAATAGGTGTATTTGATCTTGTTGGTACGTGTGGTGCCCCGGTTGAGCATAATGAGCGCCAGCTGTATACCTACAAAGAACTCGAAACAACGCCCCAAAAAGGTGTATACCATGGTAAAGGTGAAGTTGCCGAAGAAACCGTAGAAGTTGACATTACGAAAGATGACCACCAGCAGCAAGCCTACCGCCGTAATGAGCGCGGGTTGTAAAAAGAATACCCTGATACGCTTGTTGATCAAAAAGATGAACGGGGCCGAGAAGTAAAAACACTCCTCTACCGTGAGCGACCAGCCCTGCGCTATACCCGTATCCCACAATTGCGCAAAAAAACCACGTACAAAGGTCACGTGCATAATGAGTAGGCCCAACGGGCTCGGAAAGCCATGCGTGATCTTTTGATCGCCGGTAAAATAATAATATACAAAGGCCAATACCGTGAGCAGGAAGTACATAGGATAAATGCGTGCTATCCTATTTTTTAGATACTGCTTGAACCAATCTTTAGTTAAATGAAAATTATTATAATAGCGGAATGTGATCAAAAAGCCTGACAGCACAAAGAATATGGTCACACCCATATGAAATTCCTGTAGAAATCTTTGCACAGCATGGGGAAAATTCCCGTCAAACACGTAATCAAAGTGAGATATAAAGACCAGATACGCTGCTAACGCACGTACACCGGTAAGGGCAGGTATGTAATTAGGCTGGTTTCTTTGCGACACGATAGGCTGTTTGAACTCTAAATTAATGATCAGTTCATTACAAAGCAAATACCAGATCCAAAGTTAACGCCAGGCAGAGCCCTGTATCACACCCCGATCAATGATGCGCTGATCGATGTAGTGCTGTATCTCTGATTTTTTTAACTGCCAGTTAGGGGCTATAAGCAATTCGCGGTCGCTCAGTCCGAAAAGGCGCTGTACCACCACATCGGGGCGTACCAGCGGCAGCAGGTCGCACAAAAAGTCGGCATACTCATCAATACTGAACAGCTTGAACGGTTCGCGCTTGTACTTAACGCCCATTACCGATCCCTCAACGATGTGCAGGTGATGGAACTTCACGAACTTGATCTGCGTGTGGCGGTTGATCTCGTCAGCATAGCGCAGCATCATATCACGCGTTTCCCACGGGAAACCAAATATGGTATGCACGCAAATATCCAGCTTGCTGTTCTCCACCAGTTTCAGTGCGTTCAGCAGGTCCTCATGGCTACATCCACGGTTGATCTGGTCAAGCGTTTCGTTGTAAATGGATTCCATGCCCATTTCCAGGTCCACATCAAAGCGGTCGGTATAGCTTTCTAACAGAGCTATCTTTTCAGCATCGATACAGTCGGGCCGGGTACCTATAGATAGACCTACGGTGTTCTCCGGATCAACGCTCAATGCCTCGTCATACATCATTTTGAGATAATGCGTTGGTGCGTAGGTATTGGTATTGGGCTGAAAGTAAATGATGAACTTATCGGCCTTGTTACCGTTGCGGGCGCGCTCGATACCCCTGATCACCTGCTCGCGCAAATTGGGAGTGCTGCGCGATACCGAGGGCGTGAAAGAGTCGACATTGCAGTAGGTGCAACCTCCGTAGCCTTTGGAGCCATCGCGGTTAGGGCAGGTGAAACCACCATCAACGATCACTTTGAACACGCGCTGACCATCGTACTTGTTACGCAGCCACGCGCCGTAATTGTTATATCCCTTAAACCCCTGTCTAGCTGTTGTTTCTGTTACCTGCATGTGAACCACAAAGATACAAAATAGCCGCAATGTACTGTCCGTGTGTTGTTGATATTGCTTTGTGCTGATGCACGTACCATATCAGCGCATATCAAAACAATGACACCTTAGGATAAAAAATGAACCGGATACCCGGCTAAAGCTACGTTAAGCCGCCTTGAAATTACCGAAAACGTAAGCAATGGCACATTGATTGCGAAATGATAGCTATTCTATCCGTTCCGTATGACAGATTTTTTGATCAAGTATGATGCCGAGATCATTGCCTTTTTGGTCTTTGGCGCTGTGGTTTTGTTGGGCTTCGTTTTTATTGGCAAACTTGGCCGCCGGTCGACCAACGCCGATCAAAAGGACTCGGGCACGAGAGCTTATCTTACTGGCATCAACGCCGAAGAGAAAGAAGAAGACGAGTAAAACTCAGCAAGTCACCGCAAAGACCGATCTGGACAAATGATCAGAAACAAAAGGTCCCCTCAAGCTAAGCGCCGGAGGGGACCTTTGTTGTTTTATATGGATATCTTTCGCCTTAGCGCTTCTCTACGCGATCGTAAAAACCACCAAAAGAGTTGGTCCGTACCGCTTCCTCGGCAAAAAAGTCGCCTGGGAAACCGAGACTGATCTTGCTGGCCTCATCCAGTTTGGCCAATTGCTCGTTGGTTAGCGTCAGATCAACGGTGCGCAGGTTCTGCTGCAACTGATCCACTTTGGTAGCACCGACTATCGGGATGCACGAGAAATTCTGCTGCATCATCCATTTCAAAGCCACGTGAGCCGGCTCGGCACCTACCTCGGTGGCTATATCCATCACCACGCGGGTAATGCGTTCGCTATTTTCGTTACGTCGGTTGCTTTCGGCCTTAACCCGACCGTTCTCGCCACGCAGGTATTTACCGGTAAGTGCACCACCAGCCAGCGGTGCCCATGGGGTAATGGTAAGCCCAAAGTGTTTGGCCATAGGTATCAGCTCGCGCTCGGGCGTACGCTGGATCAGGCTGTACTCTACCTGTAAGGCCACAAATTGACTCCAGCCCATCAGTTCGGCCAGTGTGTTGCCTTTAGCCACAACCCAGGCCGGTGTATCACTAATGGCCGCATAGTTCACCTTGCCCTGGCGAATCAGGTCGTCAAGCCCGCGCATCACCTCGTCAATAGGCGTAAGGTCGTCCCATATGTGCAGGTATAGCACATCGATAAAATCGGTATTAAGGCGCTTTAAACTACCTTCCACGCTGCGCATCATGTTCTTGCGGTTATTGCCCGATGCATTGGGGTTGGTGGTGTTATCTTTCAGGGTATACTTGGTGGCCACCACAAAATGATCGCGGTCATGGTTACCCAGGTATTCGCCAATGATCTTTTCGCTGGTGCCCAGCTTATAGATGTTGGCCGTATCTAAAAAGTTGCCACCCGCCTCGGCATAAGCATCCATGATCTTGAAGCTGGTGTCCTGATCGGCCCCCCAGCCACCTTCGGTACCGAAGCCCATGGTACCCAAACATAGTTCAGAAACTTTGAGGCCCGACCGGCCCAGTAATTTGTATCTCATAGGTGTAGATGTTCGGGCTCCTTTAGCGGAGCGCGTTAAGCAAAACTAACACAATTGACCGATCAATGGCAACATGTTCACTGTTTCGATCATGTAACACTTTGGGGCTTAAAAACGGTGCCACATCGGCTTGCGAAACCGACTTTTTCAAACTTATTTCAAGAAATACCTGCAAATGTCAACATTTATCCTCGCCACCAGGTGTGTGATACGCTGGTGAAACAAAACCAGCATCGCACGTGTACCTAATTTACCTAACCCCATAACGTAACCATTATGAAGATCATCCACACCAAAGAGCCGGTGGCCGCGGCCGAAATCAAACAGTTCCTGGAGCGTGAGCTACCACCACAATTCAAGCTGCAGCGCCACGCCGACATCGACCTCATCTTCACCGAAAGCACCAACGGCCTCCAGATCGGTCAACCTGACCTGTACGAGGACTGGTTATTCAACATTGAACTCGTGAACCCTGAGGAGATACACATCACCAAATCGGAGCACTACACCGACGATGTGAATGTGTTGACGCTGGAAGACATCATGAACAACCTGTTCCTCCAATTTCCGGGCCGTCAAAACATTGACCATATCGCGGAGGAGTCATAAGCCATACAGCCACAATAAAAAAGCCATACTGATGATCAGTATGGCTTTCGTGTTTTATATGGAGCGGCTGTTAACCGTGGATCCACGAGAATTTGTATTCGAGCATCGGGTTCTTCATACGCTCGGCCACCCTGATCAGGCGGTCAGGCAAGCTCGTGATATAATCACGGGCTTTTTCGCCGGCCTCGTTCAGTTCGGTGCGGCTTTCGATCTGCCACTCATCGATCAAGCTTTTCAGGATGTCCACATAGTCAATGGCGGTATAGATACCCAAACGTTGCGCAGCATCGGTAAAGTGACCGAAGGTTTGACCGATCTTTAAACCAACCTCACGCAGGAAGTGGGCCGGCATCACGATCTTTTTGCGCATCATATCCTCAAAGGCGATCATGGCCTCGTTGGCGTCTACCTCGAATATCTTGCTGATGAAGTGCTTGTATGCCTTAGCATGGCGGGCCTCGTCAGATGCGATCACACCACACATTTTTGACAACAACATATCACCATCTTTTTTAGCTTGCGAAGCTACCCTACGGTGCGATACATTGGTGGCCAGCTCCTGGAAGGAGGTATAGATAAAGTTTCGGTAAGGGTCTGTACCGGTACCAATGTCAAAACCATCGGCAATGAGGTATTGGGTAGATACTTCCATGGCGCGCATGTTCACACGACCTGATAAGTACAGGTACTTGTTCAGCAGGTCGCCGTGGCGGTTCTCCTCGGCGGTCCAATGGCGGGTCCAGGTCATCCAGCCGCCATGCTCGGTCTTATCCACACCTTCTACCATGCTCAGCCACGACTCGTAGGTAGGCAGTGCTTCCTCGGTAATAGTATCACCGATCAGTACGGCCACCAGGTCATATGACAGGCCTTTGGCGCTTTCTTGTAATTCCTTGATCTCCTGGAAAAAAGTATCACGTGTTGAGTCGGGCAACAGGTCTGAAGGCTGCCATATCTGATCGATAGGCTTCAAAAATTCATGCATCTTTTCGAGCATGTATTTTTCAATATGCTTCATTACCTCGCGACGCTTCTCTTCGAAAAATCTCATAATTATATAAAGTACGCAAAGATACTCATAAAAAACGTTATGACTTCATTTATTATTTGACGCCTACCGGTTCAAGGCCGATAGCATCCTGCATGCAAGCAGGTAGTGTTGCCATAGATGGTTTACCCGAAAAAATGGAGAAATTCCCATTATATTCCCACAAAATGCCGGATATTTGCATCTCTTTCAAGGTTTCGTTTACGGCTTTTATATAACGGCATCGGCTATCGGCATCGGCGTATTTGTTATACACTCCATACTCGCTGCATAATATTGGAACGTAATACTTGCCCGCCCAGTTTTTAACGATCTGCATTTTATCTTTGATAGAGCCTGCATTACCATCATTGCGGTACTGATAGTAGTTTGTTTCACCCCAGGTGCCTTTTGCTTTAGGAGCAAGTGCGGGAAATTTTTCCACACTGTAGGGAAATGGCACCCCGATCGTAGATACCTGATCCCCTACCCAAGTGGCCCCTTGGTGAGTAAAGAAAAAAGGTTCATAAAAATGAAATGTGTAGATAATGTTCTCATCGGCCAGCCGCACCATACGGCTCAACTCATAAATGCTGTTGTAATTCGATGCACCCACCAGCAGTGTACGACCCTTATCGATCTTGCGGATGGCCGTCACGATGTTATAGGCTGCGTCCTTCCATAGCTGCGGGTCCATGGGAGGCGGCTCGTTGTAGATCTCGAAATACAGGTCATTGGCGCTCAAGTTCCGGTAAAGCCGTGCCAGGCGCGCCCAGGTATCGATCACGGCCTTTGTTTCAGCTGTATGGTTACTATCGGCCAGTGTGCCATAATGATAATCAATGATCAGTTTTAACTTATATCGCTTGCACCAGGCCCATACCTGATCAATGTTCTTGAACAACTTGGCGTTGGCCGCCTTATGTTTTTCGTAATACTTAAATGCTACCGGCAGCCGCACACTGTTAAAGCCAAGTTTTTTGATGAGGTCAAGGTCGGCCGAGGTGATCGGGCGCCGGTCGAGTGCCTTTGGGTCCCAGGTCTGTTCGAGCCATGAGATATTAATGCCCTTACCTAAGGATGCTGCCCTACGGAAGGCAGTTGCCCTGTCCTGAGCCAATGTTGGTGTGCTTTTTGCAAATGTGAAGCAAACTGCAAGGAAAAATATAAGGGCACATGTTTCATAACAGTTTAGATCTGAGTGATCAGGTTTATTATCTTTTATGTAAAATGCCATTTTTTTTATAGTTTTAACAAGATCTGACCGAACGTCAAGATCTTGACCTTTATCCAATACTAACGATCATAATGATTGCTCAGATCAGTAAAGAAGAACTTGTCAAGGAGACCCGGAAGAAAGCCTGGTTCTTAACCAATAACATCATTTGGTCAATCATTTTCCTGTACCCGCTTTTAGGTATCATTGATTTTGTGTACGCACCTAAGTACTGGGCCGAGTTCACGGTGGTGCGCATCATTGTGGTGGTGATCATCTACGGCGCTTACACCTTTGTACAGCAACGCAAATACGACTATAAAGTTCTGTTACACATCAGTTTCTTTTTGCTCTCGCTGGTGATGGCGGTATTGGTGAACCTGGTAGATATCTCCAATCTCACTATCTACTTCCTGATGTATGCCATCATTATTCTGTTCTTTAACATTCAGGTATTTTGGGAGCCGGTCAATTCACTCATCCAATCGTTAATGGCGATCCTGATGGTAGCCATCTTTTACAACCTGCTGAATGAGTACACGCTCGATATCTTTATCTCCAACGGTGGTCAGTACTTTTTCATCATCGCACTGGCCTCATGCCTGATCCCTAACTCACGGTATAAGATCCTACAGCGTGAGGTAAGCTCTCAGCTCATCATCGAGCAAACCAACGAGCAGCTAAAATCGCAGAACCGCGACATCCTGGAGAAGAACAGCATCATTGACCTTCAATACGATAAACTGCTGAGGTTAGACGAGCAAAAGAACAGCTTCATCAACATAGCAGGCCATGATCTAAAGAACCTGGTAGGCTCCATAGTAGTGAGTAATAACATGATCCTGGAAGAGGACCATCGCCTGAGCGAAGATCAAAAGGAGTTCTCGAAATTCATAGGCGACTCGGCCGAGAAGATGCAATACTTGCTTAAAACGCTGATGGACGTTAAAGAGATCGAATCGACCGAGATCAAGTTCAACATGGAAGTGTTCGATGCCAATGCCGTCGCTTCGCAGGTATTCAGAGGTCTTATCGATACTGCAGCATTGAAGAACGTTCACCTGGTGAACAACATCCTCAAATTGCCGATCAATGTAAGGCTCGATAAAGTATTTACCAGCCAGGTATTCCAAAACCTGCTTTCGAACGCTATCAAGTTCTCGCAAACCAATAACAACATCAGGGTGGTCACCAGCCTGCAGCGCCAAAAGTTCTCGTTAGAGATCATTGACGAAGGTTTGGCCATCGGTCAGCATGAACTGGATATCATGTTCAATAAACTGAAGACCCTGAACGATGCATCAGGATCGGCCGCCGAAAGCCGCATGGGCCTGGGCCTATCGATCGCCAAGCTGATGACCATTGAGATGGGCGGCGAGCTGACCTACCGCAGCGATGATAACGGTAACTACTTTAAAGTTGAATTTCAAGCCATAAGCTAATATAACCTGCAAACCCGATATGAATAAATTTTTTACCTTCTTAGTTTTACTGACCACCTTGCTGACCAAGGTAACGTTGGCCCAAACTAACATTTCTTTTAAGACCTACGGCCACGACGATGAAGTGGTTTACGGTATGAGTGGTGTGAGCTCGTTCTACTTCAGGATGGACCCACAGGTTGACATGAACCGTAGTAAACTGGTCTTGTTCTATGAGCCATCACAGGCCCTGATCAAGAACATGTCGTTCGTTAACATCCTGATCGCCGACAAACCAGTGTATAGCGGGCGTATGACCCAGGATTCGATCCAGCGTTTGGTGATCCCTCTTGACCGCAGCTACCTTACAGACAATAACCAGTTCCTGAAGGTACAGGTAAAGACCTTGCTGACCATTACCGACAACAAGTGTAAGGATCTTGATAATCCAGCCATGTGGATCAAGGTAAAAGGTTACTCATTCCTGTCGTTGGTTAAAAATGCTAAGGACCTAAACAACCACGTGAACATCAGCAACGCCTTTGAGTCAAAAACAGCTATCGTTTACCCGTCGGTACCAAGCCTGAATGACCTTAAAGCTGTGGCATGGGCATATAACAAGATCAAACGTTCATTAGCGGTTAGCGACCTGCGTGTTTACGCTGCCGATCGCGTGCCTGACAGCATTCGCAACTATGTGATGGTAGGTACACTGGATGCTTTACCTGCCGATAAACGCAGCCTGATCAAAGTAACTCCGGGCGGTGGTCAGGGCTTGATCTACATCCACAAAGGCGGTGTCGATTCTGCAGCTTTCCGTCCTCATTTCGTGTCATCCATATCGGGCGCACGCCAGGCTTTCTCCAATAACGAGATCATGTTCGTTACCGGTGCCGATGATAGCGGCTACGAAAAAGCGATCACCGCTTTAGGTAACTACAGCGTGCTTAACTCATCATTTGGTAACTACCTGGTGATCAACACTGCCGATAATGATAAGCTCATGACCCTGAACCGTCAGCGTACCAAGCTGACCTTCCGCGATGTGGGTGGCGTATCGAACTTTATGTCGGGTATCGGTTCGTTACGTAGCGTTTATAACTTCAAGAACAGCGATTTCACTTTCACACCGAAAGAGATCGAGATGCACTTTGTGGCCAACTACAGCGGCATGAGCGCTAATGATCGCGGTTTCTTTAATATATACCTGAACGGTATGCTGATCAGCAGCGAGAAACTGAACGAATCGGGCAAGTTGAACGCAACGGTAGTAGTTAACCGCTACCAGCACCGTAAGTACAACTCATTGACCGCCGAGTTCCGTTTTTACCCATCTAACGGTAACTGCCAAAACAGCTTCCTGAACTTCTTTGGTGAGATCGATGTTGACAAATCATACCTCGAGTCACGTAATCCATTCGTGAACAATACCCTGAGCTTCTACCAATATCCTGAAGCATTTAACGAAGGTGACACCCGTATAGTAGTGAGCAAGAACGCTGCTAAATATG
Organism: Mucilaginibacter daejeonensis; assembly: GCF_020783335.1. NCBI lineage: Bacteria > Pseudomonadati > Bacteroidota > Sphingobacteriia > Sphingobacteriales > Sphingobacteriaceae > Mucilaginibacter > Mucilaginibacter daejeonensis. Next base: position 4,523,678 of record NZ_CP086068.1, read on the forward strand.
CTGCCGGCGCTATTGGTGAGGTGGTATACGAGCTGAACAATAACCTGAACAGCAACAACTTCCCTACCTTTGCCTACTCTGACGAAGTTACTGATGCTGACCTGAAGAAATACAACGTGATCGCGTTACTATCGAAAGATGATCAGCTGATGGAAAAATTCCCTGATGCGCCGATCAAATTCAACCATGCGTTCCGCCTTTACCGTAACGAGGATAACAAAGATGTTTATTCCCTGTCTGACTCGGTATCTAACGGTCTGTCGCAGATCTTCTACGGTCGTGGTAGCAACAATGCTTCATTGGTATTGACCGCTACCGGTAGTGACCTGAGCGGTGCGTTCCTGTCGGCCGCCAAAGCGATCACCGAGCAGTTATCTACTCTTAACAGTAACGTTTGCGTGTCTGACGTGATGGGTAACAAATACCTGTTCAACATTGACAAAGCATCTGACAACATCGAGTATACCGATGCTAAAAGCGGCCTGGCCCGTTTTTGGGAAAATTATAACCTGTACATCCTGTTAGGCGTATTAGTGCTGATCTTACTGGCATTCTTGTACGTACGTTCAAGAGTACAACGCTCGCAAGATTTCCTGGGCGAGTAATTCACCGGGAGTTATTTGTCTTAAACAGAATAACAATAGCAGAAGATCTCGCATTTTCTGCTATTGTTCATTACAATATCTTATTTCTACACCAAGCTTATGCGTAATACCCTGGGTCACGGTCAAGTTTCTCATGATACCGGCGATATCTATTCGGGCGCACGTAATTCATCAACCTTTGGTTTGCTGGTACAGGACGGGTTCCTGAACTATGGCGAACTGGACAGGATCGATGAATATGCGGCCAAGATCGGTGGATCGGCCATTAAGATCGCGTTGAACTTTGGTTTCATCTCACGTAAGAACTACGAACGCTCACTATCCAATGCAGGTTATGTTTTTGAGCAGATACGTGAAGAAGCCTTTGACCGCGAGGTGCTGGACAAGGTCGATCTTCGTTTCGTTGACGAGCACCTGGCCATCCCCCTTCGTATAGAGAACGATAAGGTGGTGACCATTATGGCCGACCCTGATGATCAGCTGTTCATCGACTTTATAAGGCTTACGTATAACAAAGAGCCATCCATCATACTGGCATCCGATCTTGACATCACCTGGTTAAGCCACAAGCTGCTGGGTGAGCAATATGTAAAGTCGGCCGTGTTCGAGTTGTTGAACAATGATAATAAAAGCTCGGCACTTACCACCTTTACCTCTGGCCAGCTCATCTTCATCTTTGGCTTTATTGGCTTGCTGGCAGCTGGTCTGGTGCTCAACTTCAAGATCACCTCCATCATCCTGAACGTGATCATGAGTACGTTCTTCCTGCTTACGATCACTTTTAAGCTATTCTTATCGCTGGTTGGATCTAAGTTCGAACTGTACCAGGCCGTTACCCGCAGCGAGCTTAAAGCGATCAATGATGATGAGTTACCGGTGTACACTATTCACTTGCCGGTTTATAAGGAAGATAAGCTGATCAAAAAGCTGATCTGGAACTTGCAGAGTATCGATTACCCGCGCGACCGCTTAGACATCAAACTCCTGATCGAGGAGGATGATGACAAAACGCTGAACGCGGTACGCAACCTGGATTTCCCGGCCATTTTTGAGGTGATCGTGGTACCGTTCCACATGCCCAAGACCAAGCCTAAGGCTTGTAACTATGGATTGCACTTTTCGCGCGGTACGTTCCTGACCATTTATGATGCGGAGGACATTCCGGATACGGATCAGCTAAAAAAGGTGGTAGCGATGTTCAACAAGCTGCCTGAAGAGTATATATGCGTACAATGTGCATTAAATTACTTCAATCGTAACGAGAACTTCCTGACCCGGATGTTCACGCTGGAGTACTCCTACTGGTTCGATTATGTATTGCCGGGCCTTGATACACTGGATATCCCGATCCCGCTGGGTGGTACCAGTAACCACTTTAAACTGGCGCAACTGGTAGAGCTGGGCGCCTGGGATCCGTTCAACGTGACCGAAGACGCCGACTTGGGTGTGCGCGCCTATGCAAAGGGCCACAAGATCGCGGTGATCAACTCCACCACGTACGAAGAAGCTAACAACGACTTTTTTAACTGGATCCGTCAGCGCTCGCGCTGGATCAAGGGTTATATGCAAACCTACCTGGTACACATGCGCAACCCGCTGGCACTGATCCGCAAGATCGGTTTCAGGGGTTTCCTAGGTTTCAACTTCTTCGTGGGCGCTACACCCATCATGTTCCTGATCAACCCGATCCTGATCCTGATCTTTGTTGCCTACGTGGTGTTCGACCTGGGGATCATCCGCACGTTATTCCCCGACTGGGTGCTGTTCATCTCCATCTTTAACCTGATGGTGGGTAACATCCTGATGATCTATGTGAACATGATGGCCGTTTTTAAACGCCGTTATTACGAGCTGATCCTATTCGCGATAGCAAATCCGCTATACTGGCTCATGCACTCGATAGCTGCGTACAAAGGCTTGTATCAGCTGATCGTGAATCCTTTTTATTGGGAAAAAACGAACCATGGTTTGAGTAAGACCCATAATCAAGTTACTACGCCTAAACAATGAAACGGTCAAAAAATTTCTATCTCATACTCATAGCCCTCATACTGGCGGTATACTACATTTTTGTTGGGGTATATCTTAACAAATTGGGTTATACCAATCATGAGCAGCTTTTTTATATCGAGAAGGCCAAGATCGTGACGCATGGTATAGGCAACAAGCTCCGTGTAATGGGTCTGACCTCGCCATTGTTGCCATTTTACGGATCATACATCTTCAGCTTCATCAATAATACCCTTGCACCGGTGCTGGCCTCGGCCGTAGGGACCGCGCTGTTATTCTTTATGATGGCCAACTCCTTGGTAAAACGTAATAAGGATAACTTTTACCTGGCCTTGCTTGTGATATTATTCACGTTCCACCCGGGTTTGATCTATACCGCTTGTTCGGGTAAATCCACCTATATGGTGCTGATCTTCTTTTACCTGTTCTTCCTGAACATGCTGAGGTTCTATAACTCCAATACTACTTACCACATATCCATAGCCAGTATATTTTTCGTGCTATTGGTTTTTAGTGATTACAAGTGCGTATGGTTGGCACTGTTCTTTATACCGTTGGTGTTATCCATCTCACTGCATAGTTTGAACCTGAGCGAAAAGGAACCAGTGTTCAGGTTGCATTTGAGCTTCAACAATCCGTCGTTAAGGCGTAAGTTGGTGAACAAAACGTTCTCGATATATAGTATCATCTTCATCCTGCCACTGGCCTCGGTGGCCTTGTACAAGGTATTGAACCTGACACACGCCGATGACCTGAATTACTTTTTAGATAGCCCTTATGCTACCTGGAACATCATTGCCGACCAGTTCGAATACAGCAACCATGCACTGGCATCAAGGTATGATATTCCAGAGATATCGATATTGGTGTCATTAAAGGCGATCGTATTTTGCCCGATGGTGGTGTTGGCCATCTATCTATTCAAGCAGAACACCTACCAGATCCTTACACTGCTTACCCCTTTCGGCCTCATCGAGTTCCTGAAGGTGAAGTATGATAAGGTGAATCTGGTTTACGGTTATTACCTGCTTTTCCTGGTGCTGGCATTGCTTTGTATCATCTTCAGAGCCCGTTTCATCCGTAACCAGAATGCTCTTAAATTAACGCTGGTGATCGTGGCAGTGGTACAGATCTACATTGGTTACATCTTTTTGGCCAGATCGTACATCCACGAAGAGAGCCACTTTGTTGAAGTGTTGCGCGAACGTACTGCTGATAAAGTTGACGAGCAGAACCGGGAGATAGCCGATTACCTGAACAAGTTAGGGAAGAACGACAAGGTGCTGGTAGACGACGCCGTAGCATATACTGTAGGCTCGTACGTGAAAGACATAACCAAACTGACCCTTCCATATCAGGAAAGCTATTTGAGTGCCGTAGAAGCGCCGGAAAAGTACGACGGCTACGTGCTGATCGCCAATGATGAGAACCCGATGTTGGGCTATACCCAGCTGACCGATTTTTACATGACCGGTATTAGGCGTAAGAACCCAAAACTGAACGCATACAAAATATACGTGACCGACTACTGGACCTTATACCGGTTATTGGAATAACATTTAATTGAGTAATTATAATACGAAGGCCTGGTCGTTTGACCAGGCCTTTTATTTTTGTTTATATGCATGTAAAGATCTGCAAGAAATGTAATACCTCAAACTGGGGAACATAGACATCATCCAGTTCGGGCAAGCTACATACTTATTGTCGTAATGGTCGTGCCCTTAAATATAGCTCGTTCAAGAAGGCCAATGGCGGTAAACATACTCGTATGGAGTGGCTGCAAAAATTATCATCAACTCCGACGTGTGCTCTCTGCCATAGGATGTGGTATACTATACCTGCAAGACCAGATAAGCGCTATCGTAACGTTTGGACAAAAGGTCTTATCATTCTCTTAAGCAGGGGTGTTTCGGATGATATTGACAATATACAGGCCATGTGCTATGCCTGTAACTTTGCGAAGTGCAATAGAGCGTAGAGCCTGCTCACTTTGATAAGAATTGGATATGGTAAGCAAGGCGAATGTAGATAAGCTCGAGAGAAAGTTGGAACCACAAGATCGAATAAGACAGCCATCAAGGCAGTGTCACATTGAGGATCAGGTGTAGGACGATATAGATTTTATAGGCCTTCACAAACCCGTTATAAACGACAAAAGCCCCGAGGTTTTGAGGACCTAGGGGCTATTTGTTGTAAAGGTTGGCACCGACCTACTCTCCCACGTTTTACCGCAGTACCATCGGCTCAGGCGGGCTTAACTTCTCTGTTCGGAATGGGAAGAGGTGGACACCGCCGATATAGGCACCTGAATATCTTAATGTTCGTTAGGGTAGTGAGTATCTGGTATCAGGTATCAAGACATTTTATCTTGTTACTTGCTACTATGTACTTGTTACTCCACGGAACAATGACATATTATTGGAAGAAGTGATCTTATTATACTGAGATCAGATTACAGTACTATTTGTGTTTTTGAGTTCGGTGGTGAGACCGGAAAGATCTCACCACCTTATCTGTTATTGAAGAAAGCGTCGGGCAATTAGTATCACTCGGCTATGATGTCACCACCTTTACACCTATGACCTATCAACGTGGTAGTCTTCCACGACCCTCAAGGGAAGTCTCATCTTGTGGCTAGTTTCGCACTTAGATGCTTTCAGCGCTTATCTATTCCGAACGTAGCTACTCTGCAGTACAGCTGGCGCCATAACAGATTCACTAGAGGTTCGTCCAACCCGGTCCTCTCGTACTAAGGTCAGCCCCACTCAAACTTCCAACGCCCACAACAGATAGGGACCGAACTGTCTCGCGACGTTCTGAACCCAGCTCGCGTGCCACTTTAATCGGCGAACAGCCGAACCCTTGGGACCTTCTCCAGCCCCAGGATGTGACGAGCCGACATCGAGGTGCCAAACCTCCCCGTCGATATGAGCTCTTGGGGGAGATCAGCCTGTTATCCCCAGCGTACCTTTTATCCTTTGAGCGATGGCCCTTCCATGCAGAACCACCGGATCACTATATCCGTCTTTCGACCCAGCTCGACTTGTCTGTCTCACTGTCAAGCAAGCTTATGCTATTGCACTCCGCGTACGGTTACCAAGCGTACTGAGCTTACCTTTGAAAGCCTCCGTTACCTTTTTGGAGGCGACCACCCCAGTCAAACTACCCGCCAAACAATGTCCTCCGCTTTGCGGAGTTAGACACCAGATACAGAAAGGGTGGTATTTCAACGTTGACTAACCGACTCCTAGCGAAGCCGGATCACAGTCTCCCACCTATCCTACACATCCTGTACCCGATATCAATGTTAAGTTGTAGTGAAGGTGCATGGGGTCTTTCCGTCCCGTTGCGGGTAACCGGCGTCTTCACCGATACCACAATTTCACCGAGCTCATGGCTGAGACAGCGCCCAGATCGTTACACCATTCGTGCAGGTCGGAACTTACCCGACAAGGAATTTCGCTACCTTAGGACCGTTATAGTTACGGCCGCCGTTTACCGGGGCTTCGATTCAATGCTTCGCCTTGCGACTAACATCCCCTCTTAACCTTCCGGCACCGGGCAGGTGTCAGGCCTTATACGTCATCTTTCGATTTTGCAAAGCCATGTGTTTTTGTTAAACAGTCGCCTGGGCCTTTTCACTGCGGCTTGCATTGCTGCAAGCGCCCCTTCTCCCGAAGTTACAGGGCCATTTTGCCGAGTTCCTTAGCCATGAATCACTCGAGCACCTGAGGATCCTCTCCTCGACCACCTGTGTCGGTTTGCGGTACGGGTCTTTATGACCTGAAGCTTAGCAGGTTTTCTTGGAAGTCTGATTACCATCACTATCCACTCGCCCGAAGGTCTGCGGTACTATCAGCTTTCAGCAAACAGGGCGTACTTTACTACCCCGCCTATACCTACGGCCTTTAACGTTCTATTCCGTCAGAACGCGGATGTGTCACTACTCCGTCACTGCATCGCAGTCATAAAAAGTACTGGAATATTAACCAGTTGTCCATCGGGATCTCCACTCGGATTACCCTTAGGCCCCGACTAACCCTGATCCGATTAGCGTTGATCAGGAAACCTTGGTCTTTCGGTGGGCGGGTTTCTCTCCCGCCTTATCGTTACTTATGCCTACATTTGCTTTTCTGCAACCTCCACATGCACTTGTCGTGTCATGCTTCGCCGGCGGCAGAATGCTCCCCTACCAGTACACTTAAAAGTGTAATCCATAGCTTCGGTATACTATTTAATGCCCGTTTATTATCCATGCCCGGCCGCTCGACTAGTGAGCTGTTACGCACTCTTTAAATGAATGGCTGCTTCCAAGCCAACATCCTAGCTGTCTGTGCAGCCGGACCTCGTTAGTTCAACTTAATAGTAATTTGGGGACCTTAGCTGATGGTCTGGGTTCTTTCCCTCTCGGCCCTGGACCTTAGCACCCAGAGCCTCACTGCAGCGTATATTATTCAGCATTCGGAGTTTGTCTGGATTTGGTAGGATATGACTCCCCCGCACCCAATCAGTAGCTCTACCTCTGTATAACTTTACCGCCACGCTGTTCCTAAAAACATTTCGGGGAGTACGAGCTATTTCCCAGTTTGATTAGCCTTTCACCCCTACCCACAGGTCATCCGGAAACTTTTCAACGTTTATCGGTTCGGTCCTCCAGTACCTGTTACGGCACCTTCAACCTGCCCATGGGTAGATCACAAGGTTTCGCGTCTACCTCCTCTGACTGCACGCCCTATTCAGACTCGCTTTCGCTTCGGCTTCGTGTCTTAAACACTTAACCTTGCCAGAGAAGAGTAACTCGTAGGCTCATTATGCAAAAGGCACGCCGTCACAGAACAGGTCTGCTCCGACCGCTTGTAAGTACACGGTTTCAGGTTCTATTTCACTCCCCTGTTCGGGGTTCTTTTCACCTTTCCCTCACGGTACTGGTCCACTATCGGTCTCTCAGTAGTATTTAGCCTTACCGGATGGTGCCGGCAGATTCCTACAGGGCGTCTCCGACCCCGCAGTACTCAGGAACTCACTAGGTCATCATTTATTACGCGTACGCAGCTCTCATGCTCTATGGCGGGCCTTCCCATGCCCTTCCGCTTCTATTTGATGTAACCATGTCGTGGTCCTACAACCCCCAGTATGCCGTAACATATTGGGTTTGGGCTGTTTCCCTTTCGCTCGCCACTACTCAGGAAATCACTATTGTTTTCTCTTCCTCTGTTTACTTAGATGTTTCAGTTCAACAGGTTCGCGCTTTTGCGATCATCCTTCAGATGATCAGGTTTCCCCATTCGGACATCTCCGGATCAATTCATATTTGCTGATCCCCGGAGCTTTTCGCAGCTTATCACGTCCTTCATCGCCTCTGAGAGCCAAGGCATCCCCCGTGTACCCTTCTTTACTTTCTTCTACGCACCCCGCTTTTGCTCGGGGCGGTATGTTTTATTTAGATGTTGCTCTGGTATCAAGTAGTTAGTATCTCGTATCAAGACCGAGGTCCTGCTACTTGCTACTTCGTACCTGCTACTGATCTCAACGTCCTTCACTGTTGTTTGATTCAGTTTTTACAATTACTTCTTCCAATATGTCAAAGAACTTTCGTACGCATCTGTAACGTCATCCCCTTGTGAGATGACTGTAGTGTACAATGTGGAGAATAACGGATTCGAACCGTTGACCCCCTGCGTGCAAGGCAGGTGCTCTAGCCAGCTGAGCTAATTCCCCTTTCAAAAAGATGTCGTTACCCTGTAGTAGTCTCGAGCAGATTTGAACTGCTGACCCCTACATTATCAGTGTAGTGCTCTAACCAAACTGAGCTACGAGACTATGGTTTGATGTAGCCACTTTACTGATATGGCCTCTTCTTTTTTAAGGGTTTCTCTTTCCTCTTCTTTTTTAACTTCTTAAGAAATACATGTGCGTAGCAGTTTCACTCTTTATCAAGGTTACTTCGACCTCTCTCTTTTCACTTGGATACTGCTCCAGAAAGGAGGTATTCCAGCCGCACCTTCCGGTACGGCTACCTTGTTACGACTTAGCCCCAGTTACCGGTTTTACCCTAGGACGCTCCTTGCGGTAACATACTTCAGGTACCCCCAGCTTCCATGGCTTGACGGGCGGTGTGTACAAGGCCCGGGAACGTATTCACCGCGTCATTGCTGATACGCGATTACTAGCGAATCCAACTTCACGGGGTCGAGTTGCAGACCCCGATCCGAACTGTGAACAGCTTTTTGAGATTGGCATCCTGTTGCCAGGTAGCTGCCCTCTGTACTGCCCATTGTAGCACGTGTGTAGCCCCGGACGTAAGGGCCATGATGACTTGACGTCGTCCCCTCCTTCCTCTCTACTTGCGTAGGCAGTCTGTTTAGAGTCCCCACCTTTACATGCTGGCAACTAAACATAGGGGTTGCGCTCGTTGCGGGACTTAACCCAACACCTCACGGCACGAGCTGACGACAGCCATGCAGCACCTAGTTTCGTGTCCCGAAGGACTGATCCGTCTCTGGATCATTCACTAACTTTCAAGCCCGGGTAAGGTTCCTCGCGTATCATCGAATTAAACCACATGCTCCTCCGCTTGTGCGGGCCCCCGTCAATTCCTTTGAGTTTCACCCTTGCGGGCGTACTCCCCAGGTGGAATACTTAACGCTTTCGCTTAGACGCTGACCGTATATCGCCAACATCGAGTATTCATCGTTTAGGGCGTGGACTACCAGGGTATCTAATCCTGTTTGATCCCCACGCTTTCGTGCCTCAGTGTCAATCACACTTTAGTGAGCTGCCTTCGCGATCGGTGTTCTGTGACATATCTATGCATTTCACCGCTACTTGTCACATTCCGCCCACTTCAACTGTATTCAAGCCCGGCAGTATCAAAGGCACTGCGACAGTTAAGCTGCCGTCTTTCACCCCTGACTTACCAGGCCACCTACGCACCCTTTAAACCCAATAAATCCGGATAACGCTTGGATCCTCCGTATTACCGCGGCTGCTGGCACGGAGTTAGCCGATCCTTATTCTTACCGTACATTCAGCTTCTCACACGTGAAAAGGTTTATTCCGGTACAAAAGCAGTTTACAACCCGTAGGGCCGTCTTCCTGCACGCGGCATGGCTGGTTCAGACTTGCGTCCATTGACCAATATTCCTTACTGCTGCCTCCCGTAGGAGTCTGGTCCGTGTCTCAGTACCAGTGTGGGGGGTCATCCTCTCAGATCCCCTAGACATCGTCGCCTTGGTGGGCCGTTACCCCGCCAACTAGCTAATGTCCCGCATGCCCATCTTTATCCTATAAATATTTGATCACATTGAAATGCTTCATCGTGATGTTATGCGGTGTTAATCTCTCTTTCGAGAGGCTATCCCCCTGATAAAGGTAGGTTACATACGTGTTACGCACCCGTGCGCCACTCTCACAGGGAGCAAGCTCCCTGATCCCGTCCGACTTGCATGTATTAGGCCTGCCGCTAGCGTTCATCCTGAGCCAGGATCAAACTCTCCATTGTAAAATGTTTTGTTCGATACATGACCCTATTCTCTCAAATAGAAATCTGTATTAATAATGATAAGCCCTAAAGCTCATCTTTGTATCTTTATACAGTATCCGAAAAGTTGGTTTATTTGTTGACCTGAAAGGTCTTCTTTAACTTGACTTGGAGTTACCGACATCTCTCGATGTCTCTCCCGCTACGCTACATGTTACTTCTTAAAAGAACTTTGTCGCTTCCCCGTCTCGGTTCAGCTTTTATATCTTCTCACCATTGCGGTGGCCGATCTTCATTTGTTTTGTTTCGCTCCTTCCGGAGCTTTCAGAGACATCGTGCCTCTTACTTCTTGTTCCCTTTCTTTCTGAACTTTCGTTCGTTCCGTTTGGGAGTGCAAAGGTAGAAAGCTTTTTGTTATTTGCAAAATTTATTTTTATTTATTTTGCGGGGCTTTCTTTTCGTTACCGGTCGCCTCTCAGCTCCCTTTCACCCTTTACCTTTTTAAGAACTTTTTCCCTCCGGCTCGTTCGCCTTGGGGCTGCAAAGATGCGAACTTTTTTGTATTCATGTCAAGGGTTATTTTAAAATAATTTTTCACCACTTGAACTTCAAAAAACGACCCGCGTTTCTCATTTGCGGGGCTGCAAAGGTAGAAAAATATACACTCGCCGCAAACTAATCTTGATCTTATTTGTAAGCGATACGCTAATCGACTCTTTTACAGCTTCAAAAACTTCACCAGCCGTACAAGACCTATCAATTCTTGACGCATCGAACGCTAAAACCGCTGTTCCGGTCATCCGTATCGGGTTTTAAAACGTTGTTATTACCTGTGATATTATACGTTATGGCAAAATCAGCATAGGCCTCTGTAGTAGCACTCCACCATGTGGCCGAAAAACCTGCGTTGTCATCAACACCATTGTTGTTACGTCCGCCACCAGGTAAAGCTCCAAAGCCTATCGCACGCCCGTCATCATTACTTGGCTGCTGCCAGTTGCTGTGCTTACCGGCTTTCATCTTACCCCCAGCTATTGCAGTTCCACCCAATGCCTGCATCAAGGTGCGCCACTCGGCATCAGTAGGGATGTGCCAGCCCTTAGGGGCAAGCTTGCGCCGATCCGCCATGGCACGCCAATTATATAGCAGGCCATATAAGGCGACGTTCTTTTCATCATCATTATAAGTACACCATGCACCGGTGGTTCGGTCGCGCCATTGGCCGCTGTCACTTATGTGAGGTATCGCATCACCGTTACTGTAATGGGTCACCCTTAGGTTCTCGGCCATCCATACCTGACCGCCTATCCTGATAGTACGGTAAGTATTTCCATCAATGTCGGTCATGGTACCCGCATATTGTGGTGCTGATGCCCGATGAGCCTCCGGCTTTGCTTTTGTGTTGGCACCATCATGACAACCACCCATCATAATGGCTAATCCTGTTATGTATATATATACGCGCAACATCATATCATATGATCAGTTGTTAAACAAACTATACCCATGTACTACTTATATATACAGCGGTACATGGGTAAGTAAGCTTAGAGGCTACCAACTATCAAAGCTGTCAATAATTGATGGTTTATAAAGTATTACCGCTAGATACGCTGTTGGGCCCGGCTAAACTGAGGCCGTTCCCGTTGAGCTTGCAATTTTTAACGGTGTTATAGTCTGACGGCGATGTTTCGCGAATGCCATACGCATTACTGTAGATGTTCAGGTTTTGCACCAGATTGTCGCGGCATATATAGCTCAGCGTGGTAGAGAAGCGGATACCATCGGACCCATTGCCTGATATGGTGCCGCCGTTGATCCTGATCTGTTGGGCATTTTCCAGCAAGGCACCGTGCGACTGGCAATCCTTTGCGTTCAGCGTACCGATGGTACAACCGTTACTACTGGTAACGCTGAAGAACCCGCGACCGCAGCCGGTAGAGTTAACGGTAGTGACCTGGATATTGGGCCCTGCATTGTTAGCGATACGGAAACCGGCGTAACCGGTGCCACGGCCGCAGTTGGTGGCGTTCACCGTTCCTACCGTACCATTTTTTGATTTATTGAGCAGCAACCCGCAAGCACCAGCATTGGTGGCGGTCACGGTGCCAATAGTAAAGCCATCTACGCCATAGGTCTCTACGGCATTATCACCTGAGCCGCTGATATCGCAACTGGTGAGCGTTAAGTTGCGCGACCAATCGCCCTTGCTGTCATCCACCCTAATACCTAAACCCGACGAGGAGTTGAGCGTCATGATGATATTGCTGAGCGTGATGTTGCTACAGGTTTTTAGCCAGATGCCATAACGGGGGTTACCGGTCACCTTCATGTTCTTGATCTCGATATCGGTGCGGCGTTCGCCCTGTATAGGTACGATGAGCTGATCGCTGCTATTGCAGTTAAAGGTGGTATTGGCAAAATCGAGCACGGTATAGCTGGGGATGTTGACGGCCTTGATGGCACCGCCCGACTGGCCCGAACTGCCGGAGTTCTTAATCAGTACCGTTTCTTTAGAGGTACGGCCGGCGGTAAGGTTATTACAGGCGGCCTGGATGGCGGCAATGTAATCGGTACCGGTGTATTTGGTCACGCCGTTCACCTTGGCGGTATAAGTGCCGCTGGAGCCGGTCACCTCGGCCGAACTCACGGCCGTGACCGCACGTACGTCGGCGGGCGCGTCAGTTTTTGGAGTAGGGTCGGCTTGTTGGTTCTTGGTACAGGCGGATGCGAACAGCAACAAAGCTGCTGCGGCCGCACGCAAAGGCATGCCGCCCGATAGGATGTGTGTTTTCATAATAGGTCTTAATTAGTTGGTTAACTGATAATTGGTAACACAAATGTGACCTCTGTTAAGTGAACGACCATCCTGCGCTTTCCTGAACTGTGACGAAACATGCTATTAACCTATTGTATATGCATGTGCCTACCGAAAGGTTAAAATATGTTAAATGCGCTTTTTGATAAGCTTAAAAGCACTATCCGCCTGTTATTTTCGTCCATAAATAAATAATTGATTGATCTACATTATATAATTATCTTTGCAGGATGTTTAAAAAGCAACGTGCTATAATTGCAAGCTTACTGGTTACCACCGTTTTAATTATCGGGAGTTGTAAAAGCAACTACGAGAAATTGAAAGAGGGTAACGATAGGGCCAAGCAGTATCAGCAAGCCATTAAGTACTACAATAAAAAAGAATACTCTAAAGCACTGGAGCTTTTTGAGCTGCTTACCCCAAAGTACCGCGGGCACGGCGAGGCTGAGGAGTTGTTCTACTACTACGCATACGCTAACTATTACCTAAAGGATTATACATCGGCTCGTTATCATTTCAAGAACTTTGCTGATATGTACCCGAGCAGTAACCGCGCCGAAGAGTGCCGCTACATGTCGGCCTTTTGCTATTACAAGGATTCGCCTAACTATAGTTTAGATCAGGATAATACTACTAAAGCGATAGAGACGCTGCAGCTGTTCATCAACTTATATCCAAAAAGTGAGCGCAGTGCCGAAGCGGCCAAACTGATCCAGAACCTGCGTGATAAGTTGGAGACCAAAGCTTACGCCAACGCTAAATTGTATTTGGACATCGGCGATTATCTTTCGGCAGTGATCGCGTTCAACAACGCCCTGCGCGATTACCCTGATACCAAATATGGTGAGGAGATGGAGTACCTGATGATCAAGGCGCAATACATGTACGCCCGCAATAGCTCAGAGGCCCGCCAGGAAGAACGCTTTAACCAAGCGATCGCCTATGCCGACCAGTTCACCGAGAAATATGCTACCAGCAAGTACAAGGATGATGCTACGGATTACCGCCGATACAGCGAAAGAGGTATAGCCGCCAGCAAACGTACCTTAGCCGCCTGGGAAGCTGAAGGCAAACTGCACAAAAAATTATCGAAGGATAGCACCCGCAGGTCGGGCCAGCAACAATCGGTAGATGATAGAACCAATCAAAAAAGTCCGCAAAACTAAAATATACGAACATGAGCAATAACAATAATAATAAACCGACCGTGGCCAGCAGCACCGTTACACGCGATCTGCGCGACCTCGACCGTAGCACCAACAACTTGTACGAGTCGATCGTGATCATGTCGAAACGTGCTAACCAGATATCTAACAATATCAAAGAGGAGCTTCACCAGAAATTGTCTGAGTTCGCTTCAGCTAATGATAACCTGGAAGAGGTATTTGAGAACCGCGAGCAGATCGAGATCTCGAAACACTACGAGCGTTTGCCAAAACCAACCCTGGTAGCTGTTCAGGAGTTTTTGGAAGACAAGGTTTACTTCCGTAACCCGAACAAAGAGACCAAAGAATAATACACCAGCTTCCCCAGCGGGAAGCAGAAAGAAGTATATAAAGCCGGATAGTGTTCTATCCGGCTTTTTTGATAAAAAGTGATCCGGGTTGAAAAGGATCCAGTACAGGTTAGCTACATTTGTATCATGCTGAACGGCAAAAAAATAGTTTTAGGAGTATGCGGAAGCATTGCAGCATACAAAGCGGCAACGCTGGTACGGCTACTGGTGAAGGCAGGTGCCGAGGTACAGGTGATCATGACCGCCGATGCCGTGAGCTTCATCACTCCGCTAACCTTATCTACCCTATCGAAAAAGCCGGTACTGGTCAATTACTTTGAGCCTACCACCGGCGTTTGGAACAACCATGTGGAGCTGGGCCTTTGGGCGGATATGTTCCTGATCGCACCGGCCAGTGCCAATACCTTAGCTAAAATGGCCAATGGTCAGTGCGATAACCTGCTTACTGCCGCCTACCTTTCGGCTAAGTGTCCGGTGTATTTTGCCCCGGCCATGGACCTGGATATGTGGCGCCACCCGGCCACGCTTAATAATGTGCAGCGCCTGCAAAGCTATGGCAACATCCTGATCCAGCCCGGTACCGGCGAACTGGCCAGTGGATTGCATGGCGAGGGCCGCATGGCCGAACCGGAAGAGATAGTGGACCTGCTCATCTCAGCGGTCAATGACACGTTCCCTTTAAAAGGGAAAAAGATCATGGTAACGGCCGGGCCAACGCATGAGGCCATTGACCCTGTGCGCTTTATCGGCAATCATTCATCAGGGAAGATGGGTTTTGCCATTGCTGAGGAACTGGCCAAACAAGGGGCTACGGTGACACTGATCAGTGGCCCTTCTGCACAGGCAGTGAACCACCCAGGTATCACCCGCATCGATGTCACCTCGGCCGCCGAGATGCTGGATGCCTGCCTCACCAACTTTGAAACAGTCGACGCCTGCGTGATGAGCGCCGCCGTGGCTGATTATACGCCTGTTGAGGTGGCCACGCAAAAGATCAAAAAACAGACCGATAGCTTTAATATCGAACTGAAAAAGACCACCGACATACTGCGCACGCTTGGCGAACGCAAAAGCCCCGGCCAGGTGCTGATCGGCTTTGCCCTTGAAACGCAGAACGAGGAACAGAACGCGGTGGACAAGCTTCGTAAAAAGAACCTTGACCTGATCATCCTTAATTCGTTAAATGATGCAGGTGCGGGTTTTGCGCTCGATACCAACAAGATCACCATGATCGATAAGGACCTGGTGTATACCACCTTTGATATCAAGAGCAAGACCGAGGTAGCTGCCGATATTTGCCGCGAACTGATCAAACTGATGGCGTGATGAAAAAACTGTGCTTATTGCTACTGGTCTGCCTAATCGGCCTTACCGCCGCCGCCCAGGACCTTAATGCCCGGGTGGAGGTGCTATCGCCCAAGATCGCTACCACCAATAAGCGCATATTCGTGACGTTGCAAAATGCCATGCGCGATTTTTTGAACGGCCGCAAGTGGAGCGCCGACGCCATACAACCGCAGGAAAAGATAGATTGCAACTTTATCCTCACCATTACCGCGTGGGATAACAGCACCACCTTTAGCGGCGAGTTGCAGGTACAGAGCACACGCCCGGTATACAATGCCTCATACAACAGTCCGGTGTTCAGCGTGAACGATCGCGACTTCGATTTTACGTATACCGAAGGGCAGACCATCGACTTCAACAACCAGAACTTCCAGAGCAATCTGGCCTCAGTGATGGCCTTTTATGCTTACATGATCCTGGCCTTTGATTATGATAGCTTCAGCAAATTCGGGGGTACGCCTTATTATGCCAACGCCCAAACGGTGGTGATCAATGCGCAAAGTTCATCATATAAAGGCTGGAAGGCTTTTGATAATAACACCAACCGCTACTGGCTCTCTGAGAATACGATCAACCGCACTTACATTCCACTGCGCGAGTTCCTGTACATTTACCATCGCCAGGGGCTCGACCTTATGGCCGATAACGCCGTTAAAGCACGCGCCAACATCGCGGCCGCACTACCTGTACTTACCCAGCTGGACCGCGTGCGCGTAGGGGCCACCTTGCCTACCCTGTTCTTTTTGGCGAAGCGTAGCGAACTGGTCTCCCTCTTTGCCCAGGCCTCACCGCAGCAACGCACACAGGCCATGAATATCCTGAGCCAGGCCGACCCGGCCAACGGCAACCTTTACAAAGCGCTTCAGCAGTGATCCTGAGCTAGTTTTAAAATATTTTTATCAAAATATTTTGATATACGAAATCCATCGTAGATATTTGTACGACAAGATTCGTACATAATGGATATCAAACCAACAGAAAGTGAATTAGAGATATTGCAGGTGCTTTGGAAAAAGGGCCAGTGCTCGGTACGTGATGTGCACGAGGAACTGCTTAAAACCAAGGAGGCTGGTTACACCACTACCCTCAAGCTCATGCAGATCATGCATGATAAAGGACTGGTAACGCGCGATGCCTCGGCCAAAACGCACATCTATACTGCGGCCATGAGCGAGCAGCAAGTGAAAAAGAGCGCGCTCGATAAATTCATCAATACCGTGTTCAAAGGTTCGGCGGCCGATCTGGTGATGCAGGCCCTGGGTAACCACCAGGCCTCTAAAGATGAGATAGCGGCCATTAAAGATTATCTGAAAAAATTTGAATGATCTGATCCCTAAAGTCTCATGGAAACACTGCTGTATAATTTAGGACAAGCGCTTGGTATGGCCATATTGCATTCATTATGGCAAGGGCTGCTCATTTACCTCCTGCTCAGGTGCCTGTTGGGCGCACTGCCGGGCATAGGTTCAAGCGGGCGGTACAACCTTTCGGTAGCTGCTATGCTGGGTATCGGGGTTTGGTTCATGGTCACCCTGATCAGTGAACTTTACGAACAGGACTGGAACACCTACACAGCAGTGATCCCTCAGGCTTATCCTTTTTCGCTGAAAACGCTGGGCACATCGGCCATTAAAGCTTATGAGAGTTACAGCATCAGCCTGCGCCCACAATTGCCCTTCATCAGCATGTTGTATGCATGTGGACTGCTCTTACAAGGCACGCGGCTATACTATGGGCGCCAGCAATTAAGGGCACTTAAAAAGACCCTGCTACCTGACGCTGCCTTGCACGCACAGATCCAGCGTTTGGCTCAGCGCCTCAAGATCAGTAAGCCAGTGCAGGCCGGTATGAGCCATTTGGCTACTGTACCCTGCGTGGCCGGCTACCTTAAACCGGTGATCTTTATGCCTGCGGCCATGTTCACCTGCTTATCGCCTCAGGAGATCGAGGCCATATTGGTGCACGAACTGGCCCACATCAGGCGGCATGATCATTTGATCAACTACCTGCAGCAATTGCAGGCGGCCGTCCTGTTCTTCAATCCTTTTAACATCCTTATAGACCGGATGATCGATACTGAGCGCGAGCATTGCTGCGACGATATGGTGGTGAACGTGACCGGCCAGCCGTTGCATTATGCTTATGCCCTGCTTAAGATACAGGAAGCTCAGCCTCAACAGAACGCCCTGGCCTTGGCGGCCGGTGGCAAGAACCATTTACTTAACCGAATAGAACGCATCATGAAAACGACAACACCTGCGGGTAACGTACGTCACCTCGCACTATCATTGGTATTACTCACCGGCAGCGTATGCAGCATCGCCTGGTTCAACCCCGAATTTAAGGACGGCAAATTACTGGTCAAGCACGTTGATGTACCTGCCGTACTGCACACCTTTATTGACACCGTACCTAAAGCACCTAAGCCCCCAAAACCGGCCAAACCCGTTGCTCCGGTAAAAGCCATGATGCCTGTGGTGCCACCGGTAGCAGCAAAAAGCATAGCCGAGGACCCTAACATGGACAGCCTGGCGGCCGAAGTGAGAAAATATTCGGACCGGGTGACCAAATTTTACCTGAGCCCAAAGTTCGCCTCCATTCGCAAAGAGTTAGAGCAGACCACGGTACAGATCGCCACCCGCATGAAAGACCCTGAGATGCAGGCCCTGATCGCTCAACAAATGCAGCATGCCAGCCGCATCACCAGCTCCCCCGAGTTCAATGAACTGGTGACCGAAGCCTCGCAAAAGGCCCTGGAACTGACCAAGTACATGGGCGATACCACCAGCAAGGATTATCGTAAGACCTCGATCGAGCTACAGGCTATCAGTAAAAAGTTGGAATCATTAGGCAAAGGGTTCGAGGTTAGTGCCAACGGCGAAAGAACACGCACCCTGGACAAAAGCCTGGATAGCCTCAACGCCAAAATAGCGGCACGCCAAAAAGAGCTGAACATTGCGCCACTACAGGCCAAGATGAAAAGGATACAAGCGCAGATGGAGCAGTATGCTAACTCGCCTGAGATCAAGAAAGACCAGAAAAAGCTTCAGGAAGCTGCGGCCAAGCTATACCAGCGTAGCAGCAAATTGGGTTATAATAATGCTAACGAGATCAGAAAGCAGATTGATATCAAAGAAAGACCTGAACAACCCGAACTGAAAGAAAAGATAGAGATCAGGGAGAAGCCTGAATTGAAGGAAAAGATCGAGATCAAAGAGAAGTCCGAAAAGCCTGAACTCAAAGAGATCCAGATCAAAGAAAAGACCGAAAAGCCGTAAGGCGGGTGCAGCTGCACCAATTGCTATACATCATCCCATCCCGTCATGCCGATGCATATCGCCATCCCTCAAGTGCGCTACCTTGCATGTGGGATGCTGAAACAAGTTCAGCATGACGGGATGGGTTACTGTGCCCCCACCTTCACCAACCCCGTCATGCCGATGCATATCGGTATCGCTCAGGACAAGTAGCCAACCTTGCTGTGAGATGCTGAAACAAGTTCAGCATGACGGGATGGGTTACCACAGTGCTATCCTACACACTGTCATGTTGAGCGTAGTCGAAACATCTTATACATGCGAACCGATCGTGTTACTTGATAGGACGCTTCGGCTACGCTCAGCATGACATTTTTATTTAAGGATTTAAGAGCTGCTCTCACCCCCGAACCGGTCATGCCGATGCATATCGGCATCCCTCAGGACAAGTAGCCGACCTTGCTGTGACAATACCCTATACCTTGTCATGTTGAGCGTAGCCGAAACATCTTATACATGCGACCGATGGTGTTACATAATAGGATGCTTCGGCTGCGCTCAGCATGACATTTTTATTTAAGGGCTTCTCTCCCCCCGACCGGTCATGCCGATGCATATCGGCATCCCTCAGGACAAGTGGACAATAAGCTAACCTTGCATGTGGGATGCTGAAACAAGTTCATCATGACGGAATGGGTTAATATGGTAACACCCCACACGCTGTCATGTTGAGCGTAGTCGAAACATCTTATACATGCGAACCGATCGTGTTATTCGATAGGATGCTTCGGCTACGCTCAGCATGACATTTTTATTTAAGGATTTAAAAGCTGCTCTCACCCCCGAACCGGTCATGCCGATGCATATCGGCATCTCTCAGGACAAGTGGACAATAAGCTAACCTTGCATGTGGGATGCTGAAACAAGTTCAGCATGACTGGATCTGAGTAGATAAAGCCCGTCCAAAAAATAACGCCACCCTCACCTGTAGGCATTGCTTTTGCATTTGAGTATCTTTGTGGTACCAATACGAACATCTGCATGCTGCAACAGCTAACCATTCATAATTATGCTTTGATCGATAACCTGCAGATCAGTTTTGATGCAGGGCTGAACATCATTACCGGCGAAACAGGTGCCGGTAAATCGATCATATTGGGGGCATTATCGCTCATTTTAGGTCAGCGTGCCGAGAGCAAGTATTTTTTTGACCAGCAAAAGAAATGCATCATAGAGGGTACGTTCCATATAGACGAACTGCACCTCAAGAACTTTTTTGAGGAAAATGACCTGGATCACCACGCCGAGACCATTTTGCGCCGCGAGATATCGGCCGATGGTCGGTCGCGGGCCTTTGTGAACGATACACCTGTGAACCTGGCCACGCTTAAACTGCTGGGCGAGCAACTGATCGATATCCACTCACAGCAGGCCACACGCGAGATCAACGACCCGGCCTTTCAACTGTTGGTGGTGGATAGTGTGGCCAAGCACCAACCTTTGCTGGCCGAATATCAGACCAACTATCGCGCGTATAAAAAGGCCACCACTCGTTTACAACAACTCATTGCCGACAACGACAAGGCCAAGGCCGACCTGGATTATTACCAGTTCCAGTATGATGAGCTGGAAAAGGCCGGTTTACAAGCCGACGAGCAGGCCGACCTTGAGCAGGAACTGTACACGCTGAACAACGCCGAAGAGATCAAACGCAACCTGACCGGCGCCTTGTACCTGATACAGGATGGCGAGGCTGCCGTTACGTTGCAGCTCAAAGAGGCTTACCAACAATTATCGGCCCTTGAAAAATATAACCCTGCCATTGCCGAACTGCATGAACGCCTGAACAGCACCCTGATCGAGCTGAAGGATATAGCGGCCGAGATAGAGACCATTGAGCAGCAGACCATGACCAATGAGGCCCGCGCCGATGAGGTGAACACTCGCCTGAGCATGATCTACAACCTGCAAAAAAAGCACCGGGTTAATACTAATGCCGAGTTACTGGCCATACAGGAGGACCTATCGGCCAAAGTACAGCAAGCCCTTTTTGGCGACGAAGAGATCAGCGGTTTACAACAAGAGATCGATCTGCAACGCAAAGACCTTACTACGCTGGCCGGTCAGCTGTCAGCCAACCGGGTCAAAGCATTACCCGATATCGAGAAACAAGTGATGAGCACCCTGGCCGAAATGGGAATGGGTAATGCCCACCTGAAGATAGACCATACCTCCACCCCCGGTCATGAACTCACCCGTACCGGTACCGACCAGATCAAGTTCCTGTTCACGGCCAACAAAGGGCATAACCTGGCCGAAATGAGTAAGGTGGCGTCGGGGGGTGAGCTTTCGAGGTTGATGCTGAGCATCAAATCCATCATTGCGCGCTATACCGCATTGCCCACCATTATTTTTGACGAGATCGATACAGGGGTGTCAGGTGAAGTGGCTAACAAGGTGGGCGTTATTATGGAGCGCCTGGCGGGCAACTTGCAGGTGATCACCATTACACACTTACCGCAGATCGCCAGCAAAGGCGAAAGCCATTATTTTGTGTATAAGAACAACGACTCGGCTACCACTTATACCCAGATCAAGCAGCTTAACGAGCAGGAACGCGTGACCGAGATAGCCAAAATGCTGAGCGGCGACAAGCCAGGCGAAAGTGCCCTGCAAAATGCCCGCGAACTACTGAATAGCTGATCATTATGAGGGAACTCCTTCTGTTGATCGGCTTATTAGTTCTTTGCAGTACCGGCAAAGCGCAATATGTACCCAAAACGCAGTATAGGGACACCATATTCCTTAGAGGTTATATTTATGACCACAAGGGGAACCCGGTTTCAGGAATGGTATTGCGATCAAGACATAACGATACTACTTATGGTTCGCCGCTTTTAAGTGAAACAGATGCTAATGGATATTTTGCTATAAATGGAGCAATGGTGAACGATACCCTCACTATCGAAAGGCACTTTTTGTATAAAGAACAAAAGCTATATAATAAAGGTAGTCGTTATATGGTGATCTATTTACCATTACCTAATGATAATATAGACCTTAACGCCGATAAACCTATAACAGTAGCGCATGTGAGGCAAACTCAAAGAATGCCCTTTATATTTCAGCCTCCTAATAGTTACCCTAATCCCGGTGTATTTTCTAATGTACAGCAATACCCGCATTATAAGGGCGAAACTCCGGCTTTTTTAGACTCAGTTAAAAAACATCTGATATATCCTCACCAAGCGGTAGCTAACAATATAGCAGGCATGGTCAAAATATCGTTCCTTGTAGATCGTGATGGTACACCCAGAGATCTTACAGTGTTAAACGGCTTAGGCTATGGCTGCGATCAAGCGGTGATGGACGCTATAAGATACGCCGGCAAATGGGACCCTGCGAAAAGTAACGGACGAGCCACAACAATTCATCAAACTATTACTGTTGAATTCAAATTGACCGATAAGTGATCGCATCTTATTGACCGCTCTTCATGTGCCCTCATATCAAGTGACACTTTCATTTTATAAGAGACCTCGATCCCGGCCGAAGAACACGCACCCTTAGTGTACCGAAAAGGTGTTACATCGCTGTAACAAAATTCCCTGAATTTCCCCACTTTTCAGCATTACGAATTTCATAAAAACCCAACTTTTTCCACATTTTCCAACAAAAAGCTGAAATGTAACACCATTTGTAACACGGTAACACTTGGATGTAACAGCTCAAGACAGCGGGCTAAGTGTTTTAAAGGTGATAAAACCGATAGTATCCACCCCTTTTTGCGAATTTCATAACGGGCAGTTGACTGATATTAGGAATGGACTACCGCCTTTGACCGCCGATCTTTTTTTATCCTGCTGGCTTACTGCTAAATAATTTTTACCTTTACCACCCGATAATCAATTCCACTATAATGGCTTATAATTTATTACAAGGTAAAAAAGGTATCATTTTTGGCGCCTTGAACGAGCAATCTATCGCCTGGAAAGTAGCACAACGCGCAACCCAGGAAGGTGCCCAGATCGTACTTTCGAACGCCCCTATAGCCCTGCGCATGGGCGAGCTTAACAAACTTGCCGAAGAGTGCAATGCCCCGGTGATCGGTGCCGATGTTACCAATATGGATGATATCAACAACCTGTTCACCAAAACGCAGGAGCACTTTAACGGTGGCGTGGATTTCATTCTGCACTCTATCGGTATGAGCGTTAACGTACGCAAGAACATCCCATACACCGACAATAACTACGATTTCACTTTCAAAGGATTTGATATATCGGCCCTGAGCTTGCACCGCATCCTGCAGGCGGCCATGAAGCATGACGCTATCAACGAGTGGGGTTCGGTAGTGGCTTTGAGCTACATCGCCGCTCAGCGCTACTTCCCTGGTTACAATGATATGGCCGATAACAAAGCCGTATTGGAAAGCATTGCCCGTAACTTTGGTTACGAGTACGGCATGAAAAAGAACGTACGTGTGAACACCATCTCACAATCACCTACCCGCACCACTGCCGGATCAGGCGTTAAAGGTTTTGATGGCTTTATCGAATTCGCCGAAAAGATGAGTCCGCTGGGTAATGCCACCGCCGACCAGTGCGCCGACTACGCGATCACCCTGTTCAGCGACCTCACCAAAATGGTGACCATGCAGAACCTGTTCCACGATGGCGGTTTCTCATACACTGGTGTTACACAGGCAGTTATTGACCAAATGAGCAAATAAAACATACCCCACCGTTATAAAAAAGCCGCAGCTTGCACTGCGGCTTTTTTATTTTGAAAACAACTAACTATTTAGTTAATTGCATCATGCGGATCAAGTTCTTACTGTATCTCCTGGTGTTGCCCTTGTGGGTAAGTGCGCAAAATACCATTAGCGGTAAGGTGATCGGGCTGTATGATAAAAAGCCTATCGTTAAGGCAAGCATCTTTTTAAGCAACACCACTGTAGGAGGAGCCACAGGCGAGGATGGTAGTTACTTGCTCACCAACGTAAAGCCCGGACAGTATGATATGGTGGTATCGGCCATCGGCTTTGAGACCGTCCATAGGACCGTGATGGTGAACGCCAACGTGACCATACCCTTCATCGAACTGGAACCCAAGACCATTGACCTCAAAGCCGTAGAGGTAAAACCCGACCCCGAATGGGAACAGAACTATAAGCTATTTAAGACCGAGTTCTTTGGCGAACATCCCTTTGCGCAGCAATGCAAGATACTGAACCCCGAGGTGATCAACCTGACATATGACAGAAAGGCTAACGCACTGATCGGCTCGTCTAACGATTATATCGAATTTGAAAATAATGCGCTGGGCTATAAGATCAAATATCTGTTGCTCGACTTTGAACGCAATTATGCTAATCAGAGGTTCTATTACCAAGGCAATGTCTTGTTCAGCCCCATGAAAGGCACACCCCGCCAAATGAAAAAGTGGATGAAGAACCGGCTGGAAGCATATAACGGCTCGTCGCAACATTATCTGAGGTCGGTATTGCAGCGATCGGCCGAGGCTCAGGGTTTTAAAACGCTTACCTTGATGCGCAAGCCTAATCCAGCCCGCCCGCCTGACAGTTTGATACAAGCTAAATTGAAAGAGTTTAGAGCGAAAAGGTTACAAGGCAGCAGTATGGTCATGTCGGGCGGAGATTCTCTTATTTATTGGGGGAACAAGAACCGATTATCAAAAACGGTGGAGATACTGGTTACCAAACCACTCCGGGTAGACAGCCTATTGAAACGCACAGACCAGCGGGGGATATTTGCTTTTGGCTATCAATACATACCTTATGTTATTTACACCAAAAAAAGTGATGATGGCAGCTATACTAATAAGCCGCTGAACGCACCCAACAACCGAACCAGCCTGATGGTGATCAATGACCCCTACATCTTTTTTGACATGAACGGAGTGATCATTAATCCTACCTCCATAATTTTTGAAGGCTATTGGGCAAAAGACCGTATGGCCAAAATGCTTCCGGTAGATTATGACCCTAACGAGGCGGACAATAAAAAGTAAAATTAGAGCTTACACATAAAGCAAGAATTTCCCAGATAATTCAATAATTTCCATACAAATTTTCGGGTTCAACGGTAAAACCTGTACAACTAAAAAGAGCCGCTGATCGATCAGCGGCTCTTTTTAGTTGTACAAGAAGTTCTTAGCCTTCTTGCTCGGTCTCCGAGGTCTTGCTCTCGCCGCTGTGCTTGGCGATCACTTTGATCTCGTTGGCCTCTTTGTCAAAGTCAACTTCCATAACGTCACCATCGGTCAGTTCACCTTTCAAGATTTCTTCTGCGATCGGATCCTCCAGGTATTTTTGGATGGCTCGTTTCAACGGACGTGCACCGAAGTTCTCGTCGTAACCGCGCTCTGCGATCACTTCTTTAGCATTTTCGGTCAGTTCAACTTTATAACCCAATCCATTGATACGGCCGAACAATGAAGCCAGCTCGATATCGATGATCTTGTAGATGTTCTCTTTGGTCAATGAGTTGAACACGATCACATCGTCGATACGGTTCAGGAACTCAGGAGCGAAAGCACGTTTCAAAGCGTTCTCGATCACGCCTCTTGAATGGGCGTCAGCCTGGTTAGCTTTAGCGGTAGTGCTGAAACCAACGCCTTGACCAAAGTCTTTTAACTGACGGGCACCAATGTTAGAGGTCATAATGATGATCGTATTCCTAAAGTCCACCTTACGGCCTAATGAATCGGTCAATTGACCTTCGTCTAATACCTGTAACAGAATGTTGAACACGTCAGGGTGAGCCTTCTCGATCTCGTCAAGTAATACTACCGCATATGGTTTGCGACGTACCTTTTCGGTCAATTGGCCACCTTCTTCGTAACCCACGTAGCCCGGAGGCGCTCCTACCAAGCGTGACACAGCGAATTTCTCCATGTACTCGCTCATATCGATCTGGATTAAGGCATCCTCGGTATCGAACATAAAGCGCGCAAGCTCTTTGGCTAACTCGGTCTTACCAACACCGGTAGGACCTAAGAAGATGAACGAACCGATCGGCTTTTTAGGATCTTTCAATCCGGCACGGGTACGTTGAATAGCACGGGTCAATTTCTTGATCGCATCATCCTGGCCAATGATCTTGTCCTGAATGCTCAAGCCCATATTCAGCAGTTTTTGGCTGTCGGCCTGACCAACTTTTTGAACCGGTATACCGGTCATCATGGCCACAACTTCGGCAACGTTCTCTTCAGATACGGTGTAACGTTTCGATTTGGTCTCAGCTTCCCAAGCTGCTTTAGCTTGCTCTAACTCTTCCAACAAATGCTTTTCAGTATCACGAAGCTTGGCTGCTTCTTCGTACTTCTGGCTGCGAACCACCTTGTTCTTCTCAACCTTGATCTGCTCGATCTTTTGCTCGATCTCCAGTATGTTCTCTGGCACGTGGATGTTGGTCAAGTGTACCCTTGAACCAGCCTCATCCAATGCATCGATCGCTTTATCAGGTAAGAACCTGTCGGTGATGTAGCGGGCAGTTAAGCTTACGCAGGCATTGATCGCTTCAGGAGTATAGGTAACACCATGGTGCTCTTCATACTTGTCCTTAATGCGGGTCAGGATCTCGATGGTCTCATCAGGGCTGGCAGGTTCCACCATCACCTTTTGGAAACGACGATCTAGCGCGCCATCTTTTTCAATGTACTGGCGATACTCATCTAAAGTGGTGGCGCCAATGCATTGTATCTCACCCCTGGCCAAAGCCGGTTTAAACATGTTCGACGCATCCAAAGAACCTGAGGCACCACCGGCACCTACTATGGTATGGATCTCGTCAATGAACAAGATCACGTCTGGCGATTTTTCCAGCTCGTTCATCACGGCTTTCATACGCTCCTCGAACTGGCCACGGTATTTAGTACCGGCCACAAGAGAAGCAAGGTCTAACGTAACCACTCGTTTGTTGAACAACACGCGCGATACTTTACGTTGAACAATGCGCAAGGCAAGTCCTTCGGCAATGGCCGATTTACCCACACCCGGCTCACCGATCAGTATCGGGTTGTTCTTTTTACGGCGAGACAGGATCTGCGATACACGCTCGATCTCTTTCTCACGACCAACGATCGGATCCAGGCGGCCTTCTTCGGCAGCTTTGGTCAGGTCGCGGCCAAAGTTATCCAGCACTGGTGTCTTCGATTTAATGTCTGACACTTTTTTAGGCTGGCTGAATGATTCTTCTTCTTTAAAATCATCATCACCACCAGTAGATGAACCTGGCATCTCATCAGTGATGTTCTTATGCGCTTCTACCTCACCTTTAAAGATCTCATAGTTCACATTGAATTGCATCAGCAATTGTGAGGCTATGTTATCTTCATCACGTAAAATAGAGAGTAATAAGTGTTCGGTTCCAATGATATCACTTTTGAATATCTTGGCTTCCAAATAAGTTATTTTTAAAACCTTCTCGGCTTGTTTGGTCAAAGGAATGCTGCCGATATGAACGTTGGTTCCGGTAGTACCTTTAACAGCATCTTCAACAGCGCGGCGTAACTTGGCGGTATCCACATTTAAGCCTTTCAGCAATTTTATGGCTATCCCGTCGCCGTCGCGAATAAGTCCTAATAACAGATGTTCTGTTCCTATGTAGTCATGACCAAGGCGCAGAGCCTCTTCCCGACTGTAGGAGATCACATCCTTAACACGTGGCGAAAATTTAGCTTCCATCGAGTACCTTTCTATATTTTAATTTTTTTTGACCCGATCAAATATCGTTTTAAGGGTACCCAAAAGGATCTTATAAGTTTTAACAACAATGTTGCCAACCTTCAACAGCGGCTATTTTAAATTGCTATTTAATTGTAATGTATGGTCGGCTGGCCCGCGGCCCGGCTCACCGGGTCGACAATTATGACATTCAACGCTAAATAAACACGTTCAACAACTGCAATTTAGTATTTGATGCGAATAATTGTATAAAGTTTAACAAAATATATCGGCCAGCTTCACTTATGCCTTTCCTGAAAATTAGTCACACTAACTGTGTCAAATAGGCATAAGGGTTGAACGCAAAGTTGCGGTATAGAGTTTCAGTTATTTACAAATCGATATCAGCACTGAGATATGTTCGGTCGAACGCTTATCGAATGATGCTATTGTAGTTGCAAAGCCCCGCTATTTGGCTGATATTTGAATTTCAACATATCAAGAATGGCTGACGAAAAGATCATATTCTCGATGGCTGGTGTAAGTAAGATATACCCGCCTCAAAAACAAGTACTAAAGAACATATACCTATCTTTTTTCTATGGCGCTAAGATCGGCGTTATAGGTTTGAACGGTTCAGGTAAATCATCATTGCTCAAGATCATTGCAGGGTTAGATAAGTCGATCCAAGGCGAGGTCGTTTTCTCACCCGGTTACTCAGTAGGCTACCTGGCACAGGAGCCTGAGCTCGACCCTGAAAAGACCGTACGCGAGGTAGTGGAAGAAGGCGTTGCTGAGACCACTGCAATATTAAAGGAATACGAAGAGATCAACGAGAAATTCGGCCTTCCGGAATATTATGAGGATGCCGATGCGATGGATAAGTTGATGACCCGCCAGGGTGAACTGCAGGACATCATCGACTCATCGAACGCTTGGGAACTGGACACCAAATTGGAACGTGCGATGGATGCCCTGCGTTGTCCTGACCCTGACACCAAGATCGCCGTGCTGTCAGGTGGTGAGCGTCGCCGCGTGGCTATGTGCCGCTTGTTGTTACAAGAGCCAGATGTGTTGTTGCTGGATGAGCCTACCAACCACTTAGATGCCGAAAGTATCGATTGGCTGGAGCAGCACTTAAAGCAATATAAAGGTACCGTGATCGCCGTAACGCACGACCGTTACTTCCTGGATAACGTAGCCGGCTGGATCCTAGAGCTTGACCGCGGCGAAGGTATCCCGTGGAAAGGCAACTACTCGAGTTGGCTGGATCAAAAGGCTAAACGCTTGGCTCAGGAAGAAAAGACCGAAAGCAAACGCCAAAAGACCCTTGAGCGCGAGCTGGAGTGGGTGCGTATGGCTCCCAAAGCCCGCCATGCCAAGGGTAAGGCCCGTTTGGCTAACTACGAGAAACTGGCCAGTGAGGAAACACGCGAGCGTGAAGACAAACTGGAACTGTTCATCCCGCCAGGCCCGCGGTTGGGCAATGTGGTGATCGAGGTGAACAACGTGACCAAGGCTTATGGCGACAGGGTATTATTCGAGAACCTGAGTTTCTCGTTACCTCCGGCAGGTATCGTAGGTATCATTGGACCTAACGGCGCCGGTAAGACCACCCTGTTCCGTTTGATCACCGGCCAGGAGCAGCCTGATGCAGGTACCTTCCGCGTGGGTGAGACCGTTAAGTTAGGTTATGTTGACCAGATGCATGACGACCTGAAGGCCGACAAGTCGGTTTGGGAGAACATCACCGACGGGCAGGAGACCATTATGCTGGGTAACCGCCCGGTCAACTCGCGCGCTTACGTATCGCGTTTTAACTTCAACGGCGGGGATCAGCAAAAAAAGGTAAATGTTTTATCGGGTGGTGAGCGTAACCGGGTACACCTGGCCATCACGCTCAAAAAAGGCTCGAACGTTCTGTTACTCGATGAGCCTACCAATGATATTGACGTGAACACCTTACGTTCATTGGAGGAGGCGCTTGATGATTTTGGTGGTTGCGCCGTGATCATCAGTCACGACCGCTGGTTCCTGGATCGTATCTGTACCCACATCATTGCTTTTGAAGGCGACTCGCAGGTGTATTTCTTTGAAGGTAACTATAGCGACTACGAAGAGAACCGCAAGAAGCGCCTGGGCGATGTAGCGCCTAAGCGCATTAAATACAAAAAACTGGTAGAATAGCATCTACCGATTTATAAACAAAAAAGGTTGCCCTTGATCAAGGGCAACCTTTTTTGTTTTATTGAACAGCTGGCTGAACTTCCAGTTCGTTAGAGCCTTTAGGGCTCGGGCCGTATTGGTTGGTGCCCGGGTCACCTGCGGCGAACAGCATCCACAGACCGTAAAAAGGAATAAGCTGATACCAGCCCGAGTTGCCACGGTCATGGCAGCGTTTGGTATTTTGCGCTAACGCGAACCACAACAACACTGGGAAGGCCAGCAATAATAACATAGAGCCACCTGCAAGGATGCTCATGATCGCGAAAGCAGAGATAGCAGCATATACTACGAAAGATAGTACATACTCGGTACGGCCGATACGGCCTTTGAGAGATAAGGGTCTTTTGAACATGGTTGGTTGGTTTAAGACCATTAAGCTAAATACTATATTTTATTATTGCAAAATTTTTTAGCAAATTAATGTTAAAGCAATAAAATCATTGCTGAACAGCATTATAGTTGCTTGATAGTTACTGAACAGAAGTACAGGCGAGACAAAGCGATGGGCGAATAACCATGATCAATAGCCGATCAATAATGACCTTTTAAGGCAATGATGACGCCGTAACCATCTGGGTCATTATACTGGGTACCGTTTTGTTGCCAATATGGATTTTTAGGCACGACCGGCATCACATCAAATGAGGTGAACCTTTGCTGAACAGTGGTCAGTTCCTCAGCGCTGTCCATATAAAACACCAGCGGGTCATCAGCATCAGGATGATGAACGGGTGGATGTTGGGATGTAGTGAACTCTAAATGCCAGGGTGCTTTCGGGATGCCGATGAATACACCATCGTAGCCATTGTGGTCGGCGAATCGACCCAATACCTCCAACCCAAGTATATCGCCATAAAAGCGGATCATTCGGTCAAGGTCGGTAGTATGGCGGGCCACGCGCAGCGTCATAACGCTATTTTTGGCTGGCCCATACCCCAGCCATTGGTAAAGTACGAATTGATATTGACCGGTAACCGCCCCGAAGGAGTAAGCTGACGCGAAAGCACCCGGGCCGCAGCACGTTGCATGCTTTCATCTTTTTGGTAAGCCGCTAATAACACCCCCGTACGCTCGATGCCCGGCATGGATGCCAGCGTGTAAGGGTTAGCAAAAAGGCTGAGCGCTGCATTCGGCATCTCGGCGATCTGGACTACAGCATCCTTAACTTGTGCCGTAAGGTCCAATTTGCTTTGCGGGCGCAAGCGTTCATCATGCACGCCAATGATGATCTGCTTGTAACCCTTAAGATCGTTGATCAGCTTATTGATCTCGTAAGGCTGGGCGTTCTTTTTCAGCGTGAAGAGCGTACTGTTCAAGTAATATTTGGCCAGTTCTTGCTGGTAAACGGTAGGCAGTGTAACGCCTATGCTCACCAAGGCGGTCTTCTGCATAAAGTTGAACCTTTCCAACAGGCCGTTGTCCTGTAGCATGGTCACGGCATTATCGCTCAATTGCTGCACCAGCTCTTTGGCGGTGTTGCGGTTGAGGTCGGCACTGATGCCTTGCACATCGGCAGGACTATAATTGGCTAACCCAGCCCAGTACTTGGCGTACAGTACTTTTTTTACCTTGGCATCCAATACCGCATCGCTTACCTTGCCGCTACGGATGGCTCGCCTGATCGCCTTGATGGCTCCGTATGAGTTCTCTGATAGCTCGATGATATCGGTGCCGGCCATGAACGCCCGAAGGTCGGCCTCACCATTAGGGAAATATTTGGTCACGCCTTTCATCTCCATGGCATCAGACACTACCAGTCCTTTAAAACCCAACTGGTTCTTGAGTATACCGGTAATGATGGGCCGCGACAACGACGAAGGCATATTTTTGGCCGGTTCCAATGCCGGAATACTCAGGTGAGCCACCATGACACCACTTATACCCGCCTTGATGGCTTCTTTAAAAGGATACTCTTCCAACGTATCTAACCGCTGGCGGGTGAACGGCAACTGCGGCAGGTCAAAATGCGAATCGACGTTGGTATCGCCATGACCCGGGAAGTGCTTGGCGGTGGTAATCAGCCCAGCCTGCTGCATGCCCTGCATGTAAGCGATGCCACGCAGGGCCACTTTGTATTTGTCATCACCAAATGACCGGTAGTTGATCACCGGATTATTGGGATTGTTGTTCACATCCAACACCGGAGCAAAATTGATATGGGCACCTATACGCTTAAAATCGAACGCGATCTGTTTACCCATTTCGCGAATGAGCTTGTCGTTCTGTATAGCGCCCAACGTCATTTGGTATGGGTATGATATGGTCGAATCCAGTCGCATGCCCAGCCCCCATTCGCCATCCATGGCCACCAGCATGGGTATGTTGGATAGTTTTTGATAACGGTTTGTGAGTTGTGCCTGCCTTACCGGCCCACCCTGGAAGAACACCAGACCGCCGGGTTGCTCTTCCTGGATCACTCGTGCCACCGAATCGGCATAGGCCTGCCCCTTATTAGTATGCGCCCTGATGAAGAACAGTTGCGCGATCTTATGCTTGCGATCAAGGGTCTTAAAAACCGAATCGACCCAACGGTTGGGTGTATTCAATGACGAGATAAAGTCAGCTTTTTGGGCAAAGCTCGCAGTGGCGGTCAACAGTAGCGCGGCGGCAGTTACCGTACTTCTTTTCAGGATGTTCATAAATTACGTACGTCAAAAGTAAGCAAAGCAGCCCTTAAAAAGTTTTTAACTGAACGGTCAAAATATTGGCGGCAATATTCAGCTACAGCCCCAGTACCTGTGCAGCTTTGTCGGCGGTCAAACCGAGGCCATCAATTATCACCTTGGCGCGGGTATAAAATGGTTCGCGTTCGGTCAATTTTTCGGCAATGAAAGCTACCAGTTCGTCGCCATGCTTATCGCGAAGGATCGGCCGTGCCTCTTTCCCGTGCTCTAAGCGATCGGCCAATGTCTTAGGTGACAACTTAATATACAGGGTGGTGCCATTGGCGTTCATCCAATCCATATTGTCAAAAAAGCAGGGGGCGCCGCCTCCGGTGGAAATGATCACATTTTCGGGGTAGGCGGTTTGCCTCAATATCTCTGACTCGGCCACGCGGAACGCTGTTTCGCCAAATGAGGAAAAGTATTCGGCTATGGTCATGCCGGCCTGCTCTTCCAATGCGTGGTCAAGGTCGATGAAGTCATAGTTGAGCCGGCTGGCCAGCTTACGGCCAAGGGTGGTCTTGCCGCTACCCATGTAGCCGATCAGGAAGATACGCGCCATTTATTTTTTAAGTAAAGATCTTTTGATAAAATAGGTCATGAGCAGTACGATGCCCTCGGCCGCTGCTGCAGGGATGCAGAAAAATCCTGCAAAAAGTGGGTTGCCGTTATATTCGCCCCAAAGCACTAAGGTGAAGATGAACGCGATAATGAGCGACACCAACAGGATAAGCACCAACCTGCCCTTGCCAAAGAACGGCTTAAGCAACAGCCACTGGATCACCCGTGCGATCACGAATACCGGGAAGCTCATGTAAGCGATGAGCATGAACAGCTCGGGCAATGATATTTTTTGGTGAAGCATCGGTTAACTGAATTTGACCCGCGGATCGATCCATACGTAGATCACATCGACCATAATATTGATGATCACAAAAATAAAGGCAATGAATAAGATCGAGCCAATGATCACCGGAAAATCAGACATCTCCAGGGCATCCACCGTCACTTTTCCCAAGCCATTATAGCCGAACACATACTCCACAAAGAACGAACCTGCCAGCAACGAGGCGAACCAGTTGGCAATGGCCGTGATCACCGGATTGATCGCATTGGGCAGCGCATGACGGTAGATGACCGTATTTCTGCTCAAACCTTTGGCCTTGGCGGTGCGGATAAAATCCTGCCCTAACACCTCGAGCATAGAGCTGCGGGTGAGTTGTACGATGATAGCCAACGGGCGTAAACCCAGCGTGACCGCCGGCAGGATGACGTTACTCCAGGTGAGCACCTCGCCTTTGAACGGGTCGTAGCTGTATAAACTACCGGTCATGTTCAACCCGGTATAACGGTTCCAAACAAAGCCGAACAGCCAGGCAATGATGATACCGGCAAAGAACGATGGTGCCGATATACCTAGCACCGAAAAGCCAACTGCCAAGCGGTCGATCCAGGTATTTTGATGGACGGCGCTTAGCACACCCAACAATATGCCTAATACGATCGCCATCAGCATAGCCAGCACGGCCAGCACGAGGGTATTAGGGATAACTTGCATTAGCAGTTCGGCCACATCCTTATGTGTCTGGTACGAACGGCGCAGGTAGGGCCATTTCAGGCAAACTGCATGCGTGGCCGATACTGGGAACAACTTTATATATCCGTACCGCTCCTGCTCCTCGGCACTGCGCTCATGTATGCCAATGGGCGAAAGATCATTTAAATAATAAAGGAACTGCACGGGCACAGGCTTATCTAACCCGAACTCCTTACGCACTGCCTCCAACGACTGTACATCGGCGCGCTGACCTTGGGTCATGCGGGCAGGGTCCACCGGTAGTATGTTGAACAGGAAGAACACCACCACCACGATGCCCAGCATCACGGCCAGGCTATATCCTATTTTACGAAGCAGGTAATTGATGATCATGCCACTATTGCTTTTGCAGGTATCGCTTCACCAAACCATCATACGAAGGTATGGTATGATGATGCCATTTATTGATCACCGTGCCATTCTTGAGCAGTATCACACCCGGGTTAGCCCGTACCATGGTCTTGAGCGGCACGCCATCAGCATGAAATATCTCAAAGACCAGATGGTGCTGCTTGCTGAATGCTGCCGCATCGGCAGGTGAGGCTGCGGTAAGCATGACCGTACGCATGTTGTAATTTTGCCGCAGATCAATGGCCATAGCGTTCAATTTGCCCAAGGCGGCCTCATTGGCATGATGGAGGTCATACGCTACGACCACCAGACTGTAGAACGGGTTGCCTAATAGTTCTTGCGTATAATCACTGCCATGACCATCATTGATACCCAGATCGCGGATCTTGGGTTCAAAGCCTTTTTTGATGAGTTTGCGCTCCGGGTCGCCCTGTATCTGCCAATTAGCGTCTTTCCAAATGCCGCTTTTCAGGTACTCCTTGTCGTTCATGTTCTTCTCGGTACCAGTGGCTTTATTCTTGAGATGATAGGTCAGTTCGTACTCATCGGGCAAAGCACCGGCAGGGGTACTCATTTGTTGCGGGATGTTATTGCCTATCCTGTAAGGCAAAAAGTCGAACACGGGCAGGAAGTTGTAGGTGTACAGTCCGATGCCTAATGACACTACAACTGCGGCGGTAAGCCAGATCTTCTCGGCCTTTTCGCTCACCAGCGGCCTGATGCTTTTGCGGTTGAAGAACACGACCAGCACCAAGGCCAGCAATACCATATCCTTACCGAACGATTGCCATGGCGTAAGCGGTATGGCATCGCCAAAACAACCACAGGTTTGCACCACCTTAAAAAAGGCAGAATAAAACGTCAGGAACCCGAAGAAGATGATCAGTAGCAAAAGCCCCCAGGTCACGGTGTTGATGCGTATACCGATCAGCAACGTAAAACCCAGCACCATTTCCATGGCACAAAGTATTATACATAAACTTAGCGACAGATCATTCAAAAAGGTCATGTGGAACACCTCAAAGTATTCTTCCAGCTTATACGAGAAGCCGAGTGGATCATTAGCCTTGATCAGCCCCGAAAATATAAAGAGCAGGCCTACGGCTATGCGGCAAAACCATACCCCCCAGCCCCCTAAAGGGGGAGTTGGAACGTTGTCCTTATGATATGTAGATGTATCCAATCTATTATTTTTAAATACTTCAAGAGTTCCCCCTTCAGGGGGTTAGGGGGTTTTGATCAATGCGAATACCGCGTAGTTGAGCATATCCTGATAGTTTGCCTTTACCCCTTCTGATGCCAGGGTAAGTCCCTGATTATCCTCGATCTGTTTTACACGGAGCAATTTCATCAGGATCAGATCAGTGAGCGAACTGACACGCATATCGCGCCAGGCCTCTCCGTAGTCATGATTTTTGGCCATCATCAGGTCACGGGTCTCGTTGGCAAAGCGATCAAATAACTGCGCCACCTGGTCGACCGGCATTTCCAATGGCGTATCCGCACCACATTCCAGTTGCATCATGGCGATCAAGCAGTAATTGACGATGCCGATGTACTCGCCCTTGATGTCATCGCCCACCATCGATACTTTTTTCTCCTCCAGCGTGCGGATGCGCTGCGCCTTGATGAAGATCTGATCGGTAATGGATGATGGCCTAAGGATGCGCCAGGCCGTACCGTAATCGCGTGTTTTTTTGATGAACAGGCTTTTACAGTTGTCGATCACGGCATTATATTCTGCTATGGTATTGCTCAAAACGGTAGATCTTACTTTTAGTGAACTATATTTGCGGCACCGGTAAATATACCCGGCCGTAAATGGCTAAAGATACAGTTTTTCGTAAAAAGGCGATCATTAATGCAGGTGGTAAGCTGATCGATCTGAGTGTGCCTCAAGTGATGGGCATCATCAACCTTACGCCCGATTCTTTCTTTAGTGCAAGCCGCAAACCTGCGGTAGATGACGCCGTGCTGCAAGCCAAGCAAATGCTTGCCGAAGGTGCTGGAATGCTCGATCTGGGCGCTTACTCATCTCGCCCGGGCGCTGCTGACATTGGTCCGCAGGAGGAGAAGGACCGTCTGCTACCAGCGGTTGAGGCTATCGTAAAAGCTTATCCTGATGCGGTATTATCTATCGATACCTTTAGAGCTGATGTTGCCGAGGAGGCCATTAAGGCCGGAGCACACATTATTAATGACATAGGCGGCGGCACCTTAGATGAGGACATGTTCAGCACCGTGGCCCGCTTGCAGGTTCCTTACATATTAATGCACATGAAAGGAACTCCACAAAACATGGTACAAATGGCCAGTTATACCGATATATTCAGCGAGGTGTTCGACCATTTTGTGGAGCGTTATGAGACCCTGCGTGGCATGGGCATCCACGATGTGATCCTTGACCCCGGCTTTGGTTTTGCCAAGACCGCCGAACATAGCTACGAATTGCTTGATCGTATGAGCGGCTTCAAGATGTTGCAACTACCTTTATTGGCAGGCGTATCGCGCAAGCGCATAATCTACGGGCTATTGGGCACCACCGCCAACGAGGCATTGAACGGCACCACCGTGCTGAACACCATAGCGCTCAACAAGGGGGCCGACATTTTAAGAGTGCACGATGTTAAAGCGGCAGTAGAAGCCGTGAAGCTGTGGCATGCGGTAAGCAATGCAGGCGAACACGACAAATAACGACCAGAAAAATCTATTACTGATCTCGGTCAGGCAACTGCAAATACTCGCCTTCCTCGATCACAGCTTTCTTTTTAATCACCAGGCGTTGCTGCGAGATATCGTAACGGTCGAAGATGGACATCACGTGGACCTTCAGCCCGTCGATAGATACCGGCGCGCCCAGTTCTACGTCGTAAATATTGGTCTCTACTATATTACGGCCATCTACCACAATGGTCAGGCCCGAACCTATGGCCTCCATCATGTTACCTTCGGTGATCAGCAGGCCGGCATCTTCGCCCAAACCTATACCCAGCATGCCCGGGTTACTGGCCACTGCGTAGAACAAACGGCCTATGCGTCCGCGCTGTACAAAGTGGGTATCAATGATCATGTGATCAATAAAGCCTAAACCGGCGGTGATCTGCACCTCGCCTTTTACAAGGGCCTCATTGCTCGATCCACGGTAGATCATATTGGTAGACGCGGCTGCCGCCCCTGCCGAGGTGCCTGCTATAATGAAATTTTCTTTTTGATAGCGGTTCTTCAAGATCTGCAAAAATTCGGTACCACCGAATATGGAACTTAAGCGCAACTGATCGCCACCGCTGAACATCACCACATCGGCCCTGCGAATGCGCTCGAGCACCTCAGGGTCCTGGGCATCCTCGCGGCTGCGGATATCTAAAATGTTGATGTTGGTGATCGATAGCTGGTTGAAGGATCTAATATATTCCTGACCTACTAACTCGGGGATCTGGGAGGCGGTCACCACGATCTCGACCTGTGAACCTAAGCCTTTTGCCGATTCGTTGATAATGCGGCGAAGGATACCGCGTTCGAAGAACTTGATGTAATGCGGCTGCATGATGTGTTCTTCGGCACTCAAATTAGTGCCCATATCTACTGCTCCGCCTATGATAACTAATTTACCTTTCGGCTCATTCATCCTTTTAAATTAACTGGTACAATTACAAAGTAATAAAAAAATGAAAGGATACCACACATTTGATCGATAAAATTGCTTTATATCAGCAAAAACCGTAACGCCTTAACACTAACATTAAATTAAAGCACGATATAGTCCCGCCAAAGCTGCTTTGATAGAACATACTGAGTTATTGACCCATTACGAACGATACTGATCGATCATCATATATGAAAATAGAGAACATTCAGGTGCTGCGTGGCCCCAACATTTGGAGCGTTACGCGCAAAAAACTGATACAAATGCGCCTGGACCTGGAAGAGATGGAGCACAGGCCCACCAACACCATCGAAGGCTTTTACGAACGCCTCAAGACACTTATACCCAGCATGTACGGCCACCGCTGTTCACCTGGCGTACCTGGTGGTTTTTTTGAACGGGTGGAACAAGGCACCTGGATGGGCCATGTGATCGAACACATTGCCCTGGAGATACAAAGCCTTGCCGGCATGTACACCGGTTTTGGCCGTACCCGTGAGACCAAGACACCAGGCACCTACAATGTAGTGTTCAACTACGTGGAGGAGAAGGTGGGCGTTTTTGCGGCCGAGGCTGCCGTGCGCATAGCTGAAGCCCTGATCGCCGGTGAGAGCTACGCGCTGGAGGCCGATATACAGACCATGCGCGAGATAAGGGAGAACACTCGTTTAGGACCGAGTACCGGATCGATCGTGGAAGAGGCCATAGCGCGTGATATCCCTTGGATAAGGTTGAACAATCAATCGTTGGTGCAGCTGGGCTATGGTAAGAACCAGGTGCGCATCCGTGCCACCATGACCGAGAAGACCAGCAGCATAGCCGTGGATCTGGCCAGTAACAAGGAAGAGACCAAGCGTATATTGCAGGAGCAGGCCATCCCCGTGGCCAAAGGCATGACCATATCCTCAGCTGCCGATGTGAAGACCGCCATCAAGAAGGTCGGCTTCCCACTGGTATTTAAACCGCTGGATGGCAACCACGGCCGTGGCGCCACCATTAACGTAAAGACCGAAGAGGACGCAGTGCTGGCTTTTGAGCATGCGTCCAAGATATCGCGCAAGGTGATCGTAGAGCGATTCATCAGTGGTTTTGATTTCAGGGTATTGGTGATCGATAACAAGATGGTGGCCGCAGCGCTGCGCGTACCTGCCCATGTTAAGGGCGATGGCCGATCGACCATCCAACAACTGATCGATAAGGAGAACATGGACCCACGCCGTGGTTACGGCCACGAGAACGTGCTGACCCACATCTCGATAGACCGCGATACGCTGGACCTGCTGACTAAAAAAGGTTATACGCTGGAAAGCGTGCCTGCCGACGGGGTCACGGTATATTTGAAATCGACCGCTAACCTGAGCACAGGTGGTACCTCTATCGATGTGACCGACCAGGTACACCCCGAGAACGTTTTTATTTGTGAGCGTATATCGCGCGTGATAGGACTGGATATCTGTGGTATAGATATTATGGCACCGAACCTGACCGAGCCACTGATCGAGAATGGTGGTGTAGTGTTAGAGGTGAACGCAGCACCCGGCTTCAGGATGCACATTGCCCCAAGCGAAGGTTTACCACGCAACGTGGCCGGCCATGTGCTGGACATGCTATATCCGCAGGGGCGTTCGGCACGCATACCGATCATTGCCACAACTGGCACCAATGGCAAGACCACCACTACCCGCCTGATCGCCCACATTGTTAAGAATAATGGCTACCGCGTAGGTTTTACCACCAGCGATGGCATCTACGTGCAGAACACCATGCTGGTGAAAGGTGATACCACTGGTCCGCATAGTACGGAGTTCATTTTAAAAGACCCGACGGTAGAGTTCGCGGTGTTGGAAACTGCCCGTGGCGGTATCTTACGCTCAGGTTTGGGTTTTGGCCAGTCAGACATTGGTGTGATCACCAATATACAGCCAGATCATTTGGGCATATCTGACATCCATACGCTGGAAGATCTAGCCCGTGTGAAAAGCGTGGTGATCGATTCGGTGAAAAAAGGCGGATGGGGCGTGGTCAACGCTGATAGCAAACATTGCGTAAGCATCGCTAAAAAAGCACATTGCCAGATCGCCTACTTCAGCCTCAACGAGGAGAACCCTGTGGTGAAGGCGCATTGCCAAAAAGGCGGCGTGGCCTGCGTATTGGAGAACGGCTTCATCACCATTAAAAAAGGCGACTGGAAGA
This sequence comes from Mucilaginibacter daejeonensis, assembly GCF_020783335.1. Lineage (NCBI taxonomy): Bacteria > Pseudomonadati > Bacteroidota > Sphingobacteriia > Sphingobacteriales > Sphingobacteriaceae > Mucilaginibacter > Mucilaginibacter daejeonensis. Next base: position 4,564,076 of record NZ_CP086068.1, read on the forward strand.
TCAGGGTGCAACGGGTATCGCAAGTGCCGGTGACCTTTGGCGGAACGGTGAGCTTTATGATCGAGAACGTGCTGGCCGCCACGCTGGCCACTTACCTTTGGGGCTTCAAGACCGAGGATATCAAAACATCACTGCAAAGTTTTGTACCGTCGGCGGCGCAAACACCTGGACGCATGAACATCTTCAACTTTAAGGAGTTCAGGTTCATGGTCGATTTTGCACACAACCCGAATGGCTATCACGGCATCAAGGATTTCCTTTCGCATATCGATTCGCCGCAAAAGATCGGTTTGATCGCCGGTACAGGTGACCGCCGCGATGAGGACATCCGCGAGTTGGGCCGTATAGCTGCAAGTATGTTCGACCACATTTTACTGCGCCAGGCCGATCACCTGCGTGGCCGTACCCGCGAGAACATTATGGACCTGATGATCGAGGGCATCAGGGAAGTAAAACCTGACATGCCATACGAGCGCCTCGAAGATCATGTGGATGCCATTGCCTACGCGATCAATTTAGCCCAACCCGGTGCCTTTGTGACCACCCTGAGCGATGCCGTACATGGTGCCATCGATATCGTGCAGAACTATCATGAGCGGGAACGCACCGGGAGCTGATGCTTAGATAGATGAAAATAAAAAGGTGGTCGATGTGGCCGCCTTTTTTATTTTACATACAAAATGATCACTTGATGATCTTGTAATTGCGGTATTCGCTTACGCGCCAGCCGGTCCAGTCCTCGATCTTTTGCAGGATGCGGCGCCTTAACGGCATTTGCCTGGCAATGGCTTTCTGATCTACGTTCAGGTTCCAGTTCTGGGCTTTGATGCGGCGCTGCATGACGGCAGGGTGGGTGCCTTCAAAAGGTAACAAACGATCGGCGTTCTTAAAGTCGAACTCAAAGGTTTGCGGCAGGTTCTCGTTCAGCCAGGCATCATCATGGTAGAACTGGTTGAAATTGCGCAGCTTACTTTCTAACCCTTTGGGTGCTTTGACCCAGCCATAATGGTAGATGTAAGCATCGATCAATTTCACATTGATCTTCCGGTCGTTCCACCTAAAGCCTTGAGCATCCCGGTAAGAGTGGATATTTTGGTTATTGCGAACGATGCGTATCTCGCGGCGATACCACCGGCGCGAATGGGCGATGTAGCTATATGAGCCGTAAAAGTGCAGGTACTTGAATAGTAGGCCTTCCACTTTTTTATCTTGTAGGTTATCATGCATGGCCTGTTGGATCACGGGCAGGTACTTTTCGTGTACCACCTCATCACCTTGTATGTAAAAGGCCCAGTCCACATCGGGTGATAGGGCCGCGAATGCTTTGTCGGTCTCCTGGGCAAATACCCGTCCGCCCTCGCGCAGGCTTTCGTCCCAAACGGTATCAATGATGCGGATCTTGGCCGAATCGATACCCCTTACCAATTCTTCGGTACCATCGTCACTACTGCCCAGGGCGATCACGAATTCATCGCAAAGGGGTAGGATGGACGTAATGGCTTCCACCACGGGGTAATCGTTCCTGACCGCGTTACGGATAAAAGTAAAACCGGCTACCTTCATGCTGCCGCTACGCGTTTAGGTTTTAACCTGCGGAACACGATGAAGATCATGCCCAGCAAAGCCAGGCCACAACCGCCTTTGGCCAGATAATCGCCATGTTTGGTATAAAAAGTAAGCTCTGAGTTGAGGTTGATCTCTTGTTTCAGGGCGGCCTCTACCCACCAACCTGAACGTTGTATCACATCGCCGCGCTGGTTAATGAAACCCGATATACCGGTGTTGGCCGAGCGGCATACCCAGCGGCGGTTCTCGATGGCGCGCAGCTTGGCATAATCGATATGCTGATCCTTGCCAGAGGTATTTTCCCACCAGCCATCATTAGTGATAATGGCGATGAACTGCGCCCCTTTACGCACCGAATGCGATATCCAATCGCCCCAAATGGTCTCGTAGCAGATCACCGGGTCGGCGCCTATGCCGCTTTGGGAGTAAAATACATCGGCATCGGGCTGGCTGCCAAAGCCGCCGGTTGAACCACCCAAATGTTCAAAAACAGGCGTCAGGAAACTCAATGCCGCACCAAATGGCATGGCCTCGGCACCGGGCACCAGTTTCGATTTATGGTAAAATTGCACTCGATCTGAGTTCTCGATCTGCACTGCGGTGTTGAACACATCAAAATACTGATGGGTATTCTCCGAAAAACGGGCCGTAGGGGTATGCGCATCATTATAGATGCGATAGGTGGAAACGCCGGTGATCAGGTTGCCGTTACGGTAATTTTTCAGGAACTGCCTCATCTGGCCATACTGGGTCGACTGCGTAAAGCGGTCCTCGTCGGTATCTTCGGCTATGGCGGTCTCCGGCCAGATAAAGTATTCGGTATTCGGCTGCGCTACTGACGCCGACAAGCGGGTGAGCTTACTCATTTCCTGGTCGGGAGCAAGGTCAAATTTGGTATAAGGGTCAACATTAGGTTGCACCACTACCACGTTAGAGGGGTTAGGCTGCTCCTGGTAGCTGTAATAGGTGACCAGCGAATACCCCAAAGGCAGGATCAGGCTCAAGGCGAAACCTACGGTCAGTTTTGAACGGTATACTTTAGGACGTGATTCCCGCAAACTGATATACAGCAGGAACAAAAAGATATTACAAAGCCATATCCATATGGTACCGCCGTAAACACCGGTATACTCGTACCATTGCACCCATTTGTGACTTACGGCAAAGCCATTACCCAAGGTCATCCATGGGAATTTAAGGTCCCAGGATTGGTGCAGGTACTCGTAGGCGATCCAGAAGCAAACCAAAGCCGCTAACGACCAGCCGCGTGCGGTACTGAGCCGCATGCGGTAGTACAACCAACAGGTGCCTGCCATTAACAACGGACCTAAGGAATACGGGATCAGCGTGATCGGGATGGCCACCAACGGACCGATGGTCTTGAGCGAATTGTATACCCAATAGATACTCAGGCTGTTCCAGATGAAGAAACCGATAAAGGTAGTGGCAAAAACGAACTGCCCTTTTTTCGTCGAAGGTGAATTGATGATATTCTCGATAGCAATGAGCATCGGCACCAAACCAACGAACAGCAAAAAGGTGGTGTAAGCGGTTGGCGGCCAGGCTATCCATAGTAATAAGCCCGAAAATACGGCAAGCAGCAAGTTCTTCTTCATGCGGATACAAAGGAACGAAATAAAAGTGGCATCGCCTTGTGGTCAGCTTTCTAACGTGGTTTTAGGTGGCGTAGGTATGCAGCTTACTGATCATTGCCAATTTTGTAATTGATCGTCGCACGTAGGGCAAAGCGGGCCGATCGCGACGATCAGCTGCCTGCCGCAGGTGTTACATTTGCGTGTTCAAGTGTTACATTTGGTGTTACAAATTGAATAAATGCTGAATTTTCTTGATCTTTCTGGGTTTTTGCGAGTTTCGTAACGATGAAAAGTGGGGAAATTTGGGGAAATTTGTTACATCGGTGAAACATTTGTAACGCCTTTTGAACATGACCAAGAGTGAACTCCGAAAGCTATTCAAGGCCCGGCGGGAACAGCTATCGCAGGCCGAGTATGATGAGCTGAACCAGCAGCTACTTCAGCGCTTTGCCCGCGTTGGACTGAGTGGAGTAAGTTGCGTTCACCTGTTCCTGCCGATCCGTAAATTCAAGGAGCCCGACACCTTCCTGATCAGGGAGTGGCTTCGGGAACATCACCCGAACATTCAAAGGTTATTCCCCAAGGCTAACTTTGCCGACCATACCATACAGAACTATGCTGATGACGACCAACTGGAACTGGCCGTTAACGCTTTCGGTATCCCTGAGCCGGTTAGCGGCAACCTGGTACCCATCCAAGATGTGGATCTGATGCTCATCCCCCTATTAGCTCATGACCAACAGGGCTACCGGGTAGGTTACGGAAAAGGCTTTTACGATCGCCTTATGGCCCAGTGCCGCCCCGGCACCCGTTTTATCGGCCTGTCATTTTTTGAGGCAGTAGACCTTATAGATGATGTGAACGAGTATGATATGAAGATGGATCTGACACTAACGCCAAGCCGCAACTCACACCCCCAGCCCCCTGAAGGGAGTATGACCGAACACCGCTTACTGCTTCATTCCCCCTTCAGGGAGTTAGGGGGTTTGGGTTAGGGGGTGACATCCAACTCCAGTAATACCGGGCAATGATCAGAGTGCCTGGCTTCGGGCAGTATGGCGGCACGCTTTACGGCGCTTTGCAGGTCGGTGGTCACCATGTTGTAATCGATGCGCCAGCCCAGGTTCTTGGCGCGGGCGTTGGCCCTGAAACTCCACCAGGTGTAGTTGTGCGGCTCCTTGTTCAGCAACCTGAAGGTGTCCACAAATCCCATCTCCACAAAACGGTCCATCCAGGCACGCTCTTCGGGCAAAAAGCCCGATGAGTTGGCGTTCGACTTAGGGTTGTGGATATCGATAGGCTTGTGGCAAATGTTATAATCGCCGCAAACCACCAGTTTAGGGTAGGCCCATTTCAGCTGGTTCAGGTATTCGCCAAATTCATCCAAAAAACGATATTTGAATACCTGACGCTCATCTCCACTCGACCCCGACGGGAAGTAAACGCTCATTACCGACACGTCCTCAAAGTCCACCCTGATGCAGCGGCCTTCGCGGTCAAAATCTTCTATGCCGCACCCGTACTCCACATGCTTGGGCGTGTGGCGGGTAAATATGGCAGTACCACTATAGCCTTTCTTTTCGGCCGGGTACCAATAGTGCTGATAGCCCATTTGCTCTACCAGCAACAGGTCGGTCAGAACATCGGGCGTGGCTTTGATCTCTTGCAAGCAAACCACATCGGCATCGGTGGCTTGCAGCCATGATAACCAGCCCTTGGTCATGGCGGATCGTATGCCGTTCACGTTATAGGTAATGATCTTCATTGAGGTGATCAGGTGTTTATAGTAAGGTTGTCATCCTGAGCGATAGCGAAGGATCCTATGCTCAGAATATCTGAACTACATGCAGGGTATATAAGATGCTTCACTGCGTTCAGCATGACAATTCGGTTGTTACTTATCCAAATTCAACAATTTATCCAGTTGACGGCACTGCCTTTTGCTCAGCAATTCCACTTTCATAGGTACATCCTGTACGGGGCGGTCGCGTTTGTCGGTCTTCACGGCAGCAATGCGGTCAACCATATCTATGCCGCTCACCACTTCGCCGTAAACGGTGTAGCCATGGTCGAGCTGTGGCGTCCCCCCTACCGACCTGTACCAGGCGCGCTGCCACTCGGGTATATGGTAACCTTTCAGTCGGGTGGTCTCTAACGAGTCGATACGGGCATCGGTCACCCGTTTGCCTTCCACTATGTAGAACTGCGTAGCGCTCGATGCCTTTTCGGGGTTATTGTCGCGTGCGGCGGCCAATACGCCTCGCTTGTGGAACAGGCTGTCCCTGAACTCGGCTGGCACCTTGTATTTGAGGTCGCCCTCGCCCAGTTCGGCACCCGGCTTGGCGTTCTTAGAGTCGGGATCGCCACCCTGGATCATAAAATTCTGGATCACGCGGTGGAACAATGTACCATTGTAAAAGCCTTCTTTAGCCAGCTTCACAAAGTTATCGCGATGCTTGGGCGTTTCGTTATACAGGCGAATGATCACTTGGCCATACCCGGTACTAATGCGTACATATTGGTTACGCGGTGGCTTGGCATAGGCCACCGAGCCGGTGATCAGCAGGGTCAGCAATAAGAGTTTGCGGGTCATGAGTTCTGCATCTCCTCGAAATAATTGATGATGAGCGACTTGATCACCATTTCCTGCTCCAGCAAGGTATAGTTTGGGATCGGTTTGACCAGTTTCCAATGCGGCCAACCGTCCTGATCGGCACCTTCCAGTTCGTAAAAACCCATTTGGCTGAACAGCTTGCAATTAGCTATGTGCATCAGTTCCTCCTTTTGGCGTTTGCTGAACTTTTTAGGCCCCTGGCCCAGTTCCTGCACGCCGATCAGGAATAACATGACCTTCAGGTCGGGCAGTTCGTTGTCAAAATCCTCAGCTATGCGCTGCTGCAGCTTGCTCCACTTTTCGTTTATTTCAGCAGGTGTCATTGTGAGGGTAAAGATACGCTTTTCGGGTTCACTTGATCATTAGGGTAGCTGTTTCAATTCCCTCTCAAGAGGGAATTCTGAGGGCTGTTCATTCCCCTCTTGAGAGGGGGTGGGATGGAATGAGCGGAGGCAGGGGTGTGTAATGTCAAGGCGACCCGAAACTTTGCAGGATGTATAACACACCCCTAACCCCTCTCGAGAGGGAAATTATGGTAGAGTTGATTGGTGGCCGGGCTTGTGGGATAGCTATTGAAACTTTGCAGGATGTACAACACACCCCTAACCCCTCTCGAGAGGGGAATTATGGTAGAGTTGATTGGTGGCCGGGCTTGTGGGATAGCTATTGAAACTTTGCAGGATGTATAACACACCCCTAACCCCTCTCGAGAGGGGAATTTTGTTGGGATAGCAAATATTCGTCGATGGCATTGACGGCAGCATCGTAGCGGGGTTGGCCTATGCCTGATATCACCTGGTAGTTGGCGTTAAGGGCTTGTAGTTCCTGGTGCCATACCTGCATAAAGTGTTCGCGTTTGGTGGGGAAGTTGCGCAAGGGGTCATCCTGCCAGGGCAGGTCGATGTTGAGCAACAGGTATAGGTCATATCGATGCTGGGGCAGCAGGTCCAGCACTTCCTGTGGGGCCTTGCCGAACATCTCGTCGCTCCAGATCTTGATCGTGATAAAGGTGGTATCGCAAATGAGCAGCTGGTTGGCCTTGGGCAAGTACTCTTTTTCCAGCTCCAGCTGACCGTAGAACATGTTCACTTCATCCTGCCAGGTACAATCGCCCGTGAGCTTCTCGCAGTATTGGCGGGCGTACTCGGGCACCCAAACGGTGTGGTAGTGATTGGCCAGATAGGCCGACATGGCCGATTTGCCAGTACTCTCGGGCCCAACAATGGCTATTTTACGGATCTGTTGCATGCTATGGTGAGCAAATATAAACGCTTTTTGTTCAGTACCCCGGTATCAGGTGGGCTCTTCGCGTATCAATCTGTAGAAGGCCTCGCGGTAGGTCTCGCCTACGGGTAAGGCCTGATCGTGTATGTAGATCATGTGCCCATCGATCAGCCGGATCTTGTTCACGGCCACGATGTACGAGCGGTGCACCCGGCAAAAGGCCGGCTGAGGCAATTGGTCTTCCAGATCGCGCAGGGTTTGGTAAGTGATGATGCGCTGCCCCTGCACAAATATGGACACGTAATTTTTCAACCCCTCGATATACAGGATGTCGTCCAGATCCACCTTGATGAACTTGTTCTTGCTATCGCTTTTAACGAACATGTGGCCCTGCTGGGCAGGAGCGGCCATCGCTGCGGGTGCAGTAGCCGGGGGCAGCGTTGCGGCCATTTGCTGCCATGCCTTTTGTGCGGCCTTCAGGAACCTATCGAAAGGGACAGGTTTTAGCAAATAGTCGATCACATCATGCTCATAGCCTTGCAACGCATACTCAGGATAGGCAGTGGTGAGGATCACCTTGCACTTGCTTCCGCAAAGTTTCAGGAACTGGATGCCGCTCAGATCGGGCATTTGTATATCCAGGAACACCAGATCCACCTCGCCCTGCTGCACCAGCGCCAGTGCTTCAATGGCATTGGTACAAATGCCTACCAATTGCAGGAACGGCACCTTACCGACGTGGTCGGCAATGATCCTGGCCGCGTAGGCTTCATCATCAACAGCGAGGCAACGTATCTTCATCTGGGTAAAAAATTAAAGAGGTGTGAGGAATGAGATAAGATCACAGATCGATGTTGAGCGTGATCTTGTAAGAGCGGCCGTTATCGGCAATGAGCAATTCGTGTTTGTCGGGGTACAATAAGGCCAGCCGCCTGCGGGTATTGGTAATACCTACCCCGCTCGAGTGATCTTTGGGCCCGTGGTTGACCTTGTTACTTACCGTGAACATGAGCCGATCGCCGATCACGCGCAACTGTATCTTGACCGGCCGTTGCGGATCGTTCATCACCCCGTGTTTAAAGGCGTTCTCTACAAAAGGAATGAGCATCAGCGAGGCGATACGCTTACCGGCCAGGTCGGTATTGGCCTTGAACTCCACATTGAACTGATCGCCAAAACGGAGGCGGAAGATGTCGATATAGTTTTGCAGGTGGTCCACCTCGTGTTGCAGGTCCACCTTGCCATCGGCGCTTTGGTCGAGCGCGTAACGCATCAGTTGCGATAGCTTGATCACGGCGTTGGCCAGATCATCAGATACCGGGTAGGCCAGCGAGTAGATGTAGTTGAGCGTATTATACAAAAAGTGCGGGTTGATCTGCGACCGCAAAAAGGCCAGCTCGGCCTCCTGTTTCTCGCGGCGCAGGGCCTCGTTCTCTGTCTGGTTCCTGAACTGTTCCTGCATGTTCCAGATCGCGGCACTGATCACCGCCACAGGTACGCCCTGGTAAAGGTTATCATACAGGTAGCTCGTTACCGTGATGTGGCCGTAATAATTACTGAACCCGAACACCAAAGGATAAAGCGCCTGCTCTAACCCGAACCGCACTGCCGAGAACACCACCGGCACCGCCAGCAAGGCGAATGCAAGCGCAACGAAACGCTTTTTACGAAGCAACTGTGGGAACACCCACAGGAAAAGGTAATAGAACACCGCCACCAAACTGAGGCAAAAGGATAGCTGCAACAGCATTAGCACCTTTACATTGGCCACACCCGCGCTGCGCCATATGCTTACCAGATCATACCCGATCACGGCCAGCCAGCCCAGTACATGGTAAAATATGGTCTTTTGCTTCATCCCGTAAAATTACGCATTGCTTTGGCCACGGCCAGTTTTTTATACGAAAGTACCTGATCGTTATGCTAACCCGTTTTGCCGGGTTTATATAATGAAACGAGGCGTTGGGATAATAGAATTGATGCCGAATGGTTGCGAGGGCACCTTTGCTTCATCACCAAGAACGAACACCCAGATATGAAAAAGCAAAGCATCCTCTTTTCTCTACTTATAGCTCTGACCTTACTATCAATAAGCGCGAAGGCACAGGTCATCAACATTGATGCGGCCCTGCAGTACTGGCAACTTACGGATAGCCTGCGGCATGACCGACCGATCACCGATGAGCAGTGGAAACAGTTCATCGCCATGGAGGGCAACAAGACCTACATACGGTCGGTGTTCGATAGCGCCTCGATAGCCGATTACCGCAAAGCGGTGGAGATGGTGTACATGCCTAAGCAGGCTGCACGGCTGCAAAAGAACCTGGCCGCCAAATATTGGTACGCCATACTGGTGCAACGGTATAAGGATAAAGAGGACTCGCTCAAGACCTATCTTAAAAACACCCTCGCCAGCCCGGCCTACAGCACGGTGATGTACGATAAGGTATACCAATGGCTGCCCAAAAAGGCCAGGCACCAGATCCCGGGCATCAAGTTCTTTTATAATGCGTTGGGAATGGATGCGGTATCTTACGCTAACGGTATCTTTATTAGTGCCATGGCGGCCTTTCAGCATGCCAAGATCAGCACAGGTATATTGGAAGCGCACGAGATGCACCACCAGCTAAGGCCGCAAAGAGCATTGCGCAAACCAGAGACCGCTCACCAAGGCATCCTCTACGCTATCCGCAGCATTCAAAATGAGGGCATTGCCGATATGATCGATAAAGAGCCGATCTACACCCTGCCTGGCGACCCTGAAGAGATCGGCGACTGGCTGATCAAACCCGCGCCCGAGGCGATCAGAAAATTGGATTCGGCCATCGTGATGATGGCCCGGTCAGACAGTCATACGTTCGAGAACGAGCGTTATTACCGGCAGGTGCTGCGCTCGTCGGCCGGGCATATGCCGGGGTTCTACATGGCGCGCACCATTGTTCGTAATGGCTATGGCAAACAGATGATCAAACATGCCGATGACCCTTTCGCCTTCATTTACCTGTACCACAAGGCAGCTCAAAAGGACGATACCAAACCCGCGATGTTCAGCGCCGAAGCGATCGCCTTTCTAAAGCGGCTGGAAAAGCTATACGCGGAATAAGCCGTAGGGCGGCTAAACTTTTGCATCGGTCGGTTGTCAATAGCTATGAAATATGCACGGGCCTGTTATGAACCATCAGCAGGTGCCGTATATCAACAAGAACGAACATTATACTTACACATGAAAAAGTTATTTTTATTAGCCGCCCTATCAATTGTTACTATCACTGGTTTTGCGCAAACCACCGACCTGCGCCGCAAGATCGAGGTGATGGGCAGCGCCGAGCAAGAAGTTACGCCCGACATCATCTACGTTTCGATATCATTAAAGGAATACATGGATGGCAAAAAGAAGGTGGACATATCGACCTTAGAAAAGCAATTGCAAAGTGCCGTGACCGCTGCCGGTATCGCTAAAGAGGATTTCACCATCAGCAGTATCAGCAGCTATAACTACGTGATCGAAAAGAAGAAGAATCCCGACTTTTTGGCCAGCAAACAATACCGCATCAAAATGCGCGACCTGAACGCGATCAACATCATCCTGAGCAAGATAGACGACAAGGGTATCCAATCGACCGGTGTGGATGGTTACGACTACTCTAAAATCGCCGAACTGCGCCGCGACCTGAAGATCCAGGCCCTGAAAGCTGCCCGCGAAAAAGCTACTTACCTGCTGAGCAGCATTGGCGAAAAATTAGGTGGCGCGATCGACATCCAGGAGATCGACAACGAGCCGATGAACCAGCCGGTACGTTATAACCTTGCCTTCAAATCGGCCGCTGCCCCAATGATGGATGCCCAGCAGTCTGATGTTGATTTCAAGAAGATCAAACTGAACTACCAGGTACGTGCCGTGTTCGAGATCGTTAAGTAAGTGATCACCCGAACAACAGCCCGAACACCTCCTCAATACGGCTCACGGCCTTCACCTCGATCTTGTAATGTGACAGGTCGAGCTGATGCTTATCCTTACCCGATGGCAGATTATACTTGGAAATGAATATTTGCTCGAAGCCCAGTTTCTGGGCTTCGGCAATTCGTTGCTCTATACGGTTAACGGCCCTCACCTCGCCCGATAGCCCCAACTCTCCCGCAAAACAGATCTTTGATGATATGGGCATATCCTCGTGCGAGGAAATGATGGCCGCGGCCAAACCCAGGTCGATGGCCGGGTCCTCTACCCTGATGCCACCTGTGATGTTCAGGAACACATCCTGCGATCCCAGGCGGAACCCACAACGTTTCTCTAATACGGCCAACAACATGTTCATGCGGCGGGTGTCAAATCCGGTGGCCGAGCGCTGCGGTGTCCCATATGCTGAGGTACTCACCAAAGCCTGTGTCTCGATCAGCATTGGCCTCAGGCCTTCCAACGTGGCACTGATCGTGATGCCGCTTAAGGCCTCATCACGCTGCGATAACAGTATCTCCGACGGGTTGGACACCTCGCGCAAACCAGCGCCCTGCATCTCATAGATACCCAGCTCTGATGCCGAACCAAAACGATTTTTAATGGCCCGTAAAATGCGGTAAACGTGGTGACGGTCGCCCTCAAATTGTAGCACGGTATCTACCATGTGCTCCAGTATCTTGGGTCCGGCGATCATGCCATCCTTGGTAATGTGCCCGATCAGGAACACCGGCGTCGAGCTTTCCTTGGCAAAACGCAACAGTTCGGCCGTACACTCACGTACCTGCGATACGCTGCCCGGCGTCGACTCGATGTGGGCCGAATACAAGGTCTGTATCGAATCGATGATCACCATATCGGGCTGCAGGATCTCGATCTGTTTGAAGATGTTCTGGGTAGATGTCTCGGTCAGCACGAAGCAGCCTGTGGTGCCGTTCTGTAATTCAACTCCACTTTTAGGGGACTGTGGGGCAGCTATACGCTCGGCCCGCATCTTGATCTGGCGGTCGCTTTCCTCGCCCGATACATACAGGATCTTGGCGGCAGGCATGCTCATGGCGATCTGCAACATCAGGGTCGATTTACCGATGCCCGGCTCACCACCGATCAGCACCAGCGATCCTGCCACGATGCCGCCGCCCAGTACGCGGTTGAGCTCGTTGTCGGGCGTAAGGATGCGGTGCTCCTCGGCAAAACTGATCTGTGATACCGGTACGGCCTTGTTAGCCCGCTGCATAGAGGTAGAACCACCCGGTGCCTTCCAATCAGGGATGGCCGCGTTGGGTTTCTCGATCACTTCCTCTACAAAGGTGTTCCACTGCGAGCAGGCCGGGCATTTACCTAACCACTTGGGCGACTCGTAGCCGCAGCTCTGACAAAAATATGCCGACTTAGTTTTAGCCAAAACGTAACTGACCTGCTATTGGAGCAGATGCACAAATATGCGGATAATATTGCTATTTTTATTAGCAAAAGTATCGGAGTTGCTGGTTTTTGTTGCAGTGCGGGTAGTGCGATCCGTGGCATAACCATAAGCGGTGGCCCGCCACGGTGCCCGGCCGGGAGCTGGCCCGAGCGAGGGCAGGGATCAGCGTGGCTTGAATTTTTTGTTACTTTTTGTTTCAAGACAAAAAGTAATAGCCTTAGCGGCTATGAGCGTTACCAAGCGACCAGTTCATTGTCCTCCGCAGAGATGGCTTCGTGCCTCGCCATGACGGGGAGGCGTGGTGATCGTTCAAAGTATGGATGGCTTTGCACCTCGCCAATGGCGTGGTATTATTAGCTTAATGCACCTAACCTGATCAGTGCGTAATAAAGCGTACTAACGTGCAGGGCTTGGGTGATCTGGTTATCGGCCAAGAGCTGTTTTACTTCATCTATGGTGTATTCTTCAACAATGATCTGTTCCTGCTCGTCAAGGTGCTGGGCTTGTACTTTTTTGCCGCCTCGGGCCAGGTAGCAGTGAGTGATGTTGTCGCCGGTGGATGGGTTGGCGCGGAGCTCACAAAGGGGTTCGAGGTGGTCGAACTGGTAGCCGGTCTCTTCCAGCAATTCCCGTTTCATGCCTTCTTCGGGATCTTCGCCAGGCTCGATCACGCCGCCTGGTATCTCTAATGATATCACACCTGCCGCATGCCTGTACTGGCGCACCATAATGATCTTATTGTCCTCGGTAAGTGCCACAGCGTTGGCCCAATCCGGATACTCCAACACATAATAGCCAGGAATGATACGCCCGTCGGGCATCTCACATTTATCGACCCGCAGGGTGGCCCAGGGGCCGCGGTGTATATATTCATAGGAAAGTACTTTCCATTTAAGATCGGTCATAAGTAGACGAGTTGTTTTTCCTCTGTTCGAGAGGAATAAGGCCACCTGGCCTGTGTAGAAATTCATAAGTTAGAAGACCTGTCCCCGCGCTTATGATAAGGCAAGGACAGGTCTTTTGAGATATTTTACCAGCTGCCGCTGCTGCCGCCGCCGCCGGAGCTACCGCCGCCCCATCCGCCGCCGAAGCCTCCGCCACCACCACCGAAGCCGCCTCCGCCGCCCCAGCCGCTGCCTCCGCCCCAGCCGTCGCCACGGCGACCACCGCCGCCTAATAGGTTACCGGCCAGGAACCACCAAAACGGGCTTGCGCCGCCACGGCCGCCAATGATCTGGCCTCCGCCACCGCCACCCCGGTTCCTGAAAATAAAGAACAGGATGACGATCACAATGAGTACCACGATACCGGCCGAACCACCGCCGTCCTTTTCGCGGCGTTTTTTAGGCTTGCCCACATCGTTGGCATCGGGCTTGAACTCGCCTTTTGTGGCCGCTATAATATGGTCGGTAGCCAGGTCAAGGCCTTTATAGTAATTGCCCGCCTGAAAGTTGGGTTTGATATCATTCTGTATGATCTGCTGCGTAAGCGCATCGGTCACCGAGCCTTCGACACCGTAACCGGTCTGTATGGTCACCTTGCGGTCGCTAATGGCCGCCAATACCAATACACCGTTATTTTTGCCCTTTTGGCCTATACCCCAATTACGGATCAGCAAGGTGCCGTACTGGGCAATATCATAATCACCGACCGACTTCATCAAAACCACAGCCACCTGGGTGGACGTTGAATCATTGAACGCTAAGAGTTTGTTCTCGAGGCGTTGCTTATCATCGGCCGATAGGGTGTTGGTATAATCGGTTACAAGGGTGCTTGACCGGGGCGGAAATTGTTGCCCCAGGGCCAGCAGGCCGCACAACATGATGTTGAGCAGGAGCAGTATCTTTTTATACATGGTCGCAAAAAGAATTATTGGTCGCCATCCATATAGGCAATGTCGTCCGAAAGTTCGTTCTTATCACCTGCCTGCGCAGGGAAGTACTTTTTGAGCTCCTTTCCGGCACGGTCTATACCGGTAATGATGCCCTGGGCCAGTTGGCCGTTCTTGAAGCACTCGAGCATGGCCTCTTTGGTGCTGTCCCAAAAATCAGGAGGCACCACGCGGTTGATGCCGGCATCGCCAATAACGGCGAACTTACGATCGGCCGAGGCCAGGTAGATCAGCACACCGTTACGCAAACGGGTCTTCTCCATTTCGAGTTGAAAAAAATAGCTCACCGCACGGTCCATCGGCTCCGCCTCTGGGCAATTCTTTTCTACGCAAATGCGTATCTCACCCGAGGTGTTCCGCTCGGCCCGCTCAATGGCCTGCCGGATCAGTTGCTGCTCTTCTTCTTTGAACATGATGGTGATATTTCGGATATCGGATGTTCCATTTCGGATATCAAATTCCGACATCGAAGATCCGGCATCCGCCCTCAAATTAAAACTCTACCTTAGGTGCTTTTTGTGCGGTGGCATCGGCCTCAAAGTAGCCTTTTGGCGTAAAGCCGAACATCTTTGAGGTCAGGTTGGCCGGGAACGCACGGATCTTGCTGTTATAGGCCTTTACCGAATTGTTAAAGTCCATACGGGCTACAGCGATGCGGTTCTCGGTACCTTCCAACTGTCCTTGCAGGGCGGTGAAGTTCTCGTTAGCTCGCAGGGTCGGGTAGTTCTCGGTCACACTTAACAAACGGCCTAAAGCTGCGCTTAATTGGCCTTGCGCTTCCTGGTATTGTTTAATGGTCTCGGGGGTAAGCTTTGACGGATCGACCTGTATAGAGGTAGCTTTGGCGCGGGCCTCGGCCACTTCGGTCAGGGTACTTTTTTCAAAGTTGGCCACACCTTTAACGGTGGCTACCAGGTTAGGTATCAGATCGGCGCGGCGTTGATACTGGCTTTGCACAGTTCCCCACTTGGCCTTGGTATCTTCGTCCAGTTTGACGATGCTGTTATAACTGCAAGAGCTTAACGACATTGCTGCCACCAAGATCATGACGGCCGAAAGTAACTTTTTCATGGTTTTGTTCTATTTGTTAATTAAAGTTGAAACTTTGTTATATTAGATAAAGCCTGTATATCATTGTTACAGCTTTAGCATTTAATGCCAATTTGGCAATTATGTTTCAACATCGCTACTCAATACTACACAAATTTGAAAAAACATCCGTTGCTGCTTGCCAGCCTGCTGATCGGTGCGTTAACGGCAGCCGCTCAAAAGCCAGCCGAAAAGCTGGTGCCTTACGTTAAACCGATCATTGGTACCCAGCGCATGGGCCACACCTATCCGGGTGCCACCGTACCCTTTGGCATGGTGCAGTTAAGCCCCGAGACCGACAGCATCAGCTACGAACTGAACGGTAAATACAACCCCAAAGTTTACGAATACTGCGCCGGTTACCAATATGAGGACAAGACCATCACCGGCTTTAGCCATACCCACTTTAGCGGCACCGGCCACTCTGATCTGGGCGATCTGCTTACCATGCCTGCCGTGGGTAAAGTGAAACTGAACCCAGGCACGGCCGATAAGCCTGGCAGCGGTTACCGCTCGCGCTTTAGCCATGCCACCGAAGTAAGCGAGGCCGGCTATTACAAAGTAAAACTGGAAGACCCTAACGTACTGGCCGAAATGACCACCACCAACCGCGTAGGTTTCCATCAATACACCTTCCCCAAAACCGATAGTGCACACCTGATCCTTGACCTTACGGCCGGCATCTACAATTACCCTGACAAGAACGTGTGGACGTTTGTACGCGTGGTGAACGACACGCTGGTGACCGGTTTCCGTCAAACTAATGGCTGGGCCAAGAACCGGGTACTGTACTTCGCTATCCGTTTCTCTAAACCGATCATGTCGCACGGTTTCCGTAACGAATCGACCCGGCAGGTATACCGCGGCTTCTGGGGTAAGTTCGATCAGACCCGCAACTTCCCCGAGATAGCGGGCCAACGCATCAAAGCTTATTTTGACTTCAAGACCAATGCCGGCGAGAAGATCAAAATGAAGGTGGCCCTATCGCCCGTGAGCATGCAGGGTGCCGTTAACAACATGCAAGCCGAGCTACCGGGCTGGGACTTTGAGCGCACTAAAGCACAGGCTCAGCAACAATGGGAGACCGAACTGCAAAAGGTGGTGATCCAGTCGCCAAGCAAGGCCACTAAAGAGAACTTTTATACGGCCATGTACCACACGCTGATCAATCCTACCATTTATATGGATGTTGACGGCCAGTACAAAGGCGTTGACCAGAACATACATAAGGCCAACGATTTTACCAACTATACCACCTTTTCCCTTTGGGACACCTACCGCGCGCTGCATCCGCTATTCAACATTATTGACCCCGAGCGCAACCGCGATATGGTGAAAAGCATGCTGGCCCATTTTGAGCAAAGCCCCGAACATATGCTGCCCGTGTGGTCGAACTCCGGTAACGAGAACTGGTGCATGTCGGGCTATCACTCGGTGGCCGTTGTGGCCGATGCCATTATTAAAGGCAACGCCGAAGGGGTTGACGCCAACAAAGCGCTTGATGCCTGCGTGACCACCGCCCGCAAACGCAGCTACGAAGGCATAGGCTATTACATGGACATGGGCTACATTCCTGATGAGCGTAACGGTGTATCGGTATCGAGCACGCTGGAATACGCTTATGATGATTGGACCATTGCCCAACTGGCCAAAAAACTGGGCCGGCAAGACATTTACGAAGAATTTAACAAGCGTGCGCAAAACTACAAGAACGTTTATGATAAGGCCAGCGGCTTTATGCGCCCGCGGTTGGCCAACGGCGGTTTCAGGCCTAAGTTCGACCCGTTGACCACTATCGGGCAGGGCTTCATTGAGGGCAATGCCTGGAACTACACTTTATTTGCCCCGCAAGACCCTAAAGGACTGATCGAGCTGATGGGCGGCAACAAGCGCTTCGTGCCTTACCTCGATTCGTTATTTACCATGCATTTGCCCGACAAGTTCTTTGAGGAAACGGAGGACATTACCCGCGATGGTATCATTGGTAATTACGTGCACGGAAACGAGCCATCGCACCATGTGGCTTACCTGTACAACTGGACAGATCAGCCCTGGAAAACGCAGGAACGCGTACGCATGATCCTGCCTAAAATGTACAAACCAACGCCTGACGGCTTGGGTGGTAATGATGATACCGGCCAAATGAGCGCCTGGTTCATTTTCACCAACCTGGGCTTTTACCCGGTGGCTCCAGGCAGTGATGAATACGCTTTGGGTAGCCCGGCTATCAACAGTGCCACCATCAAACTACCGGGCGGCAAGACCTTTACCGTGATGGCCAAGAACCAGAGCGATAAGAACGTTTATGTAGAGAAGGTCCTGCTGAACGGGCGACCGCTCAATGCGCTCTCCATCAAACACGCTGACATCATGGCCGGAGGGAACATCACCTTTTACATGAGCAGCAAACACCGCTAACAAAAAAGACCAGCCGTTGAGGGCTGGTCTTTTTTTGCTTTTACAAAGGCCTGTTAGGTACCGGCACGTCGGCAGGCACCGACTGAGGCGGTTTTGCCCGCTTAGGCTTTTTGTTGAATATTCCTTTTACGTTATCCCATATCGAGGTCACCGAATCGCCGCTGATGTAGGTTGATGCTTTTTGCGAAAGCAGGCCTACCAGCGTTTTCACGATCATATTGGATCTTTTGAACAGCGTTTTGTTCAGCGTGAGCGGTAAGATGAACCGCGAGGCCAGGCTCAACAGATCAGGCGAGAAGAAAGAGCCGATGCCCTCACCTTCAGGTGCCTTAGGGAATATGGAACGTACCGACGAGATAATGGCCGCAGGGGTAGCAACGCGCTGTTTAAGCACCATCTCCTGCTCCTGTTTCAGTTTCTCGAGGCGTAG
Source organism: Mucilaginibacter daejeonensis (assembly GCF_020783335.1). Taxonomy (NCBI): domain Bacteria; kingdom Pseudomonadati; phylum Bacteroidota; class Sphingobacteriia; order Sphingobacteriales; family Sphingobacteriaceae; genus Mucilaginibacter; species Mucilaginibacter daejeonensis. The sequence goes on from NZ_CP086068.1 coordinate 4,582,284, forward strand.
TATCTCTGACTGCAGGTCGAATATATTTTTGATAGGGACGGTCATGGTCATTTGAATAGTTTACTGATCAGCAAATTAATGATCGGCTTCTCAAAGCTTGACTTAGCTGCCACCATGATCACCGAAATGAGGAGGTAGAACAAGGCCACAACGCCAAAACCTTTCCAGGTAGCACCCATCACATCACCCAGGAACAGGGCCAGTGTGAATGTGCCGAACAGGAATGTCAATAACAGCGCCAGCACGATCACAATGATCACCGCTAAGCTTGCTGCCACCGATGAGCCTTTCTCAATGGCCTGGTACTTGGCCAGCAGTACGCGGGTCTCCACATACTCTTTTACCTGATCCAGTATATTGGGTTGAGGTGGCGTTTGTTCCGCTTCTTTTTTCTCTTCCATGCAGTTATTTGAAGATGAACCCCGGTTTCCGTTTCCGGAGCCGGGGTCGTGAATGGTTATTATGCGTGTTCCAGATCGTCTTGGTATTCGGCTTCTTCGCCGCTGATCTTGGTCTTGATGTTATCTACCACTTTGGTTTTCAGGCTGGCCAGTTTATCGATCTCGGCAGCGGCGGTCTCTTTGATGCTCTCGCCAAGGTTAGCCAATGATTCTGAAAGTTTGTCGCGGGTCTCGGTACCTTTATCAGGTGCGAATAAAATGCCTATGGCGGCACCTACAGCAACACCGGCCAGTAATGCGATCGCCACCTTGGCGCCATCGCCCAGGCCGGCCTCTTTTTTTAACCCTGGTATCTTGCTGATCAGGTTTGATACGTCTTTTGTATTCATGGTGATTTAAATTAATAAATGTGATCGTTCAGTTATTATCTAACGGCTTAACTCCCGCTTTGTTTATGGGCAACTTTAAATTATTCGTGGTTAGGCGATGCTTTGATCCGCTCCAAGCGGTCGGCGGCCATGCGGTCGGTCTCGTATATCTGCACCATCAGGATGAAATATGACAGCAGTACCGGCCCGAATACGAGGCCTAAAATACCAAATAGCGGCAAACCGATGAACACCCCAATGATAGATATTATAGGATGCGTATCGGCGATGCGCTTATTGATCACCAAGCGCAGCACATGGTCCAAATTACCTATAAATAAAAGTCCATAGGCCATGATACCGATACCGCTCCAGGTTCGCCCAAGCAGCATGAGGTAGATGCCCGCCGGTATGGATAAGGTAGGCGCACCCACTACCGGTAAAAAGGATATAAAGGTGGCCACCACACCCCAAAACACCGGGTCGGGTATGCCGGCTATCCAAAAACCGTTGGCCAGTAACACGCCCTGTACCACGGAGATGATGCCCTGTCCCAATACGTTCGAATAGGTAGCGTTCTTCAGCGCCGTGGCAAATTTGAGCGCATGCTGCTCGCTAAAGGGTGCGTACTTTAACAACCCGGCCTCGAACTTGCGCAACTCCACGAACATGAAATACAGCATGAAGTACAACACCAGCAAGGTGAGGATGATGTTAGCCGCACTGCCCAAAATGGACGGGAACAGGTCAGCCGCGTAGGTGGCCAGTTTTTGCAGGGTATCCTCGGCAAAGCGTGGCTGGTTGATATGCTCGGCCGTGAACATGTCGATCTTGTCCACCCACGAGTCGATCGGCAGTGCCTTGGTATTAAAGCCCAGTATCTTGTTAATGAGCATAAAGCTCAGCAGCAGGAACGGGATCACGATCACCACCAACGATAGTACGATGATGAGCAGCGCCGATATGCCTTTATTCCATCCGCGCTTTTCAGATATATATATGTAAAGCGGCCTGAAAAGTACATATAGCACGATCGCACCCAGTATGGAGCTGAAGATGGCGCTCAAGGCATAGGCCAACACGCAGCCCAACACAATGATGCTTACCAGTGTGATATTATTACGCTGCTGACGATCAAATAAAGGCATGACGGTTGGAGTGGATATACAGAAAACAAAAAAGCGCCGGTTTGTTCGGCGCTTTCAAAATTATTCGTGCTATGCGGTGCGGATCATTCCTCGGTCCTGACCAGAATGTTGATCTTGGCGCAGCTTTGAGCAATGGTGTCCATGTAAAAGATCATGTCCTCAGTGGGCCTTTCTATCTCATAACGCAACTGATCCAGTGCCAAATGGATGTTGGATAGCTGGTTCTTGATATCGTGCCTTAGCAAACGCATATCCTGCTCGGCGTTGTTATCGTTACCGGCAGCCATATTATTTGAGGTTGATCGCTTTCATTTTGTTATATAAGGTCTTACGGTCTATGCGTAAGATCTCGGCCGCTTTGGTCTTGTTGTAATTCACCTGGCGTAGTACTTTAACGATGGTCTCATACTCGGCTTCCAAGGCAGCGTTCTTCAGATCTGGGCGGTCGTCCTTTGGTTGCTGAGGTTCGGTGGCACCTTCGTTATTGCTACGCGGAGCGGTATAACCGTCAGAGGTGCCGGTATCAAATGATGAAGCACGGCTGTAGGCCAGCATCTCAAGCGGTAGGGCCTTCAGCTGGATCTCGTCGCCCTCGGTCAATAAGGTAGCACGGCGTACCACGTTCTTTAACTCGCGGATGTTACCCTGCCAGCGATAGTTCAGGAAACATTCCACCACATCAGCCGAGAAGGTGGTCACATTGCGGCCCAGCTCTTCATTGGCTATGCGTAAAAAGTGCTCGGCCAGCAGGATCACGTCGTTACCCCGCTCACGCAGTGGCGGCATATAGATACCGAACTCGTTGAAACGGTGGTAAAGATCCTCGCGGAAACGGCCTTTTTGAATGGCATCCTGCAGGTTCTCGTTGGTGGCCACAATGATGCGTACATCCAGGTCTATCTCTTTGGTCGATCCTATACGTTTCACCTTGCGCTCCTGCACGGTACGCAACAGGGCGGCTTGTATATCGTACGACAGGTTACCCACCTCATCCAGGAACAGGGTACCGCCATTGGCCATTTCGAAGTGACCGATCTTGGTATATAATGCGCCGGTGAAAGATCCCTTTTCGTGGCCGAAGAACTCACTTTGGGCCAGTTCTTTGGTCAGTGAACCACAGTCCATGGCAATGAATGGTTCGTTGCGGCGCGGGCTGTTCAGGTGTATACTTTTGGCCACCGATTCTTTACCAGTACCGCTTTCGCCAATAATGATCACACTGTAGTTGGTAGGGGCCACCAGTTCGATCTGCCTTACCAGCTCTTTGGAGGCACGGCTGCTGCCGGTCACAAATTCGCTGCTCAGCACCTGTTTGCCACCTTTTTCTTTAGTGCTGGTCTTGCTTACGGTAACCGGTCCGCTTACTTGTTGCTCGGCGGCTTCCAGCAAGGCGTGGTGGGTCTCGATGGCCTTGTTGATGGTGGTCAGGATCTCGTCAGGGTATAACGGCTTGGTGATATAATCATAAGCCCCCATCTTGATCAGTTCCACGGCCATCTTGATATCAGAGTAGCCGGTAATAATGATCACACCGGTCTTGGGGTACTGGTTCTTGATCACCTTGAGTATCTCGCGGCCGTCGGTATCTTCCAAACGGTAATCGCAAAGTACCAGGTTGAATTCGTTGTTCTTTAGTAATTCGAGGCCGGTGCTGCCATTTGACGCTGTAGTTGCCTCGAACCCATTACGGGAGAGGAACTTAGATAGCAGCAGCGCGGTGTTTACTTCATCATCAATGATGAGGATCTTCTTCATAGCAGCATTGACTCGTTAAGGTAACTATTTCACAAAGGTAGCTCTATGTACAAAAATGATAATTTTTACGACATATCGGCAATATCACGACACATATTTGACCAAAGATCAAAGTATTTTCAGGCATCGCATTTCGGCTCTGGTAATTTTGATCATTTTTATAGCGATCAGGTATACCGGGTAATGACCCGAACGCCTATTTTAGTACATTTGCCATTGTATGACAGAAGAAAGAGCATTGAATTTTATTGAAGAGATCGTTGAGGAAGATTTGGCGAGCGGCAAGCATAATGGCCGCCTGCATACGCGTTTCCCGCCCGAGCCTAATGGCTACCTGCACATCGGGCACGCCAAATCTATATGCCTTAACTTTGGTTTGGCCAAACGTTATAACGGAAAGACCAACCTGCGTTTTGACGATACCAACCCTGTAACTGAAGATACCGAATATGTAGAGAGCATCAAAGCCGACGTACGCTGGTTAGGTTTTGAGTGGGCCAACGAGTTGTACGCATCCGACTATTTTGACCTGCTTTATGCCTTTGCGCTTAACCTGGTGAAACAAGGACTGGCCTATGTTGATGACAGCTCTCCGGAAGAGATAGCTGCTCAAAAAGGTACCCCTACCGAACCGGGTACACCTAACCAGTACCGCAGCCGCAGCATTGAGGAGAATGTGGCCTTATTTGAAGAGATGAAGGCCGGCAAATATCCTGATGGTGCCAAGGTATTGCGAGCCAAGGTGGATCTGGCATCGCCCAATATGCACATGCGCGACCCGATCATGTACCGGATCAAGCATGCCCCTCACCACCGTACCGGCGACAAATGGTGCATTTACCCAATGTATGACTTTGCCCACGGCCAGTCGGACGCTATCGAGGAGATCACCCACAGTATATGTACTTTGGAGTTCATTCCGCACCGCCCGCTTTATGAGTGGTTCATTGATAAACTGGAGATATTCCCATCGCGCCAGTACGAGTTCGCACGTTTGAACCTCACCTACACCGTAATGAGCAAGCGCAAGCTGCTGCAACTGGTGAACGAAGGACACGTTGAGGACTGGGACGACCCACGCATGCCTACTATAAGTGGTTTGCGCCGCCGTGGTTATACACCGGCCTCCATCCGCGACTTTTGCGAGCGCATTGGCGTAGCCAAGCGTGAGAATCTGATCGATGTTGGGCTGCTGGAGTTCTGCATACGCGAGGACCTGAACAAAACGGCCTGGCGCCGCATGGCGGTATTGGACCCGATCAAACTGGTGATCACCAATTACCCTGAAGGCCAGACCGAGACCCTGCATGGCGAGAACAACCCTGAGGTAGAAGGTGGCGAAGGCGGACGCGATATCCCGTTCAGCCATGAGCTTTACATCGAACGTGAAGATTTTATGGAGGTACCTCCTAAAAAGTTCTTCCGTTTGGGGGTAGGCCTGATGGTGCGTTTAAAGCATGCCTACATCGTAAAATGCGAAAGCTTTGTAAAAGATGCTGATGGCAACGTGACCGAGGTGCATTGTACTTATATCCCTGAATCAAAGTCAGGACAAGACACCAGTGGCATCCACGTGAAAGGTACCATACACTGGGTGAGCGTACCACACGCCAAGACCGCCGAGGTACGTTTGTACGAGCGCCTGTTCAAATCGGAGAACCCTGCTGCCGAAGAGGGCGACTTTAAGGACGACCTGAACCCCGACAGCTTGCAGGTGATCACGGCTTTTGTTGAGCCTGACCTGGCCACCGCCGTGCCGGGCAAAGGCTACCAGTTCATCCGTAAAGGGTACTTTACTTTGGATGCCAAACATGCCACGGCCGATAAGCTGGTATTTAACCGTACCGTAACGCTTAAAGATGCCTGGGCCAAAGAAGTGAAAAAAGGATAACAAATTCTTTTCTATGATATGAAAGCCATCCCGATAGGGGTGGCTTTTTGTTTTTAGAAGTAAATGAGTATTTTAGGTTACTTTTTTATGCAAGAAGCGACCGACCTTATCCCTGAAACCCCACCGCAGGAACCCACTTGTGCAACATGCGGCAGTCCTGAGATCCTGGATGGATATCCAGCAAGACTTTGTGCACCGTGCCGACAGGCCTACATCAAATTTCCCATCCCTAACTGGGTAAAATTATTTGGCGGTGCTATCCTCTTATTGGTCGTTGTTTCATTCACACTATCCTGGAAGAACTTCAATGCTGGTATATCCATTTCACGCGCTGAGAAATTTGAAGAGCAGCACGACCATATGTCGGCGCAAAAGGAGTTGAAAAAGGCTCTGGACATTTCGCCTAATAGCGTAACAGCACTGGGGCATTTAGCTATCGCCTCGTTCCACAACGGCGACCTTGGTACATTTGGCATTACCCTAAGCAAGTTGACCGGTAAGGAGATCGAGGACAAAGAAATGCTCACGACCTTGAATGGGCTGAATGACAAGTCGGTGAATTATTACCCCTCGGAGGCGTTCCAAAAATTGGGTGAGCGCTATCCTAACACCATTCCTGATAGTGCACTGCTCAATTACATCAATACCCACCCTGGTGATGTTTTTGCCCGTTTTACCTTTGCCTCTCTGCTCATGGACAGAGACGATGACCTGGGAGCCGATAAGCAATTGGGAGCAGTATTGGCTGCAGAACCCGGGCATATGTTCGCACTTTATTTACGTACCATAACCAAACGTGAGCTTAACCAATTAGACTCGTCTATATATTATGCTAACCAGGCACTGCATGATAACCGTCAGTTCACCGTAGCACTTTCATCAAAAGCACGCACATTGCTTAAACAACGTCATTACAAAGATGGCCTGGCCTTGGCGCAGCATGTAGACGACCTGGATAGCGAACTGCATTACAATAAAGCAACGCTGGCACTGGCCTATCACCTCAATAATAATTTTAAGGAGCGTGATGTGTTGCTAAAGAGCGCTCAAAAGGATTCGACGCTTGGCATGGCGATGAGTTATGTGAACGATGTAATAAGCGGTAAAAAGAATTTCTAAAGCACTTAAACCCTCATTTTATGTTCATTCCTGGTATTTTGATCACGCTGCTTACCTTCCCGGGTGTGATCGTTCACGAACTTGCTCACCAATTATTTTGCCGTTGGTTCAAGGTGCCTGTATTTGAGGTAGTGTACATGCGTGTTGGCAACCCCGCAGGTTATGTGTTGCATGAAAAGGTCAACAACAAATGGCAAAACATGATGATCAGCGTTGGACCATTCATTTTGAATAGCCTGTTGGGAGCGCTCATCGCATTGCCGGCGGCTCTGCCAGTGTTTAAATTGAATAACGCCAATCCGCTCGACTATGTACTGATCTATTTAGGCGTATCCATAGCTATGCATGCTTTCCCCAGCACAGGAGATGCGACAAATATATGGGAAGACGTAAAAGAGGCCGACACACCATTATTGGTCAAACTGGTGGGTTACCCAGTGGTGGGGCTCATTTATTTAGGTTCATTAGGCAGTTTCTTTTGGCTTGACCTGGCTTACGGTATCGCTATAGCTATCGGCCTTCCTAATTTGATCATTGCTTTACTGGCCTGATCTTTTAGTGGTGCCTCTTTGCAGCATCTTTACTTTACTATTATATAGATATTGAGCCTCGGGTGTTCACCTGCTTTTGCCGATCTGTTAATTGTTGACCGCCCGATTGTCTTTACCGAAAAGTGGCGTACTTTTGCGGCACATTCTTCAACTATCTTCCTATGATCAACACTAAAACACTCACCACTGCTAAACTTGTGCTGTGTACGATACTGCTGCTTACCTTTGTCGGCTGCCAGAACGCCGACATCAGGCCAAGTTATTCCACGAGATACATCCAGGAAAATAAAGGCAAACTCACGGCAAGTGTACCCGAGGTTTATGAGCTGGGCTATACCGTACTCGCGCTAACCTCCACCGGGCAGAAAGATGCATCGGTGATCAACACGTCGTCACCTTATTACCAAGACCTGAAGGCTCAGTTTGAAAAGTACAAAGATCACCGCGCAGTAAAAGAACTGGACCAGAAACTGACCAGGTTCCCCGGCTTAGTGGATGATTACCTAAAAGGTCTATTCGCTTACCGGATGAATGATGGCCGCGTGGTACAACGCGAGAACTACCGCATATACCTGAACAAGATCGAGTTTAGCCGTTACCAGTTGCTGTTACAGGATTTTTATCGCGCTACTGATTTCCAAAAATTCTATAACGAACACCGCGGCACGTATGATGAGCTGATCAGGAACTCGAACGAACTGGTGAACCTGGAAAAAGCTAAAGCCATGATCGGTGATGCGGACGGTTACCTGATCGTGTTATCGCCGCTGGCCAAAGGCCATGCCGGTAAGCTCATGCTCCGCACCGAGGCTTATAAAGAATGTGTGGTATTCCCTACCGTAATGGCCGATCAGTTCACATTCGGCAAAGGTGAGAAGGACTTGATCAGTATAAGGTAAATGAATTTACTCCAGGTCGTCCTTTAGGGCGCTGGGCGGTATCTGTTTGTTGGCCTTTGCGCCAAGCCCCTTTATGCGCTCGGCAGTGGCGGTGAGGTTGCCGCGGCCTTCACTCAGTTTGTTGAGCGCTTTTTCATAAGCGTCCTGGCTTTGCTTGAGGTTGCGGCCAATGCTATCCATATCGGTCAAAAAGCCTACGAATTTATCATACATATCGCCGCTCAGGCGGGCGATCTCCATCACGTTACGGTTCTGGCGCTCTTGTTTCCACATGCTGGCAATGGTGCGCAGGGTAGCCAGTAAGGTTGATGGGCTTACGATCACCACACGCTTGTCCCACGCGTCGTTGAACAGGTCGGCGTCCAGCTGCACCGCAAAGCTGAACGATGATTCGATAGGAACGAACAGCAGCACAAAGTCGGGAGAGTTGAGCTTTTGCAGGTCGTGATAGTTCTTTGACGATAGTCCCATCACGTGGTTGCGTAAAGACATCACATGCTCCTTGGCAAACAGTTTACGCTCGTCCTCGGTGTCAGCGTTCACCAGCCGTTCATAGGCGATCAGCGATACTTTGGAATCAATGATGAGGTGTTTACCATCGGGCAGGTCAATAATGGCATCGGGCATAAAGCGTGTACCATCTTGTGCCTCGTGCGCGGCCTGTAAGCGGTACTCACGGTCCTTGATGAGGCCCGACCGCTCAAGTACTTTCTCTAAGATAAATTCGCCCCAGTTGCCTTGCTTTTTGTTATCACCTTTTAAGGCACGGGTAAGGTTCTGGGTCTCCACACTCATGAGGCGGTTCAGTTCCATCAGGCGGTTGATCTCGCCTTTAAGTACGTTGCGTTCGGCCGCCTCGGCATTATATACCTTCTCTACCTTCTCTTCAAAGGCCTTAATGTTCTCTTTCAAAGGGTTGAGGATATGGTCGAGCTGACCTTTGCTGGCCTCCATGAACTCGAGCGACCGCTCCTTTAGCAACCGGGCCGATACGTTCTCGAATTCGCGTTGAAAATGCTGCCTCAACTGCTCGATCTCGGCCTTTTGCTCGCGAAGCTTATCCTTTTCGGCTTGGTAGTAAGACCGCGTACTCTCCAATGCCTGGCTTGCCGAGGCCAGTTCTGCACGCTCGTGGGCCAGTTGCTGGGCGAGTTTATCATTCTCTTGCCGAAGTAGTGTTGAGAGGCTTTCTTTTTCGGCCTGTGCACTTTTTATTCGCTCGTGAAGTACACCTTCCTGAATGTGCATCTGCTGGTTCTCGGCCTTGAGATGGTCATATTCGCTTTGTGATACGCCCATTCCCTTCTTTTGCCAAAGCACCAAGAAGATGACCGCCAATATCAAAAACACAACTGCCGCAACGCCTAACACTACTTCCATTTGCCTGATAAATATTTTAGCAAATTAAAGCAATTACATTGAGAATGCTAAACGGATGATAAGCTATGGACGTGCGCGACGGCCGGTATCCACAGTGGGTTCGGCAGCGCCCTGGTTGCTTTGGATGGTGCTGGTATCGGTACCGCCGGTAGAACTGCCTGCCGGGCTGCCCGGACTGACCACGCCTACACTATCGGCAGGACCGGAGCTGCCTGCACTGCCAGAGTCGGCCACGTCGCCGCCGGTCTTACTGGTCGACCCTTTACAGGCCACTAACAACATTGATGAAGCAACTAGGAACGTATAAAGAATCTTTTTCATGACCAAGCGTTTTAAACTCAACAGGATAGCACCCTGATCGTTTCATAAAAGATCATGAAGGTGGAGTTCGCCAGAGAGATTATCTGCTCTTCTCGACCCGTAAGCCAACATTGCTTACCGCACGCAGAGGGTTATCGCGCATGTTCTGCTCGATCTCGAAACGGTAGCGGCCTTTTGCCGGGAAACGGTAATTTTTGTGGAAAGGTATCTGGTAGCTATACATACTACCCGACCCCTGGCCCAGCCACTCGCCGGTAGGGCTGGCCAGTTTGAGTTCGTAACGGGCCAGGTCGGCCTTTTTCATGCTGCCACCGCTTTGCGTGATCAGCACGAACATGTTGGAATAACGGTAATTGGCCGTTACCCGCATGTTGATGTACAGGTTGTAAGCCACCGAAGGGTCATCGATCTGCACGTCAAAACGGATCTTATTACCGTAGCCCCAGTTCTGGTTGGCAATGGGCTTGTTATCATCGATCACCCGGTCAGGATCCGAGCATGAGCTGATGCAAAGCGTCACCAATACCAGTAAGAACGCAATACATTTGAACAGGTCACTACGCCCGCTTGTCATGCCGAATGTCCTGCGTGAAGCATTACCTTTAATTGGCTTTGACGCGCATGGCAAGTTGTTAGACCCACTATTGGATCCACTTGCCTGCTCAGCGTAGTTCATATGTTCGCCTTGGTTCAACATTATGCCTGTGGGGCCTGTGGTTGCTGGTTATTATTGTTATTGCCGCCACGGTTACGGTTAGGCCTGCGCCTGTTGTTACGGCGCGCACCTCCGCCCTCGGTCTTTGCACCTTCTGGAGTTGCTGCAGTGGCTTCTTTATTAACGTTCTTGTCGCGGGCTTGTTGTTGTTGCTGCTGAGGCTGACGCGGTTGCTGCTCACGCTTGGGCTGATCATTACGCTGTTTAGGCTGCTGATCCCTTGGCTGCTGTGGTTTGCGCTCACCGCCGCCAGCTTGCTGCTGGTCCTTCGGCCTGTTCTCACCACTACCCGGTTTTTTGTTCTTGTTCTTTTTAGGCCTGTTACGGTCGCGGCTGCGATCATCCAAACGTGTCAAGCTGTCCTGACCTACCACGTTCTCGTAATCAAGCTTTTTGGCCTCCGGTTCTTTCTCGATCACCTCATCGGCCAGGTATTCAGGCGTTACGCCTTCTTTATTGAGCTTTTGGATCTCTTTAACACGATTGATCGGCAGCACGATCCAGTTCTCAAAACCGGGTATACTGAACCACATCAAGCGTTTAAAGATATCTGTCTTTTGCAGCTTGGCGTCGCCCTGTTGGGTTCGCAGGTAGTTCACGTTATCGGGGATGTGTTTTAACGCATCCATGTAACCATCCAGCTCGTAGTTGAGGCAGCATTTCAGCTTACCGCACTGGCCGGCCAGCTTTAAAGTATTGAGCGATAGATTTTGATAGCGCGCGGCTGAGGTAGATACCGTTTTAAAATCGGTAAGCCAGGTAGAGCAGCACAGTTCGCGGCCGCAAGAGCCGATACCGCCTAAACGACTGGCTTCCTGACGCATCCCGATCTGGCGCATCTCGATACGGATGCGGAACGATTCGGCCATCTTTTTGATCAGCTCCCTGAAATCCACACGGCCTTCGGCAGTGTAATAAAAGGTGGCCTTGGTCTTGTCGCCCTGGTAATCCACATCACTGATCTTCATGCTCAGGTTAAGGTCAAGCGCCAGTTTGCGGGCCTTATGCATGGTCTCCCACTCCAGTTCTTTGGCCAGTTTCCACTTATCCACGTCGGCTGGTGAAGCACGGCGATAGATCTTTTTGGTCACATCGGCCTCTTTAACGTGGCGTTTGACCATTTGCATGCGCACCAGTTCGCCCGTGAGCGATACGTGGCCTACGTCATAACCGCCGGTAGCGGTCTCAACGGCTACCAGTTCACCGGCCTCTAAGTATATATTGTCGGCGTTAAGGTAAAAATCCTTACGCGATCCTTTGAATTTGATCTCCACCACCTGGAAAGGCTTATAGCTGGAGGGCATATCCATGTGCGATAGCCAGTCATACACATCCAGCTTACTACAGCCGTTGGTCATGCATGACCCATTACTTTTGCAGCCTGCAGGCGTACATCCGCCTCCGGTCGAGCAACTTCCACATCCCATATCAGGTTATATATTGATCCCTTTCGGGAGAATTTTAAAATGTAATATCTTAACGATCTGCAAAGATACATCTAAAAATAAAATTTTAGGATTTGCATTTCGCTCCACCGCGTAGTGTGCTTTTTCGAGCACCTGGCTGATGTGCAGGGCCATATCGAGGTCCATCACAGCGGCCATTTTCTTTGCGGTCTCCTTTTCGGCAGCAGGCAAATGCACCAGGTCTGCCGCATCGCTCAGGATCAGGCAGCACTCGCGTATATAGCTGATGCCGTAACGGATAAAGTTCTTTTGTGGTTCGCGCCCAGCCTTGGCCATCACGTCCACCAGTTTCATTAGTTCAAGCCCTTTATTACTGTAGCACTTACGCAGCCAGTCCACAAATTGATTGTGGAAGTTATTACTATCCTGCTGCAGCATGGCCATGGCCTCGGTCAGGTTGCCGTTACTTAAATAAGCGGTCTCTTCGGCGGTCTGTGCAGGCACGCCTTTTTCTTCAACCAGGTAACGGCGTATATCATCAAAGCTCAGACCCGGTACCTTGACCAGTTGCGTACGCGACAGTATAGTGTTCAGGATCTGGTCCTGGTTCTGCGCCACCAGCAGGAACACGGTGTTAGGCTGTGGCTCCTCAATGATCTTGAGCAGCGTGTTGCCTTCCTTGTCCAAGTACTCCGGCAGCCAAAGGATCAGGATCTTGTATACCGATTCGAACGGCTTTAAGCTCAGCTTCTTGATGATCTGGTGGCACTCGGCAATATTGATGTTAGCCTGTTTGTTCTCGGCCTCCAAATAGCCGCGCCACACGTCAAGGCTCAGGTAAGGGTTGTTCAGCAGGGCCTCGCGCCACTGCTCTATAAAGCTCAACGCCGTATCATTTTTATCTGATGCGAAGAACGGGTACGAGAAATGCAGATCGGGGTGCACCAGTTTTTCATACTTGCGGCATGACGAACATGCCCCGCACGAATCATCGGCACTGCGGTCCTCGCACGACAGGTATTGCGCATAGGCTACCGCCAATGCTAAACTACCTGAACCTTCGGGACCTAAAAATAGCTGGGCATGGCTCACACGGTTCTCGTGCACCGTGTTCAATAAACGTTGCTTTATCGCTTGCTGTCCAACTATTTCCTTAAACTGCATTGGTGCAAGTTAACGATTAGATATGAGATTTGAGATATAGTGCCGGTTGGTCTATCTTTGACCACAAGAAAATGACCTTCGCGAAACACACCGCGAGGTTCATTATAAATAACACTGATATGGCCCGAGTTATGGCTTTTGATTATGGTACCAAGCGCATTGGCGTGGCCGTTACCGACCCTATGCAAATGATCGCCACCGGGTTAGACACGATACACCCCAACCAGATCATCGACTACCTGAAGCGCTATTTGCTGACCGAACAAGTGGAGACCTTTGTAGTGGGCGAGCCGAAGCAGATGGACAACACGCCATCGCAGTCGGCAATGCATGTAAGGGGTTTTGTGAATCTGTTAAAGAAGACCTTTCCGGAGATACCGGTGGAGATGCTTGATGAGCGCTTCACATCTAAAATGGCCTCGGCCGCTATACTGGCCGGTGGGGTCAAAAAAGCAGGACGACAAAATAAAGCTTTGGTGGATACAGTATCGGCCGTTATCCTTCTCCAATCATGGATGGAAGGCCGGGCATTCAAATTTTAGGCAGCCAACTGATACCCGATCTTATCGATCAGTGAGCCGATGGTGAATGGCTTAAGAACGAAATCATCAGGTACTCCCTGCTTATCGGTCAGTAGCTGGGATGCTGCGCTGTAGTTGCCTGAGATAAATATCACCGGTATGTGCTGGGTCTCGGGGAAGGTCTTGAGGGCAGAACATATAATGGTACCATCGAGGCCTGAAGGCATCACATCTAACAGGATCAGGTCGGGTTGAAATTTGGCCACTTCACTGAACAATTGCTCGGCATGAGTGAGCATTTGCACCTCATAACCCTCCTTGCTCAGCGCACGGTTCAGCACCTCTAACATCGCTTTATCGTTGTCTACAGCCAAAATCTTCTTTTCCATAACCGATATATGTCACAACAAACAACAAGGATGCCATCAGCCGGCATTGGTGTGTTTGCAATAAAATTGTGACGATCTGATCATTTACGAAAGTTGGATGGCTGAAGCCCGTGAGAAGGGTAAGAGGTGCGCGATCTACGTAGTTTTTCTTTTGGTTGCGGCCTCGCTCAGGTAATAGTGCCATAGCAGCATGGCCGCAATGCTACGGTATGGCCGCCATTGATCAGCGATCAGCAACAACTGCTCGCGGGTGACGGCTGGCGGTACGGGTAACAACCTTTTCATGGCGTTAATGATCGCCAGATCGCCTATGGGGAAAACATCGGTGCGGTGCAGCACCATCAACAAATAAATGTCTACCGTCCAATTGCCAATGCCTTTTAAAGCGGTCAAATGAGTGCGCACTTCGTGATCAGGCAAGGTGGTTAAATGATCCAGGTATATCGTGCCGCTCAATATGGCTTCGGCCAGATAGCGGCAGTAGGCAGCTTTTTGCCGGCTAAAGTAACAGGCCTTTAGCTCTTCATCGGTAAGAAGCAGCAGGCGCGAAGGGGTGATCTCCTGTATCCGTTCACGCAATTTGTTCAAGGCGGAGAGTGCGGACGCCAGTGATACCTGCTGCTCCAGGATGATATGTACTAACGTTTCAAAAGTATTGGCCCGATGCCAAAAGGGTGGATAACCATATCGTTCGAGCACCTGGGCAAAATAAATATCTTGAGCAGCTAAACTATCGCACAGGCTGTGCAACTCTTCTTCATGGAAGGTAAGCATTATGCCTGTAGCTGAATAAGGCCCCTGCTCGCCAACCGGTCAAGGTAAAGATCCAGCTCGGCATCACCCATACCGTAAACGGGCTGTTCGTTCCAAAAGGCTTCGTAAAGTTCAGCGCGTTGATCGATACCGCTTTTGTTAAGGCGGATCAGGATGCGCTCGACATTGTTTAACCCGTCGTCGCCAACGCGTGAACGCTGTACCTGTGCTTCCAGTGCTGGCTTAAGCTTGTGCAGGCTTCCCCAAAATGGATTCGTACTGATCCATTGCTGTAAGGCATCTGAATCGTTAGGGGTGTATTTTTGCCAGGCTTCGGTAGATAGGGTTAGATCATACTCTGTCAAATGCAGGCGAGCATCATACAGATCTTCCAGCTCATCGCCATTAAGCTGCGCCATGCCTTTGAAACCAGCGCTATCCTGCTCAGCGCCGGGCGACACCAGGTAAATGCCGGGAGCCGATAGGTCTACCTGATCTTTGAGCAGCTGTAATACGCCTAACAGATTCACCTGGCAATGCAGGTCATTGTCGAACCAGAGCGTGATCTCATCATAAGGCTGACTAAGTTTCTCCAGTTCAATTAACACCATGTCTTGATAACTGCCCGGCGCATCTTCAAAAGTGCCGGTGATCCACTGTTGCCTGGTTTCCCAAAAGGAGGCATCGATGGTGGGTGCGAGCGGCCCTTCAGATAATACTTCCCGCCAAACCATCACCTCACCATCGAGGCCGGTCTGATCAAAGGCGTTTAGCATAGCATCACCGTTAAGGATGTGTAACTGGGTCATAAGCGTATCGGTATTAAGCAAATAAAGCTACTTAAACACATTGATGATCAGCAAATGTTTTGCAGGATATAGCACGCCCCGTGGTGTAAGGGCAAGATCTGCTATATTTAGCGCTATGAAAAAACTGCTCTGGTTGGCATTGGCCTTATATTGTGGTAGCGCTTACGCGCAGGTCACCCCGTTCGAGCTCAGCACCGACAAGAATTACACCGCGACCTATGCAGAGGTGATGGCGTATTACGCTAAATTGGTTAAACAATACCCTAAGCAGGCGAGGACGTTCAACTACGGCAGCACTGATGCCGGTAAACCCCTTACGCTGCTGGTGCTCTCTAAGGACGGCACTTTTGACCCGGCCAAGATCAAGGCGCAGAACAAGCGCGTGATCCTGATCAACAACGGCATCCATCCTGGTGAGCCCGAGGGTATAGATGCCAGCATGATGCTCAGCCGCGATCTGCTCAAAAAAGGCCTCATCCCTAACGATGTGGTGATCTGCTTCATCGCTCTTTACAATATCGATGGTAGCTTGAACCGGGGTATATCGCGCGTGAGCCAGAACGGGCCTCGTGCTTATGGTTTCAGAGGTAACTATCGCAACCTTGACCTTAACCGCGACTTCATCAAAGCCGATAGCCGCAATGCGTTGGCCTTTATGCAAATATTCAATACCTGGCAGCCCGATGTGTTTTTAGATAACCATGCCAGTAACGGGGCCGATTACCAGTACGTGATGACGCTGATCGAAACGCAAAAGAACAAACAGCACCCCATACTGGCCAAGTACACTGCCGAGCAGTTGAGCCCAGAGCTTTACCGGCGTATGGCCAAAAGCGGCTATGACATGATCCCGTATGTGGAGAGCATGAAAGGAACGCCCGATTCGGGCATTGTAGCGTTCCTGGAAACGCCAAGATTTTCGACCGGATATACCGTACAGCACAATACCATTAGCTATGTGAGCGAGACGCATATGCTGAAGCCTTACGACAAGAAAGTGTATGCAACCTATGCCCTGATGCAACACCTGATCGATGTGACGCACCGCGATGCGTCACAAATCGGCAAGTTAAAACGGGAGACCGATGAGGCCGTGAAACAACAAAAGACCTTTGCCCTGAACTGGGACCTTGACGATCAGCACTACGATATGATCCCTTTTAAAGGCTATGAGGCCGCGCGCAAACCTAGCGACATTAGCGGTTTGCCCCGCCTGTACTACGATCGCAATAAGCCATATACCAAGAACATCAAATACTTTAACACTTACCGGGCTACGCTAACGGCTGATAAACCCGTGGCATATATCATTCCGCAAGCATGGGGTAAGGTGATCGATCTGTTCAAGCTGAACCATGTGGCCATGCGCCGTTTAACGCACAATACCACACTTACCGTGCAAACCTATTACATAACCGACCTCAAGACCGGCACCCGCCCGTATGAGGGGCACTATGTGCACAGTGGCGTTAAACTGAACGTGATCAATGATAATAAAGTAAAATTTTACCAGGGCGACTACGTGGTGAGCACTGACCAGCCGATCAACCGCTACATCGTTGAAACGCTGGAGCCGCAGGGCGTAGATTCCTTTTTTGCATGGAACTTTTTTGACTCCATGTTGAGCCAAAAAGAGCATTACTCTGATTACGTGTTCGAGGACATTGCGTACCAGTACCTGAAACAACATCCTGAATTACAAAAGAAGCTCGACGACGAAAAGAGCCGGAACCCGCAGCTGGCCAACAGCGCTGCCGCACAGCTGGAGTTCGTGTACCGCAACTCGCCGTTCTTTGAGAACACTTATATGCGTTACCCGGTAGCCCGGTTAATGAACAACACTAAACTTGATCTGCAATAATGGAACAATTCTTAAATGCCACACCGGTAGCTTCGGCGCTTTTTGCCATCAACATCATCCTATCGCTGCTGGCCTTTTATAACGAGGACCTGCATTACACCCTGATGCTGCATCCGTACAGTATTGCCCGTGGCCGCAAGGTGTACACGGTGATCACCAGTGGCTTTATCCATGCCGACTGGATGCACCTTTTCTTCAACATGTGGTCGTTCTTTGCCTTTGCCTTCACACTGGAGCAGATCATTGGGCACTGGCAATTCGCCCTGTTGTATTTTGCCA
This sequence comes from Mucilaginibacter daejeonensis, assembly GCF_020783335.1. Taxonomy (NCBI): domain Bacteria; kingdom Pseudomonadati; phylum Bacteroidota; class Sphingobacteriia; order Sphingobacteriales; family Sphingobacteriaceae; genus Mucilaginibacter; species Mucilaginibacter daejeonensis. The sequence continues at coordinate 4,600,014 of NZ_CP086068.1, forward strand.
GTCTGATCCTAAGCGACCTGCCCTCGATCAGCAAACATAAGGACGACCTTAACTACCATAGCTTGGGCGCTTCAGGCGCGATAAGTGCTGTGGTGTTCAGCTTTATCCTGTTCAACCCGAGGGTACCCATGCGTATATTTCCGCTGCCTATACCCATCCCGGCCGTATTGTTCGGGGTGTTGTACCTGGTGTATTGCGCCTATGCTTCTAAACGTTCATACGGTGGCATCAACCATGATGCTCACTTCTTTGGTGCGCTCAGCGGCATCATGATCACCATACTGTTGTATCATGAAGCGATCAACATCTTCATCAGGCAATTAGGCTTTTAAGTAGACATCATTAAAGAAGGCGAACCCATCAGATAAAAGGTTCGCCTTGTTTATTTTCTGCCGAGGTCGGTGATGAGCAGTGGGTCATTAGCTCTCAGTTGAGTGATGACCTCTTCCACGGTCTTGTCACCATTATTAACGGTCAGGCTTTTAAATTCATCTGTAGTAAGACCTACTATTTGTAAAAATTGGACTTGTCCATGCGGGGTGTCTATCGTACCTAATTCAGGGTCGGTCACAAAGGCTAATGCCGTAATATCAGTATCATATCCGATCCTGATCGGCCCCCTGGCATCAAGGGCGTGGTACTCCTCGAACCACCTTTTGCTGCTGAACACGTACCTCGCCAGGTTTTGCATCATATTCATGGCCCATGCTTGATCAGAAGGGCTTTCACCATTGGCTTTTTTAACACGGAAGGTCAGCTCAAATCCCCATTTACTGAATTCTCCGCCGGCGCTCTCCTCGTTGTAATACAGTTCAGAAAGACCATAGCTTACGATATGAAAGTGATCGGTATGTTTTGAACTCTCGTAGATACTCAAACCATCCAAAGGGTCATTACCACCGATCATGTATTTGACCACAGTGCCGTAATGTTGCGGCTCCTGTCCGGGATAGAGCTTCTCAAGCTGTTGGTCGATGGACATCCAACCCACAGCATCCTCGTCTGTGAAAGTCTGTTTATATTCTGCTTTTGTCATAGATGATATGTACTACATAAATGTTAAGGGACCTAACATCCAATGAATAGACAAGAGAAAAGTTTGGGCATGAAAAAAGCCTTCAGATATGAAGGCTTTTAAGTTGTGGAGAGTATCGGAGTCGAACCGATGACCTCTTGCATGCCATGCAAGCGCTCTAGCCAGCTGAGCTAACCCCCCGTTGCGGGCTGCAAATATATAGATCGGTTCTTGTTATCAAAAATTTAATTCAATTTATTTGCAGCCCTCGTTATCAGGTCATTTCATCAGGCTTTGCTGATCAGCTTGTCAGGTGTGATCGGCAACTCGCGTATGCGTTTACCTGTGGCGTTGTAAATAGCGTTGGCCACTGCGGCGCTCATACCGATCAGCGCGATCTCGCCCATGCCTTTGGCTCCCATGGGGTTCACTTTGAAGTCGGGCTTGTTCACAAATAAGGTATCGATCTGCGGTATGTCGGCGTGTACAGGCACGTGGTAATTGGCCAGGTCGGCATTCACGTAGCGGCCATAACGATGGTCCATAATACCTTCTTCCATCAGGGCCATACCTATGCCTCCTATTGCACCACCAATGATCTGGCTTCGGGCCGTTTTAGGGCTCACGATGTGACCGGAGTCAGCTACCGATACCACGTTGCTTACCTTTAGGATGCCGGTGGTAGGATGCACCTTTACCTGCACAAAATGCACAGAATAGGAATAGCTTGAAAAGTTACGTAACTCGGAGCTGCCCGAACCTGTGATGGTCACATCTAATGATGGCAGGTTCTTGTCTTTAAGGACCTTAACGTAATCAGGGTTATCGGTGCCGCCGTTACCTATCAGCTGCTGGAACTTTTGCTTTAATGCGGTACAGGCATCATGTACAGCACCCCCAACCGTAGAAGTGATCATAGATCCACCCTGCGTTGGCGATGGAGGTAATGACGAATCACCCAGCTCGAACCTGATCTTTTTGACCGGCACATTGGTGAATATCTCCGACGCGATCTGCGTCATGGCAGTACCGGTACCCACGCCAATATCGGTCACAGACGTTTGCAAGAGCAGAACGCCATCGGCTTGCATGGTGGCCTTCACCGTAGCGCGGCCACGGCCTGCACCAAAAACACCCGTTCCCAGGCCATAGCCTACCAACCAACCATCTTTCATATTGGTACCCGGCTTGGCTTTTCTGTCCTTCCAACCTATTTTATCGGCACCCATCTGGTAGGCCTCTTTCAGGTTCTTGCTGCTGAATGGTTTGCCGTTCTCCGGGTCGGTATCAGCATGGTTGATCACCCTAAGCTCGATAGGATCGATGCCCAGTTGATCAGCCAGTTCGTCAATGGCCGATTCCAGGGCGAATGCGCCGGTAGCTTCACCAGGGCCGCGCATCCAGGTAGGTGTGTTCACATCCAATGGGGCTATGCGGTACACGGTGCTCACGCCCGGGCAGGCGTACATGAAACGGGTCATGTTCACGGTACCTTCAGTGAACTCTTCAAAGCTGGACGTTTGTCCTGTGGCCTCGTGTATGATGCCGGTAAGCTTACCATCGGCCGTGGCACCCATGCTGATCTTTTGCCAGGTGTAAGGCCGGTAACCTACCGTATTGAATTGCATTTGACGTGTGATCACCGTTTTAACCGGTCGCTTCACCAATTTGGCGGCAGCAACGGTGGCGATCTCATGCGGCCAGGTACGCAAGGCATTACCAAAGGCACCACCCACAAATTTGGCGGTCACCTGCACATTATCAGGCGGCAGTTTAAAAGCTTGCGCAATGGCGTTCTGGGTCGACTTTACACCCTGTGTTTTACCGTATACAACGATCTTGTCGTCGGCGGGCCAATGCGCTATCAGCGCACTCAGCTCCATCGGGTTGTGCACATCTATCGGCACCACGTATTCATGTTCCAGCTTTACCGCGGCGGTCTTCCAGTCTTCAGGGTTGCCGCGTTTATAGTCGGCACCGCGGTTACCTTTAGGTGCTGCGGCCTTGGCCATGTTCTTGGTCAGGTCGGTCTGGTGTTCTTCTTTATTGTATGTGGCTTTCACCAGTGAGGCCGCATGCGTGGCCCGTTCGAACGAATCGGCCACTACCATGGCTACCGGTTGACCACTATATTTAACGGTATTATCTACAAAGAACTTAAGCGGACCGCCGCCGGTGGGCGGTTTACTCGGGTCGCCGCCGGTATCGTAACCGGGTACTTTGGGGGCGTTAAGGTAAGTGATAACTGCCAGTACACCGGGGGCACGTTCGGCAGCTTTGGTGTCAATGCTTTTGATCGTTCCTTTGGTGATGGTGCTTAGCGCAAATACGGCATAGCTCATGTTCGGCATATCGTACTCGGCCGAGTACTTTGCTGCACCGGTCACCTTCAGTCGTCCATCCACCCGGTCAATGCCATCGGTGAAAGGAGGAGGTGCTATGTTGAGTTGATCGTTATTCATGATGATGATAGGCAATGGATCAGATAAGCCCTGCGGCGTGGCTCAGCGCTTCAACGATAGCGGCCGGTGCCATTTGCAGTTTAAAATCGTTATACTCGTATGCTTTGGCACCCTGCATGGCCACGGCTGCGGCCTTTTCAAAGTTGGCCACGGTAGCAGGCTTGCCTTTCAGCATTTGCTCGGCAGCGGTATGCCGCCAGGGTTTGTGAGCCACTCCGCCCATGGCTAAGCGTACATCCTTGATCACGTTGCCGTCCATCTCCAATGCAGCCGCTACCGAAATCAATGCGAACGCATACGAAGCGCGATCGCGTAATTTTAAATAGTAGCTGTTCTTGGCAAACCGGTTATCAGGCAAATGTACCTCAGTGATCAGTTCATCCTTGGCCAACGTGTTATCCAATTCAGGATGATCGCCTGGCAGGCGGTGAAATTGTGTGAAAGGTATCTCGCGTTTGCCTTTACGGCCCTGCACCACCACAACAGCATCTAACGCAGCTAATGCCACGCACATGTCACTTGGGTGTACGGCTATACATTTATCGCTGGCCCCAAATATGGCATGCATACGGTTGATGCCACCAATAGCACCACAGCCACTGCCGGGGTTGCGTTTGTTGCAAGGCATGGCCGTATCATAAAAATATGAACAACGGGTGCGTTGCATCATATTGCCGCCAACGGTAGCCATGTTACGGATCTGGGCCGATGCACCGGCATTCAGCGCCATCGATAATAGCGGGAAATGTTTTTTGACCTGGTCATTCTCGGCCACCTGACTGTTGAGCGCCATAGAGCCGATGGTCAATCCACCTTTATAAGTATTGATGCCTTTGAGAGGAAGTTTCTGAATATCGACCAGTTTATCGGGTGCCATCACACCATTCTTCATCAGGTCCACCAGGTTACTGCCACCTGCGATCACTTTAGCGCCGGACTTACTGACGGCATCGATCACGCTTTGCTGGCTGGAAGGGCGAATGTATTGGAACTGCTTCATACCTGCTGCCCTCCGTTCTTGACCTCCATAATGGCGTTCACGATATTCGGATAAGCACCGCAACGGCAAATATTACCGCTCATAAACTCGCGTATCTCGCCCTCGCTGTTCGCATGGCCCTCGCGTATGCAAGCCACAGCCGACATGATCTGCCCAGGCGTACAATAGCCGCATTGAAAACCATCGTGCTTGATAAAGGCTTCCTGCATAGGGTGCAGTTCTTCGCCTTTGGCCAACCCTTCAATAGTGGTCACCTTTTTACCATCGGTGGTCATGGCCAGGGTAAGGCACGAGTTGACACGATGCCCGTCAACATGTACGGTACAGGCACCGCATTGCCCAAGGTCGCAGCCCTTTTTGGTACCTGTTAAATGCAGTTGCTCACGCAACAGGTCAAGCAGGGTAACACGTGGTTCGATGGATAATTTATGAAGCTTATCATTAACGGTAAGGCTCAACGGCATCTTTTCAAACACGGCGGCCACTTTTTCGTCAAGATGATTCTCGGCCGCTTTGATGGCCACGCCGGGTGTTAAGGCCACAGCGGTAAGCAGGGAGGAGGTCTTCAGGAAATCACGTCGGGATCTTTCCTTGGGCTGATCGCTTTCTCCCGATCCCGCCCCTTTAGCAAGGTCTTCCATAAGTTAGATCTGTTATATAGCAAGCTACCTAAACTATCGAAAATAGTGTGAGGTAATTAGCTATTTATACTGATCCCAAATAGGGGAGGCTATATGTGAAAACTACAGCAGGCTTGAATTCTGCAACGCACCACTATCTCTCAATTTGGCGAGATAAGGCATTTTGAGCGCATTGCGTAAGGCCTCAGCATGACGTGGATGGTGCATATCGCTCGAAATGAAATCCACCAGTCCGGCATCGATGAATGCCTCTGCACTTTCTTTAACCCCCTTACCATAATAGCCGGTCAGGCTGATGGTATTGATCTGCATACGGCAACCCCAGCTACGTAACTGCTCAGCCTCTTGTACGGTGAAGTATGGATAACGCTCGGGGTGAGCCATGATCGGTATAAGCTCTTTCTCGGTAAGTTTATTTACTGTGGGCAACACGTTGTGTGGCTTACTCGCGAACGACATCTCGAACAATACATATTTATTGTTGATCAGCATAAGGGCATCAGTATCGATCAGGTTCATAAAGAACTCATCAAAGTAATGCTCGGCAGCAGCTTCGATCTCTACATCTATGCCCTCACTGGTCAAATGCTGGCGCAAGGTAGCCAACGCTGCATTGATGGTTTGCGCATTATTCCGATAATAGTCGGCCATGACGTGCGGGGTGGCAATGATCTTTTTGATCCCCATATCCATCATCTCACGGATCAGCACGGCCGAATCTTCAACGGTTTGCGCGCCATCATCGATACCGGGGAGCACGTGAGAGTGCAGGTCTACCGATACAAAACCATAATCTGCCAAAGGCGTGGTCGCTGAAGTGGATTTCTTTTTGAACAGTCCGAACATAGGTAAGTGTGGAATAGAACGGGATATAATTACCGGTCAGGCAAAGTTACGAATGATCGGCAAAATTGTTTATAAAAGCTGCTGGACCAATAGCCATTAGCCCTGATCAGCTTTGAACGAGTTGGCCAATGTGATCCCGATAGGTTCATACTTGCTTTTAAGAGTGGCTTTATATCGGTACAGGAAGTGGGAAAAGATCAATTCGTCAGACCCGGGCATCTCGGCCACGATCACCTTATAAATGTATTCAGTATCGCCACGTGAGCCTTTAACGCAGATCGTGTAGCGGTAGCCCTTTACGCCTTTGCAGAAAGAGGTGATGCTGACCTTGCCCAGTTCTTTGTCGCTACCGGCCCTGATAGCTTTGATGTGGTCGCTAACTGCCTTATCTACGGTTAAGATGTCGGCCACTTTTAGCATCCGGCTCTTCTCGACCGGGAACGGGATCACCCGGCCAGCATAGATCTTAAAGGATGCCTCGTCATCCACTTGTTGATAGGTAACGGTATCTATATAAGCGTCTGTCTTTTTACGAACCTCGCTTACCACTTCTTCCTTCGGCCATATCTCCTTAAAATTCTTAGGATACATGTAGCTGTAACTGTATGATACGTTACGGCTCTCGGCGTAGTGCGCGGTGTCGAGGGTAACCGTGGTGCCCTCAAAAGCACAATGATTGTCTCTGTCCAACAACCGTATTAACGTAGGCTCTTTGGCCTGCGCCCACACCATGCACTGGCAAAAGGCGATCAGTAAAAGGGTGAACAGTGGTCTCATTATGGTATCCGTAAAATTTCGCTTAAAGAGCAAAAAGCCCTTTGGCTTTCACCAAAGGGCTTCTCTATAAAAAGAGTGTTCTGTATTATATCAATAACCTTACCGGTTCTTCCAGTAATGATTTTACGGTGTTCAGGAACGCAGCGGCTGTTGCACCATCCACCGTACGGTGATCGGCGCTCAAGGTCACTTTCATTACGTTACCTGGTACCACTGCACCATTCTTCACAACAGGCACCTGCTGTATACCGGCAACGGCCAGGATACATGAGTCAGGAGTGTTAATGATGGCGGTAAAGTCTTCCACACCGAACATACCTAAGTTAGATATGGTGAATGTTGAACCTTCCCAATCAGATGGCTGCAGTTTTTTATCTTTTGCTTTCTTGGCAAATTCTTTCACTTCGGCGCTGATGCGGCTTAATGATTTACCATCTGCAAAACGTACTACCGGTACCAGCAGACCTTCGTCTACCGCTACGGCGATACCGATGTTCACGTGCTCGTTGAAGCGGATCTTATCACCTAACCACGATGAGTTGATGGCCGGGTGTTGTTTTAAGGCAACAGCACAAGCTTTGACTACCAGGTCGTTGAAAGATATCTTCACAGGAGCTACCTCGTTCATCTTGTTGCGGGCAACGATGGCCGAATCCATATCGATAGAAACGGTAACGAAGAAGTGAGGAGCAGTGAATAAGCTTTCAGACAAACGCTTAGCGATCACCTTACGCATTTGGGTAACCGGTTTCTCAGTGAATTTCTCTTCACCTACGAATGGTGCCAGGGTAATGGTCGGGCCAGCTTTAGCGGCACCTTCTTTAGCGTTAGCGCTAATAGCGGCCTCTTCGGCAGCAGCTTTTTGTGATACTTCTTTGGTAGAAGGGGTAAAGCCTTCGATATCCTTTTTGGTGATACGGCCGCCTTCGGCACTACCTTTAACTTCGTTAAGGTTGATGCCTTTATCTTTAGCGATCTTGCGGGCAAGCGGAGATGCTTTTACGCGGCTATCATCAGCATTAGCTGATGACGCAGCAGGAGCAGCTTCTTCAGCTTTTTCTTCTTTAGCTTCGCTCTTTTCTTCGCTTTTGGCAGCAGGTGCACTACCACCGCTTTTCAACAATGGCTGTATATCGGTTCCTTCTTCACCAACAATGGCAATGATGTCGTTCACCTTAGCGGTGCCACCTTCTTCAACACCGATGTAAAGCAGAGTACCTTCTTCGTAACCTACCACTTCCATGGTAGCTTTGTCGGTATCCACATCAGCTAATGAATCATCAGCTTTAACTTTATCACCAACCTTGAAGTTCCATTTATTGATGGTACCCTCGGTCATGGTATCACTCAACAAAGGCATACGGATCACCGCAGCTTTGATGTTCGAGGTATCCACAGCCTCTTCGGTCTTTTCTTCTTTTGGTTTCTCCTCTTTAGGAGCGTCAGCCTTTTTATCAGCAGCTGGTTTGGCCTCTTTAGCCTCGCCTGAACCGCCTTCTAACAACGGCTTATAATCTTCGCCCTCGTTACCGATCACTGCTATAACAGCATCGACCGGTACGGCGCTACCTTCTTCAACACCAATATAAAGCAGTGTGCCTTCCTGGTACGATTCGAAGTCCATGGTGGCCTTATCGGTCTCGACCTCGGCTAACAGATCGCCCGACTTAACTTTGTCGCCAACTTTTTTATGCCATTTAGCGATCACACCTTCGGTCATGGTATCGCTCATTTTGGGCATTTTAACTACTTCAGCCATATATAATGATGATAGTTTGGATCAGATAATATTATAAATAGAGACTACGACTCGCGGATGTATGGATAGTCAGACTGAACGTACACATCAGTGTAAAGCTCAGAAGCCTCAGGCCATGGTGACTCTTCGGCAAATTTAACTGCCTCGTCTACCTGTCCTTTGATCTTGGCAGCTATCTCCTCGAACCATTTCTCGTCAGCATAACCGTTCTTTTCGATCTCTTGTTTTACGATCTCGATAGGATCTTTGGCTTTGTAGCTTTCAACCTCTTCTTTGGTGCGGTATTTTTGAGGGTCAGACATGGAGTGACCTTTGAAACGGTAGGTACGCATTTCCAGGAAGGTAGGTCCTTCACCGGCACGGGCACGTTGAGCGGCCTCGTCCATAGCGTTGTGTACAGCCACCGGATCCATACCATCAACAGCTGATGAAGGTATACCGTAAGGCAGACCTAATTTATAGATATCGATATCGGCGGTACTACGGGCCACTGAGGTACCCATGGCGTAACCGTTGTTCTCGCAAACGAAGATCACAGGCAATTTCCACAAAGCGGCCATGTTAAAGGTCTCGCCCAGGGCACCTTGACGAACGGCACCATCACCCATGTAACAAACGTTCAGGTTATCGGTACCTTTAAATTTTTCGGCAAATGCGATACCGGCACCCAGTGGGATCTGGCCACCAACGATACCGTGACCGCCGTAAAAATGGTTCTCTTTATCGAACATGTGCATCGAGCCACCTTTACCTTTAGATATACCGGTAGCTTTACCGTACATCTCGGCCATGATAGCGCCCGGTGAGGTACCTTTAGCTAAAGCGTGTGCGTGATCGCGGTAAGTGGTGATCATGCTGTCCTCATGACGTAAGGCCGAAACGGCACCGGCCAGAACGGCCTCTTGTCCTATATATAAGTGGCAAAAGCCTCTGATCTTTTGCTGTCCGTATAGCTGGCCTGTTTTTTCTTCGAACCTGCGCATGAGCAGCATCAGTTCGTACCACATCAGGTAAGTGTCTTTAGTTATTGCAACTGAACTCATTTCCTTTACGATCGATTTCTGTTTTGAGATGCGCAAATCTATACTATATCCACGAAAAAAACAGATCGCCCTACCCTTTTCTTCAAATTAATTTATCTTGCGCGCCGTTTATGCAACCTAAATTTAATCGGCAACGTATAAAAATTAATTTTAAAAAAAATTGTTTTCGACATTTGGATATATGCAAAGATCCTTTAGCTTTGTATCTAACAATAGACACCAGTGTCCATTTTAATAAACAAGTAACCTGATCTGTTTAAAGAACTGTTGATTAAATGAAGAAATTGTCCCTTGCTATTGCCCTAATTTTGAGTGTTTTAGCGTCATCTGCGCAAACAAAAAGTGTTCCAGAACAATCGGCGCAAACCGAGACAGAAGAAGATAAAAGCTTAGCAAAAGATTACTTCTCGCAGATCATGGGCGTGGCGTTATCAGCTACCTCTAACGTGAAGCTTTTCCAATTCGTTTATGACTGGGTAGGAACGCCTTACCGCTTGGGTGGTGATACCAAAAGAGGTATCGATTGCTCGGGTTTTGCTTATCAGTTATATACTAAGGTATTTAACACGGCGATCGGCAACAACAGCCGTAATATATTCAGCATGGTGAACCCTGTTGGTAAGGAAGACCTTAAAGAAGGTGATCTGGTCTTCTTCAAGATCCACAGTCGTGCCATCACCCACGTTGGTGTATACATCGGTAATGGTAAATTCGCACATGCCTCTACCAGTAAAGGCGTTATGGTAAGCTACCTGGCCGATCCATATTGGACCCGTTATTACTACAAAGGCGGCCGCTTATTAGCAGATGCCGGCCAAACTTCAACAAGCCACTAATTAGTACGAACTAAGATATACCCCGGGCCTCAGCTGAATAGCTGGGGCTTTTTTATTGCTCATACATTTCTTTGCTTACTATACCCGATAGAAGCACTTACGACCATATTAGTGCCGCTTTGCGTATCTTTGCGGCTATGATCGAGGTGATCCTTAAAAAAGGGAAAGAAAAAGCAGTATTACAACGCCATCCATGGGTGTTCTCAGGGGCTATCGAACGGGTTAAAGGTAAGCCGGCCAATGGCGACGTGGTACGTGCGGTAGACGCTCAGGGCCGGTTCATGGCCTATGGCTTTTATAACGATGCATCGCGCGTGGCACTGCGCTTGCTGGAATGGGACGAAAGTGTGGAGATCAACGCCGACTGGTTCAGGCAAAAGGTAGCTATCGCGGTGCAAAGCCGTGCCGACATTTTACAAAATGGAGATACTAATACCTGCCGACTGATCTTCAGCGAGGCCGATTACCTGCCGGGACTGATCGTTGACAAATACGCCGACCATCTCTCCTTACAGATCCTTACCTCGGGCATACAGAACAGCCTACCGGTGATCATTGACGAATTACAGCGTTTGCTTCAGCCCAAAGGCATCTACGATAAAAGTGATGCCACTTCACGTGCTCACGAAGGCTTGGAGACCGCTAACGAAGTGCTGGCCGGATCAGCGCCACCTGAGTTGGTTGAGGTTAAAGAGAATGGCTTGGTTTACGGCATTAACATAGCCGAAGGCCAAAAGTCAGGTTTCTATTGCGATCAGCGCGATAACCGCCGCATACTCGCCGACCATACCGCTGGCAAAAGCGTGTTGGATTGCTTTTGCTATACCGGTGGCTTCACGCTTAACAGTTTGAAAAAAGGTGCCGCATCAGTAACCAGTGTGGATAGCTCCGAACTGGCTATCGAGACCTTACGCAAGAATATCGAATTGAACGGACTGGACGCTGCTAAGCATACCGCCATCAAATCGGACGTGAACAAGCAGCTGCGTAAATTCAAAGAAGACGGACAGACCTTTGATGTGATCATACTTGACCCACCTAAATACGCACCATCGCGGTCGGCACTTGACCGCGCCTCACGTGCTTATAAAGACCTTAACCGTATAGCTATGCTGCTGCTCAATAAAGGTGGACTGCTGGCCACCTACTCCTGCTCGGGCGCTATGGACCTCGAGAACTTTAAGCAGGTACTGGCATGGGCCGCACTTGACGCCGGTAAACAAGTACAGTTCATCTACCAGTTCTGCCAACCCGAAGACCATCCGGTCAGATCATCGTTCCCCGAGGGAGAATACTTGAAGGGGCTTTTGTGCAGGGTTTATTAGAAGTAGAAATTTGATCAGGGTTCCCTCCCCCGGGAGGGCCAGGGAGGGGTATAGCCAACTAAGATTATAGTCTTTTCAGGAGTTCTCTGTCAAACCCTTTTGGAAGTTGGATATCATTGTTGTTCTTCACCATGAGCAGTATGGTGCTTTCGATCGTTCGTAGCACGTTAAACATGTCGTGCCTTACCTCCGCCTCACTAAAGCGTAAGAACGTGATGCCAAAGCTTTCGAGTCTTTGCTGCCTAACGACATCGTTCTCGTAAGTTTCCGCATTTTCGTGCGACCGTCCGTCTATTTCTATCGCGAGCATTAATTGCTTGCAGTAGAGATCGACGATATAGCGATCTATACATCGCTGACGGTCGAAGTCAAAGCCAAGCATTTTGTCACCTTTGAGTTCATTCCAAATTAGCACCTCACCTAAGGTCATGTTTTGGCGTAGTTCCTTGGCTAAGGCTTTAAGTTTGGGGTTGTATGGAATAATCTTGTTCTTCATATATCTGATAACGAACCCCTCCCCGCCATCGCGCAACCCTGCGCACCCCTCCCGAGGGAGGGGACTCTAAAACGATATATCTGCTTGTATCCTTACTTATTCCTTGACCACCCTTTTTATAGCCGTGTTACTTCCCTGTTTAACTACCAGGTAGTATACGCCATTGGTGCCAAGGTTAAAGGTCTTGCTAAAGGTAGCGGTCATCGCTTTTTCTTTCCAGATCACTTTGCCATCGGTATCAGTGAAGCTTACCTCGGCGTTCTTGGCCGGCAGGGTAAAGCTGATCGAGGTCTTACCGGTCGAGAACTGTGGAGATAGCAGCAGGTCTTGCAGGTCAAGTGTGCTTTTTTCCGAGCCGGTCATCTTCTTCATCACATCAGGAAATGCCTCTGAAACACGGTAGCGAATGTGAGTATTGATCCCGCTTTTATCAAAATGACTATAATCAAAATTTTGGCTGTTGCTCAGGCTGATGGTGCGTACCCTTATCGGCCTATCGAACAAGGCCCGGTCAGTGCCTTCGCGGCGCATATCCATATCAAACGACATACGGTTAGGCCGGTTACCGCCCCATGCCGAATCGGTCGTGAAAGTATACATACGCACACGGCTGCTGTCGGCTATGCCCGAAAGCCCTAAACCATGAGGCATCAGGCGGCCTTTGGGCCTAACGGTCTTGCTGATCTCGGCCAGGGCCTGTTGTTTCTCCGGAGCCGACATATCTTTTAAGTTCTTACCATTGAAGGTAGTGTCATTCCCTTTGATCGTGATGTTGATCTCTCTTATCTTATCGTTCTTATCTTGTGCAAAGATCAATTGTGGAATGGCCAGTGCGGCCATGATACCTACCGAGAAGATGAACTCGAACCCGGGGTCGAAGAAACGCTTTTTCATGATAACGAAGCTTTTAGGTGTACAAAGTGTAAATGTAAAAGATTTAGCTATCAGCTGTTTAGCCTGATGAGTAAAAATGTGTTAAAATTTGTTAAATGGACCTGAGCGCATGCTAATTCGGTTAATTTTGTTGAACGATGAAAAAAAGAAGTATAGCCTTGATCATGGGCCTGATGGGTTTTGCCTTATTAGGGGTGGTGGCCATGCAATATTTTTTTCTTCGCCAATCGTTCAAGCAACAAAGTGAACTGTTCGACCGGGATGTGAACGATGTGCTTACCACCGTGCGCACCAAGATGGAGAGGCAAGACGCCAACCGCTTTGTGAAAAGCAGGGTCGATAGCGTAAGCGTGAACAAGACCACCGTGACCACCTCCAGCAGTACGGCCGAAAAACTTTTTGGCCCGACGGCCGAGGCCGCCCGCGAAAAACAACAACACGACCGCCGCATTTCCTTGCTGCGCGATAGCCTGCAGCGCTTACTGGTACGCTCACGCCTTGACGATGAATTGTACGGCCAGCCACAGGAAGATATGGTGAACGTACGCATGCGCGTGGTGGAGGTGACCGACGAGAATGGTTATGTTTACCAGCGTCAGTTACCACCAGAGATCACCGCCATCAAAAAAAGCCGCAAGCTTCATAAATACGACACCGCATATTATCAATACAGCGACCCTCAGTTAGGGCGCCAGATCGTGGCCGTGCCGCAGATCAACCCGTTATGGCAGCGCGAGCAGAACCGTAAGGCTAAAGAACGCCGCATTGCCCAGATCAGGCAATTACTTAAGGATGATTCTATCGGTCAGTCGAAACACCCGGAGGTCACCGTTATGGAAAGCCTTGCCGCCGAATACAAAAAGGTGGGCCAGCCGCTGAAGGAACGTATCGATCGGCTGTGGTTGGATTCGTTGCTGCGCTATGAATTTGCCAACAAAGGCATCAGTATGCTATTTGATTACGAGGTGACCACCGCCAACAACGACTCGCTCATTTATACCAATGCGCACGACCAGTCGGGCAAGGCTCCTGTATTCAACACTGATGACACCTACCGCTCGCCCATTTTTACCGATGTGGTGAACGACCCCGGCCAACTAAAGATCCGCTTCCCTGATAAGAACGCGCACATCATCAACACCATGACCTATATGCTATCGATCAGCGGCGGGTTACTATTGGTGCTGATATTCTGTTTTGGGTTCACACTGTTCTCCATCCTGCGTCAAAAGAAGATATCGGAAATGAAGACCGACTTCATTAACAACATGACCCACGAGTTCAAGACCCCGGTATCTACCATTATGATCGCCAGCGAGGCTTTGAAGGATAAGGAGATCATGGAGGATAAAGCGCGCGTGGGCAGGTTGGCCGACATTATTTATGAAGAGAACGCCCGCCTGGGTAGCCACATAGAGCGGGTACTGAACATTGCCCGCATCGAAAAGAACGACTTTAAGCTGGACAAACAGCCGATAGAGGTGAACGAGCTGATCATGGATGTATTGAGCAGCATGTCGTTAAGGTTGCAAAAAAGCAATGCCCATGTGGAGATGCATTTAGATGCTGAGGATGCCGTGATCGAAGCCGATGAGTTGCACTTCTCGAACGTGATCTTTAACCTGGTAGATAATGCCATTAAATACAGCCGCGATGAACCCCAGCTCACCATTACTACCCTCAACAAGGGCAATCAACTGGTGATCCGCGTGGCTGATAAGGGCATAGGCATGAGCCGCGATCAGCAGGCCAAGATATTTGAGCAGTTCTACCGGGTACCTACCGGTAACCTGCATGATGTAAAGGGCTTTGGCTTAGGCTTAAGCTATGTGAATACTATTGTTAAACGCCTGGAGGGTATGATCAGCGTGCGGTCGGAAAAAGAGAAAGGCTCTGAGTTCGAACTCAAATTTAATGTTGCTGCATGAAGAGAATACTACTTGTTGAAGATGATCCGAACCTGGGCACCCTATTACAGGACTACCTGCAATTGAAAGGAAAATTTGATGTGGTGCTTTGTAAGGATGGTGAGGCCGGTTTGCGCGAGTTCACCCAGCAAGAGTTCGACCTACTGATCCTCGATGTGATGATGCCCAAAAAGGACGGCTTTACCCTGGGTAAGGAGATACGTAAGATGAACGAGCATGTGCCCATCATCTTTGCCACGGCCAAAGGCATGATCGAGGACAAGACCCAGGCCTTCAACTTAGGCGGCGATGACTACATCACCAAACCTTTCCGTATCGAAGAATTGCTGTTACGCATCAACGCACTGCTCAAGCGTTCGGCCGCGGGCGCCAAGGAAGAAGAAAAGGCCACCCGCTTTAAGATCGGTAAATACGACTTTGATTTCACCTCGCAACTGATCACCTCCGATTCGGGCAACCAAAAACTATCCACCAAAGAGGCAGCCCTGTTACGTTTGCTTTGCCTGCACCAAAATCAGGTACTTACCCGCGAGGAGGCTTTGCTCAATATCTGGAACGACGACAATTACTTTAACGGCCGCAGTATGGACGTTTTTTTAAGCAAGATCCGCAAGTATTTAAAAGACGACCCCCGTGTCGAGATCATTAACGTACACGGGCGGGGCTACAAACTGCTGGTCAATTAAGTATAGCATTCTTCCCTAACGATACTTTTTACTTTTTTACTGGCTGGCGCTTAAGTTTGGCTTTTGGAAGGCCTGCTATACTATTGTGTAACAGCTTTTTCACAAGACCATCTGCGGCAATTGAATAAGTTTGTACAAAGCTATTCAACCACTAAAAAGTATGAAGAAACCATTACTATTCACGCTTCTTGCATCGGGTATAGGCCTTACGGCTATGGCCCAGGAATCCGTTGATGCAACGGCAGTACAAAAGATCCGCGAGGAGGGCCTTAACCACTCGCAGGTGATGAAGACCGCATTTTACCTAACCGATGTTGCCGGCCCACGTTTGTCTGGCTCACCAGGTTTGAAAAAGGCACAGAACTGGGCACTTGACCAACTAAAAAGTTATGGCTTAGCGAACGGCAAACTGGAGCCATGGGGTAAATTTGGCAAAGGCTGGCAGGTGAACAAAAATTATGCGGCCATCACGGTCCCGTATTACCATGCGATCATCGCCATCCCGAAGGCCTGGACCGGTAGTACTAAAGGCCCCGTTAAAGGCGAGGTGATGCTATTGAAGGTAGATACCGTTACCGATCTGCCTAAATATAAAGGTCAGCTGGCCGGCAAGATCGTGATCGTTGATAACAACGCCCCTGCACTGGTGCGCAGCAAAACTCCAGATCTTTCGCGCTATACTGATGATGAACTGGCTAAGATGGCCGCAGCTACGTCTACGCCTGCAGGCGGCAGGCGTAATGCAGGCAACCCACAAATGGCCGCTTTTATGGCTAACCGCGCAAGGGCTGCCGCCAAGCGCAATGCCATCAGCAACTTTTTACAAGCTGAGAACGTTGCGCTCATCCTGAGCCAGGGCCGCGGCACCGATGGTACCGTGTTCACCACCAATGGTGCATCATATGCCGATACCGCAAAAATGGCCTTGCCTGAGCTGGAGACCAGCGGCGAGGATTACCTGCGCATCGTACGTTTATTGCGTGCCGGCCAAAAAGTTCAAATGGAGGCGGATGTTCAGACCCAGTTCTTTACCGATGATCTGAAAGGCTACAACGTAGTGGCCGAAATACCAGGCACCGATAAAAAGTTGAAGGACCAGGTGGTGATGATCGGAGGGCACTTTGACTCATGGCATGCCGCTACCGGCGCTACCGACAACGCTGCGGGAAGTGCCGTGATGATGGAAGCCATGCGCATTCTGAAAGCCATTGGCTTTAAACCAAAACGCACCATCCGTGTAGCGCTGTGGAGTTCAGAGGAGCAGGGTCTGTTCGGTTCGCGTGGTTATGTGGCCGCACACTTTGGCAAACCCGATTCGGCGGCGAAAGCTGAGCGAGCCAAAGTATCTGCCTATTATAACTTAGACAACGGTACCGGTAAGATACGTGGCGTATACCTGCAAGGCAATGCAGCTGTTGGTCCTATTTTCCAAAGCTGGTTAGAGCCATTCAAAGACCTTGGCGCTACTACAGTGACCATCAGCAATACGGGAGGCACCGATCACCAGTCGTTCGATGCGGTGAATATCCCGGGCTTCCAGTTCATACAAGATGGCATGGACTACAATACCCGTACCCACCACAGCAACCAGGACACCTACGATCGCTTAGTGGAGGATGACCTGAAACAAGCGGCCACCATCATCGCCTCATTTGTGTACCACACCGCTCAACGTGCCGAGATGCTTCCACGCAAAGAAGCGCCAAAGGCCGGTACTAACTAAGATATCGTTTTAATTTTGATCATGAAGTCCCGCAGATCTTTTTCTACGGGGCTTTTTATTTATATTGGTGTCATGAAAAAAATGCCTATTCTTTTATCACTTATTGTTACAATGGGTTGTAATGCCAATAAAACAAAAAGCCTCTCTACTGATACTGTAGCTGTAGATACCATCAAAAAGATCTCGATGGTCGACTCAGCCAAACTCATGCTTGACAGTTCAGACTTTTATATGAGAAAAGGTGTAAAGAAAGAAATGAGTGTTGAAGCGACCCGGACGAAAGTGGGGATTTTCATGGATAAGTTCTTTAACATCTACGGCCAGCTTTCCCCAGCTGATACTGCGGAGGTATATGAATATCGGTTGAAGAGTTTAAATGAGCTTATAGACCTACAGGTTGAGCAAACTAAAAAGGAATCAAATAGATAATACAGGTGTGGACCGATGACCCGCCGCAATCATTTTACACGATCACCTTAAAGGCATCCTTCATCCTGCTCAATTTCGACTGGAACACCGTAGCCATAAGCAATGCCCGGCTTTTGGCTTCAGTAGCTACCGGCCCTTCAAAATGCTGGTCAACGGTGCTGTTAAATAGCTCGAGCCAGCGTTCAAAATGTTTTGGGGTAATAGGAAGCGGTGCATGCCGTGCAAAAGGGTTACCCCTGAAACCGGGCACACCGAACAAGGCGGCGTTCCAAAAGTCGTACATCTTATCTAGGTGAGGCTGCCAATCGTCATGCACCACATCAGCGAACACCGGTCCTAACAGGTCATCCTGCCGTACCTTGGTGTAAAAGTCATTCACCAGGAGTTTGATCTCGTCTTTACCCTTGATGTCCATAATTGTTGCTGATCAGGCCTCGTCAGAGGCATTTGGTTTTGACCGGGCACCGGCCAACTCACCCGTATGGGCCTTGATACGGCTGTAGAGATTTTCCTCATCCAGGGCATCCTCGATCTGACCCAGCACGCTAAGCAGGTTATGATCGGCTTGCGAGAGCAGGCGTTGTATCTCCTGTTTGATCAGGGCCAGTACAGGTGCCAGTTCGTCAAGCATACGCTTGCCTTTGGCTGTTAAGCAAACCATGCGCTTCCGCCCGTCGATCTGGTCTTTTTTTGCCGTAATAAGTTTGGCTTTTTGCATCTGATCCACAAATTGAACGATGGCCGGGTGCGTAAGACGCAACTCATCGGCAATGTCAACTATCGAGAGCACCTTGCGGCGGCTCAATAGCTCAAGCACCAGGAACCACTTGGCCTCAAAGTCGAAATCAAGTTCTTTATATATCTTGTTCACATCCTGTGCCAGTCGTTCGCTCAGCCGCTTTAAACGCGTAGCCATAGCTAACTCGGCCAGTTCAGAAATGAGGTCCATTGTTCAGTGTTAATACAGCTACCAATATACGTTTAAAATACAGTTTTTAGCTATTGCAGCAGCGTTGTGTAGAAAGGGTCCGTAAAATCTGCAGAGAAGTGTATGATGTTGTTCAAATGCACGAATTCATGCTTTTGATGCGTGGTGGTGAGTACTACGGCAGGCATCTGGGCGTTCAAAGCGGCCTCAGCCCCTTTGGGTACATCCTCAAATACCAGGCAATCTACCGGGTCAACCCCTAACAGCTCAGCAGCTTTTAAAAAGGTCTCCGGATGGGGCTTACTGAAGGTCACATCATCGGCACTTACCACGGCTTTAAAGTAATGACGGATGTTCAGGTTATGGATCACAAAATCGATATTGAATGGAATGGCGGCCGAAGCGATAGCCATGGGTATCTGTAACTCGTAAGCACGTTCCAGGAAACGGTCCAACCCGGGCAGCAGAGCCAACTGGGGCAGGTATTCTTCCTGGTAACGGCGCTCTTTGGCAAAGGATAATTCGGTCATTTCCTCAGCAGTAAATCGCTGCGGACCGAACACGCGCTCCAGCACTTCCTGGTTCTTGCCGTACATCTGCGCTTTAACCTCATCCCAGGTAAAATTGCCACCAAGTTCTTCATTAAATATCCGTTGCCATGCCCGGGTATGGTGATCCATGTCATTGATCATGGTGCCGTTCATATCAAATATCAGAGCCTTGGGTCGTTGTGTCATGGCCGCAAATAGGGAAAAATAGCAGGCATGGTCAAGTATAATTTTAATTAATGTTATAACAATGATATGGTGGTAAGGGCATTCGATCATGCATCGGGCAACTTTTTAGTAACTTGCGGTTCCTATTTTTAACAATGAAGTTCAGCAAGATCATTGCCTCCTGGGGCGGTATCGGTTATATCAAAGGTGGTGGCACGGTGGCAGCGGCGGTAACGTGTTTGATCATCTATTTGCTCCGCCAGCAAGGTAGTTTTGAGCACCTTTGGGTGCTTCCGGTAGCGGCGGTCATCATCACGCTGATCGGCATTTACACAGGAGACGTCGTAGAGGCCGATTGGGGCAAGGACAGCTCGCGCGTGGTGATCGACGAGGTGGCCGGGCAAATGATCAGCCTACTGCTCCTACCGCTAACTAACACCAACCTGGTCATTGGCCTCCTCCTGTTCCGTTTCTTCGACATTTTGAAACCCTTAGGGGTACGCAAAATGGAGGCCTTAAAAGGCGGTACCGGTGTGATGATGGATGATGTGTTGGCAGGGGTGTACGCCAATATCGTTCTACAGATACTGGTTCGCGTATTTAACCTTTAAGAGATGCATCTCGCTTTATTGCTCGTCGGCAGGTTTGCTTTTAAAGCGTGGCTTGAAGCCTAATTTCAAGGCAGGTGCCTCGGTCGGGTTTTCCTCTTTTTTCTCCTCTACTGGCTCAGGACTATCTGATGGAGTTGCGGGCAAAGGCTGCTCTTTAGCGGGATCGGTCGCCGGGCTTTCATCAGCTGACCGGGTAGTGGTCACGCCTGCTTTAAAGCGCGGTTTAAAACCCATTTTGGGTGCTGGTGAAGCAATATCTGATGTCGAGGTCTCATTCTTCACTTCAGCTTCAGCGATAGGCTCAACATCGGTTCCAGGCTCCGCTGGAACTTCCTCTTTTTGAACATCAACAGCCGGCTTAGTAGTGGTCACACCAGCTTTAAAACGAGGCTTGAAGCCCATTTTAGGTGCCGGGGTTACTTCGTTCGATGAAGTATCAGCTTGTACAGCCGTATCGGTATTTGGTGTAGCCGGACCATTGTCAGCTACTGGTTCGACGTTTTGTTCTGCGTCTTGTGTTGAAGGTTTAGTGTTGGTCACTTCGGCTTTGAACCGAGGCTTGAAGCCCATTTTTGGTGCAGCAGGCGGTTCATCAGATGGGGCATCTGCTTGTGCTGATGCAGGGGCCGGCTCTTCAGCAGGTTTGGCGGTGGTCACCCCAGCTTTAAAACGAGGCTTAAAGCCCACCTTAGCTACAGGTGCTGCTTGTTCTTGAGGCGCATCAGCATCTTTTGTAGGTTTTGATGGACCAGCTTCAGCTGTTGCCTCAGTTGTCGGTTCGGCAGGTTTAGACGTAATGACACCCGGTTTGAATCTCGGCTTGAAGCCTACCTTGGCCGTTGGTGCTTCGGCAGGTTTGGCTTCATTGGTCGATGGCGTTTCAGTTGCGGAGGCCTCCTTTGTTTTCGTTTCATCAGTAGCGGGAGTTGCCGTAGGGGATTTGAACCTTGGCTTGAAACCGCCCGGTTTGGGTCCTTCCTGGATCTGATCGGCCACAGGCGGAACAGTGAGCATATCGCTTACCGTTTGCTCGGCGATCTGGTTCTCCGGGCGCAGGCGTTCAGCTTTTACCTCGGGTGGCAGCGGGAACTGGTGACGCAGCTTATTGAACCAGAACTTTTTGGTATGGTCAAAGCTCTTTTCGCCCATTTGCTCGTAGTGTTCCTTAAATTCCGAAAATAGTCCCGGCTCACTTTGTTGTAAGCTGCTGAGGTCTATCTTCTTCTTTTTAAAAAACTCTTCGAACAATAACATGATCGTTAGATATTGATGTCCACATTCAGGTCCTTCCACCTTATGCCGGTAGTGGTTTGCTCCCAATTCTGCTTTTCCTCATCCGTGGCCTTCATCAGCGCCGGGAAGAACGTTAATGGGAATACCTGCTGTTTACCGTCAGGTTTTTCCACCAGCAACATATCATCCTGAAAAGATAATTTGATGTTGCCTTGCTGCTTACGTGAGGTGAATAGTGGCATGTTTATTTATCAACGTCATTGCGAGGAACGAAGCAATCTATGAAATATGCTTGGTCAATATGCCTAACGCAGAGGTTGCTTCGTGCCTCGCAATGACGAGTTTGGGTAATTATACTCCCCTCCTTTAACGGGGCCGAAGCTTACTCCGCCATGTTATGGTACACGGCCTGTACGTCGTCGTCCTCTTCCAGTTTGTCGATCAGCTTCAATACATCGGCTGCATCGGTCTCGCTGATCTCGGTGGTCGATAACGGGATACGCTCCAGCTTGGCCGACTTCAACTCGATGCCCATGCCCTCAAGGGTCTTTTGCATCTTGCCAAAATCTTCGTAAGCAGCGTGCAATACGGCTACGTCCTTACCTTCTTCGTCGCTCTCCACAAATAGCTCTTCCAGGCCGGCATCGATCAGTTCAAATTCCAATTCTTCCAGATCGCGTTCGCCCGGCTCAAAACGGAACACCGATTTACGGCTGAAGATGAAATCCAATGAACCTGTTTTACCGAGCGCGCCACCTACTTTAGTAAAATAGCTGCGTACGTTAGCCACGGTACGGTTGGTGTTATCAGTAGCGGTCTCTACCAGTACGGCCACACCGTGCGGGGCGTAACCTTCGTATACTAATTCCTCGTAATCTTTTTCGTCCTTGCTTGAAGCGCGTTTGATCGCCGCCTCTACACGATCTTTAGGCATGTTCACGGCCTTGGCATTTTGCATGGCCGTACGCAGGCGGGAGTTGCTCTCGGGATTAGGACCGCCATCTTTAACGGCCATCACGATCTCTTTGCCTAAACGTGTGAACTGCACGGCCATTTTGGCCCAGCGCTTAAATTTTCTCTCCTTACGGAACTCAAATGCTCTTCCCATTTATGTGTGAGTAGTTAACGGTAAATTGAACGTCCACACCTTAGACATGACCAGGTCATGCTGAGTTTGTTGAAGCCTATCGCATGTTCAGCTCTCAGACCAACAAGCGACCACTACAACAATGGGTATGAACAGATCACAAAACTAAAGTATTCTTTAGATTTTTCAGCATCTCGGCGGTCATCCGTTGCAGGTCGTATCGTAATTGCCAGTCCCAGTCCTTTTGAGCATAACTATCGTCAATGCTTTGAGGCCAGCTATCGGCAATGGCCTGGCGGGGGTCACGATCGGCATAGCTGATCTCGAATTCCGGCATCTCTGTCCTGATCGCGTCAGCCAGTTCGGCTGGGGTAAAGCTGATGCCCCCTAAGTTATAGCTTGAGCGGATGCTGATCCTTTCGGCCGGGGCGTCCATCAGCGTCAGCGTAGCGCGTATTGCATCGTCCATATACATCATCGGCAGGCGCGTATCGGCTGTTAGGAAGCTTTCATATCTTCCATCCTTAACGGCCTCATGGAAAATGTGTACGGCATAATCGGTTGTGCCGCCGCCCGGGGCAGCCTTCCAGCTGATCAGGCCGGGGTAGCGTATACTGCGGACATCTAACCCGTATTTAGCATGGTAGTACTCACACCAGCGTTCGCCGGCCAGCTTACTGAAACCATAAACCGTGTTAGGATCCATCACGCAATACTGAGGCGTATCTATACGTGGCGAATGCGGACCGAACACCGCGATAGAACTTGGCCAGAACACCTTTGCCGTTTTGAACTCTACCGCAAGGTCAAGCACATGGATGAGGCCGTTCATGTTAAGGTCCCAGGCCAGTTTGGGCTTTTGCTCGCCAGTGGCCGATAGTATGGCCGCCAGCAGGTATACCTGTGTAGGAGCATGTTCCTTGAAAACATGCAGCAGACTCTCCTTCTCCAGCACATTAGCGTACTCATACGGGCCATGCTCGCGCAGGGCGGTCGTTGGCTGGTTGATATCTGATGCGATCACTTGCTCGGCACCGTAGCGTGCGCGTAAGGCTGTCACCAATTCGGTACCGATCTGGCCATTGGCGCCGATCACTAATATCTTTTCGCTCATGCAGTATTTTATTTGGAGAGATACAAAACTACAAAAATGCTGCTAACAAGATCACATGCAGCCATTTTTACCGATCATCTTGTAACAACAGAACCTTTACCTCGCGTCGACCCGGATCAAGACCCGCTCACCATATCCAAATTATATTTGGCATTATGGATAGACACAGTGCTTCCATATCGCCTAAAAACCTCATTTATAAAGCGCTTAACCGGTTTTTGTTTACCAAAATGCCTAACTTAGCCAACTAATATTTAATTAATTACATAATTTATTCGAGACAAATGAAAGTCGCAGTAGTAGGTGCTACCGGTTTGGTAGGCACTAAAATGTTGCAGGTCCTTGAGGAGCGCAACTTCCCGGTAACCGAGTTGATCCCAGTGGCATCCCCAAAAAGTGTAGGTAAGGAAGTTACCTTTAAGGGTAAGCCATATAAGGTGGTACTTGCCGAGGATGCGATAAAGCAGAAGCCCGACCTGGCCTTGTTCTCGGCCGGCGGCAGCACTTCATTGGAGCAGGCCCCACTTTTTGCAGAGGCAGGCATCACCGTTATCGATAATTCATCGGCCTGGCGTATGGATCCTACCAAAAAGCTGGTAGTGCCCGAGGTAAATGCCGACGTACTTACCGCCGAGGACAAGATCATTGCCAACCCCAACTGCTCAACCATACAAATGGTGGTTGCCTTGAAACCCCTGCACGATAAATATAAGATCAAACGCGTGGTAGTATCTACCTACCAATCAGTGACCGGTACCGGCGTTAAGGCAGTGGATCAGCTGTTCAATGAGCGTAACGGCGTTGAAGGCCCTAAAGCTTACCCGTACCAGATCGACCTGAACGTGTTGCCGCACATCGATGTGTTCACCGAGAATGGCTACACCAAGGAAGAGATGAAAATGATCAAAGAGACCCAAAAGATCATGGGCGATAATAGCATCCGTGTAACGGCCACTACCGTGCGTATACCGGTAATGGGCGGTCACTCTGAATCTGTTAACGTGGAATTTGAGCAGGATTTTGACCTTGACGAACTGCGCACCCTGCTGAGCGAAGCTCCGGGTGTGGTAGTGGTAGACGATGTGGCCAACCTGAAATATCCAATGCCATTGGATGCTCACGAAAAGGATGAAGTATTTGTTGGTCGTCTCCGTCGTGATGAGACCCAGCCCAACACGCTGAACGCCTGGATCGTTTCAGACAATCTGCGTAAAGGTGCTGCCACCAACGCGGTACAGATCGCTGAGTACCTGGTAGCTCAAAAATTGGTGGGCGAGGCTGTTGAAGCTTAACCGTTTATTAACCACCTGTAAAAAAAGGGTGCTGACCATGGTCAGCACCCTTTTTTTATCCTTCCACTTTTATAAGGGCTATACCTGCGGCACGGCGACGGGCAAACAATTCAAAACATTTTATAGTTTCAGTTAAATAGCACATGCAGGTAAGCACCTGTACAAGACCCGCGATTTAGTTGAGACACCTATATTATTTAAGTCCTGATCAAAGATCAGCACTGATCAGATCGTTGTTGTTGATGACGCTGTTGATAGCGTTCGGCAGCGCCTACGCCCAGGTGATCGCTCCTGTGGATTCGGTGAAGGCCGATTCGTTGCGTAATGCTGCCAAGGCAAGGCCAACGGTTGATACCCTGCACAAACAATACGACTTTGGCGACCTAGTGAAAGCCATACTGCATCCGCACGGCCGTAAGGATACCGTACAAAAGAAACCTTCGGGCATCACTGTGATACCCAACATCGCTTCTAACCCGAGCATCGGTTTTCAGATCGGTATCAAAGCAGTGGCCGGTCGTAAACTTGGTACCGACCCTACCACCCTCATGTCGGTAGCGGCCACCTCGGCATCTATCACCACCAAGGGCATCCTGTATTTTTACATCAACCATAACGTATATACCAATGCCAACCGTTGGAATTTCCAGGGCAACATCGTAACGGCCAAAACGGTCACGCCCGACTTTGGTGTAGGCATTGGCCACGATGGCGGTGGCGATCAGGGCGACCAGATCCTCAACAATGCCGGCCGTAAGGCCTATGTACTACACTCGGTCTACTATAACATTCGCGAAAAGGTTTACAAAGAGGTAAGTAATGGCCTGTTCGTAGGGGCCGGGCTGTCGTTCGATATACGCCGCAGCATCGAAGACCGTATATCTACTACGCCGCTTACGCCTAACAATATCTATTCGGACCGGTATGGTTTCAATCCTGGTAATTACTCGGCCAATGGCTTGTTGTTCAATTTGCAATATACCACGCGCGATAACTTGAACCGGGCCTACAAAGGTATCTATGCAGACGTCGGTATACGCGCCAACCAGACCTGGATAGGCAGCACCAAAAATGCGGTACAACTAGTGACCGACTTTCGTAAATACTGGAGCCTGAGCTCCCGCAACCCCGAACATGTGATCGCCTTTTGGAACTGGGGAGCTTACCTGCTTGGCGGTGCGTTGCCCTATCTCGAACTGCCTGGCACCGGTCGTGACCCGGCCTTTAGGAGCGGCAGGGGATATACGGTCACTTACTTTAAGGGTACGCAATACTTTTATTCGGAGGCCGAATACCGCTTCCCGATCACCCGTAACAAGTTCATTAGCGGGGTAACGTTTTTCAATGTGCAAACCGCCAACGATGATATCAATATTCCCCTGTTCAAATACTGGCAACCGGGTGGCGGCGTCGGCCTGCGCATATTGTTCAACAAGGCCACGCGTACCAACCTCTGCCTGGACTATGCCTTCGGTAAGTTCGGTTCCAAAGGATTCTTTTTGGGGTTGAACGAGGCTTTTTAGAAAGATACTTCTCTTGATATAAATACCGTAAAAACACGGTCCGTATACTTATAGGCAAAGCACTATATTGCGCTACCTAAACAAGTGACTATTGGTACTTATCAAAAAAGCCCTGGCCTACAGCCGGGGCTTTAAGTTCAATGCCCATACAACTCTGTGGAGTGTCCAAGACTCTGTTTTGCTAAAACAATTAGCCAAACATCATGTTGTTATTTGAAATTGAATAACCATGGCAACTGAACATAAGAACACTGAGCAAGACGACATTAACCCAACACCACTCAACGGCTCTAACACCGTGAAAGACCCTGATGAATGGACCACCGGCGATGAACCGATGACCGGCGCACAGCATTCCTATTTAAAAACACTGTCTGACGAGGCTGGCGTAGAGTTCGATGGTTCGTTGAGCAAGGCAGAGGCTTCTAAACGGATCGATGAGCTTCAGCACAAGACGGGCCGCGGACTGGAAGAGAACAACGTGGATCAATAGTCCTGCTATCATCATTACGGCCACAGTGCAACTGCTGGTGATTGTGGCCGTAGTGATGTAATAGCTCTGTTCATATCATATTCTGGTTGATCTGAGATAATATCTACGCGGTCGTGTGTAAATGCTTTAGATACATTTGAACGCATCAACATCTTATCCCTATCATGAAACATCTATTGATCGCAGTGGCGCTTACAGCCTTTGCAGCCATCGCTTCCGCGCAGGTCATGACACCTGAGGACCGTGCCAATTGGAACGGCTTTGTCGATTTTTTAGATGCCAAGGGCATGAAGGGTTCCACCAAGTTAGATAAGCCCTGCCAAACCACTTCCCTCAACCTGTTCAATGAATATTGCGCCAGCCGTGGTTTAAAGCTCGATTATCACAACTTTGTCACCATGGTACAGACCAATATATCCGAATATCGAAAATTAGCACTTCAGGAGATCAGGCAAGGTAAAGCGCTTTTTAAAGGTACTGATGATGAGTTCATGCCTGGACTTAGCACTATTGACGGTTGGGCAGGCTCCCGGACCACCACTTATAAGTTCCCGGCCGAAAAGACGGTAATGACCCGCAATGGCCAGGTATTATCCGATCAGCGCAACGCCGTTTACCTGAACATGAAGGCCAGGCAATGATCGCCGGTATCGACCTGAATTCCTGATCACCATTTTCGTAATTCAATGTCTGCACGTTGCCCAAAGAGGCTAATTGCGACGATCAGATACACGTTGCTGGTGTTACATTTATGTGTTACCGCGTTACATTTGGTGTTACAGATCGGCTTTTTGTATGCTTTTTCTTGAAAAAGTTGGGTTTTTACAAATTTCGCAACCGTGAAAAGTGGGGAATTTTGGGGAATTCTGTTACAGGCTGTAACACCTTCTCGATACACTAAGCTACATTCGGTAGGCGGTAAACACATAGGGTCAGACCGGTGAACGTAGCTTCCTTAACCAAGTGAACGGAATTGTTTAAAGGCTCAGCGGATCAAGATCGATCTGTATAGTATCACTGATCGTTTGACGCGATCTCACTTGTAACATACCCAGATCTGAGGCGTCTATAGAGTAAAGCCCATCCATGCATAGGATCAAGTTCAACCTCACCTTATACCTGCTTATCTTATTTATCCCATACTTTTCTAATGCCCAGGTGAACCCCGACTCTGTTCGTAAATTGATCAGGGAACAAATGCTTGTACGCAGGATCCCTGGGTTACAGGTAGCGATCGTGAAAGGCAACAAGCTATGGTTCTCTGAGGCTTTCGGGACCGCTAATATTGAGCATCAAGTACCGGTGACCAACAACACCTTGTTCTCTATCAACTCTGCGACAAAGGCGTTCACAGGTGTGGCTATCATGCAACTGGCCGAAGATGGAAAGATAGACGTGATGCAGCCCATAGGCCGTTACCTGGATAGCCTTCCTCTGGCCTGGAGTAACATTAAGGTTAAAAGCTTACTTGATCACACCTCTGGTATCCCCGACTTTGTGAATGTGAAAAAGGGAGGTTTTATTGAGGGCCTGCCTTATCCGCAAGCGTTAAAAAGAACGCGCGACCTGCCTATGGAGTTCCCTGAAGGAGAAAGGACCTCTTACAACCAGACCAACTATGTGCTGTTAGGATAGATCATTGAAAAGTCAAGCGGTAAGCGTTTTGAAGAGTTCGTTAAAGAACGACAGTTCGTACCTGCTGGGATGACGCTCGCAGGCTTTGGTGATTCAAGAGACGTTATTCCTAACAAAGCACCTACCTATGCCGTGTCAAGAACTACAGAGCGTAATTTCATAAAAGGTCAAACGCTGGAAAGAACGTGGGAAGAGTTTCCGGAGCTACGGTCGACCGCCGGTATCAACTGCACGGCAACAGAGCTGGCGCAGTGGATCATGGCCCTTCAGAATGGCAAACTATTAAGATCTGCGAACAGCTTAAAACAGATGTGGGCACCTCAAAAACTGAACGATGGCAGCTATGGTGGCTGGGCATTGGGCTGGGTGGCTAAAAGAAATGTTGCTCCACGTGCTGTTGCTGGTATAGGTGGCTCCAGGTCTTGGTTCTACGTTTATCCGGATCATGACCTTACCGTCATCGTACTTACTAACATGAAGTCGATCGGTCCTGAGAATCTGGCCTCTGAGATCGCTGGCCTTTTCTACCCTGAACTCAAGGCAGCCAATGGCGGTAATTTGTCTGATGCGCTAATACCATTGAATGAACTTTGGAGATCAAAGAAATATAAAGACCTGAACGCTGCTTATGAGCATTTACTATCGAAGCAGCCGGGTTACAAGATCCCCGAACGTGACCTGGTGAACTGGGCCTATTCGGTGTTATTACTGGATAAACGGCCTGCTGAAGCACTTCCCATTTTCCGCCTTTTACTGAGGCTTTACCCCAATAGTGTTGATGGGAAGGAAGGGTTAGAAGCCGCTACCAATGGCTTGAAAAAATAATGACCACTGTAACGTAATGATCTAACACGCGGCCGGCCGGCAACGTGACCCTATCTTACTCAGCCACAACTTTTTTGAAATAATTTTTTTGTCATGTGTATCTAATTATTTAGATTTGGTCTAAATTACCCACACCAACACTTATCGATCAGTTCATGGCTACCCGATCACTCCAAAACAAAAAGGCCTCAGGCCCATCGTTATTTAAAAAGATAGCGGCCTGGTTGCATTTGTGGATGGGACTGCTGACCGGTATCGTGGTGGTGATCATCAGTATTACTGGTGCCATCTATGTTTTTGAGCGCGAGTTCAGGGGCATAGCCGAGCCATGGCGATTTGTTAAGGAGCAAAAAGGTGGTATGCTGTCACCAGCAGCAGTTGTTGAAAAAGCTTTGCCTGCCTTTGCGGCCGATAGCCTAAAGCCCAACGGCATCACCTACGGCATAGCGGGTGAAGCTGCCGAGGTGCGTGGCACTAACCGCAAGTCGGGCGTGTTCGTTCGTGCTTTTGTTGACCCCTACAGCGGCAAGGTGGTGCATGTGAAACGCCTGCGTGGCAAAAGCAAGGCAGCCAGGGAGTTCGACTTCTTCCGCTTCATATTGGACGGGCATCGCACGCTTTGGCTACCGCGCGAAGTGGGCCACATGGTGGTGGGCTCATCGGTATTGATGTTCTTTTGCATCGCCATTACCGGCCTGGTGTTATGGTGGCCCAAAAAATGGACCAAGGCCATTCGCGATAAAAGTTTCAAGATCAAATTTGATGGTAGCTTTAAGCGCACCAACTACGACCTGCATAACGTGCTGGGCTTTTACAGCTCTGTTTTCCTGATCATCATATCACTCACGGGACTGATCTGGAGCTTTCAGTGGGTAAGCCGTTCGGTCTACTGGGCCACATCGGGTGGCAACTCACTTACTGAAAAAGGCGATATGCGGTCAGACACGCTGCACATGACCGAACGCAGTTTGGCCTCGATCGATAAGGTTTGGCAACGTGTGAACAAGATCGATAACCCTAAAGGATTCTATATTTCCATCCCGGTAAAAGCTGCCGATGCCATCGGCATCACCGCCTACCTGCGCGAGGGCACATATTACAAGACCAACGTTTACCAATTTGATCAATACAGCCTAAAGCAACTTAAAGCCAGCGGACCCTTTTCGGGCCGATATGCTGATGCCTCGGCGGCCGATAAGCTACGCCGTATGAACTACGACATCCATGTAGGTGCCATATTGGGCATTCCCGGCAAGATCATTGCTTTTATAGTGGCCTTGATATCGGCCAGTTTGCCGATCACCGGGTTCTATATCTGGTGGGGTAAGCGCAATAAGAAGCCTGCAGCACGCAAACGCCCTGCCGGTAAAGGTGCAGCTGCCCAACCCAAGCTGGTGTTGCGCCCTAACGTGAGCACGGTAGAGGCATAAGCGAATCGATCAGCTCCATGAGCTCATCACTCATCGCCCAGCAGTGCTTTCAGCGTATCTATACTGTCGGCCTCTTCTTTAGGTTTATCCTGACGCCAGCGTAAAATGCGCGGGAAGCGTAGCGCCACACCCGATTTATGCCTGTTAGACCGGTTGATCCCCTCGAAACCGATCTCGAAAACCAACTCCGGCTTTACAGTACGTACCGGGCCAAATTTTTCCAGCGTATTGCGTTTGATGAAATGGTCTACCTTGTTGATCTCGGCATCGGTAAGGCCCGAATAAGCTTTTGCAAAAGGCACCAGTTTATCGCCATCCCAAACCGCAAAGGTGTAGTCGGTATACAGGTCGGCACGGCGGCCATGGCCTTTTTGCGCATAGATCATCACCGCATCTACCGATAGCGGATCGATCTTCCACTTCCACCAGTCGCCCCGGCGGCGGCCCACCTGGTAATGGGCATCCTTGCGTTTCAGCATAATACCTTCGGCCACCATCTCTCTTGAGCGTTCGCGTATGGTGCTCAGCTCTTCCCAGCTCTCATAAGTAATGAGCGATGAGATGTTGAACACCTCGGGGAATGAGGTAGCGGCTTGTAACCCTTCCAATAATGCACGGCGTTCGGTCTGCGTTCTATAGCGAATATCCTCACCTGCATACTCCAAACAGTCGTACGCGATCAGGGCCACCGGGCTATCTTCCAGTATCTTTTTGCTCAGGGTCTTGCGGCCAATTCGGGTCTGCAACACGGCAAAGGTCAAAGGCGATCCGCTGCGGAACGACAGGATCTCGCCATCGAGCACGGTACCGTCGGGCAGTTCATTTAAAAAGGGATGCAGCTCGGGGAACTTGTCGGTGGCAAGGTCCTCGCCCCGGCTCCAGATAAAGATCTCGCCGTTACGTTTGATCAGCTGGGCGCGTATGCCATCCCACTTCCATTCGGCCTGCCAGTTGGCGGCATCGCCCAGCAGGGTCTGCATGGCCTCGGGTGTTCTTTGCTTTTCAGATGTTTCCTGAACAGGATAAGCCAAAAAGAAAGGATAGGGCCTCGATACATCTTCCAGTGCGGTATCGGTATGCACCAGCTCGGCATACTGGTAGGTGTCGGGCATCCAGTTACCCATTAACCGGTGGGTAATGGTAGCGGCATCAAGGTCGGTCACATCGGCAATGGCCTTGATCACCAGGTTTTGCGATACACCTACCCTGAAACTGCCCGTCAGGATCTTGTTGAACACAAAACGTTCCTGTGTGCCTAATGAGGCCCACGAGTTCAGTAGCCAGTCGTGCTTTTCCTGTTCGGTCTTGTCGTTCAGGTCATTGATCTCGGCTATCCATTCGGTGAGCGTCTTGTCGCTGCTGCTATCGTTGTCGGGCAATAGCAGGGCCACGGTCTCGGCCAGGTCGCCCACCACGTGGTAGCTTTCCTCAAATAACCACGACGGGATGTTGGATGCCTCAATGGCCCACAGCCTGAACTGCGTAGC
Organism: Mucilaginibacter daejeonensis; assembly: GCF_020783335.1. NCBI lineage: Bacteria > Pseudomonadati > Bacteroidota > Sphingobacteriia > Sphingobacteriales > Sphingobacteriaceae > Mucilaginibacter > Mucilaginibacter daejeonensis. Next base: position 4,632,248 of record NZ_CP086068.1, read on the forward strand.
ATTGATCTGCCGTTTAGGTTTACGCCCGGTGAACAGACCCAGCATGTGCATTTTGTCGGTATCGGGCACGCAGGCAAAATAAGCCTTCAGCGCTTTTACCTTCTCGTTGGTCTTGTTGGTCTCATCGAGTGCGGTGAAGAGTTGGGCGAATGCTTTCATATAGTACCTCCAGCCCCACCCCGGCCCTCCCCGGTAGGGAGGGAGTTAAGTTCTGTATCTAAAGCCTCGCCTTCCGGGGGAGGTTCGGTGGGGGCTTCTTCGTTCAGCTCCCTCCCTTCCGGGGAGGGCTGGGGTGGGGCCGTTTCCTCCTCATCCCCACCATACAAAGTATGTACCTCGCGGGCGTCGAAGCCGATCTCTGATAAATATCTTGAAAAACTGGCGGTATAGCCATGGGTCAGGTACACGGTCTCGCAGCCCGTGGCATCTATGGCGCTCACCAGGCCATCCCAGTCGGCATGGTCTGACAGCACGAAGCCCCTATCGGCCGCCCGGCGGCGCTTGGCCCCACGGATGGACATCCATCCCGAGCAATAACCAAAGCTGTAAGGCTGGAACTTGCGCAACCACGGCGTACCCACGGCCGATGGCGGCGCCAGGATGATCCCCTTGCGCACCTCCTCCTTTACCGAATCAACGGTGATACGATGGGTAGGTTGCAACTCAACACCATTGCGGCGCAAGGCCTCGTTGGTATTCTCGATCACGCCGTGCGTGTAAGCCTTCCCGATGCTGAGGTCGAGGTTCTGCAAGATGCGCTGCGCTTTACCGAGCGAATAACCTACGATCACCGTGGCCAGATCGTGCTCTACATTATGACGCCACCAACGGTTCACATCGTTAAAGATGTCGGCTTGGGGCAGCCATTTGTACACCGGCATCCCAAAGGTGCACTCGGAAATAAAGTGGTGGCAGGTCACCGGCTCGAAAGGTGCACAAACGCCGTCGTCCTCCACCTTATAATCGCCCGATACCACCCAAACCTGCCCGCGGTGCGCGACCCTGATCTGGGCAGAACCGATCACGTGCCCCGCCGGGTACATAGATATCTCCACACCGTTCTTCATCACCTTTTCGCCATACTCGACCGTCTGTAGTTGGATCTCGCCCAGGCGGTAGTACAACACCTCGCGCGATAGGTGATGCGCCAGGTAGCGTTTATGGCCCATATAGGCATGATCGGCGTGTGCATGGGTGATCACGGCATCGTCCACAGGTTTCCAGGGGTCGATGTAAAAACCACCCTCGGCACAATAAATGCCTCTGTCAGTGAACTCAAGCAACGGTCGTTGGGCCATAGGTAAGGATAACGGGGGGAAGGGCGATTTGGTTTTATGGCCTAACCCAAGTTCTCACTCGGGGAGCAGCCCCCTCCAAACCTCCCCCAGGAGGGGAGACTTTAAGATGTATAGTTCTGAATCCCTCCCTCCCGGGGAGGGTTGGGGTGGGGCTACTACACCTCTGCTACTCACTACCGCTACTTTTACTATCTTGCCTTCAATAGCTACTTATGGAAAAGATTATTGTACTGACAGGGGCGGGCATTAGTGCCGAGAGCGGGTTGAAGACCTTTCGTGATAGCGACGGGCTTTGGGAGGGTTATAATATCGAAGATGTGGCCACGCCGCAGGCCTGGCAGCGCGACCCGGTGTTGGTACAGAATTTTTATAACGAGAGACGCAAGTCGGTGATCGAGGCGGAGCCTAACGCGGCTCACTTTGCCCTGGCCCGCCTACAGGAAAAGTTCAATGTGACCATCATTACCCAGAACATCGATGACCTGCATGAGCGCGCCGGCTCAAACGATGTACTGCATTTGCATGGACTCATTACCCGGTCGCGGTCGAGCATTGACCCTAAACTGACCTACCCCATAGAGGGCTGGGAGCTGCGCATGGATGAAAAGTGTGAATTAGGCTCGCCGTTGCGGCCGCACGTGGTGTGGTTCGGTGAGGATGTGCCCATGATCTCGAAAGCGGCGCAACTATGCACCACCGCCGATCTGTTCATTTTGGTGGGTACCTCACTGGCGGTCTATCCGGCGGCAGGATTGGTGGACTATGTACCTTTCGACGCTCCTAAATACATCGTTGATCCTAACATACCCACAGTAGGCAGTACCAATAACCTGTACAAGATACCCGAAAAGGCTACCACCGGCGTAGTAAAACTGGCGAACGAGCTGATGGCTTAAAGCTTATCGATGCGTACCCAGCGCATACCGGCGGCATCGGCGGCATCACAACCGGCCTTGCCGTCCTCAAATACCAGGCAATGTTCGGGGGCAACGCCCAACAGTTCGGCCGCTTTCAGGAAAGGGTCGGGGTAAGGTTTGCCATGCGGCGTTTCACCGGCGCATACCATCACCTCTACCAGGTGGTCGATGCCCAGGATCTGCATGGTACGCTCTACCACTATGCGGCTGCTGCCGCTCACCACGCCTATGCGCACCTGGCCGGCATGGTTCTTCAGGTGGTTCACTACATAGTCGATCGGTTGTGTCTTTTCCATGTATTCCTCAATGAACACCTTGTACTTAGCATCCTTAAAGGCAATGGGATCAAATGTGCTCTGGTAGCGCTCGTTGATCTTTTCTACCACGTTCACGATAGGCAATCCCGCGAACTCGTCAATGATGGCGCCGTCTATCGCTACGCCTTGCTCGGCCGCCACGCGGATGTAGGTCTCCACGTGCATGGGCATGTTATCGGCCAGTGTACCATCGCAATCATACAGAAAGGCTTTAAAATTATCCTGGCTGATCTTGACCAGTGCATCGTAACGCTGTTGTGAGGTGGCATTCATGGCGGCAAAGGTAGGAAAATAGCCCCACCCAAACCCTCCCCGGGAGGGAGGGCTTACCAAACTTCTCTTTTTAGCTCTCCCCTCCCGGGGGAGATACAGAGGGGGCTACTCCCAGAGAGGGTTTGGGTGTGGCTTTTATGGAGCATGTTAAGAGATCGTTAATTTTCAACAATTGCGCGGGCATTCTTTTATTTGCTGCAAATTCTTCATACGTTTGAGATTTTTGTTGATGTAGCTTCAACAATATTTTTACCCTGAACGATGCTACGAGTAGACAGCAGTAAACCCTGCAAGCTTATATATGCCCTTGCCCGCCACGAGTACCTTTCGTGGCTGATCGAGCCGCATATCGTACAGCTTAATCCTAACGGAGAGTTCTCGCTCACGCATCAGCGCCTGTTCAGTAATACGGCACAGGAGTTCAGCAATTGTATCGATGATACCGACCTGAAACTCATCAAGATGCTGGAGGATATCGAGCAGGGGCACATCATCAAAAAGTATCATAAAAAGCCGGTACGTCCGTACGAGTTCTTCAGTAAGGTTTTCAATGACCAGCTTTATGAGGTGATCAGGCCCAAGATCGAGAAGAAGCTGACCGAGGCTTTAGCCCTGATGGCCGAAAAGCCGATATACCTGATGAGCAAGGAAGGCTACCCGGCCGAAAAGCAGCTGCACATAGCGGCTGAGGCCGCCACGGTACTGTTCCACTTCAAGCGCGACGATACCGAGATACGCTATTACCCTACCATCAAGTATCAGGGCATGAAGATCGAGTTCATGTTCAAGAACGCCGATATTATTTGCAACCACCCGGGCTGGATGATGCTTGACGATACGCTGTACTACTTTGACCGCGAGGTGGAAGGTAAAAAGCTACAGCCGTTCCTGAACAAACGCTATATCGCGATCCCGCGTAGTGCCGAGCGCTCATACTTTGAACGCTTTGTGGCGCCGCTGATCGAGAAACATCATGTACATGCCGAGGGCTTTACCATCAACACCGAAAAGTATGATGCCCGCCCCGTGCTGAAACCCATATATGTGGCCGGCGGCACCTCTCAGATACAACTTTTCTTTAAGTACGCCGGTTATATCTTCCCTCATGGTGATGGCCGCCAGATATCGGTCAAGATCGATAATAATGGCGACGATTACATCTTTCACCGCATCAAGCGCTCGGTGACCTGGGAAAAGAACAAGCTGCAATTTTTGGAGAACCTGGGGCTAACGGCCTCTTCGTCGCTGTTCCAGAACCTGGAGGTTAAACAGGCCGAGGATGATACCGACCGCTCCTTCTCCGTGTTCGACTGGCTGAACGAGCACCATCAAAAACTGGTGGATGCCGGCTTTGAGATCGAACAGCCAGACGGACAAAAACGCTACCTATTTGGCAATAGCAAGATCGACCTGCAGGTGAAAGAGAACAATGACTGGTTCGACATACACGCCATTGTCCACTTTGGGCCGTATAAGATCCCCTTCCTTGATCTGCGTAACCACATTCTCAACCGCAAAAAGGAATTCACCTTGCCCAGTGGCGAGATAGCCGTGATCCCCGAAGAATGGTTCGCTCAGTATGGTAACCTGCTCAACTTTGCGGAGGGTAACAAGGAACTCAAGCTGCGTAAGCACCACTTAGGCCTGATCAATGACTTGGCCGAGGGCGACCTGGCCAGCGTGACCATCAACCGCAAACTGCAAAAACTGGCTGATTTTGAAGAATTGGAGGACATTGCGCCGCCCGTTAACTTTGCGGGCAGCCTGCGCCCTTACCAGCAGGCCGGTTACAACTGGTTCCACTTTTTACGCGATTACCATTTTGGCGGCTGTTTGGCCGATGATATGGGTTTAGGTAAGACCATTCAAACCCTGGCCCTGCTACAAAAGAACAAGGAAAATGCCGAGGCCATCGGCGCTACCACTACCTCGTTGCTGATCATGCCCACCTCGCTGATCTATAACTGGATCAATGAGGCGGCCAAATTCACGCCATCGTTACGCATGATGGTGCATACCGGCGCGTTCCGTTACCGGTCGCCCGAGGTGTTCGGTAATTACGATGTGGTGGTGACCACCTATGGCATCAGCCGCATCGATGTGGAGATGTTCAAGTCGTTCTTTTTTGATTACATCATTTTAGATGAGAGTCAGAACATCAAGAATCCATCATCCAAATCATACCAGGCGGTCAAGCAGCTTAAATCACGCCATAGGCTCATATTGAGCGGTACCCCGGTAGAGAATACTGTTAACGATCTTTGGACGCAGATGTCGTTCATCAACCCGGGGTTGCTGGGCAGCCAGCAATTCTTTTTGAACGAATTTGTAACGCCTATAGAGAAGAAGAAGGACGAGGACAAAGCGCACCGCTTGCAGGCGCTGATCAAACCCTTTGTACTGCGCCGCACCAAGGAGCAGGTAGCCACCGAGCTTCCGCCCAAAACGGAGCAGCTCTTTTATTGCAAAATGAGCGATGAACAAAAGAACGTTTACGAAAAAGTAAAATCAGAATATCGTAACGAACTCTTGCAAAGCCTGGAGGACGGCTCCTTTGCCCAAAGTCAGATACAGGTATTACAGGGCCTGATCAAACTGCGCCAGATCGCCAACCACCCGTCCATGATCGACGAGAGCTACGAGGGCGATTCGGGCAAATTTGAGGACGTGGTGCATACCCTGGCCAACGTGCTGGATGGCGGCCACAAGGTCCTCATCTTCTCGCAGTTCGTGAAGCAGCTGAACATCTACCGCCAGTATTTTGATCAGCAAAACATCAAGTACACCTACCTCGACGGCGGCACGCAGAACCGCGGCGAGGTGGTAAAACGCTTTCAGCAGGATGAAGCCACGCAGGTGTTCCTGATATCGATCAAGGCCGGTGGTGTAGGTCTCAACCTTACCGAGGCCGATTATGTGTTCATCCTCGACCCTTGGTGGAACCCGGCCGTTGAGCAGCAGGCCATTGACCGTACCCACCGCATCGGGCAAACCAAGAACGTGTTCATCTACAAATTTATCACCAAAGACACGGTGGAAGAGAAGATCCTGGCCCTGCAGCAGCGCAAACTCAGCGTGGCCCGCTCGCTCATCACCACCGAAGAAAGCTTTATCAAATCCCTTTCGGCCGACGATATACGGGAGATATTGGGGTGACCCCACAGCCCCACCCAAACCCTCCCCGGGAGGGAGGGCTTTAAGAAAATGTCATCGGTCTTTCAAGTCTCCCCTCCCGGGGGAGATACAGAGGGGGCCGCGGACAGTTTTCACTACCTTTGCACTCCACTTCAACAAACACTACTTAACTACTCATGACCAGGCAACGCCATTTTTTCCTGATATTGATACTGGGGTCGTTAACGGCATTAGGACCGTTCTCGATCGATATGTATCTGCCCAGCTTCCCGGCCATTGCGGCCGATCTGCACACTACGGTGGAGCGGGTCACCCTTTCGTTATCCAGCTATTTTGTAGGCATATCGGCCGGGCAGCTTATTTATGGCCCGTTGCTTGATAAATATGGCCGCAAAAAACCATTGTACGCCGGGTTAGCGGTATACCTGCTGGCCTCATTCGGCTGTATGATGGTGCATACGGTTGATGGACTGATCGCGATCCGCTTTTTGCAGGCCATAGGCAGTTGTGCCGCGGCCGTAGCGGCCATTGCTATGGTGCGCGACCTGTTCCCGGTAGAAGAGAATGCCAAAGTATTTGCCCTGCTGATGCTGGTAGTGGGTGCATCGCCCATGCTGGCCCCTGCCATTGGCGGCTACGTGACCGAGGCCTTTGGCTGGCATGCGATATTTTTGATACTGGCCCTTATTGCCATAGTGATCCTGCTGGCCGTGATCTTTGCCTTGCCCAGCTCATACCAACCTAACCATCAGCTCTCGTTAAAGCCTGGCCCTATGGTGGCCAGCTTTTGGGAAGTGATGCGCAACCCGCAGTTCTTTACCTATGTGCTGGCGGGGTCCTTCTCTTTTGCAGGCCTGTTCACCTATGTGGCAGGATCGCCGTTGGTATTTATGGAACTATACAAGGTAAGCAAGATCAACTACGGTTGGATATTTGCCGGGCTGTCGGTGGGCTTTATTGGTGCTAGCCAGGTGAACAGCTGGTTACTTAAAAGCTTTACCAGCCAGCAGATCGTACCGGTGGCGCTTACCGTGCAGGTGATCGCCGGGATCGTGTTCGTGGGTGTGGCCGCTACCGGTTGGTTAGGCCTGGCCGGTGTACTGATCATGTTGTTCATCCTACTCAGCTGTATAGGTCTTATCAGCCCAAACACTTCGGCCTTATCCTTAGCGCCCTTTGCCCATAACGCGGGTACGGCCTCGGCACTCATGGGTGCTTTGCAGTTAGGTGTAGGCGCGCTGGCCTCTACAGGGGTGGGCTTTTTCCAGTCGTTAACGGCCGTACCACTGGCCTCTATCATGGCCGGCACGGCTGTAGTAGCTGCGCTGATCTATTTTACCGGCCGCCGCCTGATCAAAGCGCCGGTGCTGGCTACCGAGGGTGCCGTGGTAATGCATTGATACTCGATACTGATCAAAAAAAATAGCCGGACATGCCGGCTATTTTTGTTTATAAGTGAGTTGTTGGGTAAGGTTATCGCCTACCAGTCCTCCACGGTGATGTTGAGGCCATAGATGCCTTCTGCCGTGCCATCATCAATGGTCACATTGTCTAACAATTTGTACTCGTTAAAGCCGTACTGCCATAGTACGCCGTTACCGGACTGCCCTCTTGACGACCAGTTGAAATAGCCCCAGTCTGAGTCGCGCACCTTGATGTACACGCTGTACTTGCCGGGCGGCACATAGCCTAACTTGTAAGTGTTGTAATCGTCCAACGGCGCCAAAATGGTCTGTAGTTCGTAGCCGTCCTGTTTCTCTTCATCGTGCAGGTAAAGGTCAAAACGGGGCCTTACATTGCTGGAATTGTAGGTGATGTACACCGGTACAGGGTTCACGGATGTGGTTTGGGCCAATGCATCTGCCCCGAACGAAAGCGCAGCAATGACCATTGCCCACGCCAGCAGGAATTTTCTTCTTTTCATAATAAGCAGGTCGTTTATAATGGTTTACATCTCAAAGATACCCGCCTCAGGTTAGCCTGATCATACTTTATTACCTATTGTATGCACTATATTGCCATCAGCTTTCAAACGAAGAAACGGCCCTGAGCATTTTGATAGCACGCTTTTTAAAGCTACTTTGCCGGTGCTAATTTATATTCGAACTGCATATTTCCCTGTATGACCTATTGCTTAGGCATTAAAGTAAAAGAAGGCCTGGTGGCCATTGCCGATACCCGCATCACCTCAGGCACCGATGTGACCATTAAAAAAAAGCTCACCACCCTGCAACGCGACAACTGTTCCCTGTTCATTATGACCAGCGGACTGCGATCGGTACGTGACAAGGCCATGGTATATTTTGACGAACTGCTGGAAGGCGGCGTGGAAGAATATAACAAAATGTTCAAGGTGGTTAACGCATTTGGCGAGCAGGTCAAGCGCGTGGGCGAAGAGGACCGCGAAACACTGGAACGATCAGGCTTTAAATTTAACCTGAATACCATTATCGGCGGGCAGATGAAGGACGATGAGGAACATAAACTATTTCTGCTGTATCCCGAAGGTAACTGGGTGGAGCTGGGCAACGGCGCCCCTTATGTGATCATTGGTAACGCGGCCCAAGGTAAGGCCATCCTTAACCGCATCCTGAACGAGAACACAGGACTTAAACTGGCCTTGAAGGCGGCCTTCCTGTCGTTCGATTCGACCAGGATCAGCGCTGCCGACGTGGATTTCCCGATCGATGTGGCACTTTACCGTAACGGAAGCTTCAATTTGGTGGAGCACCATTACGAGCAGGAGGACCTGGCCAGCGTATCGGCCCAGTGGGACAAAGAACTGAAGAACGCATTGAAAAATATATCGAACCAATGGATGGATGCTGCGTTCGATAAATTGGGGCGGTCAACTAAACGATCAAAAAAGAAATGAGATTCAAGGTAGGAGGAACATTAGCGTACGAGGTGCTTGAACCATCTACGTTCATCATTAATATTCATGCACTACATACCCCTGCCCAAACCCTGGTGGAGGAACGCTTTACCGTAGACCCTGCGCACCACATCGAAGAGTTGAGCGCTGCTCATGGCGAGAGCCGTTTTATTCGCCTGGATGCGCAGCAGCCCGGTATGCTCAATATCACTTACAGTGCCCTGGCCGAAACCTCTGTTAAACTGATCCCTGCCGATCAGCTGGCCAGCGTGCAGCTCATGGGCATGGATACCTCAGTGATCCCTTACCTATACCCCAGCCGTTACTGCCAGAGCGATAAATTATACCGATTTGCCCATAACCACTTTGGCCACATTGACAGTGCGTTCGAGAAAGTGCTGGCCATTACCGATTGGATACATGACCATGTGGAGTACCTGAGCGGGTCTACCAACTCACAAACATCGGCTTATGATACCGTGACCGAACTGGCCGGCGTATGCCGCGATTTTGCGCACCTGGGCATCGCCTTATGCCGGGCTTTGGATATACCAGCACGCTACTTTACCGGCTATGCCTGTCAATTGAACCCACCCGATTTTCATGCTTGTTTTGAGGCCTACCTGGGCGGCAACTGGATCATTTTTGATCCTACCCATTTGATACCCTTGAACGGACTGGTGAAGATCGCCACAGGGCGCGATGCCGCCGACGCTTCCATTGCCACCATGTTCGGCCGTGTGAATGGATTGTCGGTCACAGCCTCATGTGAGCTGGCAGATGAAGGCTTTGAGCCGATATACTACGTGGACGGCCAGCTATCAGGCTTGAGCTATTTGTAAAATAGTCCTACGCCGTACGGTCTGTTCTTTGCAGATACCGCTTGGTAAGCCATTTCCTAACCGGCTCATCGAACCATTTTAAACACGCATAGGCGATCAGTATGGCGGCAACCAACAAGGCTACGCCCATCGCCCAACCTTTTTCCAACGGTATCTTGTTATCTACAACCCACGCGGTGTACAGGTAGATCAGCGGATAATGAGTGATGTAAAGCGGATAAGAGATGTTCCCTAAAAAGCGGTTGAGTTGGAGTTGACGTCCGTCGTGCATATCGCTGCCTGCTCCCATGGCAATGATCAGCGGAAAAGCGATCATGATGCAGAACAGCTCATAAAGGCCATTCATCCATAATTGCTGGGCGTTACCTATGCGCGGCATACACAACAGGATGGTCAACAACAGGCTACACCATAAAAAGTCATTTTTCACCCGGATCACCTTACCTGATCTTGACAGCAGCATACCCGCCAGGAACGGGAATAGCAAGCGCGTGAAACCGATCGGTAATTGTATCTCGTCCAGGGTCCACCCGCCGATCACGTCGCCTTGGGGGCCCATGAGCAGGTAGTTGATGGATAAGGCGGCCGCCGCCAGAGTAAGTACCCAAAGCACCACTTTATTGCAATGCCTCAATAGCAATGCATATAAGATGTTTGCGATGTACTCAAAGAATAATGACCACGCAGGCCCGTTGAGCGGGTGCATCTCCTGCCAGCCACGTATATCCATACCTACGGTAACCGGTATCAGCGTGCAGCCGATCAGCATGATCAGCAACATGCGCCAAACCGACGTTTGATCAATGATGGGGAACAGCGTACCACCTTGTGTATAAAAGAATGCCGCCCCAATGAGCGACCCCATAATCACCATGGGTTGCAGACGCACCAAACGCCGCTTGAAGAATTCGCCTATGGTCATTTTGCCCCAACGGTCGTCATACGCGTAGGCCACCACAAAGCCCGACAGGAAGAAGAAGAAATCGACAGCCAGGTAGCCATGGTTAATGATCAGCTTGAAACGGTCGCCACCGGCAAAGGCCTCCAACACGTGAAAGATCACCACAATGATGGCGGCCACTCCGCGCAGGCCGTCAAGCGTTTCATAATGGGTCTTGGTGGGTAGGTATGCTTTGCTGGTCATATGAGTGGATATTGCGGTATAAGCTGGTCGCAGCCACTAAAAATGCAGCAATTTATCAGGGCCACCAAATTTAACCTGAAATTAAAGCGTAGTGTATTCAATGGATCGGGCCTTGAAATAGCTAGAACGACCCGCCCATTTACCGCCTCCGGATATGCGCTGCCCGCATTACAAATGATCTGTTATCTTTGCGGCATGGCTTCTGTTAAACCTTCGGTACCTAAAGGCATGCGCGATTTTTCGCCGGCCGAGATGGTCAAACGTAACTATATATTCGATACCATCAAGTCGGTGTTCCGCAAGTACGGCTACCAGCAGATCGAGACCCCGACCATGGAGAACTCGGCCACCTTGATGGGCAAATATGGTGAAGAAGGTGACCGTTTGATCTTCAAGGTGTTGAATAGCGGCGATTACCTGGCCAAGACCGATGAGCAACTGTTAGCTGCTCGCAACTCTAATGCGGTGGCCTCATCCATTTCTGAAAAAGCCCTGCGCTACGATCTTACCGTGCCTTTTGCGCGGTATGTGGTGCAGCACCAAAACGATATCACTTTCCCGTTCAAGCGTTTCCAGGTGCAGCCGGTATGGCGTGCCGACAGGCCACAAAAAGGCCGTTACCGCGAATTTTACCAGTGCGATGCTGATGTGGTGGGTTCTGACTCTTTACTGAACGAGGCCGAGTTCATCCTGATCTATGACGAAGCTTTGAGCAAGCTGGGGTTGAAAGACTTTAGCATTAAGATCAATAACCGTAAGATACTGGCCGGCATTGCCGAGATCATTGGCAAACCCGAACTGATCGTGGATATGACCGTGGCCATAGATAAGCTGGACAAGATCGGCCTTGATGGTGTGGTGAACGAGCTGCTGACCAAAGGTTTTACCCAGACCGAGATCGATCAGCTGGAACCGGTGATCCTGCTGGAGGGCAGTAATGCTGAAAAGCTGGAGAAACTGAAGGGGATACTGGCTACCTCTGAGGTGGGCCTGAATGGTATAGCCGAACTGGAGGTGATCTTCAAGTACCTGCAAAGTTTTCAACTGAACAAAGCCACCGTTGAGCTGGATATCACCCTGGCCCGCGGACTTAATTACTATACCGGTGCCATTTTCGAGGTGAAGACCAACGAGACCTTCATGGGTAGTATAGGTGGCGGTGGCCGTTATGACGACCTGACCGGCATGTTCGGCCTGAAAGGACTGACCGGTGCGGGTATCTCTTTCGGTGCCGATCGTATCTATGACGTACTGGAAGAATTAAAGCTGTTCCCGGAGACCAGCAACCAGACCACCCGCGTGCTCATTTGCCCGTTCGATGCGGAAGGTGAGGCCTATGCGTTGCCCCTGTTACAGCAACTACGCTACCAGGGCACTAATGCAGAGCTATACCCGGCAGGAGCAAAGATCAAGAAGCAATTAGATTACGCCAATAACAAAAGCATCCCCTACGTGATCGTGATCGGCAGCGACGAGATCAAGAGCGGCCTGCTCACCTTCAAGAACATGGTGACCGGCGAACAGCAAAAACTGAACGGCGCCGATATACTGGACGCAGTAGCGATATAGCCCTTTAAAGCTCGAAATCAGATTGAAACTCCCCCTCCTTTGGAGAGGGCGGGGAAAAGGTCAGAAACTTTGTAGTTTCGCCTTAACCTTTTCCATCAGCCACATCGGGGTAGATGTAGCGCCGCTGATGCCTATGGTATCGCCGGGGTTGAACATCTCGGGATGTACCTCCTCCACGGCCGATACAAAGTAAGTGTTAGGGTTATGCTTGCGGCATACCTCGAACAATACCTTGCCGTTAGATGATTTTTTACCTGATACAAATACCACCTTGTCGTACTTCACGGCAAAGCTGCCCAGGTCCTTATCGCGATTGGATACCTGGCGGCAAATAGTATCGTTAGCCTTCACTTCATACCCACGGCCGATCAGCTGATCTTTAATGTGATAAAATTTATCGGTGCTTTTGGTTGTTTGGCTGTAAAGGGTGATCTGTTGTGGCAGTTCCACATTATCCAGCTCGGCCAGGTCCTGGAAAACCAGCGCTTCACCGTTAGTTTGCCCCTGCAGGCCGATCACCTCGGCGTGGCCATGCTTGCCAAATATCACGATGTTCTCTTTGTTATCGTGCGATGTCTTGATACGGTTCTGCAATTTAAGCACTACCGGGCATGAGGCGTCGATCAAAGTAATGTTATGCTCTAATGCAAGCCGGTAAGTGTCGGGAGCCTCACCGTGGGCACGGATCAGCACCTTTTCGTTGTACAGGTCTTTCAAAGCTTCATGGTCAATAATGCGCAGGCCTTTGGCCTTCAGGCGTTCTACTTCCTCATCGTTATGAACGATATCGCCCAGGCAGTACAGATACCCATCCTCGGCCAGTATCTCTTCGGCCATATCAATGGCGTACACCACGCCAAAGCAAAAGCCCGAATCCTCATCAATGTTTACCTGTAAATTATACGCTCCCATGGTGATACAAAATTACGAAACCCCTGTCAGATACATCCTGCTGCCCTGCACTTTATTTCAACTCGATACATTTCATGGCTCACGGCCGTGATCACACCACAAGTTGCAGTATCCCGAAAAAGATGAACTGTACCAGCAACAGCACTGGGGCAACAATGGTTTGCTTTTCAAAACAGGCACGCTCGAACAGGTAAAGCAGCACCGCGCCCAGGCCGAACCAGCCAATGTAGTTCTTAAGTGGCGGATGGCCTTCGGTCCAGGTCCAGTAGTCAAAGCGGATGGCTACCGGCTCGATCAGTAGGTCAAGTGCCACCAGTATGATCGCGCCCAATAGTACCCGCAACCAAATATTACGGATACCCAGCCAACGCGTCAGGATGCCGGTACTATATACCAGCACGAACCAATTGACACCAATGGTAAGCGGAATATCGAACAGTTTGGCACCCAATGTGGCGCCGTAAGTATAATCGCCAAATATCCAATGCTTGTGCACGCCGATCCACTCGGCCACAAAACCAGCCAAAAAGGCCACTACAGCAAATAGCCAAAATCGTTTCTCATCACCATCATGAGCAATGGCTACCACGGCCAGCATCAGCATCAAATGGAAAGGCACCAGCCGCAGGAACATGGTACGCAGATCAGACACCAGGAAGCCTGCCAGACCGACGGCATGGAACAGGATGATCACGATGATGCAAATGGTGGACTTGCTCAACCTCATACCGGCCTGCCTTTCCAAACATTTTTGCGGGTCAGGTGATTTTGTATGGCCGATATACCCAGGATCAGCAAACTCAGCATTTGCAGCGGATGCAGTACCACATTATAAAAAGCATTTTGGCCCGATGATAACGAGATCATGATGCGGGTAAGGATGATGAGCCCGCACAGCATCAGGATCAGCTGCACGTTCAAGGTGGCAAAAATGAGCATTGGTCCGCCCAAGATCACCAGCAGATAACAGATAAAGCCAAAGATATTATAGTTGAACGCTGCCAAAAAGTTCTTGCTAAATCCACTGATCGCACTGCTAAAACCGGTATACATGCGGCAACTGATCAGTCCGTTGGCCAACAGGCTTTCCCCTTTCTCGCCTTTCCATTTCAGCAGCTTCATGATCTCCACATCCTCCACCACCCGGTCGCGGGCCATTTCGTGCCATTGGTAGCGCTTATATACGGCGGCATCAAATAACATAAATTGTCCGCTGGCTGCCGAAAAGCCCGGGTTTTTGGATAGATAGATCAGCTTGATGGGCAATAGGTTCAATAGCACGTAGTGCATCAGCGGCACCACCATGCGCTCGCCAATGGTGCGCATATCCTGATCGGTGAACAGGCTTAACAAGGCCAGTCTACGTAGTTGCATGCGGTACACGGCTGCGCTGATCAACCCGCTATATAATTGCTCATCGGCATCAACAAATAACAGGTACTTGCCTTTGGCCGCTTTAGCCAATTGGTGGCAGGCAAAGTTCTTACCCAACCAACCATCGGGCAGCGGCTCGCCTTTAATGACCCTGAACTGCGGGTGTTGGCTGCAAAAATCGCTGCAAAGCTGATAGGTGCCATCGGTGGAATCATCATCCAGGATGATCACCTCGTAATGCCCGTGCTCCTGCTCCAGTACCGAGTTGAGCAGCGTCAGGATATTATCCTCTTCGTTGCGTACGGGGATCAGGATGCTGACCAGGTCGGGCAAGTCGCGGTTCACCCGCCGTAGTTTAGGGTCAGATATGAAGTTAAATAATGTTACCGTGAATCGCAGGATCAGGAACAAGAAGATGATGTAGATAGCAATGATCACTGGTTATATGACGATCTGTGTTTGTTGTAGTTTGGCCTCACGATAATGCTGATCAAAGGCTTGTTTTAATTCACCAAGATCATTAAAATTTTCGTTAGATACTTTCAGGTGAACGTATGCACCCGGCTTTTTGTGCTGAAAGTTCTCGATAAAAGTTGCCGCGAACACGAACTGGAATTTGCCTGCCGCATCTTTCATGATCTTTTGCAGGCCACTTTCAAAGTGGATATCATCAACAAAGTTGGAGTACAACCTTGCTTGCGGAAAAACGACCACCACGTTACGCGGGGCACTGAGCAGATCTGCCGTATACTTGAGTGACTCGATCATGGAGCGGGAGTTCTTGAGTACCGAGTAAGCCCCACGATAGCGCAGGATCGGGTTCTTGCGCAAGGTATCTTCCAGCACCATCACCTTATAGTCCTTTTTGATAGCTGTATGGTTGAGCCAGTACAGTAAAAAGCCATCCCACCAGCTAAAATGGTTGGCCAGCAACAGCACCGACCGGTTAGGGTCTATGTCTATCTCGTTGGCTTTAAAACCATGAAAGTTGCGCCTGATGAGCCAACTGACGTAATGGTGAAAGAAACCGCCGATGAGCTTGTTTTGACGTGGGTATAGCATATAAAGGCAATATAGCTACTCTTACGCACCTTTACGGCATATCAATGCTCAACATGCAGCTGATCGGCCAGCGCTTGTTGATGAAAGGTGTTCATGCGTTGCGCCAATTCGGTAAAAGGCACTTCGCCCGCTACGCCACAATCAAAAAGATGAATAAAGGCCGAAGGTTTGAGGCTCTCAAAATAATCGATCAGTGTACAGCTGTAAATGATCTGGCAGGGCCCTTTTATCCGTTTTACCAGCCGCTCTATTCCCTGCCCGATCTCTATGTGGGTGGTATGGTTCGATATCAGTTCGCCCTGGGGGAACACCACCACCAGGTTACGCGGATCGTTACAAAGGTTGGCTGCGTAATTCAAAGATTCGATCATATCGCGCGCGCCTTTTTCGATCGAGAAGCCACCCGTGAGATTGAAGAACATGCGCTTTTCCAAATGGTCGCGCTGCATCATGATGAACAGCGTTCTTTTCAGGTGCCAAAAGGCGAGGTAATTGGCCAAAAACCCATCCCACCAGCTAAAGTGATTACATAACAACAATATGGAGTGTCCCTCTTTAGGCTCGAACGGGGTCACCACCACGCGGTTGAACGCCTTGAATATGCGGTAGCGCATGTACTTAGCGAACCAGTCGCTCACGAACTTATTGCGTCGGTGTGGGATCATATATACTGGGTAAGGTACTCGTCCAATTGCGGGGTCACCAGCCAGTGGCCCAGTTCTACTTCATGTATATGCGCAAGCGAAGGATCGATCCTGTTCATAAATGGCATACCGGCACTTTTGGGGAAAAGCATATCATGCTTGCCGAACACGAAATGGCACTTGACCTTGTGCCGGTTAATGGCATCGGTTATAGCAACGGCATCGGGCTGCAGTTGTTTGATGAGGTTAAGCGTGTAATAAACATCCTGCCGTTTTTGCGGCGTGTCCATTTCGCTATGGGCGATCTTGTAAAGGCTTTCATCGATCACCCGTACCCTTTTCAGCCCTTTCAGCAAGCCCGGCGCGATCCAGCTACTCTTGGTCACGGTCTTGAAAAGGAACTTACCGGCAGCCCGGTGCATCAAAAAGTTGAACCCGGGGTAAATGAATAAGCCATCAGGCGCCATAAGTAGCACCTCATCCACCAGTTCGGCATAGTCCTCCAACAGCACCAGCGCCACATTAGCACCTATGGAATAACCCATGAGGCTGATGTGCTGCCGGCCATGTATCTCGAACCATTTTTCGAGATATTGACGGACGAGCGCTTTGGGCATTCCCTCCACGATCTGTTTTTCGGGCCAGCCTTCTAACCGGCTTTGCCCATGAAAAAAATGATCAAAACTGTATACCCGGTACTTGGGGATTACCGATCGCCGCAACACCTCGAATTGGCGCCCCGTCATGCCGTAGCCGTGAAAGGCCAGCATGGGACGTGTGCCCGTTCCGTACTCGTGATAATGTAATTGGCCTAATTGCGGCAGATGCAGAAACCCCATTGTTAAGGCAATATTAATGATCTTGCCTCAATCAAGCAAAGCACCCGCCGCTAATTGACAGTATTTCTGTAGCAGACCCGTTCACAACTCTTAACAGACCATGTAAATTGGATATCCTTTTATATATTTATTTCAAAATAGAGTCTATATGGACCGAATAACAAAAGGTCGATCTGAGTTGAGAGCGCTATGTATCATTGCGATCCTAGCAGACATTTCTGGAGTTTTAATGTATAACTACCTTATTGGCCCTGACAAGTTATTTAGCCAAGCTACTCGAATAATATTCAGTTGTGCTTTAATGTATTCGACCATGACTGGTAGCCGTATCGCCAAGTGGATATTACTTTTCACATTCGTTTATTCGATAGAGAACTTTATAAAAGAGTTTTGGGGTTATCAATTTAATGACTGGTTAGGATCAGTGATCTTTTTGAAAGTCGCTTATAACATCTTCTTCGTTGTACGTATATTATTCTCTAAGAATATCAACACCTTTCTTGACCGCAAGCAAGAGAAGAGGCCAGGTGTGGTTACGTAACAGGCTCCATCCATATGACCACTTACATTTTCATGCCGCTCATATCCATCCCTTTTTGATGGCGGTGGCCGCTCATGATCTTCATTAAGGATGGGTTGATGCGCAGGTAAACTTCGAGCCCTACCGGCGTGGTACCGTACAGAGGACGTAGGGCAGTTGGCGAAAAGTTGAGCGTGGCCTGTGCGCCTAAACGCAGGTCGGTGTTCTTGATCTGTGCCAAAATGTAATTGGCACCAAAGGTGGCCGCATTGATGTTGAAGGTAGGGTTGCCCGGGAATTGTTGCTCCAGGTCGAACTCTTCCGCGTTCTTACGTACAAAAGTGTAGGTGCCGTACAGGGCGGTGCGGTGGAGTTGCAAATTGCTCTCCAGCAAGGCCGACGGCAGGGTATGTCCCTCACCTACCACATGGTTCTGCCCGTAAACCAATGATGCCGTAAAATGGCTGTCCTCGTTCAGTTTTTTAGCATACAAGGCCGATGCGGTCAGCAACCTGACATCGTGCCCGGCGTGCATGGCCTCGGGGTCCTTCAGCCATCCGTGCGACACTTGTAAGGCCCAATTGCTCGATGGGTTGTATGATAAACGCATGGAATACGAGTCGAACTTAGGCGCATCAAAGCCGTAACGTTCTTCATCAGGTTCACGCCCTTTGAAGGTTGAGCCCTCGATCTTAACGTTCTTGTAACGGAAACCCAGCGTGGCCACACCAAAGGTGATGTGCGTGGCATCGGCGTAATGGTGCTGCAATGGTGCATCGGGATTATTGCTGGCGGCCGTGCGGTGCATAAATACCGGCGGACCCAGCGCAGGTTCGGCCGGATAGCCCACCGAGGCGTAAACATCGGTATTAGGTGCGATGCGATGCGCGTAAGATACGTTCAGCTCGGCAAAAAGGTCGTGCGGGTGCTGACGATCTACCAGTTTGCGGCCTTTGTATGATTCACCTGTTTGGTACAGTAAGGGGTAGCCATCCAGACCCACCAGTAACGGATCAAGTGATATCATGGCATTGATGCCCAGCAAGCCATTGCGGCCGATCTTGCGCTGGGTCATACCCATGAACCAGTTAGGGGCATCAAATTCGTGGCCGCCGCGGCTACCGTTCTTAAAAATATCCTGCCCGGTATAACGTGCCGTAATATTGCCATGCACCATGCTCATCCACTTTTTACCGTGTATCATGTAACCGTAAACAGGTGTCTCGTCAGGCATCCATGATGAACCTGATCCGTTACGGCTCATGGGCAGATCACGCGATAGCTGACTGCTCATCATCATGGTATCGGCCTGCTGCATCTTATCAGTGCGTGGCTCCAGCTTGCGGATTCCCTCTTTAGGATTCATATCCTTACGACGTTGCGCATTGGCCGCGCTATCCATCGGCATGTGATGATGTTCGTGCTGGGCATAGGCCGTAACGCTAAGCGTTAGCAGGATCAGTGTGATATATTTTTTCATTGATGGTATCGGTTAGGTAAGCATTGCCGCGCCATATAGAACGATAGCATAACACTGATCGCTCTGCTATCGTTCTTATAAATGACGGTACGCTTCGTTTTAATGAAAGATATTGAACAAATTGTATTCTACACGCACCAGGTACATGTTCTGGGTATTACGCTCCATGCGGTTAGTAAGCGGCGTCCGGTACGACAGATCCACCCGCAACACACTGTTGAAGATGAACTGAACGGCCGGTGCCACGTCCAGATAATACTGCCCTTTGCCTGGGTTCACCTTACCTAACAACTCTGCGTACAGGTTAATGTTGGTTTGATCGTAGTTGGTGTACTTTTTAGGAAAGGTCAGATATCCTGCCGAAAGCGTATACCCAATAGCATCTTGTATTGCCGGTATGCTGCCGCCACGGTTCTCCCAGGCACGCAGGTAACTCAACGAACCCGACAAGGCCAGCTTGTGCAGCAGTTCGGTAGCAACCAACCCACCCTGAAAACCGCTGTTATCGCCTTCTAAGGATATCTCCTGGTTGGGCGTTGGGTTGCTGATGCTGGACACCTTGGCAAATGCCGCCATGCGGAAATGTCGTTGCACGGTATCGGCCGAGTAAAAACGGTATTTGGCGTAGCCGCTAAAACCTTCCACATGCTGACGCTGCTGGTAGTAGTTGGACATGTACACGCTGCTGTGCACCATGAAGTACTTATTGATGCCATACATCAGCTCCATGGTACTGCGGTTCCTGAAATCAGGCTTAAAAAAGCCCTGGTTCTCTACCCGTATACCTAACGATCGTGCCGCCATGTTGCTGGCGGGCTCGGTGTTCACATATAGTTCCTGCGCCATGGCCGCGCATAGCCAACACAGCATACCTACGGTAAGCCCTAATTTTTTCAAATACATGACCGCTGATTAGATGATCACGTGATAGTTCTTGCCATTACCGGTCTTGCTGTTGGCCGCGTCACTGTATTTTTTAACAGTGGCCGCAGGTGCGAAACCTTTGTTCACCACGGTAAGGTTCACCTGGCCATCAAGGCTCTTGGTGTTGCCGTTCAGGATATGGAAGGTATCGCCAGCGTAATTGAAGGTATTGTTGTTGAGTTTAAGTTTGCCCAGATCAACGGTAGTGGTTAGTTGATTGATCGAGAAGCCCGCGCCCTGCACCTTTTTGCTCATTTGCTCCAGATCCACCGGGGTATTGCTTTTAAAAGTGATGGTGAACAGGTTGCGGTTAAGGTCAGGCTTAACGGCGGCAATGAAAGGAAGAGAGCTAAGTGACTTTTCAGTAGCTTTTGAGCACATAGAGCAGGTAAGACCGCTAACTTGTAACTCAGCTTTAACGAATTGGGCTTTGGCTGCGCCGATAGAAACGGCCAGCAGGAATAGGAATATCTTTAAGGTTTTCATGTAAAGTATCAATAAAATAATTAGAATAATGACTTTTAAGCATAGGCCAACAAGGCCATGCTTAACACGGATCCAATTACTTGATCTTTACAGGCGGAAAATGCAGTTTTTGATATAAACAGATACTTTGCTTGATGGGTCGCTATCGGGTGGACCGCGGTCAAAAAGCTTTTCAAGCAGTATCCTTTGCGCCGAGAACAGGATGTCCTCGAACGGAAGTTTAGGTATCTCGAACGAGAATAACTTGGCCATGAAAGAGCTTTCTTCCTGAGCCTTGTGATCGTCCTTAACCTTAACGTCAACATGGTGGTTCTTGCAGCAATCCATCTTCATGCCACAGGTGGCCTCTTTGGTTTGCTGCTTTTTGGCAGGTACGGTGATCTTTACCGATGCCACCTTGCTGCCGCAGTAATGTAAGTTCAGGGCAAAGCCTAACACCGTAATGGTGTATAACAAGGCTAAACATATGGCTCCTGACCTTTTGAACATTACGCAAAAATAGACATCGCCCTGCTATTAAGCAAATCAAATTTGCATGTCGTTATGTTAAATAAGTGAGTTACAACGCAAAGTTGGATGAGATCTAAGCCTATTCACGGTCAATATAAAAGCCACTGAGTACCAGATGGTCGTCCCATCTGGCACTCAGCGGCTTCAAGATCAGATGTGTAAAAGCTTATTTAAATTTTGACCTTAACGCAGCCAGTTTGGTTTGCAGATCGCCTTCGGGCTCACGGCGACCGCGGTCGTCGTTCTTCTTGTTACCACCGTTGTTGCCGTTGTTGGATGACACGGGTTTACGTTGTTGCGGAGCGCTTTTCTCGTCGCCCTTCATACTTAACGAGATGCGCTTACGGTTCACATCAACCTCGGTAACGGTCACCTCGACCTGCTGATGCACTTTCAATACCTCGTTAGGATCTTTGATGTAACGGTTGGTGATCTGGCTTAAATGTACCAATCCATCCTGGTGGACACCTATATCCACAAAGGCACCGAAGGCCGTGATATTGGTCACGATGCCGGGCAGCTTCATACCTACCTTCAGGTCCTTGATCTCGTTCACACCTTCGGTAAAGCTGAACGCCTCGAACTTTTCGCGTGGGTCGCGGCCGGGCTTGGCCAATTCTGCCATGATGTCGGTCAGGGTTGGTAAGCCCACCTTTTCATTGGTATACCGTTGTAGCGGAATGCTTTTGCGCAGCTTATCATCGGTCATGAGGTCGCGGATGCTGGCGTTAGCATCTTTGGCCATCTGCTCCACCAAAGCATAACGCTCGGGGTGCACACCGCTTGCTTCTAACGGGTTGTCGGAACCCTGTATACGCAAAAAGCCCGCTGCCTGCTCAAAGGCTTTATCGCCCAGGCGGGGCACTTTTTTCAATTGCTCGCGGCGTTTAAAGGCGCCGTTGGCGTTGCGATAGTCCACTATATTTTGCGCCAGTTGCGAACCAAGGCCTGATACGTAGGCCAGGATCTGTTTAGATGCCGTGTTCAATTCTACCCCTACGGCGTTCACACAACTGATCACGGTATCATCTAACGAGGTTTGCAACTTGGACTGGTCCACGTCGTGCTGGTACTGGCCTACGCCGATCGACTTAGGGTCGATCTTCACCAGCTCGGCCAATGGGTCCATCAAACGACGACCGATCGATACGGCACCACGCACGGTCACGTCCTTATCCGGGAACTCTTCGCGGGCAGCTTCTGATGCCGAGTAGATGGATGCACCGCTCTCGTTGACCATCACGATGGTCACGTTACCCAGTTTAAGGTTACGTACAAAGGTCTCGGTCTCACGGCCGGCGGTACCATTACCTATGGCAATAGCCTCGATCTTATGCAGATCTGCCAAATGCTGGATGGTCTTTTCGGCCTCGCGCGCCTGGCCGGCACCCGTATGTGGGAACACTGCCGTGTACTCTAACAATTTACCTTGTTCGTCCAGGCACACCACCTTGCAGCCCGTACGGAAGCCGGGGTCAATGGCCATCACTCTTTTTTGACCCAGCGGTGCGGCCAGTAAAAGCTGACGGGCATTCTCGGCAAATACACGGATAGCTTCTTCATCTGCCTTTTTCTTGGTCAGCAGTCTTGCTTCCGTCTCCATAGATGGTTTGAGCAGGCGCTTATAACCATCGGCAATGGCCAGCCTTACCTGATCTGACGAGGAATTATTGGCCGACACGAAAGTACGGTCGAGCAGTGCGATGGCCTCATCCTCCGGCGGCATGATATCGAGGTAAAGGATCTCCTCTTTCTCGCCCCGGCGCATGGCCAGTATACGGTGTGATGGGGCGCTCTTTACCGGCTCCTTCCAATCAAAATAATCTTTGTATTTGATACCGCTTTCCTCTTTGCCTGGTGCTACCTTACTCTGGAAGGTACCTTTTTGTATGAACAGGTCGCGCAGTTTGGCGCGTACCTCGGCGTTCTCGCTAATGGTCTCGGCAATGATGTCGCGTGCGCCGGCCAACGCTTCCTCGGCCGATGTTACGCCTTTATCAGCATCCACATATTTATCAGCTTCGGCGGTCAGGTCCACACGGTCTTGGGCCAGTACCTGTTCGGCCAGTGGCTGCAGGCCTTTTTCGCGGGCGGCGGTGGCGCGGGTCTTGCGTTTAGGGCGGTAAGGCAGGTATATATCCTCCAGGTTCACCATGGTGTCAGCCTCGTTGATCTGCTGCTGCAGTTCGGGCGTGAGCTTGCCCATATCGGTGAGCGACTTTAAGATGGCCTCGCGGCGCTTGTCCAGATCGCGCAATTGCTGCATGCGATCGCGTATAGCGGTTATCTGCACCTCATCGAGGCTGCCGGTAACTTCTTTACGGTAACGGGAAATGAAAGGAACAGTGGCACCCTCGTCCAATAATGCTACGGTGGCGCTTACTTGTTTTGAAGCCACAGAAAGCTCCTGGGCTATTTTGATATGATGATCTGTCATTGCTATCAGCACAAATTCTTTTAAAGCGACAAAGTTAAAAGATCCGATTTACCCGGCTGAGGCACCAGTGAAAATAAAAGTTTGCCTGATCAGCAATGCTGGGTAACTTGCAGCCGCTATCAGGGCAAGGCAAGCCCGCACGATAAGGAGCAGCGATGACTTATGGAAAATATACGCTTATTTGAACTGAAGTTGAAGGAGATATGGGAGCGGACCGAGTGGTTGCAGTACGAAGTGAGCGAGAGTGGCTTCATCGCGCTTTTCCCCATTGAGTTCAAGGACGACGTTCCTCTGCGGCCGGACTTTCCCGAAGATCTTGACCTTGACCGGGATACCCGTTTAGCAGTACTGGTGGCCTTTAGAGAGGCTTTCAGCTGAACTTACTTCTTTTGTGCACGTTCCTGCTTACCCAGTTGGATCAGCATCATGCCCAGCATGGTGGTAAAGCATACCACACCGATCGCGGCCAAAGCCACACGCCAGTTCTGGTGCAGCAACATGCCTTTGTAAATGCTACGCACACCTACCACGATCATGGCACTAAAGATCAGGAAAGGCACAATGAATTTTTGCCGCGGTGTTAAATTCGATCCCATCTTTTAAAGATAATCTTATTGGCCGTTACCTGCAAGTGCAACGTTAGCGCATCGGAACCAACGATCGATCTTTAACTTTCAGGAACATCATATTTTAGCTTAAGCTAATTTACCTGCGTTTTCAAGAAGATCTGAGCTTGCGATTAGGAAAGCGGTTTTGATAGATGTATGTTTAACCATCGTTCACACGCAACCTTTGCCTCTGACCGCCTTTGTAGCAGTTCGGACCATCCCCCTGGTCGGCAAAAGCTGTATACCTTTCGGTCATTGATATTGCTGTTCGTACCTGTGGTGATGACTTGAGATGGCTGCACATTTTGCTGATCGTATAGATATTGAAAAACTGATCGACAAGGGGCATACCGGCATCATTTTGCTGGATGCGCGCCTTAGGCCGATCTACATCAGTCCGGCTGCGCAACGCATGACCGGCCTGACCGCTGATGCCGCAGCCGAACTAAGCATTGCTGATCATGTGCACCCGGCCGACAGGCCTCATCTTGACCTGTTCTGGCCAGGTTTCGTTTCCACACCCGGGCACTCGTCACCTAAACGCGTCCGTTTCCGTACCCTTACAGGATCTTACGTGTGCTTTCAATGCACCTTTACCAATATGCTTCATGAAAATGACGTGGCGGCGGTAGTGTGCAACTTCATTGACGTGACCGAGACCACCGAGCCTGAGAGCCTGGTGCCGGTATCTACCGTGGGTTACAGCCAGGTATTTGATGCCGTACCCGATATTATTTGTGCAGCACACCTTAACGGGATGATCAGGATGGCCAACCCGGCCATGTGCTACCTGCTGGAGTACACCTGTGAGGAGCTGTTGACGTTCAGCATATTTGACCTCATCCATCCTGATGATGTGGCACAAAGCAAGGAGCGCATGCGCCTATTCGCGACCGAGTCCGGCCTTAGCTTATATTTTGAGAACCGTTACATTACTCGTACTGGTAAGATCAGGTGGCTGGCCTGGACGGCCTCGAACGGCAACCAGACCGAACTGGTGTTCGGCGCCGCCAAGAACATGACCGAAAAAAGGGAACTGGATACGTTATTGGACCGCTCGTCGGCCCTGGCGCGTATAGGTGCCTGGGAGGTAGATATGACCAGCGGCAAGGTTTACTGGTCGGCTATCACACGCGCCATATATGAGGTGGATGACAGCCTTAAACCTGACCTGATGAGCTGCATCAGTGCGTGCAAGGATGAGGAGGAACGCCAGACCTTATCAGAACGCCTGAACGGTATGATCATCGAGGGTGGGCAAATGGATGTAGAGATGCTGATCGTGACCGCTCGCGGCAACGAAAAGTGGGTACGCTTGATCGGCGATGCCGAAGTGGCGAATGGTCAATGCACCCGTATTTACGGTAGCCTGCAAGATGTTGACGACCGCAAACGTGCCGAGATAGCCGCAAGTTACGTTATCGAAGAGCGCGACCGCAAATTCTCCGAGATCACGTGGCTGCAATCGCACGTGATCAGGGCCCCGCTTTGCCGGGTAATGGGTTTGGTAGATATACTGCGCACCACAGGTATACGCGAGGGCGAGAGCGACGAGATATTGGAATACCTGATAGCATCGGCCAATGAGCTGGATGAGGTGATCAGATCCATCACTTTACTGGCCAGCGGCAGCGAGACCGAAGACACCATTGCAGAGTGACCGGTTGAGTTACATAATCAAAAACCTATTAATATTTTCACTTGAGATCACCGTGTAATCTTTGATGACCTTAGATAAATGTCATAAAGTACAAAGCCCCGACATTTACATGCCGGGGCTTTGTACTTATGTTAAGCGGAATAGCCATTAAGTGATCAGGTCACGGGAAGCGGTATACCACGCCGAGGGCCAAACTTTCGGTGCCTTGTATGCCGGGGCGCTGATCCTTATCATAAAGGGCCACGCCGGTAATGGTCACGTTGATCAAACGGTTAACACGTGCCGCCAGCGTAAGATCTAAGCGATGGTCAATGTTCTCGATCGAACGGCCATATGGAACAAAGATCTGGTAACGTGAATTTAAGTGCAGGTTGGGCATAATATCCTTATCGAACAGGGCTACGGCTTGAAAGGCGAGCTCGGTATATACGTTTTTGCCGCGTTCCACATTGTAAGCCCTCTCCGAGGTCACATTGTTGACTGTGTTACTGGTATATTTAACATCATGGTTGAGTACGAAGGTTTGACGGGCAGTACCTGTACCGATACGCAGATCAAAGTAGCTGGTGGGCTTATACTCAAAACCGAATGATTCCGTAATGTAGCCCGGTGCCATGAAACTCGAGATCAGTACAGGTGGCAACACGTTGTTGGCATCGTACACAAAACCCTTATCGAACTGCGATTCAAAGCTTAATGATCCGAACAGGAACCAGCTTTTGGAGAGTTGCGTAGCTATCTTGTTATCCCAAAATATACGGTCGTTAGATTTACGGCCCGATTGGCCTTTGTTCTTGCTGCGACCATATAAAAGGATCAGCTGTGTGGTATATACGAACGGCTGCTTGTTATACTCCACCTTAAGATCAAGGTTACCACCCAATGCAAAGGAGTTAACACCACCACCGGCCCAGTTATCACTGAACCCGGCCTGGTTAAAGTTGACCCCGAACAACACTGCCTTGTGCCAGTAGCTCACCTTATAGTCCATCATGGTAACAGGGATCAGGCTTGGCCGGATCAGCAACGGGCGGTAGCGCTGAGGCAGTGCATTACGACGAGGGTCGATGCGCAAGCGGCTCAACAGGTTGGTGTCTATCTTGATGGCATCGCGGCGCAAGCTATCGGCGCGGCGTACACTATCAGATGCAAGGCGCATTTGTTCGGCCAATGCACGGTTGAGGCTATCCACCCTTCGCAGGCTATCGGTTTGAGCGTAGCTCAGATCACAGCAAAATAAAAAGGCGATGGCAGATACGAGTATAGGTCGTAACATATTACAACAAAGTAAAAGAAAAATGTCCTTTGTTTAAAGATCTATGAACAAATAGGCTCTTTAGAATCAAATATATTTCGTCCAAGCCCAAAGTCTGCGTTGTTTCAGGTACTGCCTATCGTTCTCGTGCGCATAAGCCTCCCGTTCAAAAACGATATGCATGTAGGCCCGATGGTGGTCGCGGTAACGCACGAGCCCTATCAAATAATTGATCAGATAGAATAGATAAAATGGGATCACCAGCAGCTCTGCGGCCTGCCTTAAATGAATGGTCTCGTGCCTGATCAGTACCTCATCGGTCATGAGTTGGCGGTTACGCACTAAAATGAAGGGGAATAAGGCCATGCCATCTACCTTTAACCATGGCGCTATGATCACTGGCGGCCTCATTGCTGCGGCGTGCTGGCAAAGGGATCCTGAGCGATATAGTTAGGATTGCGTTTGAAGCGCTTCAAGTTGCCTTTGATCCAACTCAGGAATTCATAATCACTGGCGGTAGATGCCTGGTAGTAGCTGGGCCGGTAGCGGTTCATGAAATTAGTGAGCTGTTGATCTTTCAGGCCGGTCACCTTTTCAACCAGCGTACGGTTAAAGCGCTGATCGATCACGTTCAGCTTGTAGTCCTGCTCAATGAGTTCGCGCAGGTGTGCCGCGTTGCGCCCGCTTCGGCTGATCATGTTCCATATAGCATCGATGCTCAAGCCTGCACCCGCCCCGGGCGATAGGGTAAGCAGATCACGCCGCGCAAGTGAGCCATACACCTTGGTGTAATCACGCTTGGTCTGTTCTAATCTTTTTTGGGCACTGAGTACCGTATCGCGAACGTTCACGGGCTTGAGTACGATACTGCTGGCTTTCAGGTAGGCCAATACGTCACCTTTAGCTTGCACTTTGATCGTGTCGGTAAAATAGCCCATTTTACTCAGCACCAGCAGATCGCCGGGCTGACCTTGGATCCTGAACTCGGCTTTTAAATTGTTGTACACCGACTGACCGTTACGCAGGTTACGAATGTTCACCAACGCGATACGCTCTTTGGTATTGCGATCAAATACAAGACCGGCCAGCGGTTTATCCTGAGCAAAGGCGCCCAAGGCAAAAACACATAATATGACCAATAGCCGGTATCTCATCAAAGCAAAATTATCAGATCTGCATAATTAACTCAAATTAGCCACTTATGGTATAGCGTTAACTATTTTTAACAACACCATGCGGGCATGCCAGATCTGGCGCATAACAATGAACAATTATTGTGCTATGATGAGTTGCTGACCGATCTTGATGCTATTATCGGTCATGTTGTTGAGTGCTTTAAGCTGATCAACAGTGAGGTTAAAACGTTTGGAGATGTTGTAAAGCGTATCGCCGGTAGTAACGGTGTAGTACCGCCCCTGCGTAGATGACGATATGGTCGTCGGGGTGTTATTGCGGCTGCCCGGATAAAGCGAACCAGGGGCAATGCTTACGATCGAATCCTTGGCAGCTTTACCCGCATTCTTGTTGATCTGGGCCAGTACGCGGTCCTCGCGCTTGATCTTTTGTATCTCGCCTTCGGGGCGGTCATACTGAGCCAGGTTGTATTTAACGATGGCGTTGATCAGCAATTGAGGGTACTGCGGATTGGTGGCATAACCACACTCCTTCAAGCCAAAGGCCCAGCCTTCATAATCGTTCTTGTCCAGTTCGAATAACTTGGCGTAACGCTTACGTTTTAGGAATTCCGAATGGTCACGATATGATTCCTCAGGGTTATTGTATACCCTGAAACAATCATTGGGGCGATCATCATCCTTATAATAGCTGCGGCCGGTCCAGTCGCTGGTGCATTTGATGCCGAAGTGGTTATTGGCCACACGGGCCAGTTCGCCGTTACCAAAACCCGACTCGAATAGTCCCTGCGCCAGCGTGATACTGGCAGGGATACCATAAAGATTCATTTCCTTAATGGCAATGGCCTTAAAACGGTCAACGTAGCTAGCTACGGTATAAGCAGGATAGGTAAGCGTTCCTGGTGTTACTTTGTTCTCGCGTTGTACACGCTCATTGTTGGTCTTAGCGACCTCTTTAGGAATAGTTGGGGTTTCTTTAGCACGCGGAGTATTGGTCATGACACCGCCCACCGTCTTTTTACGGCTTGAACACGCCGAAAGTGCTAATACGATGACAGAAAAATAGAACAGCTTCTTGATCACAGGGCCTTGCGTGGAATAACGTTATGAAAGACGGCCGTACAGAATTCGCTGAACGGCCTTGATAACGTCAGGTATCTTTGTTAGTGCTTTTTAGGTTCGGCGTTGGCTGAATCAGGTTGCTCATCGTAAGCGTGCAGATCATATTTGTGGATCAGGCCTAAAACCTGTGAGCCCCATTTACGACTGCTGGCATATCCGCTGCGCTGTATACCTTTTACCCAGCTTTTGTAATCATAATGTGAAAGACTGCTTGATAAATGACTGAACTGCTTACGCTCGGTCATGATGCGGGCAAAATCCTGGAACGACTCCATGGCCGAATCGTATTGTTTATAAGATGACCTGGTGGCCTTGCGTCCGATATTTGATACAGGGCTTCTGCCTTTTACGCCAAAGTGGTTGTTCTGTGTGCGGGCAAGTTTGCTGTTACCGTTAGCACTTTCGTGCATGGCTATAGCTAAAATGATGCTGGCCGGAACGCCGCTCTCGTGCATGATGCGGATGGCATTGTTTTTGAACTTATCGATGTAAGAATCAGATGTGTTCTTTTGTTGTGCTGATGCCGCAAAGGTGGTGGCTAACAAACAGGCGAACAGTAAGAGTTTCTTCATAATTACTTTTTTCTGATGATGAGTACGCCGTCGCGCACAGGTAGTATTAGTTTTTCAACCTGTGTGTTAACAGCTATCCTGTCATTTAGTTCTCTGAAAAGTTGAGTATCGGCATCATTAGCATCGCCATACACTTTTCCTTTCCAAAGTACGTTATCAATTATTATTAAACCTCCCGGTCGTAACTTGTCAATGATCAACTCGAAGTAAGTAAGATTGTTCTTCTTATCCGCGTCAATAAAACTAAGGTCGTAAACATTTTCGGTTAATCCAAATAAGATCTCACAGGCATCGCCCATGTGCAGCTCTATTTGTCCTTGTACGCCAGCCAGTTGGAAATTGTTTCGGAGCGTATCCTCCAGCTCGGGGTTGCCTTCAATGGTGTGTACCTTACCTCCTTCGGCAAGGCCCTCAGCCAGGCAAATAGTGGCATAACCGGTAAATGCGCCCACTTCTAACACCAGTTTAGGCTGTATCATTTTACTCAGCATGCTGAGCAGCCGACCCTGGTAATGGCCGCTCATCATGTGCGGTTTCAACTGCTTCAAATAAGTTTCACGACCTATTTTTTTTAATGCCTCAGGCTCTGCATCGCAATGGGTATCGAGGTAGGCTTGCAGTTCAGGATCCAGTATCTCCATGCGGCAAAGGTAGGCATTTTGAAATTAGCCGTTCCTGACGCGGATCTGTCACTCACCGTTCGCCTATCCAGCCCTTCGATTTCAGGTATAACAACCCGATCAGCGTGAGTACGATAATGCCCATGATCCCGTTGGCCAGCGGCTTACGGCTGTCACCTTCTTTATAGAACGGAACATCGTTCTTTTCGATCGTGTACACACCCCGCCTTACTGATTGCTCCTCTTCCTTGTAAATGTCCTCGTAGTACACATCGATCACATCGCCGGGTTTGAGCTGGTCTACCTTGTCAACTTCCGGGGCAAATTCGAACTGATCATGGCCGACGAAAAGCTCAAGTGGTTTGTCAAAGTTTTCGAGAGTGAGATAACGGTACTTACCAGCATCACGCGAAGGCAGGTCCTGGTAGGTCTTCGCGATGGAAGCTATACGGCGCTGAATATGCAAATGCTCGCTCTTAGGCTTATCTTGCTGATACAGCAGCTTCAAGGTCAGGAAGGCGGCGAAACCCAGACCTAATAGGTACTCCCAAAAGTGGGCATGACTTAGTTTTTTCAAAACGCGTATGGGTAGGTCACAAAAAAGAGGCCTGATAACTCAGGCCTCTTTTGATATGATATGTAAGTTGGATCAACCTTTTACACGCTCGATGTAAGCCCCGGTAGCGGTATCTACCTTTACTTTATCGCCTTCGTTAATGAACAACGGTACGCGGATCTCGGCACCGGTCTCCACTGTTGCGGCCTTCAAGGCGTTGGTCGATGTATCACCTTTAACGGCTGGCTCCGAGTAAGTGATCTCTAACTCTACAGAAGCTGGTGCTTGTGCCATGATCGGCTCATCACTTTCAAAAGCGATGATCACGTTCACACCTTCCTTCAAAAATTTAACAGAGTTACCGAACAGGAACTTAGGGACGTTGAATTGCTCATAAGTGGTGTTATCCATTACCACCATATCGTTACCATCCTCGTACAAGTACTGGTAATCATTGGTCTCCACACGGGCAATGGTCACCTCCTCATCGGTACGGAAACGGTATTCTACCAATTTACCCGACTTAACGTTACGCATACGGGCCTGGTAAAAGGCACGTAAGTTACCTGGGGTACGGTGAATGAACTCCTCAACCTGCACTAATTCTCCGTTAAAGCGGAGTATATTCCCATTTTTTACTTCTGATGCTTTAGACATAATATATTTTAGTGGTGCAAACTTAGCCACTTCATGGCAAACATACAAACAGTTAATCACTTAGCCTCTACCGGATCGCCATCGGCATTCAGCTCCACAATGTCGTAACCCAACTTTTGCAGGCCAGGCAGGATGCGTGCCTTATCACCAACCAATAGTATGTTCAGCTTATCAGGCTGGATGTACTGCTTAGCTATAGCAGTGGCTTGGGCCGGGGTCAGGCTATTCAACATGGCGGTCTGTTTGGCTACGTAGGTCGGCTGTAAGTTGTAATCCAATATGCGTGAGATGAAGCCTGCTTTTTGCGGACCGGTCTCGAAACGCAAAGCATTACCCTGCCCGATCGCCTTTTTCAGGAACACAACTTCCTCGGCAGTTGGGCCATTGGTGATATAATTCTTTAGCTCGTCCATCAAGGCTACCAATGCACTATCGGTCGATGGTGCGCGGATACCAGAACTAAAGAGGTAACCACCGGCATATTTATCGGCACTTACACGTGTGCTGGCCCCATAGGTCCAGCCTTTGGTCTCCCGTAGGTAAGTGTTCAAGCGGCTGGTAAAATCGGTACCGAGCGGATAATTGGCCATGTAGAATTTGTAGTACTCGCCGGTCGGGTCATAACGCAGGTTGTTACCATAGCCCACACTGAATTGGGTTTGAGCGGCCTTAGGCACATCCACCAGATAG
The DNA here is from genome assembly GCF_020783335.1 of Mucilaginibacter daejeonensis. NCBI lineage: Bacteria > Pseudomonadati > Bacteroidota > Sphingobacteriia > Sphingobacteriales > Sphingobacteriaceae > Mucilaginibacter > Mucilaginibacter daejeonensis. Next base: position 4,664,679 of record NZ_CP086068.1, read on the forward strand.
ATCTTGGTCTTGGCCACAGGCAAGGCTGCAGCAGGCGCAGCCAGCGTTACCTTTTTAGATGGCAACTTGCTCAGGAAACCCAATTGAGCCAGTGCGGCCGGTTCCTTGATATCACCTACGATCACCACTTTAGCACCGTTCGAGGTCAGATAATTGTTGTAGTAGTTTTGTACGTCGGCCAGCGTGATGTTGGCTACGGTACGTTCGGTACCGGCCTCAGGCAGCCCCAGCACATTGTCAGCACCATAGTTCAGCTTGGCGAATACCACACCGGCAATAGCGGCCGGTTGTGCTTTGGCAAGCTTGAACGATTCGAGGCGTTGTTTTTTTAAACGGTCGAACGCCTCTTGCGTGAACTTAGGGTTCAATAACCTTTCCTGCAACAGTGCGATAGTTTTGCCTAAGTTGGCTTTTAGCGATTGTACGCGGAAGACCAATCCATCCACATCATTACCGATCGAGATGCTGCTACCCAGTTTTTGCAGTTCGGCCGCAAATTTTTCGGCAGTATAATTTTTAGTGTCCTCGTTCATCATAGCCGCGAACATGCTCGATAAGCCAGCTTTTGACAGGTCGGCACCATCGGCCAAACGGCCCCCCGGAATGGTCAGGTTCATGGTCACCACCGGCACCTCGGCATTCTCTGAGCCGATCACTCTCACGCCCGAAGGCAGTGTCTTGGTCCAGTAAAGCGGCACCTTGGTCACAGGAACCGGACCTAATGCCGGCGCTTTGCTACGGTCAAAATTATCTTTGCCCGGTTTGTATTTTAGGCCGGCATAACCATAGTCAGGGGCTTTGTAGTGGGTGGTATCAATGGTGTAGTTATCAGCTTTAGCTGCCGCGATGTTGCCGCCTTTGGTCAACACGCTCACGATCACAGCGCCTTTGTTCTTGATGTACTTGTTGTAAGCGTTCAGCACATCCTGCCGGGTCAATGCGGTGTATTGATCGATCTCTTTTTGCACACGGTTAGGATCACCGGTAAACGTTTGGAACTGGGCCAACTCCGATACCTTACCTTCCACACTTTGCAGCCTGTTGATCGATTGCGACTTGATACTGCCTTTGAACTTGGCCATATCCTCTTCAGTAATACCGCGTTTCTCTAAGCTATCCAATGCAGCACGGTAAAGCTGTTCCATATCGGCCAGTGTTTTGCCCGGCAGCGGTACCATTTGGATGGTGAACTCGCCGGCCAGTTCGGTATTGCTTTGGTAAGCCGAGGCCTGCAGGGCAAGTTGCTTTTTAACAACGGTCTGGTACAGCACCGAATTCTTGCCCTGGCCTAATATCTCGGCTAGGCAATCCAACGCGGCCATATCCTTATCATAGTTCGGTACGGTAGGATAGGTGATGGCCAGTAATGGCAACCTTGCATAATTATCGGTATACGATACGTAGCGGTTAGCGCTAAGGCTTACCCGTGGTGCTACCACAGGCTTCACCTCAGGACAACGAGGAATAGTGCCAAAATACTTCTCTACCAGTTTGATGGTGCTGGCCGAGTTCAGATCGCCACCAATGGTAAGGGTAGCGTTGTTAGGACCATACCAGCGCAAAAAGAAATTCTTAAGGTCGTTAACATTGCTGCGATTCAGATCCTCGATATAGCCGATGGTGAGCCACGAGTAAGGGTGACCGTATGGATAAAGGTTCTTGCTTGAATACTGACTTACCAAACCGTAAGGGCGGTTATCATAATTCTGGCCACGTTCGTTCTTCACGGTGGCGCGCTGTATCTCGAAGCGCTCTTGCGTTACTTGTCCCAGCAAAAAGCCCATGCGGTCGGCCTCAAGCCATATCGCGTTTTCCAATACGTTGGCCGGTACGGTCTCATAATAGTTGGTACGATCACGGTTGGTCGAGCCATTGTTCATACCACCGTTACCGATGGTGATCTTATCGTGTACACCTTTAGGTGCATGCTCCGATCCCTCGAACATCATGTGCTCAAAGAAGTGGGCGAAGCCTGATTTGCCTATCTCTTCACGTGCCGAACCTACGTGGTAGGTCATATCCACGTGTACTAAGGGGTCAGAATGGTCCTCGTGCAGGATAACGGTAAGGCCGTTGGGTAATACATATTTTTCGTAGGGGATCACCAGACCGGTACCGGTCTTGGTCACCTTTTCCACCAGCTTGGCCTGGCCAAATGCAGTGGCACCTGCCGTAAGCAGGGCAATTGTGATGATCGAGGATCTTTTCATGAAGTTAAATCGCGTTGCAGCTAATTTAAACTTTTTAAAGCAACCACGCCAGACCGCTCCGTATTAAACCGTGGGCTATTTTTTAAAGTCGGTGATGAGTAAATGCTCGGTGCAAAAGTCATACTCCTGCTCCTGGTTAGAGCCTACGATCACCAGCCTGCCCTTGGCAAAGCGTTCTACTAGTGTACGGTACCAATGAGCTCCCTGCACGTCCAGGTTGGCGGTAGGTTCATCGAGCATCAGCATGACCGTGTCTGAACAGAAGGCCAGGGCCAGTTTGAGCCGCTGTTTCATGCCTGATGAAAAGTAGCGCACCAGTTTGTTGCGGCTGGCCTGCATACCTAACATATCGATCAAGCCTGCTTGATCCATCCCGGGCACATAAGGCTTGAACTTAAAATGCATCTCAATCACTTCCAGTAGCGTGAAATCCTCGATGAGTTCGAGGTAAGGGGCGGCCAAACTTACGTGGCGATAAAGGTCCTCCACGTGCAGATCCTTCCCTGCATAGCTAAAGCTGACCTTGCCTTCAGAGGGAGACAGGCTGCCGTTCAGTATTTGAAGTAAAGTGGATTTTCCAGAACCATTGGGGCCTAACACCGCATAGCTGCTGCCCGAGGTAAAGGTGCGATCGATACCCCTGAATATCCAGTCGCGGTTAAAGCGGCGGCCGGTATTGGCTAAGGTGATGTTCAGTGCATGGTCCATAATAGATGGTTCATGACCGTGAAAGCGGGGCGTCTATTCGCCAAGCTTCAACGACCATGAACCTAATGCGGTCAAGCGTTGCCGAAACCCTTCATGATACCGCGCTGCGAGCCCTGTATAAAATTCAGGATCTCGTCGCGCTCGGCGGTCGGCTTAAAATCGGCTTCAATGATATCCATGGCCTTACTCACATTGCTGTTCTTAACGAACAGAGTGCGATAAATATCCTGTATCTCATTGATCTTTTCGTCCTTGTAACCCCGGCGGCGCAAGCCTACCGAGTTGATGCCGGCATACGACAGTGGTTCGCGCGCCGCCTTTACGTATGGTGGCACATCCTTACGTACCAGTGAACCACCGGTAACAAAGGCATGCGAACCAATGTTGCAGAACTGATGTATGGCCACCATACCTGCCAACACCACATAATTACCGATGGTAACGTGACCCGCGATGGTGGTGTTATTAGAGAATATGCAGTTATCTCCGATCACGCAATCATGCGCTACGTGGCAGTAGGCCATGATCAGGCAGTTGCTGCCGATCTCGGTCTTCCAGTGATCTTTGGTGCCACGGTTAACGGTAACACATTCACGTATGGTGGTGTTATCGCCAATAGTGGCCAGGGTATTTTCTCCTTTGAATTTAAGGTCTTGCGGAATGGCCGAGATCACAGCGCCCGGAAATATGCGGCAATTTTTGCCAATTCGGGCACCATCCATGATCACCGCGTTAGAGCCGATCCATGAACCTTCACCTATCTCCACATCCTTATGAATGGTCACAAATGGCTCGATCACCACGTTATCAGCGATCTTGGCCTGCGGATGTATGTATGCTAATGGCTGGATCATACTTACTTGGTTTTAACGATCTGTGCCATTAACTCAGCCTCTACCACAATGCGCTCACCTACCATACCGATACCTTTCATTTGGGCGATGCCACGGCGTATAGGTGCGATCAGGTCGCAACGGAAGATCAGGGTATCGCCTGGTACCACTTTGTCTTTAAAACGAGCATTCTCGATCTTAAGGAACAGGGTGATCCAGTTCTCAGGGTCAGGTACAGTGTTCAGTACCAAAATGCCACCTGTTTGAGCCATAGCCTCGATCTGCAACACACCCGGGAACAAAGGTGCGCCAGGGAAGTGACCGGTAAAGAAAGGCTCGTTCATGGTGATGCCCTTCAAACCTACCACGTGGGTCTTGGTCAATTCCAGGATCTTGTCCACCAGCAGCATTGGCGGGCGATGCGGCAGTATGTCCATGATCTGCACGGTATCATATACCGGCTTAGCATTCGGGTTATATACTTTGATGTGTTTACGGCTGCGCTCTTTTTTGATCAGTGCTTTGATCTTTTTGGCAAAGGCCACGTTGGCCGCATGGCCAGGACGGGCCGCCATGATGTGGCCACGCAATGGCACACCTACCAGGGCCAGGTCGCCTATCATATCTAACAGCTTATGACGGGCAGGCTCATTTTGGTGGCGCAGCTCTATATTGTTGAGGATGCCTTGAGGGGCGACATCGATGTCCTTACGATTGAACAGGGTAGCTAAATGCTTTAGCTCCTCTTCGTCAACATGGCGATCAACCACTACAATGGCGTTGTTGATATCGCCGCCTTTGATCAGGTTATGTTTCAGCAACATTTCCAGCTCATGCAAAAAGCAGAAGGTACGGCTGCTGGCCACTTCCTTTTTGAACTCAGAGATAGAAGATATAGTAGCATGCTGAGTACCTAATACCGGTGAGTTATAGTCCACCATACAGGTGAAACGATAATCATCGTCAAGCGGCATGGCCACCATCTCTACCTTACGGTCGGTCTCAGAGTAATGTATGTTGTAAGGGATGTGATAGTATTCGCGATCGGCCTCTTGCTCCAGGGTACCAGCCGCGGCCAATGCCTCTACAAATGGCATCGAACTGCCATCCATGATCGGAGTTTCAGGACCATCAAGATCGATCAGTACGTTATCCAGCTCCAAACCTACCAGTGAGGCCAATACGTGCTCAACGGTGTTAACGCTGGCGCCGTTCTGGGTAATGGTGGTACCGCGCGAAGTATCGGTCACGTTATCAACGTCGGCATCAACAATGGGGCTTCCCGGAAGATCCACCCTTCTGAACTTGAAGCCATGATTTTCGGGCGCCGGGTTAAAGGTCATGGTCACCGGCTCACCGGTATGAAGCCCAGTTCCTGATACGGTAACAGGGGCTTTTATGGTTCTTTGCTTTACGTTCATAAACTTTGTACAGCTGCTCACCGTATGGTCTCCGGGTCATTGCGCAGCTCAGCAATTGTTTTTTCTAATTCTTCTATTCGTTTTTTGTACTCGGGCAATTGCTGTACCACCACCTGAGCACGTAAAAAGTCCTTATAAGGCTGCAGTAATATGCCCGCCCATTTCTTATTCTCTTCCAGTATGCTGCGGTTTATGCCGGTCTGCGCCTGGATCTGTGATCCTTTTGCTATCGTTATATGCCCAACAACACCCACCTGGCCACCCATGATCACGTTCTCACCGATCTTGGTACTGCCTGATACACCTGTTTGCGCAGCGATGACCGTATTGCTACCCACCTCTACGTTGTGTGCGATCTGGATCAGGTTATCGAGCTTTACGCCTTTACGTATAATGGTCGATCCCATCGTGGCACAGTCTATCGTGGTGTTAGCACCGATCTCCACATCATCCTCGATCACCACATTACCGATCTGGTTAACTTTTTTATAGGTACCATCGGCAGTAGGTGCAAAGCCAAAACCATCGCTCCCGATCACCGCTCCAGAGTGTATGGTCACGTTATTACCGATCACACAATCAGCATAGATCTTTACGCCTGCAAAAAGGGTAACATTATTGCCCAAAGTTACATTATCGCCAACATAACTGTTAGGGTATATCTTGCAATTATGGCCCAGCTTTACGTTGGTGCCAAGGTACGCAAAAGCACCCACATAAGCATCTTCTCCAGGCACCACGGTAGGGTGTATGAAACAAGGCTGCTCGATGCCTTTTTTATTGTATTTTAAGGTGTTATATTTTTCAAGGAGTACAGAGAAAGCGCTATAAGCGTCGGCTACACGCACCAAGGTTGCGGTCACCGTATCGGTAAGTTCAAGGTCCTTGTTAACGATCACTACCGAGGCCTTTGTTTGATACAAAAAAGGCTCGTATCTGCGATTGGCCAGGAAAGATAATGAACCTGCCGATGCCTCCTCGATCTTCGCCAATGAACTCACGACCACCGTTGGATCGCCCTCAATAGTTCCGTTCAGCAACAAGCTTATCTCCTGTGCAGTAAATCGCATCGTACAAAGTTATATGTTAAAACTTAAGCAACAAATAATAAACATAGCCTTAACAAACTAAATAAGGTCTTTAGTATAGCAAAATATATATTTTTCTACAGTTTTTGCCAGCGCTTCCAGGTTGGCGTTATCACTTGCGGTGGTGATATCGCTTATGGCCCCGCCCTTCCTTAATATGCTGATATTGGTATCATCTACCTTGTAAGCATTGTTGCTGATCACGTCGGTAAACACAAAGTACCATGACTCATCATAGCTGATGCCGTAGCGTTGTACCGCACGCTGGCGTAGCTCCTCCATACGCGCTGCATCTGGCGGTGTGTTAGTGATATCGACATGATAGAGCCTGCGCTGTATGAAACGCTCACATAATTGCGACAATACCTTATCAGGATGCCGTGTCCACACTTTTACCGAGGCCATAATGTCGGCATCATCCAAACAGGTGAAGGTTTCGAGGTGACGCTCATCGCTGATGAACTCTTCTTTAGTTATGCTGGCCTGCAAAAAGTGCTCGAGCGCCGGCGTGCAAAATAATTGCTGACCCTGTAACGCCATTTCACGAGCACGGCGCAGGGCCTTACCCAGCATTTGCTCGCCCGAGGTAACGGTCTTGTGCAGGTATACCTGCCAGTACATCAGCCTGCGGGCCACCAGGAACTTTTCGATCGAGTAGATACCTTTTTCCTCTACTACTATGGCATCATCCACCACGTTAAGCATCTTGATGATCCGCTCGGAGCTGATCACCCCTTCTGATACGCCGGTGTAAAAACTATCGCGGTTCAGGTAGTCCAGCCGGTCCATATCCAACTGACTGGATACGAGTTGATGCAGGAACCTTTTAGGATAAGTATCATTAAATATTTGGATGGCGGTGGTGAGCTTGCCGTCGAACCGACGGTTCAGCTTATCCATGATCAGGGTGCTGATGTCCTCATGGTCGATGCCCTTCACGATGTGCTCTTCCAAAGCATGCGAAAATGGACCGTGACCGATGTCATGCAGCAGGATGGCGATCATCACTGCTTCTTCTTCGTGCGGGGTAATGTAATGGCCCTTATCGCACAGCGTTTTGACGGCCAGCTGCATTAGGTGCATGGCACCCAGTGCATGGTGAAAACGGGTGTGCAGGGCGCCAGGGTATACCAGGTGTGCCATACCCGTTTGTTTGATATAGCGTAGACGCTGAAAATAAGGGTGCTCCATCAGATCGAACACCAGATCGGTAGCTATGCTGATGAAGCCGTAGACCGGGTCGTTTATTATTTTTTTCTTATTCAAGCGTACTACATTATAATTTTGCAAAAGTGTTAAATTAACCCAAAGTGGCAACCATTGAAATGTTATTTTTTGTTAATACACACCGTTTTGGACAACAATTAGCTATACTGGCAGTTATAACCCAACATTAGTACATATAACATGCAAGACACCACCATACTTTGGGCCGACGACGAGATAGATCTGCTGAAACCACATATACTGTTCCTGAAAGAGAAAGGCTACAATGTAAAGACCTTTACCAATGGTGCCGATGCGCTTGAGGCTTTTAAAGAAGATCATTTTGACCTGGTGTTCCTGGACGAGAATATGCCCGGCCTGACCGGCCTCGAGACCCTTACCAGGATCAAAGAGGTGAACACCGATGTGCCGATCGTACTGATCACCAAGAACGAGGAAGAACCCATGATGGAAGACGCCATCGGGTCGAAGATAGATGACTACCTGATCAAACCTGTTAACCCTAAACAGGTGTTGCTCACGATCAAAAAACTGACCGAGAACAAGCGCCTGGTGAACGAAAAGACCACCATGGCCTATCAACAGGATTTCCGTAACCTGGGCATGACCCTGAACGATAACCTGAACTTCCAGGAGTGGGTAGATGTATATAAAAAACTGATCTACTGGGAACTGGAACTGGGCCAACTGACCGATGCCGGTATGCACGAGATCCTGACCCTGCAAAAGGCGGAGGCCAACGTACAGTTCTGTAAATTTATCGAGAAGAATTACCTGAACTGGATCAAGAACCCCGATACCGCGCCTACGTTGTCGCACCAGTTGTTCAAGAAAAAGGTCTTCAATAAACTGGAAAGCGATGTGCCGGTATTCTTTATTTTGATCGATAACCTGCGGTATGACCAGTTCAAGATCATTAACCCGATCATTTCCGAATATTTCCGTTTAGAGGAAGAAGACACCTATTATAGTATACTACCTACGGCCACTCAATATGCCCGTAACGCCATATTTGCCGGCCTGATGCCGCTGGATATGGAAAAACGTTTCCCCGGCATGTGGCAAAATGATGAGGACGAAGGCGGCAAGAACCTGCACGAGGAAGCCTTTTTGGGCGACCAGATCAAACGGGTGTTACGCAAGGATTGCAAGTTCTCGTACCATAAGATATTGAACATTGATGAAGGCCGATCGCTGAATGACTCGGTGAACAACCTGATGAACAACGAGCTGAACGTGGTGGTATACAATTTTGTGGATATGCTATCGCACGCCCGTACCGACATGCAAATGATCCGCGAGCTTGCCAGCGACGATGCTGCTTATCGTTCATTGACCTTGTCATGGTTCGAGCACTCACCATTGCTTGACCTGTTGAAGTTCCTGTCAACCAAACAAGTGAAGGTGGTGATCACCACCGATCATGGTACCATCAGGGTTAAAACACCAAGCAAGATCATTGGCGATAAGAACACCAATACCAACCTTCGTTATAAACAAGGCAAGAACCTGAACTTTAACGCCAAGGAAGTGTTCCACATCCGCAACCCGCATGATGCCATGCTGCCTAAGCTGCATGTGAGCAGCAGCTTTGCCTTTGCCAAAGAGGACAGCTATTTTGTTTACCCGAACAACTACAACCACTTTGTCAATTTTTACAACGAGACCTTCCAGCATGGCGGCATCTCGTTAGAAGAAATGATCATTCCGGTGGTCACTTATGGCGTGAAGTAAATATTTTTGTCGGCATCATGACAAGCAGTGATCTTCTTAACCTCATGATGCCGATGTTATTATGAACGGTACGCACCATATCACCATATCATCCCTTGCCAATCTTCCTCAGGCGGCGCAGGAAATCATTAGTTTTGCCGGGGAGCAAAAGATATATCTTTTCTACGGCCACATGGGAGCGGGCAAGACCACTTTCATTAAGGCCATATGCGCCCAATTAGGCGTTGCCGATGAGGTGACCAGCCCTACCTTCGCCATTGTGAACGAATATAATGGAAGTGACGGGCGCATATTCCACTTTGACCTGTACCGCCTTAAAGACCAGACCGAAGCTTTGGATATGGGCTATGAGGAATACTTTTATTCGGGCGATCGCTGCCTAATCGAGTGGCCCGAAAAGATCCCCGACCTGCTGCCGCCGCATTATATTAAGGTGAGTATAGAGGCCACCGGTGCCGACAGCCGTAAAATTACCTTCGAAAGTATATGAACATTGTCATGTTCTTAGTATCTTCATCAGCCTTAACTACAACTACCTGTTACAAGGCTTTGCACAACAACGAGATATGAGCTCAGGGTTATATAGTGGGTTTTCTGACGTGGCCAAGCAGGCCATGATGCAGCCGCAGGAGTCGATGCTGGAGACCAAAAGCCGCAAGAACAAACTTTATATAGGCATACCACGCGAGGTATCGTTTCAGGAGAACCGGATCGCACTAACCCCTTTATCAGTAGCGTTACTGGTGGATAACGGGCACGATGTGCTTTTAGAGACCAACGCCGGCAAGGCTGCAAATTTCTTAGATAGCCATTACAGCGAGCAGGGTGCACAGATCGTTTACGATACCAAAAAGGTATACGAGGCCGACATCATACTAAAAGTGGCACCACCCACCATGGCCGAGATCGAGCTGATGAAGCCCGGCCAGATCCTGATCTCGACCTTACAGATATCCACCCTTAAGGCCGAATGCCTACAGGCCATGATCAACAAAAAGATCACCGCCCTTTCATTCGAGCATTTGCGGGATGAAGGCGGTACGCTGAGTGTGGTACGAGCCATGAGCGAGATCGTTGGCGCCACCTCTATAGCCATCGCCAGTGAATACCTGAGCAATGTTTTCGGTGGCAAGGGCCTAATGCTGGGCGGCATAACCGGTGTACCACCTACCGAGATCGTGATCCTGGGTGCCGGCACCGTTGGCGAATATGCCGCACGCACCGCTATATCATTAGGTGCACAGGTGAAGGTGTTCGACCCATCGATATATAAACTACGTCGCTTGCAAAATAACATTGGCAACCGGGTATTTACCTCGGTGATCCAACCGATCGTGCTGGAGAAGGCCGTTACCACTTGCGATGTGGTGATCGGTGCTCTACGGTCAGAGGACGGACGAAGCCCTTGCATCATCAGTGAGAGCACCGTGAGTCGAATGAAACCTAATTCGGTACTCATTGATGTGAGCATTGATCAGGGAGGCTGTTTTGAGACCTCAGAGGTGACCAACCATACCCACCCGGTGTTTCGCAAGTATGATGTGATCCATTATTGTGTCCCCAATATCGCTTCGCGCGTGGCCCGTACGGCAACCTATGCGCTTACCAACATCTTTTCGCCCATCTTACTCGACATTGGGGAAAAGGGCGGCATCAATAACCTGATATGGCAAAAGGTAGGCGTTCGCAATTCGGTATACATTTATCATGGTCAGCTGACCAACAAGCATCTAGGCGAGCGTTTCAACATCCCTTGTAAGGATCTTGACCTGCTACTGGTATCTAACCGTTGATCAACCTGCACTTCCGCACGGACGGCTAATAATTCAACGATCGATCTGTTCAACTTTGTTGCTAATTTTCGCCTAAATATCAAGTACTTGATGTAGTTTAATTCCTTGTTGCGCAACAGACAGTAAGCCCTGTTTCTGTGTACCCACATTCATTTTTTCTTACCCGGTCGTTGCCGCTAAGAGTACATTGTTCAAAACATTTTGCTCTGTAATTAATTACTTCTAAACATTCTATCCGCCTATGAAAGTATTTAGCAAAGACTACTTAAAAAATCTATGGAAGATACTGGTTGCCACTTTTTCGAGCTTCAGCGATGACAACGGTTTAAAAATGAGTGCCTCGCTGGCCTACTATACCATCTTCTCTATTGCTCCGCTACTCATACTTATCCTATCGCTGGCAGGTATATTCCTTGGAGCCGATGCCGCTTCGGCCAAGCTTTACTTCCAGATCAAACAATATGTAGGGGCTGAGGCCGCCTTACAGATACAAGACATCATTAAGCACCTACAGTTCTCAGGTAAATCGGGCATTGCGCTGATCTCGGGTATCGTTACCTTGCTGATCGGTGCCAGCAGTATGTTCCTCGAGATACAGGACTCCATCAATACCATTTGGCGGGTGAAGGCTAAGCCTAAAAAGGGCTGGGTCAAAATGCTGCAAAATCGTTTCCTATCCTTTTCGCTTATTTTAGCATTAGGTTTTTTACTGATGGTGACGCTGATCGTCAACGTGGTAGTGAATGCAATTAGCGATAGGATCACTCACTTTTTACCGGCCATTACCGAACGCCTGATCGAGCTGGTGAACCTGGGCATCTCCTTCCTGGTGATCTCGACCTTATTCGGCATCATCTTTAAATTCCTGCCCGATGTTAAGATCAAGTTCAAAGATGTTCGTTCAGGAGCCTTTTTTACCGCTTTGCTTTTTATGATCGGCCAATTCGCGATCGGCTTGTATCTGAAATATTCGGCCCAGGGATCTGCCTATGGCACGGCCGGCTCACTGATCGTGTTACTGGTATGGATCTATTATACTGCCGCCATATTGTACATCGGCGCCGAATTCACCAGGATATACACTGAAGCCAATTGCGGCACCATAGAGCCTGCTGATTATGCAGTGTACATACACCAGACCGAAGAAGAGCGTCAGGTAAGTGAGATCCCGCCTAAAGTACCTGAGTTACATGAATCACTTAAGGACCCGAACGAAAAGCAGGAATGACCCATTCATCATCCATATTGAAAGCAAGCCATTGAGCTTGCTTTTTTTGTGAGATACGCACATCCATTAGCTTGTGGGATAGCAAGCGTCAGGACTTTAAACTGTTCATCCTTTGTTGTAACTTTATATAACCAGTTATAAACAGGATGTTACGCTTGCCTCACATAGCGAAATGCCTGCTCCTTTTTTTGCTTTTATACCGGACGCCGCTGGCCCATGCACAGCAGTTCGATCTGATCACGAAAAAGAAACAGGCCTGGATCAGGTTCACGCCCGTGCGCGATATGGTGGTGGTACCGCTCATGATCAACGGCAGCGGACCTTTTAACTTTGTGTTGGATACTGGCGTAGGTATCATGGTGATCACCGACCCAAAACTCGTTGATTCCATACACATCGATCAAAAGCGCACCATCAAGCTTTATGGTGTAGGCAATCTTGATGACCTGGAGGCCTATGTGACCTCGCCGCTTAACATCATAATAGGCAACAGTGTCAAAAGTGAATATGTATCGGCCGCCATATTGAAGGACGACCATTTTGGCCTGTCCAATTACGCCGGGATCAAGATACATGGCCTGTTGGGTTACGAGTTCTTTTCGCAACTGGCCGTGAAGATCAACTTCAGCGATAGCACTATCACGGTGGCACGCCCCGGCCGCTTTAAGCCTTTCAGAAAAGGCACCGTTATTCCGCTTAGTATCGAGGACCGAAAGCCTTACGTGAACACCAACGTAGCGGTAAATAACAGCAATGCCATACAGAACAAATTGCTGGTTGACCTGGGTGCAGGTCATGCCTTATTATTATAGAACCAACGATTCCGGGCCAATGATCACGACCGCTACATTACTGCCAATTTGGGTCAGGGCCTTACCGGCCCACTCAACGGACGCATAGGCCGCATAGGCGAGATCGAGGTGGGAAAGTACCGGTTCAAAAGCGTGATCACCTCGTTCCTGGATACCATGCCACGACCCGCATTCACCGTAGCGCGTGATGGTAACCTTGGGATAGGCATCCTCAAAAAATTCCTGATGGTATTCGATTATGCCAACAACAAGTTATACCTGAAGCCTAACTACAAGTTCAAAGAACCCTTTGAGCATGACATGAGTGGGTTAGAATATTACGCGGCCGGCAATGAGCTCAAGAACATTATCGTGAGCAGGGTAGAGCCCGGCTCAGCAGGGGCCGATGCGGGTATCAAAGCAAATGACCAGATCACTGGCATTAATTTAAGGTCGGTAGGTCAGATGACCATGACCGAGATCGATAACTTGTTTCGGTCGAGGGATAAGCGGAGCCTGGTAGTAGAGGTATATCGTGATGGTGAGTACCTAACGGTGATCCTCACCCTAAAGCGGCGGGTATGAAGGAGAGATGTTCGGGGCGGATGTGCCCTGTAAGTATCAGACTAAAAAGACACATCCGCCGCCTAACTCATTTCAACTGGCTGATGTTCTCGTAAAAAGCCATTTGCAGGTCTAATAACGACCGTACTTTCAGCTGTTCTCCGTAGGCATCAAAACAAATGAATCGTGATCTTTCAGGTTTGTCCTGACTTACCTTCTCCAAAAAATTGAAGGTCTCGAAAAAGTAGTGCCGTGTGGTCACCTTACTCTTGTTGTTGGTTTGTGATGAATTGAGCCGAAAGCCGATCTTGTCCATCCAGTTGTGCACCCGTGAGTGCAAATTAGCGCGCATTGTGTTCATAGGGTATCATTTAAGGTCAGTGGGTCATAAAAAATACTTGAGTCATTTTTATGAACTTAAAGTTAATATCGTTCTCGCAACGATGGTCAACCCGATAAAATGTATGTCTTACCCTCACATATTGTGCCGATCAGCACCAACTAATACTTTGATCGTCAATATTATACAATATACTATTACACCTTGGCTTAGGCCGATCCATAGCAGCGCGATATACCGTCCACATTAACGTATAGTTCAATGAACACCACCGACCTTAACCTGCTGCAACTACGCTGATATTGTTACAATATCATTTAAAACCTTAGCAGCTGCTTTGAGTTAAGATTGCCGATGGTCACCTTAACAACTGATCAGCAATCATTTGCGTGATCGGCCGCTGAGGGTCTGTTCGGTCACAATTATGAAACATAAGGGTATATCTTGTAACAATACTATGGTCGGTGTATATAATATTAAAAGAAATGGGAACTTTGTCAGCCAATAATTCAACGCACGTTATCATTAAATCATATAAGGCCTTTAACGATCTTATGAAAAAAGTTCTCCTTTTAATGGCCATACTGTTCAGTGTGGCGACCTATACCCAAGCGCAGACCGGACGCCAGGTCCATGGTATGGTGGTAGATTCTACCAAGCAGGCACTGGTGGGCAGTACTATCAAATTGACCTCCGACAAGAACGAAACAGCTAATACCATGGCCGATGCCACCGGTAAGTTCTCATTCTCGGGGATCAAAGGCTCTAAGCTTACCCTTACCGTTAGCTCGATCGGCTATGAAGGGTTGATCAAACATTATACACTTGCTGCCGACGGGCAAGCTGCCGATGTGGGCAGCATTGTGCTGAAACCTGAAGCAAGACAGCTGAACGCGGTGACCGTTGTAGGCACTAACCCGGTAACTTTGAAAGAAGATACGGTGGAATACCGCGCCAGCGCTTATAAAGTAAGGGCCAACTCGCCAGTTGAAGATCAGTTAAAACGCATACCCGGCGTTGACGTAGATGCGCAGGGCAATGTGAGCGCACAAGGCAAGCAAGTTACCAAGGTGCGTATAAACGGTAAAGACTTTTTTGGCGGCGACGTACAAACAGCCACCAAAAACCTGCCTGCCGACCTGGTAGAAAGCTATCAGATCGTAGATGATTATGGTGATCAGGCCAACGTGACCGGTATCAAGACCGGCGAACCTAACAAGATACTGAACATCACCATTCGTAAGGATAAGAACCACGGCTACTTTGGTCAGGCTACCGCAGGCGATGGATCTGACCTGCTACCTAAAAAGGCGAGCAGCTCCAATACCCTTTTCGACCCTGATACCAAGAACGCCAATCGGTATGTTGGCATACTAAACATATTCAAATTCAACAACGATCAGCAGATCGCTGTGTTAGGCAACATCAACAATACCAACGTTAACACTTTTTCATTCGGTAGCGCTACCGGCGGTGGAGGTGGCGGCGGTGGCTTTGGTGGAGGAGGCGGCGGTTTCGGCGGCGGCGGTAACCGTGGTGGCGGCGGCTTTGGCGGCGGTGGCGGTGGCCGGGGTAATGCCGGCAGGGGCGGCGGCGGTCAAACCACCAATGCGGCCGGTATTAATGATACCAAGACCATCGGTACTAACTTTCGCGATCAATGGGGTAACATGTCGGTATACGGCAGCTACAGTTTTGAGGACAAGAGCGTATATACCAAAAGCCGTAACTTTCAACAGAACATCAACCCGGGAGCGGCCACCACAAGTGACCAGCAGAGCGAGCAGACCGATAATAACACTAACCATCGGTTGACCTGGAATATGGAATATAAGCCAGACACCCTGAATTACTTCAAGCTCAATCCAACCTTCTCTTACACCAGCACCGGTACAGTAGCTGATGAAGTGGTCAAGTCTACGCTTCGTGGTGCCGACAACCTTGCTTATAACACTAATACTAATAGCACATCGGCATCGCCTAACTTAGGTGCTACATTATTATATAACCACCGCTTTAACGGTGTTGGACGAAATTTGAGCATCAACCTGTCGTTCAACAGCACCCGCAATTATAGCTTTGACAACCCGATATATACTTACGAGCCTACCACTGTAGCACGTTTGGCCATTCCGGTGAATCAATTGGTGAATACATATTACCGCGCCATTACTTCGGGCGCTACGTTATCATACATTGAGCCGTTGAGCAAGGTATCTTTCCTGGAGTTGAACTATGCGTACAACCGTACCACCAACAAGAACGATAATCACACCGATACGCTTAATATCGTAGGCACACCGATCGTTTACCCTATCGGTACCAATAACTATGATTATACCTTTACCACGCACCGTGTGGGCTTGAACTACCGTTTCATCAAACCTAAGTACAACCTTACTTTGGGTGCCGGCGTATTGCCGAGCAAGTTAGAGGGCTCAGGTACCGCTTATGACCCCATCAAGCTGGCTAACGTTAACCCGGTGACCAACCGCAGCACCTTTAACTTTGTACCTACTGCACGTTTTGCTTATAACTTTTCAAGAAGCCAGTCACTTAACTTTAACTACAACGGATCGAACAACCAGCCGAGCTACAACCAACTGGTACCTGTAGTTAACCTGTCTAACGCATTGTACCCCGTACAAGGTAACCCTGATCTTAAACCAGAGTTCACCAACAACTTCAACCTGCGTTATAACAAGTTTAGCTTCGAGACCGGGAATATCTTCTTTACCAACCTGAGCTTCACGCAAACTAATAATAAGATCGTGACCACTTCTACCGTATACGATAACAAGTTCACGGCTGCAGCACTGGCCGCTAATCCGGGCATCAGGGTGTTCAAGAATACCATCTTCTCTAACTACCTGAACGCTGATGGCTACTATCAAGGCCAGGCCAACGTATTGTTCGCTAAGCCATGGGCACAGCGTAAATACACCGTGTTGTTAGGTGCAAGCCTCACCTACACTAATAACATCTCGTTCACCAACCGTGTCGACTCAAATAACATTGCTACGCCATTCGAAAAGAACGTAGCCAAGAACATCGCTTTTGCACCAAACCCACGTTTTAGGATCAACATTTTAGATAAGATCGATCTGGAAGCAGGTGGCCGTTATACTATTAACAAGACCACCAACTCGCTTACTAACTCGAACAACCCGTTATTGAACGGCAATACCAACATCCGTACATTGGACCTGACGCTTAATGGCAAGCATTACATTTTAAAGGACTGGACCTTCGCGTACGATTTTACCCGTACCGTGAACTATGGCTACTCGTTCGCTGTGCCTAATCCTAACATCTTGAACATGTACGTGGAGCGCCGTTTCCTGAAAGCTAATGCGGCGACCATCCGTTTACAAGCATTCGATATATTTAACCAGAACGCGGGCTTCTCGGCCAGCAGCAATGGTAACGTGATCACCCAAACGCAAAACAACCGTTTAGGCCGTTATGCCTTACTGACCTTTACTTACCGCTTGCAAAACTTTGCAGGCCGCTCACCTGCTCAAAACGGCGGTGATCGCAGAGGCGGCTTTGGTGGTGGCGGTAACCGCGGTGGAGGCGGCGGCTTTGGCGGTGGTGGCAACGGCCCTGGCGGCGGTCCAAGCATTTACTAACACCATTTAGCCCAACATAAAAAGCCCATCAGTATGACACTGATGGGCTTTTGTATTTATAGGCAGAGAGAGTTATTGGGATATCACACCTTTACCAACACATTGTTGATCGTGCGTTCCAGGTCGTCAAGGTCAAATGGTTTGGCCAGGTAGCTTTCGGCGCCGGCGTTGCTGGCCAGTAACTGGATGTCACTGTTGGCCGAGAAGTATATCACCGGGATCTCTTTGAGCTTGATATTGCTTTTGAGGGTCTGAGTGGCAACGATGCCACCCGCATCAGGGATCCAGTTATCCATCAGGATAACGCGGGGCATTACCGACGATACCTTCTCCACGATGTTATTACAATCGGTGAAAGTGTGCACGTCCCAGCCCTGTTCCTCTAATATGTATGCGCAGATAGATAGTATATCCTCATCGTCATCAAAGATCACGATCTTTTTGCTGTCAAAGTCGTTCATAGGTATGGCAGTAGTAGTATAGTATACAGATCGGTGCAGAACTGTATAGTTTAATGGAATTTAGTTCGTACGTAAATAACCTTGTGATCAGTTTCCTGATGATGATACTGTTTACTAAGCGGCCTGTTTAGTTATCCAGGCATGGAACATGGCAAAGGTCTGGTCGGCCGTGTGTATCATTTTGGCCTCTTCCTGCTCGTTTTTAGGCTTCTCATCCAAACGCTGTTTAAATGCTTGCCACATGGCGTCGGTATCTTCCCCGTAGCCGTTAAAAAAAGACAGGCCTTTACCATCTGGAATATTCAATTGTTGTGCCATCATTTTGCTGATGATCTTTCCGCCCAATGTAGATCCCTCTATCACATACATAGCGGCAAATGCATCGAGTGTATCATTGATCGGCGGCAGATCAGCCCCTGTCGCTTTAGGTAACGGCTGGCCACCGAGGTCAATAATATCCTGAGCCAGCGCGGCCGACTTGCGCCTCGCAGCATGATCAGAAAGTTCATTGGCGTTGATGTGCTGATCGATCAGGGTTTCGAGTCCGCCAAAGTAGGTGTAAAAAAGCTGGAGCAGATCCACATAGTCCTGCGGTGAGCGAATGCTCTTCATTTTTACCACCAGCATCTTTTCGAGCTGTTGGTGATTGGCCAAGGTTTCCTTTTTTAAATTTTCTGAGAGCATTTATAGATAGTATAGTTAGATATATCGTTGATCTTATTCCAACACGTCGGGATAGGATATCTTGAGTTCGTCGGTCACCCTTTGTCTTGATGGCCTCAGGCTGCCCATTAAGACAAGCAGTAAAATGGCTACGCCAACGTTCAATAGTGAACCCGATAACAGGAACGCCACTACGTTGAACAATGCGGCACCTTCTAATAAAGCCCAACGCGTAATATTGGCACTAAGTATTGCGGTAGTTTTTGGCTCAGCGGCAAACTGGTATCGATCTTACCCAAAAGGTTATTGAACAGCGCACTGCTGATGATGACGCTCACTACGGCCATTCCACAAGCAACATATACCAGGGTTAAGTGTGTTTCATCGACCGGTAACAGCGCTAAGCTATTGGCATTGTTAACGAACGAGATGACCATGAACAGGGCCACACCGATCATCAGTGCCAGGTGAACGATCTGCATCGACCTAAGGGTAAGCTTGGGGTTCGCGGTTTCCATAATATATCAGTTCATTTAAAATATCAGATCAGCCGGCCCAGCCTTCGCGGTCCAAACTGCGAAAGTGGATGGCCTCTGCTAAGTGTTCCATTTGTATGTTTTCGGTACCGGCCAGATCGGCTATGGTGCGCGCCACTTTCAATATGCGGTCGTAAGCCCGGGCTGAAAGCCCCAGCTTTTCCATCGCCTTTTTAAGCAGCAGTTGCCCGGCCTCGTTGATCTTGCAAATATCACGTACCATTTGCGGCGTCATTTGCGCGTTAGCATGCAGGTCGGGCTTGTTGCCAAAGCGTTCGGTCTGGATATCGCGTGCTTTGATAACCCGTTCCCTAATGATCTCACTCTTTTCGGCCAAACGGTCCGATGCCAGCTCATTGAAGTTCACCGGCGTTACCTCTACATGTAGGTCAATACGGTCAAGCAATGGACCCGATACCTTGCTCAGGTATTTTTGCACCACGCCCGGCGGACAAACACATTCCTTTTCGGGATGATTGTAATAGCCGCAGGGGCATGGGTTCATGCTGGCGATCAGCATGAAGCTCGACGGGTAATCGACCGTGAATCGAGCACGTGAGATGGTCACCCTGCGCTCTTCCAATGGCTGGCGCATCACCTCCAACACGGTGCGTTTGAACTCCGGCAACTCATCTAAAAAGAGCACCCCGTTGTGCGCCAGCGATATCTCACCGGGCTGGGGGTTGCCGCCTCCGCCCACCAAAGCCACATCACTGATCGTATGGTGCGGCGAGCGGAACGGCCGGGTGGTCACCAGCGCATCGGCCGCAGCCAGTTTACCGGCCACAGAGTGTATCTTGGTGGTCTCTAATGATTCCTGTAAACTCAATGGGGGCATAATGGTGGGCATGCGTTTGGCCAGCATGGTCTTACCTGCACCGGGCGGGCCGATCAGAATCACATTATGCCCACCGGCAGCCGCTATCTCCAGTGCCCGTTTGATGTTCTCTTGCCCTTTTACCTCGCTAAAGTCGTTGGCGTAATTGCACAAGCTATCGTAAAACTCCTCCCGGGTGTTCACTACGGTCAGCTCAAGGTTGCTCTCACCATTGAAAAAGCCGGCCACCTCGCGTATACTTTCTACACCGTAAACTTCAAGGTCGTTCACAATGGCCGCTTCACGGGCGTTCTGTTTAGGCAGGATGAAACCCTTGAAACCCTCTTTGCGTGCCTGGATAGCGATGGGCAACGCGCCTTTGATCGGTTGCAAACCTCCATCAAGTGAAAGTTCGCCCATGATCAGGTATTTGTCCAAACCCTCGGTCTGCATCTGGCCACTGGCAGCGAGTACACCGGCAGCAATGGTCAGATCGTACGCCGAACCCTCTTTGCGAATATCGGCGGGGGCCATGTTCACCACCACCTGTTGGCGGGGCATCTTGTAACCGCAATTCTTTAAGGCCGATTCGATACGGAAATAGCTTTCCTTGATGGCCACGTCGGGCAGGCCAACAATAAAATACTTCGTGCCGGCAGCAATATTCACTTCCACCGTTATAGTGGTGGCCTCGATACCGTATACGGCACTGCCGAAGGTCTTTACTAACAAGTCGGGTATGATTAAGAAAAAGAAAGCTGAAAGATAACAGATTTTACTTATAACACCTACAGCTAAAATAATATGAGAGCGCTCGTAAGAGCGACCCTATATCGATCAAAGACCATTGATCTTAATTTCGTATATTTGCCGCTCATTTAACGCTGTTTGCAGCAGTATCGATGTTTTATGGCAAAATATAACACCTTACTTTACTATTGTTATTCAACAATAGCTGATGCGGAGCAATTTGCTGCCGATCACCTCAAATTTTGTAAAAGCCTGGGCCTTACGGGCCGCATCATCGTTGCTGATGAAGGTTTGAACGGTACAGTTTCGGGTACGCCAGAAGCCTGCCGTGCTTACATGGATGCCGTGCATGCCGATGAACGCTTTGCCGCCACCGATTTTAAGATCGATGAGGTGGATGAGCCTTCATTTGTGAAGATGCACGTGCGCTATAAATCTGAGATCGTGCACTCGGGCCTTCGCGATCCCAACATCATCAACCCTAACGAGCGTACCGGCAAACACCTGGAGCCGGCGGAGTTCATGGCCATGAAAGATGATGAAGATGTGGTGGTGCTTGACGTACGCTCCAACTACGAACACTCAGTAGGCAAATTCAAGAACGCGGTGACGCTCGACATCGAGAATTTCCGTGATTTTCCGGCCATGATCGACCAGTTGGCACAGTACAAAGACAAAAAGATCCTGACCTATTGCACCGGCGGTATCAAATGCGAAAAGGCATCGGCCTTGCTGTTGCACGAAGGCTTTGAGAACGTATACCAGTTACATGGCGGCATCATCAAATACGGTAAAGAAGTTGGCGGTAAAGATTTTGAGGGCAAATGTTATGTGTTCGATAACCGTTTAACGGTAGACGTGAATAGCGTGAATCCGGAAGTGATATCGACCTGTCGCAACTGTGGAAAGATCACGCCTAAAATGATCAATTGCGCTAATCCGGAGTGCAACGAGCATTTCACTCAATGCGATGAGTGCGGTACCCAATTGGAAGGTTGCTGCTCTACCACATGTCAAAGCCATCCACGCAAACGTGTTTATGACGGTACCGGATATTATGTAAAAGTTCCGCAGCCGATCAACACCAGTAAAAAGAACAAAGTACAATTGGTACAAGAGTAACTGATGTAGATGGCATTCAGAGAGCTATCACTGAATCAAACCACATAAAAAGCCTTGCTAATGGTGACCTTAGGTAACCATTGCAAGGCTTTTTCAATTACATAGCGCTTAAAAAACAATGCCCCGGCCTGTTGTGCAGACCGGGGACATGGTTCAAAAAACTATTAATGTAACGCTATTTTAATTGCTGCTTTGTTTGGCTTGTTGCTTCAACTCGTCGTTAGCAACGATCACGATCTCCACACGACGATTCTGTGCACGGCCAGCTTCAGTAGTATTATCAGCGATCGGCTCGGTCAAACCTTTACCTTGAGTGCTCAAACGGCTGCTGCTCACACCATGTGAAGCGATGTACGCTTTCACAGCTTCCGCGCGGCGTACGCTCAGGTCCTGGTTGTAAGTAGCGCTACCGGTGTTATCGGTATGACCCACGATCAGGATGTTGGTTTGCGGGTTGTTGGTCAGCGAGGTAGACAAGTTGGTCAGGTTAGATTGTGCGGCACCTTTCAGGTTGGTCTTATCCACATCGAACAGGATCCCTGAATCGAATTTCACTAATATACCTTCTCCCTGACGTTCAACAGTGGCACCTGGTACACTTTGCTTGATCTCGGCAGCCTGGCGGTCCATTTTGCGACCAATAAAAGCACCTGCGGTACCACCTACAGCGCCACCTATAATGGCTCCTAACGCTGTGTTACCAGCACTTTTACCTATAATGGCACCTATGGTACCACCTGCACCGGCACCAATGGCCGCGCCTTTTTGTGTTTTGGTGAGTGAGTTACAGCCCGCACCGATCAAGGTAGCTGTAGCAAGGGTAACAGCAATGATAGCTGTTTTGAATTTTACGATCTTCATGGTTAAATGTGTGAACACTTGATATGTTGCCATATTGCAAAGGCAATGCCAAAGCACGGTTGTGGGCTTCACATTTAACTACACTTAACTACCACGACGATGAACGCCTTGCAGGTTAAGTATTTTTATTATTCAGAAAGCTACGGGTGCGACAGGTCATACTTAGTGTCCTTAAAAAGGTATGATCACCGTATAAAAATATGGGCTATGTGTACGCAACGTCAAAGCGCCAACTTTAAGTGGATAAACCCCGAATAAATAGCGATATTGAGCGCCATAACACGTATTCAGGATATTGAGCACTCTTACACCGGCACAACGTACATGGCAAATATTTCAACGCAACCGATCAGCCCTTGCGGGCATGGTGATCATTGCGCTGGCCGTGCTGGCTGCGATATTGGGCTACCTGATCATGCCCGATAGCTCGCCCAACGGCAACAACATGTCGTTACCTCTGAGCCTTAAAAAGCCCGGAGCTAGTTTTACCCTCTTACTTGTCCCCAAGACCGACCAGATCGAGCACACCAATATCTTTCAGAGAATGCTATACGGGCAGCCTGTCATCAACAACGAAGTGCCTATCACCGGTTACAGCTTTAAAGGCGATTCCATCCTCATCGACGAATACATCAGCGATGAGGATAAGCCCGAGCGAAAGGCCTTCCATTTACACGAGGTACTCACCGGCCGCCCTATGCCTGCGGGCAGTTCCATGGGCGGGCATAAAGATGTATACCAAGCCCAGATCCGGCAAAAACATATCATTGACCGTACCTTTTGGCTGGGGAGCGATATTTATGGCCGCGACCTGCTGAGCCGCATCATATTAGGTGCCCGCATATCACTGGCGGTGGGCATTATGGCCGTGCTGATCAGTTTGCTCATCGGAGTAAGCGTAGGCGCACTGGCCGGCTATTATGGTGGAAAGGTAGATGCCGTGCTAAGCTGGCTCATGAACATCCTGTGGTCGTTACCAGCACTGCTGCTGGTGATCGCCTTATCATTCGCGCTGGGTAAAGGGCTTTGGCAGATCTTCATCGCGGTGGGGTTATCTATGTGGGTGGAGGCGGCACGCTTGGTACGCGGGCAGGTGATCAGCCTTAAGCAAGCCGAATACATTGAGGCGGCCCGGGCATTGGGTTATAATGACCGTCGCATCATCATTAAACACATTTTGCCTAATATGGCCGGCCCGATACTGGTTATAGCGGCCTCCAACTTTGCCTCGGCCATATTATTGGAGGCGGGCCTCAGCTTTTTAGGCTTCGGGGCGCAGCCACCAACACCTACTTGGGGCGGCATGATCCGCGAGCATTACGGTTATATTATTATGGATGCTGCCTACCTGGCCTTGCTGCCCGGTGTGGCCATTATGCTTATGGTTTATGCGTTCAATCTGGTGACCACCGGCCTGCGCGACGCTTTTGATATAAGATCACAAAACATTCGGTTGTGAACAAAATTTTCTAATTTAGGACACCTTACAACAAAAATGCAGAATATAGACGACGCGTCGGGCGAGGATGAACTGATCAAACTGCTATTGAAAAGGCAGTGGGAGCTTAACTCCCTGCTCGAGGTCACACAGGCTATCAACAAGAACACCACTGCACCGGTGTTGCTGCAAATGCTGGAAGTTATTTTAAAGAACTACTTGCAGGTAGGGAAGTTGCGCTTTTTGATCGAGAAGCAAGGCAGCTATGTTTGCGTTTCTAAATACGGCGGCGAGTTCGAAGGCGTATCTGTACTGCATAAGGCCTGCACCATCCTCAAAAAAGCCAAGACCCCGACCACGTTAAAAGGACACACTGATAAGGTACTCTCTCAATACAACTACTTCATCCCCATCTATCATAAGAACAAGCCTTTGGCTTACGCCCTCATTGGCGATTTTACGCTATCGGGTGAGATGATGAGCAATGACCTTAACTTCATGCAAACCCTCATTAACGTGATCGTGGTGGCATTGGAGAATAAAAAGCTATTCAGGGAGCGCTTACAGGCCGAACGTTTTCAGCGCGAGATGGAGCTGGCCGTTGAGGTACAGAACATGCTGATCCCGGTAAAGACCCACAAGGATCACGCCGTCGAGGTAAGCGCCAAGTACCTGCCTCACCAGGATATCGGTGGCGATTACTTTGACTTTTTCCGCATCAACAACGATGAATTTATTTGGTGCATTGCCGACGTATCGGGTAAAGGTATCGCCGCAGCCTTGCTGATGGCCAACTTTCAGGCCAGTTTGCGTGCCTGGGCCACCGTGGAGAACGACCTGGGCAACGTGGTGCAAAAGCTCAACAGCATTGTGATCCGCAATACCAAAGGCGAGCGTTTCATCACCCTTTTCCTGGCCAAATACAACGAGCGGAGCCGCAAACTCTGCTACGTGAACGCAGGTCATAATCCTACCATGCTCTTTAATGGTACACAGGTGCAAAATCTCAAGACCGGCACCACCATGATCGGCGTATTTGACGAGCTGCCCTTCCTTACCCAAGGGGATGTTACCGTTGAACCCGGATCGCTGGTATTCAACTATACCGATGGTTTGATGGACTACGAGCAGGACCAGGACAATCGCTGGAACGAAGAGCGTCTGTCGGCCTACATCACTGAGCATGGCCACAACCCTCCCGAAAAATTCAACAAGGGATTGATGGATCACTTGGGCCGGGTGATCAAAGGCAAACGTATCGACGATATCACCCTCCTCACCATTAAGATCCTTTAACCAGGCCCGCATCTCCGACCGAAAGCTATTTCATCAAAACATCAACGTTCCTGAACGATCGTTACAGACGTCACAGCCTGTTACAGGTTTGTAACACTTGGCCTTCATTCAAGCTGGTCGCCTGCTTATAAAAATCTGCAAAAACCAATATTTTTCCAGATATCGTCATAAAAACCAACATCTTGAACCAACTTTATACTAAGCGGCCGTGATCACCGTAAATAGTAAGTAAAGGCGAACCGACCGATCACCCTTGAGGCTTTGGATAGGTTTGATTAACTTTAACCTTCATTAATTAGTGTATGGCAAGAACAACGGTCAAGATCAAAAAGGTGGTCAAAGCGCCCGCAAAAGGGGTAAGGGCTTTGCTGGCCCGCTACCAGCATGAGCTAATCGAGGCGGGTTGCGATGAGGCCGGCCGGGGCTGTTTGGCGGGTCCGGTATTCGCCGCTGCTGTGATACTTCCGCCTGATTTTGAACATGCTTTGCTGAATGACTCCAAGCAACTTACTGAAGCCGAGCGCTATCTGTTACGGGCTGAGATAGAGCAATGCGCGTTGGCCTATGCCGTGGCATCGGTAGATAATTTAGAGATCGATCAGATCAACATCCTGAACGCCTCGTTCCTGGCCATGCACCGCGCCCTGGATATGCTGAGCATCAAACCCGAATTTGTGATCATTGATGGCAACCGCTTTAATAAATATGGCACCATCCCTCATCAATGTATTATACAGGGCGATGGCAAATATTTCAGCATAGCGGCAGCATCGGTACTGGCCAAAACTTACCGTGACGACCATATGGCCCAGCTTGCCTTGGAGCACCCTGAGTACGATTGGCATAGCAATAAAGGTTATCCTACCATCAAGCACCGGTCAATGGTATTGCAGCACGGGTTCACGCCTTACCACCGCCGAACTTTTAGTGTCACAGATCCGCAACTAAGTATATTTTAATTTGGTTAGGGTCGCAAGGCTTGATACTTTTGTTAGCAACCAATTCGCCTTGTGAATATCCTCATTGTTACCCATCTTGCTCCTTTTCCGCAAAATAGCGGCTATCCGATCGTGGTGGGTAACACGATCAGAGGCTTGGTCGATACCGGTCATCAGGTATCCTTGTGCTCACTTGACCCACATCCACATAAGGATCATGAGGACCATACTGACGAGCTGATCAGCCGGATCAAATACCAGCGCCACACCATCGATACCAGTATATCGGCCACACAAGCCTTTTTAAGCTTATTTAATGGTAAGCTCTACACCATTGATCGGTACTATGACAGTCAGATCGAGCATGCACTGATCAAAGAAGTAGCCGCCGGAAACTACGATATCATCCAATTCGAAGGTCTCTATGTAACGCCTTACCTGGCCGCAGTACGCAAAAGCACTAAGGCTAAGGTGATCTACCGTGCGCACCACATCGAGTACCTGGTTTGGGAACGGCTGGCCAAGCAAAAGAACGATCCCGCCAAAAAGTTCTATCTGAATTTGATCGCCAAACGCATACGCCTGTATGAGACCAAGCAGTTTGACCTGTTCGACGCCGTGGCGGTATTCACCGATCAGGATAAAGAATGTATCAAAGGGCATTGCAACAAGCAATTGTCGGTTGAGATCCTACCCGTTGGACTTGACCTTGAACGCTACCGCCCTGACCATAAACGTACGGAGTTCCCGAGCCTGTTCTTTTTGGGCGCCATGGATTGGATGCCCAATCGTGAAGGGATCGAGTGGTTCCTGGAGAATTTTTCGAACGAGCTGGTGAACGGTGATCTGCGCACCCGCTTTTACGTGGCTGGTAATGACATTCCGGAGCGTTTTGATGACTACGAGGTGGTGGGCAAGATCTTCATTCATGGAGAGGTAGATGATGCCTTGGAATTTGTGAACAGCAAAGCGATCATGATCGTGCCGCTGCTTTCGGGCGGGGGCATGCGGGTGAAGATCGTGGAGGGCATGGCCATGCAGAAATGCATCATATCCACATCGTTAGGTGCCGAAGGTATCAACTACTCCAATGGCGAGAACATCCTCATCGCCAATACGCCGCAGGAGTTCCACCGGGCCATTAAGCGCTGCATCACCGATGAGAACTATTGCCGCCGCATAGGCCGCAATGCAAGGGCCCTGGTGGAGGAACAGCACGAGACCCATAAGATCAGCCAGCGCCTGGCCGATTTTTACCAACGCACGCTTTTGGCCGGTTCTTAGTCTATTTTTAGTTACTTTTGCCGGTAACGAAATCCCTGTTTTAATGAAAAATACTGCTTTGACCGAAGTACATATACGCGAGGGTGCCAAGATGGTGCCGTTCGCTGGTTACAACATGCCCGTACAATACGCCGGGATCAATGCCGAGCATGACACCGTGCGTAAGGCAGTAGGCGTTTTTGACGTAAGCCACATGGGTGAGTTCATCCTGAAGGGCGACGGCGCGCTTGACCTGATCCAACAGGTGACCAGCAACGATGCCTCTAAATTGTATGATGGTAAAGTGCAGTACTCTTGCCTGCCTAACGAAAATGGCGGCATCGTTGACGACCTGCTGGTGTATCGTATAGACGAGAAGACCTATATGCTGGTAGTGAACGCTTCTAACATCGAAAAGGATTGGAACTGGATCAGCAAGTACAATACTTACGGTGTGGACATGAAGGACATCTCTGACCGTACCTCGCTGCTCGCCATCCAAGGCCCTAAAGCTACGGAAGCACTGCAAAGCCTGACCGATATCGACTTGGGTTCAATGGAGTATTACACCTTCAAAAAAGGCCAATTCGCGGGTATCGATAATGTGCTGGTATCGGCCACAGGTTATACCGGTGCCGGCGGTTTCGAGATCTATTTTGATAACGAGCATGCCGAAGCTATCTGGAACGCGGTGTTCAAAGCAGGCGAGCCATACGGAATCAAACCGATAGGCCTTGGCGCACGTGATACTCTGCGTTTAGAGATGGGCTTTTGTTTATACGGTAATGACATTGATGACAGCACATCTCCACTGGAAGCTGGCTTAGGATGGATCACTAAATTCACCAAACCCTTCACCAACAGCGAGGCCTTGCAGGAGCAAAAAGCGCAAGGCGTCAGCAAAAAGCTGGTAGGTTTTGAAATGGTAGAGCGTGGCATTCCCCGCCATGATTATGAGGTGGTTAATGCAGAGGGTAACAACATCGGTCGCGTGACGTCAGGTACCCAATCGCCATCATTGCAAAAAGCCATCGGTATGGGTTATGTAGATAAGGCTTATGCCAAAGAAGGCAGCGAGATCTACATTAAGATCCGTGACAATAAAGTAAAGGCACAAGTAGTTAAGCTACCTTTCATCAAATAACAAGTTCATTTATTAGTTTTTATAGCGAAGAACGAAGCGAGATCTGCTCAGGCTCTAATAGCTGTAAACGGTCAAGTTCGCTTCCTTCCACCGCCATAACGTTCATATCTTAAATGCAAAAGCTCGCACTCGAAGTTTGCCTTACCCCCGCACTTATTCCATTATATAAGGTCGAAGATAGCATTGTAATCATTATCGATATTTTCAGGGCCACTTCATCCATTTGTTACGGCATTGGCAACGGTGCCGAGGCAATCATTCCGGTGTCGGAGGTGGAGGAATGTGCGGCCTATCGCGATAAAGGTTTCGACTATCTGTTAGCTGCGGAGCGTAATGGAGAAGTAGTGAGCGGGTTCGATTTTGGCAATTCGCCATTTGCTTATACAGCTGAAAAGGTATCCGGCAAAACGGTAGTATTGACCACTACCAACGGTACCCATGCCCTGCACTTATCGCGCGCGGCCAAAAAGGTGGTCATTGGCTCGTTCCTGAACCTTACCGCCTTGTGCGATTGGTTAAAGACTCAAAATGAGAATATCCTGCTGGTATGCGCTGGGTGGAAGAACAACTTCAATTTGGAGGACACTCTTTTTGCAGGAGCAGTGATCGAGCAGCTTAAAGGCGATGGATACCAACTGGACGACCCGGCCCTGGCCGCTAACGATCTTTACCAGTTAGGCAAGCACGATATCAGCGATTACCTGAAAAAGACATCGCACGGCGAACGCTTGAAAAAATTGGGTATCGAGAAGGATATCGCGTTCTGTTTACAGATCGATATCACCACCGCCATACCGATACTTGATGGTGAGAAACTCGTGAAATTAACTTAAAAAACAAAGGCGCTCATCTGATGGAGCGCCTTTCCTATTTATGCCTGTCTGGCCTTTCGCCTTCTCAACCATTTCCTCAATACAAAGATCACAATGACCGAGATCAGGATGACCGGCCATGCGGTGATGATCCCGAAGAAGATGTTCTGCAATAGGTCCCAGCTATTGCTGACGGCCATTTTCAATTTATAGCCAAAGCCATTACCATCATTTTTGGCATCGATGCTGCGGGTAAAAAAGGTGACCTGCAACGAGCTGTACGCGATCTGCTTGTTCAGATAATTTAATTGACCTTGCGTGGTCTCGATATCTGTGCGGATCTCGTTGAGTTTGTTCTCCACCTCCAACACGTCCGACATCTTGCTGGCCTTGTCCAGCAGACCTTTGTAACGCTCTTCCAATAATTTCTTGTTGGCTAAGCGCGTGGTCACGTCGATAAATTCGGTGGTCACGTCTTTCACACGGATGCTCTTGGATTCGACCCTGTCTGCGGATGATGACACGGCACTCAAAAAGCGGTCAAAGTTTTGCGCAGGAATGCGCACTTTGAATGTATATTCCTTTATATCAGAGCCTGCATTATTGTTTTGGTTCTCTTCTTCTACATAACCACCTATCATTTTGAGGCTGTCGGTCAATGCCTTGCGTGCTTTGATCAGATCATTGGTCTCTAAACGGATCTCACCCTCTTTGATGATCTTTTTCGATGTTGCAACGTCGGGGGTTATATTTCCCGGTTGGTCACCTACTTTGCTCCCTGGCGCAGCTCCGATCAGGTTATTAGCTTCGGCATCAGCCATTGGTGGAGGGGGCACAAGGGTGACCTCACGTACCGCATATTTTTCAGATGCTGGCTTACAGCCTATTGTAACTAGGGCCAGTAAGGCGATGATCATTAACTTTCTCATATCGGTCAGGGTTTAAGTTTCTCGTTATTACGGTGCCGGTCTGCGTCGCGGATGCTTTTCTTTTCGAGATTCTTTTCCAAGGCCTCGGTCAGGTCGATGCCCGTTTGGTTAGCCAGGCAGATCAATACAAAAAGCACATCGGCCATCTCATCGGCCAGGTTGATCTCAGTATCCGACTTTTTGAATGACTGCTCACCATATTGCCGCGCCATGATCCGGGCAACCTCACCCACCTCCTCCATCAGTATTGCGGTGTTGGTGAGTTCATTAAAATATCGGATGCCTGTGGTGTTGATCCACTGGTCTACCACTTGTTGAGCTTCTTTGATCGTCATGGCTAAAAGTAGCAGTTTTTAGTGGCAGTAGCAGTTATAACCTGTTTAATGATTCTCCTTATCCTTCGTATCCATGATGATGGTGACCGGGCCGTCGTTCAATAGGCTGATCTTCATGTCGGCGCCGAAGATGCCCGTGGCGGTGGGTTGGCCGGTAAGCTGGTTCAGCAGTGTAATCATATGCTCATACAACGGAATGGCCTTATCCGGCCGGGCAGCTCGAATAAAGGATGGTCGGTTACCCTTCTTGGTCTGCGCAAAAAGCGTGAACTGTGAGATAAGCAGGATGCGCCCACGTACATCAGCCAACGATCTATTCATCAGGCCGTTCTCATCGCCAAAAATGCGCATGTTCACGATCTTTTGAGCCAGCCACTGGGCATCCTCTTCAGTATCGGCATCTTCGATGCCTAATAACACCAAAAAGCCACTATCGATCTGGCCGGTGATCTTGCCGTCGACAGTGCAACTGGCCTGGGTAACACGTTGAAGTATGGCACGCATAAGTATAAAGATGCAAGAGATTAGACACAAGAGCCAAGATAGTAGTTGTTTTGATCAAGAAGAAGGCATTGTGTCGGTCGGCTATCGAGTAAGTGACTTGACGATCAGCAAGTGCTTCGACAAGCTCAACATGATATGCTCACAGAAGTTCGGTCTTAGCTCTTGCCTCTATGTTCTTGACTCTCTTTTCCTTGATTACGCTCTTGTATCGTTACCGTTATAAATGCTCAGGTAACTATCATAGCGTGATGGCTCGATCTCGCCGTTCTCTAATGCCTCCAATACGGCACAGCCCGGCTCGTTGATGTGGCGGCAGTTGTTGAAGCGGCAATCGTGCATGCGCTCACGCATCTCGGGAAAGAAATGGCTAAGCTCCTGTTGCTCGATGTCGATCACGCCCAACTCACGTATGCCCGGTGTATCAATGATGTCGCCGCCACCTGGTAGGTCGTACATCTCGGCAAAGGTGGTTGTATGCATCCCCTTATCGCTCCACTCCGATATTTCGGTGGTACGGAGTTGCAGGTCAGGTAATATAGCGTTCATCAGGCTTGATTTGCCTACCCCCGAGTGCCCGGAGAACAAGGTCATTTTGTCCTTAAGCTTAGCTTTCAATTCGGGGATGTTGGTACCCATAAGGGCCGATACCTCATAGCAGGGATAACCGATGCTTTCATAAATGCTCTTATACTCGGCCAATATCTCCAAGCCCTCGTCGCTGAACATGTCGAGCTTGTTGAAGACCAGCGCGGCAGGAATATCATAGGCTTCGGCGGTCACCAAAAAGCGGTCGATAAAACCCAGCGAGGTGCGGGGTGATGCCAGCGTGACCACCAGGTAAGCCTGATCCATATTGGCAGCAATGATCTGTGCTTGTTTACTCAGATTGATGGACCGGCGGATAATATAGTTCTTACGCTCATGTAGTTTGGTGATCACTCCCTGATCAGAGTTGGGTTCCATCTCCATATCCACCCGGTCGCCCACGGCAACCGGGTTAGTGGTGGTAAGCCCCTTGATGCGGAACTTACCTTTAATTCGGCAATCATAACGTTTGCCACCAGGCGTGCGCACCTGATACCAGCTTCCTGTCGACTTAGTTACGATACCCTGCATAAGCTGTCAAAGTTAAAATTTTATCGGTTCACCACTTATATCAATATACATAACAACCTCAGCTGGAAAATGCGTAATGAAGCACCAAATAAAATCTTCTTTTTTGGCGTTTTTTAAAATTTAATTTGCAATTGCCAATTTTAAGCCCTTAATTTACGGTCGTAAGCAAAAGGCATACAAGCACATGATATTTAACAGCACCATTATTACTACAATTATTACCACCGGCAGTGTGTCAGGAGGAAGGTAATTGTATGGTGCATCGAGCATAAAAGAACCAACAAAAGCGCCTTCCTCCTCAAGGGGAAGGCGCTTTTGTTTTATAACAAGAAAATGAAAGTTTTAAAATTCGGAGGAACATCGGTAGGTACGGCACAAAGCATCAAGGCCGTGATGGACATTGTTGAACAGGAACATCAGGCCAACCCAAGCCTGGTGGTAGTACTATCGGCCATGAGCGGGGTGACCAACCTGCTGGTGGATATGGCCGAACGTGCCGCAGCCGGTAACGATTTCTCGAAACATCTGGCCGCGCTCGAGATCCGCCATTTTGAAGTAGTAAAGCAATTACTTGATATTCCGCAGCAAAACCCGGTATATACCCGCTTAAAGATCTACTTTAACCAACTGGAGGATCTGCTGCAAGGGGTGCTGGTACTGCGCGAGCTTACCCCTAAAACGCGTGACCTGATCCTAAGCTACGGTGAGCGTTGCTCGACCCTGTTGATCAGCCGCATGGCGCTTCAGCATTTTGAAGGTGCCGTTTATGTGGATGCCAGCGAGGTAGTGAAGACCGATAGTAACTTTGGCCAAGCCCGCGTGAACACCGACCTGACCGACCTGCTGATCCGCGGCCTGGCCAGCGAGAACGAAGGCAAGGTACTGTTCGTGACCGGTTTTATCTCGAGCAACGAGGCAGGCCAGGTGACCACCTTAGGCCGTGGTGGTAGCGACTATACCGCAGCCATATTCGCGTCGGCCCTGGGTGCCGAAGAGATCCAGATCTGGACCGATGTGAACGGCATGATGACCGCCGACCCGCGCATCGTTAAAAAAGCTTTCTCCCTTTCCGAACTGACCTATACCGAGGCCATGGAGCTATCTTATTTTGGCGCCAAGGTGATCTACCCACCTACCATGACCCCGGCCTTTTTAAAGCGCATCCCGATCGTGATCAAGAACACTTTTGATCCGGCCTTTGGGGGCACCGTTATCCGTCATGATTGTAATGAGAACGGGTTACCGATCAAAGGGATATCCTCTATCGATAAGATCAGCCTGATCAACCTGCAGGGTAGCGGCATGGTGGGTAAAGCAGGCTTTAGCGGTCGCTTGTTCTCCTTGCTGGCCCGTGAGCGTATCAACGTGATGCTGATCACCCAGTCATCATCTGAGCACAGCATCACCTTTGCCGTACAACCGGCCGATGCCGAACGTGCCTGCAAACTGATGGAGCAAGAATTTGAACTGGAACTGGTAGCCCAAAAACTGGATACCCCGGTGATCGAGCGCGACCTTTCGGTACTGGCCATCGTAGGCGAGAACATGCGCCATACGCCGGGTATGTCGGGCCGTTTGTTCCACGCGTTGGGCCGTAACGGTATCAACGTACGGGCTATCGCGCAGGGCTCGTCAGAGTATAATATCTCGGTGATCATATCGGCCCATGATCTGGGTAAGGCTGTTAACGCCGTGCACGATGCGTTCTTTGTAGAATTCAACAAAACCTTGAACGTGTTCTGCCTGGGTACAGGAAACATCGGTAAAACGCTTTTTGCTCAACTGCAACAACACAGCGAGTACCTGGCCAAACAGCTCAGCATACAAGTGCGTATAGCCGGCATCAGCAACACCCGCAAAATGCGTTTCAGCGTTGACGGATTGAAACTGGACGACTGGGAACAAGACCTCGACGCTTATGGCGAACCGGCAGACCTCTCTGCATTTGTGGCCCGTATGAAGGAAATGAACATGCCGAACGCCGTGTTCGTTGACAATACCGCCAGCGCACAGCCGGTGGCATTTTATGAGGAGATCTTCAAGTCGACCATATCCATCGTGACCTGCAACAAGATCGGCAACTCGGCCTCATACAGCCAGTACGAGACCTTCCGTGATACTGCACGCAAACATGGGGTCGATTTCTTTTATGAGACCAACGTAGGTGCAGGCTTGCCGATCATCCGCACGCTGAAAGATCTGATGGTAAGTGGCGACCGCGTTCAAAAGATCGAGGCCATATTATCGGGCACTATATCGTTCATCTTCAACAACTTTAAAGGCGATGCCAACTTTCATGATGTGGTGAAGACCGCTCAGGATAAAGGCTATACCGAACCTGATCCACGCGACGATCTGAGCGGTAAGGACTTTATGCGTAAGATCCTGATCCTGGCACGTGATGCCGGCCATCAAATGGAGGCCGAGGATGTACAGATCGAGAGCATATTACCGAAAGCTTGTTTGGAAGCCAAAACGGTAGCTGAGTTCTATGCATCATTGAAGGCTGAGGAAGCCCACTTTAACAACCTGAAGCAACAGGCCGAAAGCGCCGGCAAAGTGCTGCGTTATGTAGGTCAGCTGTACGAAGGTAAGGCCTCGATCACCCTGCAAATGGTGGGCGAAGACCATCCTTTCTATAGCATGTCAGGCGCCGATAACGTGATCGCGTTCACTACCGATCGTTACAAGGACCGCCCGATGGTAGTAAAAGGCCCTGGTGCAGGTGCCGAGGTGACCGCCGCGGGTGTATTTGCCGACCTGATCAACG
Organism: Mucilaginibacter daejeonensis; assembly: GCF_020783335.1. Taxonomy (NCBI): domain Bacteria; kingdom Pseudomonadati; phylum Bacteroidota; class Sphingobacteriia; order Sphingobacteriales; family Sphingobacteriaceae; genus Mucilaginibacter; species Mucilaginibacter daejeonensis. The sequence continues at coordinate 4,700,003 of NZ_CP086068.1, forward strand.
TGGGTGCTAATTAAGAATTTAGAAACAAGAGCCAGGAAACAAGAGAGGCTCTTAAGTAATCACAATGGAACAAGAGATAGAAGCAGCAATGCCAGTTCAAGATACAATTAACGATAGACCTGCACACAACCTCCCACCGGTAGGCACCCAGATCAGAGTATTTGCCCCGGCCACGGTAGCCAATGTAGTGTGCGGGTTCGATGTGCTGGGCTTTGCCGTCAATGAACCGGGCGATGAGGTGATCATGCGCGTTACCGAGACCCCGGGCATTACCATCAGCAAGATCACCGGCGATAATGGTCGCCTGCCCTTAGCACCCGAAAAAAACACCGTAAGCGTAAGCGTACAGGCTTACCTGGAAAGCATTGGCCGTACAGATATCGGCCTGGATATCGAGCTGCACAAGAAGATGCCGATCGGCAGCGGATTGGGAAGCAGCTCAGCCAGTACAGTGGCCGGTTTGTTCGCCATCAAAAATTTGATGGGCGATGATACCGACGTGGCCAAACTATTACCCTTTGCTATGAAAGGCGAGGAGATGGCCTGCGGTCATGGTCATGCCGATAACGTAGCCCCGGCCTTGTTAGGCGGGTTTGTATTGATCCGCAGCTACGAGCCGTTGGACGTGATCAGGCTGCCACACCCTAAAGACCTGCATTGCGCCATCGTATTCCCTGATGTGGATGTACCAACGCGCGAAGCCCGCCAGATCATTCGTACCAAGATCAATATGAAGGATGCCGTTACCCAATGGGGCAACATAGCCGGATTGGTGAGCGGACTGTACACGCAAGATATTGACCTGATCGGCCGCAGCATGCAGGACGTGCTGGTGGAGCCGGTTAGATCGATACTGATCCCTGATTTTTACAAGATGCGCGAACTGGCCATGGAGGCCGGTGCAGTAAGTTTTGGCATATCGGGTTCGGGTCCGTCAGTATTCGCCTTTACACGCGATGAAGAGACCGCTAAACGCATTAACCAGATCTTACAGCAGCATTTGACCAGCCTAAAGATCAACTCATACGCATACACGTCGACCATTAACGATGCTGGTCCGCGGGTGTTGTAAACGGAATTAAGAAGATCTTGGCATACGAATGTCGAGGGACTTTGTATATAAATGGAAATCAGCCTGTAACAGGCGCTCTAATAATCAAGAATGAAACTCTACAGTACCAATAACGATACTAACCAAGTAAGCTTTGAAGATGCCGTATTCAACAGCATGCCGCAGGATAAAGGCCTGTATATGCCGTTGTCGATCCCACGCCTGCCTGATAGCTTTTTTGAGCAGTTACCTAACTATACCCTCCCACAACTGGCCTTTGAGGTATCGAAGCATTTGTTGAGCGATGCTATTCCAGAAACTGACCTGAAGGCACTGATCGATGATGCCGTGAACTTTGATGCTCCTGCCGTTAAACTGGATGAAGATGTTTACGTGCTGGAGTTATTCCACGGGCCATCACTGGCGTTCAAGGATTTTGGCGCCCGGTTCATGAGCCGCGTAATGAGCTACTTCTTACGCGAAGGCCAAAAGCAATTGGATGTGCTGGTAGCTACTTCGGGCGATACCGGCGGTGCCGTTGCCTTGGGTTTTTTAGGCGTGCCCAACACGCGCGTTACCATCCTTTATCCTAAAGGCAAAGTAAGCGACATCCAGGAACTGCAACTTACCACCAACGGGCAAAACATCCGTGCCGTGCAGATCGAGGGTACCTTTGATGACTGCCAGGCCCTGGTTAAACAAGCGTTCGTAGATGCTGAGTTGAATGAGCAGTTCCGCCTAACATCAGCGAACTCGATCAACATTGCCCGGTTGATCCCGCAAACCTTCTATTATTTTAATGCCTATGCACAACTGCTCCGCGAAGGCAAAAAGGATGTAGCATTCTGCGTACCGAGCGGCAACTTCGGTAACATAGGCGCCGGCCTGCTGGCCTGGAAGATGGGCTTACCGGTAAAGCAGTTTATTGCCGCTACCAACGCTAATGATACCGTGCCGCAATATTTTAAAACAGGTATATACGAACCTAAGCCATCGGTACAGACACTTTCGAACGCTATGGACGTAGGCAACCCAAGCAATTGGGCACGTATAGCCAACTTATTCAAAGATGACGCTGAGGCGCTTAAAAAGTTAGTGGTGAGCTATAGCTATACCGACGAGCAAACCCGCACGGCTATATCAGAAGTATTTGACAGATATAATTATGTGGTTTGTCCGCATACGGCCATCGCCTGGAAAGCACTTACCGAGTGGCAACAAGAGCATCCGAACGTTTCAGGTGTTTTCCTGTCTACCGCGCACCCATGCAAGTTCCCAGATGTGTTCCCGGCCAACATAGCGGCTGCCATCAAAGTGCCCGAGCAGATGAAAGAATTGGAGCAACGCAAGCGACAAGCCACCACACTGGATAAGAATTTTGATAGCTTCAAAGCTTACCTGATCAAGCAAGCATAGATATATAGGAGGTCACTTAAAAGGCCTCCTTTCTTATTGCCTTCCTCTTTGAATAACAGCGGCGACAATGGTCATGATCAAGCCTATGCCAAAAGCCACCAGCACATCAATAATGAAGTTCTGCAGGTTAAAAGATACTACACTACCAATACCTGCCCAACTACTGTAACTACCAGAACCGTAGAACACTTTGGGAAAACCTATTGCTGTAGTGCTCGTTTGGTTGAATACTACCGAGAAGATGCTCAAACCCATAAAAGACACCAGCGTCCAGAAAAGTATTTGTTTGATCGCGTTCATTTGTTGGTAAGCTAATATCACCGATCGTGGGCAAATAAAAAAGGGGCTGCATGTTATGCAACCCCTTGATATCTTGCTAAGCTTAGCCTAAGCTAATTTGCGTTTAACCTCTACGTTCTCGTAAGCTTCAACGATGTCGCCTACTTCGATGTTGTTGAAGTTCTGGATGTTCAAACCGCACTCGTAGCCTTGTTTCACTTCTTTTACGTCATCTTTATAACGTTTCAGTGAGGCCAGTTCGCCAGTGTAGATCACCACACCTTCGCGAATGATACGGATCTTGCTGTTACGGGTGATCGTACCATCCAATACCATACAGCCGGCAATGGTGCCCACCTTGCTGATCTTGAAGGTCTCACGGATCTCCACGTTAGCCACGATCTTCTCTTCAAAGGTAGGCGCAAGCATACCTTCCATAGCGGTCTTGATCTCGTTGATGGCGTCGTAAATGATCGAGTACAGGCGAATATCGATCTGCTCCTGCTCGGCCAGTTTGCGGGCACTTCCTGATGGGCGTACCTGGAAACCGATGATGATCGCATCTGAGGCCGAGGCCAGCAATACATCCGATTCAGAGATCTGACCTACACCTTTAGAGATGATGTTCACCTGGATCTGATCGGTAGACAGTTTCAGCAATGAATCTGACAACGCCTCGATAGAACCGTCCACGTCACCTTTAACGATGATATTAAGCTCTTTAAAGTTACCGATTGCCAAACGACGACCGATCTCATCAAGGGTAATGTGTTTCTGTGTACGTAAACCTTGCTCACGTTGTAATTGCAAACGTTTGTTGGCAATATCACGTGCCTCGGTCTCACTTTCCAGCGCGTTGAAACGGTCGCCCGCTGTAGGTGCGCCTTGCATACCCAACACCTGTACCGGTGTGCTTGGGCCAGCTTCATTCACACGTGCACCACGCTCGTTAGTTAACGCCTTAACACGGCCGCTATAGCTACCGGCCAATATAGGGTCACCAACACGTAGCGTACCTGCTTGTACCAGTACAGTGGTCACGATACCGCGGCCTTTATCTAAGGCTGCCTCGATAACCGTACCTACGGCACGTTTGTTAGGATTGGCTTTCAGCTCCAGTAATTCGGCCTCAAGCAATACTTTCTCTAACAGCAGGTTAACGTTCAAGCCTGTTTTGGCCGATATCTCTTGCGATTGGTATTTACCACCCCACTCTTCCACCAAAATGTTCATGGCAGATAACTGCTCACGTACCTTATCGGCATTAGCTCCAGGTTTATCGATCTTGTTGTAGGCAAAGATGATCGGCACGTTAGCTGCCTGCGCATGGTTGATAGCCTCACGCGTTTGCGGCATCACGCTATCATCCGCTGCGATTACAATGATCACGATATCTGTCACCTGGGCACCACGTGCACGCATGGCGGTGAACGCCTCGTGACCCGGTGTATCCAGGAAAGTAACTTTACGTTTATCTTCAAGCGTGACCTCGTAAGCACCGATGTGCTGGGTGATACCACCCGCCTCACCGCCGATCACGTTGGTCTTGCGTATAAAGTCAAGCAATGAGGTCTTACCGTGGTCAACGTGACCCATGATGGTCACGATAGGTGCACGTGGGATCAGTGATTCCGGTGCATCCTCTTCCTCAATGTTGATCTCTTCTTCGTCAGGTTTAACGAACTCGATCTGATAACCGAACTCGTCTGCCACGATGCTCAGGGTCTCGGCATCCAAACGTTGGTTGATGGATACGAACATACCCAAGCTCATACAGGTAGAGATGATCTGCGTTACCGATACGTCCATTAACGAGGCCAGCTCGTTAGCGGTAACGAATTCGGTCACCTTCAGTACTCTTGACTGCAGTTCTTGTTCCAATGCTGCTTCCTCAGCCGATGCAGCCACATCATCACGTTTTTGACGACGGAATTTAGCACGTTGAGCGAACTTACCTGATTTACCGGCACCGCTCAAACGAGCAAGTGTTGCCTTGATCTGGTCTTGTATCTCTTTTTCTGTAGGTTCTTCTTTAGGGGCACCAGGCGCAGCGTTACGATTACCAAAGCCTGGGCGATTGCCACCCGGTCCACCCGGACGGTTGCCAAAACCTGGACGGTTGCCGCCTTGTTGGAAACCCGGACGGTTGCCACCTTGCTGATTGCCTCCTTGTTGATTGCCACCTTGGCCTTGCTGGAAGTTGCCACCCTGACCCGGACCATTCTCTTTACGCTTACGTTTGCGCTTTTGATCGGCACTGTTAGGGTTAGATGATGAGGCAACTGGTCCGCCACGGCGGTTGTTCTCTACCGGCAACTGGATCTTACCGATCACCTTTGGCCCGGTAAGGCGTTCGGCATTGGCACGGATCACACTGTTCTCGCCACCTTCTTCGGCAGGAGGAGTGGTAGGTGTGGCAGGTGTTGCCGGAGCAGCAGGAGTTGTAGCAGCGGCCGGTTTAGCAGGCTCGGCCGCATCAGGGGCGGCAGGAGCTTGTGCAGCTGGAGCGGCAGGCTCTTTTGCTACTGGTACAGCAGGCTCTGTTCTCACAACAGGCGCTTCCGGTGCTGGTGCCGCGGCAGGGGCTGCAGGCTTAGAGGCAGGTGCAGCAGCCGCAAGCTCAGGTTTAGCCTCTGGGGCAGGCGCTGATGCCGAAGCAGCAGGCGCTTCCACTTTAGGCTCAGCCTTGGCAGCCGGCTTGTTCAAATTGTCAAGATCGATCTTGCCGATCACTTTCACACCCGGTAATGAACCGTCTGTGCGCTCCTGTGGCTTCTCAGCCTCCTTAGGTTTTGGCGCAGGTGCGAAGTTGCCCGCATTTTTGATCAGGATCTCGTCCTTTTCAAAATCTTTGGGGCGCTGTTCGGTCGGCTTATCCGGAGTGGCAGCAGGCTCTGTACGGCGTATCTGTCCGATGTTGATCTGCTTGGCCTCTTCCTTCACGATCTTGTCGGCAGCAAATTGCTTTACCAATGTGCTGTACATTTCACCGTTCAGCACTGAGTTAGGGTTCTTGTCGACCTTGTAGCCTTTGCCAGCCAAAAAATCAACAATGGTGCCCATACCAATGTTAAGCTCTTTTACTGCTTTGATCAGTTTTATACTCTTGTCTTCTGACATTTAATAATTCTTTCTCTGCTTATTATATGCAAATTTACTATTTTTTATTGGCATATCAGATGTTATTCGAACTCGGCCTGCAGAATTGAGATCACCTCCTTAATGGTCTCTTCTTCCAGGTCGGTACGCTTCACTAATTCGCCAATGCTCAGGGCTAATATCGACTTCGCTGTATCCAAACCAACGCGTTTGAACTCGTCGATTATCCAGCTGTCGATCTCGTCCGAGAATTCTTCCAGGTCCACATCTTCCTCGTGCTCATCAGCCTCGCGGTACACATCCACCTCGTAACCGGTCAGTTTACCGGCAAGTTTGATGTTATGGCCACCACGACCGATCGCCAACGATACCTGATCAGGTTTCAAATATACGGCAGCCGTTTTGCGCTCGTCATCTAATTTGATAGAGGTGATCTTGGCCGGAGACAGGGCACGCTGAATGTATAACTGAATATTGTTGGTATAGTTTATAACATCTATATTTTCATTTTTCAGCTCTCTAACGATGCCGTGGATACGTGATCCTTTCATACCTACGCAAGCTCCTACCGGATCGATACGATCATCGTAAGATTCTACCGCTACCTTGGCACGTTCGCCCGGTTCGCGTACGATCTTTTTGATGGTGATCAGGCCGTCGAATATCTCAGGGACCTCCAGTTCGAACAAACGTTGCAGGAACTCAGGAGCGGTACGCGAGATGATGATCTTCGGGTTGCTGTTCATCATATCCACCTTGCTTACCACTGCCTTAACGCTATCTCCTTTTTTGAAGTAATCGGCTGGGATCTGCTCGCTTTTAGGCAACAATAGTTCGTTACCTTCATCGTCAAGCACCAAGGTCTCTTTTTTCCATACCTGATAAACCTCACCGGTAACCAGTTCGCCTACGCGGTCCTTATATTTTTTGAAGATCTCGTCCTTCTCTAATTCTAAGATCTTAGATACCAGGGTTTGACGGGCGGCCAGGATGGCACGGCGGCCAAAGCTCTCCAGGGTGATCTGCTCAACAAATTCGTCGCCTACTTCCAGATCAGGGTCATGCTTGTGGGCCTCGGCTAACTCGATCTCCAGATCGTCATCTTCCGAAAAACCGTCTTCCATAACGGTACGCGTGCGCCAGATCTCTAAGTCACCATTGTCGGTGTTCACGATCACGTCGCAGTTCTCGTCATTACCGTATTTTTTACGGATCATGCTGCGGAATACATCCTCCAACACACTCATCATGGTCGGGCGGTCAATGTTCTTGAAATCTTTGAATTCCTGAAAGGAATCGATCAAATTAATATTGCTCATCTTATTTAAACGATATTAAAACTTTTGTTTCTGCTATGCTTTCTGTCGGGATGGCGTTCTCCACCAGCTCCGCTTTTTTGCCTTTTTCTTTTATTTTTTCTTCGATGATCACCGTATCGGCCGTTATACCGATCAGCTTGCCCTCGCGTTTGCTGCCATCAGTACCTTTGATGGATACCTGGCGGCCTACGTTCTTCACATATTGACGCGGCAGGCTCAGCGGTGTATCTATACCCGGCGATGATACCTCCAGGTTGTAAGCATCCTCAATGGCGTTCTCTTCTTCCAGGTGATAACCCACGTGGCGGCTCACATCGGCACAATCGCCTACGCCAAGGCCATTATCGCCATCTATTAAAATGATGAGTTTGCCGTTGCTGTGCATCTTCACACTCACCAGGAACACTCCCGGTTTTTCGGCGAGTTTTTCCTCTACAAGTTCGGTCACCCTTTTTTCGATGTTCATTATTCAGGGTAAAATTTGAATGATAAATAAAAAGAGGGGACACAGGTCCCCTCTTCAGATAATGCAAATATACAATAAAATATTTTACGGTCAATAGGTTAGCACAAAGCTGATCTTAGCTCAATTACCTGTTAATGAGTTTTTTTGAAACATAACCCGGAACCGCCTTGTTAACTAATTCAACAAAACATCAACCAATATGAAAAAGCTAAGAAACATCGCGGCGATTGCCATAGTTGCCCTAAGCCTGTCGGCCTGTGGCGGCAATAGCGATAATAAATCGATCGGTGATAGCGCCGACACCGGACAAACCATGTCTAACGAGGGCGCTACAAGCGTAGGTGGACTGGATACGACCGCTACCGACAGCGTGACCGACACTACTACTAAAGGTAACGCCGACCCGACCGGACGACCACAATAATTAGTGGATGGTCATAAAAAAGGAATAGGGGCTCGTTGATGAACGAGCCCCTATTCCTTTTTTTTACTTTGTCAACACTTAGTCTATCCACTCAAAGCGGGTGTAAGGCACCAATACCTCAGGTATCTTGATGCCTTTTTCGGTCTGGTTGTTTTCCAGCAAGGTGGCTACGATACGAGGAAGGGCCAATGCGCTACCGTTAAGCGTGTGGGCTAATTGGGTCTTGCCTTCGGCATTGCGGAAGCGTAATTTCAGGCGGTTGCTCTGATAGGTCTCGAAGTTGGATACTGATGACACCTCCAACCAGCGTTGCTGTGCGGCGCTCCAGGTCTCCATATCATAGGTGAGTGCGGCCGCAAAGCCCATGTCGCCACCGCATAAACGCAGCACACGGTAAGGCAGCCCTAACTTTTGCAATAATCCCTGTACGTGGGCGCTCATTTGCTCGATCACCTCGTATGATACGTCAGGGTGTACCACTTGTACCACTTCCACTTTATCGAACTGGTGCAAACGGTTCAGTCCACGCACGTGGGCGCCATAAGAACCGGCCTCACGGCGAAAACATGGTGTGTAACCCGTGTTCTTTACTGGCAACTCGTCCAGTTTCAAAATGGTGTCTCGATATAAATTAGTTATCGGCACCTCTGCAGTTGGTATCAGGAAAAGGTTATCCTGACCTACAAAGTACATCTGGCCTTCTTTGTCAGGAAGCTGACCGGTACCAAAACCTGAAGCCTCGTTCACCATCAAGGGTACCGACACCTCGTTATAGCCTGCTTTTTCGGCCTCATCTAAAAAGAAGGTGATCAGCGCACGCTGTAGTTTAGCGCCTTTGCCCTTATATACCGGGAAACCTGCACCGGTGATCTTCACGCCTAATTCGAAATCGATCAGGTCATATTTGGCGGCCAGTTCCCAGTGCGGTAAAGCGTTCTCGGGCAATGCCGGAGTATCGCCATTGGTCAATACCACTTCATTATCTTCAGGTGTTTTGCCTTGTGGTACGCTGCTATGTGGCAGGTTAGGCAATAACACGATCTTTTGATGTAATTGCTGCTCAATGTTGTTCAGTTTTTCGCTCAACTGCTTGATCTCTTCTTTCCAAGCACCGGTCTTGGCCTTGATCTGCTCAGCTTCATCCTTTTTGCCGGTACGCATCAGTTCACCGATCTGCTTGGCGGCGCTGTTGGCCTCGGCCGAGGTGCTGTCCAAACGGTTCTGAGTGGATCGGCGATCGTCATCAAGAGTGATCACTTCGTCGACCAGCTCGGTCTGTTTGAAATTTTTTACAGCCAATCGGGCTAAAACCTCTTCACGGTTATCGCGGATATAACTAACTTGCAGCATTGAATTTTTAGTTTTTCGAGTAGCAAAGATATAATTGGTGAGTGGTTAATGGTGAATGGTGAGCGGTTTTATTTCGGCTTTCTGCTCCCCGCGATCGCTTAACTGACCAGCTGCGTAACCCCTTACCTCAACATGACGGGAAAGTTATATTTAGTACCCACCCCCATAGGCAACCTTGAAGATATGACCTACCGCGCGGTACGCATCCTGAAAGAAGCCGACCTGATCCTGGCCGAAGATACCCGTACATCAGCCCCTATGCTGAAGCATTTTGGCATCGAGAAAAAGGTATTTGCCCACCATCAGCACAACGAGCATCAATCATCGGCCGAGATAGTGAAATTCCTGAAAGAGGGTAAGAATATCGCGTTAATATCCGACGCGGGTACGCCGGCCATATCCGATCCGGGGTTCTTCCTGGTGCGAGAAGCCTTGCGTAACGAGTTGCCGGTGGAATGTTTACCGGGCGCTACAGCATTTGTTCCTGCGCTGGTCAACTCAGGTTTCCCGACCGATAAGTTTTGCTTTGAAGGCTTTTTGCCATTGAAAAAAGGCAGGCAAACACGCTATAAGTTCTTGGCCGAAGAAGAGCGGACCATTATTCTATATGAATCGCCGCACAGGTTGTTGAAAACGCTTGATGAAATGATCACGTACTTTGGTGCCGAACGGCTGATATCTGTATCACGCGAATTGACCAAGGTGTTTGAGGAGACGGTACGAGGCACAGTGACCGAGATCAAGGAGTATTACGAAACACATCCTGTAAAGGGGGAATTTGTGATCTGCGTGGCAGGTAAGGAGTGATCTGGTCAGATCAATCCAGCGACTGCTGCATTTTGATCTTTTGTAGCTTTTGATCTTTAAAAACGAAGGTGCTGCGCAAAAAGCCGACCTCATCGAGCACGTAAATGGTATCGTACTTCACAAAGTTGGCATTCAGCAGCTTCATGAACTCCGCTTTGGGCATGCCGATCTTCACGTCTTTACGCAGCCTGAAAACTGTGTCGGCTATGTTGGCGTGGTCGATGTAGAATCCTTCGGTAGGATTGCGGAACAAGTCGAGCGTATCGGTATCGTTGGCAAAATGATAGATCTTATACTTACCTAATGAATCGGCCTTATCGATCACTTGCAATTGCACCGGTTTACCGAAAAGTTTTTTGATCTGGTTGGTATCGGCCAGGTATACCCGCCTTTTAAATAGGTCGCGGGTGAGGTCGTTGTTTCCGGTAAATACCGTGTCGCCATAATTACCGGATGGCAAGCGGGCAACGTTCTTTTTAGCACCCTCCTTGCAACCCGCACCGACCATGGCGACCAATAATAAAACAACGACCCCTACCGCACCTCTCATCAATATTCTATCTCTTATTCTGTAAAGGCAGCAACACCTTTTTGTATACGGGCGATCACTTCCTGTTTGCCTAACAAAGCGGCTATATCGAAAACGTGCGGACCAAATTTGCCACCCACCAGCATAATGCGGAAAGGCAGCATGGCATCACCAGGCTTCAATCCCTTTTCGGTAAGCAAGGCCTTAAAATCTGCTTCCAGTTCAGCCGCGTCTATCGTATCTTTTTGCTCCAGATGCGCGATCAACGTATCGAACAGCTCGGTCTTGGCGTCGTTCCACTTAGGCTTTACGGCATCCAGGTCATAGCTTTCGGGCTGTTTAAAGAAGTACCACGACTGATCGTAGATGTCTTTTAACAATACCAAACGTTCCTTAACCATATCGAGCACTTTGACCAGCACAGCATCATCGGCAACGTCGATACCTTTTGCTGAAAGAACAACTTCGGCTTCGTCCTTCAATTTGTCGGCATCCATCCGTTTGATCCACTCGGCGTTATACCATTTCGCTTTCTCAAAGTCGAACTTCGCGCCAGCCTTGCTGATACGCTCGATCGAGAATTTTTGTGATAATTCTTCTAATGAGAACAGCTCCTGGTCGGTACCATCGTTCCAGCCCAGCATGGCCAGCAGGTTCACAAACGCCTCTGGTAAAAAGCCCAACTCGCGGAAACCTTCGGTCAACTCGCCGCTTTTAGGGTCGGTCCAGTTCATGGCATATACCGGGAAGCCCAGGCGTGCACCGTCGCGTTTGCTTAGCTTGCCGTGGCCATCAGGTTTTAGGATCAGCGGTAAATGTGCCCATTGCGGCATTTTATCCTTCCAGCCCAGGTATTCCCACAACAGCAGGTGCACCGGTGCCGATGGCAGCCATTCCTCACCTCGGAAAGCGTGAGTGATCTGCATCAAAAAATCATCCACCACTACGGCCAAATGATAGGTCGGCATTCCGTCGGCCTTAAGCAGTACCTTATCATCAACAGTGTTGGTATCAAAGGATACATAACCGCGGATCATGTCATTAAAGTTGATGGTCTGATCCTCTGGTATCTTGATGCGGATCACGTGTGGTGTTCCGGCGTCAAGCAAGGCATCCACCTCATGCTGAGGTAGCGATAACGAGTTACGCATCTCGCCACGGTACATCATACCGTATTGAAAGTTCGGCACTTCGCTACGTTTTTTTTCCAGCTCTTCGGGGGTATCAAAAGCATAATAGGCGTGGCCATGCATCACCAGCTTTTCGGCATACTCACGATAAAGTGGCTTACGTTCGCTTTGTCGGTAAGGCGCAAATGGACCACCTTTTTCAGGGCTTTCATCGGGGTCGAGACCGCACCATTTCAGGCATTCGGTTATATATTCCTCCGCGCCGGGCACAAAGCGATTCTGGTCCGTATCCTCGATACGTAGTATGAATTTGCCGTTATTCCGTTTAGCAAATAAGTAATTGAACAATACGGTGCGCACACCGCCCAAATGCAGGCCCCCGGTAGGGCTTGGGGCAAAACGCACCCTAACTTGCTGATCAGACATGGAGGCAAATATAAAAAAGGCGCGTTGGATTAGCTAAACACGCATCATATGATCACATTATGATGATGCACAGCTAAATATCAGCTTTGTATCAACTGTATATTTTTCTTAATAATTACAAGATCCATAAAGTTAGCGGCTGCGGGCCTACATGTATTATCACTTTTTTGTTTTACAACATGATAAATATTTAAAAACATATTTGTTAGGAAAAATGTATCATATGTAATTAATATTTACGTACTTTGTAATGAAGAACAGGATTTAGTTATACTTTAACAATTACACCTATGAAAGTCCTTACTACGAATACTGGTTCTGATAACCACACACCGAAGAACAACGCCGACAATTTGTACCTATTTGCCATGCTTTTTATGGCCGTTCTGCTATTTGTAATTGCTTATTACGATCAGATCGTTAGCAAGGTACTGTAGTTATTGCCCCTGATGAGGGTGTTGCAAAGCTTTAAAGGTGGTCCTTTGAAGCTTTTTTTGTGCGGTACCTTTGGCATCAGTTAGGGTTACAAAATAAATAGGCACCTTTGTGCATGCCTTTAGGAACGCTTTACCTGATACCCGTCCCCCTTGCCGATGATGCTGCTTCGGCATCTTTTACGCCTTACCTGGTACATACTATTAACCAGATCAGCGAGTATATTGTGGAGAATGAGAAGACCGCCCGCAAATTTTTAAAGCAGGCCGGACTCACCATTCCGCAAAGCCAGCTCATCATTCATGATTATGGTAAGCACCAGCGCGACAAGGACCATAAAGAGTTCTTTACCACATTGATGAACGGCAAGGATGCCGGACTAATGAGTGAGGCCGGTTGCCCCGGCGTGGCCGATCCAGGTGCCGATATAGTGGCTCAGGCGCATAAACGGGGCATCAAGGTGGTGCCGCTGGTCGGTCCGAGTTCGATCCTGCTGGCGTTGATGGCCTCTGGTTTCAACGGGCAAAGTTTTACCTTTCACGGCTACCTGCCAATTGATAAGGCCCAACGCAGCAAACGCATCAAAGACCTGGAAGGGCAGGCCGAGCGATTCGGGCAGACGCAATTATTCATCGAGACCCCGTTCCGTAACAACCCATTGCTGGAAGAGATCCTGCGCACCTGTAAGCCCAATACCCGCTTATGCATCGCGGCCGACCTGACGGCCCCCACCGAGATGGTGATCACCCGCACCATTGCCGAGTGGCGTAAGCAACAACCCGACCTGCATAAACGCCCCGCCATATTTTTGCTCTATAAGGCTTAATTAAACCTCTTTGATCTTCATATAACGTGATATTTTAAGCATATTTGAGTTATATGACACCCATACCGCATGGCCCTGTAAAGGTATTGATCGTTGGCGCCGGCCCGTCAGGTTTAATGATGGCCGCTCAGCTTTTGCGGTATGGTATACAGCCTGTGATCATTGATCAGCGGCAGGGGCCCACGTCTCGCTCCAAAGCGTTGGCGGTACAGGCCCGGTCGTTAGAGATATTCAGGCAGATGGGTATCGTTGATCCGGTGATCGCCGGGGGGAAGCCAGCCAAGGGCGTACAGCTTTACTTCAGAGGCAAGGCGTTAGCCAACTTTCCGTTGAGTGATGTGGGGAAGGGACAAACCCCTTACCCATTTGTGCATATTTACCAGCAGTATAAGAACGAGCGGGCTTTGCTGGATGTGCTGACCCTGAACAGTTGCCCGGTGTACTGGAACACTACTTTGGAGGCCTTACAGGAAGGCACCGGCGTGGTAAGTGTAACCCTCAATAACCAGGAACAGACCTACAAACTGGTATGTGATCACCTGATCGGTGCTGATGGCCACCACAGCACGGTGCGTAATAAGTTGCATATTCCTTTTGTAGGCGAGGCCTATCATAACCTGTTCTACCTGGCCGATGTAACGCTTGATCACGACGACGACCAGATGGATATGTACCTTACACCGAACGGTTTCGCGGCATTTTTCCCCATGCCGGAGAAGAACAAGTGGCGCATCGTGGGCAGCATTACAGGTAAACGCGCCAAACGTGACGACCTGACCTTTGAAGAGATATTACCGCTCATCCGTGATAAAACCCGCAAAAGCATCGAGATCCAACATTGCGACTGGTTCAGTACTTACCGGTTGCACCACCGCATGGCCGAGAAATTCTCGCATGGCCGTTGCTATTTGATCGGTGATGCCGCTCACGTGCATTCGCCGGTGGGCGGGCAGGGCATGAACACGGGTTTACAGGATGCCTACAACCTGGCCTGGAAACTGGCCGGGGTGATCAACAACAGGCTGCGCCCCGCCATACTGAGCACCTACGCGGCCGAACGCATACCCATAGCCACCGAGCTGTTAAAGACCACCGACCGTGCGTTCAACATCATCATGTCCAGGGGGTTATTGGCCGGGTTGTTCAAACGATGGGTGTTGCCCTTTGTGCTTAAGCGCGTTTGGAAGAGCGACAGGATGCGGCAGCAACTGTTCCAGCGGGTATCGCAGATCGGTTTGAATTATACGCATAGCAGCCTGAGCTTACACTTAAGCCAGTTGCAAACCATCAAAGCGGGCGACAGGCTGCCCTATCTTAAAGTATTTGACGAGAAGAAGTTACAGGAAAGCGACCTTCATGCCTGGTGTGCTCGCCCAGGCTTCACGCTGCTAACCATTGGACCATTGCAGGATATGTACATTTTTAGTCTGGCCAAGTACATCAGCCAGAATTATAACGGCTGGCTCAACTACTTCCATCTGCCGCCGGGGGTCAAAAATCAGCATGTTTATGATGCATTTGGCATTAAGGCGGGGCAAAGCCGCTCGGTGATCGTACGGCCCGATATGTATATCGGTTTTATCAATGATGTGGTGGACCTGGAAATGATGCGCAATTATTTGGAGAATGTGGTAGGCTGCATCCCGACAAACACCAGCGAATAGCATCATTATCAAATTTGCAAAACCGTAGCACTTTACTCTTTTAACGAATATAACAGCGCAATGTAGCGGCTGTTGCAGTGTTACATTCCGTCCCAAAAGTGTTACATCTGGTGTTACATTCTTGAAAAATGTCGGTTTTTCTTGCAAAAGTTGGTTTTTACCGATTCTCAATGCCCATAACAGGGAAATCTATAAAAAAGGGGAGTTGGGGGCGGGGGGGGGGCACTAAAGGTTCTATAAAAATGTGAAGATCTGACACTACTCAAATGCACAAAGAGGTGTATAAGATGGCGCAAAAGCCCTTTGCATTCTAAGGCACCTAAGTGCCATTTAGAAAATGGCTCGCTTCATTCCTGCGAAGGCATTCAGTATTAAACCAACAGACATCGTTAAATTCTGACCCTCAATAAATGACCACAAACTTAACCAAGCCTTTCGGGTCACAAGGATGTTTAAGGACAATCCAGATATTGATTATTTGATTCGACAGCAAAGACCTTTCACCCAGGCTATAGCGGCTGTACAAAGCAATATACCGGATGGTTAGATAACATACTACAAGAAAAAAAAATGAATATCAAGCGGACTTGGTCTGTAAAAAGCCTAACTTCTAAAAAGGGAGTACGCTGCAAAACGTGGGTACACTGTCAATTACCTTTTTAAAACATCGCTAATAAACGCATGCGCCTTAATTTAAATAATTCAGGAGCGGATAAGCGCATTATTACAGTATGATCTCCAATGATTAAATTAAAGCGGTGTTGGTCTTTAGCAGTAGCGGTAACGTATTCAACTATACTAATCTTGTGCCCAAGACCACTCACTGTTACTGGGTGATCGATAAGAGCTTTGGTATGCAAATTCAGACCTCGGTGTAGCCTCGGCGGCCAAAATAGGTGCAAGCACCTCATATTTCCATTAACATTATCATAAAAAAAATAAATGAAAGACCTCAACGGAATTATTAACAACGTTATGAACGACACGGTTGCAAATACCGAATGGTATTTGTTGGCTTTATCTGCGCAAGAGTTGCAGGGCACACTTAGAGCTAAAAAGTCATTTTGCCTCGGCGATAGTTTTACCCAAGAGAACACCTATCCGAGCCAATTGGCCGACGCGTTGGGGATGACCTTGACCCACGACGGCATAGGCTGGCCTTGCATGACAGGCGGCACTAACAATGCCGAGGGTGATGGTACGAATCGTTCTTCAGCCGTTGACCGAATCGATACAGCCCTGGCTAGTAACCCTGATGTGATTATACTTGAATTCGAATCGAATGATGGTACTACTCTGTGCCGATGGAAGATTTCTTCAACAGATTGAAATACCTACGAAGGACCATAGAAAGAGGCACTTTCAAAATGTATGTCGTGCAATGCAGCACTTACGGTAATCCTGGTAACGCTTATGTAGTGAAATATCTCGACCAAGAATGGCGTGGTAGTTGGCTGGGCAAACTACGGGGCTCAGAAGGCTTTTGCAGATGCGATAGTGGAAATTTGTAAGCCTTTTGGCATTGCGGTGGGGACTGTGTTTGCGGCTTCGGGAATGACGTATGGGAATGCCGGTGTTTACACCCGGGGTGCTCCTCACCATGTATCGCTGCAGGTATGACAACTTACATGATTTTTTAAGCCTCATTCATTAGGAATGCAATTACTTCGCCTGAAAGTTGCTCACTTGGTTTTCTGTTCACATTCAGGTGTGCCCGATATAGCCTAGGGCTCCAACGGCACCGCTGCATTTGACAAAGTGAACAGTACTTTCTACCAGAAAATCGGCGGTGTTTGGGTGTCTCAATACGTGATTTCGACCATACCTCCGGACCCGGCAATCCTTTCTGCTAAGATGGTCAGTACTATATAAGTCAAGGTCACCTTCAACAAGGCCATGTCGGTAACGACGAGCGGTTGTAGCTTCCTCATTAATAAGGCAATAGCGAATGTGACTGCTCTCTGGATTGGCCAAGGAGTGGGCGTTCACCTTCTCGAACACCATTACTGTGCTAACAACTCAAATTACGCTTACAATCAAACGCCCGGCACTACCAATGACGCATCTAACATCGCGCTCTTAGCTCATCTGGCTCAATCAGGAATATTATAGGTCAGCTGATAATATGGAGAACCTATTCAATGCGACTTACTCTAGTAGTTCACTTATCCAGACCACAAATAGCGGTAATTGGAGCACATCGGCTATAGGTCAGATTGCGTGGAGTTATGCTGCACAGCCGGTGAACAATGCTCGCTTAGGGCTTTAACCAAGTTTTAAGCCACTGTCTTGTGTTTGGCTTCTCTGACGTGGTCACCATCTTGGCGGTCCCGACTTATACGAATATACAGTGGGGAAACTATATTAAACCTAGAGCGGCATGGATTTTCGAAAAAGGTGTTCAAAAAGTTGAAATAGCACTTCCAGAAACTACTATCGACCTTGAGATTAAGATCATCTACAATGTGGTATGCTGCTTTGCGAACGGGACGATGTTTACGCTTCAACCGTAATTCCTATGACAAAAATGTATGTGGTCGCTTCATTAAGTGATTATGACACGGCAAGCGCAACCTCAACAAGCTTGACGGGAGCTACGATAGTTGGCCGAACGACAGTTGCTTCAGGATATTAATTATGTTAAATTAGCAACACGATGCGGAACAATTTTATTGACATCATAAAAGGTTTGGCCATATATCTTGTAGTATGGGGGCATTGCCTTCAATTCTGCGGAACAATCGATTTTCTCAGCAACCCTGCATTCATATTTATCTACTCGTTCCATATGCCTTTGTTCATGGGGACCAGCGGCTATCTGTTCTATAGTGGGGTCCAGAAGAGGGGGCTTGGCGAACTGGTGGCAACGCGGATTCGGCAATTAGGGCCGCCTTGGATACTTTGGTCTGTGGTGGCCATTCCTACATATTTGCAAAAGCCATTAAGTGTAAGCTTATATTTCAATAATTTGGTGTTGGTGCTTTGGTTCTTACCTGCGCTGCTGATATCATCTGTAGTGGTTGCGGTTTGCGAGAAATTATTAAAATACGGCTGGTTGGGTGTATTGGCTTTCTTCATTATGCTTTTGCCCTTTCCAGATGCGTATGGCCTTGTGTTCCTAAAGTTCATGCTTCCTTTCTTCGCTTTAGGGTATTACTACAACATGTTAAAGCTGAGCACTCAGAATATTGATATTTTAGGCGGGTTGAGCTTGTTGATTTTCGCAGTGATGCTATATTTCTGGAAAGTAGAGCACTATATCTACACGTCAGGAATGAGACTTACGAGGGGTAACTTCACCCACATGGCACCGATCATTACATACCGGTACCTTATAGGTTTGGTGGGTTCGATAAGCTTTATTTGGGTTTTAAACAGGATAAAACTGCCAAGATTTGCTTCAAGGGCTTTGATTACTGCAGGTAGGCATACATTAGGCATATACATTTTAGGCGTTATACTGAACCCCTTTCTCAACTACGTAAATTACCCGATGCCCGTCTTATTATATAGTTCTGTTTATACAACCATGGTCGCTGTCGTGGTTGCATTTGCCACAGAGCAGCTCTCAGTGCAGATACAGAGGGTGGATGTGCTTAATAGACTATTATTTGGTGCAAAGGTTAATCGTTAATTCACGTACTTATTAAGCAAGACGGACCAATCCAAATAGCCTTGCTCATTAATGTGAACACCATCACCGCAGTAAAATTTAGAGTTTAACGCACCATTCACGGTAAAGGTATCTGTTGCGATGATTTGCGCTTTGCATTTTGTCGCAAGCTTTCAAATCTTCGTTAAAGCTGTGCACAGTACCCCCTTATTCACAACTTTTGTCGGAAAAATTCCATCAATACAAATCCCCGTCTTAGGCGGGATTGCGTTTATTTTGTCAAGTATATGAGAGTAAGACCGCAATGCACCGTCTGCTGTAAGATGATAGAGAAAGATGTCGTTGATTCAACATGCAAAAGATTTTTTGAGGGTGATTTTTTAAAGTATTAGGCATACGGGCGAGAACTCCGACCGAATAGTCTCCATTGATACCGCGGTTGATGACCGATGCACTTTTGAAAAACTCATTTAAAGGGAACGACTAAATTTAACTGTCTCCGAAAAAACTACATCATTAGAATCGACTTTTAGCTAATCATATATCGATGGCGATCGCCCATATAGCTGATTCCTTTTTTTAGAAGTATCAGTGGCTTTAGGTTGTCTGTTTGAGTAATAGTATCGTTTTGCAAAATTGACACATCCTAACAAATTAACCAGTATTGAAAGGGCAAAGAATACCTTAAATTTCATCCAACTAAAATACGGATACATGAAATACATTATCAAACGCGGCATGACGACCGTAGCCACCGTTAAACCCGAAGCCAAGCAAAGCAAAAAGACCATGGACGTGAACACCGTTAAGACGTCTCTCACGCTTTCGGCTGCTGTGGACTGCCGCATCGGCGACTACGTGGATGTTTACGACGAGCGTTACGTCTTGCTGGATGAATCAACTACGATAAGAACTCCACCAAATAGCACGTTTACAAATTGCTTTTCAAAGGCCACCCCTACGAGCTGTGAAAAGTGGCTTTTATGCAGCTTGATGGCAATAACGAGTTGACCGAAGGCCAGTTTGAACAGATGGCTAATGCAAGTTTATCTGGATTTGGAACTGTATGTGGCCACTATCGGTTTGCTCAAGCTTATACCGGGCAAGCTGAATGATGATAGCACGGTAATCTTGCAGTTGCTGCTATTGCTCGATAAGATAAATAAATTGAAGTATAGACCGGTAAAAGACGACCGGCTCTCCCATTGTAGAGTCTCACCAAGACAAGAAGGAAATGCACAAAGTACACATGCCGAGGCGTAGGCCAATAGGGTGCTTACTTGTGCGTTCTGTCTAATACCGTAAACGCTTCGTTCGCCATGCGTAAGCCAAGGTGATTCATCAGATGAATCATTTCCGTCGGTCGGCACATCAAAGGATGTTTAGTGCGTGATTATTGTAAAAAGCAGTTCATTCTTCATACTAAGTACATGCCCCGTTTCACTCAGCGCGTGTTCAAATTATACGCCTGCCCCATCAAGGCATCGGAACGGTCGAATTGTACTCCTGCGGCTCCATGCCCTCTGCCTTACAGCATCGGCACAACCTCCTGTATTTCCTCCCGTTCGAGCGGGTCGCCTTCATGAGGTCGACCACATACTTCGTTAGAAAAACGTACGCATTAGCGGTCCGTCTTAATGACCAACTGCCGCCGCCATAGAACAAACTCCCAAGTCGGCAATTGAAACGTTGATTACCAACATACACATTCAACACGATATCGTTACCTTATTGAGATGACACGATATAAATACCATGGTTTATTTTTGTGTGATGCGAGATGGACTTACAACTATCCAATCATACCACGCTTGAAGCATTAACCTTTATCAACGTCACTGATGAGCATAGACGTGAAGTGGTAGTTTATACGTTTAGACGGGGTTAATCAACGTTGCAATAATGGTCAAAGGAGAGATAATTGTGACTCATAAAGATTAGCGGGTTGTTGGTCCACTCGCGTTAGATGACCTCAAGGACGCAATCAACAGACTTTAAAAACGTTGAATGCATTCAAAAACAGGAAACTTTCCGTTTTGCAATTTCAGACTTTTTCGTTTTTGACTTCTATTTTGGGGAATTCTGTTACATCGGTGTAACACCTGTAACAAGCAGATCAGCGCCTGTGATCCACCATGACCCAGGCCTCACACCACCCGCTTCGGTCCTCTCAAATGTTATCCGTGTATGGTCTCTTTCTTACCGTAATTCTGGATCACCTTGGCCTCGTAAGCCAGGAACTCCGTCCAGCGGGCATCAACATCAACGGTCTCGGCGTATTTTTTGGCTAGCCTGATAAAAGTGGCATAATGCGTGGCCTCGCTTACCATCAGTTCATGGTAAAAGGCGGCCAGTTCAGCGTCGTTGATATTTTCAGACAGTACCTTGAAGCGCTCGCAACTGCGGGCCTCGATCATGGCAGCAAATAATAAGCGGTCGATCAGTTGTTCCTCACGGCCACCGCCCCGGCGCATAAATTTGAGCAGCTCGCCTACATAATCATCCTTACGCTCACGGCCCAATACATAACCTCGAGCCAGTATAATGTCATGTACGCGTTTGAAGTGGTCCATTTCTTCCTGCACCAAAAGCGCCATTTCCTGCACCAGGTCGCTCAGGTTAGGGTTCTGCACGATCAGGGTGATCGCATTACTGGCCGCCTTTTGCTCGCAAAAAGCATGGTCGGTCAATATCTCTTCAATATTACTCTCCACCACATTGGTCACCCAGCGCGGATCGGTAGGCAGTTGCAGTTTTAAAATGGTACGTTCGCTCACGGGAGCAAAGATAAGAAAGATAGAGGCAAGAAGTTAGAGGCAAGAAACAAGACATTGAACCATGTTACCTCTTATAGAAGGTTATGGCAACGTGAAAACATCAAAACAAGGGATATGATGAACTTAACAGCCCTCAGCCCTCACTCACCATCCCTCACTTATAGAGATTTTTGCTCTCTATGAACTTCAGTACCGGGTCGGGCACGAAGTATTGCACGTTCTTGCCATCGGCAATGGACTGGCGGATGAAGGTGGCCGATAGTTCCATAAGCGGGGTCATGGTGATGGTGACCGATGGGTGCGAGGCCAGCTCAACGTTCTCGTAACCGGGGCGCGGGTAAACAAATACATGGTAGTCGCGCAAAATGAGGCGGTAATTCTTCCATTTGTGCAGGCCGGCCAAATTGTCGGATCCCATAATCAGCACAAATTCGTGCTGCGGGTACTGCTCCTTTAAGTGGGTCAGGGTATCAATGGTATAAGAAGGTTGCGGCAGTTTGATCTCCACGTCGCTTACCTCCAGCTTGTCGGCATTGTCGGTAGCCAGGCGGGCCATCTCCAGCCGATCGTACATGTTGATCAGTCCACCGTACTTTTTGAACGGGTTTTGTGGTGTCACCACCAGCCAAACCTTATCCAGATCAGTATGGTTGGCCATGTAACTGGCAATGATCAAATGCCCGATGTGAACAGGGTTAAACGAACCAAAAAGCAGACCTATTTTCATAACATTTCAGTTAAGGTAGCACTTTGCTCTCAATATTGAAACAATTATAGCACTATTTTAACAAAATTCTAACTGTTGGCACCAGCCTGCACTTCGGCTTTTTTACGCTTTTTAGCGCGTGCCTTCAGGTTAAGCAACTCCACCAGTATGGCGAAGGCCATTGAAAAATAGATGTATCCTTTAGGTATCTCCTGGTCAAAGCTCTCGGCTAATAATGATACGCCGATCAGTAA
This sequence comes from Mucilaginibacter daejeonensis, assembly GCF_020783335.1. Taxonomy (NCBI): domain Bacteria; kingdom Pseudomonadati; phylum Bacteroidota; class Sphingobacteriia; order Sphingobacteriales; family Sphingobacteriaceae; genus Mucilaginibacter; species Mucilaginibacter daejeonensis. The sequence continues at coordinate 4,722,574 of NZ_CP086068.1, forward strand.
CAGGAACGACAGGGCTAGCATTTTGACCGTAGGGTGCTTGTTCACAAAGGCGGCGATCGGTGTAGAGGCCCACATCATGATACCTACTGACACCACCACGGCGGCCACCATCACTTCTACATGATCGGCCAGGCCCACGGCCGTGATCACCGAATCGAGCGAGAAAACGATATCGAGCATCATGATCTGTACGATGGCTCCCCAAAACGAATGTGGTTTAACGTTGGCCTCACCATCTTCTTCGGCATCGATGTTCTCGTGTATCTCGTGTATGCTTTTATAGATCAGGAACAGGCCACCCACCAACAGGATTATATCACGACCCGATAGGGCAAGCCTTTCCATCCATTCGGGATCGGTAGCGTTAATGATGCTGCCCAGGTTAATGAAGGGTTTGGTAAGCTTCATGATCCAGCTGATGGACAATAGCAACAAAATGCGGGTGATCATGGCCGCCGCCAAACCCAGCTTACGCGCACGGCCCTGCTGCTCTTGCGGCAACTTGCCGGCCTGTATGGAAATAAAGATGATATTGTCTATCCCGAGTACGATCTCGAGCAGGGTCAATGTAGCCAATGATACCCAGGCCTCGGCGTTGGTGAGCAGTTCCATAGTGATGTTGCGCAGCGTTGATGTTGATAGCGCTAAAATAACAAAACCCCTGCCGTAATTGGCAGGGGTCTGTCCTTAATATATTCTCATTTAACAGGCGGTATTACTGATCGATCTTTACGGTGGCGTAGGTAGACCTAACGGTGATCAGCTTATCGGCATCACCCTTGTTCACCTGACCTTTAAAATTTCGGGTGGTGCTGTAATGGCGACTATTTTCGGCCGGTGTGCTGGTGGTCACTTTCACGGCATTCTTGTCATAATCAAAGCTGCCCAGTGTGGTGGTCACATCAAAATCGTAATCGAACTTGGTGCTCAGGTTCACCTTGGTATATTGTGCTCTAACGTTAACAGCCTTGCAGTTCTTATCCAGTTCGTTAATGGTCACGCCGTCACCATAAGTGGCCGATATATTTCCTGATGAGCGAAGCTTATCAACATTCATGGTGCCATAAGCCACCCTGGCGGTCAAATTATCAGCGGTACCCAGTTTCAGGTCTCCATAAGTGACGTTGATGTTGCCGTTGTTGATGGTGTTGATCTTGGCATCACCATAAACGATCTTGATCTGCGGGTCGGTCAGTTCTTTTGACACCAGCCCACCATAGGTCACCTTTACGCTCACTTTGCCAACGCCATCAGGAAGGGTCACGTTGCCATAAGTGTTGGTCAGATCCAGCTGGGTTTTGGCAGGCATGTACACCACGTAGTTCACCTCCACCTTATTGGTGCGTTTTTTACCATCGCTGAATAAGGTGCCAAAAGTGAAGCTGCGGCTTCCGTTACTCAGGCTGTTAGGTTCGATGTTGGTCTTGAACGATATCTGGTCAGCCTCTTTACTGTCGGCGATGTTGATCTTATCCAGTAGTTTTTGCGCGTCGTCCTCCTCATTGGCATAAGCCTTCATCTGCACCTCCACCTTGATCTCTTTTTTGTTCCAGGTGTTTACTGATATCTTACCAAAGGTGTTCTTGATGCTCAGCTTATCGTCGGCACCGGCGCTGTAGGTCTTGGAGTAGGTCTTGGTCTTTTCCTTTAACTCACCGCTTTGCAGTTGTTCTTTCAGCTTACTGTCATCATCAGTGCTGTAACTGTACGACCTGCCATCAACATCACGGGTGATAGAGCCCAACCCCTTTAATGAGTTGGTAGAAAAGGTCATACTATTAAAAGCCGTGTTCAAATTCCCATCTAAACGGGCCAGTGTTTGTGCGCTCAACTCCTTGGACGTTTTGCGCAACTCCTCGGCCGAGCGGCGGAACTTTTCAGTTCGCAGCTTGCTCATCTCGCGCTGCAGGTCGCGCATTTGACCTTGCAGCTTTTGCAGCTTCTGATCGTATTCTTTATCGTCCTCTTTGTCTTGCTTGTCGGCCTTTGCGGCCTTTTCAGCTCTCTGTACTTTCTCCGGTTTTTCGTCCTGAGCAAAGCTGCCTTGCGCGGCTAAGCTCAAACCACCGATCAACAGCAGTTTGGCGTTAAATATTCTTAATTTCATTGGTGGTTCCTTCTTTTTTGATCTCTTTGAATTGTTCTATCACTTGTAATTGCTGATCTAACACCTCCGCTTGTATCTGCAAGTTCCGGATCATTGCACGTAGTACGCGTTCCTGGTTAGGGCTGGTGGCCAGATCATGTTTAAGTTTTTTGTAAGATGCTTCCATCTTTTTTATCTCGCCGTTGAACTCCTCGTACAACTGAGGATCACTCTTGGTCTGCTCTTTAAGCTCGCTACGCTTGGTTTTGATCAGCGAGGCATACTGCACCTGCTTTTTAGCATACTCGGGGTTGATGGACGCCAGATCCACACCTGCCGTACGCTGGCTGCGCAGGTAAAAGGCAAAGCCCACACCCATCACCACCACGATCATGGCCGCTACCCGCATCACGAATCCTAATGAAAAGGTTCGTGCCTCTTTCTTTTCGGGCAGTTCTACTACCTCGGCCGGCAGTTGTTTCTCTATTCGGTCCCAAAGCTCCATGCGGGGCTCCAGGTCATCAAATTCTTCCTTGTTGTTTCTTATCAGGTCCTCTAATCGCTTGCTCATTACGCTACTCCTTTTATTCTTAACACTTCGCTCAACTTACGTTTTGCCCTCAGGAACTGGGTTCGTGAGGTATTTTCAGTGATGTTCAAAATTTGTCCTATCTCTTCGTGGTCATACCCCTCTAACAGGTAAAGTGATAGTACCACGCGGTAACCCTCGGGTAAAAGCTTCATAGCTTCTTTTACCTGGCTTACTTTATATTGCATCTCCTCTTCATCTCGCTCCTCCTCATCAGCGATGTTTTCCAACTGTTCACTGTCCATCTCCACCCATTCCAACTTGCGCTTGCGCAGCATGTTGATCGAGCGGTTGACCACGATCTGTTTAAGCCAAAGGCCAAAGGTGGTCTCCTGCCTGAAATCCTTTACCTTATTAAAAGCATCCAGGAAAGCCTCCTGAAGCACATCCTCGGCCTCGTCCAGATCGTTCAATATCCTGAAAGCCACGTTAAGCATAGCTTTGGAGTATAGGCGATACAACTCATAGCAGGCCTTACGGCTACCCTGCTTACACTCAACCACCAGTTGATAATGCTTGTCTATATATAAGGCTTCCAAGTAATTGTGAACAGTTATCGAATTAAAAGACGCAGCGTTATCACCAGCGTTGCACGTACGCTCAAAAAAAGATCAAATAAATTCAAAAAGACCGTCGAAGGATGCTATTTCAGCTTTTTGCGCATCACATAATAAGTGCTCGCGCTATCATTAGCCACATTGTAGGCCTGCACGAACTGCCAGCCGCGCTCGGCCATGTAATTGAGCGCGTCGGCCACGGAATTTAGGCTCACCACCTTGCCCGATTCGTCTTTTAGGCGTCTCACAAAAACGGACTGCTGCTGCCCGAAATCGGCATCTATGGTAACACGGTTGCTAAATACCTTGCCCTGTACCCTCATTACACAGTAAGCTTCGGTAGCCTTGGAAGATGTAGTGTCGGTCTGTGCCATCAGCGCCATAGGCACCGAAAGCAAAATGATGAATAATAACTTTTTCATGCCCTAATATAGCAGGTGTAAATTAGAGAGTGCTTAACTGCCGAACAAAATGCTTTTACAGGCGTAGTTGAAAGATGCGAAGCATTATAACGTCCCTGTTCATCATCCTGCTTACCTTAGGCCGTGCGGCGGCCCAGTCAGACACCTTATCGATCACGCTGGAGAACGTGCCTTATCCTTACGCGGTTATCCACCTACCGCTCACCATTGAAGGGCAGGATGTGCGCATGGCCTACATGGACGTTAAGCCCGCTACACCCAACGGCCGCACGGTGATGCTGTTCCATGGCAAGAACTTTGGCGGTTATTACTGGGGCGATGTGATCAGACCCTTAGTGGCCAAAGGTTACCGGGTGATCGTGCCCGATCAGATCGGTTTTGGCCGCTCGTCAAAACCGTTCATCCATTATAGTTTGCATAAAATGGCCGCCATGAACAAGCACCTGCTCGACACCCTGGGCATATCCCGCGCGCTGGTGCTGGGCCACTCGATGGGCGGTATGCTGGCCACCCGTTTTGCGCTGATGTATCCGCAAAGTGTGGAAAAGCTGCTGTTAGAGGATCCTATCGGGTTAGAGGATTACCGCACCTTTGTACCCTACCGCTCGGCCGAGCAGGATTACCCCACCGAATTAAAAACGAGCTTTGAAAGTGTGAAGAAGTACTATCAAAGCTCCTATTTCACCAAATGGGAACCCCGCTATGATCAGCTGGTGAAGATCGGCGCGGGCGTGGCCCAAAGCGCCGACTTCCCGCGTTATGCCAAGGTGGCCGCACTTACCTTCGAGATGATCTACGAGCAACCGGTGTGTTATGAGTTCGGCCTGCTTAAAGTGCCTACCGTGCTCTTCATTGGCAAGGAGGACAAGACCATCGTTGGCAAGGCGTTACTCACCGATGAACAAAAAGCACAGCATGGCCAATACAAAGTGCTCGGGCCGCAAACGGCCAAAAAGATACCGCAATGCCGGTTGATCGAATTCGAGGGTTGTGGGCATATTCCGCATATCGAGATACCGGATGTATTTATGAAGGCCTTACTGGCCAACTTGTAAGCGAAATTTGACCTTGAGTTTATGCAGGGCAAAAGATAAATCGCCATATTTGCGCCATTAAAACTTTTAGTTATAGTCTATAACCAAACGTCGGCTTTTATGAACTACTCGCTTAACAACATCCCGCAACGCAGTCAAAAACCTCGTAATAACGGCATGACCATGGTCATGGACAAAGGCCTGAGCCTGCGCCAAGTGGAAGACATGCTGGAAGTAAGCAGCGATAATATCGATATTGTTAAGCTGGGTTGGGCCACCTCATACGTTACGCCTAACCTGAAGGATAAACTGGCGTTGTACCGCCAGGCGGGTATCCCGGTGTATTTTGGTGGTACGCTGTTCGAAGCCTTTATCATCCGGGGTCAGTACGATGACTACTGTCGTATGCTGGATACTTTTCAATTGGAATACGCCGAGGTATCTGACGGATCGATCACCATTGAGCACGATATCAAGTGCGACTACATCAGCAAACTGAGCAAACTGGTGACCGTGATATCAGAAGTGGGATCAAAGGATGTGCAAAAGATATTTGCCCCTTATAAATGGATCCAGCTCATGAAGGCCGAATTGGAGGCCGGTTCATGGAAGGTGATCGCTGAGGCTCGCGAGAGCGGCAACGTGGGCATCTACCGCGACTCGGGCGAGGTACGCCAGGGTTTGGTGGACGAGATCCTGACCCAGATCCCTGCCGATACCATTATATGGGAAGCTCCACAAAAAGCACAACAGACCTGGTTCATCAAACTGCTGGGTGCCAACGTGAACCTGGGCAACATAGCCCCGGTAGATATGATCCCGCTCGAGACCCTGCGCCTTGGGCTGCGCAGCGATACTTTCGACCTTTTCTTAAATCAATAATGCCTATTGCCTGTTATCAAATAAAAAGGCACCTTAGCAACTCATTCGATCCATCACGCTAAACATGAAACAGTACGGGTTAATAGGCTATCCGCTATCGCATTCGTTCTCCAAAAAATATTTTACACAAAAATTCGAGGACGAAGGCATAACCGACCACGCTTATGAACTGTACGAGCTCAAGAACCTGAGCGATCTGCCCGAACTATTGCGCGCGCACCCCGGTCTTTGCGGCCTTAATGTGACCGTTCCGCATAAGATCGGTGTCATGTTCTACCTTGACCATGTGGATGCTGATGCCAAGGAAGTGGATGCGGTGAACTGTATCCGTATTAAGGCCGAGAGCCCTATCGCTGCTGCGTTCGACGGCGAGGTAGGTATCAAGGACCATGAGTTCAGGCTCGAAGGTTTTAATACCGATGTTTACGGTTTTGAGATGTCGCTTAAACCACTGTTAGAGGCTCATCATACCCAGGCTTTGGTACTGGGTGCCGGCGGTGCTTCAAGGGCGGTACGTTATGTGCTCAACAAGCTTAATATCTACAGCAAGCTGGTGTCGCGCGAGCCGGAGGGCGACCGGTTGGGTTATAAGGATCTTACGCCCGAGCTGATCAGCCAGTACAAGCTCATCATCAATACCACGCCGCTGGGCATGGCACCCGATACCGATAAATGCCCCGACATACCTTACGAGGCCCTGACCGGAGAACACCTGTTATACGACCTGATCTACAACCCGGCCGAAACATTGTTCCTGCAAAAGGGTAAGGCGCAGGGCGCTGCGATCAAGAACGGACACGAGATGCTGATATTACAGGCCGAAAGATCATGGGAGATATGGAACGATCAGGTAAACAATCCGGTAAGGTCATAGCGCTATTGCTGGCCGCCATGCTTGGATTGGCCGCTTGCGATAGCCAGCCTGAGTACTCGCCTAAGCCGCGCGGTTACTACCGTATCTATTTCCCCAAGCGCGAGTACCAGCAGTACAGCGCCGATTGCAACTACACCTTTACTTACCCTACTTACGCCCACATTGAGCGTGATATGGCCCGTGGAGCCAAGCCCTGCTGGATCAACCTGCAAATGCCCCGCTTTAACGGTACATTGCATTTAAGTTACCAGCCCATCACGTCAAAAAAGGTATTTGATGAGTTGATCGAGGATGCGCACACCTTTGCGTTCAAGCATACGGTAAAGGCCTCATCTATAGATGAGGGCATCATCCATTACCCTGACCGTAAGGTGTACGGCATCTATTACACTATTGATGGTAATGCGGCCTCATCAGCGCAGTTCTTCCTGACCGATAGTACGCACCATTACCTGCGCGGAGCACTTTATTTTAACTCGCCGCCCAAGCTGGACAGCATAAAACCGGTACTTGATTTTGTAAAAAAAGATATGGCCGTGCTGATCAAAAGCTTTAAGTGGAAGGAATAAGCTGGGTTGCTGAGACATGGCCTGAAATGGCCGATTGTTGCAGGTCCTAGATACCTAATGCCTCGCAAGCCCGTTCGGCGGCCAGTTTCTCGGCGTTCTTCTTGCTGAACTCTTTGCCCAGGCCCATCACATCGCCATCGATATTAACATGAACGGTAAATAATTTACTGCTCTCGCCATCCTGATTACGTATCAGCTCGAATAATACATCCTTGCCGTGGCGCTGGCACCACTCGATCAGTTTGCTCTTGAAATTGGTCTCGGTCTGCTCCAGGGTATGGATATCGATATGCGACCGGATGATTCGGTTGATCAGGAAACTCTTGGTAAAATCGTACCCGCGATCCAGGTACACGGCGCCGATCAGCGCCTCAAAGGCATCGCCCAGTAACGATCCCTGGCGGGTGGAGGTTACCATACGATTATCATACTGGATCAGTTGCTCAAAGCCCAGCTTGTGGGCAAGGGCATTAAGGTTATTACGGCTCACGATCTTGGAGCGCAGCTCGGTCAAAAAGCCCTCGTCTTTGTACGGGTACATCTTGAACAATACCTCGGCCACCACGCTGCCCAGCACGGCATCGCCCAGGAACTCTAACCGCTCATTACTGTTCTTAACACCTTTTTTTACCGATTGTGCGGCTGATTTATGCCTGAAAGCTAACCGGTATAAAGACAAATTGCCCGGCACGAAGCCGAGCAAATTCTTTAATGTTTTGACGTATTTACGGTTCGGAGAAAGATAAAGCTTATATAACCGACTGATTGGCATTCAAAAACGAATTATTCTTCGTATTTCTTAAATATCACCGATGCATTGTGGCCACCGAAACCAAAACCGTTGCTTTGTGCTGCACGTACCACACGTTTTTGAGCCTTGTTGAACGTAAAGTTGATACGAGGATCAAAAGCAGGATCGTCAGTAAAGTGGTTGATGGTAGGCGGAACCATATCATTTTTAACCGCTAAGATAGCAGCTATAGCTTCCACCGCGCCGGCAGCACCCAACAGGTGACCGGTCATTGATTTGGTAGAGCTGATGTTAATACGGTAAACCTCGTCGCCGTAAGCCTCAGTTATGGCTTTAACCTCCTGCGGATCGCCAATAGGTGTCGAGGTACCGTGAACGTTCACATAATCGATGTCGGCCGGTGTCATGCCAGCATCCTCAAGGGCTGCTTTCATTACCAGAGCCGCACCCAAACCTTCAGGGTGAGGGGCCGTCATGTGGTAGGCATCGGCACTCATGCCGCCGCCCATCATCTCGGCATAGATCTTGGCACCACGGGCCTTGGCATGCTCCAGTTCCTCTAAAATAATGGTACCTGCTCCCTCGCCGGCCACAAAGCCGTCGCGGTCAAGATCGAACGGGCGTGATGCCGTTGCAGGATCATCATTACGGGTACTGAGTGCGTGCATGGCGTTAAAACCGCCAATACCAGCCTCGTTAATGATAGCTTCCGATCCGCCTGTGATGAACATGTTAGCCTTTCCTAAACGGATATAGTTAAAGGCATCGATAAGCGAATTGTTGGATGAAGCACAGGCCGATACCGTAGTAAAGTTAGGCCCGCGCAAACCATACTTGATCGAGATATGCCCGGGGGCGATATCAGCGATCATTTTGGGTATAAAGAACGGGTTGAAACGGGGCACACCATCACCTTTGGCAAAGTTGATCACTTCATCCAGAAAGGTCTTGAGGCCGCCGATACCCGATCCCCAGATAACGCCGATGCGGTTGGTATCCAGTTTCCCGAAATCCAACGCTGCATCTTTTACCGCTTCTTCGGTAGAGTATAAGGCATACTGCACGAACTGATCCAGCTTACGTGCGTCTTTGCGCCCTAAAAATGCATCTGCATCAAAGTTTTTAACCTCGCATGCAAACTTGGTCTTAAAGTGCGTTACGTCGAAGCTTTTGATAAGGTCGGCACCGCTAACTCCATTGATCAATCCGTCCCAGTATTCCGGAACCGAATTACCTATAGGAGTAAGCGCACCCAGCCCGGTTACAACTACTCGTTTGAACTCCATTTAATACTATTAAGGAGTTGCTTATTTAACGTTCTTTTCAAGGTAAGCGATAGCCTGGCCTACAGTACCGATAGTTTCGGCCTGATCATCAGGGATAGCTACGTTAAACTCTTTTTCGAACTCCATGATCAGCTCTACAGTGTCTAATGAGTCAGCACCCAGATCGTTGGTGAAGCTAGCCTCAGGTGTAACTTCACTCTCGTCAACACCTAATTTTTCTACGATGATTGCTTTAACTCTTGAAGCGATATCAGACATAATACTTTATGTTAAATGATTAAATAAAAATTCTGTGCAAAGAAAAATAAATTTAGTTAAATATCAAATCTAAAATCTTGCGCACTGGTAACAACAATAATTAGCCACGACGGTTTCATTTCAGTAGTTTTACCGCCGCAAATATACTCTATATTATTTTGACCAAAAAGGTTTTAAGATTTGAGATAGATCTTGATTTTATACTGATCGCGATCAACACGCCGTTAAAGGACTACCGCGTGTGTCACTTCATTAATAAATACCTGCACTTTGATCTTTATAAAATGCCCGACCTGGAGGTAGATATTTACCAGGGCATGAACGAGCCGGCGCTCTTTTCCATCTATCATTACCAGTGGGAGACCACCGAGACCGATTTTTACTTCATTGCCAATAAAGGTTCAGAGGGGTACCTGATACCCGAGATGCGCGAGGTGGATTACTTTTTTATGATCAAAAATTTTATCGACGATACCGACCTCAACACGATCATCAGCACGCTGAACCGCATCCCCGAGATCATGGCAGCGGTAAAGATCGAACCAAAAAAGATAAAATCACGTGAAAATCTCTTATTTTAGCGCCGGATCTACGAAAGTGTCATAAATACACTAATACTCTAATTACTAACTAAACTTGAAGACCATATAAGAACCAACATATGAAATTGTCTTACAACCGCACTAAGATCGTGGCCACCATGGGCCCTGCATCTGCAAAAAAAGATGTATTGTTAGCTATGGTGAAAGCCGGTGTTAACGTTTGCCGCCTGAACTTTTCGCACGGCAGGCCTGAGGATCACCAAAAGACCATTGACCTGATCCGCGAGATCAATGAGCAATACAAGACCAATATTGCCATGCTGGCCGACCTTCAAGGCCCTAAGATCCGTATCGGCCTGGTTAAAGATGGTGGTATACACCTGATCAACGGTAAACACATCAACATGACCACCAACGAGTGCATTGGCGATGAGAACCAGATATACATCACTTACGAGACCTTCCCTCAGGATGTGCAGGCTAACGAGATCATCTTATTAGATGACGGTAAGCTGCAACTGCGCGTGATCGAGACCAACCGTAAAGACAATGTACTTTGCGAGGTGGTTCACGGCGGTATATTGACCTCACGTAAAGGTGTTAACTTACCTAATACTAAGGTATCGATCCCAAGCTTGACCGAAGAGGACCTGGTGAACCTGCAATTCGCTTTACAAAATGATGTAGAGTGGATCGGCCTTTCATTCGTACGTACCGGCGAGGACATCGTTGAACTGAAACGTATCATCCGCGAAAGCGGTAAAGCTTCGCGCGTGATCGCCAAGATCGAGAAGCCAGAAGCTATCGATAATATAGACGCCATTATTGCCGCTACCGATGGTGTGATGGTAGCCCGTGGTGACCTGGGTGTGGAAATGCCTTTGGAAGAAGTGCCATTGCTGCAAAAAATGATCGCCAGCAAATGCCGTGCGGCCTCAAAACCGGTCATCGTAGCTACCCAAATGCTCGAGAGCATGATCACCACCCCGCGCCCTACCCGTGCCGAGGTGAATGACGTGGCCAACTCTGTACTGGATGGTGCCGATGCCGTGATGCTGAGCGGTGAGACCTCAGTAGGTGAGTTCCCGGTGATCGTGATCGAGACCATGGCCAAGATCGTACGCAACGTGGAAGAGCGTGGCTATCCGTTCAACGCCCCTAAGATCGAAGCCACTGAAAGAGCAGAGGCCGGCAGCCCTAATTATCTGAGCAACGCCGTATGCGAATCGGCCGTTTACCTGGCCGAGCATACCAATGCGGTGGGTATCGTATCCATGACCTACTCAGGCTACACTGCTTTCGAGATATCGAGCCACAGGCCTAAAGCCAGCACTTATATCTTTACCTCTAACCGCCAGCTGCTTAATGCACTGAGCCTGGTATGGGGTGTTAAAGCGTTCTACTACGATAAACAGGAAAGTACCGATGCCACCATCGCTGATGTGAACAACATCCTGAAAAGCGAGAACCTGATCGAGGTTGGCGACGTGGTGATCAACACTGCATCTACCCCGATCGGCGCACTGGGCAAGACCAATATGCTGAAAGTAAGCGTGATCGAATAATCAATCCGTCACTCATATCAAAAGGCCATCCCAAAAAGGGTGGCCTTTTTGTTGCGTTAAGTTATCAGATGCCTGATGTGTCAGGCTAAGGTTAATGTACATGGGCGGCCAACATAACATTAAACCATGCGTTGCCGTTATGGTCAATAAGCAACAGACCGATAATAATGATGCAGCGATACGTGAGGTGGATAGGCGCCTGTTTATTTTTTATATTTTTTACTACCGTGGCCAGCGCACAGCGCGGTCAGCAATACCGTCTCCTGAACGAGAACGATTTTACCGGCGCCGTACCCGCAGGCAGCGGCTTTTTTGTGGCCCACACCAGTTGCAACGTTACCATGCGTTATAATGTGAGCAACTACCGCAGCAATTACCGCCTTACCTTTTACATCGACCTGGTTTTTAACCCTGAGCGCTCGTGGATCAACCGTCAAATGATCACCAACGCCGATATGATGGCCGAGGTGCTGCATCATGAGCAGGGCCACTATCTGATCGCCTTTTTAATGCAGCAGGAAATGATCCGCGAGCTGAACGCCTTTAGGTACACCGGCGACTACCAACGCCAGGCCAACGCCATATTTGCCCGTGTGGACGAGAAGTACCGCCGCATGAACGCAGATTATGATGCCGACACCCAGCACATGCAGAACCGTAAGCAACAGGCGGCCTGGGCTAACTTTTTAGACAAGCAACTGACCCAAAGCAACGCCCTGGCCATGGCTGAGAACGGTTACCGTTAGGCCCGTCCGGTCAATGGTCGATGGCCTTGCATGGTTCATCAACTTGTTCATTATAACACTTTTCGGGGTGGTTAACTGCGTATTTCGGTTAAAGATGCCTATCTTTGCACGCTCTTAATTTTCGTGGAAAACACTGATGTACAAGGAATATAAACAGTTAGATCTGTCACAGATCGGCAAGGACGTACTGGAGTTCTGGGAACAGAACGGCATTTTTGAAAAAAGTATCAGTAGCCGTCCGGCCAGCAACCCTTACACCTTTTACGAAGGACCGCCATCGGCCAATGGTATGCCCGGCATACACCACGCCATGGCCCGTTCTATCAAAGATATTTTTTGCCGTTACAAAACGCTTAAAGGCTACCAGGTAAAGCGTAAAGGCGGTTGGGATACCCACGGCCTGCCGATCGAGCTGGCTGTTGAAAAGTCATTAGGCATCACTAAGGACGATATCGGTAAAAGCATATCGGTGGAGGATTATAATGAGGCCTGCCGCAAGGAGGTGATGCGTTATACTGACATCTGGAACGACCTTACTCTTAAAATGGGCTACTGGGTAGATCTGGACAACCCGTACATCACCTACGAGAACGAATACATAGAGACCTTATGGTGGATCTTGCAGCAACTTTACAAAAAAGGCTGGCTGTACAAAGGTTACACCGTACAGCCCTACTCACCAAAATCGGGTACCGGCCTAAGTTCGCACGAGCTGAACCAACCGGGCACTTATAAAATGGTGAAGGATACTACCATTACGGCCCAATTCTTTTTAAAGAACGACCAGGATCACCCGCTTATGAGCACGCTGTTCAGCGAGCCGGGCGAAGAGACCGCGATCCTGGCCTGGACCACCACGCCTTGGACCCTGCCATCTAACTGCGCCCTGGCTATTGGCGAGGACATCGACTACGTAAAGATCAGCACCCTTAACCCGTACACCTTTAAACCGGTGAGCGTGGTATTGGCGCAGGCATTAGTGAGCAAATACTTTAAGGCCGAAGGCGAGAATGCCTCTTTTGAGGACTACAAAGAAGGTGACAAGATCATTCCCTGGACCGTTAAGGCCCACTTTAAGGGATCTGACCTGGTAGGCTTGCGTTACCACCAGCTGATGCCATACGTGACCAATGATGCGTTGGAGAAGAACGCGTTCCGCGTGATCCCAGCCGACTTTGTGACCACCGGCGATGGTACTGGCATCGTGCACACCGCATCAGTATTTGGTGCCGATGACTTTAGGGCCTGTAAAGAGAACAACGTACCATCAGTGATGGTGTTGGACGAAACAGGCAAGGAAGTGCCACTGGTGAACAAACAAGGCCGCTTTGTTGACGAAGTGACCGACTTTGCCGGCCGCTACGTTAAAGAAGAATATTACAGCAAGGAAGAGCGCGACGAAGCTGGCTTCAAACCCACCGACGTACTCATCTCCATTAAACTAAAAGAGGATAACAAGGCCTTTAACGTACAAAAGTACGAGCACAGCTATCCGCACTCGTGGCGTACTGATGAGCCTATCTTATACTATCCACTGGATAGCTGGTTCATCAAGACCACTGCCGTTAAGGATAAACTGATCGAACTCAACAAGACCATCAACTGGAAACCTGAAGCTACCGGTACCGGCCGCTTTGGTAACTGGCTGGAGAACCTTGTCGACTGGAACCTATCGCGTTCACGTTACTGGGGCACCCCGCTGCCGATCTGGCGCGAGGAGAACGGTAACGAGGAGAAGTGTATAGGGTCGATACAAGAATTGAATGACGAGATCGCCAAGTCGATAGCTGCCGGCTTTATGCCCGAAGGCTTTAAGCTGGAAGACATGCACCGCCCGTATGTCGACGATGTGATCCTGACATCGGCCAATGGCAAAAAGATGTTCCGCGAGCCTGATCTGATCGATGTTTGGTTCGATTCGGGTGCTATGCCTTATGCACAGTGGCACTTCCCGTTCGAGAATAAGGAGCAATTCGCTGATGCTTACCCGGCCGACTTTATTGCCGAGGGTGTGGATCAAACTCGTGGCTGGTTCTTTACCCTGCACGCCATTGCGGTGATGCTGAGCGAGGCCAGCGACGAGATCAAGGCCGTTAACCTGAAGGTAGGCAATCAGGGTATCGCGTTCAAGAACGTGGTATCGAACGGTTTGGTGTTGGATAAGAACGGCAACAAGATGTCGAAACGTTTGGGTAACGCTGTTGACCCTTTTGATACCATTGAGAAGTATGGTGCCGATGCGGCCCGCTGGTACATGATCAGCAATGCCTCGCCATGGGATAACCTGAAATTCAACGTAGAAGGCTTGGACGAGGTTCGTCGTAAGTTCTTTGGTACGTTATATAATACGTACTCTTTCTTCTCGCTGTATGCCAACATCGACAAGTTCAATTACAGCCAGCCCGATGTGGAACTGAGCCAACGCCCCGAGATCGACCGCTGGATCCTGTCGCTGCTTAACACCCTTACACAGGATGTTGACTCGTTCTACGCCGATTTTGAGCCTACCAAGGCTGCCCGCGCCATCCAGGACTTTGTGGACGCGCACCTGAGCAACTGGTATGTGCGTTTAAGCCGTCGCCGTTTCTGGAAGTCAGACAACTCTGATGATAAACTGTCGGCCTACCAAACCTTGTATACCTGCTTGGTGACCATCTCTAAACTAATGTCGCCTATCGCGCCGTTCTTTGCCGAGCGTTTGTACAATGACCTGAACACTGCCACCGGTAAGGAGCAATTTGAGTCGGTACACCTGGCCAACTTCCCGGTATACGATGCTGCGGTGGTAGATAAAGAACTGGAAGAGCGTATGCAATTAGCGCAGGATATCTCTTCGCTAACCTTATCATTACGTAAAAAGGTAGGTATCAACGTGCGCCAGCCATTGAGCAAGATCCTGCTGCCTATATTGGACAAGAACTTTGAGCACCAGGTGGATGCCGTCAAGGAACTGATCCTGAGCGAGACCAACATCAAACAGATCGAGTACATTACCGATACGGCTGGCTTCATTAAACGTAAGATCAAACCTAACTTTAAGGCTTTGGGTCAAAAAGTGGGTAAAGATATGAAGGCTGTTGCCGAGGCTATAGGTAAACTGTCGCAAGAGGATATCGCCGCTTTGGAGGCCAATGGTCAACTGGAGTTGGAGTATACCTCGGTGCAACAAACTACCGCTCACTACTCACTACTCACCGCCGATGTTGAGATCAGCGCTGAGGATGTACCGGGCTGGCAGGTAGCAAATTTGGGCAAACTAACCGTTGCGTTAGATGTTACCATAACCAACGAATTGAAATTGGAGGGCATTTCGCGCGAGCTGATCAACCGCATACAGAACCTGCGCAAGAGCAGCGACCTTGAAGTGACCGATAAGATAAACGTACGACTGAGCGACCACCCCCTCATCATCGAGGCGCTAAAAAACAATTTAGCCTATATTAGTGCCGAGATATTAGCTGATAACATAGAAGTAGATGCCCACCTTACCGAGGGAGAAAAAACGGTGATCGACGATAATGAGATAACTATCTATATAAGCAAAATACAATAATGAGCACACCACAAACCGAAAAGACCAGATATTCTGACGCTGAATTACAAGAGTTCAAAGAACTGATCTTAGACAAGATACGCATCGCCCGCGAAGAACTGAACGCGCTGGCCTCATCACTGAGCAACCCTAACCTTAATGGTACCGATGACACTGCAGGCACTTACAAGACCCTGGAGGATGGATCGGCCACTTTAGAGAAGGAGCAGATCAACCAATTAGCCGCCCGTCAAAAAAAGTTCATCGATCAGTTAGAGGCTGCCCTGGTACGCATCGAGAACAAAACTTATGGCGTTTGCCGCGAGACCGGTAAGCTGATCCAGAAAGAGCGTTTGCGTGCCGTGCCGCATACTACCCTGAGCATGGAAGCGAAAATGAAGCAGTATTAATGAAGGCATCGTATACTAAACCTTTCCTACTCGCATTTTTAGTTGTTCTGGCAGATCAGCTCATCAAGATATGGGTAAGGCAGAACATGTACATGGGGCAAGAGATCCACTTTTTGGGCGACCGCGGCATGCTGCTCTATACCGAGAACAATGGTATGGCCTTTGGCTGGGAGCTGGGCGGTATAGCCGGTAAACTGGCCCTTACCATCTTCCGCATATTTGCGGTGGGCGGTATCGGTTATGCGTTGATCTACCTGATCCGGCACAAACATCACCGTGGATTGATCTTGTGCGTGGCGCTCATATTTGCCGGTGCATTGGGTAACATCATCGATTCTACCTTTTACGGCATCATTTACGGCTACGCACCTATATTCCAGGGCCGGGTGGTCGATATGTTCTACTTCCCCATCATACAGGGGCATTTCCCATCTTGGTTCCCGATCTGGCCCGGCGAAGAGTTCAAATTCTTCCGCCCGATATTTAACCTGGCCGATTCGGCCATATCAGTGGGTGTGATCATCATCCTGCTGTATCAGAACCGCTATTTCAAGACCCAGGAGGTAGAAGCAAGCAGTCCGCACAGCGAGATCGTTGAGGAATAGAACGCCTTGCCGACCTGCACAAGCTGAACACTATATATAGGAAGCCGCTCAACCAGAGCGGCTTTTTGTTGCTTACCTACCGTGCTCATTTTATTAAAAAACTGTTAGACTTTGCAGCCGTTCCAAACAATAGCTACACGCTCATGTACTTTTGATATGTTCAACATACGTACCGCTACACCGGCCGATGCCGACCATATCATGAAGATAGCTCATCAAACATATTGGGCAACTTACAGAGACATCCTGAGCACCGAGCAGATCACCTATATGCTGGGAGCCATTTACGTATCAGACACTATAGGCGAACAGATAGCCGAGAACACGCAGACCTATCTGATACTCGAGGAAGACGGGCTGCCTGTGGCCTTTGCCGCATACGCACCGCGTACCGATGATGCCTCGATATATAAACTACACAAGCTGTACTGCCTGCCGCAAACACAAGGCAAAGGTTACGGCCAGGCGCTGATCAAAGCTGTAGAGCAGGCCACCCTCGACGCAGGCAGCCATACGCTCGACCTTAACGTGAACCGCCACAACAAAGCCAAACACTTTTATGAGAAGATGGGCTTCAGCATCGTTTATGATGAGGACGTGCCGATCGGCCCTCACTTCATGAACGACCATGTGATGCGAAAGGAGCTTTGACATAATAAATGCTATATTAGCGGTATCACACTTATCCTTAAACATGATCAACCGCAACCTTATCCTGATCGCCGTTGTGCTCTTTTTTGCAGGCTGTAAAAAGAAAGCCCAGCCTAACCCTGAAGAAGATATTAAGGACTTTAGCTTAAAAGCACTGACCTGGAAAGGTTGGCGACTGACCTTGATAGACAACAACCCCTCTGCGAACCCGCCAGGTGATAAGATCTACCGCCCTATCAGGGAATGTGACAAGGACGACATCCTAACCTTTAACCCCACCACTTCTGTAGCCACCTTTGACTATCAAACCACCCGTTGCGACGGTGTACCCGGCAGCAGCATAAACTATCCGTATGAACTTGACCTAACAGCCAAAACTTTCCGGATGAATCAGACGAATTATAACATCATCGAACTTAATGCCAAGCGCCTTAAGTATACTCAACCGCAGCCTCCGTCTGGCCAAACTATCATCTATATGTTCGAGCATCCTTGATGAACAACATGAGCTCCCGGTCTCCAGATGTTATCATCTTACTGTATGTCATACCAAGCTTTTCAAGCAGCGCTATCGACCGCTGATTACTGGGATCAGTAATAGCTGCCACTTGCGGCAGTCCCAGTTCATTGAAGGCGTGATCCATTACCGCCCAGGCGGCTTCATAAGCATAGCCTTTGCCTTCATAAGCTGGCAATAGTGCGTAACCTATGTCGGGCATATCAAGAGTATTTCGTTTGAGTATCCCGCACATTCCGATCGGTTGCCCGGTAATAGTTAATGCTACACGATACAGTCCAAAACCGTGTTTCTCATAGCTGGCCATCGGTCCATTCAGTACGTAGGCTTCCGCCTCGGTAAGTGTATGGATGTTACGGTCACCTATGAACCGGATCCAGGTAGGGGTGTTCACCAATTCCAATATGAACGGGGCATCAGCAACAGTGAACTTGCTGATCGTAAGGCGGGGGGTATGGAGGATGGCTGACATGCTGTGGAACTAACTTAAACAAAAAAGACCACAAGTGCTATACTCATGGTCTCAGGTTCATTGATCCGCGGATCGGTTATTTCTCCAGTTTAGGGATGCGTTTAGGGGTATCCTTACCCGACACGATGCTGCGCGAGCTCAACGCTATGGCACGTATAGTGGCCGTGATGTTGGCCACATCCAACGAGCTGTACTCATCCTTTACCGAATGATAAAGTTTATCGGTATCGATCTGGTCGGTAGAGATGGTGTGTGCCGGTACGCCTAATGCCGCCAGCGTAGCATTATCACTGCGGTAGAACAGGTTTTGCTCTGGATACGGATCCGGGTGGAACTTGAATGCGGTACCTTCGAGGTTACGTTGCAGGATCTCGCCAAAATCTGACCGTTCATAACCGGTGATGAATGCCGAGTTCATACCGAATTTCGACTGCTTGCCGATCATCTCGATATTGAACATGGCTACCACTTTGTCTGGGTTCAGTTGCTGCGAAAAATAACGTGCGCCGTAGCCGCCTATCTCTTCAGCCGCAAAGGCTACAAAGATCAGCGTACGTTCGTTGTTGTTGAGCTTTTTGTAGTATTTGGCCAGGCTGATCATGGCCGTGGTACCCGAGGCATCATCATCGGCACCGTTGGCAATGCTATCGCCTTGCATGGCGGGTAATATACCCAGGTGGTCATAATGTCCAGAGAACACCACATACTCATCAGGTTTGCTTTTTCCCTTGATCATACCGGCCACATTGAATATGGGCGGGTTATCCACCTTGTTCTTAAAGCTCACCTCAAAGTTCTTCACATCGGTCGTGCTACCCAGTACAAATACAAGCTGCGGCGCATTCGGCTGAGGTGCAGGCGGATTCATGGATATACGACGACCGTAAGCTTCCTTAAGCCGCTCGAACATAGGGGCCGAACTTTGATCCACTAGCACCAGCGTCTTCTTACCGCTGTTCATAATGCCACGGAACTCTTTTTGAAGGCTTTTATCAGCACCGAGCTTCACTACTTGCACATCGGCATTGTTGCTCCAGTCGAACGGTGTTGAAGAGATGACCGCTATATTCTTTTCAGGAACAGCTACGCCATCGAGTTTCACCATAGTTTGTTCGGGCGAGGTGCGGTACACCTTAAAATCCTGCCTGTAGCTGCTCAAACCTTCCAACGGCTGTAGGCCGGCTTTCTTGAACTCGCCCTCTATGAACGTGGCGGCCTTGTCAATGCCCGGGCTAAAGGTGGCCCGGCCCTGCATATCATCGGCAGCAAGGGTCTTGATGATGCGTTCCACATCCTTTTGATCGATCAGCTTATTCACATCCTGTGCAAAGCTGTTGAGGCCGATGGCTAAAAGCGCTACGGCTATACTATATCTTTTCATCATACTATTTGATCTGGCTGCTTAACCATTGGGTACGCAGCTGCTTTTGGGCTGCCGTAGGTTGCTTATCGGCCGCCTCATATTCCACTACCTCCAAGGTAGGGTTCTCTTCTAATGTAATGGTCGCCTCATGGTCGCCTGTGCGGTTCTTGTAGGTCACGGGTACTTTGTCGCCAGGGCGTTTGGTGGCCAGTAGGTCTGTCAGTGCCTGTGCATCGGCTATGGCCGTGCCATTAACGGTCATGATCACATCGCCGGCATCAAGGCCCGCTTTGTACATAGGCGAGTTCATGGCCAGGCTGTTGGTGATCGTTAAACCACCGCTCTCGCCGCTGCGGGCTTGCCCCGAACGGCCACGACCTGCCACTGTACCTAACTGGCCAGCCCAAGCCTTTCCTGGTTGTGCTTTACGCAGCAGCAATCCAAAATTAGCTAATAACGCGGCATAATCGTTCTTTTCCGAACCGTATATGTAGCGCTTGAAAAAGTCGGCCGCAAAGGCTGGGTCTTTAGTGTACGAGGCCAGGACGTTCTGTAGGTCGGCCACAGTGTAAGGCTTTTCGGGTTTGCCATGGGCGGCCCATACCGCGCGCATATAACCATCCAGCGTTAGCTTGAACTGGCTTCGTAAGCGCAGGTCGAGCGCCAAAGCGGTAGCTCCACCGTAAGTATAATAGCTGCTAAATACATTGGCGTTATTATTAGGGTCGATAGAGACCCCCGCATCAGCAAATACCGCATAACGGCTCATTTGTATAGGCGAATATTTAAGCGCCGCAGGCGAGTTGAGCACGCTGTTGATCAGCCCGGCAGTGGTGCGGTAATGATCGGCGGCCGACAGCAGTCCGGCACGCTCCAGTAACAGTCCGCCATAATATTGGGTGAAACCTTCGGCGAACCAAAGCTCGTTGCTCATGTTGGCATGCTCGAAATTAAATGGCTCCAATGTTTTTGGGCGAATGCGCTCCACATTCCAGCTGTGGAAATACTCGTGCGAGAAGGTACCCAACAAGCGGGTCTCAAAACCGGCTATCTTAGGCGTGGTCTGCACGATACTGGTAGAGTTACGGTGTTCCATGCCATCGCCGGCATTGCTGGCCGCAACATCATGTAAGAACACGTAGTTGCCATAGTCGTAGTTTGGCAGTTCGCCAAATACCGCCTGTGCTTCCAGCGTCACCTTCTTCACCATCTGGCCAAAGGCATCAATGGTAGCCTGGTCGTCATCACTGTGCGAGGTGAGGTGGATGGCCTGCTTTTTACCGCCAGGGTTGGTGATGTCCCAACTATATGTTTTGTAGTTGGCAAGCGAGGTAGGGCTATCCATCATGTATTGCAGGTCGCGGGCGTAATAGGTGCCGCCTGCTTCGGGCTTTAACTGGGTCGCTACTTTCCACCCGAACTTGTCCAGGTCGTTGAACTTAAAACGGGCCGGGCGCTTATCCATACCTAGCACCCACATAAAGGCGGCCGGCATGTTAAAATGCGCAGTACTGGCGTCGATACCCACATACGTACCGTCCATATAATTGCCGAACAAGGTATAGTTCACGATCACCGTGGCGCCATGCTGGGCCACTTCGTAAACATCGCCTTCCACTTGTTTTAATACCAACGGCTTGTTGCCCTCGCCGTAGGCCTTAACGTTATAAATGTTCTTACCGAACTCGTGCGTGGCGTAACGTCCCGGCGAGGAACGGCTCATCCTGAAACGCATCGTGCCTGCCGGTACCTGTGGCACCCGCATGCTGATCTCGGCCTCATGATGTATGGCATTAGGGAAGGAGACCGTATACGTGATCTCGTTCTGTGCAAAAGCAGTGGCGGCCAGAAGCAAGGCAGCGGCCGTTGAGTAGATATTTTTCATCAAGCGTTGTTTAGCAGGACTCAAATTAACACAAAAAAGGCAGATATGGGTAATATCTGCCTTCGGGTATACTAAATATTTTATCTGCTGATCAGGAGTGGATAGAACGATAAGCGTCTACCGCCTTACGCACGCTGCCATGCTGGTTCAGCAGGTCAGATGCTGTGCTTTCATCTACCTGTATCTCGTCCATTACCATGCGTACGCCACGATCCACCAGTTTGTGGTTGCTCAGTTGCATATCCACCATCTTGTTGCCTTTTACACGGCCCAATTGGATCATTACAGTAGTGCTCAGCATGTTCAGCACCAGCTTTTGTGCGGTACCGGCCTTCATGCGGGTAGACCCGGTCACAAACTCAGGTCCCGTGATCACCTCCACCGGGAACTGTGCCTCAGCGGCTACCGGGCTATCGGCATTACAAACGATGCAGCCGGTCACCAGGCCTTTTTCGTTAGCGGTACGCAAGCCACCGATCACATAAGGTGTACGGCCCGATGCCGCGATACCCACCAGTGCGTCCTTATCAGATATATGGTATTCTTCCAGGTCTTTCCAAGCCTGCTCAAAGTCATCCTCTGCAAATTCAACAGCTTTGCGTATAGCGCCATCGCCACCGGCAATGATGCCCACCACCATGTCGAACGGCACGCCGTAAGTAGGCGGACACTCCGACGCGTCAACAACACCCAAACGGCCGCTGGTACCAGCGCCAATATAGAACAATCGGCCGCCGGCCTTCATCTTTTCAACTACGGCCTCGGTCAATGCTTCGATCTGCGGCATAGCTTTTTCAACGCTATGGGCAACGGTCTTATCCTCCTGGTTAATATGATGCAGGAGCTCGCCAACGGTCAGTTCGTCCAGTTGGGTATAGTTAGATTCCTGCTCGGTGGTATTTATCATAGTATTTATTACAGATCTGTAACAAAAGTCGTTAAAATTCCGTCAACTACAATAAACCTTAACACATTCCAATACGTATTTTTGTTGCACAGGAGAGATGAAGCAAACTGCAGGCGTAATTTTCAGATCCATTATGTTGGTGTTGGCCGGCGTAGTGATCGGCTTGCTGGTCAATAAAGGTAGTGAAAGCACACCCGACGACGCGTTATACGCCGAGAACGCCAATAAGCTGGACCGCGTGATGCAATTAGTGCGCAAAAAATACGTGGACTCCGTTAATGTTGACAGCGTGGAGGGTGCCACCATCAACAACCTGTTGCAAAAGCTCGATCCGCACTCCGTTTATCTTCACCAAAAACAAGCACGTTCATTATCTGAGAAATTGGAAGGCGGTTTTGACGGTGTGGGCATAGAATCACAGATCCTGAGGGATACCCTGGTAGTTACCCAGGTGATTCCCGGCGGACCGGCCGCCAAAGCTGAACTTCCTAACGGGGCCCGTATAATCTCGATCAATGGTCAGCCTTTTGCCGGTATACATTTAAGTAATGATAAGGTGAACGATGCCTTTGATGTGAAGAACAAGGCGATCGAGCTGGGCGTGTTAGGTCCCGACGGTACATCTACTAAAAGATACGTTCTCAAGCGTGGCCATATCACCATCAGCAGTTTGGATGCGGCCTACATGACCGCCCCAGCCACCGGTTATGTCAAGATCGGGAAGTTCGGGTCAACCACTGATATAGACTTTAAAGCCGCCTTACGGAGATTAAAGAAAGAGGGCATGACCAAGCTGGTACTCGATCTGCGTGGCAATGGTGGCGGCTACCTGAATACCGCTACTGCCCTGGCCGACGAGTTCTTACCCAAGAACCGGCTGATCGTATATACTAAAGGCTTGCACGAACCCCGTACTGATTACTTTGCCACCGACTCGGGCCTGTTCGAGCGCGGCAAACTGGCCGTATTGGTGGATGAGCATTCGGCATCCGCCAGCGAGATACTGGCAGGGGCGCTTCAAGACCTTGACCGGGCCGTGATCGTGGGTCGCCGCTCGTTCGGTAAAGGCCTGGTGCAGGAGCAATTTGAGTTTGAGGATGGTACGGCGTTGAACCTGACCGTGGCTCGCTACTTCACCCCGTCGGGCCGTAGCATACAGCGATCATATAAAAATGGCACCGAGAGCTACCGCAATGACCTGAACGAGCGCCTGCAAAAAGGCGAACTATACGCACCCGATAGCGACCAGGGCGATAGCACCTTTGATACCTCGGTAGCCTTTCATACCAGTGCAGGACGCAAGGTGTATGGCGGTGGCGGCATCATGCCCGATATATTCGTACCTGAGGACATGTCGATGAACGCACAACTGGTACAGGACCTTGCCCGTAACCAGGTATTTTCGGCGTATGTGATCGATCACATGCAAATGGTGCTGCGTAACTACCGCACTGCACATGACTTTGTGCAGTTCTATAATGTAAGCGATCTTGACCTTAATAACTTTTTGACCTATGCCAACGGTATGGTAGGCAATATAGATAGCCGTGATGTAGCGGCTAACAAAAGCTTTTTAAAGACCATGCTTAAAGCACAGGCCGCCCGTTTCAAGTGGGGGGCGGAGTGGTACTTCCGTGTCATGAACCAAAATGATGCCGGCGTGCAAAAGGCCGTAGAGGCGATCAACTGATCACCGGCCCTGGTCATATTATTTGAAGATCCGTTTCACATTTCGTTTTAACATCTTAGATTTACTCACGACACGAACATCTGTGCTGCTTCGTGGTTCAAACCTTTCACTATGCTGATCAAAAAACGGATCTCGATCTTTTATTTTCTAAAGACCATCAAGTGGGACATCCTGGCCATTGTATGCTACGCCATACTTGCCGGTATGTTCGATCACTACAGTATCATCAGCCAGGTCAAGATCCCACTGGCCGTAACGGCCTTCACGGGTACGGTGTTATCGCTGCTGCTCGCTTTTCGTACGTCGCAATCATACGA
Source organism: Mucilaginibacter daejeonensis (assembly GCF_020783335.1). NCBI lineage: Bacteria > Pseudomonadati > Bacteroidota > Sphingobacteriia > Sphingobacteriales > Sphingobacteriaceae > Mucilaginibacter > Mucilaginibacter daejeonensis. The sequence continues at coordinate 4,747,084 of NZ_CP086068.1, forward strand.
ACGTTGGTGGGAGGCCCGCGTGGTTTGGGGCGCGATCGTGAACGATAGCCGTAGCCTGATCCGTCAGGTAAAGCAATTTATGCCTCATACGCCTGAAGGCCTTGAAGTGGCCAAAAACTTCGCATACCGTCAAGGGGTTTGGTGCTTCTCTTTATCTGAATCATTACGCAAGGTGGGCGACAGTGAAAAAGTAGCCAAGTACTTTGAGCGTACGGGCGTTACCAGTGTCAATAAGCCTAACATGATCCTGAACCATCATGCCGATGAGCTGGCCGCTGCGGCAGAACGTTTTGACCTGAACCCTAACATGCAGGTACAGATAGACTCGAGCATCGTAAAGCTTTGCGACTCGATGGGTAAATGCGAGCGGATCAAGAACACCGTGTTCCCTCGTGCCTACAGCGTACTGATCCATTTCCTGATCTATGTGCTGATGACCATGATGCCTTTTGGATTGGAAGATCAGAGCAAGTTGATCGAGATCGCGCTGACCATCATCATACCTTCACTTTTCATCGCGATCGAGCAAACGGCCATCCTGATGCAGGACCCTTTCGAGAACCGCCCGACCGATACGCCAATGACCACCCTTTCCAGATCGATAGAGAATACGATACTCGAGATAATAGGCGAGCCGCCCGCCAACAAGATCGAACCGCCGACCACCTACTATATCATGTGATATAAAAAGCCTCTGCCACTACCGCAGAGGCTTTTTTGTAAGTGGCAATGATCAGCAACATCCATATGCTTAACGATAAGGATAACATTAAATGGCCGGCTATAGGCCCATAAAAAAATAATTCAAAATTTTGATAACTAACAGGAAATAATTTTCGTACAAGAACCCAAAAGAGACAAACTGGAGGTTCATCATGATGAGAATATTATTTTTTATTGCCGCTATACTTTGCTTTACCGGTTGGGCGGTTAGCGTATTTGTTTACAATGCCGGAGAGTTGATCCACGTACTGTTAGCGTTCACCGCTATATTTTGCGTAATGGGTGTAATGGGCAATGAGCAACATGGCCCGGTATCTAATCCGGATCTTTTCTAAAGAGTTTTTTGTTTGGTTTAGTTTAGATAATGCCTGGCAGTTGGGGAAGCTTGCCAGGCTTTTTTGTACCTTCTATTTTCTTCTTCGGACAGTTGCTGCCCCGACCATCAACCTTACTTCATCCGCGGCTTTATCCTCCCGTCCAACAGGTCTTAATTACTCAACCTGATCGGTGTTCGTCGATCCTTCTCCTTCGGTATTTTCTTGAACTAAGTCCTGCGGCCACCAACTTCTTATCCATTGATCGCCATTTGGACACTTTTATGGCATGGGTGAAAACACCCTTTTTTACTTAACAAAAGTTTTGCTGCACGTCACAGATCGATATCGCTTGACATTTTGAAAGATCAGCATTTTTTTAAACTCTAATGCGGACAGATCAACAATATCGCAATAAGTTGCGTCTTCGCTTATCAGTTTATACAACCTTTACAACTGACCTTACGGCATACTATTGTCGAGCGAACCACATAGATAATAATTATTTAAGAAATATATTATCTTATGAAGAACAATAACATACATTGATCGAAACAACCCGCAGCTTATTTTCGTATAACCGCCAAATTGACCGAGAAGCTACGCCGGCAGCATAGCGGTCGATCCACTTGCAGGCAAGTGCCTGAACATTTCCATCATGGCCTACAATGAAGGTGACCGTACCCTTAAAAAGTACTTTGAGGAATGCTTATGTCTTAACTGCAGGGACTAACAAAAGTTAAATTATTGAACAACGTAATGAAAAGAAAACTTACCCCTCTGTTATTAGCCGGCGTGGTAGCATTTTCGGCTTGTAAAAAGGACAACAACTCATCAGGAGGAGAAGTGCCTACAGCAGCCAATAAGATCGCTCCCGATGGCTTCAACTTCAACACCACCAAGAACGTAACACTCAACCTGTCGCTTAAGACCAACAACGATCAGCCGTTGGCCGGTATCGTGGTTAGCGTGGCCCTTCCAACAGGCGATGCCATTTTTAAAGGCGTGACCAACAGCAGTGGTGTTTTACAAGGCACGGTCACTGTACCCACCTCAGCTACCAAACTCATCATTGACCCTGCTTATGTGGGTGTGATCCGCAATGCAGAGGCCAACATCTCATCAAGCAATACCGTTAACGTTACCTTAGGTGGCAAGGACGGGTACTCGGGCGATGTTGTGGCAGCAGCCATCAACAGTTCGGCTTCAGGCAGCGGCTCGTCAAAACAAACTCAAGGTTTGCTGGCTACCGATTATGCTTACCCGGGGTCTTACACCGCTTCTACAGCGTTCGTTAACACCACCACTTATCCAAGGAACTTAGGCCGTCCGGTATACTTGGAGGCTACTCCTGATGTGGTAGATGCGTCGTTACTTTCGTACATCAACGCCTCACTGCCTGAAGGCAGCAAGGTACAGAACACTCACCCTGAGTACCTGGCCAGCACAGCCACCTCTACTATCAACGTGACCAAGGCATCTGACGTATACGTTACATTCGTGTCAGAAGGTGCCGGTTACCAAAGCACATTGGCTTACTATACCTACAAGACCGGTTTCCCACCAGTGTTTACCGCAACAGGTACTTTGCTGGGCGGTATCGATAAGATCACTTATGTGTTCCCTAATGCTTCGGCATACGGTTCCGGCGGCGGCTTAAAGGCCGGCGATAAAGTGAAATTGGGCAACTTCGAGGCAGGTACTTCTATCGCGTTCGTGTTAATGCAGAATGCCTGGACCGGTAGCGGCGTAAGCACCAGCGCTCAAAAGTTCTCTTCGGATGCTGGTTTCAACCCTGAGAGCACTGCTTCTTTGAGAAAACACACCGTGACCTTGTATGACGATGTACACAAACTATTCATCACCGGCTTTGAAGACTGCAACCGTCAGAACGCAAGCGCCAACGTGAACGGTTATACATCTGACGAAGACTTTAACGACCTGGTGTTCTATACCACTTCATCAGTAGCAAGCGCTATCTCTGAAGACGGTGTACCTGTGGTTGACAAAGGTGGCGACACCGACGGCGACGGCGTACAGGACGAGCAAGATGCTTTCCCTAATGATGCGACGCGCGCTTACATCAGCTATTACCCATCAGCAAGCACTTATGCCAACATCGCATTTGAGGATAACTGGCCTAAAAAAGGCGACTATGATCTGAATGACCTCGTAGTAAGCTACCGTTATACTTTCACCAGCAACGCAAGCAACCAGGTAGTGGATATGAAAGGTGATTATACCGTGGCCGCTTCTGGTGCATCGTTCCACAACGGTTTTGGTGTGCAGTTACCGGTAGCTGCTTCGGCGGTTAAGTCGGTGACCGGTCAAAAACAGATCAGCAATTACATCAGCTTTGCCAGCAACGGCGTTGAAGCCGGACAGACCAAAGCGGTGATCGTTCCTTTTGATAACCACGAGGCGCTGATCAAGAACCCTGACGGTGCTTACTTTATCAACGTATTATCAACAAAAGATAAAGTGACCAGTACTACTGCCAGCGTAATGGTGACCTTCAATTCACCTATTGCAGCCTCTACTTTGCAACCATCAGCGTTCAATCCATTCCTGATCAGCAACCTGCGCCGCGGTTATGAGATCCACCTGCCGGGTTTTGCACCGACCGACAAGGTAGATACCAAGTTATTCGGTACTGATGATGACGCCTCTGTATCTACCAGCGGTAAATACTACATCTCATCAGAGAACTGGCCTTGGGCGATCGGCTTCCAGGGTACCTACAACTATCCGTTCGAGTTACAACCGGTTAATGAAGCTTACCTGCACTTTGGCGAATGGGCCTCATCAGGTGGTACCACTTTTACCGACTGGTATAGCAACACTGCATCGGGTTACCGTAACACCTCAAAGATCTATAATAAATAGCCGATCCACCGCCTTTGATAAAAGGCATTTACTAAGAAAGGCCGCCCTGATACAGGTGCGGCCTTTTTCTATTCGGTTATCTTGATGTCTTTCGGGTCGGTGATCACCATTTCGGGCTTGCCGTTGCGCAGGGCTATCTTACCGGTGGCCTTTATGGTAGGCTTGGTGCCTTCTTTGTAAAGTTTAATGGCCTCACCTTTTAACACCACGGTGAGCAGTTGGTTAGGATACTCGCCACCCACATTAAGCAAGGCCGTGCTGCTGAACACCCGTGCCGAGGCTACCTTGGCCTCGATGGCAACCACGTTGCCCACGTTCTTTTCAGCATCTTTAAGGTCGATCTTTGTAGTATCGGCCTGTACTCCTCGGTTGTAAATCAGGCCTGCTTCTACAGGTGCATTATGTGTAATACTTGCCATGGCCAATAGTGGCGACAGGGCAAGCGCAAGTATGATCAGTTTCTTCATGTTATCTATCTTTTGAATGATAAATATCGTGATAAACCTGAACATTAAAAACCACCTAAAACAGCAAAGGGCCCCGGTTGTCACCGGGAGCCCCTTTCTACAAATCACAGTCTACAAAAACTGGTTTATCTCCAGCCGCCGCCTACCGACCGGTAAAGGTCAACGGTGGCATCTAACTGCGCTTTTTTGATGCTGGCCAATTCCAGCTCGCTTTGCAACACGTTGCTTTGCGCGGTGATCACCTCCAGGTAATTAGCCATGCCATTTTTGAACAGCAAGCCTGCATTACCGGTAGCCTGGCGCAAGGTTTTTGCACGGTTAGCGGCAATGGTCTGTTGTTGGTTCAGCTTATCTAAACGTACCAGCGCATCAGATACTTCGCCAACGGCTACCAGCACTTGCTGACGGAATTGGATGATGCTACGTTCACGGTCAACCTTGGCTATCTCGTAGCGGGTCCTTAACTCTTTACGCTGAAAAAGGGGTTGGGTAAGGCTCCCGGTAACGGCACCGAACAATGATGCCGGTAAAGTGAACCAGTTGCTGGCTAAAAAGGCGTTCACACCACCCTGAGCCGTGATCGAGAAAGATGGATACATGGCCGCTTTGTTAACGCCCACATTAGCATTGGCACGTGCAACGGCCAGTTCGGCGCTGCGCACGTCAGGGCGCAGGCTTAACAATGCCGATGGTAACCCGGCCGACAAACTTGGCGACAGTGGTACCGCATCAAGCCTGCTGTTACGCACGATGCCCGCAGGTAACTTACCGGCCAGTATGCTTAAGGCATTTTCCTGAACAGCTATGTCCTGCTCAAACTGTGGGATCAAACGGGCGGCGGCCAATTGTTGTGCCTCGGCCTGTTGTACGGCCAATGAGGTCACCTGGCCGGCGTTGAACTGTAGCTTGATGATGTTCAGCGTGCTATCATTCAGTTGCAGGTTGCGGCGGGCGATCCCTAATTGCGCATCTAGCATCAGTAGGTTATAGTAACCTTCTGATATGTTGGCAACCACTTGGGTCTGTACGGCTTTGCGTGCTTCTTCGGTTTGCAGGTAAGTGGCCAGGGCCGCGGCCTTACGGCTGCGGATCTTGCCCCAAATATCGGCCTCCCATGATACGGTGACCGCAGTGGTATAATCTTCAATATGCCTGCTGCCTAAAAAGTTGCTCAGGCTTAATCCGTTCAAACTGTTGTTCGATGGGCGGTTGATCGAGGCACTGGCACCCAGGCTTACGGCCGGCAGGTTACCCAGTTTGGCTTGGCTCAAGGTCAGTTGTGCCTCTTGTATGTTCCTCACCGCGATCTGCAGATCGTTGTTGCGGGTGATCGCACTATCGATCAGGTTCTGTAGGGTAGTTTCGGTAAAGAAACTTTTCCATGGCAGGCGCACGATAGAGGCGGTGTCGGCCGTGGTGGCCGAGCGGTAGGTGTTCTGCAACTGCATATCGGGCAGCTGCACATCCTTTGATACCTTACAGGCGCTCAACACCAGCAGCGCTGCAATGGTAATTATGTATGGTTTCATGGTTATATGGTCTACCCCTCCCAACCCTCCCGAGGGGAGGGCTTCGAAGAGTTAGTTATCTGTATATTTTATCAACATTCTTTTTAAGTCTCCCCCTTGGGGGAGATCAAGAGGGGTTACGCGTTCAGTTCCTCGTGTTTTTCCACGTGGTGGCCGTGGCCTTCATTAGGTTTCACATACACCGGCACACCGCTTACGCGTTCTTGAAGGTGTTGGAAGATCACGAATAATACCGGTATGATCAACACACCCAACACTACTCCGGTGATCATACCGCCCGCAGCGCCTATACTGATCGAGTGGTTACCCTGGGCCGATGGACCGGTGGCGTATGTCATCGGGATCAAACCTACGATAAAGGCAAGCGAGGTCATGATGATCGGGCGTAAGCGTGACCGTGCACCTTCCAGTGCGGCAGCCACCAGGCCTTCGCGGTTGCGGCGACGTTGGAGCGCGAACTCCACGATCAGGATCGCATTTTTAGCCAACAGACCGATGAGCATGATTAGCGCTACCTGTACGTAAATGTTGTTCTCGATACCGGCCAGACCAATTGCCGCGAACACACCGAACAGACCGGTAGGGATCGACAATAGGATGGCGAATGGCAGGATATAACTTTCGTACTGTGCCGATAGTAGGAAGTACACGAACACCAGACACAGAATGAAGATCACGGTCGATTGTCCGCCAGAAGCGATCTCTTCACGGGTCTGACCCGAGAATTCGAACGCATAGCCTGATGGTAGTTCTTCCTGAGCTACTTCCTGGATGGCCTTGATGGCATCACCCGAGCTGAAGCCCGGTTTAGGGATCGCATTGACCTGGATCGAGTTGAACAGGTTATAGCGCGAAGCGGTCTCGGAGCCATACACACGGGTGAGTTTCACCAGGGTATTGATCGGCACCATTTCGCCTGTTTTGTTTTTCACGAACACGCGGTCGACAGATGTAGGGTCGGTCTTGTCGGCAACGTCGGCCTGTACGATCACGCGGTAGTACTTACCAAAGCGATTGAAGTCAGAGGCCTGGACGCTACCGAAGTAGGCTTGCATGGTCTGTAAAATGTCTTTCACATTCACGCCCAACTGGTTGGCTTTCTCATCGTCCACCTCCAGTTGTAATTGAGGGTAGTCGGCCTTGAAAGAGGTAAAGGCAAAGGCGATGGCCGGTTTTTGCATCAGTTTGCCAATAAAGTTATTGGCCACTCCACTAAATTTATCCAGCTTGCCGCCGGTCTTGTCCTGCAATACCAGGTCAAGTGCCTCTACGTTACTGAAGCCCGGTACAGTAGGGAAACTGAACACGAAGAAGCTACCGCCGGTAATGGCACCCAGCTTGCCGCGGATCACGTCCTGCAAGGCATTGATGTCCTTCACCTCACCACGCTCTTTGTTATCTTTCAACAGTACGAATATCACCGCCGCCGATGGACTGCTTGAGTTGGTCAACAGGTTGAAACCGGATATAGCGGTAACGAAACGTGCAGCTGGCAGGGCGCGCAGGTCGGCCTCGGCCTGGTTCAGTATTTTGGTGGTACGATCCAATGAGGTACCCGATGGGGTAGACACCGCGATGGCTACGAAGCCCTGATCCTCGGTAGGGATAAAGCCCGACTTGGTCGTGCGCATCATGTAAACGGTCACTGCAGTTACCAACGCCAACATACCCATGCTTAACCATTTGTTCCTGATCAGGAAGGTAAGGCCTCCCACATAACGATCGGTCAGTGAGTTAAAGCTCTTGTTAAAGCCTGCGTAGAAACGCTGAGTGAAGCTTGTCTTTTCGGGGCTATGCTGATCGCCGTTATGGTTCTTGAGGAACAATGCGGCCAGCGCAGGACTCAGGGTCAAGGCGTTAACAGCAGATATCACGATCGCGATAGACATGGTGAACGCGAACTGACGGTAGAATATACCGGTGGAACCGGTCATGAAACCTACCGGCAGGAACACCGCGGCCATTACAAGGGTAATAGAGATGATCGCGCCGGTGATCTCGTGCATGGCCGATGTGGTGGCCGCTTTAGGTGACAGGTGCTCGTGCTCCATTTTGGCGTGCACGGCCTCCACCACCACAATGGCATCATCCACCACGATACCGATGGCCAGTACCAGTGCGAACAGGGTAAGCAAGTTGATCGAGAACCCGAACAGGTTCATGAAAAAGAACGTACCCAATATAGCTACCGGTACTGCAATGGCCGGGATCAGCGTTGAACGGAAGTCTTGCAGGAAGATGAACACCACGATGAACACCAATATAAAGGCCTCCACCAAGGTGTGTTCAACCTGGCTGATGGATTCGTCCAGAGCTGTTTTAGTACGATAGAACTGATTGTATTTGATGCCGGCCGGGAAGTCCTTAGAGGCTTTCTCCAGGAACTTATCTACCGCGATCTGGATCTCGTTGGCATTGGAGCCGGCCAGTTGGATCATACCAATGGCCACACCGTCATGACCGTTCAAGTGCGATACGCTGGTGTATGAATAGGCACCCAGCTCAACGCGGGCCACATCTTTCAAACGCAGTACCGAACCATCAGCGTTGGCACGGATGGCGATATTGCCATAATCCTCAGGCTTGGTCAGTTTACCTTTATATTTAATGATATACTCGAAGGCCTCATTGCTGCGCTCACCGAATTTACCGGGAGCAGCTTCCAGGTTCTTGTCCTGTATGGCGCCCATCACTTCGGCTGGGGTAACATTGTAGGCTGCCATTTGACCAGGGTTAAGCCATACCCGCATCGAGTAATCCTTAACACCGCCAAATATAGTGGCCGAGCCGATACCCGGTATACGTTTTAACTCCGGTACGATGTTGATCTGAGCATAGTTGGCCACAAAGGTCTGGTCGTACTTTTTAGGGTCTTCGGTATAGAGGCCTATCGCACCGATCAAGCTGTTTTGCTGTTTGGTGGTGGTGATACCTTGTTGTACCACCTCGGCAGGCAGCTGGCTGGTGGCTTGTGCCACACGGTTCTGCACGTTAACGGCGGCCTGATCGGGGTCGGTGCCTTGTTTGAAGTATACGGTAATGGCCAATGAACCATCGTTACTGGCGGTAGAGCTCATGTAGCTCATATTCTCCACACCGTTGATCGATTCTTCGAGCGATGGCGCTACTGAGCGCAATACGGTCTCGGCGTTAGCACCCGGATAGATGGCCGTTACCAATACGGCCGGAGGCGCTATATCAGGGAACTGCTGCAAGGGCAGTTTGGTAAGACCCAGCACACCCACGATCACCAATAAAATGGAGATAACGGTGGATAATACGGGTCTTTCTATGAATTTTCTGAACATGATCTTAATGTTTTAGCGTGATCAATTTTTAGCGATAGCTGCTGACTTGTCGGCCACTTTTTGCGGCGCGATCTTGGTGCCTTCCTGCAGGCGGTCAATGCCGCTCAGTACGATCTGCTGACCGTTCTTCACACCGTCCTTCACCAGGTAATCGCTGCCGCTTCTGCCTAATATGATGATCGGTTGCTTGGCTACTTTGTTGCTATCGCCTACTGCGAATACGAATACTTTGTCCTGCATCTCGATGGTGGCTTCCTGCGGTACGCGGGCCACATCGTTCAGTTTCAGGCTCAGGCGTACTTTACCGGTATTACCCGAGCGCAGCAGGCCTTCGCTGTTAGGGAAAGTAGCACGCACGGTGATGGCGCCGGTGGTCTTGTCGAACTGGCCATCTACCATATCGATGTGGCCGTTGCGGGCATAAACACTTTGGTTAGCCATTACCAATGATACCGGTGGCAGGTGCCTGATCTTATCGTTCAGCGTATTGCCGGCGTAGTGATCTTTAAAGCCGATAAAGTCGTTCTCACCTAAAGAGAAGTACACATGCACATCGTGCACGTCAGATAGTTGGGTGAGGGCTTGCGCATCAGCCGGGCCAACCAGGCTACCTTGCTTTTTGAGCAGGCGGCCAATGTAACCACTCACCGGTGCTTTGATGGTGGTGTACCCCAGGTTGATCTGGGCGGTACCTACCTGTGCGCGGGCCTGTTCTACATTGCCCTGAGCGATCTCTTGGGCGGCCTTGGCAGCTTTAAGCTGGTAGTCAGATACCACCTTGTTCTGCACCAGTGGGGTCAGTTTCTCTACCTCCAGCTTGGCGTTAGACAGGGCGCCTTCGGCAGCATGCAGGCTGGCTTTGGCATTGTTGAGTGCCTGGCGGTATGGGTTATCGTTGATCTTGAACAATGGGGTACCTGCTTTTACAAAAGCACCTTCATCGGCATAAACACGATCAAGGGTACCTGATACCTGCGGACGTATCTCCACGTTAACGGCACCTTCAACCGATGCAGGGTATTCTTGGTAAGTGGTAGCGGTATCAGTATGTATCTCCGTTACAGGAAGCGCTTGTGGCGCTGCGGCCTGCTGTTGCGCCGGCTTTTCGGCACAACCATACAGCAGTGCCGTGGCGAGGATCAATGCTAAGGGTTTCATGATGGTCACAGTTTTTGAGTTGTTGTTTGTAGTTGTCAATTTGTATTTGCTTGTGATCGTGTAAGGTCAGGCATATCATTCATGTCAATTCAATGTGTCAGATATCACCTATTTTATTAGTGTAAAATTATTTAACAGCGTTAAGCTAAGGGAATGAAGTATATTGTATCACTGCTCTGGAATTTATTATAAATTATGGATGTTTAACCATTTAACACTGTTAAGTGCATCTTGATAAAAAAAGGACGTTAGTCCTTCATTGCTCTGATGATACCACCAATGGTATCTTTAAGTACCTGCTCGTTGATGCCATCAGGCACGCTCTGGCGTACCAGATTGATTGAGATCAGGCCGTGTACCACTGACCAAAACGTGTAGTAGCGTTTGCACACCTCATCATTATCCAGGTCTTTTTTCATGATCTCGGCGATCACATTGCATATCATGCTGGCCGGAGCTTCAACCTCGGGCACCTTGTTCTCAAATACGCAACAGTTCACCTCGATACCGAACATTAGCTGATACAGCTCCTTTTCGGCAAAGGCGAAGTTCCAATAGGTGAGCCACATGGCCTCCAGTTGCTTTTCGGGCAGGCGATGTGCATCACGTGCGGCCTGCATATCTTTAGCCAAAATGCAGTATCCTTTTTTGGTCAGTTCCATCAGGATAGCCTCTTTATTGGCAAAATACTCGTATATGATCGGGGCAGTGTATTCAATAATGTCGGCTATCTTACGCATGCTTACCGCCTGCCAGCCTTCGGCCCGGCCAATATGCAGCGCCGCATCCAGGATCTTGGTCCTGGTCTCTTCTTTTAAGCGGAGTATCCTGTCTTTACTGGCCATCGTTAAAGGGCATTAAGTTATTTAACACTGTTAAACAAATGTACGGTGTTTTGAATGCGCACCGTTTAATCTGAATGTCATTTGTAAATGGATGAATTGTCATGTTGGCTTCTCGTAACGGTTCATAGTACAAATAAGCGCATTTAATTGAAGCGTGGTATCGCCTGATCGCTTATTTTCTGGCCAGCGCATCAAGCCCCGATCTGTGGATCGGTATAGCCGTGCTTGCCGGTCTCTACCCGACCCGCAAAGCCTCTGCCAAAATCGTCGTACCCGCTCACCTTTAATATAAGGTCATACCAATGATGGCTCTTTTGCAGATCCACCACCTGCACATGCTGCCTGCCCGGCGCTATGGTGAACGTATGATCACCGGTATGATACGCTTTCGCCACTACATCCACCTCGTAAGGCATATCCTTGCTGTGGTTGATGATCTTCAGTTCGGCATTACCGGTGGCTGTGTACACCATCTCGACATGCAGGGCCGGGTCATGCGCGTTACCGCTAAAGCTTCGCCAAAAGCCGTTGGGGCCCGATAGCTCGAGCTGGTAACGGCCTTGCTCAAAGCTGTACAGGGGCCAATGGTAGGTCAACTGGTCGCCGGGTTTAATGGCAAAGGCCCAGGTGCGCATGCCTTTGGCACCGGGAGCGGCGGCTTCGGTCAGTCCATAACCCATTACATTGAACGGAACGCCCGCCTTGGGGCCCGACCGCATGGTCATGGTCAAATCTTTTTTTTGCCCGTTCAGTTCGGCAGTAGCATATAGTTCATAAGGTAATGCACAGGATCGGCGCATGCCCTTTTCCTGGCGGGGGAAGATGTTGAGTGATCGCGGGTCTTTGTTGGCTCTGATCACCTCGTCGTCACTTAATGAGGCATAATTATCCGGCAACGGCTTGTTACGAGCCTCATGTATGCGCTGTACCGTATCATTCAGTTTAAGGGAAGCCGGGTAACTGATCGGCTCGCCGTTATAGGGTCTGAATACTGAGGTTAGGTCGCCGCAGATGGTGCGGCGCCAGTCGCTGATATTGGTCTCTTTAACGGCCTTCCCCTTTTTATGCGCGATGAACGTTTCTAAAAAACGCAGGCATGAGGTGTGATCAAATACTTCCGAATTGACCCAACCGCCGCGGGTCCATGGCGATGCGATCACCATAGGCACCCTGAACCCCAAACCGATCGGACTTTCCCGTTCATAGGCCATGTTGTGCGCGGCGTTGGGGTCGAGGGTCGCATGCTCAATACTGGTGTCCAAACCGGTGGAGCATTTTCCGCTTTCAGGCTTGTTCGTGTTTGGCGGAACGAACGGCGCCACATGATCAAAGTAGCCATCGTTCTCATCGTAATTCAAAATAAAAATGGTCTTTTTCCAAACCTCGGGATCGCGTGTCAATATGTCCAGCACCTCCGATACGTACCAGGCGCCGTACCACGGCGAAGTGGGATGATCTGAAAAGTTGGACGGAGCACAAAGCCACGATACGGTAGGTAATTGCCCGTTGTTCACATCCTGCCTGAACTGGTAAAGCACATTCCCCTTGGGAATGGTCACCTGCTTTTCCTCGCCACCTTCGTGGTAAGTGAAAGTGGTCAATTCGCGGTAATGCGGATCGTTCGCGTTGGTCACAAAGGCGCGGCGGTGCAGGTTCTTTTCCCGTTCGCTAAGCTGGTCAAATGAGCGTTGTGCGATATCGGCCTGTTCCTTTTTTAGTTGGGTCAGCTCATCACTGGCTTGTTTGATCTTTTCTGCGGCCTTGGAATCCTCCGGCCGCTTTTGAAGTTCCTCCAGTTCGCGTGCTAATTCAACGATGCGCTTTTGAACGAACTCCACATGGCCTTTATGCAGTTTGACATTGTATCGTTTGTAAAACTCGAGGTTATTATCGGTAAAGTTGCCCAGCCAATCATCCTGCTCGCCCGTGAGGCCGGTGTCTATACTCACCTCGTTCTGGTATACCTTCCATGATACGCCTGCCTCCTCAAGCCTTTCGGGGAAAGTGATGCAAGTGAGGTCCTTGAAATTGATCTGGTCATTATACACCAACGCCTTTGAACCTGGATGCTGTTCTTCCCTGATGCTGCCCGCCCAAAAATAAGATCGGTTGGAACTGGTACCGGTCAGCGAGGAGCAAAAGTTCTGGTCACATACAGTAAAGGCATCGGCCAGGGCATAGTAGAATGGGATGTCCTTACGGTCGTAATAACCCATGGTAAGCGGCATCTGACCATAATCTTTATTACCCGACCGCTTGCTTTCCAGCCAGCCGTCCATAGCGCCTTTGTTGTAGGCATCCACCTGATCATGCCACGAGTGCGGCAGTGAGTGCATCCAGGTGGCCTTAGTGTTACGGATATCTAGGTTGAAAGGAATATAGGTCTCGTTCCTTTTATTGCGCTGCAGCCATACGGTGTTCAGGTCGGGCATGCGCATGGCCCGCGGATCATCAAAGCCGCGCACGCCCTGCAAGGTGCCATAGCAATGGTCAAAAGAACGGTTCTCCTGCATCAGGAACACGATGTGTTCGGCATCCAGATAGGTGGTGCCCTGATCAGCATCGATCGCCAAAGCCTTTTGTATGGAGCCCGGCAAAACCGAGAACAGGCCGGCAGAACCGGTAAGCAAGGTGGCCTTTTTGATGAATTCGCGGCGGGTATCGGTCATAGTATATTACTAAAGCGCAAATAAAATGATACGCAGCATCATCCTCATTAACGCCATATTAATTTAAATATACGCACCTGAGCCATAAAAAAAGGGATAAGCTTTTGGCTTATCCCAGTTTCTGTTGTTGCGTCCCGGCGTATGTTTAAAAATCGAATTTGATAAAGGTGCGGAAACCCAACTTAGGCGCGTTAGGGTTATCCAGGTAAGTGAACCTGCGCACCAGGTCAAAACGAATGAGTTTGAAAATGTTGCCCACACCGATACTTCCCTCAGCATACATGCCATTGTTAAGTGTGTAGGTAGTGGCCTGGCCCTGGCTGTTGGTTGGGAAACGGAGCAGCGATGGGTCATTGGCCGGGTTGTTCTCTGGCCTTACGGCTCCCCATAACCCTTTAAAGTTGATGATCTCGCGCAGTTTCAGGCGGCGCAATAATGGTACTTTGTTGAACAGGAAGCCATTGAAATTATGATCGAACGTAAAGGTGGCATAATGGTCGCTCACAAATTCCTGGAAGTTCATCATGTTGAACGACTGGAACTGGAACGCATAGCTCTGATTAGCGCGGTGTATATCCAACAATGGGAACGGCACCTTACCGAACAGGTAACCACCCTCCACGCTCACATCAGTAAAGCCTAATTGCGAGGCGTAAAAACGTTTGCTGATGTTAGCGGTCACGTTCTGATAATCATAGTTACCACCTAAAAATCCGTTCAGGCCCTGAGTGTAACGCAAGGTATACACAGGGTACTTGTCAGGGATAGGTGTACGATAGATCTTACCTTGATAAAATTTCTCATGAGGAGCATAACGCACCTGGGCCGAGAACTCTGTGGTGTGGATCAGGTTCACGTTGTTCAACACACCGTTAGGCAGCAGGTTCTGGAAACGCAGGGCACCGGCAGGGCTCTGGTTCCATTTTTTAAAGCCGATGGCGTATGAGAAGTGGTTCAGGAACTCGTGAACATAATCGATCTTAAAGATGTCATTGTACAGCCACTGATCGTTAGCACCACGTTTGAACGACAGCAGAAAGTTACTTTCCTGCACGAATTCAAGCTCCTGGCCAGGTATCTTGGTATCGCGCTGGTAGCTGGCACGTATATAGTTTTGCGGGAACGCGTAGATCGATTTGTTATTGATCGAGTACGTAGAACTTAAAAAGTACTTGAACTTTTGATCTTTGGTACCGTAAGCGGCGTAGGTCTCAAAGTAGTAACGCTTGCTCAGGGTAGGCGTGGTGCGGCCACCCAAACGGCCTCTGAAACCCTCTACAGGGTTGAAGCTGTAAAATGTATTTACAGGACCCACCTCGAACGGACCGAAATTCTTATACCCTGCCAGGAACAGGGTAGCGATGTCCATCGTACGTCTGAATGATGGCATATGCTGCAAGCTATCCACGTTATGGTATATATTAGCTGATACTGCATCCAGTGTATCGGGGCGGCTCTTTGACCAGTATTGATCGTCCTTTTCTTCAGCCTTTTGGGCGTATACCTGGGCCGGGCCGTCATATGCTTGTTTAGGGCGCGGCTGATCGATCACAAAGTTGTTGATGGTCACCAAACGCTCGCCGAAAACACCTCCACCTTTGTTCTTGTTCAGTCCGAAGTCCATCTTGAGGTCGCTTTTGCTCAAGTGGTAGCGTCCGTCGCTGTTCTTTTCAAAGCTCAGGCGGCACTCCATTTGGCGAACAAAGTTAAGGTCGATGTTGCGATTAACGGTCAAGAACGCATTTTGAACGGCATAATTGCCATCCATGGTGATGTATATCTTACCCTCGAATAATTTATTGATGGTGTTGCGCGGCGTAAAGCTCAGTTCGATGAGGTTGGGCTGCTGGTCCTTAATGGTATCGGTGATGAAGAACTTATAATAATCGGGCGAGTGATCGGCGATCGGGCTCAAGAGCTGATTACTCAATAACGACACGTTGTTATCATAAATATTGATATCCTGATACATGCGGTTAAAGTAGGTGGTGAGGCCCTGGTTATCTACGAAATTCTCATCGTACTTCACCTGCTTATTGGCTTCTACCACCTGCTTTTGCGCATAAGGAGCTTTGCGGTAGTAATTGTCCGAAAGCTTCTCCTCCATATATAAGGGCAGCATGTTCTTACCACCAATGGCCGTTGAATCGTCCTGGTGGCGGAACATGAACTGGTAATTTTTGAAAATGCGCTTTTGCGTGAATTTCTCGCTTAGGTTACTCAGCGAAAAGATCATGCGCTCGTACTGCTTGTATTCGGCATAGCTGTAGTTGGTCACCTCGTTCTGCTCCTTGTGGGCGATCACCTTTCGGATCAGCTCAACTGCCGGGTTATTCTTATTGGTATATTTCTTCTTTTTGCCTGACCTAACCACTACGTCGCCTAATTGGCGGCTATCTTCGTTCAGGGCGATGTTGATGGTTTGTTCTTTGCCCGCATCTATATTGCGGGTAACGGTCTTATAACCTACATAAGTCACCCTTATCTGGGCAAAGTTATCGTTGGTACGGATCACATAATGGCCGTTGTTATCGGTAGCTGCGCCCTGGCTGCTGCCGGCAAAACCTACGGTAACAAATGATAAGGGTTGTTTGGTCTTGGCGTCGGTAATGGTACCTTGTACCACGGTGATGGATTGGGCATACCCCGTAATGTAACTGCTCAAAAGGATCAGTAGGGTATAAAATATCTTTGTGAAAAGTTTCATGGCCTTCTTTCTAAAAAACACAGGTAACCGCGGCTACCATCAATGCTGACGATCATAGGATGTCTGACATTTTAATTTGTTAACAAGAACTGTTGGTGATATGCTAAGAGTTACCGGGTGATGACGATCACGCCTGATAACGCTTGAGAGATCGCTTATAGTGACACTAGTTCAAATTGACGATGCAAATGTGCGCCGCTCGATTAGAAGTTACAACATCAAGAAAGCTGTATGACAATTGGATCACAATATCCTTACAATATTATTACGATCCATGGCAACATATTAACCTTTTAGCCGTAAAATTGCGATTTCTGCAACGCCCGCATATTGTATTCATGACACCGATGCACGATCTTTGTATCACTTATCTACACCTGTCATGTTTAAGAACATCACTCTTGCGCTCACCTTTTCGGCTATTATGGCCGTCACTCAGGCGCAGCCGATAACCAGCTATTCGCCTTTTAAAGACAGCGTGGTAGTGCGTGTGCACCCGGTATATGACAGTGTAAGCGGCGCGCATCGTTGGCTCTTCGGTAAAAATTACCGGCAGGAGTGGGCCACACCTGTCAAACTACCCATCATCCGGATATCGCAGTTTCATGGAGGCCTCAAACCTTTGCGCGAGGGTGGCGGCTATCAATCCAAGTCGTTGCGTTTGGTAGATGCTTCGGGTAAAGAATGGGTGATCCGCAGTGTAGAAAAGACCCCTGATAAATTATTACCACCTACCCTGAGGGGCACCTTCGCCATAGATTGGCTGGACGACGCCTTGAGCAGCCAGCATCCGTTATCGGCGCTGGTAGTGCCACCGCTGGCTGAGGCTGCCGGTGTACCTCATACTGACCCGGTGATCGGCGTGATCGCAAATGACCCCGCACTTGGCGACTATGCCAAAGTATTTGACGGGTTGGTGGTGTTGCTTGAAGAACGCGAACCGGCAGGAAAGTCGGACAATAGTATCAAGATGCTGGCCGAACTGAGCGAGGATAACGACAACCATGTGAATGGTGAGCAGTTCTTGCGGGCCCGTATGCTCGACCTGCTTTTAGGCGATTGGGACCGACATGAGGACCAGTGGCGCTGGGCTTATGAAAAGAACGGCAAGCAAAAAAAGTATTTTGCCGTACCGCGCGACCGTGATCAGGTGTTCCATGCGAGCGAAGGCGTATTTCCTTGGTTAGCGGCGCGTACCTGGGTAAGCCCTACACTTGACCATTTTGAAGGTAACATCCCAAGGGTGGAGTACTCCTTGTTCAAGACCCGTTTTATACAGCCTTACCCAGATGCACAGATCAGCTACCAGCGCTGGATGCAGATCGCAAATGAATTTGTAAAGGCCGAGACCGACGCCGTATTGGAAGCCGGACTAAAGCGATTGCCGCCCGAGATGTACCGCATCAGGCATGACGAGCTATTGAAAAAGCTCAAACAACGGCGTGATAACATCCCTGCAGCCATGGATGAATATTACCGTTTCATCAACCGCCGGGTAGACCTTCGTTTGAGCGACAAGAACGAGTTGGTGAACATCAACGGCACTGCCGATAAGCGGCTACGGATCCAAGTGAACAAGGTGGATAAAGATGGCAGCAGCAAAGGTCAGTTGATGGACATGACCTACGATCCGGCCATCACTAAAGAGATCCGCCTGTATGTGCAGGACGGCAATGATAAGGTGGTGGTAAATAATCCCTCATCGCCCATTCAACTGCGGGTGATCGGTCAAAATGGTGCTAAGACCTACGACATCAAGAATTCGACCCGTACCGTTCAGCTTTACAGCCGTAAGGATAGTGTGCAACTGATCGATAAGGGTAGTGTGAACGCACATCTGAACAACGATACCCTGAACACCCGCTTCGTACAGAACAACCCCTACAATATCTGGATGCCGCTGGTGACCGCCGCATTAAATGCTGATGATGGTCTGTTGCTGGGTGCAGGCTTCAAATACACCCGCCGCGAAGGCTTCCGCAAGTTACCTTATGCCAGTGTGCAGCAGTTGCTCATCACCCATGCCTTTGCTACCGATGCGTTCAGGATCAGGTACGGTGGGGAGTGGATCAGCGCCGTAGGCTCGGCCGACCTTTTGTTGAATGCGTTTGTTCAGGCACCCAATAACACGCTCAACTATTTTGGTCGCGGCAACAATACACCGCTCATCAAATTTGATGGCTACCGCCGCTTTTACCGTACCCGTTACAATACCTACCAGTTCGACCCATCCTTGCGCTGGCATACCGGGGCTAACAGCACCATCAGCGCAGGTCCGTCATTACAGTACTACAAACTGGATGTGGATGATAACGTGGGCCGGTTCATCAGGCGGTCATCGTTTATTGGCTCGTATGACAGCGCTACAGTAGATAAGGACAAGGCGCATGTTGGACTGGTGATCAATTACAACAGTAACCAACGCAATAACCCCATCCTCCCAAGTGCAGGCTATTATTTCAATATCACCCTGCAAGGTTATAAAGGACTCAACAGCTACAGCCACTCGTTCGCGCAACTGAGGCCCGAGTTTACCTTTTACCAAAAGCTGAACAGCAAGGGTACGGTGGTGCTCAGTGATCGGGTAGGTGGTGGCATTACGGTGGGTAAGGCGGCGTTCTATCAATCCATGTTCCTGGGTGGACAGGGTAATTTGCTGGGATATTTGCAGAACCGTTTTGCCGGGCAGCACATGGCCTACAACAATTTGCAGTTACGCGCCAAACTGATCGATATTGCCAGCTACATATTGCCAGGACAGTTAGGCCTCACCGGTTTTTATGACGCCGGACGGGTATGGGTGAGCAACGAGACCTCCAACAAGATACACCAGGGCGGCGGCGGCGGCTTATATTTTGCCCCGGCCGGTATGGTGGTGGTTCAGGCGTTGGCAGGCCGCTCTGAAGAGGGTTGGTATCCCTATGTATCGCTTAATGTGCGTTTGTAGAACTTTCAGTTGGGTGTGATCTTTTGGCTGATCCAAGGTCATTTTAACAGTTTGGCGATAACGCTCCGTTTCCTTTTTAGTTAATTTTGCCTAAGTTCTTAAAAACTCATGAGTATACTTCCGTTCGCCGATAACCCATTCGATCTGCATATCTCTTTTCACGTGCTTATTGAGCACCTGGAGAAAGTTGCGGCCGAACAGACCGGTTATGCCGCCGAACGGGCCGCCAGCTTACTGAAAGAGATCGAGCCCTATCCGCAGTTGCGCACCGGGCTAAGCGAGGTCGATCAGGTGAACGCGCATTTGCCGGTGATCGATAAGCTCCTGGCCGACCTTTTCCCGCCGGCATTGAGCCATAACGAGATCAAGGCCGTTACCGTACCTTTCCAGCCCATCGTGATCAACCGTACCGAACGGTTAAAGAAGATCATGGAGGAGGCCGGACCAGACTTCGACCTTTCCATCCGCGATTTTGATAAGCATCAATACTATGTGATGAGCAGCAGCCTGATCCTGAACGAGCTGTATCATACCAACATCGATCTGGGTAAGCCCATGTTCTTTGATATCCCGTCGGCCAATGGGATCATGAAGCATTACCGGATCTTGTATAACGCCGACTTTTTAGAGATCATCCCGACCGAGAAGGCCATACCGCTTACCGACGACGATATCACCCTGCTCATCAATAACTACGATGACCTGGAGCTTTGGCAGAGCAAGTTCCCGCCGGGGAGTTATTTGCTGAAGGGCTTTGCGATCATGAACCTTTTTGATGCCACGATCGAGAACGCGGTATCATCGCTTAAAGAGACGCTGCTGTCTGACATGCAGGACGTCAACATCGAGAGCGATTTTCAATCTATATTCCGGTCCATATACCGCATACCCGACCTGCAGGTAGGGTTTACAGCGTTCGACTCCGAAGAGAACAAGTTCATGAGCCTGCGGCCCATACGCAAGATCCACAGCTTTATGCTCAATAACAGCGATGCTGCGGTATGTACCGATATCTTAGGCCCTAAGTCGTACCAGACCATTATTGGCAAGAGCGGCTTTTTTGCCATTACCGATAGTCGCCAGTTCTTTTTAGAGCACCCCGACAGTGAGCTGGCCCATACCTTTTTAGAGCAGGGCATCCAAAGTTTTATTTTGGCGCCGGTGGTGAAGGACGATGTATTGCTGGGTGTACTGGAGCTGGCCTCGCCGCGGCCGCGTGAGCTGAACAGCGTGAACGCCCATAAGCTCGAGATCGTGATGCCGTTCATGGTGAGCACTATAGACCGTAAGATCACCAACCGGCAGAACCATATACAGGCCATCATCCAGAACGAGTATACCAGCTTGCACCCCAGCGTGCAGTGGAAGTTCAGGAAAGAGGTCGAAAAATACATGGAGCGCCGGGCCGATCAAAAGGACCACGAGCTTAAAGAGATCGTTTTTGAGGATGTGTACCCGCTGTACGGCCAGATCGATATCAAAGGATCTACCGAGGTGCGTAACCGCAGTACCCAAAAGGACCTTACCCGGCAGCTAACGGCCCTGATCGGTATTTTGCGGCAGTTGCATGGTTCTGATGCGCATGCCTCCAGCTTTATGCAAAAATTGCTGGGCTACCGCACCGAGACCGAGGATTCCTCGCTACTGATGCGTACCGATACTGAGCAGCAGATCCAATACTTTATTGACAATAAGGTACACCCCCTGCTCGACCGTTTTGCCGATATACCTGAACACCAGGCCGATATTGCCCGCTACTACCGCGACCTGGATAAGCATACGGGCAGCTTCTACACCTTCCGCCGTAAGTATGATGCCACGGTATCGGGTATTAACCAAAAGATGGTGGCCTTGCTGGATGCCCGGCAGCAGGAAGCGCAGCAGCAGTTCCCGCATTATTATGAGCGGTTCAAGAGCGATGGAGTAGAGCACAACCTGTACATAGGTGCTTCTATTGCGCATACACGGGCCTTTTTGCCGGTGCATTTTCATAACCTGAGGCTTTGGCAACTGCGCACCCTTTGCGAGATGGAGCAAGAGCACCAGCGCATAAAAGGCACCTTTCCGTATACACTGGAGGTGACCACGCTGATCCTGGCCTACAGCAATACCCTATCCATCAGGTTCAGGATGGATGAGAAGCGTTTTGATGTGGATGGCACGTATAATGCCCGGTTCGAGATCGTAAAGAAACGGATCGATAAGGCCCGGATCAAGGGCAGCCACGAGCGCATTACCCAACCCGGTAAGGTGACCATCGTGTACGCTCACCCTAACGAGGAACGCGAATACCGCGGCCACATTGAACAGCTGCAAGCCCAGGGACTGTTAGGCCCGGGGGTTGAACACCTGGAGGTGGAGGATCTGCAAAGCATATCAGGTTTAAAGGCCCTGCGCGTGGCTATTGTTCAGGCTGATGGGGTGGCCGCTACAGGTGTGCCCACCACCGCCCAACAGGTGAGTGCCGCCCTGAAGTGATCATTATCAATTTGGTAAAACATGGCCGCATATGGCCCGGTTGGGGTGCGTAACCGACAGCCGGATACACAACTGCGGTGTTACATATGGGGCTTAAAGTGTTACATTTGGTGTTACATTCTTGTTTTTTGTTGAAATTTCTGGAAAAAGTTGGGTTTTTACGAATTTTGTAAAGCCTAAAAGTGGGGAAATTTGGGGAATTCTGTTACAGCCGTGTAACACTTTTGGATACACTAAGGTGCCATTTTTCAAGCGATGATAGCGCCGGTTGGTAATCTTGCCGGATGACGGATCCCACGACCTTGACTTATTCACCCGGCCTTGCCCACCTGACCGACCTCAGCCGGGCAAGTCACTTAAAATATCACTACCTTGCCCTATACATTTACCAGCACACCATGAGCAAACATAACACGATCGGCTTCTCGTACCGGGTGGAGGGCGTTACCCTGCAAAACACAGGCGAACAGCTGCGCACCACCACACCATTTATTACGCACGACATCATTGAGGCCATTGACCAGCAACTCAAACCCCAGAACTACAAGGTAGACCCCTCCTCGTTACGCATCAAATACACCGACGATCAGCTCTACATCGAAGGTTTTGCCGTAGAGAAACAGGAACCCAAAACCGTCGGTTTCCTGTCTGGCAGGTAGGATTTGCTTGTTGACCTTTAAGTATGAAGTATAAAAGCCGCAAGATGGTCGATCATCTTGCGGCTTTTTGATTATGGGTGGATAGTCCAGGCGGCACGCGTGGACCGATAATGATACGAGATTAATTATGAACCAAATTTGGCATTTGTTGTAACGGTTAATAAGTTTTTCATTAGGGCTAAATCAGCGTTGATTGCGATCAATATCAATTTATTTTTCTATTGACGAATTATAGATATTACTATATTTATGAACTAACCTAAATCACATGAAAATTCTCACCACCCCTGAAGAAGTAGAATACTACGTAGAAAACAATTTAGCGACTTATTATAAAAAAAGATCCCTGTTCCCTTTTTTTGGAGCTGGTTTTACAATGGGGGCTAAAACAATGAGAGGTGTAATTCCAGATGGCTCGACATGCGTGCAAATGATGAAAAATTTGATTGTAACACATAATCAAGATTTGCACGACGACCTAATACATATTTCAGATTTTGACAAAGTTGCGGGACTTTTCTATAGAGTCGTTCCTAAAGACGTAATCGCTGACTTCATATATGACAACTTTACGGGAGCCAAGCTTGACAAGGTTCGAGAGGAATTTATAAACTTAAGCTGGCCTTTTATATATACTCTAAACATCGACGATGCAATAGAACGTAATTCAAAATATCGAGCAATACTGCCAAATGTTCCACTGACAAAAAAATATCTTTCAGAGGTAATATTCAAACTTCATGGCGATGCTATTGATGAAATTTCCTACATAAAACACACAGAAGGAATTATTTTTAGCAGACAGCAATACTTAAGGAGTATAATAAATAACAAAGACTTATTAGACATATTCTTAGAAGATTACACTAGCGTAAATTTTATACTCATAGGTTGCAGTTTGGATAACGAGCTTGACTTAGAATTTATATTGGCCAATAATGATATTAAATCAAAAAAGGAAACTGACAAAATCTATTTGACCAGTCGTGTTCCATCCCCTATTAACAAACTCAAACTTGAAAGCTATGGCATCAACATTTGCTTGGTAGTAGATGACTATTCTGGCTTTTACTCGCTTGTAAACGAAAAATTTAAAGACGTTGACATATCAACAAATGAGCCTTTTAAAAGGTATCAAGTTGATAAGTTGCTTAAGAACTCTAACAAGCAATTCAATATGAGAGCTTTGCTTGGGGAGCAGGAAATTAGAATTGAAAACAACACTATTACTGTCCCTCAATTTTTTATTGATAGAGCCGTCCTTCCCCGTATCGCAAATCTACTTCTTAACGAGGATATAATATTCATAATAGGTAAACGTGTTTCGGGTAAAACTTTTTTACTTTACTCCATCGCTAACATTGTAAAAAACAAGAGTGTTTATCTTTTCCCTTCAAAGGTTTCTTTCGATTCTGACTATATCGATAAACTTTTAGAGCTACAAAACGTCATAGTAATGTTTGACACTGACACTTTAGCCGCTTTCGATATAGAAGACATTTACTATCGAATATCAGATTTCGTGGCAAGAAACATCTCATTTGTTTTCTGCATAAATAGTTCGGATCGATTAATGATAGCGGTACCTTACACCCGTGTTTTTAACAGAGAACTTATAGAGGTTGATGCTTTTCTGTCATATGAAGAAGTAGGCTTAATTAACAAAAACCTATCAAGGTTTGGAATTGCCAATTTCAGATCAAGTGTAAATATTCTCAACAATATTATTCATCATAAAGAGATTTACAGAAATTTAAATGCCGATTTAAACAGTATTAGCTCCGCGCTAGATTCCAAATTACTTACAATTTATATACTGTGCGCAACCTTCGACAAAGTATACTCATCGTTGTTTAGGGCACTTCAGATTGATCAAGATAAACTCTCTTACGCGGTTAATCTTAGTAAAAGTGCAATAGAATTCGAATACGATATAGAATTAATTGAGCAGGGGCAGCATTCAAGCTTTAAAGTCATAACCAACTCTAAGGTTTTCTTATTCTCTTTATTAGGTCATTACATATCAAATCAAAAAAATGTTAATATAGCAGTTAGTACAATAGTGGATGTAGTAAAAAGATTGAAAACCTATGATAGATTCAAAACTTACTATAAGTCTATAATCGCTTTCGATTCATTAAATCAGATATTCTACAAACGATCAGGAGGAGCAGCCAACCTTATATTCTTAATCTATGGGAAGCTGGAAGAGCTATTATATATTGATACTCATTATTGGATGCAAAGAGCGAAGAGTATCTATTATTTGAAAAGAACAAATGTTCAGGAATTACTAACCGCTGCCGAATATGCAAAAAAACCTTACTTCGATTCAGCCGATCACTCTCGGATAAAAATCAATGCCAGCTTCCAAATAGCATTAATTTATATTAGGATAGTCATAACACAAAAGTTTAACAATCATCAAACTTTTACTGAAACAGTAAAGTGGGTTTGCATTGCACTTAAAGAAAATCTTCATAACAGTAAAGTGATTGAAAATTTAATTGAAGACGCTAAGAAGGGAAAGATGAATAACGACTATTATCAATTCGCAACGTTCGTTCTCGATAATCCTTCTATGCTATCACCCAACGACCGAGAAACTATATTATCCAAACTATTTAGCTCAAAAATTATTTCAAAGCAGTAACTTGTTGCAATTTGGAACAGCTTAGTGAAAGCTATATCTAACATATTTGAATTATAAGCAGGTTAAAACAAGTCATAGTGTAATCCTTAAAATTACTCCCACAGCACCGTGAACTTGAAGTCCAGGGGGTGGAGGTTGCGGATAAGTTCGTCGATGAATACCTGGCCCCATTTCACGTAGAAAAGGCCAAAATTCTCGCTGCGTTCCTGCAGGCTGTTGTTGGGGAATATCTCGGCCTTTACGGCTTCGAGCTGGCGCAGGTGGGTGGCGTGGTTACGCTTTTCGGCCTTGGTAAGCTTGGTCTCCAGGTTATCGATCGCGTGCTTTAACCGGGCCTGCACGGCCTCGGCCGATGGGCCTAACGTAGGGTCTATCTTATGGGCACGCAATTTCAGTTTCTCGAACACACATTGCAGCTCGCGCCATTCCTCTTTAAGGGTAAGGTCGTGCTGGCTGTGCTTATGTACCCACTGGTTCTTCAGCGTGTCAACATTTTCAAATAACTGGGCGGTGCTCAGTCCCATTTTTTGGGCCTTGGCGGCGCTTTCCTGGCGGATCAGCAGGGCCGAGTTACGCAGTATCAGTATAGGGAAGGTAACGTTATAATGGTCAAAATTGGCTTTCAGTTGCAGCCAGTACACCAGCTCGGCACCGCCGCCTATGTAGGCCAGGTTGGGTAAAATGTATTCCTGGTACAGCGGGCGCATCACCACGTTGGGGCTAAAGCGCTCGGGGTGGTCGGCTATCTCCTGCTCCAGTTGGGCGCGGGTAAAGCGGATGTCGGTATTCAGTACGATAAAATCATCACCTTCCTGCACGATCCGCTCGCGCAGCTCATCGGTCAGGTAAAAAAAGTTGATCTCGCGCGGGTTCACCTGGGTATGAACGCCAAGCTTTTGCAGCAGGGCATTGCTTTCGGTAATGTGCTTAAAGCTGTGCTGGCCGGTCACATCCTCAGTAATAATGCGGCTAAAATGCTTTTTCAACCGGGCATCATCGGCATCAATGATCACCAAGCCGTAACGGCCAAAAAGCGCGTTCACGAGGTAGCGCATGGCATCGGCCAGGTTATCGTGCTGCCCGTAGGCCGTTTCCACGATCTGGGCCAGTTCGGTGGCATGGCCTTCCAAACCTAAAATGCCCTTGTACTGGTTCAAGCACTCCCTAAAGGTTCGGATATTCAAACGGCCGGTGGCGCCGCTTACCTGCTCGTTCCACTGGATCTTTTTATGACCGATGTTGGTATAGTTGATCTCGGCAAAGTCATGGTCCTCAGAGGCCATCCAGTACACGGGCACAAAGTCCTTATCGGGGAAGGCATCCTTTAGCTGGCCACACAGTTTAATGGCCGATACGATCTTGTATAAAAAATAAAGCGGACCGGTAAATACGTTCAACTGGTGCCCGGTGGTGATGGTGAACGCATTATGGTTACGCAGCAGCTCGATATTGGCCTTTACCATGGGCCAGTACGGTACCTCATTAGTACCGCCGGTACGCTCGTACTGCTCGGTAAGCACGGTGGCCAGCAGTTGCCTGTCGGCCGTTACCTGCTCCTGCTCCAGCAACTGGTGAAACCCCTTCAGATCTGGACGGTAGCTGTAAAATGAGCGTAGCTCGGGTACATCCTCCAGGTAATCAATGACCGTTCTGGAAAAAAAACCGGTGCTTTTATAGTCGATACAGGTAGCGTCCATGTTCCAAATGTAAAAGCATTATTGAAAACGCTTCGGGGTGTTGCTATTATTTTACGATCTGTCCATAAAGGTCAAAGTCCTCGGCGCTATCTACCTTTACGTTCACAAAACTGCCAATGGTGGCATATTGTTGGGTAGCATCGATCAAAACCTCGTTATCCACCTCGGGCGAGTCATATTCGGTACGGCCGGTAATGTACCCGTTATCGATCTTATCGATCAGTACCTTGAACGTCTGGCCGATCTTTTCCTGGTTCTTTTCGTACGATATGCCCTGCTGCAGTTCCATAATGGCATCCACGCGGTCCTGTTTCACTTCCTCGGGCACATCATCAACAAGCGTATGCGCGTGGGTCTTTTCCTCGTGCGAGTAAGTGAAGCAGCCCAAACGATCAAAGCGGGTCTCTTCCACCCAGTCATACATCTCGTTAAAGTCGGCCTCGGTCTCGCCCGGGTAACCGGTGATCAGCGTGGTACGCATGGCAATGTTAGGCACCTTATCGCGTATGGCGTTCACCAGGTCAATGGTCTTTTGCTTGGTGGTACCACGGCGCATCGATTTGAGCATATCATCGCTGATGTGCTGCAACGGCATATCGAGGTATTTGCAAATGTTGCTGCGCTCGTTCATGGCGTCCAGTATCTCCATCGGGAAACCCGAAGGGTAGGCATACTGCAAGCGGATCCATTCGATGCCGTCCACATCGCTCAGGCGGCGCATCAGCTCGTCAAGGTTACGTTTGCCATACAGATCCAACCCGTAGTAGGTAAGATCCTGCGCGATCAGGATCAGCTCCTTGGTGCCCTGTTTGGCCAGGCTTTTGGCCTGATCCACCAGCTGCTCCATAGGCGTGCTCACGTGTTTGCCCCGCATGAGCGGTATGGCGCAAAATGAGCAGGGGCGGTTACAGCCCTCGGCGATCTTGAAGTATGCAAAGTGCGATGGGGTGGTGAGCAAACGCTCGCCCAGTAATTCGTATTTATAATTGGCGCCGATGCTTTGCAGCACGTTCTGCAACTCGTTAGTGCCAAAGTAAGCGTCAACGTTAGGTATCTCGGCCTGCAATTCGGGTTTGTAGCGTTCAGACAGGCAGCCCATCACGATCACATTGCCCACCTTGCCCTGCTCCTTCAGCTCGCTGTACTGCAATATGGTATCGATGGATTCCTGCTTGGCGTTATCGATAAAGCCGCAGGTATTGATCACCACGATATCATTACTGTTCACGTTGCCGGCCTCGTGCACCACGTCAAATTGGTTGCCTTTGAGCTGGCCCATCAGTACCTCAGAGTCGTAAATATTTTTGGAGCAGCCAAGGGTCACCACGTTAACGCGGGGTTTGGCCATGATCAGGGGCTTTTTAATGGTCTTTGTATTCATTGCTGTCTTTATTCACGCTGCACCGGCAGGCTGGCTGCCTTATCGTTCTTGCACGCTTAACTTTATAGTACTTGATAGTTCAATTATCCAGTTTCATGAACAGGTTATTGAGCGATTCGGAATACGTTGGATGCGCAAAAACGCAGTAACGTATACGATCGTAAGTGATGCCGCCTTCCATGGCCATTTGCAACACCGACATGATCTCGCCCCCTTCTTCGGCCAGTATGGCCGCGCCCAGTATCTGTTTGGTATCAGGATCCACCACGGCCTTCATGAGTCCGCGGGTCTCGCCCACCTCAACGGCCCGGGCCACGTTCTCCATGTTGAGCACCGCCACCTCATGTTTGATACCCTTTTGTTTGGCCTCCTGCTCGGTAATGCCCACACGCCCCAGTTGCGGATCGGTGAACATGCAGTACGGCACCGGCCTGCCCTCGGTGGTGAGGTCCTGCCCCTGCAACAGGTTACGCCAAACGATGGTAAAATCGTTATAGGCAATGTGCGTGAACGCTGGTCCGCCTTTGACATCGCCCAGGGCATAAATGCCATCCACGTTGGTGCGTAGCTTGCCATCCACCTTGATGTAGCCCTTATCGTCAACCTCCACACCGGCGGCGGTTAGGTCAAGCGCATCGGTCTGTGGTTCGCGGCCGGCAGCGATCAGCACGTGCGAGCATTGGATCTGCTCGGTACGATCGCCGATCTGTACTGTGGCCAGCACCTGGCCGCCCGGGGTCTTTTCAAAACGGGTCACATGTGCGTTGGCATGCACGGTAACGCCTTCCTCTTCCAGGATGTGGCGCACGGTATCGGCCACATCAGGGTCCTCATGGCTCATGATGCGTTCGCCGCGCTCCAGCAAGGTGATCTGGCTCCCGAACCGGCGGAACATTTGCCCGAACTCCAGCCCAATGTAATTACCACCGATCACCAGTATATGCTCAGGCACCTCCTCCAGGTCCAGTATGGTGGTGGAGGTCAGGTAGTCTATCTCATCCAACCCATCGATCTGCGGGATCACCGTGCGGTTGCCTGCGTTGATGAAAATGAGGTCGGCCTCAAGGTGCAATTCCTCGCCATCCTCGTTCAACTTTATTTTTACCGATCGCGGGCCAGTAAATGACGCCTCGCCGAACAACAGGTCGATGTTGGGATCATTCTCCAAACTTTCCTGGTTACCCGAACGCGAACGCTCTACAATGGCATCCTTGCGGCGTTTGATCTGAGGCATATCCACGTGATAACTATCGATGTGTACGCCGAGGTCGTTACAGCGCGAGGCCAGGTAAGCCGCCCTTGCCGAGGCCACCATAGCTTTGGTCGGGGTACAACCATCGTTAACACAGGTACCGCCCACCAGGCGTTTTTCGGCAATGGCCACCTTTTTACCGGCCTTGGCCATTTTACGAGCCAGCGGGTTGCCGGCCTGGCCAGAGCCAATAATGATCACGTCGTAATGCTTCATGCTTTTTTACTGATCTAAACCACTCGCCTGGTCATATGTTCGCTGGTACTCAATGCTGTTGTACGATAAGTTGCTGATACTTACCTGCCAAATAAGCTGCAAAAATACGATCTTTTTCGGGTTGTGATGAAGCTGTACAGGCTTAATTACATTATGATGAGGCGGCTGCAAAAATTTTTCAACAAATATTTTTTAAAGATCATTGCAAACGTCTATCTTTGCATTCCCAAAATAAGGGAATGTTCTTTTCAGATAACGTGTTTACGAGTACCATGCCACCAGCATTTACATACTTAACACCGTTGCCTTGAACACATCAAGGCCCGTTCGTCTAGGGGTTAGGACGCCAGATTTTCATTCTGGAAACAGGGGTTCGATTCCCCTACGGGCTACAGGTTAGTTACCTGTTATCAAGTTATTAGCTTGATAACATCAACTCAAAACCGTGTATTTACACACGGCCCGTTCGTCTAGGGGTTAGGACGCCAGATTTTCATTCTGGAAACAGGGGTTCGATTCCCCTACGGGCTACTAATAACAAAAACCACAAGCAAGCTTGTGGTTTTTGTTGTTTTATAAGGGTTTTAGATTATTCACTTAATCAATCAAAGTGCGTTTTAAATCTCAATACCTCTCAAATTTCGATACAATTTCAATGCAAATAAGTCGGTCATACCTGAGATTAAATCGATCATGTGCAATACTTTTACATAATCAGTATCACTCTCTTCGAACTTAAATTGACTAGGTAGAAGTTCTAAAACTTTTTTGTGCTCTTTCTGTCGTAGCTTTTCTGGAGTTAGCGCGGCCGTGACAAAATCCTCGACTAAGCCAGACATAATTCTAAATCCAGCTAATTCCAGTTTCACGACTTCTTTATAGTTATAAATTTTTTTTACCGACAGATCATTAATTGCCTTTAGTTCATTATTGAGTTCCGGAATGTCCTCTATTAAAGTGTTTTCATAATCTCCAGTTATGATCGCATCTTTATTTTCAATAAAAATTTCAGAACATCTTAGAGCTAAAGTATTTATAGACTTAGCCCTTAGATAAGCCAACGCTTCGTTTTTATCTGATTTTAATTCTTCAACTTGTTCCTTGACGGCATTTATATTTTCGGCCTTATTTTTCGCAACTATCGCCAGCAGAAGTGTCGATACTTCTTCATAACTCAATATGCCAAGTCTGTGTGAGTCCTCCAGATCAATTATGTTATAACAAATATCATCGGCTGCTTCGACTAAATACACGAATGGGTGGCGTTTATACGATATTTCCTTTGTAGAATTGTCCGGTATCATTTTAAGTACAGTAGCAATGTCGAGGAATACCTTTTCATCAGCTTTAAAGTAACCATACTTCTTTCTGTGTTTTCTACCCCTTTCGGATGCTAAAGATTCACAGGGGTATTTGATGATCGCGCCTAAAGTACTATATGTCAATCTAAACCCGCCCTTAACTCTTCCTTTTTGTTGCTGCGTTAAAATTCTGATTGCGTTGGCGTTACCCTCAAAATTTTTTAAATCGTTCCATTCGGCAGGTGTGAAACGCCCCTTAAATTTTTTATCTTCAATGCTATCAGTATCTCTTTTCTTGAAATACTTTGAAATAGCTTCCTCTCCAGAATGGCCAAACGCCGGATTTCCCAAATCATGAGCTAAACACGCCGCCGCGATAACATTTTTTAAATTGTTTTTATAAAATCTTTTCGCTTCTGAATTCCTTTCAACATCTGGAAGAGTCGAAAGATGCTTTCCTATGATTTTGCCCAATGAACGACCTACGCTGGCTACTTCTAAAGAATGAGTTAACCGATTATGAACAAACACTTCTTCTGGTAAAGGGAATACCTGTGTTTTGTTTTGTAAACGCCTAAAGGGACTAGAGAATATGATTCTATCCCAGTCACGTTCATATTCAGTTCGAATTCCCTTTTCATTTTCAATCATTCCGTAGCGCCTCGCGGAAAAGCAATTGCACCACGTCATTTCATCTGCTTGCATATTATTCGGTTTAGGTTTCTTCAACAATATCTTAATTTATTCTCTAATAATAGTTGACCTATCAGTAACATTACTTAATTTAACTGTTCGACGTATAAAATAACCTAATTACTAACATCATGAAAAAAGTGACCGGTATAGGCGGTGTATTCTTTAAGTGCGATGATGCTAAGGCCATGAATCAATGGTACGCACAAAACTTGGGCATTGAGGCCGGCGAGTACGGCGCAGGCTTTGAGTGGCGTGAAAAGGAGGACCCCGAAAAAGAGGGCTACACTTCGTGGAGCACCTTCCCGGCCGATACCAAATACTTTGACCCATCTACCAAACCCTTTATGATCAACTACCGCGTGGCCGACCTGGAAGCACTGGTAGCCCAAATGAAAAAGGACGGCGTGAACGTGGTGGACGAGATCAAGACCTACGACTACGGCAAATTCGTGCATGTGCTTGACCCCGAAGGTAACATGATCGAGCTGTGGGAACCGGCATAAGCCACTGATCTCCAATTTGTTCAAATATATCTTTAGGCTTTTTGCCGATCCGCCTTTGTTCGAACACATAGGTTTTGTCGATCAATTGTAACAAACCCGTTACCCCACAAGGGAGTATCGATGTTTTTGATATTTCCTGTAACTAAAGCTATCGTCATATAGTATAAGTGCCCAATTACTGCATCAGAAGGCTGTTTTTCAGCCAACTACCCGCAGCGATGACACACTCAGATACTTGACGATATGAAGCTACTTTACACCGGGATACTTGCCCTCATGCTATCGGCCGCCTCAACAGCGCTGATCGCTCAAACGCAACCTAAACTGCCTTTCCAAAATAACATGTCAGTACAACTGGCGGCAGGTACACAAGGTGTGGGCGCCGATCTGCGTTACGGTGTAGTGGATCGGTTGTCGGTTCGCGGCGGTGCTTCATTTGTACCGATGCGTGTGAATAACGTATTCAGTTTCTCGGGCTTCCAGTCCACCAATAACGCCTCTGTAAAATTCTCGAACGTGCACTTACTGGCCGATTATGTTCCTTTTAACAAGGCTCGCGGTTTCAGGGTAGTGGGCGGCGCGGCTTACCTGTACCAGGCCAAAGGCGGTATAGAGGTATTGCCTACCGGTACATACAATGTGGGCAACTACCAACTCACCAGCCAGGACCTTGGCCAGCTTAACATCGATGTGAGCTGGAAGGGTGTAGCACCTTATTTGGGCATCGGCCTGTTCAAAAGCTTTCCGCAACGCTGGTTCAATGTGAACCTTGATCTGGGCACCTATTACTTGTCGCAGCCACGCTCTACCGTGGTGGGTACCAAAATGCTTTCTGAAAATTACCAGATGGCCCCTCAGCTGAACGCCAACCTCAAAAACTACCGCTGGTTGCCGGTGATGCAGCTCAACTTCAATTTCAAGATAAAATAACTACATAATACGATCTGACATGAATATTTTTACCCGTGGAGCCCTGATGGGTGTGATGTGTGCTTTTGGTGTGATGGTGATGGAAGCGTGTAAAAAACCTACCGATGATATCAACATCATGGTCAATACGGCGTCTCTGTCAAAGGCGCCCACCCTGGTGCAATTCGTTAACGCTAACCCTAATAGCAAAACAGTATTTCCTTCAAGCTTTAAGGCCACTATTACCGGCCCTGGTGCCGGCCTGGTACAGGTAGATGGCGGCGGCAACAACTTTACCGTAACTGATGGTATACTGCCATTGAGCCTTACTAAAGATGCCAACCCCAGCCTAAACAACCCGGTAACCTATAACATTTACGTGGAAGTACCTGGCTTTGTGCCGGTAGCTACTACCATAACCACTACTAACACCAACATCTCCATGCCGGTGATCCCGCTGGTGGAGTACGCCAGCCCGGCAAGCGGTACGGCAGCTGTGGTGAAACAGAATAACATTAGCGCGGGTACCACACCTGCCGCCGTAGTGTTGGCCACCACTACCAACGCCACTACTACCGAGGCCAGTTCGGTCAGGCTGGCCGGCGGCACGCAACTGCTTGATGAGAGCGGCAAGGTGATCAATAGCACCACGTTAAAAAGCAACATCGTATATTTTGGTACCGGTAACACGCAATCGCTTAATGCGTTCCCGGGTGGATTTGATGCGCAGGGTGCTATAGATGCCGAAGGAAAGAAACTGCCTCAAGGCACTAACTTTGTGACCGCAGGCCTGCTATCGATCAACATGGCAGCAGGGAACACCAGCGTAAAGGGCTTCTCGAAACCGGTAGACCTGACCATGGAGCTGAACAGCGAACTGGTGAACCCACAAACTAAACGTACCGTTAAAGCCGGCGACCTGATCCCGATCTGGAGCATGAACGAGCAGACCGGCAACTGGAAATACGAAAGCACTGCTACGGTAGTGACCGGCAGCAACGGAAAACTGGTGGTCAACTTCCCGATCACCCACCTGTCGAGCTGGGCCGCTAACTGGACCAGCAACACCTGCGGATCTGATCTTACCGTTAACGTACGGGCCGACCAGGAGACCAGCGGCGATTACGTGATCAGCCTGGTGACGGCCAATGAGCAACCGGTATCTTCGGTGACCACCAACAAGCTTTATAACGGTTACACCACCATTATGAACAACATCCCGTCTGACGCGGGCAACATGAAGCTGATCGCTTACTCACGTGATGGCAACGCGCTGACAAAGATCGGTGAGACCATGACCTTTGACCCATGCAGCGCCGGTTCGGTAACGATCACTTTGGCTAACCGCAGCGTAGGCGAGTATGTGAAGACCAACGTTAAGGTAACGGCCAAATGCACCAACAAACAGGTGATCGCTTACCCATCGGCCTGGATCACCTTGAAGAACACCACCACCGGAGAGAACACCAACCTGTATATGAGCGATGGTATAGCCACTGCTAACCTGGCCAATGGTTCAAGCTATGCGATCAGCACTAACTATGCAGGCCGCTCATACACCTCGGAGGCCTTTAAACTGGATAAAGCCGCCGGCGTGACCATCCCATCAATGAAGGGGCTTACCGGTACCACCAGCTATGATGCTGCCAGCAATACCATCACGGTGGACGCGACCTTTACGCTTTCGAGCTGTAACTGATATTTTTAGCCGATACTTATTGATACGAGCGACCCGGCCGGATGCATATCTGGTCGGGTCATTTTTTTAGCCCCTGTCCTTCACCAGCACATTAATGAAGCGGTTGAGGGTGAGGCCCTGCACCACGATTGAGAACACCACGATCACAAAGCCGGCCGTAAGGATAAGCGACTTGTAAGGCGAATCGGGCAGGGTAAGGGCCAGCGCCACAGATATACCACCGCGCAACCCACCCCACGTCAGGATGGCCACACTGCTGTACTGTAGGGCCAGCGTTCGGCGTAAAAAGGCTACCGGCAGTATGATACTGAGCATGCGTGCCACCAACAATACCACAATGGCTGCCGCGCCGATAAGTAAATAATCGGCCCTTACGGTGATGGATACCAGCTGCAGCCCGATCAGTACGAACAATATGGTGTTCAGCAGTTCATCAGCCAGCGACCATACCCGCTCCAGGTTCTCGCCCTCGGCAATGGATTCGTCCCTTTTAAAGGAATGACTACCGATGATGAGTCCGGCCGCTACCACGGCCAATGGTGCCGATACATGGAAGATGCCTGCGATGGCCGCAATGCTAAGCACGAGGGTGATGGTGAGCATTACGATCGTCTGGAAATCGGTGATGGCGCGCATCATGCGGTAAGTAAGGTAGCCTAACACGCTACCCAGCAACAATCCGCCAAATACCTCCTGGCCGAACAGTTTAGATGCTTCTAAAAAAGAGAAGTTCTTTTCAGGAATGCTGGCCACCTCTGAAAAGCTGACGAACAGCACGATACCGATACCATCGTTGAACAAGGATTCGCCTGAGATAATGGTCTTGAGCCGGTCGGGCATTTTCGACTTGGTCATCAATGCCGCTACAGCCACAGCATCAGTGGGCGATATCAATGCCCCGAACACCAGGCAATAAATAAAAGGTACGTTCATACCTACCAGATCCAACAACTCGTGCATGATCCCAGCGAACACCAACGTAGAGAGGATGACACCCACCGTGCTGATCAGCAGTACGCCGCGCAAATTCTCGCGCAGTTTGTTCACATCAAAATGCAGCGCGCTGGCAAAAAGCAGGAAGCCCAGCATCACATCCAACAGTGTCTTCGAAAAATCGACCGAGTGGGCCAGCTGCCTGATCAGCTTGCTAAAACCCGGCATCAATGACCCCGCGGCCACGGTAATGATCGAGGCCACAATGGCCAGCACCATGACACCGATCACACCGGGCAAATTGATAAAACGGGCGTTAATAAAACTAAACACCGTACTTATGGCAAAAAGGGTGGTAATGATCAGTATCGTATCCATCAGTTAAATTGGGATGTTAAGTTGAAAATATGCATGGCGGCAGGTAGCTTGGACATGCCTTTATTGCCGCGCTTTTTTTTATGCGCCTAACTTTGTATGTTGGCCCTGTAAAATTAAACCCTGTATCGGTAGTACGGTTTTAGCTTTTGGTCATCAGCGCGCTTTGAGGGTGATCATCAGCAGTTTTATACACTCGCTTAGTTATCTTAAGCACCTGCTTTACACGATCACACCCGCAGCTTAACGATCCCTTAACAAAACATTAGATCTTTTAATGTGCGCGTGCTTGTCGATATCCTATGCTCGTCGGTCGCACGGGTCACCGTAACATTGCCGTCATTTAGCCTTTAGAGCGAATGTTCACAGTGTTATAGGTATCTCATCACTCCATCTATACTCTTCAGCACCATCGCATCACCTTTAATAATGATCTAATTTTTTTGAGCGGCAAGCTTAAAGTGAAGTTTATGTGAAGTTGATGTTAACGCGGCACCTTTGAGCCGTAATCTCAATATCACATAATGAACAAACTTTACACGGTCCTAATTATCCTTATTTGCTTAGTCAGCAAAACAAGTTTTGCACAAGTGACCAGTGCATCGATCACAGGTAAGGTGAGCGACAGTAAGAACGCCGCTCTGCCCGGTGTGACCATACAAGTGGTGAACACCGGTACCGGTACCCGCTACAGCTCACAAACCAACGCCGAAGGGCGCTTCACTATCCCGAACATCAACCCGGGTGGCCCATACACCATTACGGCCACTTACGTAGGTTTCCGCAAAAAGGAAGAGACCGATGTGAACCTGAGCCTGGGCAGCAGTACCCACAACTTCGTACTGGCCGATGAATCGACCCAGTTGCAGACGGTGGTAGTAAAAGGAACCCAGGGCGGCACCAAGACCGGTTCGAGCACCCGCGTAAGTGCGGCACAGCTTCGTACTTTACCATCGATCAGCCGCAGCTTGCAGGATTTTACCCGCACCACGCCACAAAGCAACAACAACTCGTTTCTGGGTACCAACTTCCGTTACAACAACGTAACGCTTGACGGTGCGATCAATAATGATGCGATCGGCTTTAGCCCTTCACTGGGTGGCCAGGGTGGTACCTCAGGTCAGCCGGGAAGTAGTACCCGTACCAACCCGGTATCGATAGATGCGATACAGGACATACAGGTGTACCTGGCTCCTTACGATGTGAAGATCGGCAACTTTTTAGGCGGCAGCATCAACGCCGTTACCCGCAGTGGTACTAACGATGTAAGCGGATCGGTATATGCCTTTGGCCGTAACGCCGCCATTACTGGCCGCAACAAAGCCGGCGATAACTCTAAACTGCCTTCATCTTTCCATGAGTATCAGACCGGTTTCCGTTTAGGATTCCCGATCATCAAGAACAAGTTGTTCTTTTTCACCAACGAAGAGCTGACCCGCCGTCAGGACCCGGTGATCCTGGCCGCCGGCTCGTCAGACATGCCTATCATCAACCTGAGCCAGGCACAACAGATCAGCGACTACATGAAGAGCGCTTATGGTCTGGATGCCGGCAGCTACAATAACTATAACATCTACTCCAGATCTAATAAGTTCTTCAACCGTTTGGACTGGAACATCAACGATAAGAACCAACTCTCGGTACGTAATAATACTATCACCTCGCAGGCCACCAACCTGGAGCGCGACCAGCAGAACTTCCGTTTCGGCAGCATCGACTTTAAACAGGTGAATAACCAGAACTCGACCGTTGCCGAGTTAAAGACCCGCTTTAACAGCAGCTTATCGAACAGCCTGATCGTGGGTTACTCCAGCATTCATGATTTCAGGGACCCGCTGTCGAACCCGGCCATTCCGCAGATCGAGATCGCCTCTAACGGCGGTACCATATTTGCCGGCACCGACCGTGAGGCCAGTATATTCAACATGCAGCAAAAAACATTTGAATTTACCGACAACTTTACCCTCATCAAGGATAACCACACCTTTACCTTCGGTACCCACAACGAGTTGTACAACATCACCTACGGTTTTGTGAACTCATGGAACGGCCGCGTGGCTTACAGCAGTGTTGACGACTTTTTGAACAACCGCCCTAACCGCGTACGTACCAATTACAACTACACCAACAACACCCGCGACTACATCATGGCCAACCCACCGGCCAAGTTCAATGTGGATCTGTTCAGCTTGTATGGTCAGGATGAGATCCAGATCGGTGATAACTTCAAGATCACCCCGGGTATCCGTTTGGACATGGCCAACATGCCTAACAAGCAGCCATTGAGCGTAAAGACCACCAACGCACCTACCGATCCGCGTTATGGCACCACTTACACCTACACCCAGCCTAAGGACATCCGCAATGATTTTCTGGGTCAGGTGCAGATATCGCCACGTCTAGGCTTCAATTATGACGTTAACGGCGACCAAAGCTTTATCGTAAGAGGTGGTACCGGCGTATTTACCGGCCGCATACCATTTGCCTGGTTAGGTTATTCATACTACAACAACGGTGTTACCTATGGCGCTTTCGACAAGCGTTATACTTACAGCGGTACTTCGGTAGTTACCCCTGCTGCCGGTTCAGATCCGATCCGCGATGCCCTTACCGGCAATGGTGAGGCCGGTTACGCACAGCGCCAGGGTGTGAACATCAATGACAATACCGGCGCTACGCAAGTGGACCTGATCGATAATAACTTCAAGATGCCGCAAGCCTGGAGAAGCAGCCTGGCCTTTGACTATAAGACCGACGACCAATGGCGCTTCAGCGTTGAGGGTATCTATACCAAGGTCATCCACGATCTGCAGTTCAAGCACATCAACCTGGTAGATAACCCGATCTACATGCCGTATGATGTTAACCACCAGCAGCCGATCTACCGCCCTGTGGCAGCACCTACCGCAGCTAACCCTGCCGCCACGACTCAGGCCATCAACCCGCTTTACACCAACGCTTATTTGTTGACCAATACCAACAAAGGCTATCGTTACAGCATTACCGGCCAGATCGGTAAAAGCTTCCCGCTGGGCCTTGACCTAAGCGCTGCCTATACCTACGGTGTATCAAAAGACATCACCAACGGTATCCGTAACTCCATGGAATCGAACTGGCAATTGAACCAGGCGCTTAATCCTAACAACCCTGACCTGGCTTACTCTAACTTTGATATCCGTAACCGTATAGTGGCCACTGCCAACTACCGCCTGAAATGGAATAACGGCTGGGCCAGCAACATCTCGTTGTTCTTTAACGCGTCATCAGGTACGCCATACTCACTGGGTCTGGTGAACACCACCATTGATGGTACCGCACAGGCCGTGAGTTTGATCTATATCCCTAAAGCCGGCGAGACCGCCAACTTTTTCGCCAACACGCCTACGGGCCAAGCACAAGCCGCGGCTTTCGACTCGTACATTGACGGTAACAAATACCTGAGCGGCCGTCGTGGTCAGTTCACCGAGCGTAACGGTGCCCGCACCCCATGGAACTACCAGGCCGATATGCGTTTCGCTCACGACTTTAACATCATGAGCGCAGGCAAGCACAAGCACACCATCACCTTTACTTACGACATCATTAACCTGACCAACCTGTTGAACAAGGATTGGGGTATCCAGTACTTCTCGCCTAACACGTTCAACTCTACCTCGAGCGTTGGCTTGAAACTGGCCACCGCCGGTACCGCAAACACTTACCCGCAGTATACCTTTAGCCAGGGCAACGTGACCAGCTACTCTAAGGACCTGTTCGCCTCACGCTGGCAAATGCAGTTCGGTTTGCGTTACAGCTTCTAAAAGCATAACAAAACCTGTCGCACTATAAATAAGAAAGCCTGATCATTACGATCAGGCTTTCTTGCTTGTATATATATGTGGATGAAGGGAAGCTTGTTAAATAAAGCGTGATCGGCTTTTATAGTTGCCAGCCGTACGCTTCCTGGAACTCCTTAAAACCGGCCGCGCCCAGGTCGCGTTTAAGTTCTTTGATCTTGCAGCCTACAAATTTAGTTCGGGCCTTTAAGTATATCTCCTTGTATTCGGTGATCTGGCGTTCGAGCGTGCGCAGGTGCTGCTCGTAGTGATTAAAGGCGTCCTCCAGCTCAGCGGTCAGGTTCTTGGCCACCGAAAGTTCTTCGGGTTTACCGTGATCCTTGGTCAGGAACTGCTCGATCTGCAGTAGAGTAGTGATCAGTTTGCGGTGCTCTACCGGGTCAATGGCTTTTCTCAAAACGGTGTTCTCCTTTCTACAAAAAGTATACTACAAAGCTAAAGGGCCTGAATTAAAGCCGATCTAAAGCGGTGTTAGAGTGCAGTTAAAAACACATTAGAAGTTCTTAATGTATAGCGGTCAGATCCACAATGGTCACCCTCGGCATGAACGGACCGAGCGCCAAGACGTAGCACCATGATAATGAAGCGATTAAAATAGGATTAGAATTTGATGCTGGAAGCTTTTTAAGAAACAAACGGACAAGAACGAACCGAACCAATGCAATTCACTGTATAACAGCGACTTAAGACCAAATAATCAAGACAACGAACGGCCAATGCTAATTCAGTAACATCAAAACAGCTTTTCGCAGAATTAGGATCTTCTAATCGAACCACTCACTTTTTATAGCTCAATATATATTTGGGTAATGAACATTCTGGTGATCGAGGACGAGGTCAAGGTTTCGGCTTTTATTGCAAAAGGCCTTGAGGAACAGCTACACCATGTATCGGTGGCGTATGATGGCCGTATAGGTATGAAATTAGCGTTGGAGAACGACTTCGACCTCGTAATACTTGATGTGGCCTTGCCGCACATCAATGGTATCGAGATCTGTAAAGAGATACGCGCTGTGCGCAAAGATCTGCCGGTGCTCATGCTTACCGCGCTCGACTCGTTAAGGAACAAGATCGAGGGGCTGGAGGCCGGCGCCGATGATTACCTGACCAAACCCTTTCACTTTGAAGAGTTGCTGGCCCGCATTAAAGCCATTAGCCGACGCCGCGATATGGTGCTGCCTGGTACCGTGTACCGCGTGGGCGACCTGGAAATGGATTGTTACCGCAAGCAGGTGACCCGCAATGGCAAGGCGATCCTGTTATCGGCCAAGGAGTATACCCTGCTCGAGGTGCTGATGGCCAACCGCGAACGGGTGCTTTCAAGAGTCTTCATTGCCGAAAAGGTATGGGGCATATCCTTTAACCGCGGCACCAACCTGATCGATGTATACATCAATTACCTGCGTGCCAAGATCGATAAAGGTCACGACAGGCCATTGATCCATACGGCTATTGGCATGGGCTATATCATCAAAGAATAAACGCTTGCTCATGAAGGTACGTACCCGCCTGGCACTCCAATTCACTCTTCTTTTTGCGGTCCTATTCTTCCTGGCGCTGTCCTCCCTTTACGTTATCATTAAGGAGAATCGTAAGCGGTCATTTTATGACATGCTCGATGACCGAGCCCTTACTGTAGCAAAATTCCATTTGGGTGAGGATGACCTGTCGGCCCAAACGTTCAGCGAGGTGCTTCACCAGTTCCCACGAACGCTCAGCAACGAGGCGTACCGCGTTTATGACGACCACCTGAACACGCGCTTCGCGCTTAAGGATGATACCCACTGGCCCCGGTCGTTCCTGCTCCGCATCAATAAGGAGAAGATGGTGCATGCGGCGCAGGGTCAAAAGTTAGTGACCGGCATGCGTTACCTGGATAATTCGGGCAGTTTCATCATCATCGTATCGGCAGTAGATAAGCGGGGCATGCATGCCACCCAGCAAATGGGACTGGTGATGTCGGTCGTGTTCGTGGTGTTCCTGGGCATAACCTTTTTTGTGGGGCAATTTTTTGCTACTACTTCTTTGAAGCCGATCGGAGGCATCACCAATGATCTGGGCAGTATCAAAGCCAGCGAGCTGCACAAACGGCTAAAAGTAAGCACGGGCCGCGTTGACGAGATCGATGGTCTTTCGCTTTCCATCAATCAGCTGCTCGAGCATCTGGAGCAATCGTTCGAAAGCCAGCGATCATTTGTGGCCCATGCCTCGCACGAGCTGCGTACACCGCTCACCTCTATGCTTGGCCAGGCCGAGACAACCTTGTTGAAGGACCGCAGCACCGAAGAATATAAGACCGCTCTGCGAGAGGTGGTAGAGAACGTGATCCAACTGAACGACGTCATTACCCATCTGCGCGAGCTGATGGACATTAATATGGACCTCACCAATTTTGAGCCCATACGTATTGATGAGCTGGCCTGGCAGATCGCCGAAGAATTTAAGCCCTATGAGGAGCGGCTGGTGATCGATCTGCAGCTGCCTGACGACCCCGATCTGAGCATGATCCACGGCAACCGGCGGCTGTTGTTCATCGCTATTAACAACATCCTGAGCAATGCGCTCAAATTCTCTGATAAGAGCCAGGTCAATTTCGATATCATTGCCAACGGCCGCACCGTAATACTACAGGTAGAGGATAAAGGCATAGGCATTCATCCGGCCGAGTTGAGCAAGATCTTTCAACCGTTTTACCGTTCGTTCAACGCGTTGGGTTATCCGGGTAATGGTATAGGGCTGTCACTATCGCAAAAGATATTCAAGCTGCATAACGCCGCTTTTGAGGTGCATTCTTTATTGGGGAAAGGCACGGTTTTCACCATCACCTTTACCACGGCCTGATTTGACCGCCAAATACTACCTGGTCCCTTAGCTCTTTTTCACGAACACGGCCCGGTACTTTTTGATATAGTCGGACGGGTTCATGCCGAACACATTGTTGAACTGTTTTCTGAAGTACTTCACGTCCATGATCCCCACGTGGAATGATATCTCGCTGATGGTCATATTGGTATCGATCATCAACTCGGCCGCCTTGCGCAAACGGATGAACCGGACAAAACCAGAAATGGACAAGCCCGACATCAGCTTCACTTTGCGGTAAAGGTTAGATCGACTCATACCTATCTCACTGGTAAAGGTAACGATGTTGAAATCTTCCTCGGCTATGTGATCGTTCACGATGCGGATACACTCTTTCAGGAACTCTTGGTATTCAGGTGATACCTTGAGGTCCTGCTTTTTAAGCGTTACCTCGTTGTAGAAGTATTGTTGCAGGGTGTTCCGGTTCTTGAGCAGGGTCTTTACCCGGGCCATCAGCATTTCGCGCTCGAACGGCTTGGTCAGGTAATCATCGGCACCGGTCTGCGCGGCGGTGAGGCGCATCTGATCATCAGTAATGGCCGTGAGCAGGATCACCGGGATGTGCGAGTATTTTGGATCGGCCTTGATCTGGGCGCAAAGCTCCACCCCGTTCTTGCCATCCATCATAATGTCGGTCACCACCAGGTCGGGCGAATACTTCACAATGGCTTCGTAACCTTTTTCGGCGTTGGATGCGGTGTACACCTGGTATTCCTCTTTAAGTACCGATTGTATGTACTCACGCAAATGGGTGTTATCTTCAACCACCAGTACGCTGTGCCGGTTATCGGTCCAGTTCTCCGGTTGGTCGCATTCGTCATAGCTGTCGTCGGCAGGGCGGTCCATCACCGGTTCGGTCACTATTATGGGCTGCAACGGTTGCTGCGCCGATGGCACAGGCGTGCGTGGTAACAGTACCTCAAAAGTAGCACCCTGACCCTCGGTAGAGCGATAGGTGAGCGACCCATGATGCGCTTCAACATAGGTCTTTGCCAGGTAAAGCCCTATACCGAAACCCGACTTATTGGCCGTGGCTGGGCCGGGCCCGCGGAAATAACGGTCGAAGATACGATCACCCACGCCGGCCGGTATGCCCGGCCCGGTATCCGCCACTCGCAGGCCGATCTGCTGCTCGTTGCAAAATATGGTCACCTTAACATCGGCACCCTCGGGCGAGTATTTGATCGCGTTGGAGTACAGATTATTGATCACCACCTCCAGTTGGGCTGGGTCGGCATTGATCAGCGCATCCTCACACTCATCGGTCAGTTGGTAGTTAAGCCGCTTCATTTCGGCCTCTTTAACGAAGTTATTGAACAACTCGCGGCACAGCACCTTAAAGTTCACTACCGTAAGCACCGGCGCGGTGTCTTGCTGGCCAATGCTTTTGAAGGCCAGCAACTGATCGATCAGTTTCAATAACTTTTGCGCATTGGTGTATACCAGTTCAAGCCCGTTCTTTTCGGTGAGCGGTATTCGCTTCTGTAAACTGTCTTTAAGCGGGTTCACGATCAG
Source organism: Mucilaginibacter daejeonensis (assembly GCF_020783335.1). Lineage (NCBI taxonomy): Bacteria > Pseudomonadati > Bacteroidota > Sphingobacteriia > Sphingobacteriales > Sphingobacteriaceae > Mucilaginibacter > Mucilaginibacter daejeonensis. The sequence continues at coordinate 4,791,602 of NZ_CP086068.1, forward strand.
GGTGATCGGTGTCCTGAACTCGTGCGATACATTGGTAAAGAACGCCGTTTTACGTTCGTTCAGCTCTTTTTCTTTTTCGGCGCTGGCATTGGCCAGTTCAACTTCATGCTCCAGGCGGGCCTTATTTACCCGGTAGCGGTTGTACAGGTAGATGCTTACTGAGATACCCACCAAGTAAAAAAGGTACGCCCAGATGGTACGGTAGAACGGCGGTAAGATCACCACCGTGAGCAATACCCGGTCAGGGCCCCAGTTGCCCGAGGCATCGCTCCGTTTCACATGCAGGTAGTAGGTACCCTCATGCAAATGGCTGTAGCTCACCGGATCGGACGAGGTAGTGACCGACCAGTCCTTATCCCAATTCTCGAGGAAGTAGGCGTATTTGGCCTTACCCGAGCGCGAAAGGTCTACCGAGGAAAAGCTAACCGATAGATCTGCTTTTTGATACGGCACCTCCACCTCATCGATACCGGTGCGGTTAAAGCCTTTCACGTACTTACTGCCGGATGTGACCACCTTATTATCGACCTTGATAGAGGTGAGATATACCAGCACCGGCGGCTTGGGCTTGTAGTTGATACTATCAGGGTCGAACCGCGTAAAACCGCCTATACCACCAAAGAGCATCTCGCCGCTTTTGAGCTTAAGCGCCGCATTGTACGAGAACTGGTCGCTTTGCAAACCGTTCTCCCGGTAAAAATTACGGAACTTTTGGGTACGCGGGTCAAAGCAGGATAGTCCACCAAAGGTGCTCATCCACAGCTTGCCATTTTTATCCTCCAATATACTTAATACCGAATTGTTGCAAAGTCCGTTGGCATCCGTGTACTGCTTAAGCACCTGGCCTTTATCACGATCGAACAAGATGAGACCGCCCCCTTCGGTACCTATCCAAAACCGGTGGCGAGCATCCTCATGCAGCGCCCGTATGGGCTTGCCCACATCATAGAAACGGTGGTCCTGATTGTTACGATCCATGCGGCTCAGGAAGTGAGCGTTAGCTGCCCAAAGCTCATGGTGGCTGTCTTCCATGAACGCCACCATGTTATTAAAGTCGTTATTGAATTGCTTAAAGCGGTCGTCTTTACGGTCGTAATAGAATACACTGCCACCAAAGGTAGTTGCCCATAGCTTCTGTTCATGGTCCTCATACAACAGCCAAACGTAGTTGCTCGCCTCATTAGAGGGCGATACACACTGATACTTTTTGAACTTACCCGTACGTGGGTCAAATCTATTGATACCAGCCCCATAAGTAGCTGTCCAAAGGCCGCCGTAAGCATCGGTCAGGATACTGGTGACCAGGTTACTGCTTAATGAGCCCGCATCACCTGCAACGTGCACGTAAGCTTTGGCTTCGCGCGTTACGGGGTCCCAGCTATTCATCCCACCGCCGTCAGTACCTACCCATAACACGCCCTTTTGGTCCTCGCTAAAAGCGGATACGTACGGGTAGATCAGGCTGTTCTTGTTCTGTGGGTCGTGGGTAACGGCATGGAAATATTGGTCGTTATTATCGATGATGTTGATGCCGCCCTTTAGCGTGCCTATCCAAACACGGCGTTCATTATCCTGAAACAAGGCAGGCACGATCTCGCTGCTGATGAAGTTGTTGCCATCCTTTGATGGATAATAATGCTGCGTGGTATGGGAGTCGAGGTCGACCCGGAAAAGGCCGTTGCTGGTGGTACCCACCCAAACCCGGCCGGGGCTTACCTGTAGTATAGAGGTCACGTCCTCATTATCCAGCGTGGAAGGGAACAGCTGCGAAGATCTGACCACCGTTCTCTGCGCCGAACGATACAAGTACAGGCCTTTACCGGTTCCGATCCAAAGGTCATTACTTGAAGCCTGAAGAGCGTTGATACTTTTCAGCCCTTTCACCACCGGCACCACCCTGTTCAGCCTAGGTACGTAAAGATAGACCCCCTCCCCATCGATCCCTACCCACACTTGCCCTTTGGCATCAGTAACGATCGCCCTTGCATTGTAGGCGGTAGAGAGCTTTCCATCGGCCTGTACAAAAGGAATGAGGGTGGCCACGGTATCGTTAGCTGCCTGCCGCAACATGCCTATGCCGTTAGTGCCTATAAGCATGTTGCCTTGCGCATCGGCCTTCACCACGTTAACGGCATTATCGATATGGAACAGCCTTTTTGACCGGGTAGAAAGACTGTAAAGCGTGGTGAACTTGTGCGAAAAGCGGTCATATATGCCTACACCCTGGCCGGTAGCTGCCCAAATGCGTCCTTTGTTGTCCTCAGCTACCGAGTAGATATAGTTATAAGGCAAAGAGCTTTTATCGCCGAAATGATTGCGGAACGTGACGAATTGCTTGCCATCGTAACAGCTCAACCCATCGTGCGTACCGAACCACATAAAGCCGAGGTGATCCTGGAATATCGCGTTAACCGAGTTATTCGACAGGCCATCATTGATACTGATGGTTCGGATAGGCAGCGTATGTGCACGCACTCCTTCCAATAACAGCATGCTAAAAATGATCAAGAAATAACGAACCTTGGGCATATTCCCTGAGTGATGAATTGGTCTGAAATAAATGACCTAAAGTTACTGGATCTGCCGATAAAATTAAGCGTTAACCTAAATTGAGTTGGTTTGTTGGCCACAAAACCCCGCTTGGACGATTTACCCCCTACAAAAGGAAGATTTGACCCTCCTGTATCCGGATACATTTTTGGTCTTTAGGGTTGTGACCGGTCGGCGCCTTACGGCTTATACTTACCGGACATTTTGATCCACTCCTGATGATAGCTTACTCCAAGATATTGACCGTTGGCCTGGCGCTGACCGCCTTTGCACTGAGCGGCCTCCAAGCCCAAACCAAGCCCGATCACAAAGGCTACCGCCTGGTATGGAGCGATGAGTTCGAGCGTGACGGCCTACCCGATACCGCCAATTGGCAATATGAAAAGGGTTTTGTGCGCAATCATGAGCTACAGTGGTACCAACCGCAAAATGCTTACTGTAAGAACGGCAAGCTGATCATTGAAGCGCAAAAGGTACACCTGCCTAACCCGCTTTACGTACCCCAAAGCACCGACTGGCGCACCAGCCGCGAATTTATCGAATACACATCGGCCAGTTTGAATACCCGCCATGCCCACAGCTGGCAGTACGGGCGCATGGAGATGCGTGCCCGTATCGACACCGCCGCGGGTTTATGGCCGGCTTTCTGGACTCTGGGCGTAAAAGGCCAGTGGCCATCCAACGGCGAGATCGACATCATGGAGTATTACAGAGGTATGCTGCTGGCCAACATCGCTTGTGGTACGGCTACGGCTTACAAGGCCAAATGGTACAGCACTGATAAACCGATCAGCGCCCTGGGCGGCAAGGAGTGGAGCAAAAAATTCCATAACTGGCGCATGGACTGGGATGAGAACGAGATCAGCCTGTATGTAGATGATATCCTCCTCAACCGCGTGGCCTTGAAGGATCTGATGAACCAGGACGGCACCGGGATCAATCCTTTTAAACAGCCGCACTATATATTGTTGAACCTGGCTTTAGGCGGCGACAACGGCGGCGATCCAAGCCGCACCACTTTTCCGCGTAAATACGAGATAGAATACGTAAAGACTTACCAAAAAATTAATTGACCTTTACCACGCCCTTCCATATCGGTATATGTGGCCGCTGTTGAACAGCAGGGCCGTGTACCACATTAGCAGCACATGAGAAAGTTCCTATTTATATTTTGCTTGATCGGAAGCATTGCAAATGCCCAGAACAAGCGCAACGATTGGGAAGACCCCACATCGGTAGACTGGCACAAAGAAAAGGCCCATGCATCGTTCATGCTTTACAACAACATGAAAGATGCACTGGCCGATGACGAAAAACGGTCAGACCATTACCGCTCGCTTAACGGCAACTGGAAGTTCCAGTATGTGGACAAGCCATCACAACGGATGAAGGATTTTTACCGCACCGACCTTGATGATTCGCGCTGGAGCACCATACCGGTGCCTTCTAACTGGGAATTGAAAGGTTTTGGCATCCCGATCTACACCAATATCACTTACCCGCACTTACGCCAGCCACCGCTGATCGGCGAGAACGATCCGGTAGGTACTTATCGCCGTACGTTCAGCGTACCGGCCAATTGGAAAGGCCAGCAGGTGTTGCTTCACTTTGGTTCGATATCGGGCTGTGCTTACGTTTATGTGAACGGTAAAAAGGTGGGCATGTCTAAAGTGGCCAAGTCACCTGCCGAGTTCAATATCACCAAATATCTTAAGCCGGGCAACAATCAACTGGCGGTACAGGTGTTCCGCTGGCATGATGGCAGCTACCTGGAAGACCAGGATTTTTGGCGTTTAAGCGGCATAGAGCGTGATGTGTTCCTGTACGCCATGCCTGAAAAGACCATCTGGGACATGTTCCTGCACCCTGGTTTGGATGGCCAATACAAAAATGGCTTGTTCGCGGCTGAGGTCACCCTGCGTTCTTTTGATAAGAATAGCCCGGCACGCGGATCTGTGACCGTTGAGATCAAAGACAAAGCCGGCAAGAACGTGTTCACCCAAACACGTAATGTTACCGGAGGTAAGGATAGCATGCAAGTGCTCAACTTTGCCGGTACCGTTACCGACCCGCTTAAATGGAGCGCCGAGAGCCCTAACCTGTATAACTGCGTGGTGACCTACCATAACGGCAAGCAAGACCAGATCACTAATACCAAGATCGGTTTCCGCACGGTCGAGATCAAAGGCTCACAATTGATGGTGAACGGTATGCCTATCCTGGTAAAAGGGGTGAACCGCCACGAACATGATGATGTGACCGGTCACGTACCCGTACGCGCCACTATGTTGAAGGATATCAAGCTGATGAAGCAGTTCAACATCAATGCGGTACGTACCAGCCACTACCCTAATGACCCCGAATGGTACAAGCTGTGCGATCAGTACGGTCTTTACCTGGTAGATGAGGCCAACATCGAAACGCATGGTATGGGTGCCGAGTTCCAGTCATGGTTCGATCATGCTAAACACCCGGCCTACCTGCCCGAATGGGCTCCGGCGCACATCGATCGTACGGTACGGTTGGTGGAGCGCGATAAGAACCACCCATCGGTGATCATCTGGTCGTTAGGTAACGAGTGCGGTAACGGTCCGGTGTTCCATGATACTTATAAATGGATCAAAGGCCGCGACAACAGCCGCCCGGTACAATTCGAGCAGGCCGGTGAGGATGTTAATACCGATATCGTGTGTCCGATGTATCCAAGCATCAGCAACATGAAGAACTACGCCGCTGCCGATAAGGCCCGCCCGTACATCATGTGCGAGTATGCGCATGCGATGGGTAACAGCAACGGTAACTTCCAGGAATATTGGGACATTATCTCGTCAAGCAAGCACATGCAAGGCGGCTTTATCTGGGATTGGGTAGATCAAGGCATCAAGGCCATCAACTCCAATAAAGATACTTACTGGGCCTACGGCGGTGACCTTGGTGGTTTCCACCTGCAAAATGACGAGAACGGTGTGGCCGACGGCATTTTGAGTGCCGACCGCACGCCAGATCCGGGCGCTTATGAGGTAAAAAAGGTTTACCAGAACGTACTATTCACTTCGACCGACCCGTTGAGCGGCAAGTTCGATATCAGCAATAAGTTCGATTTCACTGATCTGGACCAGTATAACTTTAATTGGAAAATATACAAGAACGGTACGCTGTTCAAGGAAGGCCAATTCGATGTAGCCTTAGCTCCGCATCAGCAAAAACAGATACAACTGCCATTGACCTTACCTAACGTTGAGGCAAATGACGAGTATTTTGTGACCCTGAGCGCAACCACTAAAAAGGCCACAGAGATGATACCCGCCGGCCATGTTATAGCCGAAGAGCAATTCAAGCTAAAAGGCGATCACTTTACTAATATGGCTACGGCTAAAGGCAAGCTAACCGTTAAAATGAGCGACAAGACGATGTCGTTCACGGCGGAGAACAAGGTGAGCGGCGAATTTGACCTGGCATCAGGAAGGCTGATCAAGCTTACCGGCCCAACTGGCCAAATGATCAGGCAGTTACCTGAACCCTATTTTTGGCGTGCCCCTACCGATAACGATTTTGGTAACAACATGCCCGAGCGTTTAGGTATATGGCGCAATGCTCATGCTAACAACATGGTCAAAGACGTTGATGTGAGCAAACCTGATGAGGATGGCGTTAACGTGACCGTTAAGTCGATACTGGCCGGGGTAGATGTACCTTACAAAATAGTTTACCATGTCAACAATGATGGCTCGATCAAAGTGACCGCATCAATGGATATGACCGGACGCGACCTGCCTGAATTGCCTCGCTTTGGTATGCGCATGCGCCTGTGGGGTGGTTATGACCGTTTGACCTATTATGGCCGCGGCCCTTGGGAGAACTACAGCGACCGTCATGACGCTTCGTTTGTAGGCCTGTACTCTGATTCAGTAAAGAACCAGTATTACCGTGGCTATATACGCCCTCAAGAGAGCGGTTACAAGACCGATGTGAGATGGTTAAAACTGACCAACGGACAGGGCCAAAGCATCAAGATAGAAGGTGCCCAACCGATCTGCTTTAGTGCCTTGAACGTATCTACCGAGGATCTGGATCCTGGTCTGTCAAAAAAACAACAGCACCCTACCGATCTGCAATACAGCAACAACACCTACCTGAACATTGACCTCGCCCAACGTGGCGTAGGTGGCGATGACAGCTGGGGCGCTCTGCCGCACAAGCCGTACCGCCTGCTTGATAAAAAGTATAGCTATACCTATACCCTGAGCCTGGAAGACAAACGTTGATCCAAGCCTGAACACCACCGCGCGGCGCGTCACCCGCCGCGTGGTGAGTTACTTTAATGTGTGTGACCTTGTTGATCCAATTAAGAGCCTGACCGTAAAGTTCATCAAAACTTTATGATCAGGCTCTTTCTATTTCACATAGTGCTCATGCACTTGGCCCAGCAACTTGCCGGCAGCAAATATTTGACGCTCCTTAGCCCTTTACGACTAATTTGTTAAAATCCTGCATGCCGTTGGTAAAAAATGGGTGACAGAGCTTTATTTGGACAGTTTACCCCCTCTATCTGGACGATTCGATACCCTATCGAAGCCCCCACTACTCAGTATTTTCGTTAACGCTCATATCTAGTAGAGCAAGCTAACAAAACTATAAACCCCTATTTTATGATGACCGATTTACCAAAACGATCTTCCTTATAAACTCCCGGCTGAGTTAAGTTTGTAGCTCAGAGCTATGGAACTTGAGTAACCACTCAAATGACATTACTTGTAGCTCAGCCCTGTACCCTGCACATCGGCGTGCGTGGCGTGCTGCACCTCCGTCATTTATCTGATCATGCTGTCATCAGCAACAGCGATATCTCCTCGGGTCTCTACGATGTCCTCTGGATATGCAGAAGCCTGGGCTCTATGCCGCTGTTGATGGCTTAACCAATTTTTGAACATGAAGTTGAACTTTTACTTTTTAAAAAATCACAAAGCTCACTGGGCACTTACCTGGTTCATCCTGTGTTTCCCAGTATTATTGTTTGCCCAGAGTGTAACGATAGAAGGTGTTTTAAAAGATGCACAAGGACCTATCCCCGCAGCAAGCATCGCCGTTAAAGGCACTACCAACGGCACCCGCTCTGACGTGAACGGCGCCTACACTTTGAAAGCCGATGCGAACGCCACCCTGGTGATCTCCATCGTGGGTTACAAGACCCGTACCGTATCAGTGGCCGACTATAAGCCTAATACCGGCTCGGTCTATCGTATAGACCTGTCGCTCGAGTCAGACCTGAACAGCCTGAACGATGTAGTGGTGGTAGGTTTTGGTAAGCAAAAAAGAGTTAACCTTACCGGTGCGGTATCCACCGTAACAGCAAAAGACCTTGCCAACCGCCCGGTACAGAACGTTACCCAGGCGCTGCAAGGTTTGATCCCCGGCCTTAACATCACTCAAAGCAACGGTTCATTGGAAAGCTCTCCGTCGATCAACATCCGTGGTACCGGCTCTATCGGTGGTAACACCAATACCGACCCACTGATCCTGATCGATAACATGGCCGGCGACCTTAACAGCTTGAACCCTCAGGATGTGGAAAGCATCTCGGTACTTAAAGATGCTTCTGCCTCATCGATCTATGGTTCAAGAGCTGCTTTCGGCGTGATCCTGATCACCACCAAACGTGGCAAACTGGGTAACATCCAGGTGAACTATAATAACAGCTTCCGTATCACCACCCCGGTGGTAAGGCCCGAAATGCTTGACTCTTACAGCTTCGCCCTGTACTTTAACGATGCCAACATCAATGGTGGTAGCACTGCCTTTTTTGACGCTGATCGTTTAAAACGCATCAAGGATTACCAGGATGGCAAAATTACGGCAAGCATCATCCCTAACCCGAGCAACAAGAACTTTTGGGCCGATGGTTATGCTTATGGTAATGACAATGTTGACTGGTACAAAGCCATCTACAAAGACCATTCATTTGCGCAAGAGCACAACATGAGCATTACAGGTGGTAACGAAAAGACCACCTATTACATATCAGGCAACTACCTGACCCAAGCCGGTCTGATGCGCTACAATCCTGATGGTTACAACCGTTATGGCGTTACCGCCAAGATCAATAACAAGATCAGCCAGTACCTTGACCTGAACTACTCGATGCGTTTCTCGAGAGAGGAATTGAAACGCCCATCATTTATGACCGATGGTCTGTACAATGACCTTGCCCGCCAGGGATGGCCGGTATTACCGTTGAAAGACCCTAATGGTTACCTGTTCTCGTCGCCTTCACCTGCCTTAGGTTTGGATCAGGGCGGTCAGGACCGTACCACTAAGGATTGGAACTATCACCAGTTACAATTGGTGTTACAGCCGATCAAAGGCTGGCGTACAACTGCCGAGGTGAACTACCGTATCCGTAACGATTTCCGTCATTACGATGTACAACAGCTTTACAACCACGATGTGGCCGGCAACGCTTATGTATACAGCAACTCATCAAGCGTTTATGAGTACGCTTTTAAAGAGAATTATTTTAACGCCAACATCTATTCCGAGTACTCTAAGAGCATACAGAAAAACAACTTCAAAATATTGTTAGGTTACCAGACCGAGATGACCAAATACCGTGACCTTAGCGGTTCACGTCAGGGCGTCATCATTGCGGCTCAACCGGTGTTGAACCTGACCTCCGGCCTTGATGCCAACGGTAAAGTGGTAGCGCCATCGCTCAACGGTCAATATCAGCAATGGGCCACAGCAGGTTTCTTCGGTCGTTTGAACTACGATTATGATGGCAAATACCTCTTAGAGGCAAACCTGCGTACCGATGCTTCTTCAAGGTTCCGTTCTGATAAACGCTGGGGTGTTTTCCCTTCAGTGTCTGCCGGCTGGAACATCGCCCGTGAAGATTTCTTTCAAGGCCTGAACAAGACCGTTAATACCTTCAAGTTCCGTGGTTCATACGGCAGCCTGGGTAACCAGAACACACGCGACTGGTATCCGACCTACCTGACCATACCTTATGGTGCGGCCAACGGTTCATGGTTAGTAGGTGGCCAGCAGCCAAGTACTGCCGGTGCACCAAGCCTGATCAGCACTACCTTGACCTGGGAGACCGTTAAGACCTACGACGCTGGTTTGGACTTCGGATTTTTCAACAACCGTTTGACCGGTTCATTCGACTACTTTATCCGCAAGACCCTTGACATGTTAGGCCCTGCCCAATTGCTACCAGCAACATTGGGTGTTACCCCTCCGGCCACTAACAACACTGACCTTAAATCGGCCGGTTATGAGTTAGAGATCGGCTGGAACGACCGCCTTAAAAATGGCTTAGGTTATAACGTTAAATTGTTATTCTCTGACAACCAGGTGACGGTTACCCGTTACCCTAACCCGGCAGGCAACCTGAACAACTACCGTGTTGGTCAAAAACTGGGCGAGATATGGGGTTACACTACCGTAGGTATCGCTAAAACACAAGCTGAGATGGACGCTCACTTAGCTACCCTGAGCAACGGACAATCTATCGTTGGTGCGCAGTGGGGTGCTGGTGACATCATGTATGCCGACTATAACAAAGATGGCAAGTTCGATAACGGATCATCTACCGAAGCTAACCCGGGCGACCGTCACATCATTGGTAACAGCACCGCCCGTTACCGCGTAGGTTTTGATGTGGGTGCCGATTATAAAGGTTTCGACTTTAGAGCGTTCTTCCAGGGTGTGTTGAAAAGAGATTACTTTACCGATAGCTACCTTTTCTGGGGTGCTACTGACGTGATCTGGTGGTCATCAGGTTTAAAACAACACCTCGACTACTTCAGGAACGATCCAAGCAGTCCGCTGGGTGTAAATACCGACAGCTATTATGCACGTCCAACATTTGGCACCAAAAAGAATCAACAGGTACAAACCCGCTACGTACAAAATGCTGCTTACCTGCGCCTGAAGAACATCCAATTAGGTTACACCATTCCTAACATGCTTACCAAGCGTATAGGCCTGTCAAAACTGAGAGTGTTCGCCTCTGGTGAGAACCTGGTGACCTGGACCAAACTGGCCAAGATGTTCGATCCGGAAATGCTGGATTACAACTGGGTAGGTAACCCTTATCCGCTTTCAAAAGTGGTATCATTTGGTCTAAGTGCTACATTTTAATCTGATCCATTATGAAATTCGATCAAATCAATATTAAAAAGAGCTTTGCTTACCTGTTGTTAAGCTTAGTGATATTCACCTCGGCCTGTAAAAAACAGCTTGATCAGGCGCCATTGTCGCAGATCACGCCTGAAGGCTTTTTCAATGAGCAGTCGCAATTAGGCGCTTATGCCATTGCCCGCTATTCCAGCATCCTGCCATCACACCAGAACTGGACCTTTGGCACCTTTGGTATCGATGCTAATACCGATAACATGATCACCCCTGATCTGAACAACCGGTTCATTCCGGGTCAGTGGCGCGTGAATCTTGACGGTGGCGATTGGAACTTTGGCAACATCCGCCAGTTGAACTACTTCCTGTCGCAAACGTTACCAAGATGGCGCGCCGGACAGATCACCGGTAGCAGCACTAACATCAACCAATACATTGGCGAGATCTACTTTTTACGTGCCTACGAGTATTTTACCAAACTTCAGCGTTTTGGCGACTTCCCTATCTTAAGGTCACCACTGCCTGATGACCTGAGCATACTGACCAAGGCCAGCGAGCGCCGCCCACGTACCGAGGTGGCCAGGTTCATCCTGTCAGACCTTGACTCGGCCGCTACCTTACTGCAATCAGGTTCGGTAGGTAATAAGAACCGTATCTCGCAAGAGTGTGCCCTGTTACTGCGTTCACGTGTGGGCCTTTTTGAAGGTACCTGGCTAAAGTACTTTAAAGGTACCGCCTTCGTACCTAACGGTACCAACTGGCCAGGAAAGACGGTCAGCTATAATTCCAGCTATCAGTTCCCTTCTGGTAGCATCGATGGCGAGATCCAGTATTTCCTGAGCGAATCGATGAAGGCGGCCCAGGCAGTGGCCAGCAAAGTGGCGCTGACCAACAACACCGGTATTATTGAAGCGCCTACCAACGAGAACCCATACTTCAACATGTTCAGTGCGGTGGATATGTCGGGCTATAGCGAAGTGTTGCTGTGGAGACAATATGCACAGAACATCGTTACCCACAACGTACCTGTATACGCCATGATCGGCAACAACGCTGTTGGTTTGACCCGCAGTATGGTTGAAAGCTTTGTGATGAGCAATGGCCTACCCATATATGCTGCCGGAAGCGGTTACAAAGGTGATAACTACATTAGCGATGTAAGAGCAGATCGTGACGGCCGTTTGAACCTGTTCCTGAAAGAGCCCGGTCAAAAGAACGTTTTGTTGAACGCAAGCGCAGGTACCCACGTTACCGCTGTTGAGCCTAATCCGCTGATCACCGTATCCACCTATGAGCAAAAATACTCCACCGGTTACGCTATCCGTAAAGGCCTGAACTATGACGGTGCCCAGGCGCGCAACGGTGGTGGTTACACTGGATGTATCATCTTCAGGGCTACTGAGGCTTACCTGAACTACATTGAGGCGAGCTACGAGCTGACCGGTAGCATTGACGGTACCGCTGCAACCTACTGGGCGCAACTACGTAACCGTGCTAAGGTGGACCCTAACTTCCAAAAGACCATTGCCGCTACCGATATGTCAAAAGAGACCCTGGACATGGGCGCTTACTCGGCCGGTACGCTTATATCGCCTACGCTGTATAACATCAGACGTGAGAGAAGATGTGAGCTGATGGCCGAAGGCTTACGCTATATGGACCTGATCAGGTGGAGAGCTATGGATCAGCTGATCACTCAGCCATACCACTTTGAAGGCTTCAAACTATGGGGCCCAATGCAATCATGGTACGGTTCAACGCTGATCTATGGCGCATCCAATACCAAGTCTAACGTTTCAGACCCTGCCTTGAGCCTATACCTGCGTCCGCAAGAGATCAGAAACACCTCATTATCATACAACGGTGCCAAATGGATCATGGCACATTACCTGAGCCCTGTTGCTGCCCAGGAATTTGTGATCGCATCAAGCAATGGCACCACGCCAATATACCAAAACCCGGGATGGCCTACACAAGCCGGCGGTGTTCCGCAATAAGCTTGCTGTAAACTGCGCATTGAACCTTTGCCCTATGAGTAGATAGGGCAAGGTCAATGACATTAAATTGGGGGCCTCTAAGAAGTTATTTCTTAGAGGCTTTTTTATTAATAGAGTTTTACGCGAGCCCAACTTATTGGGTCACGTTCAAAGAGTCGATAAGGCTGTCCTTAAAGCCGAAATTGAATTTGAGCACCACCGGGCTGCCAGGGAATGTGCCTGACACTTCAGCGGTAAGCACGCCCTTCGAGTCTGACTCGTCATACTGAAGCGGTTTAAGCTGAGACCGATACACTTCCATGGCATGTTGGATCCATTGTTGGATCTCTTCCTTGCCCTTATGGGTCTTACCCTCATCGTGAACGATAGCCGATCCGGTGAAACAATCTGCGAAAGCCTTGCTGTTGTAAATGTGCTGCGTTTCTATAAAACGCTGTACTACTTGTGGTAATTTCATGGTATCGATGTGTTTTAGGTTGTTTAGATGGTCGGTACGGTCCCACCGTCGATAATGAAATTGGTCCCTGTTAAATAATTAGCTCGTGGAGAGACGAGGAACCCTACCAACTCGGCCACTTCTTCCGGTTCGGCCGGTCTGCCGTATGGGATCCCGCCCAAGGCGTCCATTACTCCTTGCTGAGCTTCTTCTACGGTACTGTTGGCATTCCTCGCTATCTCGCCCAACCAAGCTACCGATGCTGATGTATTGATCCACCCAGGTGAAACGGTCAGTACGCGAACACCTTTTGGTGTGACCTCTTTAGATAAGCTTTTACTGTAATTGATCAACGCTGCCTTCGAAGCGGCATATGGCAAGGTAGAATTATATAGCGGCAATATGCCTTGGATGGAAGCGATGTGGATGATCACGCCATTTTTTCGCTCGATCATTTGTGCTAAAAAGCCCCTGTCGAGCCTTACCGGAGCCAACAGGTTGGCTTGCAGGGTCGAGATCCAATCCTCATCATTCAATGCTGCAAAACCACCGGCGGGTGTTGATGAAGCGCCGAGGTTATTCACCAGGATATCCAGCCTGCCATAGGTTTTCAGCACTTCACTGATCACTTTTTGCGCATCCTCCGCCTTGCTCAGGTCAGCAGCAATAAAATGCAAGCTGTTGTTCTCTGTTTCGGGAGCGTTCCTTGCGGTGATGATCACTGTTGCACCGGCTTGTAACAGCCTTTCGGCGATGGCCTTTCCTGCTCCTTTTGTACCTCCGGTCACCAGGGTGATCTTGCCCGATAGTTCATTTTGATAATTCATTTCAGCTGTTATTAAATGTGTTGGTGCAAATCTCCGTAGTACGCCGATACCATACAATTACGGGCTTACGAATCAAATAGGGCTGAATTTATCCGTATTGCCCACTTGTGGCCGCTATCGTATATTTGTTATTATGTATGTGAAAAAGATCGCTCCATCGCTCAACTGCGGGCTCGACCTCGTGGGAGAAGTACTGTACGGCAAATGGAAGATCCGCATCTTGTGGTTCATTCATCAAGGCCACAAACGGCCGAGCGAGCTGCAACGCAAGATCCCTGATGTATCGCGCCGGGTATTGAACGTGCAATTAAAGGAGCTGGAAGACCATGAATTGGTAAGCCGGACCATCTACCCGGTAATGCCCCCAAAGGTGGAATACGACCTTACCGAGCTTGGCCAAACACTCATTCCGCTGATCAGTGCTATAGGTATATGGGGAGATGAGCACCAGGAACGGTTACGCAAGGTCATTTTAAAGCAAACAGCACTATCATCAGGCCTGCCTATACCTTTTTACGAAGACGATGAGGTGCCTGTGAGCGATACGGCCTCTATTTGAGTAGTTCGTTCAATAGCGGCGTGCTTAAAATAAAAAAAGCCTGTAGATCTATTTACAGGCTTTTGGTCATAATGACCCTTTTTTGCGGAATGGACGGGACTCGAACCCGCGACCCCATGCGTGACAGGCATGTATTCTAACCAGCTGAACTACCACTCCTCCCGTTTGGGACTGCAAATATATAAAACTCTTTCAAGATGTGTTAAAATATCTGCACGTTATTGTGATAAATATGGCTTTTGAGGCCATAAGCCGTAATTGTCAGCATCATAATAATGGCCCTGGCGGTTACTAACTTTTAATAACGAATGCTTCGAGACCGCACATCAACCCATCGCGAAACTTCCAGACATCACAGTACCGGTAGGTTTCGTCTTCTCCATCCTCGTTCTGTTGTTGGATGGTGCCAATGGCGATCACATGGTCCGCCTCAGCGATCATATCTGACACGGTGAATCTCGGTGGCTCCTTGTATCCTTCCTTCATCCATTCGCGCACTTCCTGCTTTCCCGAAAGAACCTTGTCGCCAATAAAGTTCCATGTGGTATCGTCGGTACAAAATGTTAGAAAGCCCTCGTTGTCGCCTTGTTTGATCGCCTGGTTCGCTTTTTCTAAAATCGACTTATTATATTCAGACATATGTTACTCGTTTAAAAGGTGATCGATCATCAATTCGCTATCGTAAAACAGCGGACCGTTTATCATTGTGTTCGACCTGCGCGTCATTTTATCTTTTGGAAAGCCGCGCAATGTTATAGAGAAACCCCAATATACACGCATGAATGAGCACCGATTAAGCGGCAGATCCTACTCAGTCAAATTGACCGATCGCTCCACAGGGCTTTAAAGGAGCTAAGCTTTTTAGCGCTTGTCGAAGCCATTCGCTTTTGTTGTACGCGGTCATAAATAGCTACATAATCTGGGTGCTCTGTACCCATTAAACGGTCCCAGATACGGAGATACAAGCCGTAGTTGCCCTTAAATTTACTATGATGAACATTGTGGTGCACCGAGGTATTCACGATCTCAAAAAGGATGCTTCCGCGCAACCATAAAGGTGCCACTTCGTACCCCAGGTGACCGTAAACGTTGATCACGAACCCGCCGAGAACAAAAGCCATTATCGCATACAAATGAATAGGTAGCACCAACACGATCAGGAGCAGAACCAGCCCTTCCGTCCAGGCCTCAATGAAACTGAATGAGTATGCAGCCCATGGAGATGGATTATTGGATCGATGATGCAATAGATGCGTCAGCTTGAAGAGGCGGGGGTGGTGAAGCAACCTATGCATCCAATAAAAATATGTGTCGTGGATCAGAAACGCGATCACAAGTGAACAAAAGAACCAAACCATTGACCGGTCATGAAGACCATCATAGATCAGGGTGAATTTTTTTAATGGGGTGAACATAATGACACACCCTATGATCGTCAAAACAACAGTGGTTTGCATTGAATGCAGTATCTCGCGTATGAAGTCTTTACGTCCGGCCTTATTTCCCTGAATCTTATTAGGGGCGAACCAGTGCTCACCCAGCCAGTAAAAGAGGAAAAAGGCCACTCCAGAAATGATGAAATACCGAAGCACGGATATGGTCAGTAATTGGATGATATCTTTAAGCATGATCTGTCTTATTAAGTTCATCAAAACTACTTCACGCTGATCCGGAAAAAATTATCAAACGCTAATAAAGTCATCTGCCATTTAGAGTGCGTTTCCTGATCCTGCTTAAGGTGACCGGAGTGACACCCAGCATGCTGGCCAGATATTTATCAGGCACCCGGTTGTAAATATCTGGTTTTTGGGTGATCAGGCGCTGGTAGCGCTCTTCTGCGGTAAGTAATACAAATTCTTCCATGCGCTCCATTGCGCCCGCCAGCATTTCCAATGTCACCTTATTTTGGAAGTTGGCCAGTTCCAAATTTTGTTCGATCACTGGCGCGACCTTGGCATGATCCATCTCAAGTAACAGGGTGTCCTCCATGGCCTGATACGCGAACCGCGTTGGTATCCCATTCAATATCGTATCGTGCGCGGCAAAGAACTGATTCTCCCACCGTAGCATCAAGGTGCGCTCCTCTCCATGCGGTGTTAGCAGATAGGTGCGGATCAATCCTTTGATGATAAAAGCCAGTTTTTGTGAGTTACTGCCCACCGGGATATAGATTTCGCCCGCATTGACCTGCCGCAGGCTGATGAATCTTTTTAGGTCCATGAGTTGGGCCGGCAAAAAGGCCTGTAAATTATCGAGGTACTGCTCAAGAGATAATTTTTCAAATGCCGTCATGCGCTTGCGATCAATTAAAATTAATAGGTTATGCGAAGATCCGGTGTCACCTCAATTCATCAAAACGCTTCAGGTGGCCGCTTTATTTCTCAGCCAAAGGCCGGTATTATAAAATTCAACTTAATAATAACTGCTTGATCTGCAATGGCGTATTGAAAAGCTCCTTTGACAAGTGGCGCTGGTAGCGTTGGTAAATGGTATGGAACAGATGCCAGATCGATCCTAACCTTGTCGTTGGTGATGTTTGGACATTATAAGGTAGGCAGCAAAACAAAAAGCCTTCAAATCGTTAAATTTGAAGGCTTTTGCACATTCTGTGAATGTTTTTAGCGGAATGGACGGGACTCGAACCACTTCGTTATGCTATTAAATGTCAATACTTTACTGAACTGCTGAAATTTTACTCCCGAATTTCTCGCGGAGAATTTGCAGTATTTTGATTCCTAATGACTTGTTTAAAGTTAAACAAAATCGGTGAATAGATCAACATATATTTAAGAAAGCAATTTGAAAATGGGGGCTGATTTGGAACCGGAGGGAACGCTGAAAATTGCGTTGCGGGCTCTCTTTCGATATCTATGTCTTGGTTTATTACCCTGCTCACCGGGCGCTCACCAAATAGCCACTAACTGACCCTTAAATTATGCTACTTAGTGTATTGAGATAAAGATCACGCTTTTTCGTGAAACACACGTAATAATATTCATATGAGCCGAAGTTAAATAAAAATAAACTTCGAATCGAGATGACCTCAACATCCGTTCAATTGGAGGCGAAATTGAATCGACTTTATCGGCATCCATTTACATTATTAATTTATCTGTGTGCCAGACACTTCGTTGTGATGTTAAACTTATAATGTAAACTTACATTCAAAGCATTCGGCAGGTTCGAATCCGTCATTTGTGTCTAGCGGAATAATCGTTCATCTTTATCCATCCGTTCACATTTAATGGCACTTGTAAAGTGAGTTACCGTAGTTGATTTATAAACTAGGTTGTCTTATTGAACTATAAAGTACGGGAATTTCAATACGGCGTGATCAAAGGTTTCCCGGTGATGATGCAAAGCCTGCGCTGTATCACCGATACGCCAATCCAACGGTGTTTCCAGGAAATCAAAAATTTCGTCGTTGGTCAACACATCCCCGGCGGCATATCGTTTGGTATCAAGCACCTTTCCGTCAATATCCACGAAACGATCTGTAGCACCGTTGATGATCTGCATGAGTGCACCAGTGCTCATTACTGGCACGTCCCGGCACCACCAGCCATTATAATAATGGGTATTTGTCATGACTAATGGCTGGGTGCGCTGTATTTCGGCCAATTGCGTGCTTGTAAAATATGCTTTCAAAACATTGGAATCTGACGCGATGGCGTCGGCAGACAGTTTTACCTGCTCAACGCCGTGTTCCAGTTTTTGACGAAACTTCCATTGCTCAAATTGGCTAATACCATTTCCGTAATATACTTTGATCTGTATGATGTAAAGGGTGTCGCCCCTTTTCGCCACCAAGTCAACATCTGTTAACGCTTGACCATTCCGTCGTAGAACGACGTTTTCAACCACATGGTCCCAATGATTATTTCGCATGACACCCGCAATGTATCCCTCCCAAGCTTTACCAATCCGGATGAAATTAGAAGAGGCCAGAATTCTACTGCTCTTATTCACTAATATACCAATTTGAGGTTAGAATACAATCTAATGATAAGGTTTGTGGGAGCGCAAGATCTACATCCACATCGCTAGTTCTTGGTAAAAACCTCGCGGTTATATTTATGCATATATAAGTAGCATGCTGCTTGATCCATCATATTGACGCAAGAAGCTGTTATGCATCATTCATTAGC